>CBDCKR010000001.1:0-810586 GCA_965218325.1 Longimicrobiales bacterium
ACTGCATCAGGGCGTACGACGCAGAAGCGCCTGCATCCAGTCGTTCTTGAGCAAAGACCCGACAGCACGGGCCTGGGCCGGACCGTGAAAGGCGATTCGATCCAGCAGGGGATCGTCCCCAGGGCGGGGAAAGGGATCATGCTTGCCCCGCCCGATCACCGTGTCTCCTGCGTCTGAGGTGAAGGTCTTGATCGGGACTTCGAGACTAGGCCCAGGTGAGGCGCTGCCCTTCGAGTCATCGGCGCTCCTGGGATAATAAAGACCGCAAGGTCTTCGCCTAACCCCACTTCATCTTGCTGCGAAGCACTTCGAAGAATCTCAGCCGGTCCGGTTGGATAATGTGGACGCAATAGTCCGCAAGGCGGGTGCGGATGCGATCATTCAGTTGGAGCTCAAGACCGACCTGACCGTCGATCGTCAGATAGGAGTCTTTATCGCCGCCGCGAACGACCACTTCGATTGTCGAGTCGTCCGGCAGAACCAGCGGCCGGTTCGTCAACGTGTGCGGGCAAATCGGCGTGAGACAGATCGCCGAAACCGAAGGATAGATCACGGGGCCGCCCGCAGAAAGCGAATAGGCGGTCGATCCGGTCGGCGTCGAAACGATCATGCCATCGGCCCGATAGCTTGAGACCAGTTCTCGGTCGATATACGCATCGAGGAGCATGAGGCGGGCGACCGCTGCCTTGTTGATCACGATGTCGTTGAGTGCGTTGCGGGGTCCCAGTGACACGCCGTTTCGGACGATTTCAGTTGACAGCACGGAGCGGCATGAGGTGGTGTAGTCCCCCGCCACGACGCGCTCAAGCTGGGGCAGCAGCTCGTCGGGACCGGTCGTCATCATAAAGCCCAGCCCGCCGAGATTCACGGCAAGAATCGGAGTTTGGCTTCGGCCCACCCCGCGCGCCGCCGAGAGCAGCGTTCCATCGCCGCCGAGGACAATTAGCAGGTCGAGCCCTGGGGGCAGCTTGTCCCGGTCGAATCCGGTGATCCGCCGCAAGTATTCCGCCGTGACGAGGTCGTATTCCACGTCGATGTCTCGCCCGCCCAACCATGAGACAACGCTCGTGATCAGGCCGGGAATGTCCTCACGTCCGGGTTTCGACACGATGCCCACCCGGCGGAGGGCCGGCTCACTGCCGTTCCGAGACATAGATCAGGAATTCCTTGTTGCCTTCTGCGCCTGGGATCGGGCTTTCCATGGTCCGCGGCTTCGTAAATCCTAATTCCACCAATGAGCGGGACAGTTTCTGGACGGTCCACGCGTGCAGGGCGGGATCCCGCACGATCCCGCCCTTGCCCACTGTGCCCTTGCCGACCTCGAATTGGGGCTTCGCGAGAACAACCAAGCCTGCGGAAGACGTCATGAGCGGCAAGAGAGCCGGGAGAATCAGTGTAACGGAGATAAAGCTGACGTCACAGCAGACGAACTCCACCGATTCCGGCACGGTTTCATTGGAAAGATACCGCGCGTTCACTTTCTCGCAGACCACGACTCGCGGATCCTGCCGGATATTCCAGTGCAGTTGCGCCGTACCCACATCCACGGCGTAGACTTTCGCTGCTCCGCGCTGTAAAAGACAATCGGTGAAGCCCCCGGTCGATGACCCGACATCGAGGCAGATCTTACCTTCGACGTAGATGGCAAAGTAGTTCAGGGCGCCTTCCAGCTTCAGCTCACCGCGCCCCGTGACCCCGAGGTCGCCCAGGCCCCGCAGCCTCCGGGAAATCCGCGGCGGGTCATGGCCCTGGCGGACGGGACGGCGCCGAGGGTGCGACCGCACGCCACGGTCACGGCCGAAGGTAGCTGGTGGCTGTTCGAGGCCTGGGGCGTCGACCCGGGCAACGTGACCGCGGAAGCGGACGGGGGAGACACGCCCCCCCACTCGGTGGGGCAGGTCACTCTCGTCCGGAGGCACCGGCTCGAACCGGTCCAGAGCTGGAACGTGGTTGGCATCGTGCCGGGGTCGGATCCGGCGCGTCGGGATGAGTCGATCGTCTTCACCGCGCACCTCGATCACGTCGGGATCGGACCCCCGAACTCGGAGGGCGACTCGATTAACAACGGCGCGCACGATAACGCGCTGGGGACGGCGAAGCTGATCGCGTCCGCCGAGGCGATGGCCTATCTCCGACCGCGCCGTTCCATCGTCTTCGCAGCTGTGGGTGCGGAAGAGCGGGGCCTCCTCGGCACGTGGCGCTATGTCCGAAATCCGGTCCTGCCCATCGAGCGGGTCGTGGCCAACGTGAACCAGGACGGTGGTCGGGAGGGCGTCATCGCGGAGGACGTCATCGACAATGCCGCCGATCTCTCGGAGCTCTACGAGATCGTCCGGGAGGCAATGGGGGAGGTGGGCGTGGGCGTCATGGATCGTGACCGCGCCCTGACGAGCCTCGTGGGCTTCTCGTCGGACCACTATCCGTTCCTGCTCGCTGGTGTTCCGGCCATCGATTTCAAGCCGGGCCACACGGTCGACGGGGATCTGCAGATCGGTCTCGCCGACCGCCTGAAGTACTACAACGAGTGGCGCCATCGGCCGGCCGACAACTTCAACGGAGACACGTTCACGATGGAGTCGGCGGCCGAGATGGCGAAGCGAGCCGTTCTTCTGGCGTGGCACCTCTCGGAGATGGACGGCATGCCCGCCATGGACAGCGAGCACCCCATCTACCGCGAGCGCGGCCGGCCGGGCGAGCCGTACTACTTCGGACCGGAGTTCCGGTTCGGCCGATAGCCCCTCGGCCGCCATGAAGGAGATGTCACCACGAACGGTCTCGAGGCCTACTCCGCCAATCAGGTGAAGGAGGCCTCGATGCGTAGGACCTTCTCCCTAAACACGCATCGCCCCGGCGGCTCCCGTCCACCCAGAATGGCGCCACGCAAGGGAACGTGCATCCCGGGTCAACACGCTCGCGGGCGATGGCGTTGCGGACGGCAGCGCTGAGCGGCCCGAGGCCGCGAAGCCGAGAGGGGACGCACGAGGCTCGGCCAGGCTTGAATCGAAGACTCTCTCCACCCGGAACCCGCTTGCCCGAACCGGGGTTTGAGTCCAGGGTTGCAGGCCGGTTTTTTTTCGCTGTACGTTGGAGAGGTGCCCGTGAGAAGCGCGGGGTACGTGGCCGGCGGTGGTATGAATCTCAGCTATCAGCTGACCCCTTGGGTCAAGAGGTTGCTGATCGCCAATACCGTCGTCTTCGTCCTCACGATGATCATCGGCCGCGAGTTCGTCTTCGGCTGGTTCTCCTTCCGCCCCTCCGAGATGCTGTTCCGCCCGTGGGGCGCCGTGACCTACATGTTCCTCCACGGTGACTTCTGGCATCTCTTCATGAACATGCTGGTGTTGTTCTTTTTCGGGCCTCCGCTCGAGTCCAAGTGGGGATCCAGGGAGTTCATCAAGTACTACGCGATCTGCGGGCTTGGGGGCGTTGCTTTGAGCTTCTTTTTCGTCTCCTACCCGATCATCGGCGCGTCTGCCGCGGTCTACGGCGTCATGCTGGCCTTTGCGATGAACTGGCCTGACGCGCCCATCTACGTCTGGGGAATCTTCCCGGTAAAGGCCAAATGGTTGGTGGCGTTCCTCTTCGTCGTGACCTTCACGAGCGCATTTGGCGGGGTGGGTGGGGGCGTGGCGCACTTCGCCCACCTCGGCGGCTTCATCACGGGCATCCTCTACCTGAAGACCGATTGGAAGGCCGCGGAGCAATTCCAGAAGATGGGCAAGGCGGCGCGGTCCCGACGCTTCGCGATCGTCCCGCGCGACGGAAGCGAGGACCGGGCCAGCGGGCGGCACCGACTGCGTGACGCCGAGGCCGAGGCGAGTGAGAACTCGATGCTGGACGCGGTTGACAGGGTGTTGGACAAGATCTCTGCCGAGGGCATGGGCTCGCTGACGGAAGACGAGCGACGGCTTCTCGACGAGGTCTCGAAGAAGCAGCGGACGAACTGAGCCGGATTCGCCCTCTCCCTGAGGTCTCGCCCCCCGGGACCGCAAGGAGTAGAATCACCGGCCCCTGAGCAGAGACAACCACCCCACGACTGGGCATTCAAGAAGGAGGTGTGATGGCGTCCGCCAAAGAATATACAACGGACAAAATCAGGAACGTCGTGGTTCTGGGCCACGGCGGAGCCGGCAAGACCAGTCTCGTCGACTCCCTCTGCTGGACAGCGGGAACTTCGAAGAGGAAGGGCAACGTGGACGAGGGACACGCCCTCACCATGTACACCCCCGAGGAGATCGCCCACGAGATGTCGCTGCAGTGCACGCCGGCGTACTGCGAGTACATGGGGGCCAAGATCAACCTCCTCGACACGCCCGGGTTCATGGACTTCATGGGAGAGACCCTGGCCGCCATACGCGTCGCCGACTCCGCCGTCATTGTAGTGAGCGCCACCTCCGGCGTGGAGGTGGGCACGGAGACCGTGTGGGAGCACGTGGAAGACCGGGGCATCCCCCGGTTGTTTTTTCTCTCCATGATGGACAAGGAGCACACCTCCTTCGAGCGCGTCTACGAGGAGATCAAGCAGACGCTGACCACCAAAGTGGTTCCGGTGGAGCTCCCCATCGGCGAGGGCCCCGACTTCCACGGCATCATCAACCTTTTCAGCGGGCGCGCCCACATCTACAGGAAGGGCACCGAAAAGGGCGAATACGACGAGGCCGAGATCCCTGCGGAGCTTCAAGGCCAGTTCGAGACGTTGGAAAACGAGCTGCAGGAGACGCTAGCGACCACGAACGAGGAGCTGCTCGAGCGCTATCTCGGGGGTGAGAAGATCACCCGGGAGGAGGCCGTCGAGGCCATGGCCCTGGGCGTCGTCCGCGGTGACGTGGTGCCCCTCTTCTGCGGCTCGGCGGTGCACTCCTACGGGATGGAGGCGCTGCTCAAGAAGATCGTCGAGCTCTGTCCCAGTCCGGCCGAGGCCGGGGGCGAAATCGTCAGGAGAGCCGGCATGGAGGAAGAGGTCCACCTCGCCCCCTCCGACGAAGAGACCTTCTCGGCCCTGGTCTTCAAGACCGTGGCTGAGCCGCACGTCGGCGAGCTCTCCTACTTCCGGGTGGTGAGCGGGAGCGTGGCCAACGGGGCCGAGGTGAAGAACGGAGAGCGGGGAAGCACGGAGAAGCTGAACCACCTCTCCATCGCCCTGGGCAAGGAGAGGGCCGAGGTCAACCGGCTCCACGCCGGCGACATCGGTGTGGTGGCGAAGCTCAAGAACGTCCACACGAACGACACGCTCTCCGACCCGTCGCGTCGCGTGATCCTTGAGAAAATCAATCTGCCGCAGCCCGACATCGCCGTGGCCATCCGGGGTGCCGCACGTCACGACGAGGATAAGCTGGGCGAGGTGCTCCCCAAGCTCCACGAGGAGGACCCGACGTTTGTGGCCGACTACAACTCGGAGCTGAGCCAGACCATCGCCCGAGGGCTCGGCGAATTGCACCTCGAAGTCCAACTCGAGCGCATGAAGCGCAAGTACGGGGTCAGCGTGGAGACCGAGCAGCCCAAGATCGCCTACCGCGAGACGATCACGAAGGGCGCCCAGGGCCAGGGCCGCCACAAGAAGCAGTCGGGCGGGCGCGGCCAGTTCGGCGACTGCTACATCCGCATGACGCCTCTCGGACGGGGCGAGGGATACCGGTTCGTGAACTCGATAAAGGGGGGGGTCATCCCCACGAAGTACGTGCCCAGCGTGAACAAGGGGATCCAGGAAGCGGCCAAACGCGGCATCCTGGCGGGCTTTCCCTTGGTGGACTTCGGAGCCGAGTGCTACGACGGCTCGTACCACTCGGTGGATTCGAGCGACATCGCGTTCAAACTCGCAGGGTCGGTGGCGTTCAAGAATGTCACGCCAAATTGCGCTCCCGTGATCCTCGAGCCGATTATCGAGGTCGCCGTGACGACGCCCGACGACTACGTGGGCGACATCATGAGCGACATCAACCAGCG
This sequence comes from Longimicrobiales bacterium, assembly GCA_965218325.1. Lineage (GTDB taxonomy): Bacteria > Gemmatimonadota > Gemmatimonadetes > Longimicrobiales > Gaopeijiaceae > CBDCKR01. The sequence continues at coordinate 5,944 of CBDCKR010000001.1, forward strand.
TCGCGGCAAGGTCCTGGGGATGGATCCCGAGAAGGGCCGCACGACGGTCAGGGCGCTGATGCCCGAGGCGGAGCTCTACAAGTACGCCACCTCGTTGCGCTCGATCACGCAGGGGCGGGCCCATCACACGCGGAGCTTCTCGGGGTACGAACCCGTGCCGCACCACGAGGTGGACAAGGTGATCGCATCGGTGAAGGAGCTGAGGAGGCGCACTGGGGCTCGAGAGGGCGCCCTTCGCTCCTGAAGCGTCGATTGCGTGGGATCGTGAGGGGGCCGCAGGGTGCTCGAGGCTCAAGAGTCGCTGAGGAGCGAGGTCCTCCCTCCCGGCTTCCGTAGGGCGTGGGGGGGGGGGCAAGATGCCCTCCGGCCTCTCGTTTCTTACCTTGCGATGGCCCAATCTGGTGACAGTCGGGAGGAGTCGAGGTGTCCGGACACAGCAAATGGTCCACCATCAAGCGCAAGAAGGCGGCGACGGACGCCAAGCGCGGAAAGATGTTCACCAAGCTGATCCGAGAGCTCACGGTGGCGGCCCGGGACGGCGGGGGAGACCCCGACTCCAACCCGCGCCTGCGCCTGGCCATGGACAACGCCAAGGCCGGGAACATGCCCGCCGACAACATCATTCGGGCCATCAAGAAGGGCACGGGCGAGATCGAGGGCGCGACCTACGAGGAGGTCTCCTACGAGGGCTACGGCCCGGGAGGCGTGGCCCTCTACATCGAGTGCCTCACCGACAACCAGAACCGCACCGTCGCGGAGGTACGCCACCTCCTGACCAAGCAGGGCGGAAGCCTGGGGACCACGGGATCGGTGGCGTGGCAGTTCGATCGCAGAGGCCAGATCTTCGTGGACGCGGGCTGCTACGAAGAGGACGCGGTATTCGAGGCGGCCCTCGAAGCCGGCGCCGACGACGTCACCAACGAGGGTGAGGAGTTCGTGGTGACGACCGAGGTCAGCTCGTTCCACGAGGTACAGGTGGAGATAAGGGCCGCCGGGATCGAGTTCCAGCGGGCTGAGCTCGATTGGGTGCCTCAGAACGAGGTCAGGGTGGAGAGGAAGGACGCCGAGAAGCTCTTCAAGCTGGTGGACGCCCTCGAGGACAGTGACGACGTCCAGCGGGTTTCGTCCAACGCGGATATCGACGAAGAGATCCTCGCCCAGGCCATCTAGTGGACACTTCAGCGGGCACTCGGTGGACTCCGAAGAGCTGATACTTGGAATCGATCCGGGGACGGCCACGACCGGCTACGGCGTTGTCGCCAGGACACGCGGCCACGGCCTCTTGCTGGTGGAGTGCGGGGTCGTGCGGACGTCCTCGGGCGAGCCTCTGCCCGTGCGGATCAAGGAGATCTTCAGTGAGGTCACCGAGCTCATCGACCGCTTCTCGCCGGCGGTGTTGGTGGTGGAGGATGTCTTCCAAGGGAAGAACGTGAAGAGCGCGCTCACGCTCGGGCACGCGCGCGGCGCGATTCTCCTCGCGGGGGCACTCCGCGGGATTCCGATCGCGGAGTACACGCCCCGGGAGATCAAGAAGGCGGTCGTGGGGACCGGGGACGCGACCAAGGAGCAGGTGGCCTACATGGTACAACAGCAGCTCCGACTCGAGTCGCCTCCGACGCCGTCCGATGCGGCCGACGGCGTGGCCGCTGCGCTCTGCCACTGTGTGATGGGAGCGTTGAGGGTTTGAGGGCCAACGCGTGATCAGCGGCCTGAGGGGCAGGCTCGTCGCCCGCGAGTTCGACCACATCGAAGTGGAGACGGCCGGGGGCGTTGTTTATGAGGTGCAGATCCCGCTCTCGATCCTCGAACGGCTTCCCAAGCCTCCGGCGGAGGACTTCGCGATCCGGACGCTCCAGGTGGTCCGCGAGGACTCCGTGACGCTCTACGGGTTCGTCGAGTCTTTCGAGCGCGAGCTGTTCCTGCGGCTCCTCGGGGCGTCGGGGGTGGGGCCAAAGGTGGCGCTGGCGATGCTCTCCACATACACGGCCCACCGACTCGCACAGGCGCTGGTCGAGAAGGACGTGAACGCGCTCAGGCAGGTGGGCGGGGTAGGGAAGAAGACCGCGGAGCGGATCGTCTTGGAGCTGGCCGACAAGGTCGAGGACCTGGCGACGGGCCGCGAGGGTGAGCCCGGAGGAGCTCCACCGTCCGGCGTCCAAGAAGCTGTGGCCGCCCTGGTGGCGCTGGGGTACGGGGTGGTCGAAGCGGATGCGGCGGTGCGCGCTGCGCTCGCGGACGGCGACGCCGAGAGCAGCGACGAGCTGATCCGACGGGCGTTGGCGAAGAGGTGAGGGTGCGCCGCGAACGAGAGGAAGCGATTGTGGCACCATGATCCAGCGACGCGAGATCACCACGCCGGACGCGATCGGGGAAGACGCCACCGTCGAGCCCTCCCTGCGGCCTCAGCGTCTGGACGAGTTCATCGGCCAGAATAAGATCAGGGAGACGCTCTCGATCGCCCTAGAGGCCGCCAGGCAGAGGCGCGACCCCTTGGACCACCTCCTCATCCACGGCCCGCCCGGGCTGGGGAAGACGACTCTCGCTTCGTTGATCGCTCGCGAGATGGGGGTGAACTTCCGGGCCACGTCTGGGCCGGTGCTGGAGAAACCCGCCGATCTCGTCGGCGCGCTCACCAATCAGGAGCAGGGGGACGTCCTCCTGATCGACGAGATCCACCGGCTCCGTCCCATCATCGAGGAGTTCCTCTACCCCGCCATGGAGGACTGGCGGGTGGAGATCCGGCTGGGCGACGGGCCCAGGGCCCAAACCATGACGATGGACATCCAGAGGTTCACACTCGTGGGAGCCACCACCCGCTTCGGGCTTCTCACCGCACCGATGCGAGCCCGCTTCGGCATCGTCCAGCGGCTGAACTTCTATCCGCCCGAGGAACTCGCCGTGATCGTAGCCCGGAGTGCGGACATCCTCGGCGTGGAGTGCTCGGCTGACGGCGCCCACATCTTGGCGCGCCGAGCCCGTGGGACCCCACGGGTGGCCATCCGCCTGCTCCGCCGGGTGCGGGACTTCGCGCAGGTGAAGGCGAACGGCGTGATCACCGGGCAGGTGACCGAGGACGCCCTCGCCATGCTCGACGTGGACGAATACGGCCTTGACGAGATGGACGCACGGGTGCTCAAGACCCTCATCGAGAAATTCGAGGGGGGGCCGGTCGGCCTTCAGACACTGGCCGTCGCCCTTGGAGAGGATCCCAGCACGCTGGAGGAGGTCTACGAGCCATTCCTCATCCAGGAGGGGTTCGTCCAGCGGACCTTGCGGGGTCGGATGGCCACCGTGAGGGCCTACGAGCGCTTCGGGTACGCGATGCCGGAGGGGGGCGGGGCGGGTGAACAGTCGAGCTTGTTCGAGTAGGGTGGGCACCGTGGTTCGGCGGCGAGGACATCTCTTGGAAGACGCAGGGCGGGTTGACCTGTGGATGGGGCTACTCCTACCCCTCGCCCACTTGGCCGGACGTTCTGCCGAAACGTATGGCAGTGGGAGGCTTCGCTTGGGACCTGAGTTAGCCGTGTGATTCACAGCTCGACCAAGCAGTTCAAGGACGGGACGCGCGTCTCCGACTACGAATACGACCTTCCTCCGGGGCGAATCGCCCGATACCCCATCGATAGGAGGGACCAGAGTCGGCTACTGGTGGTGCCGCGGGGTGGCGGACCCCTTCAGCATCTTCGCTTCTCCGATCTGATCGATTTCCTGGCTCCTGGCGACGTGCTCGTGGTGAACGAGAGCCGGGTGGCTCCTGCCCGGCTGCTGGGTCGGAAGCCGACCGGCGCGCCTTCGGAGATCCTGTTGCTACAGCCCCGGGGGCCTGGAGGTGGCGCCGCGGCATCGCTCGACCCGGACGCGGATGAGACCCCCGTCTGGGAAGCGCTGGTGCGGCCGGGCGCAAAGCTGAAGCCAGGACGAGTCGTGAACATAGCACCCGGCTTCGACGTCAAGATCCTCGATGGGGCGACCGGGGGCGGGCGGATCGTGCGGCTCGTCGTGGAAGGCTCCGTCCGGGCAGCGCTGGAGACGCATGGGCACGTGCCTCTGCCTCCTTACCTGGAGAGGGAGGACGAGCCGCTGGATCGCGAGCGCTACCAGACGGTGTACGCTCGCGTGCCGGGCTCGGTCGCCGCGCCCACCGCGGGGCTTCACTTCACTCCGGAGCTACTCGAGGCAATCGAGGCGAAGGGAGCGGCGCGAGTGGCCATCACCCTGGATGTAGGGCTGGGGACGTTCCGGCCCGTGCAGGTGGACGATCCGGCCGAGCACGAGTTGCACGCCGAAGCATACTACGTGCCAGCGGACACGGCTCACGCGATCAATGCGGCTCGCGCGGAGGGGCGCCGCATCTGGGCGGTTGGCACCACCGTCGTGCGCACGCTCGAGAGTGCGGTGCGCGAGGGGCTCGTGGAGGCGGGGGGCGGGGTGACGAACCTGTTCGTCCGGCCTGGCTGCTGCTTCCAGGTGGCCGACGGGCTTGTTACGAATTTCCACTTGCCCAGATCCACGCTGCTGATGCTGGTGGCGGCGTTTGGCGGCTACAAAAGGGTGATGGAGGCGTATGGGACGGCGGTTGAGGAGGCGTACCGCTTCTACTCGTATGGAGACGCCATGGTGGTGGCGTAAGGCGAGCGGAGACTCCGTTTGGCGATCAGCGGTTGGAGTTGATGCATGGGCTTGAGCAAGGGGGGGCTGCCGACCGGCAACCTTGCGCAATCTGCTGTGGTCCCGAATTCTCCGTGTGCTCATCGGGACGTGGTGGAGTCCTCCCTCCGGGGCTCCGGATGCTCGAATGCCAAGTTATGGGTCGAACTCGAGAGGGAATACGTTTATGAGGAACGACGCTTGCCACCGGTCTCTCAGGCTCTTTGTCGTCCTCCTACCGCTCACGGTGGTGGCGTTGACGCTCGCGGCCCCGGATGCGGCCGGAGCCCAGGGGCCCGGAGTCGAGAACGGACAGTGGACATACCTCGGCGGGGACGTGTGGCACAGCCGCTACACGCCTTCGGATCAGATCGGCGCGTCGAACTTCGAAGACCTGGAGGTGGTGTGGGAGTGGGATGCCTCGAGCTTCGGTCCGAGCACCTCTCGCGCCACTCCGACCCATGTGGATGGCAAGCTCATCACGGTCACCGGCGATCGCCGGCACGTGGTCGCCCTCGATCCCGCCACTGGGGAGCTTCTGTGGAGCTATTCCGAGCCCAAGACTGCGCGCTGGGAATACTCCATGCGGAAGGGCTACGGGAAGGGGATTGCCTACGCCGAGGTCGACGGGCGAGGCGTTGTGTTCATCACGACTCCCGCGTTCTTCCTCCACGCCATCGACGCCGAAAGCGGGCTGCCGCTGGAGGACTGGGGCACACCCGTTCCCCTTGAGGGCTTCCCCAGCACCGGCGTGGTGGACCTGATCCTTCCGCTGGTCGAGGACTGGGGCCGCTGGTTCGAGCACGACGAGCCTTACGATCCCGACCAGGGGATGCCGCTGGAGCTGGGCTACATCACCACGTCGTCTCCGCCTATCGTCGTCGACGACGTCGTGGTCGTGGGGAACTCCGCCGAGCAGGGCTACAACCAGACCCGCATCGAGAACGTCCCGGGCGACATCCTCGCCTTCGACGCCAAGACCGGGAACTTCAAGTGGAAATTCCACGTCATCCCGAGGCCCGGTGAGTTCGGTCACGACACCTGGGAGAGCGACTCCTGGCAGTGGACGGGGGACGTCTCGTCGTGGGCGCCTCTGTCGGCCGATCCCGAGCGGGGCATCGTCTACATCCCGACCAACGGGGTCACCATCGACTACTACGGCGGCTTCCATCCGGGCGACAACCTGTACAGCACGAGCCTCATTGCGCTCGACGTTCAGACGGGCGAGCGGGTGTGGCACCAGCAGCTCGTCCATCACGATATCTGGAACTACGACACGCCCACCGCTCCCGTCCTAATGGACGTGACGGTGGACGGCCGGACCATCCCAGGCGTCTTCCAGATCACGAAGCAGGCGTTCGTTTATTCCTTCAACAGGGAGACCGGAGAACCGATTTGGCCCTTCGAGGAGCGGTCCGTACCTCAGTCGAAGGTCCCCGGCGAGAAGCTCTCGCCCACGCAGCCGTTCCCGACGAAGCCGGCACCGTTCGATCTCCAGGGACGGACCGAGGAGCATCTGATCGGCTACACGCCCGAGATCCGCCAGAGAGTCCTGGAGTACGCGCGCGAAAACGATCTCTTCGTGCCCTTCTTCAATCCGCCCACGCACGTTGGGAACCCGGACGGCGCCGGGCCTGCCCTGATGTGCCCGGGAGGCGGTGGGGGCGCCAACATCTACAGCCCGGCCGTGGCTGATCCCACGGAGGGCATCCTCTTCGTGGCCTCGAGCAGCGGGTGCTCCTACGCGGGCCTGGAGCCGGGCGCCGTGTCGCCGATGGACGGCTCCCACCAGACCGGGACGACCCATTCCGACTGGACCCGGGCTGTCGAGTTGGAGGGTGGACCACCCGCCGATCAAGCGAGGCTCGACGGCCTTTCGATCTGGCAGGGACCCATCAGTCGCATCTCGGCCATCGACATGAACACGGGCGAATACCTGTGGGTGACTCCCAACGGAGACGCGCCGGATTCGGAGCAGGAGGCCATCCGGAACCATCCGTTGCTCCAAGGCGTCGAGGGCGTGCCGACCAACCCGGGACGACGGGGGACTGCGGTGATGGTGGCAACCCCTACCCTCCTTCTCGCATCGGGCCAGACCAGCGACGGGACGCCGCACCTGTTCGCCATCGACAAGCGCACCGGCGAGCGGCTGGGTCAGGTCGAGGTCCCTGGCACCACCCGCTACGGGATGTCGAGCTGGACGCACGAAGGCAATCAGTACGTGATGATCCAGCTCCGGGACGGGCTGGCGGCGCTGGCGCTCCCGGACTAGACGCAGGGAGCGGGGCCGCGCGCCCCTGTCGCCCGCCCGCCCTCCGCTCCGCGCTGTGAGATTCGCCGAGGATGGACCGTGCTGGCGTGCGGCCGGCTCGCCTAGTTGGGAGTTCCAGCGATCGGAGTGATGGGGATCCATCGGTCCGCACGGCTGCGTCGGCGAATTGCCCACGGTCGCACGGTCCGCCTCGTGGAGCCCGTCGGCAGGCCGGGGCACTCCGTCGGGTCCGGCTTCACTGATGCGAAGCAGGGCGAGGTGTAGGAGCCCGACGCCTGGGAGAGGGTGGGATAGGGCGCGCTCGATCCAACCCCCCAAGCCGTGACCGGAGGCGCCACGCCGTGGACGGGGCGCGGGGAGACCCGCTACGACCGGTCGCCGAAGAAGCTCGTGACGCTCGGCGCCGGGGCGGGCGCCCTTGAGGCCGCCAGGGGAAGGCGGGGATCCGGGCGGCGCATCGCACTGAACCGCTCGATAGCCCGCTCCACCGCGCGCCGTCGTGCTCCCTCGTCCACGTCCAGCGACCACACGCCGCGCTCCCTCGTGGAGCCGAGGGCAATGCCGTCGGAGCGCGGCATGCACCCGTAGCGGTAGGTGGCCTCGGGCTGCGGGACTAGGAAGGTGAGCTGTCCCTTCACGGGCACGAGCTCTTCATCGCCGAAGAGCTCCCGTGCGCCCAGGCCCGTGCAGTTGACGATGATCGACTCCTCCAGGGTCGTCAGATCGCGCGGGTCGTCGAACTTCCTGATGACGATGCCTCCGCCGAACTGGCGGAACTCCGCCAGCATGGCGTCGAGGTAGATCGAGGGCTCCATTCGAATGGTAGGGCGGCGGGTGGCATAGGGTGTCGGAAACGGGTGCTCTCCCGGGTAGAGGATGTCACGTCCGGTCCGAAGCTCGGGCGCAAGAAGAGCCGCATCTCCGAACTCCCCTTGGTCCGCTTCGGTGGGGAGGTCTTCCAAAGTGTTGTAGGCATCGACCCACGAAACCCCGTACCGCCGCCGCCCGGCCATTAGCTGGAGCTGTCGGTAGGAGCTCTCGGCCGCCTTCCTGAACTGAGCGGTCCACTCGGGGGTCGGATCGTCAGAGAGCAGCCCCGAGGTGGGGGTGAAGCCACCCCAGGCCTTGTTCGACGTGGTGTCGGGAGGCAGCGCCATCGTGTAGATCGTGACGTCGAAGCCGCGCCGCTGCAGCTGCCTCGCGGTGCCGAGACCCACCGCCCCGGAGCCGAGGACCGCCGCCGTCCGGTCTTGGTGCTGCAGGGCGATGTCTGCCGCGAGCGCGCCCGTTCCTAGAGAGAGGGAGAGCCCCGCGCCGCCGTGACCGTAGTTGCGGATGACGGTCTTGGCGTCGAGCTTCTCGGCCTGCAGGACGAATCCGGAGGGCCGATGGGGGCGCAGCCCGACCGTGGTCCGCGTGACGCGGTCCCACGAGGCTTCCACCAGAGCCAGGTTCACCATGGGCCGACGGGGCCTGCCCGCCTGCCTGCCGGCGCAACCGCCAAGCCCGAGGCCGAGCGCTGCCGATCCTCCGGTCTTGAGTGCTTTGCGCCTGTCCATGAAGACCTCCCGAGCTTCGGGAGTATGACATGCCCCCGAAGCGCAGGTCACCATCCCGCGCCCTCACGACCGCCCCGTGGCTTCGGGTCCGAGCTCCGGGCCGCGCTGCGTCGTGGCTCCGGGTCCGGCTCTACAGGTTCAGCCAGTAGTTCACCTTCACTAGGAAGACGTTGTCGGTTGGGAGGCTGAAGAGTATGTCGGTGTCGTAACCCAAGTTGAAGGTGCCGACATCGTTATCGTCCATCCGATCGAAATCGGAGCCAAGTACGCGATGGGATCGGCTCTGCTGCCAAACGAGGAATAAGGTCGAGCCCGGGCTCCACTCCCAGCGCAAGACGGCGTTGCCGAGGAGGCTCCGGAAGTTGAAGTCTCGGTCGCCCACCCGGAACGACACGGCCTCGCCGGATCCGTCCGGATCGATGTAGTAGTAGCCGTCCTCGCCGCGCGCGAGCGTGCCGCCGTCCACACCGTAGGTGCGGAAGTCCAGGGTTCCCGGCGTGGCGAACTCCTTCAGCCTGCCGTAGTTGCCGCGCGACAGGAAGGGCTGCGCGAACATCTCGAACGTGAGGGTCGGCGAGAAGGTGATGTTCACACGGGCCTCGAGCGAGACGATCGTCTGGTCGATCGGAGCGAAGACGTAACGGCGTCCGAACGTCGCCATGGCAAGCTCGTCGCTCACCGAGGTGACGTACTGGGACTCTGTGAAGGTGCGCCGGAATTCGGGTCCGAGACGGATCTCGACCTTCTCACCCGACTTGTAGGTGAAGTTGATGCTCGCGATGTGCCTCCAGGAGCCGTCGTCTTTGGACTCCCAGTTGTAGCGAGACCGCAGGCTGAGAGCCCTCCGCGAGTCCGAGTTGAGGCTGACGTTGCCTCCCCAGCTCCCCGGCCGTCGCCCCATCGGACCGCCACGCGTGAGCCGGTCGTCGTACGTCTCCCATTCGCGCTCGACACGGACGGAGCCGCCCCAGTAGTTGAGAAACTGCCACCTGAGGTTCGTGTTGAAGTTGGCGAAAACCAGGTCGCTGTTGGTGTTCCACTTCGCGTCGGGGCTGCCCCAAAGGCGCCAGTTGCGGAATAGGCTGCCCGGGCGGGGCTGATTGTACGACAGGTCCGTGTCGATGATGTACCGATCGGTCTCCGCCTGGAACCCCAGATCGTTCACCTCGTAGCCGGGGGTCAGCGACGCTAGGGCGAGCTTCATCTGAACGGATCCGGCCTGACGGCTCAGGTCCAGCATGGCGTAGTGGCCCGACATGGAGGTGGCGGCCGAATCCACGCTCAGATAGCCCGCGTCGGGCCGCTGGTAGTAGCGGGCCGAGGAGCGCTGAGCGATGATCATCGCGTCTTCGCTGCCCTGAACGAAGCTCGACGCGAAGGCACCGCTGAGACGCCACGATCGGTCCGCCCACTCGTGCTGAAAGTCCAACCCCGTCGTGTACGCACCGCCGCGTAGCCGCTCGGCGAGGGCGTCGTCCTTGAGGTCGCGGTTCACCGCGGTCAGCAGGGCGCCGAGCCGCGTCTGCCCGGCTCGCATGTCCTTGCGGAGGCGTCCCAGGAGGTAGTTCGAACGTGGCTCCATGATCGCATTGCCGTTCACCCCTTCAGCGTCGATGAATGGCGCCGCCTCGCGGCCCGTCACCGCCTCCATGACCCCGAGCGACCATCCGTCACCTACTTTTCCGGTGATCTTGGCTGCCCCCAGGATGGTCGTGGCCGTGGGTGTGTCGGAGTACACGGCGGCCGACGAGACGCTGCCCTGCGGCCGTCGCCCGATCCGGCGCGAGTAGATAATCTGAGGCGCGCGCCCCGTGCTTCCGCGGGGACCGCCGGCTCCGAACTGGAAGATCTCGGCGCCCTCCACGAAGAAGGGACGTCGCTCCTCGAACCGCGTCTCGAAGGCCGTAAGGTTGATCACGGCCGGGTCCACCTCGACTTGGCCGAAGTCCGGGTTCACCGTGGCGTCCATCGTGAGGTTCGAGCCGAGGCGATACTTGAGGTCGATCCCCGCCCGGCTGAAGTAGTCCGAGCCAGAGCGGAAGGGGTTCGAGAAGGTCACCTCGGAGCTGGGATCCTGCTGGATGTACTCGGCGCTCATGCCCACATAAGGCAGGAGCTCAAGCTTCTTGCCGCGACCGACGCCCCGGATACCGGCGAGGTGTCCGTACCGAGCCACCCCGCCGCGCTCGAGCTTAGGTGTGAAGGAAAAGTCCGCCCGCTCCTGCCTCCGGCTGATGACACGCTGCACCTGAAGGCCCCACGTCTGGTCTTCATCGGGGCTGAAGCGCAGCTGGCTGAAGGCGATCCGCATCTCCACGAACCACCCCTCGTCGGTGACGGTGGTCGCCACGTCCCAGACCGGGTCCCAGGACTGGTCCCCCCCCCCCCCGAATCCCCTGCCGCCGAACCCGCCCCCCGTCTGGACCTCGTCCCTCTTCATCCCCGATGGGTTTGTCGCGAAGCGATAGGCTGTCCGATGGTCGTGGTAGCTGTCGAAGTAGACGACAAAGAAATCCGAGTCCGAGACCCACGAGTCGCGACGGGCTAGGCGCGTCGTCACGGGCTGCGAGTCGTACAGCCATGCGCCGACGTAGATGGCGTCGTCGTCGTAGAGGAAGCGGACCTCCGTCGGCTCGCTGACGGGCTCGCTCTCGTCCGGATCGTTCTGAAAGAACTCCGTGATGGGCGTCGCCTCGGCCCAGACGACCTCGGTGTGGCGACCGTCCACGCTGATGCTCGTCGCCGTACGGGCTGCTACGGCCACGGGAGCCTCCGAGTGAGGCAGCAGCTCGGCGTCGAGGAGCGGTGAGCGCTCCTCTGCACCCTGGTCGGACAGCTGAGCGGACGTTTGGGCTAGGACAGGGGTTGGGGGGAGAAGGCCGGCCAGCGCCAGCACGGCGCCGATCAATGAGGTGTGTGTGCGCAAATCGGTACCTACGTCCGGTGATTCTCAAGCTGTAGTCCGTACTAAACGGGTCCGGCAGGCTAACCCCCGGGCAGGCTTCCAACAAGAAACGTTGAGCGGAAAGAGTCGCAGGGGCAGTGTGTCAGCGTTGAGTGGCGGGCCCGGGGGCCGCCGGGTCAAGATCGCAGCTTCCGGCCCGACCGGAAGCGCCGGCGGGACGTGAGCTCGTCCGACGAAGATGCCTACGCGCCTGCGCACCATCTGACGCCCCTTGATTGGCCACCCCCTGGGCGTTGAGCGAAGCGGACGTGCGGGCCACGTCGCTTCGAATCACAGTGGGGCGTTTCCCTCGTCGGGTGCGACCGGCGGGAGGTGCACGACGTGGAGGAGTGGAGGCGAGGGAGCCCTCTCACCATCCAGCGAAGCCCCCGAGCGCGAGAGCGAACGTGCCCGACCAGGTCCCGGCGGAAAGGTCTGGAGCTCGCGAGATTCAAGCCCGATGGTCCGCCCATCGGCGGAGTGGTTCTGGTTGGCCGTGCCGCAACGCACCCGCCGATCACCAACGAGTCGCGGAGGATCCCGCCTCCGCCTCCTCTTACTAGCATCCAGGAAGTCAGCGTCGAGCTCGGTGAGCTTCACAACCCCTCCGCCGCAGCCCCCACGCCCGGCCGGAGCTTCCAGAAGCGTCCGCTAGGCTCCTTCCGCCGGCGGTATCGGGGTATCCACGCCGTCGCCAGGCCGATCCCAACCGGGTCTCGCCGTCGGTTGCAGTGCAGGTACCTCAGAGAGTTGATTGCAGGGGCGTGGAAATGCTGGGTATATTCCGACTACGAGTTAGGCGTGATCTAGGACCACTCCGGTATGCGAAAGGACCGCCACCGTGACTCGAGCACTGTCGGCCTTGGCCGTGACCCTTGTCCTCCTCTGGCCCTTGGGCGCCCTCACCGCGCAAGACTCGAATGGCTGGGTGCCCACCGGATGGGAGATCTCTCCCTACATCGGCGTCTTCGACGACGTGCCGGAATTCCATCCGGGCGGCAGCAGCTCCATCTTCGTCGACCCGGCCCGGAACGTCACGGGCGGCGGACATATCGCCTACAACTTCGCCTCCGGCTTGTTCGCTGACTTCGAGGGCGGGTACATGCCGTTCGACATGAGGATCCCGACGAGAGGCACCGTGGATCTGGACATGGTCTACTTCAGCGGAGGCGTGGGCTACAGCTTGCCGCTGAGCAGCCAGCTGCAGGCCCACGGAGTGATCGGCCTCGGGGCTGCGAACTGGAGGCCTGAAGAACTCGCCGCCGAGACGGACCTCAGCCTCGCCTACGGTGGCGGGTTCCGGATCCGCGTGGCGCCTCGCCTCGCCCTGCGGGTCGAGGCGCGCATGCACCAGATCCCGAATGCGCTGGCGAATACGGCTGCCGAACTGGCCGGCTCGGCGGCCTCTGCGGAGGCCTTCTGGGGTTGGGGGCTCACGCTCGGAGCGTCGTACTTCCTCGGAGGAGAGCCGGAGCCCGAGCCCGAGCCGGAACCCGAGCCGGAGCCCGAGCCGGAACCCGAGCCGGAGCCCGAGCCCGAGCCGGAACCCGAGCCGGAACCCGAGCCCGAGCCCGAGCTCACCTTCAGCGACGTCCACTTCGCGCACGATTCCGCAGAGCTCGACGGCGCGGCGAACTCGATCCTCGACGGGTCCGGAAGCGCGCTCGCAGACCGTCCGAGCGAGCGGGTCCGCGTCATCGGTCATGCCGACTCCAGGGGCCCGGAGGACTACAACCTCGTACTGAGCCTGCGTCGGGCGCAGGCAGTGCGAGACTACCTCGTAGGCAACTTCCCGGGACTCGACGCGGATCGCTTCCACATTGCTGGCGCGGGCGCATCACGGCCGATGGCCGACAACGCCACGGAGGACGGACGGCGCCAGAACCGCAGGGCCGAGATGTTGCTCGAACCCGAGGCCGCCTTGAGCGACGTGAACTTCGCACACGATTCCGCGGAGCTCGAGAGCGCGGCCAGCTCGATCCTCGACGAGTCGGGAAGTCCGCTCACGGACCGTCCGAGCGAGCGCATCCTCGTCATCGGTCATGCCGACTCCACAGGCCCGGAGGACTACAACCTCGTACTGAGCCTGCGTCGGGCGCAGGCGGTGCGAGACTACCTGATCGCCAACGTCCCGGGGCTCGACGCCGATCGCGTCGAGGTTGCGGCGTCGGGCGAATCCCAGCCCGTAGCAGACAACGCCACGGAAGACGGACGGCGCCAGAACCGCAGGGTCGAGATCCTGCCCGGGGGTACGCGATAGGATCTTCCGGCGAGAAAAGCGCGGCGAACCGCCCCGGGAGAGGAAAGTCGATTCCCCGCTCGGGGCGTTGCCTTCGATCGCAGGTCGGTCGAACTCTCTCTAGGCGGTTCCGGACAGATGGCCTGCAGACTCTTCTGCGCTTGATCGCTGGCCCCCTAGCCGGGAGCCTTCGCGCTCCCTGCGCAGGCCAACGACCGCGCCCGCCCCGCCCCGCCCCGCACGCCCTCCGCACCGGTTCTGCTGGCTGAGGAGCCGCTCCCTCAGCGGCCCGTGGTGCCCATCACGGGCGGCTGGCGGTTGGAGCTCGCCGTGCTCGTGCTCACCGGCTCACGGACTTCCCTAAGCGTGAGGACTGGATCCACCTCCACACCGACCTGGCGGTGCACGTGGCGTCCACGGTCCTGGGCGGGTGACCCTCTGACCCGACGGTTGATCCTCCTAGATCCAACCGGCGGGCTCCGGGTCGTCTGACGCACCGCGCAACAGCCGCCCTTCATTTCCGCGCAAAAGCCCTCGAGGCAACCGTAGCTTTGGTCCGGGAATGTGCCTCCACCCCACGCGGCCGCGCGGGCCCGGTCGGGCCCAGGCGGGAGCAGTCGGACCCGTTGGATTAGAAGGGAGGGATGGCTACGAAGCAGTTCACGGTGGCCACTCTGGCCGACGGGGTCGTGGCTTCTCGCCATGCCCATCGGTCGAGATCCCGCCTCCGCCCGTAGCCGGTCGTGGCCGTACGTCTCACGAGTAAGGCGACCGGAGCGCACCTGCTTTCTGCCAGCGGGGGGTGAGCCGTCGGCCGCTCCTGAGCAGCCAACCGAGCAGGCGTGACCTCACGTCTCTTGACATGGAGTGGACGCGCCCCCGTCCGCCGCCGAGACTGTTACTGATATGCCTCATATTCACGACTCGGCGTCGTCTTCTACCGAAAGCACACATGTTCGATTTTGCCCTTCAAGCTACCGACGGCTCGGCCCGCGCCGGGACCTTCACGACTCCTCACGGCGACGTGCCGACGCCGGTCTTTATGCCGGTGGGCACCCTCGGTACGGTGAAGGGGGTTTCGCCGGAAGAGATCGCCGGCGTAGGGGCGTGCATGATCCTCGCCAACACCTACCACCTCTACCTGCGCCCCGGTCACGAACTCGTTCGCGAGCTGGGCCAGATCCGCTCGTTCATGCGCTGGCACGGGCCCGTCCTCACGGATTCCGGCGGCTTTCAGGTCTTCTCCCTTGCGAGGATCAGGGAGATCCGGGACGACGGGGTGGTCTTCCAGAGCCACATCGACGGGTCCAGGCACTGCTTCACGCCCGAGTTGGTCATGGACATCCAGAGGGCCCTGGGGGCCGACGTAGTAATGGCTCTTGACGAGTGTCCCCCGGGGAGCGTGGGGCGGCCGGTCGCCAAGGAGGCCAACCGCCGCACCTTGGCGTGGCTCCGGCGCTGCCGGGC
This sequence comes from Longimicrobiales bacterium, assembly GCA_965218325.1. Taxonomy (GTDB): domain Bacteria; phylum Gemmatimonadota; class Gemmatimonadetes; order Longimicrobiales; family Gaopeijiaceae; genus CBDCKR01. The sequence continues at coordinate 21,072 of CBDCKR010000001.1, forward strand.
CCGGTTCGAGGAGCTGACCGCGGAAGACCCGACCGCCCTTCAGAGCCTCTTTCCCGTGCTTCAGGGCAACGTCTTCGAGGATCTCCGCTTGGAGCTGTTGACGTCGTTCCTCGACTTAGGCGATTGGGACGGGATGGGAATCGGTGGCTTGAGCGTCGGGGAAGACAAGGACGAGATGTGGCGGATCTTGGAGGTGCTCCACCCAGAGATCCCTCCCGGGATGCCGCGTTATCTCATGGGTGTCGGTTACCCCGACGACCTGCTCGAGGCGATCGCACGCGGTTGCGACATGTTCGACTGCGTCGCTCCCACGCGGAATGCGCGGCATGCCACGGCGTGGTCCGCCCTCGATGGACAGATGAACCTGAGGGGTGCCCGCTTCATCCGGGACGGGAACCCGATCGACCCCGGTTGTGACTGCTACGCCTGCCAGGGGTACGACCGGGCGTACATCCGACACCTGTTCGTCTCCAAGGAGCGTTTCGGCGAGCGCCTGGTGACGATCCACAACCTGCGATTCCTGATCCGGCTCGCCGAGGAGTCCCGAGAGCGCATCGGAGATGGTACCTTCCATTCCTGGGCCCGGGATTGGATCGAGCGGTATCGGGTGGGTCTGGGCGAGAGCGGCGGTGCGGAGTGACCCGCCGATGGACGTGTGCCGTGCGGTACCTTCATCAGTGACGAGATCTACGGAGACGCGTTTTGTTCGAGGCTGCGGTGGTAGTGTTAATGGCTCCCCGCGGGGGCGCGGGCGGCACCTTTGTGTTCTTCCTGAACATGACGGCCGTGATCCTAATCTTCTACTTTATCCTCATCCGGCCCCAGCGGAAGGAGCAGAAAAGACACAAGGAGATGATCGCGGCCCTCGCGAAGGGTGATGAAGTGGTGACGACGGGCGGGATCATCGGCACGGTGATACGGGCGGACGAAGATCGCCTGATCCTCAGGACGGGCGGCGACACCAAGATCACCGTCGAGCGGAGCCGGATCGCCAAGAGGGTCACGCAGGAGTCCTAGTGTCCCGGTGCCGAAGTATCACGGCCAGTCGAGGACGCGGTGCATCGGCGGGCTCGGCGTTGCGACTCCTTCGCGTAGCCTGGGCTGCGCCGCGTCGCTTCGCCTTGACCGCACGCCGCCCCGACCCCTTTGGTGCCTCGCGAACTTCAGCAACGGAACGCTAGCGGTGCCCGTTCGGGACATCGTCCTCCTGGGCGAGGAGGTGCTCCGCACTCCTGGCAACCAGGTCACCGAGTTCGACGATGACCTCCGTGCGCTGGTAGGGGACATGTGGGAAACGATGTACCACGCCGAAGGCGTCGGTCTGGCCGCCCCACAGATCGGTCTGTCCCTCAGGTTGTGCGTCTTGGATGTCCGCGACGAAGACGATGCCGAGTCGGGTTGCCTCGCGCTTGTGAATCCCGTGGTCGCAGAGTCCAGCAAGAAGACAGACAAGGCGCCCGAGGGCTGTCTGAGCATTCCGGGGCTGGAGGAGGTTGTCACGCGCCCAGCCAAGGTGACGGTGAAGGGCTTCGACCTCCATGGTCGGCCGGTGGAAGTCGAGGCGGAAGGGCTCCTCGGACGGGCGCTCCAGCACGAGATTGATCACTTGGACGGGATCCTCTTCATCGATCGGGTGAGTCCCCTCAAGCGCCGGATGCTCCTCAAGAAGTGGAAGAAGCTCCAGGAGGAGGAGTAGGGGCCACGTGAGGATCCTCTTCTGGGGCACCCCGGCTTTCGCTGTTCCGTCCTTCCTCGCATTGAGCGACGAAGGACACGACATCGTCGGCGTCGTGACCCAGCCCGACCGGCCCGCCGGGCGCGGGAGGCACCTCAAGGCATCCGCGGTGAAGAAGGCAGCCCTCAAGGAGGGCCTCACGGTCTTGGAGCCAGAGTCACCCCGGGGGGAGGCCTTTCTGGAGCAAGTCTACGCCCTCGAACCGGAGCTCTCGGTGGTCGTGGCGTACGGACGGATCCTTGAGCACGAGGTCCTCGACCTGCCTACCGCAGGCTCCGTGAACCTCCACGCCTCCCTTCTCCCGGCGCTTCGCGGGGCGGCACCCATCAACTGGGCCATCGTGCGCGGATCCGCGGTTACGGGTGTCACCGTCATGCGCATGGTTGAGAAGATGGACGCCGGCCCCATCCTCCTTCAGACCGAAGAGCCCATCTTTCCCTCCGAAACAGCTTCCGAGCTTACGGCTCGCCTGTCCGAGGTGGGAGCCGAGGCGCTCGTCGAGGCGTTCGCGCTCTTGGAGGCCGGCGTCCTTGACGAGGTGGAGCAGGACGAGGCGGCGGCCACGTACGCGCCCAAGGTGACCCGGGCGACGGCACGTATCGACTGGAGCGAGTCGAGCTCCGACGTGGCCAACGTGATTCGGGGCATGGATGCCGTGCCGGGAGCCTGGTCCGAGCTCGAGGACAGCCCCGTGAAGCTGTTCCGCCCCCACGCCGAGCCCGCACTTGAGCCCCAGGCGTCACCGGGGACCATCGTGGATGCGGATCGCACGACGGGCTTGCTGGTCGCGGCCAGGAGCGGTGCGGTGCGGATCGGCGAGGTCCAACCGGCCGGGAGGGGCCGCATGACTGCCGGTGAGTGGGTCCTGGGCCGGGGAGCGAGCGCCGGCCAGCGATTCGAGTGATCCCTCGGCTGCACGTCGTTACGGACGACAGGGTCATCGCTTGGCCGGGCTTCCTCGGTCAGGCGGTCGCGATCCTGGAGGCGGGCGGTCCGATCGCGCTCCACCTGCGCGGTCCCCGTGCTTCGGGACGACGCCTCGTCGAGCTGGCCGAGCAGTTGCGGGGTGTGGCGGCCTCGAGAGGCGCGAAGTTGCTTGTGAACGACCGCGTGGATGTTGCTCTCTGCGCCGGGCTCGACGGTGCCCACCTGGGCCGCCGCTCACTGCCGCCCGCCGCGGCTCGGGAACTCCTCGGGTCTGAGCGTCTCCTCGGAGCCTCGGTGCACAGCGTGGAAGAGGCAGTGGAGGCGGAGCGGGGCGGAGCGGATTTCCTCTTCGTGGGAGCCCTGTGGGCGACTCCGTCCCACCCCGATAAGGATCCGGCTGGGCTGAAGATCGTCCGTGACGTCGTCGCGGCCCTCTCCCCGCCGCTCATGGCGATCGGCGGAGTGACACCCCAGCGGGTGGGACAGGCCCTTGAGGCCGGCGCACATGGCGTGGCCGTCGTTGGGGGAATATGGGACGCCCCCTCTTCAGGCGCCGCCGCAGAGGCTTATCTTCAGGCCCTGGAGGCGTGACCACCGAGCCGCAGTGGCGCGAGCCATGGCGACCCATGAGGGACCGTGAGCGCAAAGACCATCCACGTGCGGGTCAACGGGAAGAACCTTGAGATCGACGGCGGGCTCTCCGTGCAGGAGCTCGTGAAGTCCCTGGATCTCGACCCGCGGCTCATTGTCGTGGAGCTGAACCGGCAGATCCTCAGCCGCGACAGCTTCGGCGAGCTTCACGTCTCCGAGGGAGACCAGGTAGAGCTCGTGCACTTCGTGAGCGGAGGATAGCCGAATCGACATAGGAGAGGACTCGTGCGCCACGGCGAATGCGGCGCTGACGAGCGGGGGGCGAGCGAGATGATACCGACTGATACCGAGGCTGTGGTTACCTGGGATCCCGTGCGGATAGGGGATCGGGAATTCAGCTCCCGCCTGATCGTTGGGACCGGCAAATATCCGGACAACGACACCATGGTGAGGGCCGTCCGGGCGTCGGGTGCGGACATGGTTACCGTTGCGGTGCGCCGGGTCGATCTGGACCGCTCAAAGGAGGAGGGCATCCTCTTCCACCTGAATCCGGAGGAGTTCTTTCTCCTCCCAAACACCGCAGGGTGCTACACCGCTGAGGACGCCATACGCTACGCCCGGTTGGCTCGTGCTGCGGGCTTCAACGAGTGGCTGAAGCTCGAGGTGATGGGCGATCAGGAGACGCTCCTGCCCGACACGATGGCCACGCTGGAGGCCGCGAAGACGCTGGTGGGCGAAGGCTTCAAGATCATGGCCTACACCAACGACGACTTGATTACGGCCCTTCGGCTCGAGGATGTCGGCTGCGCGGCGGTTATGCCGCTCGCCAGTCCCATCGGCAGCGGGCTCGGCGTGGTGAACCCCTACTTCATCCGCGCAATCAAGCGGCGCTGCGACGTTCCGATCATCGTCGATGCAGGAGTCGGGACCGCCTCCGACGCCTGCATCACCATGGAGCAGGGAGTCGACGGCGTGCTGATGAACACGGCAATCGCAACGGCCGACGACCCCGTGGCCATGGCTCACGCGATGAGGCTGGCCACCCGTGCGGGTCGCATGGCGCACCTGGCCGGCCGCATGGAGGCCAAGGAGATCGCGATTCCGTCTTCGCCGATCCGGGGGATGCTGGACTGATCGTGCCCGCCGAAGCTCGGACCGCTGCCGCACCGTATCGTCCCGTGGGTCCAGGCGTGGGGTGACGGCGGGTCGGCGGGCCGCCCTGGAGATCCTCCGCCAGGTCGAGCGCGGTCGCCGCCTGGACCGTGCCTTCGGCGCTACGGCCGAGGACCTCGACGCCCGGGAGCGTGCCTGGTGCCGGAGTCTGGTGTATGGGGCCCAGAGGCTTCAGGGCAGACTCGACCATCTGTTGGACCGGAGGGTCAAGAGGGGCCTCGAATCCGTGGACGCCGCCGTGCGGGGGGCGCTCCGCCTCGGGCTCTATCAGCTCCTCTACATGGACCGGGTGCCTGAGTACGCCGCCGTTTCGCAGACAGTGGATTTGGCCCGCTCGGTTGGAGGTGGAGGCGCGGCGGGCTTCGTGAACGCCGTGCTGCGCGCCGCCGCGGGCGACGGTCTCGGAAAGGAGCACTTTCCGACCTTGGACGACGATCCGGCGGCGTTCCTGTCCACGTGGGGATCCCACCCCCGTTGGATGGTCGAGCGCTGGCTCGCCCGGTGGCATCCGGCAGAGGTGGAGCGCCTGGTCGAGGCGAACAATACGGTGCCTCCCATCTATCTGACATGCCTGCGGGACACGCCCGACCAGGCCGTGGAGCGCCTGGCCGATGCCGGGATCAAGGCCGCGTCGGCAGGCTCTGGCACGAAATCTGTAGTGCTCCTCGGGGGGTCCTCTCCCGTGAAGGCGATGGCGACAGTGCCGGCCGTGGTGCAGGATCCCGCGGCGGCGCTCGTGGTCGCGTACGCACATCCCGAGCCTGGAGATCGAGTGGTCGACCTGTGTGCGGCGCCGGGGGGCAAGACGATGGCAATGGCCGCGCGCGGGAGTACCGTGTTGGCGGCGGACCGGCGGTTCAAGCGCCTGCAGCTGGTACAGGAGAACGCGGAGCGGCTCTCGGAGGTAACCGGAGACGAGGCGTGCTTCCGCGTAACTGCGGTGCACGCCGATGCCCTGGCGCCCGCTGTAGAGGGCGCCGACCTGGTTCTACTTGACGTGCCGTGCACGGGGACGGGCACGCTTCGGAGGAATCCGGACTTGCGCTGGAGGCTCACTCCCGAGCGGCTGGACGAGATGGTGTCGCTCCAGGAGCGCATCCTGGAGGTGGGCGCTAGCGTAGTAAGGAGCGGGGGTTGGCTGGTGTACTCCACGTGTAGTCTGGAGCCGGAAGAGAACGAGGATCGGGTCGCCGCGTTTCTGGAGCGGCATCCGGAGTATCGGTTGGAACCGGGCTCCGGGGCTGGCGAAGGCTGCCTGGACGAGCGGGGACAGCTCTACCTGCTGCCCCAGGACTTCGGGTTCGACGGCGCGTACGCGGCACGGTTGCAAAGGGCGTAGATGAAACTAGGTAGCTCGATCCGACGAAGAGGCCGCGGCGGCCGAAAGCGCCGTCGGTCGAGGCTCCGCTCTCCGCGGCGGCCGGGGCGGAGCTACCGACCTTGGCGCGGCACGTGGGGCACGGTCACGTTCACGCTGCTCGTCGGGTTCGGGCTAGGCTACCTGCTGTCCACGAGGGTGCTGTTCCCCGTGCCTCCCAGGCCCCGAGACCTCTTCGAGGTTCCGGACGTCCGGGGCCTCGACCGCGCCGACGCGCTAGAGGCCATTCGGGCGGCCGGGCTCCGCCTGGCCGTGGCGGACTCGTTCAATCATCCCACGGCACGGCGGGATCGGGTCCTCGGCCAAAGCCCCATCCCCGGGCAGCTCTCGGTTGCGGGGGATACGGTCAACCTCAGCTTGAGCCTCGGGCCGGTACGTCGGCCCGTACCCGACGTGGTCTCGCTGCGGGAGGAGAACGCCCGCAACGTGCTCGAGGCGAGCGGGTTCATCGTGGTGGTGGATACGCTGACGGCCGATTTCCCGGCTGGCCAAGTCGTCGAGGTGGCCCCCGAGCCGGGCACGGAGGTGGATCTGCCCATGGAGGTCAGGATCGCTGTGAGCAGGGGACCGCCCCTGGTGACGATGCCCCTGGTCCTCGGAATCGAGCAAGCCACGGCCGAAGCGATGTTGGACTCCCTGGGGTTGGTGGTGTCCGAGATCCTCACGCGATTCCGTTTCGGGCGAGACCAGGGCCGGGTGGTCGAGCAGAACCCGCAGGCCGACAGCCTGCTGCCTCCCGGAAGCTCGGTTCGGCTGGTCGTGGGACGGCGATCCAACGCGCGCAGAAGCCGTAGGAACTAATTCGATTCGCTGCCGTAGCAAGTCATAAACCACGGGCCGATAATGACATGACCTCGGATGATACCTACAGGCCGAGATACTCGCGCCTTCCCTACGCGTTCGCGCTGCTGGGCGTCGCCCTTGTCGTACTCTTGGCCTGGTTCAATCGGGACCGACTCCAACCCGTCGTTCCCGGCTCTGTCGCACCTGAGTTCGCCGTACCCGATCTGGACGGCGACATCGTCCGTCTGAGCGACCACAGCGGGGACGTCGTCATGGTAAGCATCTGGGCGACGTGGTGCGCGCCGTGCCGGTATGAGATGCCCTCCATGGAGCGCCTCTACAGGGAGCACTCCGACGAAGGCTTCGAGATCCTCGCAGTGAGCATCGACGCACAGCCCGGCGCCTTCGATCTGTTTGGACGCCCCGGGGGCGACATCCAGGCGTTCGCGGACTCGCTGGGGCTGACCTTCCCCCTTCTTCACAATCCCGGGGGCGACATCCAGCAGGTGTACCAGACCACCGGAGTCCCCGAGACTTTCCTGGTCGGCAGGGACGGGATCATCTACAAGAAGGTGGCCGGTGGGACCGAATGGGACGCTCCGGATCATCAGGAGTTGATCCGGCGGCTCTTGGCAGCCACGGAGTGACTCACCGCCCGATTCCGGTGACGGCACGCTAGCGCCGTGAGATCCCGTTCCTCGGGCGGATCGCTCGCGAGCAACTGGCGGCTCAAGGTGGCGGCCTTCGCGATGGCCCTCTTCCTTTGGGCTCTGGTCCGCGTGGAAGCACCGGATCAGCGCGCGGTCTCCATCCCAGTCACCGTCATCCTGAACGACCCCGATTGGATCCTCATGGACGATCCGGTGCCGTCGGAGGTCGAGGTGCTCTTCAGCGGCCCACCGACCGAGATCTTCCGGCTCACGGCGCTCGACGGCGTCTCCATCACCGTTCCTGTCACCGAGGTCAAGGGCGAGGAGATGGTGATCGCACTCCAAGATGCTTGGATCCCGGTCGACGGCTACCGTGGAGTCACCGTGGAGGACATCTTGCCGAGCACGGTGCACGTGCAGCTCGATCACGTGGAGACCGTCTCGGTTCCCCTGCGCATCACCACGCGCGGCAGCCTGCCCGAGCACTTGGCCCTCACCCGGTCCCTGTCGGTCACGCCCAGCGCCGTCCGGGTCAGCGGACCCGCGAGCCTCGTGCGGCAGCTGGATTCGCTCGATATCGCTCCGGTCGACCTGGGCGAAGTCGACGAGCAGGGAGCGGCGCAGACCACGGTGGACACGACGGGGCTGACCCGACTCACGATCATCCCGAACGAGGTCACCCTCAGGATCCCGGTCGAGGAGTCGATCGACCGGGTGCTGGCTGCGGTTCCCGTGCTGGCGGATGTCGGAGCCGGTCTCGATCAGTTTGGCGGAACCATGGAGATACTGCCTGCCACGGTGGAGCTCACCCTCAGAGGCGCCCGGACGCAGGTCGCGAACCTGGATCCCGGACGGCTGAGGGTCGTCGTGCCCGCCTCAGAGCTGTTGGGTCTCGGTGAGCAGGAAGAGCGGTGGGTGCCGATCTTCGTAGAGGGCCTCCCCCCTTATGTGTCGGCTTCGTCGGCGGTTGATACGGTCTTGGTCCGTCGGCAGGCGCAGCCATGAGCGGACCCGTCATCCTGGGCCTCGAGACGAGCTGTGACGAGACCGCGGCGGCCCTGCTGGTGGCGCCCGACACCGTCCGAGGCCACGTCATCCTCTCCCAGGACCAGCACGCCGTATACGGAGGCGTCGTTCCGGAGATCGCCGCGCGGGCCCACCTACAGCGGATCGACGAGGTGGTGGCGGAGACCCTCCGCGAGGCGGCGTGCGAATTCGGCGACTTGGATGCGGTGGCGGTCACGGCGGGGCCGGGCCTCATCGGTGCCCTCCTCGTCGGCGTCTCTTGGGCGAAAGCCCTGGCCTTTGCCCTCGACAAGCCGCTCGTGCCCGTCCACCATATGGAGGCCCACCTCTTCGCCCCCTTGCTTGAGGACCCGGCCGCCGAGCCTCCCTTCGTCGCGCTTCTGGTCTCGGGCGGGCACACGATCCTTCTGTACGCCCCGGTGTGGGGGGAGTACCACCTGCTAGGCGAGACGAGGGACGACGCTGCAGGCGAGGCGTTCGACAAGGTGGCCAAGCTGCTGGAGCTCCCCTATCCGGGAGGACCTGCGGTCCAGGGCCTGGCCTCCGGGGGGAACCGGTCACGCTATCGGTTGCCTCGGCCGATGCTCCGCTCGGACCAGCATCCCGGCGATCACGACTATTTCGACTTCTCCTTCAGCGGCCTCAAGACGGCGGTGGCGACGCTGGTTTCGGAGCTCGGCGCCCTGGGGACGCTCGACAAGGAGCGGGCTCACGTCGCCGCGTCGTTCCAGGCGGCGGTGGTCGAGGCGCTGGCGAGCAAGACGCTTCGGGCCGTGGAGGCGACCGGTTGCGCTCGGGTCCTGGTGGGCGGCGGCGTCTCCGCCAACGCGCCTCTCCGAGACGACCTCGCCCGCCGGCTCGGTGCGGAGGGAACCCTGTTCCACGCATCGCCCAGGCTCTCGCTCGACAACGGCGCCATGGTGGCCAGGGCCGGAGCCTATCGACTGAAGCGTGGTGACGTCGCGCCGCTTGATGCGTCCGCACACCCCAGCCTCCCGTTCCCCGGGTTGGTCCGAGCTACGGCCATGAGAGGACGCTGATCGTGTACCCCATCTTCTTCCGTCTTCCCGAGTGGCTGCCCTTCATGGGTGGTGAGCCCATCACCTCTTTCGGCGTGTTCATGTTCCTGTCGTTTCTCACGGCCGGCGTGCTGCTGAAGCCAGAGATGGAGCGGGCGGAGCTGGACGGCGAGGCTGCTTGGGACCTGCTCTTCATGGCGGTGCTGGGCGGCATTATTGGGGCGAAGCTCTACTACGTGCTCCTCAACTACCCGAGGCTCCTCGAGGATCCTGTAGGGGCCATCTTCTCTAGAGGAGGCATGGTCTGGTACGGGGGGTTCGGGGGCGCTGTAGCGCTGATCGCTTGGGAGATCAAGCGGAAGGAGCTGCCGCTCGGCAGGACGGCCGACGTCATCGCTCCGACCCTGGCCATCGGATACGCCATCGGCCGCATGGGCTGCTTCTTGGTGGGAGACGACTACGGGCGCCCCACGGCCTCTTGGGTAGGGACCCGCTTCCCACAGGGGACGCCCCCTACCCGGGTCGACGTGCTGGAGAATCAGTTCGGGATCGAGGTCGATCCCGAACTCGTGCAACAGTTCGGACAGGTCGTCCCCGTCCACCCCACGCAGCTCTACGAGGTGATGCTGGCCAGCCTGATCTTCGTGGTCCTCTGGCGACTACGGTTTCACAACCACGGCCCCGGGTGGCTCTTTTGGATGTGCCTGGCCATGCTCAGCGTCGAGCGGTTCCTCGTGGAGCTCGTGCGGATCAAGGACGATCGGTTCCTGGGGCCGATTACGCTTGCCCAGCTGATCGCGACGTTGCTGATCATCCTCGGCCTATGGGGGGTCAACCGCGCCGTAGGGGCGGGTCGGGGGCCGGCGGAGGCCCGGGCCTGACCGGGGTGAGTGAGTATGCTCACGATTCTTCACGGGTCGGACCTCCACTTCGGAAAGCCGCAGCTCCCGCGAGTCGCCGCCGCATTCCACGAGGCGATCGGGCAGCTGGAGCCCGACGTGGTCGTCCTCGCCGGCGACCTCACCCAGCGGGCCAAGGTCCGAGAGTATCGCCAGGCTCGGCAGTGCCTGGATTCGTTCCCCGACGTCCCCGTGATCGTCACCGCCGGCAATCACGACGTGCCGCTCTACCGGGTTCACGAGCGGCTGTTCAACCCCATGCGCAACTACCGGAGGTACATATCGGCCGATCTGGATGGGGCTACCCGGGTTGATGGAGCGCTCTTCGTAGCCCTCTGCTCGGCCGAGCCCCACCGCGCGATCGTCAACGGACGGCTCCGGGACAGGCAGCTCGAGTACGCGGCACGTATCTTTCAGGAGTGTCTTCCGGAGGAGGTTCGCATCTTGGTGACGCACCATCCGCTCGCTCACCCGCCCGACGGCGGCGCGGACCGTATTCTCCCGCGAAGTGAGGCGCTGCTCGACAGCTTCCGAGACATGGGAGTGGAGCTCATCCTGAGCGGGCACCTCCACAGAGGCTACGTCGTGCACAAGGTTCGCGGAGACGTGGCGATTGTCCACAGTGGCACGGCGACGTCGAACCGGGGCCGAATGGCCGAGAAGGGGCGGAACACCCTGAACATGCTGAGGATAGATGCCGGAGAGATCGTGGTGACGCCATACTGGTTCGAGGAGGACGAGGGTCGTTTCCTCGCCCGCCGGCCCACGTCCATCGCGCGTAGGTTGTGAGCCGTTTCTACCTCCGCCGGGAACCCGGTCCAAGGGACAACCTGCGCGCTTTCGCGGTGGCTCTCGGCGTCGGCGCCATGCTCTTCTACCTCGTGCGACTGCTTCTCTTGCGGGAGGCCCTCGCGCGGCAGGCTCCGAAGCGCCCTTCGAAGACGGGGGACGACCTGTCCCCTGCGGTGCGCACGGACGGGTAGTGTCGGCATGCGCACCGCTGCACTCCCGCTGCTGCTGGCGCCGCTGGTCGGATTGGCAGGCTACGGCACCGTGGCAGCTCAGGGGTCCGAAATCGAGGTCACGAGCATCGACTTCACCGGCAACATCTCGTTTCCGGACGACTCTCTTTCGCGGGCCATCTTCAACCGCGAGACCCGGTGCCGCTCGTTCCTCCTGGCTCCGTTCTGCCTCTTCGGCGCGGGCTTCAGCATCGACGACCAGACTCTCAACGAGCGCGAATTGCCCGGCGACATCCTCAGGCTACGGGGCTACTACAGCAGGCGTGGCTTCAAGGAGGCGCAGGTCGACACGGTCACGACCCGCCCGGACGAAGACCGCGTGTCGATCCTCTTCCGGATTGAAGAGGGGCGCCCCGTACGTGTGTCGACCCTAGACGTCATCGGCCTCGAGGGGCTGGAGGAGCTTCGGATCGACACAGACCTCCCCATCCAGGAAGGCGATCTGCTCAGCTCGGTCAATCTCGACGCGGCTCGAGACACATTGATCCAAAGGCTGCAGAACCGCGGGTATCCCTACGCGGACGTCCTGCGCACCTCCCGCATTCCCGCCGGCACCCCCTACGAGGCCCACGTGGCCTTCGACGTGGATGCAGGTCGTCATGCGCTCTTCGGGCCGATCACGCTTGCGGGCAACCAGAAGCTCTCCGACCGGGTGGTGCTCCGAATGCTGCCGTTTGAGGAGGGGCAGGAGTACTCGCTTGCCCGCCGGCTCGAGGGACTACGGAACCTGTACTCAATCGAAATGGTCCTGCACACGTCCATCGACGAGGCCGCAGATCCCACGGGCTCGCTACCCGACACCGTCTTGCCGCTGCGGGTCACCGTGACGGAGGGCAACACGCATCGGGTACGGGGCGGAGTCGGATGGAGCTCCTCGGATTGCTTGAACACGGAGGGCCGCTGGACGAGCCGGAACTTCTTCGGAGGGGCGCGCCGTCTGCAAGTTCGGGCACGCCTGTCCAACATGGTGTCCGAGCAGCTCCACGGGATCTGTTGGCAGTCGGGGGTCGAGGACTTCGGCGGGCTCAACTGGCTCGTCTCTGCCGACTTCAGCCAGCCCTGGATTCTCGACCAGCGCTTCTCCCTCGGTGCGAGCCTCTTCCACGAGCGGCAGAGCCTCAAGGACGTGTACGTGCGGCAGGCGATCGGTATCGACCTCTCCCTGTCGCGCACCGCGGGCCCCTACACTTCGCTGACCTTCGCCTACAGGCCCCAACTCACCCAGTTGGAGGCGGCGGAGGTATTCTTCTGCACCACGTTTCTCGTCTGCACCCCCGAGGACATCTCCGCCCTTCAGGACCCAAACTGGCTCGCCCCCCTGGCCTTCAACTTCGCGCGTGATCGCGCCAACAGCCTCTTCAATCCGACCCAGGGCTATCATGTGCTCTTCAACGCAGAGCACGCTTCTTCCGTCACTGGATCGGCGTTCAGCTACAACCGGCTCGTCGCAGCCGCCACCCGATATTACCAAGCGCGCCAGGGACAGGTGCTCGCCCTTCGGGTCCAGGCCGGCTGGGTCAGCGCCGGCACCTTCAGCCTGTTGGGCGGCGGCGCAGACATCATCCATCCCCAGAAGCGGTTCTATGCGGGCGGCGCGAACAGCGTCCGGGGCTTTGCGCAGAACCAGCTCGGTCCACGGGTGCTCACTGCTGACGTGACTCGGCTTCTCTCTGACGCGCCCGGGGACGGCAGACCCCTCTGCCTCCCGGCAGAAGTGATGGACCTCACCTGCGACGCGAACGCCCTCGACGACGCGGACTTCGGCACGCCTAGGCCCACCGGCGGCCGTATGCTGTTGGAGGGGGGGCTCGAGTACCGAGTGCCCTTCGGGCCCCGTGTGGAGGGCGCCGTCTTCGCCGACTTTGGGCGCGTGTGGGAGGAGGCGGAGGCGGTGGACGCGAGCCGGTTCGAGGTGGCACCGGGGCTCGGCGTCCGATACCTGAGCCCCATCGGGCCGATCCGTATCGACGTGGGCTACCGTTTCCGCGGAGTCGAGGACCTCCGGGTCGTCACGTCGCAGATCCGCCGCTTCGACCCGACCCGTGACGACGCGTTGGACAAGATCGTCGTGAACGGCAACGCCCTTGACTTCGTGCTTGTCGACGAGCTGGCCGTGCTGGGCCCGGCCGTGGAAGTCGGCCCTGGCGCGGGTTTCTCGCTGAGCCGGCTCCAGCTCCACCTCAGCATCGGGCAGGCGTTCTGAGATGGCGCGCGTGAAGGCCCTGTGGATCGGCAGCATCGTGATTCTGGCCACCGGAGCCGGCGCGATGTCGACGTTCTTCCTGCTCACACGGACCAGCGTCGGCCAGGCCATCGTACTGGCGGCGGCGCTGCGGCGCGTGGAGCGTGAGGTGACCGGCGAGATTGTCGTGTCTGGCATCCGGTCCACCGGTCTGCACCGAGGCGCGAGGCTGGTGGGCGTTCGGGTCACCGCGCCCGACGGAAGTTCTCTGCTCGCTGCGGACTCGCTCGAGGCCGAGTACTCGCTACGCGACATCCTCCGGGGCGACGTGCTGCTTGCAGGTGTTACTCTTTGGCGGCCGATCTTCACGATAACGCGCTCCCTCGAGGGGGAGCCCTTCAACGTGTCGGCCTTCTTGGCCGGCAGAGGAGGCGGGGGACGGGCCCGCGCGGAGGCTCAGGAGGCCGTGCCAGATGAGGCAGCCGCAGCGGGCACGGCCGCGGAGGCCGTTGCCCGCGGCCCCGAGCGGTCCGATGGAGGGCGGCTGGTCCTGGAAGACGTGACCATCCACGAAGGCAGTCTCGACGTGCGATACCCGCTCTCGGCTCCGCCCGGACCGGGGTCGCGCATCGTCACCGTGCCCTCACCCGACGGGCAGGGGCTGATGAGGAGCCTCGGGTTCCGCGGCATCGACACTCATCTGGAACGCCTCACCATCGTCGATCCGGAGATTGAGGGCCTTCAAGTCGACGTCGATGGGTTCAAGATGGAGGGTGAGGTCTTCCGGGATCCGGTTCACGTCGAGGACTTCGGAGGACAAGTACATTGGCTCGACGACCGCATCCAAGTCGTCGCCGAGCGTCTCAGGCTTCCGGCGACCGAAGCCAGCGGGCTGGCGACGGTGGATCTCATCCAAGGGTCCGCGCCCGAGCTTACGCTGGATTTCGTGGCAACCCGACTCGACCTGGCGGATCTGCACTGGCTGCAGCCGACCCTGCCTGACGTCCAGGGCAGCGGGGCGATCGGCGTGAACATGGGATCGGGCGGGCTACGGGTTCGCGGGTCGGGGGCACGGTTCGAGGTGGAGGGGGGAGTGGTGGCGTTGGACGGGGTGTTCAACCGGCCCCCCGCCGGGGATGCGTCGCTCGCGGGCGTGTCGGTGGAGATGTCTGGGGTCCCAGTCCCATTCCTGTCGAAGTATCTGCCGTGGGCGCCCCCGCTCGACGGAACGATCGATGGGTCCATGGCCTTGTCGGGCACCATGGAGGCGCTCGATGCACGAGGTTGCCTCGCCCTGTCTGAGCCCGGGGCCGGGCGGTCCGAGGGAGAGATCGAGGGCGTGCTGCACCTTCGGAGACCGGTCGGGGCGACCGATCTGCACGCCCGCTTCACGGCCATCGACGTCAGCCTCGCGAATCGCTTCGCCGAGGGGCTTTGGCTGAACGGAGCCATGAGCCTTGACCTGAGGGCAGACGGCCGCATGGACCAAGGCGTGGAGGTGACGGTTGATGCCACCTATCCGGACCCCGGCTCCGAGGACTCCCACATCTCCGTCGAGGGCACGCTCGCCGAAGTGCAGGACGAGGTGTTCTTGTCGCTGGACGGGGTCCTGGAACCGCTCTCCGTCGCCGGGCTCTTTGGGGAGGAGTCACCTCTGTCACGATTGGGTGTGGCGCGCGGGACCGTCCGTGCCGAGGGTCCGCTCTCGTCGGTCGCCTTGAGGACAGATCTGACCACCGGGGCGGGCGAGCTCACGCTGGAGAGCCGCTTCGACGCCCGCTCACCCCTCCGCTCCTACCGGCTTCTGGGCAACGCACAGGACTTCGACGTGCTCGAGGTGCTCCCGGCCCTTCCCGAGGGCACGGTCTTCTCCGGATCTCTGGACATCCGGGGCGAAGGAGGTGATCTGAGGACGGGCGAGCTGGCCGGCGAGGTGCAGCTGACTGGGTCCCGCCTGGCGCACCTTCAGGTGGACACGGCCGCCGTGCGGCTTCGGATCGTCGACGGTATGCTGACCGTGGACACCATTCAGACCATGATCGGCGGGGTGGCCATGGAGGGTGCGGGACGCCTCGCCATCGCCGGGAGCGGCTCCACCGGGGAGCTGCGCGTCCAGATCGAGACCGACAACATTGAGGGCCTGCGGCCCTTGGTTCTGGGACCGGACGTCACCGCGAGGGACACTCTCTCAGCCCTCGACCTCGGCATCCTCACTTTCGAGGGCATTGATCCCGACACGCTGCCCACGCTTGCAGAGATCCTCGTGTCGGGGCGCCTGAGCGGAAGCCTCACCCTTGCGGGGTCTTTCGAGGAGCTCGACGTCTCGGGACATTTGCAACTGGGGGAGGGCTCCTTTGGCAGCAGCCGCGTGGGAGAAGCGGCCCTGTCGTTCTCCGCCGCCGGTCTCCTTTCGCCCCAGCCCGGCATCCGGGCCCAAATCGATGCCGCCGACATCGGCGTTGTCGACCGGGCGTTCGACTCCGTCTCCGTGCGTCTAGAGTACGAGCAGCCCCGCGGTCGCCTCGACCTCTTTGTCGTCACCTCCGAAGCGGAGGACTATCGCGCCAGGGTGGCGTTGGAGCAGGGGGACGAGGCGCGAACCCTGCACCTCGACGAGTTGGTGCTGCGCTTTCCCGAGGAGCGGTGGAATCTCGGAGGTCCGGCCACCGTCTCGTGGGATCGAGACGGGCTGACAGTCAGAGACCTGCGCGTGATTCGTCCGGGGGTGGGGGGGATGCGCGTTCGAGCCCAGGGACGCCTTCCCTTCCGGGGGGAAGCCGACTTCGACCTCATCATAGGGGGGCTCAACGTCGAGCGCATCGCAGATGTCCTCCAGTTGAGCGAGCGCTTGGAGGGAGTGGTCGACGTAGAGCTCGAGGTGACAGGAAGTGCCAGGAACCCTGTCATCTCAGGCACGTTGTCGGCTGCGGACTTCCGCTTCAGGGAGTATGAGTTCGACCGCCTTGTGGGTGCCTGGGACTACGAGAACCGGGCGGCCAGCGGAGGGATCGAGCTTTGGACGGACTCGGTCCAGGCGCTGACCGTAAGCGGCGAGCTCCCGCTGGACCTGGCGTTCCAGGAGGTGGCGGATCGGGTTCCAGACGAGTCGATCAACCTCGTGGTAGTCTCGCAGCAGCTTCCGCTTTCGCTGCTCATGGCCCCGTTCGAGAGCTACCAGGACGTGTCGGGCACCCTGTCCGGGCGCGTCGAGCTGGGAGGAACGATCGAGAGCCCGACTCCCAGCGGCCAGCTCACCGTGTCGGACGGCGCCGCCTTCCTGCAGGGTCTCGGTGTCCGGCATCAGGGTCTGAACGGAACCCTTGACTGGTTCCCCGACGGTCGGGTCGAGATAGACGGCAGCGCCCGTGCGTTGGGAACGGCGCAGGTGCAGGGGACCGTGACCTTGGCACCGGCGTCCGACCCTGGCCTCGACCTCGCGGTCGGCCTCGACGCCTTCCAGGGGATGGATCGCGAGGACGTCACGGGGCGTCTCAGCGGGGACTTCCGGGTGGAGGGCTCGTACCGTCGTCCGGTTGTGTCGGGGAATCTCCTGGTGGACGAGGGAACGCTCTTCGTGGAGGAGTTTGTGCGGGCGGCCGAAATCGTCGATCTCTCGGATCCCGACTTCTACGAGGGCGTGGACGTGGCGGCCGTGGATCTCCGCCCGCTCCTGGCCGAGCAGAACCCCTTCTTGCGCAACATCCGCATGGAGAACCTGACGCTGACCGTCCAGCGGAACAGCTGGATCCGGAGCGACCGCATGGACGTCGAGCTTGATGGCGAGCTCCAGGTGCTCTACGACCGCCTCACGCAGGATCTGGCGATGCTGGGGACCTTGGAGGCCGTGCGCGGATCGTACGACGCCTTCGGCCGCCAGTTCCAGGTCGACGGAGGCACGCTCCGCTTCCTTGGAACGCCCGGCATCGATCCCGAACTGAACATCCAGGCCAGCAACCGTATCCGCTCGGCCGTTGGGGATCGCTTTGCCATAACGGCGACGGTCACGGGGACGTTGGTCTCGCCCAGAATCGATCTCACTAGCGACCAGGCGGGCCTCTCAGAGGACGACCTCCTCAGCTACCTCTACTTCGGTCGGCCCACCTACGCCCTCACGTCTGGTCAGACCCGGACCCTCGGCGCTGCCGGGGCGCTGCTGGGCTCGGGCGTCGCGCTGCTGGGCAGCACGTTCGGCAACCGGCTGGGATCGATGGTGGCGGAGGAGTTCTTCGGGATGGACTACCTGTCGATCAACCAGGAGGATCTCTGGGCGCTGGGAGACGAGGGCCTGCGCGGGACCCTGGGCAACACAGTTGTGGAGACGGGCTTCTACTTGGCCGACGATTTCTTCGTGACGCTGCTTCTCAGGCCGCTTTCCCGCCAGGACACCGGTAGCCGGTTCGCGGGAATCCGCTTCGAGTGGGCGGTACCGAACGCCTACACCGTCGAGTCCTTCTTCGAAGATCGATTCTTTCGGGGCAGGGTTGTTGGTTTCGGTGAGCTGGGGATCCAGCCGGAGAAGGGCCTCGGGCTGTCGATCTTCCGGGAATGGGGGTATTAGTCGCCGGAGGCTGGAGAGTGAGCGACGGCCCCGGAGCGGGCCGACGGTTGGGCCGGCCCTATCCGGCGAGATGTCCCCGGGGCCCGAGGTCGGCCAGAAGGCTCTCCAGCTCTGGCAGGGTCATGTTGGGGTCTTCCGGTAGCTCACGACCAACTCCGTCGATGCGGCGGCGTGGATGAGCGCGACGGCTCTCCCGGCAGCGGGCGGGCTCGTCTTGGGTTCGGAAGCGAGGACGGCGCACCGTCATCGAGAAAGGGAGACAAGCGCATGGAGATGAAGAGGCTGACACCGGTGGTCTACGTAGAGGAGATCGAGCCTGTCCTGAACTTCTGGAAGCGCCTCGGCTTCGAGGTGGCCGACGAGGTGCCGGAAGGGGATCGCCTCGGCTTCGTAATCCTCAAGAGCGGCTCGGTGGAGCTCATGTACCAGACGCGGGCCAGCGTCGAGAACGACGTGCCGAGCCTGTCCGACACCCCCCCATGCGGGGCAACCTGCTCTTCATCGAAGTCGGCGACCTCGCCGCCGTGGAGGCCTCCCTCGAAGGTGTGGAGGTCACCTTCCCCAGGCGCACCACCTTCTATGGCGCGGACGAAGTCGGGGTGAGGGAGCCGGGCGGCAACGCAGTCACGTTCGCGCAGTTCGGAGGCGGTGGGGTGGCGTGAGAGGGCCATCTGTCTCGCGGTGTCGTGGTGATCCGGGTCCTCCCGTCCCGATCGTCGTAGTCGGTGCCGGCCCGCTCCTCGATACTGGCGAGCGCCCCGGGCGTCGACACCGCGCCTAGGCACGGGCGATTCGGCCGGAGCGCGTGGCGCGGCGCCCGTACGAGCTCGAGATCGTAACGGCCCGTCGGGCTTCAACCATAGCGACAGCACCGTCCGATATGCGGAAGTGCGGGCCGACCCGGCCCCCGGCGGCGGGTGCCCCGCCCGGACGCTAGTGTCCTGAGTTAGAAGTTCATTGCATTAGTGGCTCGCGCATGGTAACTTGCCCCGAACCTGTTCCGGGAGGATGCCATGCGTGGACGTCCGTTGGCTCCCCTGACTCTCGATGACGCCGATCAAGAGACCTTGGAGCGTTGGGTGAAGCGACCCAAGACAGCCCAGGCTCTGGCGATGCGGGGGCCCGCATCGTCCTTCGGGCCGCCGAGGGAGCCGCAAATACTCAGATTGCCGACGAAGTGGGGATCACCAAACAGACCGTGGGCAAATGGCGCAAGCGCTTCGTGGGGGGGGGGGCGTGGACGGGGGCGTGGACGGGCTGTTGGACGAGCCCAGACCTGGAGCTCCCCGCACGATCGGGGATGAGGATGTGGAGCGCGTCATCCGGATCACCTTGGAAGAAACGCCCAAAGACGCCACGCACTGGAGCACCCGCTCCATGGCGCAGCGCACCGGGATGAGTCAGAGCGCCATCAGTCGCATCTGGCGGGCCTTCGCGCTCCAGCCCCATCGCAGTGAAACCTTCAAGCTCTCCTCCGACCCCCTCTTCATCGAGAAAGTGCGTGACATCGTCGGCTTGTATTTGCATCCCCCGGACCGAGCTCTGGTCCTGTGCGTCGACGAAAAGGCCCAGATCCAGGCCCTCGACCGCTCCCAGCCCCTGTTGCCGATGCGTCCTGGGCAGATCGAGCGCCGTACCCACGACTATGTTCGCAATGGCACCACCTCCCTCTTCGCAGCGCTCGACACCAAGACCGGAGAGGTCATCGCCGAATGTCACAAGCGCCACCGCTCCATTGAGTTTCGCAGGTTCCTCGACACTATCGAGGCGACCGTCCCCCAAGGCCTCGATATCCACCTCATCGTCGACAACTATCAGACCCACAAGACCCAGATCATCAAGCGCTGGCTCCTCAAGCGTCCTCGCTTCCACCTCCACACTTCACCCCCACCAGCTCATCCTGGCTCAACCTCGTCGAGCGCTGGTTCGGCGCTCTCACCGAAAAACAGCTCCGACGCGGCGTCTTCCGTAGCACGCGCGAGCTCGAGGACACGATCCTGCGCTACGTCGACATCACCAATCACGATCCCAAACCCTTCGTCTGGACCAAGTCCGCTGATCAGATCCTCCAAACTCTTGCCCGCTTTTGTACGCGGACTTCCGACTCAGGACACTAGAGGAGCTCGTGCGACCGGGCGGAGGGCGGCCCGTCGCCGCGTGAACAGGCTCCCGCGGGGACCCTCGCCTCGGCCGACCCCCACCTTTTGAGCCGAAACCGTGCCTGTGGTATTTTAAAAGGCTATGGGTCGAGAATCTCTGATCGTCCGCGGTGCCCGGGAGCACAACCTCCGAAACATCGACGTGGAGCTCCCCCGCGGGGGCCTCGTGGTGATCACCGGACTCTCGGGATCCGGAAAGTCGTCGCTCGCATTCGACACCATCTACGCCGAGGGGCAGCGGCGGTACGTGGAGTCTCTGTCCGCCTACGCCCGCCAGTTCCTCGGGCTCATGGAGAAGCCCGACGTCGACGCCATCGAGGGGCTCTCGCCGGCCATCTCCATCGAGCAAAAGACGGTCAGCCGAAATCCTCGCTCTACCGTGGGCACCGTCACTGAGGTCTACGACTACCTGCGCCTCCTTTGGGCGCGGGTCGGAGTGCCTCACTGCTCCGAGTGCGGAAGGGCTGTGATCCGCCAGTCCGCTTCGCAGATCGTGGATCGCTTGCTGACCCTTGAGGCGGGGACCAGGCTTGAGGTGCTGGCCCCCCTGGTGCGAGGCCGGAAGGGTGAGTTCCGGGACCTCTTCGAGAAGGCCCGGAGGGAGGGCTTCGTCAGGGCCGTGGTGGACGGACGGATCGTAGATCTGGCCGATCCCCCGACGCTGAGCCGGTACGAGAACCACGACATCGCCATCGTGGTAGACCGCCTGGTGATTCGCGAGGAGGACCGCGATCGGCTCGCCGACTCCGTCGAGACGGCTTTACGGGCAGCCGGCGGCATCCTGGAGGTTGTCGAGCGGAAGGGCCGGGAGCAGATTCCGCACCTCTTCAGCGAGCACTACTCGTGCGCCCACTGCGGCACCAGTATGGCCGAGCTCGAACCCCGGCAGTTCTCCTTTAACTCACCGTACGGCGCCTGTCCGGCGTGCGGGGGGCTTGGTACCCGGAAGAAGGTGAACCCCGACCTGCTGGTAGCCGACGGGAGGATCTCTATCCTAGAGGGCGTGATCCTCCCGTGGGGAGAGCCTGCCGGACACCTCCGGAGGTCGGTGGTAGCCGGGCTCGCGGAGGCGTACGAGTTCGACCCCAATGAAGCGTGGCGCGACCTGCCGGAGAAAGCCCGCGACGCGGTCCTCCACGGCTCGGGCTGCATGAAGATCCGCTTCCCATACCGTACCGGCGCCGGCAAGTCGACCGGCTACTACGAGGACACCTGGGACGGCGTGGTGTCGAACGTTGAGAAGCGGTACAGGGAAACGCGCTCCGAGGCCGTCCGGGCGCAGCTCGAGGACTACATGTCGACGCTGCCGTGCACCGAGTGTGCCGGTAGCCGGCTAGGGGCCGACTCGTTGGCCGTGACGGTCGCCGGCCGCTCCCTTGGCGACATCGTCGACCTGTCCATCTCGGAGGCGCTGGAGTTCTTCGAGAATTTGCCTGTCGACGCACCGGTGGGCACCGGGCCGGATCGCCACGTGCTCCACGGAGAGATCGCAGGCCCGATCCTCAAGGAGGTCCGTGAGCGGCTGGGATTCCTCGTCAACGTCGGTCTCACGTACCTGACCCTCGGGCGCTCCGCCGATTCCCTGTCGGGAGGGGAGTCGCAGCGCATTCGGCTGGCGACCCAGATCGGCAGTCGCCTCGTGGGGGTCCTTTATATTCTGGACGAGCCGTCGGTGGGTCTCCACCAGAGGGACAATCAGCGCCTCCTAGGCACGCTCCGGGCACTGAGGGATCTGGGGAACACGGTGATTGTGGTCGAGCACGACGAGGAGACGATCCGCGCAGCCGATCACATCGTGGACCTGGGACCCGGGGCAGGGCGGGCCGGAGGAGACGTGGTGGCCCAGGGATCGCTGGAGGACGTCCTGGCGGAGGCTCGATCGCTCACTGGGGCGTATCTCTCCGGAAGGCGACGGATTCCGGTCCCGACGACCCGTCGGAAGGCAGACGAGGATCGGGTGCTCCGGCTCAGAGGCGTCCGGGAGCACAACCTGCGAGACTTGGACGTGAAGATCCCGCTGGGCTGCTTCGTCACGGTGACGGGGGTGAGCGGGTCCGGAAAGTCGACCCTCATCAACCAGACCCTCTACCGGGCTCTGGCGCGGCACCTGTACCGGAGCAAGGTTGTCCCGGGTGGGCACGACGGCCTCGACGGGATCGAGCGCATCGACAAGGTCATCGAGGTGGACCAGTCGCCCATCGGGCGTACCCCCCGGTCGAACCCAGCCACGTATACGGGCCTCTTCACACCGATGCGCGAGCTCTTCTCGAATCTCCCGGAGTCCCAGATCAGGGGATACGCTCCCGGACGCTTCTCCTTCAACGTGAAGGGTGGCCGCTGCGAGGCGTGCAGGGGCGGTGGGCTCGTGAAGATCGAGATGCACTTCCTACCCGACGTCTACGTGCCGTGCGACGTGTGCTTTGGCCGGCGCTACAACCGGGAGACCCTCGACGTCTACTACAAGGGCAAGAACATCGCCGACGTGCTGGACATGACCGTGAACGAGGCCCTCGCGTTCTTCGATCCAGTGCCGCGCCTACGCGAGAAGCTCAAGACGCTCCACGATGTGGGGCTGGGGTACCTCCACCTCGGACAGTCGGCCACGACCCTCTCGGGCGGGGAGGCCCAGAGGGTCAAGCTGGCCGCCGAGCTGTCAAAGCGGGCTACGGGGAGCACTCTCTACATCCTGGACGAGCCCACGACGGGACTGCACTTCGAGGACATCCGTGTTCTTCTCAACGCGTTGCACAAGCTCGTGGAGCGTGGAAACACGGTGGTGGTCATCGAGCACAACATGGAGGTCATCAAGACTGCGGACTGGGTCATCGACCTGGGCCCTGAAGGTGGTGCAAATGGAGGCCGCATCGTCGTCGAGGGTCCGCCCGAGGGAGTCGCCGCGGAGCCGAGGTCCTACACGGGCCAGTTTCTCCGCCCATTGATGCCGGCATCGGCCAGGGCCGGGGGCTGAGGGGCGAGGGCGGTCACGAGGCGCCTAGCCTAGCTAGGGGGAGCGAAGAGTCGCGGCAGAACGGCCGCTCGTGTTACACTAAAATTCTCCCCACGGGCGACTTCATTTGACCGTCTTGGGCGTCGTCGAAGAAACTGCGTTACCCGGTTGACCGTAGGGGAAACCGCCCCCTCGCCGAGGGGTCCAGCTGCAATTGGCGGCGGCCGGTACGGCCGGTCGCCCTGAACACGGAGTCGATCATGGTAACCCGAGAGGATCTCGAGAGCTTCCTCATTCGGATGGACTTGGACTACGAAGAGGTTGAAGAAGGGATGTTCCTCGTACGAGGGAGCAACGGGCCAGTGGTCGTCCACTACTCGGAGCCCGTCCTCCTGCTGCGCCTCAACGTCATGGGTCTGCCGGGCCGAGGGAACTTGGCGGACCTGTACAAGGCGCTGCTCGAATGGAACGCCACCGATATCGTTCACGGAGCGTACGGGATCGAGGAAGACGAGATCATCCTCAGCGACACGCTGGAGCTAGAGACACTCGACTACGAAGAGCTGCAGGCCTCGTTGGAGAGCATCCAGTTTGCTGCGTCGAGCCACTTTGGCACGATCCGGGCGCTCGCCGGCCTCGACGATGGTGCCTATGGTGCGTCCGGGCACAGCGGTTCGGAAGGAGAGGGCTGAGGACATGAGCATCTTTGCCAAGCTATCGACCGTCATCAAGTCCAACATCAACGACCTGATCTCGCGGGCCGAGAACCCGGAGAAGATGCTGAACCAGATCATTCTGGACATGCGCGATCAACTCGGGAAGGCCAAGCGTGAGGTCGCGGCGGCAATCGCGGACGAGCGCAAGCTCCGTTCTCAGCTCGACGATGAGGTCAAGCAGACCCGGCAGTGGGAGCACCGCGCCATGCTGGCCGTGAACGAGAACCGCGACGACCTCGCGAAGCAGGCTCTCATGAGGCAGCAGGAGCACGCCGAGCGCGCCGCCGCCCTCGAGGGCACTTGGCGTACGCAGGCGGCGGAGACCGACAAGCTCAAGGCCTCACTCCGGCAGCTCAACGACAAGATCGAAGAGGCCAAGCGGAAGCGGAACCTCCTGATCGCAAAGCAGCGTAGGGCCCAGGCGCAGAGGCGGATCCACGAGACCATGTCCGGTCTCTCCAACACGTCGGCCTTCGACGCCTTCAACCGAATGGCCGACAAGATCGAGGAGCAGGAGCGGCAGAGCCTGGCGCAAGCCGAGGTCACCGAGGCCCTCGGGCCCGGCACCCTCGAGGACGAGTTCAAGATGCTCGAGGCGTCCGGCGGCCCATCCGACGTAGAGGATCGGCTCTTGGGGCTCAAGCACGAGATGGGCCTGATCGCTCCGCCCGAGCCCGAGGCTCCGAAGCAGCTCGAGTCTGGGGACGAGACGGAGGCGCCGGGCCGGTCGGTCGCAGGGGACGGTGGCGGCGACCAGGCGGCCGAGGCGGAGCCGCAGATTCAAGAGGCGCAGCTGATCGAAGAGTTCGACAAGCTTGAGCGGGAGACCTAGCCCCGGCCCGCCCGCGGTAGGGATTCGATCGCTACTTCGTAAAGGCGTTGAAAGTGTCGATGGTGAAGGTGTCACGAAGGTTCGGGATCCTCTGCAGCCGATTGCAGACGAAGTGCCCCACGTTTTCTCCCTCCCGGATGTGGAACTTCACCAAGAGATCGTACTGCCCGGAGATCGAATAGGCCTCGGCGGTCTCCTCCATACTATCGACGATGTATTTGGCGACCTCGTAGGACTTGCCGAGCTCGCACTTGATCATCACGAAGACCGCGCGCATGCGTCTCTTCCGATCGGTGCGGCGCTAGAAGCCGACCGAGACTGAGAGCACCACGACCGGGTAGAACCTGAAGTACTCGGGCATGGCCTCCTCGATGTCCCCAACCTCGGCCGCAACGTCCGCCCGATATTGGGTTCCGTCGACCGGGTCGTCGGCGAGCGGGCCGCGCGGCGTAACGGCCACGCTCGGCTTCTCACCGAAGCCTACCCCCACGTCAAGGTTCATGCCCACGAGCTTGCCGATCCCGTTGCCGAAGCCGATTCCGGCATAGGGCTGGAAGGTCTTGAGCAAGAACTGGCTGTCGAGCTCGTCTCCTGCCGAGCCGGTGTAGCTGTTCCCGTTGAACTCGACGGACCGGTCCACAAAGGTGCCCGTGACGCTCAGGTCTCCGCCCTCGGAGATGATCAGCCCGCCCGCGCTGAGGTGGAAGCCGCTCATGGGATAGAAGTCCGCGAGAAGGAGCGTGAACGTCGGGAGGTCGAGCGCCCAGTCGATATCCGCAACCTCGATGGCGGGATCTCCGGGAATGAGCCCGACCATGCCCCGAAGATTGAGCTCTGGAGCCACTCCGATGATCACTCCGCCACCGAGGCCTGTGGAGCCTATGTGACCCGAGATGGCGAAGCCCTGCGCCTGAGCCGGTACCGGGGTGAGGATGACGAACGCGGCGGCCGCCGTGACGAGCTTTCTCATGAGATCAGGGCTCCCTTCTCGTGCCGGATCGAGTGCCGGGACCCCCTGTTGGCCCCAAGGTCGATCCATGAATGAAGCACCGCGCGAGTTGCCGTGCAATGTCTCGGGTCTCCCGGGGCTGACGGAGAGGGGACCTTGAGCCATCTTTCCTCCAACGGCCCTTCTTCCCGAGTCTAGGAGCGTCATGAGCACGGTATACCTCAACGGTGAATACCTCCCCAAAGAGCGGGCGACGATCTCCGTAGACGATCGTGGCTTCCTCCTTTCCGATGGCCTCTACGAGGTGACCCCAGCGTATCGGGGCCGCCTCTTCCGCTTCGAGCAGCATATGCGTAGGCTCTGGCACGGCCTCGACGTCTTGCGTATCGACTACGACACGGCCGGGTTCGACGCGATGCACCTACGCCTGCTGGCCGAGAACGGCCTAGAAGAAGAGGACGTCTCCGTCGTCTACGTCCAGATCACCCGGGGAGCCGCCCCCCGCACACATCACTTCCCGCCCGAGGGGACCTTGCCTACGGTGTACGCGTTCGCGAAGGCCTACCACCGGCCCGATCAGGCCCGCTGGGAGCAGGGTTACTCTGCGATCACGGTTCCCGATCGACGCTGGGCCAGGGTGGACATCAAGGCCATCAGCCTGCTTCCCAACGTGTTGTCTCAGCAGGCCGCCGTGGACGCAGGGGCGACGGACGCGCTGTTCGTCAAGGACGGTGTGGCGCTCGAAGGATCCCACAACAACGCGTTTGGTGTGTTCGACCGCGTAGTGACCACGCATCCGGCGACGCACGAGATCCTCCACGGAATCGGGAGGGGATTTGTGATCGAGCTCGCTCGCGGGATGGGGATGCGCGTCGTCGAGCGGGCGATTCCGGTGGAGGAGATGAGGCGGGCGGACGAGATCTTCTTTACGGGTACGACCACCGAGGTGCGGCCTACAGTTGAGCTCGATGGTCAGCCCGTGGGGGACGGGACGGTAGGTCCCGTTGCGCGGACGCTCTACGAGGCGTTCAGGGCTGGAGTGGTTGAGGAAGTAGCGGCCCGGTAGGTCGGCCAGAGTCTCCACAAAGCGAAGGCCCCCAAATCGAGAGCGGCCGCCCTCCCCTTGCGGTTCCCAGACGGACTTACGGATAGATCAGGTACGGCTCCCGCGCGCGCGCGAACCCGGCCAGCGCTTCGTCCCACCCCGCCCGGATCTCCACCGCCCCGGCTCCCGCCTCGATCGCCTCCCTGAGTTGATCGGTTCCGGCGAGGCGGTCGAAGTGGGACTGCAGCCATCTCCAGTGCTCTCCGGACATCCGGCGAGTCTCGACGAGGAGTGACACGGCGGCCTCGGTCGGATCGTAGTCCGGCGCGGTCGCGATCAGGCGCACACCGAAGACTTCGACGCCGTCGAACTTGGCGTCGCTCGGAGAACGAGGGGTGAATCGGGTGGCTTCGAAGCGGACTCCGCTCAGGCCGTGCGCGTTCATCGTCCGCGCCAGGGCGTCCCCGTCGAGCCAAGGCGCCCCCACAAGCTGAAACGCCCCGTCCGTGCCGCGCCCGACCGACAGGTTCGTTCCCTCGAAGAGGCAGGTGCCCGGATAGTGGGTGGCGCTCTCGATGTTGGGCATGTTCGGCGACGGCTGCACCCAGGGAAGGCCGGTCTCCATGAAGGACATGTCGCGTCGCCACGCATCCGCCGGTACCACGTGGAGCTCCACTTCGATTCCGAGCTCCCCCCGGGCGTACCTGGCCAGCTCACCCGACGTCATACCGTGGCGCATGGGCAGCGGATGGCGGCCCACGAAGGTCTCGAAGCCGGGCCTGAGGATGTTCCCCTGGGTCGGCCCGCCGATCGGGTTCGGTCGGTCGAGGATCACGATCGGAAGTCCCGCCTCCCCCGCAGCTTCCATAGCCAGCGTCATCGTCGACGAGTACGTCCAGTAGCGGGCGCCGATGTCTTGGAGATCACTCAGGAGGACGTCGATCCCCTCAAGCATCTCCGGCGTCGGCTTCCGGGTCTCCCCGTAGAGCGAGTAGATCGGGAGCCCGGTGTCGGCGTCGACGCTGTCCTCTACCGCTTCCCCGGGATCGGCGGTGCCACGGATGCCGTGCTCGGGCGAGAAGAGCCGAGCGAGGTCTACGTCCGGATTCCCGAAGAGCCGGTCGATGGAGGACCGCCCCGACTGGTCCACGCCCGTCTGGTTCGTGATGAGCCCGACCCGCCTTCCGGCGACGAGGTGCATGGAGTCGTCGAGCAGCACGTCGATCCCCGGGCGCACCGGACCGGCCTCGCCATCGATGGCTCGGTATGAGGGATCGGCGGCCGGAGACCCCATGTGCGTTCCCTCGGCGCCTCGGGTGCCGGCATCCGAGCTGCAGGCCAAGCACGCGAGGAGCCCGAGCATGAGCCAGGATTGTGACGCCTCAGGAAACTCCATAGCTTGCTCTACGATCCATACTTCGGCCGATATTTCGCCCCAAGATCGAGGTTGCTGAGCTCAGTTTGATGCCCATCCGGAGCGCCCCCCGACCCATCCTGAGTAACCCGACGGCAAGCCTCTGGATCCTGGGGATCCCCGCCTCCTCCCTCTCGGGCGTTGGACTCGGGGCCGTGTGGCCCGTCGCGGCTTCCGCCGCGATTTCCGTTGATCAGCCTGCCGAAGTCGACGCGTCGCGCCTCCCGAGACCGTCGCTCGGGCGTCGCGTGCCCCCGTGGCGTGGCGCGTGCGGTCTCACGGAATACACGTTCCGGTGAAGGTCGCCGCCAGTGTGGGGTAGGCCACTTCGTCTCCCGGCCGTCCTGGCTGCCCTGTGGCTCGGCAGCTGCACATGGGTCGGAACGCGAGGGGGAACCGGGCCGTCCGCACCGCGCCCCTCCGCCAGCGCGGTTACGCCCCCCACGAGATGGCTGGACCCGGAGGCCCGTGCCTGGGTGGAGGAGACCCTCGCCTCGCTTACGCTGCGACAGCGGGTGGCCCAGCTCTTTATCCAGTGGCTGCCGGGCTCGTACGCCTCCACCACCAGCCCCGAGTTCCGCGAGTGGGCCGCTTGGGTCGAGGAGGACGAGATCGGAGGCATCTACCTCTCCATCGGGCTTCCCCACTCGTATGCAGCGAAGACCAATGAGCTCCAGGAGCGGGCCCGTGTCCCCTTGCTGGTGACCTCCGACTTCGAGAACGGGGGGCCGGGAATGCGGATCAACCACTCCTACGCGCTGCCGTCGATGCTGCCCCAGGGCGGTGGCACCAGCTTCCCGCCGACCATGGCGTTCGGGGCCATCGGAGAGGAGCGCTTTGCCCGGGAGTACGGGCGCATCACGGCGGTCGAAGCCAAGGCGGTGGGCGTGCACCTGAACTTCGCCCCCGTGCTGGACGTGAACTCGAACCCCGACAACCCGATCATCAACACGCGCTCCTTCGGTGAAGATCCGGGCACCGTCGCCCGGCTCGGGGTCGCATACATCGAGGGGGCCCACCGAGGCGGTGTGCTGGCCACGGGCAAGCACTTTCCAGGGCACGGGGACACGCGGACGGACTCGCACCTCGACCTCCCAGTGGTGCCGGCAGGTTGGAGTCGCCTCAACGCCGTCGAGCTCGTGCCGTTTCGTGCGGCGGTGGAGTCCGGGCTGGACGCGGTCATGACAGCTCACGTCGTGGTGTCGGGCGTCCAGGGCCCCGACGGGCCTCCGGCCACGCTCGATCCCCGGATCATGACCCAGCTGCTTCGCGACGAGATGGGCTTCGAGGGTCTCCTCTTCACCGATGCCCTGGATATGGGCGCCCTCGCCGGCCGGTACGGGGCCCGTGAGCTCGCCGTACTGGCTCTGGAGGCAGGGAGCGACGTCCTGCTCATGCTGCCCAACGTGACCGAGGCCATCGACGCGGTCGTGGCGGCCGTGGAGAGTGGGCGGGTCAGTCCGCGCCGGGTCGACGCCTCGGCCCGCAGGATGCTCGAGACGAAGGCTCGGGCCGGGCTCCACCGGGGGCGAACCGTGGACCTGAACGCAGTGGACGAGGTCGTGGGGAGCGCGGCTCACGTGGCCTTCGCTGACACGGCCGCGGAGCGCTCGATGACCCTCCTCCGGGACCGCCTGTCCGTCGTGCCGGTGGACTTGACTGCGACCCGGACGGTGCTCAGCGTGACGTACGCTCGGGCCGACAACTTGGTTGCAGGCAGGGCCTTCAATCCAGGCCTGGCCGACCGGGTCCCGGCGGTGCGCCGTGCCCGCATCGATCCGGGCACTCCCGAGGAGACGTACGATTCGCTACGCCTCCAGGCACGGGACGCCGATCTGGTGCTGGTGAGCGTCTACGTGCCGCCCCGAGCGGGAGCGGGGGAGGCAGCTGCTCCCGAGGCCCTTGCAGACTTCGTTCGCGACGTGGGGCGGGAGCGCCCGCTCCTGGTCACCTCATTTGGGAACCCCTACCTCCTGAGAGCGCTCCCCGATGCGCCCGCCTACCTGATCGCGTGGGGAGACCGCGAGGTGTCGGAGAGGGCGGCGCTACGGGCGCTCTTCGGCGAGACGGACATCCGCGGACGCCTGCCGATTTCCATCCCGCCCTTCCACTCGATCGGGGACGGGCTGGTCAGACTCGCCGGCCCGCCCGGGGCGCGGACTCCGACCACAGAAGGTGCCCGACCGGCGAGTCCGGTCGCCGTAACGGCCTCGGAGCTTGAAGCCGATCCGGCATCGGTCGGGATGAGCGCCCGCGGCCTTCGGGCTCTGGACTACCTGGTGAGCGAGGCGGTCGCAGACGGGGCGACGCCGGGAGCCGTCGTGGCGGTCGGGCGCAACGGGAAGCTGGTCCTTCTCCGCGGGTACGGGCGGCTGGATTGGGATCCGGACGCCGGGCCCGCCCGCGCGAGCTCGATCTATGACCTGGCCTCCCTGACCAAGGTGGTGGGCACGACCACGGCCGCGATGGTCCTCGTGGAGGAGGGGCGTCTCGACCTGGATGCGGCGGTCGTGGACTACCTCCCGTGGTGGGGGGCGGGGGACGCGGCCAAGTCCAGCGTCACCGTGCGCCTCCTCCTCCTCCACCGTGCGGGCCTCCCGCCCTTCCGGCGTTTCTTCCTGGAGATGGAAGGGCGAAGCGCCTACGAGCACGCCATCGGGGCACTCCCGCTCGAGTACCCGCCGGGTGCGCGCACTGTCTACTCCGACATCGGGCTCATGACGGTGGCGTTCGTCGTTGAGCAGGTTACCGGCCAAACCCTCGACGCCTTCCTCCGGGAGCGGGTGTGGACTCCGCTCGGGATGACCGACACGGGGTTCCGGCCCGCTCCCGGCCTTCGAGCGCGGATCGCGCCCACCGAGATGGACAGAGATTTCAGGGGTATCCCCGTGCACGGTGTGGTCCACGACGAGAACGCCTACGCCATCGGGGGAGTGGCCGGCCATGCGGGACTCTTCTCCACGGCGTCCGACCTGTCCGTCTTTGCGCAGTCGCTGCTGAATCGGGGGCGAATCGGCGGGTGCGGTCCGGGTGACGCTCCGGCATCCTCCGGCGGCATGATCTGCGTAGGCGGGCGCCCCGGAGACGTCCGGCTCGTCTCCGACGCGACCGTCCGTCTCTTCACGGAGCGGCACGACGACTCCGCCAGCCGCGCCCTCGGCTGGGACACGCCCACCGGCCGATCCTCGGCCGGCGACTACTTTACCGCCCAAGCGTTCGGTCACACGGGGTTCACGGGGACATCCATCTGGATCGATCCGGAGCTCGACCTCTTCGTCGTGTTGCTAACCAATCGGGTCAACCCGACGCGGAACAACTTGAAGCACGTCCCACTCCGGCGCGCCGTCCATGACGCCGCGGCCCTGGCCATCACCGACCGGGACGTGAGGCGGCGTGCACCATAGCCCGGCCGCACTCCACAGGAGCGCCGGTCGATGAGCATCACTCCCCTCGATCTCACGGTTCTCGTCGTCTATCTCGTAGGGATCACGGCCTGGGGCGCGTGGTTGGGGCGAGGCCAGACCGGCGGTCGCGACTACTTTCTCGGGAACCGGGAGCTGCCGTGGGTGGCGGTGATGTTCTCGGTCGTCGCCACGGAGACGAGCACACTCACCTTCCTGAGCATCCCCGGCGTCTCGTACCTCGGAACTCTGGGATTCCTGCAGCTCACCTTTGGATACCTGCTTGGAAGGGTCGTCGTCGCGGCGTTCCTTCTTCCGTCCTACTACCGGGGGGAGCTCAGCACCGCATACCAGCTCCTAGAGGGCCGCTTCGGTCGGGGTGTCCGTCGCTTCGCCTCGGCCGTCTTCATGCTCACCCGCCTCTTGGCGGATTCCGTGAGGCTCTTCGCCACCGCCATCCCGCTGGCCCTGGTGACCGGTTGGGACTATCCGGTTTCCATCGCGGTCATCGGTGTGATGACGGCGGTCTACACCTACTTCGGCGGCGTCAGGGCGGTGATCTGGGTGGACGCCGTCCAGATGGGGCTCTACATGCTTGGAGCCATCGTCGCCATGGTGGCCCTCCAGGCCCTCGTCCCGGACGGATGGGCCGGCATCCTCGGAGCCGCCGGGGCTGCGGGGAAGATGGAAGTCTTCGATCTGTCCTTCGACGTCGCCATCCCGTATACGCTCTGGGCCGGCGTCGTCGGGGGAGGGTTCCTCACCATGGCATCCCATGGAACCGATCAGCTCATCGTCCAGCGCCTCCTCAGCTGCAAGGACCTGAACTCCAGCCAAAAGGCGCTGGTGGGCAGCGGCGTCGCCGTCATGCTCCAGTTCGCGATCTTCCTCCTCGTCGGCCTGGGGTTGTGGACGTTCTACGGCGGCCGCGAGTTCGGCCGGGCGGACGAGATCTTCGCCAGCTTCGTCGTGAACATGCTCCCCTCCGGCGTGACGGGACTGCTCGTCGCGGGCGTGTTCGCCGCGGCCATGTCGTCCCTGTCCTCGTCGATCAACTCCCTGGCGTCAGCCACGGCGTACGACTTCTGGGCACCGTTGGTCGGAGCCGCGGACGACGAAGCCCGCCTGCTCCGCGCAGGGAAACTCTTCACGCTTGTTTGGGCGGCCCTGCTCATCGGTGGAGCCGTGGTCTTCACCCCGCTCAGCGAGGGAACGACTGCCGTAGAGGTGGCTCTGGCCATCGCCTCCATGGTGTACGGCAGCCTCCTGGGGGCCTTCGTCCTGGCCGTGGGGTCCGCCCGCGCGGATCGGATCAGCGTCGTCCTCGGCATGATCGCCGGAGTCGCGCTGGTCACCTCCATGTGGCTCTTCGCTCGCACGACGGTGGCTTGGCCGTGGTTTGTGCCCGTCGGCTCGTTCGTGACGGTGGCCGTGGGCTGGACGCTGGGCCGGGGGCGCTCGGCCACGGCACCGGCGTCGGACGCTGCGTGACGCTCTTCCTCGGAGTTGACGGTGGGGGCACCCACACAAGGGCCGTGGCCATGGATCGGAAGGGACGAGAGCTAGGTCGAGGAAAGGGCCCCGCCACGCTGATCGATCAGGCGGACCCGAGGGCCACCGTTGGTGCGATTGCCCGCGCCTGTCGCGAAGCCGTCGCCCACTCGGGGGCGATGCTTCCGGCAAGTGTCCTCTGGGCCGGTATCGCTGGGGCGGGCAACGAGCCGGCTCAAGGCGTGGTCCGAGACGCGCTCCGCGAAGCGGGCGTCGCCGCGGACGTGCTCGTTCACAGTGACGCCCACGCCGCGTTTCACGATGCCTTCGGATCGGGACCGGGCATCCTACTGGTCTCCGGGACGGGCTCCAGCGCCTTGGGGCGGGGAGCCGCCGGCTCGACCGTCACCGTCGGCGGCTGGGGGGGGCTGCTCGGTGACGAGGGAAGCGGATACGCGATCGGCATGGCGGCCCTTCGAGCGCTGGTGCGCGGTGAGGACGGGCGCGGCGTGTCGACCCGTCTGCGAGACCCGATTCTGGAGGGCCTGGGTGTCGACCAACCCCAGGAGCTGATCGCCTGGATCGCCACGGCCAGCAAGGCGGACGTAGCCGCTCTGGCCCCGACCGTCTGCGACCTGGCCGAAGCCGGTGACGAGGCGGCCGGGACCATCGTCGATGGCGCCGTGCACGACCTCGTGGCCCACATCCTCACGGTTGCCGAGCGCCTCGGCCCTTGGCCCGGCGGACCGGCGGTGGTACTCGCCGGCGGGCTCATCGACGAGGGAGGGCCGCTTCGAGGAAGGGTGTCGGCGGCCATCGAGGGCCTGACCTTGCAGGTGCGCGAGCGGGCGGTGGACGCCGCGCGCGGTGCGGCGCATCTGGCCATCCGGGCAGCGGGGCAGGGAACCGGGAGTTGACCCCGCCCCGTCAGCGCAGTGCGTCCTCCAGCGCCGTCGCGGCGTCCGTGGACGCGTCGCGGTACTTTACGATGACGGGCGCGTACAGCTGCACGCCGTGCTTCCGGGCAAAGTGGCTGCTCACCCCTCGCGTCCCAGGGACGACCACGGCGCCCGGAGGGATGCTCAGGGGCCGGCCGGGGGCGCCCCGATAGGCCTCTTCATGCACGAGGTCGTACACGGTCGTCGAGGCGGTGAGCTGAACCCCGGGCGCGAGCACGGCCCGCTCGCCCACCAGGGTCCCCTCGAACACTCCTGCGTTGCCCCCGATCATGGCTTCGTCCTCAACGATCACGGGCCGGAGCCCCACCGGTTCCAGCACGCCCCCCAGTTGCGCGCCGGCGCTCAGGTGCACGCGTTCGCCGACCTGGGCGCACGACCCCACGAGGACGTGGGAGTCGATCATCGTGTCCCGGCCCACGTGAGCTCCGACGTTCACGAAGGCCGGCGGCATGATGATCACATTCTCCCCGAGAAATGAGCCGGCCCGCACCGAGCTCCCACCGGGCACGATCCGGATGTTCTCCTCAACGCCCCGGGTATCGCGGAGCGGGAGCGTGTCCTTGTCAAAGTAGGAGGAGGGGCCGCCCTGAAACTCCCGGACCTCCCCCGCGCGGAACGCCAGCAGGATCCCGCTCTTCACCCACTCCACGGCGCGCCATGCACCGTCCTCTCGTCGGGCCGCGCGCACGTCGCCCCAGGTCAGCGCATCTAGGAGCTCCTTGACGGTGGCCCGGGCCTCGGCAGCATCCTCCTCGGGATCCGACCCGGCGAGCCGGAGGACGGTGGCCTTGAGCCCGTCCGTCTCCACCCTCAATCGACCTTCTCGGCTTCCAACAACCCTGCTTCGGCCAGCGCGGACCGCAGACGGGGCTCGTTCAGCTCGTCGAGGGGCACTAGCGGGAGGCGGTATGTCGCCTCCAGATGCCCCATCATCTCCAGCGCCGCCTTGACGGGTACGGGGTTCGTCTCGATGAAGTTGGCCTGCATGAGCGGCAGCAGCTGGAAGTGCAGCGCTCGCGCCCTGGGGTAGTCGCCGTTGAGGGCGGCATCGACCAGGCGCGACATGGGGCCCGGCGCCTCGTTGGCCACCACCGAGATCACGCCGTCGGCTCCGGCCGCGAGGAGCGGGAGCGCGAGGCTGTCGTCTCCCGAGAGCACGACGAAACCCTCGGGGCGCTCCCTGAGGATCGTCATGATCTGGCTCACGTCTCCCGAGGCCTCCTTGACTCCGACGATGTTGTCGACCTCGGCGAGGGCCAACAGGGTGTCGGGGAGGACGTTGGAGGAGGTGCGCCCGGGGACGTTGTACACTACGACCGGGCAGTCGATGGCTGCGGCCAGCGCACCGTAGTGCTCTATGAGACCCCGCTGGCTCGGCTTGCTGTAGGCCGGGCTGACGGAGAGGATGCCGTCGGCGCCCGCCTCTTGCGCGGCGACCGCTCGACGGATGACGTCGGCCGTGTCGTTGCCCCCGGCACCGGCCAAAACGTGGGCACGTCCCCGCGCCGCATCAACGGTCTCGTGGATGACCCGCGCCTGCTCGTCGGCCGACAGGGTCGCGCTCTCGCCGGTCGTGCCGCAGGGTACCAGGAATCGGACACCCCCCCGGATCTGGAATTCCACGTGGTGACGGAGTGCGTCAGTGTCCACGGATCCGTCCTCGCTGAACGGTGTGACCAAGGCAACACCGACGCCTCTGAAGTGCTGGGCCTCCATCGCTCTTCTCCTTCTCTCGTCCAACGTTTGCCCCCCGATGCTCCGGCGGGCGCTCCTTCGGTCTCCGGTCCGGGCTTAGGCGAACCGCTCCCGAAGCATGTCCTCGAGCGTGAACACCCCTGACTGTCCACGAATCCACTCGGCCGCTTCCAAGGCACCTCGGGCGAAGCCCCTGCGCCCCCCGGCCTCGTGTCGCAGCTCAATCCGGTCGTCGGGCCCCTCGAGCCCCAGCACGTGGGTTCCGGGCGTCTCACCGGCCCGGTGGCTGGCCACGTAGAGAACGTGCGCGTCGGGCGCTGCGTCCGGCGGCGCTTCGGACCAGCGTGCCTTTCGATCCAGCTCCTCGAGCAGGAGCTCCGCCATCCGCAGGGCGGTCCCGCTGGGGTGGTCGACCTTGTGGCGGTGATGGGCCTCCCAGAGGTGCACGTCGTACTCCTCCAAGGTGTTCACCAGCTTCCCGGCGCTTCGCGCCAGCCGCAGGAAGAGGTGCACGCCGAGCGAGAAGTTAGGCGCGTGGATCAGGCCGATCCCCCCCGCTTCGACAGCGGACACCGCCTTCTCCATCCCAGCGTCCCACCCGGTGGTGCCTACCACGGCGTCCACGCCGGCCTCAGCGATCGCTCCGATATTTCGGGTCACGGCACCTGGGACGCTGAACTCGATGGCCACCTCGGCGTCATCGAGGGAGTCGGCCGTGACTTCACGTGACTCCAAGGCCGGATCGATGCGAGCGACGATCTCGTGCCCTCGCTCGAGGGCTACCTCCTCGACGGTGCGGCCCATACGTCCGTAGCCGACGAGCGCGATCTTCATGGCTCCTGCTCCCTCCTGGACTCGATCACCGAAAGGTGCGTCTTCCGCGCCGGTTCGGGTGGCTCGCCCTCGTCGACGGCGAAGCGAATGCTGACGTCCGAGGTTGGGAGGCCGGCTCGACAGGCGTCTTCTCGACTGCCCGGCATACCGGGGCGTCGAGCCTCTTAGGAAACCCGGCGCCGAACCCATGATCGGACTCCCGACTGCGCACTTCAAGCGCTGTGGGACCGCCGTCCCGCTTCATAACGTATCGTACCCCCTGCGGGGGAAAGACGCTCCAATGGGATCCGCGGCGGGCGCCCCTCGATCGCCGGGACGGCCTGTTGCATGCCTGGACCCGACGACAAGTTGATCCCGGGCCGCTTCCCAGGCATTCCGATGCGCGCAAACGACGAGAACCGTGACGTCTGGCTCGGTCGCCATGGCCACAGCACGGAAGATCACGGACTCCGCCGGGACCTCCGCGGTAGCCGTCGGGTCGATGGGCGGTGGTTCAGGGCCACTAGGTACTCTCGCCAAGAAACCTGGCTTGCTTCGTTGTTCAGCGCCCTCCGCTTCTACGGCCCTCGCCAGACATTTCCAATGGGGGGGTAGGGACCCCGGTACGGCATTTGTGATGGCGGACCGGTGCCGTGCTAGCTCATGCCTGCATTGGAGGTCCACCAGGGCCGATGAAGCAAAGATACCGCGTCTTGGTGCGCGTCGAAAAGCTCGTAAGGAGTGGCCGGGTCGCACGGCGCGGGCTGACTGCGTATGAGCTAGGGCGTGGGGGCGACCGCGATATCCCGCGCCTTCCCCACCTGGGCCTGACAATCGGGACCGCTGGGCTGTGGTGGGGGCGGGTCGGCCTCTGGCACGTCCTGAAGAACCGCCGCCGCATCCGCGTCAGCCCATCGGGTCGCATCAGGAAGCGATCCATCCCGTGGCGGATGGGCGGAGCACGGGGGTCTTGATCGGCGACTCGAACATGCGGGCCCTTCTCTTTCACTCCCCGCCCGGTGCCGCCCGATTTAGGCGGCTCCTGGCTTTCTGAATGGTGCAGGAACCCACTGCGGTTCTCTTGAGCCTCCTCACGGTGACGGGGCTGTGATGGGAGCGATTCACTTCAGCGGCCGCGGCCGCCCGCCAAACGTGCCGTCTCCGGGGCGCGGTCGAGCGGACTGGGCATCGGCCTTCGGTCGGTAGGGGGAGGCGAGGGACGTGAGATTCACATATACCAGGGCCGCACGTAAGTTACGCGATGTCGAATTCCGAAGCGTCTCCACCTCGGAAGCGCGTCCTCAGCGGCATTCAGCCCACTGGCGACATCCACCTGGGAAACTACCTGGGGGCTCTCCGGCAGTGGGTCAATATGCAGGACGAGTACGAGAGCTTCTACGCGATCGTAGATCAGCACGCCATCCTCGGCGACGGCGACCCCGCCGATCTACCCGCGCGCACGCTCGACGCGGCCATCAACCTGCTCGCCGTGGGGCTCGACCCCGAGCGCTGCACCATCTTCGTGCAGTCCGACATTCCGGAGCACACCGAGCTCCAGTGGCTGTTCAATGTCGTGGCGCCCGTGGGCGACCTGGAGCGCATGACGCAATACAAGGACAAGTCAGCCAAGTACGAGTCGATCCCGGCGGGGCTGCTGAACTATCCGGTTCTCCAAGCGGCCGACATTCTCATCTACCGAGCCGACGCCGTGCCCGTGGGAGAAGATCAGCGACAGCACTTGGAGCTGACGCGCGACATCGCCCGGAAGTGGAACGCCCGCTACGGGGAGTACTTCCCCGAACCCGAGGCGATCATCCCCGAGGTGGGGAAGGTCATCGGCCTTGACGGCGTGCAGAAGATGAGCAAGTCGTTGGACAACACGGTGCCCATTCTGGCCGACGAGGGCGAGATCTGGGCTCACGTCCGGACTGCAGTGACCGATCCGCAGCGCGTCCGGCGGGAGGACCCCGGGCGGCCTGAGGTGTGTAACGTCTTCTCGCTCCACGAGCTGCTCACATCGGCGGAGATGGTGCCGGACATCGAACGGAAGTGCCGGACCGCGGAGCGTGGCTGTGTGGACTGCAAGCGCATCCTGGCCCACAGCATCAGCAGGACATTCGCACCCATCCGTGAGAAGTCTGTCTACTACCACGACCACACCGACGAGGTGCGAGATATCCTGGTGGCCGGAGCCGCGCACGCGCGGTCCATCGCCCGGGACACGCTCGACGAAGCCCGACACCGCATGGGGATCAACTGGCCGTCCGCGGTGTGAACGCGGAACCGCGCGAATTTCGCCCGTGACGCAACGTGGGTACCTTCTGTAGGACTCTGTTGCAGGACTTGTTGAAGGTGAAGTGCCGATGAATGAAGTGTTCAAGAAGGCGATCGAGGATGGAGTCCTGCGAACGGTGATCAACTCCTCGTGTACGATCCACCCCGCTGAAGCTCCCGGTCACGATCCTTGCGGCACGGGGAGGTTCGGCGCATGAGCGTGGATCTGTCGGGCGTTCTCATCCCCTGCACCACACCCTTTGATCCGGTCACGGGGGACGTCGATCTCGTAGGCTTGCGGGCGAACTTTCGGACCTGGCTGGCCCACCCGATCCGGGGGATCGTGGTCGGTGGCTCAACCGGAGAGGCGCTCCTCCTTGAAGAGCGCGAGCGCGCTGCCGTCCTCGCGGGCGCCCGGGACCTGATCCCGGACCATCGTCTGCTGGTGGCGGGAACGGGCGGCGAGTCGACCAGGGCGACCATCCGGCGGTGCGACCTTGCCGCCGAGGCGGGCGCCGATGCCGTGTTGGTCCAGCCTCCCGCTTTTTATCGCGGTGCCATGACGGACTCGGCCCTTCTGGATCACTACAGAGAGGTGGCCAAGGCCTCTCCGGTGCCGGTCATCGTCTATCAGGTGCCGCTCCGGATGAGCACCCTCGAATTCTCGACGAGTCTGCTGTCTGATCTGTCGAAGGTGGACAACATCGTCGGGATGAAGGACTCGCGTGGGAGCCTCGAGAAGGTGGGCGAAGTGGTGTCACGTACCCGCGAGGGCTTCCAGGTGGTGGTGGGAAGCGGTGCGATCTTCTACGGCGGCCTCGAGCTGGGGGCGGTCGGAGGCATCTTGGCCGTGGCGTGTCTGGTGCCGGGTCGCTCGGCAGCCGTGCATGAGGCCTTCGTCTCCGGGGACTCGGCGGAGGCTGGTCGCGTCCAAGAGGTGATCGGCCCGATTCACCAGGAGATTGTGGGCGGAATGGGCGTACCCGGGGTGAAGGTGGCCATGGACTTCCTGGGACTCCGCGGCGGTGACCCGCGCCCACCTCTGCAGCCGCTGCCGGACCATCGTCGTGACGAAGTCGCAAGAGTGCTGGATGGTGCCGGACTCAGGGTGACGACAGGATCCTCCACGTAACATACGCGTGGGGTTCCAGAGGTGTCTCCGGCCATTGATCTCGATAGGCTCCATCGTTTCGCGGTCGACTTGGCACGGACTCAACCGGGATAGCTCGCTCCCAGTCGAAGTAGCGCGGTGATTCCTCGTCGTCGGGAAGCCGTGCGCCTCGGCGCTGGTGGCGCTGGCAGTGGCGGTGGGGCTGCCTGTGGCGGGCTTCGCCCAGCACCCGGATCAGGTCTCCACGGCCACGTCCGAAGCATCACGTCCCAGGATCGGCCTCGTGCTCGGGGGCGGTGGGGCCAAGGACAGGGACTGCGCCCCCGAGAGATCGTCGGGAGCTGCCAGGGGCTGGGCCGCGCTACCTTCCGCAGGCGCGTGGCCACGCTCAACGCGGTCCCGCAGGGGGAGGATCTCCACGTGGGATTCTCGCTGGAAGCCGGCAACGCGTGGCCCAAAGCCCCGGCGGGGGGGGGTGCGGCTCGATGAGCTCAGAGGCGGGGCGAGGGTCTTCGTGGGGATGGGGACGATCCTGGGGCCCGCCTATTTGGCCTACGGTTGGGCTACCAGCGGAGACGACACCCTCTATCTCTTCATCGGGCGTTCCTTCTAGGGCCGCCCCCGGCGGGGCCTGGACGGGGCGCGACACCGCGAACCGGCCGCACCACTCCCCTCCCGCGGCGTCGTTCGTTGACTGAACCCCCTCGGTCCATCTACCTTTCACTAAAGGATGCACCGCCTGCGGCCCATTCCCCGACGGATGGGCCTTTTTCATGTCCGATGGGTCCGTAGAGACCTTCTCCAACCGAGAGAGTACCGACCGTGTGCGGAGTGCGTTTGGACGGCCGCTGCCTCGTCGTGCTCGGCTGTCAGTGGGGTGACGAAGGAAAAGGCAAGATCGTCGACGTCTTGGCCGAAAACGCGGACGTGGTGGCCCGTTACCAGGGTGGTGCGAATGCCGGCCACACCGTCCACGTCGGCGACGACGAGTTCATCCTGCATCAGATCCCCTCCGGCATCCTGCATCCGGAGAAGCGGTGTCTGCTTGGTAACGGTGTGGTGGTCGACATCGTCGAGTTCTTCGAGGAGTACGGCGATCTGGCGGATCGCGGCATCGGCCTCGACGGGCGGGTTGGAGTGAGCGAGCGTGCTCATGTCCTCATGCCGTATCATCGGGTGCTTGAGCGCGCCTCGGAGGATGGCGGGAAGCAGAAGATCGGCACAACGGGCCGCGGTATTGGCCCCGCGTATGAGGAGAAGGCGGGCCGACGAGGCCTTCGGGTGGCGGACTTGGGCAACCGCGAGCGGGTGGAGGGTCTGGTCGAAGAGGGAGTGGAGCGGGCTCGAAGGCGCATCACGTCCCTGGGAGGCGAATGCGGCGAGCAGCTCGAGGCGGACGTGCGGTCCGCGCTTGCGCTTGGCGAGCGCCTTCGAGGTTTGGCCGCCGACACCGGACTGGAAATCATGGAGGCGCTCCGGGCGGGGAAGCGCGTTCTCCTCGAGGGCGCCCAAGGCACGGCTCTCGACCTCGACCACGGGACGTACCCGTTCGTTACTTCCTCGAGCACGACCGCCGGAGGTGCGGCCACGGGCTCGGGCATCGGACCCACAGCCATCGACACCGTCATCGGGGTGGTGAAGGCCTACACGACCCGCGTAGGAAACGGACCTCTACCCACGGCCTTTGACGAGGCCATGGACGAGCGGGTCCGAGCGCTGGGCGGTGAGTTCGGGGCCACGACGGGCCGACCGCGCCGGTGCGGCTGGTTCGACGCGGTGCTGGCCCGCTACTCCGCTCGGGTGAACGGGCTCACCGGGCTGGCCGTGACCAAGCTCGACGTGCTGGACACGCTCGCCGAGATCTCCATCGCCACGTCCTACGGAACCCCGGACGGGGTCGTCGAGGAGTTCCCGGCGGATACCTGGCAGCTCGGGGGCGTCGAGCCCGTGTACGAGACGCTTCCGGGCTGGCAGGAGTCCACCCAGCGGGCCCGCTCCCTGGAGGATCTGCCGGCTGGCGCCCGCCGCTATCTGGACCGCATCGAGGAGCTCACCGGTGCGCCCGTCCGCATGGTCTCCGTGGGAACGCGCAGGAGCCAGATCATCCACGTGTAGGCCGTTGAGGCGTCCCCCAGAAACCCTTAGCTTTCAAAGCTTTGCCGCATCCCCCTCGGCCGCATGGAAATCGTGAGGTGAGCGGGTGGGGCCGCCAACGAGGAGGATTGGTCGCCGATGTTCGACGAACTCGGCAAGAAGCTGGACAAGGTACTCGGCAAGTTCCGAAAGCGCGGCGTCCTGACCGAGCCCATGATCAGGGACGGGCTCCGCGAGGTGCGACGGATCCTGCTCGAGGCGGACGTCAATTACAGGGTGACTCGGGAGTTCCTCCAGCACGTGCAGGAGCGCGCGCTCGGAGAACAGGTCGTGAAGTCCGTGTCGCCGGGGAAGCAGGTCGTCAAGATCGTGCACGAGGAGTTGGCGAATCTGCTGGGCGAGGGCCCGCCGGCGCTTCATTGGGCGTCTTCGGGACCCACCATCATCATGCTGGTGGGCCTGCACGGGTCGGGCAAGACGACCACCATCGCGAAGCTGGCGAAGCGCCTCGCCAACGAGGGCCGGACGCCGCTGCTCGCTGCCTGCGACCTCTACCGACCGGCCGCGGTGGATCAGTTGGCTGCGCTCGGCGGGCAGATCGGCGTGCCGGTCTACACGGGTGAGTCGGGCGACGACCCGGTGGCGGTGGCAACGAAGGCCGCCGAGGTTGCGAGGCGGGACCTGCGCTCGGTCCTGATCGTTGATACGGCCGGAAGGCTTCAGATCGACGAGCCGATGATGGACGAGCTGGGGCGTTTGAAGGCGGACCTCGAGCCGCAGGAGATCCTTCTGGTGGCCGACGCCATGACCGGCCAAGAGGCGGTCATGATCGCCGAGGGGTTCGACGGGGCGTTGGGCCTGACGGGGGTGATCCTCACCAAGATGGACGGCGACGCACGCGGGGGAGCCGCGCTCTCCATCCGCGGCGTCGTCGGAAAGCCCATCAAGTTCGTGGGCGTGGGCGAGACGGTCGACGATTTGGAGTTGGCCGATCCGGATCGGTTGGCCGGACGCATCCTCCAGATGGGCGACGTCCTGGGTTTGGTGGAGAGGGCCGAGCAGGCCATGGACGCCGGGACCCAGGAGAAGCTTCAGGAGCGGATGGTCCGGGGCCGCTTCACGCTCGAGGACTTCTTGACCGCCATGCGGCAGGTCCAGAAGATGGGACCCCTGGGGCAGCTGCTGAAGATGATCCCGGGGGCCGGGCGGGCGATGCCCGCCGGGGGAGTCGATCCGCGGAGGATGAAGCACGTGGAGGCGATCATCCTCTCGATGACACCGAACGAGCGGCGCAGGCCGGAGATCCTGAACGGATCCCGGAGGGGGAGGATCGCCAGGGGCAGCGGCCGGCCGGTTGCCGAAGTGAACCGGTTGCTCAAGCAGTTCAAGGAGACACAGAAGTTCATGAAGCAGATGAAGGGCATGATGCTCTTCTGACCATCGGGGAAGGCGCCGGGAAAGCCGGCCCAGAGAGACCGACCGGAAAAACATATGTCAGTAAAGATCCGACTTCGCCGCATGGGCCGTAAGAGGCAGGCCCACTTCCGTATCGTCGTGGCCGATTCTGCGGCCCCGCGGGACGGCCGTTTCGTCGACACGCTGGGTTACTACAAGCCGCTGACGAACCCGGCGCGCCTCGTCGTGGACATCGACAAGGCCGACGCCTGGATTGCCAAGGGCGCGGAGCCGAGCGACACGGTTCGCACGCTCCTCAACAAGGCCCGCAAAGGGGGTGACGCTCGGGTGGCTCTCGGTGAGCTCGATCCAGAGGAGGCGAAGGCCCGCAGGGCTTCCGCTCTCGAGGCGCGTCGCGAGGCGGAGGCCAGGGGCCGCGAGGAGGCGCTGGCGGCGGAAGCGGCCCAGGAGGTGGTGTTGGCTGCGGCCGCCGAGGCGGAGGCGGCCGAGGCCCAGACGGAAGAGAAGGAGGCTCCCGAGGCGCAGGGGGAGCCCGGAGCTGAGGCCGGCGCCGAATCCGAACAAGTCGGGGACGAGAAGCCGGAGTAACGCTCCGAAGTCCGGAGGCCAACAGCCATGGGTAGGACGGACGGCCCCGGGCACCTCGTGGTGGGGCACCTCAACAAAGCACACGGCATCAAGGGGGAGGTCTTCGTCTGGCCTCTCACGCATCACCCCGAGAGCACGTTCGCTCCCGGGGTGGTTCTGTACCTAGGGGACGCTGAAGGCCGCACGTTGCCCGGGGTGCCCACGCGCCGGATCGATAGCAGCCGGCCGTATCGGCGAGGCTTCCTAGTGCGCTTCGAAGGGGTCCACGATCGCAACGACGCGGAAGCCCTCGCCGACCGTTACGTGTTACGGGCTGTGGATGAGGT
This sequence comes from Longimicrobiales bacterium, assembly GCA_965218325.1. GTDB lineage: Bacteria > Gemmatimonadota > Gemmatimonadetes > Longimicrobiales > Gaopeijiaceae > CBDCKR01. The sequence continues at coordinate 65,245 of CBDCKR010000001.1, forward strand.
CAGCGATCTTGAGGAAGGCGAGGTCTTCTACCACGACCTTCTGGGTATGGAGGTCGTAACGGTGGATGGGGCGACGGTGGGGGAGGTGACCGAGGTGTACGAACTACGGCCCGCCGATCTCCTAGAGGTGAAGGACGGCGAGAGGAGCATTCTTGTGCCTTACATCTCTCAGATGGTCCACTCGGTGAGCGTCGACCGGAAACTGATCGTGCTGGATCCTCCCGATGGGCTCCTGGATGTCTGACGTGACCCACCGTGCGCCGCTGACGATCAACACCGTCACGATCTTCCCCGACTTCTTCCGCGAACCGCTGGCTACGAGCATCACGGGACGTGCCGAGAGGGCCGGCCTCGTGCGCTACAACGTCGTGGACCTCCGGAACTTCACGCACGACCGGCGCCACACGGTCGACGACATCCGTTACGGGGGAGGGGCCGGCATGGTCATGAAGCCCGAGCCCTTCTTCGACGCCGTCGAGAGCCTCGCGCCGGAGGGGCCCGTCGTCCTGCTGTCGGCCCGAGGTAAGGTCTTCGAGCATTCCGACGCCGTGCGCTACGCCGTGCAGCCCGAGCTGACGGTCCTGTGCGGGCACTACAAGGATGTGGACCAGCGAGTGGCCGACCATCTGGCCACCGAGGAGATCTCTCTCGGTCGTTTCGTGCTCTCCGGCGGCGAGATTGGGGCTCTGGCCGTCACTGACGCGGTCGTGCGGCTTCTTCCGGGCGCGCTCGGAGATCACGATTCGGCGTCGACCGACTCCTTCTACGACGACGGACGCTTGAGCGCGCCGTCCTACACCCGGCCTCCCGACTACCGCGGATATCGTGTTCCGAGCGTGCTCCGCACGGGTGACCACGCCAAGATCGAGGCGTGGCGGGAGGCCGAGGCGGCTCGGCTCTCGAAGGAGCGAGGGGAGAAGTAACTTCCCGGCCCGGGGCGCATGACCCATGATCCCGGGCCACTTCACGCTTCCCCGACCCTCCATTACCTTAAGCATCTGGGGACGAAATGAGCATGTTCGCCCGACCCACGAAGGACCGACATGTCCGATCTTATCCATGAGCTCGAGAAGGCGGAGCTTCGGGACGACGATTCCGACTTCGCCCCCGGCGATACGGTTCGGGTACTCTACAACGTGCGCGAAGGCGTCAAGGAGCGGACCCAGGCGTTCGAGGGTGTCTGCATCGGCCGACGCGGCACTGGAACGGGAGAGACGTTCACGGTACGGAAGATCTCCAGCGGCGTCGGGGTCGAGCGGGTCTTTCCCCTGCACGCTCCGACGGTCATGGGGATTGAGGTCGTCCGTCGAGGACGTGTCCGCCGGGCCAAGCTCTACTACTTGAGAGGCCTGCGCGGCAAAGCGGCCCGAATCCGGGAGAAGCGGGCGAACTAGGTGTTCGGTACCGGAACACTGGTATGAGCTCGCCGGAAGAAGGATCCGGTCCGTTCGAGGACCCTCTCCACTACGAGAGGCGGTTCTGGAGCTGCGGTGGTTCCGGGGTGGTGGGCGTGGACGAGGTCGGGCGGGGTCCCCTCGCCGGCCCCGTGGTCGCCGCTGCGGTGATCCTGCCCCAAGGCATCGTCATAGAGGGGGCCGCGGACTCCAAGGAACTCGACGCCGACGCCCGGGAGGAGCTGGTCGTCGAGATCGTCGACCGTGCCGACGCCGTGGCGCTCGGTGCGGCTTCCGTTCGCGAGATCGATCGCGCGAACATCCTGGTGGCGACGGCGTGGGCTATGAACCGCGCTCTAGGAAGGCTAGCTGTTCAACCCGATCATGTGGTCGTGGATGGGCTGCCGCTGAAGTCGCTGCGGTGGAAGCACGACGCCGTGGTCGGCGGCGACAGCTTGGTTCACTCGGTCTCCTGTGCCTCCATCGTGGCGAAGGTCTGCCGGGACCTCCTCATGACGAAGCTGGCCAAGCGCTATCCCGGCTACGGGTGGGATCACAACGCGGGGTACGCTACTCGGGAGCATCGCGACGCCCTGAATCGGCTGGGCTCCACCCCGCACCACCGCCAGAGTTTCCTGGGCCTCCAGTACGACCTGGATCTGTGAGGGCGCGGCCCCGGCGGGGCCGCGCGGGCTCGTTCGGACCCACCGCCTCCTGGCCTTCGTGGTTACCGCGTCGCAGAGGCGCGTCTACACGCGGTCGGAGGCGGCTCCATTCGGGCGGAAACGGGTCGCCTCAAGGTAGAACACGGCCTTCATCAGAGCCTTCAGGGCGAAGCGCAGGAAGAGGGCCCGATCCCCGTCGGAGTCCACGTCGGGGAGGAAGGGGAGGAACGCACAGCCCATGTCTCTCCTTCTTCCCTCGACCCCGCTCCTCGCGCGGATTGCCCGCGACGCCCACGTCTACTGGGCATCGTCGCCGGGGCGACAAGTGACCAGCGGGTCCGTGGCTTCCGTCAGCCTCCGGCGATCAGCTCGAACACCTCGTCCACCTGCTGCCACCCAACCCTCATAAGGAAATCGCTCCGACACCCATAGGACTTGACCCCGAGGATGAAGAGGCCCGGCTCGGGGTTCGCGAGGGTCTCGGGCCCGAGGCTCGTCTGATCCAGGCAGTCCCCGCTTCCAACTTCCTGCCGAAGAAGCGCGGCGGCGAGCTGCATCGGACCGTGGGTGGCCCAGCACTCGTGCACTTGGAGTTGCCGGTACAGGAGGTGATCTCCGACCTTGCCGGTCAGTGCCAGGATGCGATCCACTTCGACGCAGTCCACTTCTCCGTCGTGGCTTCGGAGCTCGACCCCGACCCGGGGACGCTCCCGCCCGGTCGGCGCGTGGGTGGACTCTTCGACGGCTAGGGCGTCGACGACGACGCCGGTGCGAACCCGGAGGCATGCGGGAGGATCCGCCGCGAAGGCAGCCCCCTTGGCCCTGAGAGCGGATCGCTGCACCAGCGAATCGTCGGGATCCGGCTCGGGGACGTCGCCTCGAAGGGCCCAGACGACGTGAGTACCGGGATGCGTCTCCGCCACACGAACCAGCTCTACGACCGCCGTCGTGGCGGAGTGCCCCGAGCCGACGACCAGCACCGTTCGACCGGCCCACTCGCCCGGCGCGCCCGCCACATCCGGGATCTCGCGCGTGATGACGCCGGCCGCCGCCGCCTCGCCGGGGGCCGGGATGCCGCCGTCCCCGAGGGCGTTGGGTTCGGTGTTACCCGTGCAGTCGACGACGACTTCAGCCTCCTCGGTCCACTCCCGGCCCGAGCCGTCCCGGAGCAGGAGGCGGAACGGGTGATGGCTTCGTGCTCGCGTGCCGATCTCTTCGTGCTTGAGTAGGCCGGTGCGGCCTATGCGCTCGACCCTGACTTCGTAGCTGAGGTGGCCGGAGAGGAACGGAAGGGCGCTCACGGGGTCCAGCACCTGCGCGACCAGCTCTGCTCCTGTAGGGCACGCGTCCCCCCCAGGGACCGACTGGCCGACCTCGGCCAGCGCCCGACGCATTCTGGGCGAGACGTTGAGGTCCCAAGGCGTGAAGAGCTGTACGTGCCCCCAGTTCCGTACGTGACCGGCCGACCTCGCAGCCACCTCGTACACCGTGAAGGGATATCCGGAGTCGGCGGCGGCGAGGGCGACATCGAGCCCGATCGGACCGGCCCCGACGATCGCGATGTGTGGTTTCGATGCGCTCATCACCCTAAGCCGTCAGAACTTGGAGACCGCCCGCTCTTTGGGCGGGAGGACCTCGAGGCAGGTGGTCCACCAGCCGCTGAGGATCGTCTCGACGAACTCCCCGGGAAGCTGCTCACGCCGCATCTCGGCGGCCATGGACTCGTGATCGTACTCGAGCGGTACCAGCTCCACGTCGAGCCCGCCTCGCGCTTCCGAGAGGACGGCGTACCAGACGTTCGTGCGACCGTTGTTCGCCGGCCGTCCGATTACGCCCACGTTTAGCACGTCGCGCTCCGAGGGGAGGCGTCGGTGCCAGTGGAGGCCCGTGTGCGTGCAGAGGATCCCGTCGCAGCGGTTCTCGTCACAGCATGCCTCTAGGAACGGCGTGGACGACGTCGAAGCGAACAGGAACTCGTTGACCTGCCTCGGCGAGCCGTGCACGAGGAGCAACTCCCGCCTTCCGACCCGCACCCGCCGCCTCGCCGGAAGCTCCCCCATGTAGGCCTTGTACGCGGGGGAGCAGCGGCGCTCGGTGTATCCGTATGAGAGGGCGGCGAAGTGGTTGTCCCGCGGGTCCGTGTATCCGCAGTTGCAGTCGTCCCGGCCGGAGGACAAGGACTGCTCGTAGTTGCCCTGGATCGTTCGGACACTGCCCGACTCCAGCAGGGGCCAGATGGCCTCTGGGTTCGGTCCGAAGCCGCCCAAATCGCCGAGGGAGTAGACGGCGTCGACTCCCCGCCGGCGGGCGTCCTCCAAGACGGCCTCGAGGCTGAAGCGGTTGCTGTAGACTCCTCCGAAAACGGCGATGCGCCCGAAGGGGCCCTCCACCGGAGTGGGGTCCTCAACCGGGCGCAGGTACTCCGCCACGGCGGACCGGCGCTCGTCGGGCGCGAGGGCTCGGCCGGCCTGGGCGGTCGCTGCTCGAAAGTCGGAGAGCGGGACCAGGCGCTCGCCCCAGGTGGCCATGCCCTTATGTACGTTGCTCATGTCCGGCAGCTCACCTCGTAGACGTGGCAGGTCCAGCACGCTTGGTGGTCCAGGGGAAAGTCGCGCAAGGTATCGGCCAGCCGCTCCCCCACTCGGCCGGACGGCTCGTTCACCAGAACGGGGCACACCCAGACCCCCTGGTCCGTAACCATCCTGCAGGAGGAGCATTGCAGGTGGCTCCATCCCTCGTCCGGAGTGTCCGTTGCGGAGAGCCGTTGCCAGCTCTCGTACGCACCGGACCGCTCTGCCTCGGCTCCCAGCTGGAACGCGGGGAGGACCTTGAGTCTGGGTCGGCTGATGCCTCGTTCGACCAGCAGCTCGAGGAAACGCGAGCGCCCCTCGTCGCTGGAGTTGTCCTCGTGGACTTCCGTGACCGTGACGACTGGGTTGAGCCCCGCCTCGACGACGTTGAGGGCGCCCTCGAGGATCCGCTCGAAGGTGCCCTTGCCGCGGATGAGGTCGTTGGCCTCGGCCGTGTAGCCGTCGAGGGAGATCCGTAGGTCGAGGGAGTACTCGGATCCTTCGGCCAGCGCCGCCAACCGGCTGCACCGCTCCGGGTTGAGGAGGAGGCCGTTGGTCAAGACGGTGGCCGGACCGACCTTGAGCGTCTCGGCGAGGATGGCCTCCATGTCACCGTTGATGAAGGGCTCTCCTCCCGTGAAGTAGTACTCCTTGACCCCGATCTCCACGGCCTCGGCGAGGTAGGAGAGAACTGTCTCGAGGCTCATGAGCTCGTGGGTGTGGTTGGTGGGCGAGCACGAGATGAAGCAGTGGGTGCACGTGAGGTTGCAGAGGGTGCCTCCCACCTGGAACCACAGCGTGTCCAAAGAGCGGAGCGCGACCGACGGGGCGCGGAGCCTCGAGTCCGGGTGCAAGGTGCGATCGGGCGCGCCGCGCGGGCTCGCCGCGCGTTCGGCGTGCTCGTTAGCCGCAGTCGACCCGTTCACGGCAAGCGCCTCACGGATCGGCGGTGACGTCCGAGCCCATGCCCTTGGTTTCCCTGGGATGACGGACCGTCCGTCGTGCTAGTGCTCTGGATCACTGTGGTCTCCTCAAAGGCGATCGCGCCGTGTTGGTGTCGCCCGACGGAGCATGCCGGTGCCGTGGACACTCATTGTAACAGAGGGACCGGAGGGCTTCGCAACATGGCCGTGCGCGCGGGAGTAGAGGTCGGAAGCCCGGCTGAGAGGTGAATCCGCGGGAAGGCCGCGCGGTTTCCGCTGCGCTCGGGTCGGCGCCGTGGACGGATCGTCTGCCGGCACTTCCGTTCACCGAGGATGTCCGCTTCCCGCCCGACGGGCTCGAGGGCGGGGTCGGATGGACTCCGGGATCCACACGTTCGAGCCCGCCGGGCGTGCGGTCTGGCCTGCATCGTTCTTGGCGCTCCTCACTTGGCGCTCCTCATGTTCTGACGTGAACGCGGTAAGGCCCGACCGCCACCTGTACTGGTTCGGGGAAAGGTGTCAGCGTCTCTCGCGGGCGTGGAGCTTCGCAGGCCTACCAGCTAGCTTTACCGCCAGAGCCGGTAGCTCAGCTGGTAGAGCAACGGACTTTTAATCCGTAGGTCGTGGGTTCGAGACCCACCCGGCTCATTCGCCCCTTGGGTGTGGAGACGGTGGCGGCGGGCAGCACCCCGGCCATCCCCGCCGCAGGGGTCCGACCCGATCAAGGTGCGCAACGCCGGATGAGGCTTCAGCACCCCAAGTCGGAGGCCGGGCCAACCGGGGCTCTACGACGTTCGAGGGATTCCGACAGCACCCGGCTCAGGGGCAGAACGAACCTACCGCTCCCGTGCGCGATCTGATGGCGACAGCTCGTGCCCGCCGCCACCACCCACGTCTCGGGCGCGGCGTCCCGGAGGGCGGGCAGCAGGTCGAGCTCGGCCATAGCCATCGACACCTCGTAGTGCTCCGATTCGTAGCCGAACGCTCCGGCCATCCCGCAGCACCCCGACTGGACGGTCTCGACCTCCAATCCGCCGATCCAGCGCAAGACGGTCTCGGTCGCCCCCTCACGGCCCAGCGCCTTCTGGTGACAGTGCGTGTGCACGAGAACCTTCGGAGTGTCGAGCGGTCCGAGGTCCAAAGCGGCGCGTCCGTTGGCTCTCTCGGCGACCAGAAACTCGTCGAGGAGAAAGGCCCGCTCCGCCAGCCGCGCGCTCTGCTCTCCCGGGATCAGGTCGGGGAGCTCGTCGCGCAGCGTCAGGAGGCACGACGGCTCCAGGCCGACGATCGGGGCGCCCCGGTCCGTAGCGGGACTCAGGGCGCTCAACAGGCGGCGGGCCTCCTGGCGCGCCTCGTCCACCAGCCCCGCATTCAGGAAGGTGCGACCGCAGCAGAGAGGACGCCCGGCCTCGACCGGCGTCCTCACTCGATAGCCGGCGGCTTCGAGCACTCGCACCGCTGCCCGGGCCTGCTCCGGCTCGAAGTAAGTGCTGAAGGTATCGGCCCAGAACACGACTTCTGTTCGGGCATGGGAGGCGCGCCCGCGGCTTTCCGCTTCGCCCTCCCGGGCTCGCTCCGCCCCGGCGGAGTTGGCGGGCCAGCCTCCCTCCTCGGCGGATCGCCCCTCCGGCCCTCGAAACACGTCCCGACGCCACCGCGGCTTCTCGCGACGGGCCGACAGGCCGAACCAGCGCTGCCCGGCTCTCGCCAGCCATCCTCCCCGACCGCCGACGTTGGCCAGCTCGGGCAGTCGCGCAGCCCAAGGCGCGTACCGCGGAAGCCACGCGACCAGACGCTCGCGAAGGGGAAGCCCGTGCCGGCCGTAGTAGTGAGCCAGGAACTCCGTCTTCATCCGGGCCAGATCCACGCCCGTCGGGCACTCCTTCTTGCACGCTTTGCAGCCCACGCAGAGGGCCAGCGTCTCGTACACGTCGGTCGAGGTGAGCGCATCGGGGCCGAGCTGCCCGGTGAGCGCGAGCCGCAGCGCGTTCGCGCGCCCACGAGTGGAGTGCCGCTCGTCCTGCACCGCCCGAAAGGAGGGGCACATCACCCCTGGCTCGCGCTTTCGGCAGGCTCCGTTGTTGTTGCACATCTCGGTAGCCCCCGACCAGCCTCCCCACGCCGACCAGTCCAGCGACGTCCTGATGGGCAGCCGTGCGTAGCCCTCCTTGAAGCGCAGGAGGGATCGGTCGTCCATGCGGCGCGGGCCCACGATCTTCCCAGGGTTGAGTAGGCCGGCGGGATCGAAGGCCCTTTTGATTTCCTCGAACGCCTTCACCAGCCGGCTTCCGAGCATGGGCTCCAGAAACTCGGAGCGGACGAGCCCGTCTCCGTGCTCGCCCGAGTGTGACCCTCGGAACTCTCGCACCAGCTCGCACGCTTCCTCGGCGATGGCGCGCATGGCCTTCAGGTCGACGTCCTGCTTCAGATTCAGGATCGGACGGACGTGGAGGCAGCCGACGGAGGCGTGGGCGTACCAGGTGCCGGTCGTTCCGTGACGCCGGAAGGTCTCCTCGAGCCGCGCCCCGTACGCCGGAAGGTGCTCGAGAGGCACCGTACAGTCCTCGATGAACGACACGGGCTTGCGGTCGCCCTTCATGGACATGACCACGTTCATGCCCGCCTTGCGCACGCTCCAGATCCGGCGCTGGAAGTCGGTGCTGTCGGCCCGCACGAGCGCGTCGGGTCGGCCCAGATCGCCCATGAGCTCCTCGAGACGGTCCAGGTCGGTGGCGAGCTGCTCGCGGTCGGCGCTCGAGAACTCGACGAGGAGCAACGCACGGGGGTCGCCCGTGACGAACTCGGCCACGGCCGCCCGGAGCTCGGGGATCTTGCGGGCCAAGTCAAGGAGCGTCCCGTCCACCAGCTCCACGGCGGAGGGCTCGAGCTGCACGATGTCGCCCACGGCCCGAAGCGCTCCGTCAAGGTCGGCGAAGGCGCACACCCCGAGGACCGTATGCGACGGCAGCGGAGAGAGCTGCAGCTCGAGCTCGGTGAAGAAGGCCAGGGTGCCCTCCGATCCGATCAGGAGCCGGACGATCTCCTCGCCCTCGGGGGACATCCGGTCGAGGTTGTAGCCGGCGACCCTCCGCATGACCTGGGGTACCTGGCGCTCCAGCTCGTCCGCCTCGCGCTGCCGCAGCGTCGCCAAGTGGTCGGCAAGCACGGACTCGGGGCCACCCGCCGGCCTCTCGAGACCGAAGCTCACCGGGGTGCCGTCCGCCAGAAGGCCGTCCACCGTAAGCACGTTGTCGACCATCATCCCGTACCGGATGGAGCGAGCCCCCGCACTGTTGTTCGCCGCCATGCCGCCCAGAGTGGCCTGCGCGGCGGTGGCGACATCGATGGGGAAGAAGAGCCCGTGGGGCGCGAGCGTCCGGTTGAGGTTGTCCAGGACGACGCCGGGGCGAACGCGGATGGTCTGCCGAGCGGTGTCCACCTCACCGATGCCGTCCAGGTACTTGCTGGTGTCCAGGACCAGGCCGTCGCCGATCGCCTGGCCGGACTGGGAGGTGCCGGCGCCGCGGGGCGTCACCGACACACCGCTCTCTGCCGCGATCTCAAGCGCCCGCGACACGTCCTCCACCGTGCGGGGCACGACAACGCCTACGGGCTCGATCTGGTAGATGGAGGCGTCGGTCGAGTAGAGTCCGCGGCTGAACGGGTCGAAGAGCACTTCACCTTCCAGCTCCCGCCTGAGCCGGGTGGCCAGCGCCGGGTCGCCGCGAGGGCGCGTTGTGCTAGTCATGGCGGGGAAGGTAGCTCCGCGCCATTATTCCCGCCCTAGTGTTCCGGTGCCCCCGACGAACGGCGCGCTCGACCGGCACGAAGAACTGCGCGATCGGGGCGCTGAGCTCGTGAACCGTTCGCCCACTCCACGACTCGCCATGGCCTTTCGATCAGGACGTCATTTTCTCCAGATCCCGGGACCGACGAACGTCCCGGAGCGAATTCGCCGTGCGATGGCGCGGCCGACCATCGACCACCGAGGGCCCGAGTTCGGCCGGATGGGCCGCAGGGCCCTGGCCGGTCTCAAAGAGGTATTCCGGGCCTCAGAGCACGTCTTCATGTATCCGGCTTCGGGAAGCGGCTCGTGGGAGGCGGCCCTCGTGAACACCTTGTCGTCCGGGGACCGCGTCGTGGCCTTCGACAGCGGCCACTTCGCGCTGACGTGGGCGGGGGTGGCGCGCGACGTCGGACTCACCGTGGAGCTCCTGCCCTCCGACTGGAGAAGGGGGGTCCATCCCCAAGTGCTGGAGGAGCGCCTCGCCGCCGACGGCCCTCATGCGATCAAGGCGGTTCTCCTCGTCCACAATGAGACCTCCACCGGCGTGACCAACGACGTCCCATCGATGCGGGCGGCCCTCGACCGGGCCGGCCATCCCGCGCTCCTCATGGTCGACGCCGTGTCCTCGCTGGGCGCGATGGAGCTGCGCCACGATGAATGGGGCGTGGACGTGACCATCTCGTGCTCACAGAAGGGCCTGATGCTCCCGCCGGGTCTCGGCTTCGCGGCCGTGAGCCGAAAGGCCCTCGAGGCTCACGCCTCTGCGGGGCTTCCGCGCTCCTACTGGGATTGGACGGCCATGCAGGCGCTCAACGAGGACGGCTACTTCCCCTACACGCCGGCCACCAACCTGATGTATGGGCTCGCCGACGCGCTTGAGATGCTTCGTGAGGAGGGCTTGGACCGCACACTTGCCCGGCATGCGCGATTCGGCGAGGCGACTCGGCGCGCCGTGGAGTCGTGGCAGCTTGAGAACTACTGCCTGGACGAGTCCGCGTTCAGCTCCGCCTTGACGTGCGTGCAAGTGCCCGATGGGACCGACGCGAACGAGCTGCGTCAGATCATTCTGGAGTGTCTCGACATGGCGCTGGGGGGAGGGCTTGGCAAGCTCGAGGGCCGGGTGTTCCGGATCGGACATCTGGGAGACCTGAACGAGGTGAGCCTGGCCGGGACGCTGTGCGGCATCGAGATGGGCCTGCGCATGGCCGGCGTGCCGCATCGGGCCGGAGGGGCGCAAGCCGCTCTCGAGTTCTTGACCGACGAATGAGGCGAAGGAGTAGAGGCATGGAGAAGTGCAGGCGTCAGGCGGGCTTCGGGGATGGCCGGCGGCGGCCTGCCGCGCTCTCCGCGTTCGTCCTCTGGATGGCCGCGTCCGGCTGCGCGGGCGAGCCCGGGGAGTCGTTCCTCGTCGAGCTCAAGTTCGGCCACGTCGGCGCCCCCGGGTCCTTGTTCGCCGTGTCCGCCGAGGAGTTTGCTCGCCGGGCCAACGAACGGCTGGCGGGCAGAGTCGAGGTGAGCGTCTTCGGCTCGAGCCAGCTCGGAGGGGATGAAGTCATGCTCCAGAAGCTCAAGCTGGGCACCCTCGACTTCGCTCTGCCGTCGACGATCATGTCGTCCACCGTGGACTCCTTCGGCCTCTTCGAGATGCCGTATCTGGTGCAGGATCGCGATCACATGAGGCGGATCGAGGAGGAGATCGTCTGGCCCACTCTCGTTCCGGAGGCGGAGGAGCGGGGGTACCGGATCATCGCCGTGTGGGAGAACGGCTTCCGTCACGTCACCAACAACGTGCGGCCCGTCGTTACGCCGGCGGACCTGGCGGGCATCAAGCTCCGCACTCCTCGAGGCCTATGGCGGGTGAAGCTGTTCCAGGCCTTCGGGGCGAACCCCACGCCGATGGCGCTGTCCGAGGTGTTCGTGGGGCTCCAAACCGGGGTCATGGACGGGCAGGAGAACCCGCTGGCCCAGATCCACGCCTCCAAGTTCCACGAGGTCCAGGCCTACCTGTCGCTCACCAGCCACGTGTACACGCCGGCCTATGTCACCGCGGGAGCGAGCTGGGGGCGCCTCCCGGAGGATGTCCAGGCCGCGCTGAGGGAGATTGCGTTGGAGACCCAGCAGTTCGTGCACGAGGCGGCGGCGAGGATGGACGCGGACTTCCTTGAGGAGCTTCGGGCCGCAGGGGTTCAGGTGAACGACGCCGACCGCGAGTCCTTTGTCGAAGCGAGCCAGGAGATCTTCGAGGAGTTCGGGAGCACGGTGGAGGGCGGTGAGGCCATGGTGAGCCGGGCCCTCGACCTCGCGGGGGGCTGAGACGGCTGCCGGCCACGGGGCGCAGCTCGCCCGCCGCCGGCTGCAACGCGGCCTCGGCGTCACCCTCGAGGTCTTCGTTGTTGCGCTCACGGCGGGCTTGGCGCTCGTCGTCATCTTGGGCGTCGCGTTCAGGAAGCTCGGCGCCGCGCTGGTCTGGTACGATGAGGTAGCCTCCATCCTCCTGGCGTGGCTGACGTTCTATGGGTCCGCGCTGGCGGCGCTGCATCGAGCTCACATCGGCTTCCCCAAGCTGCTCGACAGGCTCCCCTCTCGTGCCCGCCGCCCGCTCGTTCTCTTGAGTGAGGCCTTCATCCTGGCGTTCTTCCTCGTGACGGCGTGGGCGGGGTGGAGGGTCTTCGGCGTTCTCGGAGGCGAGACGCTGGTGAGCCTTCCCTGGGTGCCCCAGAGGTTGACCCAGTCGGTGGTCCCCATCGGAGCCGTGCTGTACATCGCGGCCGAGCTTGTCACGCTTCCCGATGTACTGCCGGGACCCAGTGGCGGGGCGACCCCGGCAGCGCAAGACCGGGACAGCGGGAGCGAGACGGGGGAGAGCGCCTTCGATCCGATGAGGGAGGAGGCGCCGTGATCCTGCTCCTCATGTTTCTCGGGCTCGTGGCGCTCGTCCTCATCAACGTGCCGATCGCGGTGTCGCTCGGGTTGGTGGCGCTCGTCGCCATCTGGCTCACAGCCGGGGTCGGGGGCTTGCCGAACGCCGCGCTCATCCTCTTCTCCGCCTCCACGAAGTTCGCCCTCATCGCCATCCCGCTCTTCATCCTGGCGGGGGCGATCATGAACGCGTCGGGCATCTCACGCCGTCTGATCGACCTCGCGTCGGCGTTGGTGGGCTTCATCCGGGGCGGGCTCGCCATGGTGACGGTCAGCGCTTCGCTCTTCTTCGCCGAGATCTCCGGCTCTGCCGTCGCCGACGTCGCCGCCCTGGGGTCCATCCTCATCCCGGAGATGAAGAAGCGGCGCTACCCGACGGCGTTCGCTGCCGCTGTCACCTCATCCTCCGCCACGCTGGCCGTGATCATCCCGCCGTCGATCCCGATGATCCTGTACGGCGTCATGTCGGGGAGCTCGGTGGTGGAGCTCTTCGTGGCCGGCATCGTCCCGGGGGTGCTGGGCGGCCTCCTGATGATGGCGGTTGTGTACGTGCTGGCCGTGAGGAACGGTTTTCCGGTTGAGGCGGCCTTCCGGCTCCGGCGCGTCTTCCTGACGCTCAGGGAGGCGGGCTGGGCGCTGCTCCTTCCGGTGATCATCCTGGGCGGAGTCTTCTCGGGGTGGGTCACGGCCACCGAGGGCGCGGGCCTGGCCGTCGTGGCGGCCATGGTCATCGGCGGCGGCGTATACCGGGAGCTCGACTTGAAGGCCCTCCGGACGGCCATGCTCGACGGGGGCGTCCAGACGGCCGTGGTCATGCTTCTCGTGGCAACCTCCGCGCTGCTCGGGGACTACCTTACCGAGGCGCAGGTCCCGCAACAGGTCGCGCAGGGGATCATGGAGTTCACCGACAACCGCCTGGCGATCCTGGCGCTGCTCAACCTCTTCTTCCTGCTCGTGGGCCTCTTTCTTCACTCGGCGGCGGCGATCATCCTCGTCGTGCCCATCGTGATGCCGCTGATCCTGGCCGCCGGCATCGACCCCGTGCACTTCGGGCTCGTCGTCACGCTGAACCTCGGGATCGGTCAACAGACGCCCCCGGTGGCGAGCGTGCTGGTCACGGCCTGCTCGGTGGCCAGGGCGGACATCTGGGAGGTCAGCAAGGTGAACCTCTACTTCGTAGCCGTGCTCGTGGCCATGCTCTTGTTGGTCACCTACGTTCCGGCCGTTCCCATGTGGCCCGTGGAGCTCTTCTACCGGTGACCGCATCGCGACCCCTGGAGACCACACCGACATGTCCGCCCGTGTGACGGTCCGACGCGAGGATCCCCTGGCCGTGGTCGGCCTGGACTATCCGGACCGGCTGAATGTGCTGGACCGGGAGGGTTGGGAAGCGCTCGCCCAGGCGATGAAGACCCTCGGGGAGGCGTCGGACGTTCACTGCGTCGTCGTCGAGGGCGCGGGCGGCAAGGCCTTCTCCGCCGGTTCCGACATCTCCCGCTTTCCGAACGAGCGGAGCACGCCCGAGCAGGTTCTGGATTACGCCCGGGCACTGGAGGGCTCCCTCTCGGCCGTGCGGAGCTGTCCGCATCCGACCCTTGCCGTCATCCACGGTGTGTGTGTGGGAGGCGGCCTCGAGATCGCCGCTTCCTGCGATCTTCGGATCTGCAGCCAGTCGAGCCGCTTCGGCGCCCCAATCAACCGATTGGGGCTCACGATGTCGTACTCGGAGCTGAGCCCTCTGGTCGAGCTGGTCGGGGCTTCGGGTGCTCTCGAGATGCTCTTCGAGGGTGGCCTGCTCGGCGCGGAGCGAGCCTATCAGATGGGTCTCGTGAACCGGTTGGCCCCCGACGACTCCCTTGAGGATCAGGCGTTCGCCCTGGCCCGGGGTATCGCGGCGGGCGCTCCGCTCGTGAACCGATGGCACAAGAAGTTCGTGCGCAGGCTCATGGGAGGGGCCCCGCCCCTCACCGAGGAGGAGCGCGCGGAGCCGTACGAGGCGTTCCGGACGGAAGACTATCGCGAAGGCGTCGAGGCGTTCCTCGACCGTCGCGCGCCGAGGTTTCGGGGACAGTGAGCCGGTCGGGCCCACTCACCGACCTACGAGTAGTCGAGTTCGCCCACATCATGGCCGGCCCGACGTGCGGTCGCATGCTCGCGGACATGGGAGCCGGGGTCATCAAGGTCGAGCCGATCTCGGGCGGGGACTCCACGCGTCAGCTCATGCCTCCGGCCGCCGAGGGAGAGTCGCCGGCGTTCATGATGATGAACCGCAACAAGCGAGGGGTGGCCCTCGACCTCAAGTCAAGGGGCGGCCTCGAGGTCGCTCGTCGCCTCGTTGACGGCGCAGACGTGCTCATCGAGAACCACCGCAAGGACACGATGCAGCGGCTCGGGCTCGGCTACGACGTGCTGAGCGAGCAAAACCCCGGGCTCATCTACTGCGAGGTCTCGGGGTTCGGACGCACGGGCCCGATGGCGCACCTCGGCGGCTTCGACCTGATCACGCAGGGCTACAGCGGCATCATGAGCGTGACGGGCGAGGGGGAGGGAAGGCCCCCGGTGAAGTGCGGCCCGCCGCTGACTGACATCACGGCCGGCATCCTCGCCGCCATGGGCATCCTTGCCGCCTACGTCGAGCGCATCGAGAGGGGACGCGGTCAGCGGGTGGACACTTCGCTCTTCGAGGCGGGCATCACCCAGTGCTACTGGCAGGCCGCCGTGGCCCTGGCCACGGGCGCATCGCCGCCTCCGCTGGGCTCGGCCCACCCCATGAGCGCTCCCTACCAGGCCTTCCAGACCTCGGACGGGTGGATCAACGTGGGAGGCACGAACCAGACGAACTGGCTCCGGCTCGTCCGGGTCGTTGAGCTGCCCGAGCTCGCCGACGATCCACGATTCCTGCGAAACTCGGACCGCATCACCCATGTGGAGGAGCTCGTTGCGGCGCTCGGCCTGCGCTTCAAGGCGCGCACGACGGCAGAGTGGCTCACCCTCCTCGAGGACGCGGGCGTCCCGGCCGGACCTGTGGCGAGCGTCGGCGAGATGCTCGAGCTGCCCCAGACGGCGGCCCGGGAGATGGTTCTGGAAGTCGAGCATTCGGAGCTCGGGCCCGTGCGGACCGTGGGATTCCCGGTGAAGTTCTCCGAGACCCCCGGTTCTGTGGTCCGCGGCGCTCCCCTCCTTGGGGAGCACACGAGGGAGGTGCTGGCCGAGCTGGGCTATACCAACAGTCAAGTGGACGATCTCGTCCGGGACGGGGCAGTCCTCTGCCGTTGACGTGGTATGACTTCGCCGTACTTTGTCCCATATCTCCCCCGCACCCCACGCAAGGAGCGAGTCATGAGGCGCATCCTGATCGCCGGCCTATATGCCGGAGTCGCAGTCGTACTGGCGGGCCAGCAGGCCTTGGCGCAGGACGGCCACCTCGCACAAGCCATACAGCATGCCCAGGAGGCCATCCGCCATGGCGAGATGGGGCATGCGTCCGTGGTTGTGCAGCACGCCGAACAAGCCATGACCCATGCCAACATGGCCGTCGAGGAGATGGCCACGCCTCACGCGGAGGCAGGCGCAGCAAGCCTGCAGGAGGCGATCGACCACGGGAACATGGATCACGCCGATGTCGCGACGACGAAGGCGAACGAGGCCCTCACACACCTCCAGGTCGCCAACCACGTCGCCCAGGCGATGCAGCACGGGAACGAGGCGATCCGGCACGGTGAGATGGGCCATGCCTCCGTGCTGGCTGATCACGCCGAGCAGGCCGTAGCTCACGCCGAGATGGCCCTGGAGCTCGTCGAGGATGGGCACATCCAAATGGCCGTCGACGGCTTGAAAGGCGCGATCGAGCACGCCGGAATGGACCACGCCGACATCGCCACGGAGCAGGCGCAGGCAGCGCTGCGGCACTTCACTATGTAGCCACGGCAGGAGCGCGCCGCGCGCTTCACGCGAGAAGCCGGAAAGTGCCGAAGCGTGTGAGGCAGGCGGCTACAGGGGGCCTTCCACGGAAGGCTCCCTTGCGCGTTCGTGGGTTCGACCCGCGTCGTGCGAGACCGGCCCTGCCGCCCCGCCTGGGCCGCGGAGCCGGCAGCACGGCATCGAGAGCCTTTCTTTGCCCAGGGGCATCGCCGCCACATTGGGCGTCGCTCCCGCCGCCGGTCGTAGACTGCGGATCCCCTGTCGGCGCCGGGACCGTCTCCGCGCAGGGTCGGAATCAACAGGGGGATGCCATGCCTACCCGCTCGTCTCTTGCGACCTTGCTCGCCGCCCTCGCGCTCGCCGGCCCTGCCGCCGCCCAAGAGCCCGTGGAATGGGGGCCCGACCTCGAGTTCTCCACCTTCTCCATCGCCGCCATTGACCCGGAGACCAGAGAATCGGGCGTGGCCGTCACGACACGCGTGCCATGCGTCGGAAACGGCGTGCCGTGGGTGCGGGCGGGAGTCGGTGCCGTGGCCACGCAGGCCAGCACGCGCGTGGCGTACGGCTACGAGCTGCTCGACTTCATCGCCGAGGGGATGACGGCGGACGGGGCGCTGGCCCGGGCGGTAGCGGCCGACTCGGGAGCCGCGCGTCGGCAGGTGGGAGTGATCTCCGTCCTGGACGGCTCTCGCGGCCAGCACACCGGTTCCCGCGCCAGCGCCTGGGCGGGGCATCGCGACGGCCCCAACTATGTCGCACAGGGCAACATCCTCGTGGGCCCCGAGGTCCTCGAGGCGGTCGCACGGAGCTTCGAGTCCACCGAGGGCTCGGGCCGGTACCTCTCGGACCGCCTGATCGAGGCGCTGGCGGCCGGGCAGGCTGAAGGAGGCGACAGCCGGGCCGGTCGCCTTCAGTCGGCGGCCGTGGTCGTGGCTGACCCGCGGCCGGGAAACTCGCGACGGCCCGACCGGGTCACGGCCGATATCAATGTCTGTGAGCACCCCACGCCGGTGGCGGAGCTCAGGAGAATCTGGAACTCCATCTCGCAGACCCTCGGGTACCGCGAGCTCCGCCGGTTCGCGGGCAGCGACGTCTGGCAGCTCCGGGTGATGCTCCACGCCCTCGGACATTACCGACCCGAGGCGGCTGAAATCCCGAGCGACGCCTCCTCGCAGAGCTACACGGCCGACGTGGTGGAAGCCGTCGATGCCTTTCGCGAGGCGGCGGACCTGTCGACTCGAACGGCGGGACTCGTGGACCAGGAGACGGTCGAGCACCTCTGGAGGGCTCTGGACGACGCGGGCAAGGCGGCCGAGGTCCAGGCGCTCATTCGGGAGGCGACGCTGATCCGGAGGTAAGGTCGCTGTGGACGGACCTCGCCGGTCGATCACGGGGAGTGGGGCGCGCGGCCATTCGAGGCACGGACTGCCACCGGCGCCTCTCTGATCCGCGGCAACAGGGGATCCGCCCGTGAACGCCTGGGTACGGGGGGGCGGGCACGGTGACGCCCTTCTAGGGGCCAGCTGTCGAGTCCGCCTCCACCAGGAGCGCCGTGAACATTCCGCGGCCCTCGTGTCCGGAGAAGTCGCACACGACCGTGTAGGATCCCGGCAGGAGGTCTACCGCCACCACGCGGGTTTCGTAGGGGGTCAGCCGGCGCTCGGTCTCCCAGACGAGGGAATCGGACGGCTCCAGGAAGAAGATCAGGTTGTGCTCCTCGAAGCCCAAGCTCTCCAGCTTGAGAACGTTGGGGCCTGCGGGGAGCACGGGCGGCATTCCGATCGCGTACTCCTCGAGCGTGACCCGCACCGTATCGACGCGATTCGAGGGCCGCTGTGCCGCCGCCGGCTCGGGCACGTCATCGCCCGCGCCGCGTCCGTCACTCGTGCAGGAGGCCGCGCAGAGGGCCACCATGAGGGCGACAGGCGGACGGCGGTGGGATTTGTGCCGGTCGCGGGGCCGCCGATGTACGGACGATCCCTTCTTTCGGTGGGGTAGGAACGGCGACCTCACGGACAAGCACGAGCTGTGGAGCCCGCTCCGTACGGACGATTGGCTCTCGGACGATGGGTCGGACGGATCCCGCTTCCTCGTCGAGCTGTCCACGGCAAGCGGCGCATGGCCGGCTGTCGCAGCTCGAAGCATCTCCCCGGCCGGGTGACGGAGCGGCATTGGGCTCCGTCCGCGAGGACGGGGAGGGTAGGGTGGGGCAGCCCCCCCCTCACCATCCGAGGACGTAGTCGCTCTTCGCCGGGCTCACTCCGCCGAACATCACTCCGGTCTCTGGATCGATCATGACCATTTTCACGGCACCCGCTCCCGAGACCGCCATCTGATAGGGCTGCTGAAGCGGCACGACCTCGACGCGGTGGCCCCTTCGAGCGAGCTCATCGCCCACCACGTCTCCCAGGACACTCGGCATCGTGAGCACGCCTCGGATTGGCTGCGGGAAGTTCGACGCTGCAAACGCGCTGCTCGTGACCGTCGCGGCCTCGGCCGCCTGCTGCACATTCATGCCGAAGCGCACGACGGCCAGGAATGCCTGGAGCATCGCCTGGGGTTGGTTGTCGCCGCCCGGAGTGTTCCAAGCCAGATACGGCTCTCCGTCCTTGAGCGCGAGGGCCGGGTTGATGGTGTGACGCGTGCGCTTGCCGGGCACGAGCTCGTTCACGTCTCCCTCTTCGAGCGAGTAGTACGGCATGCGATTGTTGAGCACGATCCCCGTCCCGCCCACGACCATGCCGCTTCCGAAGGTGCCGTTCACCGAGTGTGTGACGGAGACGAGGTTTCCGAAGCGGTCCGCGATCGAGAACGACGAGGTCTCGCCCCCCTCCTCCGGAGCCGCCTCGAGCCGTTCGACGGGCTGGGGTCCGACCTCGTATTCGGCCTCCGCGCCGTCGGCCACCGCGCGCTCCCCTCGGGGATCTCCCACGGGCGCCACCGTCATCGCGCGATCCATCCGGATGAGCCCCCTCCGCTTCTCCGCATAGTCCTTGGAGAGGAGCTCGTCGGTCGGCACGTCGGCGAACCTGGGGTCGGCGACGTACCGGTTCCGGTCCGCGAAGGCGAGCTTCATCGCCTCTGTGACGACGTGCACGTAGTCGGCGGAGTTGTGCCCCATCCCGACCAGGTCGAAGCCCTCGAGGATGTTGAGCGCGATGAGCATCACGATGCCCTGTGAGTTGGGCGCGCTCTGATAGACGTCCAGCCCCGCGTACGTCGTCGAGATCGGGGACGCCTCCTCGGCCTCGTACCCCGCGAGGTCGTCGTAGCGCAGCAGGCCGCCCGCCTCCTCGTAGGCGGTCGCGATGCGCCGGGCCAGGTCGCCGCGGTAGAAGGCGTCGATCCCGCCTTCCGCGATCGCCTCGAGCGACTCGGCGAGGTCGGTCTGCACGAAGACGTCGCCGGGGCCGAGGGGCTCCCCGTTCGACATGAGCACGGCGAGCGACGACGGATAGGGGGAGATCTTCTCGACGGCACGTTCGTGGTAGCCGGCTGCCCAGAAGTCCACGGGGTGTCCGTCGCGGGCGGCACGTATGGCCGGGGCGAGGACCTCGGCGTACTCCATCGTGCCGTAGCGGCGGAGCCCAAGATCGAACCCGCCCGGCGCGCCGGGAACGTCTGTGGCAAGGGGTCCGGCGCTCGGGATCAGCCCCAACCGGGAGTAGAAGTCACGGGTTGCCATGCCGGGCGCCGGCCCAGTGCCGTTGATGAACACGACTCGATCTTCGGCGGCAAGGTAGGCTAGGATGAAGCCGTCGCCTCCCATCCCCGCCTGGTGCTGCTCGACAACCGTGGTCATGTAGAAGACTGCGGCCGCCGCGTCGAACGCATTGCCGCCGACCTTGAGGATCTCCATCCCGGCAATCGTCTCGAGCGGATGTTCGGCAGCCACCATCCCGAACGTGCCCATCACCACCGGGCGCCAGAACGGTCGGTCGTCCGGCTCCTGGGCGGACAGCGCTCCGCCGGCGGGGGAAGCCGTCAACACGAGGAGAGCAGTCGCGAGGGTCGCGGGGGTGCGTCGCATGGTCACCTGGCCTGAAGGGGGCTAGCCGTCATACTCGCTCGGAACGCCGCAAGACGGCAAGTGCGGTCCCCGCCTGGGAGCTTCGCCGGTATTCGCAGTCGCGCTTCTGAAGGGTCGGAGCGCCAAGCGCAGCAGCAGCCGCGCCGTCGACTGGCCCGTCGGAGGTGCGTACGATAACCTGCCAAGGAGTCAATCATCTCGATGGAGGGACCATGAGGATGCCTCACGCGAAAGCGACACTCGCCCTTCTCCTGCCCCCCGTCTTTCTCGTAGCGGCTTGTACAGACGACGCCGCCGCTCAAGAGACGGCGGCCAGCGGTTCCGGAGCTCCGTCCGGCCCCGGCTACGTGGTCGAAGACGGAGTGGTCCAGCCGGTGAACGGCCTGCCGAACCCCTACGAGATCCTCCGCAACTGGGGCATGATTCCAGAGAGTCGGGTGTGGGGATCGGTGAGCGGGCTGCAGACGGACGTCGATGGGCGGCACATCTGGGTCGCAGACCGGTGCGGCGCGAACTCCTGCGCCGGCTCGACCGTGGATCCCATCCTGAAGCTCGACCCCGACGGCAACGTGGTGGCGAGCTTCGGAGCCGGGACGGTCATGTGGCCGCACGGCATGCACGTCGACGAGGAAGGCAACGTTTGGATCACCGACGCGAGGGGAGCGAGGCCCGACGAGCTGGAGCAGTTCCCGGACGCCGCCGGGCTGGGGCACCACGTCATCAAGTTCAGCCCCACGGGAGAGATCCTCATGACGATCGGCGTCGGGGGCGAGCCCGGGGATCCTCCCAGGCACCTAACCGAGCCCAACGACGTTATCACGGCTCCGAACGGCGACATCTTCGTGGCCGAGGGCCACAGCGGCCAGAACACCGACGATCCCGGCACGCCAGCCCGCATCAACAAGTATTCGGCCGACGGGACCTACACCATGAGCTGGAGCACGTGGGGCTCCGAGCCGGGCCAGTTCAAGACCCCGCACGCCCTCGCTTGGGACTCCCAGGGTCGGCTCTTCGTCTCGGACCGCGGCAACAACCGCATTCAGGTCTTCGACCAAGACGGCACCTTCATCGATGAATGGTACCAGTTCAGCCGAATCAGCGGCCTGCACATCGATTCGGACGACGTGCTCTACGCCATCGACTCGGAGTCGGGCAGCGCGCGGAGAAACCCCGGCTGGATGAAGGGTCTCCGGATCGGGAGCGCCCGCACGGGCGACGTCTGGTACTACATCCCTCACCACGACAGCGAGGTCCCCTCGGGCGGAGGCGGCCTCGGCGCCATGGGTGAAGGGGTGACGGTGGACGCGGCCGGCAACATCTACGGCGGCGAGGTCGGAAGCGTCACCGGCCTGACCAAGTTCGTCCCGCGCCTGCTGCCTTGAGATGAGGCGAGCGTCTCGTCTCGGGTGGCGATCGGGCAAGATAACGGCCTCGGACGGCAGCGGCCGTGAGGTCAGAGGAGGAACCATGCTTTTCGCACACAAAGCTCTCGTCGGAGCGGCTGCCCCGGCCCTCATCGGTGCCCTTTGGATGGGATGCAGCGTCCCCGACCAAGAGGCCGCCGACCAAGAGACCGCCGCCGCCTCGGAGGGCACGGTCACGGCCCCGATGTTCGAGGTCGACCCCTTCTGGCCGAAGCCGCTCCCGAACTTCTGGATCCTCGGGTCCACCATCGGCGTTTCCGCGGATTCCCGAGACCACGTCTGGGTCATCCACCGGCAGACGACGTTCAACGAACGGACGGAGATCGGCGCTACGGCCGATCCGCCGATCGCCGAGTGCTGCATCCCCGCCCCGAACGTCCTCGAGTTCGATCCGGACGGGAACCTCGTCAGCCACTGGGGCGGCCCGGGAGAGGGCTACGACTGGCCCCAGTCCAACCACGGCATCACCGTCGACCACATGGACAACATCTGGATCGGCGGCAACGGCCAAGACGACTCGCACATCCTGAAGTTCGCGCGCGACGGGACGTTCTTGATGCAGCTCGGCCAGCCGGGGATGCGCACCGGGAGCAACGACCGGGAGAACTTCTGGAGGGTCGCGAAGATCTCCATTGACCCGGACGCGAACGAAGCATATGTGGCAGACGGATACGGCAACAAGCGCGTGGCCGTGCTCGACGCCTCGACGGGCGAGTTCAAGCGATACTGGGGCGCCTACGGGAACCGACCCGACGACGCCCCGGTCCCCGCCTACGACCCCAATGATCCGCCCGCTCAGCAGTTCCGAAGCCCGGTCCACTGCGCGGAGATCTCGAACGACAAGCTGATCTACGTCTGCGATCGTGCGAGTGACCGCGTCCAGGTCTTCCAGCAGGACGGCACATTCGTGATGGAAGCCTTTTTCGCGCCCGCGACGCTTGGCTCCGGTTCGACGTGGGACATCGCCTTCTCGCACGATCCCGGACAGAGGTTCGTCTACCTGGCCGACGGATCCAATCAGAAGGTCCACGTCATTGAGCGCGAGTCGATGGAGGTGCTGACGACGTTCGGCACCGGCGGGCGGCAGCCGAGCCAGTTCTTTGGCGCGCACAGCATCGCCACGGACTCGGAGGGCAACGTCTACACGACCGAGACCTACGAGGGGAAGCGGGTCCAGAAGTTCGTCTACATGGGGATGGGCCCGGTCACCGAAAGGGACCAGGGAGCGGTCTGGTCGGGTTTGCGGGACTGAGGTTCAGGTTGCCGCAGCCGATCCGCGCCATCACGCACTGATCTTCACGGCGGGCTCGGCGGATCCGCCGACATACGTCGGTGTGGCCATCGCCCTTCTGCTGGCCGCTCGTGCCGCGTGCCGCCGAGGAGGGCGGCACGAGGGGGTCCAGTCCGGTCCGGCGGGAGCTCGTCGCTCGGATCGACAACCGAGGGGCTCGCTGACGGCTCCTTGGGCTGACACGTTCAATCGTCGGAAAGCGCCCGGTCCAAATCCGCGATCAGATCGGCGGAGTCCTCGATCCCGACCGAGAGACGGAGTAGGTTCGGGGGGACCCGGCTGTTGGGGCCCTCCACCGAGGCGCGATGCTCGACGAGGCTCTCCACGCCTCCCGCCGAGGTGGCCGGCACGAAAACGCGCAGCCGCCTCGCCACAGCCAGCGCCTCGTCGGCTCCGCCCCTCACCAAGATCGAGAGCAACCCTCCGAAGCCCTTCGTCATCTGCCGCCGGGCCACCTCATGGCCCATGTGGCTTTCGAGCCCGGGGTAGAGCACCGCTTCGAGCTTCGGGTGGTCCTCGAGATGCCGCGCGATCCGGAGAGCGCTCTCGGAGGCGCGCTCGAAGCGAAGGGGAAGGGTGCGAAGGCCACGGACGAGCATCCAGGCGTCGCGGGGGCTCAGGACGCCCCCGCTGAGCCTCCGGACTAGGCGGAGCTCCTCCCACGGCTCGTCGACCTCCGACGTGACGAGGACGCCCGCAAGCAGATCCGAGTGTCCGTTGAGATACTTCGTGGCCGAGTGGAACACGAGGTCGGCTCCGAGGCCGAGGGCGCGGGTCGTGACGGGCGGCGCCATGGTCCCGTCTACCGCCAGGATCGCGCCGGCCCGATGCGCCTGATCGGCGGCCTCTCGAATGTCGATCACGTCCCACGTCGGATTGACGGGGGACTCGATCCAGACCACGGAGGTCTCGCCAACTCTCAATGCCCGACCCAGCGCCCCCAGGTCGGTGGCGTCGAAGAGGCTGAGGCCGATGCCGCGCCGGCTCGAAATCCTTCGGAGCCAGTCCTGGGCCCCGTGATACATGACCTCGGGCGCGACGATCTGCCTGCCGCCCTCCACGGTCTCGAAGACGGCAGCGATGGCGGCGAGACCGGATGCGAACAACATGGCCTCCGCGCCCCCCTCCAGCCGCGCCAGCAATCGCTCCGCATGCTCTACGGTGGGACTCTGATAGCGAGAATAGATGTAGCCGCCGATCAGCTCGTACTCGGCGTCGCGCCCGAACGTGGTCGACACGTGGAGCGGCGGCACTAGGGCGCCGGTGGCCGGATCGGGGGCGTGCCCGGCGTGCGCCAAGAGGGTGGCGTCTCTCCCCTCGTTGTCGCCATTGGGCGCGTCATCCGCGCTCGGCCCGTCGGGATCTCGTGGCATGTCATTAATGGTGTTCGCGTGATCTCGACCGAACTACTTAGGCCTTGCCGGTGGCCTTGGGAAGATGCCGGGCGGGACATTGCCCGCCCGGTGAAGCCGAAAGGGGGCCTCTCGAGCCCCGCCGCTCGGAAGCTCCGCTCGGCCCCCTCCCGGGGGACTTCAACCTCCTCCTCCACCGCGTGCCGCCCGGCGTACTGCTCCCTAGCGACGGATTGGCACTCGCGTGTGGCGTGGGTTCGGCGCCCACGTCCCCGCAGTTTTCTGTTGCTCCCCCGGCTGGAGGGGATCTAGAATGAGGGACCGCCATCCGGTGCGCCCCGTGTGCGCCGGGCGGCTGGAAGCTCGCCGGCCCGGACAGGCCTGGAGATAGAGGCGATGAAGTTCTTCGCACCACCCCTGCTGCTGGTGCTGGTCGTCGTGGCTCTGCAGCACGGAACGGTGAACAGCGCGGCCCTGGCGCCACAGCTGCCCGAGCCCGCAGTCGACGGTGACTACCACGATGGAGGAGCACCCCCGCCCGCCAAGGTCGACTTGGGACGCTTCCTCTTCTTCGACAAGATCCTCAGCGGCAACCGCAACATTGCCTGCGCGACGTGCCACCACCCCGCCCTGGCGACCACGGACCGCTTGGCCCTGGGGTTCGGCGAGGGCCCGACGGGGCTCGGACCCGAGCGGCGAGTCGGCTCGACGAAGGCCACTGGTGTGCACCAGCGCATCCCGAGGAACACATCGGCCCTCTTCAACCTGGGCGCCAAGGAGTTCACGAGGCTCTTCCACGACGGACGGGTGGAGACGGACCCCGAGGGCTACTACGAGGGCGGGT
This sequence comes from Longimicrobiales bacterium, assembly GCA_965218325.1. Taxonomy (GTDB): domain Bacteria; phylum Gemmatimonadota; class Gemmatimonadetes; order Longimicrobiales; family Gaopeijiaceae; genus CBDCKR01. The sequence continues at coordinate 90,365 of CBDCKR010000001.1, forward strand.
TCATCAGCCCGGCCAAGTGGAGGCTGCCGAAGGGACTCGACAACGTCTTGGCGGTACAGGCCATGTTCCCGGTGGTCTCGCCGGCGGAAATGGCCGGCCAAGAGGGCGAGAACTCGATCGCGGACGCCGTATCGCGGAACAACCTGGCTGGCCCGGGCGGTGCCTGGGAGCAGCTCAGTGAGCGACTGAGGGGCATTCCCGAATACGTCGAGCTCTTCAAGGAGGCCTTCCCCGAGCAGGTCGACGCCGGCGACGACGTCAGCTACATCCTGGCAGCCAACGCGATCGCCGCCTTCGAGACCAGCGCGTTCCGGGCGGACGAGAGCGCTTTCGATCGGCATTTGCGCGGCGATACCGGTGCGCTCGGCCCGGCGGCGGCGCGCGGCATGAGTCTATTTTATGGAAGGGCCGGTTGCAGCGGCTGTCACTCGAAAAAATTTCAGACCGACCACCACTTCCACGCCATTGCCATGCCTCAGGTCGGACCCGGCAAGGCCGACGGTGGTGACGCCGGCTATTGGGCGGTCAGCGGCGAGAAGGCCTTTCTCGAGGATCTGGGGCGCGGGAGCGTCACCGCTCTCTCCGAGGACGACTTCAAGTTCCGGACGCCGTCCCTGCGCAACGTGGAGCTCACCGGCCCGTGGGGCCACGACGGGGCCTACCGGACCCTCGAAGACGTCGTGCGACACCATGCCGATCCCGTTGCGGCCCTCGAGGTGTATCGGTTGAGGGCCGACGTGTTGCCCCCGTTGCCCGGGGTGCTCGAGGTCACCGCCGAGGGATCGAGCCTGAGCCAAGACTGGCTCAGTGGAGTCCGGCTGAAGGGCTTTCTGATGCGGGACGCCTGGATTCAGAGGCGGCCTTCGCAGCGGGCGCGGATCGCGGCGGCCAACGAGCTCGCGCCAGTCCCGCTGTCCGAGCAGGACATCGAGGATCTGCTGGCCTTCCTTGGGAGCCTCACGGACCCGTCCGTTCGGGATCTGGGGGACGTGGTCCCCACCCGCGTGCCCAGCGCGCTCCCGGTAGCCAATTGAGCCCGCAGCCGTTGGCAGCCAGCTTGGCAGCTTTCGGACGCTTCGCTCTCCGATCGGCATGCCATTGGGCGGTCGTGGCCCGATACTCGAGGGTTCCACCTCGTGTGGCTGCGTTGCGCCGCAGTTCTCGCGAGATCGTTGACGCTGCGCGGCCCAACTGTCTGGCGATCTCGCGCACGCCATGACCGCGGGCTTGAAGAACGGCGATCTCTTCTCGCTCGACGAACGATAGGTAGCGCCCCGACGCAGGACGAAGACTGAAAGGTGGCATGCCACCACATTCGCGAAACCAGGGCGTCCCCACAGCGGGAGACACGCCGGCCGCCACCGCCGACTCCTCGCTCGACAATCCACGAGCAACTTCTTCCGAGAACCTCTGCCGATGCTCCCGGCGTCCCACCGGGGGACGACCGAGCGAACACATCGGCCGCCGCAAAGCTCGATCCGCGCGCCGGCGCCTGCTCGACTCCATCGCCACACCTCCCCGAGGTGTTGCGACGACCGCTTGAATTCACCCAGTAATGCGTCCCGAGCCTACCGCTCACGCTTCGCCGCCCACGGTATCCGAGGATCAATGTCCCGACGGGAAAATCCCTATGACAACGCGCACGTCGAGAGCTTCTTCAAGACTCTGAAGCACGAGGAGATCTTCGCAAACGACTACAGCACGATGGATGACCTAGCCAACCGACTCCCCCACTTCCTTGAGGAGGTATACAATCGAAGACGCTTGCACTCCTCCCTCGGCTACAGGCCGCCTGAGGAATTCGAGAGTGTATATGCAGCCTGAAACCACTCATCCGGTCAATCCAGCCAACCCCCACTGTCCACCCCCGGGGGTTCACTCCAGAGGTGAACCTATGAAATGAATGCACGGTCTGGTCGGAGGAACACTCCCGTACACGCCTCGCGCCGCTGGGCCGAAGCCCGACCACGTGAGTCACGTCGACGCTTTCGTCTTCCGGGAGCACCTCCTCACCTTATTGTCTTGCCGAGTTGTGCCACGCTGGAAAGCGACTTGAGCTTCTCTACGCCGGCGACGGCCGCGTCGTCGCCGCCATACCAGTCGAACCAGGGAAAACCCGCTGCCGTGTACTCCTTCGCCGACGGCGGGACGGTGGGAGGCCGTTCCCCGGTGATTGCCACCCATTGCGCGGAATTGGCGATGGTGACGAAGCAGCGGCTGACGTGCCGCTGGTCCCAGGCATCCAGACTGTAAGGGTCTTCATACACCTCCTGCCGCATCCGCCCGCCGGGCGCCAACCCCATGGCTTCCGGTGAGGACGGGGCACATGCTATTGGGGACTGCGCCCTCTGAGGCTCACGAAGAACCATTAGCTCCCCGTATCGTTCCCGCTTCATCGGATAGGCGACGATCTGAAGGCCGCCGTGCCGAGCCGCTCCGGTCAGCTGCTCCTCGGCCGTATAACCCTCACCCAAGGGCATGGCGACGAACTGGCGTACGAGACCCTTCTCCACGCAATATCCGTCGAGCCAGGGCTGTTCGGGCAGCACGAGATAGTCCTGGGGGTCGCTGTTCAGGTGATTGACCCAGTGGTCGCCGGTAAGGGCGCAAATCTTGCCGGTCGCGACCTTCAGCGCGAATGGATAGCCGGAGGCCTCGAAGGAGATCCACATCGCCTCGGCCTGGTGCATGGGCATGATCACCCCGCCCCGGCTGTGCCATTCCTCCGGCAAGCGCCGTGCGTAGTCGTCCAGGTGACGCAACGGGAAGGGCCCCAGGCCCGGCCGGCAGCGGGTAGTGCGTGCCGTCACCGGGGATACGCAGGGTGCGCTGGAACTCGATCGCGCAGCGTGCGTTGTCGTGCACGTCGGGGATTTGGAACACCAGGCTGTTGTTTTCCAGAGTGATCATAGGGTCTGTTTCTCCTTGTCGCGTCTTCTCACCAGTCGCCGTCTCGCACCTCACGCACCACGCGGAGGATGGCGGCGTCGGGCGCTTCCCCAGTTGCCGGAGCAATTCCGCAAACAACTGGGGCCGTTTCCGGACAATGTCCTGAAGATCGCTCGAGACCTTCCCGGCCAGGGCCAGAAGCACGTCCGGGTCCTCGCCGAGTTCCTGCGCCAGCCGGGAAATCGTGGCCTCCGAGGGCGGGGCGACGTCGCCCCGCTCGATCTTGCTCAGATAGGCCGGCTCGATCCCGACGCGCGAGGCCACCTGACGCAGGGAAAAGCGCTTGTCGGTCAGGCGGAGGCGCTCTCGTCGAACACGGATGACGCCGCCAAAATGTGTCATGTATACTACATAGTACTCACTCTTTCCGATGTCAAAGCCCAGACGCTGCGGTGTCGGTCGTGGCGCCGCTCGCAGAGAAAGACCGTAACGGCCAGCTCAAGCGGCCACCGTGGCGGTCGCGCTCGACCGGGATGCGCACACCGCATCCCAATGGCTGAAGACCCGAGGGCGGGCATTCCACTCGGGAGGAACGCCACAGGCCAACAACCGTCCTTGCAGGGGCCGGGCGGCCTGTCTACGATCCAACGCGCCGACACGCGAAGATTCGCGACCACCTCTTGAGGTGTCGTGGTTCGCTAGGCTCCGCCCGCAACAAGCACTCTCTCCATCTAGAGGCTATTCATGTCCAGCCATCTTGCCCTCGACCGGCGGTCGAGGGCTCTCCGGACGGTCCTTTGCGGGCTCACGGCGCTTCTGGCCTACGGCCCCCTTGCAGGGCAGCAAGCGTGGACGCCCGTCGCGGACGGATTCCCACGCACAGCTTCGGAGTTCTCGGGCTTCGAGAGACACACAAGCCACGTCGAGATGTGGAACTACCTGGATCACCTCAGGAGTGTGACGACGGAGATGCGCCTGGGCACCTACGGTCAGACGTGGGAGGGTCGAGACCTCCCGTACGCTGTCTTCAGCCGACCCCTCGTCAGTGAGCCATGGGAGGCCTGGGCGCTCGGCCGGCCCATCGTTGTGCTGGCCGCCAACGTCCACGGCGGGGAGCGGACCTTCCGGGAGGGGCTGCTCATCCTGATGCGCGACTTGGCGACGGCGGGCACTCCCGCCAACGACCTGCTCGACGCGGTGACCGTGGTGGTAGCCCCCCAGCTCAACCCCGACGGGTTCGAGGCCTCGGAGAGGGGGATCCGGGGCAACGCCTGGGGCATCGATCTGAACCGCGATTACGTGAAGCTCGAGCAGCCCGCCATCGCGAGCTACGTGGGCAACCTCATCAAAGAGTGGCATCCCCACATCTTCGTGGACGGCCACAACGGAGGCTCACGCCCCTACAACCTCAACTACCAATGCCCCAGCCACTACGACCCCTCTCGGGAGCTCACCCTCCTCTGTGACGACGAGATCTTCCCCGCGATCAACGAGAGGCTGAGCGCGGAGGGGTTCAAGGCTTGGTACTACACGCGGGGCGACGAGGAAGAGTGGAGCACGGGTGGCTTCGAGGCACGGATCGGCCGCAACTACGGCGGCTTCATCAACAGCGTCGGCATGCTGTTCGAGGCTCCCTCTCAGCAGTTGGAGCTGGGGGCCCGGGCCGGATACTTGGGCTATCTCACGGTGCTTGAGTACGCCGGGAAGAACGCCGAGAGGCTCATGCACGTGGTGAACGACGCGCGCCTGGAGACCATCGCGATGGGAGCGGAGCCGCGGGGCGAAGTGGCTGTGGAGATGGAGTACACCGCAGAGGACTACCCCGTGAGCTACCAGCTCGTCCAGGGTAGAGGCCCCGGGGCCGATCCCGACGAGCCGGTGGATACCATCCATGTCACGGGGGCGAGGCTCATAAAGAAGCCCGTGGCCACCAAGCTGCGAGCCCGGCCGTGGGCCTATCTGCTGCCCCGCGACGCCACGGATGCCGTGGCGATGCTGAGGCGGCACGGCATCACGGTCGAGGTCCTGACGGCGCCCCGCTTGCTAGAAGTCGACGCCTACTCGGTCGCCGCAGTCACACACGAGCGCGCGTATAACCATGCTGCCGCAACCAAGGTGGAGGTAGGCGAGGTCGTGACGCTCGAGCGCGACTTCCCCAAAGGGGCGTTCCTGGTGCCCACCGCTCAGTTCATGGGCCGGCTGGTGACCCACATACTGGAGCCCGAATCGAGCGACAACGTGGTGTACTGGAATACCATGGACGCGTGGATCCCAAGGCCCGACGGCGCGCGTGGAGGGGCCGGCGGAGACGGCGGGGAGCCGGAGATCCCTGTAGTGCCGATCTACAAGCTGATGACGCCGACAGCTCTGCCCACGCGGCTCCTCGGATCATAGCGCGGGGAGCTTAGCCGGGGTCAGTCGAGAGCGTCCAGCGCGGCCAGGATGTCCTCGTGGCTCGGGCGGATCCGGTAGTCGACTTCGACAAACTTCCAGCGCACCACACCCTCTCTGTCGATGACGAGCGTCGTGGGGTGGGGGACCGGGCTATCCCTCGGCGCGTCCGGGTTGAACAGCCCGTAGCGGTCGATGATGCGGTGATCGGGATCGGCGAGCAGCGGAAAGTCGATGAGGACGCCGTCGTTCTCCGCGACGCGGTCGATCATCATCTGCTGCTCCTCCCGGGCGTCCACCGAAAGGGCCAGGATCTCGGTAGTCTCCTTCTGCTCCGGCAACAAGAGCCCTCTCAGCTCTCCGAGCTGACCGGCGCACCAAGGTCACCAGTGTCCCCGGTAGAAGACGAGGATGACGTTCTTCTCCCCGCGATAGTCGGAGAGGGTGAGGGTCGGCCCGTCGTAGGACTCCGCAGAAAAGTCCGGTGCCACGTCACCCACGTTGACCCTTCCCGTGTCCGCCGCCGGCAGGTCGAAGCCGTCGTGGGGCCCGAGGACGACCCTCTCCTCCGGCACGTCGCAGGCCACGGCGGCGGCGATCGGGATCAGCGCCGCCCCGAAATTCCTCTTGCCCATTCGGATTCCTCCGTGCGTGGGATTCGCCCCATCCGTCATCGCGCCAGCGCACTTGCAAGGACCGATCCTAAAGTTCCGGGCCCCAGTCGGCCACCCCCAGGCACGGATCGAGGATGGTTGCTAAATACAATTAATTACTTGACTATTATAACGATATGCCGGGTATTGACCTGAACCGACGCATCGAAGCGGTCCGACGCTTCCAACGAATGATTGGTCCCCGCATCGGGGTGCTGGACCGAGCCTCGGCAGCCGGCCGGTTCTCCGAGACGGAAGCGCGCGTCATTCTGGAGTTGGGGCGCCTGGAGCGGGCGACCGCGAGCTCGGTTGGAGCGGGGCTGGGCGTCGACGCCGGGTACATGAGTCGGATCTTGGTCGGGCTTCACAGCGACGGCCTCGTCGACAAAGCGACCTCCGAGGAAGACCGGCGCCGCGTGATCCTGACGCTTACCGCCAGGGGCCGCACAGCCAGAGCGGAGCTAGACAAAGCCGCCCGGACGGCGGCGGCGGACATGCTCGATATTCTCTCGAGCCGAGATCAGGAGCGCCTCGTCAGCGCCATGGGTACGGTTGTGTCGATCCTCGCCGGTCGTGGTGAAGACACGGCTCCCTACAGCCTTAGGCCGCCCCGTCCCGGGGACATGGGATGGGTCGTGGGGCAGCACGGAATCCTCTACGTCGAGGAATTCGGCTGGGAGGAGTGGTTCGAGGGCCTGACCGCCGAGGTCGTGGCGCAGTTCGTCCGGAATCTCGACCCGAGACGGGAGCGGTGCTGGATCGCCGAAAAGGATGGGAAGAGGGTCGGCTCGGTGTTCTGCTTCAAGGAGTCCGAGGACGTGGCCAGGCTGCGCATGCTCCTCGTCGGGCCGGCGGCGCGCGGCCTCGGCATCGGAAGACGGCTGCTGGAGGAGTGCGTCCGCTTCGCCCGGCAGGTGGGGTACAGCCGGCTGATCCTGTCCACGTACGACGTGCTGCGCGTGGCCCGCCGTCTCTACGCCGACCTCGGCTTCCGGCTCGTGCGTGAGGAGTCGCATTCGAGCTTCGGCGGGGAAATGATGGAGGAGACCTGGGAGCTCGAGCTCTGATCGGGCGCCGTATCTCCGAGGCCCAGCTCAGCTTTGCGCCGGAGGGCTCGACCCGCACCCCCCGACGTGTGATCGTGGCCGAGATGCGCCCGCGCGGCTAGTCTCGGGGGATGTCTCTTCTCCTCAACTCTAGCGTCGACCGGGGCCGGCCCTACGGGGCCCGGGAGCGGGCGGTCATCAGCCTTGCCGAGCACGCGCGAGCCGCCGCAGAGATCCGGAGTTGGCCGGGCTACCAGGCCACGCCGCTCCACTCCCTTCCCGGCTTGGCGCGGGAGCTCGAGGTAGGCGCGCTCTGGCTCAAGGACGAGTCCGGGCGTTTCGGGCTCGGGAGCTTCAAGGCCCTTGGTGGAGCGTACGGGGTGCTTCGCGTGTTGGAGCGGGAGCTGGGCGACGACCGGGACAGACTCGCCCACACGCTCATCGTCGCGACGGCGACCGCCGGGAATCACGGCCGCTCCGTGGCCTGGGGTGCGAGGACCCAGGGGTGCCGGTGCGTCGTCTACCTGCCGGAGCACACGACCGATCGACGCATGGCCGAGATCGCGGCCTTCGGAGCCGAGACCGTCCGGGTCGGGGGCACCTACGACGAAGCCGTCGCCCTTGCCGAGCAGGAGGCGCGGCGCAACGGATGGCACGTGGTGTCGGATACCTCGTACGAGGGGTACCGCGAAGTGCCGCGCTGGGTCATGCAGGGCTACAGCGTGATGGTCGACGAGATCCTCGGGCAGACGCCCGACCGGGAGCGACCGACTCACGTCTTCCTCCAAGCAGGTGTCGGCGGGCTCGCCGCTGCGGTGTGTGGGCACTTCTGGGAGCTGGACGGCGCCGAGCGCCCGACCCTCACCGTGGTGGAGCCCGTGGAGGCCGACGCCCTCTATCAGAGCGCTTTGGCGGGCGCGCCGTCACAGGCCTCCGGATCTCTGCAGACCCTCATGGGATGCCTCGCCTGCCGGGAGACCTCGCCCCTCGCATGGACGGTCCTCGAGCCGGGCATCGACGCCTTTATGACGATCGGCGACGAGAGGGTCGAGCCGCTCATGAGACGACTGGGGGACAGGCGCGACGGAGGGCCGCCAGTGGTGGCCGGAGAGTCGGGCGTGGCCGGCTTGGCTGCCGCAGAGGCGGTCGCGGCGGATCCGTCGATGAGGTCGGCTCTCGGAATGGGGGCCAACGCCCGGGTGCTCGTGATCATCAGCGAGGGCGCCACCGACCCCGACGCGTACGAGCGGATCGTCGGGCGCACGCCGGAGGCGATTGCGGAGGCCGGCTGATCGTTGAGAGCTACCGGACGGCCGCAACGGCTATAGGACGGCCACGGATCGTTTTCGGTGGCTCCCGCCGCCGGTGCCGCCGGGAGCATCACGCGGGCTTTCTGCGGGCTGAGGTTGTTCGTAAAGATGCGCGCCCATCGCGCTTGGTGGCCGCGCGCTGGCGGAGCGTAGCGGCTCGTGCCGGCTTCGTGTCGTCCCGGCGAGTCCTCCGGCCTGGGGGACTCCTCATGCGTTCCTCGATCGGTGCCGGTGGGCGCGCCCATCCGCACGCGGACGGGAGGCGGAATCTTTACCCTCATGGCTCTAGCGGAGGATCGGAAAATGAATCACGTGTGTCGCTCTCCCGGTGCTGTCGCAGCGGCAGTCGCAGCCGTATCGATGATCCTGTCGGCGGCCTGCGCGGACGGTGGGGCAAGCAGCGAGGCGCCTCTCTCGATGCCGAGCCTTCACCACGTTATGCTCAACTCGGTCGACCCTGAGGCGGCAATCGAATGGTACCTCAAGGTTTGGCCTGCGGCCTCGAGAACCGAGATCGCCGGCTACCCCGCGGTTGAGGGCGACATGTATGTCCTCTTCAACCAAGTGGACTCGCCGCCTCCGGGTGCGTTTCGGGAAGACCTCCACCGAGCCGAGCTGCAAAGCGCGTTCTGGCACATCGGCGCCAACACGAACACGACCAACGTTCGCGAGAGGTTGGCCGCCGCGGGCATCGACCATCTGCCCCTCTTCACGGCCCGACGACCAAGAGGGGGTCTGGCGGGCAGGGCTCGCCCCGTACGCCGGGGTTCTGACGGAGGCGCAGCTTGCCGAGGCCGAGGCTGCGGAGCCCCGGGGGGGTGGCTTCAGCTATGTCCTCGGGCCGGACGGAGCCCTCTTCGAGATCGCCGGGGGACCCGACACTCCGGACTCCTTCGCGCACGTCCACTTGTATCATGAGGACCCCCTGTGCGCGGCGAACTGGTACGTGCGGCACCTGGGCATGGAGCTTCCTTCTCTCCCCGCGGAGACGAGTGCGGGGCCCGTTGCCCGCCGGCCTCTGTACGGTCCCTGTGTCGAGGAGCTCGCAGGAGCGAGTTGGCCGTCCCTAGAGCCCGTCGGCACGATTCGTGGGCCACGAAGCACGGTGCGCTTCGCCAACGGAAGCATGTCGTCGTACCCACGCCAGTGCGTAGGAGACCGCTACGGCAGCGATCAGCCGCTGGTGCCCTCCCGGGGACAGGTCTTCGACCACGTTGCGTTTGCCATCGATGATGTCGACGCCTCGCACGCGCGGCTTAGAGAAGGGAGGGGGTGACGATTCTCGAGGGGCCCTACCCGTTCGGCGACACGTGGGCGTTGATGATCGAGGATCTGGACGGGCTTGCCATCGAGCTCGTGGAGGAGACGGACGGCACGTCGCCGGGCGGCGCGCCCGAAGGGTAGGGAGGGAGCGGGCCGTCGCCCGGCCGGAGCGCCTCCTTGCTAGAGACCGGCAGGATCGCTCATTTCGATGCTCAACACGTAGCCGCTCGTGCGTCATACTGGAGGACTGACCATGCGTGACCTCAGCCTTCTCTCCAGCCGGCAATTGGCTGACCGCTTCGCCACCCTTGTGGTGTCGGCCACCGTCGTGGTGTCGGTAGCCACCCCGGCATCCGCTCAAGAGCCTCGAGCCCGAGACCTCGGGGTGCCGTTCGAGGGCACTCCGGGAGCGCTCAACGCCATCACCGACGTCGCCGGTGTGGAAGTCGGGCATGCCACGCTGATCCGCGGAAGCGGCACACGGGTGATCGGAGAGGGCCCCGTGCGCACGGGCGTCACGGCCGTCTTCCCGCGCGGCACCGACGCCCCCGATCCTGTCTTCGCCGCGTGGTTCTCGCTCAACGGTGACGGTGAGATGACCGGCACGACCTGGGTCCAGGACTCGGGGATCCTCGAGGGGCCAGTCATGATCACCAACACATTGAGCGTCGGAGTCGTCCACCATGCGGTGATCCAGTGGGGGGTCGAGAAGAGGTTCGGGGGGGACGGCGGACCGGGCCGATGGCTGGCCTCCCTGCCGGTCGTGGCGGAGACTTGGGACGGCACCTTGAACGATGTCTACGGCCAGCACGTGACAGCCGACGACGCTCTCGCGGCGATCGCGAACGCCCGGGGAGGCCCCGTCGAGGAGGGCGCGGTCGGGGGCGGGACCGGGATGATCTGCCACCGCTTCAAGGGCGGCATCGGCACGGCGTCCCGTCTCGTGGAGATCGACGGAGCGCACTACACGCTCGGCGTGCTCGTCCAGTGCAACTACGGAGGCCGTCCCCCCTTCCGCGTGGCCGGCGTGCCGGTTGGGATGGAGATCCCCGACCTCATGCCCGCCCGGCCCGGCGCCGAGGAGGGCTCGCTCGAGGACGGCGCCGACGCAGCGGACCGAGAAGGCTCGATCATCGTGGTGGTGGCGACCGACGCGCCGATCCTGCCGCACCAGCTGAAGCGCGTGGCGAGGCGCATCTCTCTCGGCCTGGCGCGGAACGGCAGCACGTCGGGCAACGGCTCTGGCGACATCTTCATCGCGTTCTCGACGGCGAACCGCGAGTCGGCGTCGGAGCTGGAGAGCCCGAACAGCCTCCAGATGCTGACGAACAGCAACCTCAACCCCCTCTTCGCGGCGACCGTGCAGGCGACGGAGGAGGGGGTGATCAACGCGATGGTGGCGGCCGAGACGATGACCGGCGCCAACGACGTGACGGTATATGCGCTGCCTCACGACCGCCTTCGCGAGGCACTCCGGAAGTACAATCGATTGGCGAACTAGCCTGGCGTCGTCGGGGCGAGAGGGGAGGACCCATCGAATCCCAGAAAATACAGTGTCGGAAGCGCTTGCGTCCCCAACACCGAACCTCCGTAACGCGCTTCTAGACCGAGGGGTATCGAAGGCCTATACTGGTGCTCTAGACCCCGTAAGCAACCTGCAGCATGCCCATTTCAGGAGGAACCCATGTCGCTCTCCCGAAGAGAGCTACTCCGTCTGAAGGTGAGGGCGAGCGGGACGAACGTGCCGCTCATCACCGCCCGAGGGCGCGAGGCGCTCGTCGATGAGCTCGGTCCGCTGCTCGGCGAGTTCGGACCGATTCCGCCGCCACAAGAGGGCGAGGTTCGCATCTCCAGCAACGAGAACCCACTCGGGCCTCCGGACGGGGCTGTAGCGGCGATCCGGGAGTCCTTCGAGGAGGCCGGCCGCTATCCAACGAATGCTCTGCCCAATACGCGCGACCTGACCGCCGCTCTTGCCGAGAAGCACGGCTGCGAGTCGGCGAACATCGTTCTCGGGGCGGGCTCGGGTGAGATCCTCGAGACGGCTGCGCACGCGTTCACCAGCAAGTACCGGCCTCTCGTCACGGGCATGCCCTCGTACCTCCAGCCCGTTCGCATCGCGACCTACCTCGGTGCCGATGTGAAGGCCATTCCGATCTTCCGAAAGAGCGGCAAGCTCGATCTCGGAGGGATGGCCGCCGCCCGAGGACCCTCGCTCATCTTCGTCTGCAACCCGAACAACCCGACGAGCACGGTCCACTCGGCCTCCGACATTAGCTCGTTCGTGGAGAAGGTCCGGAAGGGCTCGCCCAATACCGTGATCCACCTCGACGAGGCGTACCACGATTACGTGACCGACCCAAGCTACGAATCCGGGGTCGCGTTGGCTCTCGAGACGCCCAACGTCTTCGTCACGCGGACGTTCTCCAAGTGCTTCGGCATGGCAGGCATGCGGATCGGTTACGGTGTGGGACACCGCGACGTCATCGCGACGCTGAGACGCTACCAGCTGACCTTCAACACCAACACGCCGGGCGTCGGCGGCGCCCACGGGGCCCTCCAGGACCGGAGCTTCGTCTCGAGCGAGCAGGCTCGTAACAGCGAAGCGAAGAAGCTCATGGTCGACTTCTTCAAGGGTAAGGGCTACGACCTCTACGACTCTCAGACGAACTTCATCTTCGTCGACTTGGGCATTCCAGCGGCCGACTTCCGCTCAGCGTGCGCCGAGCACAACGTGGCGGTTGGCCGCGACTTCCCGCCGATGGAGAAGACGCACTCCCGCATCAGCATAGGCACGTCGGCGGAGATGCAACGCGCCGTTGAGGTTTTCGAGGAGGTGCTGGCATGAAGGCGCACGAGAAGAGGAAGGATCGCCCGATGAATGTTTCGCGCCGGTCGTTCGTCAAGACGGTCGGAGCCGGCACCACAGCTGCTGCCATCATGTCGTGGGACGGGCCGGGCCGTGCCTGGGCTCGCGAGGCGTCGCTGGCGCTTCCCCTGCAGGAGCGCCCCATGCTCCTGCACAACAACGAGAACCCGCTGGGTCCCGGTGAGCGCGCCACGGCGGCGATGAACGACGCCCTTGCGGGGGGCCCGCGGGCCGGTCGATACCCGTTCGGACCCGACCGTGAGCTGGCCGAGGCGATCGCCGAGATGAACGGAATCCCGGCCGACTACGTGATGGTCGGGAACGGGTCGACGCAGCTCCTTCGCACGGCGACCCAGGTGTTCACCTCGCCGACCCGGCCCCTCGTGACGGCGTCTCCGTCATACGAGGAAGCCCCGGGCTATGCGGGCTTGATCGGCCACCCGGTTGAAGCGCTGCCGCTCGACGAGAACATGATGATCAACCTCGACGCCATGGCCGACGCGGCGCAGGGCGCGGGGATGGTCTTCCTCAACAACCCGAACAACCCGACGGCCTCGCTGCACGGTGCCACGGCCGTAGGGGACTTCATCGAGCGGATACTCAGAGAGACCGACGCGATGATCATGGTGGACGAGGCCTACCACGACTACGTTACCGACCCGCGCCACGAAACGCAGATCCCCCGCGCGGTCAAGGAGGCTCGGGTCATCGTGGCCCGCACCTTCTCCAAGGCGCACGGGATGGCTGGCATGCGCATCGGCTGGATCGTGGCCCATCCGGATGCCATCCGGAAGATGCGCGAGTGGCACTACGGGCTGAGCCTGAATATCCCGTCGCTCCTCGGCGCGACCGTCTCGATCCAGGATCCGGACCGTATCGCGGCCGAGCGCGAGCGGAACACCGAGGCCCGCCAGTTCACGATCGGCTGGTTCAAGGCCCGCCAGCTCGACGCCACGGACTCGCAGACGAACTTCATCTTTGCGAAGACCGGGATGCAGGCAGTCGACTTCAGGGCTGCCTGCGCCGAGCAGAACATCCGGGTGGGACGGAACTTCCCGCCCTACGAAGACTCGTGGGCGCGAATCTCGATCAGCACGATCGACGATATGCGCCGTGCCGTGGACGTCTTCGGTCCGATCCTGGCAGCCGCCGGTGCGATCACCGCCGAGAGCGGGGGCCGAGAGGACGCGGCCTAGAAGGACAGAGCACGAAAACCGCCGGTTCGGGCGCGCGTGCGGCTCCCTTCCATCCGGGTGATGTACTTCGCCCGCAAGGCGCCGTCTGGCGTCTCGCGGGCGTCGTGTTCGGCCCGCCTCGTAGTCCGGAATCCTGCGTGATCCTCGGGACGTGCGCTATCGGACCTTCGTGGTGGGGCGCTCAGCCTTCCCACCAGCGTACGGGTCGTGGCGGTCCGTCGGAGCAGGCAGCCCCCGAGTGGCCCGGGCCGAGCTCGACATCGATGAAGCGCCAGGCGGCCGGGTCATCTCCGGGCATGTCGGTGCTGACCAACCCTCCGCCGTGCTCGCCGGCATAGTCGATCGTGAAGGCGTTCGACGGAAAGCTCAGTCCCGTGCCGTGCGCCTTGAGATATGCTTCCTTGCGAGTCCACGCACGATAGAAGGCGGCAGCGCGTTCCGGGTCGGGCAGCTCCGCCAGAGCGGCGCTCTCCACCGCCGAGAAAAACCGACGCGCCAGATCCGCAAACGCCCGCCCGCCTCGCTCCTGCTCCACATCGACGCCGATGCGGACATCCGTGGTCACGCCCACCAGCCCGACTCTCTCCGAGTGGGAGAGGTTGAAGCTCAGGGCGGGGTGATCGAAGAGGGCCGGCTTGCCGTGCTCGCCGTACTCGAAGCGGAGGCTCTTCGGATCGGCGTCGACGTAGCGGGCGAGGATGCGGCGGAGCCGCGCCCTTCCCGCCGCCTTCTGATTGCGCTGCTCCCTGACGACGATGCGACGCACCTGTTTGGACTCGTCTGGGCTGAGCTCGTTCCAGTCCTCGTCGCGGACCGTCAGATCCAATCGCCAAACGTCGACGAAGTTCCGCTCCGGGGGTGTCCAGTCCCGGGCCGGCTGCCAACGGTCAGGCACTGGGCACCCCTTCTTGCTCCTGGACCCAAAGCGGCCAGCCGGCGCATGCCTTCCTGCATCGACGCAGGTCCCGGCGGGCTCGCTTGATGTCGAACCGGTGCGGGACTGTGAGTTCACGAACGATCCAGGGGCTCACGCGGGGGTCGCCCTTCACTCCCGGGATCGCGTGGAACTTGCCTGCTCGGCCTCGTCTGCAGATTCGACATCCAGGGTCCTAGAGGCCGACCGATGAAATGGGGCGCGAGCGCTCGGGCCCCCCATGCACGGGTGCCCCGAAGCCGCGGTCGGCGTGGCGGAACCCTTCCGTGTGATCGACCCTCACGGGAGGTCGAGCGTCGGCGCGTATGGTCCCTAGCGCTCTACGGCGACTCCCAGCACCTCGAACCTCGCCCCGAAGAGCAGGGTGCCGGAGCCGAGGAAGGCACGTGCCGGGAACTCGCTGGTGAAGAAGGTGCGGTAGACGCTGTTGAAGGCGTCGTAGTCGGCGACGTCCGAGGCGTAGACCTGCACCATCACCAAGTCGTCCATCGCCATGCCGGCGGACTCGAGCGTGTTCCGAATGTTGGTAAGCAGGTTCCTGGCCTCCGCCTCGGGCGTGGCCGGCACCTGCTGACCCGGATCGAGCCCGAGGGATCCGGAGACGTAGAGCATGTCGCCCACCCGAACGGCGCCGCTGAAGGGCAGGACGTCGTCGCCGTCAGCCGGGGAGCGGCCGTTGTAGTACGTTCGCTCCTGGGCGGCAAGGTCCGTAGCGGAGGCCAAGGCCAGGGCGGTCAGGGCGAAGGCTGCGACCTTCTTGATGGTCATGGCACGCTTCTCTTCGAAGGGGTGTGAAGGGGCCCTCACGGGGCAGACGGGCACGGTAGAGGCACGGTGCGACCGGGGCAAGGACGAGGGCCCCGTCCACCGGGAGCGTCCGTGGGCGCGCGCCTGCCGCCAGCGCCGCCCCGCGCCGGTCGTGGTTCGGCGTGGCGAAGTCCGCCGGGTGGCCTGGGAAGACCCTACCGCCCCCTCTCCCAAACGCCCTCCTGAGCCATGAGGGCCTCGATCTCGTCTGGCTCGATCGGTGAGTGCTCGGTGAGCCACTCGTGGCCGTCCTCGGTCACGAGGATCACGTCCTCGAAGCGGATGGAGAAGTCATCCTGAGTGACTCTCCACTCGATGACGAAACACATGCCCGGCGCCCAGGGAACGTCGTAGAAGCCGACGTCGTGGATCTCCATTCCGACGAAGTGGCTGATCCCGTACGAGCCGGTCGCGTCGCCGAGCCCGGCCTCCCTCATGAGCCGATCCTTGAGCGCCTGGCTCTCGGCGAAGGTCCCGCCCGGCTTCACCGCGGCGATCGTCTGCTTCTGGATGCGCGTCACGATCTCCGCGATGCGCCGCTGCTCGGGCGTGTACTTCCCGCTCACCGGGATCGAGCGCCCGAAGTCCGAGGTATAGTGTGCGTACTCGGCCCCGATGTCGTAGCTGATCATCTGGCCGTCCTCCACGGGCCACGGGCCGAGTCGCCGGCGCGTGCCGATGGGCCACTCCCGCCCGCGCCCCCGGTCCGGAGCGCCAGGGCCCGTGATCGAGACGTTGGTGCGGAAGGAGGGCGCGGCGTGCTCGTATTCGAAGGTGAAGTTCACGATCGCGGCAATCTGCTGCGTGGTCATCTCCTCGCGCACCGCCTTGGCCGACTCCATGAACGCTTGGACCGTGATGTCGGATGCCTTCCGAAGGAGCGCGATCCCGGCCTCGTCGTGGATCATGCGCAGCCGGTTCAGGATGTCGGTGGCGTCCCTCATCTGCACCTCGGGTGAGAAGTACCGGAGCCGGTTCGCCAGGTCGAGGCGGTCGGGCGGCGTCTCCGCCAGGTTCACGAACCGCTGGTAGTTGAAGTAGATCAGCTTCTCGTTCCCGAGCGACCGCGACAGATCCGTCGCGAGCGCCTTGCTGCCCCTCTGATGGGTTCGGAGGAGTGCATAGTCGGTGATCGCGTCGGAGAGGTGCTCCGTCAGGAGTTCGTAGGGATAGACGTGCTCGATGCCCGTCTTCTCGTGCATCGCATCGGGATCCTGGGAGGTGTAGAGGATCTCGCGGTACGTCTGGGCCCCAGGTACGAGGATCAGTGCCGACTGCCAGGCGTCGATGCCCTCGAGGCCGGTCAAGAAGATGAAGTCGTGCAAGTCCGAGTGGTCGACGAAGAACTCGTAGATGTTGTCCTGGTCCTCCAGGGCCGCGACGACGATGGCGATCCCGCCTTCCATGGCGTCGAGGAACTTGGCACGACGCTGGCTGTGGACCTCCTTATTCGGGAGCTCGTAGGCGCGCTGTGCCTGGAGCGGCTGGGCGCTGGCCAGCACGACCGTCAGGGTCAATAGCAGTGATCTCATCGTCCGTTCCTTATTCGTTTTGTTCGATCGTCAAGGGGAGCGATACGCCGAGCCCACGATCGCCTCCACCTCGACCACGGTGGTGGGCAGTCCCACCGACAGGATCTCATGGCCGTCTTCGGTGACGGCCACCACGTCCTCGAGCGTGACGCGCAGGCCGCGCTCCGGAGACGAGAGGACCATCTCGTAGGCGATGACCTGCCCCGGGACGAGCGCCGACGTCTGGTCGCTGTGGATGGAGATGCTCGTCCCAAGGAAGTGGCCCGGCCCGGCGCCCTCCCGGCTGTAGCGGCTCACGAACCTCTCGGCCGCCTCGCGAAGCCACTCCTCTTCGAGGGTGCCGAGCCGGTCCGCCACGGCCTGGGCGGCGGCGTTTCCGACGCTACTCCAGCTGTTTCCCGGGCGCGTGGCTTCGAGGCCCGCCCAGTGCGCCACGAGGTAGAGTTCGTAGAGCGCCCGATACTCGGGCGAGAAGCTTCCGTTCACGGGGACCGTGCGCGCGATGTCCGAGACGTGGTAGTTGAACTCCGCCGAGTGGTCCACGAGCACGTGCTCGCCGGCCTGCATGATGCGGTTCTGGGCGTCGTAGTCGCGGAAGAGCGCGACGAAGCTCTGCTGGAGGTTGGGGCCGGACTGGATATCGGCGGAGTAGGCCAGCCGCTGCGCGCCTCTCCGCCGCATCTCACCCTCGATCCGGCCCGCGATCTCGCGATCACTCACGCCCGGACGGATGTAACGAAGCCCCTCGATCAGTCCCCCGACCGAGATCTGCGCAACGTCTCGCATGACGCGGAGCTCGGCCGGCGACTTGGCCTTCCAGGTGCGGCGCAGGGCCGGGAGCAGGTTGCGCACCTCGGAGCCGGGAAACCGAACTCGGATGCGCTCGGCGACGAGATCTTCGGGCAGCGTGCCGGCCGCCAGGCTCGGCAGCAGGTCGGAGAAGCGCTCTCCGGTGCCGAAGCCGACCCCGCCCTCGGCCCGCTCGCGTTGGAGGACGTAGAGCGGCCCGGCGGCCATCTCCGCCCCGAGGGCCTCCTCGAACGCCGACAGTGGCTGCACGTCGTCGAGCCCCAGCGAGGCGAGGCGTTCGCGCGCCCCCTCGCCCTCTCCGCCGTCAGGCAGGAAGACCGACGCCCGCTCTGGATGGAACAGGACGACGGCCCCGGGCTCCTCGAGGCCGGTGAGATAGATCATCGGCTCCGTCTGCTTGAACTCGCGGATCCGGAAGTAGGGATCGAACCGGTGCTCGTCCCAAGCGTCCATGGGGTCCTTCGAGCCGAGCAGCAGCACGGCCCCGCCGCCGGCCTCTTCAGCGAGGCGGGCCCGGCGGTCAGCGTACTCCTCGGGATCGAAGTAGTCCGCCAGGGTGGCGAAGGGGGTGTCGCCGTCCGCGGGCGCTCCGGCCACGGCGGGTGCCTGGCCCGGCTCGGCCGCCCCCTCCTCGCTCGTGCCACCGCAGGCGGATCCGACGAGGAGGCCGAGCACCACGGTCCATCGGAGCGAAGCAGGATTCGAAATCATGGGGTCCTCCGGGCTGATCCCCGTACCGAGAGTCCGCATGGAAGGCGGCCAAGGCCTTCCCTCCGAAATCTTGGGAGTCGTTAGCGGGAACGGGCCTTGTTCGCTAATTTCCCAAACTGAGTATTGGTGGGGGCGCACGCAATTTCCGACGTCGCGGGGGTTCGTGCGCTGGCGCGCCGATCCGCCGTTCGTTCTCTGGGTGAGGAGGACACCATGAGCCGGACGATCACTGCTGTCGCAACCGCAGTATGGGTAGCGGGACTTGCGGCTCCCCTCGCGGCTGTGCAGCAGTCCGACCCGAGTCCCGAGGAGCGGGCCCGGCTGCAGGCCGAGCGCGAGCGCGAGCGGCTGGAGATGATGCGGATGCCGCCCCCCATCGAGGCTCTGAACTCGGTCTGGATCGACGAGCTCACCTGGCTCGAGGTGCGCGACCTGATCGCCTCGGGCAAGACGACCGCGATCGTTCCCACCGGGGGGATCGAGCAGAACGGCCCCTACCTGGCGAACGGCAAGCACAACTACGTGCTGCAAGGGGCCTGCGACCGGGTCGCCAGGACCCTCGGAAACGCGCTCTGCACGCCCGTTCTCAAGCTGGTCCCCGAGGGTGATCCGGAGAACATCCGGTTCCCGGGGACCCTCAGCCTTCGGCAGGAGACCTTCCGCATGGTCCTCGAGGACGTTGGCAGCAGCCTGAAGAGCCAGGGCTTCACCGACATCGTCCTCATCGGCGACAGCGGAGGGAATCAACGCGGACTGGAGGCCACGGCCGTCACCCTGAACGGGCGCTGGGCGGGAAGCGGCGCCACGGCCTACTTCATTCCCGAGTACTACAACTACGACGACGTGCGGAGATACATGGAGGACCAGCTGGGCTACGTGGAGACCGTCGACGACGGGCACCACGACGACTTCTACATCACCTCGCTGATGATGATCACCGATCCCCAGTCGGTCCGCTACCACCAGCGCGTCGCTGCGGGCGAGGCCACGATCAACGGCCTGAGCATCACACCGATCCACCAGGCGCTCGAGGTGGGGCATAAGCTCATGCAGTTCCGTGTGGACGCTACCGTGAAGGCGATCCAAAAGGCCATGTCGGAAGCGAAGTCCAAGAATCCGTAGGGGCAGCTCGATGAAGCGACTCAGCGGGCCCGTTGGTGCGATCGTCCTTGCGCTGGTGGGCGCCACCTATCCGGGCGCGGCGAGATCGCAGGACGCGACGCACCTGCCTTCCTCGGACCGCTCCGTCGACGTGGCTCTCCAGGACTATCTCGCGGCCTACGCGAGTGCGTCGGTGTGGGGTCCCGCCCCGGCAAGTCTGCCGGCGAATCTCCCGGTGCGAACGCCCCCCTCGCGGCCGGCGATTCCCCCCGACTCGCTCACCGCCGTCGTGAAGCAGTACTGCGTTGTGTGCCACAACGACGTGATGCTCACGGGCAACCTCACGCTCTCGAACTTCGACGTGGCGCGGGCACCCGAGCTGGCCCTGACGGCCGAGAAGATGATCATCAAGCTCAGGGCAGGGATGATGCCGCTTCCCGGAGCGCCCCGGCCCAGCCCCGACACCCTGCTCGCTCTGGTCGAGACCCTCGAGACGCTGATCGACGAGGCGGCCGCCGAGGCGCCGAACCCGGGCCATCGCACCTTCCAGCGGCTCAACCGGGCGGAATACGCCGCCTCGATCAAGGATCTGCTGGCCCTTGACGTGGACGCCGGCGCGTATCTGCCGCTCGACACCAAGAGCGCGAACTTCGACAACATCGCCGACGTGCAGCTGCTCTCTCCCACGCTCATGAACGCCTACCTGGGCGCGGCGAGCGAGATCAGCCGGCTGTCCGTGGGCAACCCGAACGCCGCGGCCACCGAGGCGACGTTCAAGGTGTCGCGCTGGGAGACGCAGACCGAGCGTGTGGAGGGGGCTCCCTTCGGGACGCGCGGCGGAATCTCCGTCGTGCACAACTTCCCGGCGGACGGAGAGTACCTGTTCAGGGTCTCGCTGCACCACGAGACCACCGGGGCGCTCTACGGGAGCGGCCGGGCGGCGCTGCACACGGCGGAAGCGCCCGAGCAGATCGAGATCTCGGTGGACGGGGTGCGCGTGGCGGTGCTCGACATCGACCGGTGGATGCATCGCTCGGACCCCGACGGCACCAATCTCCGCACGGGCCGGATCCCGGTGCGCGCGGGGCCGCACAGGGTCACGGCGGCCTTCGTCCGGCGCTTCGAGGGGCCCCTCCAGGATCTGGTGTCACCGCACGAGTGGTCGCTCGCGAGCACCAGCATCGCCGACGCCTACGGCTTCACGAGCCTGCCTCATCTGAGGGATCTGGCCATCACCGGGCCGCACAACCCGACGGGCGTCTCCGACACCCCGAGCCGCCGAGAGATCTTCTCGTGCCGCCCCACGTCGGCGGCGGAGGAAAAGCGCTGCGCGGAGGAAATTGTCACGAGGCTGGCCACCAAGGCGTATCGGAGGTCGCTCGACCCCGACGACGTGAGCGACCTGATGGCCTTCTACGAAGTCGGTGCCCGCGAAGGCGGCTTCGAGATAGGGATCCGCACCGCGCTCGAGGCGATTGTCGTCAGCCCGCACTTCGTGTTCCGCTTCGAGGAGCCTCCGGGCGGTGAGGCTCCCGGCCAGGACTACCGGATCAGCGACGAGGATCTCGCGGCGCGCCTGTCGTTCTTCCTTTGGGGCACGCTGCCCGACGAAGCGCTCTTGGCCGCCGCAAGGCGGGGAGAGCTCTCGGACATCGAGGGCCTCGTGGAGCATGCACGCCGCATGCTGGCCGCTCCCCGCTCCCAGGCGCTGGGGAAGCGGTTCGCGGCCCAGTGGCTCCGGCTCCAGGATCTGGAGAAGATCCACCCCGACGTGCGGCTGTATCCAGACTTCGATCAGCGGCTGAAGGACGCAATGCGGCGCGAGACGGAACTGTTCTTCAACAGCCTGGTCCGTGAAGACCGGAGCCTCTTCGACCTGTTCACGGCCGACTACACCTTTGTGAACGAGCGCTTGGCCCGGCACTACGGCATCCCCGCCGTCACCGGCAGCAACTTCCGTCGGGTCGAGCTGGCGGATCGGGGGCGCAGAGGCCTGCTGGGCCACGGGAGCGTGCTCACCCTCACTTCGCATGCGGGCCGCACGTCGCCCGTGCTGAGGGGCAAGTGGGTCATGGAGGTGCTTCTTGGCACGCCGCCGCCGCCGCCGCCGCCCGACGTCCCCGACCTGGAGCAGACGGAGGGCTCCCAAGGCGGCCGGCTGCTCACTACCCGGGAGCGCATGGAGCTGCACCGGGCGAATCCGGTCTGCAACTCGTGCCACAAGTTCATGGACCCCATCGGGCTGGCGCTCGACAACTTCGACGTGACCGGCAGGTGGCGCATCCGGGAGAACGGGATGCCGCTCGACACCCGGGGGGAGCTCTACGACGGCACGCCCGTGACGAGCCCGGACGATCTGCGGCGGGCTCTGCTGGCGCGGCCGATCCCGTTGGTTCGGACGTTCACGGAGAACCTCATGGCCTACGCCCTGGGGCGCCGCATCGAGTACTATGACAAGCCCAGTGTCCGTGCGATCGCCAGGGAGGCCGAGGCCAGCGGCTACCGCATCTCGTCGTTTGTCGTCGGCATCGTGAAGAGCCCGGCGTTCCGGATGAGCCGCGCCGCTGCGCTGGCCCAAGAGGGATCGGGGGATCGTGAGGGGGCGAGCAACGAATAAGCGACCCGTGCGCCGGCCGTCCAGCACGCGGCCGGCCAGCACCGCATCGAGAAGACGCTAGCAGGAGACGCTGGATGGAGTTCATCACAGGCAAGCACATGTCGCGCCGCACGGTTCTCAAGGGCCTGGGCGCCACCGTGGGATTGCCTTACCTCGATGCCATGGTTCCTGCAGGGAGGAGGGGGGCCTCGCGCAGGTCCAGCCCGGAGGATCCCACGCGCCTCGTCGGAATCGAGATGGTGCACGGCGCGGCGGGCTGCAACGAGTGGGGGGGCACGCAGAACCTCTGGTCCCCGGGGGAGGTGGGTCGGGACTTCGACCTGACTCCCACGAGCATGGTCGCGCTCGAGCCGTTCCTCGAGTACCTGACGATCGTGAGCGACACCGATGTCCGGGCCGCGGAGGCGGTCGAGGCGAAGGAGATCGGCGGCGACCACTTTCGCTCCAGCGCGACCTTCCTGACACAGGCCCATCCCAAGCAGACCGAGAGCTCGGACGTCTTGGCGGGCACGTCGCTCGACCAGCTCTATGCGCAGAGGTTCGGGCAGGACACGCCGATCCCCTCGATGCAGCTGTGCATCGAGAACGTGGACCAAGCGGGGGGTTGCGCGTACGGCTACGCGTGCGCGTACACCGACACCGTCAGCTGGGCCTCGCCCACTTCTCCGCTCCCCATGATCCGCGATCCCCGCGTGGCCTTTGATCAGCTGTTCGGAGCGGGAGGAAGCGCCGAGGAGCGGGCGGCCCGCAGGCGGACGAGCAGCGGCATCCTCGACTGGCTCACGGAGGAGGTGGCGGATCTCAAGAGGCAGCTCGCGGCGGGCGACCGCATCCGCATGGAGCGGTACCTGGAGGACATCCGCGAGATCGAGCGAAGGATCCACAAGGTCGAGGAGTACAACCGGAGCGGCGAGGTCCGGGAGCTGCCCGAAGCTCCGGCCGGTGTGCCCGACTCCTTCGACGAGCACGTGAAACTCATGTTCGACCTTCAGGCGCTGGCGTTCGAGTCGGACATGACCCGCGTTTTCTCGTTCAAGATGGGACGCGACGCCTCGAGCCGCGTCTATCCGGAGAGCGGCACGGACTCGCCCTTCCATCCCGCCTCGCACCACGGCGGAAACGAGAGCGCCATCCTGGATTTCGCGGTCATCAACCGCTACCACGTGAGCTTGATCCCCTACTTCCTCGAGAAGCTCCAGAACACGATGGAGGGGGACCGGAGCCTGCTGGACAAGTCCATGGTCATATACGGGTCCCCGATGGGCGACCCGAACCTCCACAACCACAAGCGGTGTCCCCTCTTCGTTGCGGGCGGCGCGAACGGCCGGCTCGAGGGCCATATGCACCTCCGAGCCGAGCCGGGAACGCCCATGGCGAACGTGATGCTCACGCTTCTGCACACGCTGGGTCTCGACGATATGGAGAGCTTCGGGGACAGCACGGGTGAGTTCCCGCTGACGGTCTGATGAGACGCACCCTCGGAGTACACGCATGGGGCGCGTTCTGCCTGACGGCGCTTGTCTGGCTGGCGGCCTCCGACGCACCGGTCGCCGATGCGGCGATGAGAGGCGACCTGGAGGCGGTGCGCGCGCTCCTCCGCCAGGGAGCCGACGCGAACGCGGCCCAGGCCGACGGCATGACCGCCCTGCACTGGTCGGCGGAAACGGGGCACGCCGAGATGACCGAGGTGCTGATCTACGCCGGCGCCAACCTCAGCGCCGTCACCCGGCTCGGGTCTTACGCGCCGCTGCACCTGGCGAGCAGGGGCAGGCACGGACCTGTGGTCGAGGTCTTGCTCTCGGCCGGGGCGGATCCCGCTGTGCGGACCGGCACGGGGGAGGCGCAGCCGCTCCACTTCGCTGCTGCGGCGGGGAGCGTCCGCGCCGTGAGGGCCCTCGTGAGCCACGGCGCCGACGTGAACGCAAAGGAGACGCAGTGGGGCCAGACTCCGCTCATGTTCGCCGCGGCGTCGAACAGCGTGGGGGCCATCCACGCGCTGGTGGAGGGAGGTGCCAATCCCGAGATCGCCGCCAAGGTCATCGACATCCCGGCGCGGGAAGAGCAAGACCGGGCTGATCGCAGCCGCCGCAACCGGCTGCTCGCGGCGTTGCGCGACGCCCAGGACCCGGCCGCCCGTGAGGCGCGGGGCCAAGCGGAGCCCGGCTACGCCTACGGACCGCTCCCGGAGCAGCCGCCTCCGAGCGGAGCGGCGCCTCCCGCCCCGGGTGCCCGGCCGGAGGCCCCGCCCCCCGCCGACTCGCCGACCCCCGATGGACGACCGCTCCCCCAGGAAGTGCTGCTCAGGGGCGCCACCGAGATCGATCCCCTCTCCTACGCCGACTTGGTGGGCACGCACGGCGGCCTGACGGCGTTGCTGCTCGCGGCGCGCGAGGGGCATAACGAGGTGTCGCTCGCTCTCGTGGAGGCCGGCGCCGACATCAATGGCCTGAGCGCGGCGGACGGCACGAGCCCCATCCTAATCGCCGCCATTAACGGCCACTTCGACCTGGTGATGGCCCTGTTCGAGCGGGGCGCCGACCCGAACCTGGCGAGCGGCGCCGGTGCCGCCCCGCTCTACGCCGTGCTCAACATGCAGTGGGCACCCAAGTCCCGGCATCCGCAGACGACGGACTACATGCAGCAGGAAACGACCTACCTGGAGGTCATGGAGGCGCTGCTCGATGCCGGGGTCGACCCCAACGTGCGCCTTGAGCGGCCGCTGTGGTATACGACCTACAACAACGACCTACTCAGGGTGACGAGAGCCGGCGCGACGCCCTTCTGGCGAGCGGCCTACGCTCTGGATGTGGACGCGATGCGCCTGCTCGTGTCGTACGGCGCCCATCCGAACATCCCGACGACGAAGATGCCGTCGCGTTCCACCCAGCGGGGCCCCGACCTCTCGGGCCTGCCCCCGGTGCCGGTGGGCGGGCCGGGAGCGTGGCCGATCCATGCGGCTTCGGGCGTGGGATACGGCGAGGGCTTCGCGGCCAACTCGCACCGGCACGTCCCGGCTGGCTGGCTGCCTGCCGCGAAGTACCTCGTGGAGGAGCACGGGGCCGACGTGAACGCCCGGGACGAGAATGGCTACACGGCCGTCCATCATGCGGCGTCGAGAGGAGACAACGAGCTCATCCTCTACCTGGTGGAGCAGGGGGCCGACGTGACGGTCGTGAGCCGCAGCGGGCAGACCACGGTGGACATGGCCAATGGGCCCGTGCAGCGGATCCAGCCGTTCCCGGAGACGATCGCGCTCTTGGAGGGCCTCGGCGCCAAGAACAACCACAACTGCGTGACATGTTAGGGGCATGGTAGAGGTATGTTGGCTATGAAGGCGTACTGCATGATTGGGCTGGGCGTCCTGCTCATGCTCGGGGGCGACGGGACCTGGGAGCAGCGAGCGGCCCCATCCGCGCCGGAGCGGGCGCCGGGCGCCCTCGCCGCTGCTGTTCCCGCGATTCCGGCGGCTACACACCCTCCCGCGTCTGCTCGGGCGATCCTGCCCGACTCCCTGACCGCCGTGGTGAAGCAGTACTGCGTCGTGTGCCACAACGACGCCATGATGACGGGCAACCTCTCGCTCGCGGAATTCGACGTGGCCCGGGCGCCGGAGCTGGCCGAGACGGCGGAGAAGATGATTGTCAAGCTCAGGGCGGGCATGATGCCGGCCCCCGGGGCGCCGCGCCCGAGCCCGGACACGCTCCTGGCCCTCGTGGAGACTTTGGAGACGTTGATCGACGAGGCCGCCGCCCAGAGGCCCAACCCGGGCGGCCGCACCTTCCAGCGCCTGAACCGGCCGGAGTACGAGAGCGCCGTCCGCGACCTGCTCGGGATCGACATCGACGCCGGGGACTACCTGCCCCTGGACACCAAGAGCGCCAACTTCGACAACATCGCCGACGTCCAGATGATGTCCCCGACACTCCTGGAGTCGTACCTCAACGGCGCGAGCGAGATCAGCCGGCTGGCCATCGGCGATCCCGACGCCGCCCCCAGCGACCGGAAGTACACGATCTCCGGGTACGCCTCTCAGACCGAGCGCGTCGAGGGCGCGCCCTTCGGGACCCGAGGCGGGATCTCGACCGAGCACATCTTTCCGGCCAGCGGCGACTACACCTTCACCATGACGCTCGAGCACACCACCACGGGGGCGGGCTTCTTCGGCCAGATCGCCCGGTTCGAGCAGATGGAGGTCTCGATCAACGGCCGCCGAGCGGCGCTCCTCGACGTCGACCAGTGGATGACGTTCGACGACGCGGAGGTGATCTACATGGAGACCGAGCCGATCCACGTGCTCGCCGGCCCCCAGCGCGTCACGGCCGCGTTCGTCAAGCGCACGGAAGGGCCCGCGGAGGACCTCATGTCCCCCCACGACTGGTCGCTGGCCGATCGCCATACGGGGATCAGCGGCTACGGGCTCACGTTCCTACCACACCTGCGCGATCTGGTGATCGGCGGGCCGCACCGCGTCACCGGCGTCTCGGAGACGCCCAGCCGGCGAGCGATCTTCAGCTGCTATCCCGAGTCGCTCGACGAAGAGCGGGCGTGCGCGGAAGAGATCGTGAGCCGGCTCGCCCGGAAGGCGTATCGCCGGCCCCTGAACGATCGGGACCTCGGCGTGCTGATGTCCTTTTACGAGGAGGGCGGCGAGGTCGGCGGCTTCGAGGTCGGCATCCGGACGGCGCTCCAGGCGATCCTGGCCAGCCCGCACTTCCTCTTCCGCTTCGAGGAGCCAGCGAGCCCGACGGGACCCGGCCAGGACTACCGCATCGGGGACCACGACCTGGCGACCCGGCTCTCCTTCTTCCTGTGGGGGATGCCGCCTGATGAGCAGCTTGCGGCCCGGGCGAGCGGGGGCGAGCTTTCCGATCCGGACGTGCTGGCCGCCGAGGTTCGCCGGATGCTCGGTGATCCCAGGTCGGAGATGCTCGGTCCGCGGTTCGCAGCCCAGTGGCTGCGGCTCCAGGACCTGGACAAGGTCCATCCCGACGCCTTCTGGTTCCCCGACTTCGACGAACAGCTCGCTCGGGCCATGCGGCGCGAGACGGAGCTCTTCTTCAACAGCCTGGTGCAGGAGGACCGGAGCGTCCTCGAGCTGTACATGGCCGACTACACGTTCGCCAACGAGCGCCTCGCGGCGCACTACGGCATTGGGGGCGTGGTCGGCGAGCGCTTCCGCCGGGTGCGCTATCCGGACGACCGGCGCCGCGGCCTCCTGGGGCACGGCAGCATCCTGACGCTGACCTCGCACCCCGGGCGGACCTCGCCCGTGCTCCGGGGCAAGTGGGTCATGGAGGTCTTGTTGGGCACGCCGCCTCCCCCGCCCCCTCCGGGCGTGCCGGACCTCGACGAGACCGAGGGCGCCCAGGGCACGCGCATGCTCACGACCCGGGAGCGCATGGAGATGCATCGGGCCAATCCGGTGTGCACCTCCTGTCACCGCTTCATGGACCCGATCGGGCTCGCACTGGATAACTTCGACGTGACCGGCAAGTGGCGCATCCGTGAGAACGGCATGCCGCTGGACACGCGGGGAGAGATGTACGACGGGACGCCGGTGGAAGGCCCAGCCGAGCTCCGGCACGTGCTGCTCAAGCGGCCCGAGCCGTTGATCCGGACGTTCGCCGAGAACCTGATGGCGTATGCGCTGGGGCGCCGGGTCGAGTACTACGACAAGCCCACGGTCCGGGCGATCGCAAGGGAAGCCGCGGCGAACGACTACCGCATGTCGTCGTTCATCATGGGCGTGGTGATGAGCGATGCGTTCCGGATGCAGAGGGTGCAGGCCGTCGTGGAACAGGACGAGATGAGCGAGGCGCAGTAGAGCGACTCGGAGGAGAATGCAAGAATGGAACTGATCTCAGGAAGGCACATTCCCCGGCGCACCTTCCTCAGGGGCCTCGGAGCCACCGTGGCGCTGCCCTTCCTCGATGCCATGGTGCCGGCCGGCCGGCTCCGGGCGGGCGTGGCGCCGGCAGCGGACGGCACCCGGTTCGTGGCCATCGAGCTCGTGCACGGCGCGGCGGGCTGCAACGAGTGGGGGATGACCCAGAACATGTGGGCCCCTGCAGCCGTGGGCCGCGACTTCGACCTGGCTCCGAGCGCGCTGAGTCCCCTCGAGCCGTACCGCGACTACCTCACGATCGTGAGCAACACCGATGCGCGCGGCGCCGAGGCGATCCAGCCGGCGGAGATCGGCGGCGACCACTTCCGCTCCAGCGCGGTCTTCCTGACGCAGTCCCATCCGAAGCAGACCCGGGGCTCCGACGTCCTCGTGGGGACGTCGATGGACCAGCTCTACGCCCAGAGGTTCGGCCAGGACACGCCGATCCCGTCGATGCAGCTCTGCATCGAGAACGTGGATCAGTCGGGGAGCTGCGCCTACGGCTATGCCTGCGTCTACACGGACACGATCAGTTGGGCGTCGCCCACCGAGCCGCTGCCGATGGTCCGGGACCCGAGGGTCGCCTTCGACCTGATCTTCGGCGCGGGTGGCACCCCCGAAGAGCGCGCCGCCCGGCGCCGCACCAAGAAGAGCATCCTCGACTGGCTCGTCGACGAGGTCGGCCACCTCAGGAAGGAGCTGGGGCCCAACGACCGCCAGAGGCTCGAGCGCTACCTCGAGGACGTGCGCGAGCTCGAGCGGCGCGTTGAGAGCGTCGAGGCCCGCAACAGCAGTGGCGAGGCGAGGGAGATACCGGAGGCGCCCGCCGGGGTGCCCGACTCCTTCGAAGAGCACATGCGGCTGATGTTCGACCTGCAGGCTCTGGCCTTCGCCTCGGACATGACCCGCGTCTTCTCATTCAAGACGGGGCGGGACGCGTCGGGACGCGTCTATCCGGAGAGCGGGGTGGAGAAGCCCTTCCATCCGGCGTCGCACCACGGCGGGAGCGAGGAGGCCATCACGGACTTCTTCCGCATCAACCGGTATCACGCGAGGATGCTCCCCTACTTCCTGGACAAGCTCGCGGGCATCGAGGAGGGCGAGAGCAGCCTCCTGGACAAGACGCTGATCCTCTTCGGATCGCCGATGGCCGACGGCAACCTGCACAACCACCGGCGTTGTCCGCTGATCCTGTTGGGCGGCGCGAACGGCCTGCTGGAGGGAGGCGCCCACCTCGAGGCGCCCGACGGAACGCCCATGGCGAACGTCATGCTGAGCCTGCTCCACGGCCTCGGCCTCGACGACCTCCAGAGCTTCGGCGACAGCACGGAACCCTTCTCGCTACGCGTCTGACGGGATGCGGCCGATGCGCGTGAAGCGGAGCCGGATGCGAGCGAGGCCCCTTCGCTCGAGGCGCTCTGGGTTGGGAGCCGGCGCGCTGATCTCGAGCGTGCTGCTCTGGGGCGCGGCGCCGGCCCAGTCGCCGATCGCCGATGCGGCCATGCGCGGAGACGTTGAGGAGGTGCGCGTCCTGATCGAGCGGGGACTCGACGTGAACGCTCCCCAGGGCGACGGCATGACGGCGCTGCACTGGGCCGCCGAGCGGGGAAGCGCCGAGATCGCCAGCCTGCTGCTCGACGCGGGCGCGGATCCGGCAGCCATGACCCGGAACGGCGCCTACACGCCGCTCCACCTGGCGGCTCGCGGCGGGAGCGCCGGGGTGGTCGCCACGCTGCTCGAGCGGGGCGCCTCGGCAAACGCGGGGACCTCGACGGGAGACGCCACGCCGCTCCACCTCGCCGCGTCGGCGGGCAGCGTGCGGGCGGTGGAGGCTCTTCTGGAGCACGGCGCCGGGGTGGATCGCCGCGAGTCCGAGTGGGGACAGACCGCCCTCATGTTCGCGTCATCGAAGGGACGCGTCGACGTGGTGAAGGCGCTGCTCCGCGTCGGCGCCGATCCGGCGCTCACCTCACACGTGGTCGACGTACCGGCCCGCGCCGGCGTCGACGACGCGGCGGGTGAGGTCCGCGACAGCATCCTCGCCGACTTCCGTGCGAAGCACGCCGGGGACAACCTCAACTGGCGGCCCACTCCCGAGCAGGTGCGGGCCGCCGTGCGGGCCGCCCAGGAGGTGCAGCGCACCCTGGGAGACGCCGAGGAGCACGAAGAGGAGATCGACCCGCAGTCGGAGCTGTTTCCGGGCTTCACGGGCCTCGTCGGGACCCACGGGGGCCTGACCGCGCTGCTGCATGCGGTTCGGGAGGGCCGCACGGAGGCCGCGATGGCGCTCCTCGACGGCGGGGCGGACATCGATCAGGTGAGCACGGGGGACGGCACGAGCCCGATCCTCATGGCCACGATCAACGGGCACTTCGATCTGGCCCTTGGGATCCTCGAGCGCGGAGCCGACCTGAACATCGCGAGCGACGCCGGAGCCACGCCCCTCTTCACGGCCCTCAACACGCACTGGGCCCCCAAGGCCCGGTACCCGCAGCAGCAGGCCTACCAGCAGCAGCAAGCCAGCTACCTGGGCGTCATGAAGGCCCTGCTGGAGGCCGGGGCCGATCCCGACGTCCGGCTCAGGAAGCACCTCTGGTACATGTCGTACACCTTTGACCTGCTCCGCGTGAACGTCCGGGGCGCGACGCCGTTCTGGCGAGCGGCGTACGGCACCGACGTGGAAGCGATGAAGCTGCTCGTGGCCTACGGGGCCGATCCCGACGTGCCGACCCTGAAGCCGCCCGAGCGCCGGCGCGGGGGGGACGGCGGGGAGGATCCGTCGGGGCTCCCGCCCGTGCCGGTGGACGGCCCTGCGGTGTGGCCGATCCACGCCGCCTCGGGCGTCGGATACGGAGAAGGGTTCGCGGGCAACGCGCATCGCCACGCGCCCAACGGGTGGATCCCCGCAGTGAAGTATCTGGTCGAGGAGCTCGGCGCCGACGTGAACGCCAGGGACCACAACGGCTACAACGCCGTGCATCACGCAGCAGCCCGAGGCGACAACGAGCTGATCCGCTACCTGGTCGATCAGGGGGCTGACGCCATGGCCGTGAGCCGAGGCGGACAGACGACCGTGGACATGGCCAACGGGCCCGTCCAGCGCATCCAGCCGTTCCCCGAAACGATCGAGCTCCTCGAGAGCCTGGGCGCCATCAACAACCACAACTGCGTGTCGTGCTGAGGACTTCGGGGACTCACGTGAGAGGCGCAACGTCGCGGGCTTTGCCCGCGTCGGGGGCCTATCCTAGGGGTCTACGTCTTGCGGGCAGGCCGATGAACAGACTCCGCCCGAGGGGCGCCCGACTCCCGCTCGTCCTGTTGACCGTGGGGGCCCTTCCGGGGGCCGCACGGGCCCAGGCAGCGGCCTTGCCGCCTCTGATCGAGGCGGAGCCCGCTTCGTCGGCGGGGACGGCCGCTCCCTCGCCGCTCGCGGCGGATCAGGCTCTCGAGCGGTATCTGGCGACGGTCGCCGATCCGTCGGTGCGCGGGCCCGAGGCCCGGCGCCCGGCGGCCCGGGCTGCCTCCTCCCCCCCGTGGAGCGCTCACGCCCGGAGCCTCCCCAGCGACTCGCTCACGGCGGTCGTCAGGCAGTACTGCGTGGTCTGCCACAACGACGTGATGCTCACCGGCAACCTGACGCTCTCCGGCTTCGAGGTCGCCCGCGCCCCCGACCTGGCGGAGACGGCCGAGAAGATGATCGTGAAGCTGCGGGCGGGCATGATGCCCCTCCCGGGGGCGCCGAGGCCGAGCCCCGACACGCTCCTCGCTCTCGTCGAGACCCTCGAGACGCTGATCGACGAGGCCGCGGCCCGGGACCCCAATCCGGGGTTCCGCTCTTTCCAGCGGCTCAACCGGGCCGAGTACGCGCGCTCGATTCGCGACCTCTTGGACCTCGACATCGACGCGGGCAACTACCTGCCGCTCGACACGAAGAGCGCCAACTTCGACAACATCGCCGATGCTCAGATGCTGTCGGCAACGCTCATGGACGCCCACCTCCGGGCCGCCAACGACATCACGCGCCTCGCGATCGGCGATCCCGACGCCATTCCGACGTCGACGACGTACAGGAACCCGGGCTACGCGACCCAGTGGGACCGGGTGGAGGGCGCGCCGCGCGGGACCCGCGGCGGCATCTCCGTCGTCCATAACTTCCCGGCCGACGGCGACTACGTCTTCAAGATGGCCTTCGAGCACACCACCACGGGCGGCTTCTTCGGTCGCGTGGCGAAGGACGAGCAGATTGAGGTCTCCATCAACGGCGAGCGGAAGGCGCTCCTGGAGGTCGATCGCTGGATGGACGTCTCGGATCCCAACGGCGTGAACCTGGATACCGAGCCGATCTTCGTGCGAGCCGGCCCGCAGCGGGTGTCCGTGGCGTTCATCCGGCAGACGGAGGGTCCCGTCGATGACCTCATGTCGCCCCACGACTGGTCGCTGGCCGACCGCCAGATCGGCGTCACGGGGTACGGGATCACCGCTCTCGCGCACCTCAAGGACCTGGTGGTGCACGGGCCGCACAGCCCCACCGGAGTCTCAGAGACGCCGAGCCGGCGGAAGATCTTCAGCTGCCGGCCGACCTCGCCTGACGAGGAGCACGCCTGCGCCGAGGAGATCCTCTCCCGGTTGGGAGCGCGGGCGTACCGGCGGCCGCTCACCGAGAACGACCTCGGGGCTCTCCGGTCCTTCTACCAGGCAGGTGCGGCTGACGGCGGCTTCGAGGCCGGCATCGCCATGGCGCTCCAGGCGATCCTGGCGAGCCCCGACTTCGCCTTCCGCTTCGAGGAGCCGCCCAGCGACTTCGAGCCGGGGGAGAGCTACCGCATCGGTGACGTGGACCTGGCGTCCCGCCTCTCCTTCTTCCTCTGGGGCACGCCACCCGACCAGGCCCTGATCGACGCTGCCGGGCGTGGCGAGCTGTCGGACGAGCGGGGGCTCGAGGGCCAGGTCCGGCGCATGCTGGCCGATCCCCGCTCCGAGGCTCTGGGCAGCCGGTTCGCCGCGCAGTGGCTTCGGCTCCAGGACCTGGAGAAGGTGCATCCGGACCGGCTGATGTATCCGGACTACCACCACCAGCTCGCCGACGCCATGGTCCGCGAGACGGAGCTGTTCTTCAACAGCCTCGTCCGGGAGGATCGCAGCTTTTTCGACCTCTTCACGGCGGACTACACCTACGTGAACGAGCGGCTGGCCCGCCATTACGGCATCCCCGGAGTGACCGGGAACCACTTCCGCAGGGCGGAACTGGCCGACGCGCGGCGAAGGGGCCTGCTCGGCCACGGGAGCGTCCTCACGCTCACGTCGCACGCGAATCGCACGTCGCCCGTGCTCCGGGGCAAGTGGGTGATGGAGGTGCTCTTGGGCACCCCTCCGCCCCCGCCCCCGCCCGGGGTGCCGGACCTCGAGCAGACCGAGGGCTCGGCGGGCGGGCGCATGCTCACGACCCGGGAGCGCATGGAGCTGCACCGCACGAACCCCGTGTGTAGCTCTTGCCACAACTTCATGGATCCGATCGGGCTTGCCCTGGACAATTTCGACGTGACGGGCAAGTGGCGCATCCGGGAGAACGGGATGCCGCTCGACACCCGCGGCGAGCTCTACGACGGCACGCCGGTGAACAGCCCGCGCGATCTCCGCCAGGCTCTCATGGATCGCCCGATCCCGCTGGTCCGCACGTTCACGGAAAACCTCATGGCGTACGCCCTGGGGCGCCGGATCGAGTACTACGATAAGCCGACCGTTCGCCAGATCGCCCGGGCGGCCGAGGAGAACGACTACCGCATGTCGTCGTTCATCATGGGCGTCGTCAAGAGCCCGGCGTTCCGGATGAGCCGGGTGGAGCCCGTGGTGGAGGACGGGGCCGGGGGATCATGAACCAGAGGACGCGCCCGGCAGAAGCAACGCGGGCGGCCGACACCGCATCGAGGAGGCGTTAGATGGAGTTCCTCACAGGCAAGCACATGTCGCGGCGGGAGGTCCTCAAGGGCCTCGGCGCAACGGTGGCATTGCCCTTGCTGGACGCCATGGTTCCGGCGAGCGGCGGATCGACGTTCTCGAGCGGCTCCTCCGCCGTGACCGACACCACCCGGCTGGTGGCGATCGAGATGGTGCATGGCGCGGCGGGCTGCGACGAGTGGGGGGCCACGCAGAACCTCTGGTCTCCGGCCGCGGTAGGCCGCGACTTCGATCTGAGCCCCACCAGCCTAAGCCCGCTCGCCCCGTTCCGCGACTACCTGACGATCGTCAGCGACACCGACGTCCGCTCGGCGGAGGCCCGGACCCCGCCGGAGATCGGCGGAGATCACTTCCGCTCGAGCGCCACCTTCCTGACCCAAATGCACCCCAAGCAGACTGAGGGGTCGGACGTCTTCGCCGGCACGTCGCTCGATCAGCTGTATGCCCAGAGGTTCGGCCAGGAGACCCCCATCCCGTCGATGCAGCTCTGCATCGAGAACATCGACCAGTCCGGCGGATGCGCCTACGGCTACACCTGCGTATACACCGATTCGATCAGCTGGGCCTCGCCCACCGAGCCCCTGCCGGTGATCCGCGATCCCCGGGTCGCCTTCGAGCAGCTCTTCGGGGTTGGAGGCACGGCGGAGGAGAGGGCAGAGGGTAGGCGTACGAACCGGAGCATTCTCGACTGGATCACCGGCCGCGTCGCCCAGCTGAAGAGGGAGCTGAGCCCGCCCGACCGACAGCGGCTGGAGCGGTACCTCCAGGACATCCGCGAGATCGAGCGGAGGATCCAGATGGTCGAGGCCTACAACTCAAGCGGCGAGATCCGCGAGCTTCCGGAAGCCCCGTCCGGCGTGCCCGACTCCTTCGAGGAGCACGTCAAGCTGATGTTCGACCTCCAGGTGCTCGCCTTCCAGTCCGACATGACGCGCGTCGTCTCGTTCAAGATGGGCCGGGACTCGTCGGCTCGCGTCTTCCCCGACAGCGGGTGCGACAAGCCCTTCCACCCGGCGTCGCACCACGGCGGCAACGAAGAGGCGATCCTCGAGTTCTCGCTTATCAACCGCTACCACGTGAGCATGCTTCCCTACTTCTTCCGGGCGCTCCAGGAATCGATGGAAGCCGACGCCACGCTGCTCGACAAGACGATGGTCATCTACGGGTCTCCCATGGGCGATCCGAACCTCCACAACCACAGGCGTTGCCCGCTCTTCATGGTGGGCGGGGCGAACGGCCGCCTGGCGGGCAACATGCACCTGCGGGCGGAGCCCGGAACGCCCATGGCCAACGTGATGCTCACGCTGCTGCACAAGCTGGGGCTCGACGACATGGAGAGCTTCGGGGACAGCACGGGCGACTTCTCTCTGACGGTCGGATGAGGCGCGAGCCGGGCGGGAAGACGATCGGGGCGCTCTCGCTCGCGGCGCTCGTCTTGGCGGCCGCCCCCGCCTCGACGCCCGTGTTGACCGACCCTGGATCGCGTCTGTCCCCGGTGCCGGCGATCGGGACGCCGGCCGTCCTCGCCCTCGCCGACTCACCGGTCGCGGACGCGGCCGAGCGGGGCGACCTCGAGGCGGTGCGCACCCTCGCCCGCGAGGGAGTCGACGTGAACGCGGCCCAGGGCGACGGCATGACGGCGCTTCATTGGGCCTCCGAGGGCGGCCAGGTCGAGATGGCCGAGACGCTCATCCACGCCGGAGCCGATCTTGGGGCCGTGACCCGGATCGGGGAGTACACGCCGCTCCACATGGCGGCCCGGGCGGGAATGGCCGCCACCGTCGGCGTCCTCCTTGAGGCCGGCGCGGACCCCCGTGCCACCACGACCACGGGCGGCGCCACTCCGCTCCACCTCGCCGCTGCGGCGGGGAGCGCGGATGCGGTCTCGCTTCTCGTGGGCGGCGGCGCGGACGTGGACGCGCGAGACGCCGCCCGTGGCCAGACCCCGCTCATGTTCGCGGCTGCGCTCACCCGCGTCGAGGCGATCCATGCGCTCCTCGATGGGGGCGCGGACGTGGAGGTCGCGAGCAAGGTGATCTCCATGCCCGCCCGGCAGCAGGCCGACCAGGCGGCCGCCCGGCGCCGAAGCCAGGTGCTTGAAGCGTTCCGCGAAGCACGGAGGCCGGAGGAGCGGACGCTCGGCCCGACGCCTGCCCAGGTGCAGGCGGCGGTCCGGGTAGCGCGGCAGGCGCAGGATCCCGCCGCCGAGGGGGCGGAGGAGGAGAATGTGGACCGCGAGGAGGCCCAGCCCGAGCCCCTCACCTACGCCGAGCTCGTAGGAGGCACGGGCGGCCTCACAGCGCTCCTGTACGCGGTTCGCGAGGGCAACGGTGAGGCGGCGCTGGTGCTCCTCGACGCTGGTGCGGACATCGACCGGGTGAGCCTGGGGGACCACACGAGCCCGATGTTGATCGCCATGATCAACGGCCACTTCGACCTCGCCATGACCCTCTTCGAGCGGGGGGCGGATCCGTCGGTGGCGAGCGAAGCGGGGGCCACACCCCTCTACGCAGCGCTGAACGCGCACTGGGCGCCCAAGGCACGCTACCCGCAGCAGCAGGCGTACCAGCAGCAGCGGCTCACGCACCTCGAGGTGATGCGGACGCTCCTCGAGGCCGGCGTGGATCCGAACGTCCGGCTGAAGAAGCACCTGTGGTACATGTCCTACACCTTCGATCTGCTCGGCGTGGACACGAAGGGTGCGACCCCGTTTTGGCGTGCGGCGTACGCGCTGGACCTGGAGGCCATGAAGATGCTCGTGGCCCACGGCGCCGATCCCACAGTCGCCACGCAGACCGTGCCGCAGCGGCGCCGCCGGGAAGCCCAGCAAGATTTCTCCGGCCTCCCTCCCGTGCCCGTGGGCGGTCCCGCCGTGTACCCCATCCACGCCGCGTCCGGCGTCGGCTTCGGCGAGGGATTCGCGGGCAACTCCCACCGGCACGTCCCCGACGGCTGGCTTTCCGCGGTGAAGTATCTGGTCGAAGAGCTGGGAGCCGACGTGAACGCCCGGGACCACAACGGCTACACGCCGCTCCACCACGCCGCGGCGAGGGGAGATGTGGAGATGATCCGCTACCTGGTGGAGCGCGGCGCCGACGTCATGGCGGTGAGCCGCCGAGGCCAGACCACGGCCGACATGGCGAACGGGCCGGTGCAGCGCGTGCAGCCGTTCCCCGAAGCCTTGGCGCTCCTGGAGAGCCTGGGCGCGATCAACAACTACAACTGCTTGTCCTGCTGAGGCGCTCTTCCGGGAGTTCCGTGACAAGCACCAGCCTTGCGGCGAGCCGCATTGACACGTCTCGAGGCGCAAGGCCGCGCCCACCCAAAGAAGCTCTTGGGGCCTTCGATCGCTAGCAGGATGCGTCGCGCGAGGTCCATGCCGCGCTTCGCGGCCCGTGCCCCTTCTCTACGTGGGCGCCGGACTCGAGGACCCGTGTTGCTGCACGCGGACGTCGCTTGGTGCTGCTTTGGCCTCGCTTCCCAGTGGGAATTCTCTAATTGAGCCCACGCGGGGCGACGACGAGCGGATGGCCGGCAAGACACCGGTCGGCGGTGAGCAGCTTGAGACCTTCCTTCTGAGCCTGGACGAGCAGCAGTTGGTCGAAGGGTCCTTGTGATCGAGCGACGGCCCGACGGGTGGCGCGCCTTGTGCTTGAGTCGCGTCTCCGAGGTGGACACGGCGCTTGCGTAGATCCGGACTTCGCGTGCGGCTAAGAACCGGCGCTCGGGCTCCAGGAACCTTCCCGGCGGCTGAGGGCCGGATCGTCGAATTCCTCCGGCCACGGTTCCCCGTCGCCCTCTATTCCGAGCCGCCGCCGCGCCGCCTCAAGCTTGCCGAAGTCGATCCCGCCGCTCCGGTTGCAGCGCACGGATGGCTTCACCCGATTGCCACCGTGTCCTCCTCGCCTTCCTCGAAGTGTAGGACTGAGCTCGCCACGGCTTGGTCCGGAACGACATCGGGGGCTGAGATCGGCAAAGAGCGGGCTCCCGTCCGCGCTCAGGCACGTTCCAAAGACGGCCTCCTGACCACGAGGACCACACCGAACGCAAGCCCGGCGGCCACGAGCCCGATCAGGCTCGAGCTCAGGAGGGGCGAGGCGTCGGCCCAACCCAGAAGCTCGGACGCGAGGAGCACGATCACGCCCGCGCCGCTTGCCGCAAGGGCCTCGGGCGTGCCCGGACGCCGGGCGTACAGACCCGCGACGACCGGGACGAAGAGGCAGACGGCCATCAGCGCGTAGAAGATCCCGAGCGCGGTGATCACAGACGGCACGACGAGTGCAAGAAGCACGCCCGCCGTGCCTCCGCCGACGGCCGCGAGGCGAGCGACCCTGAGGACCTGGGCGTCGCTAGCCTGGGGCCGTGCGAAGCGCTTGTACAGGTCCTGGGAGAGCGACGTCGCGAAAATGAACAAGGCGGCATCGGCGGAGCTGACCTCGGCCGAGAAGACGGCAGCGAGCGCAAGGCTCCCTAGGAGGGTCGGGAGCCCGACCGTGAGCACGAGCATGAGCGAATGCTCCGGATCGGCGAGCGCCGGGTCATAGACGTGCCCCATCATCCCGAACAAGGGCGGGCCGCAGGCGAAGACGAGGAGGGCCAGGGCGGCCGCGCCGAGGCCCACCCGGATCGCGCGCTCGTCCACGGCCCCGTAGACCTTCTGTACGAGGCCCGGGGATACGATGAAGTTCGGGGCCACCAGCGCCAGGTAGATCCACCCCGAATCTCCCCCCTGCCAGAACTTGAGATAGTCCGGCGATGGAGGCGCTGCCGCGGTGATCCCGCTCCAGCCTCCCGCTGCCGCCCACGCCCACGGGACGGCTACTGCGAACCCCAACACGAGCACGGCGAGCTGCACCATGTTCACCCACGCCGACGTGAGGAGCCCGCCCGCCGTGAAGTAGACCGTCATCACGACTGCGCCGATCACGACGCCCGTCCAGTACGGAGCGCCGGCGACGAACTCGAGGATCTTGGCCATAGCGATGAGCTGCGTGGCGAGGGCCGCCGGGGCGCCCAGCCAGAACAGGGCCGTGATCGCGGCACGGACGGCCCGTCCGTAGCGCAGCTCGAGGTAGTCGCCGACGGTGTAGAGGCCGTGGTCGGTGGCGACGCGCCAGATGCGCGGTCCGATCCAGAGGGCCAGCACGAGCGTGCCCAGGCCCGCGCTGCCCACCCACCACCACGCGGCCGTTCCGTCCCGATAGCCGAGGCCGGCCGCCCCGACCGTGCTGCCCGCTCCGATGTTGGCGGCGAGCACGGTGGAGAAGAGGAGCACGGCACCCAGGCGGCGGTTGGCGACGAAGAAGCTCCCGCTGCTCCCGACCCTCCGCCCGATCCAGAGGCCGAGGCCGATGAGCCCAGCCGAGTAGGCCAGCAGAAGGCCGAGGTGGATGTTCACGCGGGGGTGTGGGCGGCCGTCACCGGCCTTCGCCGACGGGATCGGGTCATCGGCCGTCGGTGAGATCCGAGACGGACGGGTAGCCCGGGATTCCGGCTGCCGCCTTCACGGCTCGCACGATGGCCTCGGCCATCACGTCGGCGGCGAGCGCGCCGATGACTGTCAGGGAGGCCTCGCCCGTGAAGGTACCGTTGGCCAGCGAGAAGACCGTGTCGCCGTCGCCGAGCGTGTGCGAGGGGTAGATTGCGCGGGCGAGGCCGTCCTGCGCCATCTGGGCTACCTTGGTCGCTTCGGCCTGCGTGAGCACGGCGTTGGTCGCGACGACGCCGATGGTCGTGTTCGCTCCGCTCTCGAACTCGTCCGGCCCCGGGGACTCCCGCATGAGCACGCGGGCGTCGGCGAGGCTTCCTCCGTCGGGCGTGCGGACGCCCGCGACCACTGTTCCGGTGGCCGGGTCGATCACGTCGCCCACGGCGTTGACGACGACGACGGCTCCGACGGTAAGGCCGCTTGACAGGGTGGCGGACGCGGTTCCCACTCCGCCCTTCATGGCGCGACCCCCGCCCCGGATCTTGCCTACCGTGGCCCCGGCTCCGGCACCGACGTTCCCCTCAGCCGGCGTGCCCGCGGACGCGGCGGCGGCGGCCTGGTAGCCGCAGTCTGCTCCTGGACGAACCTCGGGCCGGCCTCCGACGGGCAGGTCGTAGATGATGGCGCCGACCACGATCGGCACGTGAATCCGACCCATCCGGTAGCCGACGCCCTGCTCGTCGAGGTAGCGCATGACTCCGTCACGCGAGGCCAGCCCGAACGCGCTCCCCCCCGAGAGCACGACCCCGTGAACCTCCTGAACAGCCGCCGCAGGATTCAGGAGATCGGTCTCGACCGTGCCGGGCGACCCGCCGCGGACGTCTACGCCCGCGACCGCGCCGCCGCCCGTGAGGATCACCGTGCAGCCGGTGGGCCGCTCGCTCAGCGTATGATGTCCGACCGTGATGCCTTCCACAGCGGTGAGGCCCCGCGAGCCGCTCTGGGCGTGGACGTCGGGGGCTGACAGGGCTGAGCCGAGAAGGATGGCCATGAGCGTCGCTGCCGGTCGCTTCATGAGGTCTCCTTTGAGGATGGAAGCATTATAGCGTACCGGCTGCCCCCTGACGAAGCTCCGCGGCCCTCGCGTGGGCCTCCAGCCCCTCTTCCCTGGCCAGCCAAGCCGAGTCTTCGACGAGCTCCCGGGTGGGTCCGGAGCCGTCGAGGCGGATCCAGGTGCGCACACGCACGAAGTCCATGACGGAGAGGCCGCCGCGGGCGCGGGCCGTGCCCGCCGTGGGGAGCACGTGGTTGGGTCCGACTCCATAGTCGCCGAAGACCTCGGCGCTTTGCTCACCGATGAAGAGCGCGCCGTAGTGGTTGAGCCGAGCCACGAGCTCGTCCGGCTCCGCGACGCACAGTTGCAGATGCTCGGGGGCGATGGCGTCGCACACCCGCACCGCCTCGTCGACGAGCGGGCAAGCGATGACTCCACCGTTCGAGAGCGCCGCGCGGGCCGTGTCCTGGGTGGGAAGACTGCTCAGCTGATCGCTCAGCTCCGCCTCGACCTCCGGGATCAGAGCGGGATCCATGGCGATCAGGATCGGCACGGCCTCCGGATCGTGCTCTGCCTGAGCGAGAAGGTCCGCGGCGATCCAGGTCGGGTTTGCCGACGCATCCGACATGACCACGAGCTCCGAGGGTCCGGCGAGCATGTCGATGGCCACCTGGCCGGCCAGGAGCTGCTTGGCGGCGGTCACATGAAGGTTGCCCGGGCCGACCACCACGTCGCTCGGGGGCACGGGACCCACGCCGAACGCCAGGCCGGCGATCGCGTGCGCTCCCCCCGCGGCCAGGACCCCGTCCACCCCGGCCGCCGCCGCCGCGGCCAGGGTGATCGGAGCAGGCCGGGGGCTCGCGAGCCAGATCGACGCCACGCCCGCAGCACGAGCTGTGGCCGCCGTCATGAGCACGGAGGAAGGCAATGGATATCGCCCTCCGGGCGCGTAGCACCCGGCCGCGTCCACCGGATCGATGCGGTGCCCCATCGTTCCGCCCGGGACGGCCAGCTCGAGTGGGGCCAGGGCGGCGCGCTGGGCGTCGGCGAACTCGCAGATGCGCCGCCCGACACGCTCCAACCGCTCCCGGTCGCCGGGCGCCATCGCCTCGAGCTGGAGTTGCAGCTCGTCCGGCTCGATGTACAGGGACTCGTCGGGGCTGCGCTCGCCGAATCGAGTCGCATACTCGCGGATGGCCGCCTCGCCGAGGGCACTCACCCGCTCCACGATGACTTCCGCCTCTTCTCGAATCACCGCGGGAACGCCTCCCCGGCGGCCCCGCAGGAATTCGGTCGGGGCTCGGCGGCGAAGCAGTCTCTCCTTCACGGTGTGCCTCGCGCGGGCTTGGCCGCCATGGAACGGCGCCTCACACGCCGGTGGCGGCCCTCCAGCTCGCCTTGGATGTCCTCCATGCTCACCCCCCGGCGCAGAGCCGCCACAAGCGTGAAGTAGATGAGGTCGGCGGCCTCGTGGGCCGCGCCTTCCTTGTCCGCGGCCCCGGACAGCTCCTCGGCCTCTTCAAGCAGCTTGGATCTCAGGAGCGCGGGATCGGACAGCAGCCGCAGCGTGCCCGACCTTGGGCCGCCCGCCCCCGATCCGCTCTCGGCCTCCCCGGCGCTCGGGCCCCTTCCTTGGCCCAGCGCCTCCGCCCGGCGCCGCTCGATCACGCGGCCGAGTGTGGAGAGCGTGAACCGCTCCGGCCAGCAGGCGCGCTCTCCGGTATGGCAGAAGCCGGAGCCGTGCTGCCGCACCGTAAAGCGCAGGGCGTCCCGGTCGCAGTCCAGGTCCACGCGAAGGAGCTCCTGGATGGCGCCGGACGTCTCTCCCTTCTTCCATAGCTCCCCGCGCGAGCGGGACCAGTAGATTCCACGCCTCTCGGACACCGCCGCCTCTAGGCTCTCGCGTGTGCTCCAGACCAGGCCGAGGGTCGCCCCCGATTCGTCACAGACGACGGTGGGCCAGAGACGGTCCTCAATGCCCTTGGTCAATGGCGCGGCCACGGCGCCACCGAGGCTCATGCGGCCCGAGTACAGCGCCATGCCGACCTGGGCGTCGGCGCCGAGCTGGTCGAGCGCGGCCACGTCCTCGGGCGTGGTGATGCCGCCGGCCGCCGTCACACGCGCGTCCCCCCCCGCCTCGACGGCCCGCTCGACCAGCTCCCAATCGAAGCCGGCCATCCCCCCCTCGTGCTCCACCTGGGTAAGGAGGAATCCGCTGACGACCGGCGCCAGCTCCCGGATCCGATCGAGGACGGGGAAGGCAGTCTCGATCCGCCAACCCTCGACGACCACCGTGCCGCGGTCCGCATCGACAGCCGCGACCACACGCTCCGGGGGCAGCTGGGAGCAGAACTCGACGGAGGCGGCCGTGCCGATGACGATCCGTGTGGCTCCGGCGTCCAACCAATCGAGGGCCGTCTCGAGGTCTCGGATCCCGCCTCCCACGCGGCAGGGCGCCCGCCTCACCAGGGCCCGGATCACCTCGGCGTTCGATCCCCGGCCGAGAGCTGCGTCCAAGTCTACGACCGCCACCTCGCCGGCGACGGAGAACTCCTCGAGGCGCTGGAAGGGGTCGCCTCCCTCCAACACCAGTTCGCGCCCTCGCCTCAGCTGGACCGCCCGGCCCTCCATGAGGTCGATGCTCGGGATGATCATGACCGTACCACCACTCCTTCGGTGCTCAGGAACTCCTTGATGTCCGCGACTGCGAGGTCACCGTCATGGAAGACCGACGCGGCGAGCACGGCGTCCGCGCCCGCACGGAAAGCGGCCGCCACGTCGCTCGGGGTCCCGATGCCGCCCGAGGCGATGACCGGCACGGACACGGCGTCGTGCATGGCTCGGAGTAGCTCGAGGTCACAGCCGCTCCGCGTCCCGTCCCGGTCCCAGCTGGTCAAGAGGATCTCCCCGGCTCCCCTGTGGGTGCCCTCCCGGGCCCACTCGATGGCATCGGTGCCGGTGGTCTCGCGACCTCCCATGACCAAGGTATCCCAGCTCTCGCCCGCGCGACGGGCGTCGATGGCCAGGACGATGCACTGCGTTCCGAACGCCTGGGCCAGTCGCTCGAGAAGAGCCGGATCGCGGACCGCGGCCGTGTTCACGCTCACCTTGTCGGCGCCGGCGGAGAGGAGCTGGCGCGCGTCGTCCACGCGGCGCACCCCTCCGCCGACGGTGAGCGGAATGTGCAGGCGCGCCCGGACGGCGCGGACCGTGTCTAGCCGCGTCCCCTGAGCCTCGGGGGAGGCGGCCACGTCGAGCACGACAATCTCGTCGGCGCCCTGCCGCTCGTAGAGGCCGGCCTGCTCGGCCGGGTCCCCCGAGTCGCGCAGGTTCTGGAAGCGCACGCCCTTCACCACGCGCCCGTCCTTCAC
Source organism: Longimicrobiales bacterium (assembly GCA_965218325.1). Classification (GTDB taxonomy): domain Bacteria; phylum Gemmatimonadota; class Gemmatimonadetes; order Longimicrobiales; family Gaopeijiaceae; genus CBDCKR01. The sequence continues at coordinate 134,186 of CBDCKR010000001.1, forward strand.
GTCGAGGCAGGGCACGATCCGGCGAGCGACCTCGTGGAGCGTCTGGGGCGGCCTGCCTCGCGCGGGCGTGGAGGGCTCCCCGGTGAGCCAAGCCCCCAGAAGCCGCATGCCGAAGTCCCCTGACAGCTCCGGGTGGAACTGGCAGGCCAGCGTCCGTCCCCGGGCGAGGGCCGAGACGAAGGGTATGCCATGCGTCGTCCACGCCGCGCTCCATCCTCGTGGCGGTTCGGTCAGGCAGTACGAGTTCGCGAAGGCCGCCACGCCGGAAGGCAGCGCTGAGGAGGAGGCCGCCTCCACTCGGTTCCAGCCCAGGTGCGGGACACGGACGGAAGAAGGCAAGCGCTCGTACGTCCCGCCCGCGATGCCCAGGCCCCGGACGCCCGGACTCTCGCCGCTAGCCTCTCCGAGCAGCTGCATTCCCATGCATACGGCGAGCAGCGGCGTCCCGGCTGCATGCACGTCGCGCACCGCTTGGTCCAGCCCGTGCTCGCGAAGGGTCGCCATGGCGGCGTCGAAGCGCCCGACGCCCGGGAGCACGACGTGGGTCGCTGCCCCGACGACGTCGGGCTCCTGCGTAACGGCGTTCTCCACTCCGAGCGCCCCGAAGGCGCTTCGGACCGACGCGAGGTTGGCGACGCCCGAGTCGATGACGGCGACGTGGCTCACGCCTCCTCCCCTCCGAGGCTCCCCTTCGTCGAGGGCACGTCGTCGAATCCGGAGCGCTCGACGGCGGACCGAAGCGCCAGGGCCGTGGCCTTGAAGGCCGCTTCCGCCCGGTGATGATCGTTCTCGCCCTTGAGCACGTCCACGTGGAGCGTCAGGACGGCTGCCGACGCCAGCGAGGTGAGCACATGAGCGATGTTCTCGCACGACAGCTCGCCAATCCGCTCGCGGGTGAGGCCCAGGTCGACGGCGGCGGAGGGACGCCCCGAGATGTCGACGACGGCCCGCGCCAGTGCCTCGTCCAGGGGAGCGTAGGCGTAGCCGAACCGGCGAATGCCCGCGCGTTGGCCGAGCGCTTGGTGGAGGGCCTGGCCGAGCGCCAACGCGCAGTCTTCCGCCGTGTGGTGATCGTCCACGTGGAGGTCTCCCGTGCAGCTGAGCTCTAGGTTGAAGCGGGCATGCTTCGTCAGCGCGTCCAGGAGGTGATCCAGAAACCCGATGCCTGTGGCTACCTCGGCGGCTCCGTCGCCGTCGAGGTCCAGCCGGACGCTGACGTCGGTCTCTTTAGTGCGGCGCTCTACCGCCGCCTCTCGGGGGGTCATGGAAGCAGCTCCTCCAGTCGGGCAACGTCGTCCAGCACGATGGCCGCTCCGGCCTCGCGCAGGGCCGGCGCGGCGTGGTCGGGGTCGTCGCCGGGCGCCACGATCCCAAGAGGCAAGGCCCCCGCGTCCCGGGCGGCCCAGAGGTCGTCGGGCGTGTCGCCCACCATCCACGCCCGCTCGGCGCCCGTCCGAGACAGCGCGAGCCGCACGGGCGCGGGATCGGGCTTGACGGGCCCGTCCTCCAGGCACACCACGGCGGCGAAGAGCTCTGAGATCCCGGTCCGGTTGAGGAACCAGGCGGCCTCGTCCCGCGGGCGTCCCGTGACGATCGCGAGGGGTAGGCGCTCCGCGAGCCGCTCGAGCGCAGATTGGTCGACGAGCAGGCGCTCCGACTCGCGGAGGCCGGGCGCGCCGGGGGTCCCCAGGTAGATCTGCTGAAAGCGCTCGGTGACGTCGTCCAGAGCGACCTCGACGCCCCGCTCCTCGAGAATCCGCTGCGTGAGCACCCAGTCGTTGTTCGCCTCGCCTGCCAGCACCGCCGCCTCGAGGTCGGCCCGCGTGATCGCCAGACCGAAGCTCGCCGCCGCCTCCAGCACGCACCGGCGGTACGATCCCTCGACATCGGCGAGCACCCCGTCCAGGTCGAAGAGCAGGGCCTCGGGAGCCAGGACGGTCTCCAGGCCCCGGAGGAGCCGCTCCGTCTCCTCCGCGCTCTCGGGCACGGACATGCGGATCCCAGTCGCGATCTCGGGCCGGTGCGGGAAGCGGCGCACGCGTATCCCCAGCGAGGCCAGCCCGCTGTGCACGAGGTCGGCGCGCTCGCCGAAGTCGGCGAAGACGAAGTTTCCCTGTGAGGGAGCCGGCTGCGCCCCGAGGCGGGCCAGACGGTCGGAGATCCGACTCCTCCGCTCCCGGACGAGGGCCACGTGCTCCTCGAGACGCTCCCGGCCGCTCTCGAGCTGGCCACGCACGGTGGCGATGGACGCTCCGGCCACGGGGAAGGGGTTGCCTGTGTTCCTGATCACGTTGGCGACTTCCCGGGCCGCGACGGTGTATCCGACGCGGCAACCCGCCAGCCCCCACGCCTTCGAGAAGGACCGGACCGTGACGACGTTGGAGAGCCCGAACGCGAGGGCGGTGAGATCCTCGTCGGCGTAGTCGACGTAGACGTGGTCCAAGAGGACCACGGCGGTGCGGGCGGCCTCGGCCACTCGCTTCAGATCCTCGGCGGTCGCCACTCGGCCGGTGGGATTGTTTGGCGTGATGACGGCCACAACGGCCACGTCGGGCTCCAAGGCCGAGATGACGGCGTCCGTCGGAAAGTCATCCTGCCAGGGCACGGTCTTCAGCCCGCCCCCGGCTGCCTGCGCGAAACGGTACAGCATCTCGAAGGCGGGCACCGGAAGGAGCAGCTGACGTCCGGGCCGCAAGTACGCCCGGCAGACGCGGTCCAGCGCATCGTCCGCTCCGGCGGTCACGACGACCCGTCCCCGGTCCACGCCGAGCCACTCGGCGATCTCCGTCTCAAGGGCACGCGGATCGGGGTAGTCGCGGAGAAGGGAGGGATCTTGGCGGGCGAGGCGGGCGAGGACGTCCGGGGAGGGCGGCGCGCCCTCGTTGCCGTCCAGCTTGAGGACGCCGGGCGTGCGGGGCGTCGGGCCCCGGTAGGGATCGGCCGGGATCCACGTTGAGGGGAGCTCGAGCCGGCCGCTCATGGGACGATCTGCGAGAGCGCCGTCACGACCACATCCGAGCCGCCGGCCGCCTTCACGGCCGGGACCAGCTCGGGTAGGCGCTCCTTGGGAACCGCAGCCTTGACCGCGAATCCGCTGTTCCCGAAGAGGGGAGCCACCGTGGCCTCGCGCATGCAGGGGAGGAGCGCGACCACCGCGTCGAGCCGGTCGGCGGGGGCGTTCACCTCGACCATGACTCGCCTCCGCGCGTCCAGCACGCTCTCGAGCAGCAGTCGCAGATGCTCGATGCGGGTCTTCTTCACGGGGTCGGCCATCGCCGTCGGGCTGGCGTAGAGGCGGGTGGAGGAGGGGAGGAGCGTGTCGACGACAACGAGATCGTTGGCTCGGAGCGTGCTCCCGGTTGCGGCGTTGTCGACGATGACGTCGGCGTCCTCGGGAGGGAATACCTCGGTGGCTCCGTAGGAGAGGACGAACTCGGCGTCCAGGCCCCGGTTCGTGATCCACGCCTCGGTGAGCTGCTCGTACTCCGACGCGACCCGGAGGCGCCGGGCGGGGAGCTCTCCGTCGAGGAGCAGCGCTCTGGGCGCCGCCGCCACAATCCGCACGGGGTCCAGCTCCATGTCGAGGAGCTCGACGACTTGGGCGTCCATCTCCTCCACCCAGTCGGCGCCGGCGAATCCCACGTCGCGACTGCCCAGCTCGAGCATCTCGACGATGTTCTGCGGCTTGAGGATTTTCGCCTCCGAGTCCCGCAGCGAGATCGTGGGCCGGTAGCCCCGGGCGCTCGGCGTCACGCGGATGCCGGCGTCGGCCAGCAGCGTCATGACGGCATCCTCCATGCGGCCCTTCGGAAGGCCGAGGCGAAGGGTGCCCGAGTCGTTCGTGATGTCTTGGCTCATGGGGAGCTCCATGTGGATGGCGCCGGAGGTCGGAGGTGGGCGTACGAAAAAACGCCGACCTGCGAGGGCCGGCGTTCAGATGCGCTCAGTGCGTCAGAGGATCGTCAACTCAGGTGCGCATCTCCAGCCAGCCGCCCGCGAGCGGATGTATGGTGATGGTGTCGATGATGCCGAGTCGAGATCTGCATGACGCCCTCAGTAAACCCAATGACTCGCCTGGAGTCAAGGCCGGCGCTCGCACCCATGGCGCTCGAGTGGACCTGGAACCCCTTCTGCGACCCGGATGCAGGGTCATCGCCGGGTCCCCCGACCGGCCCTCCACAAGCACCGGCCGTCGCTGTACCTTGTAGCGGATTCACGGAGAGCCGCCCCTCTCCCTACCTCGATAGCGCCGGGAGTTGGGTCTCGCCATCACCTTAGAGTCGGCTTCTTCATGAATTCACCGTTTCATGCCACCCCTGCGGCTCTCCTGATCATCGCCGCCTCGGCGGTGGCCCCCCTCCCGCTCGGCGCCCAGCAAAGCGGCGACGAGGACCCGCACGCGCCGACGGCCTCGGTGACCCGGATCACCACGGCGTCACCGATCATCGACGGCCGGCTCGACGACGACGCATGGTCCCTGGGGGAGCCCCTCACCGAGTTCTTCCAGCGAGAGCCGGTCGAGGGCGAGCCGGTCTCGGAGCGGACGGAGGTGCGCTTTCTCGCCGACGCCGAGGCTCTCTACATCGGAGCCTGGCTCTACGATCGGAGCGCCGACCAGATCGTCACGGGCGAGCGGCTGCGGGACGCGAACATCCAGGTGGCCGACCATTTCGGCATCGTCCTCGACACGTACTTGGACCGGCAGAACGGCTTCGTCTTCTCGACCACGCCGTCGGCCATCGAATACGACGGTCAGGTGGTGAACGAAGGGGTCGGCGGAGGGAGCACCGCGGGAAGCAGTCGGCAGCAGAGGGGAGCGTCGGGCGGCTTCAACCTCAACTGGGACGGGAGCTGGGAGGTCGCGACCTCGAGAGACGGAGAGGGTTGGTACGCGGAGTTCAAGATCCCGTTCGCCACGCTGCGCTACGCAGGCGGATCCGTCCAGACCTGGGGTCTGAACATGGTGCGCCGGATCCGGCGGCGGAACGAAGAGTCTTTCTGGGCGCCCATACCGCGTCAGTACAACCTGATGCGCCTCTCGATGGCCGGCGATCTCGTCGGTGTCCCCGTGCCCGCCCAGCGGGCGGCCACGGTGAGCCCCTACGTGCTGAGCTCGGTGGAGCGCGATTACGTCAACGGGCTCGACACGGAACACCCCAGCCAAGTCGGGGGCGATGCCAAGATCACGCTCACCCCGTCCCTGACGCTCGACCTCACGACCAACACGGACTTCGCCCAGGTCGAGGTGGACGAGCAGCGCACCAACCTGACGCGCTTTCCTCTCTTCTTCCCTGAGAAGCGTCCGTTTTTCCTCGAGAACGCGGGCACCTATACGGCCGGCACGCCGCGGGCCGCTGACCTCTTCTTCAGCCGGAGGATCGGGATATCGCCCGGGGGAAACGCGGTGCCGATCCTTGGGGGAGGCCGGTTGAGCGGTAAGGTCGGAGGCATCGGGATCGGACTCCTCCAGATCTTCACGGACAACCTCGACGACAACATCGAGGCCGGGGTTCGCGAGAATTCCTTCTCCGTCGCGCGCGTGACCCGGGAGCTGCCAAACCGCTCCCGGGCCGGTGCCATGTTTGTGCAGCGGCGCGCGACCCGCGACGGGGGAGACTTCAACCGTACTTACGCCGTCGACGGCCGCCTCGGGATCGGAGACGCCTTCACTGTGGACGGCTGGGTGGCACGTACCAAGACGCCGGGGCTGCAGGGCTCGGACGCGGCCGCCAACGTCAACGTGTCCTACCAGATTCGCGACTTCAGCACGAGCTACCAGTTCAGGAGCGTCGGCCGGAACTTCAATCCCGAGGTAGGCTTCGTGAGCCGGGTGGGATACCGCTACCTGGACGCGAACATCCAAAAGCAGGTGCGGATGCCCTCGGTGTCGTGGATCCGGGAGTTCAACCCCCACATCAACGCCCGCTATCACTGGGAGATGGGAGGGCCGCTCGAGACGGGCTACTTCCACCTCGATCCCGAGTTCGTGACGGAAGGGGGAGGCCGCTTCGGTCCCGAGTTCAACTTCCACAACGAAGGACTCACCGAACCGTTCGAGATCGCGCCGGGCGTGGTGATTCCGCCGGGAAGGTACAACGACTTCCTCCCGGCGTGGGAGATGAGGAGCGATCCCTCGGCTCGCTTCTCGGCCCAGTCCATGCTGCGCGGCGGCCAGTTCTTCACCGGGAGGCGTTACGAGGGCGACTTCACCGTCACCTACCGCCAGGGAGAGACCCTCACGGCCGCCCTGAACGTCGACCACAACATCGTGCGGCTGGAGGAGGGCGACTTCGAGACGACCCTTGTGCGCTTGAGGGTGGGCTACTTCTTCACGCCCCGGATCTTCCTTCAGAGCTTCCTCCAATACTCCGATCAGGCCGATGTCTGGTCGGTCAACGCGCGCTTCGGCTGGCTGGATACGGCGGGCACGGGTCTGTACATCGTCTACAATGAAGCCCAGGAGTCCTACGGGCTGAGGCGCCTGAGCGGACCGATGACACGGAGCTTCATCATCAAGTACTCGAGACAGCTTAGGGTCCTCTGACCCTGGGGGATGATCGCGGGGGTCGCGATCGTCCTACCGCGTGCCGTGCCCGGAGGTGTCGAGGACGACCGCTCTCTCATCGGGGGACCATGTGGAGGCCTTCCGCAGCTTCGCCGGCGAGGGGCCCGAAGGGGCGGTCCACGATCCCGGAGACCCTTGCTGTCCGCTCGATCTTCCACCCCCCCTGTCGGGCACCAAGAAAATACTTGCTTGGGAGATCGCCTAGTCCTGCGCAAGAGGCGCGGGGCAGGCCTCGGCGTTCCTCGCGAGCGACACGGCCGGTGCTTGCCCGCGGGCGGAGCACGGCTCACGTTTGGGGCACGGGTCGATGGGGCCGGGGTGATCGACACGCTCCAGGAGCCGAACCATGGACAGAGCCGGTCGCGTCGTCAGGGGGGCGAAGGCCGGGGCCGTCGCTGCAGCGGGCGTCGCGCTCTCCTTCTTCGTTCTGGATCTGCTGCGCCTCCAGCCCTTGGCGGCCCCGGGCACGCTTTCCGGGGCCGTGATCGGTCCCACGGGCTTCGAGTTGGATCTCACGAGCTACTCGGGCGTCATCGCCGCCGTCTCGATCGCCTACCGGTTGGCGACCTTCACGGCGTTTCACTTCCTGGCGTTCGCGCTCGTGGGGGCGCTCACCTCGATCCTCTTCGACTGGAAGCCGCTGGCAGGCCTGAAACGACTCCTCGCCGTGGCGGTCTTGTGCACCGCCGTGTTCTATGGCACCGCTACACTTGCCGGATCGGTCGTGGTCGTGCAGTCGCTGCCGCTCTGGGTGGTGGCGGTCGTCAACCTCCTCGCGGCGCTCCTGATCGTGGGGTACCTGCATCTCGCGAACCTGCCCGATCCGGAGCACGTGCCCGAGGGCTGACGTCGGCGTGTCGGCGATGAACCCGCCCGAGGCGGATCAAGCTTGGGCGAGGGGCTGCGCCTCGAGCCCTGATCGCGTCCCCTCTCCGCTCGGCGACCCGATCGATTCGAGCCGGTTCGGCGGGCTTGCGATCCTCAAGGCGAGGTGGGGGTAGCAGCTGGTTAGAGCGGGTGCCGGTTCGGTGCCCCGGCAGCGTCCACTTCCCAACCCCCAACCGACCATTCATGCCTCGAGCCTTCGGACGGCGGAGACCGCTGGCAGCCGTCGGTCGCCCCTCGGCGTCGGTCCGCGCTCCGAGGGCCCTTCTTTCAATGCTGGCGCGCGTCCTGCTCCTCGCGGCGCTCCCGGCTTCCGCTCTGGCGCAGACGGGCTCCCTCCAGGGGCGGGTTCGCGACGAGCAGGGCGTGGCGGTCGAGGGCGCAGCTGTCGTGGCCCGGACGTCTGCTGAGGGAGACATCCTTGCGTCCACCGCCACCGATCCGCTCGGCTTCTTTCGCCTCGACGGGCTCCGGGTCGGGCCTGCGGTCCTCGATGTGCGCCGACTGGGCTTCGCCGACCGTACGGCGGACGTCGAGGTGCGCGAGGGACAGACCGAGACCGTGGCGATCGAGCTCGCCGTTGAAGCGTTGGAGGTGGAGGGCATCACGGTAGGCGCCAGGCGGTCTTCGCCCGAGGTGGCGTTCGACGAAGAGGCGGGGCTGGCGATGCGCGCCATCGAGGCTCGGCAGCTTCGCACGCTGCCGGGCTTTATCGAGCCCGATCCCCTCCGTGCAGCCGAGGCGCTCCCCGGCGTCGTGGCCACGTCCGACTTCTCCGCCGCCTTCACGTCCGTGGGGGATCCGCCGACCAGAACCTGATCCTCCTCGACGGCCTGCCCGTGTTCAATCCAGCCCACCTCGACGGCCTGCCCGTGTTCAATCCGGACCTGATCCGTCGGGCGGTTCTCCGCACCGGGGGCTTTCCGGCCGAGTGCGGAGGGCGGGTCCCGTCGGTTCTGGAGGTGGAGAGCGAACCGGGCGACGGGACCCTCGGCGTCGACGGAGCCCTGTCGCTGCTCACGGGCCGCGCGACCGTGGGGGGAGGGCTGTCGGAGGGGGCGAAGAGCGCCTTCGGCCTTCGAGACGCCAAGTGGCGGGTCTCGGGTCGCCGGTCCTACTTCGACATCCTTCTCGCTCCCTTTGTCGACGTCCCCTACCGCTTGGGCGACGGCCAGGCGGTGTTGGAGGGGTGGACCCGAGGCGGGGACCGTCTGTCGTTTACCGGATAACGGGCGGAGACGTCCTGGACCTGAGCATTCCCGACGACGAGGACTTTCCCCTCCGGATCGACTGGTTCTGGGGCAACGATCTCGTCGGCGGGCGGTGGACTCACCTCCGGCCGGGAGGGACGGTCCTCGACGTGGCGCCTCTTACGTGCGGAAGGGATTCCGGGCGCTGACGGTGGCGAGCGCAGGAACGGGGGCGTGCTAAGGCCCGGCGCTCTCTTGCGTTCCGCCCAACGCCGCCCAGTCGGGTAAGACGCTGGAGTCGATCCCGAAGACCGCCGTCCCGAGCACGAGGAAGGTCACCGAGATCACGAGCACGCCCGCGAAGTTCAGGACGATGCCGATTCGCGCCATCTCGGGGATCCGGACCCGGTCGCTGCCGAAGATGATGGCGTTGGGCGGAGTCGCCACGGGCATCATGAAGGCACAGGACGCCGACAGGGTGGCCGGAATCATCAGCATCAGCGGATGGATGTTCGTGGCGACCGCCACCGACGCCAGAATGGGAAGGATCATCTCCGTCGTGGCCGTGTTGGAGGTCAGCTCGGTCAGGAACGTGAGCGCGAGGCAGAGCATCACGATCACCACGAAGGGCGGGACCCCCGCAAGCCCGGCGAACTGGTTGCCGACTAGCGACGAGAGGCCCGTGGCCTGAAATCCGTGGGCGAGGGCGAAGCCGCCCCCGAAGAGCAGCACGATGTTCCACGGCAGCCGTGGAATGACGTCCTTGCCCGCGAGGGTGGGGTACGATGCGCCGGGCGTGCGGCTCGGGATCAGGAAGAGGAGCGACGCCATCGCGATCGCCACGGTGCCGTCGTCGATGAGCCCGGGGAAGGGCAGGAGCTGGCCCCACCCGGGGATGCTGATGAATCCAAGCTGAATCGGGAGTCGAAACACCCAGAGAACTGCCGTGAGCACGAAGACCGTGAGCACCGCCTTCTCCTCGAAGCTCACCGGCCCCAACGCCTCGGCCTGCCTCTCGACGACCTCGCGATCGACGGTGACGTGCTCGGGCACCCGGAAGAAGACCTTGGTGATCAGCAGCCAGGCCATCCCGAGCATCACGAGCGAGATGGGGAGCGCCATGAAGATCCACTGGCCGAACGTGATGGCCGGCGCATCCGGAAAGGTGATCTGGAAGATCCGCACGAACGACAGGTTGGGTGGAGTGCCGACGAGGGTCGCGATCCCTCCGACCGTGCAGGCGTAGCCGATGGCCAACATGACCCCGACCGAGAAGGGATGGGTGTCCTCGGTTCCGAAGTCCTTCTCCATCTCGAGCACGATGGCGAGCCCGATCGGCACCATCATGATCGCGGTGGCGGTGTTGGAGATCCACATGGACAGCAAGGAGGCCGCCACCATGAAGCCCAGCACGATGCGTTCGGGTCCTCCGCCGATGGCCCTGATGATCGTAAGCGCTATGCGGCGGTGCAGATTCCACTTCTCCATGGTCAGGGCGATCATGAACCCGCCCAGGAACAGCACGATCGTGCTGTTGAAGTAGATGGGAGCCGTGACTCCACCGCGCTCGATGCCCAAGAGTGGGAACAGCACCAGCGGGAGAAGAGCGGTCGCGAACAGAGGGATCGCTTCCGTGATCCACCAGGTGGCCATGAGCAGGGCCACGGCGGCCATCCGTGTCCCGGCTGGGTTGCCGGGCTCGAAGTCGAACAGCGCCGTCACGAAGAAGAGAAGGAGACCCAGGATCAATCCGGCTCTCTGCATGACGGCTTCGGTTCCGTGAGCGGGGAGGGATGTTCACAAGTGGCTGGCCACCCGTCGGGGCCCATCAGGTGTGCGCGAATGGAACGGACCGGGTGGTGTGGGGCAAGCGGCAGAGTCCATCGCGCCCGTAAGATGAGGGGAGCGCTGGCCTAGCCGGGTGGACCCACGGCCCGATTTGAAGTGGCCACTAGGGTGTGCAGGGGCTCGACATCGGACCGGAGGGCCGGATCGCCGACGCCGATTGCCGGTGCCGCTGGCGTCGCGAGCAGGGCGGTTTCCCGAGCTTCCGTCTCTCTCTCGGCCCTAGCGCCGGCCAAATGACCACAGGATTCGTACGAGCGAGCCCCGTTCTCCGTAACCCGCCGGCTGCCCGGGGTCTACCGCACGGCGTCCGAATACCAGCCCGTCCAGACGGCTCTCCAGCGCCGGAACAACGCGATGAAGAGGGGGTTGGTCCAGACCAGGATGCGCCACACGGGCCAGGTGTCGAAGCGCCGGCAGGAGGGTCGCACACGGGGGTGCCGTATGAACCGGACCGTGCCGTGCTCGTTCCGTGCCAGCCTCTTGAGGGCGCGGTAGAAGTCGACGTCCTCGCCTATCCAGACTTTCTCGTCGTAACCTTCGATCTGTTCGAAGGCGTGCTTGCGACAGAACTGCGTCGCACCCTGAGCCATCCCCATGAGGCGGCCGAGGACCCGCCAGGCGCGGAGGTAGAGCCTGACTGAGAGCCGCCGCGGCTGGTAGTTGACGTCCACGCCGCCTCCGACGCACGCTGGATCGCCCATCGCCTCGCAGATCACGTGGAGCAGCGGGGGCGGCACGGCCACGTCCGCGTCGACGAAGACGAGCAAGTCCCCCGCGGCATGGCGCGCACCGGTGTTGCGTGCCCGCGCGATGTTCCGCACCGGTTCGCGAACCACTGTCGCGCCATGCTGCCGGGCAACGGCGGCGGTCTTGTCCCGGCTGTCGTTGTCGACGACGATCACGTCGACGTCGGCGTCGGAGCGCGCGCGCAGATGGTCCGCAGCGGCGCGAACCGCGTCCAGCGTGGCCGGGAGGCAAGCTTCTTCGTTGAAGGCGGGAACGACGATCGTCACCTTCATGGCCAAGGCTTTTCCCACTCGTCCGTGTGCGCCTCTTGGATCGCCTTCAGGTGGGCGATCAGCTCATCGAAGAACCCTTCGAGCTCGTCCACCCTCGCCGCCGCCTCGGCCCGCACGTCCCCGATGTCGCGGGTATCCGGCGGAGGCCCGGCAGGACCGAGCGTCCGGTTGAACTCTTGCACCCGCCGAAACGCCTTTTCGTTGATCCGCCGGGCCGCCTCGAGCATGTTCTCGGGCGGCGTCGCGCGATCCTCCCTTCGGTGTGATCCGGCCGGTCTGGCCAAGCGTCCCTCACTGCAGGCCGCGCTCGAGCGCGGCGCGACCACAGCCTGTCTCCGGGTCACGGACTCGCGCCGTCCGCCTCCGCCTTCAGCCGTCCGTAGACGGCGGTCGCCTCCTGGAACTGCTCGAAGACCGCCCGACGCTCGTCCTCGGAGCGCCAGCCGGGCCACTCGTCCGCCATGGCCGTGAGCTTCTCGATCCAATCCAGGCTGTAGTCCGCCGAGGCCGCGTCGCGGATCGGTGCGCCGCCTATCGTGAACCACGCGGGGTTCGTGAAGGCTTGTGCGTAGCGCGCGTCCAAAGGGTAGCGCTCCTCCGGCACGCCCTCGGCGCGCAAGTGGATCCAGCCGCTCCCGGTGATCTCCACGTCCCCCTGGAAGTCGGCCGTGGTGCGGTCCTCTGAGAGCGGGACCTCGCCGACCTCCCGGCCGTTGTGGACGAGCCATGCCCGCGTGAGCGGCGTGATCGAGCGGACCCGGGCCTGGACGGTGACGCCGGTCGTGCCAGCGGGCAGCTCGATCTCCCCGCCGGGGATCTCTCCGTTCACGGTGAGCTCCACGAGCGGTCCGCTCGTAACGAAGGCGTGACCGTCCCGGAGCCCTTGGAACCACCCCTCCATGGTGCGCGTGCCGTCGGGCGTGCGGACGTAGGTGCGCATGGCTCCCACGAGCGAAGTCGAGTGGAGGCTGCTGATCGCATCCTCTCCACCCACGGCCGTGATCCGGAGGTCGTTGTTCCACACCGCGTAGAGGGGGTGGAAGCCACCTTGGCCGGCGCCGGACCACTCCAGCGCGTCGGTCGCCTCCAGCGCGGCGTCCACGATGAAGGCCTTGGCTCCTCCGAGGTCGCCCTCCAGAGGATCTCCGTCTCCGCCGAAAGCGTGCACGTACCCCGTGGTGGCGCCCTGTCGCTTGGCCTTCCTGAGCATGTCGGTGTTCGAAGGATACAGGCTCTCGATGGCCGTGCCCTCGTAGCCCGTCGTGAAAGGCGAGATGAGGTGATCCTCCAGGCCGAGCATGAAGACGTGCCCGTAGAAGGGCGGGCGGTACTCCTGTCCCACCACCAGGATGCGCTCCGCGGTGGAGAGCGGGTGGGCTCCGCCGCCCGGGACGAAGAACTGGTAGTCCAGGATCCGGTTGTCCTTGTTGGCGATCTGCTCATTGACGATGTCCTGATCCTCGGCGTCGGACATCATCATCAGGTTCTCCAGCGTGTTGTGGAGGTTCCCGGCGTAGTTCATGTGGACGTGGGTCGAGCCGTTGTGCCAGCCTTCGGCCGAGAGGTCGGTCATGCGGGCGAGCGTGACGTCCACCCGGGTCACCTCCCCCGCCCCGATGTCGACCTGCCGCCGGTGCGGGTAGAGCTCGAAGCCCTTCACGACCGTGAGGTCGGCCTGGCCCGGAGGAAGCTCCACGGAGAAGCTCCCGGCCGTGTGGAAGGCCGGGAAGCCCCCCTGTCCACCGATGCGCGCATAGGCGTCGCTGGGCGCCCAGGCCTTGCCGTCGGAAGCGATCAGGGTCACCCGCGCCGCGGTGGGCCCCGTGATTCCCTCGGCCCGGACCCTCACCTCGAGCGTGCCCATCGGCTCCTTCCAGCGGCGCTCCGTCACGTTGACCCTTCGCCTCGCCCCGCCGTACGTCTCGAGGAGCTCGAGCTGCGGGAGCCCGTCTTCGTTGGAGACGAAGGCGATCCACTTGCCGTCGGGCGACCAACGGGGGTGGAAGGCGTCGTGCTCGAAGAAGGTCATCTTGTACGGCTCACCGCCCCCGGTAGGCTGCACGTAGAGGTTCACGTACTGGTCGGCTGCCCCCGAAGTCGACGAGTAGACGAAGCGCCGGCCGTCCAGCGACACGTCCGGCCGGGCGCGGTAGAGCGTCTGCTCGGCGAGAACGGTCCGGCGGCGCTCGATTCCGCCTGATTCGGCCGGCACGCGGATCACGTTGCCCGACCCGAGGGCGGTGTCGCGGTTCGAAACGAGAAGAAGCTCTTCGCCGTTCGGCAGCCAAGCCGGCGAGATATGCATGTCCTGGGGACCGAAGTAGAGGCGGGACCGTCCGAAGTCGCTGTCCGAGGTGACGGCGACGGCGTCCCCGCTCCAGTGCCCGCCGGCGACGGGCCGCACGTACACGTTGAAGTACCCGTTGGGCTCGGTGGAGACGTAGGCCAGCCTTGTTCCGTCCGGCGAGAACGTCGGGTCCGCATAGACGAAGTCGTCGTCGGTCAGGGCGCGGGTCTCGCCCGACTCCACGTCCAGGATCTCCAGCTGGATCGTGCGGGCCCCCTCGGCCGAGGATGCTCCGTTGTCGGCCGTGTAGACCATCCAGCGCCCGTCCGGCGACCACGCGGGCGAGGAGTGGTAGAAGGCCCCCCGAGTGAGCTCGGTGGCGACCCCCGGCTCGCTCTCCGCGCCCAAGTCGACGCTGATCGACCAAATGGAGCCGCTCATGCCGACGGCGATGGCCGTACCGTCCGACGACCACGCGGGGGCCCACGGAGTCGAGCTTGGAGCGGGGGGGAGGTAATAGTTGTACATGTAGTTGCCGCCGTGCCGTGCCCACTCGTAGCCGGCGACGGGGGCGGGGGGCGGGGTGTCCATCACGTTGGAGCGCATCCCGGCGCTCGGCGGTGCGGTCTCGCCTGCGCAGGCCAGCAGCGCGGCCGAGAGGAGCAGGGGGCCCGTGCGGAGGCAAGGGGTGAACCGGTTGTCTTGCGTCGTTTTCATCGAGCGTTCTCCGTGCCCCGCAGCGCGGCGGGTTGTCGGTTCTCGGTCGCGGACGGGAATCCGTTGGGGGGGACCCGCTCCGAGCAGTTGGTCGGGGCACGCATGCGGACCGCCCGTCCCTGGTCCTCCAACTCGAAGGTCGGTTCGACGGCTAGGCCGAAGGGGCGTGCCTGTACCCGCATGGGCGCCTCCCTGTTGATGCTCCCAGGGTCCGTGAAGATGGGATCCCGGCGCCGCGCCCGCGAGGAGCGCCTTCTCCGAACGGGCTACTTCTCGCCGGGTCCAGCCGGAGTACGTGGGGAGGACCCGTGCGGCGCGAAGTCTGGAGCGCCTTGGCCCCCGGACCGCGGGCGGTAGCGCGGCAATGCCTGGGGGGCCCTCTTCAGGAGCCGTTAATGTGAGGACTACCGATCTGGGCAACGCGCCCGGGGCTGTTCGCCGGCAGGCTGCGCTACCGCTCGTCGAGGGCTTCGACCATCCACGAGCGCTTCCCGAGCATCGAGGTCAAGGCTGGGTGCGAGGAAGGGTGGGGGAGCTGCCTGAACCGGTTGGAGGCGATGTTCAACTAGCCGTCTGCCGTGCCGGTTCCAGCCGCCCTCGGGCCAGACCCCCTCGAAGCCGCTCGCCGGCGCGTGGGGAGCGGACCCTTTCGGGATATGCCTCCGACCCGATGCCGCACGAATGGGCGCGACGTTGCCCTACGGCGGTCCAGGCCGGGACCGAACAAGTGAGAGCTGGACGCGGCCGCCCGCGCCGCAGCTCGGGCGGACTAGCTCCCAGGCAGGGCGGGGTGGTACCCTACCGAAGGCCATCGCACGCCGCGCCGAGCCCGCTCACAGCCGTGAAGGAGAGCTAGGCCGACCATGAAGAGCGTCACCGAGCTCCTGCCGAAGACCGCGTTGCTGCTTACCCTCGGTGCCCTGCTGCTCGTTCCGAACGGGACGCTCTGGAGCGCCGCCGGCAGCCGGTCCGCCGCCCCCCAGAGTCACGAGGACTACCTCCGCGAGAACTACGTCAAGACCGAGCACATGGTGCCGATGCGGGATGGCGTGCGGCTCTACACGATCGTGTACGTGCCGAAGGACGAGACCGAGGAGTATCCCGTGATGCTCTTCAGGACACCGTACTCCATCGGGCCCTACGAGCCGGACCGGTTCCGCTCACCGTTGGGTCCCACCGCCCAGTTCGACCGCGACGGATACATCTTCGTCTTCCAGGACGTGCGCGGGAAATTCCGGTCCGAGGGCGAGTTTGAGGTGATCAAGCCGCTCGCCCGCGACCGGCCCGGAGCGCCCGAGACCGACGAGAGCACGGACAACTACGACACCATCGAGTGGGCGCTCGACCACCTTCCCAGCGACAACGGGAGGGTCGGGCAGTGGGGCATCTCCTACCCCGGGTGGCAGACCGTTATGGGCATGGTGGACCGCCATCCCGCTCTGGTGGCGTCGTCTCCGCAGGCGTCGCCCTCGGACATGTTCATCGGCGACGACTGGCACCACAACGGCGCGTTCCGGATCATGTACGCCTTCAGCTGGCTCTCTTCCAACGCCCGCCAGAGAGAGGGGCCGACCTCTACGCGCCCGGGCCGCTTCGACTACGGAACCCCCTGGGGCTACGAGTTCTTCCTGGAAGCCGGCTCGGCCGCCGACATCGACGACCTGTACTTCCACGGAAACGTGCCCGCCTGGAACGACTTCATGGAGCACGGCACCTACGACGAGTACTGGCAGCGCCAGAATGCGCTCCTTCACCTCGACGGCATGGACCACGCGATCTTGAACGTCGCCGGCTGGTTCGACACCGAGGACTTCTACGGCCCCATGTCGATCTACCGGACCATAGAGGAGATGAGCCCGGCCGCCCAGAACACGCTGGCCGTAGGGCCGTGGCGCCACGGTGGCTGGCGGAGCATGACGGGAGAGTCCCTCGGGTGCATCGAGTTCGACACGCCCACGTCCGCGGACTTCCAGACGCGCGTGCAGCACCCCTTCTTCAGCTACCACCTGACGGGCGAGAGCGATTGGAGCGCGCCGGAGGCGGTGGCCTTCGAGACGGGTGCCAACGAGTGGAGGACCTTCGATCGGTGGCCTCCGCCCGGCGTGACCCCGAGGAACCTGTATCTGGGGGCGGGCGGAACGCTCTCGTTCGAGGAGCCGACCGAGCTGGGGCCGGCTGCCTCAGACAGCTACATCAGCGATCCGGACCGTCCGGTCCCCTACTCCGCCGAGATCCGGACGACGCTCGGCCACGTCTGGAAGGTCGAGGACCAGCGGTTCGCGTCCTCACGCCCCGACGTCCTGACCTACGTCTCGGAGCCGCTCACGGAAGACCTGACCATCGCGGGCCCGATCCTGGCGAGCATCCACGTCTCGACGACCGGCGCGGACTCGGACTGGATCGTCAAGCTCATCGACGTCTATCCGGGCGACGCACCCCCGAGCGAGGCCTGCGCCGTGCCCATGGGCGGCTTCCAGATGCACCTGGCCGGCGAGATCATGCGCGGGAAGTTCCGCAACAGCATGGAGAACCCGGAGCCGATGGTGCCGGGCGAGATCACCCGCATCGACATCGACCTGAAGGACCGGTTCCACACCTTCTTGGCCGGCCACCGCATCATGGTGCACGTCCAGAGCTCGTGGTTCCCGGCCTACGACCGGAATCCCCAGACGTTCGTCGACATCTACCACGCCCGTCCCGAGGACTACCGGGTGGCGACGCAGACCGTATATCGGTCCGCCGAGCATCCGTCCCACCTAGCGCTGGGGGTGCTGCCCTAGGGGAGAGGCGCCTCGGCAGGTCGTTCGCACTCTGATGGCCGCGCGGGTCGGCGAGACGGGGGGGGGGGCTCTTGCGGCCTTCCCGAGCGCGGCCCGGTAGCTACGGCATGCGGGTCGCCGTGCCCAGGCCGGCGCCGTACCCCTCGATCTCGATGACCTTCACGATCTCCTGGGTCTCGGTATCGATGACGGCCACTGTGCCCGCGCGGGCGTTGTCGCCGAGGTCGTAGCGTGGCGTGTACATGTGCCCGAACTTGCTGTGCCCTTCGGGCATCTCGAGGTTCCGGCTCGCGATGTAGGCGTAGCGCCCGTCGGGGGAGACCGCGGCCCCGTGGGGCTGGGCCAAGCCGTTTCCTTCGATGACCTTAACGAGGGTCCGGGTCTCGAAGTCGATGACGTTGGCAGTGTTGTCCCAATTGTTGCCCAGGTAGACGTAGCGGCCGTCGGGGGTGAAGACCGGATGCCAGGGAGCGGCGTTCACCGCGATCGTGTCGACGGGCGTCAGGTCGGGGCCTTGCTCGAGGTCGAACACGAAGACGCTGGCCGTCAGCTCGGTCGTTCCGACCATCCACCGGCCGTCGGGCGAGGTCGCGAAGCCGATGAACGTGTGTGGCCGGTCGCCCCCGAGGTCGGTCAGCTCGAGTGCCTCGTCCTCGGGGAAGAACGACGCGATCTGGTTGACCGCGAGGCTCGCCGTGTAGACGGTGCCCGTGCCCGGCTGGACCGCTAGGGCGTGTGGCCTCGGGAGGAAGATTCCCACCTCCTCGAACGTCATGTCCGAGCGGCGGATGACCCCGATCTCCTGGGGCGGGGAGACGGCGGCCATCGAGCGCGCCGCGTAGAGGTTCTCTCCCTCCGGATCAACGGCGAGAAGCCCCGGCCGCACGAAGTCGATGCGCTGCACCAGGTTGTTCTCGCGATCGAACTTGAGGATTTGATTCGCGGCGATCAGCGATAGGTACCAGTACGACCCGTCCGGCTCAACCGCGATGTGGTGCGGCCAGGCGTTCTCGGGAAGCCCGAGGTCCTGGAGGTCGACCGTGCGGACCACCTGGTTGGTCTCCATGTCGATGACGGAGACCACGGCCACGCTCTGATTGGCCGCGTAGAGGAGGTGCCGGGCGTCGGCGTAGGGGATCTCGCCCGAATCCGAGGGGGCGCCTTCGTCGATCCACGTGCTCACCAGGGCGACCTCGCCCTGGGTCAGCCCCTCCGAGCCGACTTCCATCGGGTGGGGTCCGCCCAGCAGCTTGGTCGTGATCTCGACGAGCAGCGACCGGGCAGCGTCGTAGGCGATGACGGCCTCGCCCTCCCGGGACCCGGCGATCGTGTTCTCCCACGAGTCGAGGCTGAGCCCGCGGGCGGCCTCGACGCCCGTGTGGCAGCCGACGCACTTGGCGTCGAAGATGCTCTGAACCTCGCTGTACTGCGCGGCTGCCGGAGAGAGGGATAGGGCGGGCGCGGCGGGCGAGGGAGGCGGGGCTGCGGCGATCACGAAAGCGGCGCCGCCAGCGGATATAGAGAGCAGAAAACCAGTCGTGGCCTTCACGTCACTTCTCCAGAAGGAAACGGTCCCGCGTGGAGAGGACGGCGCCCTCGGCCGCGGCCGGCCCTAACGTTCATCGCTCGGAACTTTCCGTCCAAGATCGGCGATATCTCATGTATACCGGTGTGTACACCGGAGTGGCGCCGGAGGGTCGGGTCGCGCAGGAATCGATGTCTGGCGCCGCCCTTCCGCCCCGTTCCATGAACTTGACGCGGAGAGGAGAAACGCATGGCGTCGAAGCGTAGATCGCTGGCCGGAGCGCGGACCGCCGTTCCTCTGCTGGCGCTCCTCCTCGCGCCCGGAGCCCTGGAGGCCCAGGGCGACTACGAGGTCGTGACGGTGGCTGACGGGGCGACCTTGCGCGGTCGCGTCGCCTTCCATGGAGCCGTGCCCGCCCCGCGGCGGCTCCTGGTCACGAAGGATGAGGAGGTGTGCGGCTTCGGCTACCAGGAGCGGCAGGACGTGATCGTGGACGATGCCGGAAGGCTCAGCGACGCCGTCGTCTTCCTGGAGGGGATGAGGGAGGGGAAGGCGTGGCCCGCGGCGGAGGGGCGCCACACGGTGGACCAGCGGGACTGCGTGTTCCGGCCGAACATGCTAGTGATGCCCCGGTGGTCCGACATGGACATCGTGAACAGCGACGCGGTGCTCCACAACATCCACGCCTGGGAGCTCAGGGGAGATCGCGGGCGGACGCTCTTCAACCTCGGCCAGCCTCCCGAGAAGGAGGTCATCACCCAGGCCGTCCGGCCTCGCTCCGACAACCGCATCCGGCTGGAGTGCGACGCGCACGACTTCATGCAGGGTTGGATCTTCGCCGCCGACAGCCCCTACGCCGTGGGCACCTCCGAGGGCGGAATCTTCGAGATCGACCGAGTGCCTCCCGGCGAGTACACCCTCAAGGTGTGGCACCCGTTTCTCGGGACGTTGGAGGAGAGCGTGAGGCTTGTTACCGGACAGACGCTCGAGCTTGAACTCAAGTTCACCGCAGCGGAGGCCACGGGCGGGTCGCCCCGCGCGCGAGAGCAGCGACAGCTATAGCATTCACTGTCGGAGACGCTTTTCCGATTGCGTCAGATCGGGATAGCGTATCGGGCGGTCAGGTCTCGGAGATGCGAGCGCAGCCCCTGTGGTGCTGTCTCGTTCCAGGATGACCAGAGGTCACAGTAGGTCAACGTCTCGAAGGCGAGGCGAGGTCCGGCGATCCGCTGCGTGAACACGGCGGTCTCGCGGCGGTGTTCTCGGAAGAACTGCATAGTCGACGGCGTTCAGGGGTTTCCCAATAGAGGTAGAGCAGCGTCAACTGCCGATCGAGATAGCATCTCATCAGTCCGAACGCGTGCTTGATGAGTTGGCCTGCGTCGAGCCAGCGGTAGGCTTTGGGCGCCTCAATCAGCCGCAGCATCTCCTGGTACCAGCTGCTCCTACGGCGGGCATCGTGCATGCCGGTTCGGTAGGACTGCGAGAACCGTGCGGTGTGCGGTGTGAGATACTCCGTGCATTTCGACTCGATTACGACAACCCGGTCCGCCCGCTCGGTCAGCACGTCGAGATCGGGCGGCGTACCCCGGAGGCCGGTGGGGCACTTCTTCTCGAAGTGACGTGACCTGAAGCCGTCGGTGCCGCACAGCCGGCAAATCGGGCAGGCTTCGGCGGAACGGCCCGAAGCAGTTCACGGCCAACGCGGACGACGAATGGGGCGGCGCGGAATTTTCCGGAGAGTTCGTCGCCGCTGCCCTGTCGGAGATGCGCCTAGAAATCGGTGATCGCGACCGATGGGACCAGATTGTGGGCGAAGGACGAGGTGTATCCCTTTGCGTCGAGATCGGTGCCGGGGCTGGAGACCTTCAACGCGTCTTGCAGTGCCCTGAGTCCACGCTGCCGGACATCATTTTGTCGGCCTGGATTGCCATCCACCCGGGCTGTCATCCTTCAACCCTCGGCGGAGCCGGTGGTCCAGTCAAGTGGAACAGTCCGTCGGCGCGAATGGGGCACGGCGAATCTCTCCCGACGCTTCCGTGCCGGCCCGGCCGTCCGGACCCGGTCGCGGCGTGCTGAAGCCTTCCCCTTGGCTTCAATACCGGAGACGCTCCCTATCCTGCGCGTTCCAGCCTGGCGAAAAGGGGTGGACTGGCTGCGCTACCCGTCGAGGCTTCTGGCGGAGGGGAGGTCGAAGAGGGTGTGGCGCTCTCTATCCCGCCAACAGCTCTTCGATCCGTCTCGCTTCCTCCACCTTCGTGGAGTCTCGATCGATCTGGAATCGGCGCATTTCGAGCACCGTGCGATCTCCCGCCTTCAGGGGCCCACCACGGGCGAGGACTGCGGCAACCCACCGGTCGAAGGAGGCCCCCCAATCCGGCTGCCGGCCGTCGGTGTCGCGGAACCCGTACTCCTTGGCCAGCGTCCAGGACGCCCACACGCTGCCCGCCTTCTGCTGCACGTTCGGATCGGCGGCGAGGGCGGCAACGGCCCGGCCCACGAACGCCGGTGACTCGGAGTGGGCGAAGTGCGGGTCCTGCACGGCGGCGTCCCTCCAGGTCTCCTCGGTGACGCCGAAGTGATCGAGCACCGCCTCCGAGCGGAGGAAGCCGGGCGTGACGGCTAGGGCCGTCACGCCCCGGCCCTTCAGCTCCAACGCCATGCCGTAGGCCAGACGGATTACTCCGATCTTCACCAAGTCATAGAAGAGGTTGCCGCGGTAGCCGTGGAAATCGCCGTCGGTGATTTCCACGACGAGGCCCTGGCCCCGCTCCACCATCATCGGAACCCCGCGCCGGCTGGTGATGATGTGCGTGTGGACGGCTTGCTCCAGCATCGCCCACCCCCGCTCCGTGGAGAGCTCCCAGAAGGGCTTGCCCCACTCGGTCAGTATGTCGCCCCCCCAAACATCGTTCACTAGGACGTCAAGGCGGCCCTGCTCGTCTCTCACGCGTCGAAAAAGCGCCTCGACCTCTGCTTCTACACTGTGGTCGACACGGACCCAGATACCCGCGCCTCCGTGCTCTGCGACTTGCTCGGCGGTCTCCTCGATCGTCTCGGGACGGCCGGGCCCTGAGGCCAATCGGCCGCGAACGCTCCGCCCGGTGCAGTAGACCGTGGCGCCCGCCTCGCCGAGCATCGTTGCGATGCCGCGTCCCGCGCCTCGGGTGGCGCCGGCGACCACCGCGACCCTTCCGCTGAGAGGTTGCATGGCATCGACTCCAGGGGCCTGTGAGAAGCGAAATCAGCGGCCGGGCCAAGCTCGCACGGCGACCGTCACGGTCGATCAAGGTAACCGCCCGGTGATCAGGTCGCTGGAGCGATCGAGAGCTCAAGGCGTATCCGTGTCAAGAGAGTCTCGGTCGCTCCCCGGCCGCCTATTCAGTACGGAACGATACTGATCTATTCTCATAGTGCATTGGCGCTGCCGCTCTGGCGGTTTGCGTGGAGGAGACGCCCACTTGATTCGGAGCGAAACGACGGCAAGCATCGATTTCAGACCGGAGGTCGCGGGACTTCCGCCCCTTGATGCCGGCCCGGTTCCGCAGCTTTCTCGCTCAGGCGGATCGAGTGCGGCGAGGTCTGTCATCTGCAACTTGGTGGAAGAGTGCGATGGTCTGCCGGGCGTGGTGCCGGGGGGATGAGCGCTGTCGCGGACCTGGCCCTCAAGATCATCAAGGGACGCTGGAGTACAGGGCGATGTCGCCGTCGCCACGAACCGAAGAGATCCGCGAGAGGCGGGATGGGGGGTTGGAAGTAGATCATGAATCTGTGGAGCGATCTTCACACGGCGGCACGTAGCCTGGCGCGCCGGCCGGGATTCGCGACGATCGCGGCCACCACGCTCGCACTCGGCATCGGAGCGAGCGTGGCGATCTTCACGGTGGTGAATTCCGTGCTGATCGAGCCGCTGCCGTATCCCGACTCCGAGCGGATCGTCCTCATCAACCACCATGCGCCCGGCCTCGATTTCCCGGACGTCGGCAACTCCCCCGGGACCCTGAGGCTGTACCGGGAGTTCGCGACGGCCTTCGGGGCCTTGGGCGCCTTCAACGATCGTGAGCGGAACTTGCGGATTGGGGATCAGCCCGACCGCGTCCGGATCGTCGAGGTCACGCCGTCCATGTTTGCGGTCCTTCAGGTGCAGCCGCGGATCGGCCGTGCTTTCCTCGAAGAGGATGCGGCGGAAGAGGCCGCCCCCGTGGTTCTCCTCACCGACGCGACTTGGAGGGGGCGCTTCGGATCCGACCCCGCCGTTCTCGGCCGCACCGTCGAGCTGGACGGCGCCACCACCGAGATCGTGGGGGTCATGCCCGCCGGGTTCGCTTTTCCCGATCCGGAGCCGGTCGCGCTGACCCCGCTCCACGTCGATCCCGACGGCCCATTCGCCGCGTTCGCGATGACGGGTCTCGGCCGGCTCGGAGCAGGTGTGACGCTCGAGGGGGCCAGGCAGCAGGTGCGCGACCTGCAGGGACGGTTGGACAACGACCCCGGGGTTCCGGCCGGATTCCTGGAGCGGGTGGGGTGGTCGGCGTCCCTGACGCCCATGCGTGACGCGCTGGTCGAGGACGTGCGGGCGGCCCTTTGGATCGTCCTCGGCACCGTGGGATTCGTGTTCCTCATCGCCTGTGCCAACGTCGCGAACCTTTGCTGGTGCGGGGCGAGTCCCGCCAGAAGGAGATTGCGATCCGCGCCGCTCTCGGCGCGGGACGTGGGCGCCTGGCGGCAAGCTTCCTCTCCGAGGCCATCCTGCTGGGCGTGCTCGGAGGCGGGCTGGGCGTCGGGTTGGCGGGCGCCAGCGTGCGTGCGCTCGTCGCCTACGGGCCGGCTGCGCTCCCCCGCCTCCACGACGTCGCGATTGACGGGACGGTCCTGGCGCTCGCGGCCGCGATATCGGTCGCGGCTGGGCTCCTCTTCGGCTCCATCCCCATGGTTCGTTATCTCGGCCGAGCCTCGGGCGGTGTATTTCGGGAGGGAGCCCGAGGCACGACCGAGGAGCGCGAGCGGCATGGGGCGAGGAAATTGCTCGTCGCCAGCCAGCTCGCGCTGGCGCTGATTCTCCTGGTGGGGTCCGGGCTGATGCTCAGGAGCTTCGCACGGCTGCGGGCGCTCGACCTCGGCTTCGATCCCGAGCGGGTTCTCACGGTCACCCTGAGCCTGGGCGAGGGAGTGGAGGCGGAAGCTGCCGCCCAGTTCTATCAGAGGGTCGTCGAGGAGGTGCGTGGCCTGCCCGGCGTCACGGCTGCTGGAGCCACCAACTCGCTGCCCGTGCGTCCGGCCGAGATAAGCGTGAGCTCGTTCCAACTCGAGTCCCGGCTAACGGAGGAAGGGCAGCTTCCGCCGATTGCCATGCTCAAGGGGGTCTCTCCGGGCTACCTCGAGGCGATCGGAATCCCCCTCCTCGAGGGAAGGGCCGTGACCCCCTCCGACCATTCGGGAGCGTACCCGGTCGTGTGGGTCAACGAGACGTTCGCGAGAGAGTTGCTGGACGGCGACGCCTTGGCCAAGCGGCTGAGCTTTGGGGGGGTGGGTGACTGGGGCGAGATTGTGGGGGTGGTCGGGAACGCACGCGAGCTCCAGCTTACGGAGGAGGTGCGCCCGGTGGCTTACCTGCCCATGATCCAGGGCGAGTGGGGCCGGGTCAACCTGTCGCGGATGGTCATCGCCGTCCGGACGGACGGCCCTCCACTCGCCGTGCTGCCTGCCGTTCGCCGCATCGTGCGCGAGATCGATTCGAGCGTTCCCTTGAGTAGCGCTCGGACCATGGAGGACATCGTCTTCGAAGCGATGGCGCCCACGTCGTTCACCATGACCCTGCTGAGCATCGCCGCTGGCGTCGCACTGCTGCTCGGAGCCATCGGGCTCTTCGGCGTGATCTCCTACGTCGTGAGCCGGCGCACACACGAAATCGGGGTGCGAGTGGCCCTCGGCGCCCGCGGGGAGGACGTCCAGCGCCTGATCGTCCGACAGGGCCTGGGGGTGCTAGCGGGGGGCGTGGTGGTCGGGCTCGCAGGAGCCTTCGTGCTCACCCGCCTCATGGGAGCCGTCCTCTACGAGGTATCGACCACCGACCCTTGGACCTTTGCGGGGGCGCCCGTGATCCTGGCGGCGGTGAGCCTCCTCGCGACCTGGCTGCCCGCCCACCGCGCAACCAGGGTGGACCCGGTCACGGCGCTTCGGGTCGACTAGGAGGGGCCGAACGGAGGGCCCCCCGGCCCGGCCTTCGATGTCTAGCTCGTGTACTGGGTCGTGCCCTCGTAGATCTCGAGCTCCTGCTGATGCCGAACGGTCATCCGGGGACGCCCGCGGTTGTTGCCCATCGAAGCGGCTCCGTACTCCCCGTCCTTGTTGATCGCCACGAACTTCTCCGAGGGGAAGAAGTTCGGGTTCACGTTCCGGTACTTGTGGACGATGAGCTCGCACGCGTCCTCGCACGCCTGCTGGGGTGAGCGCCCCTCACCCATGCGCATGACGATGTAGAACGAGGCGCAGCACTTGATGACGTCCTCTCCGCGGCCGGTGGCTCCGGCGGCCCCGATGTCGTTGTCGACGTAGAGCCCGGCCCCGATGATCGGAGAGTCACCGATACGCCCGGTGACCTTCCAGCTCAGCCCGCTTGTCGTCGTGATGCCGGAGATGTCGCCGTTGGAGTCCACGGCGAGGACGTTGGTCGTGCCGTTGATGAAGTCGATGTCCTCCTCCCAGCTGCTCCCCGCTCCGTCGCCCACGGGGCGGCGCAGGTGGTCGGGCGGTCCCCAGTCGTCGCGGTTGCTGCGCTCCTCGCGCCAGCGCAGCCAGCGCTCCCGGGAGGACTCGGTGAGGAGGTCAACCTCCTCGAAGCCGAAGGATCGGGCGAACTCCAGAGCGCCCTCGCCGACCAGCATCACATGGTCCGTGCGCTCCATGACCAGACGCGCCACGGACGCAGGTGTCTTGATGTTCTCGAGCGAAGCGACGGAGCCCGCATTGTAGGTCTTTCCGTCCATGACGGACGCGTCGAGTTGGACGACGCCCTCCTCGTTCGGAAGCCCGCCGTATCCGACGCCCGCGCCCTCCGGGTCCAGCTCGATGATGTTGGCGCCGCGCTCCACGGCGTCCAGCGCCGTGCCTCCGCCGTTCAGGATCTGCCAGCCTTGCCGCATGGCCTCCTGACCGGTCTCGTTGGTGTGGCTCGTGACGATGAGCGGGATGCTGGAGGCAAGAGCGCCTCGCGGGCGCGCGATGCGTTCGGGCAGACGGCCGAGCGCCAACGCGCCCGCACCTACTCCCACGCTGTGGCGGACGAAATCCCGCCGGTCGATGGCTCGTCGCTTGCTGCTCATCGTCTGCCCCCATGTCGTGATGAACGGTCCTGTTCCGGGTCGGTAGCGGACACTAGGGCTTGGAACGATGATGCCGCAAGCCGCCGGAGCTTGAAGAGGAGGGCACCGAGGGCGCAGGTTGTGGGTGTCGCGCGCCGGATGAGAGCGGACGACGTACCAGGAGGGCCCTTATGCCGACCGATCGAAGAGATTTTCTGCGACTTGCTGCGGTAGCCGGCGGGGCCCTGAGCCTCGGAGCTTCGCCCGCGTCCCTCGGGGAGGCGCCTCACGGGTCCCGGAGGAGGAGGCCGGCGCAAGGCCTCCGCATCCTCATCCTGGGCGGCACGGGCTTTATCGGTCCCTTCCAGGTCCGATACGCCCTCGAGCGAGACCATTCGGTCACGCTCTTCAACCGGGGGCGCTCCAACCCCGGCCTCTTCCCCGACGTCGAGACTCTGATTGGAGATCGCAACGGCCAGCTCGGCGCGCTCAGGGGGCGGAGCTGGGACGTGGTCATCGATAACAGCCGCTCGAACCCCGACTGGGTGCGCATGTCGGCTGAACTTCTGAAGGACTCGGTCGATCGGTACTTCTATGTGTCGTCTCGGTCCGCCTACGCCGATACGAGCCGCATTCCGATGACGGCTGACGCGCCGACCCACACCTACGAGACCGCGGGCGTGCCTCGCGGCTCGGACCGGCTCCCGTACGGGCTCGCCAAGGCGCTCTCGGAGAGGGAGGCGCAGCGGGTCTTCGGCAGTCGCGCCAACATCGTGCGGCCCGGGCTCATCATCGGACCTCAGGACGAGACCGATCGCTTCACGTACTGGCCCGCCCGGATCCACCGGGGCGGGGGAGTGCTCGCGCCGGGTGATCCGTCCGATCCAGTGCAGATCATCGACGTCCGCGACCTCACGGAGTGGATGATCCGCATGGCGGAGACCGGCCACACGGGCGTGTACAACGGCGTGGGGCCCGCGACTCCCCGGCCCATGGCGGAGCTGCTCTACGGGATTCGAGCTGTGACCACAGCCGAGACGACGTTCACCTGGGTGAACTACGACTTCCTGACCGGGATCGGGATCCGGCCGTACTCCGACATGCCCGTCTGGATGCCGCCAATCGAGGGGCGGCAAGGCTTTGCCCGCTTCGATCTCACTCCAGAAATCGAGACCGGCCTGACGTTCCGGCCCCTGGCCGTCACGACGGCGGACACGCTAGAGTATCACTTCTCACGCCCCCCCGAGCGCCAGGCACAGCTCCGCGCGGGGATCTCGGCGGAGCGCGAAGCCGAGGTGCTTGGGGCCTGGGACGCGAGAGGATAGTCAGGAATGCAGGTTGGGGCTCGGGCCGGCGAGCATCATCTCGAACACGGACGGAGAATGTCGAAGCACTACGGGCAGGACGGCAGGATCAAGAGGCGGTTCTACGAGAGCGAGTTGCTCAGGCTGCAGGAGGAGCTCGTGGCCCTTCAGAACTGGATCAAGAACGAGGGCATGCGCGTGGCGGTCCTCTTCGAGGGTCGGGATGCCTCGGGAAAGGGCGGGGTGATCAAGCGGATCACGCAGCGGCTGAATCCCCGCATCGTGAGGGTCGCCGCCCTCCCGGTCCCCGGAGAGCGCGAGAAGAGCCAGTGGTACTTCCAGCGCTATGTGCCGCATCTCCCCGCGGCCGGCGAGCTGGTGCTCTTCGACCGGAGCTGGTACAACCGCGCGGGCGTAGAGTGGGTGATGGGCTTCTGCACGGACGACGAGTACCGAGAGTTCCTCAGATCGTGCCCCGAGTTCGAGCGGATGCTCGTGCGCTCCGGCTTGGTCCTGATCAAGTACTGGTTTGCGATCAGCGCCGAGGAGCAGGAACGGCGCTTCCAGGCCCGCATGGAGGATCCGAAGAAGCGATGGAAGATCAGCCCGGTCGACGTCGCTTCCCGCGCCCGCTGGGTTGAGTACTCCAGGGCCAAGGACACCATGTTCACCTACACCGACATCAACGTCGCCCCCTGGTACGTTGTGAATGCCGACGTGAAGCGTCACGCCCGCCTGAACTGCATCCACCACCTTCTCGGGCTGATTCCCTACGAGGAGCTTCCCAAGGATCCCGTCGAGCTTCCCGAGCTCCAGAAGGACCCCAACTACCGCCGTCCCCCCTTGGACCGCATGCACTGGCTCCCCGAGATCTACGCGGGAGCGGCTGAAGAGCTGGCCGCCGAGCGGGCGGAAGTCTCGGAGTAGCTGCACAGGGTACTGAGCGATGCGGAGGACCGCCGCATCGGGCTCCTTGAAGCCCTGGCGAGACGTGTTGCTAGAGGCGAGTCCAGCGGCGCGCCGGGGCGGCCCGCTTGAGGGTCGCGATCTTGCGTCCCTTCCCGGCCTGGACCGCCGGCACCTTGTGGGAATCCGCCAGCAAGCCATCCCTCCCACGATCACGCTCGGTGTCGATCTCGCGTCGTAGCCCAAGAAGACGGCCGCGTGCGTCATCCGGTGGACGCGGAAGCGGGCGGTTGTCGAGAAGCTCTCGGCAGGGGCGACGGACTCGGACCCGCATGAGCCGTTGGGGGGCGCGGACAAGATCGGGATCGATGCCCCCTTCGGCTGGCCTCAGCGCGAACTCGGTGGTCTGGCCTGCTGTTGAGGTCTCTCGGCTTCAGATCCGGGGAACGGACGAAGTGGTTCGGAAGAGGATTGACAAGTGGCCCCTGCGTGTCTCGTCGGACCTTTCGGTTCGTCCCCGCTCGTGCGGGGAGACAGCTCCTATCGGGCTCCCGCCCCGACGCGATCGTTGCGGGCCAGGACGCGGCCGTCGGGCTCGAATCCGAAGGGCACCGAGCGGTTGCCGGGATCCCAGAGATCCGCGTGGGTCTGCACCTGGAGATGAAGGTGCGGCAGGGTCGTGTTGCCGGAGTTTCCGGTCAGGGCCAGCGGATCGCTCTTCCGCACCCGGTCGCCCTCGCTGACAAGCAGGGTGCCATGCCGGAGGTGCGCGAGCACGACGAAGTAGCCGGTCTCGAGCTCGACGACGACAACATTGCCCGCCGCGTCCGCGGGGTCGGTTACGAAGTTGGCGCCCTCGGAATCCTCCATCTCGTCGCGTGCGACGACGATCGTGCCGTCTGCGGGCGACAGCAGCGGCTGCTCCCAGCTATGCGCAGCCTCATTGCCCGTCCCGCCAGCGAAGATCCGGCCGTCGTCCAACCGCACGAGATCCAGGGCAAACCGTTGGTTGTATGCCACGAGATGATGGTTCTGCAGCGGACTCGGCCCGCCCTGCAGCACGAGCCACTCTCCCTCGAACGGCGGGGCGATCCGGACCGCAGCGGCCGGCCCTCCCAGCAAGGCGTGACCGAGATCGAAGGCGAGCAAGAGCGCGCCCGCCGCCAGGACGAGAGTGGGTCCGGCATTGGTCCGGCTCGGGGCGAGGAACGAAGCCCCGACTCGAAGTAGGGAAACCCCCGCCAGGACGGCGATCAGGGGCGTCATGTCCGCCGACCGGGGGAACACCGTCAGACACGCGACGGCGGCTACCGCCCAGAAGCTCGCGCGACCCACCGCCTGGAGGAGGTGGGGCCGACTCTCTGTCTCGCGAGATTCGCGGAGCAGCCCCCGGTGGAGCCGCCGCTTCCACGCCAGCCAGGCGCGGCTGACGACCGCCCAGCCGAGGCCGGCCAGCAGCACGACCCCTAACGCCTGGTGGCTGTACAACCGACGAAGCGGAGAGAGAGCAGGCCGACGAGGCCCAGCAGCGTGAGCACTGTCGTGACGATCGCGTAGGTCCGGTTCCGCATCTCTTGCCTGGTCGCGTTCGGAGGTGAAGGGAGACGAGGAGTACCATCCAGCTTGCAGTTAGGGGCGCCCCGAATCGATCACGAGTCCGCAGTCCACACGAATGGCCGCGTTGCTCCGCGAGGTCTTCATGGCGACGGAGACGACCTGAACCTCGGGGTCGATCCCTCCGGGGTCCAGTGCTGGGCGCAGAGCCTGGTCATTCGCGGCAACCCCCGAACGGATCGACCTGGGCGGCGCGACCCCTTGGTCAAGAAGGGGTAGCCTTATCGCCGGCCCGGCCGCGTCCTGCCCAGTCTCTCGCCACCCACCGTCCCCGGGGCTCCTCAGACTAGAACGCTGCACAAACGTCGGGGAACCCATGCCGGCCAGCTCACCCTGGTACTCTCTGGTACTCCCTGGTACTCCTGCCGATACCGGCAAAGGCAAACGGTTCGGCCGCATTGAGGACAATCCCGTAGGGCTGCTTGGACAATCCAGCGGCCCACCACGCAAAGAACCTTTGTGTGGCGTCTTGGTAGCATTCGAAACGTGCGCGGCCGCTACACCGTCGCCAAACTTCGTGACCCAGGCTTGAAGCGGGCGGTCAGGCGAAGCCAAAGATCGGCGGAACGCGGGGACGCACGACCCGCGGAGTGAGCGGCCGGTGCCATGCCCCGGCGGCGGCATCGACGCTCTTCCAGAACGCGTGCGAGCGGAACCAGGGCATGCCGCTCATCCTGCGCGGCGCGCGCGGACAGGAGCGGGAGCAGAAGCGCCGACACCCATAGCTACGGTCCCATGACTAGTCCCGCCGCTGGCCCGGATGCCGGGCCCGTCTCCCAAGCTGTGCGCATCGACGCGAACGATGTCCTGCGCGGCGTCGCGCTGCTCGGCATTCTGGTGATGAACGTCCAGTCGTTCGCGATGCCGCAGGCAGCCTACTTCAACCCCACCGCGTACGGGGACCTCGAAGGCGCGAACCTCTACGTGTGGGTGGCGGGCCGGATGCTGGCCGACCAGAAGTTCATGACGATCTTCTCGATGCTCTTCGGCGCCGGCATCGTCTTGATGACGGGACGGGCGGAGGCGCGCGGCGACGCCCGCCGCGTGCACTACCGCCGGATGGGATGGCTCCTCGTCATCGGGCTCCTGCACGCCCATCTGCTCTGGCCGGGCGACATCCTGTTCCTCTACGGTGTGTGCGGTATGCTGGCGTATCCGCTGCGCCGGCAGCCGCCGGGGCGGCTGTTCGCGCTCGGGGCGGCGCTGCTCGCGGTCGCCTCGGCCTATTCGCTCGGGTCAGGGCTGTCGCTTCCCTACTGGCCGGAGGAGGCGCGGTCCAGCTTCACGGCAGAGGTGTGGCAGCCGACGCCTGAGATGATCGAAGGGGAGCTGGCCGCCTACCGCGGCGGCTGGCTCGATCAGCAGCCCGCCCGTTCGGCGGACGCGCTGGCGTTCGAGACGTTGCTCCTGATCACGTGGGGCCTCTGGCGCGCGGGCGGGCTGATGCTGATCGGGATGGCGCTCTTCCAGCGTGGAGTCTTCAGCGCGCCGCGCTCGCCGCGCTTCTATGCGACCCTGATCGCGGTGGCGGTCGCGATCGGACTGCCCGCCCAGGCTTACGGCATCGCCACCGATTTCGCGCGCGGGTGGCCGGCCTGGTCGTTCTTCGTGGGCGCGCAGTTCAACTACTGGCCGAGCATCGCAGTCAGTCTGGGCTACGTGGGCGTGGTCATGCTGGCGTGCCGCACCGCGGCGCTACACGCCCTGACCCGTCCGTTTGCGGCTGTCGGCCGGACCGCCCTGACCAACTACCTGCTGCAGACGGTCATCTGCACGACCCTCTTCTACGGCCACGGCTTCGGCTGGTTCGGGTCCGTGGATCGCGTGGGGCAGGTGGGCGTAGTGGCCGGCGTGTGGGCGCTGCAGCTCGTCGCCTCGCCGCTCTGGCTGCGGCGGTTCCGCTTCGGTCCAGCCGAATGGGCGTGGCGATCGCTCACCTACGGAGTGCGCCTGCCGCTGTGCCGAGCGCCGCCGCCGCCCGCGCCCAGCCGTTGAAATCCGCCCAAAGTACGCGCTCGGCCCGGCTGCAAGAGCTCCTTGCGCCTCCCTGCTCCCTCTGCATATGTCCAGCCTATCCGGGATGGTGGGTGAATCGACCAGCCTGGCTCGGGGGCCGGCGCGGCGCGGCACTCGCGCGCTGGTCCGCCACCACGCGCGCGGTGGCTCATCCGGTGAGCCGAGCGAGGAGCGAGTAGTCCCCGGAGCAAGGGTGAGAGAGATGCGGCTTCTGGCTTTCAGCGACCTGCACCGCGATAGAGCGGCGGCCCGCGCCATCGTCGAGCGGGCGGATGAGGTGGACGTGGTGGTCGGGGCGGGCGACTTCGCCGTGAAGCGCAGCGGCATCGAAGACACGATCGACATCTTGCGGGAGCTCACCCGACCCACCGTGCTGGTTCCCGGAAACGGCGAGTCCGACGAGGAGCTGCGCGAGGCGTGCCGAGGATGGGACGCCGCTCACGTGCTCCACGGGGCCGGCGTCGTGATCGACGGGGTGGACTTCTTCGGAATCGGGGCTGGCATTCCCGTCACCCCGTTCGGGCCCTGGAGCTTCGATCTCAGCGAGCAGGAGGCGGAGAGCCTGCTGGAGGGCTGCCCTCCGGACGGGGTGCTCGTGAGCCATTCGCCCCCCTACGGACACGTGGATCAAGCCGCACGAGCCCACCTGGGGAGTCACGCCGTCCTCCGGGCCGTCGAGCGGGCACCGCCCCGTCTGGTCGTGTGCGGCCACATCCACGGGTGCTGGGGCGAGCGGTCGAGGGCGGGCTCCACGCTCGTCCTCAACGCAGGCCCCGGCGGCTGCATCGTCGAGGTGTGAGCGCGCCCTTGCTCCGCCCGGCTGCCCGGCAACGCCGGCCGATCTGGTCGAGTCCTTAGGGCGAGGCAGCGCGCGGTGGCCGGTGAGTGAGCCGGCTGCTACAATCCTACCTTGGGAGACGGGCTCCGGAACGCGCTCCTCCCTGCGCTCCGGGTGAGCGGGCCCACCCCTCGCGTGCACTACAACTCCGGGCAGGGACATCATGAACACGACGAGACGCCTCCTCCGACTGACGCTCCTAGGCGCGATGCTCGCGCTCGTGTCGTGCAGCACGGCTGACTCGGGCCAGGAGACCGAGGAGCAGCTCATCGAGCGGGCCAGGGGGATCCACGACCGTGTGATCACGCTCGACACGCACGACGACATCAACCTCGCCAACTTCACGGAGGAGCGGAACTACACGATGGACCTGCCCACCCAGGTCACCCTCCCCAAGATGGAGGAGGGAGGGCTGGACGTGGCTTGGTTCGTGGTGTTTGCGGGGCAGGGGCCCCTGACCGACGAGAGGTATGCCGAAGCGTACCAGGTCGCCATGGACAAGTTCAACGCCATCCATTGGCTAGCCGAGGAGAAGGCCCCCGAGCGCATCGAGCTGGCCTACACCTCCGACGACGTCCGCAGGATCGCGGCCTCGGGCAAGAAGGTCGCGATGATCGCCATCGAGAACGCCTATCAGGTCGGCCGCGACCTCGACAACATCCGGCAGTTCGAGGGGCTGGGCGGCCGCTACATGTCCTTGGCCCACAACGGACACAGCCAGTTCTCCGACTCCAACACGGGCGAGAGGGACGGCGTTTGGCTCCACAACGGGCTGAGCGACCTCGGCCGGCAGGCGGTGGCTGAGATGAACAAGTGGGGGATCATGATCGACATTTCCCACCCCTCCAAGCCCGCCATCATGGAGATGCTCGAGCTGTCGCGCGCTCCCGTGATCGCTTCGCACTCCTCCGCCCGGGCTCTCGCCGACCATAGCCGCAACCTGGACGACGAGCAGCTCCTGGCCCTCAAGGAGAACGGCGGGGTCGTGCAGACCGTGGCGTTCAGGGGCTACGTCGCCCCCGAGAAGAACGCCGCCAACCGCGAAGCGCTTGATGCCCTCTACAGCGAGATCGCCGAGGAGATGGGCTTCGAGCTCGTCGACCGGTTCGCACTCCGTGACATGAGCGCCGAGGACCGGGACGCCTACCAGGCGAGGATGGCCGAGCTGATGGAGGCGGCCGCGCCGCGGGTGGCGGCCGAGGTGAACTCGGTTGCGCCGCCGGTGGACGTCGCGGACTTCGCGGACCACATCGACTACCTCGTCGACCTCATCGGCCTGGAGCACGTGGGCATCAGCTCCGACTTCGACGGGGGCGGAGGCGTGGCTGGATGGGACGACGCGTCGGAGACCTTCAACGTGACGCTTGAGCTGGTGCGCAGGGGCTACACCGAAGAGGAGATCGGCATGCTCTGGAGCGGCAACCTGCTCAGGGTGCTGGACGAGGTGCAGGCCGTCGCCCGGGAGATCCAGAGCGCCGGCTAGTCCGGCGCTCCGCCCGGAGGCTACCCGCCACCCCGCCAGGTCTCTAGGAGCTCGACCTCCCGGGCTGGGCGGAGGCCGGCCCGGAGCCGCTCGCGGTTTTCCTCCGGGCGGCTCCGGTGCCAGTCCAGCGTGTCGCGCGCCGTCTCGAAGAGCGGCCAGAAGGTGAGCCCCTGCCGGACGGCCCGGTCGATCCGCACGTAGCCCAGGGGGTCGTCGGGGATCCACACCGGGAGATCGGACCACGCCCGCACACCGTGCTTCTGGAGGAAGTCCGTGTCCACCCAGTGGAAGCGGACAGCCGAGGAGGTGGCGGCCCGAATCCCGTAGACCATCTCGGCGAACGAGAGGCGCGCCTCGGGCCCGGTGGCGTTGTAGGTCCCGGGGGTCCGGCCCTCGGCCATGCGGACGATCCATCCCGTGAGATCCCGCACGTCGATGAACTGCGCCGAGTCGAGCCCGTCGCCCGGCACCAGGACGTCGCCGCCCCCATCGATCCGCACGGGCCAGTAGGTAAAGCGGTCCGTGGGGTCGCCGGGGCCCACGATCAGGCCCGGGCGGACGATGGTCGCACGGCCGGGAAACGCCGCCCCGCCCTCCTCCTCGGCGAGGACCTTGAAGGGCCCGTAGGTTCCGCCCGTCACCTTTTTTCCCTCGACCCCGTCGGGCAGGACCGCGAGCTCCGAGTCCTCGTGAATCCTGCGTCGCTCCTCCTCGGCAGACCCCGGCGCCACGGTCCGCTCGGGCTTGATGGCGAACGACGTGCCGGCGTACACGGAGAGGGTGGAGACGTAGACGTAGTGATCCGCCGAGTCCTTGAGGAGCCCGGCGGTCCGCCGGACCCAGCTCGGGAGCGTTGCGTTGTTGTCGAGCACGGCGTCCCACTCCCGGCCCCGGAGCACGCTCACGTCGTCGTTCCGGTCCCCGACGAGCCGCTCGACCTCGGGGAAGAGGTGGGTGTTGGTCCGCCCGCGGTTGAAGAGCGTGACCTCGTGGCCCCGCTCCAGCGCGTACTCCACCATGTGCGGCCCGATGAATCCGGTTCCGCCGAGGATCAGCAGGCGCACGGCGGCTACCTCCCGCTCCCCGCGATCTCGAGGATCCGGTCCACGTCGTCCTCGTTGTTGTAGGCGTGCAGCGAGAAGCGGAGCACTCCCCTGCGGACGGACAGGTGCACCCCCTCCTCGGTGAGCCGGTCGTAGAGCACGTTCAGCGCCGGGTCGTCGGCGGCGTAGTGCCGTCCCCCGCCGCTCTCGCCCACCGCCACGATGTTGCCGAGGTGCGGCCCCGGCACGCCTCCGCAGACGGGCAGCCCCGTCTCCAGGAAGCCCTCGGCCAGGCGGGACGACAACGTGCGGACGTAGGCGTCGATGGCTGGGATGCCGAGCTGGTTCAGCAGCTCCAGGGCCGCGTGCGCGGCGGTGATCCCCAGGTAGTTGTAGTTGCCTCCGTCGAAGCGCCGCGCGGCGGGGGCGTACTCGAAGTCCTCGCCCGTGAGCGCCGTCTCGTGCGCGCCCTCGTCCAGGGCTACGCTGAAGCGCGCAAGGGCCGTGGGCCGCATCTCCTCCGCGTACTCCCTCCGGCAATACAGGAAGCCCATACCGTAGCACGAGAGCAGCCCCTTCTGCGTGGCCACCGCGAAGGCGTCGATGCCGAGCTGCTCCACGTCCGTATCGAGAATGCCGATGGACTGCGCCGCGTCCACGACGACCCGAACGCCCCTCTCCCGACACGCGCCCGACAGGGCCGGCAGGTCGGTCACGAAGCCGGGCGAGAACGTGACCGTCGAGACCGTGACCAGCCTCGTGCGATCGTCCACGGCCGCCATGAGCGAGTCGACGCTCAGATGGCCGTCGTCGGACGCGACGGTTCTCACCTCGACGCCGTAGAGCCGGGCCGTGTTGTACCACGGATTCACGTTGGCCGGATGCTCCAGCTCGGGGCACATCACCAGGTTGTCTCCTGCCTGCCACTGGATTCCCGCAGCCAACTGGTTCAGTCCGTCGGAGACGTTCTTCACATAGGCGATCTCGTCGGGGTGCGCATTGACGAGCCTCGCGAAGGTGGCGCGCGTTTCCTCCACCACGTCGAATGACTCTTCCTTGCTCCACCCCACCCCGGTCCGCCCGTCGAGGTACGCCGTGATCGCGTCCCTCACCTGGATGGGCATGAGCCCCCTCTGCGCGACGTTCGTGAAGACTCCCTGGCGCGTGCCCGGGAAATTGGCCCGGAAGTCGGAGAACTCCTCAGCGTTCATGCCCGCGCCTCCTGGGCGTGCCCTTCCGAGTGAGATACGATCGCGGTGCCCACCATGTCCCCCATGACGTTGATGGTCGTGCTTCCCATGTCGATGAGCCGGTAGATGCCCGCCACGATGGCCGCGATCTCCAGAGGAAGGCTGAAGGCCTGCACGAAGATGAGCGCGATCACGAGCCCGCCGCCGGGTATCCCGCCCGACCCCTCCGAAAGTACCAGCCCGATGAGGATGATGGTGATCTGGGTCGCCAGGTCGAACTCCACGCCCGCCGCCTGCGCGGTGAACAGGAGGACGCCCGCCAGCATGATGGACGTGCCGTCCTTGTTGAGCTGGGCTCCGAGAGGCAGGGTGAAGGAGTAGATGCGCTGCGGCAGCTTCAGGCGATCCTCCGCCACCTCGAAGGACACCGCCAGGCTGGCCAGGCTGCTGCACGTTGCCACCGTCGTCGCCCACAGCGTCCCGGTCCCCTTCAGGAAGGCCACCGGAGAATACGGCGTCAGCGCCGTGAGCAGCGTCATGTAGACGGCCACCATCGCGAGCTGGGCCAGCCACATGCCGCCGATGAAGAGGGCCAGGGGCCCGAAGATCTGGGGTCCGTAGACCCCGAGAGTGGCCGCGGCCAACGCCCCGATGCCGACGGGCCCAAACCACATGATCACGTCCACCAGCTTCCTGAGCAGCTCGGCCACCAAGCTGAACCCGGAGCCGAGAGGGGCGCGCCGCTCCTCGGGGAGGAGCACCGTGGCGATTCCCAGGAAGAGCGCGAAGACGACGATCTGCGAGACCTTCCCCGTGGCGAAGGCCTCGAAGGCGTTCTCGGGAAAGAGGTCCAGGATCACGTCGATCACGCGGGGCACCTCTCCGACCGCCGCGCTGGGCTCCTCGGTGAGCGTCATTCCGCGCCCCGGCTTCAGTAGGTGCATCGAGGTGAGCGCGAAGACGAGCGCCAGGGTGGTGGTCAGGATGTAGTACGAGAGGATCTTCGCGGCCAACCGACCGAGCGTCTTGAGGTCCACCAGGCTCGTGATGCCGGCCAGCAGGTTGAAGAAGACGAGCGGGATGGCGGCCATGACGAGCAGCCGGATGAACAGGTCTCCGAGCGGTTGAACCACCGCGGCCCGTTCCCCCACAGCCAGGCCCACGGCCCCGCCCAGGACCATGTAGAGCAGGATCTTCGAGCCCAGGGACAGCCTGCGGTAGCGCGCCCAGGGTGTGAGCGGTCCGTCGCGAAGGGATGCGGTGCTCCGGTCTCCCCCTCTCCCGCCCGTCCGTGATCCGCCCGCGGCGTCCCCTTCGGGCCGATCTGCTCGTGGCGGCTCAGCCACTCAGGTACGCCATGGCGCGCCGGAGGAGCTCCGGGTAGTAGGTACGGAAGTTCTCCCGGGTGAGAACGACCCGCTCGTCGGGCCGCGCCGGATTGCCCTCCAGCACCTCGCCGTTCGGGCGGATGGTGTGTCCGATGTTCCACATGAAGCGGGCTACGGGCTGATCCGTTCCCCGAAACCGGAGAACCTCCTGCCACTCCCAGGTGTTGCTGTAGCCGCCCGCCGTCATGCCGATGATGTGGCCCATCCGGTTGTCCTTGACGATGGACGCGAACTGGTCCAGGTGCGAGCCCCGGCGCGGGACGAAAAAGCACACCATTCTGCCCCGGAAGTGGACGGGCGCCGGCTCGAGGATCCCGTCCGAGTCCTTAGGCGCGTGCGCGAGCTTGAACGGCACGTCGTTGGTGTAGGCGGCTCCGGCGGCCACCGAGTCGGTCACGTCGGCCTCCAGCCACTCCAGGAGCCACGATCCGTCGTCCATCACCTCCGGCACCCCGAAATCCACGGAGCCGCCAGAGGCGATCTCCCCTCTCTTCTCCTCGATGAACAGCGGCACCACGTCGCTCACGCGGAGGTTGCCGAACGTCGTCTTGAAGGGCCTCGGCGTGAAGCGCTGCACCGCATTGGCGCCAGCCGAGCCTCCCCGGCTACGCGTGCCGTCGATGATCAGATCGTAGTCGAGCCATCCGCCCTCCACGGCCAGCTCCATGAGCTCGTCCACGTCGGCGACCATGGTCTCCCGGAAGCCGTACCAAGTGAGGATCAGGACCGTGCGGTCGTCCTCGGGCAGGTAGAGGTCGTAGGTCAGCGTGGAGTGCTCCAGCCTGAAGCCCGGATAGTGCGGCTCCGACAGATTCGCCCAGGGAATAGAGCCCGGATCCAGGTAGGGGAGCCTCACGGTGGCCCTTGATCCGCCCTCCCGCTCGAGCTCCAGCTCGAGCACGTCCTCGTAGAAGGAGGGGGGCATGATGGCCGAGCGGGCCGAAATGTCCTCGGCCATGCGCCACCGCAGGTTGGGCCGGTACGAGGACGCCTGGTAGGGGCGCACCGCCTGTTCGTATGCGGCGATGGGAAGCCCGTTCACGGCGAGGACCCGGTCTCCCGGCTCGGCCCGCCCGTCGGGGAAGTGGCCCGCGTCCTCCGAGACGTCGGCGACGAAGTACACCGCCGGATCGCTGTAGTCGGGGAGGATGCGCACGGGGGCCGTATAGATCGGCCCTGCTCCGCCCGCCAAGCCGGCGGACTCGGCCAGGCGCAGGCCGCCCGGCACGAGGCTGACGTCGAGGTGCCGGTCGTTCCGGGCGTTGCTGACCTTCGCGAGCGCGTAGAAAAGCGCCTCCTCGGTGTCGGCCCCTACGAACTCGTCGCGGTAGGCCGCCATGGCGTCGAGCGCGTTGAATCCCCAGTGCTCTTCCTTAAAGGGCGAGAAGGCTTCGCGGGCCGCCGTCAGCGCCATGATCGTGTCGAAGAGCGCAGCGCGGAGATCCGCCGTTCCGGCCCGCGAGGCGGCCTCTTGGCCCGGCGCGCAGCCCGACGCGGCCGCGAACAGCGGGCTCAGCGCGACGTAGGACCGCCAATCCCGCACGAAGCGTGTCATTGACCTCTTCCCATGAAGGACGGCACAAGGATGTGCAAGGAGTTAGCAGGTCCCAGGGGGTTGTCAACCGTCGGCCGGAAGGCGCGGGACCGGCTCGGCCGCGGCCTGCGTTGGGTGGCCCCGAGTGCAACGGCGCCGCCGCCATCACTCGACCGCCCCTTCCATGCTCCTCCTGTGGACGCATCCCCACGCCCTGGCAATGAGTGGGTCATTACCAAGATGTTGCGCCGACCGCGTGAGACCGCCCATCGCGTTCCAGTTGGGGGAGTGCTTGGCAAGCCGTTCCCAGGAGGAGAAAAGCCTGACCTCCGCGACATCGAGGGCCTCGAGTAACCAGCCTCAAGATCGGCGTGTTCATCGAGTCCTGCAGCCGCCGGTGGCCCTTGGAGCGGCAGGGCTACCGGTCCCCGGGTCAGGCCGGTGAAGGGCTGATCCTGGTGGCGGCGCAATCAGGCCGCCTACGTGTCGCCAGAAGGGTGGCACTACTCACCGCTGGAGCAGCTGAAAGACCTTGACGGGACCGTGCCGCACCTCGTCGCCATGTAGGGCACTGCGAACCGGCTGCGCACTTGCCCGGAGCTTCCCTGATCCCGCCTCCGAGGAGCTTGCACGCGCTCCGGCCGCATTCGGGGAACCTGAGGGGCCTCGCCGGGGAATCTCACGGAGCGCATCGTTGGTATAATTCACGGCTGTTCAACTATCGACTTCAGACGACCAGACGAACCCGATGGAAGATCAAGAAGCAATGGAGACCGTCCCCCAAGCACCGCACGCTCCCGCGATGCATGCGGACATTGAAGTGATCCAGGCGAAGATCCGGGAGGAGAGCGCATTCGTCAGCCGACTCCAGGACGAAGTGGCCCGGGTGATCGTGGGACAGCGCTACATGGTGGAGCGCCTGCTCATCGGCCTCCTGGCCGACGGCCACGTACTCATGGAGGGGGTGCCCGGACTCGCCAAGACGCTCACGGTCAGCACCTTGGCCAAGGCGATCCAGACGTCCTTTCAGCGCATCCAATTCACGCCCGACCTGCTTCCCGCCGACCTCATCGGGACGCTGATCTACGATCCCAGGTCCTCCGAGTTCCAGACCAAGAAGGGCCCAATCTTCTCGAACATCATCCTGGCCGACGAGATTAACCGGGCGCCAGCCAAGGTGCAGTCGGCGCTCCTCGAGGCCATGCAGGAGCACCAGGTCACGATCGGGGAGAACAGCTTCCCGCTCGACGACCCGTTCCTCGTCCTCGCCACCCAGAACCCCATCGAGCAAGAGGGCACGTATCCGCTGCCGGAGGCGCAGCTCGACCGCTTCATGCTGAAGCTCTGGGTGGACTATCCCGGCAAGGACGAAGAGGTGGAGATCCTCCGCCGGGTGGCCGGCGGCCCCATGCACGAGACCTCGCCTGTGGTCACGTCGGCCGACATCCTCAAGGCCAGGGGCGCCGTCCAGATGATCTACATGGACGGCCAGGTCGAGCGCTACATCGTCGATCTCGTCTTCGCGACACGGGAGCCGGCCAGCCACGGGCTAGCCGATCTGGTGGACCTCATCGAGTTCGGTGCCTCGCCGAGGGCGACCATCAACCTGGCTAAGGCGGCCCGCGCCCACGCCTTCCTCCGGCGCCGGGGCTACGTGACCCCCGAGGACGTGCGGGCCGTGGGTATGGACGTGATGCGGCATCGGGTGCTCCTCACCTACGAGGCCGAGGCCGAGGAGGTCACCTCCGAGGACGTGGTCACCCGCGTGCTGGACAACATCGAGGTTCCGTAGGAAGCCGGTGAGAGACCGTGGGAACGAGCTGGTGAGGGGCCCGCTGCTCCCTCGCGCCCTCTCGGGGAGCGGGCCGATGATCCCCCGGGAGATTCTCAAGAAGGTGCGCCGGGTCGAGATCACCACCCGCGGCCTCGTCAACGAGGTCTTCTCGGGCCAGTACCACTCCGTCTTCAAGGGCCGGGGCATGAATTTCGCCGAGGTCCGCGAATACCAGTACGGCGACGACATCCGGAGCATCGACTGGAACGTCACCGCCCGCACGGGACACCCCTATGTGAAGGTGTTCGAGGAGGAGCGCGAGCTCACGGTGATGCTCGTGGTGGACGTGAGCGCGTCGGGCGACTTCGGGACCAGGGAGCGCATGAAGGGCGAGGTCTCCGTGGAGATCTGCGCACTCCTGGCTTTCAGCGCGACCAAGAACAACGACAAGGTCGGCCTGATCATCTTCAGCGACCGCATCGAGAAGTTCGTGCCTCCCCGGAAGGGCCGCTCCCACGTACTCCGCGTGCTGCGCGAGCTGTTCTACCACCGGCCCGAGGGACGGGGGACCGACATCGCCCGAGCTCTCGAGTACCTCACCCACGTGGTCAGGCGCCGGGCCGTGGCGTTCCTTGTGTCCGACTTCATGGCCGAGGGCTTCGAGAAGCCCCTCGCGGTGGCGGGCAGGCGGCACGATGTCATCGCTGTTCGCCTAGGGGATCGGCGGGAGGAGGAGCTTCCGCCGCTCGGCTACGTGGAGTTCGAGGACGCCGAGACGGGCGAGCTCCTCACGGTCAACACCTCCGACGCCCGCTTCCGCCAGAGGTTCGAGGTGCGGTCGGCGAGCGCCCGCGATGCTCTCAGGGACACGTTCCGGAGGAGCCGGGTCGACGTCATCGACGTCCAGACGGACGAGTCCTACGTCGAGCCCCTCAGGCG
The DNA here is from genome assembly GCA_965218325.1 of Longimicrobiales bacterium. GTDB lineage: Bacteria > Gemmatimonadota > Gemmatimonadetes > Longimicrobiales > Gaopeijiaceae > CBDCKR01. The sequence continues at coordinate 176,332 of CBDCKR010000001.1, forward strand.
CTTCTTCAAGGAGCGGGAGAGGCGCTTCCGATGAGGGGGCGGAGGTCCCGCCGCCGGTGGCTCTGGAGGAGGGCGCAGTCACCCGTACGCGGGCCCGAGGCGCTCGTGTTCCTCGTTCTCGCGGTCGCCCTGACCCTGGCGGATGCCCTCGCGGCCCAGGAGCCCCGCGTGGGCACGACGCTGGACAAGACGCTCCTCGGTGTGGGGGACCGGCTCGAGCTCGCGGTGAGGGTGGAGCACGCATCCGGCGAGACGGTCCTCTGGCCGGACTCACTGTCGCTCGCCCCCTTCGAGCTCTTCGGGGTGGAGCTCCTGCCGCCCGAGGACGTGGAGGGCGGGGTCGTCTCGGGCGCCCGGTTCACGCTGACGGTCTTCGAGCTCGGCGATCTGGAGCTCCCCGGATTCGAGCTTAGGGTCGAGGATTCCGACGGGTCCTCTGTGCCCCTCTTCACCGATCCGTACGGCGTCACCGTTGAGAGCGTGGGGCTCGACGAGGGTGGCGACATTCGGGCCATCCGGGGTCCGTTGGGGATGCCGATCAGCGTGATCCACCTTCTTCCGTGGCTCCTCCTTCTTCTTGCCGCCGCATGCGTCGCCTACTGGCTGTGGCGGAGGCGGCGGAGAGACGAGGGAGAGGACGTGCCGAGGCGGTCCGCCATCCTCCCGCGGCTCCCGCACGAGGAGGCGTATGAGGCGCTCGACCGGCTCGAAGCCTCGAACCTCCTGGAGCGCGGCGAGATCAAGGAATACCACATCGTGGTCTCCGAGATCATCCGCACCTATGTGGAAGGCCGCTTCGACGTCTACGCGTTGGAGATGACCACTGGCGAGGTGATCGAAGGACTCGGGGACCGGGGCCTCGAGAGCGGCACGCTCGGGGCCTTCCACGACTTCCTCGGCGCCTGCGACCTCGTGAAGTTCGCCAAGCTGAGACCGACGCCGGCGGGGTGCCGACAGGTGCTTGCCCGGGCTCGCGGGCTCGTCGACCGCACGCGGCCTGTCTTCGAGGACGTCGCGACCGAGCCGTCCGAGTCGGAGGGTGGCGCGGGCGAAGGGGGCAGGGAGGAGAGCGGCTTCGGGGACGGCGACGGACCGCCTCCGGCGGGGCCCGCCAAACCCGGCGGTTCCGGGGAAGCGACACTGGAGCCTGCCGGAGCCGAGGGGGGCTGATGTACCGGTTCGAAGATCCCTGGCTCCTGATCCTGCTCCTAGCGCTGCCCGTCATGGTGTACGGGTACGTGGCCTGGCGCAGGCGGCGCTCCGGCACCCTCCGCTACTCCGACGTCGAGGCTCTGAGGCAATCCGGCGCCCGGAGGACGGGGCAGTTCCGCCACGGCCTCTTCGTGCTCCGCCTCCTCGCGCTCGGCGCCCTTATCGTCGCGTTCGCGCGCCCCCAGAGCGGAGTCACAAGCGAGACGGTGACGGCCGAGGGCATCGACATCGTGCTCGTCATCGACATATCGAGCTCGATGCTGGCCGAGGACCTTGAGCCCAACCGGCTGGAGGCCGCCAAGGCGGTGGCCGCCGAGTTCGTGACGGGGCGCCAGAACGACCGCATCGGCCTCGTCGCCTTCGCCGGGCAGGCGTTCACGCAGGCGCCCCTCACGCTGGACTACTCCGTGATCGCCGACCTCCTGGGCCAGGCCGCGGTGGGCATGATCGAGGACGGGACGACCGTGGGCATGGGGCTGGCGACCGCCGTGAAGCGGCTTCAGGCCTCCGACGCCGAGTCCAAGGTGGTGGTGCTCCTCACCGACGGACGGAGCAACACCGGGGAGATCGGCCCGGTGACGGCCGCGCAGATGGCTCAGGCGCTCGGAGTGAGGGTCTACACGATCGGCGCCGGGAGCCGCGGGACGGCGCCCGTGCCGGTGAACGATCCCGCCTTTGGGCGCCGGTACGTGACCATCCAGGTGGACGTCGACGAGCCGACGCTCCAGGAGATCGCCGAGCTCACGGGCGGCCGCTACTTCAGGGCCACGGATACGGAGAGCCTGGCCGAGATCTACCGCGAGATCGACGAGCTCGAGACGACGGAGATCACGGTGGAGAACTTCACCAGCTACGGGGAGCTGTTCCACTACCCCCTCGCCGCGGGCCTCTTCCTGCTCGTTCTCGAGGTGGGCTTGGGACACACGGCCCTCCGGAAGCTGCCCTAGGAGAGCCGGTGTTCCGCTTCGCGTCCCTCGAGATACTCTTCGGGCTGCTGCTGGTCCCCGCGCTGGCGGTGTTCTTCCTTCTGGCCCGCAAGGCCCGGAGGCGGGCGCTCGGGCGGTTCGGCGACCTGGAGCTGGTCCGGAAGCTCAGCGCCACCGTGAGCCGGAGGGGAAGGGTGGCCAAGGGCGTGCTGCTCCTCGCGACCGTCGCGTTCCTGGTGCTGGCGCTCGCGCGGCCTCAGTTCGGGACGAGGGTGGAGACGGTTCGGAGCCAGGGGCAGGACGTGATGGTGGTCTTGGACGTCTCGCTCTCGATGCTCGCCGAGGACGTCGCTCCCAACCGACTGGACAGGGCTCGGCTCGAGGTCATGCGGATCCTCCGGCGCCTCGAGGGAGACCGGATCGGGCTCGTCGCCTTCGCGGGCAGCGCCTTCGTGCAGGCGCCGCTGACCGTCGACTACGGAGCTGCGGCCATGTTCCTGAACGCCATGGATCCCGACCTGATCCCGCTGCAGGGCACGAACCTTAGGGAGGCTCTGGCGGTGGCGCTCGACGCCTTCGAGGAAGGCACCCGCGACCACCGGGTCCTGGTGCTCGTCACCGACGGCGAGGACCACGAGGGGGAGATCGACAGCGCGCTGGAGAGGGCCGTGCAGGAGGGGATTCGGGTCCACACCGTCGGGATCGGATCCCTCGAGGGAGTCCCGATCCCCGAGGTGGATGACGATGGGATGCGGACCGGCTTCAAGCGGGACGAGGAGGGCAACGTGGTGACCACGCGGCTCGACGAGGCGACGCTCCGGCGTGTCGCCGAGGCCACGGGCGGGCGATACTTCCCGGCCACGGGAGCGGGCGCGAACCTCGATCCGCTCGTCGAAGAGCTCACCGGCGGCGACGGCAGAGAGCTGGAGGCCCGCGAGGTGACCCAGTTCGAGGAGCAGTTTCAGATCTTTCTGGGTGCGGCGCTTCTCCTTCTGCTCGCCGAGGCCATGGTGCCCGACCGAAGGCGGAAGCAAGAGGCGTGGGCGGGGAGGTTCTCATGAAGCCGGGCGTCCGAGCCGCGACGCTGCTCCTGCTCGTTCTGATCTTGCCTTCCGGCGTCGCCGCGCAGCGCGGGCGGACGGAGGTGAACGAGGGCAACCGCCTCTACGAGGAGGGCCTGTACGAGGAGGCGCACGAGAAGTACCTAGAAGCGCTCCGTGACACGCCCGACCTGCCCCTCGCCCTCTTCAACGACGGCAACGCGCTCTATCAGGCCGAGGAGTATGAGAGGGCGCTCGACGCCTATCGTCAGGCCATCGAGAGCGGAGACCCGGCGCTGGCGGGCGCCGCCTGGTACAATCTGGGCAACGCCCTCTACAGAGGCCAGCAGCTGGAAGGGAGCCTGGAGGCGTACAAGGAGGCTCTCCGCTGGAACCCCGGCGAGGTCGACTACAAGCACAACCTCGAGCGGGTCTTGGAGCAGCTTCAGCAGCAGGAGCAGCAGCCCCAGGACCAGCAGGACGACTCCGACGATCAGGATCAGGACCAGGAGCAGCAGGACCAGCCACAGCAGGACCAGCAGGATCAAGGCGACGAGCAGGGGGGTCAGCCCCAAGGGCAGCAGGACCCGGAGCAACAGGAGCCCCAGGACCAGCAGCAGCCCGAGCCCCAGGAGGCGCCGGGCCAGATGAGCCAGGAAGAGGCCGAGCGCCTGCTTCAGGCCGTGCAGGAAGACCCCGAGGACGTGAACCGTCGTTCCGCAGAACCTGTCCGGGGGCGCCGATCGAGGAGGCCCTGGTAGGTGAATCGACTAGTAGGTGAATCGAGTGACAGGTGAAGCGATGAGCGGAGCTTGGAGCACGTGGCGGACCGTTCCTCCGGGGGAATCGTGGCTCCTGGCGGCGTGCACGCTGCTCCTTTTCGCCCTGCCCGCGCCGACCCGCGCCGCAGCGCAGCAGGTGTCTGCGAGGGCTTACCTCACACCTGAGGCCGTGGGCCTCAACCGCCAGTTCGTGCTCAACGTCGAGGTCAACGGCGCGCAGCGCACCGACGCCGATCCGGAGCTGCCCGACATAGCGAGCTTCGCCCGGTATCTGGGCATGAGCAGCTCGACGAGCATGCAGATCGTCAACGGGGTCACGACGGTCTCGCTGACGTTGCAGTACCGGTACCAGGCGACCGAGGTGGGCACGTTCGACGTCGGTGCCGTCGCGGTGCGGGCGGGCGGGCGGGTCCTCGAGACGGAGCCGGTGACACTCACCGTGTCGGACGCGCCTCGCCCGGCCCCCGGCCCCGGCGCCACGCCCCAGGGCCAGGCTGCGGTTCCTCCCGAGGACCTCTTCGTCGTGGCGGAGGTCAGCCCCCGCCGGGTGTACGAGAACGAGCCCGTGCTCGTGCGCTACCGGCTCTTCACCCGGGTCGACGTCGGCTCCTACAGCGTGACGCAGACCGCCGGGAACGAGGGCTTCTGGGTGGAGGACATCCCCCAGGCCCAGAATCCCGCGGTCGAGCAGATCGTCCGGGACGGCGTGCCCTACGCCACTGCGGTGCTCCGGGAGTCCGTGCTCTTCCCCACGGGTCCCGGCACCAAGACCATCGAGCCGCTGACGGTCGAGGCGAGCGTCAGGGTGAGGCGCCGCTCGCTGGGTCCGTTCGAAGACTTCTTCAACCGTGGCTCTCTCTTCGGCGCGGTCGTGCCTGCGGTCGCGGCGTCCGAGCCGGTCGACGTCGAGGTGCTCCCTCTTCCCGAGGCGGGGCGGCCCGAGAGCTTCACCGGCCTCGTCGGCCGGCTCGACGTGACGGCCTCGCTCGCTCGGTCCGACGTGCAGACGAACGAGGCCGTGACGCTGTTGCTCACGGTGTCGGGGGAAGGGAACCTGCGGGTGCTCGCGGCACCTGACCTCGCTCTTTCGGGCGACTTCGAGGTCTTCCCCCCGGAGGTGTCAGAGTCCATTGACCGGCGGGGGAACACGATCGGCGGGACCAAAACCTACGAGTACGTCCTGATTCCCCGCACTCCGGGCGAGAAGACCATCCCTAGCATCGAGGTGGCGTACTTCGACGCCGGGGAGGAGGCCTACGAGACGTCGTCGACCGCCCCGCTGGCGTTGGCCGTGACCGGGGACGCCATCGCCATCGCGCCGGGGGTGCGGACGGGTGTCGAGACGCTGAGGGAGGATATCCGCTTCATCCAGGTCGCTCCGCCCCGCTTGGCCGTGGCGGACCGGTCCCTCTTCGATACGGCGGGGTTCTGGATCGTCGCGCTGCTCCCCCTCCTCGTCCTCATCTCCGCGGTGGGCGTCCGCTGGCACCAGGACCGGCTCGAGGGCGACGTCGCGTATGCGCGGGGACGGAGGGCCGCCCGCGTGGCGAGGAAGCGGCTGGCCCAGGCCAGATCCCTCCTCTCCGGCGACGACGTCCGCGGTTTCTACGCCGAGGTCGAGAGTGCTCTGCGGGGGTTCCTCGCCGACAAGCTCAACGTCGCCGAGGCCGGGTTCATGTCGGAGACGGCGGAGTTTGCCCTCCTGGAGAGGGGCGTCGCACTAGATACGGTTCGGGAGTACTTGGAGTGCCTCGGCGCATGCGACCGGGCCCGCTTCGCTCCGCCGGGCTCCGGCGACGAGGAGCGGGCCTCGTTCCTCGAGCGGGCGGCCGGGGCCATGACCGCCGTTCAGGAGGGGCTGCCGTGACCTTCGCCCTGCTGCTCACCGCCCTGACGGCCCTCGCTCCCCGAGCCGCGCACCCCCAGGTGGAGTTCTACCAGGAGGGAAACCGGCTCTACCAGGAGGGCGACTTCGCGGGAGCTCTGTCCAGCTATCTGCGTGTGGTCGAGGCCGGGTTCGAGAGCGGGGAGGTCTACTACAACATCGGGAACGCCTACTTCAAGGTCGGCGACTTGGCGCGGGCGATCCTCTTCTACGAGAGGGCCGGGCGGCTCTTGCCCGGTGACGAGGACGTCCGGGCCAACCTCGACCTGGCCCGTTTGCTCACGGTCGACGAGATCGAGCCACTCCCCACGTTCTGGGCGCTGGGGGTGTGGGGTTGGTGGGTGGGCCTCTTTTCCAGGTCTCTCCTGATTGTGGCGGTGGCGACGGCTTACGTCACGGCCATCGGCGGAGTGATCGTCCTCATCACGAAACGCGGAAGGCCTGCGGCCGCCTGGGGTGGACGCCTAGCGATCGGTGCCGGGGTGCTCTTGGTGCTCCTGGGACTGAACCTGGCCGTGAGGGAGCTCGACATCGGTCAGCCGGAGGAGGCCGTGGTCCTCCAGTCGCGGGTGAATGTCATGAGCGCGCCCGTCGAGGACGAGACCCTCACGATCTTCACCGTGCACGAAGGCACCAAGGTCCGAGTGGACCGGCGGGCCGATGAGTGGGCCGAGGTGATTCTGGAGGACGGCCGGGTAGGCTGGGTCCGCGTCGAAGTGATCGAGACGATTTAGTGCCACGAGTCACCCGTTTGCCGAACATTCGTGAACCGCTGTATCCACCCCGACCCCACACGCCCGCGGCGCGGACGACATCGCGCCGCCGGGACTGATCGGCTTGGGGCTCCTCCGTGGGAGCGCTCTCCCCTCCCGCCTCGCCGCCGTCTGCACGCACCAAGCGGATCAACGCCGCTCCCAAAGCACCGGAGGTTCCGGGAAGGGCCCACGCGGAGGACAGGCCGTGGGCTCGGTCGAGGCTCTCGGTCAGCCCAGGGCAGCTGGACCGGCTGCTCCCGGCCGCCGTCCATCATCTCGGTAAGCACGGTTCGGGGGAGGGGGGGGGACCACGCGGTTTCCAATCTGGATTCCTGCGCTGCCCGCTCCAACGGGGCCGGAGACTCAGTAGAGTATCGTGACGAGCCGGCTCAGGCAGCCGAAGCCTCGCTGCCCTACTGGCCTTGCGTTCGCTCCTGCGCTCTCTTGCCCGTGGGATCGGTCTCGGCCTCGAGGGCCGATGCCGAGATCGTACACGTGCGTCGTCCCCCACGTACTTGTCGGCACGTGAGATCCTCGATCGGAGCGTTTTCCGAAGGAGCTCGGCATGTTGAAGGTCGCTTCCGTACTCACGCTGGCGCCCTGTGCTCCTCGCGGCCGCCGTTGGCGAGCTTGTGGCACAGACTCCCGAAGGCCTTGAGGGGACGCTGCTTGTTCTGAACAAGTCCGGGAACGACGTCTCCTTCCTTGATCTCGCTTCGGGCAGGATCTTCCGAACGCTGCCCACATGCGTCGGTCCGCACGAATTGATCGTGTCCGACGACGGACGATGGGCAGTAGCCACCGACTACGGCGGCGGAGGGTCCGGCGGCCGCTCTCTCACAGTCATCGACGTCGCCAGCGAGCGGATCGCGCGTACCGTCGATCTCAGCCTGTATCCTCGACCTCACGGCATCGATTTCCTGCCCGGTGACTCGATCCTGGCGATCACGTCCGAGGCGTCTCGGAATATCGTCTTCGTCAGGCTCTCGGATGGCGAGGTGACCGGAGCCATCGACACCGGCCAGGGAGGGTCTCACATGCTGGCCCTGGCGGGCGCTGGCTCCCGCATCTACACGAGCAACGGACAGGGAAACTCGGTCAGCGAGCTCGATGTCGTGAGCGGGCAGAGGCTTCGCATGTTGCTGTGCCGCCCCGCCCCGAGGCCATCACCGTCTCCGAAGACGGCTCGGAGTGTGGGTGGGGAGTAACGACGAGGGCACCGTGAGCATCGTCCACACTGCCGACGGATCGGTGGAGACGGTGGCGTCGGGGTTCGGATGGCCTTATCGAATTCTCATCACTCCCGACCAGAGGACCGTCATCATCCCGGATCTACGGGGTCACGTGGTCCGGGTGTTCGACCGGGAGGATCGGTCGGAGAGAGGGGCGATCGAGCTCCCCGGCACGGGACCCCAGGGTGTCACCCTCTACCGGGATCCGAACCTGCTGTTCATCTCCCTCAGCCAGCAAGACCGTGTGGCCGTCATCGATCTCGAGTCGTTGGAGGTGGTGGGCTACTATCCCGCCGGCTCGAGCCCCGACGGAATCGGCTACTCATCGTTGAGGCTCGCCAGGTAGCGAGCCGCCGCGGTCGACCCAACAACGACGCCCCCTCGCGATGGTCAACGGAGAGGGCGCAGCACCCGCCCGCGGATGACGGGAGCGACTACGGGAGCAGGTTCCGCTCTCGCTTCCGCAAGATGAACATGCCCTCCGCTCCGCTGTTCACCACGATGATCCCGCTCTCGAAGTACGGGTAGTTGCTCCACGACCCGTCGAATCCGGGAGCGTCGGGCGACCACGGGACCGTATCGAAGAAGCCCACTAGCTCGGGATTCTCGCGATCCGATATGTCCAGGATCCGGAGTCCGCTCACGTAGTTGGACTGATACATCAGGTCGCCGACGATGTAGAGGTTGTGGTCCGACGACGGATTGTCGGCGAAGTACTCCTTCGCGAGGATCGGGTCGTCCAGATCCTTGACGTCCCACACGAGGGTCCGTGTCCGATCAACCCCGCCGCCGATCTCGTCGAGCTCGTCGTTCATGTAGAAGTACTCGTGCTGCTCGTCGATCCAACCCTGGTGGGAATACGCGACGTTGGGGTAGCTGGCCGTGGAGAGGGGAACCGGTGCCGCCTTGTCGGTCACGTCCGCGATGCTTAGCGCCGTCTCGTTGGCCCCGAAGCAGATCTCTTGTCCCCGGTGCTCCTCGTCGGGTCCGTGATAGATGATGCACTGGCCGTCGTGGCTGTACCCCGTGCCCTGCCTGCCGGTCGACGTATCCTGGAAGCAGCCTGCGAAGAGCGGAGTCAGCGGATCCTGGATGTTGATCATGTGGAGCCCACCGCCACATGTCTCTCCGCCGGAGTTGACTCCCACCGCGTAGGCGAAGCCGGTGTCCTCATTAATGACGATGTTGTGGGCGCTCGCGATGCGGTTGTAGTGGGCGTCCGCCTCGAAGGTGACCGGCTCACCGCCGACGTCGCGCAGCTTCCTGAGGTCGAAGACCTGCATGCCGTGTTGGCCCGACCCGTCGGCCACGATGAAGGCGTGCTCCTGGTAGACCTTGATGTCCCTCCAGAAATTGCCCCGGGCTCCCTCCGTCATGGGAAGGTTGCCGAGGTAGCGTGGGAGGGAGGGGTCGCTCACGTCCACGAACGAGGTGCCGTCGTAGCGGCCGACCAACGCGTACTCGCGGCCCGACTCGGGATCGGTCCACCCCCACAGGTCGTTGACCTGGACGCCCCGTCCCGCGCCTAGATCCTGCGCGGGAAGGAAGGAGACTATGTCCACCTCGCTGCACTCGAAGAGGCCGGCGGAGCCATCCTCGCAGTCCACCTGCTCGCCGCTGATGGCGTCGAGGGGGGCCGCGGGCTCGCTGAAGACGCTGGCCGTCTTCGACCAACCGTCTGCTCCGCGCTCGAAGATCGCCGCCGTACCGAGTCCGTAGTCGTCGCCGACCACGCCGACCACCGCCACGTCCCCCGAGACGGCGAATTGAGCGCCGAACTGATCCCCTCCTTGGAGCCCGTCGACCGGCAGTTTACTCGCCTGGGACCACTCCCCTGACGCGTTCTGTGTGATTTTGTAGATTCGGCCCTCGAAGCCTTCGGCGCCCGGTGCGCCGAGCCACACTTCGTCCACGCCGTAGTGCGCGAAGGCCCCGAACTGGGTGCCCGGCGCTCCGCCGTCGAACGGCTTTAGCGTCGCGCCCGAGCCCCACTCCCCGGAGGCCTCGTCGTACGTGTAGGCGAAGACCGTGCCGAGGCCCTGCTGATGGGTGGATGCTCCGATGAGCGCTCGATTGCCCCGGAGCGCTACGGACTGTCCGAAGCGGCTGTTCGGGCCCGTGTTTGCTCCGGTCAGCTTGGCCGTCTCCGTCCAGCCGCCGGACGAGTTCCGCCGGAAGACGTACACCGCACCGGTGTTATTGTCCTTCTGAGGTGTTCCGATCAGCGCGACGTCCCCCTCGATGGCCAGCGCCATCCCAAACCAGTCATTGGGCTCGACGTCGCTCCCCATGAGCTTGGCCGACTCAATCCAGCGACCAGTCTCGGCGTCGCGGGTGAAGACGTACACGGCGCCCCGGGCCTCGGCGTGCGCCCACGTGGCCATGAGGACGTTGTCACCGTCCACGGCCGCGAGGCGACCCACAAAGTCACCTTCGACGCCATCGCTGGTGCGTAGCGTCTGGGTCTCCGTCCAACTTCCGCTCTCGTCCTTCTCGAAGACGTAGATCGTCTCGAGGGTCGTCGAGCCTACGAGCAGGTGGTTCTCGGTCAGGGCAAGGGCCCGGCCGAAGTGATCGCCGTTTGCGAAGTTTGACGCCCGAAGGCGCTGAGCCTCGGTCCACGCGCCGCCACCGTCCTTGCGGTACACGTAGACGTAGCCCGGTAACATCGTGTTCAGCGACTCTCCGACAATAACCTCACTTTCGCCGACGGCCACGGACTGTCCGTACCCCTGTCCGAGGAGGGGTGTGGCGACTAGCAAGCTCGCGGTCACCCCGATCCATTTCACGTTTGGTACCCTCACAGCTGCACCCCATCTAAAGGTCTGTAAAGCACGAGGGGCCCTCCACTCCGCTTCTGGGAAGTGGCCTCGTATCCAATCATGTGATCCCAACGGTCGTGTCAGTGATACGGCTGGTACGTTAACGGGATCCCCTCTGTTTCGGGACCCCGCTTCGGGCGTTGCGATGGCCACCCATCCGCTCATGCCTTGGGTGACGATCCCTTACGGAGTCGCGGCGTACCTCGCGCCGCCGGCTTCGGTGACGACGTTGGGGTATCGGGTCGATAGTGTCTGGTTCACGGATACTATGACGGCCCGCGCACTCGTTGGTGGCGCGTCCCCGGGCTCAGGTGGTGATGCACGCGCTGTGGTATCTATGCTCGAGCATCGACCAGGAGCCTCCACGCCGTTGATATGGGCTGAACCGGTCCCGGTTTCCTGGACAGGCGGGCGGTTAATCGTGCCCCGTGCCGCTCTAGGAGCCATCTGCGGTTGTAGCGTTCGATAAACGCGTCAATCTCCTGCCTCGCCACCTCGAGACTCTCGAAGTCATGGAGGTACAGGTATTCTTCTTTCGATGTCTGAATGAAGTGTTCGACGACGCCGTTGCACTCGAGCTCACCCACGTAGGCTACGGTCGAACGGAAGCTGAGCCACCTGAGCTCGCCACTCCACGACGTGACACAAGGATAGACCGCCAGGAAGAACCAGCACCAGCCATCCACCCTCGTTTAGAAGGGGGTCTTGTCCGTGCCCACCTGGCCCAACTCCTCCCCCCTCAACAGCCGGGGCGCCACAGTTGGGCGTGGTGCCTTCCACCGGAACTGTAATCCGATGCGACGGTGTGCTGAGGCGCGAAGTGTCGGGGTGGCGATGGCCGACCCTCGACATTCAACCCGGCATAGGCCACCGTAGACAGGTGGACTCTTGCCACGACCACGCGGTAGGCATCACCTCAAGAATCTCTGTAGGGGATGGTCATGAAAGGATTCTACGGGATCTCGGCGATCTTGACCGTGCTGGCTCTCTCCGGCTGCGCTACGACGCCGGAGGGAACCGTGGACAGCCCGACTGGAGACAACGCGTCTGCCGACATGGCTTCGGTCGGCCGCACGCCCGACGCCGCTCCCTCCGAGAGCGCCTCCCCGACCGCTACCTCAGCCACAGCCTCCACCTCCGGAGCCGACGCGGACACATCGGACACCTCTGCTGCATCGGACGCCGCCGACTCTGCTTCGTCAAACCTCCCCGTCTTTTCGGTGAGGCAGGTTGCGCGCGGCAGAGGGTACTTCAGAGAGATCTGCGTCTCCTGCCACGAATCCGACGAGTTCGAGGGCCGCAGCTTCCAGCGCCAGTGGCGTGGGCAAACGGTTCGAGACATGTACACGAGCATCGCCTACAGCATGCCCGACGACAATCCGGGAGGGCTCCCGGGCCAAACCTATGCCGATGTCATCGCCTACATTCTCGAGCTCAACGGATATGAGGCCGGCGATACCGAGCTGACGACCGACAGGACCGCGATGCGCGCCATGCGCCTCTGGCCCTAAGCGAGGCTGAGCCGCACGCGCGCACATGCGCGAACCGCCCCCGCGCTGAGAGGCGGATCACGGGGCCCACCCCAAGAATCCGTTTGGGCCGGAGAGAGGTGGACAGCTCCAGCCGGTTGGGCTCGAAAGCCTCAAGGGCGATCCTCGACGAGGCGAGCACCGCCTCCGACCCCGGAGACGTAGCGGTCCGAGCCGTCCAGCCCGGCGGACGCGAAGGCTCGGGTCATGGCATCTGCGGCGGCCGCTGCGCTGCCGATGTTCTTGCAGAGTGCGAACATCGACGGGCCTGACCCGGACAGACCGGCACCCACCGCGCCAGCTTCGAGAGCCGCCGAGCGTACCGCGTCGTATCCGGGCACGTAAGGGCTCCGGTAGGGCGCCGCGATCTCGTCGACAAGTGCCCGGCCCACGAGCTCCCAGTCCTCCTCGTACAACCCTGCCACGAGAGCTGCGCAGTTGGCCCACTGGGCCACCGCACTCTCGAGCGGAACCTCGCCGGGGAGCGCGGCGCGCATGGCCTCCGTCTCCAGCTCGATCGGAGGATGGACGAGCGCCACCGCGAGGCCTTCCGGCAAGGGGAGGGTGATGGCCACGCCCGGCTGCTCGGGCCGCACCATGACCAGGCCTCCGTGGAGCGACGGCGCTGCGTTGTCGGGATGCATGGCCCCCGCTCCCTGCCGCTCGCCCTCGATCGCGCAGAGGAGTTGGTCCTCCATGCTCAGCTCCGCTCCGAGGAGGGCGTTCGTAGCGACCACGGCTGCCACGGAGCTGGCCGCACTGCCGCCCATTCCGGCGGCGAGAGGCAAGCCCTTCCAGAGCTCGAGCTCCACGCCGCCGCCGTCCAGCCCCGCCCACTCGATCACGGCTCCTGCCGCCGCGCCCGCGACGTTCCGCTTGGGATCGATCGGCAGGCGCCCCCCGTCGCCGTGGATCGCCGCGATGGTGGCTCCGGGCTCGGAGCGCCGCCGAGCCTCGACCACGTCGCCCGGGCGCTCGAGGGCCAGGCCGAAGACATCGAATCCACAGAGAACGTTCCCCACGGTGGCCGGCGCGTACGCACGAGCCCGGTCCGTGCCGCTCATGACGACTCCGCTAGGCCCCGGAGGGCGTCGGAGCAGACTCCGGGACCCATCGCTTCGGGACCCGCACCCGGCCCTGTCACGACCCGGGGCGTTTGCGTGCCGAGGCGGCAGATGATGGCCATGCTCCGCTCCGAGCGGCTCGCCGGCCGGACTGCGACGGCCGCGATCTTCCACACCCACCGGGCGCGTCCGCGAGCGAGGCGCCGCCGAATGCGAGGAGATGCAGGCCCCCCTCAGCGGTCTGGATGGATGAGTTCATGCCGAAGGTTGCCGGCCCTCGGGGCGGCGCGCAAACTACGCCATCCGAAGAAGGCCCTTCGGCTCTCGCTGCGGACGGCCGGGACACCCCTCGAGAACGGAGCCGCGATACCATGAGCCGCTACCTGACGGAAGCGATCGGGACCTTCTTTCTGGTGTTCACCATCGGCTTGACGGTGCTGGACGGAACCCCCTTCGCTCCTCTGGCCATCGGGTCGGCGCTCATGGTGATGGTGTACATGGGCGGCCACATCTCCGGTGCGCACTACAACCCTGCGGTGAGCATCGCCGTGCTCATGAGGGGCAGGATGGCCGGACGCGACCTGGTGCCGTACATCGTTGCCCAGATCCTCGGGGCGGTTCTCGCCAGCCTTGCCGTTCTCGTCATCACGGGAGACACGTTCGCTCCCGCGCCCGCAGCCGACGCGGGGCTCGTGGCCGTGCTTCTCGCGGAGGCGCTCTTCACCTTCGCCCTCGCCCTCGTGATCCTCAACGTGGCGACCGACGACGCCACCGAGGGCAACTCCTTTTACGGTCTCGCCATCGGGTTCACGGTCATGGTGGGCGCGTTCGCGGTCGGCGGGATCTCAGGCGGCGCCTTCAACCCGGCCGTCGGCACGGGGCCGATCCTCGTCAATGCGTTCGCGGGCGACGGGTCCCTGACGAACCTCTGGATCTACCTTGTGGGGCCCATCCTGGGCAGCGTGGCGGCCGCCGCGGTCTTCGACCTGCAGCACATGGACGCGGAGGAACAGTAGGCTCCCAACGGGGCGCCGCCCGCCTATTCGAGTATCGTGTGGGTGGGCTCCTGGGGCAGCGGCCGCGCGTGGCGGTCGCGCATGACACCCGCGCGCGCGTGTTCCAGCGCAGGCGGGCCTCCTCGTGGCCCTCGGGATGGACGGCGTCCGCGAGCTCGTAGCAGTCCGTCGCCTTTCGCAACCAATCGCACGCGATCGACCCCGAGCCCGGCCCGATATGCGCCAATTAGGCCAGTCCCCGCCGCTCGCAGATGATCCCCGAGTAGTAGCGCTCGTCGTTCTCGCTCTTGAGGTGCTCCGCGAACTCCGTGGCTTCCCGGACCCGGGACCCCCGCGGGGAGGCGAACGGGTCCGTGAGCGAAAGAAGGAGCGTGATCACCGCTCACGGTCGTCGGGCGCGACGGCCAGCACGTCGCGGCTGATGCTCTCGGCGAGCGCCGGCTCGTTGAGCAGCCGGTAGCGGACCGCCGCCTCCTTCGCCGCTCGATGCTGTCCGGCGACATGGCCTTCAGCCCGAATTCCATGGCTCAATCCCTTCGAATGTCGCACGACCCCCTGAACCGGCTTCCCGAGCGGGCCCTCATGCCCCATGCGCCCGCCCCGTGCCGTGGGCGGGATGATCGCGTTGTCGGTGAGCGTGATACCCTTCGGCGGACTCTTGCGCAGCACTTGCCCATGCTGCCGGTCCGTCCCGACGAAGTCCGGATCCTTCGGCTCGAAGAGGCAGATCCCCTTCCTGGACCTCGGCGTTGCCCAAGACGTCAGTCACGATGCAGGCCGGTGCCCGACGGCATGCCGCTCTCTTCGCGGCGCCGTCCAAGGGCCTGCCCGTCCGAGGGTCGTCCCGGAGACTCTTCCGAGCCGCTTCAGCGGTCTGCGCCCGGGCGTCTGGCCGACACAACACGCTTGAGAACACAAGACGCCCAATCGGGACGCTTGGCGCCCGGCCCATCCCGTCCGTATTATGCCTCGAGCGCCGAGCACCGTCCTGGAGACCGCCACGCACCACGTGAGGAGGACCGCGGCGATGGACATCTCCCGAAGAGAGCTTCTCAAGCTCTCCGCCCTCACCGGGGGGAGCGCCCTGGTCAGCACGTTGGGCTTCGACCTGAAGGCCGCCTACGCGGCGGCCCGCGAGCTCAAGATCAGCAACGCCCGGGAGTTCAAGACCGTGTGCCCGTACTGCGCGGTGGGGTGCGGGGCCATCGCCTACGTGCACGGCAGCGGCGGCCTCAACACGGTGAACTCGATCATCCACGTGGAGGGCGACGCGGACAGCCCCATCAACGGCGGCACGCTGTGTCCCAAGGGGGCGGCCCAGATGCAGCTCGCCCAGAGCCCCCGCCTCGAGAAGAACCCCCGCTACAGGGAGGCGGGAGCGTCGGAGTGGACGGAGGTCAGCTGGGACTGGGCGATGGACTGGTTCGCCCGGAAGTTCAAGGACTCGCGCGACGCCACCTTCGTGGAGCGGGATGAGGAGGGTCGGCCGGTCAACCGCTGCGAGGGCATCGGCTGGGTGGGCAGCGCCACCGTGGCCAACGAGGACGCGTACCTCATCACGAAGACCATGCGCGCCATGGGCCTCGTCTACATCGATCACCAGGCCCGAATATGACACAGCCCCACAGTGGCCAGTTTGGCCGCAACGTTTGGTCGGGGCGCCATGACCAACCACTGGAAGGACATCAAGAACACCGACGTCGTCCTGGTCATGGGAGCCAACCCGGCCGAGAACCATCCGTGCGGGTTCAAGTGGGCGCTCGAGGCCAGGGATGAGCGGGGCGCCACGCTAGTCACCATCGATCCGCGCTTCACCCGCACGTCGGCCGTGGCCGACCGCCACCTTCAGATCCGGCCCGGCTCGGACATCGCCGTCCTGGGCGGGATGATCCACAAGATTCTGGACGAGGGGCTCTTCCACGAGGAATACGTCCGGCTCCACACCAACGCCTCGTTCATCGTCCAGGAGGGCTACGGCTTCGAGAACGGGCTCTTCGCCGGCTTCGACGAGGCCGAGGGGGCGTACGACAAGACCGCGTGGGAGTACGAGAGGGGCGCCGACGGGTTCGTGCGCCGGGACATGACGCTCCAGCACCCGCGCTCGGTCTTCCAGCTCCTCAAGAACCACTATAGCCGATACACTCCCGAGATCGTGGCGCAGATCGCCGGGTGCTCCGCGGAGGACTTCGTCGCCATTGCCGACATCGTCTGCTCCACGGGGACCGCGGATCGGGCCGGCACCATCATGTACGCGGTGGGCTGGACGATGCACACCGTGGGAACCCAGATCATCCGGACGGCGGCGATCCTCCAGCTCATTTTGGGGAATATCGGGAGGCCTGGAGGCGGCATCAACGCGCTCCGGGGCCACGCGAATGTGCAAGGAGCCACGGACCACGCCATCGTGGCCGGCATCCTGCCCGGCTACCTGCGCGTGCCGCACCCGGGGCAGACGTCGCTCGCCCGGCATCTCACCGAGTCGACCCCTCGCCCGCTCGTCCCCGACACCGTCAACTACTGGGGGAACTACCCTCGCTTCCTCGTCTCCCAGCTCCGGGCGTGGTTCGGCGACAGCGTGGGGCCCGAGAACGAGTTCGGCTACCACTACTTCGGCAAGCCGGCCGACGACGCGACTTGGCTTTCGATGTGGGATCAGGCCCACCAGGGCCGCCTCCAGGGGCTGATCGCCCTCGGCTTCAACCCGCTGCTGGCCGGGCCCGACGTTCCGCGCCTGCTCCGTGCCATGGCGAACCTCAAGTGGAAGGTCGTGATCGACCCGTTCATGCTGGACTCCGCCGAGTTCTGGCGCGCTCCGGACACGGACCCGAGCGAGATCGATACCGAGGTCCTGTACCTCCCCGCCACGCACTGGGTGGAGCGGGCTGGCTCCTTCACCAACTCGGGCCGCTGGGCGCAGTGGAAGGAGCAGGCGATCGACGCGCCCGAGGGAGTGCGGTCCGACACCTGGATCCTCTCGGAGCTCTTCTGGCGGGTGAAGGAGCTCTATGAACAGGAGGGCGGCGCGTACCACGAGCCCGTCCTGAATCTCCAGTGGGGCTACCTGAACCCGCGCGAGCCGACCCTCGAGGAGCTGGCCAAGGAGATCAACGGCTACGACCTGACGACCGGCCGGCTGCTGTCGTCCTTCGGCCAGCTGCGGGACGACGGCACCACCACGGCGGGCAACTGGCTTTACACGGGGAGCTTCACCGAAGAGGGCAACATGATGGCCCGCCGGGGAACCGACGATCCGACGGGCCTGGGCTTCCACCACGACTGGGCGTTCAGCTGGCCCCTGAACCGCAGGGTCCTCTACAACCGCGCGTCCGCCGACGCTCAGGGGGCACCCTGGGACTCGGAGAGGGCCGGCATCCGCTGGACCGGCAGCCGGTGGATCGGCGACGTGCCGGACTACGGCCCCACGACTCCTCCGGACGAAGCGGGCGCCTTCATCATGACCGAGGAAGGCGTCGCCCGGCTCTTCACAACCTACCTGGTCGACGGGCCGTTCTCCGAGCACTACGAGCCCGCGGAGAGCCCGACGCCCAACATCCTCCACGAGGCAGTGCCCACGAACCCGGCGGTCCACTGGTACGACGGCGTGCGGGAGACGCTGGCCCAGAACACCGACGAGTACCCCCACGCCTGCACCGTCTACCGGGTCGTGGAGCGCGAGCACTTCGTGACCTCGCACGTGCCGTACCTCGTGGAGATCATGCCCGACTTCTTCGTCGAGGTGCCCGAGGGACTGGCGGCCGAGCAGGGCATCGAGAACGGATCGCGGGTGCGCGTGAGGTCCATGCGCGGCTCGGTCGAGGGCGTGGCCGTCGTCACCAAGCGGATCAAGCCGCTCACGGTGAACGGCCGGACCTGCTGGACGATCGGCATCCCGGTCCACTGGGGCTTCAAGGGCATCACCACGGGGTCGATGGCGAACAACCTCACGCCCTTCGTCGGTGACGCGAATACCCGCTGTCCAGAGTTCAAGGCGTTCCTCGTGAATCTGGAGAGGGCAGGATGACCCAGATCCAAGGGAACGGACTCGCCATCAAGCGGATCTCGGCCTCGCCCGATCCGGCTCCGGGGATCCGTCGCGGCCCCGAGTATTCCAAGCTCGTCGATATCTCGCGCTGCATCGGCTGCAAGGGCTGCGAGGTGGCGTGCAAGGAGTGGAACGAGCTGGGAGTCGAGCCCACGGAGAACTTCGGTAGCATGCAGAGCCACCGGGACCTGACGCCCGACACCTGGCTCCTCATGCGCTTCAACGAGATCGAGCTGGGGGGCGACCTGCAGTGGCTGATCAAGAAGGACGCCTGCCTCCACTGCGAAGAGCCCGGCTGCCTGTACGCCTGTCCGGCTCCGGGCGCGATCATCCAGTACGAGAACGGGATCGTCGACTTCAACCAGGACAACTGCATCGGCTGCCAGTACTGCGTCTCGGGCTGCCCGTTCGACATCCCGCGCTTCAACCCCGAGACCCGCAAGGTCTACAAGTGCAACATGTGCGTCGACCGGGTCGAGGCGGGGCTTGAGCCCGCGTGCGTGAAGACGTGCCCCACGAACGCGATCGCCTGGGGCACGAAGGAGGACATGCAGGCGCTCGGGGCCAAGAAGGTCGAGGGGCTGAACAAGCGGGGCTACGAGAACGCCACGCTGTACGATCCCGTGGGCGTGGGCGGAACCCACATGATGTACGTGGTGCCGCACGGGGATCAGCTCGAGGAGTACGACCTGCCGGCCGATCCCACGGCGAGCCCCGGTGCGCTGGCCGCCCTCGTAGGCCTCAAGCGGCTGGGCGCCTCCGCCCTCGGCCTCGGCGTCCTGGCCACGGCGCTCCACTACCTCGGGTTCGGACCCCAGGAGCCGGGTCCCGAGCATGCGGACCCCGGGCCTGAAGCGGGGGCTCCTCCGCTCGAGGCGGCGGGAGCCGCCCCCGGCGTGGAAGGTGGCGGCCCGTGAGCGGCCGGGGAGAGATCCAGCGCTTCACGTACGCTGAGCGCGTGGTGCACTGGGTCGCGGGCCTCTCGTTCGTGTTCTTGCTTCTCACCGGCCTGGCGTTCTCGCATCCGAGGCTCTACTGGATCACCACCCTGGTGGGCGGAGGAACGACGGCCCGCGTGCTCCACCCGTGGATGGGCCTCCTCTTCTTCACCTCGCTCGTGGTCGTGACCCTGATCTGGGCGGGCGACATGCGGATCGGCGAGGGGGACCGCGAGTGGCTCAAGGCGATCCGGCACTACGCCGTCCACGACAAGGAGAACGTCCCGCCGGCCGCCAAGTACAACGCCGGCCAGAAGCTCTTCTTCTGGGCAATGGGGCTGTTCGGAGTCCTCTATCTCGTCACCGGGGTTCCGCTCTGGCTGCCCGGAGGCGCGCTGGGCCTGGGGCCGTTCTATGGAGGGGTGGTTAACACCATGCGGGTCGTCCACTACCTGACCACGGTGGCCGGAGGACTGCTGCTCATCGTGCACGTCTACCTGGGCACGGTGGCCTATCCCGGCACGCTGGGCTCGATGCTGCACGGCTCCGTCACCCGCGCTTGGGCGAGGATGCACCACCCGCTCTGGCAGAAGGAGCAGTCCGGGCCTTGACGGAGGGCTTCAGCTCGGCTGACCGCGTGTCCCGATCTTGAGCCCCGCAGGCTCCGAGCCCGCCGGGAGTCCCTGGAGGCTCCGGCGGGCGAGGGCGGTCCACCTGCTCGACAAGACTCCACACGCCGAAGAGCTCCTGGCGTTCTACGTGGGCATGCTCGAGCTCCAGGCGCGGGTCGCCGCCGGCCTCCTCGTGGATCGGTGGACGTCCGTGGCTGAGGCGGGGGAGGGCGCGCCGGCCCTCCTCGCCGTCGAGCGCGTTCCGGTCGACGAGCTCCTCGCCGACTTCGCGGGCTTCCTCGAGCGGGTCGCGGAGATCGGGACGGAGGTCACGACGGCCGGAGCGCTGGATCTCCTCGAGGCCGGGGAGGGGCCCCGGGCCGAGGCGCTGCGCACGGTCTTGGCCGACCTGGCCGAAGCGCCTCGGGCGGCCGGGGAGATCGCTGACCCCAAGGACGCCTCCCCCACTCCCGCCGGCTTCCACGCCCGTGCGTTCTTGGAGCCCGTCCTCACGACCCTGGCGCGAGCTCTTGGCCCGACGCTTCCCGAGAAGGGAAGGCGCCGGTGCTTCGTGTGCGGCGCTCCACCGCAGGTCTCGGCCCTCCGGGATCTTCCCGGAGCGCTCGGAGCCCGGAGCCTCACCTGTTCGCTGTGCGCAACGGAGTGGCGGTTTCCGCGTCTCACCTGCCTCAACTGCGGAGAGACCGACGCGGGCCGCCTTCGCGTGCACACGACCGAGTCGGTTCCGCACGTCCGTGTGGACGCGTGCGGCAGCTGCAACCGCTACCTCATGTCGGTGGATCTGCGGCTGGATGGGGCTGCGGTCCCGCTTGTGGACGAGGTTGCTGCGGTGGCGCTGGACCTGTGGGCGGGCAGCGAGGGTCTGTCCAAGATCCGGAGGAACATCCTCGGACTCTGAGGAACGACCGTGCGGACGCCGGATCCATTCGCTCAGGCCTGGCGCATGCCCGCCGCACGATGCGCCGGCTTCGGGGTGGACCCAACCCTCCTGGTTGCGGGTGAGGGGACCGGAGCCGCCCCCCCGGTCGGCAGTGGTCGTTTGCGGATGGCGGGATCGTGAGGCTCTGGAGCCTCTAGCCGTCGTCTCGGCCCCCTGAGAAGAACTCGGCGATCACGTTGGCTGCTTCGGCCAGGCACCGTTCGCCCAGCTCAGCGCTGAGCCCGCGAGCGTCGCCCAGGATGCCGTTCGCGGAAACCGCTTGGAGGCCCTCGCTGAAGATCTGGTCCAGCAACTCCTCGGACGTCTCGCCCAGGTATCCCGCCTCGGCCCGCTCGGGCTTTACGAGCTCGGGTCGGATGGCGAGCATCTCCGAGCTCTCGGCCACGTCCGCGTGGCCTCCCACCCGTTCGGCCATCCCCGCTTCCCCCACCACGCGTCTCCAGACGCCGATGAATCCCAAGAGATCCGTATAGGCCAAGACCGTGCAGGCGGGGCCTGCGGCCTCGCGGAGCTCGCCAAGCATGCCGGCCAAGGGCGCGAAGTTGCCGCCGTGCGACGGGACGAGACAGATGCGCGCGAAGCCGTGCCGGGCGAGGCTCGTGCAGTAGTCGCAGCAGAGGGCGCGAAGGGTCGACTGCCGAATCGTGATCGTGCCCGGAAAGGCCATGTGGTGATCCGAGCATCCCACCCGGATGGGTCGGGGCCACTAAGGCTCTCCCGAGTCGCCTCGCGACCTCGAGGCCGAGTCGGGTGCCTCGTTCCGCGTCCACACAGAGGGGCAGGTGCGGGCCGTGCTGCTCGACCGCGCCCACGGGGACGACGACGGTCGTATGCCCCCTCTCGAGCCGAGCGGCCACGTTGGGCCAGGCGAGATTCTCTAGGAGCAGCTGATCCATCGTTCAGAGTCCTTCGACAGGGGCTCTGCCCCCATGAGCACCGGCGGGTCCCAGCCGCGTTCCACGCATCCGCTTCCCGTGCACCCGACGAGACGCCGGGTTGATGAATGCAGCGATTGTGCAGGGAGCCTCCTGCCGGGGCAAGGCGAAGGATACCCCTCGGGGGCCGTCGGAGGCTGGAGGGCAGCGTGGCCGGCCGCCGCCGCACGAGGCGGGCGTCGGCAGAAGGCACCGATGCCGCCTTCGCGGGTCTCCACAAGGCGTTTGACGGGTAAGACCTTCACGTACAGCCAGTCGGATTGGCGAGCCCCAGACGCACCCGTCACGCTTCTCACGCTTCAGGAGTCACGCATGAGTATCCCCGAAGAGACCTACCGGGCCATCGAGGAAGAGATCGCCAGCGACCTGAGCCCGGTCGGGATCGACGCGAAGAAGACGCACGTGATGATCATCCACGAGCTCCGCGAGATCGAGGCGCGCCTCACCAGGATCGAGCAGCGTCTGCGGAGCTGACGGTGCGGGCACAGGGCCCTTGGGAGTCGACCCGGACCGCACCTCAGGATGGACCTGGACTTCGACCCGAAGGCGCTCGCCGAGGCGTGTCACGAGGTCGTGCGGGCCAACGGCCTCACCTCGGGATTCATCCGGCCCGTCCGTTCAGGGGGGGCTCGGAGCGCTGGGCTGCATCCGGGCGAGAGTCCGTTTGAGACGTCGTAGCCTGGCCGTGGGGGCGGTGCCTGGGGTCGAGAGCGTTGGAAAGAGGGTGGGACGTCTGTGTCTCCAGCTGGAGGCGCCCGGCACCGAACACGCTGCCCACGCTCGCCAAGGCCGGGGGCACCCTATCTGGTCAGCCAGCTCATGAAGATGCAGGCGGAGGCGAACGGCTACGCCGGGGCGGTGGGCTGGGCCCCGACGGGCTGGCGAGCGGAGGGAGCGCACAGAACCTCCTCGTGGTGAGCAGCGGGACGCTCCTGGCTCCCCCGCTCGACGGGACGACCCTCCGCGGGAGATGCCGCACGTGGCCGGGGAGATCTTCTTCACCGGAACCGCCGCCGAGATCGCTCCCGTTCGGAGCGTTGACCGCGTGCGGATCGAAGACGGCAGGGTCGGTCCCCTCACGCAGGGGTTGCAGAGGGAGTGGGCGGCCCTCGTGCTCGGCAGACGGCCCGATCCCTACGGGTGGAGGAGCCCGGTGAGCCGTTCGAGGCCGGTCGCCACCCCATGAGTGGCGCCTCCGCGCGCCGGCTGCCGCTCGATCAGCGGACGCCTCGGCCTCCCTCCAGCGCACACCGCAGGGAGCCCGGGCGCCGAGGCCCGTCAGGCCCGGTCGGCTTCCCACGCCTCCTCGAACGCCCGAATCTTACTCTCGAACTGCAGCGTCAACCCGATCTCGTCCAGCCCGCTCATGAGGCAGTGACGCCGGAAGGGATCGACCGCGAAGTGTGCCGTCCACCCGTCTCGGTCCCCGACCTGCTGGGTCGCGAGATCCACCGTGAGCCGGTAGCCCTCCCCGGCGCGGGCGGCGCGCATGACGTGCGCCACCTCGGTCTCGTCCAGCTCGACCGGCAACAGGCCGTTCTGGAAGCTGTTGCTCCGGAAGATGTCGGCGAAGCTCGGCGCGAGGATGGCCCGGAACCCGAAGTCAGTCAGCGCCCACGGTGCGTGCTCTCGCGACGAGCCGCAGCCGAAGTTCCGTCCGGTGATCAGGACGCTGGCCCCCTCGTACTCGGGGCGGTTGAGCGGGAAGTCCGGATTCGGAGAGCCGTCCTCGAGGGTGCGCCAGTCGTGGAAGAGAAATTGTCCGTATCCCGTGCGTTCGATCCGCTTGAGGAAGTTCTTCGGAATGATCTGGTCGGTGTCCACGTCGACACGATCGAGTGGCGCCACGAGCCCCGTGTGCATGTTGAAGGCCTGCACGGCTAGCGCCCCGCCCGCCACACGTGGAGTCCGATCCGCCGAGCTCCCACAATGCCGCACTACACCCACTCCCGGATGTCGACGAAGTGACCCGCGACGGCGGCCGCGGCCGCCATCTCGGGACTGACCAGATGGGTTCGGCCGCCTCGCCCCTGACGTCCCTCGAAGTTGCGGTTGGAGGTGGACGCGCAGCGCTCGCCAGCGTTGAGTGTGTCCGCGTTCATCCCCAGACACATCGAGCATCCCGCCTCCCGCCAGTCGAATCCGGCCTCGAGGAACGTACGGTCCAAGCCCTCGGCTTCCGCCACGCGCTTCACCTCGGTCGAGCCCGGTACCACCATGGCGTGCACGCTCCCGTGGACCTTGCGCCCCTTCAGCACCGAAGCGGCCGCTCGCAGGTCTTCGAGCCGGGAGTTGGTGCAGGAGCCCAGGAACACGCG
Source organism: Longimicrobiales bacterium (assembly GCA_965218325.1). Taxonomy (GTDB): domain Bacteria; phylum Gemmatimonadota; class Gemmatimonadetes; order Longimicrobiales; family Gaopeijiaceae; genus CBDCKR01. The sequence continues at coordinate 200,400 of CBDCKR010000001.1, forward strand.
GTCGACGGAGACGTCCTGGATGGGCGTGCCCGGCTTCAGGTCCATGTACTCGAGGGCCCGTTCGATCGCTTCCCGGTCGTCCGCGCTCTCCGCCGAGTCCGGACCGGGAACCCTGCCGGTGACGGGGATCGACATGCCCGGGTTGGTTCCCCAAGTGACGAACGGCTCCAGGCTGGCTCCGTCCACCTCCACGGTCGTGTCGAAGCTCGCCCCCGGGTCGGTCGCGAGCTCCCGCCAGCGCGTCACGGCAGCGTCGAACGCCTCTCCCTGTGGGGCACGCGGTCGCCCGCGCAGGTACTCGCACGTCGTCTCGTCGGGCGCGACCATGCCGGCCCGTGCGCCCGCCTCGATCGACATGTTGCAGACCGTCATCCGGCCCTCCATCGAGAGGGCTTGGACCGCCTCGCCCGTGTACTCGATGACGTGTCCGGTGCCGCCTCCCACGCCGATCTGCGCAACAATCCCCAAGACCAGGTCCTTCGCGGTCACGCCGTCGGGCAGCTCGCCCCGAACGCGCACCTCCATGGACCGGGGTCGCGCCCTCGGCATGCACTGGGTCGCAAGCACGTGCTCTACCTGGGAGGTACCGATCCCCATAGCGAGGGCGCCGAAGGCGCCGTGGGTCGATGTGTGGCTGTCGCCGCACACGATCGTCATGCCCGGCTGGGTGAAGCCCATCTCGGGTCCGATGACGTGCACGATCCCCTGATGTGGGCTGTGGATGTCGAAGAGCTCGATCCCGAACTCCTCGGTATTCCTCCTGAGCGCTTCGATCTGAAGGCGCGCCAGGTCGTCGACGATCGGCAGAGATCGGTCGAGGGTCGGAATGCTGTGGTCGACGGTGGCGACGCACAGCTCCGGCCGCCGCACGCTACGCCCCGCCAGCCGGAGCCCCTCGAACGCCTGAGGCGAGGTGACCTCGTGGAGGAGGTGGAGATCGATGTAGAGCAGATCCGGCCGGCCCTCCTCGGAGTACACGAGATGGGCGTCCCAGATTTTGTCGAACATTGTCTTAGGCATGAGACGCCGCCTCCTTGCTCACCGCCCCGGCCACCGCCTCTCCCATCGCCGCCGTTCCCACTGCGGGCTCCCCTCCGCGGGCCAGGTCCGGAGTGCGTAAGCCCGCCTCGAGCACACCCTCGACCGCGTCCTCGATGGCCTGGGCTTCCACCTCGAGCCCGTACACGTGACGGAGCAAGAGGGCCGCCGAAAGGATGGCGGCGAGCGGGTTCGCCGTGCCCGTGCCCGCGATGTCGGGCGCCGACCCGTGGACCGGCTCGAAGATCCCGCCGCCGCCGCCGACGCTTGCGGAGGAGAGTAGCCCGATGGATCCCACGACGGCAGCGGCTTCGTCGCTCAGCACGTCGCCGAAGAGGTTGGGCGTCAGCATCACGTCGATGCTCGAGGGGTTGAGCACCAGCTCCATGGCGGCCCGGTCGACCAGCATGTGCCGGCACTCCACATCGGAGTACTCGTCCGCCACCGAGTCGACCACCTCGCGCCACAGCCTGGAGGTGTGGAGCACATTGGCCTTGTCTATCGAGAGGACCTGCTTACGCCGGCCCCGGGCCGTTTTGAACGCCACCCTGGCGACGCGCCTCACCTCGTCCCGGCTGTACCGCATCGTATCGACCGCCGCCTCTCCAGCGTCGACGGGCCCGCGGGGCCGTCCGTAGTAGATCCCGCCCGCGAGCTCGCGGACGATCACCAGGTCGGTGCCGTCAACGCGGTCGCGGTTGAGCGGCGACGCCTCGGCGAGGGCGGGAACCAGCCGGACGGGGCGGAGGTTGGCGTAGCACCCCATCTCCTTCCGGAGCACAAGCAGGGCCGCCTCGGGCCGGAGCTCGGGGTCCATGCCGTCGCCGCGGGGGTCGCCCACGGCTCCCAGGAGGACGGCGTCGGCGGTGCGGCAGGCCGCCAGGGTCGCGTCAGGAAGCGGCGCGCCATAGCGGTCGTAGGCAGTCCAGCCCACGTCTCGAAAATCCAGGCCGAGTTCGTGGCCGAACCTCTCGGCGGTCGCCCCGAGCACCACGACGGCCGCGTCGATGACCTCGCTTCCGACGCCGTCTCCGGGGAGCACGGCGATCCGCCACTTCACGTCAAACGCCCCAAAGGTAGCTTTCCTTCTCCAGCTCCATCCCCTCGAGGGCTTTGGCCTGCTCCGCCTTGTTGAGCGCGTGGATGTAGGCGCGCGCTGCCGCGTCCACGACGTCGGTGGACGCTCCTCGGCCAGCGAAGCTCTGGCCGCCGATGCGGGCGTGAAGGGTCACCTCTCCCACGGCGTCCCGGCCCGGGGTGGCCGCCACGATCTCGAAGTCCTCGATCTGGACGGTGGCGTCGATCACCTCGTCGATGGCTGAGAACGCAGCTGCGATCGGCCCGTCCCCCTTGCTGGACGCCTCCATCGGGGGGCCGTCTCCGTGCGTGAGGCGGACCCGAGCCGTCGACCACTTGCCCCCGCAGTTCACGTCCAGCTCCGCGAGGCGGAACGACTGAGGCGTATCCGCCATGGCCCCGTGGTGCAGGATCACCAGGAGATCCTCGTCGAGCACAGTCTTCTTCTGGTCCGCGAGCAGGTTAAAGAGCTTGTAGGCCCGATCCAGCTCTTCGGGCTGCAGCTCGTAGCCCAGCTCTCTGTAGCGATTCTTGAGACCATGTCGCCCGGAGTGCTTCCCCAATACCAGCTGCGTGCCGGGAGCCCCCACCATTTCCGGGGTCATGATCTCGTAGGTCATCTTGTCTTTGAGCATGCCGTGCTGGTGGATGCCGGCCTCGTGCGCGAAGGCGTTCTTGCCGACGATCGCCTTGTTGGGCTGGGGGTGGACGCCTGTGAGGTGGGACAGGAGCTGGCTCGTCTTGTAGAGCACACGTGTGTTGATGTCGGTATGATGTTCGGTCAGGTCCGAACGCACCTTGAGGGCCATGACGATCTCCTCGAGGGAGGCGTTGCCGGCGCGCTCGCCGATGCCGTTGATGGTGCACTCCACCTGCCGGGCGCCTGATCCGATCGCGGCCAGGGAGTTCGCGACCGCAAGTCCGAGATCGTCGTGGCAGTGAACGCTCACGACCACGCGGTCCAGACCCTCTACCTCGCGGAAGAGCGTGTCCATGAGCCCCGCGTACTCGCCGGGGAGGGTGTAGCCCACAGTGTCGGGGATGTTGATCGTTGTCGCGCCCGCACCCACTGCCGCCCTCACGACCTCGCAGAGAAACGCCACGTCGGTGCGCGTGGCGTCCTCCGCACTGAACTCCACGTCGTCCGCCAGACGCCGCGCTCGCTCGACCGACTGCACGACTCGGTCCAGACACTCCTCACGGGTGATTTCGAGCTTGTGCTCGAGGTGGATGTCGGACGTCGCCAGGAAGAGGTGCACGCGTGGGTGCTCGGCCTCCTCCACCGCCTGAGCCGCACGGTCGACATCGACGGCGTGTGCCCTCGCGAGCGCCGCGATGATGGGACGACGCACCTCGCGCACGATGGAGCGCACACCGTTGTAGTCGTCCTCCGACGCCACCGGAAAGCCGGCTTCGATGACGTTCACCCCCAGCTCGTCGAGCTGATGCGCCATCCTGAGCTTCTCGGCTGTCGACATGGTACAGCCCGGGGACTGCTCGCCGTCCCGGAGCGTCGTATCGAAGATCGTGATCTTGGCCATGGTGCGTCCTATGCAAGCCCCAAAAAAATCAGGCCCGCCCGTTTCCGAGAGAGCCCGCTCGCTGTGTGCTTCCGATCTCGCTCGCTCAAGCTCCTCGGATGCGCACGAGCCGCGGCCCTCTCACCGGCCGAAGAAGGCCGGTAAGTCGTAGGGCGTCAAGGCTAGAGATCAGCGCCGTAGGCGGCGTCATGCTTGGAACTCCCGGGGCAGGGCGCCCGGCGCCTTTGCCGTGAACGAAGATGAGCGGCCTATAGATGGCAGGGGACGGGCGACGCTGTCAAGCCAGACGCTCCTCAGACTCGCCGGGTGCTCGCTGCCAGCGGGAAGGGCTGGAGGTCCGTGTCTTCGGCTGCGGGAGAGTCCTCCTCCGGAGCACGGTCCTCGGGTGCGGCGAAGAATCAACTTTGTGTTCTTTCACTATACTGTAGGCTTCCCGAGACCGACGGAGCGCCGATGAAAGTAGGCTTGGTGGGATTTGCGGGGTCCGGCAAGACGACCGTCTTCAACACGATGACCGGTCTAAGCGTCCCCGTGGGCTTCGGGGGTGAGGTTCGCCTTGGCGTCGTACGGGTGCCGGACGTCCGGCTCGATGAGCTGTCGCGCATCTACTCGCCCAAGAGGACGACGTACGCTGAGATCGCCTTCTGTGACGTCCCCGGGGAGCACGGAGCCGAGAAAAGAGGGCTCTCTCCTCGGGCTCTCCAACAGATTCGGGACCAGGAGGCGCTCTGCCTGGTGCTGAGGGACTTCCCAAGTCCCGCTCTCGAAGGGGACCCCGATCCCGCGGCCGATCTGGAGGCGTTTCATGCAGAGTGCATCTTCTCGGATCTCGAAGCTGTCGAGCGCCGCCTCGACCGGGCCCGGAAGGAGCAGACCGACGAACGGGAGGTGGCGGCGTTCGAGAGGATGGGGGCGGCCCTCGAAGACGAGCGGCCGCTACGCTCGCTCTCCGACGAGGAGCTGAATCGCGAGTACCTGAGAGGGTATGGCCTGATCTCGGAGCGGCCCCTTCTCGTGGTCTTGAATCGGGCAGAAGACCGGGCCGCCGAGCCGTTGCCTCCCGGCCTCGAATCCCGTTTCGGTGAGCTGCACTCGGCCGGTCTGACGCTGTCCGCCAGCGTGGAAGCCGAGATTGCGGGGCTCGACGAAGAAGACCAGGCCGCCTTCCTGGAAGATCTGGGCTTGAGCGAGTCCGCGCTGGCCAGGTTCGTTCGGGCGTCCCACAGCCTCCTCGATCTCATCTCGTTCTTCACGGTGCGGGGGGGCGAGGTGCGGGCATGGACTGTGCGCCGGGGCACGCGAGCCCGCGCCGCGGCAGGCAAGGTCCACTCCGACATGGAGCGAGGATTCATCCGGGCGGAGGTGGTCCCATTCGAGACCTTCATGGAGCACCGTTCGGAGCAGGCGGTGAAGGAGGCCGGACGCCTTCGGGTCGAGGGGAAGGACTATGTGGTCGCGGACGGCGACATCATGCACGTCCGCTTCAACGTGTGACCCGGGCGGGCACCCGGGATCCTAAGCGTGGTCTGCACGCTCGATCTCCGCGTGGGCCGGGCTAGGCGGGGCCCGAACCGGACTCCGCCGCCGTCGACCGCCGCGGCATGATCGGTCCGGGCCGGATCCGCTCTGCTGGGGGCGGCCGGAGCGACCGTCCGCAGGTTGCCTGGGGGCTCGCGTGAGGTTATCCAACCGCCCGGGCCACATGTGTCCCTACGGCCAAACAGCCGCTCCGGACCCCTCGCGCCGTACGGATGGCTCTCGCGCCGGTCCCGTCCCCACCAAGGGAGCTCGATTGGAGACCACGGCAGTCAGCGTCATCGTCCTCTACCTTGCAGGAGTCACTCTCGTCGGGGCCCTGATGGCCCGACGCTCCAAAGGCTCGAGCGAGTGGTCGGTCGCCGGCGGCGGGATGTCTGGAGTGCTGGTGGCGTTCGGACTTGCCGGTGCCCGCATCGGCGGCGCGGGCACATACGGCGTGGCCGGCGACGTTGTGGCCGGCGGTGTCTGGAACATGTGGTGGTACGCGATCAGCTCGTTCGCTGCTCTCGTCCTCGTGGGTCTCGCGTTCGCGGTCCCTTACCGTCGATTGCGGCTCCGGACCGTCGGGGAGCTGTTCTCGATCCGCTTCGGCTCGGGCCGGTGCCAGTGGCTCACGAGCCTGTGCGTTCAGACGGAGTATGCCGTCATCAACGTGATCGAAGCGTACGTGATCGGCGTCATCATCAGCGCGCTGACTCCCCTCTCGATGCTTCACGGCACGCTCATCGCGGCCTTGGTCCTGGCGACGTACGTCGCGCTCGGGGGACTGTGGGGTACGGCGGTGACGAACGTCATTCATTGCACGGTGATTTTGGCGTCGCTCCTCGCTGTGGGCCTCCTAGGCCTCGAGCAGCTCGGCGGCTGGAGCGCCGTGACCGCCCGGGTCGACGCACAGCTGTCGACGTCGGATGGCTCGCGGGCCGCATGGTGGGGCTTCGCGGGCGGGGGGTGGATGGCAATTGTTGCGATGTTCTTCTCGGCGACCATCCATTCCCCGGCGGCGTCGATCTACGCGAACTATTCCACCGCGGCGCGGACCGAGAGGAGTCTGGCGCCCGCCTATATCAGCGCGGGCGCAATCGCCGCGCTCATGCCCGTGCTCGCCGGGCTGATCGGCATCCTCACGGTGGCCCGGTACGGGACGGACTCGGGGCCGGTGGGCTACCGGAATCTCACCACCCTGGCCGCTGAGATCAGCCCTGTCCTGGGCGGCATCGCCCTTGCTGCCGTCCTCGCCGCAGTCATCTCGTCCGGCGGGCCGATCCTCCTTTCGAGCGCCACCATGTTCGTCCGGGACTGGATTCCGTCTTCGGCGACCTATTCGTCGGAGCGAAGGCTCCGGGCCTATCAGACGGTGACCGTCATCTACGCTCTGATCTCGGCCCTGATCGCCTGGTGGATCGCCACGAACACCCGGGTCTCCATACTGGATCTCCTGCTGTTCGCGTTCGCCGTGGTAGTGCCCGCTGCCATCTCGGTGGCGTACGTGCTCTACTGGCGCCCAACCACTGAGTCCGGCGCCTTCTGGGGCATGCTCACGGGGTACGCGGCCGGAGGCGTCTGGTTCGCGCTGATCAAGTGGGCCCTCTGGGTCAACCTCCAGGTGCCCGAAGGCGCCGCCGCCCCCCTCCGGTGGCTCGTAGCCCTTCTGACCTGGGGTGGGGAAGGGCTCGATCCGGCCTACGTGACCACTGCGGTCCCGCTCCTCGTGGTTCCGCTCGTCTCGCTGTTCACGGAGCTGTCTCTGGAGAGGGAGTCCGGGTTCCGGGCGCGACTCGCCGAAGAGCCGGACGCCGAGGTCGCTGCCGCATCCTCCCTCTAGCCGGCCGCGGGTGCGTCGCGAGGAGTCCGCCCCGCGTCGTGTCCCAGGACCGGCCAGTGTTCCGCGCTCGGTTTCAGGCGAGGCCCTCGAGGGCGGCGACCAGCCGGTCGATCTCGTCGGTGGTGTTGTAGACGTGTGTCGAAATCCGGATGGCGTTGTGGCCGTCCCTCTGATGTTCGTCGATATGAATCGAAGCTCGCTCGGCGATGAGCGGCACGGCCGCCAGCGCGTCGACGCCCTCCATCTCGAAGATCGTCGAGCCGGGACAGGAGGTGGCAGGGGTGCTCCCGCTGAGCAACGTGATCTGGGCCACGGCAGACAGCCGGTTCTTCAGGTAGTCTGACAGATACCGGGTCCTCCGCTCCACGTTATCCAGGCGGACGGTCTCCGTGATGTCGAGGGCTGCGCCGATCCCGGCCCGCACCGGGAGGTCCGACGTGCCCGGCGGTGCGTACGCGGGGGCTTCCAGGGTCGCGTCGTGAGCATAGGCGGAGCGGATGCGCGGCCGGGCGCTCTCCCGCACGTAGAGGACCCCCGTGCCCACCGGAGCGAGGAGCCACTTGTGCAGGCTCGCCGAGTAGGCGTCGCATCCGAGGTCGTGAAGGTCGATCGGGAACATGCCCACCGCCTGGGCGCCGTCCACGAGGCTGAGTATCCCGTGTGCCCTGGCCATTGTGGCGAGGCGCTTCACCGGGTAGAGGTGGCCTCCTCGGGTGACGTGGCAGAAGGCGATCGCCTTCGTGCGCTCGGTGACGGCGCTCTCGAAGAGCTCGACCACGTGGTCCTCGCTCTCGAGCGGGCTGGGCACGAAGATCTCGGTGACACGGATGCCGTGGCGTGCGGCCCGGAGCAGCCAGGGCCTCCGGCCGGCGGGATGCTCCTGGGTGGTGACGATCACTTCGTCTCCGGGCTGGAGGTCCAGCCCCACGGCCTGGAGGTGCAGCGCCTCGGTTGCGTTCCGCGTGAGCGCCACTTCTCCGGGACCGGCACCCAGGAGACGGGCCAGGCCGGGGATCACTTGCTCGGCAATCCGCCCTGACAGCTCGTTCTTTCCGCGGAGTGGCTCCGTCGAGATGGCCTCGTAGCCGGCCGCGACGGCCTCGACGACGCTTCCCGGAGGCATGCCGAGGCTGGCGTTGTTCATGTACGTGATCCCGGGCTCCAGGATGAACTGGGCACGCACGTCGGCCCACGCGGCGGCGTCGACTCCCGTAGGCCGGCTCAAGGCCGGGCGCTCGTTGGCCGCCGGGCGCCTGGTGCCCGCCTCGCATCCGAGGGCCGACAGTCCGAGCGCGCCCGACGCGGTCGTTGTGAGGAAGCGGCGACGAGAGAGCGTGGCGGGATTCAGGACGGGGCGGCGGTCACTCATGGGTGCGTCTCCCTTCAGCTCGGCGCATGTCAGTCGCGTCTGTGCTGGGCGCGGGTTTGTCGGTGGGCCCTCAAGCGGCCCCAGCCACGATCTCGCTCTCCCCCCCAGTGTGAGCGGGGCCATGGCGCTGTCCTTGCTTCGCGCGCACGCCTCCCAACGGCTCGAAGGACGGCCAACGCCCACCCTCTTGGCCGGCGGAACGAGGACAGCGGGCCGGTGTTGTCGGTCGTGCTCCACGATCGCACGCCCCCTTCCGCCGGGCGTCAGTCCACCCGCCGCGAGTCGCCAGAGGGGCAGCTGAGGAGCGGGCGACGCCGCTCGGGGGCTAGAGCAAGGTCGTGGCCAAGAGCTCATCGGTGTAGCCCACCAGGAGGCGACTCCCCGTCCTGATCGCCGGCGCCCGGAGCTTCCCCGAGCGACCCAGGAGCAGCCCGAGAAGCTCCGCGTCGCCGAGCGGCGCCCTCTCGAGGTCGAAGTGAAGGACGCTCCTCCCCCTGGCCACGAAGAGCTCTGTGACGCCCTCGAGGACAGAGAGGGCAGCGTAGCCTTCTAAGGGCTGCCTGCTCGCGTATTGCACGGCTCCGTCCTCGATGTCGTTCTGCGCAAGGAACTCTTGCGTGCGCTTACAGCTCCCTCAGCCGGGCCGGTGGTAGCGCCATTCGAGGCTCTTGGTCACGGTCAGTTTCTCCTATGGCTCGGTGCGTCAGGTCGGCCGGCAAGGGCTGGCCATCGATCCCGACGGTCATGTGTCCCCGCGCTTCCGCAGAAAGCGCAGGACGGCCTCACCGCGGGGGGAGAGGCGGTAGCCCACCCCGAGGCTCTCGGTCAGGCCCAGCCCCTTGAGCTTTCGGACGTTGGCCTTGAAGCGGTCCTTTTCCATGCCGACCTGGGCGCAGAGATCCGCGGCGCGCACGGCCCCCCGCCGCTGGAGAAGGGACAGCACGGGTTGGGTCCACGGCCCCACCTTGCTCGCATGATCCAGACGGTCGAGGCGGGCCCGGAGCTCGTCGAGCTCTTCGCGGCTCTCCGCCACCCGTTGTCGTAGGGCGATCCTGGGGTCGGGACCGGCGTGGCGCAAGGCGATTCGATAGACCGATCCTTCCGTGCGCTTCTCCAGGGCGGCGCGCAACGCCGCCAGGCTCGAAGAGCCGGCAGCGCGGGCTTCCGCTTCCGTGATGCCGGCCAGGTCCACCTCGTCGACGGCATCGATTGCGACGAGGCCCGTGGAGGTCAGAAGCGTGCCGCCGGCCCTGACGGTGGGACGGCGCCACCGCCTGAATGCCAGGGTGATTCGGCCTTCCTGAACGCCACGCAGCGTCGCTTGTCTGAGGAGCACGCAAACCTCGGTTCAAGTCCGGTCGATTGAACGTACGGAAACTAGCGGACCAATGCTGGGCTCAGGAGTGGGCCCTTTGGCGGTGCAGCTAGAGCTTTCCTGAACGGCCCCCGGTCGGCCTGCTCCCTTCATCGTTCCCGGCGAACTTCAGCGTGTCTCCCTTGTACTTGCCTTTCCCCTTTCGGTGCTGATTGGGCGATGCCAGTCTGCCCCAGAGCACTTGCGATCAACCTGTATTCGGTAGATTCAAGCGGTCGTCGCAACACCCCAGGGAGGTGTGGCGATGGAGCCGAGCAGGCGCCGGCGCGCGGATCGAGCTTTACGGCGGCCGATGTTTTCGCCCGGTCGTCCCCCGGTGGGACGCCGGGAGCATCGGCAGAGGTTCTGGGAAGAAGTCGCTCGTGGACTGTCGAGCGAGGAGTCGGCGGTGGCAGCCGGCGTGTCTCCCGCTGTCGGGACGCGCTGGTTTCGCGAATGTGGTGGCATGCCACCTTTCAGCCTTCGTCCTCCGTCGGGGCGCTACCTATCGTTCGTCGAGCGAGAAGAGATTGCCGTTCTTCGAGCCCGCGGTCATGGCGTGCGCGAGATCGCCCGACAGCTGGGCCGCGCAGCGTCAACGGTCTCGCGAGAACCGCGGCGCAACGCAGCCACACGAGGTGGAACCCTCGAGTATCGGGCCACGACCGCCCAATGGCATGCCGATCGGGCAGCGAAGCGTCCGAAAGTCGCCAAACTCGTTGCGAACGGCGAACTGAGGCAGGTATGTGCAGGATCGCCTCGGAGGTATGATCACGGCTGCAGACGGAGTGGCTGTGCCGGGCCCGGATGTGCGCTGGAGGGGGCGACGACGCGGCCGCCGACAAGACCGACGGTGGGCGGCCTCGTGGAGTCCGGAGCAAATCGCCAACAGGCTACGGGTCGACTTCCCCGACGATGAGTCCATGCGGATATCGCACGAAGCCATTTACCAGGCGCTCTACGTTCAGGGACGCGGTGCGTTGCGGCGGGAGCTGACGGCGTGCCTTCGGACGGGACGCGCGCTACGGGTGCCTCGAGCTCGCACCCGCGGCCGGGGCAAGACGTTCGTTCACCCCGAGATCATGCTCAGCGAGCGACCGGCCGAGGCAGACGACCGCGCCGTTCCCGGGCACTGGGAAGGCGACCTGATCATGGGGCTGGGCAGTTCGGCGATCGGAACGCTAGTCGAGCGGACCTCCCGGTTCACAATGCTGCTCCACCTCCCCCGCCTCAAGCCACACGGCGCACCTAGGACCAAGAACGGTCCAGCGTTGGCTGGACACGGTGCCGAAGCCGTCCGGGACGCGATCGCTTCGTCGATCACGACCCTGCCCGAGCAACTCCGCCGGTCTCTGACATGGGACCAAGGAGCAGAGATGGCTCAGCACGCACAGCTTCGCATCGACACTGGCCTCGCCGTCTACTTCTGCGACCCGCAAAGCCCGTGGCAGCGTGGCACGAACGAAAACACCAACGGCTTGTTGAGACAGTACTTTCCCAAGGGCACCGACCTCAGCAAACATACGGTTGACGATCTCGCCGCGGTCGCGGCCGCTCTCAACAGTCGTCCCCGCAAGACCCTCCGTTGGCGAACCCCGGCGGAAACTCTGGATGATCTCCTACGATCACTGAACTGAACCTTCACCTCGGGCTAAGCCCTCACCGCTCCGGTATCCTGCCTTCCACGACCTTCGGTCGCTTCTGACTCCCCCAGGGCTGGGAGACATCAAGAATACCCCTTCTGTCTGGACCCCGTCGCTGTCGCCAATCTGCTATCTAGTGAAGTCAGGGCCCAAGAAACAAACCCCTCAACACAGGGGTGTTGCGACGACCGCTTGAACCTGGCTTCGCTGTGCCAGGACCTATTCAAGAGCGGGCAGCGCTTCAAGACACCATCTTCTGGCGTACGGATTCGGCGTGTGGCCGTTGCGAGAGGAAGAACATTGGGAGACACAGGCGATGAAGCCGGAGTTTGAAACGACACAGCTCGAAGCGCGGCCCGTCGTGGGCATCCGAACGACCGTTGCGATGAGCGAGATCGGGAAGGTCATGGGGACGCTGTTCGGGGAGGTGTACGGATACGTCCAGCGGAACGGTGGGCAAGCGGCCGGAATGCCCCTGGCCATCTACTACTCTCCGCCCGGTGACACCGTCGATCTCGAGTGCGCGATTCCCGTGGCTTCGCCAATGGCCGGCGCAGGCCGCGTCCAGGCTGGCGAGCTTCCCGCGGGCACGGCGGCGACGGCCACCCACGTTGGTCCGTACGACGCACTTTCTCGGACGTGGGCGGGGCTGATGGCGTGGATGGAGTTGCAGGGCTTCGAAGGCGCGGGCCCGCCCTGGGAGGTCTACGTAACCGACCCGGGCGCCGAGCCGGACCAGTCGAAGTGGCGCACGGACATCTTCTTCCCGGTGCGCTGATTGCCTCGCCGCCCACTATAGACCGAAGGCGGTGGGGTGCTCGGGTTTGCCGCAGGCCGGGCAGGCGCGCCCCTCGGCCGTAGCCCTCGGACTCCGTCACTCAGCCAATCTGCCGGTTGGAAGCGCGGTGCACGACCTGGCGGATCCTCCCCGTATTGCCTCGCCGGCCCGGCCCGCGTAGCATGGCTCGTCACACGCTGGGGGCGGGAGCACGAGCGGACCGCCGCCTGCGATGACCGCTTCGCGAGGAGAGCGCGTGAGACTGGCCGGGGTGGCTTGCATCGGAGTGATCTTGGCCGCGCTTTCGGCGCTTCGCCCCCAAGGGGTCTCCGAAGGACCCCCCACTGCCGCGCCGCTCCCCTCCCTGGCGGCACCAGCCCCCGAGCCTCCGGCGGAGGTCGCGCCGACGCCGACGAGCGCCGATCAGCCGGGAGCGGCCGAGCGCGCTCAGGCGGCCACCCCCCGGGAGCAGCCGCGGCGGGCGGTTCGTCCCCCCGACCCGGACCGGGGACGCTACCAACGCTGGCGCCGGAACCGCTATCCCGGCCCGATCCCCACGCCCGCCGATTGGAGGCCACCGGAGGGACCGGTGCGGATCGCGCTGCAGGCGGGGCATTGGAGAGCCGACGAGGCGCCCCGTGAGCTCTCCCGCCTCCGGGCCAACGGGACGGCGTGGCAGGGGCTGGCGGAGTGGGAGGTCAACCTCGAGATCGCGAGGGCCGCGGGCGCGAGGCTCGAGGAGATGGGCTACATAGTGGATATCCTTCCCGCAGTGGTTCCTCCGAGCTACCGGGCCCACCTCTTCATCTCGATCCATGCCGACGGGAACTCAGATCCCCGGACGTCGGGCTTTCGAGTGGCGGCTCCGCGACGAGACGCCACGGGTCGGGGCTCGCAGATTGCGGCACGGCTTGAGGAGACCTACGGCAAGGTCACGGGCATCAGACAGCTTCCCGCGAACACGCGCCGCATGCGGAACTACTACGCGTTCAACTTTCGTCGGTACGAGCACGCACTCCACCCCATGACCATCGGGGTCATCATCGAGACGGGGTTCCTCACGAGCGCAGGGGATCGCGAGGTGATCGTCGACCGGCCGGAGCTCGCCGCGCGGGGCATTGTCGAGGCGGTGGCTGCATTCCCGGTGACCCCACCCCCGCGAGTCGTGGACAGCCCCCAGTTGCGGTCGCACCGCGCCCCCGGGGGGTGAGCCAGTGATCCAGAGGGACGCGCGCCCCCCCTGGACGGCATCGCTGGCACCGGGAGTCCAAGAATGGTAGAGGGCGGCAACGCGCCTCCTCGGACTAGGCCCCTAGCACGGCGTCGACGAACGGTGGCTTCGGCCGAGTAAGCTCGTTTGCCCTGAGTCTGGCTAGTAGCGGAGCTCGAAGCTCACGTAGGCTTCGGCCGCGAGCCGGATCACTCCGAGGCCGATCACGAAACGCGAGAGTTATCCCCCCATCCCGCGCGTCCCGTGACGACGCAGCCAAGTAGCCGCCGACCGGCCCCGGTGCATCCACGCACCCGCCTACTCCAAGGACCGCTGCCAGCCGGTGGGCGCCGCCGCCCACCGGCCGGATCTTTCTACTTGTCGAGGACGAGCGGCCTCCCGACCAGCTTGTTCGGATCAGCACCCGGCTTCGGCACGAACTTGTTCAGCCAGCCTCCGTCCCAGCTGGCGACGTAGACGTTGCCCTCCTGATCCACGTCCATCTGGTGCGGACGCGACAACCCTCCGACGAATCCACCCCTCGTTCCTCCGTACGCGCCCCAGTAGTATTGGAGCTCGCCGGCCCGGTTGTACTTGAGGAGCCGGTTCAGCGTGGCGGAGATCACCCAGATCACGTCGTTCTCGTCCGCGAAGACGCCGACGGGATCGGAGATGTTCGGCCACTCGTCGATGTACTCACCGTCTTCGGTGAAGATCTGGATTCGGCTGTTCGTGCGATCGCCGACGTAGATGCGGCGGTCCCGGTCCACGGCGAGCCCGTGCACGAGGTCGAACTGTCCAGGGCCGCTCCCCAGCTCGCCCCATTCCATCACGTACTCGCCGTCCGCGTTGTACTTGACGATGCGGGAGTGCCAGTAGCCGTCGCCCAGGAGGAAGCTACCGTCCGGCAGGAAGGCCAAGACCGCCGGATCGCCGTAGGTGTAGGGGCCCGGGTTGGGATTGGCGCGCGCCTCCTCTCGGGCGCGGGGGTGGTCCGGGTCGACGAGGCGCATCACCAGCTCGCTCCCGTCGTTGGTGAACTTGAGGATCTGCATGTTCACGTCCCTGTCACCGAGACCGCGCTCAACCACCCAGACGTGCCGCTCCGGGTCGTAGGGGCTGATGTACACCTGGTGCGGCTTGTTGAAGAGCGAGTCCCACTGTGACCAGTTCTCGATGATGTCTCCGTTCCGGTCCACCGCGAGGAGGTAGTTCGTGCTTCCGGGCCTCTCGCGGCCCCCGGCGTCCCGGTCGCCCCAAACCGCTACGATGACCCGATCCGGGTTGTCGACGGCGACGCCTGACACCTCACCCCACGTCCAGGGCCCTTCGTGGTCCGGAGCCGGCTTCCAGTAATCCGGCACTCCGTCGTAGGCGCCGCTCCTTTCGTCACCACCTTTCACGACCGCTCCCGCTTCCGGTGCAGCCTGATTCTCGCCAGCGCAGCCCTGGAGTGCGGCGATCCCGGCGGCAAAGACAGCGGCTACGGCCATACGCTTCGATCTCATGATTCCTCGTCCCGTGAAGGGCTTCCGCGGAAGCCGGTTCGGTTCATAGCTTCGGTCGTGTTCGGAATGCACTAGTAGAGTCGTCCAGGCGCCCGATCAAGAATGAGCGCCGACCAACCGGACCTCCTCGTCCGCCAGCCGCGCTCGGAGGGGAGGGGAGCGCCGGGCACGGCTCGGCGGCATCCAGAGGGTGTCAGCGTCGGTCGAACAGGCCCCACTCTCGTCGGTCGGGAGGGTCCTCGTCCGAGGAGCCGCATCGAGCGTGCCGTCGAAAGGCTGCGGAGATGCTTGAGGGTGCCGGCCTGGAAGCCGGTCTCCGGAGCCGGACGGCTGGACCTGGCAGACTGCCGCGGGACTCGGAGGAGGAACGCTCCTGATCGGCCATGTGCACTCCCCGGTCGATGTGGACATGGCACCCCAGGCGTACCGAAGAGCCTCTCGGAAGTCGCGCAGGCGGGCTATGTGCTCGGAAGGCCCTCCACGAGCTGAGCCATCCGCCGGAGATGGTCCTCCGTGGGCAGGCGCCCCCGGCCGCCGCCGAGGTTGTCCACCATGTGCTCGGGGTCGCCGGTCCCGGGCACTGCGACCGTGACCTCCGGGTGCGCGACCACGAACTTCAGCATGAACTGCGCCCAAGTGTGTGCGTCGAACTCCGCGGCCCAATCGGGAAGCGGCGTGTCGCCGATCCGCCTCCACATGCGGCTGCGCCCGAACGGCAGATACACCATGACCGCGATCCCCTCGTCCCGCGCCAACGGGAAGATGCGCTCCTCCGCCACGCGGTTGTCGATCGCGTAGTCGATGCCGATGAAGTCGAGCGGGTAGTCGCGCATCACCCTGGCGAGCTCTTCGTACTGGGACTCGCTGGTCGTGGTGATCCCGATGTAGCGGATCCGGCCGGAGTCCTTGTAGTCCTCTAGAACCCCGAGCTGGGTGGGCGGATCGCCCATGTTGTGGACTTGGTTCAGGTCGATCACGGGGAGGCGCAGGCGCTCAAACGACCGCTCGATCTGCGCTCGGACGCTGTCTGGGTTGACCGAGCCGCCCCCTCGACCGGCCACATTGACCTTCGTAGCCCAGAAGATGTCGTCGCCGAATCCGTCTTCTTCGGCCCACTGGCCCGCGTGCGTCTCGGAGCCGCCCCTGCCGTAGCCCGCCGCGCTGTCGAAGACGCGGCCCACCCCCTCGGCGCCTTCCGCGAGCGCGTGAAGCACGGCCCGGTGGTCGGCGAGCTCTTCGGCATTCGAGTTCATCGAGATCCACCGGCCTCCCAGTCCGATCACGGGGATCTCCTCTCCGGTGGACGGAATCGGCCGGGTCTGGACAGGTCCCGCCTGAAGGGTCTCGAGTATCCTCGGATTCATGCCGAGTGCCGCGCCGGCGCCAGCGCTGATTCGAAGCCAATCGCGTCGAGAGATCATCCTGTTCCTCTTGATGCCGCCGTGACTGAGCTGGGGAGCGTCCAGTGTATGGCCTCTCGGCAGACGGTTGCTTTGTGTCAGCAACAAAGATGCAGACCGCAGGCGGAGCGCGCGAGTGCGATGTGCTCGATCGAGGAAGGAGCGCACGTCTCCTTGATCCCCAATCCAGTCGGGGACCCTACGCATCAGATCGCCGAGAATTCCGAGGCGGCCGAGGAGCGACCGCTTGGCCGAGATCGAGGGTCTGGCGACACTCGGCCGAGCCCTAGCCGGGGCGGGCTTGGTTGTAGCGCCGTCCTCCGGCCCCGCCTACGTTCCGAGTAGAAGGCGTGCGGGCCGATGATCGTGGAGACGACGAGAATGGAGAGTCTGCAGGGCCGGCTGCTGATCTCCAGCGGTGGGCTGCACGATCCGAACTTCCGCCACACGGTGATCTTGCTCGGGGAGCACAACGCAGACGGGGCATTGGGTGTCGTGCTGAATCGTGCCCTGAACATCACGGTCCAAGAGACCCTGCCGACCCTGAGCCACTTGGTACCTTCCGGCGAGCCGCTCTTCCGGGGGGGGCCGGTCCAACCGGCCAGCCCGGTGCTCCTCGCCAAGCTCGCGCACCCCGGCCTGGCGGATATTCTGGTGTTCGGGTCCGTGGGCTTCCTTACGGGTGAGGTCTCGGCGGACGTCGAGCCAAGCGTCCTCACGGCCCGGGTGTTCGCGGGCTACGCGGGCTGGGGTCCGAGCCAGCTCGAGGCGGAGCTGGAGGCCGGCAGTTGGATCATCGAGCCGGCGCGTGAGGAAGACGTGTTCACGGATTCGCCTGACCTGCTCTGGAGTAGGGTGCTCAAGCGGAAGGGACCGGAGTACCGTCTATTGTCCCGGATGCCGTACGATCCATCGATGAACTAAGCCACGTCAGCGCACCCAATCCGGGATCCTTCGAGAGTCCACGTGCAGACGCGGCCATCGAGAATGCACACGTCTGCGCAGGTGACGAGCCCCGGTCGGTGGCGGCCTGAAGCAGGGCTCGGCGATGATGTGGGTGAGGAACCCCACTTAGCAGCGATTTGACGTCGCGTCGTCTTCCTTCGCGGGAAGGATCTGCACCTCGCTCAGAGCTTCCTCGGGCTCGGAACGGAAGCTCCACGCCCGGACGCGGGGTCGGTCTTCAGCCGCCCCCGCGCCCACGATCACCCAGACCATATCCGGCCACAGCGCCATGTAGGTTCGATCTACGCGAGAGGGTACAGGATCGCCGGCCGGGTGGGAGTGGTAGAATCCAACGACCTGTTCTGCGGAGCCACGAAGGGCCCGCTCCTGCTCGATCAGACGCCGCGGGTCGATCTCAAATCGTCTTCGCCTCGTTCCTTCGGGCGCGACGTTCTGGCAGGAGACGGTCCGCACGACCAGGGACCGACGCGGCTCCCTTCTGCCCACCAAAATCCCGCACGCTTCCTCCGGCCCAGCCTTGCGGGCCTCAGCGATCAGAGATTCGGAGAGTTCCGCCGCGAGGCGGAGCTCCGCCGGTGCCCCGACACTCCCGGGCCAGCTGCTTTCTCCACCTTGTCCGCCCACCCCGCGTTCCCCGTCCGCACCGCGGGGTTTGCGCCTTCCGGCCGGCTGCTTCACCGTGCCCGAGCGGCCCGGTTGCCTTGGCTCCACGCCGCGGATCAATCCGATGTGGGGCCGCCCCCCGCGATCGAGGGGATGATCGAAACCTCGTCGCCCGCGCTCACAGGCGTATCGAGGTTGTCCTCGAAGCGGATATCCGCGCCGTTTACGAATAAGTTCAGAAACTGCCGGATGTCACCGTCGTCGCCCATGATGCGGGCGACGAGATCGGGATTCTCGCGCCCCAGGTCATCGAGGAGCTCTCGAACCGTGGCGCCTTCCGCTACGAGCTCCGCCCGGCCGCTCGCGAGCTTCCGCAGAGCACCGGGGACGCGAACCGTTACGCTCATTCCGCAACCTCCTTAATCTGCCCTAGTCTGCCGTCGGGCCGTCGGCCCGCAGTTGCTCTCCAATGGGGCACCCACCGACCGTCCTTGTTGCCGATCCACCTGCGCGGTCCCTAGACGGAACTGGCAAGCCGCACAACCTCGGAGAGCCTGGCCTCGACCGATTCTCCGAGCTCGAATGTAGAGAGCGCCGCCTCGGCCGTCTTCAGTCCGTTTCCGGTTACGCAGATCACCGTCGGTCCGCCCTCGGCCAGCCTGCCTTGCTCGGCCAGCTTTGCGGTAGCCGCTACCGTAACCCCTCCGGCCGTCTCCGCGAAGACGCCCTCGAGCGTCGCGAGCAGCCGAATCCCTTCAACGATTTCGGCGTCCGAAGGGGCGGCTCCCCAGCCCCCCGTCTCGCGCATGGTGGCCATCGCGAAGACGCCGTCCGCCGGATTGCCGATTGCCAAGGAGCGCGCGATCGTGTTCGGCTCTCGGATCGGCGTAATCCGATCGTCTCCGTTGCAGACCGCGGAGACGATCGGAGCGCACCCCGAGGCCTGAGCACCGAAGAACCGAGGCTCGGAGCCCTCGGGCACGAGACCAACCGCCCTAAGCTCCTTGAACGATTTGCGAAGCTTGGTGATCAGGGCTCCGCCCGCCATGGGAGCGACGATGTTGGCGGGAAGGGACCAGCCAAGCTGCTCCGCGATCTCGAAGCCCATCGTCTTCGAGCCCTCGCTGTAGTAGGCCCGAAGGTTGACGTTGACGATTCCCCACGAGAACCGGTCCGCGACCTCCGCACAGAGCCGATTAACGTCATCGTACACGCCCTTGATTCGGACCAGATGGACTCCGTGCACCCCCGTGGCGATGATCTTCTGCGCCTCGAGATCCTCCGGGATGAAGATCCAGGCGCGAAGCCCTGCCGTGGCCGCCTGTGCCGCCACGGAGTTGGCGAGGTTCCCGGTCGAAGCGCAGCCCACGACATCGAACCCGAACTCCTTGGCCCGCTGGAGTGCGACGGCGACAACCCGGTCCTTGAAGGACTGCGTGGGGTGATTCGAGGAGTCGACCTTGATCCGCAGGTCAGAGACTCCGAGCGCCTCACCGAGTCTGGGCGCGTGAAGAAGGGGGGTCCAACCCACGCCCATGCCTCGAGTGGGCTCCTCCTCCACCGGGAGCAGCTCGCGGTAGCGCCACAGATCCGTCGGCCGCCGCTCAATCACTTCCCGCGTGAGCACCCCTCGAAGCGCCTCCAGGTCATAGACCACTTCGAGCGGCCCAAAGCATTCCTCGCAGACGTGATACGGGCCCGCCTCGGTGTCGGTCCCGCAGATCCTACATCTCAAGATATCCAGGCCTGCCCGATCCCGCGCCTGAGCTCCGGCTTGCTCCATTCTGCCTCTCGCCTCCGGTTTTTGACCCGACCCACCTGGGTGGGTCGGGCTTCGCACCCGGCCTCCCTGTCCCTCGTTCCCAGGCCCGCTCATCGCATCAAGAAAAGAAAAAAGCCCTGGCCTCGCTTGCGAAGGCCGGGCTCATTGGGTTCGTCGGATCCCCTGCTTACCGCTGATTCCCTCCGCACACGACCCACCGAGGCCCGGCCTCCCTCATCCGGGAAGCCATCATCATGGAGCGGCACATGTATCCAGTCGAAACGTCGATGTTTCGCATCGAAGATCCCGTTAGGGCCCTAGGCGAACGCCCGGAACGGTATGCACCCCTGTCCGGAGCGTCAAGTCCCGCGGCCTCTTCGGCCCTCCCCTTTGAGTGCCCGGGGTTCGCACTGCTGCCTAGTCCTCCCAGGCCGCATTCACCCTACCCCTGGTGGGGACGAGGGCTGCCCCGAGACGCTCTTCCTCCCGCGTGAGCGAGGGGAAGGCTAGGCGACCGGCGGCGCAAGGAGCAGGGGGAATGGAGCTCGCCGAGGCAAAGCGACTGACGGTGGCCTCAACATCCAGAGCGCGGCAGGCGCGGAGGACGCCACGCCCGAGGGCCAGACGGACTTCGAGGGCGGCTTCGATGCTCAGCTCCTGGGCGGCCGCGTGCTTTGGGAGGCGACGGGGAGAGAGGGCGTAGGGCCCTGCGGCGGGGATCGACCGAAACCCGCTTGCGCCAACCTCGAGGCGTTCCATTCCCATATGCTGCTCGGCGGGCCGTTCTATGCGAGCGACCTGGAGAGCGAGCAGGAAGGGTCCCGACCGTCCGCTTACGTGTCCCGCCGCTCCGGCGACGAAAGGCCGATCATCGGTGTGGAGGACCCGGCCAATGCCCGGGGCACAGCCCGCCTGCCGACGCCTAGCGTGTTAGGCGCTCCCGGCTCCGGCTAGGATCTTCGCGGTGGAGATGGCCTGCCCAGCATGGCGCGTGCTGTGCTCCGCCGCGTGGAACAACAGCCCCAAGGTGGTACTCGGCAGCCCCGCGCGACCCACCCTCCTCGGAACGAGCAGATTCTCACGTTGGGTGGCCCGCAACTGGTCTAGCGCGCGATCGATCGACGCGTAGGTGCCCTCAGCCAGCTCATTCAGCGATGGAGAGGGGTCGCCGGGGTCGCCTTCGGAGCGCGCCGCGGTCATCTGGGCCCCCGACAGCTTTTTCCCCCGCGCGTAGGTCAGCAGCCGGTCAAGCGCACCGCCCAGGTGCCGTACGTGGAACCCGATCGACGCCGCCCCGCCCGGACGCTGCCACACGTGCTCGGCCGGCACGGACGCAACCAAGCTCTCCACGTCCTCCCGTACTTGCATCAGCCCGTGCACGACGGGCATCAGCAGCGGCTCGAAGCCTTCTACGGGTCCGCGGAGCCAGGCTTTGGGTCGGGCCAACGAGTCTTCTCCCCCCTCTAGGCGGCGAGGCCATGCCCAACCGGTGCCGATCAATAGTTCTCTGCAATCCTCCGTGGACGTAGCACGCGGCGGAGCACCAGGCAAGCGGTTGGCGAGACCCGATGCAGATGGATTGGTAAATGACCTTGGTAGGCTGGTCGCCGGCTCGAATCAGAGGCCAGCGACGGGTCCACTTGGCCGCTCCTTGTTGGGCGGGAAACCGGCACGGCGCATGCTGCAGCGCTCCAAGGGAGTCGATGAGCGCCGTCACCGACGAGTTCGGAGCTGCCGACCGAGTTCATCCGCACAGCAGCAGGTCCTTGTGAGGCGTGCAGCTGTTTGCCGCCCGGCGAGGGCCCTAGGGCTCCGGGCGACCTGCGCGAAGAACTCTCTCTCGCCAGGTGGTCAGAACCCCTTCCCACGGCATTCCGAGGACTTTTGACAGTTCCAACCGAAGCTCCTCATTGGACCGGCCGGCCCTGAGCAGCCTCCGGATGGCTTCAAGGCCTCCATGCGCGTACGCGAGCTCGACGACGACCGCGCCGCCCACCCTCCAGCCCCGGTCCGGCGAGTTGCTCTCGAGGACCGTGTCCAACGTGATCTCTGGGCGACCGGCCAAGTAGCCGGCGTATTCCGTCATCAACTCCGGGAACGTCCGACCCGATGATCCGCCATACCACGTCGCCACACCCTCGTTGACGAGCCCGTGTGTGGGGCGCTCGGTGGCAAGGGGCGCGAGCAGGATGTGTACCAACTCATGGCGGTTCTCCTCCTCCTCCTTCGCGGGATCGCCGCTCAGGATCAGGCGGTTGGCCGGCGCGGCGTACCCGTAACCAAGACCGCCGAACGTCCAATCTATTCCCATGACTCGATGCAGCTCCTCAGGGCTAGAGGCTACGTAGTAGCTGAGTGCCTCGAGCCTCGGAACATCGAACGAGTCAGCGATCGAGTCAGCGAAGGTGAGAAGGCGTTCGGCGCGGCTGCGGCCCAACGGCCGTCCCGGCTCCGTCACGTATTCGATGGGGCCGATCCGGGTCCGTTCCCAATCCGCGGTCAAACGCAACAGAGCATTGCCGAAGACCCAGCGGCCTCCCTCCTGGGTGGCGTATACCCGGGTCAGGGCGATCGGCCGGATGTCTTGGGTCTCGGATGTCCTCGCGAACAGGGTCTTGACGATGAACTCGTCTCCTCCCGGTACAGGGCGGATGTCGACGACCGTGGCGGGGGCACCGTGGTAGGCCGCCCCCCGGGTGAGATCGTAGGCAACCCAAGCCTCCTGTTCCGCCAAGGACCACCTGGGATTGGGCCTGAGCGCGCCGGGCTGGTTCGAGAGGTACTCAGACCATGCCCGGTAAATCGCAGGAACATGAGAGTGCCAGGCGGCTTCGGACCAAGCCGCTGAGACGGTATCGACGCCGAATCCCAACGCTACGCGGGGAACGGACTGCGCAATCACCGACCTGGGGAGGCAGAGAGCGACACAAAGGCTGCAGCCCTGCACGCCTAGCTGCCTCAGGTTCCGCTTCACTTCGAGGTCACTCCCTTGAGTCGGCTCCTGCCGCTCAAGATGTGCGTGACGAGCGAAGTACGCGAGCAGATACTCACGCGCGCCAGCGGCGAGTCGCCTGTGAGAAAGCCCTCCCCTCGCCGGAACCGCGCGAAGCTGGCACTGCCCGTCCCGGGCGAGGTAGAATTACCCGTCGAACGCACGGGGACCTTGCGAGCAGGGAAGCATCGGGGGGGGGCTGCACGTCGCATGCCTGAAACTGATCTCTACAGTCCGGTCAAGCGGTTCCTGGAGGCTCAGGGCTATGAGGTGAAAGGAGAGATCGGGCCGTGTGACGTCGTGGCGGTGCGCGGCGAGGAAGGCCTAGTCGTGGTGGAGCTGAAGGAGCGACTCACGCTTGCCCTGCTCCTTCAGGCGGTCGACCGGCTTGCCGTGTCGGACGTGGTCTATGTCGCATTCCGCGTCGGAAGGGGCCAGAGTGCGTCTTGGCGGACCCGCAGGAAGCAGGTTGTGGGCCTCCTGCGCCGCTTGGGCCTCGGTCTCCTCACCGTCTCCGCGCGCGGGAACGTCGTGCCCGTGTTGGATCCGAAACCGTATCGGCCCAGGTCAAGCGTTCGCCGCCGCGAGCGGCTTCTGAAGGAGTTCGCCGAGCGGGTGGGCGACCCCGAGACCGGGGGCTCCGCCTCCCGTCAACGGCTCACCGCGTATCGCCAGGACGCCCTCCGGTGCGCGCGCGAACTCGCAGGAGCCGGCACCCTGAAGGTCGGTGTCCTGCGCGACCGCACCGACGTGCCGCGTGCCGGAACGATCTTGAGAGACAATCACTACGGCTGGTTCGATCGGGTGAAGAGGGGGCACTACTCGCTGTCGCCGAAGGGCGAGCGAGAGCTATCGCGCTGGAGCGCTTCGGTTGAGCGGCCGCCAGATGCGGGAGGGGATCCGGCATGAGCCCCAGTCCGGTCGGCCGTCGGAGTCGTCGCGACGTTGGAAAGATGAGCCTTGGACGCTCCGACCGGTCATGGTAGGCGCTCCGCAGGGACTCGGACACGGTCCGCCCCATCTCGCGGTGATCGACGCACGGGCCGACGCATGCGCTGGGCAGCCTCCATCACGTTCGAGCCGGTGGTTGACCTGGCGGGCCCCCAGCTGGCTGGGCCACTCGGGACCGCTCGCCGCCTCAGTTGCCCGAGCGGGCGGCCGGGGAGTCCGTCATCAGGTAGTTCCAGTGCCGCCTGGCCTGCGTGAGGATCGGCGCCAAGTCCTCTGCCAGCAGATAGCCGTCTTCGATCAGCTTGAGCCCCGCGGCCGACACCTGACCGAGGTAGTCGTCCAAGCCGTGGTAGCGCTCTTCGATGGAGGCTCGGGGATCGCCTGTGGCCCTTCGGTCCGCGACTGTCCTTGGGAAGGGGATGTAGGAGCCCTGCATGCTGGACAGCACGTCCGGCGGCCCGGCCTCGGGCCGAAAGAGGTTCCAGCCCGTGTAGGTGGCGAGAGGCACCGCGACCTCCGGCATCTTCAAGCCCCCGAGCTCATTGCCGTCCGCGTCGACGCCCGGCACGAGGATCGGATAGGCTGGGCCGACCTCCGGGGGCGACAGGCTCACGATGCCGTTCGTGGCGAACTCGGGCCCGTAGCTGACTCGGTAGGCGAGGTGCGGTGTCGCGGGTTGGCCCACACCCGGGAGCTCGGGAAAGTCCAGGGCGGAGGGTGGCCCGAGCCCTCCCTCGTCGATTCGCGGATACACGCTCGGCGGTGGCGGCGTCTCGTCCGTGGTCCAGCGGTTCATCGCCAGCAGCAGGCTGCGCATGAACCATGAATAGTCGTTGAAGTTGCTGAGCTGCCGCCCGGTCCCCTGTTGGGGCGGGAAGCCCGCCGGTCCGTGCTGGGCCCCGGCGAACGAGTAGACGCGCACGTTCTCGGGCAGCTCGGCGTCGTGCTCCCCGTCGATCGACGTATGAATGAGCGACGCCGCCCTTCCCCAGTATTCGTAAGACGCGTTCGTGTAGAAGATCTTGGGAAGGTGCTCGGGGTCCACGCGGGCGAGCAGGCCGTCGGTCTCACGCGTGAAGGGATCGGTCTGGAGTGCGTCGGTGAAGGGGAAGATGTCGGTCGGATAGAGCTTGTTCAGGAACGGGTGGCCGTCACGCGACGCCTGTGCGAAGCGGTGGTTGAAGCTGCCTCGGCCTCCACCCGCTACGTGCGCCACGATGCCGTCGAACGCCTTGCGGTCGCCCTCGTCCCGATTGAACCCGTAGTAGAGGAACGTGCGCAGGAAGCGCCCGCTCTGAGAGACTCCCCACGCAAGCGCGCTGTCGATCGACCCCGGGGGAATCCCCAGCTCTTCCGCACCCCCGTACTTGAGCCCCGAAACCGCGTCGCGCACCGCAGCCGGCCCGAGGCCCACCAGGGTCGGATTCTCGGCGAGGTAGATCACCTCGTAGATCCTGCCGGGCTGGAATCCGCCCTCGAGCCACACGCGGCCCCGGTCTTCCACGACCTCGCCGTTCTCGACTCGCGCGAACCGCCACTGGCTCCGGGGGATCTCGCTGCGCCGCCCCTCGACCGTCTCCCGCACCATTATCCGGTTGATCGCGTCGTTCGCGTCGGCGACCGGGTAAGGCACGTGGTTCCGGTCGGCGAGCGAGGTGTCGGCGGTAGGATCTCTCACAATAACCTCGCTGCGAACGACTCCATGGATGGGCTCTCCGTCCGCCGTGGCGACCGGCGCCGAGAGGCGCATGAGACCGTCGCGCAGCGGTGGGTCGAACTGCCATCCAAGCCACAGTAGCGTGAATCCCTCCCGCAAGAGAAATCCGTCTCCCATGTGGGGCAGGGTCACCGGGTCGATGCTTCCCTCGGCCCGGTTGAAATACCGCAGCATCCCCTTGCCGCCGCGGTTGGAGACCTCGTAGACAACGGTTCCGTTGCCGCGCGTGACGTCTTTGGGCTTGATCAGAAAGAAGTTCGCCGAGAACTCGACCATGCCGTCGGCGTTGCGCGGAGCCAGGTCGATGTCCGTGATGATCCGGTTCGCGGGGTTCGCCGGATCGACGGAGAAGTAGATCGTGCCGGTGATCCTCTCGTACGGGCCCGCCAACCCCCACACCGCCCCGTTCCCGATGTCGCCGCGCGAGTCGATCTCAATCCGCACGACCTCCGCCCGGGTGCCCGGCGCCAACAAGAGCGCCAACACCGTGAGCGCCATCACCGTGATGAATCCTGTCCCCTTGCGTCTCATCGCCGTTGTCCTTGCCGCCGCGTCGCCGCTGGCTCTATGGCCTGCACAGTCAGGTTCCGTTCAACGCACGCTATCCCGGGCGAATAGAGATCGCCAGGTGGACCGAGCGGAGCTCATCCGGCGCACCGCTCATCTCCCCATCACGGCGAGACCTCTCACGCTCAATTAGCCGCCGGCCTCATCGCGGACTTCCGCCGATCGGATCTCCCGCGGGCAGCCGGAGCGCCTCCGCCGGCACGGTGTTCTCGATCCTCGACTGCCAGCGGCGGATGTCGGCCGCCGCCAGCCGCTCATGTGGCGACGGCGTGACGACGGCCTCCAGTCGCGACGCAATCCGTTCGAGCCGGTCGGCCAGCACGGCGCGCACGGTGGAAGGATTCTCCGCCGAACTGCCCTGGCGCATGAAGGCCTCCGCCACCACCCGCTGAGCGATCTCGAGCACGCGCTGGTGGTAGTCGGTCGGCTGCGGTTCGACACCCCACGTCACCTCGATCACGCGGTCGACGACTTCCTCAAGGTCGGGGTAGTCGCCCATGCTCCCGTACACCACGAGGCGTGCCATTCGCTGGGGGTGCAGGACCTCTCCGATCGTGAAGGCGGCCGCGGCTTCCGCGACCGCGAACGGATCGAAGAGTAACTCCGTGTATCCCGGAAACACCTCGCCGTCCTCGTAGCGATATGCGGGCGGGGGAATCATGCTGACCACCGACTCCGGCAAGGCGAGGAAGTCGACGGCCACGGTCGACAGCACGGTCTCCAGGGCATCCCGCTGTTCCTCGCCGTCGACGATCGCGAACGGCACCTGACCATCTCCCCTCGTGGCGTATCGATAGTCTGCGCCTCCCAGGCTCTGAACTGCGGACCTGAGTTGGAAGCGGTGGTGCATGTAGAGCGGCAGGAGGATGAACTCGAGTGTCGAATAGGGCTCCCCCGCAGGGATCGCGTCCGTTCCGAACCGGGCTAGGCCGATCTCCCGCACGCGGATCTCGTGCTCGAGATGATCGACCAGGTTGGAGCCGTTGTCCCAGACGCTCGCGTAGGGGTGTCCGGCGCCGATGAAGTTGTTGTTCGTATGGCCCATGTAGATCCAGCCATCGTCGATTCCCTGCTGCGTGATCGCACTCAGGGCCGCGACCTCGTCGGCACCGGCGGGGAACTCACGATAGAGCCAGTTCGTGGAGAGCTTGTCGTACTCGCCGATACGCTGCAGGTAGGCGTTCGACAAGTCCAGGTTGCCCTCCGAGTCGATCTCCACGAGCGGGGCCGGATAGTCCATGACGCTCTCGCGCCCGTAGGCGCTCGCCATGTAGTTGTGCGGAAAGCCTATCGTGTGTCCGACCTCGTGGGCCGATAGCTGCCGGACTCTGGCGAGGGCCATCTCCACCGCGTCGGAGCCCTGCGCGACCTGCCCGAGGTACTCGATGTCCGGCGCGCCCGAGAGGTTGCAGATCTCGTAGTAGGGGCCCTCCGCTCCGCCCCCGCTCCACAGGTCGAAGGGTGCCGCCCCATCTTCGGACAGGATTTCGCCCGGGAATGGCGGCACCAGGCTCTGTCCCAAGAGGTAGTCCTGCCTGAGGCGGAGGCTGCCCAGGTTGACCACCCCGCGGATGATCTCGCCGGTCCGCGGGTCTACGACCGTGTTTCCGTACGAGTAGCCGCGCGTGCGGCGGTGGGTCCAGTGGATCATGTTGTAGCGGATGTCCTGGGCGTCGACGCCCTCCGGCAGCACCTCCACGCGGAACGCGTCGATGAACCCGGCCGCCGCGAATGCGTCCGTCCACCAGCGTGCTCCTTCGATGAGCGCGCTGCGGATCGGCTCCGGTGTGCCGGGGTCGACGTAGTAGACGATCGGCTCGATCGCCTCGCTCGGGTCCGCTCCGGAGTCGCGCTTCTGCAGCCGGTGCCGGGCCGCCCAGCGGATCCGCAGATCTTCGTCGATCGGCGAGGCGTAGTCGTACACGGTGGGGCCGAGCACGCCGATCCGCGGATCCGCGATCCGGGGCCGATAGCCGTCGTCCGGCAGCTGAATGAAGGAGTGGTGCTGCCGGAGGGTGACGGCACGGCCCGTTGCCGCCACTCCACTCACCAAAGCACCGGGGTTACCGCTGGTGAAGGTCAAGGTTGCCTCGACCTCTGTGTTCTCGGGGAAGGAGCGGGTGTTGGGCAGATAGATCGCGCTGCGGGATCGATCGAGCGCGAAGTCGCCCTGTCCCCGCTGGGCGATCTGCTCAATGACCCCGCGTGCGTCCCGCAGGAAGAAGGACGTGGCATCGACCAGAACCCGCCCTTCGCTCTCCGCGGCCACATTGAATCCCCAGTGCACCGAGGGCGCGAACGCGTCCCGCACCGCCTGCGCCTCGGTCGGGTTGTCGCTCCTCGCCTGGAAGCGGTAGTTGGGCTCCATCAGGAGGACACGCGGGCCCACCCGCGTGGCCTCCAGGACGTAGGTTCCCCGGATCTGGCCTCGGTCGATTCCCACGGGGTTGCTGCCGAGCCCCGATCCCATCGAAACCTGGTAGAGGAACTCGGTATCGAGCTCTTCGATTTCCCAGAACAGGGATCCAGTGGAGTCGTCCCAGTACAAGTCGAAGAAGCCCGGTAGGGCTTCCATCCCCTTCGTCTTTTCCTCGATGGTGGGGAGCTCGCCCCCTTGTCCCCGGGCACTGTTCGGCCAGACTAGGAAGATCAGCGCCACAGCGAGCCCGGCACGGAGGGCACGAGAACGAATCAGGTGAAACGCGGTCGAATACGACATGGTTGCCTCGCTGGAGTCTGACGGAGGTACGGACGGTGCGTGGGTATTAATGCTCGGCGCTTCGGGGGGCGGCAAGATGACCGGGGGCCGTGCCCGAGCGGGGCTCGCTCGCTCGCTTCTGACCATGCCGGCAGAGCGGGCCGTTGCAGGACGCGGGGTTCGTGCCTAGACCGGGGAGGTCTCGTGCCCGATCGAGAGCGGCACATCGAAAGGGCGATGAACACGGCGCGCCAGAGGATGCGGGCGCCCCAAGACGCAAGCGGTCCCCGAAAGAGCCGGGCCCTACTCGCTCCGCAGCGCCACGGCCGGATCGACGCGCATCGCGCGCAGGGCGGGTACCACTGTGGCGAGCAAGACGATCAACAGCACCGCGACCGCGAGCGCGGCGAAGGTGAGCGGGTCGTTCGGCTCGATCTCGAAGAGCATCCCGCGCATGAAGCGGGAAAGGTAGAACGCCCCGGCCAACCCGATCGCCACCCCCGCGCCCCCGAGCTTCGCTCCCTCGAGGACCACCATTGCCAACAGGTCTCTCGACTGGCCGCCCAGCGCCCGGCGGACACCGAGCTCTCCGGTGCGCCGCTCGACGGAGAAGCTAATCAGCCCGTAGATGCCCACTGCGGCGAGCAGGAGCGCAATCACGGAGAACGAAGTGAGGAGGAAGAGGCTGAAGCGGCGCTGCTTCAGCCAATCCGACAGCAGCGACTCTACAGTAGCCGCTCCCCACACGGACTGCGCTGGGTTCACGGCCCAGATCGCCTCCATCGCGGGAAGCGTCAGGGCACCCGCGTCGGTTGCGGCCCGCAGGACGAAGGTCAGCGAGCCCGAATTCACCTGGCTGAGGGGCATGACTGCCGCGGGGGTGGGCTCCGAGGCGTGCCCGAGCGGGCGGATGTCCCGCATGACGCCCAGGATCTCACGCGCCACCGGCTGCTCACCCCACTGGATCAGGAGGCTTTGGCCGATCGGATCCTCGCCGCCGAAGTGGCGGCGCGCGAGCGTCTCGTTCACGATCGTGACGGGCACCCCGTCCGCGTTGTCGCTCTCGCCGAACGCACGTCCGGCCACGATGTCAATCTCCATAACGTCGAAGTAACTTGGGGTCACTTGGCTGATGGAGACGATCGGCTCCTGGCCGACGGGTGGCGTGGGGCGACCCTCGACGGTGAACGGGATCTCGATGTCGATCCTGTTCACCACGCCGTCAATCCCGGCGGGCAGGTTCGTGGTGATCGCGACGTCGGTGACCCCCGGGAGCGCTTTCATGCCGTCGAGCGCCTGGTTGACGAAGGCGTCTCGACTCAGGCCAGCACTATCCGTCGAGTAGTCGTAGGCGAAGATCTGCACGGCGAGCCGGTCGGTGGGATCGAAACCCAGCTCCTTGTCGAGGAGCACCATGAAGCTCCGCATCAGCAGTCCCGCCCCGATCAGCAGGAGCACGGTGGCTCCGACCTCGGCCACCACGAGCTGGGCCCGCAGGCGACCGCTCACTGCGCTCCCGCTCATCCCGCGGGAGCCGTCGCTCAGCGCGGCGCTCAGGTCCAGGCGGGAGAGCCGAAGCGACGGCGCGAACCCGGACAGCACGGCGCTCACCGCGGCCGAGACGCCGGCGAAGGCGAGCACCGCACCGTCCACTCGGAGCTGGTCAATCCGAGGCAGGTAATCGGGACCGAGGGCCTGAAGCACCCACACCCCGCTGTACGTGAGACCGATGCCCAGGAGGCAGCCCAGGGCCGCGAGGATCAGGCTCTCAGCGGTCACTTGCCCCACGAGGCGTCCCCTTCCGGCCCCGACCGCCCCGCGGAGCGCGTACTCGCGCTCCCGCTGCGCGCCGCGGGCGAGCATAAGCCCGGCCACATTTGTGCAGGCGATGAGGAGCACGAAGCCGACCGCGGCCATGAGGACTAGGAGCGGTGTCTGCACGTGCCCGAAGAGGTGGTCCCTGAGCGGAACGAGCCGGAAGCCCGTCTCGAGGTTGGTATCGGGATACCCCTCCGAGAGGGATGCGGCGATCCGGTCCGCTTCGGCCTGGGCCTCTCCGAGTGACGCTCCGGGGGCCAACCTCCCTACCGAAATCATGTAGTCGGCCGCGCGGCTCTGCCCGTCCCACGGGCGCGCGGGGCGGGGGATCCAAGCGGCCGCGGCGTCGGGGAATCGGTATTCGCGCGGGAGCACGCCCACCACCGTCATCGGCGCCCTGTCCAGGATCACCGGCCGGCCCACGACCGCCGGATCGGCGCCCAAGCGGGTGACCCAGGTACTGTGGCTGATGAGCGCGACCGCCTCGTTCCCTTCTGCGTACTCCTCGGGAACGAAGGTGCGGCCGAGCATCGCCTCCACACCGATCGCCTCGAAGAAGCCGGAGGAGACGGCCCACGTCCTCAGGCTCTCGGTCCGGCCCTCGGCCTGCAGGTCCAGGCTCCACGGCTCCGCGACCGCGACTGCGGAGAGACGCTCGGCGACGTCGTCGTAGTCACGCACGTTGGCCGCCGACATCCCGTCACCCAGTTCACCGGTGGTGACGTCGGTCTGGAAGACGACGACCACCCGGTGTGCCTCGGCGTAGAGAAGCGGCCTCAACAGGACCGCGTGCACTGCGCTGAAGATCGTGGTCGTGGCGCCGATCCCCAAGCCGAGCGTGAGGACCGTCACCAGCGTGAAACCGGGCCGGCGGACCAACCCCTGCGTGGCGTGTCTCAGGTCGTGCAGAAACCCCTCCATTGTCGTCCCTCCCGTCGTGGCGTTCGGCCGCCCCCGCAGCCTCACGGACTCCAGAAGCACGGCCACCACCTGGCGCGTTCAGAATCGGGTCGCGCCCCACCACCCCATCTGCCCCTGCACCGTGCGCCAGTGCTCGTCGGCGACGCGGCACATCTCCTCACCGTACTCGATCCGGAAGCCCCTCGGCATGAGCCGCAGGAGCGTGCGATACGGACGCTCTGTCATCTCCCGATCTCCCCCCGCCCCGGAGCTCAGCCGGAAGGACGCGGGCGTCCCGGGCCAGCTCCACGAGCTTGGCCGGGCGCTCCGACTCCGCCCGGAGGACGGCCCTTCCGAGCGGGGTGAGCGCGTAGTAGCGCCGGCGGGCGTCGGCACGGGAGCGTGGGCTGCCCTCCACGATCAGGTCATCGTCCCGGAGCCGCCTAGTCGCGGCGTAGAGGGTGCCGGCCTAGAGGACGAGCCGACCGACCGTCCTTTCCTGCGACGTCCTTGATGATGGCGTACCCGTGCCGCGAGCCGTGCACGCGAGGGAGAGCAGCAGGTGGTAGACGACGTGGGTGAGCGGGAGACACGCCTTAGGGGCACGTCCCATTCCTTAGTCCATGGTCATACACTATAGGGTGACAGAAGATATGGCCGCACCCGATAAATCCCGCCAAGGGATTTCTGGCGGGAGGTCGGGGCCACCTGGGCCGAACGGAAACAGAAGGGCCGGCTCATAGGTAGGGTGCACATCCTCGGGGCCCCGGAGCCGGACGATGCTCGATCCAAGGAAGAACAAGAAGCCGACCCTGAAACGGCGCGATGCCTTCAGGGCCGCGGCATCAGCGCTCGACGCCGCCTTCGTGCCGGG
This sequence comes from Longimicrobiales bacterium, assembly GCA_965218325.1. Taxonomy (GTDB): domain Bacteria; phylum Gemmatimonadota; class Gemmatimonadetes; order Longimicrobiales; family Gaopeijiaceae; genus CBDCKR01. Next base: position 232,527 of record CBDCKR010000001.1, read on the forward strand.
GAAGCGGAGCTCGGGTGACCAAGTCCGCCTGAAGCACGGCCCCTGGCAGCTTGTCCTCGACACCTACGTTCAGAGCAACGGTCAGTCTTCCGTTACCTACACCCGTGCCCGTGCCCTCTACGTGGCGAAGGAGGATTTCAGCCTTCGCATCGTCCGAAAGAACGTTTTCACCAAGATCTCCGAGTTGTTCGGCTTCTACGGGCTCCTGGTCGGGGATCAGGCGCTGGAGCGGAGGTACAAGATCACGGCCTCCAACGACCCCCGGGGACGGTCGCTCATGGCGGACCGTGGCCTGCGGGCATTGATCAAGGTGCAGCCGTCGCTCCGTCTGGAGATCCGACGGCTGTCTTGGGGGAAGCGGCGCAGGAGGGGCGACGGGGTCCGGACGGTCACGGTCCGAACGACCGGCGTGATTACGGACCCGGACCGCCTGGTCGGCTACACGCGGCTCGTCGCGAGCACCCTCGAGCAGCTCGTCCGGATCGGGGTGGCGTGCGAGGATCCGGTGGTTGAGGGGCGGAAGTACGAGCTGAGGAGGAGGGGGTAGGGCAGGCGTACTTCCGGAGCCGTGTCTCAATTCCATGCCTTTCAGGCACCGTGTCCGTCGGCCGGGGCGACCCGGTCCGAGTGACGCCGGTCGCCGGAACGTTGCCTGGTTGTACGGGGGTTCCGGTCCGCCTACGATCCAACCAAGATACCGGCCGCGATCGACGCCCGAGCGCTGGCGCGCGCCCACTCGAGATCCGGAGGACACCCATGCAATCCCGTCCCGAAATTCGGAGAGCGGGCTTCTTCGCCCTCCTCACCCTCGCGGCGCCCTCGGGGGTGAGCGGACAAGCCATCATGCCGGAGCCCGAAGCGCCTCCGTCCGAGTCGCTCGAGGGCCGCCGCGTTGTGCTCGTGACGGGGTCGACCAACGGCCTCGGACGAGAGGTCGCTCTCGCCATGGCCACGAGGGGAGCCCACGTCATCGTGCACGGCCGCAACCGCGAGCGCGGGCTGGAGGTGGTGGAGCGAATCCGTGCCCAGGGCGCGGGATCGGCGAGCTTCTATGCGGCGGACTTGGGTTCGATGGCCCGGGTCCGAGCGCTCGGTGAAGCCATCCTCCGCGACTACGACCGGGTTGACGTCCTCGTCAACAACGCAGGGATCTGGCTCTCGGGGGAGAATACCAGGCTGGTCAGCGCAGACGGCTACGAGCTCTCGTTCGCGGTCAACTACCTCTCCCACTTCCTCCTGACACGGATGCTGCTCCCGATCATTCCGGAGTCACCGGAATCACGCATCGTGAACGTATCGTCGGGCGCTCAGACTTCGATCGACTTCGATGATCCGATGATCGAGGACGGGTATTCCGGCGGGCGTGCCTACGGGCAGAGCAAGCTGGCTCAGATCCTGTTCACGTTCGATCTGGCCAGGGAGCTCGAGGATACGGGAATCAAGGTGAACGCACTGCATCCTGCGACGCTGATGGACACGAACATGGTCCTCTCGGCTGGCGTGCGACCTCGAAGCTCGGTGAACGAGGGGTTGGAGGCCGTGATGAACCTCATCGTCTCGGAGGGCCTCGGGAGCGGCCAGTACTTCAACGGACTCAGGGCATCTCGAGCCAATGGTCAGGCGTATGACGAAGAGGCGCGGGCAAGGCTGCGGCGCCTGAGCGAGGAGCTGGTGGGTCTTTGATTCGACGCGCCGAGAGGTCCCGGGAGCCGGTGGGATTGGGGGTCTGAGCTCCGCCGGGCTTGCGCTGGCTTTCGTCTGTGGCCTGATTTTCCGCTGGCTTCTCGGAGGAGTTCCTCTTCCGGGGCCTGATCGCGGTGAGCTCCGCCCGTCGACTGTCCGGGGGGGGGCGAGCGTGCTCCCCGGGCCGGGATCGCCACCCTTCCACGGTGCAGCAGAGGGAGCTGCGGGAGCGGGCCCCATTCTCAGGCTGGGAGACATCCAGTCCTGCGCACCTGGTAAGTTGACGGGAGCCTTAGCCCGTAGTGGCCGCTTCCAGCGCCCGGTCGAGGTCGGCGATCAGGTCCGCCGTGCCCTCGAGCCCCACCGAGAAGCGGATCAGCTCGTCGGTGACCCCGCTCCTCGCTCGCTCCTCTGCAGAGAGGGAGCCGTGGGTGGCGGCTGCGGGCCGGACGATGAGCGACTCGGCCCCGCCCAGGGAGACCGCCACTGTCGGGAGCGTCAGAGCCGCCAGGAAGCGCTCGGCGGCCTCGATCCCGTCGGCCAGCTCGAGGGAGAGCATGCCTCCGAAGCCGTCGAGGAGGCGACTCGCCCGTTCGTGCTGGGCATGCGACTCAAGGCTCGGATGGTGCACCTTTGGCACCGCCGGATGCGCCTCGAGGAACCGGGCGATCTCCATGGCGCTCGCGTTCTGGTGCCCGACCCGGAGCGCCAACGTCTTAAGGCCCCGCTCCAGGAGGAAGCAGCAGTCGGGGGCGAGCGTCCCGCCCAGGTGGTCGAGGGTGTGCTTGATGCGCTGTATGAGGTCTGCGGAGCCGGCCACCGAGCCCGCGACGAGGTCGTTGTGGCCGTTCATGTACTTCGTACAGCTCTCGACGGAGAGGTCGAAGCCGTGCTCGGCCGGGCGGAAGTTCGCGGGGCTGGCGAAGGTGTTGTCGATGACGGAGACCAGGTCGTGCTCGCGAGCGAAGCGCGCGACGGCCTCCAGGTCGGCGAGCTGGACGAGAGGGTTGGTCAGCGTCTCGACGTAGATGACCCGGGTCGTCGGCCGGAGCATGGCCTCCCACGAGTCGGGGGCCTGCGGATCGATCGCCGAGTGGCTGACGCCCCATCGAGGGAAGAGGTTGTGGAGGAGGCTTGTGGTGCCCCCGTAGAGGCAGTCCTGGACCAGCATGTGGTCGCCGGCCGAGAGGACGGTGAGGAGCGCCGACGAGATGGCCGCCATCCCACTCCCCGTGCAGAGCGCGTCCTCCGATCCCTCCAGGCCGGCGATGCGCTCGTGGAGCACCCGGTGGTTGGGGCTATTGCTCAGCCGGAGGTACCCGACGTCGTGGTAGTTCTCCCCGTGATACTCGTACGTGCTCGACCGGAACACGGGCGTCACGACAGCGTGGCCCACCCTGGGTCGGGGCGATCCGGCATGGATGGAGTCGGTGGTCAGGGTCCTGGATTCAGTCTTCACGGCCTTTCCTCCCTTCGAGTGCCGGAGGCCCTCGTCATCGACCCTTCCGTTGGCCTCACAGTATCCCTACCAGAATCGAGGGGGAAGGGGACCGCCGGGTCCGGGATCCGCCCGCGCCCGGCCAGCGACGATTCGGCCCGCGCCTCCGGACGTATCGAGGGGCCGCGCTCCGTGCCGAATAGGGAACGCCAAGGCTGGGCCCCCGGGGAATGAGGAGCGTTTCGGCTTCATTGACCCCCCCGGGCGTCCATCGTCATTATTCGAGCATCACCTCATGTTCTCCGTGAATCGTCAACTCGCTCGTACTTCCGCCGAGGCTCGGGGTGGATGCGTGAGGAGGAGAGTCTGAAGAGTATCGGCGGATTGCTTCTTGCGAGCCTCGTGCTGAGCGCGGCCGCGCCCCTCGCGGCCCAGGATCTGCTTGAGCCGCCCTTCACGGATTCGCCCCCGGTCATTGACGGTCAGCTGGACGACGAGGTGTGGCGCGGCCAACTGCCCGTCTCCGGCTTCAAGACCTACAACCCGGACTACGGCGTCGAGATGGTGGCCGACACCCACGTCTTCATGGCCTACGACGCGGACCACCTCTACTTCGCCTTCCGTGCCTTCGATTCCAAGCCCGATGAGCTCAAGGCCACGGTGACGAGCCGGGACAACATGTTCCGCGAGGACTGGGTCGCGGTGAACCTCGACACGTTCGGCGACCAGCAGTCGCTCTACGCCTTCTACTCCAACCCGCTCGGCATCCAGGGCGACGGCCGATATGCGTCCGGCAACGAGGACCGGAACGTGGACATGGTCTGGTACAGTGGCGGTCGCATCGACGAGGACGGCTACACGGTCGAGCTGAGCATCCCCGTGAAAAGCATCCGCTTTGCGGACACGGATCCGGTTCGCATGGGGGTAATCTTCGAGCGGGCGATCCGTCGAGTTTCCCAGTCGGGCACGAGTCCGCCTCTGGATCCGGCCCGCGCCGGACAGTGGCTGAACCAGATGCGACCGATCTCCTACCGGGGCATCGAACGCCGGCGGGTCGTCGAGGTGCTTCCGGCCGGAACCTACTCGGTGGACCGAGCGAATGAGGCCGGCCGACTGACGACGGCCCAAGAGCAAGGAGACCTCAGCCTCACGGCCAAGTACGGCCTCACCTCCGACCTAGTGCTCGACGCGACCTACAACCCCGACTTCAGCCAAGTGGAGGCCGACGCCGGGCAGGTAGACGTCAACCTCCGCTACGACCTCTTCTTCCCCGAGAAACGGCCGTTCTTCCTTGAGGGCAGGGAGCACTTCGGTGTTGCGGCGACCTCCAAGTCGCGGTTGGATCCGCTCCGCTCCGTCATCTACACCCGGAAGATCGTCGACCCGATCACGGGAGCGAAGCTGGCGGGCAGGATCGGAGACGATCACACCGTGGCGTCGATCTACGCGGTGGACGAGCTCCCCGGCGAGGCCCCTGACGGCGGTACCGCCTACACCCACGTTCCGGTGCTTCGCTACAAGCGTGCTCTGAGCGATGACAACTACGTTGGCGGGCTCTACACAGGGCGTGAAACGGAGAGTCGTTTCAACCGGCTCGCCGGCATGGACGGGTACTACCGGGTCAGCGCGTCCGGATCGGTGGCTCTCCACGGCTTCATGTCTCGCACCCGGGACGAGCTCGGAGCGGGCGCGCGCGGCGGGCACGCCATCGGCGCCCGCTACGGCGTAGCGAGCCGAAACATCGACTACGGCGTCGCTTACACCGACATTTCGCAGGGCTTCCGGGCCGACATGGGTTTCCTCACGCGCACGGGGGTGCGGCAGATCGGTGGCGAGGTGAGGCCCAAGTTCTATCCGAGCGTGGACTTCATCCGCCGGATCGTTCTCGAGCTCTCCACGACCCAGACGCTCGACACGGAGAGCGACCGCTGGGAGACGGCGAGCCAAGTCGGCCTCTCGAGCCTCCTCTTCAGCACCCTGATGGTGGGGGGAGACTACACCCATTCCACCGAGATCTTCCGCGGCGAGAAGTTCCAGACGGGCGGCTATTCGCTCATGGTGAGCGGCCGCTTCTCCAACCGCGCCAACTTCAGCGCGAACTTCCGGAGCGCGAGATCTCCCTTCTACTCCGACGAGCCGTATCAGGGTCGGTCGCGGCGCGTGTCCGGCACGCTGGGGGCTCAGCCGACCCAGAACCTCGATACGGAGCTCCGGTTCACCTACGTGGACTTCTTCCGCGACTCCGATTCGGAGAAGATCTACGACTACCCGATCGTCCGCGGCCGAGTCACCTACCAGCCGAACAGGTACCTCTTCTTCCGGGGGATCGTCGAGTACAACGACTTCCGGCGGGAGCTGCTCACTGATTTCCTGGTCTCCTTCACCTACATCCCGGGAACCGTGCTCCATGTCGGATACGGATCGCTGTACGAGCGGACCGAGTGGGAGCTGGATCGCTTCGTGCCTGCGGACCGCTTCAGCGAGATGCAGCGCCGGTTCTTCTTCAAGACCTCTTATCTGTTCAGGAACTAGTGAGCGGGGGCACGGGTCCGGCGGACGGCGAAGTCCGGGCCGAAGGGCCGGGCAGGCCCGATTCGCCTCATCCCGGCGCCACGACCGCCGACCACGAACGAGCCCTTGCCCGCCGGTGCGGCGTCGGTCTCGCCAGAGGCGCAACCGGCCACGGCGCTCGAGCTCGGGGCGAGGCTCATGAGGGCTCGCACGGACATTGTGCACCCGCCGTAGTGGGTGGCCGGAGACGTTGAACAGCACTTCCTCTCCTCCCGCCTGCTGGGAATTGTCCGGCCCCCTAGGGCTTTGACGTCCCGATACGGCCGGGCCCGCCCCAGGCCCGGCTCGTGGCGCGCTGGCCGCTTAGTACTTTCGGAGGCGTCGCCAGACCGCGGGGCTCACGGTACTCTGTCTTCTCCGGATTCGGGCCTTGTTACGGCTTCGCACCCAGAGCGTGAAGGAGGTTCCCATGCGTCTCACCACCCTACAGGGAGCGCTGCTCCTCTCCGTGCTCGCCACCGCCTCGTGCACTCCGTCAGGCCGGTCGCCCGTGGCGGACGAGCTGGCGGCTGCCGTCCAGTCCGCCGTGACCGAGGAAAGCCTGGAACGCCTCGCCCGTGCGATCGTGCACTACCAGCGCCCGTCCGGGAGCCCCGGCGAGAACGCGGCCATCGATTCGATCGTGGCCTCCCTCGAGGAGGCCGGCGTCGCCGTGGACGTCCACACTTTCGACACCTACGCCAGCGATCCGGTCTCGGCGGCCGTGGAGGTCCCGTCGGAGGGGTTGTCGCTGGAGGCGATCACGATGGCGTATTCGGGAGAGACCGACGGGGTTGCCGCGCCCCTGGTGGACTTCGGCGCGCTCGCAGACTTGCCGAGGCTCGAGGTCGGTACGGGCGAGCTGCTGGCTCTTGAGGGCGATCCCGGACGGCAGGAAGAGCTTCCCGAGAACCTCCGGCGGGCGCGAGGCGCCATCGTGCTTGTGGAGGGCCAGCCGAGGAATGTCCCCACGGCGGCTCTCGAGCTCCTGGGCGCCGTAGGCGTCATCTTCAGCAACCCGGAGGAGCGCCTCAACGACCTAATCGTGACCTCGACGTGGGGCACGCCTTCGCTTCGCAACTACCAGCGTCTTCCGAAGATCCCCACCGCCCAGGTGGCCAAGAGCGGAGGCGACGTCTTGCGGGCGCGTCTAGCGGTGGGGCCCCTCGAGGTGCGCATCCGCACCGAGGTTGCCACCCGGCGGAAGCCCCTCCGCCTAGCGGTGGCGCACATCCCAGGGCCCACCTCGGACGCTCCGTACGTGCTGCTCGGCGGCCACATCGACGGTTGGTATCACGCTGGCACGGACGAGGGCGCGGCCAACGCGGCGATGGCCGAGCTGGCCAAGGCGTTCCACCAGAACCGCCACCAGCTCCGTCGTGGCTTGGTCGTCGCGTGGTGGCCCGGCCACAGCAACGCACGCTACGCTGGCTCCACCTGGTTCGCCGACCACTACTTCGAGGAGCTCAGGGACTGGGCGGTCGCCTACCTCAACATCGACGGAGTCGGACAGATCGACGCCAAGCGCTTCAGCGCGACCACCACGGCCTCCATGGCCGGCCTGGCCCGGCAGGTGGCCGAGCCCGTGGCCGGGGAGGAGATCAGCACGAGTACACCGGGACGGAACTCCGATCAGGCCTTCAACGGCGTCGGGCTGCCGCTCCTCCAATTCAACCACTTGCGACTTCCCGAGGACGGCGGCTACTGGTGGTGGCACACGCCGGACGACACCTTCGACAAGATCGACTTCGGCGTGCTGAAGACCGACGCGGGGCTTTACGCCGAAGCCATCGCCCGCCTCCTGACCGATCCCGTGCTTCCCATCGACATGGTGGCCGAGGTCGAGGCGCTCGGAGAGGTTATCGCCTCGAGGGCAGCTGCGGCGGGAGGCCGCTTCGAGCTGAGCGAGGCGAGGGAACGGCAGGAAGCGCTTCTCGAGCTGGTCCGCACGGTGCAGGATGCGCTTCCTGGGCACGAAGGCGCCGAGCTGGACCGGGCGCTCCTCCGCATACTGCGCCCCATCTACCGCGTGACCTTCGATCCAGTGGATCCCTTCCATCCGGATGCCGGGTTCTCGCTCGGCCTGCTTCCCGGGCTGGCGCCGGTAGAGATCCTCGCGGAGGAGGATCCCAGAAGCGACCGTTACCTCTTCGCCGAGACGACCCTGGTGCGGGAGCGAAACCGCCTGTTGGAGGCTCTCACGCTGTCTGGCGAGGAGGCCCGCCGGCTCCTCAATTCGCTGAGGTAGCTCATGGTGGCCGTCACCGTAGACGGCTTCCATGATGGCGAGCGCCATTCTACATATTCGGCGGTGAACTTCGTCAGCGTCGGGCCAGAAGGAGAAAGGGGGAGGGCATTTCCGCCGCCCTTCTCGCGCGCAAGGAACACGAGCGCGGCGGCTCGCGGCTCGCCGTCGCGGCGGAAGCGGAACACCCAGGACCGCGCGCCGTTCGGCTGAACCTGCAGCATGAAGCCTTGCAGGGCGGCATCGTGGATTGCGTATTCGCGCTCGCGGGGCCGGGCCGCGAGGGCGAGCGCATCGGTTAGGCGGGCGCGTTCAGTCATGGTCCGCCTCCCCGCCGTCGAGCATCGCGGCCAGTCCGCGCGAGACCCGGTTCGCCGCGTCGAACACGGAGCCCTCGGCGAGGTGCGGCATACCCGAATGTGGTCGCGATGTCGGCATGGCCGAGCAGTCCGGCGACGACGCGAAGGCCCTCGCCGCCGTTGACCGCGACCGCCGCATGGGAATGCCGCAGGTCGTGAATGCGGAGCTTTCGCACGCACGCCCGAGCGCCGCGAACTCGTCGTCCGTCAGGTAGTGCGCCTCGAAGCCCGTCTTGCGCCGCCGCAGGCCCCGGCACGGATTGGAGTCCTCGGGCCGCAGTCCGAGCGCTTCGGCGTGTTTCATCATCGACGACAGCACCGCCAGCGCCCGGTTCGCCGATCCCGCGCGCGTGACCGACAGATCGTCGAACCAGTTGCGCATGTCCTTCGCGGAAACCGCATCGACGCGTCGATCGCCGAAGGCGGGCAGTATGAACCGGCTCATGCCGTCCGCGTGCGCTCGCCTTATAGGGCGCCTCGCGACCGACCACGAGCGGGGCTCTCCGTCGGATTCGAGCGGTCTTGCGAGAGCGCCGCAACAACCCGCTGGCGGGGCTTGGTCCGCCACTAGTACGTCGCTGGAACGCTAGGGACATCGCCACTTTGCCCGTTGTTGACACCGCTCAGAGCGGGCTCCTCAATGTACGGGTATGGCGATTTTGACGGCCCAGGCTTCCGAGCGTCGGTGGACGAGTTGGTTTAGCGCACGGGAGCCAGCCTACCCTTTGGGGCCACGCTTCGCGGGTCCCCGGCAGGGGCTGGCGAGGGGTGGCTCAGCCCCCCTTCGATCCCCCCGAGGCCCATGCCGAGCCGCCATGGTTCACATGGTTCTCGCCGGCGCGCACAGTCCGCCGAGTTAGTGGAGCGTCCTTTGTCACCCCTGTGATCACCCTTTGCGCATTGTGTAGCGGAATCCCATGGGCTAGCCCCGTTTGCCCGCCGTGTTTCCCCGTTTCGCCGATACCGGCCGGTTGTCCCGTGGGGCCAAACGGCGCTTCGGAGCATCCCAGCTGGGGTTGGAGCCGCATGTCGCGGGCTGGCACCGCCCGGGCCGGTACTGCTTCTCCAGGGGTGTCCTGCCTTCCCCATTGCATTCCCTCTCATCCGACCTCCGGTTGCTCACGGTACTGTTCACCTGTGTGCTCTAATCCGCTGTCGGCTTCGGTAAAGGACGCTCGGAGACATCGCGTGCCATCGGCGCCAGCCTAGCCACCGAGAACAGGTACAGGAAGAGCGTGAAGAACGCGAGATAGCCGGTGGCCGGATGTCGCGGTTGACACATCCCCAGCGTGACAATCTCGCACACAATCTCGCGCCATCCCCCAGCCGGACTCGACGGCAGGACGACAAACTTCACCGTGAACGCCAGTCCGAAGATCACGATCAAACTCCGCAACAGACGTGCACGGTCGGCGGCGATGGCACGCGTGTTGGGAGCAATAAGCACCATCAAGTACAGTGCGTAGACTGCCATGCGAGCCGGACCCCCATCGGGGGGTTGTTAGGTCAAACACTTGGGCGGATGCGAAAACGACGGCCAGGATTATAAGCAGCCCCTTGAGATTCTCGAGCATCGAGCGGGGCGAACTCAAGAGCCGCACGGGCACGAAGGCGCCGCGTCTGTTGAGCGCGCCGACGATCAACAGAGCGAGCATGACCGTAAAGAGCGGTGGTGGCCGCCACATCTCGGAGTCGGCGATCCTCAGGCCCCCGAGCAACCCAACTGCGAAAAACAGGAAGGGCAGCAGGGTCTCCTCGCGGGCGGTAGCGGTCACCGGCATCGGAGGTCGGGTCAATAGCAGTGTAAACGTCTCAGGCGGCTGCCTTGGGCTGATGAGTTGAGACGGGCTTTCCGTCTTCGAACTTCCTTCCTTCGTACACGTCGCTGAGCAGGTGGGGAGCGTTGAGCTTCCTGAAGCGCTTCTCGGCCACGGTCTTCAGGAGCTTCCAGACAGATCATACCCATCAGCGACCTGCGGAAGTTCGAGCTGGCCGAGGCTTGACGGCTCGACGGTAAGCGGTGCCCCGACCTTCCCCGTGGTGCGTGGCACCGAGCCTTGTCCTGAAGCCGGGCCGTTGCTAGAGTTGCGCGGCTCCTTGCAAGGGAGAATGCATTGACGATGAGGGATGAGCTGTGCGTCTCGTTGTTACCCAAGCTGTCCGCGGTGCGCGGCCTGGCGCAGATGGTGGAGGAGTTCGGCGACGCCAACAAGCTGCCGGAGCAGACGATCTACATGATCAACTTGGCTGTCGACGAATTGATCACCAACACGGTGAGCTACGGCCTCCAGGGCGTGACCCAACCGAGGATCGAGATCACCCTGAAGGTCAAGGGTACCGTCCTAGCGCTGACCGTGGTGGACAACGGCCTACAGTTCGATCCGACGCAAGACACGAATCCCGACCTGTCATCGGCGGTCGATGATCGGCCGATCGGAGGCCTGGGGCTGCATCTGGTCAAGGCGTTTACCGACCGAATGAAGTACGAGTACGTAGACGGAGAGAATCGGTTGACGCTGGAACACGATCTCACACCAGGCGCAGCGTGAAGCGGCCGGCGTAGCAACGAGAGGGTGCATCGAATGGATATAGAAGTCGCCGAGGAGCGGAACGACGAGGTCTTGGTGCTTTCGCCCGTCGGACGACTCGACAGCGGAAACGTGCGCTCGTTCGAGTCTGTCGTCATGGATCACGTCAGCAGTGGAGAGCGGCGCGTGGTCGTCGACTTCAGCCGTCTCGATTTCATCAGCAGCGCGGGCATGCGGGTGCTCCTCATCGCCGCCAAGGCGCTGAAGGCGGGCGAGGGAACGCTCGTTCTCTGCTCCATGAAGGACCACATCGAGGAAGTCTTCAAGATTAGCGGCTTCAGCCAGATCATCCCCATAAAGGACTCTCGCGAAGCGGCCCTCGCCGCCTCCTGACGGGGAGCCGAAGAACGCTTGAGCCAGACCGCTGGAATCCCTACTCTTTTCGCTCCCGGCCGATGTAGCTAACGCTGCGTGTGGGCGCACGACTTCGTGGGGGATCGCACGCACGATGGACGGCCGCTCAAAACGCTGACGGTGCCGAGCACGGTCTGCCGCAGCATCTGCGCTCGGACAACACACCGGACTTCACGCCAAAACTGGTTCGCAGCTAGCTGGGAGAAGCGAACACCGGCCGTCACGGCCAGCATGAGCGAGGCAGTGAACGCCGCAACTAGCCACTAGTGGCGCACGGTGGTGGCGATGTCGCGGTCCAGTAGCGAAGGGTCGTCGCCTCGACCATCTCGGACCAAGAGCGAGGAGCTACTCGATCGTCACCACGGGTTCGATTTCGACGTGTGGACGTGGTCCGGCATCTTGTAGCTCAGTCCGTCGCCGTCGAACACCGATATCTGGAGAAGCTGGGTGAAGTTGTCCGATCTGACCATCTTGTTGGTGCGCAACAACCGCAGAAAGCGCTGCTGCATCCGGTACTTGAACAAGGTCGCGAAATTGGAGTCCGGCGGAAACTCAAAGCTGTCGGCGAGCTCGGTGCCGATGAGGCTCCGCGACAGACGGTAGGCCAAGCCCACCAATTTGTCTCGTTCAGCCTGGTCCTCTATGTCCGCAACCTTTGGAATGGACTGGATCAACAAGTTGGCGACGGCTACAGAATCGGCATCCGGGGGCGGCTCGCACAGGTAGCCGATCTTGTAAATCTTTTCCGCTCCCTCGGCGTTTGTATAGAGGATGGTTTCTGGTATCCCCATGAGGTAGCCGGCGTAGCGCCAGATGGCAAGAACGCTCTTCCTTTCATCCTTGCTGAATTTGGCGCCCAGCAACATCGAGTACTCCAGCAGCCGCTTCGAAAAGACGGAGATGGCGAAACCCAGGTGCGCCGCGCTCAGCGGCGTCCCCCAAGCTTCGTGATCCCACTCATCCGATTTCGCCAGCAGCCCCCGTATACGCGTATGAACGAACCGAATGCGCGTGGACAGCTTCCACCCCTCGCTCCTTCTCTGCAAGCCGGCAGGAAAGAAGATCTCCATCATGTGGCGGTTGTTTTGCTGCAGACGCCTTCTGGTGCTCGCCACTCTCCCGGTAATCCTGAAGGACTTGGCGATGAGTGTCGAAAAGCCTTCCACCAGCACTCCCGTGACGAACGCGGTGAGCATCAGGTCCACGTTTTCGTGGAAGGCACGGACCCCGGGACGAAAACCTTCGTAGTAGAGCCACGGAGGCTCCGGGGAACTCTTGAAAAAATCGCGCAGAGCACGCGGAGCGAGACGCAGAGCATCCTCGTTCTGCTCTATGCCGGCACCGATGAACCGGTGCAGGTCGCCTGGAGACAACTCCACCGAGAGCTCCTCCATGAGCGGGTCGAGCTCGGGGTCACCGACGGTGACGTGCTTGATGTAGTTGTCGGCCAAGGCCTGATCGTAGAGACGGGCCTTGTCGTACCCCTCAAGGTATGCAGAGGGTATGTTTGGCGTCATGTTACCCGTGACCGGTGAGGAAACGACAGGATTCATGAGCAAACCCCCTGTGGCCACCTGATCACGGCGATCGGACCTCACCTCTCAAGTCTACCCGCAAGCATGCCCGTACGGTCAACTGATGTCAAGGGGCTACCCGCGGCGAGCTCGGAGTGATAAGTCAGGCCCGTATCGACGAAACCGTCGCTTCGCATCTGATAATGGAAGTCCGTACAGATCCGTGCCTGTCCCTGCACCTGCCACGCCGATCCGGGGGTCTTGAAGGTAGACAGAGGCCCCCCCGTGAGGCCCTGCTGCGGGCGTGGCGCCATCGCCGTTTTCACCCGCCCTGTTCCCACCCCCCGAGAGGTCGGTCTCGTCAATCGATCTCTGCCCGAAGGCAGCCAAAGCGATGAGCACGGCACTGCCCCCCCCCCCCGATCTTGACATCGGTGAGCCCTCTGGGCATCCTCGGCCGTGAGCCTGCGGGCTGCCGGCCGCTCGTGCCGAGTTGCCCAAATCCTGTCAACGAGGGGATTCATGATGCCCACATGCATCGGTGCACGACCGGTGCTCCTGCTCTGCGCGCTGTCTCTCGTCCTTGCAGCAGGGCTCGGCGCGCCCGCTCCGGCCCAGGCGCAAGGCCGTACACCTGAGGAAATCGGGTTGCAGATCGCGCAGGACGCTCGCGCGCTCGAGGAAGGATTCGGAAACTTTGCGGCGCAGCAGGTGATGGTGTTGCGCAACAGGCAGGGGCAAGAGAGTCGGCGTCGGCTCCGGGTTCAGGTTCTTGAAGTGCCCGAGGGCGGCAACAGGAGCCTGTTCGTGTTCGATGAGCCTCGGGATGTACAGGGAACGGCGTTTCTCGTTCACGCCCAGCGTGACGGAGCGGACGACCAGTGGCTCTACCTTCCCGCACTAAGGCGCGTCAAACGTATCAGCTCGGCGAACCGATCCGGCTCCTTTATGGGCAGTGAGTTTGCCTATGAAGACCTGACTCCGCAGGAAGTGGAGAAGTTCGCCTACCGCTATCTGCGCGATGAGCCGTGTGGCGACGTGACGTGCACGGTCACCGAGCGTACAGCCGTGGACAGCAAGTCAAGCTACCAACGCCAGGTAGTTTGGCGCGACAAGGACGAGCTTCGCGTCTGGAAGGTCGAATACTTCGACCGCAAGGACGACCACCTAAAGTCGCTCACTATGCGGGACTACGCGCAATACTTGGGTCGGTATTGGCGGGCCAGCAAAATGGAGATGGTGAACCATCTGACCGGCAAGAGCACACTCCTCAGCTGGACCGACTATCAGTTCCGGACGGATCTCGACGACGGTGATTTCACACAGACGGGATTGAGGCGCGTGAGGTGACGCAAGTCCGTGAGGCTCTCTCCCGAGGCCTCCCGGGCACAGCCCCCTGGGTTCTGACTTGCTTGTTCGCCGTGAACGCTCATGCTGCCGGAAGAGAGCAGGCCACGGAACCCGATGCGCCGCCGATCGAGTATGAGATTTCGGGGCGTGTGAGCGCTGAAGGGCGTTGGTTCCCCCAGGAGGGTGCCTTTGCTGCCCAGCGATCACTCGCCGCTGGCTTCGTCGTAGCGCCCAGGCTCGATCTTGAAAACGCTGCTGGCCAAACCGTTACGATTGCACCCTTCTTCCGCTACGATCACTCCGACCCGAGCCGGACCCACTTCGATCTGCGTGAAGCATACCTGCTGCTGTTCGGCGAAATCGGTGGCAGCGGTTGGGAGCTCCGCATCGGTGCCGACCGAGTGTTCTGGGGTGTCACCGAATCGCAGCATCTGGTCGACATCGTCAACCAAGTCGACTTGGTCGAGCATCCGAACGGAGAAGTCAAGCTGGGGCAACCGATGGCGCACGCCACGTGGTTCGGGGACTGGGGCGCGCTTGAAGTATTCGCCATGCCATATCACCGCGCACGCCCGTTTCAGGGACCCAAGGGCCGGCTGCGATTGCAGTTTGTCGTGGACGACGAACGTATCGAGTATGAGAAACAGGGCGGGCCGTGGCACCTTGATGTGGCGTCCCGCTACAGCCAGAGCGTTGGGCCGGTCGATCTAGGTCTCAGCGTATTTGACGGCATGAGCCGGGAGCCGTTTCTGGTTCCGGTGGTCGATCCGGACGGAGTGCCGGCCCTGATTCAGCACTACACGCAGATCCGCCAGTTCGGGCTCGACGTTCAGGTGACGTTCGCCTCATGGTTGCTAAAGCTCGAAGCAATTCAGCGTACTGATGCTCGCAATCTTTCCGGCGTGCAAGAAGACTACTTCGCGACTGTCGTGGGCGGCGAATACGCGTTCTATTCGGTAGCCGGATCCGCCGCCGATCTCAGCTTACTCAGTGAATGGAACTACGACGGACGAGGCCGGGACGCAACGCCGATCCGTTCCCCTATTACGCTCGAGAACGACCTCTTCATTGCTGCGCGCCTCGCACTCAACGACGTCCAAGGCACTCAGATTACTGCTGGTCTGTTTACGGACTTGGGACGCGCTACCCGTACGCTAGTGCTCGAACTGGACCGGCGTCTGTCCGGCGAGTGGTCTTTGCGTGCGGAGGCGATCGCGCTCCTTAGTGTGGACCCAGAGGATGTCCACTACGAGATGCGCAGCGACAGCTTCATCGACGTTAGCCTCATCTACAACTTCTAGAGAATCCTTGGTGGCGGTGCCAAGCGGACAGCTCCAACTCGAACGCACTTGCGCGAGATCGGTAGCAACAGCGGCGGGCCGAGCTACCGAGCAGAAGATCTTTCGAGGCGCGAGTTCACGTGGCTGCACGTGAAGAAAGCATCGGCACTACCCCTGGGGCCTCAACACCCGAGGGATTGGCGTAAGACGTCGTCGCCAAACCGCGTGAATGCGTTGACGTCGAAGTCTCCACGATCGACGGCATTGTCGACGGTCCATTTCCGCTTGTCGCCCGCACTGAGCTAGCTATGCGAGCCGCCATGGCGGCGGCCTCGGCACCACCAGCGGCACAGTCGCGGCACGGCATCAGGTCGCTTACCACCACCTAGCCCGGTTGAGATCGCGTCGTAAGCGGATCGCCGCCGCAATCGCTACCTACAGATCTTGGCATGCTGGAAGCCACGAAAGACCTCATGACTCTCTTCGGTCGAAGGTGAGCAGGAGCGTAGGCAGCAGCAAGAAATCGATGGCCAGAGCCATGATGATGGTGATCGCCACGAGGGTTCCGAGCGCCCAGCTCACCTCGAACCCGGACGAGGCAAACACGAGGAAACCGGCTGTCAGCACGGCGGTCGTCGTGAACAATGCATGCCCCACGGTTCGGAAGGCAAAGCGCACGGCCTCCGTGGCGGTAAGCCCTTCGCGCCGCCCCATCATATACTTACTCAAGAAATGGACGGTGTCGTCCACGACGATGCCGAAGACGACGGCGACGACTACCGATGACGCGATACCAACATGACCCACAAGGTAGCCCCATAACCCGAAACTCATGACGGCGGGCACGAAATTCGGGAGGAGGCTGATGAGGCCAGTCCAAACGCTTCGGAATACGAACATCAGGATGAACGAAATGAGCGCCATCGCGGCAATCGTGCCACCGAGCATGCTGTTGATATTGCGCTGCGACATATGAGCAAACATGACGCTGACGCCCGACGCTTCACTTGCCAATTCCGGCGCGTTGGTCTGCAGCCAGTCTTGCGCGCGCGCGTCGAGCTCCCGTATCTCCCGAGACCATGCGTTTCCGGTCGCGACGACCAGGCGCGTGGCCGACTTGCCGACATCGATGCGATCATTGAGATCGCTGCCGAACGGCAGCGAGAGCTCGTAGAGCAGCAGGTATTGTGCGGCGAGATCCCTGTTCTCGGGCAGGCGGTAGAATGCCGGATCGTCGCCGTTCATGTTTCGGTTGAGTCGCTTCATTATGTCTGCAAACGACTGCACGAACGAGACCCCCGGCTGGTCGCGGTACCATTCCGCGAATGCATCGACCTTCCTCAGATATTCCGGATCTGTAATACCACCTTCCTGTCCCGTGTCCAGTGAGTATTCTAGCCTGTCGAGTCCTGTCAGATTAGCGGCGATGAAATCCGAATCGCGCCGGAACTGATAGCGCTCGTCGAAGTACTGCGTCATGTTGTCGCTGAGCTCGATGCGCGCAACGCCGGTCGCCAGAACGACCACTGCCAACGCGGTGGACCAGAGCACCAGCGTGCGCCGGCCGACGACGATGTCGGCCAGACGATCAAAGAAGCGGTCGAAGAGCACCGGTTCGCCGGCCTGGGCGAGAGTGGAGCGCAGCGGCAGGCATGCAAGCAGCGCCGGCAGCAACGTCATCGTGTATAAAAGGGCGCAGAGCACCCCAAACGCCACGTAGTTTCCCAGGACATGGAATGGCGGCGAGTTGGAGGCATTGAGGCTCAGGAACCCGATCGCGGTCGTGACGGAGGTGATGAAGACCGGGTAGGTATTGATCTTTAACGAGTCGATAATCGCAGTGGACTTGTCCAGTCCGCGCCGGATTCCCAGCAAGACACTCGTCACGATATGGATCGAATCTGCGACCGCGATGACCATGACGATGATCGGCACGCCAGCGTTGGTCGGGCTGAACACTACACCCCGCCAACCGGCAAACCCCATGGTCGTGCCGACAACGAAGATGAGCATAGCGATGACGGTCACCGTCGCGAACACCGACCGTAACAGGAAGAGGGTGGCGACGACGATAACGAGAAACACGATCGGCGTCAGCGTCCGAATATCGTTCTGCGTAGCGTCCGCGAACGTTCGGTTCATTACGACGTCGCCGGTCGCGAAGTAGTCGATGCCGGGGTGGCTCACACGGGCTTCGCTGATCACCACGTCGAGATAGTCGGTGATTTCGATCACCGCCTGATCGGGATTCTCGGGGAGGGCGAAGTTGATCGCGACGCCCCCCACGCGTCCGTCGTAGGAAATCAGGTGGCCGACAATGTCGATTGCGGTCAGCGCGTTCGTCTCGATCCGAGCCAGATCGGCATCACTCAGACCACTCGCATCTTCGACGAGCGGGCCGACGATCAGGTCGTCTTCACCGACCGCTTCGCTGTGGCTGTAGTTGGTGAGCGAGTTGACACGAGTAGAATACGGCGCCTGCCAAGCCGCCTCGGTTAGCTCCACGATCGCGCCAAGCGCCTTGCGGGTGAACACGTTGCCCTGCCTTGGCGCAACGGCGATCAGGGCACGGTTGGAAACGGTATAGGTATTCTCCAGGGCGTCGAAGGCGAGAAGCTGGGGGTCGTCGTCACTAAACAGAATCCGGTAGTCGTTCGTGACGGTGATGGAGGGGACACCGGCGGTCGCCGCCAGCATGAGAACCGTGGTAAGCGCAACAACCGTCCAGCGGTAGCGTAGAACGGTGGTGACGTAACGGTCCAGGCGCGAATACGTCATCGTCTCGGACATAAGGGGATGGCCCGAGCATGGGTCGCGTAGGACCCGATTGTCAAGGGCTTCCGCTTGACCGACTCCTGATCAGTTCATTACCTGCGGTTTTTCGGGGCCGTTGAGGTCGGCATAGGTGTCTTCGACGATCTTGCGAGTTGCATGTCTTCACAAAATAGCCGCTTCGTTGCCCCAAGAATGTCTTGGCCATCGACGTGACCTGCTTGTCGAGACCCAGGTCCGACTCCCGAGTTTGGGGTCTCCAGAGGGCTCCCAAATCGGGAAGGCGTCCCGGACTGGCTCAACCGTGAGCCGCTGAAGGCCGCCCGGAACTTGCAACGTACTGGGCGGATCGGACGCAGTCGCGATCTCCGGAGACATGCGCTACGCGATTCGCCGCATGCGTGCCGAACCCAGCGCCGAACTAGCGGCCGTGGACGCGGCGCAGTCCTCCGGTCACGAGCATGTGCGCGAACCCCCGCTCCACCTTCTCGCCCCGCTGGCGCAGTAGCCCCTTGCCCCGGTTGCCCCGGATCCGCCGGCGGTTGTCGTAGGTCGGCTTCTGCGCGTCCCGGTTCCGCTTCCAGCTGCGGCGGCCGCGGTCGGGCTCGCTCACGTAGCTCCGAAGTCCCCGGCTCTGCACGCCCGTCATCGTCCGGTTCGAGTAGTAGCCCTTGTCGGCCACCACCTCCCTCGGCTCCACCTCCACCTTCGCCAGCTGCCGCACCGCCTCGTCCAGCGTCACCGGCAGCGAGGCGGTGTCTCCCCCCTCCATCGTCTGCACCGTCACGGCGACCACCGCGCCGGTCTCCATGTCGACCGCTTGCTCGAATTTGTGCGCCAAGTGCGTCCTGCCGTCCTTCATCTTCGTGATCCGCGCCTCCGGATCGTGCGGATGCACCCAATCCTGGTTCGAGCCCTTCTTCGGACGCTTCCGGTCTAGCTTCGCGAGATCTTGCCGCGTCGGCGTCTCGATCCCCGACGCCCGCGCCACCTCCTCCAGCCACTCCTCGTAGCCCCTCCCGTCGTCGCGCCGCACGATCGAGCGCATC
The DNA here is from genome assembly GCA_965218325.1 of Longimicrobiales bacterium. Classification (GTDB taxonomy): domain Bacteria; phylum Gemmatimonadota; class Gemmatimonadetes; order Longimicrobiales; family Gaopeijiaceae; genus CBDCKR01. The sequence goes on from CBDCKR010000001.1 coordinate 251,709, forward strand.
GCCGCGTTCGCCTCCAGCGTCGTCGCGTCCACGCCCAGCGTCTTGCCACTCAACAGGCCCGACGCCCCCAGTAGCTCCAGCACCCGGCTGAACACCGCCGCGTGCGCCTCCAGCGTCGTCGCCACGCTCAGCCGCTTGCGCGTCTTCGACAGGCTCGAATGCTCCGGCGGGTTCTTCTCCAGCCCGTATCCCAAAAACTCACGCAGCGAAATCGAGTCCGCACACCGCCACGCAATGCCCCGCTCCGAGCCGATCCCTTCCAGGTACCCCACCAGCAGCATCCGGAAATACACCCCGGGCGCAATGCCCGGCCGCCCTCGCTTCTCCGCATAGAACTCGCGGCACGTCTCCTCCGCGAACTCGTCGAAACCGTGCGCTTCCAACAGCTTGTCCAGAGCACGGTAGAAGGGGTTGCCCAGTGCGCGAATCTCGCTCGCCGCCACGAACAACTCCTGTTGCCGCCCCTTGCGCCGCTTGCCTAGCGCCATCGCCCCCCTCCATGGCTGAGACCCCGGTTCTCCTGGAATCTAACCCACTCATACAACAGCTATAAGGAAGACTTTTTCCACGGCCTGCCTAGCTACGGCTGCGACGGTTGGCAGGTACCGGCGCCACGAGACACCGACGGTGAACCGAGTTGCTCTAAGGTCACCGATCCCTGGCTTCGGCGGATGCTGGACGAGAAGCCGAGGAAGGTGGTTGCGGTGGCACTGGCCAACAGGATGGCGCGCATCATCTGGGCCGTGACGGTGAAGGCGGAGAACTACAGGGCACGGGGAGTGACGAAGGCCGTTTCTGCCGCAGCGTAGGGTTGCGAGTCGGATCCGTGTAGCGAGGAGGCGTTGGCCAGACCTGGAACCCGGAGGAGGCGAGAGATGAGATCATCGGGGGTGACGGCTCGATCACCCCAATGGGCATGAGCTGGGAAGGTCCCAACCGGAGAGGGCAGGCAGGACGGCGGACAAGGTAGGGGCAAACAGTCGGGCCGCTGGCCGTCGGGTCGCCCTCCGTGCGGGGGGCGCGGGTTGAAATACCCAGGTGTCCAGCGACATGGCGAAGGCCGGATGTCGCCCTCCGTGCGGGGGGCGCGGGTTGAAATTCTGGGGTCACGCGCACCTTTCGGACTTGCTTGGTTGTCGCCCTCCGTGCGGGGGGCGCGGGTTGAAATGCGCTGAAATAGGGGTCGTAGCGCAGTCCGTTCGTCGCCCTCCGTGCGGGGGGCGCGGGTTGAAATCGCAAGAAGCCGGTGGTCATTGAGGCAACTCCGAGTGCGGCCTGCGTGGGTCCATGAGCCGCCGCGGCAACCCCTACGACAACGCCCAGGCGGAAAGCTTCATCAAGACCGTCAAGTGCGAAGAGGTTTACCTGAACGACTACGAGACCTACCAGGACGTCGTGGCTCACTTGCCTCGCTTCCTGGATCAGGTCTACAACGAGAAACGGCTCCATTCGGCAATGGACTACCTCAGTCCGAAGGATTATGAGGCCCAACATGCTCCGCAAGCGGCCTAAATCTCACTGCCCCCTTGTCCAGCCGATGGGGGTCACTCCACACAAATGTCAGATTTTGGGTGGCCATTGACGTGCGCTTCACGTACTTGCTCATGGCCTCCTCCTTATGTGGCCAGCCCGGCCATCCGCTGCTTGTAGAGCCATGCCCGAGCATGTGATCGTACGACAGCGTACCGCTGTTCGCGGCGAAAAGCCTGTGCGGCGCACACCGCGCTGCACGGATTGCGCCTGATGTGCTTGAGCAGTCTCTTGCACTCCGAACAGCGGGGGCGGTTGTCGGTCTTGGTAGGCATCTTGCTTTAGTCCCGTTGCGCTCTCTGTGCCTCCGTTCGAGGTAGGATCAAAGGCATCATAGGGGCATGGCGACCGCTACCGGTACCGATCAGCAGCGAAGCAGCCCGAAGACGAAGAGGCGTTCTCCTGGGGGAGCGGGTGCGCGTTCATCATTATTCGCGCAAGCAAGCAACCCAACCCGTCCTACCCAAGAGGAGGATGCCCATGGAGAGGTATATCGGACTCGACGCACACGCGTCGAGCTGCACGCTGGGGATGGTAGGCCCCAGCGGCAAGCGTTTGGGCTCGCAGGTGGTGGAGACGAACGCGCGGGCGCTGATCGAGGTGCTGCGAGGGATTCCGAGGAACCGGCACTTATGCCTGGAAGAAGGGACGCTGTCGGGGTGGCTGTACGAGGTGCTGAAGCCGCACGTGGAGGAGCTGACGGTGGCGGGGGTCGGCAAGAGCCGGGGCCCGAAGACCGACAAGCTGGACGCGTTTGCCCTGGCGGAGAAGCTGCGGATCGGATCACTGGAGACGACGGTCTACAAGAACCGGGGCCAGTTCAGGCGGCTGGGGGAACGGGCGAAGAGCTACGACTTCCTGGTCGGCGACACGGTGCGGGTGAAGAACCGGCTCAAGAGCGTGCTGCGCTCGAGAGGAGTGGCCTACGGCGCGGGGCGCTCGGTCTACTTGAAGCGCGACCGGGAGGAGTGGTTGGCCAAGCTGCCGGAAGCGAGCAGGGCGACGGCCGGGTTGCTGTACGAGGAGCACGACGCACTCGTGGCATTGAGGGCGAGGGCCGAGAAGGCGTTGCTGGCGGAAGCACGCAAGCATCGAGAGTGGCATGTGCTGAAGACGTGCCCGGGTCTGGGTCCGATCCGGACGGCGGAGCTCCTGCCGGTGGTGGTGACGCCGTACCGGTTCCAGAGCCGGAGCAGGTTCTGGGCGTACTGCGGACTGGGCGTCGTGATGCGGAGCTCGTCGGACTGGGTGCGGGGTCCGGGTGGGCGGTGGGTAAGGGAACCGGTACAGCAGACGCGGGGGCTGAATCGGAACTTCAACCACACGCTGAAGCGTGTGTTCAAAGGGCGCAGCGACGACGGTGATCGGTCGGGCCGAGGACGAGCCCTTGTACCGCCACTACGAGCGACTCCTGGAGGGGGGCACGAAGCCGAATCTGGCGAAGCTGACGATCGCGCGTCAGCTCGCCTCGATCGTGCTAGCGGTGTGGCGCACGGGCGAAGCGTACGACCCCAAGAGACTGGAAGCGACGGAGTAAACCGGCCTGGGATCGGCGAGCGTGGGGTCGAAAGCGGTCACAACATGGGGTCCGACGAAACGGAAGCGAACCGGTTACAGGGGACAGCATCCATACACACCGTGGGCCGGGGCAGAGAGCCCAAGCCCCCAATCAAAGGCTATGCACCCCTGGAGAGCCGAACGAAGCGATGGGCCACAGAGTCCCAGATAGAAGGATGGTTCCCGCTCCAGAGCGGAGAACGCGACGGCTGTGAACGTCTTCCGGACTGCGATGCGGACCCTGCAAGCGCACCCCTCCCCACCCTGAGTCGTCGACCGGGCAATCCAAACCATGCGGACGCCGACGGTCAAAAAATAAGCCGACGGCGTGTGGGGAAGGTGCGTCTTGACCGCCAGCCCCATAGAAGGGTGTGTAAAAAAAGAGGCGACGCACCTTTCCGCAGTCGGGTGCTGCCGTTGTTCGCGAGGCGGACGAAGGAGCTGGGCGCTCTGCTTCCGGAGCTGTATCTGCACGGGCTGGCAGAGGGAGACTTCGAGCTGGCGATGCGGGGCTAGGCGAGGGGGCACCGCTGTCGAAGTCTTCGATTCGGAGACTGCGGGCGGGATGGACGGCGGAGTTCGAGGAATGGAGCCAGCGTCGCCTGGAGGGCCGTGAGGTCGTCTACGTATGGGCGGACGGGATCTACGTGAAGGCTGGGCTGGAGCGGGACAAGGCGGCGCTGCTGGTGGTGCTGGGCGCGATGCGAGACGGGACGAAGGAGGTGTTGGCCGTGAGATCGGGCTACCGAGAGTCGGTCGAGTCGTGGTCTGAGGTGTTGCGGGAGCTGAAGGCACGCGGCATCGAGGCGCCGAAGCTTCTAATGGCGGACGGCAACGCGGCGATCTGGGGGGTGGTGAGGCAGGTATGGCCTGAGGCCGGTGAGCAGCGGTGCTGGAACCACAAGATGAGGAACGTGCTGGACCGACTCCCTCAGCGTGAGCAGAGCGAGGCAAAGGATCTTCTCAGGGTTGTGGTCTACGCACCGACGCGGGCCGAGGCCGTGAAGGCCCGTCAGGCGTTCGAGAAGCGCTACCGGCCGTGGTATCCGAAAGCCGTGGCGGTGCTCGAGGATGACTGGGAGCGGATGGTCACCTTCTACGACTTCCCCGAGGCCCACTGGAAGCATCTGCGGACGACGAACGTGGTCGAGAGCCCGTTCGCTTCGGTACGCCTCAGGACCAGCGCAGCGAAACGATTCAAGCGGGTCGAGAGCGCTACGGCCCTGATCTGGAAGCTCCTGACGGTGGCGGAGAAGCGCTTCCGCAGGCTGGATGCCCCCCACCTGCTCAGCGATGTGTTTGAAGGAAAGAAGTTCGAAGACGGAAAGCCCGTCTCAACCCAACAGCGGAAGGCTGTCGCCTGAGACGTTTACACACTTATTGACCCGACCTCCCAGCGGATCCGATCCTTGACTGCGATGGCCGTAGGCTCGCTCGTCGCGTACTGCAGTGGTTATGTGGCGCTGACGCATGTGGTCCGCAATCAGGTCGACATTCGGAGCATGCCCTTCCGCTCGATCGCGGCTGTGTACCCCTTCCGCTGGCTATGTCGAGTTGCTACCATCAATTCCCACACCGGGCCAATGTGTATTCCGTTCCCCAAACAGGCTCTCAGCAAGATCCTTGTATCGGAGAAGTAGCTAATGTCTGAATCGTGCAACTCTGTCGATAGCTGGCTCCACGAGGTGGCTGAACGAATGCGGAACGAACAAAGTGCAGGAGCTGCACCCAGAGCGGAAAAGCTTACCGTCCGTCAGTTTCTGGAGAAATTTGACAGGGCGCGGCGAGGATACAGGGTTGTCCGTTCAGTTCGTCGGAAACTCGAGCAGCATAACTTGCGCACCTCTCCCGACTTCGAGTTCGCGTACATCGATAATCCAATTTCTGTTCAGCTCGACGATGATGGTGTCGCTCAAGAATCGGAAACGAATTCGGGAAGTACGACCATGCACGTCGACAGCCTCACGGCAGCCCACAACAACCCTGTGTGTGTTAAGCCGGATGACACAGTCATCCGAGCCATCACTGTCATGCGGATGGAATGCTTTTCCCAGCTTCCCGTCATGACAACTAAACATGTGGTCAAGGGAGTCATCAGTTGGCGGTCTATCGGAAAGGTATATGCAGATGGCCGCAACCCCGAGAGAGTTCGGGAGTGTATGGAGGAGCCACAAGAAATCAGAACTAAAACAACACTTGCAGACGCCGTAGATGCGATATGGAAGCATGACTACGTTATTGTTCGTGGAGAGGACAATGCCATCGCAGGGATTGTGACTGCCGCTGACTTGGCCGACCAATTCAGACAGCTTTCCCATCCGTTCCTGCTCATCGGTGAGATCGAACACCACTTGCGGAATTTTATACGTGGCAGATTCACTATCGAGGAGTTCACCAAAGCGGCAAAGGCAGAACAAGAAGTAAGAGATCCCGATGATCTGACTTTTGGTGGTTTCTGTCGCCTACTTGAACGCGAGGGATCGTGGGAAAAACTCGACTTGCGTATCGACTGCAAAGAGTTCATAAAGTGTTTGGAACGAGTTAGAAGTATCCGAAACGACATTATGCACTTCTCGCCGGACGGAATCGAACCGGATGATCTCGAGCAGCTGGAGCGGCTGGCCAGACTCCTGCGTGAACTTGCACTGACCAGAGAGTCGGCCTGACAGCAGATATTGACAGTGACAGGTTGCATCCGGCCTCGTTAGATTGAGAGCGATGAGCAGATTCTGGGTCGGTGCCGATCCCGGCGGGAAAGACAGCTTCGGTTTGGCTTTCCTTGATGTGGCCGGTGCGCTGTGTTGCACTTCGGTATCCTCGGTGGATGAAGCCGCCGAGAGCATAATCGCGAAGGGCAAGCCGCTCGGCTTAGGCATTGACGCACCGATGTGGTGGTCTACCCGCAGGGGCGGCGGCCGAGAGGCGGACGAAAAGATTCGAAAGGGTTACAACATTCCTTCCGGGACAGTGCAGTCGGCGAACTCGCTGAGGGGTGCAGCGCTTGTAGGCGGTGCGATGCTAGCCTTTCGGGTCCGGCAAGAATTCCCTGGCACAAGGATTACCGAATCGCACCCCAAGGCTTTGCTACAAGCCCTCAAGCTCGACGGGTTGGCTTTTGCTAAACGCTTCGAAGTTGATATCGGTTGGAATAACGAGCATGAGCGTGACGCCTCCGTTGCCGCCGTTTGCGCGAGGGAAGGTTTCGAGGGGCGCTGGCGGACAGACCTCGCCTTGCAACGGCATAACTCGGAGCAGGATCCGCGAAGCTACTGGCTTGCGCCGATGTATTACTTTTGGCCGGAAGCCCCTAGTGCCACGGAATTTTGACCAACCTGACGCTACCTTACCGTTTCATCAGAGTAAGGTGTCGAGTGAAAGATCAAGGTCTACCACCCGGGAACTTGGCTGTGTAGAATGAGAAACAACTTCACGGACGAGGTAAGCAAGAAACTCGGTCACTACGTCTACACGTTGATTGATCCCAGGAACGGAAAGACGTTCTATATAGGCAGAGGTCAAGGCAACCGGGTGTTTGCGCACATCCGGGAGGAAATCAAGAGCACTGCCGACGGATGCGACAACACATTGCCGCTCAAGCTTGACGTGATCAAGAGGATAAAGGCCGCCAATCTTCAACCGATTCACGTCATCCATCGCCATGGAATGTCGAAAGAAACGTCCATCGAGGTTGAAGCAGCACTGATAGACGCCACACCGGGATTGACGAACGTCCTAACGGGTCATGGGTCCAATGAACGCGGTCCTGCCCATGTTGACCAGTTGGTAGACCAGTACGAGGCGACCGAGATCGAGTTCGACCCGAGACACAAGATCCTTGTAATCAAGGTGAAGCCTGAGACCGTCGAAGAACGCGAACTCTACGATGCCGTCCGGTGGGCCTGGAAGATCGATCGGAAAAGAGCGGAGAAAGCAGACTATGTCCTCGCCGTAGTAGACGGCATATGTCAAGGTGTATTCGTCGTCGATGCTTGGCGGGCATCGGAAGAGGTGCCGGGGAGACACGAGTTCTGTGGTCGTGAAGTCGAGGAACCAGTCTCGACGATCTATAAGGGAAGACGCATCCCCGATCGCATGAGAAAACCAGGGATGGGATCGCCAATTCTCTACGAGGGTTGTTGAAGCAGTACGTGCAACCCTGAGAGGATCAACCTGACCACGGATCGGGAGAAGACATGAGGCGACCGATGAGCGCGCATGATCCTGTACCTCCCCGACTGGAGCCTCATCCTTCTGGACTCCAAGGTTGATCGACAATTCGTCCACGGACCTCTTCTACGGTCGAATGCATTCCGGTTCGGAAAGAGGGATCTAATGAGGGGATCAGGGCGAGTGGATCAGTAGTAAGTTATTATATATCAGTATCTTATAATATCTCTGTTGCGGCCTCGTAGGCCAGCGCCTCGGCACGGCCGACCTCGTCCACGCGGATCACGATGGGGCGCGGCGGCTCGGCGCCCGCGAGACGGAGCAGGACCAGGACGCCGAGGACGCAGCTCAAGGCCAGCAGGATCAGGATCCTTCGCAGCTTCCGGTTCGCCTGCACGGCCTCGCCCCAGATCTCGGCATACTCTCGGCCGGCGTTGCGGTCTGTTTTCATCGCGGCATCTCCTACTGGCTCAGGCGCCTGTTGTAGTGTGGATGGATGCTCGACACGGCGGTGGGACTGTGCTCCGGGTCGGCGATGTCGCGGCCCTGTCCGGAGCGGGTGGCGTGGGCAAGAGCTTCGCTGCGCTAGCTATCGCGGTGGCGGCTGCCAGCCCCGGCGACGGCTCGGCCCATGCTGCCGGGTTCGACGTGCGGCGCGGTGCTGATCGGCTACGAAGACGACCCGGTAACCGTGGCCTGGCGCGCCGGGATGATCGCGGGACGCGAGGGCGCGGCGGAGCTTCCCGAAACGCTGCGCCTGGTACCCGACCCGGAACCCCTGATGACTGCCGACCCTAGGAATCCGGGCAAGGCAAGGAAGGCGCTGGTCGCTCAGACGTAAGCTTCCCCGAATCGATCGACACCTGAAAGTAGATTGCTCCGGCCAAGGAGCAGCGACGCGGAAGTCGAAGTTCAGTGAGACCCAGATCGTCGGCATTCTGAAGGAGGCCGAGGGTCGGCGTGCCAGTCAACGACCTGCTGCGGGAGCACGGCGTGAGCCGGGCCACGTTCTTCAAGTGGCGGAGTAAGTACGACGGGCAAGCGTTTCGGACGTGAAGCGGTTGCGAGAACTCGAGACCGAGAACGCGAAGCTGAAGCAGATGTACGCGGCAGGGCGTTCTCAAGCCGTCAGTTGCTACCAGTAACCTCGGGAAGATGGTTCTGAATAGTCCCCTTCGAGCGGAGGATCGAGTCGGAGTCGACTTCACGTTGTGAAACCGTCGCAAACACGCCGCCCCGACGCCAACGTCGTCTGGAGACGACCGGCGGGACTCCCGCCAATCGACTCCGCGAATCCGGCTATCTGGCCAAGACGCAACCGGATCGCGCTCAACGGCAAGAATGGCAGATCGTGCAGTCCTGTTTGACTTTAGAAGATTTATTGCCGCGATTTGAGCGCCCTCGTCTCCGCTGAGGTAGCGGACGTGGACGGGCCGAGCGACGCCGATGCCGGCCGGACGTGGGGAGTTCGACCGCGAGGGCAGCGCGACAAACTTCCGCACGCCACATCATGGAGGCGCTTCGATACGGCTCGGCGACTCGGATCGATTCTCGGAAGGCGGGTCCCGGTAGGCCCGGTCCTCGTGGCCGTGGCCCTCGCGAGATGCGCCGTGAAGCCGATGGGGGACGTTGGTTCACTGCCGACCCGTGGCGTGGGCGGCGGTCTGGCGGCCGGGGCTTGGCCCACGCACGCCGGCGACGCGGGCGGCATGAAATACTCCCCCCCGACATCAACCGGGACAACGCCGCCCGACTCGAGCACGCCTGGAGCTGAGACACCGGCGAGGAGCCGATCGCGGGTCCGAGGCTGCCCAACCGGGGGCAACAGGTCCGTCCAGGCGACTTCCAGGCCACTCCGGTCGTGCTCGACGACACGATGTACCTGAGCATGCCCTTGAACCGCGTCGTGGCCCTCGACGCCTTTCCTTTGACGGATGCCTAGGCGGGACGCCTAGGATAGGAGCGTGGGGCGACACGGCTCACACCACGGCGCTGGCTGTGCCAGATCCGTTGGAGGTGATGCGTGGAAATAGACTTAAGCCTCATCAACCCACACTGATCCCCTCATTGCATGCTTCTTTCTGAGCGGGAGTCCATGGGGCGGTCGAAGACGCCTGCGGACAGGGTGTCGAGCATCAGCCCTGGAGTCCCGCAGGTTTGAAGCTTCAGCTGGCCGTGACGGCAATCCCGACACCCTTGCCCGGCAATGGGGGCCAGTTTGATGTAACGATGCTAGGGGGGTGGTCCGCCTTCGGGTGCGTCTACGTAGGCACCGCATCGGATCCGGATATCTTAAGATCTTCGGTCTTCTCGCAACTTGGACATGTCGCTTCACTTGCGGCACCGCACCGCCCCAACGAGCATCGTGAAGCCGAGCTGCTCGTTGTAATCCAAGCACCCGACGTGGAAATGCTCGACCCGGCCCTCACCTCGGATTCTCAGCGCTGGCGTCCGTCCTGTCGGATTGATTTGGAAGACTCCCGGGGTTGGTTGATGTAGAAATGTCCCCCCGGGGGTCTAGGGTAAGACGGGCCTTCCTCCTGCTCTGGAGGCAGTGTACAGGTAACGTGATTCACGGCGAGGAGTCGTCTAAGTCTAACTAGGACTGCACGATCTGCCGACCTTGCCGATCGACGACATCTGATTCCATCGTACCGAAATAGCGGGGAAACCGCTCCAAATAGCGGGAGCTTGGGCGTACGCCCCACACCGCCGACAGCGGTGTGCTGGCTGACGAGAAGGGCTGCAGAGTGTTGAGGACGGACCGGAACGTGGCTGTCGTTGGGCATGCGCGCATCCACTACGCGCGTGATCGTGCCTGGGTTCCCGTGGCCGTTACGGATGACCTCCGCCACGACGTGCAAGAGGCCGTAGGCAAGGCGAGGAGGCTCAGCGCGTCCTAACAACGCCCGCCTGTAGCCGAGAACGCGAACCTTCTGCACGCATTGCAGGCTCTCGGGCGTGTGCTTGCCGGATGAGGAACGCTCGACCGGGAATCGGACCTTGCTGGCCCCTCCGGACGATGACCGCCAGGTTGTGCACGTCACCGAGCCGGGAACACGCGTCGGGAGAGCTGCGCTCTGTCTGAGGGTGCGGACAGTGGGTGGAGTGGGTGGTAGCGTCAACGGCGAGAGGGACCCGAGGGAGGGGCGTCAGTGTCAGGGTTGGCAGGGAAGCGGAACGCTCTTGTAGGCACCCGTCCCGCCACCAGCGGCGGGGTCCCAACGAACTGACCACCTACTACACGTCCCGGCTTCATTGCCGGGGCCGTAGGACGCCCTGCAGTGGGTGCAGGACCATCCCTTTGTTTTCCGTGCCCTGATGCCCGCTGGCTCGCGTTGATTCGCCAATGGTCTCGAAGCCCCCCTTTTCAAGAGAAGATCGAACCCCCCGCTGGAGGCAAGCTCCACGCCTTGAGAGTGCCGCGTCGGGGGGGAGGGCGCAAGGGGGCGCGAACGGTTCACCCGCCGCCCTCACAGCGCGGTGAGCTTGCCGAGCTCCAGCGGGATCGGGCCGGAAAGCGTGTTGTCGTTGAGGCCCAGGTTTTCGAGCGCCGTGAGCTTGCCGAGCTCCAGCGGGATCGGGCCGGAAAGCGTGTTGTCGTTGAGGCCCAGGTCTTCGAGCGCCGTGAGCTTGCCGAGCTCCGGAGGAATCGGACCGGAAAGGTTGTTGTCGCCGAGGCCCAGGTCTTCGAGCGCCGTGAGCTTGCCGAGCTCCGGAGGAATCGGACCGGAAAGGTTGTTGTCGCGGAGGTGCAGGTTTTCGAGCGCAGTGAGGTTGCCGATCTCCGGCGGGATCGGACCGGAAAGAGCGTTGTGGCTGAGGCGCAGCGACTCCAGTGCCGTGAGGTTGCCGATCTCCGCCGGCATCGGCCCGGAAAGGCCGCCCGCTGGGACCGCGAAATGTCCGGGGCTACCGTTGCTCGCGAGGTCCAGCGATCGCAGCTCGGTGAGGTTGCCGATCTCCGGAGGGATCGGGCCGGAAAGGTTGTTGTTCCCGAGGTCCAGCCACCCCAGCGCGGCGAGGTTGCCGATTTCCGGAGGGATCGGGCCGGAAAGGCGTATGCTTCTGAGTTTCAGCCCCTTCACCCGCCCGCCGGGATAGACGGAAACCCCGAGCCATTTCGCGAGCGGCGCGTCGGTCAGCCAGTTGTCCAGCTTATCGCTGTGGTAGCCGTATACTTCGGTGCTCCAGTTCGGGCCGTCCGTCGCGTGGTACAGCGCCTCCAGCGCCGCCCGGTCGCCCTCCGACCCTTCCGCCCACGGGTTGCTTTCCGGCACTTCCGCGCCGTCGGTCCAAAAGAGCACCACTTCCGATTCGCACTCCAGAAACCCCGGAGGATCCACGGTGAGCGAGCGGTCGGCCGACCGGAACGCCAGTTGTCCGCCTGCCGCCACCCCAGAACTCCCCCTCGAAAGTCTCACGAGCACACCGCCGGGCACCGGCACCGCCGGGCCGTTGACCGTATTGAGGGGCCAGGCGCACTCGGGAACGTCGAGCAGCCGGGCCTCCACGCGCTCGTGGGCTCCCCAATGGGCAAGCCGAAGGTGCGTTCTGCCGACCCTCGCCCCGGCGCGGTAGTGGACGGGGTAGAGCCCGGACAACACCTCCGTGCGGCTGGGGCTCAACGTGACGTCAACCCCGAATCGGCCGCCCCCGCAACCCCGTTCCCCCGTCACGCGGAGTTGCCCGGCGTCCGTGAGCGCCAAGGCGTACTCCGAGTCGCACTCGACGTCGTTGGGGTAGAAATGTTCCGCCAGGATCGTGGGGGCAACGCCGAACTCCTGTTCCCCAACCAAGGCGATTCTATGGGCGGCAAAGGAGGAGATCGTCGCAGTGATCCCGACGGTGTCCGTGACCGCCACGGTGTCCACGACCTCCGACCTTCCGGGGACCGCGCCGGGGGCCGCGCCGGGGGCCGCGCCGGGGGCCGCGCCGGGGGCCGCGCCGCCGCAGGGATCGCAGATCGTCATAATCACATCCAGCCCGCCGCGCACGACAACCCCCGCGCCCCCGGCACCGTGCGCCAGATTGAGCACGGCGCGCCCTTCGCGCCATTCCTGGTACCCCGTGGCGCCGTCTTGCCACGCCAACACTTCGCCCTCCCAGGCCCACGGTCCTTGAAGCGACACCACCGTGACGGCGAAGCCTTGTTGCGCCGTCCCGCCGCCGCCGTCGGTCGCCGTGACCGCCACCGTCGCAGTCCCCTCCGCCATGCCTACGACCGTCACCACGCTTCCCTCGACCGCCACCCGCGCGAGGGCCGGGTCCGAGGAAACCGCCGCGTAGGTCAGCCCCTCGCCGGCCGAATCGGTGAAGTAGCCCGCCGCGTCAACAGTCTTCGCCGTGCCCAGCACCAGCAGCGCCGCCGGAACGGAATCCGTAATGACCGGGGCGGGGTTCGGCGGCGGCTCGGGCTCGGGGGCCGTCGGGACTGTCCGCGCGGGGGCCGTCGTCTCGGACCCGCAAGCCGCGAGAAGGAAACAACCGGCGGTCAGTAGACGGCGCATTGGGGGAACCTCCCTTGTGTTGGGCAATGGCCCGCAAAGGTGCCGGGCCATTGCAAAACTCGTCTCTCCGGAAACGGAGGAAGCTTTCCGCCTATTCACCCAAGACGCGGGGAGCTACCCCGGCCCGATCTTGCCAGCCTGTTGTATTCAGCGGGTAACCCGACTCAAAACGGGGTTCCCGAAGAAACGGAGCTTTGCAGGGGAGAGAGTGCGGGGCGGACGGACGGCGAACAAGGGGGGGGATGGGGGGTGGGCTCGGCTCGGGCTGGCTGGTGCTTTTTTTGCTGTTCGAGGGATGGGGGAGCTGGGCGACCTCCAGGGAGCCCGGGCCCCCCCGCGGACCACCTCACCGTCATGGTGACCGCCCGCACGCCGCCTACGAGGTTGCGGCGACCGACGATGGCGCGGAGGCGAACGTGGACCGCGCCTGCACGCGCCATTGAGCGCGAGCGGAGCCGTCAAGCCGCGCGCCACTGGCAACGACCGGAACCGGTACGTACGCTGGGCGAACACCCACCGCAGCGGAGCGCGGGCGTCCTTCGGGATCGAAGGGGCGGAGCCCCTCGCCAGCCCCTTTGTTCCCACAAAGGGTAGGCTGGCTCTCCCACCTTAGCGGCCAAACTCGGCCGCCGACGCTGGGAACCCTGGGCTGCCAAAATCTCCATACCCGTACATTGAGGAGACCGCTCTATGCCGTGTCAACAACGGGCGAAGAGGCGATGTTCCGAGAGTTCCAGCGACGTACGAGAGCCGCATCCGGCTCCGCCAGCGGACGCTCGAGCTGCTGTCTGGAGGTTCGCTTGAACCAGCGGGTGGCCTCCGTCGCGCTCAACCGCGATCTTGGCTGTGAAGCACAAGGCTGCTATCGCACGCGTGCAGGACTGGCTCATCCACGGGAACGCCAGACTGGGCCTGAACGCGGGCATCTGGGACGCCAGCTGCGACAAGGTGACGACTGATGAGATACCTATACGTGCTTCTTGCGACCGTGCTGTTCTCGGCACCATTGGCGGCTCAAGACCTTCCTGTGCCCGGCGACCACGGGCAGGCCGTCGAGCGTGCTATCGGACTCTACAGCGAAGCAATGGCCACTGTGTTGGAGTCGATTGAAGCTGTCCGAGCAGACGACTTCTTCACGCTTCAGGATGCTGTGGGCCGGTATCGCCGCGTGATGACCTACCTGACGGTTTGGCATGGACGCGCGTGTTGGAAGGCCGACCACGAAGGAGCAAACGTCGCCTACCCACAACAGGCCGTCATGGGAGAAGTGCTCGCCACATGGGGCATGGCCCGAACAGCCGGAAACAACACGGAAGCTCTGCGATCAGCATTCGTCGTGTCCCTGCAGGGCCACGGCCAGATGCTGGGCGAGACGGGCCGAGAGATGCTGAACGAATGTACTCCTTGAGACGGGTCTATGAGCCCCGCGCTACCGATTGCCGCAGAGATCATGACAAGTGGCCGAGGCCGCGCTACGGTATCGCCCTGGGCGACCGAAGAGGCGGATTATCCACGAGTGATCATCGAAGCGGCGCTGGCGTCTACGGAGGCGCCCGGCGAGACTCGGGACCCGGAGGCACGCCGAGCCGCCGGAAGACCGCTGATCCTTAAGCGCCGACCGATGTCGTGGCCGGGAACCATTAGCGTCTCGGGCCAGGATCGCGCCTGGCCCACGCCAGCTCTTCGGGTAAGGGGCAAAATGAACGTCCCGTGACACCTCTCGTTTAGCTTGCTCTTCCTCGCACTCGTAGCTGTCCCCAGGCCTTTGGAAGCCCAGTTCGAAAGGGTGCGCCAAGCTGCCGAGCAGGGCTTCGCCGAGGCGCAATTCAACCTCGGGCTCATGTACGACTACGGCAGGGGCGTCCCGGAGAACGACGCCGAGCGGGAGTTCCGCTTCGAGCTCATGTTGGCTTTCGGCACGAGCGTCCCGGAGGACGCCGCCGAGGCCGTGCATTGGTTCCGGATGGCCGCCGAGCAGGGACACGCCGAGGCGCAATTCAACCTCGGGAGCATGTTAGCCTTTGGCGATGGAGTCCTGGAGGATCTCGTGCTTGCGCACATGTGGCTCAACGTCGCCCGGGCCAACGGATACGACGTCAGGATCCTTCCTCCTCCACTCCGACTAATGACCCCGCCTCAGATTGAGCGTGCGACGGAGCTGGCCCGCGCGTGCATGGGGTCGAACTACCAGGAGTGCGGACGGTAGAGCTATCCCGACTCTGCCGGCTTGGCTACCCCGCGTCGCTCCCAGCGCATGAGCTCTTTGATCGCACTCTCGATCTTCTCCAGATCCGCCAGGCGTCCCTCCTTCACCTCGATCTGCTGCCGCGCAGCACTAGATCGGTGATCGTAAGCGTGCGTCATGCTCCTCCAGGGGGTTCCCCGTCTGCGTCGGGCGGCCGGGGCTCGGGTGCTTCGGGTACGCGGCGATCCCCGGCCGACGCGTCCGTTCAGGACCACGAAGCGCCGAGGAAATCCGTTTCATTGTGGTGGAAATAATGGGAGGTAGGACGCGATAGGGAAATACGTAAGTGATTTATAATGAGTAATTTACGTCGTTTGGCGAAGCAGCCCGCAGGGACCTCTGGAAGCGACCCCCCAGGCCGAGGGCCTGGTGTGGGCGCGGGGCCGCGTGTGTTTTCACACGCTCGCCCCCGCGCTCCGGGGGTCGCTCCCAGCCATCAATCCCTAGCGGGAAGGCCGTCGGGCAGACCCGGGAGGCGGCTTCGCCTCGGCGGCTAGGTTTTCTTCGCTGGCTTGACGACGATTCGCCCGCGTGTGCTGAGACGGTATTCACCTGACAGTTGACCACGAGAGAGGACGGTGGCCAGCCGCCCTCGCCGGAGCTAATTGAGAGATGTCGAAGTCACTCACTTAGCACGGGAGAGAAGATGACCACCGTCCAGGGGGAGAAGATAGCGCGCCGCAAGCTGAGCCTGCTACAGTTGGCCCAGGAGCTCGGCAACGTGAGCAAGGCGTGCCAGATCGTGGGCTACAGCCGGCAGCAGTTCTACGAGATCAGGAGGAACTTCCAGCTTTACGGGGCCGAGGGGCTGATCGACCAGCTTCCGGGGCCGAAGGGACCGCACCCGAACCGGGTGAGTGAAGAGATCGAGCAGGCGGTCTTGGCCCACGCCTTGGAGGCTCCGACGCACGGAGCTCAGCGGGTCGCGGACGAGTTGCTGCTCGGAGGGATCCAGGTGAGTTCAGGAGGCGTACGGGGCGTGTGGAGCCGGCATGGCCTCACCACGAAGCACGAACGGCTGCTCAGGCTCGAAGAGACGGCCAGGGAACGGAAGCTGAAGCTGACCGGCGAGCAGATCGAGCTGCTGGAGCGCTTCAGTCCCGAGTTCCGGGAGCGCCACATCGAAGTCCATTACCCGGGCGACCTCGTCGCCGTGGACACGTTCTTCGTCGGAACGCTGAAGGGGGTCGGCAAGGTGTACCTGCAGACCGTGCTCGATTGCTTCAGCCGCTACGCCTGGGGCCGGCTCTACACGAGCAAGCTCCCGCTCACGGCGGTGCAGGTGATGAACAACGACGTGTTGCCGTTCTTCGATGAGCACCGGGTCCGGGTGAAGACCGTGCTCAGCGACAACGGCCGCGAGTTCTGCGGCCGTCCGGACCGTCACCCATATGAGCTGTTCCTTCAGCTCGAGGACATCGAGCACCGCACGACGAAGGTGGGCAGGCCCCAGTCCAAGGGCTATGCATCATACTGCACCCTGTTGGCAGGTTGGGACAGGAGCTGGGGGGATGGGTTGTCGATTGGCCAACTTGCGCCCCTGCTGCTTGGCGGGTGGGTGGCCGATCGGGGGTTCATACAGGCATTGGTTCCTGTCGTTGTAGGGGTGGGCGCGGAGCAGCCCATGATTACGCCATATTTTGATGGTTCTGGTCGAGACCTGGAGTCTGGCAGCGATTTCCGTGAGGCTCAGCAGCCCTTGAGCGCGTAGCCGTTGGTAGCGGGTTTTCAGGCCGTAGGCTCGGCGTAAGACCTGTATCCGTTGTGGCCTGAAGGCGATGCCATGGCCCGTACGCAGCCCGCGGCCGTTTAGGATGGCCGCGATCTGGGTGTCGGTGTGGTTCTCGGTGAGGCGGTCGATCTCGGCCACGACGTGCTCGGAGGTCCGGTAGAGTTGCCAGGCGGGCGGTTCGGGGGGCAGCTGCAACTGCCGCGTCGCACCGCCGCGCAAGCGTATGCCCAAGGCGATATCGGTTCCGCGCGTTAGCGTGACGTCCTCGATCAGGAGGCGCGCCATGCGCTTACGCTCGCGCTCCGGTGTCGCGGGGTCGTTCCACAGGCGCGGGAAGTCGGTGGACAGGGCAAGGATGCGCTGGCGCTGGGCGTCGTCGGGTTGCCCGGGATCCTGGGCGCGCTGTTGCTCGAGTTCCTGCTGGGCGTGGTCCAGGGCACGCAGCCGGGCGTTCCACTCGGCCTCCAGCACATCGGCCACCAACCGGTTGTCGGGATGGGTCTGCATGAAGCGCTGCCGAGCCAGGTCCGCTTCATGGCGAGCCCGTTGCACTGCCTGGGCCCGCCAGGCATCGACCTGCTCGGCGCGTGCCGCCAGTTCGTCCTGTACCTTGAGCGCGACGGTCAGCGTCACCGGCGTCATCAGTTCCACCAGCAGTGCCCCGACGGCGCGGTCGATGCCGGCGCCGGGGATGGACTGGCACTTGGCGCTCGCGGTTCGGATACCCTCGCGCTGGCAGACGTAATCGGGCACCTGCCGGCCCCGGCGGATGTGATAGCGGACCGTCATGCTTCGGCCGCACACGCCACACAAGACCAGACCCTGCAACAACGCCGGCCCCTCCCGGGGCGGACCGCGGCGGCGGTCGGCGCCGTGGGCCAAGGCGTTGCTGCGCAACTGCCGCCGATTGGCCTCGAAGCGTTCCCAGCCGATGTAGCCGGGGTGGGCATTGCGCAACAGCACGGTCCACTCCCCGAGCGGCAGGCGCCGGCTCTCCACGCCGCCGCCGGGAAGCCGCCGCTGCCGGCTGCGGCCGAACGCGTAAGCCCCCGCGTAGCGGGGATTATGCAGCACCTGCAGGACGCGCGAGTGATCCAGCGGCTGCCAGTGCAGTTCGCCCTTGCGGGGCCCGGTGCGCGGCCGCCGCGGAAAGTGCAGCCGGCGCTCGCGGAAGTGGCGCACCGTGGCGGTGGCGGCGCCGGTGCGCTCGAAGGTATCGAACAGCATCCGCAGGCTCTGTTGCACCTGGGCATCGGGGTCGAGCACGACCCGGTCCAGCGGATCGTAGAGCAGTCCCACCGGGAGCGGCAGCTTCAGGGCGCCGCGCCGGGCCTGGTTGAGCAGGCCCCCGCGTAGCCGGGCATGCAGCATGTGCAGTTCCGCCTCGCTCATCGTGCCCTTGAGTCCGAGCAAGAGCCTGTCGTTGAAGTCCCCGGGACAGTAGACGCCGTCCTCGTCGAGGATCAGCGTGTCGCTCAACGCGCAGATCTCCAGCAACCGATGCCAGTCGGTGGAGTTGCGGGCCAGGCGCGAGACCTCGAGTCCGAGCACGATGCCGGCGCGGCCCATGCCGACTTCCGCGACCAGATGCTGGAACCCCTCGCGGTCCCGGTCGGCCCCGGATTGACCGAGGTCGGTGTCGATCACGACGACCCGCTCGGTCGGCCAGCCCAGCGCCACCGCTCGCTCGCGCAGTGCATACTGACGGCGCGTGCTCTCCGTGTTCTCGACCACCTGACGCACCGTGGACTGGCGCACATAGAGGTAGGCGTCGCGGCTCAGGTGGCCGGCGCTCACCTTCCGATGCGCATCGCTCATGCCGCTCTCCCCGTCAGGTGGGGGCGGACCATCGCCATCAGGATGTCCATCGCTTGGCTCTCCACGCCCGCCGGCAGCGGACCAGGCGAACGCGGCCCGTCCCCGATGCTGGCCGGAGCGGGCAACGTCGCCAAGACACGCAACCAGGCGGCGACGCCGCGGCACGTCAGAACGGCGAGCCCGTCGCGATCCTGGAGAGGCCCGGACCGCAGAGCTTGACCGCGCAATCGCTCGTAGCCTTGAGCGCAGGCCGCGGCCGGCCACGGCGGCGCATCGGAGTGCCTGGGCTGGGTCACAGGCGTTTTTTTTGCCGCGCCAGCACCCGCTCGACACTGCGCCGGTGCACCGAGAGGCCGAACCGCTCGCGCACCAGTTCGACGAGTTCCCGGGAACTGGGCGGCGGTTGTTGCGCCCGGGCGGCGCGCAAGGCCGCGACCACCTCGGCACTGAGCTTGTGCGGCCGCCGCGGTCCGGGCCGCTTCGGCAACAGCGCCGGCAGCCCGCCCGCCTCGTAGGCACGTTGCGCCAGGTAAAACGTAGGGCGGGACAACCCGAATCGGGCGGCGCTGCCGCTGACGGACTCGCCGTCCTCGCGCACACGGCGCAGCATCTCGTACTTGACCTGCAGGAGATCGCGGGGATCGAAGAAGGCGTTGTCCAGGAACCGGGGGTCGCGCACGCGCTCGGGGTGAGGGTTGAAGCAGCCGTGTTCGCGCAAGGTGCGCGTCTTGTCGTCGATGGGGCGACGTGCCATGAAGACATCTCCGGCGATGCGTGAAATAGAGTGTCAACATAACTATGACTATATGTGAACCGGCGTCAAGGCGGAGACCGCATGCACTCGACTCAATAACGTCTATGCCACAAGCATATCTGGATGAGAGGACGCTGTAATCCGGCGCATCAGACCGGGTCACACCGATGACGCGGTTAAAATCATGCTTACACATTAGGCATAATCCCCTTTACAACACCCCCACCCAAACATGTCCGCCAGGGCCAGCAAATCCTCCACCCGGAACGCCGAACGGCCCCCCGCGACCTCCACGAACGGATCCTCCACCGCGACACTGGTCCAACCCACCGGAATGTGCGCCAGCACGCCGTCTTCGCCCATGTAGTACACCCGCTCGATTCCCCAGCAAAGCTTCCTCTGGATCAGCTCGAACTCGCGGCCCCGCAGCGGATGAAAAGGATGCGTCACCCGGAAGGTTCGACCTGCTTGCGCCGCTTCGGGTGCAGTCGACGACTTAGTCCAACGGTGTGGCGGAGCGCTTCATCCGCACGCTCAAGGAGGAGTGCCTCTACCTCCACGACTTCGAGAGCCTCGAGGAAGCCAGACACGAGATCGGCCAGTTCATCGAATCCTACAACCACGGGTGGCTCTTAGAGCGGCACGCCTACCGGACCCCGGCCCAGGCCCGCGAGGAGCTCACCCGTAAGGCGGCATGATTAGGCCGCCCCCCTGTCCAAGAAATCGGAACCGGTTCACCTTGGCGGCGATGAGGAGCACCCGCATGCCCGCGCTGCTGATGAAGTCGAGACGGCTGAAGTCGACGACCACGCGCCGCTCTCCGCTGCTTACGTGATCCATGACGACCGACTCGAACGAGCGCACGTTTCCGCTGTCGAGCCGTCCGATGGGCGACAGCACCAACACCTCGGCGTTCCGTTCCTCCGCGACTTCAATATCCATTCGATGACCCTTCTCGTCGCTACGCCAGGCGCTTCACGCTGCATCCGGCTTGAGATCGTGCTCCAGCGTCAACCGGTTCTTGCCGTCTACGTACTCGTACTTTATCCGGGCGGCAAACGTCTTGACCAGATGCAGCCCCAGGCCTCCGATCGGTCGATCATCGACCGCCGATGACAGATCGGGGTTCGTGTCTTGCGTCGGATCGAACGGTTCGCCGTTGTCCACCATGGTCACCGCTAGGACGGTGCTATTGACTTGCAGGGCAATCTCGATCTTCGGTTGGGTGACGCCTCGAAGGCCGTAACTCACGGTGTTGGTGATCAATTCCTCAACGGCCAAGTTGATCATGTAGATCTTCTGCATCGGCAGCTTGTTGGCGTCGCCGAACTCCTCTACCATCTGCGCCAGGCCGCGCACTGCGGACAGCGTGGGTGACAACGAGACGCGCAGTTCATCTCTCATCGCCAATGACCTCTCCGTTGTGAGGAACCGCGCAACTCTAGCAACGGTCTGGGTTCAGGACAAGGCTCGCTGCCACGTACCACACCGAAGGCCCGGGCACCGGTCTCAGTCCACACGGATGACGAAGATCGTGGGGTCGGGCAAACCGTTGTGCGCAAGCGAAAGCCTGCGCGGCTCCTCACAGCTGGGCCGGTATCGTCGCGTTGAGTTGCTCAGCCACGATGATGTTCGTGCCTGCCGGGAGCGCACAACACGAACAGTAAGCTACGGCAAAAGTCCTATCAGCACGCTGCAGGTGGGGGGGCGGAGGTCAATGGTAGCGGCGCAGAACCAGACAAGTCATGTCGTCGGCCGGCGGAGTGCCTGTGGAATAGACGCCGATCTCGGTCCAGATGTGGCCCACGATCTCTTCAGGCGAGCGTGCCGATGCCCCATTGAGCGTTGCTTGGAGCCGCTCCTTCCCGAACAGCTCGCCGCTGAGGTTCACCGCGTCGGTGAGTCCATCCGTGTAGAGGAAGAGCGAGTCGCCGCGGCGCAATTCTTCCTGGTGGCTCTTGTACTCGAAGTCGTCGATCACGCCCATCGGAACCCCGTGAGTCATCGGAAGAACTCGTTGGGAGTCGTCGTCGCCCACCACGAAGGCAGGCTCATGTCCAGCGCAGACGTATTCCATGACGGCTCTCTCAAGGTCGACGATGGCGAGCATGCCGGTCACAAAGAGCCCCATCGGATTCTCGCCGCAGAGCCGACGGTTGGCTTCTGTGGCGATAGCCGCGATGTCGCCGGTCTGGCCCTTGGTCGCTGCCGCGTTGATCGCACCTTGCGACGCTGCCATGAACAACGCCGCTGCCACCCCCTTGCCGGAAACGTCACACACGCTGACGAACAGCTGGCCCTCGGACGCCTCGAAGACGTCCACGAAGTCGCCGCCCACCTGCTGCGCCGGGGTCATCCGCGCATAGGCCCCGAAGCCGGCCAAGTCCACTTGACCGTCATGAACGAGGGCAGCCTGCACCGCCCTGGCCATCTCTAGGTCCTGCTCCAGCGCCCGTTGGGCACGGCGCAGGCTGTGGTTGCTCTTCTCGAGTTCTTCGGTCCGCGCCGAGACCATCATCTCGAGCTGCTCTTCTCGGTCAAAGACCTGTACCGTCATGGCGTCAAACACCCGCGCCAGGCCGCCCAGCTCATCGGTCCGCGCTATCACTGGCTCAATCAAGCTTTCGTCCGGCCGCCTGCCCATCTCCACCTGGCGGGCCGCCGTGGCGATCGCCTCGATAGGCCGTGTCAGCCACCGCGTTCCCCAGAGTGCAGCAGCGGCAGTGAAACCGAGGAGGAGGAAAGCGATCAGCGTTGTGTTCCGCGCCTCGGTGCGAACCGTGGTTGCGATGTCGTCTAGGCTGACCGCGAGTGCGAGGCCGCCGATCGGGATCCCTCCGGCATTAATAATAGGTGAGGCGACCCAGATGCCGCGCTCGGCAGGTGCGACCATGCTCAGGCTGGCCTCGCTAACCACCTGACCCTGGTCCACGGCCTGCTCCATGATCGACTCGGCCCGGTGTGAGAAGACGCTGGCGGCGTCCACCGTCTCGGGGCCCAACTGTCCGGCCCGCGGTGCCGATGCAGCCAGATCACGGTCAAGATTGACGACCCAGAGCGCCTCCAAATTACGTGATCGGACCAGCAGGTCCGCCTCCCGCTGATACACGGCATAGAGGAGGTTCCCGGAGCTGCCCTCGATGGGCACACCGACTTGCACGACCCGTGGAGAGCCGGCACCCGCAACCGCCACGTACTTATAGACTGCTCCGTCCGAGGCGCGCGGGGCAGTCGCAAGCTCCACGCTACGCCCAGCACCCTCCAGAAGCGGCGCGATCTCTTCCATCCGTATGTCCGCCCCGCTTGCCAGCGGCGGAAGCAAACTGGAGTAGGCAACGGAGCCGTCCGGATCAAGGACTTGGATTTCCCCGATGACCGTCGCTCCGGCGATACGCTGCAGCCGTCCGTTGATCTCCTCCGCTGTCCAGCCGGCCTCCTCCGCCGCAACCACGAAGTGACCCGCTATGGTCGCCTGCACCAGCATATGCTGGCCAACAATCCCCTCAACTACGGCGGAAACATCAGCCCGCTCCGTAGCGTAGACGTTGGTCAGGATCTCCTGCTCACCGAAGACGAGCGCATTGCCGATCTGCACGATCCGCTGTTTGTCGACGCCGCCTACTCCGACGTACTTGTAGACTTCTTGATCGATCTCCCGGACCTGCGCTGGTTGTGTGATGACATCGTCGTCGGTGTCGATATCCGATTCGAGCAGCACGTAGAACTTCGACGCTTGCGGCTGCACCGCTGGATCGGGGTCAAATCGGAAGGGCACCAGTTCGCCGTTCTGGTCCCGGACATTGGTGAGATAGGAAAAAGCCACACTGTCGGTGATCCAGAACTCGTCCAGCACCGTGTTCGCCACGATCGCGTCTAGGGTCTCGATGATGCGCCCTGGATCCTGCCCTGCCGCCTCCGCCGCGGCGACGAGGTGTGCCGTGATACGGGCCTGCGCGATCATCTGGTCGTCCAGCGTCGCATCAAGCGTGCGGGCAACGTTGGCCAGTGAGATCTCGCCCATGTCGGCGAAGCTTGCCGCGAGAAGTTCAGCTAGGTGTATGGCGGCCGCCTCCGCCTCGTCACGCAGCGCGATGGCAGAGTTGTAGAGCATCGTGGCGGAGGTCGCGGTGATCGTGACGGTGAGCAGCGCGGCGAGCGCGAGGAAGCCCCGGGCCGCAAGGCGCAATCCCTTCTTGATCGACCGGATCTCGGTGCTTGGCGCCTCCTGCGCGTCTGTCACGACTTCCTCCATCTCACTCTCTTGCCCGGCAGCATTAAGACATCACAGACGCCACATCACCCACAACTGCGGGACGTTGTCGTGGTTGTCCAAGCCCAGCTTGTTCCACCAATACTGGTACTCGACGCCGAGAAAGAGCTGATTGGCATTGTCCGTCAGTGCCTTTCCGAGGTCCCAGCCAAGCTGTGGCTGCGCGAGGATCCACCCCTTTACGGCATTGCCGAGTTCGTTGGTCGTCGCGCCGATGTACTCCGTATGGCCGGTGAACCAGAACGACTGACTGCCGAGATCGAAGGCTGCGCCCCAGCTTGCATCCACCATGAAGCTGTCACCAGTCCGAGGCGCACCTCCCCGATCCACACCGCTGCTGGCATCGATGAAGGCCGTTACGTCCGTGTGGAAGAAAACGAAGCCGGGGATGCTCCAGGAGAGTCGCACACCGGGCAGCCACTTGAAGACGTTGGCGTCGCCGTCGAAGTTAATGCCCCCGATCAGTGCGATATCCCGCACCGGTCCGCCGCCGACCGTCCGGTCCGCTAGCTTACCGAAGCTGAGGGTGGGATACCACTCGCCGTAGAACTCCATGTCGTTGAATCCGTCCGCGACGCCATCTTCGAGAAAATCGATGAAGAAGAAGCTGTCGCCGAGCGACCAGCTCGATGCCTGCTGGAAGGTCAGGATGTGCGTGTAGCGTCGCGCTCCGTCAAACGGATTGGTGAGCTTGCCGTACTGATAGTGAAACTCCGTCTGTGCGGCCGTCCCGGCCGGAGCAGCCGCAAAAACCGCCAAGGCCACAAGCCAGCCCCCGAGCGAACCAATGTGGGCAGTATTCGTCATTTCGAAGTGATACCTGCGCGGTGGATAGGTTGTCCGTCCCGAGGAGTCTGAGAACGCGGCTATAATCGTGCTGGTACGCTGGACGAGGCAAGGGAGAGGACGCCAAGAAGCCGATCCAGATTTTACGCATGCCGCTATGGCGGTCAAGGGGCCTCCATCGAGCAGGCGGATATGCTTGCTAGAGTGACGATTCGGGTTTGCCCGGATTGCGGTAGCCCTCTCAAGCTTCTTTCCGTGGTGTTTTCTTGAGGAGCAGAGAGGAGGCGACAGATGGGAGAAGGGGCTTCCAGACGCCCGGCTTTCCGGCCTGAAGGACCTGCCGCCGATCCCCGGGGAGGCCATCCGCAGGCGAGACCGCCGGAGACGGCGGTCCGGATCAAGTCCTTCCGCTCGCCGCGGGCGATGCCCTTCCGATCGCTTCGTGGCAGGGCCTTGGCCCCGTCAGTGGAGCGCACAGCCCCAGCGCGCGGGGCGCAGGGCCTTCTTGCCCGATTCGACGGACGACGTTCGCCGCTCCCCCCAGCAATCGGTCGGCCACGTCTTCGACATGCTCAAGCCCTGCGACGGAGATGGAGACCTGCTCCCAGCGCAGTGGCGCGAGCGGAATCTGCTCCAAGTGCAGCTCCCCTCCACTGCGGGCCCACTGCGGGCCCTCAGCAACCATGGACGATAAGGGTCCGTTTCCGACGGATTGAGCCCTACCTAGGGAGCCCAGGTAACCCGACGGCCGAGAATCCGCCTGCGCGGAAAGGCCCTCGATGGAAGGCTTATGAGTGTGACCGAGGAGCCAAGCATCGTCACCGGTATCGTCGAGTTCCACTTGCCGGATGGGTGCGTAATTCCCTCCGGAAGCTTGAGATAGGCATGACACAAGCCAATGCGCGGAGTGGGCGTCTACGCGGGCTCGAGCGGCTCCGACAGAAGCTGCGCAACCGGACTCTGGCGTACGAACCCCTCGGGGAACAACCAGCCGGTGATCTCGGCGACGGGCACCTTGTTCTTCGTTACTGCCCGGACTCCCATCTGCCACCAGCGCCCAACAACGTCAACCCGTCGACGGCGATGACTTCGATTCCCGCATCCAGCAACCGCCCCACGCAGTCCTCCAAGAGGCGGGATCGCCTCGAACCTGGCATTTGGCGCTCTCGACAACGTCTCCCGCGAACAGGACCGCATCCACTTCTTGTTCGATCGCCAAGCCTGTGGAACGCTTCAGGGCGGCCGCTGGCGTCAGCCCTCACGGATCGATGCCCCAGGATGAAACGACGTCTGGCACACCCGAGCAGCTCGTCCCCAGGTGGTCATCCATCTTGCTTGCCCAGAGGCTCACACGCGGCGGCCGCCGCGAGCCTGGCGGATCCCGCCTGCCCCGGGCAACTCAGACCCGCCGTGTGACCCAGACGGCGCGGCCGACGAGACGGACCTCGTCGTAAAGGCACTCACGGCTGTCGTACTCCGGGTTCAACGACTTGATCACCACCTTCGGCGGCTCGGAGTGGGGCACATGCTCGATCCGCTTGGCGACCAGCCCCATCCCGTCCCAGATGACGAAGAGGCCCGGCGGGACCGGAACCCGCTGGCTCACATCGATCAGGATGCGGTCGCCGCTCGAAAGGAACGGCTTCATCGAATCGCCATCCGCGGTGACCATCCGTAGATCCTCCGCCTTCGCCCGGAATTCGTGCCGGATGAGACGATCGGCGAGAAACCACATCTCCTTGGTCTGCTCCAGCTCTTCGTTCCAAGCTCCCGATTCCCCTGCCGCACGGACGTCGATCTCAGGCACCGCGACGTATCCTTTCGGCGGACCGGTTCGTCGCCTGCGGGCAGGCTTCGCTTTGCGTGGAGCCGTCGTTGCCCGCGACTTCCGAGGCGGGATCCCGGCGTGCTTGAGTTCTTCGGGCCTACAGCCCAGATGCTCCGCCAAGGCTTCGCGGTCGTACTCGGCCAGGATCCGGGGCGTGCCGCGGTGGATGAACTGGTGCAGATAGGCGGCGTTTCGGCCGATCGCGAGTGAGGCCATCCGCAAGTTGGAGCGGAGATGCGGAAGCAGCTCGAGGATCCGGCGCCGGACCGGATCCAGGTCCGTGTGGTCGTCCTTCTTCGGTGGTTTCATGATTTAGGATATTACCTATTTCCACAGTTGACACGATAGGAAATTGTGCCTGTGATCGAGTCGCAGGCGGAGCCCGACGGCACGCTGGCGCCCTGCGGCTGGACGGGCCGCCAGGCCGAATTGGATCGACCTGGGTTGTCTGTCGGGCGTCGTCGTCGCCTGAGTCCAGTCGCGTCGGGACCGCGCGATTGAACCCGTTTGGTGGTCGCCAACCTCTCGAACGTCTGGCAGGCGCACATCCACGTCGGGCCCGACGGTTCCGGAGGGCCCCGCGGGGGTCCTTCCCTTCGGTCTGGGCGAGGCTCGCCTCGCTCTCCGAGATTCCCGGCCCCGTTGGACGCCACCTCGGAGAGGCCCTGGACGAGGCGAGGCTATTTCTGCTCCCTCAGTCGGTGCGCCGCATCGGGCGCATTGCCTCTAGGAGACGGAGGAGCGCCTGGGACCTTGGCAGCACTCCGTCTTCCTCGAGGAGCATCTGGCGGTCGGCGGGCTTCAATGGAAGAAACTGCGTGGAGATGTTGACCACATCCTCGTCGGAGACGGTGGGGGAGGGCGGCTGTTGGTTCGGGGCCACGGACATGAGCAGCTCCTCGAGGCGATCGCGTTGCTCGCCTAGGAGCGCCCGGTCCTCGTTGGAGAGCACCTCGGGGATCGCCTCCACGTGGGCCATCCGGTAGGGTCGGCTGTCGTCCTCGCCGACGATTCGGAATCTTGTAATCCCACGCAACACGATGACGTAGCGCCCGTCCGGAAGCCGCTCCGCGTTCTCGATCCACCCGGCACCCCCGATCGAATAGACCGGCGGCCGTCCCTCGTACTCGGCCTCGTAGCCGGGCCGAAGCATGACGATGCCGATCAGCCGGTCGCCGTCCAAGGCATCCGCCACCATGCTTCGGTAGCGAGGCTCGAAGATATGCAGAGGCAGCGTGATGTTGGGGAGGAGGGCGACGTCGGGGAGGGGGAAGAGGGGGATCGTTGCGGGAAGCGCTGTGGCATCGGGTGCTCCGCCCGGATCGGCCGACTGGGCGCGGCCGTAGGCTGGCGCAATCATGAGCATAAGCGCGGCGGCGAAGGTCGTGAGCCTCATCCTAATCGGCGACGTGATCCGGACCACGAGGCGCATCTCTGGCCACCCGGACCGGCTCCGTGCTTGAGCGACCCTGGGTGGCAGGGCCAACGGCGGCAATATCGCGGCCGCGGCCGCGAAGTGCCAGGAGCGGCTGACCGCCGGAACCCTCAACCCCCACCGGCGGAGGACTCGAGGCTCCGAGCGACCGGTGCGGCGGGCCCGGAACCCGGAACCCGGAACGCCGCGGCGTCCGGCGCCGGGAGGTTGTTCGGCGCCGCACGGCACTCGCTGATTCCGTCGATCGGTGCTTCTCTCGGAGGCAACGTGGCCTGCGCGGCACGCGCACGGCAGCCTTGGCCGGCGGTGCCAGGGGTAACGGGCTAGACCCGAAGCTGGCTGAACGCCGGGCCGTGTACTAGCATGCTCCTTTACCTGCGTGGTCGATCCAAGGATTTCGGCAGGTTGCGGGACTCCTCGGACGGCCGATCATCGTGTGCGGCTCTCTGCGGTGAGGAGAACCATGTCTGCATCATCCCGTCCGATCTCTCGGCTTTCGGCAGGCGCGGCCCTTGTGCTGGCCTGGCTTGTGGCCACCCCCGTGCTCGGGCACGCCCAGGATCGCGGCAACCCTTACGGGGAGTGGCGCTACCAGAGCGCGGACTCATGGGGCACCCGCTACTCGCCAGCGAACCAGATCGACGCCTCCAACGTGGCCGATCTCGAAGTCGCATGGATCTGGCGCGCCGACAACTTCGGCCCCGAGGTGGACTACCAGATGAAGTCCACGCCCACGTACGTGGACGGCATCCTCTACACTGTGGCTGGCCAGCGCCGCACCGTGGGCGCCATCGACCCGGGGACGGGCGAGACGCTCTGGACATATCGCGAGCCCCACACCACGCGGTGGAATCGGTCGATGCGGCAGAACTACGGCAAGGGCGTCGCCTACGCCGAAATCGACGGTCGAGGGGTGATCTACTACACCTCCCCGGCGTACTTCCTCCACGCGTTGGACGCCGAGACCGGCCGACCGCTCGAGGGGTTCGGCGAGACCGTGCCGCTCGAGGGGTTCGGCGAGACCGGCACCGTGGACATGATCCCCGACCTCGTCGCTGACTGGGGCCCGTGGCAGGACTTGGGCGAGCCGTACGATCCGGATTACGGGATCCCCAGAGAGCTCGGTTTCATCACCACCTCGTCGCCCCCGATCGTGGTGGACGACGTCGTCGTGGTAGGGAACTCCGCGGAGCAGGGCTACAACCAGACCCGCATCGAGAACGTGCCGGGAGACATCCTCGCTTACGACGCGAGGACCGGCGACTTTAGGTGGAAGTTCCACGTCATCCCGCGGCCGGGAGAAGTCGGCCACGAGACGTGGCTCAACGATGCCTGGCAGTGGACCGGGGACGTGTCGTCGTGGGCGCCCATGTCGGCCGATCGCGAGCGCGGCATCGTCTACATCCCGACCAACCCTCCGACGATCGACTACTTCGGGGGCTTCCGCCCGGGGAATAACCTTTTCGGCACCAGCGTCATCGCGCTGGACGTCCAGACGGGCGAGAGGGTCTGGCACTTCCAGACGGTTCACCACGATCAGTGGAACTACGACCTGCCGAACGTCCCCATCATCGCGGACCTCGAGGTGGACGGGGCGCAGGTTCCGGCGGTGATCCAGACGACGAAGACCGGCGTCATCTTCGCCTTCAATCGGGAGACGGGCGAGCCGATCTGGCCGATCGAAGAGGTGCCGGTCGCCCAGACCGAGGTTCCCGGAGACTGGACCGCATCGACCCAGCCGATCCCCACCTGGCCCGAGCCGTTCGAGCCCCTCGGGCTTCCCGAGGAAGACGTGATCGACTTCACGCCCGAGCTCAGGGCGGAGGCGCTGGAGATCATGAGCCAGTACCGGATCGGGGGTCCGTTCCTGCCCCGGCTCCAGGTGGATCACAACACTGGCCTCGAGGACAACATCCGCTGCTACGGCGGGCTGAACATCACCAACCCCGCAACGATGGACCCGACGACCGGCATCATGTACGTGCCGTCCTCCCGCCGTTGCGGTGGAGGCTTTGTGATCCCCGGGCACCAGGCGGACGAGCCGGACAACCCGAGGACGACGGGTACGACGATCTCGGAGTGGGTCGCAGGGCCCGGGGGAGGGTTGCCGCGGGTGCAGGGGCTGCCGATCTGGAAGCCGCCCTATACGCGGCTCTCCGCCTACGACATGAACACGGGCGAGCGGGTCTGGTGGATTCCGATCGGGGACACACCGGAGGAGGTGAAGAACCACCCGGCTCTCCAGGGCGCGGACCTCTCGAGGACTGGCGGAGGCGGGAATTCCATCCAGATGGTCGCGGGCGACCTGCTCTATGCCACCGAGGGTTCCACCGGGCCCCCAGTGCTTAACGCCTACGACAAGCGGACCGGCGAGTTTGTGGCGGAGGTGGAGCTGCCGTCGCCGGGCCAGTACGGGATGATGACCTACGTGCACGAGGGGCGGCAGCACATTGTCGTTCAGGTCGGACAGCCGGGTCGTCTGGTGGCGCTCAGAGCGCCGGAGTAGGCGCGCAACGAGGCACGCTTCACCCGCCTGGGCGCGCGCGCGAGCCCGGCAAGGCCATCAGTAGCTTCCGATCGCCTCGAAGAGGGGCGAGCCCTAGGATCCATGCGCCTGGTGGTCGCGGTGGGGCAGCCGCGAGGTCGGGCTTCCGCCTCGCCGAGGGCCGTTCGAGGAGCTGCTGGCCGTCGACAATCGGCTCGACACCACGGCCATCCCGGGAACAGGGCGTAGCTCGCCACCGGGGGAGGCCGGGCGGTCGTCACCTTCGCGTGGGCTGCGATGGCTGTGGTCGGGGCGTGCCCAGGGCCGGGCCGACGCACGGGACGTGCGCCCGAGAGGGTGGTGGTCAGAAGATGTTCGCCTCCACGTCCACGCCCTCCGCGAAGCGCCCGTGGCGGAACGCCCTCATGTCTATCGTGTGTGCGTCTCCATCGACGATGAACTCCGACACGGCGAGGCCTGTCGCGGGGGCGTGCATGATGCCGTGCCCCGAGAAGCCGCAGGCGTCGATCCACGCGGCGTCTCCGGGATTCGGGCAGATGATCGGGCTGTTGTCAGGAGACACGGCGTAGTACCCCCACCAGCTCCCCTTCCGGTCGACCCCCAGGTCCTCCCACCACCCATAGCGCTCGACCCCGGTGAGCAGGACGCGCTCCAACCAGTCCCAGTCCATCCCCTCGGTGAATCCGAAGTCCTGATCGAGGTCGTCGCGGCCGAAGAGGACGCGGTTCCCCTCGCTCCTCAGGTAGACGCCTGTCGCCAGGTCGATCGTGAGCGGGTAGGTGCGCGTGTCCTCGATGGGTGCGCTGAGGAAGATCTGGATCCGCTTGGGCCCCACCGGCACCTTGAGGCCGGCGAGCTGAGCCACACGGGCTGACCATGCGCCAGCGGCATTCACGACGTGCCCCGAGTGAATCGCGGTGCCACCGCCCTGGACGACCCAGCCGCCGTCAAGCCGCTCGATCGCGGTCACCGGTGAGCGGAGTCGGTAGGTCACGCCCAGCTGCTTCCCCATCGACACCCACGCGTGGGTTGCCACGTGCGGATCGACCACCCCGTCCCACGGCCCGTAGGTCGCTCCTGCGAGTCCCTCGGCCTCGAAGCTCACATAGCGTTGCGCCTCGTCCGGACTCAGCACCTCGACCGGGGCGCCCAGGCTTCTCTGCAGCTCGACGGACTCAAGGTGTGCCTCCCACCTCCCGTGAGGCACCAGCAAGAGATACCCGATGTCCTGGTACCCTACCTCATGCCCGTGCCGCTTCCTGAACTCGCGGTAGACCGGCAGCGAGTACATGGACATCCGGATGTTGGCCTCGGTCGTGAACTGGACCCTCACGCCGGCGGCGCTCTTCCCGGTCGAGCCCATGGCGGGAGCCGCGTCCTCTTCGAGGACGATCACGCGCAGCCCGCGAGACGCGAGGTGCCAGGCCGAAGAAGCGCCGACGATGCCGGCGCCGATGACGACGACGTCCGCAGTGATGTCGCTCAAGGCGCTTGGAGGGTCCTTCTCCCTGCTCTCCCCAATGCCGGCGGGTCGGCTGTCGGCCGGGGCGCGGGGCAACGCTGCTCGGGCATGCTCTGCTCCTCGAATGCCGTTCTCGGGAATTCAACGGACGGGATCGATGCGGCCCCTAACATGCCGGTGGGGGAAGGGAAGCCACAAGCATCGCGCCGTCCGCCGCGACCGACTACGATGCCCGTCCGACCGTGACAGACACGGCACGTGCGAGAACCACGCTCGTTCAGGAGGTCCCATGCTCAGGGCAGCCACCCCGCTCCTCGGCATCTGCGCTCTTGCTCTCACCCTCGGCACGCCCGCCCCGGCCTTCTCCCAAGCAGGCCGGGGCGGCGGTAGTGCTTCGACAAGTAGTCTGCCGCCGTCCATCGAGGAGAAGACCGAAGGCATGCGAGCGATCGACGGCTTCATGCCCCTCTATTGGGAGGAGTCCACGGGGAAGATGTGGATCGAGATCTCCCGGTGGGACACAGACCTGATGCACATGGCCGGGATCGCTGCCGGCCTGGGCTCCAACGACATCGGTCTCGACCGTGGAGCCGGCTCCACCTCCCGCGCCGTGCGGTTTCACAGGGTCGGCCCCAAGGTGCTGATGGTCCAGCCCAACTACCGCTTCCGGGCCTCCTCCTCCAATCCCGCCGAGGTGGTGGCCGTCGAAGACGCCTTCGCACCCGCGACGCTCTTCGGCTTCGCGGTCGCGGCCGTCACGGGGGACCGGGTCTTGGTCGACGCGACGGACTTCCTGCTCCGGGACGTGAACAACTACGCTCTTCGGATGCGTCCGGGGACCTACCGGGTCGACCCGTCACGGAGCGCGATCTACATGCCCATGACCGTGGGCTTCCCCGAGAATACCGAGATCGAAGCCTCACTGACGTACGTGCGTCAGCCCGGCGGGGCGGGCGCTGGCGGCGGGCTCGGCGGCGGAGGCGACGCGGACGGCTTTCAGGGGGTGGGGGACGTCGCGGCCAGCGCCGAGGCACCCACGCTCCGCGTTCACCACTCTTTCGTCAAGCTCCCCGAGCTCGGGACCTATCAGCCCCGTCTCTACGATCCGCGTGCCGGCTTCGGCAGCATGACGTTCTCCGACTATTCGGCGCCGCTGGGTGAGCCCATGACGAAGCGCTTCATCCGCCGGCACCGTCTGGAGAAGCGCGATCCTTCGGCGGCGGTGAGCGAGCCCGTCGAGCCCATCGTCTACTACCTCGACCCCGGGACGCCGGAGCCCATCCGGTCCGCGCTCCTCGACGGGGCTCGGTGGTGGGATCAGGCCTACCAGGAGGCGGGCTTCCGAGGAGGCTTCCGGGTGGAGCTCCGGCCTCCTGGGATCAGCTCACACGACGTGCGCTACAACGTGATCAACTGGGTGCACCGATCGACCCGCGGCTGGAGCTCGGGCGGATCCGTCACAGACCCCCGCACCGGAGAGATCCTCAAGGGTCGGGTGACGCTCGGGTCTCTCCGCATCCGCCAGGACTACATGATCGCCGAGGGCCTGCTGTCTCCCTACGAGGACGGCGACGAGACGCCGCCCGAGCTCGCCGAATGGGCCCTGGCCCGCATCCGCCAGCTCAGCGCTCACGAGGTGGGTCACACCCTGGGCCTCGGGCACAACTACTACAACAGCGAGAAGGGTCGGATCTCGGTGATGGACTACCCGCACCCCCTCGTGACCCTCGAGGACGGGCGTCTCGACTACTCGGACGTCTACGAAGCGGAGATCGGCGAGTGGGACCGGGTGGCGATTGCCTACGGATATTCGGTCTACGCGGACGAGTCCGAGGCGCCGCCGGCGCTCAAGAGGACCCTGGACGACGCCTGGGCCGAGGACATCCGCTACCTGTCGAATCAGGATCAATCGGCGCACGCCCGAGTGGATCAGTGGGCCAACGGCATGAACCCCAGCGCCGACCTCGACGCCGTGATGGGGATCCGCCGCTTCGCCCTGGACCGCTTCGGCGAGCGGGCCATCAAGAACGGCATGCCGATGGCCACCATGGAGGAAGTCTTGGTCCCCCTCTACATGCATCACCGCTATCAGGTGACCTCGACGGCGTCCTCGGTGGGCGGCATGCACTATATCTACGCCTTCCGAGGGGACGGCCGCACCCCGGTGGAGCCCGTGTCGGCCACGGACCAGCGGGCGGCCATCCAGGCCCTGCTGGCGACGCTGGCCCCGTCGGCGCTCGCAGTGCCCAGGACCGTGCTCGCTTCCTTGCCTCCCCGGCCGACGGGTTACGGCCGCACCCGAGAGCTGTTCCCCCGCTACACCGGCGTCATGTTCGACGCGATCTCCCCGGCCGTGGTCGCGTCCGACCACACGATCTCCGAGCTGCTGGAGCCCGCGAGGGCTGCGCGGCTCGTCGAGCAGCACGCTCTCGACCCGGCGCTCCCCGGCCTCGAGGAAGTAATCGCGGGGACCCTGGCGGCGACGGGGGCCGATGAGGGCGATCCACCCTATGAGGCCGAAATCCGTCGGGCCGTGCTCCGGGTGGCGATTGACCGGTTGATGGCGCTGGCGGACGGGGCGGAGATGCCCCAGGTGAGAGCCATTGCGACGGCCTACCTGGAAGGCGCCGGGAGGCTCTTCGCGGAGCAGGGCACGGCGTTGACCCACATCGATGCCCCGCTCGACGCGCAGCTCGCGAGCGAGCGGCTGCTCGCGCTCGACATCAGCCGCTTCCTAGAGCGGCCGGTCGAGCCCTACGGCCTCGGGTCGGCGCCGGACGCGCCGCCGGGGGCTCCCATCGGGATGGGAGCGATGGACTTCCTGGGTGGCTCCGGGGTGGGCGTTTGGGGCTTGAGCGCGGCCGGCCGGGCCTGGAAGGCTAGCGGCCCGAGCGGGCTGCCGCTCGGAGCTGGCTGGCTCGATATGGTGGCGTCCTACTGCTCGTACCAGGGAGGGTGATGCGGTGGTAGGGGGAAACCGGCACTGGGTGCCGGCTTCCGAGAACGAGTCAGGGGGCGCGCCCGGCCCGCAGGCGCCCCCTCCCTCACGGCGTCTCTAGGATCGCCGGGGGTCAGTCGATGAGTTCCGACCAGCTGACAGTCGCGCCGAACCAGATGTGCGTGCGAGCGGATCTCGTCTGCGCCGTGCGCTTGGTGTTGGCGTCCTGGCTGATCTGGTAGTGAATCCCGGGCGCGATCGAGAGCGGTCCCGCAGTCGAAGATGGCGACCGAGTGGCCGACGCTGGCTTGGATGTAGGCACCCTTCACCTCCCCGACATCGTGATAGACCACGAGCGAGGGCGAGAGCGGGAGGGAGGCTCCCTTACGCGGGAGTCGCGTGGGACGTCAAGTCCGGAAAGCCCGAACGGATCGGCTGCGACGTGGCCCCACATCAGGCCGAACCCGGGCACGGAGAACACGAGTGTGGCCACAACCTAGTCGGTTATGTTCTTCATGGCGGCTGACGTAGCGCCCTCTGGGCGGACACATCCGCCCTCGAGGGCCAATGAGCCGGCCCGTATGAGAATACAGGGCGACGGAGACCGAGGCCCAAGGGGCATCCACCACGAGAATCGACTCTGCCATCGTCGCACTTCTAGGGCCGGGCGCGCCGTTAGGAAGAGCTGTGTACACCTGCTACTCTCGGCACAGCGTGGCCCGACGGGCACGAGCTTGGGGACTGAAGCGGGGATCGGCGGGGGTGACACGGCCGGCCTTCACGCCTTTGCATCTTCGAGGGTCTGGCACGAAGATGATCGGCCGGCCCTGGTGCCTTTCGTCTGAAAGGATCCGTCGTGATCGAGATTCGAGCGGACCCGCCCCGCCTCGGTGCCGCCTTGGCGGTGCTTCTCGTGCAAGCCTGCACGATGGCCGAATGGCCTGAGCCGGAGCCCGTGGACCCGGAGGTCTTCGCGAGCGAGCACGACGAGTGGCGGACGAACCGGCGTGACCGGCTGGTGAGGCCGGGCGGGGGCTCGGCTCTGTGGAACGGCCTGTGGGAGCTGCCTCAAGGAGCCACGCCGTTCGGCTCCGATCCAAGTTTGCCGATCGTCCTGCCGCCAGAGGACTCGCCGCCCCTGGCCGGAACGCTCCACAGGTCCGGCCAGCAGATTAGGCTCGAGCCTCACTCCCGCGAGCTCCAGTACGTGGTGGAAGCGGCAGAGGATGAGGAAGAGAAAGTGGCTCCCGTGACCGAGAAGATGGCTCTCAACAGCGACCGGACAGACGCCACCACCGCCCTCAAGCTGGGCTCGTTGGGAATGCGAATCCATGGAGAGCCGGGCACCGATCGGCTGTGGCTCCGCACCTGGGACGAGGATCATCGGAAGCGAGAGTCTTTCGAGCTCCCCGAGTACTTTTCCATCGACCCTGCGTGGCGCGTCAAAGCCCGCTTCGAGCCCTACCCCGCGCCCCGGCCTCTGCCGCTCTGGGACGTAACCAACGGGACGATCGAGTACGAGACGCCAGGGGAATTGGTCTTCCGGAGGAACGGTCGGGAGCATCGCCTGGTTGCCGTGGCCGGCGCGAACGCCTCTCGGTACTTCATCCTGATGTGGGACTCGACCGCCACGTCGTCCACATATCAGGGAGGTCGGTATCTGGGAGCGCCGCTTGCCGACGAGGACGGCTGGACGACGATCGACTTCAATCGCGCCTACAACCCCCCGTGCGTCTTTACGGCTTTCTCCACCTGCGCGCTTCCTCCCCGTGAGAACCGGTTGGCGCTCACCGTGTCTGCCGGCGAGAAGAGACCCGCCGAGTCGCAGTATTGAGTCCTCGCTGCTCTCGCCGGCCCGGCTCGCCCCGGAACCGGACACCTTCTACAATGGTGGGGACTCCGCACATCCTCATCGTGACCCGAGGACTCGCTCCATCGGATGGTTTGGATCGCGCGGCGTCCCGATTCGCGCAGTGATGCTCACCTATAGCACGCCGCAAGGGTGCGAAGTGGAGGGTCGGATTTTCGTGTCCAATGGAGCCAAGGTCTCGCTCGCGGCGCCGCAGGCGGCTCCGGGGATGCTCGTGGATCGGCCCTTCGCACCCTTGCTCTCGTCCATGCCCAAGGAGCCGGCACACTTCGCTGAGGCCCTTCGGATGTTCCGAAGGAGAGGCTGGGTGTAGTCCGGACCTGCGGCACCCCCGACTCGGAGACGGCTCATCTTCACCGAATCTCACGGGAACCCACCGCCCGAGATCCGCGTGGAGGGACTCACGCTCCACTTCGGTGGAGTGACCGCCCTCGACGACATCAGCGTCATGTTCCGCACCGGGTCCGTTCAGGCCTTGATCGGCCCCAACGGCGCGGGCAAGACCAGCCTTCTGAACTGCCTGTGCGGGTTGTATCGACCCCAGCGGGGCACGATCACCTTGACCGACGAAGCCGGCAAGACGCACTCCATCGACCGTCTGCCTCCACACCGGATCGTGAGGCTGGGGATCGCCCGCACCTTCCAGAACATCGAGCTGTTCAAGCACATGACCGTGCTGGACAACCTCATGCTGGGACGCCACGCGCACATGGACGGAGACATCGTGAGCTGCGGCCTCTATTGGGGACGCCAGCAGGGTCGGGAGATCGAGCACCGAGCGGAGGTGGAGCGGATCATCGACTTCCTCGAGCTCCAGTCAATCCGACGCAGCCGCGTCGGGAATCTGGCGTACGGTCAGCAGAAGCTCGTCGAGCTCGGCAGGGCCCTG
Source organism: Longimicrobiales bacterium (assembly GCA_965218325.1). GTDB lineage: Bacteria > Gemmatimonadota > Gemmatimonadetes > Longimicrobiales > Gaopeijiaceae > CBDCKR01. The sequence goes on from CBDCKR010000001.1 coordinate 289,006, forward strand.
GCTCTGCAGCCGATCTTTCTTCTCCTCGACGAGCCGATGGCGGGCATGAGCTCCGAAGAGAAGGAGGCGCTCGCGCGCTACGTGCTGGATGTGAACGAGGAGTGGGGCGTGACCCCCGTCGTGATCGACCATGACATGGACGTCGTCATGGACGTCTCGGACCACGTGGTCGTGTTGGACTTCGGGCGCAAGATCGCCGAGGGGACGCCGGCCGAGGTCATGACGGACCGGGTGGTGGTGGAAGCGTACCTGGGCGACGAGCATGCCTACGGTGGGGGGAGCGCGTGAACGCCGCTCCCCCCCCTCCACCGGGCAAAGGGAACGGGGCCTTGCCCGGGGCCACGTCGTCCGGCGCGACCCTTCCAGGGCTCCTCGCCGAACGGGCGCGCGCCACCCCCGATGTGACCGCTCTGCGGGAGAAGGAGTTCGGGGTCTGGCAGGAGATCACGTGGGCCGGATACCTGGATCGGGTCCGGTGTTTCTCGTTGGGACTCCGGGCGCTGGGCATCGGACCCGGGGACACCGTCGCGCTCATCGGAGACAACCGCCCGGAGTGGGTGATCGCCGAGCTGGCGGCCCAAGCCCTCGGAGCCGTGCCGGTGGGGATCTATCAGGATTCCGTGCTCGACGAGGTTCAGTACGTCCTGGAGGCTTCCGGCGCGCGCCTCGTGGTTGCTGAAGACCAGGAACAGGTGGACAAGGTGTTGGACGTTCAGGCGTCGCTGCCTGGGCTCGAGCGGGTCGTCTACCACGACGCCAAGGGGCTCACGTCGGACGATCGCGGGCACCTCCTCTTCTTCGCCCGCGTGGAGGAGATGGGCGAAGCGCTCGGGCGAAAGCAGCCGGAGCTGTTCGAGGAGACTCTGAGGGCGCTCGATCCGACCGGAGTGGCGCTACTCTGTACCACGTCGGGCACGACCAGCCGACCCAAGCTGGCGATGCTCAGCCACACGAACCTGATCAGCATGGCCGAGCAGCTCCAGCAGGTCGATCCGATGCTGGCGGAGGACGAGGTAGTGTCGTTCCTGCCGCTCGCGTGGATCGGCGAGCAGATGGTGACGCTCTCCTGGGCTCTCACCGTGGGCTTTGCCGTCCACTTTCCCGAGGATTCCGGCACGGTACGACGGGATCTCAGGGAGATTGGCCCCCGCGCGGTGGTGTCACCCCCCCGTATCTGGGAGAGCCTCGTCTCCGAGGTACAGGTCAAGATGGAGGACTCTAGCGCGCTCAAGCGTCGCGTGTACGCTTGGTCCATGTCGGTTGGAGCGGCGATGGCCGACGCCCGCTTCGAGGGGCGGGCACCGAGCCCCGGGCTGCTCTGGAGGCACCGCCTGGCCTCGGCGCTCGCGCTCGTGCCGCTGAAGGACCAGCTCGGACTCCGACGCGCCCGACGAGCCTACACGGGGGGCGCCGCCCTAGGGCCCGACGTCTTCCGCTTCTTCCATGCCATGGGCGTGAACCTGAAGCAGCTCTACGGCCAGACGGAGGTGAGCGGCCTGAGCGTGGTCCACCGGGACGGTGACATTCGCTTCCAGACCGTGGGTACGCCCCTCCCCGCCACCGAGGTGAGGATCGCCGAGGACGGTGAGATCCTGACGCGGAGTCCGGCGGTGTTCATGGGATATTACCGCGATGAGCAGGCCACGGCCGAGACGATGGAAGATGGATGGCTCCACTCGGGGGACGCCGGCTACTTCGACGACCGGGGACACCTGGTGGTCATCGACCGGGCCAAGGACGTCATGATCCTGGCCGACGGCACCACCTTCAGTCCCCAGTTCATCGAGAACCAGCTGAAGTTCAGCCCCTACGTTCGAGAGGCCGTGGTCTTCGGGGGCAATCGGCCCTTTGTGGCCGCGCTGGTGTCCATCGACTACGAGAACGCGGGCAAGTGGGCGGAACGTCATCAGCTTGCGCACACGACCTTCACGGACCTCGCCCAAAAGCCCGAGGTCTACACCCTGGTGAGAGACCAGGTCTCGGAGGTGAACGAGACGCTGCCCGAGGCAGCCCGCGTCCGACGCTTCCTGCTGCTGTACAAGGAGCTGGACGCGGACGACGCCGAGCTAACCCGAACCCGGAAGGTGCGTCGGCGCTTCATTGCCGAGCGGTATCGGGAGTTGGTCGAGGCGCTGTACGGGGACCGGGATCGGCTCACCGTGGAGACCGAGATCACCTACCAGGACGCCCGCACTGCCACCATGCAGCACGAGCTGCGGATCGCGACGCTGTAGTGTGATGGACGTCTTCCTCCAGCTGACGGCCTCCGGCCTCTCGAACGGCATGGTCTACGCGCTGGCGGCGGCAGGCTTTGTGGTCATCTACAAGTCCAGCGACGTCATCAACTTTGCCCAGGGCGAGCTGCTCCTCTTCGGCGCCTACCTCTCGTTCTCGGCCATCGCCCAGATCGGGCTGCCGTGGAGCGGGGGGGTCGTCCTCACGCTGGCCCTCGCCGTCGGCCTGGGGCTCCTCGTCGAGCGCCTCGCGCTGCGGCCTCTCATCGGACAGCCCGTGATTTCGATGATCATGGTGACGGTGGGCCTCTCGAGCGTGCTGCGGGCGGTAGTGACCGCGATTTGGGGTGCCCGACCACGCGCCTTCCCGGCGTTCCTGCCCCGTGGCGAGGTCACGGTGGGATCGACCGTGCTGAGCATGGACCGCCTCGTCGTGATCCCGACCGCGGCCGTCGTCCTGATCCTCTTCAGCTTCTTCTTCCGCTATACGCGCGACGGCATTGCCATGCGCGCTATCGCGGACGATCAGCAGGCGGCGCTGAGCATGGGGATCAGCGTCAAGAGGATGATCGGCATCGCGTGGGCACTCGCATGCGCGTCCGCAGCCCTGGGTGGCGTCATGCTCGGCAACATCGTCGGCGTAAGCCAGAACATCAGCGCAATCGGTCTACGCGTCTTTCCCGTCGTGATCCTTGGAGGCCTCGACTCCATCGCCGGAGCCGTCATCGCCGGTCCGGTCATCGGGCTCCTCGAGGCGTACACCGGAGGATACGTGGGGCACGGCCTCAACCTCGTCGTGCCCTTCGTCGCGCTCATCGTGATGCTGATGGTGCGCCCCTACGGTCTCTTCGGCCGTCCCATCATCGAGCGGGTGTGATGGCCGGTCCGACGGGCGCTTCCGGGATGGCACGCTGATATGGAGTGCGGCGTCTACTTCACGGACTACCGGGCGGACATGGCGCTCCGCCGGAAGCCTGCCGAGCAGATCCGCCTATGGCTCTTCGCGGTCGCCGTCGTCGTGTTCCCGTTCGTGGCGTCGCCGTATGGCCTGACGCTGGCCAACCAGGTTGCAATCGCGACGGTGGGCGCCATCGGTCTCAACATCTTGGTGGGCTACACGGGCCAGATCTCGCTGGGACAGGGCGCTTTTATGGCAGTGGGCGCGTACAGCGCCGGCCTCCTGACGCTGCGTCTGGGCCTGCCCTGGGGAGTGAGCATAGTGCTGGCCGCCCTGCTCACCGCCGCGGTAGGCGTCTTCTTCGGCCTCCCGTCACTGCGCTTGAAGGGGCTGTATCTGGCAGTGGCGACGCTCGCGGCTCAGGAGATCGTCGAGTGGGTGGTGACCCATTGGACCGCCCTCACGGGTGGCACGGAGGCTCTGGTGCTGCCCCCGCCCATGTTGGCGGGGGTGCGGCTGAACACGGACTTCCGGTTCTACTGGCTGGGCGTGGCGGTGGCCGCGGGCACGGCCCTGTTCACCGCGAACCTCTTCCGCTCCCGGGTCGGCCGGGCGTTCGTGGCCATACGAGACCAGGACATCGCGGCGGGCACCATGGGCGTGAACGTCTTTCGGTACAAGCTGTTGGCATTCGCGACCTCGTCGTTCTTCGTGGGCTTGGCGGGCGCGCTTATCGCCTTCTACCGCACGATCGTCAGCTGGGAGCGCTTCACGCTCGACACCAGCATCGTGTATCTCGCCATGCTCATCGTCGGCGGCCTGGGAAGCATTTCCGGCTCGTTTTTCGGCGCGATGCTGATCACCCTGCTGCCGGCGGGCATTGGGACGGTGGGAAGGGCGCTCCAGGACACGGCACCCGTGGTCGCCGGCGTGGTACCTCACGTTCAGCAGGCCCTATTCGGCGCCGTGATCATCCTGTTCCTGGTCTTCGAGCCCGAGGGGCTCGCCAAGTCGTGGAGAAACGTGAAGGATTACTTCCACGTGTGGCCGTTCGCGTATCGCTCCTGAGGGCGAGTCACGATGCAGAGGCACCGTCGAGAGGCGAGCCACAATGGACGACTTGGGACGAGGCACGATAGACGAGTTACAAGCGGGACGGGCTGCGATGCGAACGACACGGCTTTCTTGGTGGAGCGATCGATGAGAAGATGCGCAGTGTACCTGACCCCCCTCGTGTTGACCGTGGCCTGCGGGGGCGGGGATGACTCTGCCGGCAACGAGATCCGGATCGGGGCCATCTTCGACCTCAGCGGCCCCACGGCCGACGTCGGCACCGACTACGCGGAGGGCGTCCAGGGCTACGTCGAATGGATCAACGGGCAAGACGGCATCGCCGGCCGGCCCATCGACCTCATCTTCCAAGACTACGCGTACGACGTGGGCCGAGCCGAGCAGCTCTACAGCCAGTTCGTGCAGGAAGGTGTGGTGGCGTTCCTGGGGTGGGGCACGGGGGACACCGAGGCCCTGCAGCGGCGCATCGTCGAGGACCGGCTCCCCTTCACCTCTGCGTCGCTTTCCCATCGGCTCGGCAATCCGGAGGAGGCCCCCTACAACTTCCTGGTCGCGGCCACCTACAGCGGCCAGTTCTTCATCGTTCTGGACTGGATCAAGGAAGACTTCACGGCGCGAGACGGGCCGGGCCGCCCTGTCGTCGCCCTGATGCACAACGCGAGTCCCTTCGGTCTGTCTCCGTGGCAACAGGGCGGAGAGGCGTACGCTGCCCGGATCGGCGTGGACGCACGGGCCTACGAAATGCCGCGTGGCGCGACCGACTTCACCGCCGAACTGACGCAGGTCCGTCAGGCCGGGGCACAGTATGTCGTCTTCCAAAACACCTCGGGCCCGGCGTCGCTGGCCGTCCGGAACGCCCGGAGCCTCGGCATGGACGTCACGTTCGTGTGCCTGAACTGGTGCGCCAACCGGCATCTCGTAACCCTGGCGGCCGAGGCGTCGGAGGGCGTGGTCGGCTCGATGCCCTTCGCCCCGGTCACCACCGACGTGCCCGGCACGCGCGATATCCGGACGTTCCTCGAGTCGAAGGGCGAGGCCGTCGACGAGAAGAGCAACGCCCTGACCCAGGGCTGGTGGACGATGGCGGTCATGGCCGAAGCCATCCGTGCGGTCATCGAAGCCGGCCGGGAGGTGACGGGCGAGAACATCAAGGCCGTGCTCGAGGGCATATCGGAGCTGGATACGGGAGGTGTGACCGTGCCGATCGGCTTCACTCCTGAAGATCATCGAGGGGCCAAGGGGGTGCGGCTGTTTCAGGTACAGGACGGAGCGTGGCAGCCGATCACGGATTTCCGGACACCCGCTGTGACGGACGAACGCTAGTGTTCCGCTGCCGCAGTACCGCGCCCTCGCCTGACCTTTGGCCCCTAGGCAGACGGGACACCGGTCCGTGCTGGAGCTGACCAACGTCGAGGTCCGCTACGACGAGGTGATCCTGGTCCTCAAGGGACTGTCCCTGTCGGTCGCCGAAGGGAGGATCACGGCCCTGCTCGGCCCGAACGGCGCCGGTAAGACGACCTCCCTGAAGGCCGCCTCGGGCCTCCTCGAGCCGGACAACGGGCGGGTGTCGAGCGGATCCATCGAGTTTCGAGGGCACGAGATCCACGGATTGGATGCCTCGGAGATCGTGCGCCGCGGCATCTTCCAGGTGATGGAGGGACGGCGCGTCTTCGAGCACCTGAGCGTGGAGGAGAACCTCCTCACCGGCGCCTACACGCGGCCCGATCGGGGTGGTGTGCGACCTGATCTCGACCGGGTCTTCGAGTACTTCCCGCGCCTCGCTGCGCGGACGAAGCAACACGCGGGGTACTTGTCCGGCGGCGAGCAGCAGATGCTCGCGGTGGGACGTGCCCTCATGGCCCGCCCCCAGCTCATGCTGCTGGACGAGCCCTCTCTGGGCCTGGCGCCCATGCCCGTGCGCGCGATTTTCGAGGGGCTGGAGCGCATCAACCGCGAGGAGGGCACCACGATCCTGGTCGTCGAGCAGAATGCGCGAATCGCGCTGTCCATCGCAGACTTCGGGTACGTGATGGAGGGCGGGCGCGTGGTCCTCGAGGGCCCGGCCGCAAGCCTTCGGGAGAACGCCGACGTGAAGGAGTTCTATCTGGGCCTCACTGAGGTCGGCCAGCGGCGCTCCTACCGCGATGTGAAGCACTACCGGCGAAGAAAGCGCTGGCTCTCCTGAGGAGCGGGCGACCCCAAGGCTCTCGGCGCGCGGGGACACGGGCGCCGTGAACCCGAGGACCTCCGAGGCGCTCGACCCCGAGTACCTGCCCGACTGGGCTGCCTACCAGGACGACCTGATCCGCCGAGCCGTCGAGTATGCCGCCCGGCGGTCGCCTGAGGTCGCCGCGCGGCTGGCTCACGCGGGCTTGGTGCCCGAGCGCATCCGGGGGGCCGGGGAGCTGCCTCTCGTGCCGGTCTTGCCGAAGGACAGCCTGCCAGACCTGCAAGCTGCGTCGCCCCGCTTCGGGGGCATGCTGGCGGTTCCTGTCGAAGAGCTTGCGCGGATCTACGTGTCGCCGGGCCCGATCCTCGACCCCCAAGGCCCTGCCGACGACTACTGGCGCGTTGCACCCGCCCTTCGAGCGGCTGGCTTCACTCCGGGCCTAGTCGTGCTCAACACCTTTTCCTATCACCTGACGCCCGGCGGCGTCATGCTGGACGCCGGGCTGCGGGCCGTGGGGTGCGTGGTGATTCCCGGAGGGGTCGGCAACTCGGCAGCTCAGATCGAGCTCGCCCAGGCGGCCGGGGCGACGGGCTACGTGGGCACGCCCCAGTTCCTCGCGACGCTCTTGGAGAAGGCCGTGGGGCTTGGCTCCCCCCTGGAGCTGGAAAGGGCTCTCGTGACCGGAGGTCCGTTTCCGCCGAGCGTTCGGGCGGCCGTCCGCGACCACCACGGCGTCGACGTGTACGAGTCCTATGGAACGGCGGATGCGGGCACCCTCGGCTACGAGTGTGCCGAGAAGTCCGGGTGGCACGTGGCGCCCGGGGTCGCGATCGAGATCACGGATCCGGCCACGGGAGAGCCCGTCATGCCCGGCGAGGTGGGCGAAGTGGTCGTCACCAGCCCGGACCAGACGTACCCGCTCGTCCGCTTCGGCACCGGAGATCTGTCGGCGTTCGTCGAGAGCCCGTGCCCGTGCGGTCGTACGAGTGGGCGGATGCGAGGCTTCCTCGGACGGGTGGGGCAGGGGGTGAAGGTGAAGGGCATGTTCGTCCACCCCCGCCAGATCGCGCGCGCGCTGAGAGCGCATCCGCCCGTCGTCGCCTGGCAGGGTGTCGTCGTCGCCGAAGGCCATGCGGACCGCCTCACGGTGCGCGTGGAGGTGGAGGACGCCGCCGACCTCGACGGAGATGCGCTCAAGCGAACCCTGGAGAAGGCCGTGAAGCTCAAGCTGAAGCTGGAGGTGGTCGCTCCCGGCGTCATTGGAGAGAGGGGAGATCGGGTGGTGGACCAGCGGGAGGCCTAGGTTCGCCGGGGCGTTCCCACACCCGGGCCCGCCTGGGGGCGCAGGGTCGCTCGAACGCCTCCGAGCACGGGCTCGGCATCGTCCACCTTCGGCGTGGCGCACAGCCTCTTCCCGAGACCTCGTCTCTCTTGAGGGTGGCGAACACGCCGCTCTGGTGGGCGCGCGTGCGTCAGCCGCCCTCGAGCACGTCGATCTTCCGGCTGGCGAGCACGCTTGAACGGGTCTCCAGGAGACCGAACTCCCCCTGGCGGACGAAGATCACCCCCAGGCCGAGCTCGTCGGCGAGCGCGACGCCCGCATCCGGGCCGAGCACGCTCATCGCCGTGGCCCACGCGTCGGCCAGGGCTGCACGCTTGTGGATCACGGTCACGGCCGATCCGACGTACGGGAGCGGACGTCCGGTGCGCGGGTCGATGATGTGGGAATACCTCCGCTCGCCGGCGTCCCAGAAGTTGCGGTAGTCGCCTGATGTGGCAAGCGACTCATCGGCGAGCTGCATCGTGGCGTAGAGGCGGAGGGCGTCCGGCACAGGCGCCTCCACGCCGACGGCCCACGGCTCGCCCCCCGTCTTCGCCCCGGACGATCGCAGCTCGCCCCCGACCTCCACGAGGAAGTCCGTGAAGCCGAGGCCTAGGAGCAAGTCGGCGACCCGATCGACCCCGTATCCCTTCGCGATGGCGGACAGGTCCGCCACGACCCCGGGGTCCGCTTTCACAAGGCTCGAAGACGCGGAGTCGACGGTGATCTTCCGGAAGTCCACGTGGCTTCGCAGCTCTTCAATGCGGTCGTCTTCCGGGAGCGTAAGTGGGCCGCCGTCCGGACCGAACCCCCACGCCTCGACCAGCGGTTCGACGGTGACGTCGAGCGCGCCGCCGCTCGCCGCGCTCACCCTCTGGGCCACCAGGAACACCTCGAGCACGGCAGCCGAAGCAGCGAAGGGCTCCGGGCTGACGTGCGCGTTGAAGCGGGAAAGCTCCGAGCCCTCATCGTAGGTGGACATCGCCTGGTCCACCGCACCGAGGCGGGCATCGACGGAGTCTCCGATGCTCCGCAACCGATCCTCCGAGAGGGGAGAGGCCACGACCTTGACGGAGTAGGTCGTCCCCATCGTGGCGCCGCCGAGTTCGTGCACGGTCCGTACGCCGGCCCGCTCGCGGCGCCCCACCACGAGACCCACTGCGAGGATGATCGCGGCGAGAAGCAGGGGCCGGTGCCGGTGCCCCCACGCACCGCCTCCTCGGCGGGGGTTCGGCAGTTTGTCCGGTCTCATGCCCCATAATATAGATTCCTCCCTCATGATCTCCGCCACCAGCCTCGAGATGTCGCCCGGTGACCAGATGCAGAGCTCGCCCGCTGCCTCTACGCGATTCCCGCACCGACGCGCGCAATCGTCCAGGAGACGTGAGCGTAACCTCGGGTAGAGGGGGATACTGCCACCTAGGGTCCCGTTTGAAGAGTTGCGTGTGATAATGAGCTCGCTAGTCGGCGGTGCCGATCAATGATCGAGCGGGCGCTTGGGGTCCACGTGAACGGCTTTGCGGACTCCTCATTGTGGACTTTGATGAAGCGATGGATTTCGTCCCGCAGCTCCTCGACGCTGGTAAAGACGCCTCGGTGCAGAGAGCGGCGTTCGAGCTGGGAGAGCCAGCTCTCCACGGCGTTCAACCAAGAGGCGCTCGTGGGTGTGAAGTGGAGATGAAAACGAGGGTGCTTCTCCAACCAGGCCAGGACCTCTTTCGTGCTATGAGTGCTGCTGTTGTCGAGAATGATGTGAAGATCAAGATCAGGGTCGGTGTGAGCGTTGATCTGACGAAGGAAGGCGAGGAACTCCCTGGCTCGGTGTCGGCGGGTGACGCGACCGATGACCTTGCCCGTCGCCAAGTCAAGTCAGGCAGCATAGAGGCTGCGGGTACCGTGGCGCGTGTAGTCATGGGTCCGACGCTCGACCTGACCCTGCCGAAGAGGGAGCATGGGTTGGGTGCGGTCCAAGGCTTGGATCTGGGTCTTCTCGTCCACCGAGAGCACCATGGCGTTGTCCGGAGGATCGAGGTAGAGCCCCACCACGTCCTGGACCTTCTCGGCGAAGTTGGGATCGGTGCTGATCTTGAACGAGCGTAACCGGTGGGGCTTGAGATCGGCGCCGCGCCAGACTTCGCGGACCTGATGCACCGTCACGCCCGCATACTTGGCCATCAGGCGGAGGCTCCAGTGAGTGGCCTCGCGGGGAATCCTTTCGACGGTCATGCTCAGGATCTCACGAGCCTTCTTCTTCGGAAGGGACCGCGGCCGTCCGGGCCGAGACCGGTCCTGGAGGGCCTCGAGTCCCTCGCGCTCATATCGGCTGCGCCATCGATAGACCGCGTTGCGCGACAGACCCAGCCGCTCGGCGATCTCGGTGGAGGTCTCTCCGTCGGCGAACCCCAGAAGAATCTGTGCGCGCTCGGCAAGCTTCTTGGGCGTGTTGCCTGCTCGCAACCACCCTTCGAGCTCCTCCCGGTCCCGCTTGCTGACAACCGTTTCCTTCGGCGGTCTGGCCATAGACTACAATCTACGGCTCACTTTCTATTATACAAGCCTATTTATCAAACAGGACACTAGGAAGGGCTCGTGGGGCTTGTCGACGATCGGGGCGGAGCCCTGTCTTCGCCTCGATTGAGGACGCTTGAAGCCTAGGCGTTGGGATTGTGTCTTCCCCTCTTGGGACCCTTATTTAGTGTGGAAGAACGGCTTCTTGTGAGGAGGTATAGTCGAGCGTGATGAGGCAAGGATCCCGCATGTGGGCTTGGGCGGCGATCATGGTGCTCGGGATCGTCGGTCCCGCCGGTTGTGGCTTGGAAACGAACACCTTCACGGACATCAAAATCCAGCGCGCCAATTGCCCAGGGTGCGGGGACGTGGTCGCGGTGCGGGTCAACCCGGCCCAAGCTACCGTAAACGTTGGCGGTACCGTTCAGCTCAAGGCGGATCCGGTGGACTACCGCGGTGTCGTCATTAGCGGTCGCTTAATCGCGTGGGTCGTGTCCGACGACGAGGTCGCGAAGACGACCACCACGGGGCTGGTGTCCGGACTCGCCGTCGGCTCCGTGACGGTATCGGCTTCGACGGGTGGCATCACGGGCACCGCCGCCGTCAACGTTGTCGCTGCTCCGAATCTGGTCGGGAGGTGAGCCGGGAGGTGAGCCGGGAGGCTAGCCCGCATTTCTCATACGGTGGCGGGAAGCGGTTTTGGGGAGGCGGGAATGGGGTGGTGGATCGCTGGTCAATGTTGATGGAAGGGTGAAGGGGCCCGTTGGCGGCTGTTGGAGGGGCACGGCGACAGGATCGCGGGTGGGTGAACGGGTCTGGTTGACGCTGGGGCGCAGTGGTCCCGGGAAATGGGCAGAAGTCTGAAGTGGGGGGGGAGGCTACGCTCGCAATCGTGCGTGGACCCGTGCGAAGGCGGCGGCCGAGGGGTGTGCGGAGTCCATGGCGACCTTGACCCGGCGTACGGAGACGGTGACGCGGGCACTGATCTTGAGGAGCTTGAGCCGGAGCGTTGCTGCGGTGGCGCGGGCGAGCCGGGTGCCGTGGAGCATGCGCCTGAGGGCGCCGAAGAGGATCGACGCGAAGGCGGAGAAGAGGAGCCGGAGCTGGTTGGCGGCGAAGCGCGACGCCGAGGTCCGGTCGGAGAAGAGATCCAGCTGCTGTTCCTTGATCGTGTTCTCCATGTGGCCCCTGGGGCAGTAGACCCGCTCATGGACGGTCCGGGCCGAGAAGGTGTCGGCGGGAAGCGAGGTGACGACGAAGCGGGGGTTGGCCTTGCCGAGCAGGTGTTCCGCCTTCGCGACGACCCGGCGGCGGCGCGACCAGCTCGTCAGCGTGGCGTAGGGGAAGTCGGCGAACCGGCGTGCCGGTCGGCCGTGCCGGACTGCTTCGGCGTGGGCGTCGGCGAGTTCGCAGCCGATCTTCTCGACGAGCCGAGAGTTCCTGGCCAGGCCGATGACGTAGTCACACACCGTTGTCCTCGCACCAGGCCAGCAGCTCCTCGCGGGCATAGGCGGAATCGGCACGGAGGAGGATCTTCAGCCAGGGCCACTCCTGGCGGAGTCGGGCAATGATGCGGCCGAGCGGCCCCCTCACGCCCTCGGCGGGGTCCGCGTTGCCGGGCCTCAGCAGAGTGAAGAGCGGGCGTCCACCGCACGTGATGTACAGCGGCAGGAAGCAGTAGTGGCCGTAGTAGCCATGGAAGAACCGACCCTCCTGGCGACCGTGCACGGCATCGTCGGTGGCGTCGATGTCCAGGACGAGTCGCGACGGCGGCTTGCCCTCCCACGCGTCGATGAACAACTCCACGAGCACCGCCTGCAGCGCATCCGGATCGTGGTCGATCCTGCGGTAGCGGCCGGGCTCGCCGCCGGTGGGCGCATGTTCGAGACGGTTCAGCGTGCTCTTGCCGGCCAGCGCCGCACAGTCCTTCCGGCGTCCCCCGAGCTGGCCCGCCAGCAGGGCCAGCAGAGGGTCGTGGCGCAACTCGTCATGATCGTTGAGGTCCTCGTATCCCAGGGCAATGCCCGTGATGCGCTGCGCCACCAGCGTGCGCACCGAGTGTTGCGTGAGGCGGGGATCGCGGTGGTCGGTGAAGCACGCGGCCACCCGGTCGAAGAGCCCGATGAACCGGTCGATCTCCCGGAGCAGAAGCGCTCCGGCGTTCGACGTGATCGATCCGCCGTCGAATGCAGCGGTCACCCGGCGGCGCTGGCACGCTTGAAATACGAAGGATAGCGGCTTACAATGTGTCGGCATCGGTCCTCCGGTGTGGTCACTGTCAAGTTGTGCTCCCACACAAACTTAACAGCCCCCTGAGGCCGATGCCGCTCTATTGGTCTGAGAAATGCGGGCTAGCCCTTGGTGGATCTGCGGTCCGCTCATCGGTCTGGTCGGTCCGGTGGTCTGCCTTGACGGAGCCGAGTGGTGGGGTGTCTCGTCCGACCCAGCGATCTGATCAAGCGGACCGGAGCCAGGCCCCCGAGCGGACGGCCCATCGTCTGCCCACCGCACGAAAACGCCAGGCCGGGCTGCAGCACTGGATCGGCAGTCCCGTCGTCAGGCTTGGGCCGGGGATCCTGGGCGCATGCCCCAGCCCGATCTCTAGGCGTTGATCGCGGGCCGGAGTCTGGGTGATGATCGTGGGGCCCCGCGCGGGACATGACCGCAGCCTGGGGTCTGGGGCCCGCTAGGCCTCACCTTCCCCATGGCTGAGCCGGGCGTTCGCTCCCGTCGGTCGTCGACCGAGGCAGCCGAACGAACGCCACGCCCTTCCGGTCCTCGACCATAGTTCCGAAGCGGGCCGATCGATCGATCAGGTCTCGCACGATCTTGGTGGCTAGCTCTCCGGTGGCCGGCTGCGGCCTGCCCCGCGCCGAGGGCGGCTGACCGAAGCCGAGGGTGACGGGCAGGAGCCGGAGCTCCACGAGCTCACCTCCGCGGAAGGACGGTACGGCAATGGCCCCCTCCCAGGTCTCTGGACTGGCCGGAAATCCGCTGGTGTCGCCCTGGTATCTCTCATAGTTGAAGGCCGCGACTCCGGCGGTTGGATCCAGGGCGTAGCGAGCGTAGTTCTCGGCCGGGAGACGCAGCAGAGTCTCGTTCTGGAAGATGAAGTCTCCAAGGCTGTAAAGGATCGGCTTGCCCTTGTAGATCTCCACGCCTCGGAGCACGTGTGGGCCGTGGCCCACCAAGACGTCTGCGCCGGCGTCGATGACTGCGTGGGCGAACTCGATCACGAAGTCGGCCGGGATCGAGCGGTCCGGGCCGCTCTCGTGGGCGTGGATTGACACCACTACGTAGTCGGCCAGCGCCTTGGCGTCGCGCACCACGGCCGTGATGGCTGCGACGTCGTCCGGATCGGGAGCCGTACGCATTCCGACGTTGCTACCGACCTCGAACCGGTTCCCGAAGACGGTGAGCGCGTCGCCCCTCTCGGGCACGCCGACCCCTGCGTCAGCCAACGCCTCCCTAAGCACTTCGAGTTGGTTGCGCGTTACGACGCGCCAGCGTTCGTGGCGGAGAGGGTTGAGGCCCGGACGTCCGGGGATGCCTGCGCCCGGTGTGCCTGCCACGGAGTGCGCTGTGAAGGTGGAGGCCAGGGAGATTAGAGCCACCCGACCGTCGGCGGTCTCGAGGAATTTCGCTTCCCGGGCCTCGTTGAGGTCCTCACCGGACCCGGCGCCTACGAGGCCGGCGGCTCGCGCGTGCTGTCGCGTGAGGCGCGCTCCCAGGGGCCCGTAGTCCCCCGTGTGGTTGTTCGCGTAGGACACCATGTCGAAGCCCGCCCACGCCAGCTCCTCCGCCATCTTGGGATCGGCGCGCATCCACGTGCCTCCGCTCTGATAGGCCGGATACGGCTCGTAGTCGTGGAGGAGCACCTCCAGATTCGTGAAGGCCATGTCGGCGCTTCGCAGGAGCTCGATCATCTTCAGGTAGCCCGGCTCCACGTAGGGGGAAAGGGCCCGAGTGATGATGGCGTCGCCGGTGAGCACCACGGTCATGACCCCGTCTCCCGGAGCCGGCGGGTCCGGAGCCGAGGACTGACCGAAGGCCACGGCAGGTGCGGGGAATAGAAGGCAGGCGGTGAAAAGTGCGGATCGAGCGCGCATAGTGACCTCTAGATCGTGAGTCTCCGACTCGTTCCGGCGGCGGGCGGCGGGCCGGTTTCCCTGACGCCCGCGAGGGCGGACGGGTCCTTCGGGTGAAGAATAGGATCTTCGCGGGGCCGAAGCGACTCCGGGAAGCATGGGCTGTTGTCGGAGGCGCCTGACGTAGCCCGTCCCGGGACTTCCAGCTCGTCACGCACGGCCGCACTGGACCGGACGCGATGCCAGACTTCGCTCTCGGCGACCGGCTTCGGGGGTCTCTTTGAGTGGGCCTCCAAGGCCGTGATCGGTGTCGGACCGAGGGGGCGGGGATCGTCTTGTTGAACGCCGAGGCGGAGCGACCCTTCAGCCACTCCAGCGACGAGCGGGCCGGGCGTGCCCGGCCCGCCGCTGATGCCCGAAGCTCAACAGGACGTTCGCCCTGTGAGCATCGCAAGGCTCAGCCGCTACGCCTCGGATCCGAAGGATGAAGGACGTGGTCCCTCGCTTCGGACGCCGCACGCACGGTCACGCCCGGCCGAGCTCAACTACTCGGGCCCATGGAGAGTGACGGGCAGACGCGCGTAGGGAGCGCCGTGCGGGACCTCACCGCGGGGGCGGAGGGCGGGGGAAGAGCCGTGCAAGCCAGACGCCGAATGGAGGAGACCAGGAGGCGAGGGTGAAGCTGCCGCGATCGGCGGATGTCCGCTGCCAGGGGCCCGCCCTCACGTGCTGGACTTCACAGCGCGGGGAACCCCGGGGGCGGCCTTCGGTGGTGCGTCCCCTGCTCGTAGGCATAGGCCAGCCGGAAAAGCACGAGCTCATCATAGGGACGCGCCAGGATCTGGAGCCCGGCGGGAAGGGTGCCGTACGTATATCCCATGGGGACGGTGATCGCCGGCATGCCGGTTGCAGGCGCCACAAGCTGGCTGTTGTCCCCGAGGTATTCCTCTCGACCGCGGTCGAGGTGCGCCGGAGGATTCCGCCAGGTGGGGTAGAGGACCGCGTCCACCTCGGCCTCGTCCATCGCGGCCGTCAACTCGGAAAGGTAGGCCTGCCTCCCTTCGTGGTCGAAGTAGTCGGGGCACGGCGTTTCCCAGTCTTGAGGGTGCAGGTCCATGGAAATCTCTTCGTAGCGACGCAGCGACTGCTCTGCGTAGTCTGCGAATTCGCCGGTCTCGAGCACCTCGAGCACGTCCCGGATAGGAGCGCTTTCGCCCAGCGAGGCCAGGTACTGATTCATGTCGTAGCGGAAGCGCCTGCAGAACATGCCCTCTCGATCAAGCTGGGCCTGAAGGTCGAAGTCCAGCGGATCGACGATCGTGGCGCCGAGGCGGGCCAGGTCCGCGACGGCCTGCTCGAACAAGTGAATGACCGCCGTGTCGGCGTCTTCGGCGTGCACGAGCTGGCGCAACACGGCGAGGCGCGCGCCCTCGAGCCCGCCTGGGTCCAGGCTGGCCGTGTAGTCCGGCTCCTTGCGGCCGCGTCCGGCCTCCGTGTAAGGATCGGCCGGATCGTATCCGGCGATGACGTTGAAGATCCTGGCTGCGTCTTCGACGCTGCGCGCCATGGGCCCGGCGATGTCCCGGTCGAAGGAAAGCGGGATGACCCCGTCCCGGCTTGTGAGTCCGATTGTGGAGCGGATCCCCACGAGCGCCAGGTGTGAAGAGGGCCCTCGAATGGAGTTGCCCGTGTCGCTTCCCAAGCCCGCCACCCCGAAGCTCGCCGCGACGCCCGACGCCGTGCCTCCGCTGGATCCCGCGGGTACCCGGTCCAAGGCGTAGGCGTTGGCCGTCGTGTCGTACGACGAGCTCACCGTCTGCCGGGCGCTGAAGGCCCACTCCGCCATGTTGGTCTTCGCGATCACGACGGCCGCCGCCTGGCGGATGCGCCTCACCATGAAGGCGTCGTCGGGAGGGATGTTCTCCATGAGCGCGATGGAGCCGCCGGTCGTGGGCATGTCTCCGGTGTCGAAGTTGTCCTTCACGAGCATGGGGGCGCAGAAGAGCGGCGGGGGCTCGAGACCCGCAGCCAGCAGCGCGTCGAGGTCGTCGGCCCGGGACAGCGCGTTCGGGTTCACGACGGTGATCGCGTTGACCGTTGACTCGTCGTAGGCTTCGATCCTGTCCAAATGGGCCTGGACCACGAGCCTGCACGTCGTCCTGCCGCTCACGATCGCGTCCTGGATGTCCGCGATGGACGCCTCCACAACGTTGATGGGCCCGGGTCGGGGCTCACAGGCCAGGGAGGACAACGTGACAGCTGTGACAAGCAGACCGGCGGGGCCGGAGGACATCGTCGGCTTCATGTGCTGGTGGGCTCCGAGTTGACGTGCCACCCCAAGTTCGGTCGTGCGGCACGGGTTGTCCACAAAGGAGCCCTGGGAGGACCCCGGGGCCCCGCCGGGGAACGGAGCGGCCCGAGGGAGCCGGGGCCCGCTCCTCGGTAAATCGCTACCACTGTCCCATCCAGATGTCTTCGAGCACGGTGACGGTGCTGGACCGCTCCTTGCCATCCACCGAAAGCGCCACGCCGTAGACTCCCGGCTCGGCCAGAGGCGCATCGTTTCCACCGCCGAATCCGCTCTCACCCTCCTCCTCCTCCTCGGGCACCTCGCCGCGGAGGTCCCACTGCACGCGGTTCAGCCCTGCCGTGGCTGTGCCCTCGAGGGTGCGGAACACCTCGCCGGTGCCCAGGTCGGTGATGGTGACCGTAACGTTGCCGCGGGGTGCGCTCTTGAGGTGGTAGGTGATCGCGGATCCCGCGGGGGCGGCCTGTCCTCGCCAGTTCTTGTTTCCGGTCACGGCGCGCGACAGTGCGAGATCCTCCTTCCACTGCACGGCGGCCCGCGGCCGAAAGAGGTGCACCTCCGCCTCGAGCGCCTGCTGCGTCAGGTCCTGAAGCGACGTGATGTCGTCCATGATCAGCACGCTTCGCCCGTGCGTTGCGAGCACCAGGTCGTTGTCCCGAGGATGCACCAGAACGTCGTCGATGCGGGTCGTCGGGAGGCCGTTCATGAATCGATGCCACTCGCTCCCGCCATTGAGCGAGACGTAGAAAGCAAACTCGGTCCCGACGTAGAGGAGGTCCTCGTTCCGCGGGTCCTGCCGAATCGTGTTCACGTTTCCGTAGTCCGGCAGGTTCGAGTGGATGGACTCCCAGCTCTCGCCGTAGTCGTGGGTGACGAACACGTAGGGGCGAAGGTCGTCGCTCTTATGGCCGTCGAGGGAGATGTAGGCTGTCGCCGGGTTGAAGTGTGAGGCCTCCACCCGGGAGACGTAGTACTGCATCGTGCCTCCAGGCACGTTTTCGCCCAGCTCGATCCAGGTCGCACCCCCGTCCCGGCTCAGCTGAACGTTGCCGTCGTCGGTGCCGACCCACAGGAGGCCGGGCACCAACCTCGACTCGGCGAGCGAGACGATCGTGCTGTAGCTGCTCACGCCGTCGTTGCGGGAAAGGATGCACTCCTCGCCCCGGATCCACGGCCTGCAACGCTCGAGCGCGTTGTACTGACCCATGATCTCGACCTCGTCCCGATCGATACTCTTCGTGAGATCGGGGGTCATGGTCCACCTGTTCCCTTGATCCAACGACTTGAACAGCCGGTTGCCGCCCGCGTACACGACGCGGGGGTTGTGGGGGGAGAGGATGAACGGCGCATTCCAGTTCCACCGGATCTCGGTTCCTACGGGAGGGGTCGGCACGATGTTGGTCTCGTCGCTCTCCTCGGTGGGCGCGCGTGGACGGATGCTCTGCTGCTCCCCGGTGCGCAGGCTCACGCGCCGAATGTTCCCGTTCTGGGACTCGACGAAGACGGTTCGGAAATCCGTCGGATCCACCGCCGAGTAGAAGCCGTCACCGCCGCCGACCCGGTACCAATCCTGGCTCAAGATGTCACCGGTCCGCACCGAACTCGGCCCGCACCAGGTTCCGTTGTCCTGAAGTCCCGTACACACGTAGTACGGTCGCCGCATGTCCACCGAAGCATGGTACGGCTGCCCCACGGCCCAAGTGCGGAGCGACTCCCAGGCCTCTCCTTGGTCGTAGCTCACGTCCACCCCCCCGTCGTTGCCGATCAGCAGGTGGTCTCCGTCGTTTGGGTTGATCCAGAAGGCGTGCTGATCCACGTGCCCGTAGCCCTCGAGCTGCTCGAAGGTCTGTCCGCCGTCGGTCGACTTGTGCACTTGCTGATCGACGACGTACACCACGTCCGGGTCGGTCGGGTCCACGCGGATCTGGCTGAAGTACATCGGCCGTCCGTTCTCGTTGCTCCTGAACTCCCACGTGCGACCCTTGTCCAGCGACCGCCAGATGCCGTCGGACTGGGGGTCGGGCGGCAGGGAGTCCTCTTGGGCGAGGCGCTCCCACTCGTCTCGTCCCTCTTCGGAAAGCCGTGCTTCCCGGTCGGGGGCCACCTCGATTTGCGCGTACACGACATCGGGGTTCGCCCGAGTCATGGTGAGAGCGATACGGCCCATGGTCCCGTTGGGAAGCGCGTTGCCCGAGAGACGGGTCCAGCTCTCGCCGCCGTCGTCGGATCGCCAGATGCCGCTCCCCGGTCCCCCACCCGCGAAGCAGCACGCCGTGCGGCGGCGCTGGTAGGTGGCGGCGAAGAGGGTGTTGGGGGTCGCGGGGTCCATGACTAGGTCGGTGGCTCCCGTGTTTTCGTCCACGTAGAGGACCTTGGTCCACGACGAACCGCCATTCGTCGTCTTGTAGACGCCGCGCTCCTCGTTGGGCCCGAAGAGATGGCCGTTCGCGGCCACCCAGACCGTGTTGGGATCGGCGGGGTGCACGAGGACGCGCGAGATGGACTGCGTCTCCGTGAGCCCGGCGTGAGCAAACGTCTCACCTCCGTCCGCCGACCTGTAGACACCGGCGCCGAAAGACGAGCTCTGGCGGTTGTTCGGCTCCCCGGTGCCCACCCACACGACATCGGCACTCGACGGCGCGATCGCGATGTCTCCGATGGAAGCGACCGGATAGGTGTCGGAGACCGGGCGGAACGTCACGCCGTTGTTCGTCGTTTTCCAGAGGCCTCCGGTGGCGAAGCCCACGAAGAAGGTGTGGATGTCGTCGGGCGAGACCGCGATGT
Organism: Longimicrobiales bacterium; assembly: GCA_965218325.1. Classification (GTDB taxonomy): domain Bacteria; phylum Gemmatimonadota; class Gemmatimonadetes; order Longimicrobiales; family Gaopeijiaceae; genus CBDCKR01. Next base: position 308,388 of record CBDCKR010000001.1, read on the forward strand.
CGTCCACGCGACCGCCCTGTCCGACGGGCCCGATCGAGCGCCAGCGGAAGGGTCGAAGGAGCGGATGGTCCGACTGGTTGACGATCTCCGGGCCCTCGGTGTCTTGCGCCTGGGCCGGCAGCGGCGGGGACCAGGAGAACGTGACGAGGGCTACGGCGAGGGCTCGGATGGCAGGCATGGGACCACTCCTCCGAGAGGTAGCAGCAGGCGCGGGTTGGCCCCTCTGTGCCGAAGGGGGGAGAGCAATGTCGAGGCGACGCTGGTTCCCTGTCAACGCGGCGACGTCTCGGGCGGAGGTGGTCCGCCGGGGAAGCGAGTCGACTCTCTGAGGCGGATCCCGGGACAGCCCCCGGGGCGGTGTGCCGGTGAGTCCTCGACGCCAGCGGGTCCGGCGTTGGTCAGGACGCGTAGTAGGGCGCCATCATGAGGTAGACCAGAACGCCGGTCACGGCCACGTACATCCACACGGGCAGTGTCCAGCGGGCCAGGCGGCGGTGCTTGTGGAGCTCGTCCCGGATCGCCCTCGACAGGGTGAAGAGGACGAGCGGCACGAGGACCGGCGCGAGTGAGATGTGGGTGATGAGTATGAAGAAGTAGACGGATCGCGTCCATCCGACGCCCCCGAAGCTCGCCCGGGGCGCCACGGAGTGATAGGTCACGTACGAGAGCAGGAAGAGACACGACAGCGCGAAGCTCACGGTCATGAGGCGGAGGTGCGTCGTTCTCCGCCCCCGCCGGATCGCCAGGTATCCGGAGGCAAGGAGCGCCGCGGTCGTGCCGTTGAGGATCGCGTGGAAGCGCGGCAGTCCGGACACGTCGAGGCCGTCGACCCGGAGCGCTTGCGGGAAGGCAGCGAGCGTAGCGACAAGCCCTCCCACGAGGACGGTCACCACGAAGATCCCGATCCGGAAAGCCCCCTCGCCGTAGTTGCGGAGCGGCCCCCGAGTGGACTCGCCCATGCCTGACGCGGTTAGGCGATCCAGCTCGTCCACACGCGTCCCCTCATGGGTCGCTGATCGTTCGCGCGTCGGCTTCGGGGTGCCTGAGGTGCAGGTCGAGCCACGCCGCCCATCGACCCCACAGATCCAGCACCGTCTCTTTCGTCGCCGGCCCGTGATCCTCGAAGGGATAGAGGTACATCGCGGCCTCCTTGCCCAACCCGTTCAGCGCATGGAACAGCCTCGGCGAGTGGTCCGGAGCCGTCCCCACGTTCTGGTCGTGCAAGCCGTGATAGAGAAGGAGCGCTCCCGTGAGGTTGTTGGCAAAGAGGAACGGCGACATCCCTAGGTAGACGTCCTTGGCGTCCCACAGGAAGCGGCGCTCGTTCTGGAAGCTGAGCGGAGTGAAGGTGCGGTTATAGTTGCCGTCACCCGCGATACCCGCCTTGAAGAAGGGCGTGTGCACCATCGCGTTCACGGTCGAAAATGCGCCGTACGAGTGCCCTCCGAGCCCAAGCCTGCTCCGATCGATGATCTCACGGCGGTCGAGCTCGTCGATCACGGCGGCTAGGTTGTTCCTCAGGTCGTGCTCGTAGTTGTTGTTCATCTGGCCCGGCTTCCCGACGATGGGCGCGTCGGGCTCTACAACAGCGTAGCCGAGCCGGACTAGATATTCGATCGAGCGCACCCCGAAGTCCGGAAACGCATTCCTGTTGTGAGTGCGACTCTGCTCGTCGTAGCTCTCCTGGTCCTCGTACTCCCTCGGATAGAACCAGAACATGGCGGGAAGCCGAGTGCCCGGCTGGTATCCGGCCGGCAACGTCACGTTGACCAGGAACCGGAAGCCGTCGGGCCGCTCAACCGTGAAGCGCTCTCTGGGCGTTGCCGTGAGGTCGGGCGTGTAATCGATGTTGTTGGTGACCTGCAGCCGGCTGGGGCCGTGAACGAGGTATCCTTGGGCCGTCTCGCTCGGAGATTCGCGCGACACGATGAAGCGTCCCGCGTCGATATCGAGGATGGAGGTGAGCTCCTCGTACGCATCCTGGTTGTTGCCCTCGAAGACCCGCTCCTTCTCCCCGGTCCGGATCTCCACCCGATCGAGGAAGGTCGTCGGAGCCACTTCCAACGGGTCTTCGTTGTACTGGGTTCCATAAAAGAACACGTGCTCACCGTCGGTCGACATCTGGACGGACCGGTCGCGGGGACCCGAGCTGTCACGTGAGGAGCGGCTCGGCGGGGCGGGTAGGGCGCCACCCGTCATCACGAGGAGGCCGGGGTTCGCGTAGAAGTCCTCACAGTCGTACTCGATCAGCGTATGAGCTTCGGCTTGGGGGTCGTCCAGGAAGACGGCGGATTCGGACACCTGCTCGTTTCTGCGTTCGGTCACGAAGAGGATCGCCATGTCCGGAGAGAAGCGGTGAGCGGACATCCGGTCGTCACTCTCGTAGACGACGGAGAGGCTGGTGTCGTCGAAGGGAGGAAGCCACTGCATGACCCGGTCCTTGCGACCTTCTTCACCGGGATCCTCCGCTCCTGACTCTACGTCTTCTTCTTCGTCGATCCGCAGCTCCCGCTCAAGGAAGGTCAGGCCGCGCCCGTCGATGCGCCAAGCAATCTGTCGGCGTCCCTCCGGGATGCTCTGCCCGGGTTGCCTGCAACTGGTCGGACGTCGCCTGGGAGCATCAAGCCCGGTGTTCATGGGAGTCTTGTCAAGCTCCGCCAGGACGCTGCCCTCGAGGTCCCAGATCTCCTCGACGCGGGCGAAGTTGTTGACCGGGGCGATGTAGCTGAACGGATGTTCCATGCGGGTGACCCGAGCGTACCGCCCATCGGCAGAGAAGTCGAAGCTGCGCACCATGGCCGACTCCCCGATGAGCTCCACATCCCGACTATCCACGTCAATCAGAGCCAACTGACCCGTGGTGTGCCAGGCCAGGAGGGCTTCGTCATGAGGGGTCTTCATGAGGCTCGCGAACGTGCGCAGCCGGTTCTCCCCCTGCTCGGTGAACTTGACCTGCGGACCCGTCGGCACGGCGGGCTCCGCCGGCATGGGTGGGCGGTTCTCGGGGATCAGCACCGTAGCGATCTTGTCTCCGCCGGCCGTCCACTCATACGACATGGTGAGCGTGGCCAGCACGGCTCGACGAGTGACCCGCTCCGACCGGCCCGTGGCCGGGTCGGCTACATAAATGTGGGTGCCCTCGTTGAAGTGAGCGAAGAAGGCCAGCTTAGCCCCTCGGGGCGACCAGGAAGCGTTCGAGACACGGGCTCGCTGCGGAACCTCGATCTCCACTCGCGATCCGTCCGCTGCCGAGATCACCGCGATGCCGGCATTGTTTCGGGTCGTCAACCTGCGGCTGCGGTTCGCCGCAAAGTCGATGAATTCACCCCCGAGCTCGTGGAACGGCTTGGAGAAGACGTCCACCGTGACCGGCCCATCGCTGACCTCGTGCAGGAACCACTGCTTGTCAGCGCTCACGTCCGACAACGTCACGTTGAGGTAACGCGGCGCCAGGACCGCTTGCGAGATCACGTCTGGCGGCGATACGAACTGCTTTTGCTCGAGGATTCGTTGTGCGTCCCAGGCTACGTACTGATCCTGACTCCAGGCCTCGGTCGGGAGCCACAGGAGGACGCAGGCCAGCAGGGGTGGGACGCGGTGGAGCCGGTGGAATGGGAGAGTCGGACGAGTGCCATCGGTCATGTAGCGCCTCCACGATCGAACTCCTTCTCACTGCCTGTCCCGAAAGCGCCTCCCGCGCACGGGACAAGGGTCAACAAATGGGGGTCGGCGGGCAAGATTCACAAGGGGGGGAGCGCCGGAGTGAGCTCGTGAACCTCCGACCATCCAAGTCCGGTTAGCACGCCTGGAGTTCCACTCCTGGCACCGGAGCGATGTGCGGCATCCGCAGGATGGCAGAGGTGCCGAGGGGCCCTGTGGTGTGGTAACGGCCCCGTGAACCGCTCGTACTTTCTACCGCCCGACGGATCCCCCCGCGACGCCCCGCAGGCCACACCTGGAAATGCTTGACAATTCCGATCATTATGAGAGGGGTCCGGAGGGGACTCCGAGATCACGTGTTCGCAGTCGAAAGGCAAGCACCGTCATGAAGTTCGCGACGCCATGGAGCCTCCTGCCATTGACGGCACTGCTCGTGCCGGCGCTTGCGGCGCCTACCGTGGCCCAGGAGGCTTTTCCAATCGAGATCGGCGATCGTGTTCGCGTGTCGGTGCCCATGCGAATCGATGGAGACGTCATGGGATTCGGCGAAGGCCAACTCATTATTCGAATTCCCAACCATGTCGATTTGACGAGTATCCCGTTCGAAGCCCTGGAGGCCCTGCACGTTGGGCGTGTTCAGACGAAGGCGCTTCTCTTCGGCGCGATCGGTGGGGTCATTACGGGCGTTGGCGCTTGGGTTCTGGTGGATCGATCAGACGCGGTAAGGGTCGAGTCCCTCGCACCGGCGGAGACGGACCGGCGGGCGTACACTGCTGCCTTCGCTGCCGTGGGAGGCGCATTTGCCGGAGCGCTCTTCGGAAAGCGCTACAAGAGCTACGCTTGGGAGGTCGTCCCCTTGGCGACTCTCCGAGACCGGTTCGTGCGCTTGGACGGAGTCGGCCTCATGGCGACATGGACGCTGCCCTGATGGCAGCACTGGGGTGACTCGAAGTGTGGAAATTCACGCCGAAAGAGAGCCGACAACATCCCCTGCGGCCGAGCATGATCCGTTTGACAGGCGCATCCCGGCGAGCCTATTAGTACAAATAACCCTCGGCGTATGGAGGAACCGCATGCGTTACCTAGGCCTCTTCCTCGGCCTCGCCCTGTTCCTTGGAGGCTGTGCGTCCGCCCCGGCGGGCGGGCCCGGCGCATCCAGGGACATCATCACCCGTGAGCAGATCGCCGAGACCCAGGCGATCACCGCCTATGACGCGATCCGTACTCTGCATCCCCGGTGGCTTCGAGCTCGGGGCCAGACCGCGGGAATCGCGGATTCCAGTCCGCTCACGCCCACGGTCTATCTCGATGGCACACGCATGGGCGGCCTGGACGTCCTCGGCGTCTATCAGGCCCGTGACGTCCACGAGATTCACTATCTGGATCCGGGCAGAGCCGCCATCAAGTACGGCATGGGCTTTCCCCGAGGGATCATCGAGATCATCTCGCTGAGTCGCTGAAGGAACCATCGCATCACAAGGTGGCCGGACCCGGTAGGCCCTTTCGGGTGCGGCGCTCTCCCGAAAGCACTCGAGCCCTCCTCCGCCGTCGGGAACCCCCGCCGGTAGCCGACGGTTAGGGGCCGTGTCCGGAACCCCCCCCGCCAAGGCGGAGTCTAGTGTTTACATCCGAGTTCGAGCGTGACCCTAATGTCCGGCGGCCGACCCGGCTCGCCACGCTGGTATGCGCGAGCCTCGTATGGGCTTGCGGCGGGGGGGACGGAACCTCTCCGCCGCTCGGAGGAGACGGCGACGGTGTTACGCCTCCGCCCCAAGAATCGTTCTGTAGCATCCCCGCAGACCTGATCTTCCGCGGTGGAGTGGGCCGGGACGGGATTCCGGCTCTTCGGAATCCGCTCCTCGTTGCGGCCGACGCCCCCCAAGCGGAGTACCTGCGAGACTTCGACCGGGTGATTGGAATCGAGGCGGGCGGGGAGTTCCTTGCCGTGCCGCACAACATCCTCTGGTGGCACGAGATCGCGAACTTCGACGACTTCGGAGTGCCCTTCGCCGTCTCGTACTGCCCGCTCACAGGCTCGAGCATGGTCTTCGATCGCACGTCGATCGGCGACGTCGATCTCGGCGTCTCGGGCCTGATCTACAACAACAACCTGATGATGTTCAACCGCCGGGCCGATGGTAGCCAGGAATCGCTCTTCCCGCAGATGCTGCGCGCGGGGCGCTGCGGCCCGCTCGACGGAGCGGAGCTTCAGATGGTTGGGTCCACCGAGATCCGTTGGGATGCTTGGAAGGCGCTTCACCCCGAGACCTTGGTCGTTTCGGGGATCCTCCCATACGACCGGGACTATCGCCAATATCCGTACAACAACTACGAGGAGATCCACAACGGCGAGACGCTCTTCCCGCACGAGGAGTTCGACACCCGTCGTCCCCCGAAGGAGCGGGTCCTCGGCATCCCGCTGGACCACGGCTTCGGGATGTCCTTCCCGTTCACCGTGCTCGAGAGCATGGCGGGGGACGGTGACAAGGTCGCGGTGCACGATGACGTAGGGGGCAGCGAGCCCGCCGTCGTCTTCTGGTCCACCAACGCCCAGTCCGCCGTGGCGTACAAGCCCATGGCGAACGGTCAGGACCTCACCTTCGAGGTCCGCGACGATGGGTTCTTCGACATCGAGACCGGCAGTGAGTGGACGTTGGGGGGGCTGGCTGTCTCGGGGCCCCACGGGGATGCGTCGCTCGAGCTGACGGACGACGCTTACGTGGCGTTCTGGTTCGCCTGGGCGACGTTCCAGCCGAACACCGACGTGCTTCCGGGCCCGCGCCCGTTTTCCGGCGGCTGACAGGCGGCCCTTCCGGTTGGAGCGGAGCGGCGGCCATAAGAAGAACCGGCCAGCTCCCCGAGGGGGCTGGCCGGTTCTTCTTGCGTCGGGAGAGCGAGCTCCCGCAGGCTCAGGCCAGGGCTGCATCATGGTGTCCACGTCCCAGAAGAGCGGAACGTTCCACGGCTCGGAGCTCAACCCCTGGGCCGACTGCGCGGCTTGGAGATTGCTGCCGCTCACCGACTCCTCGCTTTGCGGATACGGCAGTCTCACCGGGATGCGACCGTTGTTTCGGTTGTCCGGCCCCGCCACCAGGTGGGGCACATCCGTTCGCCTGTAGTACGACCATGCCTCGGGGCCCTGGTCATAGAGCGCGAACCACATCTGCGTCGCGATCTGCTCGAGCTGCGTGTCCTGATCCGCGGCGAAGGCCACCAGGGGCGGACCCTGCAGATACGCGTCGATGTCCGCAGAGGAGACCCCGTACGTCTCCATGGACGCCCGTCTCCCTGCCTCGTACAGCGACTGTGCGTGTCCGCCCGCGAAGCCCCCCCGCAGCGGCTTCCGCCCGAAGCAGTGCGACCTCCGCATACGACAGGATCCAAGTGGGCGTGGTGGACTGGAGGAACCAATCCCCGACACGGGACACCTGCTCGAACTCTATCCCGTGGCTGTCGGCCATCCCGTTGGGCATCCCGGCATACTCTCCCGTCTCCCTCGCCGGGTCGGCGTAGATTGGGAGCCTCGGATCGTCATACGCGATCAGGTTGTCGACCATCGCCTTGCTGATCCGGTAGTCACCCGGACGGGCGATGAAGGCGGGCGCCATCGGATTCTCGTTGGGCGGAGCACTCAGCCACTGCTTCTTGGCCTCTTGGTCTCGGCTCGTGAAGACGCCGGCCGCGATGGCGGGTGCCTGGGCATACGGGTTCCTACGGCCCCGATTGCCCCACGGCTGACTTCACCGGTTGCCGGTTCGCTCCCGCATGGGTGAGCTCACCGGCGTCCCTCCTCGGCCCGTCGTTGCGCGAGGGATCTGCACCAATGCCGTACCATCCCGTTCCACCACGGTGGCCCCCAAGTGGGCCGAGCGCTCGATCAGGTCCTGTACGATCTTGGTGGCCAGCTCCCCTGTGGCCGCAACGGCCGGGCCCGCACCGAAGGCGGCTGGCTGAATCCGAGCGTGACGGGCAGCAGGCGCAGCTCCACCAGCTCTCCGCCCTGGAAGGACGGCATGGCGATGGCACCTTCCCAGATCTCGGGATCGGCGGGGAGCTGCGCGTGTCGCCTTGGTACCGCTCGTAGTTGAAGGCGGCGACGCCGACCGTCGGATCGAGGGCGTATCGGGCGAAGTTCTCGGCCGGAAGACGCAGCAGCGTCTCCGTTCTGAAAGATGAAGTCCCCCAGGCTGTAGAGGACCGGCTTGCCGTTGTAGATCTCCACGCCCCGCAGGACGTGGGGTCCGTGGCCGACCATCACGTCGGCACCGGCGTCGATCAGGGCGTGGGCGAACTCGATGAGGAAGTCCGCGGGAGTCGTGCGGTTCACCCCACCCTCGTGGGTGTAGATCGACACCACGACGTAGTGGCCCAGCACCTTCGCATTCCGGACCACGGCGGCGATGGCCGCGATGTCGTCGGGATCGGGTGCCGTGCGCATGCCGGTCTCGCTCCCCACCTCGAAACGATTGCCGAAGACGGAAAACCCGTCGCCGCTTTCAGGCACGCCTACCCCGGCGGCGCGGAGTCCGTCTCGCAGCCCTTCCAACTGGTCGCGCGTTACCCCACCCTCCAGCGCTCATGACGGAGCGGGTTCAGGCCCGGCCGCCCTGCGATCGCCGCCCGCCGCGAACGGTCAGGGGCTCACGTTCGAGGTCCGCGAGGGTAAATTTGTCGACGTCGAGACCGAGAGCGAGTGGATGTTGACGGGGCGGGCCATCGCGGGCCCGCTCGAGGGCTCAGCGCTCGAGTTGGCTCCCGACGCCTATGTCGCGTTCTGGTTCGCCTGGGCGACCTTTCATCCGAATGCAAGCCTCTCGCCGGGCCCGCGGCCGCCTGCCTTAGCGGCTCTTGGCCGGGACAGACCCCTGAGCCGCCAAGAGAGGCCGGCCAGCCCTTCTGGGCTGGCCGGCCTCTCTTGCCCCAGGGGACCGAGCCCCTGAGGGTTCAGGTCAGTTGCGCATCATCATGGTGGTGCCCCAGAAGACTGGCACGTTCCATGGCTCGCTGCCCAAGCCCTGGGAAGCGTTCGCTGCATCCAGGTTGGTGCTGTTCACCGACTGCTCGCTCTGCGGATACGGCAGCCGTAGCGGGATTATGTCGTTGTTCACGTTGTCCCGCCCCGCCACGAGGTGGGGTACACCCGTCCGCCTCCAGTAGGCCCACGCCTCGGGCCCCTGGTCGTACAGGGCGAACCACATCTGCATCTCGATCTGCTCGAGCTGACTGTCCGTGTCGGCGGCGAAGGCCACCAGGGGCCCCGCCAGATAGGCGTCGATGTCGGCAGAAGAGATCCCGTACGTCTCCAGGGACGCCCGGATGCCTGCCTCGTACAGCGACTGTGCGTCGCCACCGGCGAAGCCTCTCACCGCAGCTTCAGCCTGAAGCAGGGCGACCTCCGCGTACGACAGGATCCAGCTGGGTGTAGTGGGCTGAAGGAACCAGGTCCCCACCCGGGACACCTGCTCGAACTCGATTCCATGATCTTCGTCGAGCCCGTTGGGCATCCCGGCGAACTCCCCCGTCTCCCTCGCCGCGTCGGCGTAGATGGGGAGCCTGGGATCGCCGTACGTGATCAGGTTGTCGACCATGGTTTTGCTGATCCGGTAGTCGCCCGGGCGGGCGATGAACGCCGGGGCCATGGGATTCTCGTTGGGTGGAGCACCGAGCCACTGGAGCTTGGCCTCGTCGGCGCTGCTCTGGAAAACTCCGGCCGCGATGGCGCTCGAGGCCTCCGAAGGGCTCTGGATCCGCATGGCCATGCGAAGGCGGAGCGAGTTGGCGAAGAGCCGCCACTTCTCCATGTCACCTTCGTAGATGAGGTCGGGATTCCCGATCGTCCCCCGGAATACGTCCGGGAAGAGGTCGCCCGTTGGCGCGATCTGCGAGCTGGCGGAGGTGAGCTCTGACAGAAGCCCGCTGTAGACCGAGCTCGCATCGTCGTATGCCGGTGTGATATTGCCCGATGCCAGCCCACCGAGTGCATCGGAGTACGGGATGTCTCCCCAAAGGTCAGTCATGTTGTGGAACATCCACGCCCGCATGATCCTCCCCACCGCCTCTTGGTTGGCGTTGTTGAGGGAAGCGGCCTTGGTCACAACCCCGTCGAAGTCCACGAGGGCTCCGGTGTAGAGACCGGACCAAAGCCCGTTGAACGAGCTCGATGTGATGTCGTAGCGATCAATCCCCGTGTACTGGAGCCGGGCGTAGTGCTGGACCCAGACCGAAGCGGTGCCCCGGTCGAAGCCTGTGCCCAGCAGGTCGTTCGCGGCATCCACCATCCCGGCCGGCAAGAGGTACTGAACGCCCACGTCCGTGGGCGCGTTGGGGTTGGTGTTGATCTCGGTAAAGTCGTCCGTGCAACCGGCTATCCCGACGCCGACCGCCATGAGCAATCCGGCCGCGAGGTTCCTGTATGTCGTTCTGTTCGTTCTCATTTTCAGCCCCCCACATGTGATGTCTTGAAAATCGTCGGCTCCTTCTGTCGAGACATGCTCATCACCTCAGTGTACGACAGAGACGTTGAACCCGAAGGTTCGGGCCGTGGGGTACTGCTCATATTCGATTCCTCCCAGGTTCGACTCGCTCATGTTGCCGTCGATGAAGGCGGTCTCCGGGTCGATGTGGGGGACGTCGGTCCACAGCCACAGGTTCCGGCCCACGATGGTGAAGCGGGCGCTCGACATGGGCAGCTTGTCGAGGTATTGCTGCGGCAGGTCGAAGCCGATGGCGACCTCGCGGAGCTTCGTGAAGTTGTTCTCGAAGAGCCACTCCGTGTCCGCTTGGGTGAGGCGACGGCCGAGCGTGCGCGCCGAGACCCCGACCGTGTTCTGCGCCCCGCTCGCCGTGACGCCCGGATAAACGATTCCAGGTCCGTCCGGCGGAGCAAGCGGCCGGCCCACCGTGTTGTCCGGGTCCCAACCCAAGGCGGTCGGGTTCGCGGACTCGATCAGTACGCCGGTGATGTACCCGAGGCGGCAGCTTCCGCAGTAGATCAGGCCGCCCTGGTGTGTGTCGACCTGGGCACTCACCGTGAACGCTCCATAGGTGAGGCTGGTCCGGATCCCGCCGATCCAGTCGGGCTGGTAGGTGCCCAGGATCTCCTGCTCTGCAGCGCGGATGGGGAGACCATTGTCGCCCACGACGACCCGTCCGGCCGAGTCCCTCTCCCAAACCCCCCCGAAGAAGACTCCGTAGGGATGCCCGGCTCGCGCCTCCACGGAGCCACCGGCCGTGCCGCCGATGAAGATCGACTCCAGACCGGGAGCGAGCGCCAGCACCTCGGAGTCGTTTGCGCCGAAGTTCAGCGTTGCGTCCCACGAGAGGCCGCCCGGTCGCTCGAGCAGCTGGACGTTCAGGAGCGCTTCGATGCCCTTGTTCCGGACCTCGCCGGCGTTCAGGACCTGCCGCGTGAATCCGCTGGTCTCCGAGACGTCCACTGCGAGGATCTGGTCCCTCGTCGTCGAGTTGTAGTAGGTGAGGTCCAGCGACGCGCGATCGTACCAGAAGCGCAGATCGGCGCCGATCTCCCAGGACCTAGTCTCCTCGGGTCGGAGATCGGCGTTGGGAATCGTGTTGCTTGTGGTGAAGCCGGGGATGTTCCCGAACTTGTCGACCTCGGAGAAGACCGAGGTGAGCTGATAAGGATCCGCGTCGTTCCCCACCTTCGCCCAGCTTCCCCGGACCTTCCCGTAAGAGAACCAGTCGGAGGTCATGCCGAGGGCGTCGCTGAAGACGATGCTCCCTGAGAAGGACGGGTAGAAGTACGACCGATCCGCTTCGGGCAGCGTCGAGGACCAGTCGTTTCTGCCCGTGACGTCCAAGAAAGCCCAGTCCCTGTAGCCGAGGGTGACGAGCCCGTAGAGACTGTTGACCTCCTTGTTCTGGACGATGTTGTTCAGGAGCGGCGGAGCGGCCGAGTTGCTGACGTTGTAGATCCCCGGCACGTTGAGCTTGCGGCTCCCCGCCTCCTTCAGGTCGAACTCGTTTCTCCGCAGGTTGGCCCCCGCACTGACGTTCAGAGAGAAGTCATTGGACAACTCGCGATTCGCGGTGAGCAGCGCCTCGATGTTGGTCTCCTGGCGGAATGCGGAGCTCTCGACGAAGCCGCCCTCGGGCGTGTCCTGCGAGTAGAACGGATAGACCTCCTTGGTGAGCTGCTCGAACCAGTCCGTCCCGAGGCGTACCCGGGCGTTCAGCCAGTTGGCGAGCTCGTATCTACCGGTCACCTGACCCAGGATGCGGTTCCGCTGGTCGTCGTTGTTTCTGTAGTTCTGCAGCCAGTAGATGTTGTCGTGGTAGTTGTGGTTCCAGTTAGGTGTCAGGTTACCGGCACTCGAGTCCCAGAGCTCGTCGGCGCGCTCCAATCGCTTGCCGTCGGCCTGCCTCTGGAACCAGTAGAAGATGTGCATCGCGCTGTACGAGCCGTTTCCGATGCCTGGCCGGTTGTGTCCTGCGTTCTGGGTGTACTGGACCGAGCCGTTGACGTCGAACCTCGGCGTCACCTGCACGCCGGCGTTCAACGCCAGTTGCGTGCGCTCCATCCCGTTGGCGGGAGGCATGCCCGTGGCGTCCAGCCGCAATGCGGAGAACCGCACGTTCGAGCGGTCGTTTGCATGTGAGATCGCAAAGTTCGTCGTGATGTTGTGGCCGGTCTGGAAGTACTCCCGAACGTTCATGGGAGATGGGAGCCACGGCTGCGCAACCCCGTCCGACCACCACTGCGCGTAGAGGCGGCCGTCAAGAGGTGGACCCCAGCTCTCGTCCACACCGTCGTTCACCCCGCTTCCCCGTCCATCCACCCAATCGTAGCCGTTGGGGTGGTTGCCGCCGCCGTAGATGTTCTGGAAGCGGGGCAGCCGGAGGGGCGTCTCGAAGATCACGTTGGTGCTTGCCGTGACGACCGTGGCACCCGTCGCGTCCCTGCCGGACTTCGTCACGATCTCGACGACTCCGTTAGCGGCGCGGGACCCGTAGAGCGCGGCCGCGTTGGCGCCCCGGAGCACCGTCACCGACTCGATGTTCGACGGATCGATGTCCTGGGCCATGTTTCCGTAGTCGATGCCGCTCCGGTTGCGGACCACCGAGCCGCGGGTGCCCCCGTCGGCCGCGGTCTCACGCCGGCTGTTGTCGATCGGCACGCCGTCGACGACAATGAGGGGCTCGTTGTTTCCGGAGATGGAGCTGACCCCTCGGAGGACCATCTTCGCGGTACCCCCTAGCACTGCCGGGGGTGTGACCATCAAGCCGGCCACCTTACCGGATAGGTTGCTGATGATGTTGGTGTCCCGGGTCTCGTTCAGCTCGGCGCCGTCGACGCCCTGGACCGAGTAGCCGAGTCCTCGCTGCTCACGGGAGATCCCCAGCGCCGTCACCACCACCCCTTCAAGCTCCAGAGCTCCGATCTCGAGCTGGAAGTCGACCGCAGCCGCGCCACCGGCGCTGACCATGATTTGTGCGCTTTGAGTGACATAGCCGAGCAGCTCGGCACGGACCGTGGCGGCCCCGACCGGGACGCCGGAGATGAGGAATCGTCCGTCGGCGTTGGTCAGACCCCCGGTGCCCTGCCCGACTATCGATACTTGTACAGACTCCAACGGAGCTTGTGTCGCCACGTCCACGACCTGACCGGTCACGTTCCCGGTCTGCGCCTGGAGCTGCGACGGGGCCGCCAAGAGGGCCAGCGCCAGAATGGCGAGTGGCACCGTCCAGACATTATACCGCTTCATAGCTACCCTCCTTGCGAAATACTTCCCTACGTGCTTGATGCGATTCTGACGTTCATTGCGGGTCATAAGCGGGCTCCTTAGCTGGAGGTCGACGTGGTGCGCACGGAGAGGGGGCTGCTGCGCGTGGCACTGCACTGAGGACCTGTAGTCCTTTTCATCATGCCCTCCCACGGTGCCGCAAGGCCGGCTCTACCGACGACGAGCCGACGTACGGCCAATCATGCCCGTGGCTCCCACGGGTTCAGGCGTCTAGCGCCCCTCGAGCTCGGGGCCGTTCAATCGCTGCGTCCTCCTAGTTCCAACGGTAGCCGAATCCCAAGCTGAGGGACGAGTCGAATTGGGCCTCGTCCAGGACGGCGTTGTTGTAGGTCCAACTGGTGGCGTCGACGAAGACGAAGGCATTGGAGTTGAAGACGTAACGCGCGCCTGCTCCCACAACACCGGTGAACTCGGTGACGTCGTAACTGTAGCTCCTCAACACGTCCTGACCGTTACGGTCGACGATGACCAATCCTCCCCCGGCGTGAATGTACGGCTCGACTTGCCTGCCGGTCGCCAGCAGGATCTCCACACCTCCACCGTAGTACTGACGGTCCAGGGTCACCTCATCGGTGGCGCCTCCGGTCGCGTCGGTGCCCGACTTGGAGGTGTAGCTGGCGTCCCCCCGGATGGATATGCGCTCGTACAGCCCTAGCGTGATGCTGCCACCGAAGCGGACGCCCGATCCGTACGACACCGCGCGTTCCGCGTCGAAGTCCGCTGGGTTGTTGATGAGCCCGCCGTGAGCGGAGAGGGAGATGCTGCTCTGGGCCTCTTGCGCATTCACGGGAAGGGCCGCGATCGCGCTGACAAGTACTGCGGGGAAAAGTCTCCGTACCCCTGTCATGGAGTTCTCCTGTCCTGTTTGGAGGTTGGACTGTGGGTCAGCCGGAGGGTCCAGCTGATCGGACAGACTCCTGCGGAATCACACCATGCATCACTCATATTGTTCCGCCTTTGAGAAGTCCGATACGCTTGGACACGCGGGCAGGTTACAGAACCCGCGTGTCCAAACCACTCTGGCCTACTATCGCATCAGTAGCTGCCGTCCTCCATAGTGGTCCGGCGCTGGGCCCCTTCGGGCCCGTTATCCCAATCCTGAGCGCTCGAGATGTTGGGCATGTTCCAGTCGTTTCCGTTCCAGCTCGGGAAGCCGTCCATCTTGAACGTGTAGAGCCCGCTCACCATGTCGCTGACGACGATCAGGCCGTCGGCGTTCCGAACGTCCACACCCCACGCACCCAGATTGACGTTCCCGTGTCCGCGGGCCATGTGCGGGCCTGGATAGGTGTCGTAATAGGCGATGGTCCGGGGTTTGAACGGGTCGAACATGCTGAACACCTGTAGCCCGTCTTCGTAGGCGGACACGAACACGAAGGGCCAGCGGACCTCATGGTTGTGCGAGAGGTTCTGGTAGTCGGCCGTCCAGGCGCTGATGGCCCGGCTGACCACGGGGTTCCCGCCCTCGGACCAGGCGTCTCGAAGGTCGAAGATCCGTAGCGGCTGCCACTGGCTCTCAACCTCGCCCACGACGAAGAGACCGTCGGGCGACGGGGTGAATGTGTGACCGTGCGCGACGCCCGAAACGTTCGTGATGGACACGAGCAGCTCGGGGTTGGACGTGTCCGTGACGTCGAACACGAAGTACCCGCCGGTCCCGCCTGCCCACAACCGATCTTGCTGGGTGCCCGGGTCGAAGCCGGCGTAGTAGTCGTGCCAGCTGGCCCGTCCCCCGCGTAGGGCCCAGTATGGGGACTCCGGCACTGGCACCTGGCCCACGAGCCCGAAGTCGGGATCCCCGTCCAAGAGCTTGCTGAGGTCGTAGATATTGGCGTGTGGGCCGCTCGTGGTCGTGAACAGCAGCGGGCGGCCGTCGGAGTGCTTGTACGTGAAGATGTTGTGGAATCCGCCGGGAGTCAGAGGAGCTCTGATCCTCCCCACTTCACGCACGGTCGAGGGATCCGGCAGGCCCGTAACGTCGAAGACTATGGCTCCCAGGTCGTTGTTGGGTCCTCCCGCCCCGAACTGCGTGGACTGGACGATGTAGTATCGCCCGTCGTGCTTGAAGTACCTGCCGTCGAGCGCTCCCGAGCCCTGGTGCAGCTCCGCGTTCTCGATGCGCCACGAGTAGATTAACTTGGGGTTCGCCGGGTCCTCGATGCTGATGATGTCCATCCCCGAGGGTCGGAAGCGCTTGGACACGTAGGCGAAGGGCCGATCCAGCTCTTGCTCGACCTCGACGTCTGCCACGTGGAGGAAGCCGCCCAGGGGGATGCTGCCGAGGTAGTGGATGTTGGGAGTACCCCTATCTCCCGGAGCCAGGGCATCGCCGGGATTCCCGTAGTTGTAGGGATGGGGTGAGTCCTGAGCCAGGGAGGAGGTCGGCAGTACCGAGGCTGCGACCCAGAGGGTGCCGAGCACAAGCAGAACGTTGGACAAGGGTGTCCGTTTCATGAGCTGCTTCTCCTTGTCGTCGGGCTTGGATCCCGTGGGTGGGGTATTCAGGGCCAACTAGCTTTCAGTCGGACGTGGACTTGGGCGAGTGCACACGACGAGCACGCGCATGGTTGTCCCCTTTCCGGCACGATCGAGCCGCAGGATCCTCTAACATAGTGCGCGGCTCCGCTCCCGTCCAACCACTTCATCACTGGGCATGCCATCGGACACCTTTTTGGATGAGTTGTGTTGCTTCATACATTCGGGTCCGCTATCGCATGCAGGGATGGAGCCCGGCGAGCCGGTTCAGCTCACGGGGCCGAGCGTGGTCCGGATGCCCCCAAAAGGGATGTGAGCGGTGACCTACACGGGAGCAGCGGTGTAGGAGGTGAGCGAGTGTCATGCTCCGGGCGGGCCAACGCTATGTTGAGTGTGTCAAGGTCACCAAGGAAGTATGCATCAGGAGGCTCTACGAGGCCCCATGTCCACCACCCTGACTCGTCCCGGAATGCTGGCGCTCACCGCGGGCCTGATCGCGCCGCTCCTCTGGCCGTCCTTCGGCCCGCCGGCCCGCGGCCCTGGCTCGGCAGTCGACCAGCCGGCCACAGGGATCGTTCAAGGACGGGTGATCTTCGAGACCATACCCGAAGACGAGTTCTTCGAGATCTCGGACGCCGTGATCTATCTGTCCGGCGAGGGGCTGACCACCGAGACGCCCGCGCCTCCCCGCACACCCGAGCAGCTCCTGCTGGATCAGATCGACTACACCTTCGTTCCTCGGGTGATGCCGGTCATGGCGGGAGACGAGCTGTCGTTCCACAACAGCGACGACGAGCTCCACAACATCCACACATACGCCAAGGGGAGGCGCCGGAATAGGAACTTCAACCGCGGCCAGCGCCCCAACTCGACCTTTACGGGTGTCTTCGCCAGGCCCGACAGCATCCTGGTGCTGTGCGACATCCACTCTCAGATGGTCGCGCACATCCTGGTGCTGGAGAACCGGTTCTTCACCAAGGCCAGCGACGATGGGGTCTACGCGATCACGGATGTCCCGTCAGGGCAGTACGACCTGACGGCCTGGCATGAGTGGTTCGGAGAGGTCAAGACCACGGTCGAGGTCGGCGACGGGCGGACGGTCTCTATGGACATCCCCTTCCCGGGCACGCCCCCGACACCCGGCGCACCTGCGCCGGCCGGCTCGTAAGCCCGAGTCGCCCGACGCGTCGCACCACCCAACTTGACCGCTTCGGCACGCCGGGCCGTCTCATCGAGACGCGGTAGCCTGAGACCCCGTGGCTGGCGGTAAGCTCACGGGAAAGGTGGCCGGGGCCACGGTCGGTCTCCTATGCGGTGTCGGTGCTTGTGTAGAACGAGTTCACAGGGGGAGGGACGAGCATCCCTCGTCCATGAAGCTAGGCTACCTGTTCCAGTGCTAGGAGTTACTTCGCCGGATCTTTCCACCGGCGACTAGAACATATGGAAGCGGTCGACCGCTTGTGCTGCCTCAAGGGGATCTCAACCCAGGCGGCGATGGTGCTGGTGACGGAGATCGGGGACTTCCGGCGCTTCGAGCAGCCGGGCAAGCTGATGGCCTATGTCGGGCTGGTGCCGAGCGAGCACTCGAACGGTGCTGAAGCGACGGCAGCAGGGCCAGCCATCGGACGCCGTCGCCCATAGCTGGAAGGCGCAGCACCGACTCCACAAGGTGTTCAGGCGGCTGGCGTGCCGGAAGAACAATCAGATCGTCGCGGTGGCCGTGGCGAGGGGACTGGTCGGGTTCGTGTGGGCGCTCATGCAGGACAGCGTGGGAGAGATCGAAGCAGGGCGGCCAGCCGCCTGAGAAGCATAGACGAGGACGACATCGCAGATGCTGAAAGAGGGAGGTCGCCCGAGGCACGGCAGGAGAACGCTCGCGCTAGCTATGTGGCCGGGGCCGGGATCGGACCCGAGATTGAGCCAGCTCCCGACGAATCCGAATTCGTGCCGCTCTGCCCCCCGGCTAACCGGCGGATATCAGGAGGATTCACCGTCGAAGCGCACCTCGGGCCACCTCTCCCTACGGATCACGCGAAACAACGGGAGACCAAACTTGACAGATGGCCCGTCCATATCCGCTAACGGTGCTTCGACGAGGGCTCTCCGTGGTTCTTGACCGTGTGGCTTCGGGCCGCAAATTGAACCGCCGAATGACCGAGAACAGCCGAGCCCACGGGAGGCCTTTGATGAGATTCTGGAACCCAGCCCACCGCGACCGCGTCGGGCTCTCGGGGGTACGGATGAGCACCATCCATGCCCTGGCGGTCTTGGGATTGACAGCGTGCGGTGGAGAGAGCGCCGGCAGCGGTGCCGCTGCCGGGACTCCGGGGTCCGAGGAGCCGGCGGCCGAGGGCGACAGCGGTTACAGCGTGGCCGCCGTGGAGGACGGAGGGTCAATCAGTGGCACGATCACCTTTGCCGGTGCGGTTCCGCCAGCACGAACCGTTACGGTCACCGACGACGTGGAGAGCTGCGGGTCGTTCGTTGAGGTGCAGGAGATCGAGGTGGATCCGGAAGGTGGGCTCGCCAACGTCGTGGTTTCTCTGACCGACATCACGAGCGGAGCCGCGCTGGGTACATCCCCGTCGCCTCCCACCCTGGACCAGACCGGCTGCAGGTTTCTGCCCCGCGTCGTGCTCGTGGGCGTCGGCGGAGTGCTGGAGATCCTGAACAGCGACCGAGTGTCGCACAACGTCCACACCATGGCGTTCGACAACCGTTCGTTCAACCGCACGCAACCCCCGAGCGTGGAGAAGCTCGAAGTGACCTTCGACGTCGCTGAGAAGGTGCCGGTCAAGTGCGATATTCACGGATGGATGAACGGCTGGATCGTGGTTGTCGGCCATCCGTACCACGCTGTCACAGGCGCAGCCGGAGGCTTCGTCATCGCCAACGTTCCCCCGGGCAGCTACACGCTCGAAGTCTGGCACGAGGCTCTTGGGGCGACGACCCAGGCCGTTACCGTGGTGGCCGGCCAGACCAGCGACGCCAGCATGGAGTTGACGCAGGGGTCCCCGTGATGTCGAGGGTCCCCCGGTCCTCCTGTCCGGGGGCGCACCCCTTGGCACCTCCGGCGCGGTCTCGGGGAGCCGCCGTGGGCTTGCTCCTTTGCGTTCTCCTTCCCGGGATCCTCTGGGCGGCTCAGGGCGAGGCGCTGGCGGCGGAGAGCGAGGTCCGCTCTTTCTTCGGGTTGAGCCCTCGCGCCACGATTTGGGCGGTTGCCCAGCTCCACCTTCTGTTTGCCGCGTTCGTCCTCGGCGTCCCGATCTTCGCGGTCATCGTTGAATTCATCGGTTGGCGCACGGGTGATCAGCGCTACGATCGCCTAGCCAGGGAATTCGTCAGGCTGCTGACCGTCGCGTTCGCCACGACCGCGGCCCTCGGCGGGCTGCTCGCCTTCACGCTGTTCGGGCTGTATCCAGCCTTCTCCACCTACTTCGTCAGCATCTTCGCCCCGTCCCTCTACGTGTACGCCGCGTTCTTCTTCGTGGAGACGGGGATTCTGTACAGCTACTACTACTCTTGGGATCGCCTGGCGGATCGAAAGGGTCTGCACATTGCGCTGGGGGTTTTGCTGAACGTTGCGGGAACGATCCTCGTATTCATCGGCAATGCGTGGGCCTCGTACATGATGAGCCCCACCGGCGTGGACGAGACCGGAACGTTCGTGGGGACGACGATGGAGGCGGTTGCCAACCCGCTGTGGATGCCTTTGAATGTCCACCGCATCCTGGGGAATGTGGCGTTCGGGGGATTTTTGGTCGGCGCCTACGCCGCGGTCAAGTTCTTGGCCGCAGACGCTGAGGGGAGGCGGGCCCACTACGACTGGATGGGATATGTGGGGAACTTCATCGGCCTGGCAGCACTGATCCCGCTCCCCTTCGCAGGCTATTACCTGGGGCGGGAGGTCTACAGCGCCAGCGCGGTCATGGGCAACAACATGATGGGAGGAGCCTTCTCCTGGACGTTCATCCTCCAGGGCATGCTTGTCGGCCTGCTGTTCATGATCGGCAACTACTACCTGTGGTCCGGGATGGGCCGCATCCCCGGAGCCGAGCGGTATCGGAGGTTCGTCAAGTACTTGAACGCCATCCTCATCGTCTGCGTCGCCATATGGCTCACGCCCCGAAACCTGCCTCTGAGCGCCGAGGAGCAGCTCGCCTTGGGCGGGCAGATCCATCCGGTGCTGGGCTACTTTGGTCTCATGGCCGCGAAGAACGCCGTGATCAACCTCATCATTCTGACGACCTTCGCGAGCTTCCTCCTCTATCGGCGGGCCAACAAGACCGATCTGGTGCCCCTTTCCGAGCAGGGCGGCGGGGCGACCACGGTCATGGTGCTCGCCGGGGCGTTGTGCCTGCTGTTCCTGGGATGGTACGCGGGGGTCCTCTTCACCCTGCCCCCCGAGTCGCTAGGGCTGGGGCCGGAGCGAGCCGTCTACATTCGGATTCCGGCGGTCCTGCTCGTCGGGACCATGCTGGCGGCGGTGCTTTGCGTCGTGCTGGCCCTGCGCGACCGGGGTCACCTCGCCCAGATGATCTACATGGCTGTGGTGGCTCTCGGAGCGGTGGGCTTCCTGGGTGTGTATGGCTTCATTGTCATGGCTCAGGCCAATCCGCTCCTTCGGCAGGTCGCGGCGGCCCAATGGCTCATCCTCATGTCCGGGTTGGTCCTGGTCACGGCCATCGACGTTCTCTTGTTCCGCGGAGCCCGAAGCCTCGGCGGCATCCGCTGGGGCGAAGTCACGGCTCGCTCCCAGTATGCACTGGTCGCCCTCTGCGTGACCTCGGTGTTGACGATGGGTCTTATGGGGTTCATTCGCTCGGGCCTCAGGGAGGACTGGCACATCTATGGTGTCATGCGGGATACGACTCAATGGAGCTTCACCCCGACGAACGCCGTAATGGCCCAGATGGTGGGAGCGATCACACTCGTGTTTCTGGCAGCCGTGACGTTCCTCTTCTGGCTGTCGGGCTTGGGGGACAAGGAGGGTGTGCCGACGGCGCCCCGCGGCCCGCCCTCGCACCGGCCGCTGCCCGGGCCCGCCGGATCGGACTAGAGGGGGGTTTGATGACTTGGCCCCGCCGCGCTGCTGACGCGCTCGACCCCGCTCCATCAACAGGCCTCTGACCCATGGCCATCTTCAAGGTCTCGGCCTTCACGGTGGTTCTCATCGGACTCTTCATCTGGTCGGGGAGTGGGATCACCCGCGTCGCCGGCGGAGGTTCGCCCGCGCCGCTGGGAGAGGGCGTCAGCGCGGAAAACGGTGAGCAGATCTTCTGGGGGCCCGGAAAGTGCAGCACGTGTCATTCCATAGGAAGCCGCGGGGGCTCGGTGAGGGGCCCGAACCTCGGTGAGTCCGACGTGGGGCTCCAGATCGCGTTGCGGGCTCTCGAACGAGCTCGTGCCCGGTCCGCCGAGTTGGGGCGGGAGCTGACGGCCACCGAATACCTAGTCGAAGCCGTGACCAGCCCCAGTGCCTTCGTCGTCGACGGATTCAAGGACGAGATGCCCACCGTCTACGAGCCCCCGATCAGCCTGGGGCCGGATCAGATCGCCTCCATTGTCCTCTATCTCCAAACCTTGGGCGGGGCAGCCGATCCTGCCAGCATCGTGCTACCCGCCGAGGTGCGGGCGGCGGCCGGACGGGCACGGGAGGTCGAGGCTTGGGCCCCATACTTGGACGGAGATTCGGTGGCGGGCCGGGAGTTGTTCTTCGATCTGGCGGGACCGGCTCCGTGTGCGAAGTGCCACACGGTCGACGGCGTGGGGGGGGACATCGGTCCCGACCTGTCGGCGGTTGCGGGCACCAGAACCGCGCAGTTCATCGTCGAGTCGATTCTCAGGCCGAGTTCATCGATTGCCGGCGGCTACGAGTCGGTTCTCATACAGACGTCGGACGGGCGCATCCTGGACGGAGTGATCCGGCGGGAGACGGTCGATTCGATCTGGCTGGTGACGGCGGATGAGGTCGAGTACGCGCTGGCCGCCGAAGGCGTCGCCCGGCGGCGCGAGCAGGAGCTCTCACTCATGCCGAGTGACTTCGCCGAGTTGATCTCCGTGGCCGAGTTTCATGACCTCTTGTCCTATTTGCGAACGTTGCAGTAGGAGCCGGTCGGTGCGGCTCGGGCAGGAAAGGCAGTCGGAGAATACGGAACGATAATCGCCGAGCACCAAGGAGGGGGACTTGAGCAAGGACAGCGAGCCCGCCCACGGAGGAGGCGTCCTCGCGGCGGCGGCCGCCTTTGTGGCCATCTATCTCGGACTCCGATTCGGGGTGCCCTGGCTGTCGGTGCTGCTGGGACTGAGCGAGACACCGGCTCCCGTCCCCGGATTCGCCCTGGCCGGATACATGGCGTGCGCGGTCGTGGGCATCCTCGTCTACGCGAGCGCCGACGAGGAGCGATGGCGCCTCTTCCTCGGTCCCGTGGTCCGGGTCTTCAGCATCCCGCCTGAGGGCCCGGGGCGGGCCCAGCTCGCGCTCCTCGCGCTCTTCCCGCTGCTGGCCGGTTGGGTGGCATGGCGGCAGGTGATGCCGAACCCCCGCACGCCGGCCGTGATTCGCGTCCAGCATCCCGCCCTGCCCGACCGGTTCGCCGCCCTTGAGAACCCCTTCGCCGAGAGCTTGCCGGAAGAGAGCGAGGCGCTCGAGCGAGAGGGACTCGTTCTCTATCAGAAGAACTGCAGGCCGTGCCACGGGACGAGGGCCGACGGGGCTGGCCCGCTGGCGCGCGGTCAGCGGCTCCAGCCGATCGATTTCACCGATCCCGGGACGATCGCGACCGTCGTGGAGTCGCATCCTTTCTGGAGGATCCGGGAGGGCTCCCTCGGGCTGCCAGCCATCTCGACCCCTTGGAACTCGGCGATGCCACCGTGGGGGGACGAGCTCAGCGACGAGGAGATCTGGAAGATCATCATGGCCGAGTACCGGCTTTCGGGCACCGAGCCGCGCGAGCTGGAGGAGCTGGGCGGATGAGGCGACTCGCGCTTGCTGCGCTCGATCACGCCAGCGGAGGGCCACGCCTCGGTGCGGTGTCCGGTCGGGTCCTGCAGAGCACGCCCACACGCCACCGGGCGCCTAGCGTCATGTGCCTCTGCAGCCTCCTCGCCGCGTTGGGGCTGCTCGCGTACGCTCCCGGTTCCGCAGCCGCTCAATGGATCGAGGTGGACGTCCCGTCCCGTCCCGACCCAGCGACCGTGGACGTCGCGGCGGGGAGGGCGATCTATGAGGAGCGTTGCTGGTTCTGTCACGGCGAGGAGGGGGACGGCCGGGGTCCGGTCGCTCCCTACCTCTGGCCACGCCCCCGCGACTTCACCATGGGCAGCTACAAGCTCCGCACGACCATGTCGGGCGAGTTGCCGCTGGACGAAGACCTCTACCGGACCATCACCAGAGGTATCGCCGGCAGCTCCATGCCCGCATGGGAGTCGGTGCTGTCCGAGGAAGAAAGATGGCAGGTGATCGCCTACATCAAGAGCTTCGCCGCCGACCTCTTCGAGGACGAGTTCTTCGACCCCTATCAGGCGATCGCCGAGCTAGGGGACCGGCCCGCCGGACGTAGGGAAGACCTGGTCGCCGCCGGAGAAAGGATCTACGACGAGAACAAGTGCTGGGAGTGCCACGGGATGCTCGGGCGCGGTGACGGTTCCCGGGTGCCCGACCTCACCGACGACTGGAACTACCCGATCTGGCCGGCGAATCTGCACGAGCAGTGGAAGCTCAAAGGGGGACGCACCGTCGAAGAGATCTATCTCCGCTTCACCACCGGCCTGGACGGGACGCCAATGCCGTCCTTCGAGGCGACCGTGACCAACGAGGAGCGTTGGCAGCTCGCCTACTACATCGAGGCGCTCATTTCCGACGAGGAGGACGAGCCTCGATCGGGCAGCATTATTCCGTCCCTACGGGTCGAGGGCGGGCTGCCCGAAGGGCCGGATGACCCCCTGTGGGACGAGGCGGAGGAGGTGACGGTGCCCCTGACGGGACAGGCCACGTTCGCTCCCCGCTGGCAGATCCCTGCCGTGACCGACATCTCGATTCGGGTGGCATTCAACGCGGACGAGATCGCCTTCCGGCTGGCGTGGGACGATCGCTTCGCCGACACCCTGGCCGCGGACCCCGAGCTCGCGCTCGCCGAGGGTTACACGGCCGACGACACCTACCCGGTGCTCTTTCCCGATGGTGAGCGGGTACGGGGTCGGTACCCCGATGCCGCGGAGATCATGATCCCTGTCAACCTCGCGGACGGCCTGGTGCTTCCGCACTTCGTCTACGGCGACGGGGGCCGGCCCGTGGATCTCTGGCGCTGGCGTGCCGAGCACGTGAACGGAGCCGGTGAGCCGGCGGTCATCGAGTTGCGCGCGGACGGAGCGGACGCGCCGCCGGAGGCCCACGGTCCGGAGAGCCAGCTCGCCATGGGAGGCGGATCCTGGGTGGAGGGACGCTGGTCCGTGGTGATCAGGAGGCCGCTCCGCACCGAAGACGCGACGGGAGAGGTCCAGCTTGCAGCGGGGCAGCTGGTGCCGGTGGCCTTCCACGTCTGGGAGGGGGCCAACGGAGAGACCGGGCTGCGCATGTCGCTGTCCTCCTGGATGTACCTGGACCTGAACGAGCCCGCTCCTTTGACGGCGTACTTCAGCGTGCTCGCCGCCGTCCTCTTGGCGGCGCTCGCGGAGTGGGGCCTCGTCCGTTGGGTCCGAAGTGGTGCCGCACGGGGTCGATTCACACACTTCGGGATCGGGGTCGTCTCCGCGGGAGCCGAGTCGTCATGAGTGCTTCGCGGCGGAATCGAGAGCTCGGGCTCGAGCGGCCCATCACCCGTCGGGACTTCGTGTCCGGCTCCGCAGTGCTTGCCGCGGGGGCGATGGTGGGATGTGGGGAGTCCGAATCCCCCGACCGCGCCGCCGCCCGCTTCCAGGCCGACTACGCTTTCGACGTCGCGGACGATTGGTTCGGACCGGGTGGTGTGGGCGACTATCGCGACTCCCACGGCAACACCCCCGCACTGGTTCGCGACGCCCATCGAGTCCGGGCCGGTGAGTTTGATCGACCGCCCCTCGACGCCATCGACAGCGGGGAGGAGTACGACCTGGTGGTCGTCGGGGGCGGCTTCTCGGGCCTCTCCGCGGCGCACCATTTCCGTCGCCTGAACCCGGTCGGCCGCTGCCTAGTCCTCGACAACCATCCCATCTTCGGAGGGGAAGCCAAGAGGAACGAGTTCGTCGTTGACGGTCATCACCTCACGGGCCCCCAGGGCTCCAACGGCTTCGGGGTCCGGACAGCGACGGGGGGTCCGGACGACTACTTCACCTCGCTCGGCATCCCGCGCGAGTTCCGGTA
Organism: Longimicrobiales bacterium; assembly: GCA_965218325.1. GTDB lineage: Bacteria > Gemmatimonadota > Gemmatimonadetes > Longimicrobiales > Gaopeijiaceae > CBDCKR01. Next base: position 333,627 of record CBDCKR010000001.1, read on the forward strand.
CCGCGAACCCGAAGGCTCGGCCGCCGGAATGAGGATCCCGTTCGACAACTACGGTTTCCTCCACTGGCAGCACGACCTCTTCTCCGTCGGTCACTTCTTCGACGGCGGGGGCGGCCGGTGGGTCCACGATCTTTGGCGGAGTGGTCTTGAGCAGGCCCCGTGGAACTCCAGTGTTCGGGACTCCTTCCGACGCCTGCGGGGGGAGAAGGCCGAGCGGCACGCCGAGGGGGAGATCGGGCCGTGGCTCGATTCGATGACGGTGAAGCGGTACTACCAGGATGTCCTGGGGCTCCCCTCCGAGGTCACCACTTACGTCGATCCGATCCTCGCCAGCATCATCGGTCTGGGGTGCGACGCCATCTCGGCGTGGTGGGGCGTCCACTTCGAGCTCCCCGGGTTCCGGAAGCCGGATCGCTACGCCGACTTCACCTTCCACTGCTTCCCCGGCGGGAACGCGGGCCTCGCCAGGTACTTCCTCAAGAACCTGATTCCCGACGGGCTCGAGGGCTCACGCGGGCTTGAGGACGTCCTGAACGGGGCCGTGGCTTTCGACCGCCTGGACCGTTCGGACAACGCCGTGCGCATGCGTCTCGGCTCCACGGTCGTGAGGGTTGAGCATCAGGGCGCCGTCAGCGGCTCCGAGCGGGTCGTGATCACCTACCTGAAGGACGGCGAGGTCCATCGGCTCCGTGCCCGCTCCGTCGTGATGGCGTCGGGCGGGTGGATCAATCGACGCATCCTGCGTGACCTCCCCGGGGGCCACCACCAGGCGTACGAGGCGTTCAGCCACTCGTCGGTGCTCGTAGCCAACGTGGCTCTCAACAACTGGCGCTTCCTCGAGCGCCTCGGAGTCGCCGCGGGCATCTGGTCCGGCGGATTCGGGTTCTACTGCAACGTCCGCCGGCCGATGATCGTGGGCGGTCAGGGTCCGCCACTCCACCCCGATCGGCCCATCGTGCTGACGTTCTACGCTCCCCTCTACTTCCCGGGCGCGCCCGCCGTCGAGCAAGGCGTCAGAGGCCGGGAACAGGTGCTCGGGACATCGTTCCCAGAGTACGAGCGGCAGATCCGGGAGCAGATGGTCCGGCTCTTCGGGGACGCGGGCTTCGATCCGGTCGCCGACATCGCGGGCATCATCCTGAATCGCTGGGGGCACGCCTATGTGAATCCGGGTCCGGGATTCATGTTCGGCCGGGGCGGCGCGCCCGCTCCCCCGGACGTCATCCGGGAACCCTTCGGTCGCGTCGCCATCGGTCACTCGGAGCTCCGCGGCCATCAGACCTGGACGGCCGCCGCCGCCGAGGGACGGCGTGCCGTCGAGGCCCTGTTGGACTGACGCCGTGGCCTCAGGGGACACATGCGCGGGGATCGACCAGCCACTCGCCCACCCGGCCACGGGCCCCCTCCGAATCATCCCGAACACCATCAGCGCATTCCGGATTCTCGGCGTGCCGCTGTGGATCGTGCTGCTCTCCAGGTGCGATGCGGTGGCGGCTGGCGGTGGCGATGTCGGGGCCTGGCGCTGGGCCACCGTCTTGATGCTCCTGGCTATCGGGGCCTCGGATCTTGTCGACGGATACATCGCCCGACGCTACCGGGTCGCCTCGCGCAGGGGGGCGATCCTCGACGCTTTCGCCGACGGGCTCGTCCAGCTCGGGGGACTCGGCTTCTTCGCGCTGGTCGCCCACGCGGCGTTCCCCCCCGTTCCGGTCTGGTACTTCACGCTCATGGCCGTGAGAGGGGTCGTGCTCGCGGGAGGGTGGCTGGCCATGGGAGCGCTCGACGAGCGCGCGCCGGTCGTGCACGAGTGGCACGGGAAGCTCTCGGCCTTCCTCATGTTCCTGCTTCTGGTCTGGGTGACGAGCGGCCTTCCGGAGTCCGGGGTCCGGGTGGGGACGATCGCCATCGCCGCCTTCGTCGGGTGGAGCACGACGATCTACGTCCGTGTGGGATGGCGCGCTCACCGTGCTGCCCGCCAGGTGGGGTAGGGCACGCGACTCGATAGGTGCACGGGCTCCTCATGCCCACCCCTCCGCCCACCCCCACCCACGGGCGGCGGTGTTCGCATCCGGCCGTTACCGCCGATAGACCACACGCCCCTCTACGAGAGTCGCGACGATCTCCCCATCGAGAATGCGGCTCGGATCCTCGGACTCGAGCGAGAAGGGATCGATGTCCATCACGGTGAGGTCCGCCCAGCGCCCGGCTTCGAGGACGCCCGCGTCGCTTTCGTTGAAGGAGACGAACGCCGCCCAATTGGTGTAGGCACGGACGGTCTCCTCGACGGTGAGGACCTGTGCGGGATACCACCCTCCGGCCGGCTCCCTGGCCTTGTTCCGCCGCGTCACGGCAGCGTGCATCCCGTAGAAGACGTTCCAGTCGGAGCCGGGCAGGTCGGAGTTGAACGTCAACCGCCCGCCCGCCTGTCGAAGGGTCCTCCACGCGTACGCTCCTTGGATGCGCTCGAGCCCCACACGATCTTCGGCCCAAGCCATGTCCTCCACGGCATGCGCCGGCTCCATGGACGCCACGAGGTCCAAGGCCGCGAATCGGGGGAAGTCGTCGGGGTGGACCACCTGCGCGTGCTCGATCCGATTCCGGTTCCGGCGGGCTCGGGGGACCACCTCGTACACCGACTCGATGAAGTCCAGGGCTTCCCTGTTTCCGGCGTCGCCGATGGCGTGGATCGCCGCCTGGAAGCCCGCCGCCATCATGCGCTGCATCCAGCCCGCGTCGAACCCGAACTCCTCGCCGCCGAGCCCCATGTGGTCCGGGGTGTCGGCATAGTCGTCCAGGAGCTTCGCGCCCTTCGAACCGAGCGCACCGTCGTAGAAACCCTTCACCGAGCGGGTTCGCAGCATGGACTCGGTGTCCAGATCGGGGCCCTGGGCCTCCCATCGTGCGAGCAGCGCGGTGTCTCTGGCGGAGAGCATGGCGTAGACCCGGATCGGCAGCCGTCCATCGGCCTCCAGAGCCGCGAGCGCCTCCATGGCCTCCGCGTTCACGTTGGCCTCGTGCGCGGCGACATAGCCGGACCGGGCCAGCTCCTCGAGGCCGTCGAGGATATGTTCCCGGAGTTGCTCGTGCGTGGGAGCGGGGGCGGCGTTCTCAAGAAGCGGTACGGCCCTGTTGAGGAGCAGACCGCTTGGCTGGCCTCCCGCGTCCTTGCGAATCTCCCCGCCCACGGGAGCCTCTGTCTCCGCGGTGATGCCCGCCAGTTCGAAGGCCATGCGGTTGCCCCAGGCCGCGAAGCCATGGAGGCCCTGCATGTACACGGGATGGTTGGGAACGCGCTCGGAGAGCAGCTCCATGTCGGGATAGCGATCGACCCAGGCGCCCTCGTCCCATCCGGCGCCCGCGATCCAGGTTCCCTCCGGGACCTCGGCGGCGCGTTCCGCGATCAGCGCCACGGCCTCCTCCTCGGTTGCGACTCCCGTGAGGTCGACCTTGGCCAGCGACATCCCCAGCGAGACGGCGTGGGTGTGCGAGTCGATCAGCCCGGGAAGCACCGCGGCGCCGCCGAGGTCGAGGACTTCGGTGCTCGCTCCTCGGTATGCCTCGGCGTCCGCAGCGCTCCCGACGAACAGGATCCTGCCGTCACGCACGGCCACGGCCTCCGCGTCGGGGCGCCATCCGGCCGCTGCCGAGTAGGGCGCGTCGAGGGCCGGTGCTCCGTCGGGCCCTGGCTCGCCCCACGTCAGGGTGTACACCCTTCCGTTGGTGAGAAGCAGGTCGGCGGATCCGGATCCGCAGCCGCCCACGGAGAGGGGCAGGAGGAGCAACAAGGACAGGGCATGACGGTTCACGGACGGCTTCCCCGGATTCGGTGTTTCGGCGAACTCGGCGGGCCGGACACGAGGCCCCCGCAGGCGCCACTCAACGAGCATACCGCGGGCCGAACGGTCGGGCCATTCTTCTGGCGGTCGCACGCGCCCCGGGACTAACTTCACTTCCCCACTCGTCAGGAGGAGCCCTGGATGCACCCTCGCCATCACTTGCCCATTTCTGGTGCGGCCGCAGCCGCGGCTGGTATTTTCTCCTCGCCAGCCCGCCGTGTTGCTCCCGCCGCGCGCCGCCGCCCGGAGAGCACCTTCTCCACTGCCCCTCAGCGCGAGGCCTTGTTGACTCTTTCGGAGGCCATCCTCCCCGAGACGGACGCGCCGGGCGCCGTCGAGGCCCCGGGGTCCCGGACTCCATCGAGATGATCGTGTCTGAGCGGAGGACGCCCGGGGAGCGCGGGCGTTTCCTGCGGAGCCTGGCCCCCGTGGATGACCATACCGGGGCCCTCGCCGGCGTGCGATCCGCTTGCGCGAGCCGAGCTCGCCAGCCGGCGATCATGCCCGGAGTCGAAGCGGAGGAGATGGTCCTCCTCGAGCGGGACGAAGACGCCGCTGCACCGTTTTCCCACCAGCTTCCCGGCCTGGTGCTCGACGGACATGGGGCCCGCGAGTTTGTCGCGACCCGGCAGCCGGGGGCGGCCGTCCGGGACGGGTTCGACGCGTGCAGGGTATGACCGGCGCCGACGAGCCGGCGACCGGGGGCCCCGGCTACCAATCCGGAGCGGGCGGCGCAGCCCCGGAGAGCACCCCCGCGGGCTCCGAGTCCAGCACCACGGGCCTCACACGCGAGCTCGGCCTGTTGGGACTCGCGGCAACCGGAATCTGCTCCATGCTGGGTGCCGCCATCAACGTGGTCCCGATCATGATCCATCGGAACGTGCCGGGCATCGGTCCGTACGTGCTCCACGCATACGTCTACGGGGCCATTCCCGCGATCCTCGCCGCCCTGGCCTACGCCGTCCTCTCCTCCGCCATGCCCCGCGCGGGCGGCAGCTACGTGTTCGGGAGCCGAGGGCTGAGCCCCTACTGGGGCTTCGTCGCGAGCTTCTCGCAGTGGTTTGGGCTCAGCATCGCCATCGGCGTTGTTTCGTACGTACTGATTCCCTTCCTCCGCGACATCGCCGCGGCGCTGGGCTGGCAGCCCCTCGCCGAGAGCCTCGACGTGGGGCTCGTGCGCGTGACGCTGGCCCTCGCGTTCCTCTGGACCTTCGTGGGCGTCAATCTCCGCGGAGTGCGCCTCTACGAGCGGACGCTGATCCCCCTCATGTTCTTGATGTTCGCCTTGGGGGCGGTGGTCATCGTGGCCGGCTTCGCCTTCGATCACCAGGACTTCGCCGCTGCGGTCCAGCTCGGGGAGGGGCGGACCATCCCCGAGGCCACGGCACCCCCCTTCCGGGTCAGTACCTACCTCGCCGCGTCGGCTCTTCTCTTCTCGAGCTTCATCGGGTTCGACTCGATCGCGCAGGCCGGGGGCGAGGTGCGCAATCCCTCGCGGTCCCTACCGCTGGCGATCGGAATCACGGTGTTCACCGTGGGAACGTTCTACATGCTGTTCACCGCCGCGGTCTACCACGCCGTGCCGTGGACTTACGTGGCCGAGCAGGCCCAGACCCGGGACCTGACGGCGCCGGGGCTCCTCGGCTACCTGCTACCGCCGGCCTGGACGGTGGCCATCGTCGCGGGTGCGGCAGTGGCCCTCATCAACGACCTTCCGGCCATGCTGCTCGCCGTATCGCGGCTCATGTTCGCGTGGGCCGAGGATGGAATCTTCCCCCGCGGCGTAGCCGCCGTGCACCCCGAGTGGCGCACGCCGCACGTGGCCATCGTCCTCAGCGGGCTCATGGCGACCGTGGGGATCGTGGGCAGCCACCTCGCCGGAGACTTCTTCCTGGGCGTCGACATCCTCGTGACCTCCATGCTGGTGAACTTCCTGGTCATGTGCTTGGCGGTGCTCGCGCTGCCCGGGCGCAACCCCGAGATCGCCCGGCACGTGAGTGTCCTCCCGTCTCGACCCGCGCAAGTGGCGGTGGCCGCTGGAGGAGTGGTGATGCTCACGATCTTCTTGTGCGTGCACGTGTGGAAGGATCTCTCGACACCGGTGGCCGCGTGGTACTTTCACTCGACGCCCGTCTGGCTGGCCGTCATGGCGGTCGCAACGGCGATCTACCGGAGGGAGCTCCGCGCGCTCCACGCCGAGGGTGTCGACACGCGCGAGCTCTTCTCGACTCTGCCCCGCGAGTAGCGCGCGTCCATGGCCGAAGGGGCTGCGGGGGCCGGCGGAGCGGAACGGGTGGAGCGGGTCGAGCTCGCGCCGGGCCTTGAGATCTCGCGGGTGCTGACCGGGCTTTGGCAGATCGCCGACATGGAGCGGGGAGGCAGCCCACTCGATCCCGACGCCACCTCCGATGCGATGCTGCCGTACGCCCAGGCTGGCTTCACGACCTTCGACATGGCCGACCACTACGGCTCTTCGGAGGTGATCGCCGGTCGGTTCAAGCAGCGCACGGCCGGGGAGCCTCCGGTGGAGCTCTTGACCAAGTGGGTCCCCAAGCCAGGTCGCCACACACGCGACGACGTGAGGGCTGCCGTTCGTCGGTCCCTGGACCGGATGGAGGCGGACCGGCTCGACCTGCTCCAGTTCCATGCCTGGAGCTACGCCGATCCGGGTTGGCTGGACTGTCTCTTCTGGCTTCAGGAGCTTAGGGACGAGGGGCTGATCGGCCATCTCGGGCTCACAAACGTCGACGCGGCCCACTTGCGGATCGTGCTCCACAGCGGCATTGAGGTCGTTTCCAATCAGGTCTCCTACTCCCTCATCGATCGTCGGGCCCGCGAGGGCCTCACCGAGCTCTGCCTCGAGCATGACATCAAGTTGTTGGCCTTCGGCACCGTCGCCGGCGGCCTCCTGACCGAGCGGTGGCTCGGAGCTCCGAGGCCCGCGGTGGAGGCTTTGGAGACCTGGTCACAGATGAAGTATTGGCGCTTTATCGACGTCGCGGCCGGCTGGGACGCCTTCCAGAGTCTCGTGCGTGCCGTTCACGGTGTCGCTGAGCGGCGCGGAGTCTCGATGGCGAACGTCGCCTGCCGCTACATCCTTGAGCAGCCCGCCGTGGGCGGCGTCATCATCGGCGCTCGCTTGGGTGAAGGGGAGCACATTCAGGACAATGCTCGGCTCTTCGGGTTCTCCCTGGACGACAAGGACACGGCCGAGATCGAGGCCGCGCTGTCCGAGATGGGACGCGTTCCCGGGGACTGCGGTGACGAGTACCGAAAGCCGCCATTCCTGACCGCCTCCGGTGATCTGAGCCATCACTTCGACTCCTCTCCCCCGCCGTACGCGGCGCAGGAGGGAGGCGACGGGCGAAGCCTCGTGCTGACCGGCACGACCTGGGAAGACTTGGCCGGGTTCAGCCGAGCCGTGCGGCGCGGATCCCGCATCTGGGTATCCGGCACCACGGCGACGCACGGCGACCGGGCCATCGGGGGCTCGGATCCGGCGGCCCAGACGCACTTCGTGATCGACAAGATCGAAGGGGCGCTCCAGTCCCTCGGAGGATGCTTGGAAGATGTCGTCCGCACGAGGGTCTACGTATCCCCGCGTGGAGACTGGGAGGCCGTGGCCGGGGCCCACGGACAACGGTTTCGCGATGTTCGCCCCGCCAACACACTGGTTCATGCGGGGTTGGTTGGCGAGGAGTACCTCGTAGAGATCGAAGCAGAGGCCGTCGTGCCGTAATTCCGTTGTGGGACGACCACGAGACGCCTCACCGGCGTGGTTCCAGGAGGGGAAGGACCGCCCCTAGGGGAGTGCCCGGAGGCCCAGGGCGGGCGGGCTGGCATTCATCGAGTTGCCCCTGGCCCAATGCCGGGCGCTCCTAGGCGTTGCGAGCCGCGGCGCCCTCTTAGGGATAGCGACGGGTGCCGCTCCCTAGAGGATCTCCTGGAGCTCCACCTCGAAGATCAGCGTGGAGTTGGGTCCGATGATGCTGCCCGCAGCTTGCTGACCGTAGGCGATATGGGCCGGGATGTAGAAGCGGTAGTGGCTTCCCACGGGCATGAGCTCGAGCCCCTCCCCGAACCCCTGAATCACGCCGTTCACACCGAATTCGCTGGGCTCGCCACGCTCGTACGAGCTGTCGAACTCCTGGCCGTCGATCAGCGTGCCTCGATAGTGGACCTTGACCCGGGAGGTCGCGGTGGGCCTGGGGCCGTCACCCTGGGTCAGGATCTCGTATTGGAGGCCGCTCTCGGTGACGGTGATGCCTTCCTTGGTGGCGTTCTCGGCGAGGAACGCTTCTCCTTCGGTTAGGTTGTTCTCCATAAGCTCCTGCTGGGTTGCCATTTGGGCCTGCTGAACCTCCTGCCCCACCCGCTGCCTGGCCGCGGCGAGGGAATCCGCAGGGAGCGCGAGCTCGCGCTCCTCCAACGCCTCTTCGATGCCTTGCACCAAGGCATCGAGGTCGAAGTACTCCTTGTTGGGCTGAAAGTTGGTGCCGATCTCGAAGCCGATGCCGTAGCTCGCCCTTTGGACGTCGGAATCCAGGGAAGCCGTTCCGCCAGCCTGACAGGCGGCCGTGAGGATCGAGGCGGTCGCCGCCAGCCACTCCGACCGATAGCGCATGTTGTTTCCTTTCTCAAGGGAGTACGAATGTACCGCCCTCGCCAGACAGGGCCAACGGCTTCAGGGTGACCGCCTCCCCCGATAACGGCGGAGCGAGCCGGGCGACCCGAGCGCACCCTAGCTGCTCGACTCCGTGGTTGTTGCCGCCTTGCGCAGGAAACGTTCGGCGAGCTGCACCCGCCGCTCGTCTCCCTGGCGACGAGCCGCCTCCAGGATCGTTCGGACGTGGGGCGCGAGTTCCGGATTCCCCCAGCGGTAGCCGGTAGCTCGCTCCGCGCTCTGTGAGTTGCCCAGGTTCGCGCCCTCGATGAGTGCCCGAGCGGCCGCCTCAGCGTGGTGCGGCGAGTCCGGATCGGGAAGCCCGTAGCGCGGCTCGGGCTCGGGATTCGGGTCCTCCTTCACGAACGCTCTCGACATGGCTGTCAAGATACCGCAGGCCGGGGAGGCCGGTAGGGTCGTGGGGCGGCGGGCCCCGAGCCGGGGAGCAGGTCACCGGGGAACCGCGGGACGCCGGGCTCAGGAACCGTGAGATGCTCGATAGAAGGGTGCCCGAAGAGACGCGTCGAGCCGACGGGGCCGCATGGAACGGGCGTTGAGCGGGCAATAGACGCTCTTCGCGCGGGCCAGCAGCTGGCCGTCCGCCTCGCGGATGATCTCGGTGTGGCGGTCCCACGTTGTTGGCGTCGCGTTGCCAACCCACGTTCTCGCGATGATCTCGTCTCCGAGGAACGCCGGCCGCTCGTAGTCGATCTCATGCCGTACGACGACCCAGACGGTCTCGGCCATCTGCTCGGGGGTGGCGACGCTCGTCCAGTGGTGCGTCGCGGCGTCCTGGATCCAGGACAGGAACACCACGTTGTTGACGTGACCGAGCCCGTCGATGTCCTCCTCCCGCACGTGGAGCTTCCGCTCGTGCGGGGGTGAGCGCCGCTCGGGTTCGTCGGACATGCGGGGTGCCTCGCTACTCGACGTGCTGCATCACCTTCGTGACGCCTGGACCGACCCGCAACGCAACGGGGCCCGAGGCCGAGGCGCCGACGATGAACGTCGGCGGCATGACCCACCCGAAGCCGTCGCGATCCGTGAGGTCCCGGACGCAAAGGTTGAGTGACGAGGCAGCTTGCTCGAATAGGGCCCAGAAGAGGCGGCCAGGACGAAGACCCCGAGGGTGACAATCATACGCCGCCCTGCTCTCCAGGTGCGACCTCCGAGCATCATGAGATCGGGGAAGCTCAGGTTTCTTCTCCGGGGTGGCAAGGGGCGGTAGCCTGACGGGGGCCGGGCGCCCACCCGGGCTCCAAGGGGAGGTCCACCACGTCTGAAGCCCGCGCCGTGCCCAGAAACGTGTGGGTGGTCTCGCTCACGAGCTTTCTCCGCAACATCGCGAGCGAGATGCTCGTGCATCTCCTGCCGCTATTCTTGGCCAACATCCTGAGCGTGCGCATCGCGGTCATCGACCTCATCGAGGGCGTGGCCGAGACCACGGCCAGCCTGATGAAGATCTGTACCCACCCACCGTAAGCCCCTTGCGGCGCGCCACCCTTCCCATGGAGACGCTGTGCCGGCACGCCCCGCGGGCCGTCGTGCGGGTGCGTCGTTGGCCGCCTGCCAGCGATAGCCATGCGGCCTCGCCTTTCGTAGACTGCCTGGCCGCCAGGGACGGAGCGCGACCGTCCGGCGCCCTGCATTCGGAACGCCTGCGCCATCATCTCGGGAGGGCCAGTGTCGAACTTCACTACCGTTTGGGAGCTTCTCTCGGCAGGACGAGACGAAGAGGTGGCGATCGCCGGTCCCGCTCGGCCCGCGCTGACGTACGGCGGCTTGCGATCGCACGTTCAGGCGACCGTCAAAGCACTGAACGAACGCGGGATCGGCCGCAACGATCGGGTGGCCATCGTCCTGCCGAACGGGCCCGAGATGGCCTCGGCGTTCCTATCGGTGGCTTCGGGCGCGACCACGGCGCCCCTCAATCCGGTCTATCGCCGGCAGGAATACGAGTTCTATCTCACTGATCTCGGCGCCAAGACTCTCCTGGTCCAAGAGGGAAGCGATTCACCGGCGGTGGCAGTGGCCGCGGACCTCGGGATTCCGGTGCTGGAGCTCCGGGTCGGGGTGGGGGAGGACGCCGGTACCTTCGAGCTGGCTGGCGACGGCCCCGGAGGGTCGGCGTCACTGGGCGGGATGGCGGAGCGCGACGATATCGCTTTGGCGCTGCACACATCCGGAACGACGTCGCGCCCCAAGCTCGTTCCCCTCGCGCAGCGAAACATTTGCGCCTCGGCCGGGAGCATTCGGCGGACGCTCAGGCTCACGGACCAGGATCGCTGCATGAACGTCATGCCCCTCTTCCACATCCACGGCCTGATGGCCGCGACCCTGTCGCCCATGAGCGCTGGAGCCTCCATCTTCTGCACACCGGGCTTCAACGCACTCAGATTCTTCGCCTGGCTCGACGAGGCGCGGCCGACCTACTACACGGCGGTGCCGACGATGCATCAGGCGATCCTTACACGCGCCGAGCGGAACCGAGACGTGCTCGACCGTGTCTCGCTCCGGTTCGTGCGCTCCTCCTCCTCCTCCCTCCCTCTCCAGGTGATGGCCGAACTGGAAGAGGTCTTCGGCGCACCCGTGGTGGAGGCCTATGCCATGACCGAGGCATCCCATCAGATGACGTGCAACCAGCTGCCGCCCGGTGAGCGCAAGGCCGGGACCGTCGGCGTCGCTGCCGGACCCGAAGTGTCGATCATGGACGAGGAAGGAAACTTCCTGCCTGTGGGCTCGGTGGGCGAGGTGGTAATCCGTGGACCCAACGTCACCGACGGCTACCAGAACAACCCGGACGCCAACGCCACCGCCTTCACCAACGGATGGTTCCGGACGGGGGATCAAGGCGTCATGGACGAAGACGGATTCCTCACCATCACGGGCCGGCTCAAGGAGATCATCAACCGTGGCGGCGAGAAGATCTCGCCGCGCGAAGTGGACGATGCGCTCATGGACCATGCTGCGATCCAGCAGGTGGTCACCTTCGCCATGCGCCACGCGAAGCTCGGCGAGGACGTCGCGGCGGCGGTGGTCCTGAGAGAGGGGGCCGAGGCGACCCCGCAGGAGATCCGGGAGTTCGCCGCCACTCGACTGGCCGCCTTCAAGTGTCCGCGCACGGTCGTCATTCTCGACGAGATCCCCAAGGGACCCACGGGGAAGCTGCAGCGGATCGGGCTGGCCGAGAAGCTGGGCATCGAGGCCTGATGCCTCGTCGGATGGGGCCGCTGTCCCTCTCCGGGGAGATCGGGATCGCCGGCAGGCAGGGGGTCTGATGCGGATCTGCATCTACGGGGCGGGTGCGATCGGAGGATACCTGGGCGTGCAGCTCTCTCTGGCCGGCGAGGACGTCACGCTGGTTGCCCGCGGACCCCACCTCGCCGCGATGAAGGAGCACGGGCTCAAGCTGCTCATCGACGGTGAGGAGCGGGTGGCCCGGCCGCACTGCACGGACGATCCAGCTGAGGCGGGTCCCCAGGACTACGTCATCGTCACGTTGAAGGCGCACTCGGTGCCTGCGGTCGTCGACCTCCTGCATCCGCTGCTCGGGCCGGACACGGCGGTTGTGACGGCCGCCAACGGGGTGCCCTGGTGGTACTTCTACGGACTCGAAGGGCCGTGGCGGGACCGCAGGCTGGAGAGCGTGGATCCGGGGGGCGCACAGTGGAGGAAGATCGGCCCCGAGCGGGCGATCGGTTGTGTGGTGTACCCGGCCACCGAGGTGGCCGAGCCGGGCGTGGTCCGACACATGGACGGGAATCGCTTCACCTTGGGGGAGCCGAGCGGCGCAAGGACCGAGCGTGTCCAGGCGTTGAGCCGGGCCCTCGTCTCTGCGGGGTTTCGGGCGCCCATCCGAAACATCCGTGACGAGCTTTGGGTGAAGCTCTGGGGCAATCTCACCTTCAACCCCATCAGCGCGCTCACCCAGGAAACGCTGGATGTGGTCGCGACGGACCCGGGCACGCGGGGGGTGGCCAGAGCTATGATGCTCGAGGCTCAGGCCGTCGGCGAGAAGCTCGGGGTGCGCTTCAAGCTGGGCGTGGATCGGCGCATCGACGGGGCCGCGGCGGTGGGCGCGCACCGGACCTCGATGCTGCAGGATCTCGACAAGGGGCGGCCGATGGAGATCGACGCCCTTGTTGCCGCCGTCCAGGAAATGGGACGTCTCACCGAGGTGCCCACACCGACGATCGACGTGGTCCTGGCGCTCGTACGGCAAAGGGCACGGGCGGCCGGCTGCTATTGAAGGATGCCCTGCGAAGGCCGGCAGGCCCCGCGCCTACGTGGCGCACCGCGCTCGGGTGCGACGGCGCGAGCCAGAGCCGTTCTCGACCGCCTAGTCTCGGCTCCAGGATCCGGTCCGGTCCTTCCCGGCCTGGCGTTTCAAGGGACCCCCGTGCGCTCGTGGCGAGACCGCCGAACGAACACGCGGCGCTCATCCGGAGCTCTCGAGACAGGGTGCCGTCACCCTCGCCCCTCGAACCGCGTCTCGACACGGTTGTCGGGGGTCGGGTCGGCAAGTGCATCCGCTCGACGTGCACGATTTTGTGGAAGGGCTCGAGCTCGACGCACTCCCCGGTCAGGTAGAATCCGTTGCCCTTGCCGTCCGTCCACTCGTAGCGGATGGAGCCGCCCGGTTCCGCCTCGCAGATTCGGACCGGCATCGTCCAGCCGTCCGGGCCCGGGAGCCACTGTCGGCCGAGGCTTGGCTCCGTGTGCGCACGGCACACGAGTTCGGGAGAGGCGGCGAAGCGGCGTGTCACTACGACGTGCGTATCGCCCCCGTCCTAAGCGCCAGGCGGTTCATCGGCAGCATCCCTTGTCGTTGGCACTTGGGCGAGTAGGGGTCGAGTCGGTGGTGGTTCGGGGCCGGAGACGCGCGCATCACGTCGAGCCACCCGCCCCATCGCCGTGAGTCCCTCTCGAGGCGATTCTGTACGGCCGCTGGGCGCCGGCGATCCGTCGAGTGAGATACGAGCTCGATCCCGTGCCCGTCGCCTACGGAAAGGACGAGAGCTGCTCGAAGACGGGTACCCCCTTACCTGCCCCGAAACCGAACCATGAGGAGCCCCTCGGCCCGGCTCGTGAAGGCGATCACGCCGCTCTCGAAGAAGGGGTAGTTGCTCCAGGAGCCCTGGTAGCCCGGCTCGTCGGTCGCGGGCACGCTGTCGAAGAACCCGACCTCGACCGGGTGCACCGGATCGGAGATGTCGAGGATGCGGAGCCCGCTCCCGTAGTTGGACTGGTACATGAGGTTCCCCCGGATATAGAGGTTGTGATCCGAGGAGGTCGTCACGCCCAGGTGCTCCTTGGCCAGAACCGGATCGTCCAGGTCCTCAATGTCCCAGATCAGCGTACGCGTACGGGTCACGGTGCCCTGCAGCTCGTCGGCTTCGTCGTCGACGTAGAAGTAGCGATGGTCCTCCGAAATCCAGCCCTGGTGCACGTAGCCGAAGTGCGGATACTCCGCCCTCGAGATTGCTAGGGGAGCCCTCTTGTCGGTGACGTCGGCGATGCTGAAGGCGTTCTCGTTGGAGCCCAGGCAGATCTCGCGACCCCGGTACTCCTCGTCGGGCCCCTGATAGAAGACGCACTGGGCGTCGTGCGTGTAGCCGGACCCCTCGCGCCCCGTCGAGTGGTCCGCGAAGCACCCCGCGAAGTCGGGGGCCGACGGAACGTGGATATCGATCATGTGAAGCCCGCGGCCGCAGGTATCGCCTCCGGCCGTGGCCGCCACGACGTAGGCGTACCCCGACGCCTCGTTGATCACGATGTTGTGGGCGCTGGCGATCCGGCTGTAGTGGTAGTTCTCCTGGAAGGTGGTCGGCGGATTTCGGACGTCCCGGAGTCGGCGTAGGTCGAAGATCTGGACGCCGTGGTTCGCCGCGCGATCGGCCACGATGAACGCGTGATCCTGGTAGACCTTCACGTCGCGCCACTTGCTCACGGGAGATCCGGCCGTTCGCAAGAGTTGTCCGAGGTACACCGGGTTCTCCGGGTTCTCGAGGCTCACGAAGGCCATCCCGTCGGTGCGGCCCACGAGGGCGTATTCGATGCCGGCGAGGGGATCCGTCCAGCCCCACAAGTCGTTGAGCGTGATGTCGGGCACGCTGTCGAAGGCCCCGGCGCTGGCCACCGGCCCGCCGCCCAGAGCCCGGACGGAGAGGAACGACACCAGATCGACGTTCGAGCACCCGAAACCGGCGGCGAAGCCACCCTCACATGGAATTGTCGATCCGAGGATCGCGTGCAGACGGGGATTGCCCGGTCCGGTTGGGTCCTTGTCGCACGCGGACACGAGAGCGGCGCCGGCTACGAGCAGCAGAGCTCGAGCGGCGTTCTTGGGAGTGGATCCGGTCAACATCTCCTCCTCAGTCCGCTGCCCGGCGGTCTCGATCGGACGAATTCGCGCCTGAAGGGGTTACGCCCATACCCCCCAATGTACGCGTGGATCTGCCGGGACGTGACAGCGTTGCCGCGGTCAAGGGTCCATGGCCGGTCCAGCAGTCGTGTGGGCAAGCGCTTACGGGCCCTCCCCGAACACTATCCTCAAGAACCGCCTTAGGATCGCCTCGGTCTCGGGCGTCTCGGGCGTTGCGGCCGCGATCTCCTCCAGGGTCGTGTGGCCCGTGAGCGGGAGGTACTCGGGGTAGGTCTCGAGGCGGGCGATGAGGCCTGCCCGGTCCAGTTCCGGGTGGAACTGCGTGCAGTAGATCGGCGCTCCCTCGAGACGGAACGCCTCGTTCTCCACCCGATCGCTGGATGCGAGCAGGACGGCACCTCGGGGCAGCTTGGTGACGATGTCTTCGTGGCCGATCTGCACCTGAAAGCGGGACCCCAGGGGTCCGAAGACCGGATCGCGCTCCCCTTCCGTGGTCAGCGTCAGCGTCACCGTGCCGACCTCGGCCTGGTCGTGATTCTTGACCACCTCTCCACCCAGCGCACGGGCCATCGCCTGGAAGCCCCAACACGATGCGAACGTCGGCTTCGAGGACTCGTGCAACTCGCGCATCGTCTCCAGCGCGGCGGGGAGCCAAGGCCCGCCGCTCACCACCGAGTAATCGCCGCTCCCCCCCAGGAGCACCACGTCGGCACGGTCCCGTTCCTCGTTTGAGAGGGCGCCGCTCAGGAGATCGAAGACGCGGATCCGATCCGGCGGACACCGAAATGCGCGCGCGAACGATTCGACCTCGTGCTCGCGCATCGGGTCGTCGGCGTTCCGGACCTGGAGTAGCAGAAAGCGGCGGTCTTCGGACATGCGATCTCGGCCCAGCGGGCGGCTCAGGCTCCGAAGAGGGGCACCCAGATCCGCCAGAAGATCAGGAGGATGCTCATCCCCGTGAAGACCCCGAGGCTCGCCCATCCGAACCACCGGTCGAAGCGGTTTGGATAGAAGACCTCGTCGCTCTTGGGGATAATGGTCATGCAGTAGTAGAGGTTGAGGTAGAAGATGACCGGCGCCACGAAGAAGGCCAGCGCCGACGCGACCAGAACCATGAAGACCGGGCGGGGAACCCCTGCGACGATGATCACCGAGGCCACGAGCGAATAGATCATCGTGATCCGGTAGATGTTGTACTCCGAGTACCACTTGCTCCGGTGCTCGTCGGTAGCGTGATGCTCGTGTCCGATCCCGCTCAGGCTCGCCGTGGAACGGAAGAGGTTGCGGCAGCAGGCCCCGACGATCCGGGGCCACCCGTCGAAGTAGTTGAAGGCGGTCGAGAAGGTGGCGGCGAAGGCGCCGAAGACGAAGATGGTCATCATCCACGGCCCCACGCTCTCGGTGAAGATGGTGGCGATCTCGCCCATGACGGCCTGGCCTTCCACGGCGCTCGGATACATCCAGACGGCCGCCAGGAGCAAGAAGATGGTGGCGATCAGGAACGAAATGACGTGCCCGCAGCGGAAGTCCCACAGTCCGATCTTGAACCAGCGGCGGCAGTACTCGCGCAAGTGCGGCGACATCTTCCGGGCGTCTACGGCGAGCGCATCCCTCGACGAGGCGAAGGGATCGAAGCGCGGAATCAGCCCTGCCTCCTCGAGGTCGGGCCTCACCTTGGCGAGTCCCGCCTTCTTGGCCTTGCCCCACTCCGACGCCTGCAGCGACACGTCGATGCCGGTCGGCAGGAGGCCCAGGAAGGCTGCGATGACAAGCCACGATCCCTCGGGCGTCTCCACGATGAAGAAGTGTCCCATTTCGGAAAGGGGGGCGGGCGACACCAAGTAGACGGCCAGGGACGAGGCCAGGAGGATCCCCGCGAGGATCTTGGTCAGCACCTCGACGGCCTTGTACTCCCCGCGGAGGATGACGACGACGGAGATCAGACCCAGAGCCAGCGCGTACACACCGAGACCGATGGGGAGGCCCAGGTTCACCGTGAACACATAGTACGCCACAGCGGCGGCGGCGATCAGCCGGCCTGCTTGCCCCACGGCGCACTGGAGAAGCGTCGTGATCATCACGTACCACAGGGGCCACTTCTTCCAGGCGGTCGAGTACGCCTCCAACAGGCTCTTGCCGGTCGCGTTCGTGAACCGGAAGGCCATCTCGAAGCCGTAGTACTTGAAGACGTAGGACACCGGGATGCACCAGAGGAGCGCGTAGGCGAACCGCCCGCCGGCCGTGGGCGCGGCCACCAGGTGGCTGGTGCCGATCCCCGTCATCATGAGGATCAGCCCGGGCCCGAAGTGCGCGATGAGCGCCCGCGGCGTCATCGAAGGGAGCTCGATCCTCTCCAAGGATTCGAGGCGACTCTCCGGTGTGGGACTGCCCTCCGCCATTCCGGTCCTCCGTGCGGGGTTTCGAGGATCGGAGAAGCTACACCGTCGACCGCGGCTCGACCAACTTCGCAGGTCTCTTGCCCGCGGTGGAGTGTTGGTCATACGCTGACTCTCTCGGGAAGGGGTGCTGGCCGTTCGGCGGCTGTGCGCGCCCTCGATGCTCTCGCGAGTCATGGGAAGGAGCTGCAGATGAAACCGCCTCCACCTCTCCGCGGCAACTGGTGCCTCCTGCTCTGCTTCTGCGCGCTGGCCGCCATGGTGCTGGCGCCGATGTCCGCGGCCGGACAGCGGGGGGTGGACGAAGCCGCGATCCGCGAGGCGGCCCCTGGGGAGTGGCTCACCTATGGCCGGGACTACGCGGAGACGCACTACAGCCCGCTCGCCGAGATCGACGCGAGCAACGTCCACCGCCTGGGTGTGGCGTGGAGCTGGGACCTCCCCAAGACGGGTGCGAGGCTCGAGGCCACGCCGCTGGTGTCCGACGGCGTCCTCTACGCGACAGGGCCCATGAGCCTGGTGTTTGCCCTCGATGCCCGGACCGGACAGGAGAAGTGGCATTGGGACCCCGCGATTCCTGGCGAAGAGCAGGGCGGCCCGAGCGTCTGCTGCGGTGACGTGAACCGCGGGGTCGCCCTGTACGAGGACAAGGTCTACGCGGGCCTTCTGGACGGCCGGCTCGTCGCCCTCGACCGGGAGACCGGCGTGGTGCGGTGGACGATTCAGACCACACCGACCGGCACCGACTACAGCGTCACCGGAGCTCCCCGAGTTGTGGGCGGAAAGGTCATCATCGGCAACAGCGGCGCCGAATATGGCGTGCGAGGTTACGTCAGCGCCTACGATGCCGAGACCGGAGAGCAGGCCTGGCGCACCCATACGGTGCCCGGCGACCCCTCGCTCGGGTTCGAGAGCGAGGCGATGAGCGCCGCCGCGGAGACGTGGACCGGTGAGTGGTGGATCGTCGGGGGTGGTGGCACGGTGTGGGACGGCATGGCGTACGACCCGGAGCTCCATCTGCTCTATGTCGGGACAGGCAACGGAGCTCCGTGGAACCGGGACAACCGGAGCCCGGGCGGTGGCGACAACCTATTCCTCTCCTCGATCCTGGCTCTTAATCCGGACGACGGAGAGCTGGTATGGCACTACCAGACCACGCCCGGCGACGACTGGGACTATACGGCCACGCAGCCGCTCATGCTCCTCGACCTGGAGATCGGCGGCCAGGAGCGGCGCGTCATCGTCCAGGCGCCCAAGAACGGCTTCTTCTACGTGCTCGACCGGCGCACCGGCGAACTCCTCTCCGCCGAGGCCTTCGCCGACGACCTGACATGGGCGTCAGGGATAGACATGGAGACGGGAAGGCCCATCGAGACGCCGGAGGCTCGCTACGGGCTGACTGGCCGGGGGGTCTGGCTGGCCCCTCCCCCGGGCGGTGCGCACAACTGGCGGCCGATGTCGTGGAACCCGAGCACCGGACTGGTCTACCTGCCGGCGCAGAACAACAACTCCTACTACGAGAAGCTCGAAGACTTCGAGTACACGGCGCGGGAGTGGAATACGGGAACTGCGCGGGGTCCCGAGGTCGCGCGGCCACCTCGGCCGGAGCTGAGCGGCCCCCGGGCGGTGCTCCTCGGGTGGGATCCGGTGGAGAACCGCGAGGTTTGGCGGATGGAGGGCGTCGGGCGGAACGGCGGGACGCTCTCGACGGCGGGCAATCTGGTGTTTCGGGGCTCGGGTGACCGACTCACCGCTCACGACGCGCAAACGGGAGAGCAGCTTTGGGAGGCAGGCGTGGGGGACGGGACGGCGACGCCGGTGACGTATGAGCTCGACGGGCGGCAGTATCTGTCAATTCTGGCCGGAACGACCGAGAACGGCCCACCGCGGATGTGGACGTTCGTGCTGGATGGAGCGGCGGGTCCGTCCGGATGAGGCGTGAGCGCGCCCACGCTCATGGGGGAGGAACGTGAGATGGGCTCCGTGGCCGAGCGAACGGCTCGTTGATCTGGGTGCTTCCCTGCGCCGGTCGCCGGGCAGATGTCCGCAATGACCGGGTCGCTCGATTTCCCCGTGAACCGGCCGGAGTGACTTCGTGACCTTGATCTTCGACGCTGTGAGGTGTTCATGATCTCCCCGACCCTTCCCGATCGGAGGCAGGCTTCCGCGAAGCGGCTGCGGTGGGTCGTGGTGGCCACGACGCTGGGATCGGCCCTGTGTCTGCCCCCCGCGCTGCCCGCCCAACAAACGGACCTCGCCGAGGTTCACCTTCCGAGCTGGTCGGAGCAGGTGGCGCTCCGGGCGCGGTGGCTGGAGCGTCGCCACGAGATGCTGCTCCCGATGATGCGGCAATACGACATCGACATGTGGATCGTGGTGAACGAGGAGTTCCATGACGATCCGTTGACCGAATACATCGCGCCCGCGCGGCCCTACACGGGCAATCGGGACACCTTCGTATTCGTCGACACGGGGAGCCGGCTCCGCCGAGTGGCCATCACGGGATACTCCGAGGTAAACCTGAAGCACTACTTCGAGTCGCCGGACGAGCCGCGGCCGGCCGCCGAGGTCTTGCCCGAGCTCTACCGGGAGCACTCGCCGCAGCGCATCGCCCTGAACATGGACGGGCGCAAGGGCATCACCCGGGGCCTCACCTACGCCACCTACCACTACTTGAGCGACATCCTTGGACCCGAGGCTTCCGGGAGGTTCGTGGGCGCCGCTGACTTCATCGAGGAGTTCCTGGACACGCGCATTCCCGAGGAACTCGAGCCGTACCGTGAGCTTGTGCGCCTGACCGAAACCCTCACGAAGCGTGCGCTCTCCGACGAGGTCATCGAGCCCGGGGTCACGACGATCGGCGACGTCCGGCGCTGGATCTACGACGCCATGTGGCAGTACCGGGTCGGGACGTGGTTTCAGCCCGACCTTCGCCTCCAGCGCTCGGGCAGGCAGAACGACACGTCGCGAGGCTTCCTGGCCGTCGCCCCCGAGGAATGGGTGATCGAGCGGGGAGACGTGCTCCACCTGGACGTGGGGATCTCGTACTTGGGGTTGGACACCGACTGGCAGAAGATGGCCTACGTGCTCCGTGCGGGTGAGTCGGACTCGCCCGACGGACTCAAGGCGGCGATGGCCAACACGAACACCCTCCAGGACGCGCTCGTCTCTGCGGGGCGACCGGGGCGCACGGCGGGCGCGGTGTATTCGCTGGCCATGGCCGAGATGGACGCTCAGGGGATCCGGGCGCAGATCTACTCCCACCCGCTCGGGAACCACGGCCACGGCATGGGCCCCAGCATCGACTTTCGGTCAGCTCTGAGGGGTGACACGGCCCGACAGGCGAAGCGACTGCGCGACGGTTCCTACATGTCGGTCGAGCTGAACACGCTGACGGCCGTGCCCGAGTGGGGCGGGCAGGAGGTCTATATCATGATGGAGGACCCGGCCCACCTGACGGCGGAGGGTTACCGCTTCTTTCGGCCTAGGCAGGAGAGCTTCTACCTGATCGGTGGCTGAAGGCCAATGGTTGATTTGTCGGAACGCCCGGCCGAACGATGACCCTGGTGGCCGACGGATGCTTCCCGTAGTGGGTGCGGGGCGTGTGAGGGTGGACGGGAAGGCCGCCCGCCGGCCCGTGCTCCGCCTCGATCGCGTGGTCGGAGCTCAAGAGGCCTCGATCGAGGACCGGAACCCATCGGCAAGGCGAGGCTTCGGCCTCTTCATCTTGCTCGCCGCTCTCGCGGCGAGTCCCGCTGCCTCGTGGGGACAGGATATCCCACGCACGGAGGTCGACTCGCTCAGGGCGGAGATTGCACTACTCAAAGCTCAGCTCGACAGCATTGGTGCCCTCGTCGAACGGGGCGCGGGCGAGCCGGCCGAGGAGGAAGACGCCCTGGCTCGTCTCCGGGCTGCGGCTCGGGCGGCGGCCGGTGGGGAGGCCGGAACGCCGCCTACCGAGGGCGAACAGGAGTTCGTCGGCCGAGCCCGCTCGCTGCAGGCGCTGAACCCGGAGATCAGCGTGACCGGCGACCTGTTCGCATCGCTCCAGAGCGAAGACTCCGACCGGGACAACTTCGTGCCCAGGGAGTTCGAGTTCTCCTTCGTCTCAGCGCTCGACCCCTTTGCGAGAGCGAAGATCTTCATCTCCGCCGAAGAGGAAGGCGCCGGTATCGAGATTTTCCCCGGCGGTGAAGGAGAAGAAGAGCACGGCTCGGGGATCGTCGTCGAAGAGGGCTACCTGGAGTGGGTGGGGATTACCGGTGGTCTCGGGATCAAGGTGGGGCGCTTCTTCCAGCAGTTCGGGCAGCTCAACCGCTGGCACAGCCACGCCCTGCAGTTCCAGAGCCGTTCACTTCCGCACCTGGCCTTCATCGGCGAGGAGTCGCTCGCCCAGGACGGCGCCTCGATCCGTTGGCTGCTGCCCAACGCTTCGAGAGGTGCCTACGAGGTAACCGGCGAGGTCACGCGGAGCGCCAACCATGCCCTCTTTGGAGAGTCCCGCGGCCTCAGCTACCTGGGGCACTTCAACGCATTTTGGCAGCTTTCGACGGCCACCGATTTGGACCTCGGCTTCACCGCCGTCTTGGGGGATCACGTCGAGGAGCACGGCGAGTTCTCGAACCGTCTGTACGGGGCGGAGATGGCGTTCCACTGGATCCCGCCGGACCGGTCCCTCTACCGTGGCTTTACGCTGAGGGGCGGCGTCATGCTTTCCGATCCGGGGGCCATGGTCGGAGCGCCCGCCCCGCGGTCGGCTCTGGGCTTTTGGTCCCTCGCCGAGCTGAAGCTCTCACAACAGTGGATCGCCAGCGGGCGATACGAGTGGGTGGAAAACCCCGAGAATCCGACGGAGACGGCGTGGCTCGCTTCGCCGGCACTGACGTACTGGCAGAGTGAATACGTCCGCCTGAGGGCCGAGTACGACATACTGGGCAACCCGGGTGAGACGACGGGGCAGTTCACGCTCCGGATCACATTTGCCATGGGTCCCCACAGGCACGAGATCTACTGAAGGGATGGCCGGAGCATGAGGACAATCGTGGCAGTGACGCTGGCGGGCTGGATGTCGGGGCTCGGGGGTCGCGGATCGGCTGCGATCTCGCCGGAGCAGACCGCGCCCGTGCGGGTCGTGGCTACGCTGCCCGTCTACGCGGATCTCGTCCGCAAGATCGGGGGTGACGAGGTGGAAGTGAGCTCCATCGCGTCTCCCAGCGAGGACTCGCACTTTGTGCGACCGAAACCCAGCTTTGCGGTGCAGCTCCGCCGCGCGGACATGTTCGTCACGACCGGGCTAGACCTCGAGGTCTGGGTGCCCACCCTCCTCGATCGGGCCGGGAACCGCGAGGTCTCGGAAGGAGGCCGCGGGTATGTGACGGCCTACACCGGCGTCGAGCTTCTGGAAATCCCTGTCTCCGCAGACC
Organism: Longimicrobiales bacterium; assembly: GCA_965218325.1. Lineage (GTDB taxonomy): Bacteria > Gemmatimonadota > Gemmatimonadetes > Longimicrobiales > Gaopeijiaceae > CBDCKR01. Next base: position 356,330 of record CBDCKR010000001.1, read on the forward strand.
GGAGCGAGGGAGACGTCCACATCTTCGGCAACCCACACCTGATGACCGACCCCCTGCGAGCGCTGCAGGTGGCGCGGAACATCACCACGGGACTGAAGAGGGTCGCGCCCGAGCGGACCCCGGTCTGGAACGGAGGTCTGGCTCGGCTGACGGAGGAGCTCTACCGGAGGCTCTTCGGCGAGACCCTCGTCGAGCTTCTGGGGGGCGACCTCCTGGCACAGCTGGCCCGCCGGGGGACGCTGCACTCGTTCCTCGAGACCGAGCAGTTCCAGGGCAGACCGCTCATCGGCGAGCTGGGAGGCTGGCTCGGGGCGGCGGAGTCGTTCCGGGGTCGCGATATCATCTGCTATCACAGGAACTGGGTGTACCTCGAGGACCGCTTCAGCGTGCGGTGCGCCGAATACGTCGAGGCCAAGCCCGGCATCCCGCCCACGCCGGGCCACGTTGCCGAGCTCTTGGAGATGATGGCGAACGAGGGGCTCGCCGTGATCCTGGCCGCCTCCTATTTCGACCAGAACAAGGTCCAGTCGGTGGCCCGGCGGAGCGGCGCCACCGTGGTTACCGTCCCCATGAACCCAGGAGGCAAGGAAGGCGTTGACGACTATTTCTCCCTCGTGGACGACTGGGTGAACGGGCTCGCCGAAGCGTTCGCCCCGACCGCTGGCTGAGCTGGCGCCCAGAGACCCTTGATGCTCGACTTAATGCTTGCCCCCATCGCGGCCGGCCTGGTCATCCTGGTGCTTCACGCCTATCTGGGCCTGCACGTTATCGTGCGGGGCGTGATCTTCGTGGATCTGGCGTTCGCTCAGATCGCCGCCCTCGGCGCGACGGTCGGGCTCTTGCTAGGAGTGGAGCGCGGCACCTCCGCTTCGCTCGCGTTCTCACTCGGATTCACGCTCCTGGGGGCCCTCATCTTTTCGTTCAGCCGCCTCAGGGGGACCGTGGTGCCGCAGGAGGCCATCATCGGTATCGTCTTCGTGGTGGCGTCCGCCGCCGTCATCCTCCTCGCCGGCTTCACCGCCGAAGGAGCGGAGCACATCGCGGAGACGATGACGGGCACGCTCATCTGGGTCACGTGGCCCCAGATCGCGCGCATGGCCGCAGCCTACGTGGCCCTGGGGGTCTTCTATTCCGTGTTCCGCCGTCGATTCATCCGTCTGTCGCTCCACGACGAGGCGGTCGATAGGGCCAGGCTCTGGGACTTTCTCTTCTACGTCGCCTTCGGGATTGCCATCTCGTTTTCGGTGGAGATCGCCGGCGTGCTCATGGTCTTCACCGCGCTGACGGCGCAATTTACACTATAAAGTGTTATTGATTATATAGTTACATATCATCAATCTACCTTATTCCCCTCATTAGATCCCCTTTCCTGAACGGGACTCCATTCGACAGTCGAAGACGTGCGTGGACGTAATTGTTCGGTCAGGCCGTGGAGGAACGGTCGGTCGGCATCCTCTTCGCGGCGATCAAGCCACATTGCGTCGGTGTCGCCGCTGAGCCACCAACACGGTGGCTGGACCACCCCCGGAACAGGCCAGCCGAGGGTGTTCGCCAGCCGCGAAATCCCTTTACGCGGCTGGCGAACCGACCATATCGTTCCGACATCACGGGTCTCATCTCCGCTCCCTGCTCCCAGTCCCGATGGAGGCGGAAGGGGGCCGCTCGTCGGTTGCTCGGTCGCCATCGAGGGCAAACCCGCAGGAGGTCGAGCCCACGGCTTTGACCGAACGCTTACCCCTGGCGGCCCCTGGCTCAACCCGCTCTCTGCCCCTCGCCCGGACGCCGTCCAGCGTGAAGCCGCTGGTATCGGGTTTACATTCCTTTGAAACGCGGTGAGACGGGAGAGAGAGGAGGGCGGGATCGCGGAAGCGAACGGCGGCGACGGCCTAGCGACATGAATCCAGACGGCGCGACAAGGAGGAGAGAAGAATGTGGAGGAGCAGGCTGCGCAGAGAGATCGACGAACTGAAGGGAGTAAAGGGGGCGTTAGTGGCTACCCTGGAAGCACTGTTCCATCTATTGACCAAAAAACAGCGGCAGATAGCTCTTGAGATACTAAAGTCAAAACCGCCCCCTGAATCTCTTACACCTAGAGGAGAGAAGTTTTTCCACAGACAGATGACGGAAATACTGATCGCATTGGAGGACGAGAAGTGAACTTCGTCAACCGAACGGTCTGGACCGGCGACAACCTCGACATCCTCCGAGGGATCAACTCCGAGTGCGTGGACCTGATCTACCTCGACCCGCCGTTCAAGTCGGGCCGCCAACACTCCTCCCCCATCGGCTCCAAAGCTGCCGGAGCGGCGTTCAAAGACACTTGGACCCGTGACGATGTGGATGACGCAGAGCACGGACTGCTCGCCAGCCGCGAAATCCCTTTACGCGGCTGGCGAATCGACCATATCGTTCCGACACCACAGGTCGCATCTCCGCTCTCTGCCCCCAGTCCCGGTGGAGGTGGAAGGGGGACGCTTCGTCGGTTCCTCGGTCGCCATCGAGGGCAAACCCGCACGAGGTCGAGACCACGGCTTGACCGAACGATTACGCGTGGACGAGTTGTCCAAGCGCCCGGCCGTGAAATCCGGCAGGTTGAGGCTCCAGGCAGCAGCGACGGCGATCCCGAGACCCCCGTCTGCGGCGCGCACCCGGGGCGCCGGGGACACTACCTGACCGCCCACACCTACCAGTTCGCCGTGAGTGAGCCGGTCCGCGGCACTGCGGTGTCCCTACGCAGTGCTCACCTGTGTCCGAGGAAATCGCAGATGCGGTTGATTACGGCCGCGCAGTCGGGTGGGGCCAACGGATGGTCGAGGGGATCGCTTCCGTAGCCCACCCCGGCCAAGCGCCACGCCAATGGCGGAGCCGGTTCGCTGCCGAGAACCACTAGCGGCTCGGACCGTAGTCCCGCTCTGGCCCGTGCTCCCGATCCGCTTGGCGCATCAGGTCCAGCGCCCGCGCAACGTCTCGGCGAGCGTCCTGTAGTCCCGGGCCAAGTGCGTCACTTGCCCGTCGAGCTGCGCGACCTGCCGCCCCAAGGCTTCGACCTGCCGCTGCAAGGTCTCGACCTGCGCGGTGTGCTGCTGCTGCGCCTGCTCGTACTGCGCGGACAACGTCCGCAAAGCTTTCGTCAACTGCTGTTCTAACGCGGTCATAGATCTCCCTCACTCGCTCGACAGCTTCACGGCCGGTCGAGTGTCCAAGGTCAAGGGCGGATAGGCCAGGGAGCCGGTCGGCAGCACCACGAAGCGCTCCCCCTCGATCTCCCGGAGCGCGATCCCCCAGGTGGTCTCCTCGAGCCGCGCCAGCGTCTGGCGGGCCTCCTCGATATCCACGTCGAGGGCGGCGGCCGTCTGGATCCGCGCCTGAATGCGCATCGACAGCCAGTGCATCGTCGCCCAGCTCCCACCGCAGATGCCGAGCCAGAGGCTCAGGCCGACCACCAGGGGCCGGAGCCACGCGTTCAGCACGAGCGCGCGCATCCGCCCGGTCGCCGCCGCCGTATCGCGCTCGATGGTATGCAGCGCGTTGCTCGCAACGCGCCGCGAGTTCGCGCCGAGCCGCTCGAGCTCGCTCGCGGTCAATTCCTCGACCGCCCGGCGTTCGATCTCCAGTCGGCCCCGCAACCGCTCGGTCAAATCGTTCGCGTTGGAAGTCATCTGCGTACAGCTCTCCTTTCAGCCGCCATCGGTCTCCGGTCGTTGGATCCAGCGCTGTCAGGTAGTCCTTGCCCTGACGCGGCACCTCCAGGCCCGCGTCATGCAATGCGGCGACGACATCTGCCCGGTTCCGCACCGTGCCGTTCTCGACGCGCTGGAGCAGGTAGTCGCGGATCAGGTCGCGGGGGGCGGGCTCGAGCGCGAGCCCGGCCCGCAGCCGCGCCGCCTCGACGTAGGCGCGGTGCCCGGGTTGCTGCACCCGCGCCCGCGCCGGGTCGTCCGGCCGACTCCAGCCGTGTTCGGCGTTGAAGGCGTCGCGCAGCGGGCCGAAGGCCTTCTCCCAGCCCGGCGGCGCGATGTTGAGGCTCCGGCCGCTCTCCAGGTCGCAGCGCGCGGCGAGGACGTGCACGTGAGCGCCGCCGCCGCGCTCGCGGTGCACCACGGCCGCCCAGGCGTAGCGGTCGGGCTCGAGCCCCGCCCACGCCGTCCGTTCGAAGGCATCCAGAAGCGCGCCGATCTGCGCGTCGGTCGGTGTGTCGTCCGGTGCCCAGGCGATCACGCCCGAGGTGTACTTGTGCTCGAACGCCAGCGCGTCGGCCACCGCGGCCACCTGGTGGGGATCCCCCCGGAGGACCTCGACGCCCGCGCGCAGATGCCCGGCCGCGTCCCGCGCCCCGAGGAGGTAGTCGGCCGCTGCCCGGGCCGAGCCGGTGCTGTGAGCCAGAAACTTAATGTGCATCGGATTCGGGACGCCCGGCGGGGGCCAGCGCCGCGAGCGCCCGCTCGATGGCGACCAGGTGGGCGACGACCTCGACGGCCTCGGCTGTCGAGGCGAAGGTGTTGGCCCAGCGGGCGATCTGGTTGAGGTTGCTGCCGATGCGCGCGATCTGGCGGGTGCGCTCGCGCTCCACCTCGGCCGCCGGGGCGGTCCACGTCCGCGTGCGCGCCATGGCCTCGCGCAGCAGCGCCGACAGCGGCACGCCCGCGGCCAAGGCCTTGGCCCGCCAGTCGGCGAGCTCGGCCGACGATACGCGGGCGGTGACGATTGCGGTGCGCCGATTAGCCATCAGCGCACCGGCAGGGGGGTTCGGGGGGCTCGCCCCCCGCCCGCGCACTCCGCCGGAGCGCGGGCGTCCTGGGGGATCGAAGGGGGGGGCGGAGCGCCCCCCTCGCCAGCCCCAATGTATGACATTGGGTATGCTGGCTTACGAGCCTTACGGGCCTCCCGTACGCCGAACAAACTGGCTCCCGTGCCTCCCGTGCGCCGAGCAAACTCGTCGCCCGACGCCTGGAAAACTGGGCCGTCAAAGTCTCCATACCCTACATGGAGGAGGCTGCTTCTTGCCGCGTCAACCGTAGAAGGCGGGAGGATATCCCAAGAGGTCCAGCGACGTATCGGAGCCCGGTCAGGCTCCGCCATCGGACCCTTGAGCCGCCCCCGGAGGACTGCTGGAACCAGCGGGTGGCCTCAGTCGCGATCGGCAGCAGCAGCGACCGGCGTCGCTCCGGCACGGTCTTTGGATTGCATGTGTTAAACTCATGTGCGGCATGCGGCTGCCTGCGGTGTGACCGACGTTCAGGAAGGCACGATGACCGGACCAAACAAGAAGCTGACCACTGCCGTGGAAGCGTACTTCGCCGATCTCCGGCAGGTGCGCGCATCGGGTGGCGCGACCGGGGAGCGGTCCTACTACCCGGCGCTAGCAGGCCTGCTCGGCACCGTCGGCGGCACGCTCAAGCCCAAGGTGTTCTGCGTTCTCGAGGGAGCCGACCAGGGTGCTGGCCATCCGGACTATGCCCTTTACACGGCGAAGCAGGTCCAGAAGGGCTGGCCGAGGGACGGACAGGTCCCGGAGCGAGGCGTCGTAGAGGTGAAGGGGGTGGGGGACGATGCCGAGCTGACTGCGAAGTCGGATCAGGTGAGCCGCTACTGGGACCGCTACCGGCTGGTGCTGATAACGAACCTGCGCGACTTCGTACTGGTGGGTGCGGACGCGTCGGGCGATCCGGCCAAGCTCGAGACCTTTCGGCTGGCGGAGAATGCGGACGATTTCTGGAGCAAGCTGGAGAAGCCTCGCGCCCTTGCCCGTGAAGTTGGCGCGGGCCTCGGCGAATATCTTTGCCGGGCTCTCTCGCACCGGGCCGCCCTGGCCGAGCCGAAGGATCTGGCCTGGCTGCTCGCTTCATACGCCCGCGACGGCTTGGCCCGTGTCGAGGCGGCGGGGAACACGCCGTCGCTCCTGACGGTCCGGTCGGCGCTGGAGGAAGCGCTCGGGATTCGTTTCAAGGGCAAGCGCGGGGAGCGCTTTTTCCGTTCGACCCTGATCCAAACGCTGTTCTACGGCGTCTTCTCTGCGTGGGTGCTGTGGTCGCGATCGGAAGAGAGCCACAGCGGCCCGCTGTTCGAGCGCGCCTACAGTCCGCGGCGGTTCAGATGGCGCGAGGCGGTCTGGCACCTGCGGGCGCCCGTGCTACGAGCGCTGTTTGGGCAGTTGTCCGACCCGGGCCGGCTAAAGCCGCTCGGCCTCGTCGAGGTGCTGGACTGGACCGCGGCGGCACTCGACCGCGTGGACCGGGCCACATTCTTCTTGCGGTTCAACGAGGGCGAGGCGGTGCCGTATTTCTACGAGCCGTTCCTCGAAGCCTTCGACCCCGACCTCCGCAAGCAGTTGGGTGTCTGGTACACGCCGACCGAAGTGGTCCGCTACATGGTGGCCCGGGTCGACAAGGTGCTGAAGGACGATATCGGCATTTCGGACGGGCTCGCGGCGGAGAATGTCTATGTACTGGACCCGTGCTGCGGCACCGGTGCCTATCTGGCGGAAGTGCTCCGCCGCATCGCTCTCAATCTCGAAGAGCAGGGGCTCGGCGCGCTCGCGGGCGTGGCGGTGAGGAAGGCGGCAACCGAGCGCGTGTTTGGGTTCGAGATCATGCCCGCGCCGTTCGTCGTCGCGCATTTGCAGGTTGGCTTGACCATGCAGGACCTTGACGCGCCGCTGGCGGATGACGGATCCGAGCGCGCGAGCGTGTTTCTCACCAATGCCCTGACCGGATGGGAGCCGCACATGAACAAGCCGCTACCCTTCCCGGAGCTTGAAGAGGAACGCGACCGTGCAGATCAGGTGAAGCAGGAGACCCCGATTCTGGTGATCCTCGGGAACCCGCCCTACAACGGCTTCGCGGGCATGGCGGTGGAAGAGGAACGGGAGCTCTCGAATGCCTATCGCACAACCATGCACGTACGTCGGCCCGAAGGCCAAGGATTGAACGATCTCTACGTTCGTTTTTTCCGCATGGCGGAGCGGCGCATCGCGGAGGAGACCGGCCAGGGAGTGGTTTGCTTCATCTCCAACTATTCCTGGCTCGACGGGTTGTCCTTTACGGGGATGCGAGAGCGTTACCTCGAAGCATTCGATGCAGTCCGGATCGACTGCCTGAACGGCGACAAGTACAAGACCGGCAAGGTCGCACCGGACGGTTCACCTGACCCGAGCATCTTTTCCACGGAAGGAGATCCGGTCGGAATCCAGGTCGGTACGGCCATCGCGACGCTGGTCCGCAAGGCAAACCACGAGCCCACTGAAGCGGTTGAGTTCCGACATCTGTGGGGACAGGCCAAGTCGGCAGAGTTGATCGCCACTGCCGAAGCAGCACCGGAGGTGCTCTACTCGGGGATCGAACCAGTACTGCCGCTGGGCCTTCCCTTTGTGGACACGGCGATGAGCGCCGACTGGTTCGACTGGCCTGCGCTCCCCGATCTGTTCCCGGTCTCGTTTCCCGGCGTCAAGACGAGCCGCGACGGGTTTCTCGTGGACACCGATCTTGACCGGCTCCGGGCACGTGTGAGCGACTACTTCGACGCCGCGTTGAGCCATGAGGAAGTCGCACGGCGTTATCCGAGGGTCATGAAGTCCACGGCGCGGTTCGATGCCCGCGCGGTGCGTGACGCGCTGCTGAGACGCGGTGGACCAGATGAAGCCGGATTCATCCGCTTCGCCTACCGACCATTCGACAACCGCTGGCTCTATTGGGAAAGGGACACGAAGCTGCTCGATGAGAAGAGGGCCGACTACAGGCCGCATGTGTTCGAGGGGAATGTGTGGCTCTCCGCTGCACAGCATCTGCGGAAGGGGGCGGAGGAACCTCAGGCATGTGTTACGGCACGCTTGGGTTGCTTGCACCTGATCGAACGAACAGCGCTGATGTTTCCGGCCTGGCTTCGCGACGATGGAATCGCCAACGATGGCGGCGGTGGGCACCGCGCCAATCTCTCGGCGACGGCCCAACGCTATCTCGACAGTCTCGGAGCGGACGTGGAAGACTTGTTCCATCATGTCCTCGCCACCCTGCACGATCCCGCCTACCGCGCCGCGAATGCCGGGGCGCTACGCATGGAGTGGCCGCGTATCCCACTTCCGGGGTGGCCGGACGGGCCGGACGGTGGGGCCGACGGCGCAGCTGAGGTGCTCGCCCGGTCAGCGGCGCATGGGCGTGAACTCACTGCTCTGCTTGATCCAGAAACACCCGTTCCCAGTGTCACTCGAACGCCCCTACGTGCTGAGATTGCTGCGATCGCCGTCCCATCTACAGTCGGGGGGCGTAACATGGCCGGTGACGATTTCGCTGTTACGGCCAGCTGGGGGTACTACGGCCCGGGCGATGCCGTCATGCCTGGCCAGGGCCGCATCGTCGAGCGGGCCCACACGCCAGCGGAACGCATGGCCATGTCAGACGCCCTGCCCGCTCTCGGTGACACTACCTTAGATATCTACCTCAACGGGGAGGCCTTCTGGCGTAACATCCCCGCCGCCGTCTGGGGCTACAGGCTCGGTGGGTACCAAGTGCTCAAGAAGTGGTTGTCCTACCGAGAACGTAAGATCCTCCGGCGGAGACTTCAGGCCGAGGAAATTCAGCACTTCACCGACACCGCACGACGAATCGGTACCCTGTTGATGACGTCACCCTCCGGTTCACGGTAGGAGATTCTTCGGGCGCGTGCTCGAGCGCGAGGGCTTGTCAGGTCATTACCATCTCTGTACAGGTAGATTGACTGACCGCCCGGAATCCGGAATGTGTGTTTCCCCCGCCAACGATCAAATCTGATGGAACCATTCAATACTCAAGGATGAAATCTTTAAGAACTGAGTAAAGAAGATTCATAAGCAGGCTGATTGCGGCAATCCATAAGCCGATTTGTGTATAGCGATAGCTTCTCTTTAGATTCTTGTTTTCATTTCCGATCTTGTGAAGTTCCAGAGCTGCGGAGAATGACATCCCATCCTGTGCCAAGACAAAAAAGCATGTATTTTCCCTTTGTTTATTCAATATATGGGGAAGGGTGGCCTTCAATCTTGGATTTATACCCGCGTCCCAAATACCTTGAGCGCATTTCGGTGAATAATATTCCTTTATCTTAAGATCAGATCTTTCTTCCTCCGTCCAGGAAAATCTGCGCCTATTCCCTGTTTTGTCCACATGTTCTTTCGTGAGAAAGTGACAGTTTTTGCAACAGTGTCGCATTGTAATCTCGTGGTGCAATACCAGATCAATGGTTCTTCAACTTTCATTCGCCAAGTTGAGCGCCAGCAGTTCCCCCAACGCCTCGCCATCGTCTGCTCGAGCTGGAGGTGGAGATCGCATTGCTTCAAGAAGTAGCCGAACCACCGCCAGAGGTCGCCGGTCAGGTCAAGGCAAGTTAACGAGAAGAGACTCCGGAGCCACCACCTTCAATTGTCAGCAGGACACCAGTAGGCGCTGTTACGGCAGCCGAGCGGCGATGAAAAAACACGGCGGATCATCAACGTATCGGTACAGCCTCCGGTTCTCGACTCTCACCGGCCAAGTAGGCGGCCCAGTCCTCCATGAGCCGACGCCGGCGCTCGAAGAGGTCCGTGCGCCGGTACGCTGCCTCGACCTTGTTCCGGAGCACGTGCGCCAGCGCCGCCTCGATCACCTCGCGTGGATGATCTGTCTCCTCGGCCGCCCAGTCGCGGAAACTCGAGCGAAAACCGTGCGGCACGGCCGCGATCCCGAGCTTCGAGAGCAATTGGCGCAGATGCTTCTCCGCAACCTGCTGTCCGCCCCCGCTCGCGAAGACAATCGGACTGCCATTGCCAAGCGTGTGGGCCTCGTCGAGGATCTCGGTGGCGCGGCGGCACAGCGGGACGCGATGCTCCCGCTTTGCCTTCATCCGAGTCGCGGGAACCGTCCACACCCCCTCCCTCCGATCGATCTCCGCCCACACGGCCCCGCGCACCTCGTTCCACCGCGCCGCCGTCAGCACCAGCAACTCGAAGGCCAGCTTCAGGACCGACGGCGCATCCGCAGCCCGTACCGTCTGAATGGCCGATGCCACCTTGCCATGCGGCAACGCCCGGAAGTGCTGCACAACGTCGTTCTGAGGGCCGAGCACTCGCCCGATCCGGTCGCAGGGGTTGTCGGTCCGGAGTTCCATCGCCACGGCCCATTCCAGCACCCCATGCATGCGCTGGCGGACGGTTCGGGCCGTGGGCGCCTTCACGTGCCAGATAGGCCCGAGGACCTCGAGCAAGTCAGCGCTCGTCACCTCCGAGACCGGCATCTTGCCGATGCGCGCGAATGCGTAGTGCTCCAGGCTGTTCAGCCAGATTTTCGGGTACTTCGGATCGCGCCAACCGGCCTGCTGCTGTTCCACCACCCTCGCGGCGGCTTCGGCGAAGGTCGGGACCCCTGCGGAGCGCCGCTTCTCTGCGAGTGGATCGCCGCCCTCGCGGGCCAACTTGCGGTTCGCCCGCGCCTTCTCTCTCGCCTCGGCCAGTGTGACCAGTGCGACGCTACCGAGTCCCAGCTCGCGCCGCCGACCCCGGATGACGAGGCGTTGGATCCAACTCCGGGTGCCGCTCGGCTGGACGAAGAGGTACAACCCGTTGCCGTCCGCATGTCTTCCCGGCGGGGCGGTACGGATGAAGGCAGCCGACAGGGCCTGATAGGGATGGCGGCCCTTGGGCTTGGTTTTCCGTGGCGCGGCGGCCGTGTCTATTACAGTACTCATCCCCACATAATATAGGGGATTAAGGTGGATGTAAAGAGATATTGTGAGCCGGTAAGATCGGTGCTGGATACTTATAAAGCGTTGGTAATACGGTAGGTTATGGAATACTCTGGATGACTACGAACGCTGCTGGATTCTATGTGTCCATCATCGCGCTGGTGATGCCCGCGGCGGTGGCCTTCCTGTTCACGAGCCGGTTCGTGACTGCTCTCGTCGTGGCCTGGGTCGTGGGCTCGGTGGCGCTCGTGGCAGGCGTGGTGGCGTCGTTTATGTGGGACATCGCCACGGGGCCCCTCTTGGTCTGCACCTACGGGGCGGCGCTGGTCATCGCGTCGCTCGTCCGGTGGTGGACGGGAGTCCGGCCCGGATCCACGCTCAAGGCCTGAGGGTCCGCTGTGGAGCCCGACCCTCGGACGGCGACGGCAGGCCGGGCGACCCTTTAGGCTTGAGGTGGGTTCACCGTATCGTATGCGTAGCGCGGTGTCGAACGAAGAGCGCGGGAGGTCACCTTTGAAGCGTCCCTGGTCAACGTTTCCGGCGTTCTTACTTCTGGCGGTTATGGGCTGTGGGGGAGGCGGTGATCCAGTCGCGCCCATCCGCTCCGGGGAGATCTCGCTCGCGATCACCGGCATCGGCCCGTCGGACATCGAGTCGGGCGCGATCCAAAGGAACGTCGACATCACGAGCGCGGCGGTGAACCTCTGGTCGAGCTACGTGAGGCTTGTCACCGATCTGTGCGGGAGCGAGCCGGCCGGGTTTGGGATCAACACGCTCGCGGTCCTGCTGGACTTCGAGCAAAGCGTGGAAGTCAGCGTCTTGGACGAGGTATTCGAGGGCACGGTGACCGTCTACTTCAGCGCCGCCAACGTGGCGGTCGATGTGGGCGCAGGGGTGCTGACCGGCCGGGGTCCCGTGGGGTTGGTGGAATCCGCCACGAGGGAGGCGCTGGCGGTCATTCACGACCAGATGCTGGACAGCGACTTCCGCATCGGCTTCCGCGGCGGGACCTCACGCACGCCCGACGGCAGTTTCTCCATGGACGTGCACGTGACCTTCCATGCCCGGGCGTTCTGTGAGTAGCCCCGTTCCCGACTTCGGGTGCGGACGGGTGCGGATCGGGCCCTTCGCGCTGTTCGCGCCCTCGGCGGGGTCGCGGGCCTTCAGAAAGACCAGTTCACGATCGGGAGGAACTGGAGGCTCTCCTTCCCGCTGATGATATTGATCAGCCCGATCTGTATCCCCTCCATGTTCTCGGCCCAGTTCACCATCCCGAGCTGGAGACCCGAGATGCCCTCGCCCGGTTGAAGAACCCGAACTGGAACGCCTCACCCCGGTCGCTCTCGTTGTAGAGGCTGAAGCCCTGCACGCCGACGAACTCCTGCTGGCTGACGTTCACCAGCAGGTTGTCCGGCCACCCCAGGAAGTCACCCTCAACGACGCCGACCACACCGCACTGGAGCCCTTTCGACACGTCGCGGGTGCTGTGATTCACGACTCCGAGGTCCAGACCCCGAACCGCCACGTTCCTGTTGTCATAGACCGAGCCGGAGGATACGGATGACCGAGTCCTCGCCTCGCACCTGGATCGGCGGGAAGAGCGAGAGCTCGAAGCTCTCGACCCCGGGCTCCTGGGCCGAGGCCGGAACGGGCGTGGTGGCCGCTCCGATGAGAAACCCGAGAGCTAGGACGAACGGAGACGTTCTCACTGCTTCCTCCGGCCTTGGTGTCCGATGCTGGGGTTCGCGGCGCCTGGGGCGTACCCCTCGGTATCCTCACTCGGCACGAGCCGCGATTGGGTCTCCGCGCTCCTCAGCTCTTCAGGATGCGCGTCGCCTGCTCGAGCGCGTTCGACACGCGGTCCAGCATCTCGGCCACGAGGCCAACCTGCTCGGTAGCCTCTTCCCAGTCCCGCTCCTCGATGGCCTCCCGGATCCCGGGCAGCGTCTTGACCCCGTAGCCGGTGTGGAAGCCGGGCGCGTAGACCTGATGGCGGTACCACGGGCGCCGTGGGAGGCCCTCTTCGCTCGTCATGAGCCGCTCTGTGGTCTTCAGCACCCGGTTCAAGGCCACAGCCTCCGCGTCCGTCGCACCCTCTTCCATGACGCGCCGTATCTCCGTGTCGAGCGCCTGGGCACTCGTCTCGAGGCGGTGAACCGCGTTCTGCACCGGAGCGAAGTTGAGGTACGGCACACCTTCTTCCGCCTCGGGCGGCACGTACGTCTCCGTGGGGTCAGCCGCGAGCTGGTAGGCCCTCATGGCGACAAGCTGGTTCTTGCGGTCCGTCGAGGCGCGGATGCCTTCCAGCAGCTCCATGACCTCGCCGGCGTAGAGGCCCACGTTGTCGGCGAAGTTCTCGAAGCGCATCGGCAGCACGTCGGCGTTGGCGAGCCGGAGAGCCAGGCGTGCGGTGGTCTTCGAGAGCGTAACCCCGTAGTAGAAGCCTGGATCGCCGAAGCGGGTGTAGTGCTCGAACGAGTCGAACTGGGAGTGATACGAGCCTCCGCCGTTCTCGCCCCCGTAGCTCACGTTCAGCGAGGCGATTCCCAGGTGCTGGAGGAAGGGCGTGTAGTCCGAGCCCGAACCGAGCGGACTGATGCGCAGGTCGGGTCGCGCGGTAGCCTCGTCGTCGCCGGAGACGGCGCGCCGGGCTTGGGCCCGCTCCCAGACCGACACGCCCGTCTGGGGATCCTGCACCTCGCGCGCCACCTCGTTGATGAGGCGCTCGAGCGTGTGGGAGCCCCCCATGTTCAGAAAGCCGCGGCCGTTCCCGTCGGTGTTGATGTAGGCAACGGCCTTCTCCCTGAGCTCGTCCGCGTGGTGCTCCGCCCATTCGGTGGAGCCCAGGAGGCCGGGCTCCTCGGCGTCCCATGAGCCGTAGATGAGGGTCCGCTTGGGTCGCCACCCGCTCTGTGCCAGCACCCCGATGGCGCGCGCCTCCTCGAGGAGCGCGACGTGCCCGCTGATCGGATCGCCGGCCCCCATGGCCCAGCCGTCGCGGTGATTGCCGCGGATGATCCACTCGTCCGGGTAGGCTGAGCCGTCCAGACGCGCGATGACGTTGTAGGCTGGCTCGAGATTCCAGTCGAACTCGACGTGCACGCGCACCGTGGCCGGACCGGGGCCGATGTGGTAGGTGATGGGGAGCGCCCCGCGCCAGGCCGGCGGTGCTACCGGGCCCCCCATCTCCTTCAGGAGGGGCAACGCGTCGCCCCACGATATCGGGAGTACAGGGATCTTCATGATGGCCGGAGACTCTTCCACCGTGTACCGCTCCGCGTCCTCCGTCGCCCCGACGAAGGGCGTGAGCGGGTCACCCGTATAGAGCGGCAGGTCCGTCACCGAGCCTCGCTGCACTCCCCACTCCATCCTGTAGGGACCTAACGGATAGGGGTCTCCCTGGAAGTAGCCGTCGTCTCTGGGATCTGAGTAGAGGATGGTGGCCAAGGCGCCCCTCTCATGGGCGAGCTTCGGCTTGATCCCCCTCCAGGACCCGCCGTAGCGCGCGATCACGATCTTGCCCCGGACGTCGATCCCCCTGCGCTCGAGCTCCTCGTAGTCGGCCGGGATGCCGTAATTCACGTAGACGAGCTCCCCCGTAACGTCTCCGTCGGCACTGTAAGCGTTGTAGGGGGGGAGACGCCCGTCCACGCCCGAGCTCCGGTCTTCCGGTATCACGGGCTCCTCGAGGCGGGCCTGATACCTCTCGGGGGCCACCATCTCCAGCTCTCGAACGCGGGGCTTGGGAAACAGCACCCGATACTCCACGATCTCAGCCTCGTATCCCCACGACTGGAAGAGATCACGCACGAACTCGGCGTTCTCCCTGTTTTGCGGCGCACCCACGTAGAAGGGCGCGGCCGTGATACGCGCCATCCAATCCCTCAGGTTGTCCCGGTTCATCTGCTCGTCCATGCGAGCTTCGAGCTGGCGCTGGGCGGCAGCCCCCGCCGCCGAGAACCCGAGCATGGAGGCCTCCTGGCCCTCGGCGGTCGGTGCCAGGAAAGACAAAGGGATCAGAACGGCAGCAAGGGCTCTGATGCGGTACGCCATCGGTCTATACTCCTGGTCGAGCTAGGGTGTCGAAGGGGTCCGCGACGATCCGCGAACCAGATCCAGCAGGATTCGGCCAACCTCGTCGTTGTTCTTGAGCCCTCCCAGCCGCTGAGCGCCCGGACCCGCAGCAAATAGTGGGATCAGCGCCGCCGTATGCGAGGTCACGCCGTATCTCAGGACCATCGAGGGGCGAACGGGCTCGGGGGAGTCGGTCTGCTGGACCAGGTCGCCCGGCAGGTACACGCCGCCCGTCTCGTGATCGCCTGTCAGGACGATCAGCGTCCGCGGGTTCCGCTCCTGGTATTCGAGGGCCACGGCTAGGGCTGCGTCCAAGGCGAGCATCTCGGCGGTGATCACCTCCCGAGGGAGGGCCTCATGGGCGTACGTATCGGACCCCTCGGTCTCCACCATGAGGAAGAACCCGTCGGGATCGCGATCCAGAACCCGGAGCGCGGCTTCCGTCATCTCGGCCAGGGTTGGAGATCGCTCCGTCGCCGGAGGCACCTCGACCGGTGCGAAGAGCCCCATGAGGGTTTCGGCTTCGCCCTGACTCGCGCTGCGAAGGTCGGCTGCGCTCTCCACGAACGTGTATCGGTCCTGCATGGCCGCCCGCAGGTCGAAGCCGTCCCGCTCCTGGACGACTTCGAGCAGCCGGCTACCCCCACCCAGGATCACGTGGACGGGCAGCTCGGTCATCTGCCTGAAGATCTCGAGGGTCTGGGTGCGGCTCCGCACGTGCGCAGCGAACGACGCCGGCGTTGCGTCGGCGACGAAGGTCGTCGTCACCAGCCCAGTGGCCCGGCCCATCGCGTGGGCTGCCTCCAACACCGTTTCCCGGGGTTCTCCGTCCGGGCCCATCCCGACGGCTCCCCTGAACGTACGGACGCCCGTCGAGATCGCGGTGGCGCCCGCCGCGCTTCCGGTCACCTCGTGATCGGACCCTCGCGTGTCCACGAGGCCGGCCACCGGCATGCGACGGACAGCCAACTCGGCCGAGGCGAAGCTGGCCAGCGTCCAGTGCCCGACTCTCGCACCGTCGGCCATGAACAGGATGAGGGAGACGGCCGCGTCGTCGACCAACCGGATGGGCGCCGTCGTGCATACGGTGGCGAGGAGGAGAGCGAGGCACGCGGCTCCATTCGTCAGGCGTCGAGGCATTCGTGCACCGATTCTTCGGGTGGCATGTGGCTCGGAGTGAGACCCTCGGTGAGGGTGAGATCAGCGGGATAATGGACCGCTCCCGGTTTCCAGGCCAGTCGAGTGCTGACCCTATGCCGTGGCCTGAGATGCCCCGGGAAGCAAGCGGGCAGGCAATCGATCTGCGGGCGCGGGGATGATGAGGAGCTCGGCTCGGCTTCCGATGGACCAGATGCTCCAGCCCCGGAGCATCGAGAAGAAGCGACTGGGGCTGCGCACACCGTGAGGAAGCGGAAGGCCTCGACCACGGCTTCCGGAATGCGGTGCTGGGAGACGTCGGCGGAACCCTTGCACAGGGCGATAGGATTGGGTCGGGGAACTTCTGCCCAGGTTGATGGGGTTATGGAGGCACGAGTGTAGAGAAGGGCCCGCCGTCGTGAAGCGGTCCCGGCGCAACCGGAGGGAGCCATGCTGATCAAGCGGCCTGCCGACATCCCGTCGTCCGAGATGACCTCGGAGAGCGTCTACCTGAACCGCCGCGACTTCATCGCAGGGCTGGTGGTGGCGGGGGCCGTGGGCGGCCCGATCATGAGGCCGCGTCGTGCTGCGGCGCAGCCCGCTGCCGAGCTCCCGGGTTATCAGCAGAAGGACTGGAGCAAGGTCCGATCCGAACTCGACGAGCCGCTGAACTCCCACGAAGACGTCACGACGTACAACAACTTCTACGAGTTCGGAACTGGCAAAGGCGATCCGGCCGAGAACGCGCATACGCTACGGCCGCGCCCGTGGACGATTGAGGTGGACGGCCTCTGCGCGAACCCGGGGACTTACGGACTCGAGGACTTCATTGGGTCCGGCAAGATGGAGGACCGGGTCTATCGGCTTCGCTGTGTGGAGGCGTGGTCGATGGTGGTCCCGTGGCACGGCTTCTCGCTGAAGGACGTGATCGATCGGGCCGAGCCCCTCGGCAGCGCACGGTACGTGGAGTTCACGACGCTCCACGACCTCGAGCAGATGCCCCAGCAGCGACGCTTCGTCCTGGAGTGGCCCTACGTCGAAGGGCTCCGCCTCGACGAGGCACTCCATCCGCTGACGATGTTGGTCACGGGCGTTTACGGCCGTGAGCTCCCGAACCAGAACGGGGCCCCGCTGCGACTCATCATCCCGTGGAAGTACGGCTTCAAAGGCATCAAGTCGATCGTGAAGATGCGCTTTACCGAGGAGCGGCCTCTCAACTCCTGGCAGCAGCAGACGCCCTGGGAGTACAGCTTCTACGCCAACGTGAACCCCGAGGTGGACCATCCGCGCTGGAGTCAGGGGCGGGAGCGCCGCCTGGGTGAATTCCGCAGGCGCGAGACGCTGATGTTCAACGGCTACGGGGAGCAGGTGGCCCACCTCTACTCGGGGATGGATCTTCGGGTGAATTTCTAGTGCGCAGTGTCCGAAATTCGACGGAGACGGGGGCCCCTCGTCAGGTCAGATCCAGCGAAGCTTAGCCCGAGACACCGCGAAGTCGTTTGAGTAAGAAGCGTCAGATCCTCCTTCTCAAGGTGGCGGTGTGGCTCCTCGGCCTCACCCCGGCCACCTGGCTCGTGTGGCGTACCCTCACTGGCCGCCTGGGCGCCAATCCCATCGAGGAGATCCTGCACCGCCTCGGCGCTGCGGCGTTGATCCTGCTGCTGATCACCTTGGGAGTCACTCCCTTGCGGCGCATCACCGGCTGGAACGCCCTGATCCAGGCGCGCCGGCCGCTGGGGCTCTTCGCCTTCTTCTACCTGACGATGCACTTCATGGCGTACCTGGTCCTTGACCAAACGCTCGACTGGGAGTTCATCGTCGAGGATCTCACCGAAAGACGCTACATCATCGTGGGCTTCACGGCGTGGACGCTTCTCGTTCCGCTGGCCCTGACGTCGACCAGGGGGTGGATCCGCAGGCTTGGCAAGCGGTGGCAGAAGCTCCACCGCGTCGTCTACGTCGCGACGGCCCTCGGAGTGCTGCACTTCTTCTGGCAGGTGAAGGCCGACACGTACCGGCCTCTCGTGGCGACGGCCGTCTTCGTCGCGCTCATGCTCTTCCGGATCCCTTTACGGAGAGGGCGGCGGCCGTCGCGTCCGAGTCCGGCCCGCACGGCGCTGCCAGCCCCCTCCACGGCTGACGTGTAGGAGCTCTCCGAGACGCCCATGCCTCTCGAGCGATACCGAGGCATCATACCCGATTGGGATCGCTTCCAGGAGACGATCCTCGGGCGCGATCCCACCACGATCCGCGTCCGCACCGGCCGCGCCTCCCTGTCCGAGCTCGCCGACCGCCTCCGGGAGCAGGGCTTCGTCTTAGAGCCGGTCGATGGCCTCGAGGACTTCATGCGCGTGGTGGAGGGGCCGCGCAGCGTGGCCGACACGATCGAGCACTGGCTCGG
Source organism: Longimicrobiales bacterium (assembly GCA_965218325.1). GTDB lineage: Bacteria > Gemmatimonadota > Gemmatimonadetes > Longimicrobiales > Gaopeijiaceae > CBDCKR01. The sequence goes on from CBDCKR010000001.1 coordinate 374,628, forward strand.
ACTGTTCTACATCCAGCAGGCGTCCACGGGCGTCGCGGCTCCCCTCCTGGCGCCCGTGCCGGGCGAAAGGATCCTCGACATGTGCGCCGCGCCCGGCGGCAAGACGACTCACGCGGCGGACCTGATGGAGGACCGAGGCTGCATCGTGGCTGTGGACCGGAACGAAGGCCGCATCCGCGCGCTGCTCGGCAATCTCTATCGCACGGCGCATCCCAACGTGTTGGTCGTGTCGGGCGACGGCCGGGCGCTGCCCGCCGGCGCGCGCTTCGACCGTGTGCTCGTGGATGCACCTTGCTCGGCGGAAGGCACGCTTCGGCGCAGGGGGGGGGCGCCGCGCCGGGAGCGGAAGAAGTTCCGCGAGGGCGTGCCGCGGCGCCAGGAGGGACTCCTGCGCAGAGCCGTCTCGCTCGCCCGGCCCGGCGGAGTCGTCCTCTACTCCACCTGCACCTTCGCTCCGGAAGAGAATGAGGCCGTGGTCAGCCGTGTGCTCGGTGACGCGCCGGTCGTCCTGGAGCCCATCGAGATCGACGCGCCCCACGCACCGGGACTGACGTCCTTCGAGGGGCAAGCGTACGACGCCAGCCTCGAGGGGGCGTGCCGCATCTACCCGCACCACCTGGACTCGGGCGGCCTCTTCTTGGCGCGACTTCGCCGCCTTGAAGGGGGCGTCGAGGGCGGCGGAGACGGGAAAGGCACGGATCTCGGGGACGCGGCAAGCGAGCTCCCGGGCTGGAGCCCGGTACCGGCGGCTTTCCCGGACGGGCGCACCGATCCCCGGGAGGCCTCCCAAAGGATCGAGGCAGCGGCGGAGAGGCTCCGCACGGTCTTCGGGGTCGAGGAGGAGGCCACGGAAGGCCTCGCGTGGATGGCGCGGGGGGACGACCTGTGGGTGCACCGGTGCGGGAGCTGGCCCGTCGACTCGTGGGGCGCGCCGGACCGGTGGCGGGTCGTGTCGGTGGGTCTTCGCGCCATGGTGCCGGACTACCAGGAGAGGCCGAGACCGACGAACGACCTGTTGCGCCTGCTGGAGGGAGCCGTGTCCCGGAAGCTCGTCTCCCTTTCGCGTGACCAGTGGAAGACCCTCCTCAGAGGGGAGGATGTGGAGGTACCGGGCGTCGAGTCGGGCTTCGCGCCGTTAGGGCTAGACCGACGCGTCGCGGGACGAGGGCTCGTCCGGGGAGAGCGGGTTCGTCACGAGATCCCCAAGGTCCGGGCGCGCTGGCTCGCCAAGATCCTAGAGGCGGATTGATCGGACCCAAGGCGCCGACGTCACATCCCCGGCGCCGGTAGACACTGGGCGACGAAGCTCGCGTCCGAGGGTGCGAGCGCGAGTGCACGGAGGTCGTTCGGCTCGAACCAGCCGAGCTCGGCGTGCTCGATGGCGATCGGTTCGCCATCGACCTCCACGTCAACGAACCGGATGAAGAACGGCGCCTCCGGATCGGCACTCTCGAAGAGCACCTCGCCGACGGTGACCGTCTCGAGCGCCAACTCCTCGGCTAGCTCGCGCTCCACGGCCTGAAAATCCGTCTCGCCGTCGAGGATCTTCCCGCCCGGGAACTCCCAGAGCCCGCCGTGTCGCTTGTGCTCGGGCCGCCTGGCCAGGAGATAGCGCGAACCCCTTCGAATGACCGCCGCCACGACCGGAATCTCGTGCATAGAGACACGGTAGCTGCGGGGGCCTCGGCGAGCGAACCGACCTTGCGGTTGGCCTGAGGCGCCGCCGCCCCCCACCCGCGTTCAACCGCCGAATCCGGCCTTCTGGCGCGGCGCAGCTGGCTCAAGGCGCGCCGAGGAGAGCCAGGACCACCGAAGGCGGACGGCGATCCGGAGGCCGTCCTTCGGGGAGACGCACAGGCGGGAGGGAGGCCGGGGAATTGGCGAGAGCGGACTGGCTGGACGCGGCCTGCTGATCCGCCATCTCATCAGCGTGGCCGCCTTGCACCCCGAGCGTCTGCGCGACAGCCTTCAGGCTACGGGCAGTCTTGCCTCCCCAGCCTGGCCTCCGGAAGTTAGAGAGAACCGAGAGGCCACGCCGATGAAGCCGTATCTCGCGCCCCTTCTGGCTCTGGCCGTGGGCGCCGCGATCCCACCGAGCGCAGCGGGACAGGTTCCCGAGCAGCCTGCGGATGCTGCCCTCCGCCAGCTGAGGGCCGAGATGGTGTCGGTCGTCCGGGGCGACGGCATCGTCGACGAGGAGACGCTCCGAGCCCTCGGCGCCGTGCCCCGTCACGAGTTCGTACCGGCCGAGTATCGGCCCTATGCGTACGAGAACCGCCCCCTTCCCATCGGCTACGGACAGACAATCTCACAGCCGTCCATCGTGGCGTTCATGACGGAGATCCTCGAGCTCGAGCCGGGGATGAAGGTGCTCGAGGTCGGAACGGGCTCCGGCTATCAGGCCGCCATTCTGGCCGAGGTCGGGGTCGACGTCTACACCGTTGAGATCTTCGAGGCCCTTCACACGCAGGCGACCCAGCACCTCGAGCGCCTCGGCTTCAACGGCGTGAGGACCCGTCACGCCGACGGTCGCTACGGATGGAGCAGGCACGCGCCCTACGACGCGGTCATCGTGACCGCGGCGGGTGGCTCCATCCCACCGGCCCTGATCGAACAGCTCAAGCTGGGGGGCCGCATGATCATCCCGGTGGGAAGCCTCTACGGGGTGCAGCACCTCATCTTCGTGCAGAAGGTGACCAACGACCAAGTCCGGACGCGAAACGTGCTCCCCGTACGCTTCGTGCCGATGCTGCAGGGTATTCGCTGACCCCGTGACCCTGTACCGGAGGTCGGTCACAGTCGCGCTGCTCTCCGCCGCAACCCTGGCGTACGAAGTCCTGTTGGTACGCGTCTTCGCCATCGAGCAGTTCCATCACTTCGCGTATATGGCGGTGGGGGTCGCGATGCTGGGCTTCGGGGCCGCAGGGACCGTGGTCGCCATGGCCGGACGCACCCCGACCCGCGCCGCGTCACGCTGGTTCGGCATCAGCGCGATCGCTGCTGCCGCCGCGCTGATCGCGAGCCCCGCGCTCACGCACATCATATCGGTGGACTCCACGCAGATTGCCTGGGCTCTCGGCCAGTGGGTCCGCCTTGGGCTGATCTACGCCCTTCTGGCCTTGCCCTTCGGGCTGGCTGCGGTCGCGATCCTGCTCGGGCTCACACTCGAGGCGGAGCGGCCGGGCCTCGTCTATGGAGCGAGCTTCCTCGGGTCCGCCGCGGGTGCCGCCATGGCGACGGCCACCTTGGCCTGGCTGTTGCCCGAGCGGGCCCTGGCGGTACCGGCCGCCGTCGCGGCGCTCGCCGCCCTGACGGCTCCGGGGCCGCACGTCTGGTGGTCGGCCGTTTCACGCTGGGTGGTGGCGGCGGCTGCGGTCGGTGTGCTGGCCCATCCCCTCTGGCGTCTAGAGATCACCCCGTACAAGAGGCTCGCTCAGGTCGAGGCCTTCCCGGAAGCGCGGCGGGTCGCCGAGCACCCGTCGCCCCTGGGCTGGGTCGTCGCGGTCGAGGCGCCAGCGTTCCGTGACGCCCCTGGGCTGTCCCTTGGGTACAGGGGTGAGATCCCGCCACAAACGGCGATCTTCGTGGACGGGCAGCTCGCGGGCGCTCTGACCGACTGGTCCTCAGCGGACGTGGACACAGGCGTGCTCGATTGGCTGCCCTCGGCCCTTCCCTATGCCCTGGGAGGACGCGAGCGCGTCCTCGTGCTTGGGGCCGGGGGAGGAACGGAGGTGTGGAACGCGGCCCTGCACGGTGCTCGGACGGTCGTGGCGGTCGAGTTGCATCCCGACGTGGCCCGCCTGACGTCGACCCCGGAGCGCGTCCTCGAGGCGAACGTCGAATGGGTGATTGGCGATGCGCGGGCCGCGGTGGCGCGCAGAGAGGGCCCGTTCGACCTCCTCACCCTGGGCCCGGGAGGCGGATTCGGGACGACGGCCGCCGGAGTGCATGCGCTCAACGAAGACTTTCTGCACACCGTCGATGCCTACGTCGCCTACCTGGAACTGCTCGACCCACGGGGCGTCCTAGCGATCACCCGATGGCTGAGCCTTCCACCGCGAGCATCGATTCGCGTGATCCTGACCGCTGCCGAGGCGCTTCGTCGGACAGCGCCGGGGTCCCTCGCGAGCGGGCTGGTGGTGATGAGAAGCTGGGCAACGGCAACCGTCCTCGTGAAGCCGTCGGGCTTCACTTCGGACGAGGCCGTCGCCCTGGAGGAGTGGGCCGAGCGCCGGTCCTTTGACATTGACTGGCGCCCGGGTCTCGAGGTACCCGTGAGCACCTTCCACCTGATCGACGACCCGGCTCTGTTCGAGGCCGCCGCCGCCGCGGTGGACGGCTCGACCGAGGCGAAGGAGTGGGCGGGGGCGTATCCCTTCGACGTCGAGCCCGTCAGCGACGCTCGGCCCTATCCCCGCCAGTTTCTCCGCGCCCGATCCCTGGGCGCGCTCTTGCGCGGTCCCCGTGCCGATTGGCTCCCGTTCGCCGAGTGGGGCTACATTGCCCTGCTGGCCACGCTCCTCCAGAGTGTGGCGCTGGCGGTTCTGGCCATCCTCGTTCCGGCGGTACTGGGCGCCGGAGCGGTCGGCCGGCACCGGCTCACGCCGATCCTCACGTACTTCTCGGCCATCGGCCTGGCATACCTTGCTGCCGAGATCGCCGCCATCCAGCAACTGAGCCTGCTCCTCGGACATCCCGTGTACGCGGTGAGCGCCGTACTGGTTGCCTTCCTCGTCAGCTCCGGTCTCGGGAGCATCTGGTCGGACCGGATCGCGGGCGGTCGGGGCCGGGGGCTCCTCCTCGGCCTCTCCGTCCTGCTGCTGGCCTACTCGGGCGCGCTGCTCGGCCTCGTGCATCTCATGCAGCCGCTGCCGCTGGCGGTGCGAGCGGGGTTCGGCGTGCTCGCGGTGGCACCGCTGGCCTTCCTCATGGGGATACCGTTCCCGGTGGGGCTGAGAGCTCTCGCAGGGGGGGACGGCCCGCGGACAGCCTGGGCCTGGGCGGCCAACGGCTTCGCATCGGTGGTAGCGGCGCCCACGGCCGCTCTGATCGCCGTCGAAGCTGGGTCCCCGGCCGTCTTCCTGGCAGGCGGGATCTCGTACGCGACGGCCGCCGCCGCGCTGCACCGAGGCAGGCTTCAGGCGATGACGTCAGCGTAGAGCCGGCGCGGGCTGAGCCCCACGCGCCCTCGCTCTCGTCTTCGGCGTGTCCCCGGGACACGAGTCCGTCCCACCCCACGGTCATTCGGACCGGGCCGTTGAGCCGTACGACGAAGTATGGTGGCTCGCTGGCGACGACGGGGCCGCCCGGTCGATCCGGTCCGGCCCGCTTCCCCCCGCGGTCGGTGATCTGGCAAGGCCCGGACCCGGTTACTATCTTCCCCGTCCACCCTTGATGCGTCGTGTCAGTCGACAGCATCGCATTGTCACACCTCGGGAGGAACCGCTGATGTCATACTCCCCGCCGAGCATCCTGGGCACGCTGGCTGTCGTGGTGGCCCTAACCGCCGCCAACCCGACCGCCTCCGAGGCCCAGTGGACCCCCCTGAAGCGGGGGAGCGACAACATCGAAGTGCTCGGTCACCTGCCCCTGGGTCCCGCGCTCAACACCGCAGATATGGACATTGAGCAGGAGCTCTCCCGCCCGTACGCCTACGTCGGGCGCATGATCTACGGCGGGGTGGGCGAGAAGGGCATGGACATCATCAGCGTCGAGGACCCCGAGCGCCCCGAGCTCCTCTACGAATGGCGCATCGAGGAGCCGGACCTGCACCTCGGCCGCGGCGGGATGGACGTCAAGCACTTCAAGGTGGACGGGCGCTACTACGTCATTCAGTCGGTTCAGTTCGGCCAGGGTGGCCCTGACTCCGACATGGGTGGCGTCGTGCTCGACGTGACGGGCTTGCCCGACGTGTCGACGGTCCGCGAGGTCGCGCGGATCCGGGAACCCCTCATGCCCGGTGGCTTCCACAACATCTTCGTCTACAAGCACTCCGACGGGCGCGTCCTGCTCTTCGCCACCGTGTCGGGCCCGTTCGCCCAGGCGTACGACCTGGGCAAGATCGTCCAAGGCGCGTCCTCCGAAGAGGCGCACGCCGGTCGCGTCCCCAACCCGAGCTCAGGCGAGGGCGGCTTCGGGCGCGGCTACCACGACTTCTACGTAGGCTACCACCCCGACACGGACCAGGACCGCTTCTACGGCGGCGGAGGTGGCGGCTACTACATCTACAACGTCTCGGATCCCGAGAATCCCGACCTGCTGATCACGCTCACGGGTATCAGCGGGGTGCGGAGCGGCCATACCTTTACGCCGGGGCCGGCAGGCCGGTATGTCGTGGCGGAGAGCGAGTACGAGTTTGCGCCGCTCCGGATCTTCGATCTGGAGCCGGCCCTGACTGGCGAGGTCGCGAACATCAACCGGCCGATCTCGGGGTGGACGGCCGACTACAAGAACCTCACGCACAACCACGAGATCCGCTGGCCCCTGGTCTTCGTGTCCGGGTATCTGGACGGACTCCAGATCTTCAGCCTGCAGAATCCACACAACCCGGTGACCGTCGGCTACTACGACACCTACATCGGCCCCCGAGCCACTGAGACGAATCCGGTGTTCAACGGCGCCTTTGGAGTCGACGTGCGGAACGCCGACGGTCTGATCGCGATCAGCGACATGAGCACGGGATTCTGGACCTTCCGCATGGAAGGCTTTCAGGGGTGGAGCGGCCAGCAGTGGGGCGTACCCGATATCTCGAGCGCGCAACAGTGGGACCAGCCCGTGCGGCGCCCGATCAGCCAGCAGCCATAGGTCTTTCCGCGACTCCCGGGTGCGGATCGGCTCGCGCCCGGGAGGAGCCTCATACGCCCGAAGTCCTCTCGACGGAGTCAATGAATGTCAGCCAAGCATAGCCGCGCCTTCGGCACCACGTTGGCGCTCGTCCTCCACGTGACCGTCGCTGCCGGACCCGCCTCCGCCCAGGAGTGGACTCCGCTGCAACGCGGGAGCGACAACATCGACGTGCTCGGGCACCTGCCTCTCGGCGGTCCGCTCAACGTGGGTGACATGGACGTGGAGGAGGAGGTGTCCCGTCCCTTCGCGTACGTGGGCCGCATGCGATACGGCACCCCCGGGCCCACCGGGATGGACATCGTCAGCATCGAGGCTCCGGAGCGACCCACGCTGCTCTACGCGTGGCGGATCGAGGATCAGGACCTGCACACCGGCCTCGGCGGCATGGACGTGAAGGCGTTCAAGCTCGACGGGAGATACTACGTCGTGCAGTCGTTCCAGTTCGGCCAGGGCGGCCCGGACTTCGATCTCGGCGCGGTCGTCTTCGACGTGACCGGGCTCCCGGATCCGTCGACGGTCCGCGAGGTGGCCAGGATCCGTGAACCGCTGCTCCCCGGGGGCTTCCACAACATCTTCATCTATAAGCACTCGGACGGCAGGGCGTTGCTCTTCACGACCGTGAACGGCCCTTATACGCACATCTACGACTTAGCGCTGGTCGTCGCCGGCGCCAGCGCGGAGGACGCGCTGGTGGGCCGCGTGCCCATCCCGGACGCCGGCCCCGAGGCGAGCCCCATCGGAGGCTACCACGACTTCTACGTGGGCTACCACCCGGACACGGACGAGGATCGCTTCTACGGAGGCGGCGCGGGCGGGTACTTCATCTACGATGTCACCAACCCGACCGAGCCGGAGCTCCGGATCACGCTCACGGGCATCCAAGGCGTGCCCTTCGGGCACACGTTCACTCCGAGCCCCGACGGCCGCTACGTGGTCGCCGAGACGGAGTACGAGTTCGCGCCGCTCCGGATCTTCGACCTGCAGCCGGCGCTCGACGGCGAGGTGACCAACATCAACCGGCCGATCTCGGGGTGGACGGCCGACTTCCGTCACGTGGCGCACAACCATGAAGTGCGCTGGCCGCTGGTGTTCGTGTCCGCGTACCTGGACGGTCTCCAGATCTTCAACCTGCAGGACCCCACGAACCCCGTGACCGTGGGCTACTACGACACCTACATCGGGCCACGCCTCAACCTGGGCCCCGGGGACGTCATGGGCGACTACGCCACCAGCCTCTTCAACGGCGCCTTCGGCGTGGACGTCCGCAACGAGGACGGGCTGATCCTGATCAGCGACTTCAGCACCGGGCTCTGGACCTTCCGTATGGAGGGCTTCCAAGGTTGGAACGGCGAGCAGTGGGGTGTGCCCGACATTTCGAGCGTGCAGAAGTGGGACGAGCCGGTGCGGCGGCCGATCAGCGAGTAGAGCAGCGAGTAGATCAGAACACCCAGGTCCGGCGCGGAAGCGCGGGGCCCCAATGGTAGGGGGACAGCGCTCATGTCATTCCGATCCTGCGTATTCGGCTTGGCCGCAACAGGCTTCGCGGCGGCCGCCCTCGCTCCGGAGGCCGCGGCTCAGTGGACCGCGCTCAAGCGAGGCAGCGACAACGTCGAGGTCGTCGCGCACCTCCCCCTCGGGGGCCGCGTCAGCGCGGCGGACACGGACATCGAGCAGGAGCTCTCGAGGCCCTACGCCTACGTGGGCCGGATCTCGCAAGGGGGCGGGGGCAAGGGAGTGGACGTCATCGACCTCTCCGACCCGGGACACCCCCAGGTCCTCTACGAGTGGCGGATCGAGGATCCTGAGCTGCATATCGGCCTGGGCGGGATGGACGTGAAGCACTTCAAGGTGGACGGTCGCTACTACGTCGTGCAGTCGCTCCAGTTCGGCCAGGGCGGTCCTGACTCCGATCTGGCGGCGGTGGTGCTCGACGTCACGGACCTGCCCGATCCGTCCGGCGTGCGTGAGGTGGCGCGCATGAGGGAGCCGCTCCTACCGGGCGGCTTCCACAACATCTTCGTCTACAAGCACTCGGACGGGCGCGTGCTCCTCTTCGCCACCGTCAGCGGGCCTCACGCGAACGTGTACGATCTGGGCATGGTCGTGCGGGGCGCGGACACGGAGAGCGCCCTCGCGGGTCGGGTGCCCGTGCCGGAGACGGGCGAAGGCCAGGTCGGTGGGGGGTACCACGACTTCTACGTGGGCTACCACCCCGACACCGATCAGGACCGCTTTTACGGGGGTGGCCGGGGCGGATACTATATCTACGACGTCACCGACCCCGAGAACCCCCAACTCCGGATCAGCCTCACCGGTGTCCGAGGCGTGTCCCGGGGACACACCTTCACTCCGAGCCCAGACGGGCGCTACGTGGTGGCGGAGACCGAGTATCAGTTCGCTCCACTCCGAGTCTTCGATCTGCAGCCCGCGCTCGACGGCGAGGTGACCAACATCAACCGTCCGATCTCCGGATGGACCGCCGACTTCAACAACCTCGCTCATAACCACGAAGTCCGCTGGCCGCTCGTGTTCGTGTCCAGTTACCTGGACGGGCTCCAGATCTTCAACCTGCAGGATCCCACCAATCCGGTGACGGTCGGCTACTACGACACCTACATCGGCCCGCGCTTCACAGAGGATCTCAACCCGATCTTGAACGGCATGTTCGGAGTGGGCGTGCGAAACGCGGACGGGCTCATCATCGGGAGCGACTCCAGCACGGGGTTCTGGGTCTGGCGGATGGAGGGCTTCCAGGGGTGGAACGGCGAGCATTGGGGCATGCCCGACATCTCGAGCGCCCAGGAGTGGGACGAGCCAGTGCGGAGGCCGATCAGCGAGTAGCTCACCCGGCGCCCCGCCGGCGACAGCCATCCGCCACCCCTTGGTTCGGCCGCGCGGAAGGTTGCCCGGCTGAGGACCGTGGCGCCGCGATTTCCTGCCCCTTAGCTTTTGGGGCAAGGACCCGAGACCTGTGCGCCATCCCGCGCGGCGCTTCATCGACAAGCCAGAGAGCCTTCCCATGTCACGCAGCTTGACCCTCGCACTCAGCCTGGTGGCAGTCCCCGCGATCCTCGGATTCGTCCCGTCTTCCGCGTCCGCCCAATGGACCGCGCTCGAGCGCGGCAGCGATAACATCGACGTTCTTGGACACCTGCCGCTGGGGCCGACTCTCAGCGTCACCGATATGGACGTGGAGCAGGAGCTGTCGCGACCCTACGCCTATGTCGGACGAGCGAGGCTCGGTCCCTCCGGGGCGCGCGGGATGGACATCATCAGCATCAGCGAACCCGAGCGCCCCGAGCTCCTCTACGAGTGGCGCATGGAAGACCAAGAGCTCCACGTAGGTCCGGGCGGGATGGACGTGAAGCACTTCAAGGTCGGTGGTCGCTACTATGTGGTGCAGTCGCTGCAGTTCGGCCAGGGGGGGCCCAACTCGGATCTGGGGGCCGTGGTCCTGGACGTAACCGATCTGCCCGATCCCTCCACGGTCCGAGAGGTGGCGAGGATCCGCGAGCCGCTGGCCCCCGGGGGCTTCCACAACATCTTCGTCTACAAGCACTCCGACGGGCGCGTGCTCCTCTTCACGACGATCAACGGGGCCTACGCCCACATGTACGATCTGGGGCTCCTTGTGCAGGGTGCGAGCGCCGAAGAGGCGTTGGCGGGGAAGGTCCCGATCGCGACGTCGGGGGACACGCCCATTCTCCTGGGGTACCACGATTTCTACGTCGCCTACCATCCGGATACGGATGAAGACCGCTTCTACGGCGGCGGAGGCGGGGGATACTACATCTACGATGTCACCAACCCTGCGGCGCCCGAGCTTCGTATCACGCTCACGGGCATCACCGGGGTGCCCTTCGGCCACACCTTCACGCCCAGCCCGGACGGCCGCTACGTCGTGGCCGAGACGGAGTACGAGTTCGCTCCCTTGAGGTTCTTCGACCTGCAGCCGGCGCTCGACGGAGAGGTGACCAACATCCGCCGGCCGATCTCGGGCTGGACGGCCGACTACCGCAACGTGGTCCACAACCACGAGGTCCGGTGGCCTCTGGTGTTCGTCTCCGGATACCTGGACGGGCTTCAGGTCGTCAACGTCCAGGATCCCCACGATCCGCAGACCGTGGCCTACTACGCCACCTACATCGGGCCGCGGACCAACTACATCAACCCGATCTTCAACGGAGCGTTCGGCGTGGACGTTCGGAACGAGGACGGTCTGATCCTGATCAGTGACATGACCACCGGCTTTTGGACATTCCGGATGGACGGGTTCCAGGGATGGAACGGGGAGCAGTGGGGCATGCCCGACATCTCGAGCGTGCAGAAGTGGGACGAGCCCGTGCGGAGGCCTATCAGCTAGAACCGAAAGACTTTCTCCAACAGGAGGATTCCCATGCCGTATCGTCCTTCAATCCCAGTAGGAGCGGCCGTGAGCGTCGCTCTGCTTGTCCTCGCCGTCCCGGCCTTGGCGCAGTGGACTCCGCTGAAGCGGGGCAGCGACAACGTGGAAGTGCTGGGGCACCTTCCGCTCGGTCCTCACCTCAACGTCTCGGATATGGACGTGGAGCAGGAGCTCTCCCGGCCGTACGCCTACGTCTCCCGGATGGTGTGGGGCGAGGGCGGCGCGAAGGGGATGGACATCATCAGCATCGAGGACCCGGAGCACCCCGAGCTCATCTACGAGTGGCGGATCGAGGAGCAGGATCTGCATACCGGCACCGGCGGGATGGACGTGAAGCACTTCAAGGTCGGCAACCGCTACTACGTGGTGCAGTCGGTTCAGTTCGGCCAGGGCGGTCCGGACGCGGACATGGGCGCGGTCGTTCTGGACGTGACCGGCCTTCCCGACCCTTCGACGGTGAGGGAGGTGAGTCGGATCCGGGAGCCGCTGCTGCCCGGTGGCTTCCACAATATCTTCGTCTACAAGCACTCGGACGGCCGGGTCTTGCTCTTCACCACGGTGTCTGGGCCCTGGTCGCACATCTACGACTTGGGCCGGGTGGTCGAGGGCGCGAGGGCCGAGGAGGCCCTCGTGGGCCGGGTGCCCGGCCCCGACCCCGTAGGGGGCGGGTCGGCCTACCACGACATGTACGTGGGCTACCACCCCGACACCGACCAGGACCGGTTCTACGGCGGTGGAACGGGCGGCTACTACATCTACGACGTCACGGACGTCGAGAACCCGAGGCTCGAGATCTCAATGACCGGCATCCGCGGGGTGGGTCGCGGGCATACGTTCACGCCGAGTCCGGATGGGCGATATGTGGTCGCCGAGGTCGAGTACCAGTTCGCCCCGCTCAGGATCTTCGATCTGAAGCCGGCTCTGGACGGCGAGTCGATGAACATCAACCAGCCCATTTCGGGCTGGACCGCCGACTACCGGAACCTGGTGCACAACCATGAAGTCCGCTGGCCGTGGGTCTTCGCGGCGTCGTACTTGGACGGCCTCTCGATCTTCAACCTCCAGGATCCGCACAATCCGGTGACGGTGGGCTACTACGACACCTACATCGGCCCGCGCGGGACGAGGAGCGCCATCGTCGGCGGCGCCTTCGGCGTGGACATCCGCAACGTTGACGGGCTGATCGTCGTGAGCGACATGAGCACGGGCCTATGGACGTTCCGCATGGAGGGCTTCCAAGGGTGGAACGGCGAGCAGTGGGGCGTGCCCGACATCTCGAGCGCGCAGGAGTGGGACGAGCCGGTGCGGAGGCCTGTGAGCGAGCAACCGTAAGGGCTCTCGCCCCCGGGGGCGGCTCGCCCGCTCCCGGGGGGACGGCCTCGGTACCCTGACTCTGGGTCCCGGGACGCCGCTCGCGTCCGCGGGGCGGGTTCCCATGCCGATCACAGACCCGTCTGCGTTGGCGGGTTTCTCGGTGGCCGTGTAGGTTGTTTCCCACGCTTGCTCCGATGGCTCGCGCCCATCCGCGCCCGGCGCGTCTTCTTCAGCGGGAGGGACCGCTCATGTCGTACACTCGTCTCACCCTCACCCCGACGTCCTTCGCGATCGCGATCCTGGTTGCCCTGTCTGCCGCGCCCCTGTCGGCCCAGTGGACCCCCATGAACCGCGGAAGCGACAATATCGACGTGCTCGGCCATCTGCCGGTGGGTCCGGCGCTCAGTGTCTCGGACACGGACGTGGAGCAGGAGCTGTCGCGCCCCTTCGCCTACATGAGCCGCATGGCCTACGGGGGTGTGGGGCCGATGGGCCTCGACATCATCAGCATCGAGGACCCGGAGCACCCCGAGCTCATCCACGAGTGGCGGATCGAGGACCGGGATCTCCATCTCGGCAATGGCGGGATGGACGTGAAACACTTCAAGTGGGACGGTCGCTACTACGTGGTGCAGTCCACGCAGTTCGGCCAAGGAGGACCGAACTCCGACATGGGCGCGGTGGTCCTCGACGTGGACGGCCTGCCCGACCCCTCCACTGTGCGTGAGGTAGCCCGGATCCGCGAGCCTCTCATGCCCGGCGGCTTCCACAACATCTTCGTTTACAAGCACACCAGCGGTCAGGTGCTCCTCTTCGCCACCGTCAGCGGGCCGTACGCGCACATCTACGACCTGGGCCGGGTCATCGACGGCGCCGGGGCCGAGGAAGCCCTCGTGGGTCGCGTTCCGGTTCCGGAGACGGCCGGCGGTGGTCTCATGGGGCGTGGATACCACGACTTCTATGTGGCGTACCACCCTGACACCGACCAGGATCGCTTCTACGGTGGCGGGGCCGGTGGCTACTACATCTACAACGTGACCGACCTCCAGAACCCCGAGCTGGCCATCTCGATGACGGGCATACGAGGCGCCGCCCGTGGCCACACCTTCACGCCGAGCCCGGACGGCCGCTACGTGGTTGCCGAAACCGAGTACCGGTTCGCGCCGCTTCGGATCTTTGACCTCAAGCCGGCGCTGGACGGCGAGGTGACGAACATCAACCGGCCGATTTCGGGCTGGACCGCCGACTTCAACAACCTCGTCCACAACCACGAGATCCGCTGGCCGTACGTGTTCGTGACCGGCTACTTGGACGGACTCCAGATCTTCAATCTTCAGGATCCGGCGAACCCCGTGACCGTGGGCTACTACGACACCTACATCGGCATCCGCGACCCGGACCGCTGCCAGGAGTGCAACGGTGCCTTCGGGGTGGACGTGCGCAACGTCGACGGGCTCATCGTGATCAGCGACATGAGCACGGGCTTCTGGACCTTCCGCATGGACGGCTTCCAGGGGTGGAGCGGCGAGCAGTGGGGCATGCCCGACGTCTCAAGCGCCCAGAAGTGGGACGAGCCGACCCGCCGGCCTGTGAGCGAACAGTAAGGCTAGCCACTGCGACACCGTACGTCCCGGTTGTCAACTAGGACTAGGACGCTGGGAACCCGGGGGCGGTCGGCTACGGCGACACGGACATCGGAGTGCCGGATTGCGTTCGCCGCGCCGAGTGCAGCGGTGCCTTCGGCGTCGACGTTCGGAACGAGGACGGTCTGATCCTGATCAGTGATGTGACCACCGGCTCCTCGACGTGCGGGATGGACGGGTTCCAGGGATGGAACGGGGGGCGGTGGGGCATGCCGAGGGTCTTGAGCGCCCGAGAGGGGGAGGCTCGCTCCGGGTGGCCCGCAGGCCGCAACAAACCATTCAGCCCAGTTGTCTATGGATACTGGCGAGGTGTAGGGCGGCCTTTACATTTGCTGTGCAGGCCGCGCCTGCCCCGCCCAGAAGATGGCGGAACCTCACGTCCAGTAGGAGAGACGCCCATGCGACACTCTCGGACTAGCGTCCTCACGGGTGCTATCCTCACAGCTCTCGTCACCATTTTTCCCGCGGAGGCGATGGCACAAGCGATTCCGCTGAAGCGGGGCAGCGACAATATCGAGGTGCTCGGGCACCTCCCCCTCGGTCCGTCTCTCAACGTGTCCGACATGGACGTCGAGCAGGAGCTGTCGCGACCCTACGCCTACGTGTCCCGGATGCGGTACGGTGACGCCGGCCCGCGCGGGATGGACATCATCAGCATCGAGGACCCGTCGCGTCCCGAGATTCTCTACGAATGGCGCATCGAGGACCAGGAGCTGCACCTGGGCACGGGCGCCATGGACGTCAAGTACTTCAAGGTCGAGGGGCGCTACTACGTCGTGCAGTCGCTGCAGTTCGGCCAAGGCGGCCCGAACTCGGATCTCGGCGCCGTCGTGCTGGACGTCACCGGCTTGCCCGATCCGTCCACCGTTCGTGAGGTGGCCCGGATTCGAGAGCCCCTGCTGCCCGGTGGATTCCACAACATCTTCGTCTATAAGCACTCTGACGGTCGCGTGCTCCTCTTCGCCACGGTGAGCGGACCCTTCGCGAACGCGTACGACCTCGGCCAAGTCGTCCGCGGCGCGTCTGCGGAGGAGGCCTTAGCCGGCCGAGTGCCCAACCCGCAGTCCCAGGAGACGGGAGCCAACCGCGGCTACCACGACTTCTACGTCGCCTACCATCCCGACACCGATGAAGACCGGTTCTACGGCGGAGGCGGAGGCGGCTATTACATCTTGGACGTCACGGACCTCGCGAATCCCCAGGTCCGAATCACGCTCACGGGGATCAGCGGCGTGGGCGGTGGCCACACCTTCACGCCGAGCCCGGACGGCCGCTACGTGGTCGCCGAGACGGAGTACGAATTCGCTCCCCTCCGCTTCTTCGACCTGAGGCCGGCGCTAGACGGTGAGGTCACGAACGTCAACCGGCCGATCTCCGGATGGACGGCCAACTACAAGAACTTGGTCCACAACCACGAGGTCCGGTGGCCGTGGCTGTTCGTGTCGGGCTACCTGGACGGACTCCAGATCGTGAACCTTCAGAATCCAGCCAATCCGGTGACCGTGGGGTACTACGACACCTACATCGGCCCGCGCAACACCACCCGCACGCCCGTCTACAACGGCGCGTTTGGTGTGGACGTCAGAAACGCAGACGGGCTAATATTGATCAGCGATATGAGCACGGGGTTCTGGACCTTCCGGATGGATGGATTCCAGGGCTGGAACGGCGAGCAGTGGGGGATGCCCGACATCTCCAGCGCTCAGAAGTGGGACGAGCCCGTGCAGCGTCCCATAAGCGAGTAGACCATGAACGTCTTGATTCCTCTCACGGCCGCCTTACTGGGGGCCGCGGATCCGGCAACCCCGGGCATGTGCGTTGTTGGCATCGTGACCGATGCTCCCGAGTTCTACCGTGTTGAGCTCATCACGACCAAGCGGGTCCGGGGTTCCGGCATGGCTACGGGGTGGGGCGAGGTCACCTTCACGCCGTCTCCGTTCGGGGTGAACCTCACGCCGGACGGCGACTACCTACGGGACGTCGCCATCAGCGTGACTAGCTTGAAGGCTCCCGAGCAGGGCTCCTACGTGGCCTGGGTCACGACTCCCTCGCTGGACCGGACCAGGTGGCTCGGCGTGCTCGGTGAAGACGGCACGGCTCACGGACAGGTCGACTTCAACAAGTTCCTCCTGGTGATCTCCCTGGAAGAAGACGACGGCTCCTCCTCGGAGCGCTGGAAGGGGCCGATCGTGCTCCGAGGCATGTCCAGGAGCGGGGCGATGCACACCTCCGCGGGGCATGGTCCGTTCGTGCAGGAGAATTGCGTCGGATACGGCTTTAGCGGCTAGTCTGCAGAGTCACTCGAATCGGTCATCCTCGTCGGTCCGGGTCATCCGCGGGCCGACGGGGATGCTTCGCTTTCAACTGAAGTGATGAGAATGCTCCAGACCAAGAAGAGCGGGCGGTCCCCGGGACCGCAGAGATCCTATGGGGTTCGGGGGGCGAGCGTGCTCGCACTCGTCCTGCTTGCCGGGCAGGTGACGGGCCAGGAGATGGACCACGCCGGCCATCAGATGGAGATGGGGGACAGCCTCACGTGGGTCATGCCTCCGCATCCCGCTTGGATGAACCCGGCGATGATGGCGCCCTTCATGGGCATTCTCCCCGACGTCGAGCCGTTCCTGCCGGGGGCCGAGCTGGACATCACGGCGCTGGCGGTCGCGCGTGAGCCGGAGGTGGTGCATCTGGCGGACGGAGACACCCTGCGCCTGAACGCGGGAGTGCTCCACGGGATGGTCGCGGGGCGGATGCTCAAGGTGTACGGCTTCAACGGCCAGTTCCCCGGTCCGACTCTGCGAGTTCCGCAGAACGCGACCATCGTGGTGGAGTTCACGAACAACATCGACTTCTCGACCACGCTGCGATGGCACGGCGTGCGCGTCGAAAACCAGTACGACGGCGTTCCCGGCCAGACCCAGCGGCCGGTCCGCGTCGGAGACGCCTACACCGCGCACGTCACCTTTCCGGACGCCGGAGCGTTCTGGTATCACCCCCACCAGCGGGGGTACATTGCGCAGGACCTGGGCTTGTACGGGGCTATCCTCGTGGACTCGCCGGATCCCGACCACTACCCCCCGGCCAACTCCGAAGCGGTGCTCGTCCTCGACGACGCCCTCGTGACGGACACGAACTGGACTCCCTTCGGCCTCGAGGCTCCCACCAACGCGCTGATGGGGCGGTTCGGGAACGTGCTGCTTGTCAACGGGCGTCCGGACTTTCGGAAGAGCGTCAAGAGGGGGGACGTGGTACGGCTCTTCCTTACCGACGCCTCGAACACGAAGAACTACAACCTCAGGATTGAGGGCGGCGTCCCGATGAAGCTCGTTGCGGCTGACCTGAGCCGGTATGAGCGCGAGCAGATGACGTCCAACGTGATCATCGCTCCGGGCCAGCGGTACGTGGTCGACGCCAAGTTCGAGGAGCCGGGCGAGTACGCGCTCACCAACCGCATCACGGCCGTCGACCACTGGATGGGGGAGTACTTCTACCAAGTCGACACGCTCGGCGTCTTCATCGTGTCCAACGAGCCTACCGACCAGGACTACAGCGCCGAGTTCGAGACCCTGCGAACCAATGACGACGTGGTCGCCGAGTTCGAGGCGGTCCGAGCCCAAGCGGGTCGTCAGGTGGACGAGGAGCTCGTCTTGTCGCTCAACATCGGCGAGCTGCCCATCCCGGTCATCATGATGATGGAGATGGACACGCTGTTCTATCCGCCTGTGGAGTTCAACGACGCTATGCCGATGATGAACTGGCTCTCGACCGGCGTCGACGTCATGTGGCTCATGCACGAGCCCAATCCCGACGCGTCGCCTCGCGACCTCGGGCCGGCGGTCGGGTGGAGGTTCACGCAGGGGGACATCGTCAAGATCCGCATCTTCAACACGCACGACTCGTGGCACCCCATGAGCCATCCGCTGCATCTCCACGGCCAGCGGTTCGCCGTGATCGAGCAGGACGGGATGCCCACGTCGAACCTGGTTTGGCGGGACACGGTCTTGGTTCCGGTGGGCACGACGATGGATCTTCTGGTGGAGATGTCAAACCCGGGGACCTGGATGTTCAACTGCCAGATCCCCGAGCACGTCGGATCGGGGATGTCGATGAACTTCACTGTGGACCCGGCGCCCCAAGAGTAGCCCCTCCCGCTAGGCACGCCGCGACTCCCACGTGCAGCCCGAGGCAGCTCGGATCGCTGTTGGGCTTGAGGTCGAGGTCGACCCAGCCGGGCGCACGGCGATCCGCAACGGTGCTGACTCCCCGAGCTCGGCGACGTCGCCGAGCAGGCAGACGCCGAGCCTGTGCCAGGATTGAGGACCCGCGGCGGTTGCGGCATGTTCACGGCGGAGGATGTTAGGCTCTTCTCGAAGAGCGAGTGGGAGCATGCAAGCAGCAGTCCTGGAGACCACCGCCGACATCGACACCGATCCGCTCGAGCTCCGTGAGGTGGAGGATCCGACGGCGGGACCGGGCGAGGTGCGGGTGCGCGTCCGTGCCTGCGCGGTATGCAGGACCGACCTCCACGTCATCGAAGGCGACCTCCCGCAGAAGAAGCGGCCGGTGGTTCCTGGCCATCAAGTGGTCGGCGTCGTGGACCAGTTGGGGCCGGGCTGCACCCGCCTGCAGATCGGGTCGCGCGTGGGGCTGGCGTGGCTTCGTGAGACCGACGGAACGTGTCGATTCTGCAAGAGCGGGCGGGAAAACCTCTGCGCCGCCGCGCGCTACACCGGGTATCACGCCGATGGAGGCTATGCGGAGTACGCTACAGTGCCGGAGGCCTTCGCCTACGACCTGCCCGACAGCTTCGACGACGCGTCGGGCGCGCCGCTGCTGTGTGCGGGCCTCGTGGGCTATCGCGCCCTCGAGCGGGCCGAGGTGCCGGAGGGAGGGAGGTTGCTTCTCGTCGGCTTCGGCTCGTCCGCTCACGTCGTGCTTCAGCTCGCCCTCGGTCGCGGGCACGAGGTCTTCGTGATCACACGCAGCGAGGGCCATGTGCGCCATGCCATCGAGATGGGGGCCGGGTGGGCGGGGCACGACCTTCAGGATCTGCCGGCGAACATGGATAGCGCGGTGCTCTTCGCACCGGTCGGGCACCTCGTGCCTCCCGTGATGAGGGCGCTCGGGAGCGGAGGCACGCTCTCCATCGCCGGGATCCATCTGAGCGACGTTCCGGCACTCGAGTACGAGTCCCACCTATTCCACGAGAAGCAGATCCGGTCCGTCGAGGCCAACACGCGCGACGACGGCCTGCGCCTGCTCGACGAAGCCGTCTCGACCGGCGTGCGCCCCCACGTGACGACGTACGATCTGGACGACGCCAATCGCGCGCTCCAGGACCTGAAGCACTCCCGCATCAACGGCACGGGGGTGCTCGTGCTGGAGTAAGGGGCGTCGGGAGAGGCCCCGGGGCGGGCCTATTCCTTTGGTGGGATAGCACGTATACTGGCCGCCTTGGGTCATCGAAGAAGGAGTGCCGACATGAGCAAGATGCGATTTCTTCTCGCCGCCGTTCCCTTGGTCTTGCTGGGCTCGAGTCCCGGAGCCGTTCAGCAGCCCCCGATGAGTTTCTTCCTCACGAGTTCGGGTCCGGGGAGCGGAGCAGACCTGGGCGGTCTCGAGGGCGCGGACCGGTACTGTCAGATGCTGGCCCGGGCCGTGGGAGCCGACGGCGAGCGCACGTGGCGGGCTTACCTGAGCACGACGGGCCCCGACGGCGTCGACGCGCGCGACCGCATCGGCGACGGCCCTTGGTACAACGCTCGCGGCGTCAAGATCGCCGACGACGTGGTGCACCTCCACGGCGAGGAGAACAACCTCACCAAGGAGACGCAGGTCTCCGAGTTCGGGCTCATGATCAACGGTCGGGGCGACTCGCCCAACCGGCACGACATCCTCACGGGCACCCAAATGGACGGCACCGCCGTTGCGGGCACGGACGACACGACCTGCTCGAACTGGACGAGCGGCGGGGAGGGAAGCGCGCTCGTGGGCCATCACGACCGCCAGGGTGGTGGCCAGAACCCCACGTCCTGGAACCACGCGCACGCCTCTAGGGGCTGCGGTCAGCCGGACCTTCAGGGCACGGGCGGGGATGGCCTGTTCTACTGCTTCGCCTTCAACTGACGCGGTGGGGTTCCTGCCCGGCCGCGTCCGGGCGGGAGCCGCGTCGTTTTCTGAACCAAATGCTTCTTGATCGTTGAACAGTAGCCGTCTCAGGGTCTCGCGGTGCCTGGCGGTGGCCGCGGCCACCGCGCTCGCACCCACGCCTCCACTCCCTGCCCAGCAAGGCGCGGAGGGGGGCGAGTGGCGTCTCTACGGGGGAGACCTCGGGGGCACCAGCTACTCCCCCCTCGACCAGATCGACGCCACCAACTTCTCGGAGCTCGAGGTCGCCTGGCGGTGGAGCAGCCGCAACCAGGGCCCGAGCCCCGAGACCAAGAACTCCACCACTCCACTGATGGTGAACGGCGTCCTTTACGCGACGGCGGGATCGAGGCGGAACGTCGTGGCGATCGACGCGGGGACGGGAGAGACCCTGTGGATGTGGCGGATGGACGAGGGCGAGCGGGGCGAGAAGGCTCCCAGGCGGAACTCCGGACGAGGGGTGACCTACTGGACCGACGGCGCCGGTGACGGGCGCATCTACGTCGTCACGCCGGGCTACCACCTCGTCGCGTTGGACGCCCACACGGGCCTCCCCGTGCCGAGCTTCGGATACGACGGCGTGGTCGACTTGAAGCGAGGCTTGGGCCGGCCGGTAGACCCCATCGAGGGGATCATCGGGTCGTCGTCACCTCCCGTGATCGCCCGGGGGGTGCTCGTCGTCGGAGCCGCCCTCGCGGTGGGCTCCAGGCCGCCGTCGCCCGAGAACGTGCCCGGTCACATCCGCGGCTACGACGTGAGGACCGGAGAGCAGCTTTGGATCTTCCACACGATTCCGCAGCCGGGTGAGTTCGGGGACGAGACATGGGAGGGGGACTCCTGGGCATACACTGGGAATGCCGCGGTCTGGGCTCCCTTCTCGGCCGACGAGGAGCTTGGACACGTCTACCTTCCGGTCGAAGACGCCACACACGACTACTACGGCGGGCACCGACTGGGCGACAACCTGTTCTCTGCGAGCCTGGTGGCCCTGGACGTCGAGACCGGCGAGCGGGTCTGGCACTACCAACTCGTCCACCACGACATCTGGGATCGCGACATCCCGACCTCGCCGATCATAGCGGACGTGACCGTGGACGGTCGTCGGGTCCCGCTGGTCGTGCAGATCACCAAGCAGTCCTTCTCTTACGTTTTCGACCGGGTCACCGGAGAGCCTATCTGGCCGATTGAGGAGCGGCCGGTTCCGGCCTCCGACGTCCCCGGTGAACGCGCCGCGCCCACCCAACCCTTCCCGACCAAGCCAGCGCCGTTCGACCGGCAGGGCGTGACGATCGACGACCTCATAGACTTCACGCCCGAGCTCCGTGCGGAGGCCGAGGAGATCGTCTCCCGATTCCGGATCGGGCCGCTCTACATGCCTCCCTCTCTCGTCGCTGGGGAGGATGGAGAGCAAGGGACCCTCATGCTCCCGGGGGCGACCGGGGGCGCCAACTGGGAGGGTGGGGCCGTCGATCCCGAAACCGGTGTCCTGTACGTGGCCTCCCGCACCAATCCCACTGTCCTGGGCCTGGTTCACGATCCGGAGCGGTCGGAAGCCCGCTACATCCTGCGCGGCACCTCGGCCGCAGGCCCCCAGGGCCTCCCGCTTGTCAAGCCGCCCTACGGTCGCATCACCGCCATTGATCTGAAGACGGGCGAGCACCTCTGGATGATGCCGAACGGTGACGCTCCAGAGGACGTTCGGGATCACCCCGCGCTCGAGGGCGTCGCGATCGGTCGCATCGGAAAGCCCACGCGCTCCGGCGTTCTCGTGACCAAGACCCTCGTCATCGCGGGCGAGGGGTACGGAGGGGGGCCGGTGCTCTGGGCGTATGACAAGACCACGGGCGAGATCGTGGGCGAGGTCGATCTCCCGGCCACCCAGTCGGGTCTGCCGATGACCTACGTCCACGAGGGCCGCCAGTACGTCGTCTTCTCGATTGGGAGCCCTGAACACCCTGCGGAGCTGATCGCGCTCAGGCTTGTGGAAGAGTAGCGGCGCCTCCCCCGGGGGAGCGACTCAGCTCCCATTGAAGCGGAGGGGTGGTGTCTGCCGACCGGGGCGCTAGCGCCCCCCTTCGGTTCCCGCCACCGCTCTTCGAGCTCAGTTCGTGCGTGACGGTTGCCTGCCCCGTTCCCTGGAGCCGGGGCCTCACCTTCGCGAGTCCGAGTCCTCCCTGAATTCCGCGGCGTAGTCGACGGCGCACATGGTGCGGAAGGTGCGGTGGGGCCCGCACGCGACACCGATGAACCGGAATTCCTCGCTGAAGATGTTCTCTCGGTGGCCCCGGTCAGGCACTCCGTCGTCGATGATCAAACCCATCACCACGCGACGCGCCCGGTCGGGTCCGTACGAGAGGTTCTCACCCACGACCAGGTCCCAGGTGCCGTAGCGACCGACCCGATCCCAGGGCTTCGAGCCATCACTTCCGTCGTGTCCCGTGGCGCCCTTCGGGCCCTGGTCTCGAACGTGATCGGCCGCCGCCCTCGACATCCCCTCAGACCGAACCAGTGCCGGCAGCGGATCCGCCTTCCGGAGGTATTCGAGCGCCTCATCCACGGCCTCGACCCCTTCCCGCGTCATGACGCTGGGCTCTCCCGGGAAACGGATCATGTTGCCCCGAAACTGTGCTCGCAGCGCCACGAGGTGTGCGGCGTACCCGCGCGGATCCTGCCGGGCGCGGTTGTGTTCGTCCACGACCGCGTCCTCGATAGCAGGCTGCTGCTGCCCCTCCGGATTGACGGCGAGGATGGCCGCCTCTCGCGCCCGGCGCTGGTCCTCGGGCGCTTCAGTGCCTGAGCGGAGGGTGCCTGCGACCGCCAGCAGGAGTAGAGTCAAGACGAGAGAGATGCGAATCATGGTGGGTCAGCGTATACTGGTGGCCTCACGCAGGCTCCCCGCACCGACAAGAAAGAGGGCTATCGATGCGACTACGCTGCGCCTCGTTCGTGATCGTCCTTTCCTTGGGTCTCGCTTTCGCTCAGCCCACGGCCGCGCAGGACGCGGAGTCCAGCCTCATCGCAGTGGGCGAGATCGCTCCGGACTTCGCCCTTCCCGGTGCAACCCGCTACGGAGTCCTCGAGGATCCGGTCCGCTTGTCGGATTTGAGGGGAGAGGCGGTCGTTCTGGCGTTCTTCTTCAGAGCGCGAACGCGTGGCTGAACGATCCAAATGGAAGCGTACCGTGATCAGTACGCAAGCGTATTCCGCGGAGGCCGAGGAGTGACCGTCATCGGCATCAGCGACGACTCGCCCGAAGAGCTCGCTTCATGGGCGGCCGACGCGGACTTCCCGGTTCTGTTCGCCACGGACGAAGGCCATGCCGCGGCTGAGGCGTACGGCCTCGGTCTTCGGGACAGCGGCAACATCGCGTCCCGATCGGTGATCGTCGTCGGTCCGGACGGCAGGGTGGTGTGGACGGCCCTGCGGTTCAGGGAGATTGACCCCACGGCTTACGAGGAGCTCGGCCGGGAAGTCGATCGTGTCGCTCCGGCTTTGGACGACGCCAACGAGGACTAACCGCAAGCCCGAGGGCGACGGGATCGAGGGGGTGAAGCTCCTCGACTGTTAGCCTCCGTTGCCTCGGGAGACGGGAGAGGGGCTCGGCCATTGCGGCCGGGCCCTTCCTTTTTTGTGGTGGGCCCGGCATGGGCGATGACTTGGAGGTGAAAGTCCTCCCGGAACCTGGTCGCAGGGACCGAAGGGAAGCGCAAGGCGTTCGTCGTGAGGCGTACGCTGAACGAAGCGTGAAACGAACCCGTGAGTCGACGAACAGGAACCGGATACGAGGCGCTGCGGACCGGGGCGAGCGGACCACTGACCGCGAAGCTCCTGCGACCAAGGGGAAGCGGCGTAGATCCGGCGATTGTGCGGGGAAGGTCATCGTTCTTACCCGGGGAGGTCTCGCCTGACGCCTGAAAGGGCGACGCCGGCACTGCGCTATCGTGCCTGCCGGCGGAGCGAGAAGTCAGCAGAGGCCATAGTAGGCCGACGAAGTGCATGATGCGCTTGGACCCAGCTTTGTCGGACGAAGGGCCGAACGGAGAGGAGAGCGTGACGACCGTGGACCTCGGCAAGGCCATGCGCCAGGAGTCCAGGCAACTGGAGCTCCCACTGGAGGATAGGGGTGAAGCCCCGAAGGTAGAGGGGAGTGGCGAAGCCGGAACGGTGGCCCATGGAGACGAGCGCTCAGGAAGCGAGCATCTCCTGATGCAGGAGGTGGTCGGGCGTGCCAACCTCGTAGGAGCGTTGAAACGCGTGCGGCAGAATAAGGGCAGTCCGGGCATCGACGGGATGAACGTGGAGGAGCTGCCAGAGTACTTGCGCAGGCACTGGGGGGAGATCCGACAGCGGTTGCTGGCGGGGACCTACCAACCGAAGCCGGTACGAAGGCAGGAGATACCGAAGAGTGGGGGAGGGGTCCGGGAGTTGGGGATTCCGACCGTGCTGGACCGGTTCATCCAACAAGCCATCCTGCAGGTGATGCAACCGAGGTTCGACCCGACGTTCAGTCGGCACAGCCACGGCTTCCGGCCTGGGCGCCGAGCGCACGATGCGGTGCGCGAAGCGCAGCACTACATCCAGGAGGGGAGACGATGGGTGGTGGATGTGGACCTGGAGAAGTTTTTCGACCGGGTGAACCACGACGTGCTGATGGGGCGGCTGGCAAAGCGGATCGAGGATAAGGCGATGCTGCGGATCCTCCGTCGCTACCTACAGGCCGGAGTCATGGCGAACGGGGTGGTGATGGAGCGGCACATGGGGACGCCTCAGGGCGGACCGTTGTCGCCGTTGCTGGCGAACGTGCTCCTGGACGAAGTGGACCAGGAGTTGGAGCTACGCGGACACGCGTTTGTCCGGTACGCCGATGACCGCAATGTATACGTGCGGTCGAGGCGGGCAGGAGAACGTGTGATGCAGGCGCTGAGGCACCTGTACGGGAAACTTCGGCTTCAGGTCAACGAGGAAAAGAGCGCGGTGGCGCGAGTGTGGGATCGACAGTTCCTGGGCTACAGCTTCTGGGTAGCGGCAGGGAAGGTCGTGAAGCGCCGGGTCAGCAAGAAGGCCCTGACGAAGTTCAAAGAGCGAGTCCGGCAGATTACAAGCCGGAGCGGCGGGCGGAGCCTGCAACAGGTGGCGGAAGAGCTACGGAGCTACGTGCTGGGGTGGAAGGCATACTTCGGCTTAGCGGACACACCGGGGGTTTTCCGAGACCTGGACCAATGGATCCACCGCCGGCTGCGTACATTGCAATTACGCCAGTGGAAACGAGGAAGGACAGCGTACCGGGAGTTGAGGGCTCGCGGTGTGAGCGAGAACCTCGCCTGGCGAGCTGCTCGGTTCGCGCGAAGCTGGTGGCACGTGGCTGCGCACCACGCCCTGCACACGGCCTTGCCGGGGGCGTACTTCGACGAGCTGGGTGTGCCCCGGCTCACGCCGTACTGACCTCAACTCACCGAACCGCCAGGTGCGGACCCGCATGCCTGGTGGTGTGGGAGGGGAAGGACCGGGAACGCCGGTCCTCCCCTATCCCGATCCAGGCATGCCCTGTGTCTGGAGTGAGAGTCTCTAACGGGCGGAGGCAGCGCCGAACCGGATAGCCGAGGGCAAGGGTGCCCGTCGCGAGGCGGGACCTGAAGGAAGCCGGAGGCGAATCGCGGTCCCGACGAACAGAAACCGGGCCCAGGACCGTGGGGTGAGCCGGCAAACTACGGCGAAGCCCGAAAGCGACCCGGCCGCGGAGTCGACGCCGGCGGCCTCGAACGACGGTGTCTCCCGTCCGGCGCCTGCGTTCCGGTGTGGCCCGGGGCGCCTTAGTCGCTGTCGGCGAGGGCCGTGAGGACGGCCGCCTCGATGTCCTGCTCCGGACCGACTCCGGTGTAGGTGACCACCCCTTCCGAGTCCAGGACTACGATGTAAGAGGTGGCAGGGGCGAGAAACGCCCTGACCGCCCGCCCGCCCGCGTCCCAGACCGTGGCGTATTCCACCGGGTGTTCTGCGAGCGCTCGCTTGACCGACCGTGGCGACTGAGACACGGCGACGCTGATGGCCAAGAACTCGATCCGGTCCCGATAGCGGTCGTAGACGTCCATCATCGGGGGCAGGAGCGCCTCGCAATTCTCACACCACCGGGCGTAGAACTCGATGAGGAGGGGCTTTTCTCCGATGTAGTCCGCCAGCCTTACGGGATTGCCGTCCAGGTCCTCGATCTGGACCAGCTCGGGCTTTTCACCCAACGCGATTCCGACTTCGCCCCGCTCCTGAGCGGCGATGGAGGAGGCAGAGGCAACGGACATCAAGAGAGCCAGGGCCGTGAGCGGTTCGATGGGAGGGCGGAAGAGAAAGGCGTCCGCCCGCCGGCGCCACGGACTACGGAGATCGATCGACTTCACAGTACCATGCCCACCTGCACGAAATAATACTCGGCCATCACTAGCATAACCATCGCAGCGGCCCGTTTGATCCAGACCATCCAAGGGCCCGACGCCGGGAGCGCCGCGCCGAGGCCGGAAAAGAGGCCGACTCCCACGAGCAGCGCCGTCATCCCGAGAGAGAACACGAAGAGGTAAAGAAAGCCCATCACGCCCGTCTGTGTTGCCGCGACCCACGTGAGCACCACCGCGAACGCCGGCGCGCCGCAGGGGGCCGCCACGATACCCGACGTGGCCCCCAGGAGGAAGACGGCGGGGTACGATCCGCCTCCCAGTCCCCCCGCCCACTCGAGCAGGCGCTTCGGCGCAGACAGGGGCACGATGTCGAACATGGCGAGCCCAAAGACCAGGAGCACGTTGCCGATGGCGAAACGAGCCCAGGGGCTCGCGCTGATTGTCCCGAACAAGGTGCCCGTGAGTCCGGCGATGAGTCCCGCCGTGGCGTACAGAAGGGCCAGGCCCATGACGTAGGTGAGCGTAAGGCTCACGACCCTGGACTTGGGGGCATCCCGATCCGTCGTGCCGGCCAGCACAGATGCCGTGATCGGGATCATGGGGTAGATGCAGGGCGTGAGGCTCGTCAGCACGCCTGCGCCGAACAAGGTGGCAAGCGACAGGAGCGGGCTCTGTGAGAGACTCTCCGCGAGCCCGGAGCTCTGAAGCGTCAGATACAGCATGGCGGTCATTGTAGTGAGGCGAGCGGGAAGTTCCTAGCTTCTTCAGGCCCTCTCGGTTGCCCCCGAGGAATGCTTGAGGTTCGTGGAAGTCGCGCACCGCCCCAGGGTTCCCTGGTGACATCCTCGTTTGACGCCGTGTATCGGGCAAGTTAGAGGTAGGCGGCCTCTCCGACCCGCCCCTGACCATCTCCAGTCGAGGACCAAGCGTGCGGACATCCGGCGATCAGACGCGCCTCTCGTTCGCCACCCTCCCTGAGCATTGCACCAAGACCACTCTAGCGGGGCTGCGGTCACCTACCTTCGCCCTCCATGCTGCGCCGAGGCCGGTTGTGGGGCTCACCGTCAACCTGCAGTGGGTCGCGACGCAGGCCAATCTCGCCTTAGGCGACGCACGCACGGTCCAGTCCAAGGGGGTTCGCCCTTCCCCAGCCGGTGGTAGTCCCAGGTGATCCGTCCTTGAGGGCCGGGGGGATGGTGAGGTCTATGGCCCTGCTTTGCCCACTCGTATCGTGCACGGGCTCGGGCCGCGATTCCTCAGCTGGGGAAGGGTACGCCTCGGCTGAGGCGGCTGTGACGGCCCGCGAGTGTGCGGCCCCCACCGCCTGGCTGGGGCCCAGCGCGTCTCTCGACGGGCGGGCGGGCGAGTACTCGCTCATTCTCGTGGAGCAGCCCCAGGGGGCCGACGCCCGATCGGCCCGGGGGAATTTGGTGTTGTACGAGCAGGAAGCCGACCTGCGGCACTTCGCAGGAAGTGGTGGCGACGCGATCCCCGGTGTCATGGCTCCGCTCTTCGGAGCCACGGACGTCGACGTGGAGGCGGTGGGCGCGGTCCGTGTCGGGGATCTGTCCAGTACGGATCCGGCGGCCCCTGGGGTCCTCGTGATCGAGAGCGACACGGACCAGGGCCCGAGCATCTTCCTCCGATTCGGATCGGACGCCAATCGCCGGGACATGGTCCGCTTCGATGGAGGCTTTATGGTCCTCGAAGTCCGGGAGCTTGGGGACAACGGGTTCAGCGGGACTTGGGCCAGCGGAGCCCAGGGGGCGCAGACCCGGGGACACTTCTGCTCGGAGCGCCGCTCTCCGGGTACGCCCGTTCCTCGCTGACTCGAGTTTCGACGTCACCGGGAACGGTGCAACTTCTTGGCTGCTCGGGTGGTCAAACGGCGTGAGAGGAAACCCCGCGCGCCTCCCGTGCGTAGGGGACAGGCACGACCGACAACCGTGATCGGAGCCGGATAGTGGCATGATGACCATCCTTCGGAGGATCGTTCGGCTCGTCCTGAGCTGGCTTCTCAAGAAGATCTGACGCCTCGCCCCGTCCCCCTCGCCGGGCTCGCGTGGGTGGGTAGCGGCGCCCGAGCTATCGGCCTCGGATGGCGGTTCCCACCGCCGCCGCCGCTCCAGCCAACCAAGCCGGAAAGAGTGCGGTTGCCAGAGGCAGCGCCCAAGCCGGCAACCCCAGAATTGCACCCACCGATCCGGACAACTCCATGACCGGACCCGACAGCCAGTTCCACACCGTCAGCATGCTCCATCCGAGCAGGGCGCCCCCGCCTGCCACCGCGCCTGCCCCGTCCGGGCCGCGCCACAGCCCGTAGACCAGCCCCAACGCCGGGACTGCCCACCACCCCGCAAGGGCGGTTCCGAGTGCCATGGCGGCCCCGAGAACCACGACGGTGATCATCGGATCGCCCCCGGTCTCAGGATCGCCTCGGATCGGGCGAGCCCCGCGAGCTCGCCGGAGGTGCGGGGGAAGCGCAGCGGCTGCAGCTCCCCTTCGATCCAGGTCTCGAGGCGATCCGTGTAGTCGGGGCTCAGGGGATGGCCAGACTGCCCGCCCGGATACGTGCCGCGTCCCTCGACCTCGTTGCCGAGCTCCACCACCATGCGCCAGCTGGCGCCGTCCCGACCGTCGCCCGAGTTGGGGTTCAACGTCTCGGGCCCTCCGCGGATGGGGAGATCGAGAGCCGAGAACGCGTCCATGCCCAGCAAGTGGACGAGGTTCGCGTTTCCCACCCGGCTCCAGACCCATCCGCCTTCCGACTCGGGTCCGTAGGCCTTCCGGGCCTGGGCGACGGCAGCGGCCAGCGAGGCCGCGAGGATGTCGTCACGCGACTCGACGGCGTCCAGAGTGGAGCGATCGTCCCACCAGGCGCTTGCCGGGTCGGCCAGGAGGACGGCCAGGACTGCGGTCCTCGGAGTCGCGACCCGATGTCCGCTGCCGTCCGTGAGTTCATCCCACGTTCGCCGCTGCAGCTCGTCCATGGCCAGCTCGAAGAGGGCGGCGCGCGCGTTGTCCTTGGTGTAGCGCCGGTCCCACTCGGCCAGGAGGCGCGCGGCTTCCGCCACTGAGGGGTGATCCCCCGCTTCCCCCTGGCCGTTGCCGCCCGAGGACGGCGACTCTTCCGAGATCCGTCCTGCCGCGCGGAGAAACGCGTCCACGAACATGTCCGCGCGCGGACTTCCCGGGTCGGTCTGAAAGCGCGCCAACTCCTCCGCCGTGAAGATCGAGTCGGCACGGAGCAGCTGGTTGATCCGCATGGCTCGCCAGGGCGACGGCCAATCCGCGCCCAGGTACCGGTCGTCGTATGCTGGGTCCACCGGCTGCTGGTTGCTCGAGGCCAGGTATCCCTGCGGCGGGTTCACCGAGCCCGGATAGGCCGAGGCCGGACGCCAACCCTGCCAGTCGTTTGTCGTCGTGGAGCCGTCGAAGGCCCAGTCGCCGCGCGCGCCCGCCGGGCGTATCGGATATCGACCGGAGGCCCGGATGGCGATGTTCCCCAGCCGGTCTGCCACAAGGCCGGTCTGGGTCGGCGCCACCCAGCTCTCCATCGCCGCCAGCCACTCCTGCACCGACGCGGCCTGGGTGGCGCCCAGGAGCGACATGAGCTCGCCTTGGTCCTCGAGCACGGTCCAGCGTAGGGAAACGAACTCTCCGGAGGCGCGGCTGACCGGCCCCCGGTGCGTGTGCAGAATGCTGTCAACCCCGAGCACGGATCCGTTCTTCCCCCGGTAGACTTCCACGCGGAGCTCGAACGGACACCACTCACCGTCCAGCAGGTAGCTCCGGGGGTGGTCCGGGTCGTCGACCGTCTCACGGTACAGGTCCATGACGTCCGACCCGGTGTTCGTGAACGTCCAGGCCGCGTCGCGGTTGAAGCCGATCGCGATCGTCGGGGTGCCTGGGATCGTCACGCCGTACACATCCAGCTCCCCCGGGACCACCAGATGGGCTTCGTACCAGATGCTGGGGAGCGTGAGGTCCAGATGCGGATCGCCCGCAAGCACGGCGTGCCCCTCGGCCGACCGGGAGGGGCCGATCGCCCAATTGTTGGAGCCGAGAAGCGTCTCGCTCGCTCGCCTCACCTGATCGTCCATGGGGCCGAGGAACGCCTGCATCGCTCCGAGCTGCACGATCAACTCCGGGGTCGGCTCGCCTGGGGGAGGCAGGGGCGAGAAGTCGAACCTGGCCTCGCCGAGACCGTTCGGCTGAATCGGCTCCTGGATCGGCGCGTTCACGGGAAAGAGGCCGTCGGCCGCTTCTCGACCGACGAGGGCCGCCGCCGCGTTCTTCCGGCGCTCGGTGTTGATGAGTGCCAGCGTCCAGCCCATGCGCTTGAGCAGGTAGAGCGAGTGCTGCGGCTGCCAGGCCATGGGCGTCCGACCCAACAAATGGTATTCCAGGGGGACTTCGGACGGAGACATCCCCGCGATCCACGCGTTCACCCCGTCGGCGTAGGCTTCGAGAAGGCCCCTCAGCTCCGAGGCGGGGCGCACCCTGGCGTAGTCCCGCTCCGCAGACCAGGCGAGAGCGAGCTGCCTTGACCGCCGATCGGCCGCGAGCGCGACCTCACCCACCAGCTCGGTCAACGTGCCCGCGGTGGCCCGGGTTTGGAGCTCCAGCTGAAGGAGGCGATCCCTGGCCACGGCATACCCCAGGCCTCGAGCCACGTCTTCCAGCGTCTCGGCGAAGATGTGCGGGACCCGCCGGTCGTCGTAGACGATCCGGACCTCCGCCGAGAGGCCTGGCACCGTATGTGCGACAGCGGCCGGCAGCGTGGTGCCGCGGGCGCTGGCCCAGACGCCCCGGACAGGGTCGAGGAAGGGACCGAGAGCCGGGACGGGCCCCACCGGCCTGGCGCCGACCGATAGGCCGGCCGCGAGAAGCACCGCGCTCAGGGCGACCTTGAGGGCGGGTCTCACTCGTCACTCACTCCCCGACGAGGTTGACCACGATCCGGCGCTGTCTCGGCCGTGTGTCAAGGTCGACCAGGACCACCTGCTGCCAGGTGCCGAGCGGGAGCGTGCCCTCGACGATGGGAACGGCCAGGGAAGGCCCGATGAGGCTCGCCCGCACGTGGCTGTGCCCGTTGTCGTCGCGCCACATCTTCTCGTGCTCGTAGCGGCCGTCTCGCGGGGCGATCCGCTCAAGCGCCGCGGCGATGTCGTGGCCGACCAGCCCAGGCTCGTACTCCACGGTGGTCAAGGCCGCCGTGGAGCCTACGACCATCGCAGTGAGCTGTCCCGTGGTGATCCCGCTTCGGCCGACCAGCGCTTGAAGGTCAGCGGTCACGTCCACGATGTGAGCGTCGCCTTCTGTGCGGAGCTCGAGCGTGTGGGTGAGGGCGGTCATCCCGACGCCTGCCTCGGTCACCCGGCTAGCTTCGGCCAGTCACGACTGCGCCTCGGCTCCATATCCTGCCGCTTCGACGGCAGCCACGAGGTCGGCGTCCGCGACGTCCGCCGAAAGGGTGATCTCGGCTCGGGCCTCGTCCAATGACACGTCCGCCCGTGCCACGTCCCCCAGCGCTTCGAGGGCGGACCTCACGTGGCTGACGCAGTGGCCACAGGACATTCCGGTAATGGCGAGTGTCTTGTTCATTGGAGTCCTGACTCGGTTGTCGGTTCGTGCTCCGGCGGCAAGGAGCCGCGGTGATGATCCGGGCGCCGGGTCTTTCCCCACGACCCGATCGACACCCAACCAAGTGTACTCGATCACGCCGGACCCGTCACATGACGGTCGACGATCTGTGAGTCTTGCGACAGGATCGCGTTCCACGGCAGCGGGAGCACCGCCGTCGACGCGAAACGGTGAGTCGGGCTCGAGCCCTCGAGAAGGGCTCGGGACTCACTCGCTCATGGAGTCAACACCAGGGCCAGCCGCAGCCCCAGTGCGTTCCCGGAGCTGCTGCTGTTCGCGCGCTTCGTGCCGTCCTCGATAAAGTCCCTGAACGAGAGGTAATATGCGGTCGCCGCGAGCTCGAAGGCGATCGTCGAGGTCGCTTGGTATCCCAGCCCCGCCAGGCCCCCCAGTCCGACACCGTTCGCCGAGCGGCTCCGGACTCCCACGTCGATGGACTTTCTCACCCACCCGAGCCGAGCCCCGACGAAGGGCTGGAGGCTCGCATCTTCCGCTCCGAGCGCGATGCGCGGCTCGGCGAAGAGGGAGATGACGTCGTAGCTGTCCCGGGAGAATTTTACGCCGTGAGAATTCCACTGAGCGCCGGCCCCCAGCTCGAGCCTCGGCGAGAGCGAGAACAGGGCGACGGCGTCGAAGCCCGGGCCCGCATCGGTGTCATCGAAATCGGCTCCTCCCGGGCTGTACACGCCGGCCGAGATGTTCAGCCGGACGTCCTGGGACGAAGCGGGGACGGCGACGGCTGCCAGGACGGAGACGCCGACGAGGGAAAGAAGCATGTGCCGGAGCATCGTCATCCTCCTTCCGGCGGTGTAGCGGTCTACCCCGTAAGCTCCCAAGCCGGGGCCTCCGACGCAAGGGCGCGCCAGCGCCTCGGACTCTCACCGTGCCTAGGATCCGCCGAAGCCGCTCAGGGCTGACGGGAAGTCGAGTCGTTCGTCGGCCGTCACGAGATCCGTGGGTCTTCTGAACCGGTCTCGGTTTACCGCCCCCGATTTGTCTGGACAGTAGATTGGCAAGAAGAGTTGGGGTCCAGAGAGAGGGGGAGAGGATATGTCGCGGGAGAGCAGGGAGAGGGAAGCGACCGAAGGTCGTGGAGGGGAGGAGCTACCGGAGCGATGGAGTACGCGGCGGAAGGTGGAGGTGGTGCTGCGGCTGCTTCGGGGAGAAGACTTGGGGGAAGTGAGCCGTGAGCTTCAGGTTTCGCCGGTGGATCTGGAAGAGTGGCGCCGAGTGTTCTTGGAGAGAGGCCAGCAGGGGCTGAAGCGGCGGAGGGGTGATCCTGCGGAGCGGGAGCTGATGCGGACGCGGGCGAAGTTGGGTGAGCTGACGATGGGAATGGAGCTGGCGACAGAGCTCCTGGAAAAAAGGGGGCACGGGGACGAGCTGAGGAAGCTCTTGAGGCGCGGAAGCGAGTGAGTCTGGGGACGGGGCGACGCTACCCTCTGACGATGGTCTGCGAGGTGTGGCGGGTGGCACGATCGACGGTCTACACGATGCGGGCTCGAGGGCTGGGCTCTGAGGTTGGGGAGCCACGCAAGCGGGGCCCGAAGACGGAGATCACGGACGAGGAGTTGGTGAGTGAGATCCGAGGCGTTCTTCGGGAGAGCGACTTCCTGGGCGAAGGGCACAGGAAGGTGAGAGCCCGTCTGAGGCCGAGAGGGATCCGTGTGGGCAAGAACCGCGTGCTGAGGCTGATGCGGGAGCACGGGCTGCTGGCGCCGGTGCGCCGCGGGCATCCACGAGGAGACCGGAGCCACAGCGGCCGGATCACGACGGATGCGCCCAACGAGCTGTGGGGCACCGATGTGGGGCACCGATGTGGGGCACCGATGTGGGGCACCGATGTGGGGCACCGATGCCACACGGTTCTACACGAAGGCGGACGGCTGGTGCTGGTTCTTCATGGCAGTCGATCACTGTGTCAGCGACGTCGTGGGATGGCATGTGGCCAAGAAGGGAGACCGCTGGGCGGCCCTCGAGCCGGTCCGCCAGGGCGTGCGGACCCATATGGGGGGCTACGCGCCCAGGATCGCGCTCGGACTCGGACTACGCCATGACTGGGGTCCGCAGTACACGGCCCACCAGTTCCAGGCCGAGCTCCGATGGCTCGGGATACGGTCGACCGCGGCCTATGTGGGGGAGCCGGAGTGCAACGGTGTCGCGGAGCGCTTCATCCGCACGCTCAAGGAGGAGTGCCTCTACCTCCACGACTTCGAGAGCCTCGAGGAAGCCAGACACGAGATCGGCCAGTTCATCGAATCCTACAACCACGGGTGGCTCTTAGAGCGGCACGCCTACCGGACCCCGGCCCAGGCCCGCGAGGAGCTCACCCGCAAGGCGGCATGATTAGGCCGCCCCCTTGTCCAAGAAATCGGAACCGGTTCACTCGGGGTGATCCTCTCGATCCGCTTTTCTGCGAAATGGCTCTCGGCGCAACTGGCCATGCGGACCGAACCGAATGCCGGTCCTTCGATCCGCATGAGCCCGGAGGGGGAAAACGCGGGCCGCCCTGGTCAGACTGCGGAAAGGGTCTCGACC
This sequence comes from Longimicrobiales bacterium, assembly GCA_965218325.1. Taxonomy (GTDB): domain Bacteria; phylum Gemmatimonadota; class Gemmatimonadetes; order Longimicrobiales; family Gaopeijiaceae; genus CBDCKR01. Next base: position 409,547 of record CBDCKR010000001.1, read on the forward strand.
AGCCTTTGGACGTGGGCCATGACGGCAGGTCCTCCGGTGTTCTCGGCAAGGAGCACCGCATAGGCCGCCAGCTCCGCGAGCTCCGTGCGGTGTAGCGCGGTCTCGACATCGGGCCCGACCGTGACGGCTCCGTGATTGCGGAGCAGCACCACGCCCGCCCCCGGCCGGCCTCCGGTGGGGGGGGGGGCTTCGGATCTGCCGTCCGCTACGGCATGCTTGTCGGAACTCCCCGCTCCGCCCGGCGCGACCGCCGCTCCCACCGCCCGTCCCAGCTCCCGGCTGCCGCTCGGGAGCAGCCCGACCGTGGCCCACGCCCCGGTGGCCAGCACGAGCTCGGGGAGCCGCTCGCCGACCCGATCGCCGCGCAGACCCACGGCCGTGAGCGCGGGCGCGTGAGCGTGCACCACGGCTCCGACGGCCGGATCCGCTCGGTAGCATGCGCGGTGCAGAGGAAGCTCGCTGGACGCGTCCCCCGCCGACTCCTCCTCGTCGTCTTGCACGACCACGAGATCCGAGGCCGCGAGCCTTCCCTTTTGGGTGCGCGCCCGGGTGATGAGGATGCGACCTCCCTCGAGGCGGCCGGACACGTTGCCCGCCACCCCGGCCACAAGACCCTGGCGATGGAGCTCCCGCCCGACGAGGCAGATGCGGGCGGCCAGGTCGTCGGTCACGGTGCCGGCTCCCCGGTGGTCGCCGAGCTCCCGGCCCGCGCCACTTCGGCCCCTCTCACAGCCTCGACCAGCGCTTCGGGGAGCGGGTGGGCGTGCACGCCGCGCTCCGTGACGATGCCGGAGAGAAGCTCCACCGGGGTGACGTCGAACGCAGGGCTCCAAACGCGGGCTCCCGACGGTACGGTCGGTCGACCGAAGCCGCGCGAGACCTCGTCTGCCCCGCGGAGCTCGATCGAAATATCGGCGCCGGTCGGGGTCGTAAGGTCCACCGTCGACGTCGGGGCCAGCACGTAGAAGGGGACCTCGTGGTGACGGGCGAGAACGGCCAGGGCATACGTCCCGACCTTGTTAGCAACGTCGCCGTTCGCGGCGATCCGGTCGGCTCCCACGAGCACCAGGTCCGGGCGGCGCTCCCCGAAGAGCGCACCCGCCATGTTGTCCGTGATGACGGTGACGTCGATCCCCGCGCGGCCGAGCTCCCACGCCGTCAGCCGGCTCCCCTGCAGGAGCGGACGCGTCTCGCTGGAGAACACCGTGAACGCGCGTCCCGCCCCGTGGGCCAGGTATAGGGGAGCCAGGGCCGTTCCAATCCCGCCGGTGGCCAACGCCCCGGCGTTGCAGTGGGTGAGGACCGAGGCCCCCTCATCGAGGAGCGGAAGAGCGTGCTCTCCGATCTGCCGACAGGTCATGGAGTCTTCCTCGAGGATCGTGGCGGCTTCCTCACGGAGAGCGTGGGCCAGTTCCGCGGAATCGTCCCACGAGCTACGTGTTGCGACCGAGGTCATCCGCTTGAGAGCCCATTCGAGGTTCACGGCCGTGGGTCGGGCTCCGGCGAGGTGCCGGCACCATTCTGCGACATCGTCGGGCGTAAGAGGCGCGTCGGCTCGTGCGTCCTTGGCCCCTGCCAACGTGGCCACGCCCATCGCCGCCGTGATACCGATGAGGGGAGCGCCGCGCACCCTCAGGCTCGTGATGGCCTCGTGCACGTCCTCAAGCGTTCGGAGCTCCCGATACACCTCCGAGTCGGGGAGCTCGGTCTGATCAAGGACGATCACCCCGGCGCCGTCGTCGGTCCAACGGATCGTGAGGAGCGGACCCGGGGGACCTTCCGCGTGGGTGCGCGCGTTCATGGCAGGTTAAGATACCCTCGCTCGGCCGGCGCGCGACGGTTGCAGATCCCTACCCCAATCGCAGGCCGATCAGGAAGCATGGATGAGCGGGACGCTGGTGTTTCGCCGCCCCGTCTTTCGGTCGGGTAATCGGGAGCCGTGCGCGGCGCCGGGCTGAGCCTGTGTCTCAGGGGATGAGGGGACCGGACGGATCGATGGGATCGCGAGAGGCGACGGCCCCGCGTAGGCGGCCCCCCCTGGGATCGTCGGTTGTCGCGAAGGGTGCCCGAGGCAATGAAGGGAAATGGGGGGGCGCGCGGGTCTGCCGAGAGGCCCTGCGCGCGTGAGGATGAGCACGCCCCCGCCGCATACGAGGTGGTCGCACTCCAGCTCCCCCGCCGGCGAGGCGAGCAGAGGCCCGTAGAGGCTGACGAAGAGCCGGGCCGCGGGCTACCTTCGAGAGGGAGCCGGCGCGGCGTGCTCTCAGGCGTCACCCTCCGCAGATCCGGGCCACGTAGTCCTCCGAGAGCACCCGGTCCATGACTTCGACGACGCGGTCGGCGTCGCACCGATCAAACACGAGGGGTGGCTTGATCTTGATGACGTTGTTGTCGGAGCCGTCCGTGCTGAGGAGGATCCCGTGGTGCTTCATCCGCTCGACCACGTACTCGGCGATTCCCGAATGTGGGGTCCGGCTGTCGAGGTCTGAGACGAGCTCTACGCCCAAGAATAGGCCGCGGCCGCGGACGTCTCCAACTGCTAGGTGCTGGTCCTCGAGGGACAGGAGCCTCTCTCGCATGTGGCTGCCGACGTCGAGAGCGTGTCCTTGAAGGCCTTCTTCTTCGATCACCTGGAGGACTGCCAGGCCGACCGCGCAGGAGACCGGATTGCCCCCGAAGGTGTTGAAGTACTCCATCCCGTTGGCGAAGCTCTGCGCGATCTCGGGGGTCGTGACGACCGCCCCCAGCGGATGCCCGTTTCCCATGGGTTTGCCCATGGTCACGATGTCGGGCACGACGCCCTGCGTCTCGAAGCCCCAGAAGTGGCTCCCCACCCGTCCGAGGCCCACCTGTACCTCGTCGCAGATGCAGAGGGCGCCGGCCTCGCGCACCAGGGCGTAGGCGGCCTCTAGATACCCTGGCGGGAGCTCGATCTGCCCGCCGCAGGAGAGCAGGCTCTCGGAGATGAACGCGGCCGGACCCGACGCTCGCCCTTGCGCTTCGGCGATCGCTCCCTCGATCAGAGCCGCGAACCGCCGGCCTCGCTCCGGGTCCGGCCTACGGAAGGGTCCCCGGTAGTCGTCCGGCATGGCTACGGGGTGAACGTATTGGGCGGCACCCTCGCCTCCCGGCCCGTCGAACTTGTAGGGGCTGGCCGCCAGGGTGGCTCTCGTGTTCCCGTGGTAGGCGCCCTCGACCACGATCAAGTCGTCCCGTCCGGTGTGGGCATGCGCGAGGCGAAACGCCAACTCGTTCGCTTCGCTTCCGGAGTTCACCAGAAAGCACACTGAGAGCGGGTCGGGGAGGGTGGCGGTGAGGTGCTCGCAGTAGCGGCCGAGGGTCTCGTGGAGGTACCGCGTGTTCGTGTTGAGGACGCCCATCTGCCTTCGGGCGGCCTCGACCACGCGGGGATGGCAGTGGCCCACGTGGGACACGTTGTTCACGCAGTCGAGGTAGACCTGAGCGTTCGCGTCGATCAGGTGCTGCCTCCATCCCCGGACGACGTGAAGCGGCTCCCTGTACGAGAGGCTGAGAGAGGGGGCCAGATGCATCAGGCGGAGCGCCACGACCTCTCGGCTGGGCAACACGGGCGCGTAGGTGGAGCCCTCGGGCAGGTCCAACAGGATCCCCGGGTCCGGCGAAAGGCTCAGCCAGGCTTTCCCTTGGCTGGGCGGTGCGACGCCCGGAAAGTCGCCCTCCATGTCCAGGAGGTCGGTGATCAGCTGAAAGTGCAGGTGCGGGGGCCAGTCGCCGTTCTCGGGAAAACCGCCAAGCCGGCCGATCTGCTGGCCGCGCTCCACCGGCTGGCCGACCTCGAGCTCCTCCAGCGCCTCGGCATCGAGGTGCCCGTAGAGCGTATAGAAGGGCAGCCCCTCGCCCGTCTGGTGTTCCAGGATCACAGTGGGCCCGTAGTCCAGCCTCTCCGAGTTGTTGCGAGCGCTGTGCACGCGGCCGTCGAGTGGAGCCAGAACAGGGCTCCCCGCAGGCAGGAAGATGTCGATGCCGGAATGCACGGTTCGTCGTTCCGGGAATTCGCCGGCGGGCCGCTCGTAGCTCTCCGATGCGTAGCAGAGACGGGGCTCGGCGTATCGGCCGATTCCAACCGAGGCGCCGGCCTCCCCCAAGCGGTGGCGGAGGCGCGCGTCGAACGCCTCGGTATCGAGCATCCGGTCGAGGTCGTCGATCTCGGGGCTGGCCACGCTGAGGTCCAGGACCTCAGCATCCTCCAGGCTTTCTCGGACGACCGGACCCGCTGCCGAGCGACGAGAGCCAATCCAGCCCACGACCTCGTGGTGACGAGGGCACGGCTCGAGCTCACACGCGTCCCGCAGGAGGTTCCGCGCGAGCCGCGGATGGGTTTGGTCGAGGGCGGCCATCGCCTCCCAGGCCGGAGCCTCGCTGATGCTCAGGTAGGAGTCTTCCGAGCCCGGGCCGGCTCGCGACGCGGAGATGCTGACGCTCACGCCCAGGCGAGCCCGGACGAGCGGGACCAGAATCTCCAGCTCCGCCTCGGCCAGTGAGCGAGCGCGATGGTAGCCGCGCACGACCGAGATCATCGCGCTCATGGGGTCCGACGTCCACAGAAGCCCGTACGCGGCGGCGATCGCGAGGTCGCAAATCGTGGCGCTTTCGTGGGAATCCCCGAAGTCCAGGAGCCCCACGACGCGCCGACCCTCGGATGAGGGGGGGCTGACCAGGACGTTGCAGTCGTTGGCGTCGTTGTGGATTAGGCTCCTCGGCAACTCGGGCAGGAGCGGTGCCGCGACGGCTTCGAATTCACCTCGGATGCGTTCGATGCGCCTCCGGCGGTCGGCGTCTTCGATGCGCGAGATGTAGGTGGCGATGACCTCGTCGGCGCGCGTCAGGTCCCACTGGAACCCCTCACGGACGGCGATCGGTTGCTTGAAGTCCGACAGCGCGGCGTCGAGACGCCCCATCGCCTCGCCCAGCGACTCGAGGAGGCGGGGAGTCCGGGGCTGGACGGTCTCGAGAACGTCACCGGGGATGTAGGTGAGGAGTCGGACCCAGTGCTTGTCCCCGTCCTCCCCGAGCACGACGCAACCGCTGTCCCCACCCCGGGGCGGCACGACTCTCGGGAGATCGACCCCGATGTCCCGATCGGCCAGGAACATCAGGACCTGATTCTGGAGCGTCAGGAGGAGCGGCGGCTCATCGGGGTGGGCGATCTTCAGGACGAATTGGTCTCCGCCTTCCGACACCAGGCGGAAGTTCTGATCGCGTTCGCTGGGCAGGGGCTCGAGCTCGCCTGCGAGCCCGAAGTGGGACTCGAGGACCTCGAGGGCCTGCGCCTCGGTCAAGCGCGGGCGTCGGTCCAGGTGTGGCTGGCTCACGGCGGGAAAGGTATCCGCGCCCCTACCGCTTTGCTATTCGGCCACGCGGCTGCAAGCGGTCTGCCCATCGTTAGGGTCGCCCCCTGCAGGGGTGAAGATCTCTCAGTCCGACGGGAGCCAGGCCCCCGGGCTCAGGCCGTACGCTTCCACAAGGAGGCGCCTCAAGGTCGGCCATGCCCGCCATGAAGGCGTGTCCCTCGCGGGTGAGAGTGTCGACGCCTGCACTCTCGATCTGATCGAGCAGGCGCTCGACGTATTCCCGGTTCAGTGGGTGTAGCCGCTCGAGCCTGATGCGGCACCACCGCTCCTCGTCTTGCGGGTCACGGACACTCTTCCACGCATGGGAGGAGTCTGGACGCTCCAGGTACGGAGCCCAACAAGCTGCTCTCCTACGATTCGACGTCGCGGGAGTTCACCCGGTTGCGATCGCCTCGATCCCTGCAATACGCGCCGGTCCCCGCGAAAGGTCTCGATCGGCCTCTCCACAAGCCTTGCGATCTGGACGTAGTCCTGCGTTCATACGATCGTATCATTCGCGGCGAGCCGTCCCTCAGAACATCGCGCCACCTAGCCTCGCGGCAGTAGTGTCTATGGGCTGATACGAACGTTTGAATTCATCTCGGAGCTGGCATGAGCACGCTATCCACCGACACCCCCACGATAGCCTACACGGATACGGGTACACGGCTCCTCGCAGCCGGACGCCGGATCTTCGCGCGGCACGGATACGAGGGGGCCTCCGTCCGGACCATCACCCGCGAGGCACACGCGAACCTCGGGGCCGTGACCTACCACTTCGGGGGCAAGGAGGGCCTGTACGAGGCCGTGGTCGACCGGGCCCTCACTCCGCTCAGGGACCGCGTCACGAAAGCCGCTTCGGTGCCCGGAACGCCGCTCGAGAGAATCGTCGGCGTCGTCCGCGCCTTCTTCGCCCATCTGAGCGAGAACCCGGACATGCCGAACTTCATGCTCCAGCAGGTGACCTCGGGGGTGGAGCCCATCGAGCCGGTCCAACGGACCATGCAGCACGTCATCGGGGCGCTCTCGACCCTCCTCCGCGAAGGACAGAAGGACGGCAGCATCCTAGAGTCAGATCTGCTTCTCAGCGTGGTGGGGATCATCGCCCTCCCGGTCCACCTCACCCTCGCGGGTCAGCTGTTGTCCAGGGCGGGCGGCGTCCCCGGCGGTGTGCCGGCGGACCTGGCGGAGGAGCATGCCGTGCAGTTCGTGGAACGGGCGCTCAGCGTCAAGGAGGCGTCATGAAAGGGGGTGCTCGGCAAGGTCCCGCGCCGGGCGTCAGCGCGCCCAGACTGAGGAACGCTCTGGTAGGATTGCTCCTGCTCGCCACACCATGGCTCTCGCGGCCGGCTCCGAGCTCGGGAGCGCAGGCCGCGGAAACAGACTTGCCTGACGGCACGCTGACGCTCTCCCGTGCGGTGGCCCTCACGCTGGAAACACATCCGTTGCTGTTGGGTGGAAGTGCGCGTCACAGAGCCGCCGAGGAAGACCACAGGGTGAGCGCCGGCGACCGGTTCCCGTCCCTCAGCCTCCGGGGCACGGCAACCCAGTTCGAGGAGCCGATGGTCGTGACGCCTATCCACAGCTTCCAGCCCTCCCGCATCCCTTCCTTCGACGAGACGCTCTTCCAAGCGAGCGCCATGGTCGACTACACGCTCTACGACGGGGGCGCGAGGGGCGCTCGCATCTCCGGGTCGGCGGCGCACGCGAGGGCGGCACGGTGGGACGTACGGTCGGCCCATCAGGAGCTCATCGCGCAGGTCTCCGAGAGCTACCTGGCCGTGCTCCTGGCTCGCGATCAGCTGGAGGCCCATGACCGGGAGATCGCCGCGCTCGAGTCGGAGCTCACCCGGGTCCGTGACCTGCTGTCCGTAGGCAGGGCCGCGCGCGTGGAGGTTCTTCGGGCCGAGGCCGCGCTTGCCGACGCCCGCGCGGACCGGGTGCGGACGGAGACCATGCGACGCGTGGCGGAAGGCGACCTGAGCCGATTCATGGGCCTTCCCCCCGGATCGGTCGGTCGAAGGGAGCTGAGGGAGGTTACCCTCAGGTCCACCGAGACCGGTGATCGAACCCGGTTCTTCTCCCAGTCCCTGGCGGCCAACTCTGCGGTCGGGCGCGCCAGAGACGACCTCACCTCCGCCGAGGCCGTCGTGGGCGTCGCCCGAGGGGCTCGCAGGCCGAGCGTGAGCCTGCAGGCCGCGTACGTGGACCGAGGGAGCCTTGACGGGAACTTCACGGCGGAGTGGAACATGGGCCTCGCCGTTTCGGTGCCGGTCTTCACGGGCGGCCGCCTGCGCCACGGGATCTCGCGGGCGGAGGCGCTCCGCGACGCCTTGAGCGAGAATCTGCGTCTCGCCGAGCTCGGGGCGGCTGCGGGCGTCGACCGCGCGCTTGCGGCTCTGGACGAGGCCGAGGCCCGCGCGGCGAGCCTACGTACCGCCGTGAACCGCTCTGCGGAGGTAGCTCGCATCGAGCGGCTGCGACTGGACACCGGCACGGGTGTGCAGGCGGACTATCTACAGGCCGAGGCGGCGCTCCTCTCGCTGAGCGTTGCGCTCAGCGAGGCCGCGCACGGTGCGGTGATCGCGTGGATCCAGCTCGCCAGGGTGGTGGGCGAGCTCGACGAAGCGTGGCTCGACGAGAACCTCGGAGGTGCATCATGACGAGACGGAGACTCCCTCGTCCGGTCCTGGCACTGATCGTGTTGGCCTCCGCGACCGCGATTCTGTGGTTCGGATTCCTGCCGAACGGCGAGGGAGGGGACGGGCTCACGGCGTTCGGGACCGTGGAGGCCACGGAGGGGCAGCTCGCCTTCCAGACGGCAGGACGGATCGAGGGCATCTATGTGCGAGAGGGCGATCGGGTCCAGGCGGGTGGGGAGCTCGCCAGCCTCGACCGCTCCGAGCTCGACGCGCGGCGGGCCCAGCTGGTGGCCCAGCTCGCCGCCGCTCAAGCCGGGTTGGCCGAGCTCCGGAGCGGCTTCCGGGAGGAGGAGATCGCCCAGGCGCGTGCGGGCCTTCGAGCCGCCGAGGAGCAGGTGTACGACGCGGAGCGCGACCTGGAGCGGGCCCGGCTTCTGCACGACGGCGGGGCGGTCAGCCAGGAGGCGCTCGACAAGAGCGAGCTGGCGCTGAGCCTCGCCCGCATCCAGGCTGACGAGCGGCGCGAGGCGCTGAGACTGCTGGAGGCGGGCCCGCGCCCGGAGAGGGTGGAGGGCCAGGCCGCGCAGGTGGCGGCGGCCGAAGCCGGGATCCAGGTCGTTGACGCTGCGCTCTCCTTCGCGACGATCACGGCTCCGTTCGACGGCGTGGTGACCGTGAGGCATCGGGAGCCGGGCGAGACGGCGCCGCCGGGGGCGCCGGTCCTCACACTGATGAATCCAGACGACCGCTGGGTACGGATCTACGTTCGGGAGGACAGGATCGGTCGGGTCGCGCTGGGACAGCGGGCCACGATCACCTCCGACAGCTACCCCGATCGTAGCTACGAGGGTCGAGTCACCTTCATTGCCTCCGAGGCCGAGTTCACCCCCAAAAACGTCCAGACGCCCGAGGAGCGGGTGAAGCTCGTCTACGCGGTCAAGGTGCAGGTCGTGGGCGACGAAGCCTTCGAGCTCAAGCCGGGCATGCCGGCCGACGTGCGGCTGGACGACGGAGGCGGGGCCCCGTGAGCGCTGCGGCCGAAGCGGGCGAGCCCACGAGCCCCGACCCCGGCAGCACGGCGGACGGCGGCTGGGCCGTTCGCACGCAGGGCTTGACGCGGACCTTTGGTCCGCTGGTAGCCGTAGACGACCTGGCAATGGAAGTCGCCGGGGGCGAGCTCTTCGGCCTAGTAGGTCCCGACGGCGCCGGCAAGACGACGACGCTTCGCATGCTGGCGGGCGTGCTCCCTCCCTCGAGCGGCCGCGCCTGGGTGTTCGGCACCGATATGGGAGAGGACCCGGAAGCGGCCAAGGCGCGGATCGCCTACATGCCCCAGTTGTTCGGCCTCTACCACGACCTCACGGTAAGCGAGAATCTCGACTTCTACGCCGACCTGTTCGGTGTGCCCCGCCAAGCGCGCCCCGGAAGGCTTCGGCGACTCTACGACTTTAGCGGCCTCGGCCCCTTCAGCGATCGACGGGCCGGGGCGCTCTCGGGCGGGATGAAGCAGAAGCTCGGCCTCTCGTGTGCGCTGATTCACCGCCCGAGCCTTCTGCTGCTCGACGAGCCGACGTTCGGCGTGGATCCCATATCGCGTCGGGACCTCTGGCTGATCATCCACGAGATGGTGGACGAGGGTGTGGCGGTCGTGGTGAGCACGGCCTACATGGACGAGGCGGAGCGGTTCGACCGCTTGGCCTTTCTCCAGGATGGAAGGTGCCTCGCGGTGGATACGCCCGACACGTTGCGAAGCGGACTGGTCGGCCGCCTCCTCTCGGTCCGCGTCGCGGAAGGGTCGAGGTCGGCCCGGGACCTCTTGAGGGAGACCCCCCGAGTGGTCAGCGCATCCGTGTTCGGGGATCGGCTGCACGTGGTCGTGGAGGATGCGGTTGGCGGATCCCGGACGGTCCGAGCCGCGCTCGAATCAAGGGGCTTCTCGGACGTGTCGGTAAAGGCCATCGAGGAGCCGTCGCTCGAGGACGTCTTCATGGACCAAGTGAGGCCGGCGGAGACCGGGGCCGATGAGCGGGGCTGACCGAGTCGGCGCGGGCGGTGAGCCGCGAGGCTACGGGAACGCGGTCATCGCCCGTAACCTCACGCGGCACTTCGGGGACTTCGTCGCCGTGGACCGGGTGTCGTTTCAGGTGCGTAGGGGGGAGATCTTCGGCTTCCTGGGACCCAACGGGGCTGGCAAGACCACGACGATCAAGATGCTCACGGGGCTCATCCCCCCCACGTCGGGGGAGGCGCGGGTGGCCGGCCTGGATGTGGCCAGCGAGCGGGGGGCGATCAAGCGGCGCATCGGCTACATGTCCCAGCTCTTCTCCCTTTACTCCGACCTGACGGTGGACGAGAACATCCGATTCTTCTCCCGCCTCTACGGTGTCACCCGGAGCCGGCGACAGGAGAGGGCGGACTGGGTCGTGGAGATGGCGGGGCTCACCGCGCAGCGCCGCCGCCTCACGGGTGAGCTCCCCCTGGGTTGGAAGCAGAGGCTCGCTCTGGGCTGCGCGGTCCTCCATGAGCCCTCGGTCCTATTCCTGGACGAGCCCACATCGGGGGTGGATCCGATGTCCCGAAGGGCGTTCTGGGACCTGATCCATCGGCTCGGAGACGAAGGGACCACGGTCTTCGTCACGACGCACTATATGGAAGAGGCGGAGTATTGCCATCGGCTGGCCCTCATGAATCGCGGCCGCCTCATCGCCCTCGATGCGGCGGCGAGGCTCAGGGAGGGCCTGCGGCTGCCCCTCTTCGAGGTGCGTACAGAAGAACCAGCGCTCGCGGTGCGGGTGCTGGAGCGCGCCCCGGGGATCACGGACGCCGCACTGTACGGCCGCGCCCTCCATGTGACGGTCGAGACCGAGGCGGGAGCGCCGGACCGCATCCGATCCCATCTGGCGCAGGCGAAGCTCCGGGTGAGCGCGGTGAGGCAGATCGAGCCGTCGCTCGAGGACGTGTTCGTCGCAAGGGTCCGCCAGGAGGGCGGAGCCAGGTCCGGGTGAGCAAGATCAGCCGTTCTCGGCTCATGGCCGTAGCGCGCAAGGAGGTGCTGCACCTCCGTCGCGACCCGAGGAGCCTCGCGCTGGCCTTCCTCATGCCGGCTCTCCTCGTCGTCCTGTTCGGGTACGCCATCACGTGGGACGTCGAGGACATCGGTACCGTCGTTCTCGACTTGGACCGGTCGGCCCGAAGCCGCGAGCTCCTCGATGCCTTCGAGGCGTCGGGCTACTTCACCGTTGTGCGGCGGCTCACTCGTCATGCGGAGGTGGAGGAGGCGCTGGATCGGGGTGAGGCCCTCGTGGCCCTCGTGGTCCCGCCCGATTTCGCGCGCGATCTCGACGGAGGTCGTCCCGCACAGCTTCAGGTCCTTGTCGACGGCGGCGACGCGAACACGGCGACCATCGCCTTGGGATACGCGCAGGGCATCGTTCGTTCGTTCTCGACCAATGTGCTGCTGGCTGGGGCCGAGCCGGCTCCGCTCGCCCGCGCCGAGACCCGGGTGTGGTACAACGAGGAGCTGCTGAGCAGGAACATGATCGTCCCGGGCCTCGTGGCGGTCATCATGATGATCATCGCCGCCATGCTCACTTCCCTCACGATCGCTCGCGAGTGGGAGCGAGGGACCATGGAGCAACTTGTGTCCACCCCGGTGCACCGCCTGGAGGTGGTCCTGGGCAAGCTCCTCCCCTATGTGGCCATCGGCATCATCGACGTCGTCCTGGTGAGCCTCATCGGGGTCTTCCTCTTCGAGGTCCCGTTCCGCGGAAGCGCCGGTCTCCTGATGGCACTCTCGCTCGCATTCATCGTGGGGGCCCTGGGGCTGGGGATGTTCATCTCGGCCGTGGCCCGCTCGCAGCTTCTCGCCACCCAGATGGCGCTGATCCTCACGTTCCTGCCGGCGTTCCTGCTCTCGGGCTTCATGTTCAGCATCGACGTCATGCCCCCCGTCCTCCGGGCCGTCACCTACCTGATTCCGGCCCGCTACTTCCTGGTCGTGACCCGGGGAGTGTTCCTCAAGGGTGTGGGCGTCGAAGTCTTGGCCGTCGAGGGTCTCCTCATGATCGCCTTCGCCGCGCTCGGCATCTTCGCGGCGACCCGGGCGTTCCGAAAGGTGATCCAGTGAGCTCGGCGAGAGGCCGACTCGAGCGGGTGTTCGGCGTTCTGGCCAAGGAGTTCCGCCAGATCTTCCGGGACCCCCGCATGGCCCGAGTGATCTTCGTCGCTCCCATCATCCAGCTGGTGGCGTTCGGATACGCCGTCTCCACCGATCTCGACCGAACGCCGACCTTCGTCGTGGATCACGACAACACGAAGGAGTCACGGGAGCTCGTGTCTGCGCTGACGGCTCCCGGGTACTTCGAGGTCGTAGGGCGCTCGGAGGATCCCCGAGACCTCGTGCGCGCCCTGGACCACGGGGACGCGGTTCTTGGAATCGAGATCCCGCGCGGATACTCGGAAGCGTGGCTGGGGAACCGGGGGGCGCAGATCCAGGTGCTCCTCGACGGGACCAATTCCAACACCGCCGGCGTGGCCCAGGCCTACGTCACCCGCATCATCGAAGGCCGTGCCGTGGAGCGGGCGATGGCGGGGCTGCCGCCGCCCGTGGACCTGCGGGAGAGGGCTTGGTACAACCCCGAGCTGGCTAGCCGCAACTACAACGTGCCGGCGGTGGTCGGGACCCTCATCATGCTGGTGTGTCTCCTGCTCACCTCGCTCGCGGTCGTTCGGGAGCGGGAGATCGGCACCCTGGAACAGCTCAAGGTCAGCCCGCTCACCGCTGGCGAGCTCATCGTCGGGAAGACGGTGCCCTTCGGGATCATCGGGATGGGCGACCTCGTTCTTGTCACGACGGTGGCCGTCCTCTGGTTCGGGATCCCTCTCCGGGGCAGCCTGCTGCTCCTCTTTCTGGCCAGCCTCCTCTACGTGATGGCGGGCCTCGGCATCGGTCTGCTCATCTCCACGGTCTCCAGAACGCAGCAGGAGGCCTTCATGGCCACGTTCCTGGTGTTCATGCCGGCACTGCTGCTGTCGGGGTTCATGTTTCCAGTTTCCAGCATGCCTGAAGTCTTCCAGGACCTGACGGTTCTGAACCCCGTCCGGCACTACCTCGAGATCGTGCGGGCCATCTTCCTCAAGGGGACCGGCATCGAGTTCCTTTGGCGGCAGTTGGCGGCTCTCCTGGCCCTGGCCGTCTCCCTCCTGACGCTGGCGACACTTCGGTTCCGGCGAGAGGTCGTCTAGGTACGGGCTTCCGCCGGAGCCTTTGGCGTGCCATCGGATACCGTTCGCGCAAGAGACGGCTCTGGCCCCCGAGATCGGATCCGCCAGGTCGCCGGATCCGGCTCGAGATAGCCGCTTTCTCGTGAAGAGGTTTCGGTCCGGCGTGGCCGGCCTCCTTGGCCAGATCGGCCTCGGCCACCGTGGGCCGGCTTCCGCGCCCCGTTGCTCGCACCGCCGGCGTCGGGCGGCCTCTCCGGTCCGGGCCCTGTGGCGGTTCTAAGAGACTCGCCTCCAGCGGGCGTCGGCCATAGTTTAGTCCTCTTGGTGGGCGGAGGGGCCACTAGTGTTTTGCCGTATTATTCACGCAAGGGGGTAGGCTCCATGGGCGACGTCGAGATCATCGGCACTCCGGAGCGCTCGGTCTCCAGGCGAACGTTCATCATGGGGGTCATCGCCACGGGCGCGACGACCTCGTCGGCGGGCTACCTGTTCAGGGGGTCGAAGCCGCTGCTAGGGGCCCTGCCGGTGCAGGGATCCGTCGAGCAACTCGTGACGCTCAACGTCAACGGCCAGCAGCGTCGAGTCGACGTGCTGAAGCAGGAGACGCTGGCGATGACGCTCCGCTACAAGCTCGGGCTCACCGGCACGAAGCTCGGGTGCGATCGAGCCGAGTGCGGAGCCTGCACAGTGCTGATCGACGGCGTCCCGAGCTACTCGTGCTCGGTTCTGACACACACGGTTCGCAGGCAGGAGATCACGACCATCGAAGGGCTGGAGAGCGCCGACGGGACGCTCCATCCGGTCCAGCAGGGAGTGCTCGACGAGGGCGGCTTTCAGTGCGCCTTCTGCGCTCCCGGCTTCATCATGAGCATGGTGGCCATGCTCGAGGCCAACCCGAACCCCACACGGGAGGAGGCGGCGCAAGCACTCTCCGGCAACCTCTGCCGTTGCGCCGACTACAACAAGATCCTGAGTTCTGCAATGCGGGCTGCCGAATACGCCCGGCAGAGGGTGTAAGGGGACATCATGGCTGAGAAACTGGTAGGACAGGACATCGCCCCTCCCGATCTCCACGCGAAGATCACGGGCCGGGCCAAGTACGCGGAAGACTTCAAAGTCGACGGCATGGTGTTCGCCAAGCTCCTTCTGAGCCCTATGCCGCACTGTCGCGTTCGGCGCATCGACGCCAGCGCGGCGCTCGCGATGGAGGGGGTCATCGACATCCTCACCGCCAACGACATCTCGGCCCTTGACGCTCCCCGGGAGGCCTGTCTGACCATGGAGCCGCTCTACGAGGGCGAGCCGGTTCTCGCGGTGGCGGCGGTGGACGAGACCACGGCTGCGGACGCCATCGAGGCGATCCGGGTGGACTTCGAGCCTCTGCCCTTCGTGCTGAGCCCGCTCGACAGCCTCAGACCGGAGGGGCCCAACGCCCGTCTCGACGGCAACACGATGGTCGGGCGGGAACTCAGCACCATCAAGTGGACCGAGGAAGACTTCGCCGCCGCGCCCGAGGGCATGATGCCGACGGGAGCGCCCAGCGCGGAGTGGAGTGTCGGCGACGTGGACGCGGGATTCGCGGAGGCCGACCTGGTCCTAGACGAGACGATCGTCCACCAGTCGCTGACGCATCACCCGATGGAGCCCCGCACGTCGCTGGCGTATTGGCAGAACGGTAAGCTCTACATGCACACGTCCACGCAGAGTCTGGCGAGGACGCACGCGGCGCTGGCCGGCATGCTCGACCTGGACCGCGAGGACATCGTCCTTGTCGGTGAGTTCTGCGGAGGGGGCTTCGGGAGCAAGATCTCGGGCAGCGTGCACATGCTGATCCCGGCGTACCTCTCCCGAAAGATCAACCGCCCCGTGATGATGCGGATCAACCGCTACGAGGAGAACTACATCGGCAGAGCCCGGCCGGGCTTCCAGGCGCGGGTGAAGATCGGCTTCCGCGCCGACGGCCGCATCACGGCCATGGACATGTACATCCTGAACGACGGGGGACCGTACGGTCGCTCGGGCGACTACATGTCCGCGGGATCGACCGCCTCGCTCACCTACACGCCGCTCAACCAGCGGCACCGCGGGGTCGGCGTCTACACGAACACCCCGCCCAAGGCGGCACAGCGTGGCCCGGGTGGCGCGCAGATCATCGGCATGCTCGAGCCGCTCATGGACAAGGCGGCCCGCGAGCTCGAGATCGATCGTCTCGAGCTCAGGCGCCTCAACGCGCCCGACGGCGACGTCCAGTTCGGACCGAATCAGGGCGGGCTCACGAGCGTCTTCGTGAAGGAAGCCATCGACCAGGGGGCTGAGCTCTTCGGATGGGAGGAGCGGACGGCGAGGAGCGGGCAGCGGAACGGATCCAAGGTCACCGGCATCGGGGTCGGCGTGAGCCCGTATACGGCGGGCAGCTCCGGCTTCGACGGGCTCTTGGTCATTCGTCCTGACGGCAAGGTGTACATCCACCAGGGCGTCGGGAATCTGGGAACCCACTCGATGGTGGACACAGCGCGCGCGGCTGCGGACGTTCTCGGCGTCTCCTGGGACGATGTCGAGGTCCTCTGGGGCGATTCGAGCCTGAACGTGCCGTGGAGCTCGGTGCAAGCAGGGAGCCAGACGACCTTTGCACACACCAGGGCCAACCACGCGGTGGGCTCCGCCGCCAAGCGTCTGCTCCAGGAGATCGCCGCTCGCGATCTGGGCGCGTCGCCCGGCGACTACGACGTGGCGGACGGGCGGGTCTTCCGTCGCTCCAGCCCGTCCACGGGCATGAGCTTAGCGCGGGCCGCGACCCGAGCCATGGAGCTGGGCGGGCGCTACAGCGGGCAGGAGGTCGACGAAGACCTCAATGACATGACCAAGGCCGCCGTGGCGAACCTGGCCGGCCAAGGTCTCGTGGCTGCTGCCAAGGACAACTACCCGCGCGAGGGGGGTGTGCAGTCCTGGGTCGTGGGCTTCGCCGAGGTGGAGCTGGACACGGAGACGGGCCAGGTGAACATCAAGAAGTACACGGCCGTCGCCGACTGCGGCACCGTGCTCCACCCGCGCAGCCTCGGAGGCCAGATCCTGGGCGGCTCAGTTCAGGGCATGGGCATCGCCATGAGCCAGAAGTGGGTCTTCGACCCGACCTGGGGAGTGGCCCTTGCGAAACGTCTGTATACGGCCCGACCTCCGGGGATCCTCGACGTGCCCATCGACATGGAATGGGCCGCCGTGGACCTCCCCGATCCGCAGAACCCGGTGGGTCCGAAGGGGATCGGGGAGCCGCCCGTCGGTGCGGGCTCCGCAGCGCTTACCTCAGCCATCGCGGACGCACTCGGTGGTCGCTGCTTGTGTCGAACGCCGCTCACGCCGGACGTCATCCTTGCCGAGATAGAGGGCCGTCCACCGGCGTACGGCCCCCTCGACCTTCACGTCTAAGGGGGAGAAACGAATCATGGCGGTCATCAGGGACATGATCCCGGCGTTCGAACTCTTTCAGCCGACGAGCGTCGAGGATGCCATCACACTGTTGGATCGATACGGGGAGGAGGGTTGGGTTCTGTCCGGTGGCTTGGACAGCTTCGACTGGTTCAAGGACCGTATCAAGCGGCCCACCGCGGTCGTCGACCTCGTGAATCTGGACGAGCTCCGGGGAGTACGATCGAGTGGAGACGGCGTCGAGATCGGGGCCATGACGACCCTGACGGAGGTGGCGACCCACCCGGAGCTGATGTCGAGCTACGGCGTGCTCGCCGACGCCGCGGCCCGCATCGCGACCCCGCAGATCCGGAACCGGGGCACGCTGGGGGGCAACCTCGTGCAGGACACGCGCTGCTGGTACTACCGGGGAGGGTGGCCGTGCTATCGGGCCGGCGGCAACACCTGCTACGCGTCTTCACCCACGGCCATGAACCGCGAGCATTGCATCATGGGCTCCAGTCGGTGTGTGGCAGTGAACTCGTCGGACACAGCTCCGGCGCTTATCGCGCTGGATGCCCAGTTCGTGATCCGGGGTCCGGGTGGAGGGCGTGTGCTCGCCGCCGAGGACTTCTTCATGCGGCCGAGCGTCGATATCGAGCGCATGACGGTGCTGCAGCCCGGTGAGCTCTTGACGGCAGTGCGCCTGCCTGCGCTCTGGGCCGGCCAACGCTTCTACTACGAGAAGGTCGAGGACCGCAAGGCGTGGGACTTCGCGCTCATGACAGTTGCCTCTGCGATGCGCATGAACGGCCCGGCGATCGAAGAGGCGCGGCTGGCGGTGAACGGGGTCGCCCCCTACCCGGTACGCCTCGCCGAGGCGGAGTCGCTCATTCAGGGGCAGGCGCCGTCGGACGATCTGGGGACTCGGGCCGGTGACCTCGCGGTGGCCAGGGCCCAGCCGCTCCGGCACAACGACTTCAAGGTCCCGATGATGCGGAACTTGGTCCGAAGGGCCGTCCGCGGAGCGGAGGGTTAGCCATGGAGCTCTGGCGGCGGGCGGTCAACCCCTGGAATCAAGAGGTCTTGATCGGGGTGTCGTGGGATCTGATGTGGGCGGCCATCATCGTCGGCGCGGGTTTCGTGGCGGCGCACGCTGTGTGGGCCCGCTTCCTGGTGCCGTCGGCCGCGGCGCTGACGGACGACACCAGCTCCGGACTTCCGAGTCGGATCCTGCGCCACGCCATGACGGAGCGCGTCTTCCACTGGCTCATGGCGTTGGCGATGCTGGTGCTCCTGGTGACGGCCTTCTTCCCGGTGCTCGGCATCCAATTCGCGTGGGTGACGATCCACTGGGTCGCGGGCGTGCTCCTCACCGCAATGATCGTCTATCACATCATCCACGCCACCTTCTGGCAGGACTTCTGGGCCATGTGGATCGATCGGACCGACGTGAAGGCCGGACTGCTCGAGCTCAAGCACACCCTCGGACGTAATGGCCAGAGGGCTCCCAAGGCCGCGAAGTATCCCGTCGACCACAAGCTCTTCCACCATTCGGCGGCAGTGGCAGGCCTCGTGGCGATCGTGACCGGGCTGCTGATGATGCTGCGGCTTGAGACACCCTTCTGGGCCGCCAATCCCTACATGTTGGCCGACGGGACGTGGGGCGTGGTCTACGTGCTGCACGGACTCTCGGGAGTCGCGCTTATCACGCTGACGATCAGCCACATCTACTTCGCCGTCAGGCCGGACAAATGGTCGATCACGAGGTCGATGATCCTCGGCTGGGTCCCCAGGAGCTACTTCCTGGAACATCATGATCCGCAGCGTTGGGTCGTCGACGGGGGGGATGAGCCCGATCGGGCGCCGCCGGCCGAAGCGGCGGTGGCAGGGGAGAGCGTGACCCTCGACGCCGGAGCGTCTTCCTGACGTGACGGCCGACGAGCTCAGGCAACACATCGACACGATCGAGGGGAGCTACGAGTTCTTCCTCGCCTACGCGGCCCAAGGGCTCTTGGGTGAGGAGGGTGGCTCGTCCACTGGAGATCTGCGGGAGTACCTGAAGCGAACGGACGAGGCGCTGGGTGCCCTGATAGGGGGGATGGGAGGCGTCGTCGAGGGGATGGAGCCCGAGGACGCCTACGGCGACTTCAGCGACGTCATCCGGCGGGACGCGGGGGCCACTCGGTCGGCTGTTCGGCTGGTCATGGCCCAACCGGCGATCGGCTCGCAGCTCGTAGACAACCTCAACGCCTCGATCCACTTCCGGGCACTCCTGACCGACCTCTTCCTCGTTGACGAGGTGCTGAAGGCGGCGGAGCGAGCCGGCGGTTAGGGGCCGGGCCGAGGCCAGGTCCGACACGATCGGATGCGGTCGGAGCAGATGCCCGAGACCCACTCTGGCTACCGGTGCCGGTTCGCGGTGACAGGTCGCCTAGCGCGAGCACGACCCAGCGTCCCCCAAGGTGGCCGCCAGATGCTGTGGTCCCCAGCGCCCCATTGGTCACGCCTCCGATGAAGGTCGGGTTCCACCCAGGGGTCTTGCTGACCGAGCAAGAGGCCACAGGTTCAAATCCCTCTACCCCGATTGAACTTACGGAGTTTCCGGGTCCCGTTCCCGCTTTTTATTCCCGCTAGACGGACCGCGAACGGACCCTCCTGCGGTCCTCGAGGGCCTTCCTGAGCCGGTCCTCGTCGGCCCGCTGATAGCACTGAAGCACCGTCGTTGCGGTTTTCCAGCCTCCGAGTTCGCAGAGCACCTTGAGGGGCTGGTCCATGAGGTCCGAGGCGAACTTACGCCTCAGGGAGTGCCAGCCTCGGCCCCTCTTCGGCTCCAGCCCGGCGAGCACCTGGGCTTTCCTCCACCAAGTGCCAGCGCGGGAGCGGCTCACGCTCTTCGAGGGATCCCCGGGCGCGGGCAGCAGGGGGGTGTTGCCGATCCCTGGGTTCCGCCTCCGCGCCTCCTCCAAGACAGCGAGCGCCTCCGTCGTCACCGGCGTATGGTGCTCGTAGCCGGTTTTCTCGTGCTCATGACGCCACCGGATGATTCTGCGTTCAATGTCGATGTCCGACCACCGGAGCTGGCGGATGGCACCGATGCGGTGTCCGGTCTCGTGGGCGAGTACCAGCGCCACACGGAACCGCCAGTCCACTTCCAACGACACCCTGAGCAGAGCCTCGTACTCCCCTTCGGTGAGCATCACCCGGGCGGGGTTCTTCTCTTTGGGCAGCTTCAGGCCCCGCAGGGGGTTCGATTCCAGGAGGAGCCTCCCCTCCTCGTCTCTCGACTTCACGGCCCAGTTGAGGACCGCGAGCAGGAACCTCAGGTCGTATTCGATCGCACGGTCGGACACCGGCTTGCCGCTCGGGCCGACCTTGCCCGACCGCCGTTCTCGGATGAACCGATTCCAGTCCCTCTGGGAGAGGGTCGCGGGCCTGCGGTCCCTTCCGAAGAACTTCAGGAACATATTCGTCGCAGCCCGGTCGTACGTCCGTGACCCCTTGCCCTTCGTGGGTGTCACCTCTTCACCGTAGATGTCAAAAAGCGTCTCCAAGGTGAGCGGCGCGGGCTCGGCTTCCGCTTCATCCGGGGAGCTCGCTCCATGGCCGCCTGCGGCGACTTCGTCCGCCTGCTTCTTGGCCAGTGCCCAGTCGCGATGCCCGAGCGACTTGCTCCGCCTGCGGCCCTGCTCCCGCCACTCGATCTGGATCAGGCCGGTCTTGGGATCGGGAAAGACCCTCACCCGGTTCCGGCCCCATTCGCCGGCGCTGTAGCTGCGCCGGACTCGTTTCGTGCGTGCCATCATTCGATTCCTCTCGTGATGGACTGCACGATCTGCGCGCTTGAAAGCTCGCGCGGGCGGGGTGTTTTCGCCAGTCGGAGTCTTGTCCAACGACAAGTGAGGCTGAGGGAGACGTGGGTTTCCAGCGGGAGATGAGGCTGAAGTCCGAGGCGAAGAGATCATTGGAGGATGATCGTGACACTTCGCACCGAACGGATCCGGACCCTCGACCAGATGCGGGCCTTCGTGGAAGGCAACGAACCGGCGGACTTCGAGTTCACCGACCGCACCTCCGCCTACGCCGTGATTCGCCGGACACTCGTCCGATTCGAGTACCACACGCTCAGGAAGCCCGACAAGGGCCTGGTGCGGCGGTTCCTCGAGAAGGCGACCGGCTTCTCCGAGGCCCAGATGGACCGTCTCATCGCCCAGCACCGCAGGACCGGAGGCATCCGTGACCACCGCCGCAAGCCCCCGGCCAAGCCCTTCCCGCGCCGCTACACCGCCTACGACGCGGCCCTTCTGGCCGAGGTCGACGAGGCCTTTGGCCAGCTCTCCGGACCCGCGACCAAGGTGATCCTCTGGCGCATGCGCCACGTCTACGGCGACGAACGCTTCGAGCGGCTCGCCGGGATCTCCAGCGGCCACATCTACAACCTCCGCAAGACCCGCACCTACCGGACCGGACGCCTCACCTTCCGCGAGACCCGCTCCACGCCCGCGAGCTTCGGAGTGCGCCGCAAGCCGCGGCCCCACGGCCAGCCCGGCTTCCTGCGCGTCGACACCGTGCATCTCGGCGACCTGGACGGAAAGAAGGGCGCCTACGTCATCAACGTCGTCGACGAAGTCACACAGTTCCAACACCTTGGAGCCGTCCGCCGCATCACCCGGCACTTCATGATCCCTGTCCTCGAAGACCTCATCTCCGCCTTCCCCTTCACCGTCCAGGCCTTCCACGTCGACAACGGGTCGGAGTACATCAACCGCGAGGTCGCGGACCTGCTCAACCGCCTCCACATCCCCACCTTCACCAAGTCCCGGCCCCGCCGCTCGAACGACAACGCGCTCGTCGAGTCCAAGAACGGCAGCATCGTCCGCAGGTGGCTCGGCCACGTCCACGTCCCCCACGAACTGCTTCCCACGCTCAACGACTTCCTCCGCGACAGCTTCTGCCCCTTCCTCAACTTCCACCGGCCCTGCCTCTTCCCCACTGAGATCACCAGCACCAGCGGCCGCATCCGGAAGACCTACCGCCAAGCCGATGTCGCCACCCCCTACCAGCACTTCCGGTCGCTCCCCGACGTCAAACGCCTTCTCCGGCCCGAAGTCACCTTCGAAGCCCTCGACCAACGCGCTTCCACCACCCCCGACCTCGACGCCGCCAAGGCCGTCCAACGCGCCCGCGATGCCCTCTTCCGCGCCATCGGCCAAGCCAGAGACTCCGCCGCATGAACCACCTCATCCCGACTTCCTACTGGCCGGAGACCCTCCTGCCAGTCGGTCGCTCCCAACTCGCCCGTTGCCCCTCTCCCCTGTTCAAGCAGACATTGACACTCCAACAACTGCCCACCTGCCTCGTTCTTCGACTTCACTCTTCACACCTCACCGCGTTCAGCCTCATCTCCGTATTGGAAATGACTGTCGGAGTCGGGGCTCGGATCGTGCTTTCGTCGGGCTGATGCATGTGCGCGATGGCTCCATCAGTTCGGGGAATAGCGGCCGGTTTACGCCGCACCGCGATGTGAAAACGACGCGGGGGGGCGATTCACATTTCGACTCCCCGGCGATTCACACGGCGCCAAACCTCCATCCGCCGCGCTTCCTACGTCTTGCGGCCAGTCGGCCCGGTCGTCAGTTGCCGAACGGGCCGCTTTGGCCGTGGCCGGAGCGACCCCCCGCCCCGAGGGCTTGGTGCGGCATAGAGGCGAGTGTGTATTCACACCCTCGCCCCTGCCTGCCAGAGGTCGCTCCGGGCCAACAATCCCATGCGGGAAGGCGAAAGACGAGCCGGAACAGGCGCGTCCCGGTCTTGGTCGGCGATGCCGGACACCCCGACGGCCAGCCGGTCGCCCAACACGTCCGCCGCCGCCGAGAAGCGGCGCTCGACACCCTTCCGGGACGGATCGCTGGTGCGGTAGCGACCCGAAGGGGGCGGGGGCAGGGGTGCGCAAGCACACCCGGCTCCGAACCCGTACCAGGCCCTCGGACTGGTGGGTCGCTCCCAGCACCGCCTGAGCGCCCCGATCGGCCCTGGCCGGTCGGGGTGCGGAGACGCAAGACGTTCGCGCGCGGTAGCTTCCGGAGCCCTGCCGGTGCGCCTCGCCGGAGCGCCGAAGTGCGCATCGGCCCCCCGCGTCGTTTGCGCGCTCGAGTGCGGCCATGAGACGGGGGCCACTCATCGGTAGCGAACTCCGGCGAGGCGCGTGGTCCGCCAGGCACGGCCACGGCGTATCGCCCCGCGCCCGGCCTGCCGGCGGGCCTCGTTCTCGAGCGCCACGCTCCGCTTGAGCGCGGCCTGGAGACCGCCGAACTCCTCGAGGATCTGGACCGCGCCCTGAAGGATCGCCCGCTCGATCCTGGCCAGTTCGTCCCGGATGGCGGGGTCGGGTTCGCTGGTGCTGGAGGCCTCGGCCCAACCGGAGAGGACCCTTCGCGCCCGCTCCGTCTCATCCGAGGTGCGTCCCACCGCCACGGCCTCGACGGACCGGCCCAGCCGCGCGAGCGCGTGCCAGAGCCCCCGGTGCGTCGCGCCCCACGCACGGAGCGCGGCCGCGGTGTCGTGGCCCGGCTCGGCGTAGACGAACACGGCGCGGGTCGAGTCCAGCGCGACTGGCATCTTGAGCGGGAAGTAGCGGCGGGTGTCCCCGGCGGCGCCCCGGTAGAGGCGCGACGGCAGGAGCTCGCGCCCGATCCCGAGCGCCTCGAACGCACGGACCTTCTCCTGCTCCGTCGGGAGCCACGGCAGGTCCGCGTCGTGCTCGATCACGTAGTCGAGCGATAGCAGGCGGCGCATCAGAACGTCGGGGGACGCCGTGCGGCGATGCCGGATATGTTCGGCCCCGAGCGCGCGGTAGAGGCTCCGCGCGTAGATCCGGCACACGCGGCCGATCCCCCGGATGCCCGGCACCGTCTCCTCGGCGGCCAGGCCCTGCGCGATCAGCGCGTGGACCATGCGGCGCGCCCGTTCGTGGTGCGTGTCCAGGAACCGGGTCGCCTGCGCTCGGGTGAACACGCCGCTGTGGAGGCACACGAGCGCGATCCACTCGGCCTTGCGTCCCGTCCAGCCGAACGCCTCGAGCGCCTTCTCGCGTCCGTCGAGGTGGAGGGTCATCGCTCCTGCCCGGTGACCAGCGCCCGGTCGGCCTGGAGGTAGGTGACGAGGATGCCCATCGGGTTGTGGACGACCAGCTCGGGCGGGACCCATTCCAGGAACTCGAACCTCAGCGTGAGCGACCAGCGCTCGCGCCGGATCTCCTGCTCGCCCTTCAGATGCACGAGATCGAAGTCGGCGGTCGCACCGTGCGGCGGCTCGGGTGCGGGATGGAGGCGGAGGACGACCTGCTCGACCTGGAGCTCGGTCTCGGTGGTGCCGGCCGCCGTGGCGGCGACCTCGCCGGCGTCCCGCTGGAAGGCGGCGTTCGCGAGTTCGGTCGACAGGAAGCGCAGGCTCCGCGTCCACTGCTCCTCGACGGTCCCGCGGCGGCGCGAGTGGAAGTCGTGTACGAACCGGTTGAGGAAGTACTTGGTCGTCGGATCGAGCGGATCGGCCTGCACGGTGGCGGCCTCGTAGGCCTCACCGGGGAGTTCGGGGTTCGCGAGGAAGAGCTTGGTCGGGATCGACTCGAGCAGCGCCGAGGCGCCGGGCGTGCCCGTCACGTCGACGGCCGACTGCGTCGCCAGCACGAGCGCGGCGTTCTTCTTCCGCCACGTCTTCGCGGTCTCGGCCGGATCCGAGGCCAGATAGCTCGGCGCACTCGAGCGGCGCTTCCTCCACCCCGTGAGCCGAGAGAGCAGTCCCGAGCCCGACCCCCCGGCGACCGAGCGGAGGCCGGCATCGTACGACCAGACCACGTAGGCATCGAGGTGCTGGACGCGCTCGGCCAGGAACGCTTGGCGCTTCCGAGTCGACACGGACGCGATGTCGGAACCACCGGGCTCCTCCGCGCCGCCGATCGAGGACGGACGTCGGAGCAGGTAGAAGTAGAGGCGGGCGTCCGCCCCGAGTCCCGACAGCAGCCGCTGCCAGAGGCCCAATACGCGGTCGATCTCTTCGGGCGTCCGCCCGTCGGTCACGGCGGGCCTGATCCGGGCCGCCGCCATCAGTTCGCCCGATCGGGTCAGGCAGGTGTGGCCATCATCGAGCCAGCCCCAGTAGGGCAGTTCCTCGGCCAAGGGGCCCGCCGCCTCGTAGGCCCGGAGTTCCTCACGGGTCCTCACCGCGAGCCCGTACGGGTGTGGAGATGCCAAGGCTCCGCTGCCCACTTGCCCGGATCGAACCGCGCCGGATGACGCGTCCCGGCCCGGAGCACCGCGAGCATCGCCGGGTCCTTCCGGCCGGCGAGCCAGCCAGCGCCGTAACAGACCCCAAACACCACGCCGCCCGCCACGAGCGATGCCGTCGCGTTCCATACCGCGACCGCGAGCGTCGCACCCAGCAGAAACAACCGCCGTTCGACGCCCAAGACCGTGAGCGGCCGGTTGAGCGCCGCGTAGCCCGCCCAGCGCCTGAGTCCCCGCATCAGAACAACCACGCCAGGAAGTTGGCCGCGCCCATCGCCATCCCGAGACCGAAGATGATCCCGGCCAGCGTACGCTTGCTCCCCCCCTCGCCGAACGCGAACATCAGACCGCCCACCACGATCGCGATCAGCGACAGCCCCCTCGCGATCGGTCCCGTGAACTGCACCTGTAGCTCGTTCACAGCGTCCACCCAGGGACTCGTGCCCTGCGCCCAGAGCACCGTGGGCGTCAGCAGCCACAGCGCCGCCCACGCGGCCGCCCGCATCGTCATCAGCAACATTCTCATGTCTCTTCCTCTCCTCCGTTTTCCGACGTGTCTGGGCCGCCCGGGCACTCTCGCTCCGGCTCGACCGACGGATCCCCCGAACGGTCCAGCCCGTGCACACGGGTGTAGGCCTCCATGAACGCCAGCACCCGGTCCGCCGTCGCCAATCGCGGCGAGCGCCCCCGGCGCACATCGCCCAGGAACTTCGGGTCCCCGACCGCCAGCGCCCCGAACTCCGATGGCGTCAGACGCGAGCGCCGCAGGAACACCGCCACTCGCCGCTCGAACTGCTTCGTCAGGCTCTCCATACGCGTTCACCAGAACATCGAGTCGGCAACTCACGCAATAGTATGGTAAATAGGCTATTTCCCACCTGCTTGACCTACAACGAGATACGGGAATCGGGTCTCTGCCGATTGCTGCCAGTGCGCCGCCAGACAGCTCAGAAAATGGGGTGGGAGGAGCGGGCTTGCCCCAGGTGCGGGGAGTGGGTAATTTCCCACTCCATGGGACGACGAACGGGAAAGAACGACGCGCAGCTGGATCCGGTGCGCAGGCGGCTGCTAAGGCTGATCGCGGACAGCCGCACGAACCTGCGCACGGCCTCGCTCGCCATCGAGCGCAATGCCTCCTACTTGCACCAGTTCATTAACCGGGGCACGCCCCGCGTGCTGGCCGAGGATGACCGCGAGGCGCTGGCCGAGCACCTGGGCTGCAGCCCCGACCTGCTGCGGCACGACCGGAGCTCGCGGCGCGCGGCGCGTCCGAATACGCCGCCGCTGCCCGGCCCCTATGCCGCTCCCAAGGGCTACAGCGTCGTGCCGGAGATCGATGTACGCGTGGCTGCCGGTCCGGGAGCCTGGAACGACCAGCCGGAGGAGATCAAGGAGGCGTGGCTGTTCGCCGATCCGCTCATCCACCACGAGTTCCGGGCCAAGCCCGACGACCTCCGCATGATCACCGTGGACGGCGACTCCATGGAGCCGCTGCTCTCGAGCGGCGACCGCATCATGATCGACGTGAGCCGGCAGGTGCCGTCGCCGCCGGGGATCTTCGTGATCTGGGACGGCTTGGGGCTCGTCGCGAAGCGGATCGAGCACGTGCCGCACTCCGACCCGCCCAAGGTCGTGCTTAAGTCCCTCAACCCCGAATACGACAGCTACGAGCGCTCCGCCGACGAGATCCGCATCGTCGGCCGCGCCGTCTGGGTCTCCAGGAGGCTGTAGGGTACGCCGGGGGTGTTGACATGGCATCTGGAGCGAGCGGTGTCACTTGTATTATTTGAACTTGCCGATTCGTTACCGCCTCCCCCAATCCGCAGTATCGGCCCTCGATGCTTGATCTCCTCGGGCGCGCCGTGCCCCAGCCCCAACCCCTGCTCCCCTCGAGTCTCGCTACCGCCTTCTCCCAACCAGTTACATTGCCTGGGGCGGCATGCCCGGCCAGAATCCATGGCATGTCTCCGACGAACCTCGACTCCAAGCTGCCGGTGACCGCTCCTCACGCGGCCTCGGAGCGCGGTTCACGTTCACGGTCCCGGTCGCCGGAGCAACCGGCCTCGCCGCCGCCCCGGCGAGCGTGCTCGGGCCAAGCCGCGTGAAAATGCCGATCCTCTTGGTCGACGACGATCCGGAGACGCTACGCTACATACGGGACGTCCTCTTCGACGCGGGCTACGCCCCCGGTTGTCAGGGGCGATCCGGAAGGGCTGTCGCGCGTAATCCGGGTCGAGACGTCCGGCCTCGGTAGTGGGTCAGTTTGAATTCTTGAGAGGGGGTCGAAGGGGTTGACACCGGGTGGCCCCTACGCGCTAGCTTTCAGGTATGCCAAAGCGCTCAAGCAAGAGACGATCCGAGGACGACGACCCGAACGTCACCGCGTTCGATGTAGTGAAACATGCCACGGAGAATGACGACCTGACCGGCCCCCGGGTGTTGGCAGACATCATCGCGTCCCTTCGCGAGGGGATAGAGGCTGGCTGGAGCGATTCCGAGCTGTCTCTGAGACTCTGGCCCCGTCTAGCTCACCTTGTTGGGATATTAGGCGCGGAGCAACTGGAGGAACTGAATGAGGGCTTCCAGCGCTGGCAGGAAGCGCGACACGAGAACGCCTCCGCCGAGCTAGGACGTAAGGGCGGAAAGAAGGGTGGCAAGGCACGGGCCGCGAAGCTTACCCCGGAGCGGCGGTCCGAGATCGCCAGGAAGGCGGCGGAGGCGCGTTGGAAGAAGGGGAGTTAATTTCGGGGGGACGGTGGGATGAGCGATTAGGCTCGCCTGGATCGGTATTCTGCCAAGGAGTGCAATTCAGCCCCGACAGCCGAATCCTCGATTCCTGTGATTTGTCGGAACAACTTGTGACCCCACCCGAGATCAGTGGCAGCTTTGGACACCCCCTTTCCTGTCTTCTCTTTGAACCGCGAGAAGGCCTGAGCGAGCAGCTCAGGCCTCGGCGGCTCGGGTTCCTCGGGCTCCTGGACTCCGCTCCTCCATCCCCTCCGAGACACATCCTTCATCCAGCGACGATACTGTGAGGTAGTGACCAGGTTCAGTTGCCGAGCCCGATAAACCATGGCTTGGACACTCACCCCCCAGCGTATCTTCAATTCGAAGAGGTGCCTTAGGGTCGATCCGCCAGTGGACCAAAACTCACGGGCAAACGTCTGACGCGGTAGCAGGAACGCCCCAGCAAACCAGTTGGCTTCAAACTCACGCTGATCCATGTCGGAACCAGGCTCGTCTGCTCGATGCAGAACTGCGTGCCCCACCTCGTGCATACAGTCGAACATTGCGCGTGAACTCGATCCCTTAGCCGTGCTCAACGCGACGATGTTCAGTTTGGTGGAGAACGACGAAAAAGCATCGATCTTCGTGGACTCGTTATTCATGACGGTCACGACGATCCCGGCGTTCTCCAAGACGCGAGTGATCTGGCGAATCGGCCCGAACCCGAGACTCCAGTGCTCGCGGCATCGCTCCGCCGCCTGTTCAATATCGTCCGTCGATTGGACCGGAATCGCCGGAACGTCGAAATCGGGCAAACGGATGTACCGGCTAAGGTAGGTCACCCATTCGGCGAGCAAGGTACCGTAGGCCAAGACGCGCTGACGATCGCGTTTCGGCGTGGTGCGCTGGCTACGAAAGTTGGTCCCGTCTTCCGTGATTTCGTCGAGTATCCCGGCTTCAAAGTAGCTGGGCCTTACGCCCAGTTCGTCGCACAACGCTAATGTGATCTCTTCATCGGGCTCGCGACGGTTGTGCTCGTACTGCGAAATCGCTGCGGCCGAGACCGCGACGAGATCGCCGAGGGCGCTCTGTTTGAGGCCGTTGAAAGTCCTCAGCACCCGAAGCCGTTCCCCCGAAAAGCTCAATGGGTCAACCTCCTTTCTTGCGTGTCTGCTGCTCGGAAGATTCTTCTGCCGCGTCGCCGACGGACGGCGCGGGCGGAGTGACCGGACTCGGTGCAAGCGGGAGAATGGCTCCATCGCTGTACCCTTCCTCTTCGGCGCTCAAGGGGATGCGCCACGGATTGACGATCTCCCCCGAGGGCTCGACCTGCGCGAGGAAGATTGCGACCGGGAAACCCTGTCGGTCCGTCTCGACGATCAGCCGGAAGATGGCCGAGGGCGTTGGCGTGTCAAACAAGTCGAACGCCAGTTGTAAATCATGTTGTTCCTGGAGGTCGGGCACGGCAAAGCGTTCCGGTGCAGAGCCATCAATGTCACCTCGGTAAACCCTGATTGGCACACCGCCGATCTGGAAGACGAAATGGTGACTCCGGTCCCGTACCGAGAGAAACGGCTTTAGCTCACCCACGGCCGCTCTTGATATCGCTGTGCAGGTCCGTTTGAAGCCTACGCAGCCGATGGTCCAGATGTTGTCACCCAGGTCCCAATTTGCGTCCCTGGCGGCCGAGACGCGGGCAGCCCAGACCAGCCGCGCGATCGCGGTCAAGCGATCGCGCTGAAGCGCGGGGTGCACGTCCCGTGGAGGGGGACCACTCGTTTTCATTGCGAGTCCTCTGCTCAGGTTCAACTGACTCACACCCTTCCTTCTTCTTCACACCGATGTAAAGTTATCACCTAGGCGTGAAATATCAATGCTGGTGTGAAGTTTATGCTTGCTTTCGTGAGCGCTCAAGCATAAATTGGGGGTAGGGAAAACCAACAAGGAAGCCAGAATGAACAAGCTGAGCGACGGAAACGGGCGATGATCCTCCGGGCGCTGGTCGAGGGAAACTCGATGCGGGCTACCGCTCGCCTGACCGGTACATCCAAGAATACCGTTTCTCGGTTGCTCAAGAACGTCGGCACGTATTGCATGGAGCAGCACGACGCTCTCGTACGGGGCGTCGAGTCCGAGCGGGTACAGTGCGACGAAATCTGGTCGTTCTGTGGCGCGAAGGAGCGCAACGTGCCGAAGGACGAGAAGCGCCAAGGCCGGGGCGATGTGTGGACGTGGACGGCGCTCTGCCAGGACAGCAAGCTCATGATCGCCTACAGCGTCGGATGCAGGGGGGCCGCGACCGGCGTTCCGTTCATGCAGGATCTGGCCGACCGTCTAGTGAACCGGGTCCACCTCTCCACTGACGGTCACGGCGTCTATCCGCGTGCCGTAGAGCGGGCGTTCGGGTGGGGTGGGGCAGACTACGGCATGATGGTGAAGGTCTACGGCCAGACTTCCGAAGGTCGGCGTCGGTATAGCCCGCCCGTGTGCCTCGGGGCCGAGAAGACGAGGGTGATGGGCCACCCCGTCATGGAGGACACTTGCACGTCCCATGTCGAGCGGTCGAACCTCACGCTTCGGATGCACTCGCGCCGGTTTACGCGGCTAACGAACGCTTTCTCAAAGAAGGTCGCGTTCCACGAGTACGCCGTAGCGTTACACTTCATGTATTATAATTTCTGCAAGCCGCACACGACGCTGACGAAGGAGCGGAACGGAATCAAAACGACTCCGGCCAAGGCAGCCGGTCTCACGGATCGAGCCTGGAAGATCGACGAATTACTCCCTCCGAATTTTGTTTGATTCAAAATGACCCACTACCCCGGCCTCGTCCTACTTGACATGATGCTCCCGGGAACTGACGACATCGAGTTGATGGAGCAAGTTCCCGAACTTGTCTACCTCCCCGTCATCTTTATCTGAGCCTACGGGCGTGACGAGACATCCGCCAAGGCTCTCGAGAGCGGTGCGGCCGACTACATCGTCAAACCGTTCTCCCCGACCGAACTCGTGGCCCGAGTCCAGGCCCGCTCCGGGGGCGGGATGAGCTTGTTCGTCCTCGGCGGCCTCGCCATCGACTACGGACCCCGCCGTGTCAGCTTGGGCGGCCGTGCCGTTTCGCTCACGCCCACCGAGTTCGATCTGATCCGCGTCCTCTCGCTCAACGCCGGACGCGTAGTGACCACGACCGCCGTCCTTCGCCAAGTGTGGGGCAGCCGCGAGTCCGGCGACGCCGACCGCGTCCGAACCGCGATCAAGAGGCTCCGCCAGAAGGTCGGCGACCACGCCCCCAACCCCATTTGCATCTTCAACCAGCATGGTGTCGGCTACCGCATGCCGGAGCCAGGCAAGGCGTAGCAGGCCGAGTTGGCGCGTGATGTTCCTGGCAGAACGGCAATATGTAGCCGTCTCGAATCGTAGAAGCAGGCACGGGCTCAACAACGGAATCGGGACGAGTCTGCCTATCAAACGGCGATCATGAGCTTCGGCATGTCAGGTCTAAGAACTCGCGTGTCAGCAGGATCCGCACGCCGAGGCGCTCTTCCAACATGTCCCTTCTCCCATGCCCTACGTAGGCCCGCGCATCACCCGTAACGAAGAGGTCCGCGCCGCTGCGGACGTGGGCCTCAAGAATCATCGTATCGCGGAGCTGACGTTTCTGGCCATCTGTCAGCGAGGCCCGGTTTGTCGGAAAGCTCCCGTTCGAAATGATCTCTAGGGCAGCCTCGATAACGTCACGGGTGTTCGGTCCGGCATAGACCGCTTCACCGTAACGGGACTCACCGAAGTGGCCCAGTTCGAGGACACGCCGTGTGTGCTCCAGCGGCACTTCGAAACTCGTTCCTTCGACCTCTCGGGCAGTTACGGTTACCACTTGAGTCTCATAGCCCAAGAGCGCGGCATGGGCCACGACATCCGGCTCGACCGCATTGGTGTCCAGCGTCACGAGGGGTTGGCCCACGTCAGTCGACATGAATTCCGGTACCTGGAGTCGCGGCCGATGTCACCCGTTGCACCGGCACCGTGAAGGCGCGCAGTTTCGGCAGCGAGTGCGGTTCATCACCTGCAGGGCCAGGCCTCTCAGGCCGAAGCGGGCCGACGCGCTCGAGTCGGCGAGGACTGATCGTGAGCAGCCATGTCATTCGGTCGCCGCTAAGACATCATGGTCGACGCGGCCCAGCCAGAGGTTCACGGCCTCGTGCGAGAAGGATACGAAGGCCAGTACGAGTTCTGTGAGCCGCCTCATGAATCTCTCCAGGTCCCGTTCGGAGTACCCGGCCGCCTCCAGAAGGTTAGTCTTGAAGACGGCCTCGGCGAACTC
The DNA here is from genome assembly GCA_965218325.1 of Longimicrobiales bacterium. Taxonomy (GTDB): domain Bacteria; phylum Gemmatimonadota; class Gemmatimonadetes; order Longimicrobiales; family Gaopeijiaceae; genus CBDCKR01. The sequence goes on from CBDCKR010000001.1 coordinate 441,513, forward strand.
GTACCACGTGTCGGTTCCTACACCTAGCTCAATCCAGGAGCGTTCGTCCGCCACGATCTCAAGGCGGGGTCCCATGTTGTCGAGCGCCATCTGCTTGTAGTGCGAGGTGGCGTCCCTGATCGGCTTGACCTTGTCCCTGACGAACGAGTCGCTCCAAGACGAGAAGGACTCTTTCGCCGCTGCAAGATGCTGACGGCCGGTCGGCGAGAGCTCGTTCAGGAATGAAGCGACCTGTGGGTCGTCGAGGCTCCGCCACAGGAGGCCCGCTGCTTCACGGTAGATGACGCAGAGACGATATAAGTAGGAGAGGTTCACACCTGGTTGATCATCCGGTGGTTCGCCGCCCTCCGCTATGTGGGCCTCCATGTGGCGAAGCGTCAGCGTGATGTCGTTGACTGCCATGCAAAGACCGGTCAGGAACTGCGACACCGCGTGATCGTGGGGAAAGACGTCGCCAATCCGGAAATAGCGTCGTTCCATGTTGTCCTCCAAGAGGTGTGTGTGAGGCGCTAGGGCCGGGGCACGGGAGAGATGGGACGCGACACTCGGTCAGCGTCTGTCTACAAAGTTCGCGTCGGGCGGAGTCCAGCGCCTCACTCCCACTCTCCCTCGGCATCCCTGCGTAGCGCGTCTGCGAGCTCGGAGTCCCCCTCGCCGCGCCGGACGGAGCGTTCGGCGAGATCGACGCGGCGTCCCAGGTCGGAGAGTCAGGCGACTCGCGCAATGGCGTAGCGGGGAAGAGGGCATGTCCTTGCTCGTCGATGGGGAGGCCGAGCTCGGCGTCGGCGGCCCGCTGGCCATCCCTCGCGCGGGCGGACTCGCTCCGGCATGCGACCTGGCTCTTGAGCTCGTTTCGAGCCGTACGCGCCGGGTGGCGGCGTCCTGCTCGATCAACTGCTGCTGCTCCAGCCAGCAGGCCCGCCAGCTCGGGCCGAAGCTCCGGGGTCGGTACCGGCAGCGGGAGTTCGGGCCGGTCGACGAGCTGGAGGGGCGGGAGCGTGGGTAGCAGCCACCGGAGTGGGCTCCCGCTCGGCTTGGCGCTCGCGGCTCCGGGGAAGCACGAAGTCGGAGATCTTCTGCGCGTCGGCCGCGGCGCGGCGGATCTCCTGCGGATCTTCCTTGAGCGCCGCAGCCCAACCCCCAACGTAGGCGGCACCCCGGCTCGGGTCGTAGCTCACGCCCACGCGCTTGCCCGTCATCATAGGGCTGATCTCCGCGCGCAGCGCGTCCTTCGTATAGGCCGGTGAGCCGAACCCTTCGTTCATCCCTTGGATAGGAGTGGGGGATCATCCGTTCCGGATGGCCGGTGCTGTGGCCCAGCTCGTCGAGCGCCGTCTGGTAGTAGTGGTTGGCCGAGGGGAACTGCACCCGCTCGGGCAGCACGATCTCGTCGCCGTTCAGGTTGTAGAACGTCCGATCTCCGACCACATGCCGGACGGGGATCCGGCTGTCTTCGAGCACCCGTTCGGCATTTTGGTGGACTTTCTAGTGTCCTGAGTCGGAAGTCCGCGTACAAAAGCGGGCAAGAGTTTGGAGGATCTGATCAGCGGACTTGGTCCAGACGAAGGGTTTGGGATCGTGATTGGTGATGTCGACGTAGCGCAGGATCGTGTCCTCGAGCTCGCGCGTGCTACGGAAGACGCCGCGTCGGAGCTGTTTTTCGGTGAGAGCGCCGAACCAGCGCTCGACGAGGTTGAGCCAGGATGAGCTGGTGGGGGTGAAGTGTGGAGGTGGAAGCGAGGACGCTTGAGGAGCCAGCGCTTGATGATCTGGGTCTTGTGGGTCTGATAGTTGTCGACGATGAGGTGGATATCGAGGCCTTGGGGGACGGTCGCCTCGATAGTGTCGAGGAACCTGCGAAACTCAATGGAGCGGTGGCGCTTGTGACATTCGGCGATGACCTCTCCGGTCTTGGTGTCGAGCGCTGCGAAGAGGGAGGTGGTGCCATTGCGAACATAGTCGTGGGTACGGCGCTCGATCTGCCCAGGACGCATCGGCAACAGGGGCTGGGAGCGGTCGAGGGCCTGGATCTGGGCCTTTTCGTCGACGCACAGGACCAGAGCTCGGTCCGGGGGATGCAAATACAAGCCGACGATGTCACGCACTTTCTCGATGAAGAGGGGGTCGGAGGAGAGCTTGAAGGTTTCACTGCGATGGGGCTGGAGCGCGAAGGCCCGCCAGATGCGACTGATGGCGCTCTGACTCATCCCGGTGCGCTGCGCCATGGAGCGGGTGCTCCAGTGCGTGGCGTCGGTGGGCGTTTCTTCCAAGGTGATCCGGATGACGCGCTCCACATCCTCATCCCCGATCGTGCGGGGAGCTCCAGGTCTGGGCTCGTCCAACAGCCCGTCCACGCCCCCGTCCACGCCCCCCCCCCCACGAAGCGCTTGCGCCATTTGCCCACGGTCTGTTTGGTGATCCCCACTTCGTCGGCAATCTGAGTATTTGCGGCTCCCTCGGCGGCCCGAAGGACGATGCGGGCCCCCGCATCGCCAGAGCCTGGGCTGTCTTGGGTCGCTTCACCCAACGCTCCAAGGTCTCTTGATCGGCGTCATCGAGAGTCAGGGGAGCCAACGGACGTCCACGCATGGCATCCTCCCGGAACAGGTTCGGGGCAAGTTACCATGCGCGAGCCACTAATGCAATGAACTTCTAACTCAGGACACTAGAGAGGATCAGCACTGGGAGTGGGCCGAGCCGGGACCCCGTCGGCCCTGCTCCGTGTTGAACACAGTGTACTGGCGGACGATGGGGGTGGGCAGGCGCTCGTAGTGATAGACGCGCTTGCCTTCCTTGTCCCTCGACGGATCGGCCTCGCGTCGCACAGCAACTGAGAAGCTCATTCCTTGTGATTCTCGGCACTAAGAGCATCCTCGCAATTATCCTCCAGGTTCGTGGCGAACTCCGATATCAAGAGTGTTCCGGCCCTTGCAATCCGCGCATATCCAGTAATTCCCGATTGCAATCTTGCGGCGCCAGACACTGACCTTACGCTCACAGTCATTGTTCTCGCATTCAATTTCCGTGTGGTCCGGTTTCCATTCGACCTCACCGTTTCCCCTGTCAGTAAGCGTGTATGCGGCATCGCACTCGTAGCATTCGGCGTGAACTTCACTTTGTTCTTCAGGTAGGCGTTTACGGACTGGGTTTCCACACTCCGTACAAGGCAACGCAGAGAAACTACCGAGCGTGAAATTGAAGACTGGCGATGAAAGTACGTCTCTGATAATTCCACCAATTGTCTCACACCGAGATCGCATCTTGTCCAAGTTCAGCGGTTTTCCAGCGCGAACCTGTTTCATCGACTGAATATGTAGATAACTACCGAGTACATCATAGTGTTTTTTCAAGATAGCCATACTGAGAACTTTCTCTGAGCCTAGCGACGTCATCGTTGGTGCCGGGCCGCCGTATTCTTCTTCTACGCCGTATCGAAGTGACCTGTCCTTGTCTGCCATGGGATCAATATCAAGAAGCACTACCATCAATTTACGCGGCTGCCATGTCTCGTATTCGCTTGGCGGAAACTCGTCCTTGTAGGCAAGGGCACGGTCATACGTAAGAGCCTCCATTGCCATACGCAGTTCAAGAGCAGCGTATTTCAGGCGATCATTATCCCTGCTGCCAAACTCTTCGTTGAATCGTGCCAGATGTTTTCGCGCATCATTGCGGTAGTTCATAATGTCACACGATGGATCACTGATCCCTTGTAGAAGCAATCTGTTCCCGGCCACTGTTCGTAGACATCCTCATTCTCGTTGATCCTGTCAAGCGCCAAAGCGGAAAGGTCTCTGTGTAGTTTGTTGAGGGCACCGACACTTCTTGGCCCGCTGAGGTTGAATACGCCACTGGCTCGACCGCCTGCAGGGGGACGCATCCAGTATTTTCTATCCCTATGGCAGAGATCAGCGTCGAGAAATGCTAATAATTCATCTGTGTTATGCCATCCATGTCTGGTGATTATTCGGTCGACTTCAACTCTTTCTATCTCCCCAAGACGCTTGTAGGCGGCGCTCGGATCATGAGTGGGATCTGGTTGATGGCCGCCCACTCTCACCAAGACTTTGAAGATAATCTCAAAAGCGTATCCAGCTGCGACGGCTGCCACATTCAGCTCATTGCCACGTGGGTATCCGATTGGCTTGCGAGGTGCTTCTATAGAATTCGGTACATTGCGTAGGTACAGTGTAGATGCTACCTCCATCCACACCTGAGCATCACCCCAATCTAATTTTAGCATTTGAAACTCCGTCAACTTGCCATAGAGGGGACCACTGACTCACATAAACCACGGCATCTCAAGCACCAACCAGATATCCCGAGCCAATGAGATAATATTCACAATGACTTACGGACGCTCTTGACAGGTTGCCGTTCGCGGTCGGGTCCGCGAAGGAGCCCTGCGCGCTCTCGATGGTGGCCGCGAGCGCGGCCGCCGCGTCCAGCGTCGCGTAGTCGAGCACGCGCTGCCTGTCGGCGGCCTCACGGGAGCGCCGGAAGTCTTGGGCCGCCCGCGTCGCCACCTGTGGCGGGAGGCTCCGGTAGAGATCTAGGATGTCGGCCTCGCCCACGCGGTCGGCCGTGCCGGAGAAACGAACGCGCTCCATAGTGCCTCCGACCCTCCCAGCCAGCCATGGCGGCGAGTCAACCCTCCGGTTCTTTGAGTCGCAGTACGTCTCTACCCAAGAGGTCCACCAAGTGAAGGCGGCTTGGATCGGGCTGGCCGTGGGGGTTGGCGCGAGCATCATCACCTTCATCGCGTTCTTGGTTCTCATGGCAGCAGCGGCAGCAGGGGCCTAACGCCTCTACAGGTCCCCCCGGTGCCGGATCAGAAGCCTCCCCATGTTCGTTTGCATCCACAGGTGAAGATGCTCTCGGCTGTAGACGCCTTCGCCCAACCCCCCTGGGTTCTTCTCGAATCGCTTTAGGATCTCCGTCCGGGTCGCGATCTTCACGCCCGGTCTCATGTCCACGGTGGCATGTTGCAGGTAGGCGTCGATGATATCAGTAGCTGCCATATAGAGATACGTGGTCGATGCTGACAGCAAAGTATGATGGGATTGTACCGGCCCCGCCGTATTCGCCGGAAGCGGCACGGCTTTTTCTGTCGCTCGGCAATTTGTCGGCACATGTTGAGGCGGCGGCGAGGTGCGCTCTGCAGGAGGCTCTTGTTTGAGCGATCGCGCCAGCGTGGCTAGAGCTGGCGCTTCCGAGTATCCCGGATAGCCCGGTCGGCCAGCGGGCTTCCTCCAATCCGGCGGGTCCGGGATGGGCTTGTCAACACGCACGCAGTGATGTGCTTGGATCGAGGAAAGGTCGACGCTCCTTGGGCAACAGCTGCGACGAATGTCCGCCATTTTGCCCCCAATCCCCGCTGTTTCGGGCCGACGGATCCACATCTTCGTCAACGGCGAGAACGGCAAATCGTGGAGTCCTGATTGGACTTAAGAGAGTTCTCGCCTGAAAATCACGCTGCTGATCGGGGGCTTTGGGAGCAGGAGGTCCCCGGTTCGAATCCGGGCACTCCGATTGAACTTACGCGATTTGGGGGTTCCGATTCCCGCTTTTTATTCCCGATGGAGTGGACGCCCCCTCCCGGCGGCATCGCGATAGTGCCAAGATGGTACTGAGCGATTGTGGACCATCTGAGGGAGGAGGCATCCAATGGAGGAGGTTCGCCTCATCGGGATCGATCTGGCAAAGCGCAGCTTTCAAGTACACGGGGCGAAGGCGGACGGGTCGGTAGCGTATCGGAGGAAGCTGAGCCGGGGAAAGTTGGTGAATTTCCTCGCCTCGCAGCGGCCCTGCCCGGTGGCGATGGAGGCGTGTGCGAGCGCCCACTACTGGGGCCGACAGATTCTAAGGGCCGGAGCAAGGACCGAGATGGCGATCGGTCGAGACCCCGTGTATTCTGCGAGTAATGCCGCAGTCCAGCCCCTGGAATCACATAGGTGATCGCTATGGCGCCTTGGGAAATCCGATGAGCCGTTCCCGAACGATAATCAAGATGTCCGCACTATTGGTGGGTCTGGTCTTGGCGTCGGGTTGCGGTGGCGGAGACAGCGCCACGGCGCCGGAGCCAGTGTCCGATCCGCCTCGTCCCACGACGATCGCGGTGAGCCCATTCGCGGCCGAGCTAACTGCGTTGGGTGAGACCGTACAGCTGACAGCGGAGGTTCGGGACCAGAACGGTAGGGTGATGACTGGCGTGACCGTGACGTGGACCAGCAGCGACACATCGGTGGCGACGGTGGATCAAGCGGGTTTAGTAACGGCCGTAAGCACAGGGACGGCGGCGATCACGGCGAGCGCGGGGCCTGCATCGGCAAGCGCGGGGATTACAGTCACTGCGCCGCCGCTTTCCGACCGAGAAATTCTGGTGGCGCTATACGAAGCGACGGACGGGCCAAACTGGGTCAACAGCGAGAACTGGCTGACCGACGTGCCGCTCGGCGAGTGGTACGGGGTCGATGCCGACGAATCGGGACGAGTTATTCGGCTGGACCTCTCCGGCACTTTGGGTGACGCAGGATTGTCTCATGGACTGACCGGTCCGATACCGCCCGAACTCGGCAGATTGACCCACCTGGTGTCTTTAGAGCTCTTCGGGAACAACCTCCAGGGCCCGATCCCACCGCAACTCGGCAATCTCGGCAACCTTGAGCGCCTGCACCTCTTCGACAACGCCCTGACCGGCCCGATCCCACCGCAACTCGGCAGCCTCGGCAACCTGACGTTACTGTCCCTCGACGGCAACGAGCTAACGGGACCGATCCCACCTGAACTCGCCAATCTCCGCAGCCTGAGGGTCTTGTTTCTCTCCGACAACGCCCTGACCGGATCGATCCCACCGCAACTCGGCAGTCTCGTCAACCTCGAGCGCCTGTTTCTCGGCGCCAACGCCCTGAGCGGATCGATCCCACCTGAACTCGGTAGTCTCGGCAACCTCGAGCACCTGTCTCTCTCCATCAACGACCTGAGCGGATCGATCCCACCTGAACTCGGCAGTCTCGGCAACCTCGAGCGCCTGTCCCTCTTCCGCAATAACCTGAGCGGATCAATCCCACCTGAACTCGGCAGTCTCGGGAGCCTCGAGCACCTGTTTCTCTCCGGCAACGACCTGAGCGGATCGATCCCACCCGAACTCGGCAGTCTCGGCAACCTCGAGCGCCTGTCCCTCGCCCGCAACGAGCTAACGGGCCCGATCCCACCTGAACTCGGCAGCCTCGGCAATGTCGAGGACCTGGACCTCGCCGAGAACGAGCTAACGGGCCCGATCCCACCTGAACTCGGCAGTCTCGGCAATGTCGAGGACCTGGACCTCGCCGACAACGAGCTCACAGGCCCGATTCCGCCCGAACTCGACAATCTCACTAGTCTGGAGTTGTTAAACCTCTCCAACAACGAACTCATAGGTCCGATTCCGCCCGAGCTCGGCAACCTCACCAGCCTCGAGCAGTTAAGGTTATACGACAACAACCTTTCGGGCACGATCCCGCAAAGCTTCCTCGAACTCGACCAGTTGCATCTGTTGGAGTTCCAGGGGAACGCCGGCCTCTGCGCACCGAGCACTACTGCTTTTCGCACTTGGCTGCAGGGAATCCAAGATGTCTCCGGGCCCTTCTGTGCTGCTACTTCTTCAACGTCGAATCTCGCTAATACACGGAGTAGGGCAGTAGCTCGGTTCGCGGATAAGTCGTCGAATCCATGATGAATGCCCTGTGTCGTCACCAAGCCATGGTGGGGATGGGGTGGAGGCTCATGGTCATGGTCATGGCCTTGGTTTGGGCCTGCGGAGACAGTGCCGCTCCCACTGCCTCCACACCGTTACCCAACCCGCCTCGTCCGACGACGATCGCCGTGAGCCCATTCGCCACCGAGCTAACTGCGTTGTGTGAGACCGTACAGCTGACAGCGGAAGTTCGCGACCAGAACGCCAGGGTGATGACTGGCGTGACCGTGACATGGACCAGCAGCGACACATCGGTGGCGACGGTGGATCAAGCGGGTTTGGTAACAGCCGTAGGCACAGGGACGGCGGCAATCACGGCGAACGCGGGGCCTGCAGCGGCAAGCGCGGGGATCACAGTCACGGCGGCGGCACTTGCCGACCGGGACATTCTGGTGGCGCTGTACGAAGCGACCGACGGCCCAAACTGGATCCACAGCGAGAACTGGCTAACCGACGCTCCGCTTTGGGCGTGGTATGGCGTGAAGACGGATGAGTGCGGTCGAGTCGTCTCGCTGGATCTTAGCGGCAGATGGGATCGCGAGGCAGAGCGTTATGTGGAGCATGGTCTTTCGGGATCGATCCCTCCCGCACTCGGCAACCTCACGCACTTAGAGGGACTTCAGCTTCGTGTCAACGATCTCACGGGTCCGATCCCGCCTGAGCTCGGCAATCTCACGAACCTCGAGGAACTGCAGCTCGGGAGGAACGCCCTCACGGGGCCAATCCCGCCCGAGCTCACCAACCTCACGAGCTTGAGGGAGTTGAATCTCGGTTCCAACGACCTGACCGGGCCGATCCCTCCCGAGCTAGGTAACCTCACGTTCTTGGAGGAACTAAATCTCTACAGCAACGACCTCACGGGGCCGATCCACCTGAACTCGGCAGGCTCACGAACCTGACGTGGCTGAGTCTCTGGGGGAACGATCTCGCGGGGCCGATCCCACCCGCACTCGGCAGCCTCACAAACCTCGGGGAACTGCGGCTCGACGGGAACGATCTCACGGGGCCGATCCCGCCCGAGCTCGGCAATCTCACAAGCTTGCGGAGGCTGTTCCTCAACAACAACAATCTCACAGGTCCAATCCCGCCCGAAATCGGCAGGCTCACGCGCTTGCGGGAGCTGGTTCTCCACATGAGCGAGCTCTCGGGGCCGATCCCGCCCGAACTCGGCAACCTCCCGAGCTTGAAGAGGCTGTTGCTCTGGGGGAACGATCTCTCGGGGCCGATCCCGTCTGAACTCGGCAACCTCACGCCCTTGGAAGATCTGCTTCTCCATGCCAACAATCTCGTGGGCCCGATCCCGCCGGAACTCGGCGAATTATCGAACCTGACGCGGCTGGTTCTCTACGACAACGACCTTTCGGGGATGATCCCGCAGAGCTTTCTCGCACTCGATGAGTTGAATCAGTTTCAGTTCCAGGAGAACGACGGCCTCTGTGCACCGAGCACTGCTGCTTTTCGCACTTGGCTGCAGGGCATTCGAGATGTCTCCGGACCCTTCTGCGCTGCTTCTGCTTCAAACGTCGAATCGACTTGGCCCACGAATAACGTATGACGGCGATTGACCGCTTTGCATCGGTTCTGGCGCCATGGACCTCTCATGCATGCAGACAAGGGTCGACGTGCCGGTACCGTCGAAGGGCTGCCAGCCGTGAATCCGTCACTCTGTAGTATGCGGAGCAGACCAGTAGCTCGGTTCGCGGATGGAATCGTTGAATTCATGAGGAATGCGTTGTGTCGTCACCGAGCCATGGTGGGGGTGGGGTGGAGGCTCGTGGCCCTGGCCTTGGTTTCGGCCTGCGGAGACAGTGCCGCTCCCACTGCCTCCACGCCGTTACCCGACCCGCCTCGCCCGACGACAGTTCAGGTGAATCCGGCCACATCCGAGCTGGCGGCGTTGGGCGCGAGCGTGCAGCTGAGCGCGGAGGTACGTAACCAGAACGGGGTGGTGATGGCTGGGACCACCGTGAACTGGAACAGCAGCAGCGCCTCAGTGGCGACAGTAGACCAATCCGGTTTGGTCACAGCGGTAGGCGACGGAACGGCGGTCATCGCGGCGAGCCTGAACCAGGGTTCTGGACCCACTGGAACCGCGATAGTAACGGTGACGCAGTCGATCGTCTCGGTGGAGGTGTCACCGCTCACAGCTGAGCTGACCGCGTTGGGCGCGACCGTTCAGCTGACCGCGGGTGCGTTGGATGCGAACGGGCATGCGGTGGCGGAAGCGGAGTTCTCGTGGGAGTCCAGTGACGCAGCGGTTGCGACAGTCGACGCGTCGGGTCTGGTGACCGGAGTTGCCGTGGGAGTCGCGACGATCACGGCCAGTGCGGAGTCAGCCTCAGGGTCCGCAGGAGTGACGGTGATGCAGCCCGTGGCCTCGGTGGAGGTGTCGCCATCCGCGGAGACGATTGGACTAGGTGGTACGCTTCAGCTGACGGCGGAGGGGTTCGACGCGAACGGGCATGCAGTGGCGGAAGCGGAGCTCTCGTGGGAGTCCAGTGACGCAGCCATAGCGACGGTAGACGCGTCGGGTCTGGTGAGGGGGGTCGCCGAAGGCGTGGCGACGATCACAGCGAGTTCGGGAAGCGCAAGCGGGGTCGCAACAATCACGGTCGTCAACGTGACGGGACCGGTCATGTCGGTGGAGGTGTCTCCGTCCGCGGAGACGATTGGGGTGGGTGGTACGCTACAGCTGACGGCGGAGGGGCTCAACGAGAGTGGGAACGCGGTAGCGGAAGCGGAGTTCTCGTGGGAGTCCAGTGACGCAGCCATAGCGACAGTAGACGCGTCGGGCCTGGTGACCGGGGTCGCCGAAGGGGTGGCGACGATCACGGCCAGTTCGGGAGGCGCACGCGGAACCGCAACGATCACGGTCGTCAGAGTCACGGGACGGGTGGCTTCGGTAGTAGTGGCGCCGCCGGAAGCGACGATCACTGCTCTAGGCGACACGTTGCGGTTGGCGGCTGTGGGGTTCGATGAGAACGGACACGCGGTAGAGGGTGCGGTGTTCTCGTGGAGGTCCGGTGCCGGCTCTGTAGCGACAGTGGACGAGAGGGGCCTGGTGACGGCGGTTGCCGAAGGGACGGCGACGATCACGGCGAACGTGGAAGCGTTCTCTGGATCTGCGGAGATCACCGTCAGGGAGATCGCCGTCACGGGTACGGATCGGGACATTCTGGTGACGCTGTACAAAGCGATGGACGGGCCGAACTGGAAGAACGCCGAGAACTGGTTGACCGACGCACCGCTCGGGACCTGGTACGGCGTGGAGACGGATTCCCGAGGCCGGGTGACAAAACTGTCGCTCTCCAGCAACGGCCCCACGGGCCCGATCCTGCCGGAGCTCGGCAACCTCACAAGCTTGAGGGAACTGAGTCTTCGATCGAACGCCCTCACGGGCCCGATCCCGCCCGAGCTCGGCAACCTCACGAGCTTGGAGAACCTGAGTCTTCAACGGAACCGCCTTACGGGCCCGATCCCGCCCGAGCTCGGCAACCTCACGCGCTTGCGGGAACTGGATCTCCACGCGAACGATCTCACGGGCCCCATCCCGCCCGAGTTCGGCAACTTCACGAAGCTCGAGAAACTGTGGCTCGAAAGGAACGCCCTCACGGGGCCGATCCCGCCCGAGCTCGGCAACCTCACGAGGCTAAGGGAGCTGAATCTGCCGGATAACGATCTTACGGGGCCGATCCCGCCCGAGTTCGGCAACTTCACGAGGCTCGAGAAACTGTGGCTCGAAAGGAACGCCCTCACGGGGCCAATCCCTCCTGAGTTCGGCAACCTCACGCGCTTGCGGGAACTGAATCTCCACGCGAACGATCTCACGGGGCCGATCCCTCCTGAGTTCGGCAACCTCACGAACCTCGAGGAACTGCGGCTTGAAGAGAACGCCCTCACGGGGCCGGTCCCGCCCGAACTCGGCAGGCTCACGAGCCTGACGGGGCTGCATCTCTCGGGGAACTCCGATATGGCGGGGATCCTTCCAACCGAACTGACTCGTCTGGGTCGGCTCGAAACGCTATTGGCCGTCCACACGGATCTCTGCGCCCCCTCGGATCCCGGCTTCCAGGCTTGGCTCGGATCCATCTACCGGTTGCGGGTTGCTAGGTGTGCGAGCGACAGCGCGTCCGTCGCATACCTCACTCAGGCGGTGCAGTCGCCGGAGCATCCGGTTCCGCTGGTCGCCGGAGAGAAGGCGCTACTCCGAGTTTTCGTCACCGCCGCGAGCCCCACGGCAGCGGTCATCCCTCCCGTCCGAGCCCGGTTCTACGTGGACGGAACCGAGATCCATGTTGCGGACATTCCGGCGCGCACGGCGACCATCCCGACCGAAGTTTACGAGGGGGATCTGTCACGATCGTCCAACGCCGAGATCCCCGCCCAGATCGTGCGGCCGGGCCTTGAGATGGTCGTCGAGATCGACCCGGAAGGAACGCTGGATCCCGGCGTCGGGGTGGCAAGGCGCATCCCGGAGACGGGCCGCATGGCGGTCGATGTGCGGGAGATGCCCTTGCTCCACCTCACGGTGATTCCCTTCCTATGGCAACCCGACCCCCATTGGGAAGCCGTGGAAACAGTCGAAGTGATGGAGGCGGACCCGGAGGGCCACGAGCTGCTGTGGCACACCCGCACGCTGCTGCCGATCGGAGACTTCGAAGTGACGGCCCACGCGCCCGTGCTGACGTCGACCTCGTACGACGAATGGGGCCCGATATTCGGTCAGACGGAAGCGATTCGGGCCATCGAGGGCGGGAGCGGCCACTACATGGGCACGATGTCGAGACCCGGCCGGGAAGGGCAGGCAGGGCGGGCTCAACACCCCGGACGGGTGTTCATTTCGAGACTAAACCCGACGACCATGGCTCACGAACTCGGCCACAACCTGAGCCTGTATCATGCCCCGTGCGGAGGGGCGGGCGGCCCGGACCCGGCGTTTCCGACGCCGGACGGATCGATCGGTGCCTGGGGGTATGACTTTCGCCATGGGGGCGCACTGGCGTCGCCAAACAGAACGGACCTGATGTCCTACTGCGAGAGCTGGATCAGCGACTATCACTTCACCAACGCGCTCCGCTTTCGCCTCTTCGACGAGGGCCCGCCCTGGGCGGCGAGCCCGGTCGCTCGAGAAGCAGAGTCCCTCCTGCTGTGGGGCGGGATCGACACGGAGGGCGAGCCCTTCCTCAACCCATCCTTCGTGGTCGACGCCCCGTTTGCACTCCCTGACTCCAGCGGTGAGCACCGGATCACCGGACAGAGCACTAGCGGGGAGGAACTCTTCTCCCTCGGCTTCACCATGCCCAACGTGGCCGATGGTGACGGGAGTTCGTCCTTCGCTTTCGTTCTCCCGGTTCAGCCCGGCTGGGCCGGCAGCCTGGCGAGCGTCACGCTCTCAGGACCCGATGGGTCGGTGACGTTGGACAGCAACACCGATATCCCCATGTCCATCCTCGTCGATCCGAGCACCGGACAGGTGAGGGGTATCCTGCGCGACATGCCTCAAGCGGACGCGGCGGCTCTTGCCCCTCAAGCCGGTCCGGACAGTCTCGACGTGCTCTTTAGCCGGGGAATCCCCGATGCCGCGGCGTGGGGCCGGTGAGGGCTCAGCCGCCAGGAGGACCGGCGATTGGCGACTCGGCGCTCGGGTCGGCGGCCGATGCCGAGGCGTACGTTCATCCGTTCACGTCTAAGAGGAGCCCGTGAGAGCCGATTTGGAACGGTGGACAAAATGGGGGGACGAGGGATATCACTCAACACACAAGTCGTTCATATAAAGGGAGTTAGATAACTTGTCGATGCAGTCCGCAGATCGATGGCTGGGAGCGACCCCTAGAGGGCGGGGGCCAGCGTGTGAAAACACCCAGGGCCCCACGCCCGCACCAAGCTCTCAGCTTGGGGGGTCGCTTGTCTTTTCCATTCTTGGGTATGTCCGCTTGATTTGTAGGTCCGGGTCGCGGGGAAGGCCCGGCGGTTTGGCATCCGCAAAGGCGAGCGCAGCGAGCCGGAGCGGTCGTTCCTGGTTGAGGCGATGTGCGGGACGACCCGCCGGGCTGGGAGCGGATCCACGAGCGAACCTCGAGGCCGTAACCGGACGGAATCGGTACAAGGTGTGCCGTCCGCATCGCTCCAAGTTCTCGGCGCGGTGCCCGATCGGCACGGCAGCAGCATCCTTGGTCGGTTGGCGAATTTCCGGCCTTTTCGATCAGGCAGGTCCAGATGTCCTACAAGGGCGAGAACGGGGGATCGCGCGGTCCTCGTTGAACTTAGGCGATGTCTTGCGGGGATATCACTCTATCTTCAAGGGCCTGATAAGCGTGAGGTCGGTAGTTCGAGTCTACCTAGCCCGCATTTCTCAGACCAATAGAGCGGCATCGGCCTCCGGGGGCTGTTAAGTTTGTGTGGGAGCACAACTTGACAGTGACCACACCGGAGGACCGATGCCGACACATTGTAAGCCGCTATCCTTGCGTATTTCAAGCGTGCCAGCGCCGCCGGGTGACCGCTGCATTCGACGGCGGAGCGATCACGTCGAACGCCGGAGCGCTTCTGCTCCGGGAGATCGACCGGTTCATCGGGCTCTTCGACCGGGTGGCCGCGTGCTTCACCGACCACCGCGATCCCCGCCTCACGCAACACTCGGTGCGCACGCTGGTGGCACAGCGCATCACGGGCATTGCCCTGGGATACGAGGACCTCAACGATCATGACGAGTTGCGCCACGACCCTCTGCTGGCCCTGCTGGCGGGCCAGCAGAGGGGGACGCCGGAAGGACTGTGCGGCGCTGGCCGGCAAGAGCACGCTGAACCGTCTCGAACATGCGCCCACCGGCGGCGAGCCCGGCCGCTACCGCAGGATCGACCACGATCCGGATGCGCTGCAGGCGGTGCTCGTGGAGTTGTTCATCGACGCGTGGGAGGGCAAGCCGCCGTCGCGACTCGTCCTGGACATCGACGCCACCGACGATGCCGTGCACGGTCGCCAGGAGGGTCGGTTCTTCCATGGCTACTACGGCCACTACTGCTTCCTGCCGCTGTACATCACGTGCGGTGGACGCCCGCTCTTCACTCTGCTGAGGCCCGGCAACGCGGACCCCGCCGAGGGCGTGAGGGGGCCGCTCGGCCGCATCATTGCCCGACTCCGCCAGGAGTGGCCCTGGCTGGAGATCCTCCTCCGTGCCGATTCCGCCTATGCCCGCGAGGAGCTGCTGGCCTGGTGCGAGGACAACGGTGTGGACTACGTCATCGGCCTGGCCAGGAACTCTCGGCTCGTCGAGAAGATCGGCTGCGAACTCGCCGACGCCCACGCCGAAGCCGTCCGGCACGGCCGACCGGCACGCCGGTTCGCCGAGTTCCTCTACGCCACACTGACGAGCTGGTCGCGTCGGCGCCGGGTCGTCGCGAAGGCGGAACACCTGCTTGGCAAGGCCAACCCCCGCTTCGTCGTCACCTCGCTTCCCGCCGACACCTTCTCGGCCCGGACCGTCTATGAGCGGGTCTACTGCCCGAGGGGCAACATGGAGAACACGATCAAGGAACAGCAGCTGGATCTGTTCTCCGACCGGACCTCGGCGTCGCGCTTCGCCGCCAACCAGCTCCGACTCCTCTTCTCCGCCTTCGCGTCGATCCTCTTCCACGCCCTCAGGCGCATGCTCCACGGCACCCGGCTCGCCCGCGCCACCGCCGGAACGCTCCGCCTCAAGCTCCTCAAGACCGGTGCCCGCGTCACCGTCTCGGTACGCCGGGTCAAGGTCGCCATGGACTCCGCACACCCCTCGGCCGCCGCCTTCGCACGGGTCCACGCTCGATTACGAGGGTAGCCTCCCCGCCCACTCCAGACTTCTGCCTATTCCCTGGGACGACTGCGCCCCAGCGTCAACCAGGTCCGTTCACCCAGCCGCGATCGTGTCGCCGAGCCGCTCCAACAGCCGCCGCCGGGCTCCTTCACCCTTCCATCAATGTTGACCAGCGCTCCACGAGGCCAATCCTGCCTCCCCAAACCGCTCTCCGGCGCCGTATGAAAAATGCGGGCTAGGCCCATTGCACTTGCGCGATTGCCAGGTCCGATTCCGGCAAATTGTTCCGGCTAATTGGACCCGGAACCGACCTCCCGGTACTCCTCGAGGGCCTTCCTGAGCCGGTCCTCGTCCGGCCTCTGATAGCACTGGAGCACCGTCTGGGCGGTCTCCCAGCCGCCCAGCTCACAGAGCACGTTGAGCGGCAGGTCCATGACCCGACTGTCGTCGGCACTCGGGAATCTCGGGAATGTCGGCTCCGCGAGACCAGCGTATAGCTTCGCGGACATCGCCTCGTGCGCTGCCAGAACGGTCCAGCCTCCAAGAGCGGTGCTACCTAGGGCGTTAGTTCCACCGGCCCCGGTTTTCTGGACAAAGAGGTGGCCTTACGCGACCGTGGGAATCAAGGAGTTCGTGTGTGTATGCGAGACTCTTGGGGCACCGAGAAAGCACCGTTCCGATGACCATGTCCACCCCTCTGGTTCTCGGATCACCACGCCCAGCCTCGACGGGGTGCAGCAGATCCGGCTTGTAGGGCCGACCGAAGAATGAGGACCTTATGGCGACGATTGGTTACGGCTATGGCAGCGAGTGGCACCTGTTGCAGTACCTGGGGCGACGGCGAGACGCCTTCACAAGAGCAATTGAGGACTTGACCCAGGTCACGTCCATCCACTGGCAGGACCACACGGAGATCGGCGTCTCCACTGACGCACCAAACTTGCGGGAACTGGTCGGCCTAGAGTTCCTAGGCCCGCAGCACCCAGCCCGGCAGGAGTGGGAGCGGCGATGGCCGCAGGGTGGGGCGGTTCATAATTGGGATGCGGTAGGGCAAGGGCTCACGCATAACCACCCGACATGGATTCTGATCGAGGCCAAGGCCCACACCGGCGAACTGAAATCGTCTTGCGGTGCGACGAGCCCGAAGAGCCTTCACAAGATTCGCAACGTGCTTGAGGCCACCCGGCGTGATCTGCGAGTAACGGTCGAAACCGACTGGACTTTGCGCTACTACCAATACTGCAATCGAATCGCGCTGCTGCACTTCCTCGTCAAGCACGGGATCGACGCTCATCTCACCTTCGTGTATTTCATGGGCGATCGATCCGACCTGGGCAGCTCTGGACGGGACTGTCCACCGAACCGGCAGAAGTGGCAGGATGCGCTCGACGCCCAGGATCATCACGTCGGCGTGCCTGCGAATTCTCCGATCCGCACCCGGATCCATCGGACTTTTCTGCCCGCTTATCACGCGCAGATCGACGAACGCGTGTTGAAACCCAAATATTGCCGCTCAGGCACACGGGAAGACTATCGGCCTCCGACCCGGGCCACGTCCCATTCCCCGGCACCACGAGATCTCGTGGACGCCTTTGATCAGGCCATGATAAACATCTACGTGCAAGCCAAGGAGCAAGCCAACTATACCGCAACTCGTTTCTACCAGATGCTCATGGAACATGGCGGGGTTGAGACGGCCCGTCGCCTGCTGCCCCGTATGTCCGGCGGATTCACTGAGCTGTGGCGGCGAGGACGGCTTGACCTGACGGTCGAGGCACTCGTCTTGCAACCGCAGTGGGCGAGCTTGTTCTCGGGGACCGAGCTCGAGATGGCACGTAGCCGCCTCAAGCAATGCGAACGAGAGATTTAGGTGGGGCAATCGAACTCGTCGCCCTGAGCCCGGCCTTGAGCCGGCCATCTCGTCCGGCGTCAGGGACAGCAAAGCGATCCACTCGGCCTTGCGGCCTGATGGGGATCCTCATCACCTACATGCAGGCCAACCGGGCGGCTCGTGACCGGGGAGGAGCGATGATCGCCCACCTCGAGGGGCGCGAGAAGGCCCCCCATGCGATGTCGTGTAGGTCTATAATGATCAACGTTCCCTTGTCATGAGCCGTCTGCTGACACAATCAGGTACACGGACGGCCCCGAGCGGGCGACTTGGATCTCGCGGCCGTTGCGGACCAGTGTCTCGTTCCGGCCCGAGAAGAGGACCCGTTCAAGCCACTCCTCCCGAGACTGCCAGTCAGGAAATGCCATCTCAAGGATCTTGAGTGCCAGCAACCCCTGCCAATGCTGCTCGTTGGAATCGTCGGTAGCCCGGAACCTTGCCTCTATGTAGGTGAGCCCCTCTTCCGGCCCGTACATATCAACGTTAATCCCTGGGGGGACGTGTGCCGAAGTGTAGGCCTCGCCGTCGAACGGAGGGTAGTCCTCTACGAACGTCGGGCTGTCGAATCCTTCCTCGACTAGGAAGCTCCTAATGCCGTCCCTCGTGATTCCGGTGCTGGCGGGCTCTTGGGCGGCTACCGGGAGAGCCAACACGGTGAAGAGAAAGAGGGTATGAAGCCGGGATCGCATAGTCTGCTCCATCATTGCAGGTCTCCCCGGTGCTGAATCAGAAGCTTGCCCATGTTTCGATTCCAGCCAGATCCGAAGCCGCTCACGGTTATAGACACCCTCGCCGAGCATGGCCCCTGGGCTCTTCTCGAATCTCTGTAAGATCTCGAGCGAACGCTCATCTTGATCGCTGGCTTCATGCCCACGGTCGCATGTTGCAGGTCGGCGTCGAAGATGGCGTTCGCCGCCATGTAGTCCGCTGCATTCTTCTGTGCTCTAGGCCAGCGGCGACGCAATCCGTTAATCAATCCGACCAAGAACAAGGCAAATCCAATTATGAGTCCGACCTGTACCCAGGCCGGAGCTTGTGACGTTGCTGCGACCAGTTTGCCTGGTGCGGTCATGATCGCGCCGCCGAACGATCCAATGGGGCCAAGTATCTCGAACGCCCCTCAGATCCTTCTCCATAATCGTCTCGGTACGGAGTCAAGGAGCCAACGAAGTTGGTGTTGTAGCGGGAGAGGGTGTAGATGTAGGGTGAGTACATCTGACCCCGCCCTACAGCCTGGTCGGGGCAGGACCTAGGTCAACCGAAGCGGCCCTGAGACCCGGAAAGTTCCCGCTTCTTGATCCGATTTTCCCGCCATTTCAGCACCGCAGACCCAGATACGCTCCCACGGCAAGGATGGCAGATCGTGCAGTCCGGGTTGAACTTAGACGATTTCTTGCCGTGATTCACAACATTCGAGCTCCGCTCTCTAGATATCAATGATGGCTTCTTGGGCGGCCGGGCTCGCCGCTCGGGGCACGATACAGGCTCAGGTTGTGGCCGAGCAGATCGTTCAGTCCTATTGAACTTATACGATTCCTCACCCTGATCGAATTCGTCTCGGGTAGCGCTGCAGTATCGGAAGCTTGTGACCTAAGACCAGAACCCCCTTTCATACCTGTGGAACAGAGGAAGTTCTTGCGGCCCCTCGAACCATACTCGCAACTCGGCCTCAAACGGCCAGGCAGCGTCGGCGTCTTCCGCGAACCACACGGCCTCGAAGATGAGGTCGTGTAGTTCGACCCCCCTCTTGTGTGACACCACTGCTACTTGCACGAGCAACTTGCCGGAATGTTGAGTGCCGGGCCCATCATCACTCATATATGGTTCCATCCAATCAGATCCGGATACCCGGTAGCGCAAGCCAAATGTGGGACGATGGCCGCCTTGGCAGGAAAAGCGTACATCGCACAGTTCCGCGAAAACCTTCATGTTCTGAACAATAGTCCGAAACTCCGTGCCGCCATCGGTCCATTGAAGATCTTCCGCGCGCGGCTGCCTGTTGACGGCTAGCTTGACCTCATCAAGTTCCCTTCCTTGTACGGCCACCGAGAAACTGGTCTTGTCGTCTTCTAGAATCGGAATCAACGGGAGCGTCCCCGCGTCCGCTTTTTCCCCCGCCACTTTGGGCTCAGATGCGGAATCGACAACCGACGTCTCTCGGCCTCGGAGTTTCCGCCCGATCCATGCCGAAAGAATCTTTCGCTGGTACCTACCGCCACTTACCGCCTCGGAATGATCCTTTTCGAAGTCGTCTAGATAGCTTTGCACTTTATAGAACGAGTGCATCCTGTTTCTGCCGATGCTCTCGTTCCAGGGAGAGCGCATGTCTGGTGGACGACCCGCCAGCCAGTTGTCTCGGAGTAAAACGTGGGCTTCATCCTCCTTCATCCACACGGCCCGGCGAGCCCGGTATGTGTTGCACAGGATTGCCCCGATAGTGAATAGCGTAAGGGCTACCGCGACCCAGCCGATTATCAACAGGGTCCTGTCCGTTGCCATGAGGAAGGCAGCCTTATCCATCAGCCACCCCCTCACATCCTCGGACAGCAGAGCCCCGGCAGGGGCGGGAACGATCCGATTCAGGAAGTTGCGCCACTTCTTGAGATCGTCCAGCGTGCCAGGAATGCTGACGATTCTTTCTAATATTCTGATGAGACGCCGCGCCATTTGCGAACGCCAGCCTAGCGCCCTGTACTTTTGCAAGTTATGAGCCCGTTGTTGAACTGGTACCGTATGTTGGCGGGGGTGCCTCTTTGTGTGGAACCGTCGAGCGTGCTGTCCGTCGCGACGGTGAACACGGCCTCACCGCTGGCGCGTGATCCGGCACCGGGTCGCCTCCCTCCCCCCGAGCGGAGACTCTCTCCGATTCTATTCTCCCCCATCCACCAACTCTCGCAGGTCCGTCTCAATCTCCCTCCACTTCCGCGACAGATCGATCGAACATACCCGGATCCGCCGCCCCACAAGCTCAAAACGGTAGTCGAAGTCGCCATCAACCGCCGCATATAGGAGCCACCCCTCCGGCTCGTGAGAAGAGGCCGCTGCAGCCCAGTTCGTCACATAGGCGAAGATCTGGTAGAGGTGGCCTGACTTCGCTCGCTCGACCCCGAACCGCGTATCCAGCAGAAGTTGTAGCCCATAACCCCAGACCCGCGAAAGACCAGGCAGGGGCTGGCGATGATGTCCGGCAGTCCGCCCTTGAAGGGGGCGTCCTCGGCCGCGGCTTGCTGAAGCCTCTGGACCACGAGCGTCTTTGCCAGGGGGGAGATGTCCGATTGACGTTCCGTGCGAGAACTCGGCCCTGGCTTCTCGCTAGCGCGCTGCTTGGTGTCCCGCTCCCAGTAGAGCCAGCGGTTGTCGAACGGCCGATAGGCGAAGGGGATGAACTCGGATTCGTCCGGCCCGCCCCGCTTCAGGGGCTTATCACGCACGGCGCGGGCATCGAACAGCCTGCCTGCCGGGTTGGCGCCACTGTGCCGAGATCGGCCGCTGCGGAACTAGCGACGGAGGCCCCGATCCGGCAACGCGTGACCCCACCTACGGGGCTTCTCCGTCCCGGCGACAATGTCCGGGTACCGGGACTCGTGGCGCTCAAGGAGCGCGTCCAACTCGGCGGGTGCATCGGGGAGGGAGGGGAGGACAACCTCCGGGTTGACGCTCGCCCTCGGACCGGCGAGGAAGAGGAACACACTCCCTCCAAGCTATGACGTCATACGTCAGTGGCGGCATTCGGCTGCGGAATGCTCGTGATCAGGATCCAATGTGGGTACGGGCCAACTCTAGAGCGCGGACAATCTGATCGGGGGTCATTCGTCGTTCGAGCTTCGTCCGCCGTTCCTCGGCGCGCTCGTTGCCGCGCGTCGCCGCGAGGGTGTACCACATATGTGCGCGGACGAGATCCTGGGGGACGCCGGAGCCGTATCGGTACATGTGTCCCAGCTGATACTGCGCGCGATCATTCTCCTGTTCAGCTGCCATTCTGTACCACCGCGCCGCCTCGGTATAGTCCTGTGGAACACCCCGACCGATGTCGTACATGAACCCTAAGGCGTGCTGTGCGAATGCGTGCCCATCTTCGGCTGCCACTCGGTACAAGCGCGCTGCTTCTGCAGGATCCTCTGGAATGTCCGGGCCCTCGGGGTTGAATACACCAGTGTCGACATGGAGCGAGAGCAAATACGGTGCACTGGATGTGCCTTCCTCCGCAGCCAGCCGGAACCAGTGCATCGCCTCCACACCATCTTCGGGGACCCCCCGACCGTCCGCGTACATGCAGCCGAGGGCGTGCGACGCGTCGTCGAGGCCTTGCTCGGCCGCCAAGCGGTAGTAACGCACGGCTTCGACATCGTCGCCGCGCACGACCTCACCAGAGGAGTAAATGTCCCCAAGGGAGCATTGCGCGTGTTTGTCGCCCTGTTCGGCAGCCAGTCGGAACCAGCGCACGGCTTCGATTCCATTCGCAGGGACACCTCGACCGCTGAGGTAGCTCCATCCGAGCTCATTCTGCGCGGCAGCGTACCCTTGCTCGGCAGCCGCCCGATACCAGTGTGCAGCTTGGGCAAAATCTTGGGGCACACCATCACCGAAGATGTAACAAGTCCCGAGGTAGGTCTGCGCGGGGGCGTGCCCCTGATCGGCGGCTAGCTGAAGCCAGCGGGCAGCCTCAGCATAGTCCTCGGGGACAATCTCTCCGGATGCGTATATGCAACCCAAGTCGTATTGGGCTTCGGCATCACCTTTCTCAGCGCGCGCCCGGCACCACCGAACGGTCAACGGATCGTCGTTCTTGGCGTCCGCATAGGCCAAGCCGAAGAGCGCACGTAGGCGGTCACGTAGGGTCATGATCCTCTTGCCACTCGGAGCAACTTCGTAGTGGCACCAGGTCCCCTGAAGAGTAAGGCTCCCAGAACTGTCTGGCACGGCCATCCACGAGCAACACTTCTCGGCATAACTCCGTAGCGATGCTTCATGGTTCCGTATTGCATCCCTGTCGATCGTCGATTCGACAAACGTCGATCACCAATTCCACACCATTATGGTCACCCTGGATAGCGGAGGTCCGTGACGGCGCGGGAGGTTGTGGAGTTGACGGCTGAAGCTATCGGGTCGATGGGATTCGGTCGATCTGCCTTCTTGAGGAAGCGCTCCCAAGTGCTCCTCGCGCTTGCACGCGTCGTCCATCCCGACGCCGATGCACGCTAAGTTCCTGGCTATCTGGTTGCACGGGCCCTGGAGGTGATCGAGAACATCGGCCGAGGCGCTGCTTGTCCACTTCACCGAAGCCGCCGAACGGACGATCCGGCTTCACCGCAACGCGTGGAGGTGGGGCGGCAACGTCCGCTCCCGGTCCCAAGGCAAAGGGCCCCACGGGCTCCGGAGATCTCGCGCCTACGGGCGTCTGAGTGGCCCGTTTTCCGCGTCTCGCCCGAGATCTGGCCGAAACCTGCCAGAATCGAGTGTTTTCGGGGCCGCTCGCACGTCCCGAGGCCCCGAGAAGTCTCCCCTACGGGTGTCTGAGTGGCCCCGCTCGCGGCGGGGAAGGCGCTCGGGATCGAACGCCACTTGCCCGGCTTGGAGGCCGTTTCAATGAGGCCGGGGAGGCGAAAGCGGTCTGTCCCGGCCAGCGCGCGGGAGCCGTACGCTGGTTGGGGATGGCCGCCGAAAAGGGTGACGCCGATGCGCAGCTATACCTCGGGGTCGAGTACTTCGACGGCGAAGGCGTCCCAGAGGACGATGTCGAGGCCGTACGCTGGTTCCGGATGGCAGCCGAACAGGGTCCATGCTCGAGCGCAAAGCAACCTCGCGGCCATGTACGAGACGTCGAGGGCATCCTGGCGGACCCCGTGTTGGCGCATATGTGGTACAACATAGCCGGGCTGACGGACAGGACCGGGCCCAAGAACACAGGGAACGTCTGGAGTCAAGGATGACACGGGAGGACGTCGCGCGCGCTACGGACCTGCTCGCCGGTGCATGGAGTCGGGCTACGAGGAATGCGGATCATGAGCAACATAAGGGATTAACAGGGGAAGCGGTCCCCAGACCGAGGAAAGGCCTTACGGGTCGGCACCAGGGACCGTCGGGGCGACACCCGGATTCCCGCCACTTCGAGCGGTATTCCCGCTATTCCAGTCCGATGAAGTCAGATGCCGTCGATCGGCAAGAGGGGCAGATCGTGCAGTCCCAGTTGAACTTAGACGATTTCCTGCCGTGAATCACAACGTTCTAGCTCCGCTGACCGAGCACGTCGCCGGCGGCCTGTCAGGCGCCCTGTCCCCCGGCACTCATGAAGCACACGGGGCCAGACACCCATCACCCCGGTGCCCGGGCGGGCATCGCCGGAACGCACTGCACCAGCACGTTGTAGATCCGTTCCCCCACGTCCCTCTCGACGGCTGAGGACACCTCGAACTCCGCAGGCGTTCCGAGCAGAATACCCGTGTAGACGTTGAAGAGGCAGTCGGTGTCGGCGAGCCGGAAGCGGAGGGAGGACTCGTTCGGCGCGTCGGCGGGATTCGGCGTTCGGGTCCACCCCGCCGCCCGCAGCCGCTCGTAGAGGCTTCGGGCGGCAGTGGCGAGCGTCCTGGTTCGAGTGCCGGCGGCCGTGACCCTGCAGGCGCTGAGCGTCAGCCCGGTGCGCCAGTCGCGGAGGGTGTCGGCGGCCACCCGGGTCGCCATCCCCATCTCGCCGCCGAGGAAGTCCGTCACCGGCGCGCAGCGACCCCCCTGAGCTGCAAGCTCCGGTGCCGCGGTGAGACACGTGGCCGTGAGGAGGATCAGGATGCGGAAGTGGGAGTCCGCCCGCTCGTTGACGAAGGTCGGCATCTAGTGTCCTGAGTTAGAAGTTCATTGCATTAGTGGCTCGCGCATGGTAACTTGCCCCGAACCTGTTCCGGGAGGATGCCATGCGTGGACGTCCGTTGGCTCCCCTGACTCTCGATGACGCCGATCAAGAGACCTTGGAGCGTTGGGTGAAGCGACCCAAGACAGCCCAGGCTCTGGCGATGCGGGGGCCCGCATCGTCCTTCGGGCCGCCGAGGGAGCCGCAAATACTCAGATTGCCGACGAAGTGGGGATCACCAAACAGACCGTGGGCAAATGGCGCAAGCGCTTCGTGGGGGGGGGGCGTGGACGGGGGCGTGGACGGGCTGTTGGACGAGCCCAGACCTGGAGCTCCCCGCACGATCGGGGATGAGGATGTGGAGCGCGTCATCCGGATCACCTTGGAAGAAACGCCCACCGACGCCACGCACTGGAGCACCCGCTCCATGGCGCAGCGCACCGGGATGAGTCAGAGCGCCATCAGTCGCATCTGGCGGGCCTTCGCGCTCCAGCCCCATCGCAGTGAAACCTTCAAGCTCTCCTCCGACCCCCTCTTCATCGAGAAAGTGCGTGACATCGTCGGCTTGTATTTGCATCCCCCGGACCGAGCTCTGGTCCTGTGCGTCGACGAAAAGGCCCAGATCCAGGCCCTCGACCGCTCCCAGCCCCTGTTGCCGATGCGTCCTGGGCAGATCGAGCGCCGTACCCACGACTATGTTCGCAATGGCACCACCTCCCTCTTCGCAGCGCTCGACACCAAGACCGGAGAGGTCATCGCCGAATGTCACAAGCGCCACCGCTCCATTGAGTTTCGCAGGTTCCTCGACACTATCGAGGCGACCGTCCCCCAAGGCCTCGATATCCACCTCATCGTCGACAACTATCAGACCCACAAGACCCAGATCATCAAGCGCTGGCTCCTCAAGCGTCCTCGCTTCCACCTCCACTTCACCCCCACCAGCTCATCCTGGCTCAACCTCGTCGAGCGCTGGTTCGGCGCTCTCACCGAAAAACAGCTCCGACGCGGCGTCTTCCGTAGCACGCGCGAGCTCGAGGACACGATCCTGCGCTACGTCGACATCACCAATCACGATCCCAAACCCTTCGTCTGGACCAAGTCCGCTGATCAGATCCTCCAAACTCTTGCCCGCTTTTGTACGCGGACTTCCGACTCAGGACACTAGGGGCCGATCAGCTGCCTGAACCCCGGATCGCTCCTGATGCGATCGAAGTCGGGCTGGCTCCGGGCCTGCTCCCTCCAGCGACCGTTCATCACGATCGCCTGGCTGAGCACCTCGACGGCCGCCGAGGCGTTGCCTGTGCGAGCGTGCAACCGCGCCAGCCCATACATGTACTGGTCGCTCTCGGGCCTCATCGCGATCGCCTTCCTCTGTGCTGCGATCGCCTGCTCGAATCTCCCCTCAGCGGCGAGCTCGGTGGCGAGGCGCGACTTGTTGCGGGCCAGCGCCATGTTCATGAGGCGACGGATCTCGACGAAGGGGGTCGGATGGTCGTCGACGCGCACGTCAACCCAGCGGTCGGTGGTACGGCCCGAGTCTCCGATCGGCCTCACCACCAGAATGCCTCCGGACTGCTTTCCGCGGGCGTCTCCGCCCGCCGCTTGGCCAGCGTCGAGCGCGGCCATGAGCCGCTCGGCGAGCTCGCCCTCGGTCCTCTCGAAGGTGTGGGCCATGGCCTGCACCACCTCCTCGGACACCAGGATGTTCCCTTGCACAGAATAGTTGTCGCTCTCGATATGGCCCGCCCAATCGCTGGTGCGCGATCCCGTATAGGCCTTCACTCGCCCCTGAGCGTCGATGACCGCCAGCTGGCGCCGGTCCCGGCCCTCGTCGTCGCTCGTGAGCCGCTGGACCACCTCTGCCGGAGAGAGGCCTTGTTCGAGGAGCCTGAGCCCCGTCGGCCCGTAGGACTGGTTCGCCGAGGCCTGGGTGGCGATCGCGCCGACCCCCGCCTTGGCGTAGGAGACGATTGCCGCGGCCCGGAACGCACGGGATTGGACGGCCACGCCGAGCTCCTCGGTCGCGGGATCACGCGCGACGATCGAGAAGGTCGCGACGATCTCCTCTCCCGCCTCGTCGGTGTACGGCAGACGATCCTGGGCCCGTGCGCGGTGGCACGGCGCGAGCGTGCTCGCGATCAGGGTTGCAACCAAGATCCTTGTCATGGCTCGTCTCCGGTCATCGTGCGGGGAGTCCCGAGCGGGCCGAGGTATGATGGGGCGGGGCACCGGGTCCGGAAAGAGAGCATCTCTCGAGGGACACCTCTGGGGGGGGGCTCATTTGCCCCAAATCCGGCGGGTCTCGTCGAGGCTCGTCTGTTGAACGTCTCTCCCACCAGGACCCGGCGTACCTGTGGATGGTGGTCGGCGTCGTGGAGGTCAGCCCGTTGGCGGCCCGCCTCCCGTGCCAAAGGCGGCCTGGGGTCGACCCCAGGCCGTGCTGCGCGGCGATTTGTGGATCAGCGCTTCTTCTTTGCGACCCTCTTGAAGATCTTCTTGAAATCCGGTCCCGGCGTGGTGCCGACCGGCTCCGTCGGCCGTGGGGCTGGCGGCGTGCCTGGTGGCTTGGGCGTGCACGGCCACTCGGGGAACTTGAGCGACGGCTTCTTGTCCCGAGGCGCTCGGCCTCGGCTGCTCTTGGCCATCTGGAACCTCCTCGATGGATGATCCGCCCCGTCCGAACCCGAACAGGTCGGCAACGTCGCCAATATACTACGGGCGTGCGGTGCCGGAGGTGTCAAGCTGGGTGGCGGGCGCCCACGGGCCCTTGCCGTCGCGTTCGGCGTGCAGATACTCCCTCGCGTCCTGCACGGCGAGCTCTTCCATCGGGTAGTCTTCGCCCAGCTCGGCCAGGAGCGTCTTGAAGAAGGCCCGGTACTTCAGGTACGTGCCGCGGCTGCGCGTCGCCTCCTTCATCCTCATGAACCCCTCGACCGCTGGGCCGAGCCGGGGCGAGTCCGAGCCCACGCACCGCAGCTTGGTGGCGTCGCCGTTCCTGAGCGCGACCTGCGCGGCGGTGATGTGCATGTCGCCCCTGCGGATCGCCTAGAGCACGCCCCAGTCGCCTCGGTCCATGAGCTGGGCGAGCACCGCATGACGCTCGTACGCGACGTCCGGATCGTCGGTCCGGAGCGCGATGGCCAGCCGCCCGCCCTTGAAGCGCGGGTGCCTGCGATCGAAGCGAGCGCGCCCACTTCGCCACGTGAGCCCCTTGGGAGCCCGCTTACGCCGCCGTCGAGAGCTCACCCTTGCGCTCCTGGCGTTCTTTCATGAACCGGTCCTGGGACTCGCGCATGAACCGTTCGATCTCCTCGGGGGCGATCCGGGAGATGCACCGTGTCGAGCGTGAGATGTCTATCACGCCCACCGGGCCCAAGTGTTCGTCGCGGATCGGCCCCCTCACGTGCTCCTCGGTCATGCCGAGCAGGGCAGCCACCTCCCGGTGGACCGCCAGTTGGAGGCGGCCACATGCTGCTCGGCGGTCCTTGTCCTGCTCACCACGCCCCCGCAGCTTTCAGTGACCCGACGATCTCGAAGAAGTCGTCGAGCGTCATGCAGGCCATCTCAACCGCCTTCCGGGGTCCGTGCCCGTCCATGTGCACTAGAGCCACGGGAAAGCGTCTCGTGGGCCCCATCTCGAAGTAAAGGGGATGGTGAAGAACGCATCGGGGATTGAACCGAGCCCCACAGCGGGAGCATTGAGCGGGCGAAGCGAGATACTCGTGAATCTTCATCTCAGCACGACACGCGCCGCACAGCACCGCTCTCACGTCGAAGGCATCCCGCGGCCACCGCTCGACATCGTGGGACTCCATCTCATCATGGCAGGTGTGGCAAGCGTACAAACGCCCGCAGCAAAGAAAGCGGATGGAGACGATGTCCAGGAGGCTACGGTAGTGCGCACAACGGCTTTGCGCGTCCAGGTCGACGCCGAAGACCCGAAGGGTGGGAACCCCTGGGGCATCGGGGAAAGAATGTCGGTCCCCGGGATCAGGGCCCCTGGCCGCCGGTCCCGCCACGGGCGCGCCCGATCACTGCCCAGGCGGTCGGGAGCGACATCGCCGCCAAAACGATCTTCACCAGGTCTCCAGGAACGTAGGGCAGTAATCCGGCCATGAGGACCTGGTCCCAGCCCACGAAAAAAAAGGCCAACCACGGGAGACCCACGAGGTAGATGACCGCGTTTCCCATCAACATGGCGAGTCCGGCCGTCACCGGCCGGCGATCCCACCCACTCTCCGCCAGCCGACCTACGACCCACGCCGCCAACGGATAGCTCCAGAGGTACCCCCCGGTGGGACCTACCAGGTGGGCGAAACCAACCAGGCCGCCGTGCGCAAAGACCGGGAGTCCCATCGCTCCCTCGGCCAAGTAGAGCGCCATGGCCGAGGCGCCCCGGCGGCTACCCAAGGCGGCTCCTACAAAGAGCACGGCAAAAGTCTGCCCGGTTATGGGAACACTGGTGAAAGGCAGCCACAACGTGAACTGGGCCGAAAGGGCGACGATGGCGCTCCCGGTGAACACGAGCGCCACCTCGACTGCGCCCCGGGACAGGGCAGGGCCTCGCCGGGAGGCGGGAACCAGCACCTCGGCAATCGTCACTCTGACTCTTCTCCTCGGCTCAAAGGTATCGCGGGTAGGGTACCCCGGATCTCCCGATGCCGACGCGAGAGTAGAGGGCCTTTCGTATGCTTTGTCAACGGCATGCGCACGACGCTCAGCGTAGGGCGGCCCGCGGATCACCTACTGAACCAGAAAACGGCTGGCTCCCAATGCAAAGCTCACATATCAGGTCATCGGGCTCGGGGTTACCTTCGGTGATCCACGTGGACGCTGAAGGCGTAAGGATGCACCCAGGTTACAGATCGAGAGCTGTCCTCAAATATTGGGTGGTCTTGACCCTCCTCTCGATGGGTTGCATCGAGGAGGGGTCGATCGGTTCAGCGACGTATGTCGGCGGGGGCACCTGTGTCGGCTGTCATCAGGACGAATCCGACGCCTGGAGGGGATCGCATCATGACCTGGCCATGCAGGTGCCCAGTGAGGAGACGGTCCTGGGCGACTTCTCCGGCGTCACCTTCGAGTATTACGGTCGCTCTTCCACCTTCTTCAGGAGAGACGAGGCGTTCTTCGTCAGGACGGAGGGCGAGGACGGGGTGCTAAGCGACTATCGGATCGCCTATACGTTCGGCGCCTCCCCCCTCCAGCAGTACCTCATCCAGTTTCCCGGTGGCAAGCTCCAGACGCTGGGCGTCGCTTGGGATGCCCGGCCCCGTTCCGAGGGCGGTCAGCGCTGGTACCATCTCTATCCGGATGAAGACGTCTCGCCGGAGCATCCCCTTCACTGGACCGGCCCGGAGCAACGCTGGAACTATCAGTGCGCCGAGTGCCATTCGACCAACCTGCGGAAGAACTACGATCCCGAGTTGGATCGCTACAGTACCACGTGGAGCGATCTCGACGTGTCTTGCGAGGCGTGCCATGGTCCGGGCTCAGCACACGTCGATTGGGCTAGCTCGAATTCGGGAGAGACGGATTCGGGAGCCAGCGCCGTAGGCCTGGTGGTGGACCTTGCCGACCGTGACGACGGCGTGTGGGCTCTGTTCTCGGGCGAGCGAATCGCGGCGCGCACCCCGGCCCGCACCGCCCGCGCGGAGCTCAGCGTGTGCGCGCCGTGTCATTCCCGGCGACAGCTGATCGATGAGGAAGACCCGACCGGTGGATCACCGCTCAACACGCTACGTCCCGCGCTGCTCGACGAGGGACTGTACCACAGCGATGGTCAGATCCAGGGCGAGGTGTACGTGCTCGGCTCGTTTCTGCAGAGCGCCATGTACGCCAGCGGTGTGACGTGCAGCGACTGTCACGACCCGCACAGCGCGCGTCTCCGCGCCTCGGGGAACGCGCTCTGCAGCACCTGCCACGTCGCCGAAGCGTACGACGCGCCCGCCCACCACAACCATGAGCAGGGCTCCACCGGGGCACAGTGCGTGTCGTGCCACATGCCGGAACAGACGTACATGGGCGTGGATCCTAGGCGGGATCACAGCATGCGGGTGCCAAGGCCTGACTTGAGCGTCACGCTCGGGGCGCCCAACGCCTGCACGCAGTGTCACGACGATCGCCCTCCACAGTGGGCGGCCGACGTGGTAGCGCGCTGGTACGGTGGCGAACGCCTCCCGCACTACGGCGAGGTTCTCGCCCGGGGTCGACAGGGCGCTCCGGCGGCAGGTCGTCAACTGGCCGAGCTGGCTTCGGACCCGAGCCAGCCGGGAATCGCCCGGGCCACGGCGCTCGATCTGCTACGAGCGTATTCCGCCCCCGCTGCAGAAGTGGTCGAGCAGGCGTTGCTCGACCCGGATCCGCTCGTGCGTTTCGGAGCGGTGAGGGCGTCCCAGGCGATCCCTGTGGAGCAGCGCTTCCGGCTCGTGTACCGAGTGCTCGAAGATTCCACGAAGCTCGTTCGCACCGAGGCAGTGTCGGCGCTCGCTTCCGTGCCTCGTGCCATGATGCCCCGATCACCCCTCCTGGACCGTGTTACGAGTGAGTACGTGGGCGCGCAACTCATCAATGCCGATCGCCCTGAGGCCCACCTCAATCTGGGGATTCTACACGCTGGCCGAGGCGACCTGGCGGGGGCCCAAATCGCCTTGGAGAACGCATTACGTGTGGATTCGACCTTCGTGCCGGCCTTCGTGAATCTCGCCGACCTTCTTGGGGCGCAGGGACGTGACGCGGAGGGAGAGCGGCTTCTGCGCGAGGCCATCGACCGGAGCGACGACAACGGCGCGGCCCGCCACGCGCTAGGCTTGTCCCTGGTGCGGCAGGGGCGGACGAACGAAGCGGTGGTCGAGCTCCGCGGCGCCACCATCGCCGATCCGCAGAATTCCCGTTTCGCCTATGTGTATGGCGTGGCGCTCCATTCCGGGGGCCAGGTGGAGGCCGCCATCGAGTTACTGGAGGAGGCGCTCACGGAGCATCCGTTCGATCTCGCGATTCTCACGGCATTGTTGAACTTCAATCGAGACGAGGGCGATCTCCTCGAAGCCATTCGGTACGCTGAGATGTGGGTCGACCTGGTTCCCGACGATCCTCAGGCAGCTCGGGAGCTGGCCGACCTCAGGGCTCTGCGCGGCGGGTAGGCCCCTCGGGAGTCTCCAACGCGAAAGGCCCCTGTTCGGCCAACACCCGCGGGCTCGCAAGCGCTCGACCACTACGGATCGGGTGTTCCCGGATCCGCGGCAAGCGATGCGAGGTGCTCCTGCAGCACCCGCCCCAGAGGCGCAGACACCCACGTATCTGTGATGTGGTGGCGAATGGGCTCCTGCTCCTTCGGATCCTTCAATAAATTGTAGTACGCGGGCCTGGTTCTGATCGTGATCGGCTGGCCGATCCGTTCGATTTCCTTGTAGAGCATCTTCCAGTTACGCCACTTCACACCATAGACCTCGTTGCCCACATAGAGGACTAACGACTCCCGTGCTGATTTCTCTTTTTTCCCCATCAGAAAGTCGGAATGATCAGCACTGTCCATGATCCTGTCGGTCGGAATCTTGGCACCCACCATACTGGCCAGGGTGGCGTAGACGTCCATAGCGTGGACGATTTCATTCGATTTTCTTCCTGGAGGAATCTTGCCAGGCCAGCGAATCAGAAACGGCACCCGATAGGCGCCCTCATAGCTCGTGTAAATGCCCCCTCGCCACGGGCCGTTGAAACCTTCTCGGCCGATCCCCCCATACCCTCCATTGTCGGACGTAAAGATGAAGATCGTGTTGTCCTTCAAGCCTAGCTCATCGATGGTGTCGAGCAGATCGCCTACATACTCATCCGTCTGAGCCAGGATATCCGCGAAATCACCGTTGCCGGTTCTACCTTTGGTATCAGGGTGAGGGTCATGTGGGGTATGAGTTTGCGTATAGGGAAGATATGCGAAGAAGGGTTCGCCCTCTCCAGCCTTGCGCCGAATGAACTCGATGGCATGATCGGTGCTCTCTCGGTCGATCGTCGCACGCTTTGCGCGGTTGTAGACTTCGTGTCGCTTGGGTATCTCGCCACGCCTCGAGGTCATGATATGGATAAACCTGTCTTCCATGTCGTCCGGGTACGAGTTGCTATCGGGCCAGTAGGAGCGATCGGACGAAAGCGGGATCCCCCACCATTCATCGAAACCCTGATCCGTAGGATAGCGGCCCTCGGCATCTCCCAAATGCCATTTCCCAAACATTCCGGTGGCATAGCTGTTGTCCGACAGCATCTCCGCCAGCGTGTAT
Source organism: Longimicrobiales bacterium (assembly GCA_965218325.1). Taxonomy (GTDB): domain Bacteria; phylum Gemmatimonadota; class Gemmatimonadetes; order Longimicrobiales; family Gaopeijiaceae; genus CBDCKR01. The sequence goes on from CBDCKR010000001.1 coordinate 474,042, forward strand.
TCCCACTCGGTAAGGCCGTACCATTCGCTTCGCGGGGGGGCACCCTGCCGCAGCCTCGTCCGCATCGAGTAACGTCCGGTCATCAACGCTACTCGCGTTGGCGTGCACTCAGAGTCGACGTTGTAGTTCGTCAGTTGAAAGCCTTCATGGGCAATGCCGTCGATATTGGGCGTAGGTGCTCCGCGTATGGCTCCACCCCCATAAACCCCCGGTTCGCCATAGCCGAAGTTGTCCATCAGGACCAGTACGATATTCGGCTTGGCGTCACTGCTCGGCGCCCCGGAAACGACCCCCGGGTCTTGTAGATCACTCGCCGTAGCCAACGTCGGGGAGCTCACGAGAAACATCATCGAGCAAAATATCGGGAGCACCAGGGCGCGAATGTACATCGTAACCTCCTCTGATATCGGAAACATGGATCGGTCCGGATCCATGAAGACAGTCAGGATACGCGGTGATCGAAGGAAGGGAAACGGCTGCTACGCGTCTTCGCACCCAGAAGCCGGCGGCGGATCTCGGCGAGGCTCATCTTGCCGCTCGACGTCGCCGGGAGCGACTCGACGAACTCGAGTCTCCGCGGTCGGCCATGGGTCGCGAGCCTCGTCTTGACGAACGACTGCAGCTCCGCCGAGACGTCGTCGCTCGGCTCGAAGCCCGGCCGGAGTCTGGGTCGGGCAGGCCGACGACGCCCGCCTCCATGACCGCGTCGTGTGCCAGCAGGGCGCTCTCCACCTCGGGCGTGCGGTGCCGGAGGTGTCAAGCTGGCGACGTCACGAGCACACAGGGCGAAAGGCCGCAGGGCAAGCGTCTGGCAGTTGTGATCCGGGGTCGCGGTCGCCGGTCGCGCCCTGAGGCTCCGTGCCCTGGGATCGCGAGGAGGTCGACGGCGGCATCCCGCCGGCACACGGGCGCGCGTGTAGCCCGGGCGGCGCCGCACCGAAAGGGATGCCCGCGAGGACTGGCCAGATCTGGGGGCTCGGTGCCGGTGACTGACCGGAGGTTGTGATCGTGGCTGGCTGGGTGGATCGACGGACGATGCGCCCGCACAAGAGCGCTGCTGAATGCGCCGCAAGAGCCTCGCCCGACTCCGCCCTCGTAGAGCTTTCGGCGAGCGGAGCGTGGAGCGCGTACTTTCTCAGCGCCGTCCGCCTACCCGCGGTATCGCGATCGGGCCAGCCTCCATCACCTGGCTCCAGATCCTGCGCCCGACCGCGTCCGCCTCCCTGATGATCGCGTCCTCGTCCATCGTGAGGACGGTACGGTCGCGCATGACGAATTGTCCGCCGACCATGACCGACTCGATGTCACCTGGATGACCGCTGTGGACGATCGCGGACACGATGCGGCCCGCCGGCACGAGGTGGGCGCGTTGGGTGTCGATGACGAGAAGGTCTGCCTGCTTCCCGACCTCGAGTGTCCCGAGGACCTCCTCTTGTTGCACTGCCCGGGCGCCTCCCTGAGTCGCGTCGGCGAGCATGTCCTCCGGCTGAGGTTGTAGGCCGGGGACCTCGTCCCCGTCGCGATTTCGCCGGATACGCTCCGTCACCAGAGCGATCCGCATCACTTCGAACACGTCGTTTGTGTTATTGTCGGTGCCGAGTGCGATGGTGCAGCCCGCCGCTCGCAGAGCGGGGATCGGCGGACTGACCCCCCGGTTCGCCGCCATCGCAGCCTGGTGCGAGATGGTGGTGCCGGAACGGCCGAGCAGGGCGATCTCGGAATCGTTGACGTACCTGGCGTGCGCCGCAAAGAGCCGGGGACCCAGGAAGTCGTGCTGATCGAGGTAGGCCGCCGGGCGGACGCCATGGTATCTCACCATGAACTCGAACTCGGCGCGGCTCTGATTGAGGTGGATGGTGTAGCCGACGTCGTGGTCCTCGGCGAAGGACCGCACGGCCTGCAGTAGCTCGGGCGACGAGGTTTCGGTGAGGCCCGCCGCGGGGAACACGCTGATGCGTCCTTGCTGTGCCCCGTGCCAGTGGGTGAACAGGTCGTGGATGCGCTGCATGCCCTCGTCCCGCAGGCTGGGCGAGAATCTGGGTGCCTCGCTCAGCGCGAGCCTCTCCGGGGACATCGGGCCACGAACGTTGGCGCTGTCCCGAACCGACTCCGCAAAGACACATCGTAGGCCTGTCGCCGCCAACGCTGCGGCGTGCCCTTTGGATGTTCCCGACGTTCTCGACGATCGTGGTGGTACCCGTTCGGATCGCTTCCAGCGCGGCCACCAAGACCATGAGCGTGCGCTCCTCGCCCCGAAGGAGGCTGCCCGGCGAGACCTCGAGGCGCGCAGTGTTCGGGAAGCCGAAGTCCTCGTTGAAGCCGCGTGCGATGACCGCCCCCATGTGCGCGTGGCAGTTGATGAGGCCCGGAAGAAGCGCCTTTCCCCGTCCGTCGTAGACCTCGGCCAGCGGATACATCGCGAGAACCGCATCGGTAGGGCCGATCGCCGCGATGCTTGCGCCCTCGACCGCGAGCGCCACGTCGTTCTGCACTTCATCGGCGTTTACTACGGTCGTATGGGTGAAGACAACGGCTGGGGTCTGTGAGCTCGGAGACGGGCGCTGTGGCGGGCCTGCCTCTAGGCGGCGCTGCTCGAGGAAGAGGGCTGCCGCTCCGGCTCCAGCCAGCAGCTCACGCCGGGTGAGGGTGCGCGAGCTCCGGGAGGAGCGCGAAGGCGGCGAAGACGAGGGGCTGTTCGGTTCGGCCATGATCCACCTGCGGCTGCAGTGCTGAAGGAGTCGCTGTGACTCGCCAACATGCCGCGCGGTCGGGAAGTCCAGCAACCAACCCGCCGGACTCGGAGCGTGCCATCCGTCTATGTCGAGCCCCGAGCAGTGTGTCTTGAGAAGCGTGACCCGCCCCTTCGAGGCCGAGAGCCCGCCCGCACTGTCCAACTTCCTTCAGCTCGGAAGCGATGGGCCGTCGACGGAAGATCTTCGTGGTCGTTCCGTGCCGTCCCGCTCAGAAGGCGCCTAAGGCCGTCGCAAGCGATAGACCCGGACGTGCTCGACCCCAACGTCGTCGTGCCAGACCCCGGCGACCACCTCCTCGGAGAGGCTGGTCGGCCAGAACCCCCTGGGCGTCTCGACCTGGCCGGCCCGGCGGCGCGTCTCGTCGAAGACGTCCCAGGTCATTGGCCTCAGCAGCGACGCCGGAGAGTACAGCTGTGCCCACACGCTGTGCCCGTCCGTCGAAACGATGAGGCGTGCGTAGGCAGGCAGGGTCGCAGGGCGCCTTGGATGGTCGAGCACATCGAGGTATTCGCTTCGCCGGGACTCCGGGATGAATGCGTCCACGAACTCGCGGTACCCGTCGAGGTCGGGCTCGGACACGGATCGATCCCCTCGCTCCACACCATACAGCTCGAGGAGTTGGCCCTCGCGGAAGATCTTGATCCGAAACGCTGAGCCTTGCGCAAGGTGAACCGTGTGGCCCTGGGCATCGAAGGCGGCAGCGCTCGTGAACGGCAGGGGCACCTGATTCCGTCCGGTCCAGAGCCACAAGGGACCCAATGCGTCGGCCTCCTGGGTGAGCGTGCGCTCGGCGAAGTCAACGCGGACCAGCTCGGTCAAGGCGGGGATGAGCCGTCCGGGCGCGGTGAAGCGGGCGTCGCGGGTCCGTGGCTGCTGAGCGAGGACGGCTCCGTCGGAAAAGACGTCGAAGGCTCGTGGCCTGGGAAGCTCGCCTGGCCAGAGCGTCTCGGTGCGAACGAAGTCGCCCTCGCCGTCGAACAGCGTGAGCCGACCGTTCGAGTCGTCCCATGCCGCGACCGTGTCGCCGCGGAACGCCCCGAGGAGTCGAAGCCGCATGAATTCTCCGGGGCCGGCACCGCGGGCTCCGCGCGTCTTCCAGTGGGACCCGTCACTGCGGAAGATCCGGATTTCGTTGGATTGGCCGTCGGCGACCCACAGCCGGCCATTGGGGTCGAGGAGGACGTTCTGTACGCGGAAGAACTGCGTGGGCCCTTCAGCATCCGGACCGCCAAGGCTCAACGCCGGTTCGGTGTCCACTTGGGCAAACGTGACCCGGGCGTCGCGAGTGATGGTGATGCGGACACCAGCGCTGTCGACCACCGTCGTCACCGATGTAAGACCGCGCTCGCAGCCAGCCGCGATGCACAGGAGCGCGGCACCTACGAGACGTGCGTGAGGGCCAATGGCCGACCTGCGCGAGATAATGGCCGATCTCCTTTCGTAGGACCGTATCCCGTTCAATGCTACCAGAGCGTGAGCTCCTCACATCAGACCGGAGGCTCCCGCTCCCCTCGCTGCGGCGTCTCCGGTCGCGCCGGTCCGGGCGGGCGCCATCGGATCAACGAGCATCCCACGCGGTGGCACCTCCTCCACCCTGCACTCCAAGGCCGCTGGCCTGCCCCGTATCATCACCTCCGTGGTCGATGGAGACGAGGCTCACCACGCCCCCCCCCCCCCACAGGGCCGCCACACCAAGATCTACCCGCGGACCGGTTCCAGCGAGCGCGCCGCCGATCCCGGGGAGTTCTGGGTGAGCGCCGGCCGAGATGCCGCGAGCAGGCCCGCGCCACAGCCCACGAGGATCAGATCGCGGGCCGCGGCATCATCGCTTGTCCGTGAGGCGCCAGAGAAACCACGCGGCGACGCTCCGAAGTGGACGCCACACTTCGGCGCGGGCCATGAGGAACTCCGGGGTCGGACGCTCGTCTAGCCCGTCCAGGATCCGAAGGCCCTCCTGAACCCCGAGGTCGCCGGCCGGCATCACGTCGGGTCGACCAAGCTTGAAGATGAGAAACATCTGCGCCGTCCATTCGCCGATGCCCCAGACCGCCGTGAGCCGCCGGGTGACCTCGTCTTCCGCGAGTCGCCCGATACTGCGCAGTCGGAGCTCTCCGCTCACGGTCTTTAGCGCGAGGTCCTTCATGGCTCGAGCCTTGTTCGCCGAGAGGCCGGCCCCTCGAAGCTCTTCGTCCGACAACGCCAATACTTGCTCAGTCCCAGGGAAGCGGGACCCCGGCGTCAGACTCCTGACGCGACCATAGATGGTTGTGGCAGCCGCGGTCGCAAGCTGTTGGTAGATGATCGAGCGGGCCAGGGCGTGGAAGTGCGAGCCCCGCAGCGTCCCGACCGGAAAGTCCGGAAAGGGCGGGAGGCCGCTCATGGCCTTCGCGAGAACGGGGTCCCGGCGCTGCAGCTCCCTCATCTCGGCCGCGGTCGGTTTCATCGCGGGAAGATGGCCACTTTCCTTCCCGGGAGCCAGGCAGTAAGATGACCGAATAAACACCGAATATCAGATCGATGACAGAACTTCCGACGCTGCGCGGCAGGGGCGCAACGCCCAATCCGGCCAACCGTTTCGAGCGCTTGACCGTTGAGCGAGAGGCGTGGAGCCTCGCCGCGGACCCCTCTCCGATGACGGAGTTTCTCGTCGACTCCTCTCGGACGATCGTGGCCAGGAACTCGAGCCCGGACGTCGGTTTCGACGTGAGCGTGAATCCCTACCGGGGCTGCGAGCATGGGTGCGTCTACTGCTACGCCCGGCCGAGGCACGAGTACCTGGGCTTCTCGGCTGGCTTGGACTTCGAGTCCAAGATTCTCGTCAAGCCCGACGCCGCGAAGCTGCTCTGGGGCGAGCTGTCGTCCCCGCGCTGGAAGCCAAAGCCCCTGGCTCTCTCGGGGGTCACCGATCCGTACCAGCCGGTCGAGAGACGCATGCGGATCACACGCGCCTGTCTCGAGGTGGTCGTCGAGTTCAGGAACCCGGTGCTGGTCGTCACGAAGAGCTTCCTCGTGACCCGGGACATCGACCTGCTGTCTCAGCTCACCCGGTACAATGCGGCTTCGGTAGCGATCTCGGTGACCACGCTGGACCCGAAGCTACACGGGCGGATGGAGCCTCGGGCCTCGACTCCGGCTCGTCGCCTTGAAGCCATGCAGCGCCTGGCGGACGCGGGCATTCCGGTCGCCGTGTTCGTCGCGCCCGTCATTCCGGGCCTCAACGATCACGAGATCCCCTCCATCCTCGAAGCCTCGGCCGAGCGCGGCGCCACGGCAGCGGGCTGTGTACCGATCCGTTTGCCGTTCGCTGTGAAGCACCTCTTCGTGGACTGGCTTGGCAGGCACTTTCCGGACCGGAGGGACAAGGTTGTGAACCGCATCTTGGAGATGCGTGGCGGGCGCCTAAACGATCCTCGCCTCGCCTCACGCATGAAGGGGCAGGGGCCGATGGCCGAGCAGGTGATCGAGCTGTTCAGGGTGGCCCGTCAGCGCGCGGGCTTGGCGGAAGCGTTGCCCGCTCTCTCGACGGACGCATTTCGGCGTCCGGGGGCGGTCGAGCAGCTGGGGTTGGGGATCTGAGGGTGCGTGACGGGGCGCCGGTCCTCGATCCATCACCATCAGGGCCCCGCTCCGACCATGGGCTAGAAGACCGGCACGTACCTTGTAGACTCATGGGACGTGCAGGCACCCGGAGACTGGGACGTGTCCTTCGTGGCGGAGGAGAGGAGAAGGGGTGACGCTCGCTGTAGCGCTCTTCGCGGGGCTCGTCACGGCGGAGGCACGCGCCTCCTTGGGCGCCTCCTTGGGCGCCTTCATCGCAGCCGGCCTCACCACCCTCCGGGGGTTCCGGTCTCTCGGCGAGGCCGCCAGGGTGGGGGTCGGAATGGCTCTGCCTGTCGCCGGTCTCAGTACGGGGTTCGGGTAGGGCCGATGCCCGAGCTCCCCGAAATCGTCGCGTACATCGACGCCCTCGAGAGACGCCTGGTGGGCAGGGTCCTGGAGAGAATCCGGATCCGCACGCCGTCGGTTCTCCGCACCTATGATCCGAAGGTCTCGGAGCTTGAGGGCAAACGGGTAGCCGGTCTCCGCAGGATGGGGAAGCGGGTGGTGCTCGAGATGGACGACGATCTCTTCGTGGTCATCCACCTGATGATCTCCGGCCGCTTCCAGTGGAAGGAGCGGGGCGCCTTGATTCCCAGGAAGAGAGCCCACGCCGCGTTCGACTTCCCGAACGGCACACTGCTGCTCGCCGAAGCCAGCTCGCACAAGCGGGCCTCACTTCACGTCGTCCGTGGAGAGGAGGCCCTGTCCGAGCTCGACCCCGGCGGCATCGAGCCGCTCGAGGCGGGTCTCGAGTCGTCCGAGAGGCGCTGTTCAAGGAGAACCCGTACTCTCAAGCGAGCACTCACCGATCCACGGATCCTCAGCGGGATCGGCAACGCTCACTCCGACGAGATTCTTCTCAAGGCACGCCTCTCTCCGGTCAAGAGGACGAGGCAGCTCGACGAAGAGGAAGTCGAGCAGCTCTTCGAGGCGACCCGTAGCTCGCTTGCGGAGTGGGTCGACCGCCTGCGCGAGGAATTCGGGGAGGACTTCCCGAAGACGATCACGGCGTTCCACCCGAGCATGGGCGCGCACGGAAAGCATGGAGAGCCGTGCCCCCGTTGCGGGGCGCCGATCCAGCGCATCGTCTACGGGGAGAGGGAGACCAACTACTGCGCGCCCTGCCAAACGGGGGGGAAGCTCCTCAAGGATCGAGCGCTGTCCCGTCTTCTCCGGGAGGATTGGCCCAAGACTCTCGAGGAGCTCGAAGAGGGGCTTGAGTCTCGGCGAAAACCCTAGACCCGACGGGAGTCGGCTCCGCTTCGGGCGTGGCCCACCCCCGCTACTCTTGGTCGTCGCCCTGCGCCTCACCCGCGCTCGCTTCGGACCCTCCCTTCCGACTCCCCTGTCCGCGTGCCTCTCCAGCCTTCCGGTGGCTTCCGCTCCGGCGTCGATTCCGCGCTTCCTGACGGACCTCGTTCATTTCGTGCACGGCCTGCTCGAGGATCTCGTTCATCCTCTCGAGGTCTTCGGGTCCGGCGCCCCAATTGAACGCTTGGTCAACGGTGAGCTGCGCCAGACGCGAAAAGGACCTCGACAGCTCCTTCATGTCACGGCCAAAGAAGCGATCCGTGAAGTGCTCGACTCGCTCGAAGACGTCGTCGATGAGGTCGCCGTTCTCTTCCAGGTAGGCCCGACCCTCTTGGGTGATGGAGTAGACCTTCTTGCCGTTCTGCTCCTCCGAAGCGACGTAGCCTTCGTCCTCCAGCATCTGCAGACTGGGATACACCGATCCGGGGCTCGGACGGTAGTATCCGGCCGACTCCCTCTCGAGCGCCTTCATCACCTCGTACCCGTGCATCGGTTGCTCCGAGACGAGGCTCAGGATGACGAACTTCAGGTCCCCACGCTCGAAGATCTTCCACTTGGCACGCCTGCCACGCCCGCGGCGCCGGGACCCGAAGATGAAGGTCTCGAAGTCGAAGCCATAGTTCGTTTGGCAGAACATCTTCTCCGATCCTTCTGTGGGTGCTCGCACTGAATCGATATATCGATTCAGTATATCTGTACGATACACTTAGCGATATATCGTGGCAACAGGCGTCAGAAAAACGCCGGAAGGCTCCCGCACCTTCCGGCGTCGCTGAGAGGCGGGCGCCCCCTCGATCAGGTCACGGCCTTCAACGCCCCCGTCGCTGCGCTCTCCGGCCCGAGCCCTGCGAGCCGGACGAAGAAGAGCCGCGGGACGGCGCAGCCGCCGCTCCGCTCGAGCTTCCCCGTGAGGTCATGCCCGAGCCCGACGAGCCGCCCCCCAGGCCCCGGGTGTAGCCACGGCCCCTGACCGCACGCGAACTCTCCAACGACTCCGGCTGGCGCCGTCCGGCGACCACGATGGTTGGACGATAGGTGCCGTAGGTCCCGAATCCGAATCCATACCCACCGTATCCGAGCCCGTACCCGAAGCCGTAGCGGTAGGGCGAGTAGTATCCGAAGCCGGCGTAGGGGGAGTAGAACGGGCTGAGGAAGAAGGGATCGTAGTAGGACGAGTCATAGTAGCGGCCGTATCCGTAGCGGCCGCGCGTTCCCGGGCGGTAGTGGTCCGCCTCGGACCGCTGGGACTCCGATACCTCCGCGCTACCCTGGGCGCCCCGGTTGACGACGAAGTGCTCGGGGTAGGAGACGGCGACGACCATGTCGATCACGCTCGCCGCGACGCCGGCGTCCGCCATCCGGGTCAGTCGGCTGGCATCAAGCGTGAACACGTCGTCGCGCTCGACGATCCATGCTTCGACCGCCTTGGCATTGATGTGGTTGGAGGCATCGATCACGTCGTCGATCGTGAGAGCGGACGCGGCCGCGATGCGGGCCGACTCCTGGGCCATGATGCGATCCGCCGCGATGTCCCCAAGGCCGGCGGCCTCGACGGCCTCGACGGCGGCCAGTTGGTATCGCAGAACCCACGGCACGCTCTCGCCGGCCACGTCCACGGTCCGGACGTCCAGCCACTCGTAGGGCCGCGCCATCGACATGAGGCCGGCTGAGCTCCGCTCGACTCCGCCCTCGCAGATGAACTCCGCCTGGAGATAGACTCGTTGGCCGTCGTCCGAGAAGCTGGTCCGCTGCCAGCCGTCACACCCCTCTCGACTCGTCCGTCGCTCCCTGCCGTCGGCGCGGATTGCCTCTCGGGACGTGATCCCACCGTCGGTCACCGTCAGCATCTCCACGCCCACGCCGTCGGCGACGGGCTGCATGCAGACCATGGGCCCGTCGTTGCTATCGGGCCCCGTCGCGGGCTCCCAGCATCCGAGCCAAGGGAGCCACCGGGCGTCGTATTCCTGAGCCTGGACATGGGCTGGCAAGGTGCCCGCGAGGGCGATCGCGCCGGCCAGCAGTCCTCCTCTGATCAGGCCCCAATGGTATCGACGTGTACGCATCGTCACTGTCCCTTTCCTACTCAGAAGCGAAATGACAACCCCGCCGTGACCCGGAAGCCACTGAGGTCGATCTTATCGAAGTCCACGAAGTCGCGTCCCATGTCCGCCCTCCCCCACGAGTATCTTCCCTCGCCCGTGAGCACCACCCTCGGGCTCAGTGATACATCCACACCCGTCATGACGTGTGCCGTACCCGTCGTGCCTTCGGACTCGAACAGCTCGTAAAAGATGTCGAGGGTCTGGAAATCCACGAAGTCGCCTTCCTGCTTGAAGCGATACCAAAGAGCGCCCCCTCCCGCTCCGATGTATGGCGACCACTTCTCAGGGACCCACGCGAAGTCGCTCACGGAGCGCCCTCGATCCCGGAGGTAGTACTTGACGCTCAGCGTCATGGGGACGCGGAGGAAGGTGGTGGACTGTTCGATGGGAAGGTCGTCGAGATCCACCCAGTCCCGGAACTCCGACCACTTGCGGCTCCGGGTAGCGCCGAGTTCACCCGCAATGTCGAGGCGCTCGGTCACCCGGATGGCCACTTCAGCGCCCCAGGCCGACGAGGCGAAGTCGCCGACTTCGAGGGTCAGCTCGTCTCGGGCGAAGTTGAAGACCTCGCTGCCAGCCTGGGCTCGCGCGTAGCCGCCCTTGATTCCGATGGACATCGTAGGCCTGCGGAAGAGGAAGCCGGGTCCGCCGGCCTGCGCCGAAGCTGCCGTGGGCAGGGAAATCACTGCAGCGACTGCTGCCAGGAGAACTCCCCGCCGGGCCCGCTTGCGGTGAGCATTCACGTTCCACCTCCAGACGATGACCCGCACCTCACAGTACGTCCCGGCCATTGCGCTGACCAGGGTGATGCCTCTCGAGCTTCGCTCGACCGAAGGCCCAAGAAGCAAGATGCATGCCGGTAGCGGAATCCCTGATATTCCGCCTATTTCCTGGATCGTCAGGAACCACGAGTGACCGGTGTGCGGGACGACGGACGTCACCCGACGCGGACAGCGGGGGCCGTTCCCCCTGGCTCCGACGGCGCCGCGAGCCCATCCTAGGGATCGTGTCTCTTCTCGTTCTACTTGCCGGATGGGATCGCATGTCTTCCAGAGTTCGTACCACCTGGTGGCTCGCCTGCCTGCTGTTCGCTGGCTCCCCCGCACTCTCCGCTCAAGACGGATACGCCGGATCTGTGGGCGTCTCAGGCGGCGACGTGTTGGTGATGAAGACCGACTTCGGCCAGGGACCGGCGGCGGTGTACGTCTACGGGCCTGGCTCCGACGGCGCGTGGCAGCTCACGGACCGGCTGACCTCGACCGACGGAGCTGCCACCGGCGAGGGCTTCAGCCCGTCGATGACCCTCTCGGGGGAGCTCCTCCTTGTGGGAGCCGGCGATCCGGACGGTCGTTGGGGAGCGCACACGTTCCGGAGAAGCGCGAGCGAGGAGTGGCGGAGGGCGGAGAGCGTCTCTCTGATCGCGGGTGCCGAGGCCGGCGCGGCGGAGTGGAACGTGGCGGCCCTAAGGCGGATCATGCAGCCGCCCTCGCGGGCTTTGGCGTCGGACGGGAATCGCGCCCTCGTCTCGGTTGTAGGGGGACCGCGGCGGATGACCGGGGTGCGCGTCTTCGAGCGGGGAGAGGGCTCGGAGAGCTGGACGGAGACGGCTCGCCTCGAGCGCACCGATGTGGAGGCGAACGACCGTTTCGGTGTTGCGCTCGCCCTCGCCGGTGACGTCGCGCTCGTCGCAGCTCCGGGACACGGGGAGTCGGGGGCTGTCTACGCCTTCGTACGGAGCTCGGAGTCGGGTGCGTGGCGGGAGGAATCGATTCTTTCGGTTGCCGACGTTCCCCGGGAGAGCCGCTTCGGGACCGCACTGACCTTCGACGGTGCGGTGGCGCTCGTGGGAGCCCCCGGGACGGCTGAGAGTGCCGGAAGTGTCCGCGCGTTCTCTCGTGATGCGGCCACCGGTGCGTGGACCGGAGAGGTCACCCTGTCGTCCGGCGCCGGTTCCGCTGGCGACCTTTTCGGATCCAGTCTGGCGGTGTCGGGCAACGAGCTTCTGATCGGGGCACCGGGCGCCCGGGAGAACACCGGGAGCGTCCATCGCTTCGTCCGGGACTCGAATGGGGCGGCATGGCGCTCGGCGGGTGAGTTGTCCACAGCGGGGGCCACGTCCGGCTTCGGCTTGGGCGCGGCGGTTGCCGGGGGCGGCGACGTCACGGTGGCCGGGGCACCGGGCGCCGCCGCTGGACGAGGACAGGCAGCGGTCTACGCTCGCACGGAAGACGGCGGCTGGAGCGAGCCCGAGTGGCTCAGCCTGACTTCGGAGCTGAGCTTGATCGCTGGGGAGGAGGTGACGTGCTCGGAAGGTCGGGCGGGGCGGTTCGAGTGCAACGAAGTGGATCTCCTGGCCTTCCTCCCCGTATCGGAGTTGGGTTTGCGCCCGGGCGCGGGAGGGCCTCTGAGTGGCGTCTCCGACGTATGGGGCTGGACCGATCCCGAGACTCGGCGCGAGTACGCTCTGGTGGGACGCCGGGGCGGTGCGGGCATCGTGGACATCACCGACCCGGCCTCCCCGACGTACCTCGGGGTGGTGCTCGCCGAGGGGGGCTCGGCCCAGGACCTAAAGGTGTACGCCGATCACCTCTTCTTTATCGGGAGCGGAGACACGGGAATGCCGGTGTTCGACCTGACGAGGGTCCGGGACGTGACCGGTGCGCCGGTCGAATGGAAGGTGGACGCGCGCTACGGAGGGATCGCTGCCGCTCACAACTTGGTCATCGACACTGAGAGTGGCTTCGCTTACCCGGTAGGTGCGTCGGGTGGAGGCGACACCTGTGGCGGTGGCCTCCACATGATCGACATCCGCAACCCCGTTACTCCGACCTTCGCAGGCTGTTACACCGACACCGAAGGGTTCATCTGGCAGGGCCGAACCCACGACGCACAGTGCGTGCAATACAGGGGGCCCGACACGGACTTTCACGGCCGACAGATCTGCTTCGCCTCGAACGAGACGGCCCTGCGCATCGTCGACGTCACCGAGAAGGATGCACCCGAGCCCCTCGCTGCCGCCACGTACCCAGGCATGGCCTACATCCACCAGGGATGGCTGACGGACGACCAGCGTTACTACTATATGAACGACGAGCTCGACGAGTTGACGGGCATCGCGCCAACAACCAGGACGCTCGTCTGGGACGTGGCGGAGCTGGACGACCCCGTGCTGGTGCAGGAGTATTTCGGTCCGACCCGGGCGACCGATCACAACCTCTACATCCGGGGCGACCGGATGTATCAGGCCAACTACCATGCCGGGTTCAGGGTTGTGGACATCAGTGACCGGGAGAACCCGGTGGAGATCGGCTTCTTCGACACGACTCCGTACGAAGGCAACCCGCCGACGATGGGCGGGGCGTTCAGCGTGTACCCGTACTTCGAGAGCGGAACGGTGATCGTGACGAGCTCCGCGGAAGGACTCTTCCTCCTGCGACCCGCAAGGCGGCCCGTGTTCTAGTGTCCTGAGTTAGAAGTTCATTGCATTAGTGGCTCGCGCATGGTAACTTGCCCCGAACCTGTTCCGGGAGGATGCCATGCGTGGACGTCCGTTGGCTCCCCTGACTCTCGATGACGCCGATCAAGAGACCTTGGAGCGTTGGGTGAAGCGACCCAAGACAGCCCAGGCTCTGGCGATGCGGGCCCGCATCGTCCTTCGGGCCGCCGAGGGAGCCGCAAATACTCAGATTGCCGACGAAGTGGGGATCACCAAACAGACCGTGGGCAAATGGCGCAAGCGCTTCGTGGGGGGGGGCGTGGACGGGCTGTTGGACGAGCCCAGACCTGGAGCTCCCCGCACGATCGGGGATGAGGATGTGGAGCGCGTCATCCGGATCACCTTGGAAGAAACGCCCACCGACGCCACGCACTGGAGCACCCGCTCCATGGCGCAGCGCACCGGGATGAGTCAGAGCGCCATCAGTCGCATCTGGCGGGCCTTCGCGCTCCAGCCCCATCGCAGTGAAACCTTCAAGCTCTCCTCCGACCCCCTCTTCATCGAGAAAGTGCGTGACATCGTCGGCTTGTATTTGCATCCCCCGGACCGAGCTCTGGTCCTGTGCGTCGACGAAAAGGCCCAGATCCAGGCCCTCGACCGCTCCCAGCCCCTGTTGCCGATGCGTCCTGGGCAGATCGAGCGCCGTACCCACGACTATGTTCGCAATGGCACCACCTCCCTCTTCGCAGCGCTCGACACCAAGACCGGAGAGGTCATCGCCGAATGTCACAAGCGCCACCGCTCCATTGAGTTTCGCAGGTTCCTCGACACTATCGAGGCGACCGTCCCCCAAGGCCTCGATATCCACCTCATCGTCGACAACTATCAGACCCACAAGACCCAGATCATCAAGCGCTGGCTCCTCAAGCGTCCTCGCTTCCACCTCCACTTCACCCCCACCAGCTCATCCTGGCTCAACCTCGTCGAGCGCTGGTTCGGCGCTCTCACCGAAAAACAGCTCCGACGCGGCGTCTTCCGTAGCACGCGCGAGCTCGAGGACACGATCCTGCGCTACGTCGACATCACCAATCACGATCCCAAACCCTTCGTCTGGACCAAGTCCGCTGATCAGATCCTCCAAACTCTTGCCCGCTTTTGTACGCGGACTTCCGACTCAGGACACTAGCGGGCCACGGGTCAGAATGACCCGAGACCGTCCTGCGGGCCATGGGTCACTTTGAAACTAGCCCGAGACCGTCCTGCGGAGAGGCCTTGGGAAGCAGGCGACGCGATTTTATCTTTGACGCTTGATCTGACGGTGGCTGTCGGGGGGAAGGCCTCCAGGCGGTCGTCGGTGCACACACCAGAGTAGGGGAGGGAAATGAAGCGTATTTCCTTGATGTTCGCCGTGCTCGCGATCGGCTTCGGGCCGACCAGCCTGTACGCCCAGCAGGGGCGGCCCGAGGGCGTCACCGATGCGATGATCCAAGAGGGTGAGACCATCTACATGGGCGCCGGCCTGTGCGCCGCCTGCCACGGCATGGACGCCACGGGCGCCATCGGTCCCGACCTCACCGACGCCGAGTGGCTCACGGGGGGGGGACCTACCCGGAGCTCATCGAGCAGGTCACCAAGGGCGTGCCCCTGGAAGAGGTCAAGAACGCCCTGGGTGCCATCATGCCGCCCAGGGGCGGGTCTGCCATCACGGACGATCAGGTGAAGGCGGTCGCCGCGTATGTCTGGAGGCTTAGCCACAGCTGACTGACCCACCGAGCCGACCCGGGAGAGCCGACCGGATCCGTGTCCAGTGGGCTCTTCACGTTTCCGGCTCAGCCATCCGGGTCTCTGGTCTCTTGCGAGCCGTTCTCGCGAAGCGGACTCCGCGATGGGGCCACGGGCGCGTGGCCTACGCTCGAGGGGCCGGACTCTTTCCTTGAGCTGTTGCGAGGCGAGCGGCCATTCCTGATCCTTCCCGCCATGAGAGAGCTGACCTCCGATGAAGGGCGTGTCCTCGACGCCCTCGACCGCGACGGCCTCATGGGGGCTATTTGTGACCTGATTGCCATCCCGAGCCTGGGCGGCCAGGAGACCCCTGCCCAGGAGTGGGTCGCGCGGCTGATGGGCAGAATCGGCCTTGAGGTCGACGTATGGGACCTCGACTTCGGGGCATTGGCACAACATCCCGCCCACGCCGCGGAGTGCGAGCGCGATCGGGGCCTCGGCGTGGTCGGGCGGTTGGGAGGCGAGGCCGGAGGCGCCAGCCTGATCCTCAATGGGCACGTGGACGTCGTCCCGGCAGGTCATGAGGAGCGCTGGTCCGGACCGCCTTTCATCCCGCGCACCACGGACGGCCGGGTTTATGGCCGAGGCTCCGTGGACATGAAGGCGGGCCTCTGCTCGGCCATATTCGCTGCCAAGGCCATACGGGACGCCGGGGTTGAGCTGGCTGGTCCGCTCCTCATCGAGAGCGTCATCGGAGAAGAGGACGGCGGCGTCGGCACATTGGCGACGATTTTCCGAGGGTACCGTGCGGACGGGGCTGTCGTGATGGAGCCCACCAACCTCAAGGTCGCCACGACGGGGGCCGGATGCTTCAACTTCCGGGTCCGCGTGCCGGGAAAGGCCGCGCACGGCGCTCTTCGCTCGGAGGGGGTGAGCGCCATCCGCAAGACGCACCGCGTCCTCGGCGCCCTGGAGAGGCTCGAGCGAGAACGGAACGCACCGGGTGACCCGATCATCCCCGGACACCTGCCGTTTCCCATCTCCGTGGGCACGATCTCGGGAGGGGAGTGGGCATCGTCCGTGCCGGAGGAGGTCGTCTTCGAGGGTCGATACGGCGTGCGGCCCGGGGAGAGCTCGGATCAGGCGCGAGCGGCCTTGGAGTCTGCAGTGGCCGAGTCGGCGGCGGAGGATGCCTGGCTTCGCGCAAACCCGCCGGAGGTCGAGTGGTGGGGTGGGCGGTACGAGCCGGCAAGGGTCAATCCCGACACGGGCATCGCCGCCTCCGTGCGAGAGGCCCACGAGGTCGTGGCCGGACGGAAGGCCGAGGTCACAGGGGTGCCGTACGGCTCCGATATGGCGCTCTTGGTCAATCACGCAGCGACCCCCACGGTGCTCTACGGACCCGGGGACGTGCGCAATGCGCACGCACCGGATGAGTTCGTGCCCATCGATGAGGTGCTCATCGCGGCCCGTTCGCTCGCCCTCACCGCTCTGCGCTTCTGCGGGGTGAGGGGATGAGCGGAGGAGTGTCGAACGCCAACGAGGAGGCGCTGACTCCGGCTGTCCTGCTATGGTCCGGAGTGGGATCGGCGACGGGGGTCGGGCTGGTCGTGATCGGGCACTACAGCGACGCCGTCTACGGGGTTTGGCCACTGCCGCTGGTCGTCACGTCGGCCATCGCGGCGACCGCTTATGTGACTCAGGTACGGCGCTCCGCCGGAGACTCCACGTGGCACGGTGGGATGGTGGGTGGCATTTGTGCCTTCTTGGGCACGGCCCTCGCGGCTGTCATGGCCGACGTGCCCGCCATGGATCTCGCGACCGTGACTCTGTCGGCGATCGGGGCTGGCGCTGGCGTCGGCTGGCTGACCTACGCGGTGCTCGAAGGGTTAGGCCCCTCAGGAGGGGAGTAGCCCGGAGGCCGGGGCAGCGCCCACGAGGGCGAAGGCCAGAGTCTCCTTTTCCTCCCCTCGAGAGACGCCCTGGCTCGGTCCCTCTGATCTGCACCATCTCCGGGGAAGATGGTGCCCCCGAAGCCTGGACCCGCGCACCTTGCCTCCGAAGCTTCTTGGCCCGCATGTCCTCATGGATCTCGGGCACGGTCTGCGGGGCGCCGCCGCGCGGAGAGAGATGCCTGAGCATGCGGACACCTCCAGCGCGTCTTGTTCGACGAAGGGTACGAAGCTCTGAGCGACATCACGCCAAGTCTCGTGGTCGAGTGAAGCTCCTGAGGCGGCCGCAGTCGATTTGCACGTCTTCCCAGCGATCTACCTCGAGATTGATGATCGCCAGGCCCGCGGTCGGAAACTTTGTGCGCATCAGGTCGAGCTCGGATTTGTTCCCATCGGCGCAGAGCGCGTCGGCGAGGGTGGCCGTGCCGGGGTTGTGGCCCACCATCAACACGGAATCGACCGTGTCGGGCACGGCCCGCACGAAGTCGAGCAGCTGACTGGGGGCGGCGAGGTAGATGTCGCGGTCCCAGTCGATCTCGGGCTCCACGTCCAACTCCTGGACTACGGTCGCGAGCGTCTCGCGGGTCCGCGCGGCGGTGGAGCAGAGAACCAACTCCGGTCGGTGACCGCCATCACGAAGATACGCACCCATGAGGGGGGCGGCCCGCCTGCCGCGACCGTTCAAGGGACGGTCGTGATCCGCCAGCGACGGGTTGGCCCAGCTCGACTTCGCGTGACGGAGCAGGTAGAGGATCTTCATGCTATACACATAAACATTTGGCGCTCTTCGTGGTAGTATATAGTGGGACCGCCGCCGAGGGTGGTCTTCTCTTCTCTCAGGAGGGGGGACGTCATTTGGAAAAGGTTGCGACAAAGGACATCGCGGCCGTCGGGCCACGATCACGCGAACGGTTCATCAACCGCGAGCTCTCTTGGCTGGCGTTCAACGAGCGGGTCCTCGAAGAGGCGATGAACGAACGGCACCCGCTCTTCGAGCGGGTCCGGTTCCTCTCGATCTCCGCCACGAACCTCGACGAGTTCTTCATGGTCCGGGTCGCCGGACTCAGGGCCCAGGTGGAGGCCGGAGTCACTTCGCTGAGCCAGGACGGGAGAACACCCGTCCAGCAGTACCGGCAGGTCAACAGCCGCGCAGCGAAGCTGATGATACGCCAGCAGGAGACCTGGCAGGTACTCCGGGAGGAGCTCGCCGCAACGAGTGTGGACGTCCTTCACCCATCCGATCTCAACGAGAAGGACGAGGATTGGATGGAGGACCACTTCGCCCACCAGATCTTCCCCGTGCTCACGCCCCTCGCCGTGGATCCGGCCCACCCGTTCCCGTTCATTCCCAACGGGGGACTCTGCCTGGCCCTGGCGCTGCGCCGCCCCGACAGCGGCGAACGGATGTCGGCACTGCTTCCCCTCCCGACGCAGGTGCCGCGCTTCGTCCGCCTCCCCGGAAAGCGGAAGAAGCCTCGCTTCATGGGGGTCGAGCAGCTGATCTGTCGACACCTCGATACGCTCTTCCCAGGCTTCGAGGTTGAGGAGGCAGAGCATTTTCGGGTCTTGAGAGACTCAGACGTGGAGATCGAGGAGAAGGCGGAAGATCTGGTCCGGGAGTTCGAACTGTTGGTCAAGCGTCGGAAGAGAGGCTCGGTCATCTCGCTTCGTGTGTCGACCTTCATGTCCAAAGAGATGAGGGACTTCCTGATCGTCGAGCTCGGAGCCAAGCCGGACAGCGTGTTCCAGGCCGGAAGCCTCTTGGGCCTAGATGATTTGGCAGAACTGATCACTCCCGATCGGCCCGACCTCGTCTTCCCTCCCTTCACTCCGCGCTTTCCGGAGCGGATTCGGGACTTCGACGGAGACCACTTCGCCGCCATCCGGGCGAAGGACATCCTGGTTCACAATCCGTTCGAGAGCTTCGACGTGGTTGTGGAATTTGTGCGGCAGGCCGCCCGGGATCCAGACGTCGTTGCCATCAAGCAAACGCTGTATCGGACGAGCCACAACTCGCCGATCGTCGGTGACTTAATCGAAGCGGCGGAGGCGGGAAAGAGCGTCACGGCGCTCGTGGAGCTTAAGGCCCGCTTCGACGAGGAGGCAAACGTCCGCCTGGCGCAGAAGATGGAGGCGTCGGGGGTGCACGTGGTCTACGGCTTCATGGACATGAAGACCCACGCCAAGCTCTCGCTGGTGGTGCGGCGTGAAGAGGGCAAGCTCCGCTCCTACGCCCACTTCGGCACGGGCAATTACCATCCGGGCACCGCTCGAGTCTACGCGGACCTCTCTTATTTTACCTGCAACGGCGAACTCTGCGAGGACGCCTCTCGGGTTTTCAACTTCACCACGGGGTACGGACGTCCAGGTGATCTGAACAAGCTCGTCGTCGCTCCCTTCGATCTGCACGACCGGCTCGTGGAGCTCATCGAGGAGGAGATCGTCCACGCACGAGCGGGTCGACCCGCCTCGATCTGGGTGAAGCTCAACTCGCTCGTGGACGGCAGCATCATCGACAACCTTTATAGGGCGTCCCGGGAGGGGGTGCAGATCGCGCTTGTGGTCCGAGGGATCTGTTGCCTCCGACCCGGGATTCCGGGCCTCTCTGAGAACATTACGGTCAAGAGCATCGTGGGGCGCTTCTTGGAGCACAGCCGGATCGTGTGCTTTGGGAGCGGGCATCCGCTTCCGTCTCCGAATGCGAAGGTCTTCATCTCCTCGGCGGACTGGATGCCCCGCAACCTCCACCGGCGCGTTGAGCACCTCGTCCCCATCGACAACCCCACGGTCCACAGGCAGATCCTCGACCAGATCATGCAGGCCAACTTGAGGGACACCCTGCAGAGCTGGCAACTCCTGCCCAATCGGACCTACGTTCGCATGGAGGCGGGGGACATTCCGTTCAGTGCTCACAGCTACTTCATGACCAATCCGAGCCTGTCGGGGCGTGGGAGCGCCGTCGCCGACTCGCCCCGCCGGATCGACCTAGAAGCCGCCAAGGAGCCGGTCCGAGAGGGCTGACCGAGGCTGCACGCCGCGAGGAATTCGTTTCTAGGGTGGGCTCTTGAGCGGCGATTCGCAGAGGCCTGAAGGGACGTGGGGGTCGGCCGGTGGGGGTCGGCCGGTGGGGCGTGTGTGTGGGACCCCCCCGGGCCACCCCCCTCTTTGTCCGGCGCTTCGGGTCATCCCCCGGGTCATCCCCCGGGCCATCGCCCCGGCTGCGTCACGCCGATAGGCTGGAGCGTCCGCGACGGACGGCGAGCCTCTCTCGTGTGGAGATCGAAGCGGTCTCCCGGGGAGAGGAAGTAGAAGAGGCCCGAGTCGCCGACCATGCTCCGGTGATCGTAGATGAGTACGTAGCTCTGTCCGATGACCTCGAATTCGTCACCCCGCACGACGATAGCCGTGTTCTCGTCGATGCCGATGCCCAGCAGCTCGGGCCGAGCGCGAATGATCTCGATGAGATCGAACTGGCGATTGCGTCTCAGGACGTGTTGATCGATGGCCGTGTTGCGGAGAAAGCCGAATCCCTCCTCGTGGTCTCCCATCATGATGGTGTTGGTGCGCGTGTCCCCGCGGGCCAGATAGGATCCCTGGATGGTGGCGCCCGCCGAGGAGCCTCCGATGACGCCTCCCCGCTCGAGGAGGTTCCAGAGCTCCTCTTCGGTCTTCGTATCGAGATAAGAGTCTGCCAGTCGCCACTGTCGGCCCCCGGGGAACCACACCCCGTTCGCCTCGCGGATCGGTTTCACGAACGCATCGGAATTCGCCTCGTCGCGGTCTTGCGTGTGAAGGATCGTGAGGTCGCTCGCTCCCACCTCCCGCCACGCGTTGAGACCTTGATAGAACTGGTCGTACTCTTCCGCACCGCCTGCCGTCGGGATGACGACGATGGGAGCCTCCGGACCCCCAGCCAGGTCCACGAATCGCTCCATGATTCCCCTATCCCTCATGGCTCCGCCGACGATCACAAGGGAACCATTCGGTGGTCCTACCTGCTGGGCGAGGACTTGAGGGTCGGGCGAAAGGAACGCGGACAGCGCGAGGAGGCTGAGGGCGGCTCGATACATGGATTCCTCCGATCCAGGGACACTGCGGCATGCAAAGTGCGGTCGGTCGACCGAGCGTGCAAACCACCGCGGCAGATGGGTCGGGTCCGGGGAGTACGGCATTCCCGCAAGAGACGCCGAGCATCAAGTAGTCGTGCTCGGCCTCGGCACCCCACAGCAGGTTTCCCCGCCGATTCCGAGAAGAGAGGGTCGCTCCTAATGCCGCTGGCTTCTCAGCAAGGGTCGCCGACCTCATGGACGAGTAGGAGCGGATCGAGGCCCATGGACGGCGATGTACCTGGACCCTAGTCTTCCCAAGCTCATCCGGGTCCGAGGGCCGCTCGTGAGACGCACTTACCAGGACTCTCCACTCCGACCGCCATGACCTTCGGCATCCAGAGCACAGAGTCACTCCGCGAGGGTCTGCGGAGGGAGATCCACGATCAGATCCAACGCGCCCTCGCCGCGCTGTCCCAAGCGGCGGACATCGGGCGGGCGGCGCACCGGTTCAGGCGGACGCTCAAGCGGGCCCGGGCTCTGCTCAAGCACACACGCCCTTCTCTGACCGCCGAGGCCTACCGCTCGGGCAATCGCAGGATGAGAGACGCCGCGCGCCTGGTCGCTCCCGTTCGGGATGCTGGCGTGCTCGTCGAGGCGGCACGAGCCCTCATCGAGCGGAGCCCAGACGCCGAAGTCGGTCCATCCCTGGGGCCGCTTCTGACGGAGCTCGAGGCTGAGCGTGACGCGCGCTTCGATGCGGCTACTCTGCAGGTCGGGCCCTTTACCCGCGCGAGGGACCTGCTCGAGTCGGCCAGCATCGACTGGACGGAGGAAGTCCCGGTGGAAGCCGGGGAACTGTTGAGCCGAGGCATTGCCACCTCGTACGAAGCGGTTCGGGCCCGCGCCGCATTAGCCTTCGATGAGAGCCCGGACCCCGAGGCTCATCACGAGCTGAGGAAGCGGGCGAAGCAGCTTCGGCATCAGCTCGAGTTCCTGAGCCCTGCCTGTCCCGAGGCGCTGGTCCCCGTGGCCGAGGGCTTCCACTGCCTCACAGATCTCCTCGGGGACGCCAACGACTTGGTCGTGCTCGGCTCGTGGGTCGAGTCGGCTCGCGCCCGCCAGGGGCCCGATCGCACGGGCCTTCTCGCGGAGCTGCACGAGGGCCGCACGGCGTTGTGGGCGGAGGCGGCGTCGGTGGGGGAGGGTCTCTTGGCCGAGGAGACCGGCGACTTCGTCTCGAGAATCGTCGAGTGTTGGGCCCTCGCCAGGCCTCAGGGATAGAGGCGCTCCGTCTCCCATCCTCCGCCGTCCCCCCTCTTGAAGACTCGCCGGTCGTGGAGACGGTTGAGCCTCCCCTGCCAGAACTCGATGTACTCCGGTAGGAGCCGGTAGCCTCCCCAGAACTCGGGGAGGGGAACCTCCTGGTTCCTGAAGCGCTCCTCGGCCTCCGACAGCCGTTTCTCGAGGGTGGAGAGGTCGTCAAGCGTTTCGCTTTGCCGGGACACCCAGGCCCCGAGCTGGCTACCCCGGTCCCTGGTCCTGAAGTAGGCCGCGGACTCCCGTTGGCTGATCCGCTCCACCTGGCCCTCCACCCTGGCCTGTCGCTGAAGGACCGCCCAATGCAGGAGTAGCGAGGCGCGCGGGTTGGCGTCGAGCTCCCGGGCCTTGCGGCTACCGTAGTTGGTGTAGAACACAAAGCCGTCGGCACTGACCGCCTTCAGCAGGACCATGCGTGACGACGGTACGCCTTCCGGGCTGGCCGTGGCCAGAGAGGTGGACTCGGGAAGCAAGATGCCCGACTCCTTCGCCTCGCGGAACCACTCGCCGAAGAGCTCGATGGGGTCGCAGTCGGCGACCGGCTCGGGGAGGCCCCGGGCTACGCCCTGCCCCAGAGTCATGACCGACTTTATCGTGGCTTTGATGGACATGGCACGAACGGTAGCAGAGGCACCCGCGTGGCGGTAGAGCGGGGGCCTTGCGGGCACGGATCCGCTCAGAGCCGGGTCCGGGCACGTCGTCGGCGCAGGATCGATCGCGCGCCCATTCTTGTCCGGCTCGTCCGTCAAGCGTGTGCCAGACGGCGTGCCTCTCTGAAGGTCACCAACCTTCTTGAGTCTTCATGCCAGAGCGTGAGGCGTAGGGTACTGATCCCCTCCCAGACCGTGATCTTGGTCACGTTCTGGAGCTCCGGCGTCGCGTCCAGGCACTCTTGGAGCCTGTAGTTCGGTATGCGCGCGCTGACGTGGTGTACGTGGTGGATGCCGATGTTGGCCGTGACCCACTGAAGCAGCTTGGGAAGCACCAGATGCGAGCTTCCCGTTAGCCCGGCGTCGAAGTAAGACCACCTGTCGTGCTCACGCCAGTACGTGTCCTCGAACTGGTGCTGCACGTAGAACAGCCACACCCCGCCGGTGACCGAAAGCAGCAGGATCGGAAGATGCACGAGGACGAAGGCCTTCAGGCCGATAGTGAGCCACATGAGCGCGACGATGGCAGCCAACGCGGCGTTCGTCTGCCAGACGCTTACCCAGGCGCGCCTCCATCGCCGCGGGATGTCCCACGGGTAGCGATGCTTGAGCACGAAGAGGTAGAGCCCGCCGAGCCCGAGGAGAACGAGGGGGTGCCGATACGCCCTGTACCGCAGCTGCCCCAGAAGCGACTTCCCGTAGTACTCCCTTACGGTGAGCGTGTCGATGTCTCCGAACCCCCTGAAGTCCAGATCGCCGGAGTGTGCGTGGTGGTAGGCGTGTGTCTTGCGCCAGTAGCGGTACGGGGTGAGCGTCAGGACTCCGATCCAGAACCCTACGATATCGGCCACCTTCCGCGACTTGAAGAACGATCCGTGCCCACAGTCGTGCTGGATCAGGAAGAGCCGGGTGAGAAACCCCGCCGCAGGCACGGCCAGCGCCACGGTCAGCCAGTAGCTCACCGACAGCGCCCGATATCCACCGTACCAGCAGAGGAGATACGGCGCCGCGGAAGTGAGGATCTGAATCACGCTGCGCCGAAGGTCCGGGCCGCAATACGGTTCGAGTCGCCTGCGCCAGTACGCGGCCCTCTGTTGCTCGGTGCTCAACTCAAGCCGACTCCCAGCGCCACGGGGAGTGAAGCCACCGAGTCGAGGATGAGGTCCGGCTTGGGCAAGCCGCGCGACAGATCGCCCTCGCGGAACTTGCCGGTCCTCACGAGCACAGCGGCCGCGTCACACGCCTGAGCGCCCGCCACGTCCGTGGCAATGTCGTCGCCCACGACGGCCACGTTGAGGAGGTCTAGGCCCATGGACTCTGCCGCCGCCTGAAAGAAGGCCGGGCTTGGCTTGCCAACGATCGTGGCCTCCTGTCCGGCGGCGTATTCGAGCGCCGTGACGAATGCACCCGCGTCTAGGACCAGCCCGTGACCGGTTTCCCAGTAGCGGTTTCGCTGGAGCGCAACGAACTCGGCACCCTCCATGATATGCCGGAAGGCCCGGTTCAGGCGTTTGAAGTCCCATCCGGGGCCGAGGTCGCCGATGATGACCGCTTGGGGCGATGCGTCGTCTATCGTGAAGTGGGCGAAGTCTGCGTAGGTGGCTTCGGGGACGCAGAGGGAGAGGTTCCAGAGGCCCTTCTTCTCGAGCCAAGACGAGGCTGCCAGAGGAGCTGTGAGCACCTCCTCGGGCTCGAGCTCGAGGCCTAGGTGATGCATCCGCTCGACGAGAGACGTTCGGGACATCCGGGTCGTGTTGGTGCCGAAGCGCAGCGGAAGGCCACTCCTCCTGAGCGCTGTTATCGCGTCCGCAGCCCCCGGGACGAGGCGGTCGCCGACGAAGACCGTTCCGTCCAGATCGAGAAGGACACCCTTGATGTCTTGGAGTTGTTCGCTGCCCGCTGCCATCTACTATTCGTCCCGCCTCGGAGGCCCCTTGCGGCTCGGTCGCGGACCAAGGTAGGTCGCAGCGTGAGGAGGGTCCATGGCGACTTCCGGGGTGAGCCTCGGTTCCTACCATCCCCAGAATGGCGTTCGTGCTTGTCGTTCCGGTGCCAGTGGATGTCGATCTGAAGACTCGTCCTACCGGCGGCGATCCTGGGCGGCCTCCTCGTCACCCCTCGGACCCGCAGCGAGGCCCGCTACAGCGGTTCTGCGCGAGAGGCCGCCTGGACGGGTTCGGCTACCCCGCGAGTCGCGTGGCATCGTCCTCATGGGGAGTCGGGGTGCGGCTTGACGGCCTCCGCTCCACCCTTCGGGATGATCGGGGTCCTCCAGTCCTCACCGGCTCAGTTCATGGCGAGCGGGACGATCCGGCTCGCGTGACATGTGCCGTGCGTGAGCTGGCGGGCGGTCGCATGGCTCAACGCGAGCGGCTCTGGTGGAATGGTCACGGCATCGGAGAGCTGCGAAGCGGCGAGTCCCGGCCTGCAGCGCCCGAGGCCGGGCCACAGCCTTCTTCGGACCGGAACCAGCCAGCCACGGTGGCCGAGGTCGTCGAGGCGATGATCGAACAGTACCTGGGGCTGTGGTATCGGGACTTCACGTTCGTGCAGACCGTCACGTTCTACGACGAGGACGGAGCCGAAGCTCGCGCCGAGACCTGATACGAGTTCCTCAAGATGCCGGGCAGGCGGACCCGACCTTCGGCGCCGCTCCTCCGAGCTGACACTCCACGGCGCCCTTTCCCTTGGAGTTCGGCCGGGCGGGACGACGCCCGCGCCCGGGAGGCCGGGCTGGACCTCCGATCCTCCTAGGCCAGTCCTACGATCTCGCCGTCGTCCTTGATCTTCATGCCCACGGCGGCCGGTCGCGCGGAGAGGCCGGGCATGGTCATGATATTGACCGTCTTGGCGACGACGAACCCGGCCCCGGCCGAAGGCGTTACGTCGCGCACCGTGATGTTGAAGCCGGTGGGGCGTGCCAGGAGCGCGGGGTTGTCGGAGAAGGAGTACTGGGTCTTGGCGATGCACACGGGGAGGTCCCTCATGCCGAAGGCTTCGAGACGGTCGATGGCCCGTGACGCCTCGTCAAGGAAGTCCACCCCGTCGGCCCCGTAGATCTCGGTGGCGATGACACCGATCTTCTCTCGCAGCCCCATATCATCCGGGTAGAGTGGGCGGCAGTCGGCTTCCCCGGACTCGACCACCTCGGTCACGAGGTCCGCGAGCTCGAGGCAGCCGGTTCCGGTCTGTCCGTGGGGATCGGCCTCCACGGCCGACACGCCCCACGCCGCGCAAGCCTCCAGCAGCGCGTCGACTTCGGCATCGGTGTCGGACCCGAACCGGTTGATCGCCACGACCGCTGGCGCGCCGAACTTGCGGACGTTCTCCACGTGGGCCTGGAGGTTGATCGCGCCTGCCTTGAGGGCGTCGACGTTCTCCGCCAAGAGGCCGTCCCTGGCCACGCCGCCGTGCATCTTGAGGGCTCGGATCGTAGCCACGACCACGACCGCCTGTGGCCGGAGATTCCCAATGCGGCACTTGATGTCGAAGAACTTCTCGGCGCCGAGATCGGCTCCGAACCCGGCCTCCGTCACGACGATGTCGCCCAGGGCGATCCCGGCCCGCGTGGCGACAAGGGAGTTGCAGCCATGGGCGATGTTGGCGAACGGTCCACCGTGGATGAACGCCGGCGTGCCGCCCAGGGTCTGGACCAGGTTCGGGTTGATCGCCTCCCGGAGAAGCAGCGACATGGCGCCGGGAGCGTCGAGCTGACCTGCCCGCACGGGCTCACCCTGACGCGTGGAGGCCGCGATGATGTTCCCCAGCCGCGCGGTCAGGTCCTTCAGCGAGTCCGCCAGGCAGAAGATGGCCATGATCTCCGAGGCGGCCGTGATGACGAAACCGTCCTCGCGTGGAATCCCTCCCGTCCGACCGCCCAGTCCGAGCACCACCCGGCGGAGCGCCCGGTCGTTCATATCGACCGCGCGGGGCCAGGTGATCTGGCGATGGTCGATCTCCAGGCTGTTTGGCCGGAACAGGTGGTTGTCCAACATGGCCGAGAGGAGCGAGTGGGCCGAGGTGATGGCGTGGAAATCGCCCGTGAAGTGCATGTTGATGTCGGCCATCGGGAGGACCTGCGAGTAGCCGCCTCCGGCCGCTCCGCCCTTGATCCCGAAGACCGGTCCCAGGCTCGGCTCCCTGAGGCACAGCACCGGGTTCCGCTCTCGAAGCGTGAGGGCGTCGGCGAGCCCCACGGCGACCGTGGACTTTCCTTCGCCAGCGGGGGTGGGGCTGATGCCGGTCACCAGGACGAGCTTTCCGTTCCGGCTCTCACGGCCCTCGATTACGTCCACTGGCACCTTGGCCTTGTAGTGCCCGTAGGGCTCGATGTCGGTGGGTCCGAGCCCGACCTTGGCCGCAATCTCTACGATGGGTCGCGGCTCGGCGGACTGTGCAATCTCGATATCGGTCAGCATGTTCGTTCCGTGGCGGTCGTTCCGGGGTCACGGCCTCGTCAGGGTCGGAAGTAGGCCGTGCCCATAGGGGTGTGCCGTCTGTTGTGCGCCTGAGTCTGGACGCAACGGCCGTTCAGGCTGGGGTGTCGCCCCTGATTCTGCAAGAGGGGATGCGGAGCGCGCGGGCCCCGGGCGCGCAAGCGGGATCGGAGGCTCGACGAGCCGCAACCCTCAGCGACCTCGCCCCGGCCGGAATACGGCCCTGGGCGGGGCAGCCGGGGTCGACAGGCAGATCGTGAGGGTAGGGTCGGTCGGACGGGCCGCGAGGGATGCTCACCCGGGGCTCGCGCCCGCGATTCTCCATCGACCGAGGCCTGTTGCAGGGAGGCGCAGCTCATCGGTTCCGTCGATACCCCCCCCCCCCGGAGGGGAGTCGCTCTTCGAAGGTGGCGCGATCCACGCCAAGTGGATTCTTTCGGGGGCATGCGCTTCCCGCCTACCGCGTAACCCACGGGCGATGCCGGACCCCTCGGCCATTCGGCATTGATTTCCGTCGCAAGATGAAAGGCGTGGGAAACTCGCGAGTGGCGTGGCGGACCCCGGACGCCCGCGCGCGGCTCTCGCGTGAGACACGGTGTAAGGGGACAGCCCTCGAGATGGTGCGAGAGCCGAGGCGGCGCCCTACATTCAGGGCGAAGGGCCGCCGGATCGGCGGCCCTTCGCCTTGCGCCTCGCACCAGAGGTGCGCTCTGACCACAGTCGAGCTCGATGACGGAATCGGACGAACGCGACATCATAGACCGCTGGAAGGACGAGCCCGCACCGCTCCTTCCGATCCTCCAGGCGCTGCATGATCGGCATGGATACCTCTCCGAGGAGGCCCTGCGCGCCGTGGCCGAGGGCCTTCGCATCCCCATCGCCGACCTGTTCGGGACGGTCACCTTCTACCATCACTTTTCGCGTGAGCCCGGTGGCCTCCACGCGCCGAGGGTCTGCACGGGCCCCGTCTGCAAGATGAAGGGGGCCGACGACCTCCTCGCTTCGCTGAGCGGTGCCACGCCCATGCCGTGCTCGGGCCGCTGTGACGACCCCGTCCCGGTCCTGCAAGGCCACGACACGTTGGTGGGTCTCTCGGCCCGCACGCTCGAGAGGCGGCCCTCCCCCCTTCCTCCCGCGCCACCGGACGGGATCGAGGAGTGTGTCTTCGCCCAGATACGGGAGCCCGGACGGGCCTCCCTGGACGGGTACTGCGACACCGGCGGATACGAGGCTCTTCGGGCCGCCTTGGAGGCGAGCCCCGAAGAGCTTGTGCAGCTGGTGACGGACTCGGGGCTCGCGGGGCGGGGCGGGGCCGGATTCCCCACGGGGCTGAAATGGAAGGCCGTGGCGGATGCCGAGGGCCGCCCGAAGACGATCGTCTGCAACGCCGACGAGGGGGAGCCCGGGTGCTTCAAGGACCGGTGCCTGATGGACTACGACCCCCACGCCGTCGTCGAGGGGATGGCGCTGGCGGCCTACGCGACCGGTGCCACCCGGGGCTTCATCTACCTCCGCTACGAGTATCCCGAGACGGAGCGCGTGTTGTCGCAAGCGATGACAGAGGCCAGCGACGCCGGGCTCTTGGGATCGGCCGTCCTGGGCTCGGACTTCTCCTTCGATCTGTATCTGCGCCGGGGCGCCGGGGCCTACATCTGCGGTGAGGAGACGTCCCTGCTGAACAGCCTGGAGGGTAGGCATCCCTTCCCCCGGAACCGGCCGCCCTACCCGGTCACGCACGGCTTCGAGAACCTGCCCACCGTCGTGAACAACGTGGAGACGCTGGCGTCGGTGCCGCCGACCGTGCGACTGGGGGCGGACTGGTACCGCGGCCTGGGGCGCGGCGATCAAGCCGGCACCAAGGTCATCAGCCTCTCGGGTGACGTGGTCCGGCCCGGCAACTACGAGGTCCCTCTGGGCTTCCCGCTGATGGAGCTCATCGACGAATGGGCGGGAGGCTGCGGCGAGGGGCGCACGATACGGGCCGTCACCATGGCAGGGCTTTCGGGCGGCTTCCTGGCTGGCGAGGATCTGGATGTGACGCTCGACGAGCCGAGCATCCGGGCGAAGGACTCGTTCCTCGGAGCGGGAGGGATCATGGTCTTCGACGACACCCGCGATATGGTCGAAGTGTCCCATCAGGCCATGGAGTTCTTCGCCCACGAGTCGTGCGGCAAGTGTTTCCCTTGCCGTATCGGCACTCAGCGGCTCATGGAACGACTGGCGGGGAAGGCGGGTCCAAAGGATCTGGCTCCGTGGATCGACGAGGTGGTCGACCTCGGGAAGACCATGATGGAGACAAGTGCTTGCGGCCTCGGCATCGCCGCCCCACTGATAACGAACAGCCTGCTCAAGTACTTTCCGGAGCGGGTGTCCGATCACGTGACGAGGTAGCTGTATGATTGGGACCAACGGGGGCCCAGACGGCCTCACGCTCTTCCTCGACGGCGAGGAAGTGCCCTTCAGCCGTGGCGAGACCGTCTACGAGGTTGCGGAGCGGCACCATCGTGAGATCCCCACGCTCTGCTACGATCCTCGCCTCGACCCCTTCGGCGGTTGCCGGCTGTGCGTCGTTGAGGTGGAGGGCGCACGGAACCCGGTGGCTTCGTGCACCACGGCGGCGACGGTCGGGATGAAGGTACGGACGAGCGGGGGGCGACTGGAGATGCAT
The DNA here is from genome assembly GCA_965218325.1 of Longimicrobiales bacterium. Taxonomy (GTDB): domain Bacteria; phylum Gemmatimonadota; class Gemmatimonadetes; order Longimicrobiales; family Gaopeijiaceae; genus CBDCKR01. The sequence continues at coordinate 504,038 of CBDCKR010000001.1, forward strand.
CGCCGCGTCCTGCTGGAGATGGTCGCGTCGGAGAACCGCGACGTCGACGTGGACCCCCTCTCGGGCTACGCCAGCCAGGAGCTCGCCACGCTCGTCGACCGCTACGACGCGCGCACCGACCGCTTCAAGGGTCGGCAGTCCGGCACGAGTCATCCGACCGATCCCAACCCCTTCATCCTGAGGGACTACGACAACTGCATCTCCTGCTACCGCTGCGTGCGTGTCTGCGCGGAGCAGGAGGGCGACTTCGCCATCTCGGTCATGAACCGGGGATTCGCCACCCAGATCACGACGGAGTTCGACGGCTTGCTCAAGGGCTCGGCGTGCACCTTCTGCGGGCAGTGCGTCCAGACGTGCCCCACGGGGGCGCTGGCCGATCGGAAGGCGCTGCAGAACGCCGACGTCCCGGGCCCGACGGAAAAGACCCGTACGATCTGCACGTACTGCGGAGTCGGGTGCTCGATCGACGTCCTGACGCGGGGTGACACGATCGTCGGCGTGCTCCCGGCGATGGACGGCCCGGCCAACAACGGCGCCCTGTGCATCAAGGGCCAGTACGCGTACGACTTCGTGGGGCACCGGGACCGCCTGTCCACGCCCTTCGTCCGGGACGAGAGAGGCCAGCTCCGGCCGGCGTCGTGGGACGAGGCGCTCGACCGCGCCGCAAGCGGCCTGGCCAAGGTCGTCGAGGAGCACGGACGGCACAGCGTCTACACGGTGGCGTCGGGCAGGGCAGCGAACGAAGCCGCGTACACGATGCAGAAGTTCGTGAGGGCAGGGCTGGGCACCAACTACATCGACAACTGTAGCCGTGCCTGACACGCTCCCACGGTCGCCGGTCTGGCGGCAAGCATCGGTCGGGGCGCCATGTCGAACCCGCTCGCGGACATGGACAAGCCCGATGTGATCTTCTGCATCGGGACCAACATGACGGAGTGCCATCCGGTGGCCGCCACGGGCCTGAAGAAGGCCTTGGCCAACGGGGCTAAGATGATCGTGGCCGATCCGAGAAGGATCGAGCTGGCCAACCTCGCCGACGTGTACCTGCCCATTCGGGTGGGCTCCGACACTGCGCTACTCCTCGGGATGGCGCACGTCATCGCACGCGAGGGCCTCGTGGACGAAGGCTTCATGCGCGCCCGCACGACCGAAGGCCGTGCGTTCCTGGAGCACGTTGGGGAGTGGACCCCGGAGTGGGCCGCCGAGATTTGCGAGGTGCCGGCCGAGGACATCGAGAAGGCGGCGATCTTGTACGGGACGGCGGAGCGCGGGGCCATCTACTACACGCTCGGCATCACGGAGCACATCTGCGGCGTGGAGAACGTGCAGAGCTTGTGCAACGTTGCCCTGATGACCGGCAACATTGGCCGTGAGGGGACGGGCATCAACCCCATGCGGGGGCAGAACAACATCCAGGGCGCCGGTGACGCGGGCGCGCTGCCCAACAACTATCCGGGCTTCCAGCCGGTCACCGACCCGACGAACCAGGAGAAGTTCGAGAAGGCGTGGGGCACCAAGGTCGACCTCGAGGATGGGATCACCAAGGTCACGGCGCTGGAGATGTGCGGGGATCAGATCCGGGCCATGTATATCGATGGCGAGAACACGCTCGTCTCGGATCCGGACCGCAAGCACTGCGAACATGCTCTCCGGAGCCTCGACTTGCTCGTGGTCACCGATCTCTTCATGACCGAAACGGCCGAGCTCGCAGACGTGGTCTTCCCGGCGGCCGGTTGGGCCGAGGTGGACGGGACCCAGACGAACACCGAGAGGCGCATTCAGCGTCTTCGGGGGGCCGTGCCGCCTCCGGGGGAGGCCATGCCCGACTGGTGGATCACGTCCCAGCTTGCGAAGCGCATGGGCTTTAGGGGCTTCGACTACGAGGGACCCGAGGACGTCTTCAACGAGCTCTGTGAGCTGTCGCCTACGTACCAGGGAGTGAGCTGGGACAAGGTTGAGCACGGTGAATACCATTGGCCGATCCCGTTCGAAGGGCATCCGGGCACGCCCCGCCTGCACGAGGGGGAGTTCCTCAACGGCCGGGGGATCTTCAAGCTCGTGCAGTACCGGGACCCGGCGGAGACCATCGACGACGAGTTCCCCGTGTGGCTCACCACGGGTCGGAGGCTGGAGTCATACCATACACGGACCCAAACCGGGCGCGCAGCCGGGATCGACTACTTCCTCCCCGAGGAGCTGTTGGAGGTGCACCCCGCGGATGCGGACAAGTGGGGCCTCGAGGACGGAGGCTGCGCCATCGTCTCCAGCCGCCGGGGATCGGTCCGGGTGAAGGTTCAGGCCACGAGCCGCTCGCCGAAGGGCACGGTCTTCACCTCGTTCAGCTTCGGCGAAGTGCCCGTGAACGTGTTGACCGGCTCGGGTTACGATCCCATCACGCACACGGCCGAGCTCAAGGTCTGTCCGGTGCGGCTGGAGCCCGGGTAACCGAGGAGGTTGGTGAGGGGGTGGCATCGTTCGTGACGAAGTGCGGTGCGTGGGCTTCAAGCGGTCGGACCGCCTGCCTCGCGGCGCTCTTCATGATCGTCCTGCCCGTAGGGGCGGCGGCCCAAGCCGGGGCCGCATCCCGCGAGATTCCCGCCCTGATCCTGAGCGAGCTCCGTCCGGGCAGCGGGGTGCGAGTGCGGGGGGCCGACGCGCTTCGGGTCGAGGGTGCGTTCCTGGCGCTCGAAGGTCCGCAGATGCTCGTCGACCAGGCCGCCGAGCTCTATCGCGTTCCGGTGGATCGGATCGAGGCCCTCTGGGTTCAGCGCCTCGCCACGGGCCGCGGCGCCCTGCTCGGAGCCTTGACCGGTGCTGTGATCGGAGGCGGGCTCGGCGTCATCGTCGGAGAGGTCCTCTGCAAAGACGGGAGCTGCAGCGCGAGCACCCTCGAGGCGGTTGGCCTTCTCGGCGCCCTCGGCGGCGGACTCGGGTTGGGTGTGGGTGCCCTCATCGGGTCCATGACCTCGGTGTGGCAGCTCGCCTGGCCCTAGAGTCCCGTCGGCTCAGCTTCCCTCCGCGGGTGCGCGACCGTTCGACTCGTGGGCCTGAACGATCTTCCAGTCACCGTCGCGTCTCTGGTAGACGAACGTCCAGATTTTTCCGGTCGTCCACTGGGCTACACCGGCCGTGTCGACCACGTCGGCGTGGAACACCCCGGTGAACGCGGCCCCATCCGGACCGAGCACGACCACGTGGGCCGGGTCCCAGGTGCCGCCGATCCGCTCCTGCCGCGACATGAATCCGGTCGCCGCGCTCTGGAGGGCGTCACGGTCCGGGTAAATGCGACCTCCGTCGACGTATACCAAGTCGCCGGCGTCGGTGAAGGGAGCGATGAACTCGTTGCCGTCCAGGCTCGCGAGGCCCGCCACGAAGTCGTTCGCAGCGTCCATGATCTCCTGCGTGATGTCCGCGCGCGGCGCGTCGGTGGACTCCTGTGGCTGACAGGAGAGCGCGAGAAGGGTCAAGCCAAATACGATCGATCGCATCGTGCCTACCTCGGCGTAGGGGGAAAGGGACGGGGCGGTGGTTGCCGCGTCACGTGAGGAATCGAGGCTACGGCCGGGGGAGTGTCAAGGTGGGTCGGTGTGCGGGTGGGTGCGGCTCAACCACCGCAAGGGGGTCCGGCGCCAGGGAATCCGGATGCCATGGGTGGTGGATCCTTCCGGCGACGACCGGGCCTACCCGACTGCGGCCTGATTCGGACCGGGGATCCGGCCCTCCAGAATATTCTGGAGGGCAGCCCTTGAGAGGTTGCCCCCCGACACGACGCATACGACCTTCCCGCCGCCCGCCAGCCCTGCGGTCGCCGCAGCCACCGGGGCCGCTCCCGCGCCCTCGGCGATCAGTCGATTCCTGAGCACCAGCAGGCGGATCGCTTCCGCGATGGCCTCGACGCTGACCACGAGCGAGCCGTTCAGAAGTGAGCGAGCCAAGGGCCACATCTCCGGGAGAACGGCCTTTCCACCGATCCCATCGACGAAGGTCGGAATGCGATCGACCGCCGTCGGCGCTCCCCTCTCCAGCGAGGCCCGGAGGGGGGCGGCCGTCTCCACCTCGCACGCGAAGACCTTGGTGCCTGGCTTCAGCACCTTCACCGCCGACGCGATCCCGCAGCTCAGCCCGCCGCCGCCGTACGGGACGAGGACCGTGTCGACGTCGGGCAGGTCCTCGACGATCTCGAGGCCCACCGTGCCGTTGCCCGCGATAACGGCCGGATCGCTGACCGGGTGGATGAAAAGCCCGGGGATGCCGGGGTGGTGATGATTCACGACCACCTGCCACCACTCCTCGAAGGGGAGCGGTATGGCTTCGGCCCCGAGGCGCGCGATCGCCCCAACCTTGGTGTCCGGGGCCGTGTCGGGGACCACGACCCGGCACGGGACCCCGAGACGGCGCGCGGTCCACGCAACTCCTTGCGCCATGTTGCCGGCGCTCGCCGTGTATACGCCGTCGGCGAGAAGCGCGGGGTCGGCGAGCGCCAGGGCGTTGACGGCTCCGCGCAGCTTGAAGGATCCGATGGGCTGAAGGTTCTCGAGCTTCAGGTAAATCTCCGCCGGGGCGTCGTCCGCCGACAGCGGAAGGAGCGGCGTCCGCAGCGCGGCGCCTCGAATGCGCTCGGATGCCTCTTGGATGACCTGCAGCGGGACGGGCTCGACGGCGTTAATGGCGCAGACCCCCGAGCGGCACCGACACGCCGACCCCTTCGGCCCGTGCGCGTTCGAGCACGTAGTGGGCCGACACCAGGTCCTCCACGGCGAGGCCCAACGACTTGAAGAGCGTGATCTCCTCTTCTCTCGTGCGGCCGGCCGCCTCACCGAGGAGGACGTCTCCGATCTCTCCCAAGATGTGCGTCTCGTCGATGGCCCCTTCTTCCTTCGGAAAAAGGAAGTCGCCGGCCTCATTCACGGTGGATTCCGTGCGGTCAACGAAGAGCCGGGCGCGCACGACGGCGTCCGTATCGAGCTCCCTCGTGAATTTCACGCTGGAGCCGGCGGCGTTCACGTGCGTGCCCGGGGCGATCCACGCACCTTCGAGCACCGGCTTCCCCGACGAGGTCACCGTGCAGATCACGTCGGCGCCTCGGGCGGCCTCCTCGCTCGACTCCACAGCCTCCACCGCGACTCCGTGACGCGCTCGCGCCCGCTCGGCAAAGCTCCGGCGGTTGGATTCGGTCGGGCTGTACACCCGCACCCGCTCGAAGGAGCGAGCTTCCAGCATCGCTTCGAGGTGGGTACGGGCCTGGACGCCCGATACTAGGATGGCCAGCTCGGTGGCTTCTTCCCTGGCGAGGAGTTCGGTGGCCACCCCGCTCACGGCGGCGGTTCGGATCGCGGTGACCTCGCTGGCGTCCAGAATCGCCACCGGAAGCCCGTAGTCGGTGTCGAAGAGCACGACCACGCCCTGATGGGCGTCGTACGGGGTATCGTGGTTTCCCGGGAATACGGTCACGACCTTGAGGCCCAACGCATTCGGGGAACCGGACAGGCCGGGCATCAGCCCGAGGATGCCGCGCCCCTCGGGGAGCCGGATCGCGGACCGGAGGGGGTTGATGCCTTCGCCGCGCGCCAGCGAGCGGAGCGCCTCGGCCATCAGGTCCATGCACGCCCGCATAGGCAGGAGGCGCCGCACCTCGGGCTGGGTAAGGATCAGCGTGCCCGGCTTCACCGGCGCAGCCTCATGCCCGCAGCGTCGTCCGCGGGGAGCTCACCGCCGCACCGCCTCCAGGATCCGGACCGGCTCTGCGAGGATTTGGCCCCGCGTGTACTCGTTGTCCGAAGGGGCGGTGGCCTCGATGCGGTTGATGGCCCGTACCACGTCCATTCCGCGCACGACCTGGCCAAAGACCGAGAACCCCTGCATGTCGGCGTTGCGTGACTCGCCGTGGTCGAGACCCGGCTGGTCGCCGATGCAGATGAAGAACTCGGAGGTCGCGGTGCCCACGGCTCCCCGGCCCATCGAGATCGCGCCGTCGACGTGCCGCAACCCGGTGTCCTGGGTGCTCTCGTGTGCAATGGGGGGAAGCGCTCTTCCTCGGCCTTCGTCCCGGACCCCGCCCTGGATGACCTCGATCTTCGGACTTCCGTTGTCGTTGTCGTAGCGGACCACCCGGTAGAACGAGCCGCCGTTGTAGTGGCCGGCGTCGAGGTAGGCGAGGAAGTTCGCCACCGTGATCGGAGCGCGGTCGGGGTAGAGCTCCAGATCGATGTCGCCCATCGCCGTGCGGAGCGTGACGGCCACCGGTCCCTCCGCGTCCTGGGCGAGGGCCGGAACCGTGAGTGCGCTCAACAGTGAGGCCAAGGTCAGCGCGCGGAGCGTGACTCGCCTGCACGCCCCGGCCGCCCTCCAGGCCCGTGTCATGCGTCCCGCGACCGTCTCTCTGGTCATGATTTGCCTCCTTTTGATGGCATGGCTGCCTGCGTCGGGCTCCGGCCGCTGCCCGGCCCTGGACCTCACCCGTCGTAGCCTTCCAGCAGCTCGAGGACATGGTCGATGTCGGCTTCCGTGTGATCGGCGTTGATCTGAGCTCGAAGCGCCTCGTCGCCCCTCGGTACCACCGGGTACGCCAGACCGGTGACCAGCACACCCTTCTCATAGAGGTAGTGCACGAGCGCGTTCGTCCGGTGGGTGTCCCGGATCATGAGCGGGACGACCGGATGCTCTCCTGGGATGGTCTCGATGCCGATCCGCATCAGCCCCTCCTCGAAGCGCCTCGTCAGCCCCCGAAGCCGCTCCAGCAGCGCCAGCCCCTCCGGGCTGTCGACGATCTCCAGCGACTTTGCTGCGGCTCTGGCCTCTCCGACCGTGATGGGGTTGGAGTAGATGTACAGTTGCGAGCTCTCGCGCAGGAAGCCGATGACCGACTCGGGGGCCGCGACGTATCCGCCGTTCACGCCGAAGGCTTTGCCCAGCGTGCCGAAGAGAAGGTCCGCGGGCGCGGAGCCGGTGTACTCCTCCACGCCTCGCCCGGTTCTCCCGAAGGCGCCGACGCCGTGGGAGTCGTCGACCATCACCACGACGTTTTCTGCGTACGCGCCGTCGTAGCGGGCCGCGACCTCCATGATCCCGTCGAGGGGCGCGTGATCTCCTCGCATGCTGAAGATGCCGTCCGTAACAACGAGGGCTCGTCGGGCCTTCCCCGCCCACTCCTTGAGCGCCCGGTCGAGTCCTGCCACCGAGTTGTGCTCGTACACGACCTTGCCGGCTGGCCGGGCGAGGCGCATGGCGTTGATGATGCAGTTGTGGTTGAGGGCGTCGCTGACGAGAACCGTCTCGGCGGTGGCCAGCGGTGCAATCGTCGAGACGACGCTGGCGTAGGCCGACGAGAAGATCATCGCCGATTCGCGTCCGTGGAACTCGGCCAACTTGCGCTCAAGCTCAACGTGGGCCGAGTACGATCCGCTAATAAACCGGACCGCCCCGGGACCCGCTCCGAACTCGGCGGAGCCGGCCTCCTCCGCTTGGATGACTTCGGGATGGAGGCCGAGACCGAGGTAGGAGTTCGAGTTCATGCGGATGAACTCCTTTTCCCCCTCCCCCTCCAGCAAGAAGCGGGGACCCCGGTCTCCCTCAGCCCTCCGGACCCCCGTGGCCACGGTCTCCGCGCCCTTCGCGGTTCCCGCCGCCTCCAGCTCCGCCACGCGGGCGTCCAGCACACCCGCCAGTCGATCGAGAGGCATCGTTTCGTCTATCTCCCAAGTCTCGCCACTGTGCGCCCTCAAACCCCTCCCTAAGGATGCCGGCTCGACAGCTCCCTGATCATGTCGGCCGTCATGCTCGCCACGTCGTAGTTCGGTGCCCAGTCCCACTCCTCCCGCGCGGCGCTGTCGTCGATGCGATGGGGCCAGGAGCGGGCGATGGCCTCCCGAACCGGGTCCACGTCGTAGTCGATCTCGAAGTGGGCAATGTGCTTTCGGATCTCCACCGCAACCATCTCCGGGGCCAGCTGCATGGCCGTGACGTTGAAGGCGTTACGGTGGATCAGGCGGTTCGGGTCCGCCTCCATGATGCCGATCGCCGCTTCGATGGCGTCGGGCATGTACATCATGTCGAGCTGCGTGTCGGGTCCCAGAAAACACGTGTAGCGTCCCTCCTCGAGGGCGTGGTGGAAGATGTCCACCGCCCAGTCGGTGGTTCCTCCGCCGGGTGGGGCGCCGTGGGAGATGAGACCCGGATAGCGCACGCCCCGGGTGTCCACGCCGTACCTGAGGTGGTAGTAGTCGCACAGCAGCTCGGCGGCCACCTTCGTCACCCCGTACATCGTGGCGGGCCTCATGATGGTGTCCTGCGGGGCGGGGTCGAAGGGGGTCGACGGCCCGAACACGGCGATGGAGCTTGGGAGGAACACCGCACAGCCCTGATCGCGGGCTACCTCGAGGACCGACTGCAGCGTACCCATGTTCACTGTGTAGGTCAGCCGCGGATCCCGTTCGCCCGCGGCGGAGAGGATTGCCGCCAGATGGTAGATCGTGTCCGCGTTGTGCCGCATGGCGGCCTGGCCGACGGCGCGCTGATCCGTGGCGTCGACGATCTCGAAGGGCCCGCCGTGGATGAACGCACCCTTCGGTGTCCGGATGTCGGTGGCCAGCACGGCTCCCTCGCCGTACCGCTCGCGCAACGCCGGGATGAGGTCGGAGCCGATCTGTCCCCCGGCTCCCGTCACGAGGATGCTCCTCATCCCTCCCACTCCATAGCGGGTAGTATGTCCGCCTGGAGCTCGAACATCCGGTCGATGAGGTGCACCGCCTGTCGGTAGGAGTGGCAGGTGGGATCGAGGAGCAGCGCTTGGAGGAGTGTGCTCCGCGAACTCTCGGCGTACGCGTCCACGAGGAGCGTGTTGATGCTCACCTGTGGGCGCAGCAGCGCGAGAACCGCCTCGGGCAACCGCTCCATCGCGCGTGGCTGAAGCCCGTCGGGACCGACGGTGGCGGGCACCTCGACCACGGCCCCGTCCGGGAGCCCCGGGACCCAGCCATGGTTCGGGACGTTCACGGCCGGAAGCTCCCGCTTCACTCCACACGCCAGCCCCTCGATGATGGGAACGGCCAGCTCTCCGGACGGGTGCAGCTCCCCATCGCCCGCTATGCGATCCTCCCGCGAGGGCTTGAGGCGCTGCAGCGGCTTCTCGGGGAAGAGGGGGGCGTCAGTCGGGTGGTCGGACAGGTTGTAGAGCCAGGTGGGGACGTCGCCCGTCTCCCAGGGATCCCCCTCCCGCGGATCGTAGAAGAACTGCAGGAGGCTGCTTCCCAGGAAGTCCTCCGCCCAACGGATGTACTCGCCGATGTGGTTTGCCCCGGGAGACGGGAACAGGCCGAAGCAACGGAGCAGGATCCGGCTGAGAGCGATCTCGTCCCAGTCGGAGAGCCAGCAGGCTTCGCGCTCCTTTTTCTTCAGCAACGGATAGAGGTCCTCGCCACCGGCGCTCCTTGAGCGGAGCTCCTGGAACCAGGTGAAGTGGTTGAGCCCGCTGGCGTAGGCCCTCAGGTCTTCGGGGGGGCGTTCGATGAGGCGGCAGACCTGCTCCTTGCCGTGGCAGATGCCGTGGCACAGACCCACCACCCGCGCGCCCGTGAGGCGGGTCTGCGCTTCACAAAGCTTGGTGAGCGGGTTCGTGTAGTTGAGGAGCCACGCCTCGGGGCAACGCGCCTCCATGTCTCGGGCGATCTCGACCGACGGGCCCATGTTCCTCAGGGCGTGAAAGAGGCCGCCGGGGCCTCCGTTCTCACCGTACACCTGACGGAAGCCGTAGCGGCGCGGGACGTGAAAGTCCTGTGCCCAGTAGAAGTAGCGGTTCACCTCGATCGCCATGACCACAAAATCGGCGCCGTCCAGGGCCTCACCCAGATCGGTGGTGGCGGAGATGTCGTGGCACAGCTCCGTGCGCTCCGACAGCGACTCGGCGTATGCTCGGGTCGTCGCCAGCTCCCCGGCGTCCCGGTCCATGAGCGCGACCGCGACGCGGTGCCGGGCGAGGGGTTCGCTCAGATAGATGTCGCGCAGGGTGGCCGGGCCGAACTCGCGGCTGCCGGCGCCGATCAGTGCGATCTTCAAGCTCGGTGCCTCTCGGTCTCCTCTGGGGTCCGCCGGGCCCGGGTACGGCGGGACCTGGGCGCCCGCGCTTCACGGTCTGTTGTGAGGCGACGCTCAAAGTAACGGATCCGGTCAAGATTCCGAGGACGCTCCCCCCCCCGCCGGAGAGGAGCACGAGCACGCCCCCGCCCCCGCGTTCTTGGGGTGCCCGGGGATAGGGAGGACGCTCGCGATGGTGCAGCGGTTGATGGTCCGCTGACGGAGGCCCGCCACGCCGAGGTTACGCGTCGGGGACGCTCCCGGACCTTGATCGCCGCCCCCCTCCTGGCGAACGCGAGGCTCCGCGGCGTCTGGACGGAGGTGGGAGCGGACGGGATCCACAATGGGGAGCGCCATCGGGGCAGGGAGCCCGCGTCCGCCCAAGATGGTGCGATCCCTCATGCCATGAACCCTCCACCGGCGAGGTCGCAGGCGGACCTCGTGATGTAGCCGGCCGCGTCGGAGGCCAGCAATCCCACCAGGTGGGCCACCTCCTCGGGCGTACCCGCACCAAGTTCGACAACGCCCGTGCCCATGGCGCGGTCGGAGCCGTCCAGCTCTAGAGCGAGGGCTCCAACTACGAGCGGGGCCTCGCTCGGGCCGTGTGGCCGTCGATGACGTGGCTGGACTCGGAGGGCCTCCCGAATGCCCGCGAGTCGGACACCCGGGTCCTGGCCGTGCTGAGCGAGCTGGGGACGAGCAAGCTGCTGGACGAATCACCGGCTCCCGAGGGGCCGGGCGAGCTGGACCTCTCGATCTCGGCTCGCACCGTGTCCAGGCACGACGAGGTGACGAGTCCGAACGTGGTGGTGGGGTTGCTCCGCGGATCGGACGTGAGCCTTCGCGACGAATACTTGATCTACTCGGGCCACCTGGACCACCTCGGCATCGGGGCGCCGGTGGGTGGCCCGCGCCTTCACCCGACTGACGAGCCTGCCGCGCCGCTCGGTCGTGTTCCTGGCGGTGACGGGCGAGGAAAGAGGCCTTCTCGGCTCGGACTACGATGCTGCCAACCCGACCGTGCCCCGTCGCAGATCGTCGCCAACCTCAACATGGACGGCTCGAATCTCTTGTTCGACTTCTTGAACATCGTCGACATTGGTGAGCAGCACTCGACACTCGGGAGGGTCTTCAGGCGGGCGGCCGAGCGGCTCGGGGTCGAGGCGGTCGCGGACCCCACGCCCGAGGAGGACTACTTCGTTCGGAGCGACCACTACTCCTTCGTGCTGCGGGGGACGTCGGCCCCCTTCCCTATGACCGGAACCGAAGCGGTGGATCCGCGGCTCGACGGGGCCGAGCTCCAGGCCCAGCGACGCCGTGACCGGTACCATTTGCCGAGCGACGACATGACGCGCGCCCTCGGCTCCGCCGCCGGTGCCAAGACCGTGAAGTTCTTCTTCCTGATGAGTCAGATCACCGCCCAGGACGACGAGCGCCCCCGGTGGAACGACGGCGACTTCTTCGGGGAGACCTTCGGCGGCGGCCGGTGGCGGGGCAGGCGCCTTGGACCGTGTGTCGGGTCAGCTCCTGAATGAGAACCGTAGCGGCAGGCGCTGACCCGCAGCCGTCCTGACCTCCTGGACTTCCGTGGCCTGCGGCTCAGGCCGCGCCCTGACCACGGAGTCGCCCGTCGGCAGCGCAGCGCCGCCACGCGCGGCCCGTCCTCGTGGGGGTCGGGTGTCGGGCCGGCACGCCGCTCGGGTCATTTGCGGCGGCGGACCCGTCGGCCAGGCTCGCCGGGTGGCATCCCGCGGAGGTCGTCCGGCACCCGGATTGGACCGCCGGTCACCTCGCGCCGCCAGGCACCATCCTGTAGATGGGCGTCGGCCCTCCCTCTCGATCTTCGACGGCGAGGTAAAGGTATCCGTCCGGCCCCTGCGCGACGTCCCGGATCCGACCCACGCCGTAGGCCAGGGTCTCTTCAAGCCGCACCTCCTGGGCGTCCATCGTGAGGCGCGCGAGCTGCTGGCCGGCCATGCCCGCCACGAAGAGGTTCCCCCGCCACGCCGGAAAGAGGTCGCCCGTGTATGCGGTCATGCCGGCGACTGCGATGGAGGGCACCCAAAAGTGGACCGGAGGCTCGACGCCGTCCCGGTGCGTTCCTTCATGGATTGCCGAGCCGGTGCGGTAGTTCACGCCGTATCCCACGACCGGCCAACCGTAGTTCAGGCCCGGGCGGATGAGGTTCAGCTCGTCTCCCCCTTGCGGTCCGTGCTCGGTGGCCCAGATGTCCCCGGTCTCGGGATGGATGGCCAGCCCCTGGGAGTTGCGGTGTCCGTAGCTCCAGATCTCCGGACGAGCCCCGGGATGATCGACGAACGGGTTGTCGTGCGGCACGCGGCCGTCATCGTAGAGCCGGTTGATGGTGCCGTGGTTGTTCGTCAGGTCTTGGGCGGGGTGGGCCTCCAGGTCTCCCGTGGACGGGGCCTGACGATCTCCAACCGTGATGAAGAGGTATCCGTCGGCGTCGAACTCGAGGCGCGAGCCGTAGTGGCCACGGCCCCGCGACGCGGCCTCGAAGATCTCCTCGACGTCGGTCAGCTCGTCGTTCTCGAAGCGACCGCGCACGACCGCCGTGGTCGCGGTGGTGCCGTCCCCGATGGGCTTCGAATAGCTCAAGTAAAGCAGCCGGTTCGAGGCGAAGTCCGGATGTGGACGCACGGATAGAAGCCCGCCCTGACCCTGGGCCAAGACCTCTGGAACCCCGGAGACCGGCTCGAAGAGCAGCGTCCCGTTGCGGACGATCCGGAGCCGACCGGGCCTTTCGGTGACCAGCATGACGCCGTCAGGGAGGAAGGCGATCGACCAGGGGTGCTCCAGTCCGTCCACGACCTTGACCAGCTGATAGTCGTGGAGGGCGGACCGGTGGACTTGCTGGCCGTCCGCGGCAGCCGCGGCAGACAGGAAGAGCCCAGCGGCGACGAGCGAAAAGGCGATGCGGACCATCTCAATCTCCTGGTGCAGCGGCAGTCCCGGGCAGGCGCCCACAGCACTCCGCATGAGAGTCACCGACCCAAGCACCCGTGGCGAGTTCCGTACTCTATCGTCCCCCAGCGTCCCAGGGTATGCATCTACACCGATTCCCGTCCGGCCGAAAGTCCCCGCACAACACCGCGCCTTCGATCCGTGTCGGCTCGCCGTCACATGCGCGCGCCGGCGGGGCATGCGGTCGCTTCCTGGCCGGGGGCGGAGTGATGGGGCGCATCCGATCGTTCTGGTAGGTTTCCTGGCTCCGCTCAGCGGCATCCTTCTCCTAGCGGTGTTCTCCGGGGAGTGCCGGCTCCGGCCTGGCGGCAGCTCGTGCGCGCCTTGCGCACGAAGGGGGCCGTACGTAACGATGCCGAGTCAAGAACGACGGCGCGAGATCGCGCCTCACATCTCGGGAGGTGCTCCATGCCCAACCCCCTCAGCTCCCCCTCGGCCGCGCCGGTCCGCATCGCCGTGACAGTGCTCCTCGCCGCGCTTCTCGCTCCGACCGTGCTCGCGGCCCAGGACCGAGGCAGAGGGCAACAGGCACGCCCCGACGACCGGAGGCTGGCGGGGGTGCTCGGTGGCTTGGAGATGACCGCGGCCGACAGCGCCGTCCGGGCGATCGTCGATCGCTTGGATCTTGAGAGCTACAGGGAGATCCTGCGCGGCCTGACCCAGTTCGGCGACCGGGAGCAGGGCACGGAGCGGAACGCCCGTGCCATCGACTGGATCGAAGAACAGCTCCGTGGCTGGGGCCTCGAGACGGCGCGTGTCCACTACGAGTACACGCCGCGCGGGGCCACGCAGGCCGAGCCGCGTGAGGAGGTGTACGCGACCAAGGTCGGCAGCGAGGTGCCGCGAGAGATGTACATCCTCGGAGCCCACATGGATGGCCGCGGCGGTGGCGAAGCGGCGAACGACGACGGGTCGGGCACGGCCCTCGTCATGGAGGTCGCGCGAGTGCTTGCCTCGTCCGACGTGCGCACGGCCAGGTCCGTCCGCTTCGCTCTGTGGAACAACGAGGAGACGGGACTCAATGGCGCGAGGGCCTATGTGGAGCAGCGTGCTTCGCTCCAGGGGATCGAGGACCCGGCGGGATCGGGCCGCTATCCGGAGCCCAGGTGGCTTGGCATGATCCAGCACGACATGATGATGTGGGACCATGGCAACCCGGTGACTCACAGCCAGGCGCTGGATGCCGATGTGGATATCGAGTTCCAGCTCGCCTCGGCGAAAGCCCACGAGTCCGCGGCCCTCGCCCTCAAGCTCCTGAACGCCAACCGCATCTTCGCCACGGATTATCCGGCGGTGATGAGCAACGCCATGAGCAACACCGACTCGAGGGCGTTTCAGGATCTCGTGGCCGCGGTGAGCCTGCGCGAGAACCGACGGCTCTACGAGACGGGAAACCGGGCCAACCCCCACTGGCATCAGCCCACCGATCTCTTCGTGACGTTCTCGGAAGCGGACTTCCGCCTGGGATTCAACGCGGCCCAGACGACGCTCGGGGCCGTGGCGAGGCTCGTTGACGCGCGCATCGTAGCCGGGCGGTAAGGGACGCCGGCAACGCCGACACGGAGCTCGCCGGATTCCGCACATGGCTCCCCCATGCTCGTGGTGAGCTGAAGCGTGAGCGAAGCGGCGAAGGACCCCGGGGTGGCGCCTTGAGACCGGCCGCCTGATCCTCGTCCCGGTACGGGCCAGGAGCGAGTGCCGCTTCACAGTTTCCTTGTCGAGCCCGAAGTGCGTCGATTTCTCCTGGACGGCGAAGTCGTGGCGGAGGAGTGGCGGAGGGGTGGGTGGCCGGAGAGATCGAGCGGAGCGAGGAGCTCTTCGCTGTTCTGGGCTGCGGTCTCTGGACGATCCGCGAGAAGCTGGCCACGGAGATCGTGGGGCTCGTCGGGTTGGGTCGTTTCTTCATTCCGCCGGAGCTGCGGCTCGTGTGCGCGCCCCACCTGTCCTATTGGGGTCGTGGCCTCGCGACCGAAGCGGCCCAGGCGATCATCCAATACGGCTTTGGCCCCCTCGGCTTCGAGAGGATCGAGGCAGCGCCCGACATTCCCAACACAAGCTTTATCCGGGCGACGGAGCGCCTCGGAATGGTCTTCGATCGCCAGACGGACGATGGTGATGCGGGGAGAGTCTTCTACGCCTTGGACCAGGCGCTCTGACACTGGTCCGTGCCTTCTCCGAGGACGGCCGAGCGGCGGATCGACTCGGTCGACCGCCCAAGCATTTCCTGAGCTTCTCCTCCAGCTCGGCGACGCGCGGGAACAGGGGCCGGGCTGCCGTTGCCCGCAAGGCGTGCACGACGCTCCCCGGCAGGAGGGTCTCTGGGGAGGCGATCACATAGAGCTCGAGTGCCGAGGGCGTGCTCACAGCCGGAGCTCGTCCGACGACGCGGCCGCGACCGGACGTAGACGGCCTGGCCACCGGAAGCGCGCGCGGCGGCCGTCGTTCAGCCTGACATCCCTTGGCCGCACGATTTGTTACACGGTGGCGTTCATGTGGCTGATGGCTGGCGCCCTGGGGGCTTGCCTCCGCCTCCCAATTCGCTCTTAGCACGCGACACCTCCTGCTGGATCGATGGCGGAGCGACGCTGGACCCGATGTACTACCATGTCCGCCGCCTCGAGACGGTCAATGTGGGTCTAATCGATGCGGGCCACCCGATGTTCGCCGGAGCGGGCTTCGAATTCTGGCGCCCGCGCGGAGATGGGAAGGGCGACCCGATCGCTGAGGGCTTCGGGCGGGCCTCCTTCGAGGGGGCGACGTGATGCCGTTCGGGGAACAGGACCTTGCTCATGGGCCTAAGTGAGGGGACCACCGCCCGCATGATCGAGCTTCTGGCGAGGACCTGGTTCGATGCGGGTGCCGTCGAGCGTGTGATCGCGTGTCAGGTGGGCCGTGACAGGAGCGCGCATGCACTTGGACACCGTCTTCGCCGTGGTGGACGTCGATGCCGTCACCGTGTACCCCAGGGTCGCGGACGCCATCAGGGCATACAGCCTGCGTCCTTCCGACAAGGAGGATGGCGGGCTATGCATCCGGGAAGAAGAGAGCTTTCTCGACGCCGCCCAGGATCCTCTTGCTGTGCCCGAACTGCGGGTCATGGGTACGGGGGGCGACGAGTGCCAGGCCGAGTGGAGACTATGGGACGACGGGAACAATCTTCTGGCCATCGAGCCGGTTGCGGCGTACTTGAAGAACGAGTACGACAGACCGCCGACCGCGAGGGGCCGGGATCGAGGCTGTCGCGATCGACGCATCGCAGCTCGGACGGGGCAGGGGAGGCGGACACTGCATGACGTGCCCGCTCTTACGGGGTGGCGTCTGAGGCTGCTCGGCCCCGCCCCTCGTTTCCAGATGTCGGATCCATCGACCGGAGGGCACGCATGACGTCGGATCTCAGGGGGCGGAGCTTCCTGAAGCTTGAGGACTTCACTCAGGGAGAGGTCAGGGAGTTGCTGGGCCTCGCGGCCGAGCTGAAGGCGGTGAAGGCGAGCGGTGCCGAGGAGCAACGGCTCACAGGGAAGAACATCGCTCTCATCTTCGAGAAGCCTTCGACGCGCACCCGGTGTGCGTTCGAGGTGGCGGCCTACGATCAGGGGGCTGGCGTCACGTACCTGGGACCGAGCGGCTCGCAGATCGGCAGCAAGGAGTCCATCAGGGACACGGCCCGGGTGCTCGGGCGCATGTACGACGGGATCGAGTACCGGGGCTTCGGCCAAGCCGTTGTCGAGGAGCTCGGGGCCTGTGCCGGAGTGCCCGTCTGGAACGGGCTCACCGACGAGTTCCATCCGACCCAGATCCTGGCCGACTTCCTCACGATGGAGGAGCACGCCGGAAAGCCCCTCTCGGAGATTTCCTTCTGCTACCTTGGCGACGCCGGCAACAACATGGGCAACTCGCTCATGGTCGGGGGGGCGAAGATGGGGATGGAGGTCCGCTTGGCGGCTCCCGAGGTCTGTTGGCCGGAGGCTGGGCTGGTGGCCCGCTGCGAGGGATACGCCACCCGTTCGGGCGCCGCTCTCACCCTGACCGAGGATGTCGAGTCGGCGGTCCGCGACATCGACTTCCTCTACACCGACGTGTGGGTCTCCATGGGCGAACCCGAGTCGATGTGGGCCAAGCGGATCGGGCTGCTCAGGCCCTACCAGGTCAACGCGGCCGTGCTCCGTATGACGGGAGAGCCCCCGGCCAAGTTCCTGCACTGCCTCCCCGCCTTCCACGACCGTCGGACGGCCGTAGGCGAGGATATCTTCCAGAAGTTCGGCCTGGACGGCATGGAGGTCACCGACGAGGTCTTCGAGGGGGAGCAGTCCATCGTCTTCGACCAGGCGGAGAACCGCATGCACACCATCAAGGCCGTGATGGTGGCCACCCTGGCCGGCTAGCCGACCGCGCGCCATGCGCATCGTCGTCGCCCTCGGCGGAAACGCGCTCCTGAGGCGGGGTGAGCCGCCCACGGCGGCGGTGCAACGCAAGAACGTGCGTATCGCAGCAAGCCGCGCTCGCGGCCCTGCCGCTCTTCGCGAGCGGGGCGGAGATGGAAGCGGCCCGCTCGCGTCGCGAGCCGGTGGGCGATGGAGAAGATCTCGCGACCCGCCCTATCGAGCGATTCCGGGCCTCCGGCTCTCCTACGACTCGGCCCATATTTCCGGGCTCGGAGCACCTTGCGGTCCGGCGGAGCGTCCGCGTTTCCCCGCAGGCCGGCAGGCAGCCGGAGCCCCACCGACGCCTCCTGCATGGGTGCGCCGGCTCGGTCGCGCCGGCCTCCCCGTGCGCGGCCGGCTTCTGCAGGCGAGGGGTACGGACGGCGGGCCGGCACTGAGGCCTGGCGTTACTATACGCGGCATGGCGCACGCATCGCTCCGCATCGGAATCGACCTCGGAGGCACCAAGATCGAAGCTCTGGCGCTGGGCCCCGACGGTGTCGAGTTGGCCAGGCGGCGCGTCGCCACGCCGAGGATCTATGAGCAGACCGTGGGACTGCTCCGTGGCCTCGTGTCGGCTCTGGAGGCGGAGGCGGGAGCAAAGACGGGCGTGGCCGGGCGAGCCAGTGTGGGAGTGGGAATCCCCGGAACCCTGTCTCCCGCGACAGGCCTCGTGAAGAACGCCAACTCCACCTGGCTCAACGGGCGTCCCTTCGACAAGGACCTCCAGGAGGCTCTTGGCCGCCCCGTGCGCATCGTGAACGACGCGAACTGCTTTGCGCTCTCCGAGGCCACTGATGGGGCCGCCGCGAACGCCGACGTAGTCTTCGGCGTCATCATCGGCACGGGGGTTGGCGGCGCGGTGGTCGTTGACAAGCGCGTTCTCGAAGGTCTTCAGCGGGTTGGGGGCGAGTGGGGCCACAACCCTCTTCCGTGGCCTGGGGACGACGAGCGCCCGGGCCCCGAGTGTTTCTGCGGGAAGCGAGGTTGCTTGGAGACGTTCGTCTCGGGCCCGGGGTTGGCTCGGGATCACGAAGGCGTTACCGGCGAAGCGCTGTCGACGCACGAGATCGCGGAGCGGGCCGCGGACGGAGACGCGGGTGCGCGGGCGTCGTACGACCGGTACGTGAGTCGGTTGGCCCGCGGCCTGGCGACGGTCGTCAATGTGGTGGATCCCGACGTGGTCGTGCTCGGGGGAGGGATGTCCAACCTCCCCACGCTGCCGGGCGACGTGGAGGCCGTCCTCCCCTCCTACGTGTTCACCGACGCGTGCTGCACCAGGGTCGTCCGGAACGCGCGCGGCGACTCGAGCGGGGTGCGGGGTGCGGCCTGGCTCTCGCCTGCGGAGCCGCATCCTGCCGCATAGGGCGACGCCATGTGGCTTCTTCCGGTTCTCTCCGGGCTGTGCTGGTTGGCGAGCCGCATCTTCTACCGGCTCTCGTTGGACGGTCCAGCAATACCGCCTGAGGGCCCGTCTCTCATAGTCGCGAACCACCCCAACTCCCTCGTCGACGCGGTTATCGTGGCTGGCGTGACGGGGCGTCGGGTCCGGTTCCTCGCCAAGGTCCCCCTCTTCGCCGATCGGAAGGTCGGGTGGATGGTAAAGGCTGCGGGGGCGATCCCGGTTTACCGGAGGGAGGACGACGTGACCGCCATGGGTCGGAACGTCGATGTCTTCGAGGCGGTGATCCGGGAGCTGGCGAACGGCGCGGCCATCGGGATCTTCCCGGAGGGAATCAGCCACTCAGAGCCGTCCCTGGCCGAGCTCCGGACAGGGACGGCTCGCATGGCGATGGGCGCGTACGAAGAGACCGGCCAGACCTTTCCGATCATCCCGGTCGGGCTGGTCCCGGAGCGCAAGGAGAGCTTTCGCTCTGAGATGCGAGTGGTGCTGGGGAAGCCTGTCCCTTGGGACGACCTGGCCGGGAGGGGGAGGGAGGATCGGGAGGCCGTACGCGAGCTTACGGCGCGGATCGACCGGGGACTGCGGCTGGTAACGCTCAACCTCGAGGCGTGGGAGGACCGCCCCCTGGTGGAGACGGCCGAGGCGATCTGGAGCCTGCAGGTGGAGGAGGCCGAAGGGCCTGCGCACCAGATCCGGCGGTACGAGCTTACCGCCCGTATCCTCGCGGCGGTTCGCCGGGGCTCGGACGAGCGCTGGTTGGCCCTCCAGCGGAGTCTGGTCGGCCACCACCGCCGTCTGGCGGTGCTGGGCCTTCGACCGCAGGACTTGCGCTCCGGCACCGGCCTCGCGGCCGCAGTGCCCGGGTCTGCGCGTCGCCTCTATCTGTCCGCCATCCCAACGGTGGGCCTGGCCGGCGTCGGCCACCTCGCCTTCTGGGTGCCCTTCCAGCTCACCCGTGTTCTCACGGCCAAGGTCGCGCCGGCCCTCGACCGGGTGTCCACCTACAAGCTGTTGATCGGGATCTTAGCCTACGCGGCGTGGGTGACTGCGATCGTGCTCGCCGGGCTCTGGCTCTGGGGTCGCTGGGCGGGCGTCGCGCTTCTCGTGCTTCTGCCACCGCTGGGCATGGCTGGCCTCTGGGTCCGCGAGCGGTGGCGGGGGATCCTGAAGGAGATCGGCCGCTTTCTTGTCCTGCGGACCCGGGGGCAAGTCGTCGAAGAGCTCACGGCGGAGCAGCGGCGTCTGGGCGCGGAGCTCCAGGCGCTATACGAGGCCTGGGACTCCGGACGGGTGCATTGAGGGGCCCGCGGGGAATCGCGACGAATCCCAGGGGCTCCCGGTGCGGCAGAGGTTCCGGCACGTCTCGGGCGGCCGAAGGACCATTCGGACCAGGGGAGCTGGGGCTCAATCCAGGCCGAGCTCGCCGTCGTCCCAGCTCATCCGGGTGGTCCGCTCGCGGAAGAAGCCGACAACGCAGACCGCGGTGCTGGCCAGCAGCACGTGCAGCCTTGCGATCCCAGTGACGAAGAGGAAGGTGGCGGCCGTGATGACGAGGCCGAACGCGGAGATCAGGCCGGCTGAGGGGGAGGCACGGTTGGCCCGTCGCCGCCGAACTGCGGCTGAGACACCGAGCACCGCCACCGAGACGGCCATGAACTTGAGGACAACGGGCAAGGTGATCATCACGCCTCCGAGGACGGGGTGCGGGAGCGTCGCCTCGACCGTACGCGGCGAGGACGGCATCGGATTCGTGACGCCCGGTTCGCGGGAGGGGCTCCGCGAGCCCGTGCCGTCCGGGTGGGGTGCGCTTGGAGGGGGCTCAGCGGCCAGTGTCCGACGTCACGGACTCGACCACCTCGGAACCGTAGGCGAAGAGCGCGGGCGTGCCGCCCGTGTGGAGAAAGACGGCGGGCTCGGGCCCGAGCGTGCCCTGTCGGCCGAGTTCGAGGAATCCGGCGAAGGCTTTTCCGGTGTAGACGGGATCGAGGAGCAGCGCTTCCGTCCTCGCCGCCAGAAGCATGGCCTCCGTGCCCGAGTCGGTCAGCCGTCCATAGGCCGGACCTAGGAATTCGTCGGTGACCAGGACCGCGTCTTCCTCGACGATCCCCACACAATCCAGCAGCGCTTCCGTCCTCCGCACGACGCGGGTGACCCGTGCCCGCTGGGCCTCGGCTCCCCGGCGAACGCAGATTCCGTGGACAGCGATGGAGTCGCAACCCAGCCTTCGCAGGCCCACGAGCATGCCTGCGTGGGTCGCGGCGCTGCCGCTTGCGAGCACGAGGCTGGTCGGGGCCGCTTGCAGCTGTTCGGCCTGACGTAGGATCTCCGCGGCGGCGTCCACGTAGCCGAGGGCTCCCAGCGGCTCGTGGTGCTCGGAGAGAAAGATGGGGTAAGGACGCTCGCCCTGCGCCTCGAGCTCGGCCGCGATCTCGGCGAGGGCCCGGTCGGCTCCGGCTTCGTCCTCTCCCTCCGGGTATCTGTGAAGCACTGCGCCGAGGAGCCGGTCGAGCAGCACATTCCCCGACCTGTGATAGGCCTGCCCCATCCCGGACACCCGGTCCTCGAGCTGGATGTGGCACCTCAGCCCCAGCTTCGCGGCTCCAGCGGCCACGGTGCGTACATAGTTGGATTGCACGGCTCCGGTGACGAGAACCGTGGTGGCCTCCTTGGCGACGGCGTCCCCAAAGTAGAACTCGAGCTGGCGAGCCTTGTTGCCGCCCATGGCGAGACCGGTGCAGTCGTCCCGCTTCACGAACAGAGGGGCGCCTCCCAGGAGCCGGGAGAGGCGGGGCATAGGCTCCAGCGGTGTGGGGCGATGGGCGAGTTCGATCCGGCGGAAGTCGGAGAGTGGACGCATGCGATCCTACCCGGCAAGGGTGATGAGGGGGCTGCGCGATCCCGTGGCCGCAAGGAGCGTGAGCACGAAGCGCCGGAAGAGCACCTCGTCAGTGCGCCGGGCCCCGGCACGCCCCGGGGTGGGCCCCCTCACCAGGCGGCCGGCAGAAGCGCTTGGGCCGTGATCCAGAGCTGTAGAGGCAATCCGCCCGTGGCCAACACGAGGAAGACCGCCGGACGTCGTCGCTTCGCATGACCAGAATCTCTCGCCGCCCGGGCCGATCGCTTCTCCTTCCGAACTTCCGGTCCACGCCCGGAGCCCATCACCAGGTCCGGTGGGCGTTTCACGACTTCGTTCGGATCCTCAACCGATGCGTCCCTTCGCCAGGACCGTGCTTTCGATCAACGCGAGAGGGACCACGGGTTCTACTCGAGGCTCTGGGCAACAGGGCCAGGACGAGCAGTCCCACGGAGGAAGTTGCCAGCGATGGCGAAGATCCGACCGGCTGTCTCCCGCACTGTTCTCGCGTCGGGTGGCGTCGTAACATGCTGGTGGCGCCCGCCCTCCGCCATGTCGGCTACACGACACGGTTCTTTGATCAGCATGATGGAACGAGGTGAACGATGAACAGGACTAGGGTAGCGGCTCTCGCCCCAACGCTCGCTGGCGTGACGCTTCTTTGGCTGGCCTCGGCTGTGGCCGCCCAGGAGAATGCCGAGAAGCGCGGCAGCGACAACATCGAGGTCGTGTCTCACCTGCCGCTCGGCGGGCCTGGCAGCGTCTCCGACGTCGAGATCGAGCAGGACATGAGCCGACCGTACGCCTACGTGGGCCACGAGGTCCTGGGGCGCTCGAACGCACTCGATCGCGGCATGGACATCCTCGACATCTCCGATCCCGCGACCCCAAAGGTGATCCACCGTTGGCGGATCGAGGACAACGAGCTGCACGTCGGCGCCGGAGGCAAGGACATCAAGATCTTCAAGCACGGCGGCCGCGACTATGTGATCCTCTCCTTCCAGTTCCAGCAGGGCGGCCCCGACTTCGACCTGGGGGCGATCATCTTCGACGTCACCGACCTCCCCGAGAGCTTCACGGAAGTGGCCCGCATCCAGGGGCCGGGTGAGCTCGGCGGCTTTCACAACATCTACGCATACAAGCACAGCAACGGCCGCCCGCTCCTCCTCTCGACGGTGGCCGGGCCGTACGCCAACGTCTACGACCTGGGCTACGTGGTCGAGGGGCGCACGGACGACGCGCTGGTGGCCCAGGTTCCCGTGCCGGCCTCGGCGGCGATCCCGGGTTCGCGCGGCTACCACGACTTCTACGCCGGCTATCACGCCGACAGCGAGCAGGACCGCTTCTACGGCGGAGGCACGGGCGGCTACTACGTCTACAACATCACCGACCTCGAGAACCCGGAGCTGCTGGTGAGCCTCACCGGAATCCGGGGCGTGGAGCGGGGGCACACCTTCACGCCATCGGCCGACGGCCGATACGTGATCGCCGAGACGGAGTATCAGTACGCGCCGCTTCGGATCTTCGACCTGCAGCCGGCCCTCGACGGCGAGGTGGCGAACATCAGCCAGCCGGTCTCGGCTTGGACGGCCAACTGGGAGCATCTCGTGCACAACCACGAGGTACGCTGGCCCTTCGTCTTCGTGTCGGGCTACCTCGACGGCCTTCAGGTCTTCTCGATGCAGGACCCCAAGAAGCCCAAGACGATCGCCCACTACGACACGTACCTCGAGGGTGGGGACGAGGGCGGCGTGATGAACGGGGCGTGGGGCGTGGATGTGCGCAACGCGGACGGGCTGATCGTAATCTCCGACATGGTGACGGGGTTCTGGGCCTTCAGGATGCAGGGCTTCAGCGGCTGGAACGGGCTGGACTGGGGTTATCCGAACATCTCGAGTGTCCAGGACTGGGAGGGCGGCCCGGCGGCGCAGGCCCAGAGTCGGCACTAGCCTCCGAGGGACATCCGCTTCGACCACGACGGAGGGCGGCCGCTTCCCGAGCGGCCGCCCTCCGTCGTTGCGTGGGCACGGATCACGAGGAAGGCCTTCGGCATCCTTCGGATTCTCATGCTCCTCTTTGGCGAGCCTGGCCCCCCGGGTTCCCGTGTAAGCTCGTCCCAACGTGCTCTTCCCCGGCGCGGTGTTGGACTGGACGCCGTCTCCCGGCCGCGCACGGCCCACGAGAGCTGCGTGTCAGCGACAGCGAGCGCCCGTGCGCCGCCTTTCGTGTCGTTGCTCTCCCGCGACGGCGCGTGTTACCATGCCGCGGGTATCCGCCGTGCCGAGTGGGACGGCCGGCCACGCTTGGTGATGGCCGGAAAGCAGAGAGGTAACCGATGACGACGTACACTCTTACTACCCTGATCACAGCCTTCTCCGGCCTCGTGCTTCTCCGGCCGACGTCCTCCCTCGGGGCCCAGGAAAGCGCCGAGGTGCGCGGTAGCGACAACATCGAGGTAGTTGCCCATCTCCCGCTCGGCGGAAGCGGATGTGACATCGAGATCGAGCAGGAGATCTCGCGGCCGTACGCTTACGTGTGCCGCTCGGGGTACCAAGCCGGCTTCGACGTCATCGACCTCGCGGATCCCGAAAGAGCCAAGGTGATCCACAGGTGGCGCATCGAGGACGTCGATCTTCACGTCGGCTCAGGCGGCAAGGACCTCAAGATCTTCAAGTGGGACGGCCGTGACTACGTGGTCTTGGCCATCCAGTTCCGTCAAGGCGGGCCCGACAACGACCTCGGCGCGATCATCTTGGACGTCACGGACCTTCCCGCGGAAGTGAGAGAGGTGGCGCGCATCCAGGGGCTGCAGGAGGTCGGGGGTTTTCACAACATTTTCACCTACAAGCACAGCAACGGACGCCCGCTCCTCTTCGCCACGACGAGAACGCCCTTCGCCCACGTGTACGATCTCGGCTACGCGGTCGAGGGCCAGCTCGACGAGGCGCTGGTCGCGCGCGTCCCCAACCCATTTACGGAGGCCCGCAGCTATCACGACTTCTATGTGGGCTTCCACGCCGACAGCGAGCAGGATCGCTTCTACGGTGGTGGCACCGGAGGGTACTTCGTCTACAACGTGACCGATCTCGAGAATCCCGAGCTGCTGGTGAGCCTCACCGGGATCAGAGGGGTCTCGTGGGGCCACACCTTCACACCGTCCCCCGACGGTCGCTACGTGGTGGCCGAGACCGAATACCAGTACGCCCCACTCCGGATCTTCGATCTGAAGCCCGGCCTGGACGGCGAGGTCACGAACATCCGCCAGCCGATTTCCGCCTGGACAGCCAACTGGGAGCACCTGGTGCACAACCACGAGGTCCGCTGGCCTTATGTGTTCGTGTCGGGTTACCTGGACGGGCTGCAGGTCTTCACCCTGTCGGACCCGAAGCACCCCAAGACCGTGGGCCACTACGACACCTACCTTGAGCCTGACGACGGCCGGGTGATGGCGGGCGCGTGGGGCGTGGACGTACGGAACGCCGACGGCCTGATCGTGCTGTCCGACATCCAGACCGGCTTCTGGGCCTTCCGCATGGAGGGGTTCAGCGGCTGGAACGGCCTTGACTGGGGCATGCCGAACATCTCGAGTGCCCAGGACTGGGTGGACGGGCCGGTGATCCAGGCCGAGAGCCGGAACTAGAAGCGGGAGCAGCGAGGACGGTGGTCCGCGCGAGCCCCGAAGTGATACAGCGGCTCCCGGAGGGGAAGCCGATTCCACGAGGTGACCGATGATGATCAACAGAATCGTAGTGTGCGCCGCGGCTTTGTCCGGACTGGTGCTCTTTAGCGTGAGCTCCGGCCTGGAAGCGCAGATCGACGCCGAGGTGCGCGGGAGCGACAACATTGAGGTCGTGGCGCACCTTCCCATGGGAGCGCCCGGCAGTGTCTCGGACATTGAGATCTCCCAGGACACGGACCGTCCCTACGTGTACATCGGCCGAGAGGTCTTCGGCGACATCTCGGGGATGGAGCGGGGCATCGACGTCATCGACGTCGCCGACCCCGAGAACCCCGAGGTCCTCGTGCGCTGGCGGATCGAGGACTCGGAGCTGCACGTGGGCGCCGGGGGGAAGGACCTCAAGGAGTTCAAGTGGGGCGACCGCTACTATGTGGTGCTCTCCACCCAGTTCCGGCAGGGCGGGCCCGACTACGACCTGGGGGCCATCATCTTCGACGTGACCGGACTTCCCGATCCGTCCACCTTCCGCGAGGTGGCGCGCATCCAGGGTCCCCAAGAGCTGGGCGGCTTCCACAACATCTTTGTCTACAGGCACAGCAACGACCGCGTGCTGCTCTTCACGACGACCTCCACGCCGTTCGCGCACGTCTACGACCTGGGGTACGTGGTCGAGGGCCGGCTCGACGAGGCGCTGGTCGCCCGGGTGCCGGTCCCGGCTCCCGAGGCGCGCAGCTACCACGACTTCTACGTGGGTTACCACGCCGACAGCGAGCAGGACCGCTTCTACGGCGGCGGCACGGGCGGCTACTACGTCTATAACATCACCGACCTCGAGGATCCCGAGCTGATCGTGAGCCTTACAGGGATCCGGGGTGTCGAGTACGGCCACACCTTCACGCCGTCTGCAGACGGCCGCTACGTGGTGGCCGAGACCGAGTACCAGTACGCGCCTCTCCGCATCTTCGACCTGAAACCCGGCCTCGACGGTGAGGTCGCAAACGTCAACCAGCCCATCTCGGCGTGGACGGCCAACTGGGAGCACCTCGTGCACAACCACGAGGTGAGGTGGCCCTTCGTCTTCGTCTCGGGCTACCTGGACGGGCTGCAGGTCTTCAGCTTACAGGATCCAAGCAACCCGAAGACGATCGCGCACTACGACACCTTCCTCGAACACGAGGACAGCGGGGTGATGAACGGCGCATGGGGCGTGGACGTCCGGAACGCCGACGGCCTGATCGTGGTCTCCGACATGGTGACCGGCTTTTGGGCTTTCAGAATGGAGGGTTTCAGCGGCTGGAACGGGCTGGATTGGGGCTATCCGAACCTCTCGAGCGTCCAGGATTGGGAGAACGGACCGGCCGTGCAGGCCCAGACGCGCAACTGATTCTCGCGCCCGCCGGCCCTCGCGGATTTTGGTGGGCGGCGCGCTCCCCGCGGCACCCGCCTGGGCCGGTCGCCCGGCCTCGCGACGAGGCGCGTGATTATGGGGAGAACAAGAAGAAAACGGAGCTTGGAGCGGATCCGGGTCCATGAGGGAGGCGTACGAGTTTTCTTGACGTACCGGCTTGACATACCTGGCAGCGGAGCCCTATCGTTCCGGGTGTGATTTTCCGAGGCTGCACCTGGTGGGGCAGGGGGCTTGTGCCCTGCACCTGCGGTCAGCCGTTTATCGAGAGGACGGTGCTCATGATGCAAGTTCGTTCGGCTTTCCTCACAGGCCTTCTCGCCTTCATGCTCGTCACACCCGTCGAGCCTGTCGCGGGGCAGTCCACCGACGTGGTTGGAGACCTCTCCCTCCACGTTCAGGGTGGAATCTCGACCGACCCGGTGGGATTCGATGTGCTTCGCCAGACGACCTTCGGGATGGCCACGGCGTTCGGAGGCGGCTTCACGTACGTCCTCTATCCGAACATCGCCATCCGTGGTGACTTCCACTACGCGCCGAAATCGGGGCGGGAGGAGTGCTGCGACGCCTGGACCGTGGGTGACGGGCTGGGCGTCACAGTCCCGGCCAATCCGGGCGCGGTCTCGGAGGACGTGGATCTCAACCGCAACTACTACGGCGCCAGCGTACTGATCCGCTTCCCCATGGAGAGCGTCGTTCCGTACCTGAAGCTCGGCGGCGGCTTCGTCGACATTCGGAGACAAGGGACCGGATTCTATCACGGAGGCGGTCACTACCAGTACGACTTCGCGGAGTTCGGTGCCCAGTTGGGTGGTGGTGTGTCGATACCGATCAGCGACTCACCGGTAGCCTTCTTCGCCGACGTGGTCGAGTGGATTTACGCTCGTGCCGGGTCGGGCGAGGGGACCCAGTACGACACACTCGTCAGCGTCGGACTCGCGTGGTCGTTGATCCGTTAAGCTGGTGACTACGAAGACACGGGCTGCGGACCGGAGCGTCCGTGCCCAAGAAGTTCCCCAGGCTTTTTTGGGCCGATACCTTCATTAGAGGGAGTACGATGATGGACCGATTGCTACGGAAATCTCTCGGAGCTGTCTTGGTCGCTCTGCTGCTGGGGCCGTTGGGCTTCACAGCGGCGGCCCAGACCAACGTGGCGGGGACGGTCATCTCCGACACGGGACAACCGCTCGCCGGTGCGCAGGTCTCCATTCCCAACCTTCAGATGGGGACGCTGACCAACGCCGACGGGCGCTTCGTGATCCAGAACGTGCCGAACGGCGCGCAGATCATGCGCGTCGAGCTGATCGGATACGAAGCGCAGCAGCGGCGTATCGACGCCCAGGGCACGACGGCGACGGAAAACTACACACTCATCGAGACGGCCGTCGAGCTGGAGGGCCTCGTGGTCACGGCTCTCGGCATCAGCCGTGACGAACGAGCGCTGGGGTACGCCGTGCAGGACATCCAGGGTGACGACATTGCGGAAGCGGGCTCGTCGACCAACCTGGTAACGGCGCTGTCCGGCAAGGTCTCCGGCGTCTTGATCAAGAATCAAGGCGTGATGGGCGGCCGCTCGGACATCACGATCCGCGGGCTCTCCTCGATCGCCGGCAACAACCAGCCGCTGTTCGTGGTCGACGGCGTGCCGATCGACAACCAGGTCGAATTCTACGAGTCGGCGATCAACCGCGTTGACTACGGGAACGCCGCTCAGGACCTGAACCCTGACGACATCGAGTCGATCTCGGTGCTCAAGGGTGCGAACGCGGCGGCCCTGTATGGCTCGCGGGCGTCGAACGGCGTGATCCTGATCACGACCAAGAAGGGCGCGGGGGCGGACGGCCGACTCGAGATCACGGCGAGCGCGGAAGCGCTCTTTTCCACCGCGCTGATCTCTCCGGATTGGCAGAACATCTTCGGGGGCGGCGACCGCACCTCGAACTTCGAGTTCGTGGACGGCGGAGGCGGAGGCGTCGGTGACTACATTGACGAGAGCTGGGGCCCGCCCATGAACGGGCAGCTCTACAACCAGTGGACCGACGACCCGAGTGACGAGGACGGCATCCTGCTGCGTCCCTGGCTGCCCGTCCCATATTCGAACCGTGACATGTTCGAGACGGGCGTCAACCTGACCGAGCACTTCTCGGTCGCGGGGAGCTCGGGTCAGGCCAACGGTCGCCTCTCGGCGACCCAGGTGAACGCCGGCGGTCAGTCCCCGTACCACGAGATCGACCGCACGCAGCTCTCGATCGCCGCGGGCGTGAGTCCGATCGACCAGCTTCGGGTTCAGGGCTCCGCCAGCTACGTCAAGAGCGGCGGAAAGAACCGTCCGCTCAACGACGGCGGCTCCCTGAACTCAGGACCGTACCAGTTCCTGTGGTGGCAGCGGAGCACCGAGACACAGATGACGAAGCGTGCCTACGAGAACTGGCTCGAGCTGGGCACCCAGCACGACGTTGACGGCGGCCGCGGCATCCCGCGGAACTGGAACCACAACTACTGGGACAACATCTACTTTGTCTTCGCCGAGGCGGGGAACAAGGACACCCGTGACCGCTTCATCGGCAACGTGGACATCGACTACCAGCTCAACAACTGGTTCTCGGCCAGCGCTCGTGTAGGCACGGACTGGTACGAGCACCGTCGCAAGAACGTCTTCCCGGCGTTCAGTCACGACTACAAGTTCGGCGCGTTCATCGACCAGACGATCTTCCGTCAGGAGACGAACTTCGACGTCGTGCTGACGGGCGCGGGCGACATCAGCGAGGACTTCAACGTCTCGGTCCGCGCCGGCGCCAACCGTCGCGCCAACGACTCGAACCGGCACTCCATCGAGACGGAGCGCTTGATCATTCCGGGGCTGTACACGCCCCAGAACTCGGCGGTACCACCCACGGTCGACAACTGGATCACCGAGAAGCGCGTGTACAGCCTCTACGGCCTAGGCTCGCTTTCCTTCCGCAACTACGCCTTCCTCGACGTGACGGCTCGTAACGACTGGTCGTCGAGCCTGCCCGAGGGCCAGAACTCGTACTTCTACCCGTCGGTGTCGGCCAGCTTGGTGCTTACTGACGCTTTCGAGTGGGACGGCGGCGGCGTAATCGACTACGCCAAGCTCCGCGGCAGCTGGGCGGAGGTCGGTAGTGACGCCGATCCGTATCAGACCAGCGCCGTGATGAGCCAGCTCCAGACCTTCCAGGGCTCACCCGGGTTCATCCCGAGCAACCACCTTCCGGCCCTCAGCCTCAGGCCGGAGATCACGACGTCGTGGGAGGTCGGGGCCGACGTGCGGTTCGCAGACAACCGCGCGACGCTCGACCTGACGTACTACAACACGAAGACGCGGGACCAGATCCTCTCGGTTCCGATCTCGACGACCAGCGGCTTCTTGAGTCAGGTCATCAACGCGGGTGAGGTGAAGAACTCGGGCTTCGAAGCCCTCCTCACCACGGAGGTCCTCAGGGGCAGCGGGCTGCAGTGGGACGTGACGCTCAACTGGGCGCGGAACCGTAGCGAGGTGCTGGCGCTCCACGAGTCGCTCGACCGGATCGTGCTCGGCAGCTACACGATGACCTACGAGGCGCGTCCGGGTCAGCCGTACGGAGTGTTGTACGGCGAAGACTTCCGTCGGGACGCGAACGGCACGCCGATCGTCAACGACAGAGGATTCCCGCTGAGGTCGAGCGAGTTCGTGGCGCTGTGCCCCGGCCGCAGGCCCTATGTACGCTGTGGCGAGGGCGAGTACGCCACGAGCGAGCCGGACTGGATCGGCGGCATCCGCAACGACTTCCGCTTCGGGCTCCTGCAGCTCAGCGTCC
Organism: Longimicrobiales bacterium; assembly: GCA_965218325.1. Lineage (GTDB taxonomy): Bacteria > Gemmatimonadota > Gemmatimonadetes > Longimicrobiales > Gaopeijiaceae > CBDCKR01. The sequence goes on from CBDCKR010000001.1 coordinate 534,673, forward strand.
TGCTCGACGTCCGCTGGGGCGGATCCATCTACGCTGGGACCGAGCGCCTCGGCGATCGTGACGGTCTCACACGCGAGACCGGGCACTACGGCGGCCGGATCGACGGCGTGACGGTCGACGAGTTCAAGAACTTCACTGAGCGCCGGACCGACGTGGTCGGTGTGAAGATGTTGGGTGTGAAGGAAGACGGCACGCCGAACGACATCTACGTTGACGCGAAGAACTTCTGGAACCAGTATCGCAACCTCGAGTCCCCGTACGTCTATCGCGCCACGTTCGGCAAGCTGCGCGAGGTGAAGCTGAGCTTCGATCTCACCCCGAACGTGCTGGAGAAGCTGCCCTTCTCGACCGGTCGCATCACGCTGGTCGGCAGGAACCTGGCGCTCTTTACCGCAATTCCGCACATCGATCCCGAGTCGGACGGCAACGCCTCCATCGACCGCCACGCGCGCGGCATGGAGTACCTGTCGGCGCCGTCGGATCGCACGTTCGGGATCAACTTCTCCGTGACCCGATAAAGAGGAGGGAGGAACGATGCGTAGCATAAAGCTAGGATCGCTTGCAGCCGTCCTTGCCGTTGTCTTGGGCACGGCGGGTTGCGACGAGTTCCAGAACCTGACGGACATCAACCAGAACCCTAATGCCCCGACCGCATTGGCGCCGGAGTACCTGCTCCCGTCGCTGATCCGGGGCCTGGCCGACCAGCTGGTCGGTGAGAACAACATCGACCTGCCCTCGGCCTCCCTATGGGCGCAGCACGCCGCCCGCATCCAGTACGCCTTCACGGGCCGTTACGATCTGGGCAATGACTATGGCTCCCGCTTCTGGATCGACTACTATTCGCTCAGTGGCGATCCGCCGAATGGTGTGTTCGTGCTCGCCACCCACATGCTGAACGGGGCCTCGGCGCTCGAGCCTGCCGACAACAACCAGGTGGCTGTGGCCAAGATCCTGAGGGCGTACACCGCCCACAACCTCACGGACATGTACGGCGACGTGCCGTACTTCGACGCCGTGAAAGGCGGGGCTGAGGAGGACCCGGTCATCAGGCCCGCCTACGATTCGCAAAGCGACATCTATGACGACCTGTTCAGTGAGCTGACCGAAGCCGCCACCATGATCAACCCCGGTGCGCCAGGCTTCACAGGCGGCGACTTGGTGTATGCCGGTGACATGGACAGGTGGCGTCGCTTCGCGAACTCGCTCAGGCTGCGCCTGGCGATGCGCATCGCCGAAGTGAACCCCGGCAAGGCGCAGAGCGAGGCGGCGGCCGCGGTGGCGGCCGGCGTCATGGAGGAACACTCGCACACGGCGAAGCTCCAGTACTCGGCAGCGGCGCCGGACCAGAATCCCATGTGGGTTGGCTTCGTCGAGCGGCCGGGCGACTATCGTCCGGCCAAGACGTTGGCTGATTCCATGCTGGCGCGGGGCGATCCGCGGATCCGTTTCCACCTCGACCCGACGGTGGACTTCCAGCAGGGCAGGACGGACGTGCAGTTCCGTGGCATGCCCGTGGGCTACGCGGACGACCGCCCCTTCGACGAGCGCGCTCCGCCGAGTCGTGACTTCTTCTACGTCTCGCAGGTCGGTGCCTGGCATCTCCGGCCCGGAGGGCCCGCGTTCTTCATGGAGTACGCCGAGACGCTGCTCCTGCAGGCGGAGGCGGCCTACCGCGGATGGATCCAGGGCAGCGCGCAGGACTTCTACCAGGAGGGCATTACGGCCGCGATGGAGGTGTACCAGGCCGACCTGCCGAGGGATGCCGGCGCGTTCCTCACGCCCCCGGTTTTGGGCATCGGGCAGTCGGAGATCGACGCTTACCTGGCGCATCCGCTCGTGGACTGGAACGGCGGCCAGGGCCAGTTGGAGCTGATCTACCTGGCGTACTGGTTCCAGCTCTGGGATCAGGGCTTGGAGGCATTCAACAAGTATCGCCGGACCAACGTTCCGTATCTCGTTCCCGGCATCGACGCGTTCAACTCCCAGGTGCCGGTGCGGTGGCCGTACCCGCGGAGCGAGCAGACCTTCAACGAGATCAACGTCCAGGCCGCCATATCCGCCCAGGGCGGTGACGACGCCTGGGACGGCAGAGTCTGGTGGGACGTTTCGGACCAAATGGGCGGTCCGAGCATGTAGCTGAGCATTTAGCTCGCCGATCTTCAAGAACATCAGCCTGCGATATCTGCAGGGAGCGCGGTTTTTTTCGACGGTCGCTTCGTTGCTCTCCCTGGAAGCGGCGTGTTAAGATGGCCCGCCCGCTGCCGAGGGTCGGCGGCGCTCCGTTCCCTCGGAGCCCTTACGCGTGTCCGCATCAGACGAGGTGATCCATGAGCACTCACGCAACCGGACTGCTCGCTACACTGGCGGGATCGATTCTTCTCTCGGCGAGGCCCGCCTTGCCGCAGGCGAGGGCTGAAGATCGCGGGAGCGACAACATCGAGGTGGTGGCGCACCTGCCCCTCGGGGAGAGGGTGTCGGATATCGAGATGGAGCAGGATATGGCCCGCCCCTACGTCTATGTGGCCAGGGAGAACCGGGGGCTGGACGTGATCGACATCGCGGATCCGTACAACGCGAAGGTCGTCCTGCGCTGGAGCTTCGAGGACATGGATCTGCACGTCGGGTCCGCGGGGAAGGACATCAAGATCTTCGAGCACGGCGGGCGCAACTACATCGTGCATTCGGTTCAGTTTCGTCAGGCTGGCCCGGACGCCGACCTGGGGGCCGTCATCTTCGATGCCACGGGTCTCCCCGACGTCTCGACCTTCCGGGAGGTGGCCCGCATCCAGGGTCCCGGTGAGATCGGGGGATTCCACAACATCTTCGTGTACAGGCACAGCAATGGCCGGCCGCTGCTGTTTTCGACCGTGGCCGGACCGTTCGCCAACGTCTACGACCTCGGCTACGTGGTGGACGGGCGGGGCGATGAAGCTCTGGTGGCCCAGGTACCCGTGCCCGGAGGGCAGACGGAGAACCGGCCCGGGGTCGGCGGCTACCACGACTTCTACGCGGCCTACCACGCCGACAGCGAGCAGGACCGCTTCTACGGCGGCGGCACGGGTGGCTACTACGTGTACGACATCACCGACCTCGAGAACCCTGAGCTTCTCGTGAGCCTCACGGGCATCAACGGGGTGCGGCGCGGACACACGTTCACGCCCTCGGCCGATGGCCGCTACGTGATCGCCGAGACCGAGTACCAGTACGCGCCGCTCCGGATCTTCGACCTCCAGCCGGGGCTGGAAGGCGAGGTCACCAACATCCGCCAGCCCATCTCAGCGTGGACAGCGAATTGGGAGCACCTGGTCCACAACCACGAGGTGCGGTGGCCTTACGTGTTCGTGTCCGGATACTTGGACGGGCTCCAGGTCTTCACCCTCTCGGACCCGAAGAACCCGAAGACCATCGCCCACTACGACACCTACGTCGAGCCCGAGGACGGCGGTGTGATGAACGGGGCGTGGGGCGTGGACGTGCGCAACGCGGACGGCCTCATCGTCGTGTCCGACATCCAGACGGGCTTCTGGGCCTTCAAGATGGAGGGCTTCAGCGGCTGGAACGGCCTGGACTGGGGCGTGCCAAACATTTCGAGCGTGCAGGACTGGGAAAACGGTCCGGCCGTGCAGGCACAGACCCGGAACTAACCGCTCGGGGAGGGCGCCGGCGCCACGGTCGGCTTGTTCGCAACCGGCGCCCCCGCAGCCGGCAGCCGCACCGGGTTTTTTGCTGGCCCTGATAGCTGTCCCGGCTGCCTTCGCCCTTCTGGCAACGAGACTCGTCGTATGGTCTTGCGAGACCCGTCGACGTCCACTGACGGCCGCTGTGATGGGATCGGTGGAGATATCCGGACATCGTGCTGTTTTCCCTCACGGGGAGCGCATATGTTGTTCGCTCCGCTGCCCGTTGTCTTCTCCTCGACGCTTCGGCAGCGGTTCTACGAGTGGATCCGGGACGAGAGGAGCGGGCAAGAACGATGGCCTGCTCCGGTCCCGGGCGAGAACACGACGGTTCGTGGAGCGACAATGCGGTACAAGCACGCAGGCGACGTCCCGGCCGAGCCCGTAGGAGCCGGCGAAGGCACAGTCAAACAAGTTCTCATCAGCGGGGACGAGGGTCCCAACTTCGCCATGCGCCGCTTCATCATGGAGCCGGGTGGCGGCATGCCGAAGCACACCAACACCGTGGAACACGAGCAGTACGTGCTTCGGGGGCATGCCCGGATCGGCATCGGCGCCGAGGTCATAGACGTGAGGCGGGACGACGTGGTCTTCATCCCAGCCGGGGTGCCGCACTGGTACGAGTCCTTGGGACCTGAGGCCTTCGAGTTCCTGTGCGTGGTCCCGAACGCTCCAGACGAGATTCGAATGGTGGAAGACGAAGCGGACCTTTAGGCCGCCTCCGTCTCCGGGGGCGAATCGTGCAGGTGGCCTCTTGTGTGCCATGGCGCCCCCTCCGCAGGTTGGTCCGTTCCCCTCGATCCCGTGACCCCGAGTCCGAGGCGCTATGGAGACCATCGGATGGCTCTCGATCCTGCCGCCCGTAGTGGCCATCGCCTTGGCCATCAAGACCCGCGAGGTCTACATCTCGCTCGCGCTCTTCGTGTGGCTGGGGTGGACGATCCTCAACTCCTGGAATCCGATCACCGGCCTGGTCGTGGGCGTGAACACTTTCCTGGAGGCCATCACCAGCCCCGACAACGCCCGCACGCTGCTCTTTTCGGCGCTGATCGGCGGCATCATCACGCTTACGCAGGCGTCGGGGGGGATGGAGGGGTTCACGAAGTGGGTCGAGCACAAGCGCATCGGACAGGACCGACGCACCGTGCGCCTCTTCGGGATCGGCACAAGCATGGCCCTCTTCCTAGAGTCGAACTTCGGACTCCTCGTGACGGGGGCGGTCGCGCGCCCGCTCTTCGACCGAGCCAAGATCTCTCGTGAGAAGCTGAGCTACCTCCTTGACGCGACTTGCGCGCCCAAGCAGCTCCTCATCCCCATCAATGCTTGGGGTGCGTACATCGTCACGCTCCTCGTGGCGCAGGACGTACCCGATGCCAACCGAGTCCTGGTCTCAGCACTAGCGCTCAACTTCTATGCGATCCTGGCCATTCTCTTGGCTTTTTTCGTGGGAATTGCGGACTGGAACATCGGGCCCATGCGTGAGGCCGAGCGACGCGTCCGGGAAGAAGGCAAGCTGCTGCGCGACGGTGCCCAGCCAATGATGTCGTCAGACGTCAGCATGATGCCCGCCAAGGAAGGCGTGCCCACCCGTGCGGTGAACATGCTTCTCCCGATCGTCGCGATGGTCGCTACGGTGCCGTACGTGCTCTGGCTCACAGGGGACGGGGAGCTGCTGGCGGGGAGCGGGTCTCAGGCCGTCCTGTGGGGTGTCATCGTCGGCATCCTGCTCGGCGCGGTTCTGTACCGGGTCCAGGGCATCATGACCTTCCGAGAGGTCACGCACTACACCATCAAAGGCATTCAGGGACTGATGCCGGTGGTCATCGTGCTGGCTCTCGCCTTCAGCATCGCCACGACGCAGCGCTCGTTGGGGACAGGCGTCTGGCTCGCACAAGTGGCCGAGGCCAGCGTGAACCCGGGCCTATTGCCGGCCATCGTCTTCGTCATAGCCTGCATCATGGCGTTCGCGACCGGTACCTCGTGGGGGACGTTCGCGATCATGATCCCGATCGTTGTGCCGATGGTGGAGCTCCTAGACCTGCACTTCGGCCTCACGCTCGCGGCGGCTCTGGGTGGTGGGATCTTCGGGGATCACTGCTCCCCGATCTCGGACAGCACAATCGTGGCGTCGCTGGCGTCGGCCGCGGACCACATCGACCACGTCCGAACGCAGATCCCTTACGCCGTCCTGGCGGCGGCGGGTGCCCTGGTGCTCTTCCTGGGGGCCGGCTTCCTGCTGTAGGCGCTACGGGGGGTGCCGGACAGCCCCCTCCTCCTAGTCGCGGCCCTGCCTTGGGGCCTTACAAAGGCCATCACGATTCACGGCGTGCCCGCCGCCTGAACATGATCCTCCAGATCCGCCCGCCCGCGTCGTCCGACACGTAGACAGAACCGTCCGGAGCCTGGGCGAGACCCACGGGGCGGCTGTTCACGCTCCGGAAGCCGTCGGCGAAGACCTCGTACCCTCCCGAGGCCCTGTCACCGTTCAGGGGCAGGAACGTGACGTTGTAGCCCGCCTGCGGCTCGGGAGCGCGGTTCCACGAACCGTGAAACGAGACGAAGGCGCCTTGCCGGTACCGCTCCGGAAACTGGCCTCCCGTGTAGTAGAGCAGGTCGTCGGGAGCCCAGTGGCCCGGGAAGCCGAAGACGGGCTCCTTGGCCGACTGGCATCGACGTTGCGTCCAGCCGTCACCACCGTATTCGGGGGCGAGCACCTTCCGGCGCTCGAGCGGGTCGTAGAAGCAGTACGGCCATCCGAAATCGTCGCCGCGCTCGATGCGGATGAACTCCTCAGCCGGCTTCTCCGCTCCGGCGATCCGGTCGAAGTATTGGGGCCAGTTCTGAAAGAGCCGGTCTCGCCCGTGTACGACGGCGTAGAGACCCCCGTTCGTGGGATGGACCCGGAGCGCCACCGCGTTCCGGATCCCGGTCGCGTGGCGCTCCCCATCGGCTTGTCTCTGACCGGGGCGATCGGCGTCGTACCGCCACACACCGGCCCTCCGCCGGAGTTCGGGGCAGGGGTCCTGGCCCCGGTTCGAGCGCCCGGAGCACACGTTCGAGGGGGAGCCGATGTTGACGAAGAGGTTGCCCCGATCGTCGATCGCGATCGTCTTGGCCCGATGGCTGTTGCTGGCCGGGAGCCCCGAGACGATCGTCTCCGGCGAGCCCGTCGGCCGGAGCCCGCCGGCTGGGAGGCGATAGCGGAGCACACGGTCGTTCGGAGCGAAGTACAGGTAGCCGTCGTGGAGAAGAATGCCGGTGCCGCCGGCGTCCCCAAAGCGGACCTGCTCCTCTGCTCGGCCGTCGCCGTCCGCGTCGCGGAGAGCCACGACACCGCCACCTCCGACGCGACGTGATCCCGCCAGAGCGACGAAGAGGTCGCCGTTCGGTGCAACCGCCATGTGGCGCGGTCCGGCCAGGCCCTCCGCCACGACCGCGGTGCAGAACCTGTGCGGGAGCGTCAGCCCGCCGTTGTTCGGCGAGCACTCCTGCGCCTCCACGGCCACTCCGGCCAGCGCGAGCGGCACCGCTGACCCCACGACTTAGCCCCCATGCCCTCACGGCCGCGGCGCCCCGCGCGGCACGGATCACCCCTCCCGTTCCCCACCTCTCCAACTCGCCTCTGGCCTTCGTCCTACCCTCTTCCATGCCCGTCCTGCCTTCCCGGTGAGTCCGTTGCCCGGGCGAGGTGTGCGGGGGGACCGGGGATGAGCAAGCCGACTGGGGAGTGACCGGCCAGTTACCGGCCGCGATTCTCCAGGAAGGTCACGCCCCCCGCCCGACCCTCCGGAGATGACGTCCAGGTCGCCGTCCCCGTCGATGTCCACGGCCGAGGGCGTCGAGTAGTTGGGAAGCGGAAGCGTGAAGGTGGAGTCTTGGACGAACACGGGATCGGCTCCTCCGCCCTCCCGGAGATAAAGGAGCGCGCCTCCGGCCTCGCGACCCAGGAGGAGGTCCTCGTCTCCGTCCCCGTCCATGTCGGCAAAGGCGGGGAAGCTCCTCCGGCCCGCGTCGATGTTCTGGAACTTGTCGCTCACCAGCTCGAAGGACGGCGCCCGCGCCGTGCCCACGTTCCGGTAGAAGTTGAGCTCGCCCGAGGACTCGCCGATGAAGAGATCCAGATCGCCGTCCCCCTCCACATCGGTGAGGGCCGGCGCGCTGTTGCTCCCTCGCGTGAGCTTCACCAGGGTCGTGTCGGCGAGCACGAACTCGGGCCGCTCCGGGGAGCCCTCGTTCACGTAGAGCGCCACCCCCTTGTTCCAGGTTCCCACCAGCATGTCCAGGTCGCCGTCGCCGTCCAAGTCGTCGATCGCCGGCGCATAGTGGTACATGGTAAAGAGGCCGATCCGCTCCCGCTCTTGGAACGAGGGGGCCTCGGCGGATCCCACGTTCTCAAAGTGGTACATCCGGGACGTGCGCGTCTCGTTGGGATCCAGCTTGTTCGACACGAGAAGGTCCAGGTCGCCGTCCGCGTCGAGATCCGCGAGGGCCGGGATACTCTCGCTCCCCACGTCGAGCGTGTAGATGAAGCGCTCGCTCCTGCGGACGAAAACGCCGTCGACCTGCTCGTAGAAGAGGAAGTTTCGGTTCGTGGTCAGGTTCGGGTTGAAGGCTCCGCCCAGCACTCCGACGAAGAGGTCCAGGTCGGAGTCGGCGTCGATGTCCACGAGCACCGGGACGTTGTACCCGCTCGTGGAGAGCGAGTCCGCCACCTCGAGCGGTAGTGGCTCACCGAGCAAGATGGGCTCACTGCACGACCCCGTGTTCTCGATGTAGAGGAGGCTCGGCTCGAAGAAGTCACCCCAGAAGAAGTCGAAGTCCCCGTCGTCGTCGAGGTCCGCGAACGCCATCGAGTTGGCCCCGTGCAGGCTGCCGAGCTGAGCGACGATCTCGATACCCTGGAAGCGGTCTTCGACGAACCGGAAGAGGGGAGCGCCATCCGCCGAGGTGGTCGACGTCTCGTACCGGCTGATCGTTCCGTCTACCCGCCCCAGCATGAGATCCCAGTTGCCGTCGCAATCGATGTCGTTGAGGCTCGGGATGTTCTGCCGGTCGGCGAACAACGGCTCCCCCTCGACGTCGCGCGCCGAGTCGCCGACGGGGACGAAGGCTGCCGCCGTCGGTGTGCCCTCGTTCCGCAGGTACTGCACGTAGCTGAACGGACGCTCGGCGAGCAGGTCCTTGTCACCGTCGCCGTCGAAGTCCAGGAACCGGCTCCACTCCCCGATGTCCAGATCCTGATACCGGTCCGTGCGCCACACGAAGCGGGCCTCTTCCGCCGTGCCAACGTTCTCGAAGTGCATGAGCGCGCCGGTCCGCTCTTGAAGGAAGAGGTCCTGGTCCCCGTCCCCGTCGAGGTCGGCGAATTGGGGGCGGGGCACATTGAGGCCGCCCAGGAAAGCCGGCTCGTACGGCCGGCCGCTCTCGTCTAGGACCCGGAAGGCGTCCACCACGCGCACGAAGCCCTCCGTCTGCGGGGCCTCCGTGGGCGCGGCCGGCGGCTCGACCGAGGCGGGCGCGCCGTAGCCTCCGCAGCCCGCGAGTGCCAGAGCGCTGATGGCCCGGAGGGCCAGGCCAGTGCCGGTGGATCGCACCGGAGCGTCGCTCATCACCCTCGCTCAGGTGATGGGCTGTCTCTTCTTCAGAACGAACAGGCCCTCTCTACTGCTGGTCACGATCAGGGCTCCGCTTTCGAAGTACGGGTAGTTGCTCCAGGAGCCTCCCCCGCCTCCGGCCGAGTTGTCCCCATAGGGTACCGTGTCGAAGTGACCGACCTCGACCGGGTCTTCAGGATCGCTGATGTCGAGCACCCGCAGCCCACTGTTGTAGTTGGACTGGTACATGAGGTTGCCGCGGATGTAGAGGTTGTGGTCCACCGACGCCTGGGTGCCCATGTGCTCCTTGACGAGCTGCGGGTCGTCGAGGTCGGAGACGTCCCAGATGAGCGTCCGCGTCTTGGGCGTGGTGCCCGCGATCTCGTCGCCCTCGTCGTTCATGTAGAAGTAGCGCTGATCCTCCGTGAGCCAGCCCTGATGGGCGTAGGCCACGTTGGGGTAGCTGGCCATGGCGAGCGCGACGGGATTGGCCGGATCGGTCACGTCGGCGATGCTGAGCGCGGTCTCGTTCGATCCCATGCAGATCTGCTTCCCGCGGTGCTCCTCGTCGGGGCCGTCGTACGTCACGCACTGCGCGTCGTGGGTGTAGCCCGTGCCGGCCCGGCCCGTCTGGATGTCCGCGAAGCACCCGGCGAACGTCGGGTCGGTGGGCTCGTCGATGTTGATGATGTGGAGGCCGCCTCCGCACGTCTCGCCTCCGGCACGATTCCCCAGGGTATAGGCGAACCCGGTGTCCTCGTTGATGGCGATGTTGTGGGCGCTCGCGATGCCGTCGTAGTGCGCCGTCTCCTCGAAAGTCATTGGCTCCGTGACGTTGCGGAGCTGGGTGAGGTCGAAGACCTGCACGCCGTGCTGTCCGGCGCCGTCGGCCACGATGAAGGCGTGGTCCTTGTAGACCTTGATGTCGGTCCACGTGCTCGGATTCGAGCCCTCGGGCCGGAGTAGCTGGCCGAGGTAGCGGGGGGCGGAGGGGATCGCTGACGTCCACGAATGCGGAGCCGTCGCGGCGACCCACCAGAGCGTACTCCTTCCCGGTCTCGGAATCGGTCCAACCCCACACGTCGTTCACCGTAACGCCGCGGGGTGCCATGTCCGCGACCGGCAGGAAGGACACCAGATCGTATTCCTCGCAGTCCCAGGCCGACGCCACTCCGGACGTGCAGTCGATCTGTCCGCCGCTCACCGCCTCGAAGCCCTCGACGTCACCCATCACGGATCCGGCCATCTCCCAGCCCGCGCCTGTGCGCTCGTAGATCGTCGCCGTCCCCGTGCCGAAGTGGGCGCCGGTCACGCCCACGACGGCGACGTCTCCGTCGATCGCGATCGCACTCGCGAAGGCGTCACCCATCGCCTCGCCGCCTGCGAGCTTGGCCGCCGCGTCCCAGCCGCCGGCCACGGTGCCCGAGATCGCGTAGGCGGCACCCCGGCTCCCACCGGCTCTCGGTGCGCCGATCCAGACTTCCCCATCCGCGACCGCGATCGCGGAGCCGAAGCCGTCCTGCTGGAAGCCGTCGAAGGAAAGGAGATGACCGACGGAGCTCCACTCACCCTGCCTGTCGTGCTGGAACGTGAAGACCGCTCCCTGGCCCTGGCCGCGGCCGAGAGCGGAGACCAAGGCCCAGTTGCCCGAGATCCTTATCAGCGATCCGAAGCGGTCGTTGGGACCGATCCCCGGGGCCTGCAGCTCACCCGCTTCCTGCCAGCCGCCATCGTGGTGCCGGAAGGCGTAGGCGGCGCCGGTCTCGCCCGCTGCGGGAGCACCCACGAAGACCTCATGGTCTCCGTGGATCGCCACGCTGGTGCCAAAGCCCGTGCCCTCGTCGCCGGCACTGAGCGTGCCTTGAGACGTCCAGCCGCCATCCGAGTTGGCGAAGACGTGGGCCGTTCCCTGACCGGTGTACCGGACCTGCCGGCTGCGGGCCCGCTGGCCCGGGGCACCGACCACCGCCAACTCGCCGGAGAGCGCGATCGACGAGCCGAAGTTGGTGTCGGGGGCGCCGTCCGCCGGGAGGAGGCCCCTCTCCTGCCAGCTGCCCGCGTCCGATCGCTCGAAGACGTAGACGGCTCCGGCGCCGTCGTTCTGGCTCGGGGCAGAGACCAGCATCGTGGAGGCGTCGACGGCGATGGCGGTTCCGAAGCCGTCGCCCCGAAACGCGTCGGACGCCTGGAGGCGTGCTGCCTCCGTCCAGCCGCTCGCCTCCCGGCGGAAGACATAGACGGCTCCGGGCGTGATGACGTTGCTTCCCACGCCGACCAAGACATCACCTTCGCTCACCGCCACCGCGCCGCCGAAGCCGGCACGCCCGCGTTGAGCGTTGGCCGAAGACGCGTCCATGGCGAGGGCCAAGAGAACCACCAGTAGGCTCAAACCGAACCGCTTCATGACTTGCCTCACAACGAACCGAAAGGAACTGTAGTCCACGCACATTGGCGGGCCCTCAACATCTCAGAGAGGGTAGGAATTGGGCAAGGGGGGAACTTTCCTCCCCCGACCACCCGTAACGGTATGGAGTGCATGCCTCCGGCAGAGGGGCTTGTTCGACGGATGGCAAGAGAAGGGAGCATTCGGTGACGGGGTGGAGGCGTCGGTCGAAGATCACGTTTCTCCTGGCGCTGCTGGCCGAGTTCTTTCTGCCCCGCCCGGGCGTGCACGACGACCTCTGGATCTTCGGGTTCTCTCGGCAGCCCGGCTCCGCCGATCTCGCCGCGGCGATGGCTGCCCAGGATCTCCACACGGCTGACCTTCTGGCCATCGACGGCGTGGTGGGCACGTCCGTGGGGATCGGGATCGGCGGAGCGCCGGTCGTCGTGGCCCATACCGCTCGACCGGGTGTGCGGGGCCTTCCGGCCAGCCTCGAAGGCATCCCTGTGCTCACGGAGGTGACCGGCGAGTTCTGGGCGCTCGGACACGGTCCACGGACCCTGGAGTCCGCTGCCTCCGTCGACGCCAAGGGCCGCTTTCCGCGACCCGTGCCCATTGGAGTGTCGGCTGGCCAGCCAGCGGTGACGGCGGGCACCATCGGCGCCCGTGTAACGGACGGGCGTGAGCTCTACGCGCTGTCCAACAACCACATCTTCGCCAACCGCAACGACGCCAAGAAGGGGGATCACATCCTCCAGCCCGGCCGCGTGGACGGCGGCGCGAACCCGTCGAACTCGATCGGCACGCTGCACGACTTCGAGCCGCTTCGCTTCTGCGGCGGCCTGACGTGCCCCGACAATCGGATCGACGCTGCGATCGCCTTGACGTCGGCCGAGAAGCTCGGCACGAAGACACCGGCGGACGGATACGGGGAGCCGCGCTCCAAGACCGCGAAGGCAATCCTGAGCCAGCGCGTGCAGAAGTACGGGCGAACCACCGCGCTGACGGCCGGCACGGTGGCCGGCATCAACGCGACAGTCAACGTGAACTACAATACCGGTACGGTTCGCTTCGTGGATCAGGTCCTCATCGGCGGCGGCACCTTCAGCCAAGGCGGGGACTCCGGATCCCTCGTGGTGACGAGCGCGGCCGGCGGCGGCGACCGGAGGCCCGTCGGCCTGCTCTTCGCCGGAAGCCACACGCACACCATCGCGAACCCCATTGATCTCGTCCTCGACCGCTTCGGGGTGAGGATCGATGAGAGCTGACGAGCCGATGAAGCGCGCCCTCGACAGGCTGACGAGAAAGGTGATTGACCTTCCCGGGGTCACCGGAACCGCCATCGGGATCGCGCGCGGGAAGCCGTGCCTGAAAGTCTTCGTGTCCGACAGGGAGGAGTCGACGAGGATCCCGTCGTCCATAGACGGGCACGAGATCGTGGTGGAGAAGACAGGGACGTTCAGGCGGTATTGAGGCCGCTGGCGCGGGGGCAACCGCCGCGTTGAGCCCGGTTGCGTCATGACCATACATGGGGCCACCGGGCAGGCACGCTCGAGGCGGGGTTGGGCCTCAACGAGACGGAGGCTCCGATGGGTGCGCAATCCTCGGACATTCATGGCGCCGACCGCCGTACGGGCAGGTGCCGGGCTCGGGCTCACCGGCCTCTTCGCTCGCGGCCCGCAGCAAGCCGCGCCCGGCGTGGACGGGCCCCTGCCGGTCGTCGAGGCCGCCGAGACCCAGGTGGAGGTCGACCTCGTTCTGGTCGAGGTCGACCCTCTGCGCGTCCGCGTCGGAGCGGGCGCTACGGGGCGGGGCCCTCCGTTTTCTCAGCCAGGGATCGGGAGTAGGAAGCCGGGCGCCGACCTTGTGCGTATATTGTGCGTGATCCGGCCTCCCCCAGGGTCTCGCCCCACTGGGTGCGATCCGGGTGCTCGTTCCTTTTACATCAGACTTCAAGACGCCACTGCAGCTTTGTGAGGAAGCACATGAGTACCGCTCTCACGGCGCCCCTGCGCGTCGCGCTCTCGGCGTTCGCCGCGGCTCTTGCGATCGCCCTCGTCCCCGCTGCGCCGGGGTTTACGCCGACAGCGGCTCAGGTAGCGCCGGAGCTGCGACCCATGACCTTCATGGACGTCCAGAGGATGGCCCGCAGCGGATCCTACACTCCGAGTCCGGACGGCCGGTGGATGCTCTACACGGTCACGACTCCGGACTGGGAGGAGGCCGATCAGCAGTCCGATATCCACCTGGTCTCGATGCAAGAGGGCGTCTCGTCGAGCCGGCAGATGACGTTCACGGACGAGAGCGACGAGACGTCCCCGGCGTGGTCGAGGGACGGCACCTTCTTCGTCTTCGCATCAGACCGCGACGAGGACCCTGACGAGGACCCCGGCGGTGATCAACTCTACATGATGCGGCCGGACGGCGGCGAGGCGCAGCGCATCACCGACGCGCAACACGGAGTTGCCGACTTCGCCTTCAGCGACGATGGCCGCTGGCTCGTCTACCGGAGTGGAGAGTCCAGCCAGGAGCAGCTCCATCGCCTGCCTGTGGACGGGCTCCTAGAGGCCGAGGCCGAGCAGCTCACCGACGGGGAGGCCGGCGTCGAGAACTGGGAGTGGTCGCCGGACAGCCGGCGTATCTACTTCACCAGGGCCGATTCGTGGGACGTTGACGACAGCCGTCGCCGCGAGGAGGGGTTCTCGGTGGACATCAAGAACATGGTGACGCCCCTGTCGAACCTCTGGGCGCTGGACCTGGAGCCGTGGGACACGCGACAGCTCACCGATGATGCCGCTGTGAGCGTGGAGAGCTTCGCCGTCTCCGGAGACGGCCGGTGGGTCACCTTTAGCGGCGGGTCCGCGAAGCGGTACGAGCGCAACATCACGGCTTCCCGCCTCTACGCGGACCAGTTCCTGCTAGAGACGGCGACGGGGCACATCGAGAGGCTCACCGCCAACTCCGAGATCGGCGAGAGGCTGCCGGCCGTCTCTCCGGACGGTCGCTGGGTCGCCTTCTCGGCGCCGGACGATGTGACCCGCTACACGATGACCGAGAACCGCGTCTACCTTCGCGAGGTCGCCGATCGCGGCGGTGCGTTCCAGAAGCTGGGGTCGTCGTTCGACGGGAGCCCGAGCGTAGGGTTCTGGTCCGACGGCGGGTCGACGATCTACTTCAACCACGGGGTGCGCGTCACCACACAGCTTCACGCGCTCGATGCCGAGAGCGGGGCCGTGACGCAGCTCACTGACGAGCGTGCGGCGCTTATCGTGAGCCGCGACGACGACTCGGGCGCCATCCTGATCGGCTACCAGGACCCGAAGACGCCACCGACGGTCTTCACGGTGGACGACATCGGCGACGTGGCGGACCGGTCGCAGTGGACTCAGCTTGTGGACGTGGCGCCCGAGGTGCGGGAGATGGCCTTTGGCGAGGAGGTCGAGATCAACTGGCGCTCCACGGACGGAACGATGGTTGGGGGCATCCTGGTGAAGCCGGTCGGATACCAAGAGGGCCAGCGCTATCCGCTCATCGTCGCGATTCACGGCGGCCCGGCGTCGGCCGACGTACTGCGCTTCAACGGAGGCTACAACGCCCAGGTGTACGCGGGAGCCGGATATGCCGTTCTGAAGCCTAACTACCGCGGGTCCCGGAACTACGGCAACGCACACAGGACGGACATCGTCGGCGACTACTTCACCTTGGGCTTCGACGACATTATGACGGGGGTGGACTACCTTATCGATGAAGGCATCGTCGATGGCGGCCGCATGGGAGCGCTGGGCTGGAGCGCGGGTGGACACTGGTCCAACTGGATCCTCACCCACACGGACCGGTTCAAGGCGATCAGCTCGGGTGCGGGGACCATGAACTGGATCTCCATGTACGCCCAGAGCGACGTGCAGAGGAACCGGCAGTTCTATATCGGCGACGACTTCCTGTACGAGAACTTCGAGCCTTACTGGGATCAGTCGCCTCTCAAGTACATCACCAACGCCAAGACGCCCACGATGATCCACGTCGTGGAAGGCGATCCCCGTGTGCCGAGCCCGCAGTCGGTGGAGTTGCACATGGCGCTCAAGAAGCTCGGCGTGCCCACGGAGCTCTTCATGTATCCGGGCCGCACCCACGGCATCACCCAGCCGCGCAACCGGCTCTTGAAGGCCGTGAGCGAGATGGCGTGGATGGACTACTACGTGCGAGGGATCGGAAACAAGTTCGAGTGGCAGCAGGTGTTGAAGACGCTCGAGGAGACGGAAGAGAAGCCCAAGGCGACGACGGAAGGGGATACGGGGATGTGCCGTCGATGAGTGCGAAGATGCGGGTGGGTCTGCTCTGCGTTCTCCTCGTGGCGGCGTGTGGTGGCGACGTGGCGGAGGAGCCCATCGATCCCAGGCTTCAAGACCCGCTTCTCAGGGCGCGGGAGTTTAGGGAGACGGCGCCGGGGGCCTATCAGGCCCGCTTCGAGACCACGGCAGGCGAGTTCGTCATCGAGGTGCACCGGGAGTGGGCGCCACTCGGGGCCGACCGCTTCTACAACCTGGTGAAGCGAGGCTGGTACGACGGTGTGCGCTTCCACCGCGTCCTCGAGGGTTTCATGGCCCAGTGGGGCATCCACGATGAGCCGTACGTGAACGCCGTCTGGCAGAACGAGCTCCTGGCCGACGACCCGGTCAGGCGGTCGAACACGCGCGGTCGCGTGACGTTCGCCACCGCCGGCCCAAACACGCGCACGGTGCAGGTCTTCATCGGCTACAAGGACAACTCCTTCCTCGACCAGCAGGGCTTCTCGCCTTTCGGCGAGGTTGTGGCGGGTATGGACGTGGTGGACCGCCTCTATGCGGGCTACGGGGACGGTCCTCCCCAGGGGACGGGGGTCTATCAGGCGATGGCCATGGCGAGGGGGGGCGAGTACTACGACGAGCAATTCCCGGAGCTGGACCGGATCCTGCGGGCGACGCTGGTGGAGGGAGGTTGAAGGCATGCTCGAGCTGGTCTGCACTCGCACCTGAAGCACCTGCCGCAGGGCGGTCGCCCTGTTGGAGGAGCACGAGGTGCCGTACCGCTATCGCGAGTACCGCAAAGAGCCACTTAGCGCCGGCGAGATCCGTGCCGTTCTGGCTATGCTAGACGTGGGTCCGAGGGCCGTGCTGCGTCGAAACGACAAGGCCTACAAGGAGTTGGGCCTGACGGGCGAGGAGGATGACGACACCCTGGTCCAGCTGATGGTGGACAGCCCCACGCTGCTCCAGCGTCCCATCGGCCTCTTCGACGGACGGGCCACCGTGGGCCGTCCCCCCGAGAACCTTCTCGAACTTGTGGGCGCCTCCGCCTGAGGAAACCCTGCACGGCTCCGAGCGCTCCGGCCGGCTTCGTGCGACTCTCGGCACGCATACCCGGATGGCCGCCGCACGGGTGTCCGGTCACATCGTGACTGAGGTCTTTGGCGAGATGAGCCGCGAGACCGGGTCTGCCGTCCGTTCTCCCCCACGAGAGGCGCCACGATGCGGGGTTGTCGAGAGGATGAGGCCAGTCGCGAGCGCACGGGAAGTGGGAATCCCGCCGCATCCCGCGGTCGCCACCGCGACACCCAACACGACCGCAGGTGCGAGATCGATCCGCCACCGCGGTGATCACGGCCGTCGCTCGTGGCGTGGGCGCCGAGAGGGCGCTCCCCAATCCGCCGTCGGGGACCATCACTCGGGACATGAGCGTGGTCATCGCCAGCGGCCTTACGGAGAAGGGGATGCCTCCCCGGTTTCAATTTCAGGGTGTGGCGTACACTATCATCTCCGCATTTCACTGTCCTGGGCGCCCTCCTCGGAACCTGACGCTTGTTACTCACTCGGATCTTGAAGGCCACCGTGGGGGTGGGACTGCTGGCACTCATCGCTGCCGTCGCCGTCACGACCCACTTTCCCCTTGAGGCGCCGTCGACTCGAGGAGCCCTGGAGTGGGTGGGTGCGATCCACGTCCACACGGTGGCATCGGACGGCGGGGGCACCCTGGAAGAGGTGGCGACGGCGGCCCGGGCGGTCGGACTCGACTTTCTGACCATCACCGACCACAACATCTGGGCCATGCCGGCGCCGATGTACATGGGAGGGCGGCTCATGGTGCTCGGAGAGGAGGCGAGGGTGCCGGCTGGGCACATCCTGATACTGGGGGGTGATGACCCCGAGGTGCGGAAAGCCAGGCGCGACGAGGCAGCCGAGAGGGGCACGCCGCTCGGCCCATCGGTTCCTGCAGGTGCCGGGCTCCGCATCGTGGCCCACCCCGAGGGGCCCGGGACACCGTGGCAGGACTGGGAGCCGTCCGGCTTTGACGCGCTCGAGATATGGAACTGGGACACGGACCTCCGTGACGACGGCTTGGACGACTGGTCGAAGGCTCTGCTCCTTCTGCCGATGGAGCCGGTCAACGCCATGCTCGAGCTCGTTGACCGACCGACCGCCACCCTCGAGCGGTGGGACGAAGTGCTGTCGCAGGGGCACCGGGTAACCGGTGTCTGCTCGGTGGACGCCCACTCCAACGTTCCCGTGACCGAGGACCTAGCCCTGCCTTTTCCGGCGTATCGGGACCTCTTCAGCCTCGCACGCCAGCACGTGCTGCTCGGGGCCGAGCCCACGGGTGACGCGATCCATGACGCGGCGCTCGTGGCGGAGGCACTTCGCCTCGGGCGTGGCTTTTGCGCACTGGACGCCGTGGCCGACGCCTCGGGGTTTTCGGCTGCAGCTGTCAGCGAGGCCAACTCTGTGACCTTCGGAGACGACCTCCCTTGGGAGGGCGGAGTAGTCCGGATCACCGCCTCGGTGCCCGACATCTCGGCGCCTACGGTTGTACGGCTCTTTCGAGACGGATCGCTGGTGTCCGAGGGGCGAGGGCCCGATTACGACTCGGGGGACCTGGAGACGCCGGGTGCGTACCGCCTGGAAGTCTATGTCGAGCTGGCCCAGAGACACGTCCCGTGGATCTTCACGAACCCAATTTGGGTTCTGGAGGGCCTGAAGAAGTGACCCGGATCGGCGGGCGCGCCCTCGAGGGTGAGGGACACTGCCGGCCTGAACGGGCGGGCCTTCGACCACGCGCCTGGGAACGCGATCCCATGGAGGGGAAGTCATGAGCAGGCAGGAAGTGCTTGAAGGGCCACAGCACGGGGACACTCGAGCCGTCGAGCGAGAGATCGAGATCGGCAGCACCGGTGGCTTGGGTGTGGAAGGCTCTGACGGACGCCGAGGAGCTCACACGCTGGTTCCCGTTGAAGGCAAGGGTGGCACCCGGAGTGGGTGGGTTCGTGTGGATGAGCTGGGCTGAGGGAGAAGGCCAACCCGCGCCCATCGAGGTGTGGGAGCCTGAGCGGCACCTCCGTACGGGGCCTGAACGGGGATCGCGCCCTCGGATCGCGACCGACTTCTACCTCGAGGAGAGAGGGGGCGGTGCGGTGCTCCAGGTGGTCAGTTCGGGCTTCGGCGTGGATGAGGAGTCGGACGAGCTCTACGCCGCCTGGGGGCGTGGCTGGGACTTCGAGTTGCGGGGGCTCCGACACTACATGGAGCGCCATCTCGGAGAGCGGCGCTTGGTGGCGGTCGCGAGCGCTGCCTACACCTGCAGCGACGACGAGGCGTGGGAGCGGCTTATCGGGGTGGCAGGCTGGTGCGACGTGGATGCTCAGGACACGCTCAAGAGCGGTGCGCGGTACACGGTTGGGGCCTCGGTCGGAAGAGCCATCGAGGGGATCGTGGAGCTGTGGCAGCCGCCCAGGCAATTCTCTGGAACGGCCGAGAGCTGGAACGACGGTAGGTTGCGCTTGCAGGTGTTCGCGGGGACAGCCACTCGCTGGCTGTCGACCTTCGGAGTGGACGGGGCGGCCGTCAGATCCTTATCGGAGGCGTGGCAAGGCTCCTTGGATTCTCTCTTTCCCTCGTGAGGAGGAGCGCTGGCGCGGAGCTGCGTATTGGACACGAGCGTGACCGGGAAGCCCGTGCCGTTGGGCGACCCGCGAATCCTCCGCCTACGCGGGACGGATGCCGAGGCCGACGAGGACGCCCGCCTAGGCGCCCGCTCACGTCGTCCCCGAGGGTCCCCCAGCGCCGGCCGGGATGAGTCGGCTCCTCATCTCGCCGATCGTCTCGGGCGGGACGCGGCAACACCCCCCCACGCCCGAGGCCCCCAGCTCCGCCCATTCCCGAGTGAGCGTCGACCAGTCCGGAGTGTGCGGGGCCGGGGTCCACACCTTGCCCACTGGGTCGTACGCCTCGCCCGAGTTCGGATAGACGATGATCGGCTTCGGCCGGGCCTTCCTCATCTCGCCGATCAGCGAAGCGATGTGCTCGGGATCGGTACAGTTAGCCCCGACCGCGGCCACACGTGGCTCGGCAGTACAAAGGCCGGCCACATGCTCGAGGTGACTGCCGTCGCTCAGGCGCGCTCCGTCCCGACAGCTGAAGCTCAGCCATGCCCATCGCCTCGACGTGCCGCGCAAGAGGCCCAGGAGTACTTCGGCCTCGCCTCGTGACGGAATGGTCTCGCATGCCATCAGATCCGCCCGGCTGTTGGCCAGTACATGCCAGCGTTTCTCGTGGAAGGTGTGTAGCTCACCGGCGTCGATCCCGTAGTGGCCCGAATACTCCGATCCGTCGGCCAAGAACGCCCCGTAGGGGCCGACGCTTGCCGCCACGAGCGGGCGCAAGCGACCGTTTCGGTTCGCGGGATCCTCCCAAAAGGAGTCACGGGCGTCGACAGCCAAGTCGACCCCGCGCACGAGCAGCCGCACGACCTCATCCTCTCCCAGGCCCCTCGCCGCGAATCCGGGAAAGCTCGCCTGGTAGGTGGCCGTCACGATGCAGTCGGCACCCGCTTCGAGGAAGGCGCGGTGAACGTCCCGGATCGCGCCGGGGTCCTCAAACAACACCTTCGCCGACCAGAGCGGGTCATTCAGGTCATGTCCCCGCGCCTCCAGGGCCGTCGCCAGTCCACCGTCCAGCACGATCGTGCCTTGCTGTCGAACGAACGGGATGAGGGGGTTCACGCGGGAGGCCGTGTCTTGAGTTCCGGGTCAACCGTGAGTCATACCGGAGGTGGTGCCAACGCGTCCTGGGGACGGCACCGGGCGGCACGCGTCCGGGTACCAGCAAACCGCAGGCCAACGAGAGGCGGGCCAACCCGACTGCTGGGGGTGGCCCGCCACGTGCGATAGGCCTCTCGGCCCGAAACGCCGTTAGACCTTCTGGACGTTCTCCGCAGCCGGGCCCTTCGCGCCCTCCACCACGTTGAACTCGACGCTCTCACCTTCGGCCAAGGACCGGAAACCCTCGGACTGGATAGCGCTGTGATGGACGAACAGGTCTCTGCTGCCATCCTCCGGAGTGATAAATCCGAAGCCCTTTTGGTCGTTGAACCACTTCACTGTGCCTTTGGTACGCATCATCTGCTCCATTTCGATTGGTCATGGTCGGAGATCGGATGACCCGCACCTTCCGACTGCTTGACTCTCGCGGTCTCTTCCCCCGCGTTGGGCTGTGGCAACTGCCACAAGAGGGTGGGTAGCCCGTGGGCCCCCGTAGCGGTACGTCTGCTGTTTGGACCTGCCTTGATGTGTTCTCGTCGCCCAAAGCTCATGGAACGCGCGTTTCCCGTCAATGCCGACGTGCCGTTCCGTGCGAATCCGGATGGCGCCATCCCCGTCGCGACAACCACACCTCGAGGCTGTGATCCAAGAGGACCTGCCCGGCTTGGCAGGCAGGGACGGCGTGGTGGCCACGTGTTGCGCCCTTGGCGGCGGCGGACATCACGACCGCTTCCACCTGAGGACTCTGGGAGGATTCGTGCCGCAACGGAGATCCGTCGTTGGCAAGGGGCGGCAAGTGTGCTCCATCGGCGACGTTGCGTCGTCGCGGAGGATCGGCTGGCTGGCATCGTCACGATCAGCGACGTGATGAGCGGCTTCCGCGAGGTGCCCGGAACATCCGTTCCCTCCTCCAGTGCGTTGGAGCCGGAGCTGGCGGACTGGAACGCTTGACACATCGGGCGCCCCCCGGTAACTATGGCTCCCATGAATCAGGGTTTCGCGCAGAACGGTCGATTTACCAGCTCGCCGGTCAAGCCGTTGCCAGGTGCGTGGTCGAAGGTGCGGACGTTGTAGTAGCAGAGTCGACCCGCGAGTGGACAGACGCTCCTGGCATTTCGCCAGGGCGTTTTTTTTGTTCGGAGGGATCCTGTAGTGACGCCACAGGCAGTCAGAGAGTTCCAGAGCGTGAGAGGTAGCACCGGATCGCGGTGTGCCCACGCCAAGGCCGAGCGGATCGGCGGCAGATGACCCGGGTCTCGATCCAGGGTGAGGCCGGGGCGTTCAGCCACGCGGCGGCCCAACAGCTGCTCGGGCCGGACATCGAACTCTGTCCCTGCAGATCGTTCGACGAGGCGTTCGAGCGCGTGCTGGACGGCAGTGTCGATCGGGCGATGATCCCGGTCGAGAATGCTCTCGCGGGTCCAGTGGTAGAGTCTCTGGACCTGCTCTGGTCCACAGGCCTTCGGGTCGTGGGTGAGACGCGCGTCCGGATCCGTCTCTCCCTCGCGGCGCCTCCCGCCACCCGCCTCGAGCACGTGCGAACCGTCGCTTCGCACCCAGTGGCGCTGAAGCAGTGCCGCGTGCTCTTCGACGAGAACCCCCTGATGGAGCCAGTTGTCGTCTACGACACGGCGGGCAGCGTCAGGGACATGATGCGCGGGAAGGTCAACTATGACGCGGCCATCGGATCGCCGCTGGCCGCAGAGCTGTACGGTGCGGAGGTGTTGGTGGACGGTGTAGAGGACGATCACCGAAACTACACCCGCTTCTTCGAGCTGACCGCGCCCGGGGCGACGGATGGGGCGACGGGGAGCGGAGACTGCGCCGCCGTAGCGGTGGTGGTCCGGAACGAGCCGGGAGGCCTGCACGAGGTGCTGGGCGTCTTCGCCCGCGACCGGGTAGACATGACCCAAATCGTAGCACGTCCCATCCGGGGCGCCCCCTGGCAGTACCGATTCTATATGGAGGTCCGTGCCGGCGGGCCCGAAGAGCTAGCCGAATCTCTACGGGTGCTCGAGGACACCGCCGAGGAGATCCGAATCTTGGGCACCTACTCCAGATTCGAGGAGGCCGCTGCCGGCTGAACCTCGAGTCTGGCCGCCGGCTGCGGCAGGCAGCCAAGCCTTGCCGTGCTCGGCCGTCGGCCCCAGCATCACTGTCTGCCGCACCGAGGAGGGACGATGCGCTGGCTCACTCTGCTTCTTCTCATCGCCGCCGTCGCCTGCGGAGCAGACGATGGATCGGCGGGCTCTGAGGCGTCCACGCCCGGGGTCGCGGAGCCACAATTCGAGGCCGTGCAGCCGGAGCTCCTCGGTGCACCGGGCACCCTTACCAACGCGTGGGCCGACGTCGACGGGGATGGCGATGTGGACCTCTTCGTGGGCTTCAACGGTGCGCCGAATCGCCTGTACCGCAACGACGGCGGCGTGCTCGTAGAGGTAGCGTCCGAGATGGGGCTCGCCGACGAGCGCTCGACCCGCACGTCGGCGTGGGGCGACTTCGACGCGGACGGAGACCCCGATCTCTTCGTGGGCTTCCAGGGCGGGGAAGCCCCCGTCACCCGGCTGTACCGCAACGACGGGGGAGTGTTCGCGGATGCGGGCTTCGAAGTCGGCCTCGAGCTCGCCGAGGGCGCCACGCGCCAGGCCGGCTGGGTGGACTACGATGCCGACGGCGATCTGGACCTCTTCCTCGCGTTGCGGAACCTTCCCAATGCCCTGTACGCCAACGAGGGCGGAGTCTTCCGAGACGTTGCGGGGGCCGTGGGTCTCGACGATCCGCGCCGGAGCGTAGGCGCCGTCTGGTTCGACTACCAAGAGGACGGCGACCTCGATCTGCTCGTTGCCAACATGAACGGAGATCCCAACGCTCTCTACCGGAACGACGGAGGCCGCTTCACCGACGTGGCCGCGGTGGCTGGGGTCGTGGATGGAGGCAGGGGCATGGCCGACGAGGAGCTGGGCACGGTGCGGCCGTGTGTCGTCGACTTCGACAACGACGGGCTCCTCGACGTGTTCATGGCCAACTACGGCCCGAACGCGCTCTATCGCAATGAGGGCGGCGGCCGCTTCCGCAACGTGGCGCCCGAGCTCGGGCTCGACATCGATGCGCGCTACGACGCGTGCGAGTTCGGCGACTTCGATCACGACGGCCGAATCGACCTGTTCGTCAACGGTACCTTTACCGGGGGCACGCAGTACCGCGATTACCTCTTCCGAAACGCGACGGACGGCTTCATGGACGTGACGCCGGCGGAGCTTCTCGACCTGGACACGGACCACGGCGTCCAGTGGGTGGACTTCGACCAGGACGGGGCGTTGGACCTCTCGCTGACCGGGGTCAGCGAGACCGGAATGCACCACGTGATGCGCAACCTCATGACGCCCGAGCTCAAGGCTCGTTCGATTCAGGTGCAAGTGGTCGACCAAGAGGGTCACCTGACCAAAGCCGGCGCTGAAGTGCGGGTCTATGCGGCCGGGACGCGGACGCTCCTCGGCACGCGCGTTCTCGACACGGGGTCGGGCTACGACTCCCAGAGCCTACGCCCCGTCCACTTTGGCTTGGGCGGGGACGGACGCGTCGACATCGAAGTAGCGTTCCCGGGAGGAGGGGCACGGGAGGTCACGCACGTGAAAGAGGTTGATCCGGCGGTCCATGTCGGGCGGCCGGTGACGGTCATGATCACCGGAGGGGTCGCCGACGCCGACGGCAGGTCGGGGTGGGATCGTACACAGGAGGGATAGACTGACATGGGTGCCACGTTGGAGAAAGCCGACTACCGGCGCGTCTCGGTACGCCCCATGACCCCCGTCATCGGTGCGGAGGTAGAGGGGCTCGATCTCAACGAGCCGCTCGACGGGGTCGCAATGCAGGATATCGAGGACGCTCTCAGCCACCACCAGGTGATCTTCTTCCGGAACCAGGATATCTCGGTCGAGCGGCACAAGGCCCTGGGAAGTTGGTTCGGCGAGCTGGTCGCACATCCCAACGACCCCGGGCTGGAAGGGCACCCGGAGGTCATGATCATCCATGCCGACGAATCGTCTAAGCGGGTGGCTGGGGAACGCTGGCACTCCGACGTGTCCTGTTCGGAGGAGCCGCCCTTCGGATCGATCCTCCGCCTCTTCACGGTGCCGCAATACGGGGGTGACACCCTCTTCGCCAGCATGTACGCGGCCTACGACGCCCTGTCGGGACCGATGAAGAGCCTCCTGCAGGCCCTGACTGCGGTCCACGACGGGGGGCCCTACTACCGGGAGGTGAATCGGACCCTCGGTCGCGGCGACGGCGGACGAGTATACCCCACAGCGGAGCATCCCGTCATACGGTCCCACCCGGTGACCGGCCGGAAGGCGATCTTCGTGAACGAGCTCTTCACCACGCACATCGTGGGCCTTCGCAAGGACGAGAGCGATGCGATCCTCAGCTTCCTCTTCCAGCACGTGCGGCAGGGGGAGTTTCAGTGCCGCTATCGGTGGGAGCCTCACTCCATCGCCTTCTGGGACAACCGCTGGACACAGCACTTGGCGATCTGGGACTACTGGCCCCAGACCCGATCCGGCTACCGGGTCACGATCAAGGGGGAGCGTCCCGTTTAGGGATCGATCCCTTCAGCGGCCGTCCCCGAATCGCTCTCGGCGAGTCCCGGGGACGGGCTCGACGGCGTTCCCCAGAAGCCCGCGCCGGTCCCCCGTCCTCAGGAGGGCCAGAGCCACCCGAACACGCCGGCCGTGACGGAGGCGTAGACCAGCCCGTCGAACATGGTCTTGAGGGTCATCCCCCAGTTCCGGTGGTACCAGATGGAGACCTGGGGAAGCGCCAGCGCGTACCCGGCGAAGGCGACCGTTCCCACGTACCGGAACACCGCAAGATATGCGGCCCCCGGCGCGAGGGCGGCGCCGGCGACGTATGCCGCGAAGATCCCCACCACGACGGAGTAGACGAACCACTGAGCGAGGCTCTTGCCCATGCTCGGCACCCCGCTGGGGCTGACCGTCAGGAACGCGTTGGGTCCCTGGGTCGCCTTCGCGATCCACTCCGGCTGTCCCATCGCCTTCGCGCTGCCGGCGTACGGGATGACGTAGTCGCCCGGGGGGACGTCGGCACCACGGAGGGCTTCACGGACGGCGTCCTCGGCGGGAACCTGCCCGAAGTCGCCCTTGTGATACGGCAGGAACATGTGAATGAGCGAGCTCACGATGAACACGACCACGGCCGCGAGCACAATGGGGATCCAGAGCGACATCAGGGTGACCATGGCAACCTCCTAGAGCTGGCGTGGACGGGATTCCCACCTCCCTGCGGAATGGTACGCAAGGTGCGAGCACGTCGCAGGGGATGGCAAGCAAGCCTAGGGCGGTGGGACCGCCGTGAACCACTCGCCTTGCTCCATCACCCTGGCCTCGAAGCAGCCAAGGGTGCCTTCCCCCTCGCGATGGTGGTAGAGCACGAGCTGATCTGCGTCGATCGGGCGGCCGAATGCCCCGGCGGTGCACCCCAGCCACCGGGTCACGAACGCGATATCGAGATCCCGGACCGAGAGGATATGCGACGCGTCCTCGGTGTCCCCGACGAAGTAGAGTCGGCGGCCTCGCCAGGTGACGAGATACGAGTAGTGCTCGGTGTCGCCGTGGCCCGTCCGATGCGGAACTACCGTGAAGTCGCCGACCTCGATGACCTCCCTGAAGTCGATGACGCGCTCCGAAGGAAGGTCGTTCGTGACCTCTGCAGGGCCGATGATGATCCAGTCCCGCTCGAGAAACAGGTCTCTGTCCCAATGGTCAGCGTGGCGGTGGGAGATGAGCGAGACGACCCGACCTTCGGAGGGGAGAGAGGCCGGGTCGTAGCTCATGTAGCCGAACGCGCCCGGCTGATAGGGGAGGTCGGTGACTAGTGTGGTCCGGCCGTCCGAGAGCGCGAAGCCCTCGTTCCCGATGAAGCGGACGCGCAGCGCAGGCGACTGCGGCTCGCCGGCCTGGAGCACGGTCAGTAGGAGAGCGGCTGAGAGCATACGAACACCAAGCAGAGTCCGAGGGCGACCTCCGCATCATAGTGGCTCGGACGTCCTCTCAAATCCAGCGGCGCGTCCGCAACCGGTAGGCCCGATACTCCTCCCCGAACCTGTCTTCCATCATCCGCTCTTCGTGCACGATGAAGCGGGTGGTGATCACCCGGATGAAGAGGGGGACCACGAGAAAGGGCCACACGGTGCCGAGAAGGACCACACAGCCGACGAGCACGATCACCATGCTCAGGTACATGGGGTTCCGCGACAGCGAGAACGGGCCGCCCGTGACGAGAGCGGTCGGCTTCTCGAACGGCTTGATCGGGGTTCCCCTGCGTCGGAAGAGCTGCGCCGCGAATGCGGCGAGGGCCACGCCGACCACGATCAGCACCGCTCCACCGTACGTCGCCGGCGGGCTCAGCCCGCGGAGCTGGGGCAGGAGGTAGTGCAGGCCGGCAATCGCGAGCAGCGCCGCGAAGAAGTACACCGGCGGGTAGATCCGCGGCGAACCGCTAGAGGACTCCATCGTCAGGCTCGTGCCCGCAAGAGGGGGCCGGACTCCCTCACCGCGCCGGCCGCTTGCGTGATCCTGGGCTCGCGCTCGCACGACCCGAGGGGCCGGCTAGCTCTGGTGTTGTGGGGCGAGGATCTGATATCCACTCGTCGCGGTCTCCTCAGCGAACAGCTCGGAGAGGCGCTTCGTCATGGGGCCTGGCTCTCCGCTCCCGATGGTCCGTCCGTCCAACGTCGTCACCGCCACGAGTTCGCCCATCGTTCCGGTGCAAAACACCTCATCGGCGGCATACGCCTCGGTGAGCGAGACCCGTCGGGCTTCGTGTTCGATCCCGTTGGCCGCGCAGAGGTCGAGGACGGTCTTCCTGGTGATGCCCTCCGGGCACGCCTCCGTCGTGCTGGTGAACACCACCTCGTCCCTGACGAAGAAGACGTGCGTGCCGTGCGCCTCGGCGATGAACCCACTCTTGTCGAGCATCAGTGCCTGATTGGCCCCCGCGTGATTCGCCTCGATCTTCGCGAGAATCGACTGGATGAGGTTGTTGTGGTGGATCTTGGGGTCCAGGCAGTCGGGCGGAAAACGGCGCACGGAGCTCGTGATGAACGACAGCCCCTCTCGGCCGTAGACGGGGGCCTTGAACTCCGCGAGAACGATGAGCGTCGGACCCGACTGGTTCAGGCGCGGGTCCATACCCGAGGTGACCTTCACGCCGCGCGTCAGGGTGAGGCGGACGTGCACCCCGTCGAACATGCCGTTGGCCTCGAGCGTGCGGCGGATCTCGTGGATGACCTCGTCGTGCGGGGGGATCCGCGTGAACACGAGCGCCTTCGCGGAGTCCCGCAGGCGGTCTAGGTGCTCGATCAGCCGGAAGATGCGCCCCGCATAGAGCCGGAGCCCCTCCCACACGGCATCCCCACCCTGGACGACGCTGTCGAACGGGCTGATGCCGGCGTTGTCGCGATGCACCAGCTCACCGTCGATGTTGACGATGAGATCGCGGTTCCGCTCGTCAAATCTCTGAAGGATGATCCCTCCTCTTCTTCTTCTTGAGCCAGATCAAGCTAACCGGCAGCCCCGTGGCCACGAAGGCGAAGTCTACAAGCGACTTCTCCCATTCAAGGACGGCCCGCAGCACCAGGAGTCCCACGATGCCGACAAGGTAGAGCACCGGCAGCCACGGGTAGAGCGGGAGCTTGAACACCCCGGCGCCTCCGACTTCGCCCCGGCGCAGCTTGAAGAGCGCGAGCGTCGTCAGGGTGTAGAAGATGAGGACGGCAAAGACCATGCCTGCCGCGATGTTCTCGAACGACCCCCGTGCGACCAGAATCACCGAGGCCCACGCGTAGTGCACGATGATGGAACGGGAGGGGGTTCTGAACTCCGGGTGCACGTAGTCGAGCCACCGGAAGAAGAGGCCGTCGCGGGCCATGGCGAAGTACACGCGCGTCGCCGACATCATGGTCCCGTTGATGCTCCCGATGGCGGAGATGATGGCCATGAGCGCCACTACGCTCGCCCCCACGGAGCCGACCAGGGCGGTGGCCATGTCCGCCGCAGGCGTGACGGTGCCTCGCATGCCCTCCATGCCGAGCGTGTGGTGGTAGAGCGTGTTCAGCGACCAGTAGAGGATGAGCACGGTGCCGATCCCGATCAGCATGGTTCGGGGAATCACCTTCTTGGGGTCCTTCATCTCGCCCGCGACGTAGCCCACCCGGTCCCACCCGGTGTGGGTGAAGACGATCAGCATCAGGGCGGCGATCACGTTCCCTGCGGGGCCCAAGTCCGTGGTGGTCTCGAGGGCGGTCCCCAACAGGTTGGGCACCGCGCTCATGAGGGCCACGCCCACCGCGGCGAGCAGGGTCAGGAAGCCGACCTTGATGACCGTCGTGAGCTTCTGGAAGAGGCTTGCCCAGTTGATGCCCACGTAGTTGAAGACGCCCAGGGAGGCGATGATGCCGAGGGCCACTCCCGTGTGCGCGCGAGGGCTCAGCTCGGTGAGCACCCCCACGTAGTCTGCGGCGACGATGGCGAGCCCGGCGGCCGGGCTCGTGCGAATGATGAAGAGCTGCGCCCACCCGAACATGAACCCCGCAAAGGGCCCGAAGCAGCGCGTGATGTACACGTACTCACCACCCGTCGTGGGGAGTCGCGTGCCGAGTTCGGCGTAGATGAGCCCGCCGATCATCACGAAGACGCCTACCGTGAGCCACACCGTGATCACCGAGGCGAAGTCGTCGAAGTACGCCGCGACCAGGGAGGGTGTCGTGTAGATCCCGGACCCGATGATGATGCCGACCAAGAGAGCCACCCCGTCCACGGTGCCCAGCGAGCGACGGAGCTTGGGTGGGGTGGCGCCGGCAGCGGAGGAGTGCGGATCCGTCACTCGTGCTCTCGGGTTGCACGCAGGACGGACGGCAGATCGGCCACGGAGGGGAGGATGAAGTCGTGTGGCGCCCCGCTGAGCATCTCCAGGGTGTGGGCTCCCGACAGGACTCCCACTGCAGATCCCACTCCGGCGCTCTTGGCCGCGAGTAAGTCCGCAGTGGTGTCGCCGACCGCCACGACGCGGGCTGCATCTCGTGTGTGCGTTCTACTCATGGCTTCGAAGATCAGGTCGGGGGCCGGCCTGCCGTGCGCGACATCGTCGTCGCAAACTACGGTGCCCACGGCGTCCATCCACCCGACGCGCGTCAGCAGGAGCTCGGTCAGCTCCCGGTCAAAGCCGGTGGTGAGCGCGACCTGCGTCCCCTGCCCCCGCAGCCAGGCCAGCGTCTGCACCGCTCCATCGATGGGACGCACGGCCGCCGTGCGGTAGCTCGTGAGCAGCCTCTCCCTGAAGGCCGAGAAGGAGGCGTCTGCGAGGCCATCGAGCTCCGCTTCGGACCGGACCGGCGTCAGCGCCGTGAGGAGCTCCCGTATGGCCCCCCGCTTCGAGCGGCCGCGAACGGCCTCGATCTGGGCGTCGCTCACGGCGAGGCCCAGAGGGGAGAGGGCATGGCGCAAGGCGTTGGGCACGTCGTCGGCCACGCTCAGGGTGGTGCCGGCGATGTCGAGCGCGACCAACTCGAAGCGCGGCCGCGAGCCCGGCTGGGCTCGTACTTCCCCAGAGGCGCGAACGGGCCCGATCAACGATCAGCCGCCTGCCGGCGGCCACGGTCCGGCGGTGGGCTGGAGCTCCGGGGGCGGGTGGCTGGCACGTTGCGGCTACCCGTGTGGAGACCCTCCGTCCGCCGCGGTCAGTTGATTTCGCCCCTGTGCATGACCTCGCCGCCCACGATGGTATACGCGACCTCGGTCGACATGATCTCGTTCTCAGGGATCGTCGTGATGTCCTTGCTGAGCACGGTGACGTCGGCGAGCTTGCCCACCTCCAGCGACCCCTTGATATCGTCCTCGAACCCTGCGTACGCGACGTTGATCGTGTAGGACTTGAGGGTCTCGATGCGGCTCATGCGCTGCTCGGGGAAGAAGACCTCGCCGTTGTTCATCCTGCGCGACACCGTCGCGTGATAGCTGGCGAGCGGGTCCACGTCCTCGACCGGCGCGTCCGTTCCGTTCACCACCACGGCGCCCGCCTGCATGAGGTCCTGCCACACGTAAGCCCCCCACTCGGCCCGCTCTTCGCCGAGCCGCGGGATCACCCAGGGCCCGTCCGATGTAGCGTGGACGCCCTGCATGGACGGGATCACGCCCAGAGCCCCGAACCGCGGGATATCCTCGGGGTGAAGGTGCTGGGCGTGCTCGACGCGCCACCGCAGGTCTTCCTCATCGAGGTGCTCGACGAAGGTCTCCTCGAAGATGTCGAGCACGACGCGGTTGCCCCGGTCGCCGATGGCATGCACGCAGAGCTGGAAGCCGTGTTCCATGGCGATCTCGGCGGTCTCGTAGATGCCCTCGATGTTGCGGGGCAGCCCGCTACTCGTTGGCAAGTCGTTGTAGGGCTCCAGGAGCCACGCGCCGTGTGAGCCTAGGGCGCCGTCAATGCTCCGCTTGATGGCTCGCACCGTGAGCCGGTCGTCACCGGCACCGATGATCTTGTAGTCGGGCAGGCGCTCGCGCAGCTCGTCGTTGGAGGCCCTTAACATGACCCAGAGCCGCATCTTGAGGCTCCCGTCCTCGGCCATCTCCCGCAGGACGTCCACCGTTTCGAAGCTCGAGCCCGCGTCCTGGAACGAGGTGAGCCCCTTGGCCAGGGACTCCTGCTGCGCCAGCTCGGCCACCCGCCGAGGCTCCGCGGGGGAGGCGCCTGCCTGGGCCGGGCCGAGCAGCCCGCCAGCGCTCTCACGGAACGCGCCAATGGGGTTCCCCTCGGCGTCTCTGACGATCTCGCCGCCGGCCGGGTCTCGCGTGCTGGCGTCGATGCCCGACATCTCCATCGCCCTGGCGTTCGCGTAGGTCGCGTGCCCGCTGGCGTGCCTCAGGACCACCGGATTGTCGGGCGATACGGCGCTCAGCGGGTGATGGAAGGGGAGTCCGTCCACGTTGGGCTCGGGCACGCGATCCCACTTCTCCTGGTGCCAGCCGCGGCCGCGGATCAGCTCGCCCGGCTCGGCCTGGGCCACCGCCTCCTCGACCATTGCCACGACTTCGTCCCAGTTGGCCACGTGCATGAGGTTGAGCTGAAGGTTGGCCTCGCCGACGCCCATGAAGTGACCGTGGCCCTCGATGAAACCTGGGATCGCGGTCATGCCCTCGAGGTCGATCACTTCGGTGTCCGAGCCCACGTACTGTTCGACGTCCGTGTCGCTCCCGAGCGCGACGATTCGTCCGTCTTTGGCCGCCAGCGCTTGAGCCCGAGGGCTCGCGTCGTCCACCGTGATGATGTTCCCGTTCATGAGAACGAGGTCGGCGGCGTCGTCGGGTCCCGTGTCACACGCTGTGGCGATCGCCAGACCGACCAGGAGGGCGCCGCCAAAGAGTCTTCGTAGAGCTGTCGACGTCAAGAACATGAAGGCCTCCGGACTTCGTAACCCGCCGTCTCGACTTTCAGCCTAGGGGATGGCTTCCTGCGAGGCAATGAGGGAACCGACGGGTGCCGGGGCGGCGACTCCATGTCACATGCCCGCACCCGTCACCATTCGTTCAACCGCAACCCTGGGAGCCTTCCGGGTGAGCGTCCAGGAGAGGTCAGAGCTCGTTCTCCCCGAGCATCGGGCCTGTCGAGGACTTCGAGGTCCTCGTTCGAGCGCTTCCTCGGCTCTGCGGATCCGTCCTCCAGGCTCAAATTGCCAGACATAGCGTCGTGGCGGGGACGGCGGACGGAGCCCTAAGGCTCGTTCCACCCGTTCGCAAGCCCCACAATGGCGATCTTGGTCCCGTCGGGGCTCACCGCGATGCGGCTGAAGGTCAGATCCATGTGCCCGAGGTCCGCCATCAACCTCCAGTCTTCGTCGACTTCCCGGTCCCACTGCAGAATCTGGCCGCCCGATGCCGCGAGCAGGACTCCCTGCGGAGTCCATGCATGGAAGTCGCCAGCGTCGGGGGTCTGGACCAGCCTCACGATCTCGTGCGTGCCAATGTTCAGCTCGCTGATCCAGGACTCGCCGCCCGAGACACGCTCGACGAAGCTCCACGCGTTCCGGTTCGGAATCTTGTGCAACGATGGGCCCACATCATCGGCTACGGCTTCGGCCACCCCGGTGGTGGCGTCCGCCACTTGCAGGGTCGGCGGATCTCCCAGCACGAAGAGCAGAACGTCCTGCTCGTTGCCCCAGGCGTGGTACCCGACGGGCGCCACGTCCCGCAGGACGAGCTCTCCGTCCATGCCTTCCATGGTGAAGCGCCAGAGACGCTGCGTCGAGTCGGCCTCGACCCGGATCACCGATAATGCACGGTCGCCGGGGAACGGGGTGGGCGAATACTCGCTCTCGGTGCTTCTCGTGACGCGTGTCACACGCCTCGAGGCGATGTAGTAGCGATGGATCTCGGTCTGCCCGTCGTCTCCGTCTTCGTAAGCCGCTGTGTAGAGGATCGATCGGCTGTCGGGCGTGAAGGACGGCTGGTTATCATAGGCCTCGGGTCGGTTGGTGATGTCCTGGAGGTCCCCGAGGTAGTAGAGGCCGTCGAACACGGAGAGGTCCGCCATGTAGATGTCGGTCTGCGGAGGGGTCTCCTGGGCCGGGGAGGCCCCGGCGAAGCCGGCCAGGGCAGCAAGCGCGACGAGGCCGTGGGCGCGTGGCGTGGCCGTCCATCGGGTTGCCGCTCGGGCAGGCGTTTCGATCATGGGATCCGTCGTGGGAGTCGGGTGCGACACTTCTCCATTACGGCGTCGGCGCTCCCTCGCGCAAGCCCTGACCGGCTCACGTCCATCGACAGGAGCACAGGGCCGTCACAAAGAGGGGCGGTCCATCGTTGAGGACACGGCCACACGGGACGGGATCCGCTCCGCCCGCGGGTCCAAACTCGCCGACGGCAAGTCCGTCTCCCCCTCGCGAGCGGCGAATCACCGGACGATCGCGGTCCGGGATCGACCTCCGCTCAGCGAGCCGTACCGTCCACGGTGCCGGTCGCCACCGTCGCTGTGTCCAGAGCGATCCGACATGAGCCGCTGCGACCGTCACCGGGCAAGCATGTGGCGCGTCCAGGTCTCGGAGGCCGACCCCGCCTCTGAATGCGCCGGACCGAAGGCCTGCCCGCCACGACCCTCCCGCCGAGCCTCGAAGATCCAGGACCTCGACGGTGGCCATGCCGACTGGTGGATACTGGGCGTCCACCACGCACGTGACGAGAAGGGCAATCTTGGGCCGGAGGCCGCCGGAGGGCGGCACGAACGCAGCCGTGCGGCACGACGTGCTCGTCCAGGGCGCGGCACCCGGGGCGGCGACGCCCGGGTCATGGAAGGATCGTTCGTCTTGGTATGGCACGCCTTTCACGTATATTTGCCTTCTGCCCGAACGGCTGAGCCCCACGGTCCGCGGTAGGGCCGGCGGAGTACATGTACGCTCGAACCACGGATCCATGAACCCGGCAGATACCGCCCTAGCCGCACGGCCACGCCTGGTCGCGGTGACCGCGGAAGCAATCGGTGCCGACCCCATGCTCTTCCTGAGGCAGACGAAGGGAGGGCCTCGCGGGTTTTGGGCGCGTGGCGACCGCTGGGTAGCCCACGCCGGCGCAGTTGCCACGCTGTCGGCCGACGGACACTCCTCGAACCACCGCTTCTCCGCCGTTGAGGAGGAGGCTCACGATCTGTTTGAGGTCGATCCCGTCACGGACGGCGGACGGAGGACTCCGAGCCGATTCTACGGGGGGTTCTCGTTCCGCTCAGACCACTCCGCGGTTGATCTGTGGTCGGGCTTCACACCAGCGCTCTTCCATCTGCCGCAGCTCGAGTTGGAGGGCAGGCACCGCAGGCCTCCGCGTCTCACGGCCCGGGCCGTGGTCGGCTCCGACGAAGGAGAGGCGGATGCCGCGCTGAGCCATTTGCTGACGCGGACCGGACGACTCTCGCAGCGGCTCCGAGAGCTGTCGGGCGCCAAGAATCGACCCCCGCCGAGCATACGCACGACCAAGACCGAATCGGACCGCAGCCACTGGGACGCTGCGGTCACGGATGCGCTCGCGGCAATCGCTGGCGGCGAGGTCTCCAAAGTGGTGCTGGCCCGCACCATGGATGTCGTCACCGAAGACAGGCTCGATCCCGTGGAGGTCGTGCAGCACCTCTGGGAGGAAAACCGCGGGAGCCACGTCTTCTTGTTCGAGCCGGCAGACGGGTGTCCGCTGGTCGGAGCCGCGCCCGAGACCGTGGCCGCGATGTCCAAGGGCGTGTTCCACGCCACGGCGGTTGGCGGAACGGTGGCTCGAGGTGAAACACCCGAGGAGCAGGAGGCCCTCCAGGCCCGCCTCCTCCAGAGCGAGAAGGACGCGGTCGAGCATCGCATCGCCCTCGATGATATGGTGGCTCGACTCCGGGCGTTGTCTGACGACGTTGAAGCTCAACCCGAGCCGCACGTGCTCACCCTTGCCCGCATCCAGCACCTCGAGACCGAGATTCGAGCGAGCGTGCCGGAGCGCACCTCCGTCTTGACCGTGCTCGAGGCTCTCCATCCCACACCGGCCGTCTGCGGGCTTCCCCGAGACGGTGCCCTCGAGTTCCTGAGTCGTGAAGAGCCGTTCGAGCGGGGGTGGTACGCGGGGCCGGTCGGCTGGTTCGACCTCAAGGGCGACGGAGTCTTCGCGCCCGCGCTCCGTTGTGCGGTGGCCCGCGACCATCAGTGGCGCCTCTTCGCGGGCGCCGGCATCGTGGCCGGGTCGGATCCCGGGCTCGAGTGGGAGGAGACCAGCATCAAGTTCGAGCCGGTTCTGCGAGCGCTGGCGGCCAGCGGGGCGCGGTGAGCGATCCGGCGGTCTCGACCGCCTGGGCAAGAGCGGTGGTCGATGAGCTGGCTCGGGCCGGCCTCACGCACGTGTGCGTGGCCCCAGGCTCCCGCTCGACACCGCTGGTGATGGCGTGCGCCAGAGACGGGCGCTTCACGACGTGGGTGCACCTCGACGAGCGGTCGGCCGCCTTCTTCGCGCTCGGCATCGGGAAGGCCACGGCCGGCCCGGCCGCCGTCATCACGACCTCGGGCACGGCCACGGCCAACCTCTTTCCGGCCGTCATCGAAGCCTCCCGAGGCGGCGTGCCTCTCTTGGTGCTTACTGCCGATCGCCCGCTCCGCCTCCGTGGTTCCGACGCGAACCAGACGATTGATCAGGAGCGAATCTACGGACCCTACCCGAGGGAGAGCTTCGACGCGGGCGACCCGACCCCCGAAGGTCTCCGAGAGACGAGGGCTCTGGCATCCAGGGCCGTCGCCCGCACGCTTCTGCCCGATCCCGGACCGGTCCATGTGAACCTCCCGTTCGACCAGCCACTGGAGCCGGTGGAGATGGAGGCCTCGCGGGCTGCCGACCTGAGGGGCACGGATCCGCTTGGCCTCGACGGACGGACGGACGGGGCTCCCATGCTGACGCTCGAGAGCTTCGCCAGAGAACCCGAGGAGGAAGGAGTTGCGAACTTCCTCGGCGAGGGTCGGAGGGGCGTCATCGTTGCCGGGCCGGTTGCCGATCCCGAGGCCGTCGGGCCTCTCCTGATCCGTCTCTCCACGGCGACGGGGTTCCCGCTTCTTGCAGATCCCTTGTCCGGCGCGCGCTTCGGCCACGACTGCCGATCACTTCCGATCGCGCACGCCGACCTCTTCCTGAGAGACGGGGCGGCTCGCGATACGCTCAGACCCGACCTCATCCTTCGGGTGGGCCGGCCCCCGACCTCCGCCGGGGTGCTGACGTTCCTGGAAGCGTGCTCGAATGTGCCCCAGCTCGTCATCGGGGCGGGCCCGCCCCTGAAGGACTCCCTGTCCGACACCTCACGCTATGTGCAGGGGGATGTGGCGTCCGTGCTGGCGCGCACTGCGGAGGGGTATGAGTCCGACGCCGCGCACGGATGGAAGGACCTCTGGGAGCGAGTGGACCGGGCCGCTCAGGAGGCCGTGCGCGCCTCCGAGGGCGACTTCTTCGAGGGGGACGTCCTCTCGGCCGTCGTGGACGCCGTCCCCGCAGGGGGCAGCCTGTTCGTGTCGAACTCCATGCCCGTCAGGGACCTGGACGCGTTCGGAGGCGCCTGTGTGAAGCCCCTTCGGGTGTTCGCCAATCGCGGAGCGAGCGGGATCGACGGGATCGTCTCCACCGTCGCGGGAATCGCGGCAGCGAAGACCCGGGCCCCCGAGCGACCGGGCGGCCGAGCTGAGCCGCCAGTGGTCGCCGTGCTCGGAGACGTGGCCCTTTGCCACGACATGAATGGGCTCTTCGTGGTCGGAAAGGAGCGCCTGAACGCGCTCTTCGTCGTGATCAACAACGACGGAGGAGGCATCTTCCATATGCTCCCGATCCGGGAGCAGGAGCCCGAGTTCACCCGCTACTTCGCGACGCCGCACGGCCTCGACTTCCGCCATGCTGCGGACCTCTACGGCATTTCGTACCGCCGGCTGGAAGAGGCGAGCGGCGTCCGGGAGGCGCTCGGCGACGCCGTGATTGAGCCCGGGCCGCGGATCTTGGAAATTCGTACGGATCGGAGCGAGAATCAGCGCCGACATCATGAGGTGGCGGGCTCGGTCGCCGAGGCCGTGCGCCGCGTGCTGGAGGTAGCGTGACCCTGCTCGATCAACCGAAAGGACGGCAGTGACCCATGACCCAGGACGCCCGCACATGAGTGAGCCGCAGTGGGAGGTGGTGAAGGAATACCGAGACATCACCTATAAGAAGGCCGACGGAGTGGCACGCATCGCGATCAACCGCCCCGAGGTCCGAAACGCATTTCGGCCCGAGACCCTCCTAGAGCTGCAGGAAGCGTTCAGGAACGCGGGCGAGGATACCCGCATCGGTGTGGTGCTCCTCACCGGAGAGGGGCCCGCGAGGGACGGGGTGTACGCGTTTTGCTCCGGAGGAGACCAGAAGGTGCGGGGGGAGGCGGGCTACGTGGGAGAGGACGGCGTGCCCCGCCTCAACGTCCTCGAGCTGCAGCGCTACATCCGAAGCATGCCGAAGCCGGTGATCTGTCTGGTTGCGGGCTACGCCATCGGTGGCGGGCACGTACTGCACGTGGTCTGTGACCTGACGCTTGCGGCCGGCAACGCGGTGTTCGGTCAGACGGGACCGAAGGTGGGCAGCTTCGACGGCGGATTCGGGGCGGGGTTCCTCGCGCGCATGGTCGGCCAGAAGAAGGCCCGGGAGATCTGGTACCTGTGCCGTCAGTACAGCGCCGAGGAGGCTCTCCGGATGGGGCTGGTGAACGGGGTCGTGCCCGTGGAGGAGCTGGAGCGGGAGGGCTGGCTCTGGGCCCAGGAGATCCTCGACAAGAGCCCGCTCGCC
Source organism: Longimicrobiales bacterium (assembly GCA_965218325.1). Classification (GTDB taxonomy): domain Bacteria; phylum Gemmatimonadota; class Gemmatimonadetes; order Longimicrobiales; family Gaopeijiaceae; genus CBDCKR01. The sequence continues at coordinate 572,760 of CBDCKR010000001.1, forward strand.
ATTCGGCTCCTCAAGTCGGCGTTCAACGCGGACGTCGACGGCCAGGCGGGACTCCAGGAGCTCGCCGGAAACGCGACGCTGCTCTTCTACATGACCGACGAGGCGAAGGAGGCGAAGAACGCGTTCCTCGAGAAGCGCAAGGCAGACTTCCGGCAGTTTCCTTGGCTGCCGTGGTAAGTGAGCGGCTTTGTCCCGCGGCCGCGGCCCGGGAGTCGAGATGAGGGGAGCTGCACCGATCTCACGGGCCCGTGCTTGGGTTCTGGCGGCACGCCCCAGGACACTGTGGGCCGCTGCCGCGCCGGTGCTCGTGGGCGCGGGCCTGGCGGACGCACACGGGACATACCGGTTCCTACCCGCCGCTGCGGCCCTGGTGTGTGCGCTCCTGATTCAGATCGGCACGAACCTCGCCAACGACTACTACGACTTCGTCAGGCGCGGCGATACGGAAGACCGCATAGGCCCGCTCCGCGTGACGCAGGCCGGCCTGATTCCGCCGGAGCACGTGTGGCGTGGGATGGTCCTCACGCTGCTCGCCGCGCTTCTCGTCGGAGTCTACCTCGTCTCGGTGGGAGGATGGCCGATCGTGTGGATCGGCCTTGCCTCGCTCCTGTGCGCCGTGGCCTACACAGGGGGGCCCTACCCGCTGGCGTACCACGGGCTCGGTGACCCCTTCGTCTTCGTCTTCTTCGGCCTCGTGGCCGTGGCCGGCACCTATTGGGTCCAGGCGCTCGCGCTCTCCGGGGAGGCGGTCGTGGCCGGCATCGGCATCGGCGCGCTGAACACGGCGATCCTGGTTGCCAACAACATGAGGGACCTCGAGACCGACAGGGCGGCTGGGAAGCACACGCTCGCCGTGCGTCTGGGGCGGCTCGGGACCCGGATCGAGTACGCGCTGCTGATGAGTGTGGGATTCGTGGTGCCGGTCCTCGGAGTGGCCATCTACGGGTGGCCGCCCGCAGCGCTCTGGGCTCTCGGTGCCGGCGTCGCGTCCATCCCGCCCGTTACCCTCGTCCTGACGCGCGACGATGCCCGGGACCTGGTCCCGGCGCTTGCCGGAACCGCGCGAGTGGTGGCTCTGTACGGTGTGCTGCTCGGGGCTGGCTTGGCCTTCGGATGAGCGATCCTCTGCGTGCCACCGCGCGTGTCCGGCCGGACGCGCCGGCCCTGGACGACGGCGTTCGCGTCTGGAGCTACGCCGAGCTCGATGCCGTCGCGGGCCGGATGGCCCGCCGCCTGGCGCCTCTCGGGGCGCGGCCGGGGGCTACGGTAGCGCTGGCCGCCCACCCAAGCGCCCTCTGCATACAGACGCTCTTCGCCGTGCCTCGCACGGGGGCCACGTTCGCCATCTTGAACCCCCGCTTAGGCTCTGGGGCGATGGAGCGGGCCCTCGACGCGGTCGCACCCGACCTCCTGTTGAGCACGGACGCCGACGTTGGCGCACTGGGCCTCGATCGGGACTGGTTCACCACGATCGACGATCTGCCCAAGGCGCCTCCGGGTCGCGATACGGTAGAGGAAGAGGCCCCGGCGGCGACCGTCCATTTACTCTGGACATCCGGCACTTCCGGCGAACCCGGCGTCGTTCCGGTGACCATGGCGGCCCTGGACGCCAGTGCGCGGGCCGTGTCCACCCGACTCGACCTGGGACCGGACGATCGCTGGTATGCCTCCCTCTCACCGGCCCACATCGGCGGCCTGGCTCTGATCCACCGGACGGCGCACGCGGGCGCCTGCCTCCTGGCCCTCGGAGCGTATTCCACGGAGGCCCTGGTGGAGCTCATCGAGGGGGGCGAGGTGACGCACGCGTCCCTCGTGCCTACGATGCTCCGTCAGCTCCTCGACGCTCGGGGAAACGCGTGCGCGCCGGCCGGTCTGCGCTGCCTCCTCGTAGGAGGCGCGCCGGCCGGGAGCGATCTTGTGGGGGAGGCCGTGGGCTGCGGGTACCCGGTGGCCCTCACGTACGGTCTGACCGAGGCGTGCTCGCAGGCGGCCACGGCGCCCCCCGACCTCGTGGCGGCGAAGCCGGGGACGGTGGGCTTACCGCTAGACGGGGTGGAGCTCCGGTTGCTCGAAAGCGGAGAGATCCGACTGCGGGGGCCGACCGTGGCCCCGTCGTTCGCCGACGAAGAAGGATGGCTCCGAACCGGGGACTTCGGCAGCGTCGATCAGGACGGGCACCTGTGGATCACGGGCCGCAAGGACGAGCGGGTCATCACGGGGGGGGTGAACGTCCATCCGGCTGCGGTCGAAGACGCGATCAGGGACGTCCCCGGGGTGGCCGACGTCGCCGTGGTGGGCGTGCACGACGAGACCTGGGGCGAGGTGGTGGGCGCCCTGGTGGTTGCCGGGTCCGAGGAGCCGGATCTGCACGTGTTGAGGGACACCGTTCGTCGTCGGCTCTCGGGTGCCGAGGTCCCTCGACGCATCGTGATCGCACGGGCATTGCCGACGAACGTGAACGGGAAGGTCGATCGGGCAGGGGTGCGGGCCCGCCTCCGCAGCGAGCCCAACTAGACATCGTTGGCTCCGCTCGCCCCACCGTATCCGATTGCACGCCGCGCGCGGCGGGGCGCGACCCAACCGGGCCGGGTGACGGACCCCATCGTCGCGATGGCCCCCCTCCACCAGGTTCCATCGGTGAGGGGAAGATCTCGTAGAGGGGCTTGGACACGGACGAGCCGCGCGGGCGATGGCGTTCGATGTGGAGCGGGGGCGCCCGGCTCGAACCCCCTCGCATCGATTCGGGCCGCGACTATCTTTCGGCGTCCCCAGCCGGACGGACGAGAGTTGAACTGGGCAAAATGAGCTTACTGGAAGAATACCGCTGGCGCGGAATGTTGCAGGACGCCACCGAGGGGGCGGGCGCCGCTCTCTCGGCGGGGCCCGTGACCGCCTACATCGGCTTCGACCCCACGGGCCCGAGCCTCCACGTCGGCTCGCTCATGCCGATCATGGGGCTCGTACACCTGCAGCGCGTGGGGCACCACCCCATCGTGCTCATGGGTGGAGGGACCGGGCTCATCGGCGATCCGTCGGGCAAGGCCGAGGAGAGACAGCTTCTCACAAAGGAAAGGGCTGCCGAAAACCTCGCCTCCATGCAGGCGCAGCTCGAGCACTTCCTCGACTACCAGTGCGCCACGAATCCGGCACGCACCGTGGACAACCTGGAGTGGCTCGGAGCCTCCCGGACGGTCGACTTCCTCAGGGACGTGGGGAAGCACTTCTCGGTGAACTCGATGCTGAACAAGGAGTCGGTTCGTCGGCGTCTAGAGGCCGAGGAGGCGGGGATCTCCTTCACGGAGTTCAGCTACGCGCTCCTTCAGGCCTACGACTTCGTGGCGCTCAACGAGCGGTACGGCTGCACCTTCCAGATGGGCGGAAGCGATCAGTGGGGGAACATCACGGCCGGGATCGACCTGGTCAGGAGGATGAGGGGCGTCAAGGCGCACGGCCTGACGTATCCGCTCGTGACCGGGGTGGGGGGCGGGAAGTTCGGCAAGACAGAGGCGGGGGCGGTCTGGCTCGACCCCACGCTCACGTCTCCGTATCGATTCTACCAGTATTGGATGAACATCGACGATCGCGACGTGGTCCGTTACCTCAAGACCTTCACGCTGCTGGACGCTGACCTGATCGCGCTGGAAGGGGCGGAGCTGGAGGAGCGACCCCAGGAAAGGAGAGCGCAGCGCACGCTGGCGGAGGAGGTCACCCGGCGGGTGCACGGGGAGACGGGTCTGGCCAGCGCCCGTGCCGCGACGGCTGTTCTCTTCGGGGGTGAGCTCGGCAGCCTCGGTACGGATGACATCGCCGACATCTTCGCTGACGTGCCCTCCAGCGAGGTCTCACGGGCGGAGCTGGAGGGCGAAGGGAAGCCGATCGTCGAAGTCTTGACGTCGAGCGGAATGGCGGGCTCCAAGAGCGATGCGCGCCGCTCCATCGAGGGAGGTGGGATCTACGTCAACAACGTGCGCGTCCACGACGTCGACGCGCGTGTGCGGCTAGAGGACACAGTCGAGGGGCGGTTCTTGATCCTCAGAAAGGGCAAGAAAGCGTACTACATGGCGCGCGTGAGATAGAGGGGCCCGCGAGTGAAGCGGGCGCGCCCCGGCCCTCGGGGCGTGGGTCGGCCGATCTCGACGTTCGCCGGCCAGGCGGCGAGGCTCGGAAGCCGGAGCCTCGCAGGCCTTGGTGCCGGCGTGTGTAGGCCCCAAGCCGGCGTTGCGCGACGCCCACTTGACCCGCGCCCCCACCCGATACAAGCTCCTCCCATGAACGAATCCAAGCCACTCGTGGGCGTGGTCATGGGCTCCCGGTCGGACTGGGAGACCATGAGTCGCGCCGTTGAAGCACTGGAGAGCCTCGGCATCCCGCACGAGTTCCGTGTGATCTCCGGTCACCGCACCCCCGATCTCTGCATCGAGTACGCTTCGACGGCGGAAGAGCGGGGCCTCGAGGTCATCATCACCGGCGCCGGAGGAGCGGCGCACCTGGGGGGGATGATGGCGGCCAAGACCGTTGTGCCCGTCCTGGGCGTCCCCATGAAGGCCTGGGCGTTAGACGGGCTGGACTCCCTTCTGTCCATCGTCCAGATGCCGGCGGGCATACCCGTGGGAACGCTGGCCATTGGCAAGGCCGGGGCGACCAACGCTGCGCTCCTCGCCGGCGCAATGATAGGCAACAAGTACCCGGAGATCCGCGAGGCCGTGCGCCGCTACCGCGCTGAGCGCACCCAGAAAGTGCTCGCCGAAGGGGATCCCAGGGACGGCTAAAGCGTCAACGGCTGGAGCGCCACGGCTGGAGCGCCAGGCTTCCGGACGCCACCGCAGGAGCTCGAGGCTCACCCTCGACGCCCCCTGACTTGGTCGGGCCTGGGCGACATCATGATCACCGCCGAGCAGCTGGCGCTCTCGGCCGGAGCGTCCTTGACGGCGTCCGGACCCGCCACGAGCATCGGGCCGATGAACACGACGTACCAATCCGACGTGGGCCGTCTGAGGCGGGTGGCGCTGAAGCACCCGCGCGACGCATTCGTCAGCGACGCCTCGATTGACGCGCAGTGGAAGGCCCTTGGCTATGCGGGGCGCCCCGACCTGCGGGCAGCGATGAGGGAGTACGACGCGTTCGCGAGGCTCCTCGAAGACCTGGGAAGCGAGCTGCTCTTCTTGCCCGGCGCCGAGGGCGTCGGCCTCGACTCGATCTACGCTCGCGACGCCTCGGTCGTCACGGACAGGGGTGTTATCCCCGGCAGCATGGGTAAGGCCGCCCGCACCGGAGAGCCCATGGCCCAGGATGTCGCCTATCGTGCCTGGGGGCTTGCGCGGCTCGCGGCGGTTGACGGCCAGGGTCTCCTGGAAGGCGGCGACGTGGTGTGGCTCGATCGGGGCACGCTCGCCGTCGGCCAAGGGTACCGCACGAACGCCGACGGCATCCGTCAGCTCGGGGAGCGGCTGGCTCCCGACGTGGGGATCGTGAGCGTGCCGCTTCCGCACTTCCGGGGTCCGCACGATGTCTTCCACCTCATGTCCGTCGTCAGCCTGGTCGATGACGATCTAGCGGCGGTCTACTCGCCGCTGATGCCGGTTCCCTTCCGCGAGTTGCTCCTGGCCAGGGGGTTCGAGCTCGTGGAATGCCCGGACGAGGAATACGACGCCCTGGGCTGTAACGTGCTCGCAGTGGCACCACGGGTCTGCGTGGTTGCAGAGGGGAGCCCCGAGACCAGACGCCGCCTGGAGGCCGCCGGAGCGGAGGTGCATGCCTTCTCGGGTACGGAGATCTGCGTCAAGGGCTCGGGCGGGCCGACGTGCCTTGCCCGAACACTCGAGCGCGAAGTCTAGCAGGCGCTTGGTCGGCGCTTCCAGCGGATCCAAGGGCGAGGGTATGGCGGGCGAGCACGAACGTGGTGAGGGCCTCACCCCGGCTCCCTTCCGCTCCAAGCGCGGTGGGCGTAGGTTGACCGCCTTGGCCGCTCCTCGACTCTGGACCGCAGAGAGCGGCTTCTTCGCTTGGGTGCCCAAGCCCACCATTCCGCAGTGCAGTTGGGACCGTTGCCCCATGTTGGACGAGATTCGGAAAAAGATCGAGGGGGAGATCGATCGTCTGACGAGCGAGCTCAACGTTGTTCTCCCCAAACGCATTCAGCAGGCCGTCGAGCTCGGCGACCTTCGCGAGAACGCCGAGTACAAGTCGGCCCTCGAGCGACAGCAGTTCGTGCAGGCGCGGATCGGCCATCTCTGCAGCCGCATGTCGGAGCTCTCGAAGATCGATGTCGACGCGATGCCCGCCGACCGCGTAGGCTTCGGCTCCAAGGTCGAGGTCCACGACCTGGCCTTGGACGAGGTGAAGCAGCTCACGATCGTGGCCGGTGACTTCATGGATCTCGACGGGGGACAGGTCTCGATGGCCTCGCCGATTGGTCGCGGGCTACTGGGAGCCCGCCGCGAGGAGGAGGTGACCATCCAGCTACCGGCGGGCGAGCGGCGCATCAAGGTGCTCGACTTGGTCACGTTGCCCGAGCAACTCAAGGGCCGCGGCGCAAGCTGACCGCTTGACCGCGGTGGCCCTGGGGCCCTCATGGGGACGAAGTCTGCGAGCAGGCGGCGGTTCACCGGCACGGTGTGCCGCCTCGCCGGAGAGTCCCCCCGCGGAGACGCCCGCGCTCATGGGAGGTCACGTGAAGGCCTTGTGGGCCCCGAATCGCCGAGCGGACTTGGCTGTGAGAGCCCTGACCGTGAGCGGCCATGCCCGTAGGGCCCTGGTCGACGCCGACCCGGGCGGGCTGCACGGGTCGGCGGGCTGCATCCGCTGCCGGCCGTGACTGAGGTCATTCAGGCGCCCCGACGCCCACCCAGGCGTCTCGAGAGCAAGCTCGAGCGAGTGCGACTCGGCCTCGATTGGGCCGCCAGCGATCCGGGATCCACCGCCGTGGATCCCGGGTACAGGGTCGGCGAAGTGGGGCCGCCCGCTCCGTGCCCGACACCTAGGAGGACCTGTGGTCAAGACCCCATCTACGATGCCGCCGCTCGGTATGGAGGCTCCGACCTTCTCGCTTCCCGACACCCACGGTCACACCGTCTTGCTCGAGAACTTCGCGGACGCACCGGGTCTGCTTGTGGCGTTCATCTGCAACCACTGCCCATTCGTCAAGCATCTGCGCGCCGAGCTCACGGCCTTCGCCCGCAAGTACCAGGAGAAGGGTCTCGCCGTCGTGGGGATCAACTCGAATGACGTCGCGACGTATCCGGCCGACAGTCCCGAGATGATGGCCCGTGAGGTGGAGGAGGTGGGCTACACCTTCCCGTACCTGTTCGACGAATCTCAGTCGGTGGCGAAGGCCTACACCGCCGCCTGCACGCCCGACTTCTTCCTCTTCGACGGGGATCGCCGTCTGGTCTATCGCGGCCAGTTCGACGACAGCCGGCCCGGCAGCGACCTGCCCGTCACGGGCGGGGACTTGAGGGCGGCGGCCGACGCTCTCTTGGAGGGAAGGCCCATCCCGGGCCCGCATCGGCCCAGCGTAGGATGCAACATCAAGTGGAAGCCCGGAAACGAGCCGGACTACCGCGGCTGAGGAGAAGACCGGGGAGGGCCGTGAGGCGTGGGCCCAGAAAAAACAACGCGCCGTCGGGGAGCCGCCCCGACGGCGCGTTTCATCTGTCGCAACCCGGCGCGATGGCCGCTAACGGCGCGAACAGCTGAAGCCGGTTCGGCTCCTACAAACCGAAGCGGCGATCGCGTGCCCTTGCCAGGCTGGACAGGATACTTGGACTAGACAATGGATCACCTCCTTCATTTCGGTTCGACTCTGGGCTTGTCTCCGGCGGGCTCAAGGCCCGCGGTCCGCGGCGTTCCCCCTTCTCTGAGGATCCAGGCGGCCCAAACCGTTTTCGGTCAACGCCAAGCTACAGGGCCCCACCGATCAGATCAAGGGGAAAAGAGGGCTGTGCATAACACGCAGTGACGCTACCACATACGGTGCGCGTCAGGCCTTCCGATACGACCGATGAAACAGCCAGGCGCTGGCCAGGATCGCCAATGTGATCCAGAGGCCGCCCCACACCACGGTGTGTATGCCGGTCAAGTCACCCAGCATGGCGGCGTCGGACTGAAGCTCGGGCCGATCCAGGACGTCGCTCTTGATGTCGAGGATCGCGTAGAGGCAGCTCGTGAGTCCCAGGGTGAGCAGAATCCCCTGGTTGATCGCTGCGGAAAGCCTGGCGGCTCCGATGACGAGCGCGAGGCCGAACGCGACCCCGAAGCCGAACCCGAACACGCTCCGCACGTAGGCGAGCGTCAGAGCGAGGACCAGGACACCGGCGGCCCCCGTGACCCAGCGGCTGTTGACGCGCTTGGCTTGCCCGGCTGTGACGAGCAGGCCGCCCCACGCGAGACTGCCGAGGTACCCCGCGGAAAGCGTGGCAAAGGCGTTCCCTCCGGGACAGTAGCAGACACCTCCCTGATTGGGGTCGAGGACGATTCGCTCGATCGTCCCGCCCGTCGCCACGGCCACGAGGGCGTGGCTGATCTCATGGAGGAGGACCACGAAGACCTTTAGCGGATAGACCGCGGCCGTGTCCCAAAGGAACCAGAGCGCACCGAAGTAGGCGGTGAATCCGCCAAGGAACGCGAGCTTGCGCTTGGTCTGAGCCTTCATGAGCCTTTCTACGGACCCGACCGGTCCGATGTTTCGCTCGGGTCGGCTCCCTACGAGCTGGGAGCCAGGTCGATGGGGTAGCTGGACTCGAGCAGCGACCTGAGCTCGGCCAGCTCGGTGCGGGCGATCGCCGCGCTCTGGGCCGTGGATCCCAACGCGGCGCGCGCGGCCTCCTTCACCTGTGGTCGGGGGAGGTCGGGGGTGAATCCGAGAGCGGTGGACCACCGGAGCACTCGGTCCTCCCAGTCGCGCCTGATCGCGGCAAGCTCGGCCTCCGGGACAGCCACACGGAGCTCTCGGGCCTGTTCCAGAGACACTCGCTCGCGAGCCTGATCCAGCGGACCCAAGAGGTCGGCCACCTCCGAGACGACCGCCGGCCGGGCTTCTTCGAACGGCACGATCTCGCGCCCCTCGAGACGGAGCACATGATACCCGTACTGGGTTTCGACCGGGGGACTGATCTCTCCGACATCGAGAACCAGAGCGGCGTTCCAGAACTCAGGCACCCAGGAGCCCTCACGGCCGGGGGTGAGGAGCCCCTGGCGTCCCTCCGCGCCGGGCTCCTCGGAGAGCTCGGCCGCGATCTCGGGGAAGGACCCGCCCGCCTGGAGACGCCTGAGGGCGGCCTCGGCCTTGCGGCGGGCTTCGGCACGATGCTCCTGGGGCCGCCATCGCTCCGAGAAGAAGAGCACGTGCCGCACGGTCAGCTCCACGGCCGGATTGGCCAGGTAGTGTGCCCTGAGCTGCTCATCGTCGACGCCGCCCTCCCTGAGCATGAGTTCCGCTCCGGCGTGGGTGAGAAGCGCGTCTTCCCTCGAGCGTTCGAGGAGAGGTTGCAGAACCTGCAGCGTTTCCCCTCGGGCCGCGGCCAGACCGAAGGCCGTGAGGGTGGCGAGCTCAAGACGGCGGGCCTCGCTGAGGCCGAGAAGCTCTCTCTCGCTGAAGGCCACGTCGCCGACGGTCAGAGCGGGTGGTTCGGCGCCACAGGCCGCGGCCGCCACGAGTCCCAGCGCAGGCCAGGCTCTTCTTCGCACAGGCTTGTCCTCCAGGCGTGCCGATTCGGATCACGGACCTCGGCGCGGCAGCTGCCGAGGTCGTGATCGGGCAGACACGATACGGCCCCGGCGCGCTTCGAGCACTCCCCTCGCGGGTAAGCACGCGCGATCCCTTCGCTCTCGTCGGTTCGGGGCTTCCTTCGGGTGAGGGTCCCGACTCGGCGAGCGAGCTCAGCGCCCGGCAGGCTACAGCCCGGCTTGCGGGGCGCCTCGGCCGGCCCGAGCACGCCGAAACGGACCGCTAGATTCCCAACACCTCCTTCGGCATGTGCATGCTCACCAGGTAGTGCGGCATGTCCACTGCCTCAGAGATCTTGAGGTCCCCGGCCAACGAACACAGCACATAGGCGTCCTCGCGGTCCAGGCCGTGCTCCGCCACCAGATAGTCGATCATGAACAAGGTCGCCTTCCTCGTGGCCTCATCGATGTCGGTTCCGAACGCCGTAACAGCGTAGTACTCGTCCGTCTCGTACTCGGGCTCCTCGATGGTCCTTCCACCCCTGATGACGTTCAGCTCCAGCACGATGCGCATGGGCGCCTCGATGGCCGTGCCCGACACCTCTCCGTCCCCTTGGGCCGCGTGGGTGTCGCCGATCGAGAAGTTCGCGCCTTCCACCCAGACGGGAAGGTACACGGTGGTCCCGGCCGTCATGTAACGATTGTCCATGTTGCCGCCGTTCGTGCGCGGCGGAATGGTGACTAGGAGCGAGTCGGTGTCAGGCGCCACGCCCAGCACCCCGGGGAAGGGTGCCAACGGCACCCGGATACGCTCATTGAAGACCGCGTGCGTGGCATCGGGTCCGAGCTCGAAGAGCTTCAGGTAGGGCTCGGTGAACAGATCCGCCAAGAACCCGAATCCCGGGGCGATGGCTGCCCATCCCCAGTCCCCCACCTCGATGTCGTGGAGCGTCACGGCCAGCACGTCGCCCGGCTCCGCCCCCCCGACGGCGATCGGGCCGGTCAGCGCGTGAATGCGGTCGAAGTCCAGGTCGGCGATCGCGTCCACCGTCGACTCCATGGAGATCTGGCCGCCCGTGGCCTCTTGGGTGAACACCTCGACGACGGCACCGGACGGGACCGTGAGGACGGGTGGGATCGTGCGACTCCAGCGCGCGTGCGTGTTCTCGGCCGGCAGCGTGAAGTCCGGCTCCGGGACTGGGTCGGCCGGTTGGCTTGCGGGCTCCTGGTCGGCAGGCCCGCAAGTCGACGCGGCCAGAGCGACCAGAGCGAGACCGCAGATGCGGCGGAGGCCAACGCTCATCTCCATGGGACCCTCCTTGATCACCGAGAGGTAGTCGATGGCCGAAACTAAGCTATGGGGTGGGAAGCATGCCAATCGAGCGCGAGCACTACCCGGAGGTCATCCGAGTCCCTCCTTACTGGCAGATCTGCCCTCCGCACTCTAATAATCCAGTCGTTGCCACACGGCCTGCTGAGGAGGGACACCATGGATCGCAGAGGATTCCTGAGGACCGGTGCGCTGGCTTCTGCTGCCACCGCCACCGGAGTTCCGGCCGCCGCCCAGACGAACCGCCTAGCGGCGGTGCTTTCCTTCCGGCCTCACCTCGCCCCCGATGGAGCCCTTCGCCTGAGCTCCAACGAAAACGCGCTGGGGCTGTGCGAGGCGGCTCGCGAGGCGGTCCTCGATGCCGTCACGGTCGCCCACCGCTACCCTCGCGGCTGGGAGGAGGATCTGGCACCGGCGATCGCCGCCAAGATGGGGGTGCAGGCCGAGAACGTGTTCACGGGATCGGGCTCCAGCGAGATCATCCAGTCGGCCATTCAGGCGCTGGCATCCCCCAACATGCCGCTGATCCTCGCCACGCCCACGTGGGAGGATCCGGTCGACTACGCACAGAACCATCCATACCAGATCCTCCAGGTGCCTCTCGACTCCGGGTACGCTCACGATCTCGAGCGCATGCGGGATGAGACGCTCAGGGCCAGGCGCCCTGCGGTCGTCTATATCTGCAATCCCAACAATCCGACCGCGACCGTAACGCCGAGTTCAGAGGTCGATTCGTGGATAGAGGAGGCGCCCGAATCGGTCTTTTTCATCATCGACGAAGCCTACTACGAGTTCGTGTCCGACCCCGGATACTGGTCAGCGGTCGAGTGGATCGACGAGCGGCCGAACGTGCTCGTCTCGCGGACCTTCTCGAAGATCTACGGGATGGCCGGCCTGCGCCTCGGGTACGGTCTCGCTCATCCCGACACGGTGGAGCGCATCCGAGCGTTCGTCGCCCAGAACAGCCGCAACCTGATGGGCATCCAGGCGGGTCTCGCGAGCCTCACCGACGACGCTCACGTCGAGCGGACGCTCGCGGAGAACAAGCGGTCCCGGGCGATTACCCAGGAGGCGCTGGATGAGCTGGGGCTGCGCTCCCTGCCCAGTCAGGCCAACTTCCTCATGCACCGGATCAGCGGTGACCTCGAGACCTACATCGAGCGCTTCCGGATGGAGGGCATCAGCGTCGGCCGCCCCTTCCCGCCCATGCTGGACCACAACCGGGTCTCCTTCGGCCTGCCGGAGGACATGGAGCGCTGGGCCGAAACGCTGCGGGGGTTCCGATCGAGGGGTTGGGTCTAGGGGCGAGGTGAGCCGCTTCCCGGCACTCTCCGTTCGGCGGGCGGGGGCCTGGGCGGCCGCCGTTCTGCTCTGCTCTTCTCCGGCGCGGGCTCAGACGGCCCGACACGGACCGGACCTCGCCGTCTGGTTCACGAGCCTCACGGCCGTCAGCGGGTACGAGGCCACGTTCGCTCTGGTGCTGGAGGACCTCGTGCCCGGTGCCGAGCGCGACCGGTCCGGCAGCGTGGTCGCGGTCCTCGGATCTGGCAGCCCGCGGCGACTGATCGCTTGTCCCATGGACGAATGGGGATACGTGGTGGGCGGGATCCGCGACGATGGTTGGCTCACGCTCCGAAGGGTGGGCGGTGCAGCGCCCTGGACCTTCGATCAGTCCCACGAAGGGCGCCGCGTGACGGTGTGGGGGGACCGGGGACCCGTCCCGGGCGTCATGGCCGTCCGGTCCACACACCTCGCGCGCGGTAGGAGCTCGTCCACCGACGCCTTCACGGTGGACGAGGCCTACGTAGACGTCGGCGCTGCTTCGGCAGAGGAGGTTCAGGGCCTGGGGATCGACATGGTGAATCCGGTGGCGATGCTCAAGACCGTGGTCGAGTACGGAGACAGCCTCCTGGCGGGACCCGAATCCGGCCAACGCGGGTCGTGTGCTGCCCTCGCCCGCGCGATCATGAATCGTCCAGTCACCCACGGGACGGTCGTGTCGGCCTTCTTGGTCGAGAGCCGCATCCGCCACCGCGGGCTGATGACGGTGGCGAACGGGCACGGTCCTTTCGAGCAGACCCTCCTGCTCGACTACCCCGCACCTGCAAGCCCCCCTGAAATGTTCGGAACGGTGGAGGAGCGGCGGCTCGAGGCCCGCTACGAAGGTTGGGCCGCCGAGACCATCGACCTGAGGGAGGTGCGCACGCTGACCCGGCGCCTCGAAGCGTGGATCGGGGTCGCGCGATGAGAGGCGGTCCCGTGGGGCCATGGGCGGTGGGGGCCTGCCTATTCATGCTTGCTGGGTTGGCGGTGCCGCTCCATGGCCAGGTGAGCCCGGAGCGAATCGAGAATGCGGCGCAGCTCCTGGAAGAGCTGGTCGAGACGTACGGCGTCTCTGGGCACGAGGAGGAGGTGCGGGAGGTGGTGCTTGACAACCTCCCCGATTGGGCCGATGCGGAGGTGGACTCAGCGGGAAACGTCTGGGTACGGGTCGGTGCAGGCCGGCCGGTTTCGGTGTTCGTCGCGCACATGGACGAGACGGGCTTCCAGATTGCGGAGGTCCGCGACAACGGCCTGCTGATCGTGCGGGGAAGGGGAGGCTTCTTTCCGTGGCTCTGGGAAGGCACGCCTGCCGTCGTCCACAAGCAGGACGAGCCCATCAACGGGGTGTTCGTCCCCAGGGACGACACCAGCGAGCCGCGGCGCCCCGCCCCGCCCGGGCCCGACCCTGGTCGACGTCGGAGCGCACTCGCGGGCTGAGGTCGACGCTCTCGGCATCGAGGTCGGCATGAGCGTCACAAACCCCAAGGAGTTCGTGCGCCTGGCGGGCACGCGAGCGACGGGCCGCTCTTTCGATGATCGGGTGGGTACGGCGGCACAGCTCCTCGCGCTCCGGGAGTTGGACCCCTCTACGGCTGGCCACGAGTTCGTGTTTCTGTGGGTCGTGGAAGAGGAGATCGGCTTGGTCGGAAGCGCCTACGCGGCACGCACGCTGGGCTTTGAAGCGGATCGTGTGTATCCTGTGGACACGTTCGTTTCAGCGGATTCTCCCCTCGATCCCCAGAGCTTCGCGGTCGCGCCCCTCGGCGCAGGTCCCGTGGCTCGAGCGGTCGATGACTCGTCGGTCACCCCTCCGGCGGTCCTCGATTCGCTCCTGGCGGTGGTGCGGGCGCGCGGCCTGCCGGCGCAGGTCGGCACCACCAACGGTGGGAATGATGGATCGGCGTGGGCTCCCTGGGGCGTCGTGAACATCCCCTTCGGGTGGCCCCTTCGCTACTCGCACTCTCCGGTCGAGGTCATCGACCTCAAGGACTTGGTCGTGCTCTCTGACTGGATTCGGGCCATCGTCGAGGGCTGGTAGGCGGGCCGGGCCCCGAACACGAGAACGCATGGAGGACGCTCATGGTAGCGCCGAGCGGCAAGGAGGAGGGCGGGCCGCCGTGACCATCCGACGCCTGTTCCTGTCAGGCCGCCCCACCCTCGGGGTGTTGGCGGGCAGCGGTGACGAGAACGTCGTCGAGAGGATGACGGTGGTGCTCGTCCCCATGATCGAGGCCGAGCAAGCGTGAGCGCGCTCGTCGCCGTTGTGACCGCCGCGAGCAGCGGCATCGGCGAGGCGTGCGCCAGGACTCTGGCCGCACAAGGGCACCGGCTCTGTCTCATGTCGCGCACGGAGGCCGTCCTCGATTTGGCGTCCGAGCTCGAGGGTGTCGGAGTCCAAGGCTCCGTAGGCCGGGAGGAAGATCTGGCCGCGCTCGTCGAGGCTGCCCTCGACCGGTTCGGACGCGTCGACGCAGTCGTGAACAACACGGGCCACGCGCCGGGGTCCAGCGACCCCACGGGCCGCAGATACGATCCGGACTCCGAAGCACACCTGCTCGACATTTCCGATCGGGACTGGCACACATCTCTCGACCTCTACCTCCTGAACGTGGTGCGCATGGCGCGGCTGGTGACGGAGCCGATGAGGAAGCAGGGCGGTGGGGCCCTCGTCAACATCAGCGCCTTCGCCGCGACGGAGGCGTCCTTCGCCTACCCGACATCCTCCACGATCCGCGCCGCCCTGGGGCAGTTCACGAAGCTCTACGCCGATCGTTACGCGCGGGACGGGATCCGCATGAACGCCGTCTTGCCCGGGTACGTCGACAATTGGGAGTGGTCGGACTCGGTGGTGGGGAGCATTCCCGCAGGGCGCCCGGGCACGGTGGACGAGATCGCGCGGGTCGTGGCATTTCTCTTGTCCG
Organism: Longimicrobiales bacterium; assembly: GCA_965218325.1. Taxonomy (GTDB): domain Bacteria; phylum Gemmatimonadota; class Gemmatimonadetes; order Longimicrobiales; family Gaopeijiaceae; genus CBDCKR01. Next base: position 587,997 of record CBDCKR010000001.1, read on the forward strand.
ATGAGGCCCAATACATCACGGGGCAGAGCCTGTTGGTGGACGGCGGACTCAACCGGTCGCCCTAGGGTGGGCATCGACCGGCTGGACGCCCTCGCGGGTCGAACCGGCACCCCGACCGAGGGTGGGGCCGCCTCCGCCGACAGACGCACGGATCTGAGTAACCCGGTGCGCCTCCGGCCCACGGAGGAGGCGGATCTCGAGTACGTGCTCGCCCTCGAGGCCGATCCGGACACCGCTCCCTACATCGCGCCCTGGCCCATCGAGGAGCACCGCGCTGCCCTCGTCGACGACACGGTCGCCCATTGGGTGCTGGAGGACGTGGACCGCAGAGCCAAGGTGGGATTCGTGATTCTGCGAAGCCTGGGCACGGAGAGCATCGAGCTCAAGCGCATCGCGATCTCCGACAAGGGCTGGGGATACGGGAGAGATGCGATGCGCCTCGTGAAGGCAGCCGCGTTCGGGGACCTTGACGCGGCCCACCTCTGGCTCGACGTCTACGACTTCAACGCGCGTGCCCAGGCGGTCTACGAGGCGGAGGGCTTCGTGACCGAGGCCACGCGGCCGGCGGGCGAAGCCGGATGCGGGGAGGGGACGGCCTACGTGATGGGGGTGCGACCCTAGAGCTAGGCGGACATCGGCCGACGGAGCTTCGCCACGTCCCCGGCCGCTCTGGCTTTGGTCGTCAGGGGGAGGGCTGAAGGACTCGAGCTCACCGGATCGGCGCCGTCACCGTCCGGGAGGCCTACGTCGACGAGCCTGGACGTGCGGCACGCGCCGCTGGGCGCAGAACAGCGGCTGGCGAGTCCTCATGGAACGATGACGATCGGGCGTCCCACGACCATGGGCTCGCGCCCTGCGAGCTCGATCTCCACCGTGAGGGCGTATTCTCCGGGCGCCAGGTCTGGCAAATTGAGCTGGACCGCCCTGAAGACGGTGCCGAGAACATCGGGACCCGCATCCTCGTAGGTCATGACCACCGGGGAGTCGGGCTCGAGGACGCGGAGGAACTGCCCGAGCCTCCTGAGCAGCCCCTCTCCCCCCTGGTCCACACCGATGCGCACGCTTGCGGACTCTCCGATGCGAAGGCCGTACAGCTCCCACGCTACCTTGAAGGCCTCGCCCGAACGGATGCGGGTGGCTGCCATGGCCGTGGGTAGCGCCTCGTCGAGGGATTCCGGGATCTCGCCGCCGCCCTTCAGGATCAGGAGATCCGAAACCGCGGCGAGCCCCGGCACGATGTCCTCCTGCCAGAGCCCGTGCCGGTCGCGCCACGCCCGCTTCGCGTCGGCGCTGAAGGCCTCTACGCCCACGATGTAGCGGCCGTTGTCCACCTGGAGATGGAAGGCGCCCTCCGGGCCTTCGCCGAAGACCTCGTGACGCTCCCCGCTCTCGGCTTCGATGAGGAACAGCCCCGACCGCACGGGTGCATCCACTTCGGGCTCCTCGGGCAGGAAGGGCTGGGGCTCCTCCACCGGGCGGCCGAAGGGATTGAGCCTGGCCTGCCGGTCTCCCCGCGTCTCGTTCCGCCCCGCGCGCACGTTCACGCCCCGTGGATTCCGGTTGGTGCGTCGGGGGTCGACCGCCGGCCTGTTCTCCACTTCGGGCGCGAAGGCTCCTACGACGAGAAGCGAGTCCCCCCGCCGGAAGCGCGCGACCTGGGTCTCGAGCGGGTCGAGGTCCGGCGCATACGGCGGCGCGTACCCCGTCCACGGGCGGATCTTCCCGAGCGTCCAGTCCCCGGGCGCGATCTCCGCTGGATCCTCCAGGCCCTCCTTGGGGGGCAGGAACTCCTGGCTCTTGGGGTGATGTCTGCCCACGATCCGGCGCGTGTCCTGGAGACCCTGGCCTGCGAGGCTCCGCACCCGCTCCCACGCCTTCTCGGCTCCGTAGCGCAGCGTGAGCTGCTCGATATCGTCACCCCAGGCTACCCCGTACGCGTTTTCCGCTTCCCCTCGCATACGGACGAGGACCTGCCGGGCGTACTGCTCCGTCCTTCGGTCGTTGCCCTCGACCATGTATAGGGGGTCGGCGAGGAGCCAGAGACGATCCTCGATCGCGTCGTCGTCGGCCGCCTCGTAGACGTCCATCGCGCCGGGGTCCAGGAGGTACGTGGGCGTGCGGAAGTTCACCGCCGCCGCCTCCGGCATCTGCTCGAGCGCTCGCTCGAAGATCTCGGCTGCGAAGACCCAGTCGCCCTGGGCGTGCTTCACGTATCCGAAGAGCGCGGTGCACCACCACTGCTCGCCGCTGCACCGCCGGATCAGGGCCTCGGCCCGTGCCCATTGGCCCACTTCGCCCATGTAATACACGCGCTGCCCGAGGACCCAGGAGTCCCCCGGGATCCCCTGGCCCACCTCGGAGAGCTCGTCCAGAACGCGCACCCGCGCCATCCCAAACTCCACAGGCTCCTCCGGAACCTGCCACTCATCTTCGTCCTCCCCGTTTCCGAAGCGGAGGCAGAAGCGGCCGATGAGGTCGTCGCAGCCGCCCCCGTAGCCGGCCAACTCCGGCGGGATGCGCTGCTCACGGAAGCGCTCGAACCGAGCTTGGGCCTCCCGGGCTTGGGCCAGGAGCTCGAGAGAATCCGGATTGGCGTCCTGCCCGGACAGTCCCTCGGGACCTACGAGCCCCGCCAGCAGGGCGGACAAGACCAGTGCCGAGTGAGGCGTGCTAAAGCGTATCACGGACGCTCTCCTGAAGTGACGGGCGCCTGAGGCGGGCACGGCGCGGCCGCCCGATGGGCGAGTCGCTCGAACTGTACCATAGAGCACCCCGCCGGCTGACCCCCGTTGAGGGATCATACGCGTGGGGGCACCCTCGCAATACACGGACCCGTCGGAGCGGGTCCCCGGATCAGCTGCCTTCGCGCTCCGACGGGAGCAGCGTTTCGAGCGTCGGGGCGATGCGGTCGACCCGCCACATCGGAATCTCGTATACCACGTCGTTTCCGGGCACGCGGGCGTGGCGGTTGCTGCCCGTCCCCGAGACTTGGAGCGTGGCAAGCGTGTCGCCCGCCGCATCCAAGGCGGTCACTCTTCTCGGATCCCCTTCGGTCACCTCGCCGTCCTCGACGAACCCGGTCGCCACCAGCCGGTTGAGCTCCCGGACGAGGTTGCCGACGGCAAGAGCGTCGGGCTCCTCGCCGTTCACCATCCAGACGCTGTCCGGCCTCTCCAGCGTGTGGGTGCCATCGTCCGCCTCGATCACGATGCGGGCCAGGGAGGCCGTATCCGTCTGCAGGACGGTCTTGTCCCGCCAGGCCACAAGCCCCCGCACCACGGCCGACCGGAGGTCGCCGTTGACGATCACGACGGAGTCCTGCCCGGGAACGCGCGCATAATATGCGCTGGAGAACGTGGGGCCGCTCTTCCCGATGAGCACCGACGACACGGCGCCACCGGTCCGCGTCACCTCGACCGTCCAGGCGCTGTCGGACGACACCCCCATACGCTCGTGGTTCGCTGGATTGGTCGCGACCAGCCCGGTGACCTCGGAGTTCTGGAGCGCGTTCCAGAGCCGGTCGACGGCGGCGCTGTCGGCCGGGTAGCCATTGACCGTCCACGCTCCTCCGCCGCGCTCGAGGGTCAGCGTTGCCAGGGGGCCGTCGATGCGCACCGACTCCACGTTGGCGCCGTCGAGGCCCTCGAGGGCGGCGGCCACCCCCTCACCGACCACGGGCGGGCGGGCGCCGCTTCTGGACGACACCAAGGACGAAAGTCCCCAGAGTCCGGCGAGCACCGCGAGGGCCAGTACGATCCGCCTGAGGGTTTGCTCGCTCATCGGGTCATCTCCCCCCAGCGCCTTTCGGCCCGGCGTCGCCTACGGGTCACGCGGCCCGTGCCCCCGACCACGAACAGCAGCGGCACCCCCACCAGGTTCCCCCACTTGAGGGCGGTCCTCTGGAATTCGGAGGTGAACGCCATCAACGGCGGCGTCCGTGTCTTCGAACGGATGCTGATGAGTGCCTCGTCCTGGACGAGCCAGTCGATGGCGTTCGCCGCGAAGAGCAGGTTCTGGGGGTTGGAGCGTACGAACTGCTCTTGTAGGAAGTCCACATCGCCGACGACGATCATGCGGCCGGCGCCCTTCCCTTCGGCCTCCTCACCCGCCGCAGCCACGGCGTCCACGGCGACCGCGAACGTCAGGGTCTGAAGGTTGTCGGGATCGGGCTCGGGCAACGTCTCGGGCATGATCATGCCACCCGGAGGTTGGATGGCGCCGGCCTCAGTCGTCACCCAGAGCTTCTGTACCTTGGAGCTGTCCGTGACGGTGATCGCCGTGGCCCAACCGACGCTCAGGTTGCTGAGATCCCTCGTCGTCGGGTGGTCCTCCCCCTTGAGTCCGATGGGCCAGAGAGGGTAGGGGCGCACGAGGTTGAAGATCCCCTGCCGACCCATGGAGATCGTCGAGTTGGAGCTGTAATCCATGGCCATGCCGGCGTCCATCCGGATCCCGTTCTCCTCGAGAAAGCCCTCCAATCCGGTAGTGACCGGGACGGTCGTCGGCGATTCGGGTGAGACTTGGTGGTTGTCGAGGAGAAAGAGGGCGGCTCCACCCTGCTCGACGTAGGAGCGCACGCTCTTGAGCGCGTCGTCGCGCATGACCTGGTCCGGCCCGGCCAGGACGAGAATGTCGATCGTGTCCGGTCCAAGCCCGGGCGGGGTATCGCCGGTCAGGTCGGTGGCTCGGACCTCGTATCGATCCGACAGGCCCTGCCGGAAGGACGGATAAGTGGAGGCGCTCTCGGCTCCGAAGCCGGTAACGAACGTCACCACGGGCCTCTCCACGGAAGTCATCGTGGAGATGGCCGAGACGATGCGGAACTCGAGGTCGTCCGTCCGAGCGATGTAGGGGATGGCCTCTCGCTCGTCGGCGTAGAGAAGGGCGAGCCCGAACCATCCGCGCCGCACCTCGAACTCGTCGTCCCGGAGAACGTTGAACTCGTTCTGGATGATGCCGAGGGACCGGGCCTCGGTGGCCACCTCCTCGTCGTCGTCGGGATTGAGGTTCTCGACGACGAGCTGTCCTCCGGCGGCCCGGCGTAGATCGGCCACGAGGTCCAGCACATCGCGGAGCGTGGGCACGAGCTCCGTCGGGAGCTCGTCCGAAACGACCAGCTTGAGGGTGACGATGTCGTCCAGGTCGCCGAGGATCGCCCGGGTCCCTGCGGAAAGCGTGTAGAGGCTGCCCCGGGTGAGATCCACACGCCCGCGGACCTTGCCGCCGAGGAGGTTCGCCACGATCACCACGCCCACCAGGGCCGCGGTCCCCGCTCTCAGGCGGCGGTATGCGCTCCGTCCCAGGGAGAGACGCTCCCTGCTCAGGAGAGCAACCGCCAGGACCAGGAAGAGCACGGTCGTGGAAAGAAAGTAGATCACGTCCCTGAGATCGATGACGCCCCTGGCCACATTCGAGAAATGCCCGATCACGGACAGGCTCGAGACGTACGCTCCCAGCCAGGGCGGCAGGCCGATGAGCACGACCGGGGTACCGATCAGGACCAGGAAGAACGACGCCGAGGCCGCCACGATGAAGGCGGTGATCTGGTTTCGTGTGAGGCTCGAGGCCCACAGGCCTACGGCCACCCCCTGCGCGGCCAGCAGGGCCGCGCCGACATACTCGGCCACGATGATGCCGCCATCGGCCTCGGACACCCAGAGCAGTCCGAGGGCCGTGGGCAGGGTGCCCGCCAGCGCGATGAGCGCGAAGATCCAGTTCCCGATGAACTTGCCGGCGATGACCTCGACCTCCCCGAGGGGGTGGGCAAGGAGCCACTCGAGGGTGCCGCTCCGCCGCTCCTCGGCCAGAGAGCGCATGGTCATGGCCGGGATGAACACAGCGAAAAGCCAGGGTAGCATGTCGAAGAAGGGTCTCATGGTGGCGATCCCGGCCGCATACAGTGTCCGGAACGTCAGGAACAGCCCCAGGCCCAGGAACGCCACCACCAGGATGTAGGCGGTGGGGTGATCGAGGAAGGTCGCGAGCTCGCGTCGAGTCACGTTCCAGGTCCGCTTCATGACGCCACCTCCGCCTGCTCGCCGCGAGACGTCTCGGCTTCGCCCGATGCGCTGGCGTCGGCGGCCCGCCCGCCCGCCGGCTCGTCGGCAACGTCCGCTGCCGACGGCTCTCCGGCCCCGGCGAGGCGGTCCCCGTCATCGGCCGTCAGATCGCGGAAGATCTGCTCAAGCGTGGCACGCTCGCGTTGCAGCTCCCAGAGCACCCACTCCTTCTCCGTGGCGGTGCGGAAGATCTCCGGCCGGAGCTCCTCCTCGCCCGCCACCGAGAGGCGTACACGGGTGCGGCCCTCCACATGTTCCGACGTGTGCGAATCGACTCCGGGAAGCTGGCTCAGCGTCTCGGCGACGTCGCTTCCGGCGGCCTCAACGATGTACTGGCTGACACCACGGCCCGTGGCCAGCAGATCGGCGACCGCCCCGTTCGCCACGAGCTGTCCCCGGCTGATGATCAGCAGCCGCGTGCAGGTGGCCTCGACCTCCTGCATGACGTGTGTGCTCAGGAGCACGGTGCGCTCGCGCCCGAGCTCACTGACGAGGTTGCGGATGTCAACGCGTTGGATCGGATCGAGGCCTTCGGTGGGCTCATCGAGAACCAGGATCTCGGGGTGGTGAAGGATGGCGGCCGCGAGCCCGACGCGTTGCCGGTATCCCTTCGAGATCTCCGAGATCGGGCGGAAGAACACGTCACCGGTCCCCGTCTCGTCGACGGCGTCCGAGATGGCCGAGCGGGCCGTGGCTCCGTCCAACATCCTCAGGCGAGCCGCGTATTCCAGGTACTCGGCCACGAGCATCTCGTGATACAGCGGGTTCGCTTCGGGCAGATACCCCACGCGCCCTTTCGCGGCGGTCAGGTCTCGGCCGATCGGTTCCCCGTCGAACAGGACCACGCCCTCGTCGGGCTCCAGCGTACCCGTCAACATCCTCATGGTCGTCGTCTTTCCGGCTCCGTTCGGACCCAGAAAACCCACGACCTCGCCGCGATGGACCTCGAAGTCGAGGTCCCGAACGGCGACGAGATCACCAAATCGCTTCGTCACCTCCTGCACTGCAATCATGGCCTGCTGTGCCTCCTGATCCTCACGTTTCGACGTGTGCGGCCCCGGCTGCTCGCACGGAGTAGCGGAACACTCCCAACCGGCGTTCGCCGTGCTTCACCCCTTGGCGAGTCGGGAAGATCTTATGAAACGCCCAAGCACTTGTCCACCGCCGCCTTGGGGGATCTGGACGAGGCTTCGCGAGGAGTTGGAAGCGGCGATTCCTCCCTGCGTCCGCACCCCAAGATCCCACATCCCGCAGACGCTCCATAGCCTTCTCGTAGATCACGGGCGGTATGCTCTGTGTGTATCAGCGGGGATTGACCTCTTCAGGAGGACAAGACACGGTCTGGACGGCTGACGGGCTGGCGGCGCATCTTGTGGCTTCAATTGGAGACGCCACTCCCGTCACCGCCGTCATCGGAGAGCCAGTCATGGATCGGAGATCGCTGGGACCGCCAAGCCTGATCACCCTCACGCTCCTCGCCACCGTGGTAGGGAGCGCGTCCGGCCAGCAAAGCTCCGATCCCGAGATGCCCGAGAGCTTCAATGAGCCCATGCCCCTATTCGCCAAGGGGCTCGGGCCCTTCTCGCGCCCCATCACGACCGACTCTCCCGAGGCTCAGGCGTTCTTCGACCAGGGCATCCAGCTCATGTACGCGTTCACGCCCGAAGACGCAGCCCGCTCGTTCCGGGAGGCGCAGCTCCGCGATCCCGAGTGCGCCATGTGCTACTGGGGAGAGGCGTGGGCGTGGGGACCGTACCTGAACGGACCCATGGGCCCCCAGTCCCTTCCCAGGGCCCAGGCAGCGATTCGCAAGGCGCTGGAGCACGCACCCGGCACCACGACCCCCGTGGAGCGGGACCTCATCGACGCCATGGCGGTCCGCTACGTCGGCCGCACCGACCGCGCTCCTCAGATCAAGGTGGACACGACGTACGCCGAAGCGATGGCGAAGGTGTATAATGATCACCCCAACGATCTCGATGCCGGCTTCCTCTACGGGGAAGGCCTGATGCTCCTCGAGCCCAGGCGCGGGAATTGGGACATGGAACGGGCTGAGATCCAGCGCATCCACCGGATCCTCGAGGACGTGCTTGCCCAGGACATCACTCATCCCGGTGCCTGCCATCTCTACATCCACGGGACCGAGTCGACGGTGCGGCCCGGCAAGGCGGAGGCGTGCGCCGACTACCTGGGCAGCTCCATCCCCGGGGCGAGCCACATCCAACACATGCCGTCCCACACCTACAATCGCGTCGGTCGGTGGCCCGAGGCCGTCCGCGGAAATCTGGCGGCCTTCCACTCCGATCAGAAGTCGGCGTACGGCGAGGGCTTCGCCATCTACCCGTCGCACAACCTGCACATGCTCCTCTTCGCGGCTTCAATGGACGGACAGGGCGCCATCGCGATGCAGGCCGGAAGGGACTACGCCAGGGCGACGGGGGGTGCGAAATACTACGAATTCCTGACAAGCCTCCGCTTTGGTCGATTCGACGAGATCCTCGAGATCGAGAACGACGCGGAGAACCCGATCTTTCGGGGTTTCGGGGATTTCGCCCACGGCTACGCCCACCTCCGCAAGGGCCACGCGGCGGTCGCTAGGGAATTCCTGCAAGCCGTCGAGAATGCTGCGGCTGAAGACCCCGAGGCCGCGTTTCGGGGTCACTCGGCGAGAGATCTTCTCGGTGTGGTCGGAGGGATCCTAGAGGGTGAGATCCTCCTAGAGGAGGGGGACACCGACAGGGCCATCGAGGTCCTCGAGAGGGCGATCGAGATCGAGGACGGGCTCCGCTACGACGAGCCGGAGCCCCTCAACTTCTCGGCCCGGCACTGGCTGGGCGCCGTCCTGCTCGAGGCGGGGCGGGCGGCCGACGCCGAGCGGGTCTACCGGGCCGCCTTGGCCGAGCATCCGCACAACGGGTGGTCGCTCTTCGGGCTTGAGCTCGCGCTCCGCGAACAGGGCCGGAGCGGTGAGGCCGACGACATGCACCGGGCCTTCGAGAAAGCGTGGGCTCGCGCCGACGTCTGGATCCGAGCCTCCCGGTTCTGATGGCCCACTCGGCGGCTCGCGGTGCGGAGCAGGAGGATAGGAATGCTCGCGTTCATCCAGGTTGCCGCACTCGTCTATCTGGGGTACCTGACGCTGCTCTTCGCCCTCCAGCGGCGTCTGCTGTTCCCAGGGGTCGCAAGGGAGGCCGGGCGGAACCTCTCCTCGTCGGTCCCGCCGGGTGTGGAACGCTGCTGGCTCGAGCTGCCCGGGGGGGGCGTTGTCGAGGTGTGGTACCTCGCGGCGCACACGGGTGGGGACTCGCAGCCCGCCGTTATCTTCGCCCACGGCAATGCCGAGCTCATCGATGACTGGACGAGCCTCGGGGGGCTGACCCGGTTGGGCGTCAGCGTGCTGCTCATCGAGTTTCCGGGCTTCGGGCTCTCCGCCGGCAAGGCGTCGCGACCGCGGATTGCAGAGGCGTTTCGCGCCGGATACGATTGGCTGGTCGAGCGCCCGGAGGTGGATCCCGCGCGTGTCGTGGTGATGGGGCGGTCGATCGGGGGTGGCGTCGCCACCGATCTGGCCACCGAGCGCCCGGTGCGGGCCCTGATCCTCCAGTCCACGTTCAGCTCCCTGTCGAGGATCGCGTGGCAGAGGTTCTTGGCGCCGGGGTTCCTGTTGCTGGACGCGTACGACAACGCGAAGGCAGTGCGCTCCTTCGACGGGCCTCTGCTGCTCATGCACGGACTCCGCGACGGGCTTATCCCCTTCAGCCACGCCCGCGCTTTGGCCCGGGCCCGCCCCGACGCCGAGCTGATCGAGTGGAACTGTGGCCACAACGACTGTCCCCCGAGCTGGGACGGCTTCATCGACGACGTGGCGGACTTCCTCGTGCGCCACTCGGTGATCGAGGAACGTCGGGCGTGTCCGAAGCCACCAGGTCCCCCGCGCTCACGCCCGGATTCCCCAAACCCTGAATGATCGCCCTCTGCCGCGCCGGGGGCGGGCCCCGTCCCTGGCGTCGGCCCAGCATTCCGTCGAGCTCCGCGACCTCGCATCCACGGCCGAAGCGAGATTCCGCGTTTGCGCATATGTTGATGGCTCCGCTCGGCGCCTCCAAGTGCGGGCACCCGACCTCAACTCGAAAGCGGGGAGGCTCAAGATGAGCACCGGATCGGAACCGCAGGGCGACCGGGGAGGCCCCAGCCACCCAGAAGCCCTCCCCCTCCGCAGCATCTCACCGGCGCTGACCGTCGGAGACATTGAGGCGAGCCTCGCCTGGTATCGAGACGTGGTCGGGTTCCATGTGGAGGAAACGTGGGAGCGCGAGGGCACGTTGCGGGGCGTCTCGCTCGTGGCCGGCACGGCCCACGTCTTTCTGGCTCAGGACGACTGGGCTAGGGGCCGCGACCGGCTGAAGGGTGAGGGATGGCGGCTTCACCTGACTCTGGCCGGTGACGTGGACGAGGTCGCCCGAGGGATCGAGGCACGCGGTGGCACGCTGGACTCCCCGCCGGCGGACGTGCCCTGGGGCGCGAGAGCCTTTGATCTTGTGGACCCGGACGGCTTCAAGCTCACGATCTCTGCGAAAGGCTGAGCCGGCGGACCCGATTCAACCACAATGCCAGCAGAACGACACCGCATTTGGAGGGAACCATGAACGCCTCAGGTTGGTTCGTCTCGCCCGTTTCTGCGCTTCTTGCCTTGCCGCTGGTCGTGCCGGCTCAGGCCTCTGCCCAGGGGCGAGACTTCAGCGACGTCGTGATCCGCGCCCACCACGTGGCCGGCAGCGTGTACTGCCTCGAGGGAGCAGGGGGAAACATCGGGCTCTCGATCGGGGAAGACGGCGTGGTGATGATCGACGATCAGTTCGCGCCGCTCACCGACCGAATCGTCGCTGCCATCCGGGAGCTGTCGGAGGCGGAAATCCGCTTCGTCATCAACACCCACGTGCACGGGGACCACACGGGCGGGAACGAGAACCTCGGAACGATGGGGGTGCTCATCCTGGCCCGTGACGAGGTTCGTGTTCGGCTGGCGGATCAGGTCTCGGAGGGGGCCCTGCCGGTGCTCACCTACAGCGAGTCGATCACGATCCATCTGAACGGTGAAGAGGTCCACGCGTTCCCGGTCCCGCCGGCGCACACGGACGGGGACAGCTACATCCACTTCCGGGACTCCGACGTCCTGCATCTGGGCGACGTCTTCCGGACGACGGGTTATCCCTACATCGACCTGAACAACGGGGGAACGCTGGACGGCACCCTGGCAGCGCTGGCCGTGGCCATCGGCATGGCGGGACCGGACACGCAGATCATCCCGGGTCACGGAGGGGCCTCCACCAGGGAGGACGTGATCGAGTTCCGGGACATGATTCTGGTCGTAAAGGATCGAGTCGCGGAACTCGTCGAGCGGGGTCGCACGATTGAGCAGGTGCTCGCCGCGAACCCGACCGCCGAGTTCGACGAGAAATGGGGTGACGCCGAGCGGTTCCTGCGAGGCGTCTACGCGGGGGTGGCAGGCAACTAGCACGTCCGGGACGGAATGAGCCGCCGCCTCGGGGTTTCTGGTCGGTCTTTGGGGGGGCTCGGAGCTAGCGCCCCTCCCAGTCGATGTCGGAGAGGCGGGCCAGCGCGAGCTGGAGCGCGTGCGTGCCCTTTCTCCCACCTCCCTGGGCCTGGAGCGCCGTGTAGAGCTGGTGCGCGAGGGCCAGGCCGGGGAGCGCCAGGTTCATGCGGTTCGCCTCGGCAAGCGCGATCCCCATGTCCTTGATGAAGTGCTCCACGAAGAAGCCGGGATCGAAGTTGTCCGCGATCATGCGCGGACCGTAGTTCGAGAGTGACCAGCTGCCGGCCGCTCCGGAGGCCACGGATTCCATGACCGTCTCCAGGTCGAGCCCGGCCTTGTGGGCGTACAGCAGGCCCTCGCAAACGCCGATCATGCCCGACGCGATCAGCGTCTGGTTGACCATCTTGGCGTGTTGGCCGGCACCGGGCCCTCCCTGTCGAACGATCGCCTTGCCCATCGCTTCCCAGCACGGCCTGAGCGACTCCACAACGTCCTCGTCTCCCCCGATCATGATCGACAGCCGCGCCTCCCGAGCGCCCACGTCACCGCCCGACACCGGTGCGTCGACGCTGGCTACGCCTTTGGCCTTCGCCGCCTCGTAGATCTCTACCGCCAGCGAAGGCTCGCTCGTGGTCATGTCCACGAGGATGTTGCCGGCCTCGCACCCGGCGAGACTGCCGTCCGGCCCGAGGACGACCTCTCGCACGTCGCTCGGGAATCCGACGATCGTGAACACAACGTCGCTCTGCTCCGCCACGGCTCTCGGGCCGTCCGCCCACACTCCGCCCTTCGCGAGGACCGACTCCGCCGTCTCGCGGGTGCGCGTGAACACGGTTGCCGAGAACCCTCGGTCGATGAGATGACCACACATGCTTCGGCCCATGACACCGAGGCCGATCCAACCGATTCGGATCTTGCCGGGCTCAACGATCATGATTTGCAGCTCAAGAGGTCGCAGTGTTGCGAAGCCCCGCCCGCGGGCGAGGCCGGAAGCCCCCCACATTGGGAGGCCCTCGGCACGGGTCGCAAGGTGCGGGGGAGCGAATCATGGGCCAGCTTGAACGGGCCCGTGACTGTCGGAGCGGGGTAGTGGTACAGTTTGGATTGTAACGGTCCTAGACCTTGAAGGCCCCGGGGGTGTGGCCGTAGCTTTCAAGCATGGCGAAGAAACGCACACCCGACCGACCCCGCGACATGAGCCAGCTCGCGAAGCGGATCGTGGATCTGTCTGTGGGTGAGGCCGCGGAAGAGGAGGGGCCTGACCCAAGTGCGGTCAAGCGGGGTATTGCACGGGCGGAAACGTTGACGCCAGGGGAGCGCAGCGAGATCGCCCGCAAGGCGGCGCAGGCACGCTGGAACAAGGAGAAGTAGGAAGGCAACGGGCACCCCCTATTCGAAGCGAGGTGCCCGCACCCTTCACGATCTACCTAGTTTTTTCAACGCGAACATCGCTCACCTCCTTGTGGGTTGAGGTGGGTGGAAGCGGCCTCAGACCTCTCCCTCCACAGGTTCGGTCTGGGGCCATTCTTCGTTCTCTCGGATCGGTACACTGAAGTCCAGCACAGCCTTGAAGGTGGCTACGAACTTGTCTCGTTCGTCTTGAGTCCATCCATCGGCAGGGATGGCTGTCAGCAGCCCTGCAATCGGTGCGGGGACGCCCGAACCGATCTTCTGCTTGGACTGGCTAGGCGTGGTGCTTCTTACGCTCGTGGCAGCCTTCTTGGTCGAACGTGTTCGAGTATGCGTCCTCGGCTTCAATACTGTCTTAGCCAGCGGCGCATCCTCGGGGATCATTCCCGCTGCTTGGCATAGCCCCAAGAAGAGAATTACCATCCGCTTCCTCTGCCCGGGGGGCTTGTAGGCACGGAAGGCATCCTCAATGCGACCGCGCGGATCCTCGGCCGGGTCCGTATACTGGAAGATGTCATGGTAGGCTGCCTTGACTACAGCGGTCAGACGATCTTGGAAGTCTTCGGACGCAGCCATCCTCAAACCCTCCAGAGCCTCGGTGGGCTGGCCGCCGTCGTCGATTAAGTCAAGGCCTTGTAGGGCCACAAGTGTGCGCGAAGCTAGGCTTGAGCCAACCCCGGCTCGCTCAAGCACATCCAGGGTGAAAGGCTTTGATAGTCCGCGGTCGCGGTACCCCGAGATCACCGAGAGAACGGCCGCGACGGGAGCATACGGAGCGGGTTTGTCTGTACGGATCGGCACGTGTACCTCCAAATTGTGACGGATTCTCGTCCAAAACGGAAGTTAACGGCCTTGGTGTTATGCGCAATACCCGGCTTCAAAAGACGATCCATGACTTCCCATAAGTGCTTGTGTCATAGCGACTTCTGGGCAACATTCAGTGAGAGTACGGTCTGTTGCCTTTACCGGTTCACCTCAGGAGGCTTGAAATGAGCGTGTCCTCACAGCGATACTCACACGTGCATCCCCGGGCACGCCTCTGTCTGAATGGCAGGTGGCTTGCTGTAAGTGAGGATGGTGCGATTCTCCGTATAGGAGTTCAGGGATCGACTGAATCGGAGGCCGTCGAGAATTTCTATCTGGAACTGGAGGCGTGGGAGTCCCTGTGGACAAACCCAGACGAGGAGCCAGCATAATACGTTACTTCAGCTGTTGACTCGTGTGAACGGGTATTGACTTTCTCTCTCTCGTCAAGCATATTAGTACAGTTAGGGAGACCCAGGGAGAGAGTGTGATGAACAGACTATCGACCGAGAAGCGAGTCCAGGTCCTAGCAGCTCTTTGCGAGGGCGCGAGCGTCAGTGCCGCTGCCCGGCAGGGCCGCGTGTCCAAGGTGACGGCCTTGAAGCTCCTTCGGGACGTTGGCGCGGTCTGCTCGGACTACCAACGGAAGACTCTGGTAGCTCTCCCCTGCAAGCGCCTCCAGTGCGACGAGGTTTGGAGCTTCGTCGGCTGCAAGGAGCGGAAGGTACCACTGGACGAGAAGGGGCGCGGAAGGGGCGACGCTTGGATATGGACCGCCGTCTGTGCTGACACTAAGCTCGTCCCCTGCTGGCACGTTGGCGGGCGAGACGCCGGCGCGGCCTACCTCTTTATGGAGGATCTAGCATCGCGTCTCGCGCACCGGGTCCAGATCACAACAGACGGACACAAGGCGTACCTGCATGCCATTGAGGGCGCTTTCGGATGGGACACGGTGGATTACGCGATGCTAGTCAAACTCTACGGTCCATCGCTAGAGGGTCCCAGGCGCTACAGCCCTCCCCAGATTAGGGGCACTGACACACGGTGGGTAATGGGCAACCCAGACTCGAAGCACGTCTCAACCTCATACGTCGAACGCCAGAACCTTACGATGCGGATGAACGTGCGGAGGCTCACGCGGCTCACGAACGGGTTCTCGAAGAAGATCGAGAACCACCGTCACGCCCTGGCCCTGCACTACATGTACTACAACTTCTGTCGGAAGCACCAGACGCTCACCAAGGGGCGTGGCGGCATCCACACGACGCCCGCGATGGCCGCCGGGGTGGCGGACCATGTATGGACCCTGGAAGAGGTCGTGGGGCTCCTAGAGGAAACAGAGTGAAATCTCAAACTGTACCACTACCCGGAGCGGGACCGGCTACCAGCGGGCCGGGGCGGAAGCTATCTTAAACGCTGCTTTGCATACGGGACCTTGGGGGCCATAGCTCAGTTGGGAGAGCGCTGGCTTTGCAAGCCAGAGGTCGCCGGTTCGATCCCGGCTGGCTCCATTCTGAGGCGTCAAGCACCGCGAGGCTCCGGAGGTCCCCAGCGCGTGCCTGCTTGCCTAGCTTCCACGTGGATTAGATGTTGTTCCTGTTCGATCCTTCCGCGTCCGGGACATCCGCATGTCCGACCCGAGTGACTGTTTGAGATTGGCCCTCGGGAGCCACCAGTACTTCGAGCTCCGACTTCCAGTGACAGCTGTGGGGAAGCACCGCCGAACCGGCGGCGGCGAAGCCCGCGTTCGGTACGTCGTTCCGCGCGGGAGCGCCCCGCAGCCGCAGTCGGTCTGCACCACGAGGAGAGCGTGATGGCACGAGCCAATGGAGTCGATCGCAGGGCCTTCCTGAAGAACGCCGGAGCCACCGCACTGCTTGGCGCGGTCGGCGTCGAGCCGGTGCTCGCCGCGGACGTCGCCGGGAGTCCGCCCCGTCGGGACGCTCAGGTCTTCGACTTCAACGAGATCTACAGCCGCGTCGGGACCGACTGCACCAAGTGGGACGGGGCGATCAACACGTACGGCGAGGATCTAAGGGTCGGCATGGGCATTGCCGATCTGGACTTCCGGGCCGCGCCCTGCATCACCCAAGCCCTCGCGAAGCGCTGCGAGCACGAGAATTGGGGCTACCTGCGCCGGCCCGCCAAGTACGTCGAAGCCATTGTCGACTGGAACCGACACCGCTACGGCCTCGACATCGATTCCGAGAGCCTGGTCCTCACGACCGGCGTCCAGCCCGGGATCATCGCCGCGCTCCAGACTCTCGCACCGCCGCGCACGAGGGTGCTCCTCACGACGCCGACGTACAGCGGCTTCTACAGCGACCTCCGGGTCACGAGCACGGTGGCCGAGGAAAGTCCGATGAAGGTGGTCGACGGGAAGTACTCGATCGACTTCGAGGACTTCGAGCGGCGGGCCCGCCGCTCCAACGCCTTCATCCTCTGCAATCCCCAGAACCCCACCGGCAACTGCTGGTCGCACGAGGATCTGACGAGGATGGGCGAGATCTGCCTGCGTCACAGCGTCGTCGTCCTCTCCGACGAGATCCACTGTGACTTCGTCATGAAGGGCCAGAGGTACACTCCCTTCGCCAGCCTCGCGAACCACGACATCGTCGACAACAGCATCACCTTCAAGTCGGCGAGCAAGACGTTTAGCATCTCGGCGATGAAGGTCGGCTGGTACTTCTCGACGAACCCGGACCTGCTCGAGCGGGTGCGGGCCCACACGCGGGCGGACATCAGCACGCTGGGCCTCGTGGGGAGCCACGCGGCGATCACGGAGGGAGAGCCTTGGCTCGATCAGATGCTCGCCCATATCGACGGCAATCACGACTTCGTGGAGTCCTACATCAACGACCGGATGGGGCACGTGAAGTACAGGAAGGCCGAGGGCACGTATCTCGCGTGGCTGGACGTGAGCGAAGTCCTCGGGAGGATCGGGGCCAAGAAGGCGGCCCAGGAGGAGAGCGAAGAAGCCGCCAACCCGGTATCGCCTGAAGACATCGCGCAGCGCTGGCTCGTCAAGAACTCGGGCGTCTTCCTGAGCCCCGGGGACAACTACGGTGCCGGCGGGGCCGGCCACATGCGCATGAACATCGGCACCTCGAGACGTCTCATCGAGCGTGCCCTCGATAACATGACGAACGCGTTGGCGAGCGTCTGACCGACCTCGACCGTAGCAGGAGACTGGCGGCCCTTACCGGATCTGTATCGACTAACGCAGGAGAGAGATCATGAACCGCACACCCGTCCTTTGGCTCGTCGCGAGCCTGCTCGTGATCGGAGCGGCTCCCGCCCAGGCCCAATTCGAGAATGTGGGCTCCATCGACTTCACGACCTCGGCTACCGGAGAGGCTCAGCAGCACTTCCTGAGGGGAGTGGCCATCCTGCACAGCTTCGGCTGGAAGCAAGCGATCGAACAATTCCAGGCGGCCCAGGCGATCGATCCCGACTTCGCCATGGCCTATTGGGGCGAGTCGCTCAGCTACAACCACCCCCTGGTCTCGCAGATGGACGAGACCGAGCCCAGCCGGGTGCTCAAGCGTCTTGCTCCGACCCGGGAGGAACGCCTGGCCAAGGCCCTGACCCAGCGAGAGAAGGGCTTCCTCAACGCCGTGGAGATCCTCTGGGGCGACGGGGATCACGTCGAGCGGCGTGTCGGCTACACGGAAGCGATGGAGAAGATGTACGAGACGTATCCCGACGACTCCGAGGTCGCCGCCTTCTACGCGCTCTCGATGTTGAGCGCCGTGGCCGCGACGCGCGACCTGAGCCAGCGCCTCAACATCAGAGCGGGTACGATCGCGCTCAGCCTCTTCAACGACAATCCGAGCCATCCGGGGGCGCCGCACTATACGATCCACTCGTTCGACGATCCGCTGCACGCCCCGCTCGCTCTCGAGGCCGCGTACCGCTTCTCCGAGATCGCTCCGGCGGTGTCGCACGCACGCCACATGCCGACCCACATCTTCATCCAACACGGCATGTGGGACCGCGTCTCCGGCAACAACGAGTCGGCGTATGAGGCCGCGCGCGAGCTGTGGAGGCCCGGTGACGCCATGGGCGACGCGATCCACGCCCTCGACTGGGGCCAGTACGGCGATCTCCAGAGGGGCGACTACGAGAAGGCCCGGCTCTGGATCGAGCGCATCGAGGCGATGTCGGGGGAGGGAGGATTCCTCGAGGGCGGAGCCCGAGGCGAGGCCGGTGCCGCTCGGGCCCGCAGCACGGTTCCGCTCCTAAAGGCCCGCTACATCGTGGACACCGAGGAGTGGAGGATTCTCCCCGTCACAGACGAGTCATCCGTGCACGAGCTGCTCGCCTCCGGGCTGAGCGCCGCTCGGCTCGGCGACCAGGAGGCTCTGGCCAAGGCGGAGGCCCTCCTCAAGGAGAAGGTGGACGGGGGTGAGGAGGGCTACACGAAGGTGGCCTATCTGGAGGTCAGCGCGCTGCTGCACGCCGGAATGGGTCATGCCAGCGTCGCGACCGGGCGGATGGACGAAGCCGTCGCGATGGTGGATGAGATGGCGCCCCCCAGGGGATCGGCCAGTCCGATCAAGCCCGTCCACGAGCTATACGGGGAACTCCTGCTAGACCTCGACCGTCCCGCCGACGCGATCGGCATGTTCGAGACCTCGCTCCTCACGATGCCGAATCGCCCGCGTTCGCTTCTCGGGCTGGCCCGCTCCAACCAGGCGGTCGGGAACTATACGGAGGCCGAGGAGGCCTACCGCAGGCTGACCGAGGTGTGGGCGGGCTACGAGGAGTTGGATGGGATGCGCGAGGCGAGGCGCTTCCTGGAAGAGACCAACCCCTAAGACATGGGTGCCCCCGGCCGCTGGCCGGGGGCGCCCGTGCTGGCGTTCGGGGCTGGCAGGGCCCTAGGGCCCACCTGGAGACTGCCGGTCGGCCTGGTGATGGTCGGCTTCCTCGTAGTGTCTCCGGAGCAGGTCGTCCCCGAAGTCGTTCGCCGGATCCCGCCAGACCGAGTGCACGTGGTTGGCTCCGTTCTGCACGTTGTCGTACTCGATCAGAAGGGTCGGTCCGTGAATGCGGAAGTAGTGCCCTTCTCCCGGCTCCGTGCCTCCCGCCCAAGCGAAGTGGAGGCCCTCTAGGCCCGCCTCGCGGATGCGCCGCATCTCGGCGTCGGTGACTCCGTGCTCCACGTTGTTCAGGAACTCCGAGAGCAGTCGAAGGAGCGCCGAGCGCTGCTCGTCGTTCATCTCCGACGCCGCCAGCCCTTCGGGCCCCTCGAGGTCCACGCTCCGAGCGTTGCCGGTGACGATGTCCCTGGGCGCCTCGGATTGAATGATCGCCGTGCGGAGCTGTTCTTCGCCGAGAAGAGCCAGCAGCTCGCGGGCCAGGTCTTCCTCCGCGCCGAGAAGCCTCCACCCTGCCCAAGGCCCCTCGCCGACCTGATGGGGATTGGAGCCCATGAAGGCGGGTGTGACGGAGGGGACGTCCCCTCCCGCGGACGTGAAGTTCAGGGAGATGTGGTGCCCCTCGAAGCGCCACGCCCAGGGACCGCCGTCCGACGGAGCTCCGAAGATGTTGAAGTAGTAGTCCTCCGGGTCGCGATGCTCGGGACGGTTCTCGATCATTCCCAGCACGCCCTCGAGCTGCATGACTCCCGTCGCCTTCAGGTACCCCTGCGAGCCTAGGATGCTCTGGAGAAGCCCGTGAGCGGCTCCTCGCTGTTCGGCGCTCATCTCCTTGAGCCGGACGCCGTAACGCTCGCGCGGTACGAAGTGCCAGTCGAAGCGCTCCTTCGCCTCCCAGGGCCAGGTGCCTCGCGCCCGCTGCTCCGCTCCGAGAGATGCGAGATAGGTTTGTGCAGCACGGGCCATCTGCTGCTCTTCGTCGCCCCGGTCGAACGCCGTGCTTCGGCCTGTCAACGCCAGCCCGACCGCTCCGATCAGAAGGGCCAGGCCGACCAGAACACCTCTCGAGAGCTTGTCCATTTGGGTGCCTCTTCAGTCCCAGGCGACGATGGCGCATGAAGCGCCGTAGAGCCGTATGATCTTGTGCCTCGCCTCGCCGGAATCGCAAGTACGTCGGGCCCTTGCTGGGACCGTGGGGGGCTGATAGACCTTAAGATCTGCGGGACCTCGTGGCACGACCGAGCCACGCCACGCCGCCCGAGGCCGCCACTTTCGCTGGGAGGTTCCTATGCGCCGAGCCAACAATGTTGCATCCCCGATGCCGGCCGCGATGTCCGTCGTGCTCTCCCTGTGTGGCCTCCTGACGGCCGCGTGCGCCGGTCCGGACGCGGGCGGCGAGGGGGCGGAGGCGACGGTATACGAGGGCGCGCGCCTCATCGTGGGTGACGGAAGCACCATCGAGGAGGCGGTGTTCGTGGTGGAAGGTGCTCGCTTCACGGCCGCCGGCCCGAGAGGGGACGTCGAGATTCCGGAGGGCGCCGCCCGCGTCGATCTCAGCGGCAAGACGGTGATGCCTGCGATCGTGAACGCCCACATCCACCTGGCGTCCACCCGTGACGAGCGGACCGAGCAGCTCCAGCACATGGCCTACTACGGAGCCGGCGCGGTTGTGAGCCTCGGCTTGGACGAGGGAGCAATCCCGTTCGAGATGCGCGACGAGGCGGTGCCCGACGGCGCCCGCTCGCTCACCGCAGGGCGGGGAGTCACCACGCCGGAGCCCGGACGGTCGGAGGTCCCCTACTGGATCACCAGCGAGGAAGAGGCGCGGGTGGCCGCGCGGGAGCTGGCTGGCCAGGAGGTCGACATCGTCAAGATCTGGGTTGATGACCGGGACGGCCGTTACCAGAAGCTCTCTCCCGAGCTGTATGGCGCCGTCATCGACGAAGCGCATCAGCACGGACTCCGCGTCACGGCGCACGTGTACAACTTGGAGGACGCGAAGGGGCTCCTGCGGGCTGGTCTCGACGCCTTCGCGCACGGTGTTCGGGACCTCGACGCCGACGACGAGCTCATGGAGCTCTGGGCGGAGCGCCCCGATGTGGTGCTGGTACCCAACCTCCCCAACCCTGGAGTGGCGCTGGACCTCGCGTGGATCAGCACGGTTCCCGCTGAAGAGCTTGCGGAGATGCAGGAGGCCCAGAGCGATCGGCCCGAGGCCCAGGAGTCGTTCGGCATCCAAGCCCGCAACCTGGACCGCTTCAGCCGGGCCGGTGTGAGGATCGCCTTCGGCACGGACGGGAGCACACCGTGGGCCGTTCACCAAGAAATGGAGGACATGGTGAGGTCGGGAATGAGTCCCGCCCAGGTTCTCGCGGCGGCGACGGGGGCCTCGGCCGAGCTCATGGGGCTCGGGGACCACGGTACCGTGACGGCGGGCAAGAGCGCGGACTTCGTCGTCCTCGAGGCGAACCCGCTTGAGGACATCAGCAACACGCGGCGGATCTCCGACGTCTTCCTGCGCGGTGCGGCGATCGACCGGGACGCCCTAGCCGCCCAGCTCACGGGCGGAGCGTCCCAGTAGCACCGGGTCGGCCCACATCGGACCTGGACGGCGCGAACGAGCTCTACGACCTTGAAGAGGACCCACACGAGCCAAACAACCTGTTCAGTTACGCCGGGATCGCTGGAGCTCGTCGGTCGAAGCCGAGCCGAGCTGACCCGGCCACTTGAGGAGACCCGAGCGCCTTGACCAAGCCCATTCGACCCCTGCTTCACCGGACGGCCGTCGCCTTCTTCACAGCGGCCGCCGCCGCACTTCTTTCCGTTCCCGTGGCGCACACCCCGTTGTCGGCCCAGTGGGTCGAGCCGCCCGGCCAGGGATGGTCCTCCCTGACGCTGTTCCACCAGGACACGCGTGAGGCCTACGACTTCGAAGGCGGCCAGGGAGGATTCCCAGGAATGGGGCACGCAACTGCGACCGCATCGTTCTTTACCTTCGCCATGGGCCTCGTGGAGGGCGTCGACGCATGGGCTCAGTTCTCCTTCCAGCGACTCCGCTTCAACGACCGCGCCGGGATGAGGACATCAACGGGCTTCGGCGACGTCCGCCTCTACGCGCGCTCGAGCCCCTTGCGGATCCTTGGCGTGACGACCCCGGTGACGATCCGCGGAGGGGTGAAGCTCCCCGTGGGCGACTTTGACGTCGGCACCAACATGATTCCCCTCGGGGACGGCCAGCGTGACTGGGAGCTGATGCTGGAGCTGGGACACTCCTTCTATCCGAACCCGACCTACCTTATGGCGTGGCTCGGGTATCGCTGGAGAGAGGAGTCGACGGGCGACGATCAGGCCTTCGGAGACGAGCGCTTCTTCTACGCGGCCGTCGGTGGAGAGGTCGGTCCGCTTGGATACAAGGTGGGCCTCGAGGGATGGTTCGGCGATACCCCGGTCTTCGGCGGCTTCGACGCGCCGGGAGCCAAGCGAGAGATGCTCCGGGTGGCTCCCTCGCTCTTGATCCCCGGCGGCCCGGGGCAGATCGAGGTCGGGCTCCGTGTGCCGCTGGCCGGGAAGAACCTGCCCGCCGGCCACGACTTCGTCGTGGGGTACTTTACCCGCCTGGGCCTGTAGCCGGAGGGGCACCTGCCCGCGAGGGCGCGAAACGCCCGATCGGGATCAGGCGGGCACCTCAGCTGAGGTACGTCAACAGCTCCGGGTCATAGAGCTCGGAGACGAACTCCGCGTATCCGTTGAACAGCTCCGTCGGTATCCTCTCGTTGGTCCCCAGCGGACGCTCGAGCGCCTGAGACCACCTCGGGTGGGGCACTCCGGGATTCACGTTCGAATAGAAACCGTACTCCGTGGGCTGCACCGAGCTCCAGAAGGTCGGCGGCGGCTCCCTCGTGAACTCGATTCGGACGACCGACTTCGGGGACTTGAACCCGTACTTCCAGGGCAGCGCCAGCCTCCAGGGAGCCCCGTGTTGCTTGGGCAGCGGCTCGCCGAAGATTCCGGTCACCACGAAAGCGAGTTCGTGCCTCGCTTCATCGAGCCGGAGCGCCTCGTAGTACGGCCAGGGATACGCCGGCTGGATGCGCTGGCCGACGGCCTCGTCCGGGCGGTCGAACGTCACGAAGCGCACATACCGGGCGGAGGACAAAGGCCGGAGCTTGTCGATGAGCTCCACAAGCGGGTACCCGGTCCAAGGCACGACCATCGACCATGCCTCGACGCATCGGTGCCTGTACAGGCGCTCCTGAAGCCCGAATTCCCTCTCTAGGTCGGAGAGGTCATAGACTCCGGTGCCCTCGGCCTCGCCGACCACTTCAACGGTCCAAGGCCACACCTTGAAGGGTCCGACGTAGGGCCAGACCTCGTAGATGTTTCTCAACGAGCCGATGAACTCGTAGAAGTTGTTGTAGGCGGCCGCCTCGAGCCGATCCGTCTCGTCGGGGCCCGGCACGTCGAAGGTCGGGGCGCGAGGCGCCGGGTAGAGATCCGCGTTGGGCGCCGGGCAAATCGACTGAAGGGGCGTGAGCATCGTCTCCTCGTTGCACGCCTCCGTCTGGTCGACGGGATCGGGGCGGGGCGGTGGGATCACCTCCTCGATCACCTCGGCGGGCGTGAACTCGGTGCCACATGAACCCAGACCAAGGGCCGCCATTCCCAGGCCGGTGCTCTTGAGGAAGGCCCTGCGATTGAGATACACCGACTCCGGTGTCGCTTCGCGGTCCGGGATGCGCCATCCCGGAGGAATGATGATGTTGGCCATTCGGTGCCTCTGCGGGAAGCCAGCAACTACTACGCCAGCAACTATTACGAACCTACTAGCGCTCCCATTTCAAAGGAAGCGTCACCATAGGGGCCGGGAGGACTGCGACCGTGTTGGAGCGCCACCCGCCGGGTCGCGGCCGCCGCCGCACGAGCCCAACGACGTCACGGGGACCTCGGACGGCTCGCGTGAAGGCACCTCCCCCCCCATCGTTCGCGGTGAGGACCCTCTTCCGCGCTTCATGATCCCCGTGAGCTTCTCCGCTTCGTTCGGGAGACCTTCTCCCCTCAAGGGGCTCGGCCCAGCAACGAGCGGCTCCAGAAGCGTCGTCCTCTTCCCCGGCGAGATGGGTGCGGCCGAAAGGGGCTGAGATGGGCGAGTTCGAGCGGCATCGCTAGAGTCGACAAGATCCGGGGAAGCGCCGCGCGCGAGGTCTCGATCGAGGATCGTACCGTGGCCGATCGATACCGCCTCGTCCCGCGACCGGCCAGCCAGTACTGCCGTTGGGGTTGTCGAATCCGGGAACGCCCGGAAGATTGCCCCACGAGTCCCGGCGGGCCCGGGGCGTGTGTTCGATCCGTCGAAGGGAGGGTCACCCATGAAGCGTATCATTCTCGTTGCCGCGGCCACACTGGTGTCCGTCCCGCTCGGCGCCAACGCGCAGAGCGTGCAGGAAGAAGTCGCACGCGCTCTGGCGGCAGCGCCGCCGAGAGCTCGCGAGGAAGCCATGGTCATCCGGTGGAGGGCCGACCACACCTACGAGGTGCTCAAGGAGGGAACGAACCGGATCTTCTGCTACGACCGGTCCTCCGACCTCGATCGGCAGCCGTTCGCCGTGCAGTGCACGAGCATCGGAAACTTGGAGCGGGTCCAGCAGAATCGGCGCTTCAATGCCGATGCGGTCGATGGCGACGCGTTGCAGGCCATGCTCGACGAAGCCGAGGCAAACGGCACACGGGCCGTGCCTGAGCACGGGTCGGTCTGGTACACGATGAACGGCCCCGATATGGAGCGTGCGCGCATGCACACGACGGTTGCGGTGCCGGGTGCGACCACCGAGACCACCGGCTTGCCCGACAACGGTAGGCAGGGTGGCGTCTGGATCATGGCCGCCGGTACGAGCACGGCACACCTCATGATTCCGGGACGCTGACGCTCGACATTGCTTGATTGCCTCACATCGCCACCCATGGAGTCCAGACCCGGAGAGGTGCTCGACCTTGCCGGCCCCCCCGCCCGTGGCCCGTGCCAGCAGACCGCTCCGGTGCCGGAGCGCGGACCGGAGCGACCCACGACGTCGAAGCGCGCGAGCACGCTTGACTGGTCGGATGGCTTGAGGCTCGGCAGCGTCTCGTCACCCTCTAGGTCACGGTCGCGCGTCGATCACCGGGTTCACGGCGTTCGGGTAGCTCCCTCGCCCGGGCGTCGGATGCGCGCCCATTGGGCTCGGGGTGCCGCGAGTCGTGGTCCAATAGTACCTTGCGCGGCTCGGGGACGCGGCTTGGCGGCAAGCGTCGAGGCCCTGGCCGGGAGGAACGGGGAAATGAGGGTCGGTCGGTTCATCCTACTTACGGCTGTGGCCTGCGCGGCTCTGGGCCTGCCTCTAAGAGCCGCCGCGGCTCAGAGTTCCCCGAAGAGCGCACGTGCGACCCGAATCGTGGACCTGGCGCCCTCGGTGGACGGTGTACTCGACGATGCGATCTGGAGCACCGCCACGCTGATCGACGACTTCGTTCAGAAGGTGCCGGTCGAGGGTGCGGAGCCGTCGATGCCCACCGAAGTTCGACTGCTCTACGACGGCGATGCGCTCTATGTCGGCGCTCGCATGTACCACTCCGATCCCCGGAACATCCGGACGACGCTGACGCGACGGGACGGGGAGAGCGATGCGGAGCGGCTGGTCATCTCGATCGACGCCTATCTCGACCGGCGCACGGCCTACAGCTTCGGTGTGTCAGCAGCGGGTGTGCGCTTCGACATCTATCACCCAGAGGACCGGGAGAGCGGCGACGCCCAGTTCGACCCGGTATGGACGGCACGGGTGAGCGTCGACTCGCAGGGGTGGGCGGCGGAGATGCGAATCCCGTTCACTCAGCTACGCTTCAACGCGGCCGATCCGCAAGTATGGGGGCTCGAGATCGCGCGCTTCATTCCGGAGCGGAACGAAGAGATCCAATGGGTGCTGATTCCGCGGGAGCTGGCGAACGCGGGCTTCGTCTCGTACTTCGGCACCCTGAACGGGATCGAAGGCATCCGGCCGTCTCGCCGAATCGAGATCCTCCCCTATGCGGCGGGGGACCTGACGCTTCGATCCGACGTCGATCCCGACGATCCCTTCGATCAAAAGACTCACGGGCGGGCCGGAGCAGACGTCAAGATGGGGCTGGGCCCGAACCTCACGCTCGACCTCACGGTGAATCCCGACTTCGGGCAGGTCGAGGCGGATCCCGCCGAGGTGAACCTCACTGCGTTCGAGACGTTCTTCACCGAGCGTCGACCGTTCTTCATCGAAGGCAACGGGATGCTCGACGGGCGGCAAGGGTACATCAGGCTTCCCGAGTACTACTACTCGCGCCGGATCGGGGCGCCGCCGCGCGGCGACGCCGACGGCGACTTCGTCAAGACGCCGGCCAGCACGACCATCGCGTCGGCCGCCAAGGTCACCGGCCGTCTCGCCTCCGGCCTCTCGGTAGGAGCCCTCGCCGCGGTGACGCCGCGCGAGCGCGCGAAGGCGTACAACCTAGCCACGGGTCAGTCCACCCCGGTTCCCGTGGAGCCGGTGTCGGCCTACGGGGTGGTCCGGCTGCAGCAGGAGGTTGGACGCCAGCGGTCTGCGATCGGAGTGGTGTTGACACATACGCGCCGGTCCCTCGGCCCGAGCGACCCACTGGCGGGTCTCACCAGCCGAGCCGCCTACACGGCCGGGGCGGACGGGAAATGGCGGGTAAAGGACGGGATGTACGAGTTCACGGGATTCGTGGGCGCGAGTCGGGTCGAGGGCGATCCGCTGGCCATGCAGAGGCTCCAACGCTCCTCCGCTCGCTACTTTCAGCGACCCGACCAGAATTACGTCACTCTCGATCCCCGACTGACGTCGATGAGCGGCTACAGCGCGGGTGTTCGCGCCGACAAGAATGCGGGACGGCACACGGTATGGGGCATCGGGTTCACGGCCCGGTCACCGGGCTTCGAGATCAACGACCTGGGCCAGATGCGAACGTCCGACGATCTCGACTTCAACGCGGATTTCCAGCTCCGTGACACCCAGCCGGGGAAGCTCTTCCGCTTCTGGAACATCGGTCATTCGACAGGCTCAAGCTGGTCGTACGGCGGCGTCCGGCAGTATTCGCGCCTCAACCAGACGCTGACGCTCGACTTCCACAACTTCTGGAACTTCCGGCACTCCACCATGCGCCGATTCCGGGGGATGAGCGACGACCTCACGCGTGGCGGGCCACTCATGGGCACGCCGAGCGGGTGGCAGTACCACGCTCGGCTTCGGGGGAATCCGGGCGCGCGCGTC
Source organism: Longimicrobiales bacterium (assembly GCA_965218325.1). Taxonomy (GTDB): domain Bacteria; phylum Gemmatimonadota; class Gemmatimonadetes; order Longimicrobiales; family Gaopeijiaceae; genus CBDCKR01. Next base: position 614,998 of record CBDCKR010000001.1, read on the forward strand.
TCGTGGTCCACGGAGTTCGTCTATTCCCACGATGAGCGCGGCGGGGGTGGACGACAGATACTCGGTGGCCTCCAGTTCCGGCTGGCTCCCCGGTGGCAGGCGTCCGTCAACCTCTTCCACTCCCGGTCGGCGGACACGCAGCAGTACGTGACCGCGCGTGACGACGGGAAAGCGGTCACCTACGGCGATCGGCACATTTTCGCCCGCATCGACCGGTCTCAGCTGTCCGTGCCTCTTCGCCTCAACTATGCCTTCACCCCGGATCTCACGCTTGAGCTCTACGCGGAGCCCTTCGCGGCGAGCGGGCGGTACTCGGATTTCGGTGAGCTCGGCGCGCCTCGGGCCCGTGACCTGCGCATGTACGGCACCGACGGGACGACCATCACCACGCAGGCCGACGGCTCTCGCCCGATCAGCGACGGTCCGACGAGCTTCACGATCCGCAACCTCGACTTCAACCGCCTGTCCCTCCGCTCCAACCTCGTGATCCGGTGGGAGTGGGCCCCGGGAAGCACGCTCTACGTCATCTGGCAACAGAACCGGTTGGAGCGCCTCCCGACTGGGGAGTACGTCGGACTCGGCTCGCTCGGCGACGCCGTCACCTCACCGGGTGACAACTTCCTGGCCATCAAGGCGAGCTATTGGATCGGGCTCAGGTAGGGGGCCTCGGCCACCGGGTCGCAGAATAGCGCTCCACCGCTGAGCGGGCTCACACACACACGACGGGAGGGTGTGTTGTAGCAGGGGCGTAGCACGGAGCGTGCAGGAAAGAGGGGTTGGGCGGACCGAGCATGCCCTTGGCTCCTCCCACCCCCGAACACAGGAGGGGTCACGAGCGTGCTTGCCATTCGCTTTCTATCGTCTTCATCAGCTTCCAAGCAACCGGGCTCGTGCCTTCTCAGGCTGGCAGCTCTCCTGGTGCTCGCTGCTCAGCCTCGGCACGCTGTAGGGCAGATCAACATCGAGAGCCTGAGAAGGGGCGAGCCGGCTCTGGGCACATCGGCGTCATTCGAGCTCGATGTGGCCCTTCTCTCCGGCAACGTCGACCTCAAACGGGTGGCCCTGGATGGGCGTGGCGACTACGTCGGCCGGTGGATGGCCGCCTTTCTGGTCCTCCAGGGCGACGTCGGCTGGAAGGATGGGAGGAGGTTTCAAAACGAAGCGCTTGCACACTTGCGGTTTGCCAAACCGACGCGCGACCGAATGTGGTTGGAAGCGTTCACTCAGGTAGAGTTCGACAAGCAGAGGCGTTTGAGCTCCCGGTTCCTCGTTGGGGGAGGCGCGAGGCTTCAGATCTTGGGCCACACGAAGGGGGGCATTTGGTGGGGCACGGCGTACATGCTGGAGCACGAGAGGCTGGAGCCGCTGGCGGAGGGGGTTCCAGACCCCGCGACGACCGTGTACCGCTGGAGCAACTACGTCACCGCGAGGCTGGACCTTCGTGAAGGAGCGACCGCGACGGGGACGACCTACGTACAGCCGCGGCTCGGCGATCTGGGAGATGTCCGCATCCTGGGCGAAGTCCGGCTCAGCGCGAGCCTCACGAGCTCTTGGTCGCTCGAGACCTCGTATCGCATGCGGTACGACAACCAGCCTCCTCTTGAGACGAGATCCTTGGACTCCGAGCTCAGAAGCGGTCTGATGCTCCGCTTTTGACACCTCACTGGGCACTGAAGTAGGGCCGCGCTCGCGAGTCGTGCCCGTTCCGGGCTCCACGAGAAGCGGGTGACGCGCAGGCTGCTTTGGCGGCGGTCCGGTTTCCGCCGTACTGCTGGACCGCGCTGGGATCCCTCTCGTCCCCTTTCCATGAGAGCGGACGTCGTGCAGAGCAGGGAGCGGCTTGCCCCCGAGCGTTCAGGGCGACATGCTGAACTGCCGCCAGCGGTCTTGCTGGCGAGCGGCGCATGCGCCCGGTCCGGTTGTGGAAGGCGTGTTGATCCAGGAGGCATCATGGCGACCCCGAGTGGTCCGACACGCCGCGACTTCCTGATTCGTCTGGCGGGGGCCGGAGCGGTGCTCGCCCCCGCGCGCGGGGTGCTCGGGAGCACGCCATGGGCCCAGACCACGCTCCCCACCCGCCCGATACCGGGAACCGGTGAGACGCTACCCATTGTGGGCCTGGGCTCCTCGAAGCCCGTCCTCGAGATCCCGACCGAAGGGACAGAGCCTCTGGCAGCCGTGATCCGAGTGCTCGTCGAGCACGGAGGCCGGGTCGTCGATACCTCGCCACGTACGGAGGAAATCGACGCCGAGTTCGGCCGAGTGCTGACGGCACCGAGCTTCCGTGACCGCCTCTTCGTCGCCACCAAGATCAACACCGACGGGAGAGCGTCAGGCATTGCCCAGATGCGGCAGAGCCAGCGGCTCTTCGGACGCCGCACGCTGGACCTACTCCAGGTCGAGAGCCTCCGGGATCTGGACGTGCACTGGCCCAACGTGCTCCGGTGGAAGGACTCGGGTGAGGCGCGCTACACCGGTGTCACCGTCTCGAGCGACCAGCTGCACGACGGCCTCGAGGGGTTCATGAGGGCGGAGTCCCTCGATTTCGTGCACATGAACTACTCGGTGATGGAGCCGCTCGCAGAGGAGCGGCTCCTGCCGCTCGCAGAGGACCTCGGGATGGCCGTCCTAGTCAACCGCCCGTTCCTGAACGGTAGCTACTTCGGGCGCGTGAGCGGACGCACGCTGCCCGAATGGGTATCCGATTTCGACTGCGCCAGCTGGGCGCAGTTCTCCCTCAAGTACATCCTTGCCCATCCCGCTGTGACGTGCGTGCTCACCGAGACGACGAATCCGGAGCACATGGAGGAGAACATCCAAGCCGCCTTCGGTCGCCTGCCGGACGAGGCGACGAGGGGGCGCATGCGGGAGCTGATTCAGAACCTCTGAGCTGGAGAGCCTCATGACCCGTCGCACCATCGCCGTGCTGTTGCTCTTGGGAGGAGCGGCGTGTACGCCCACGGCCGAACAAGCCGAGCAGGCCACGGAGATAGACCACGCGAAGCTCCAAGGCGTCTGGCAGATCATGACCATCGAAGACCTTGAGACCGGCGAGGTCGACTCGATCGCGAACTATCGGACCATCTGGACCCAATACACCGACTCTCACTGGACCTACGTCTGGATGGGTCCGGGCCGAGAAGGGAGCACGCCCGCGGAGTTCGCTCAGCTCTCCCCCGAGCAGCAGTACGCCGAGAACCAGGCCAAGATGTGGGACGAGAACGGCGAGTGGCGCTTCTGGGGGAGCGGCGGGGAGTATTGGCTCGATGGGGACCAGATGAGGTACACGAACATTGTGTCTATCGAGCCCTACCAGGTCCAAATGGGCGGCGTGGAGAAGATTACCTATGTGAATGACACGGCCTACGCGTACCACACGGTGCCAAGCTCCGGGGAGGCGGTTCTGGAATTCACGCACCGCCGTCTCGATACGATGGGCAGCCTACCCACCACGCGTCAGGGCGAGATCGATCCGGCGGACCTGCGGGGGAACTGGCAGGTCATGTCCACTCTGAACACCGCGACCGGAGAGGCGGACGAGGTGGCTCAGCACCGGACGAACTGGTTCCACGTGACCGACACCCACTGGACCTATGTGTGGATGGAGAAGGGTCGGGCGGTCGCCACGCCCGACGAGTTCGCGAGCCTGGCTCCCGAGGAGCAGGTGTCGGCCCGCTACGCGAAGATCTGGAATGATCGGAACCAGCCCGTGTTCTGGGCGAGCGGGGGCACCTACAGGATCGAGGATCAGGCCTTCGTCGTGGAGCCGAGGGTCATGTCGATCGAGCCTTGGATGATCGGGGTGGAGGGCGAAGAGCCGATCGCCCGGCTGGACCGAACCACCTACGTGTACCGCTCTCCTCCCGGGGCTGACGGCTCCGTCGTGGAGACCACACACCGAAGGATCGACTAAGGAGACGCGCGGCTCGCCTGCACCTCCGCCAGGAGTTGGAGGTCGGGCTCATTCCACCCCCCTGGGCCGCCACCACGCGCTTCCCGGGCGGGTGTGGCGGTCTATTCGCCTCTGTCCGTGCTTCCTGTCGGCTCGAGGATAGTGCCAAGATCACGGTTCCGCGTGCACGGCGGATCACAGCTGTTCGAGCCGGAGGTAGGACACGATTCGCTCGGCCGCCTCCCGGGTAATGGCTTCAGTAGACGACCGACTTACTTGCACTATAGTGCCTTCGTGAACTTACGCACGGCAGTATCCGTCACGATTTGCTTCTTCCTCCTCGGTTCCCTAGCTCCTGCAAGGGCTCAGGAAGCCGCCGGACCCTTTGTGATTCTGGGGCAGTGGTGAGGAGCGCGCGGACGGCGCAGGAGGCCTCGCGAGGCTGTGCCGTCGGGCGTGGGGTCGTGCTGCGGCCGAGCCTGGAGGTTGGGGAACCAGGAGGGGGGGGCCGTCAGGCCTTCTCCGACTTCCGAGGCGGCGAGTCAATCATCCTTCTTGTGTCGGCTCGTCGCGGCCGGGAGCCCGAGCCCGCTTCCGGCGGGTGTGCTTCCTCCGATAGGCGGAGTCTTTCTAGACGTCTCCCTCTAGGGCACCCTTGAATCCCTGCACCGTCCCGATGGCGAGGAGGAGCATCGTAATCAAGGCGAAGGCCGCACCCGCCATCACCGGAATCGTGATGAACCCGAAGACGGCTACGTAGCGGTCGGAGCAGGGCGGACCCGCGCCGCACGGCACGAGCTCCAGGCTCGGCGTGTGCTGCACCGCGACGTGGTACGCGGAGATGATAACGCCGACGACGGGGAGCGGGAGCGCGAAGCGCCAGACGCTGCTGTCTCCGACCACCATCCCTACGCCCAGCACGAGCACGAGCGGGTACATCGCGATGCGCTGATACCAACAGAGCGAGCACGGGACGAACCCCACGCCCTCGGAGAAGTAGAGGCTTCCGGCGGTGGCCACGAGGGCGAGAAACCAGGCCCAGCCGATCGGATGCCGCTCGCGACCGCTGAACGTGCCCCGAAGCCGGCTGCGGCTGCCCGGGAGAGCCAGCGCGACGGCCAGCCCGACGGCCGTGACGACCGAGAGGATGGCGAGCGCCCCAAGGGTCTGTAGGACGGCGGCCTGAAGGCTCATGGTCTCCGCACCGAGACGTGTTGGGTCGGTCTCTCGGGCTGACGGTGCTGCGCCCGAAGAATAGCCGCGAGAAGGACTCGCAAGAAGAGGCTCCGCCACAGGAGACGGTGCGGCTTCTTGCCGGTGCGCGGGCGTCCTCCCACGGCAGGGCGCCGACGCTTTGGCTCTCTGTTCGCGTTTCGCCGGAAGACCGACTGTCGCTGCGAGCGTGGCGAGCCAATCCTCGGTTGCGCCATCCGCCCCCACCGCGCACCGTACCGTCATGAAATCCTTTTTCCCGTTGGGACGCGGGGAGGGCGGCGCGCTCGTCTTCCTCATCGCCTTCGCCGCGTTCGCATTCATCCCCACGTGGCGCACGGTCGAGCTGGGCGGCATGGCCGTATTCGGCTGGCTCATCGCCGCGTTGATGTTGATCTCGCCGGCGGTGGCCCTGGTCACGTTCATGCGGCGAGACGGCACCGGAGGCGCGGCGCCTGAGGGGAGCGGGCCTGAATCGACCGGCGGGGTGGAAAGAGACGGAGGAGGGGCCTGATGCTCCTCGAGCGGATCCTCGTCGGCGTGTACCTGGCCGCCTGCATCGGGATCGGGATCGGGGCGTCGAAGAGGGTCTTGGGCTCCCGCGACGAGTATTGGGTTGCGGGGCGGCGCATCGGCACCGTCGTAAACTCGATGGCGATCATGGCGGCGCTGGCGAGCGGGGGCTCCATCATCGGTGTCATGGGCCTCGCCTATGCCCAAGGCATCCCTGCCACGTTAGCGCTCTTTGGGGGGGCGGTGGTCGGCTTTCCCCTGGCGTCCATCCTTGTCGCCAAGCCGCTCCGAAATTTCGGCAAGTTCACGATCACCGACTTCTTGAGCTTTCGGTACCCTCACGCAGTAGTCCGGTATCTGGTCCCGGTCCTCATCGTTGCGGCCTTCACGATCTACATCGTCGCGCAGCTCAAGGCGGCGGGCATCACCGCCGAGGCGCTGCTGGGGATCCCATACAACACGGCCCTGGCCCTGGCCACGGTGGTGTTCATCACTTACGTGTCGGTCGGAGGCATGGTGGCGATCACCTGGACCGATGTGATCCAGGGATTCCTCATGGTCTTGGTCGTCACGGGCACCGCTCTCGTGCTCGTTTGGCGCGTAGGATCGCCCTTCGAGATCATGAGCCAGGCCACGGCCGTGGCGCCCGAGCTCGGACAGGTCGCGAACCGGCCCGTGTCGGGCTACCTCGGCTACTTCATCATCTGGGCTACGGCCATCCCGGTGATCCCCCACATCGTGATGAGGGTCTTCACCGCCAAGGACGCCGAGAGCGCGCGCCTGTCGCTGAATTTGGCGATGCTCGTGTACAGCGTAATGATCCTCGCGGCGGTGCTCGCGATCGTGCCGGTCGGCAGGATCGACTTTCCGGGGCTCCAGGATGCGGACCTGCTCTTCCTTCGAGTGATGGAGACGCAGTTTCCGCCCGTGATCCGAGGGATTGCCGTTGCAGCCGTACTCGCTGCCGTCATGTCTACCACGGACGCGCTTCTTCTGGCCTGCAGCTCGGCCATCGCACACGACATCCTCGGCGGCTTTCTGCGGGGCCGGGCCAGCGAACGGACGCTGAGCCTCGTGCGCGTCGGCTCGACGTGGGTGATCGGGATTGCGGCCCTCTTCTGGGCGTTTTCGCCGCCCGAGCTGATCTCGGAGTTTTACACGGCGGGGGTCGGCGTCCTCAGCGCCAGCCTGTTCGTTCCCACCATCGCCGGGCTCTGGTGGAAGAAGGCCAACTTGGCGGGCGGCGTCGGGGCCGTCGTGTCGGGCGCGACCGTCTACATCTTGGTGCAGCTGGGCATCATCGACGTCGGCTTGGCGCCGGTGGTCGTCGCCCTCGCGGCCAGCGCCGCCGCCATGATCTTGGGAGGGCTGGTCGGGCCGCAGGAATCCACGGAGATGGTCCAGCAGATCGAGGCGCTGCACGGATAGCTCCGCCTGGTGGATTCAGAGGTCACCGCGGACGGCGGGGGAGCACCTCGCCCTGCTACTCTCCGCGGTCGTTCTCTTTGGTCGGGGTTGTCCCGGACTCAGCCGACGCCCTTGCCCCAGGCGTCCGCCCCGGGCCACGTTGACCGGGCCCTCAGCGTCCGACTTCTTAGGGACCGACGCGATCGGTCGGGAGGCGTCGATGAAACGAGCACTCTGGACAGCCCTCGTCCCTCTCGCCGTCGCGACCTGCAGGGAAAACAGCGGCACGCCAGCGTCCACTCGCGCCCTGGGCGACTTTACCCTGGAGCAGTTCCTGTCGGCCAGCTCCCTCGTGGACGGAGCCGTCCCCGACTGGTCGCCGGACGGGTCGACGATCCTGTTCCTCGGGCGCAACACGCTGTGGACGACCGATCCGGACGGAGGCAACCTCGAGGCGATCCCTGCCGAGGGCGTAACGAGCCCGGGGTACTCGCCGGACGGCGAGTGGATCGGCTACGTGTCGAGCGCCTCGGGTGACGGGCAGGAACTGTGGCTGTGGTCGCTTGCCGAGCAGCGCGCCGTCCAGTTGACGGACCTGGGTGCCCGCACGCTCGCCTGGAGCTGGTCCCCGGACGGGCGGTACATCGCCTTCTCCAACTCGCTGCGAGGCAACTACGACATCTACACCGTCTCGGTCCCCGACGGACACGTAAGGCGGCTCACCACCGACGCCCGCTACGACGTGCAGCCTACGTGGACGCCCGACGGCTCCACGATCGTGTTCGTCCGCATGGATCAGTGGTGGATCCACCACGACGTCATCGCCATCGAGGCCACGACCGGCTCCCACGAGCGTCTGATCGTGAGCGACCGGAACTGGATGGACTATCGCACCGGCCAGGAGTTCGGGCCGGGCCAGGTCTCGCCGAGGGGCGACCTAGTGCTCTTCCGCTCCTACCGCAGCGGCTGGATCAATTGGTGGCTCGCACCGATGGAGGGCGGAGAGCCCCGGCCGCTCGCGGCCGAGGCGGCCGATCAGAGCTCCCAGAAGCCGTTCCGAGGCTATGCCCGCTGGTCGCCCGACGGCGAGATGGTCGCGTACACTTCAAACCTCAGGGGGCGCCAGATTCTGCGGGTTGCGTCGGTAGACGACGGTACGGTCCGGACCCTGTTTGCTCCTGAGATGGGTCTGGTGGCGAACCCAGTATGGTCTCCGGACGGCAGCCGCCTCGCCTTCACCTTCGACACTCCGTCTCGTGTCCCCGACCTGTTCGTGATGGACTTGGCCGCTGCGGACACGACCCGCCTGACGCTCTCGCTGTCGGATCCGTCGCTGGCCGAGGCCTTCTTCATGCCCGAGCGGGTGAGCTACGAGAACGACGGGCTCACCATCCACTCCTACCTCTTCCGGCCGGCCGAGCCTCCTCCGCCCGGGGGGTATCCGGCCATTGTGTGGGTCCACGGGGGACCCTCGTCGCAGTTCGAGGACGGTTGGAGGCGGCACTCCGATGCCCACTATTTCATCAAGCACGGATATGCGGTACTGGCGCCCAACATCCGGGGGAGCTCCGGCTTCGGGTGGGAGCACGAGGAAGCAAACAACGGCTGTTGGGCACGGTGCGATCTGGACGACGTCGTGGCGGGCGCGAGGTATCTCGGCACGTTGCCGGACATCAACGGAGACCGTGTCGCGGTCACGGGCGTGAGCTACGGAGCGTACCTGAGCTTCGCGGCCAGCACCTTTGCCCCGAGCGCGTTCCGGGCGGCGGTTCCGCTGCGGGAGGGATACGCCAACCGCATTCAGCTGGTCGAGAGAGAGTCGGCCCTGGCCAATATCAACATGTACCAATACGAGCTCGGCCTGCTGACCGAGAACGGCGAGACATTCCGGCGGGCGTCTCCCACGCTGTTCGCGCAGGACGTCGGGACGCCGATGTTGATCATCGCCGGAGCGCGCGATCTGCAGATGCGGGCGTTCGCCACAGAGGCCGCCCGCTACTACAAGCCGGTCACGTACGAGTCATACCAGGACGTTGCGGGCCGGGCCGCACGGCTCGAGTGGATGCCGAGGATGTTGGCCTTCCTCGATCGCCACGTGAAGGGCGACGTGGATCTCTGGCCGTAGGAGAGAGCCGGGAGCGGACTCGCGCAGGTATTGCCGCGCCCGCGGCCCGGCTCGTGCCGGTCTGAGGCATGCCGCGCCGCCGTCCTTGGGACCTCGATCGTGACCGTGTATGGGCACCGGAGGACTGCGATGCCCAGCTCCCGGAGGACGTCGTTCGGGACTTCGAAGGCCGCCGCCGGTGACGATCCTCGTCTCCGCTCAAGTGTGGGTCAGAATGTTGGCCGATCCGGAGCGCCGGCGGTGCGGCACCCGCTCACACCTGGGAGGCCGGGACACCGAGGTTCTCCTCTCGGCGGCCAGTCCTTGGGAGATCGCCGTCAAGTGGGCCAGCGTGAAGCTCGAGCTACCCGAGGGTCGGAGGAGGTAGTCGGCGATGATGATGACGCGAACCCGGGTCGCCTCCCTCGCCGTCTTGCCCGGCCGCACGCTACGCGTCGCGAGCCTGCCGGACTATCATCTGGAGGTGCCCGTTGATCACGGCGGGTCCCAAGATCTTCGGATACGAGGTCGATGTGCTCGAGGCCCGAACCGCAGGGGGCTCATCCCCCTCCTCGTGACGATCGGCCTCCCGTTCCCTACTGTACCTCCGTAGGCAGTGTACCGACCTCAACCTCGACCCGAGCGACGATCATGGCAGCGTACACCTGTGAGCAGTGCGACATGAGCGTGAACATGACCTGCGGGCACTGCGGCCGGGAGCTCGTTCACGACACCCTGACGAAGGATGACGGGACCACCGTGGAGGTCTCCAAGTGCCCTGACGGCCATGGGATGATCAAGTCACCCATGTGCTGCGCCGAGGACATGACCTGCACCGTTTAGCCGGGCCCGAAATCACCGCCCGCCCGCCAGGCCCGCCTCCAGTTCGTCCAGGGCCACGGGCCAACGCGGGTGGCGCGCGGCTCTAATCCTCTCCAGCGGCCCCACCACGACGGTCACGAAGGTCGCCGGATCGAGGTGCGTCTGCGCGATCGCCTTGACGTCCTCGGCCGTGACGGACTGGACGGCCTCGGGCCATCCCATCAGGTGGTCCGTGCCGCCGCGACGCGCGTGCTCCGCGGCGAGGGTCTCGCTCGCATTGGTCGCGAGCTCCAGCGACCGCCGCCAGACGGCCCCCACCAGCCAGCCTTTGGCGCGCGTGACCTCGGACTCGGTCACCGGCTCGTCCGGATCGTGGATCCGCTCTAGCTCGTCCAAGCTGTAGCGGACGAGGGGCGCCACGGCGTCCGGGCGCCCGCCCGTACGCACGAGGAGGAGACCCGTTCCCGACGCCGTCACGGGGATCTCGAAGTCGTCTCGGTTGGCCAGGCCCCGCATCTCTCTCGCGGCGATGTTCAGGCGCTCGGCGAGGATGAAGCGGAGAACGGACAGTCTGGCCCGGTCTGATTCGGGAACGGCGCCGACCGCGCGGCCGATGGAAATCCAGCCCTCCAGGCTCGGGACATCCACGGCGTGGAAGCGGGTCGCGCTCTCGCTCGGCTCGATCACGGCGGGTTCGGGCGCCGGCTCTCCGCTGGGCGCCCAGCCACGGGTCGCCGACTCCAGAACCTCTTCCACCTCATCGCGGGAAACAGCCCCCCCCACACCGAACACGACGCGGTCAACTCCCAGGCTTCTGGAGGCCAGCGCCGTCACCGCGGCCGGCGAGACCATAGTGCCCGGGTCGGGAGGCGCCAGGGGATATCCGTGTACCCGCCGCTCGAGCTCAACCTTGGGGCGGAAGCCGGCACCGCCGGTCCCGGCCATCGGCATGCTGTAGCCGGCGCCCGCCCGGTACTGGCGGATGGATGCGGCGTCCAGGTCGGGGTCTCGGATGAGCTCCACGAGCAACTCGAGTCCCTCTTGCCAGTCCTCCGGAAGCACGTCGAGGGAGATGTGGGTCACGTCGAGGGTCTCCACAGTGCTCAGCGACGTACCCAGCTCGGCGAGGCGAAGCGAGAGCGGGCGGCTCGCTCCCGCAGCGCCTCGCGTCGTGAGGAGCCGGGTCAAGAGGGCCGACGCGCCGGCCTCGCCTTCGGCCTCGTGGAGCCGGCCCAGTCGCAGGGCGGCCGTGAGGCGCACGAGGGGGGCGGAGGCTGCGGCGGGCACGACGTACGCCCGGACGCCGCTCGACGCCTGGAAGAGGACTTGACCCGGATCGGGTGGAGTAAACGTGGCGGGGCCGAGCGCGAGCTCACCCGGGTCCGGCCAGTCGTGCTCGAGGATCGGCCGCGAGCGGCCCGGGAGGGTATCGTCGGCACCGCCTCCGCATCCGCCGAGGCCCAGCGCCGCCGGGGCCACCACGAGTAGGGCAAGTGCCCGCAACCGGACCGTCGATGGGTGCGTCCGCGGCAGGCGCCGGAGGCGCGCCGGGGGCCTCATCGTCCGTCTCCCGGCAGGTCCGCCCACAGAAAGTCGAGCCAGCTTGGCCCGCTTGCCTCGGGGACCTGGGCGCGGGCCACGGCGATCACCCGGTTCGAGGGCAGGAAGTACGTCGATGCGACGCGCTGCACGTCCGCCGCCGTGGCCGCGTCTCTCGCCTCGATGAGGTTGGGCAGCACGCTCCAGTGGTTCATCGTGTGATGGTGCCCGATCAGGAACGCGAGCTCCTGCGGATTGTCAAGAAACTCCGCCCACTCGACGCGGAGGCGCTTGCGCGCGCGCGCCAGCGCCGCAGCGTCGATCCGTCCCTCCCGGAGATCGCCCACGGCGTCCAGCAACGCTCGCTCGACCGTCGCGAGGTCGCCGTCCGCCTGCGCTTGCGCCACCAGGTTGAACGCACCGGGTGCCCCGAAGCGGTAGGTGTGGATGACCCGGAAGTCAGCGGACGCCGAGGCCGGTGCGCCACTCGCCGCCAGCCTCTGGCCGGCGATACCGTAAGGCCCGCTCAAGAGAGCGGCGATGAGGTCGAGCACGGGCCGGTCGGGGTGGCCCATGCCCGGGATGCGGTACCGCACGTGGACTTGCGGCGAGAGCGGCTCCGTCCAATCGAGTCGGATGGATCCGCCAGGCACGGGCTCGGACTCGATGTCGAGATCGGCCGGGGGTTCGGGCCCTCGGGGCAGCTCCCCAAAGTAGCGTTCCGCGAGGGGTACGACTCCGTCAAGGGTCACGTCGCCGACGAGCACCAGCGCCGCGTTGTTGGGCACGAAGTAGTCGTCGTAGATCCGCTGCATCGCGGCCCGCGTGAAGTTCCCGAAGTCGCGGATGTGCCCGCCGTCGGGCTGGTAGACCGGGTGGGCTTGGGCGGTGACGCCGTCGATCGCCTCGTTGAAGCGGGTCTGTGGCCGGCTCTGTCCCCCGAGGATCTGCTCCAGCACGGTGAAGCGCTGCGCCTCCCAGCCCCTGAGGATCGCGTTGGTCATGCGGTCCGCCTCGAGCCGGAAGAAGAGCTCCAGGTGCTCGCTGGGGAGCGCCATGTTCATCTCCATGTAGTCCTGCTCGGTGCTGGCCGGCACCGGATCCAGATGGCGCGCGTACCCGCCGTGCTGGAGGTACCACTTGTAGGAGGTCCAGAAGTCCCGGTACTCGTTGTCGCGATCCTCGAGCTCGTACAGCCTCTCCCTGAGGGCCTGCATCTCCGGTGTGGTCGGCCAGCCGATCTCGTCGAAGAAGACGTCCCGCTCCCGGAGCTGATTGCGCTCGCGGTTTCGCAGGGCGATGAGCTCCTGCTCCGTGTCGTGGATCTCTTGGAGGATGGGTAGCTCGGCGGCTAGGTCGCCGGTGCCGACGGTCGTGGTCCCCTGGTGGATGACGTGCTCGAGGAAGTGCGTCATGCCGTGGAGCCCCACGGGCTCCTGCATGGACCCGACCCGAACCCACAGGTTCGCGGCCACCCGGCCCGTCCGGTGGTCTTCCACGACCAGGATCGTGAAGCCGTTGTCGAGCATGTGCTCCTGCACCTGGAGCGGCAGCGATCCGGACTGGGAGGCGAGCGCGGGAGTGGGCGTGCGTGCGGACGGCTCCGCCGCCGCCCGAGGTGCTGGGGGCGATGCCAGGGCAGCGACCGCGCTGACGAGGACGACGACAAGCAGGGTTCTCATTGCTAGGGCCCCTCTTCCTTGGTGACGAGGCATGCGCCCGCGAGGCGGGCGCATGCCGGCGGGACGCGCCCGCGCTACCCTTCGGGCACCCTTAGAATGCAGCAAGGCTCGGCCTCGGGCCAGCGGTCCACGCCGCACCGGCCCTGTCCTTTCTCCTTGCCCCCACCGGCACCGGAGGGCATCGTGCCTGCCATGCTCAAGCGCGTATCGCTCTTTCCCGTGCTGGGGGCCCTCGCGGCGGCCCTCCATCCCGCGCTGCTGGTCGGGCAGTCGTCGGCCGGGAGGCCCGCCGAGGGGCCGCTGCCTCCCGAGGCCGAGTGCCTGGGGGCGTGCCTCTCCTTCCACGCCGTTCGGGTCGCGACCCCTCCGGAGATCGACGGCGCCATCGACGAGCCCTTCTGGGACGAGATCGAGCCGATCACGGACTTCCGGCAGCGTGTCCCGGTCGACGGGGCCGTAGCCACCGAGCGCACCGAAGCGCGGATCGCTTACGACGGGAACTACCTGTACTTCGGCTTCAAGCTCTTCGACTCCGAGCCCGACAAGATCATCCGCACGATCTTGGAGCGGGAAGGCAAGGTGCCCTACGACGACCGGGTGGCCATCGGCCTCGATACCTTCAACGACGACCGCAACGGCTACGTCTTCGGGATGAACGCGTACGGGACCCAGGAGGACGGGCAGTTCACGGACGAGGGGATGGTGGACTGGGTCTGGGAGAGCGTCTATCGGAGCGAGGCTCGGATCACGTCGGAGGGGTGGGAGCTGGAGGTCGCCCTCCCGTTCACGACCATTCGCTTTCCGCGGGACGAACCGGTGACGATGGGCGTGGTCCTGTACCGGCGCATCCGACGCAAGAACGAGGACCTCTTCTGGCCGCACATCCCCCAGCGGTTCCAGGCCGGGATGGATCAGGCGTCCCAGTACGCGGACCTCGCGGGGCTGACAGGCCTGCGTCGAGGCCGCAACATCGAGCTCAAGCCCTTCGCCATCGCCGGCGCCCAACAGCTCGCGGAAGAGCCCGAGTCGGACGTCCTCAGGGACTTGGGGATGGACGTGAAGTACTCGCTCACCTCGAACCTCACGCTGGACCTCACCTGGAACACGGACTTTGCTCAGGCGGAGGCGGACAACGCCCAGGTGAACCTTACGCGCTTCAGCCTCTTCTTCCCCGAGAAGCGGGAGTTCTTCCTGGAGCGGGCCGGCCTCTTCACCTTCGGTGAGCGACGAGAGACGGAAGCCTTCTTCAGCCGTCGCATCGGGATCGGGAACGACATCCTGGGCGGAGGGCGCCTCACGGGGCAGGCCGGACCGTTCTCGATCGGTCTTCTCAACCTGCAGACGAAGGACGCGGGGGATATGCCCGGCGCCAACAACGCCGTGGCACGGATCCGCGTGGACGTGCTCCCCCGCACCACGATCGGGGGGATTTTCACGAATCTCGAGAACGACGCCGGCAGCAACCGGGTGTGGGGCGGAGATCTGGCGCTCCGCTTCTGGAACAGCAGCTCGCTCACCGCGTGGGGAGCGAGGGTATGGGACTCCGAGGGGCTGCCGGGGAGCACCTTCGGTGGCGGTGCCGCCCTGGCACTTGGCAACGACCTCTGGCAAGCGGGCGCGAACGTGGTGGACATCGGCGAGGGGTATCGTCCCGCGTTGGGCCTCGTGCTCCGGGATGACATGGTGCGCTACCGCGGCTCCGCGGGCTTCTCCCCGCGCTTCGAGCAGAGCCCGTGGGCACGCCAGCTCAGCCTGATGGCCGCGGGCACGTACATCGAGGGACAGGACGGCGAGGAGCAGACCACCGACATTCACTTCAGCGGGAAGATGCTCCTGGAGTCCGAGGACCACTTCACGATCGAGGGGAACCGGAAGACCGAGGTGTTGGACATACCGTTCCGCATCCGTTCGGACGTGGAGATTCCGGTGGGACGATACGAGTTCGGCCAGATCGGAGCCGTGGTGGGCACCAACCGCAGCCGGCCTCTGTCGGGCACCTTCACGGCCTCCACCGGCAGCTTCTTCGGCGGCGACCGGACGCAGCTCAAGGCCGAGGTCCGGTGGAGCACGGGATCCCATCTCGTGCTCATCGGTACCGTGGATCACAACCAGATTTCGCTTCCGGTGGAGAACGGTGACTTTTCCACCACGGTCCTCGGGCTCACCCCCGAGATCGCGATCAACCGGAAGCTCTTCGCCAACGGCCTCATCCAGTACGACAGCGACTCCAAGACGGTGCAGACGAACTTCCGGATCAACTGGATCCACACGCCGGGCAGCGACCTCTTCCTCGTGCTGAATACCGGCTATCTGATCGGGGATCAGTTCGATCCGCACGAAACGCGATGGACCCGCCGCACGGGCGTCGTGAAGCTGACGTACCTCAAGACGCTCTGAGGACCACAACACCGGAAGGAGACCTCATGCCCATGGATCGACGACGCTTCCTGGGACGTTCGACTGCTGCGGCCGTGGGCTTCGGTGCAGTTCCGGCGCTTGGAGCCTGGTCGGGGCTCTTGGGCGAGGGGGCGACGGCGCTCTCGGGTCGGACGGGAACGCCCGACAGCTCCCGCTCGCTTCGAGTCCTCATCCTGGGCGGGACCGGTTTCATCGGCCCGCATCAGGTCCGCTACGCCATCGGGCGCGGTCACGCGGTCACGCTCTTCAACAGGGGACGCACCAACACGCACCTCTTCCCCGAGGTCGAGAAGCTCGTCGGGGACCGTGACGGCAATCTCGAAGCGCTCAAGGGCCGGCAGTGGGACGTCGTGCTCGACAACTCGGGCTACGAGCCCCGCATCGTGCGGGACTCGGCCCGACTCCTCTCTGATTCCGTCGGCCAGCACCTGTTCGTCTCCACACAATCCGTCTATGCGGATCGTGGCGTCATCGGCCAGGACGAGACCGGCGCCCTGGGGCTGCCCGGCGTACCCGAGCCGGAGTGGACCGGGTACGGGCCTCTAAAGGTGCTGTGCGAGAGGGAAGTTCAGGAGGCGTTTCCCGGGCGGTACACGATCGTGCGGCCACCGGTCATCGTCGGGCCGGGCGATCGCTCCGACCGCTTCACCTACTGGGTGGCGCGCATCGACCGGGGCAACGAGGTCCTTGCGCCGGGTCGGCCGGACGATCCGACGCAGTTCATCGATGTCCGCGACGTGACCCACTTCATGGTGCGCTGCCTGGAAGAGGGGACCACCGGCGTGTACAACGCCACGGGTCCCGCGGCGCCCCTCAGCATGTCCGAGATGCTCTACGGCATCCGCTCGGTGACGACGTCGGCGGTGCGCTTCACCTGGGTCGACTCGCAGTTCCTGGCCGAGCACGGCGTTCGGGCCTTCTCGGACATGCCCCTCTGGTATCCGCCCGTGGGACGGCAGGCAGGCTTCTTCCGCATGAGCTCGAAAAGGGCTCGGGCCAAGGGCCTGACGTACCGACCTCTGGCGGTCACGGCAAAGGAGACGCTGGAGTGGTGGAAATCCCAGCCGGACGAGAGGCGATCAGAGATGAGGGTGGGGCTTTCGGCCGAGCGAGAGGCGGAGCTCTTGGCGGCCTGGCACGCGCGCACGTGATCGAGGGCCGGAGCTCGGGGGAGAGGCGCCGAGCTCGGCGTGCCGCTTCAGAGATCCCACCCCGCTCGCGCGAGCATCCAGAGGTTGACCACCACGACCACGATGGCCGTGATGTAGAAGGCGGGCGGCGTCACGGCGTCGGGAGCCGCAAAGAAGGCGCCGCCGACCAGCGCTGGAAGCCGAAGGCCGTGCAGGGCCCACACGATCTGCGCGAACCGGTCGTTCTGCCACCGGTAGAGGCCCACGAAGACGACGGCGGCTACGAGCCCACCTGCCAGCAGCCACAGCCAGGGGGACCCGAAGCGCGACGGCAGGAGGCCCGCCCTCAGCATGGCGTACGCCGTCGACTCATACAGGACGGCGACGTGAAGGTAGACGAAGCCCGCCTGACGGAACTTGGCGGCGCGCGCGCGCGGCCACTCTCGTTTCAGCACGATCTCTCCATGGGAAAGCGGTACGATTGCCCGGCGGGCGCCCGGTGGCAAGGGCGAGGCGCGCTCGGGGACGTGGTCGCCCGAGAGCTCCCACGCTCCAGCCCGTCTCGTCTGGAAGGGCAGGTCCGGACGGGTTGGCTCGGCAGCGCAGCGGGTGGGCACCTGAGCTTGACGGCGGGCACGTGCGCCGCGTATCGATTAGGCGTCCCGGCAGGAGTTGCATCGATGGCCAGTCCCCGCGGATCCCTCGCCCCCCGCCGAGCACAGGCGGTTCTCCTCGTCACCGCGCTGCTCGGCCTTGCCGCGTGCGGCGGCGAAAGCTCCACGCCCGTGCAGAGTGAGCCGCCCCTCCCGCCAGAGGACTTGGGCGGGCCGCTCACCCTCACGATCACCGCGCCGGACTCCAGCATCACGGAGCGCTTGCTCTCTCCTAGCCTTACGTATGCCTACGTCTGCACGCTGAGCCTCCTCGCCGGACTGTCCGGCGGAGAACAGGGCAACGCCATCGTTTGGCAGGACTCGCAGATCGAGTGGCATTGGCTGTCGGACGGCCGCTTCCGGCACAGGGCAACGTGGCCCAGGGAGCAGCTCGCGGTCTTCTGGGGTTCGGATCGGCTCACCACCGGTCAGCGGCGGCAGTCGCTCACGTGGCAGTTCACAGGCTCGATGCCGTACCGGCTCAGCTTCGACTTCCAATACCTGGTGGAGGGCGAGGACAGCGTGCGGGTTCAGGAAAGCGAGGTTCGCTGCGTCGGGCCGTCTGCCTAGAGCTCGGGGCCAGCGCGGCGCCGGACGCCGCTGCTCTAGCGCGCTAGGTGCCTGCGCCCGCCGGCGACCCCTAGGGTTGCCGGGGCGTCCGGTAGGCCGGGCGTCCGCTTCCCGGCGGGGCCGTTAGGCGGCCCTGTTCCCAGACCACCTCGCCGCGCCGAATCGTAGTCGCCGGCCAACCCGTGACGGTCCAGCCCTCGAAGGGCGTGTAGTCGGAGCGGGACGGATCGTCGTCGGCGCTCGCGACGCGCTGGAGGCTCGGATCGAGGATGACCACGTCGGCGAGAGAGCCCTCCCGCACGACGCCGCGCTCGGGGTAGAGACCGAACGTTCTGGCCGCCGCTGTGGAGGTCACCTCGACGAAGCGCTGCTCGGTGAGCCGTCCCTTGACCACGCCCTCGGAGAAGAGGACCGGAAGCATGAAGCGCAGGTCGCTGACCCCCGGCCGAAGCCGCGCCACGTCGAGCTGCGGGTCCATCTTCTGAGCTCTCGTCCAAGGCGCATGGTCCGTGGCGAGGAAATCGATCCGTCCGTCCGCCAAGCCCGCCCACATGGCGTCTACGTCGGACGCAGAACGGAGTGGAGGCTGCCCGACGTAGAGCGGGCCGTCGTTGTCCTCGAACCGCTCGTCCGTGAAGTAGAGGTAGAGGGGGCGGGTCTCGACGGTGAGGGGCAGGCCCTCGCTGTAGGGAGTCCTGGCGGCTTCGAGGGCCCGCCTCGACGAGAGGTGCACGAAGTGCATCGGCGCCCGGGTGAGCTCGCAAAGAGCCACCGCGTCCCGAGTGGCAGCCGCTTCGGCGAGCACGGGCCGGCTCTCGGCGAAGTGCCTGAGTGAGGTCCGTCCCTCCTCGCGGAGGCGCTCTAGGACCGCGGCCAGCATGGCCCCGTCCTCACAGTGCATGAGCGTGACGACTCCGGCGTCCCGGGCCGCCTCCAGCAGCTCGATGAGCGCCCGTCGGCTCGCGCCGAAATCGTTGCGGGTCATGAAGACCTTGTGGCTGGGTTGCCCCCTCGCCGCCAGCTCCGGCATGAGAGAGGCGAACTCGGGGGTGGGGGGCCACGTCGAGCCGTGGAAGAAGACGTCGCCGATGGCGCTTCGGCTCACCTCGGCGAGCCAGCGGTCCATCGCTTCCACGGCGTTCTCGCCGTCCCTGGGGTAGGCGAAGGTCCCGACCGTCGTGATGCCGCCGGCCACCGCTGCCGAGGTGCCCGTGGTGAGGTCGTCCACGAACGATCCTTGCAGGTGCGTGTGGGGATCGATTCCTCCGGGGATGACCAGCTTGCCGCTCGCGTCGATGATGCGAGCGTCGGGACTCGGTTGGAGGCCGGGGCCGATCTCGGCGAGCGTGTCCCCGAGAATGCGCACGTCGGCGGCGACGACGGCGTCGGCGTTCACCACTCGCCCGCCGCGGATCAGGATCTCACCCGGCACCTGCCGGGCCTCCGGGGCGCAGTCGCCGCCCGCCGCCCGCACCGCGCGCGGCTTCACCCTCGGCACGCTCGCGCTGGTGTCCCGCACCGTGCTCGCGCCGCCGAGCGCCGCGGCTCCCATGGCTCGCAGGGCGTCGCGCCGGTTCATCTTGGCCCCCGTCCGCTGGCATCGGGTGACATGCGCACCTCCACCTCGGGAGTGACCGCGCCCAGGAGCCCAAGGATAGGCCGCCGGGGCCAGGGGGACCAGACAGTGGGGTCCGCACCCGGCAGGGGTCCCCCAAAGCGAGATCGCCCAGACCCACGTACCCCAGATCCGCGTCTTCACTTGGCGTCCCGGGGGGCGGGCTGATAGGGTGTGACGGCTCGCGCATCGAGCACGGGCTTCGTCGGGTCGAACGCTGCTCACCAGGAGCGATCTAATGGGGGCACGATCCAGGACCACCAGGTCCGCACTCGTCTTCTCGCTTTGGTGGATCGTCGGCGGATGCGCGACCTCGGGGGTCTCCGGGCTGTCGTCCGACCGCCCGGTCGACGTGGTCGAGCTCACAGCGGAGCAGATTCGGGCGGGTCTCGCGGCTGGCGAGTACACGGCGGCGGATCTGACGCGTGCGTTCCTCGAGCGCATCGCGCTGTACGAGGACCGATACAACGCGATGATCTCCATCAACCCCGATGCCCTCGCCATCGCGGACGCCCTCGACGAGGAGTACCGGTCGTCGGGGCCCCGCGGCCCCCTCCACGGGGTGCCGGTGGTGATCAAGGACAACCTCGACTACGAGGGCCTGGTGACCACGGCCGGCTTCTCGGGCTTCAGCGCCGCCGCAGGCGGCATCGACATGATCCCGGGCGACGACGCAGCGGCAGTCCAGCGACTCCGGGAAGCCGGCACGATCGTGCTCGGCAAGACGAACATGCCCGATTTCGCCGGCGACGGCACGCGCACCAAGAGCTCGGTCGCCGGGGTGACGCTGAACCCGTACAACGTGGAGAAGGCCCCCGGAGGATCCAGTGGTGGAACGGCGACCGCGGTCAACGCGAGCTTCGCGGTCCTGGGTCTCGGCACGGAGACCGGCGGCTCGATCCAGAACCCCGCGGCGGCGCAGGCGCTCATCGGAGTGAAGCCGACGTTCGGACTCGTGCCTCTGGAGGGCGTCGTCCCCATCAACGCGACCTACGTCGACGTGGTCGGGCCCCTGTCCAAGACCGTCTACGACGCGGCGATCACGTTGGATGTGCTGGCCGGCCCCACTCCCGAGGACCTCGCCACGTACGCGGCGGTCGGGCACATCCCGGAGGGCGGGTACGCCGCCGCGCTCAGCACCACCGCGCTGGAGGGGACAAGGCTCGGCCTGGTGGGCGAGGGCTGGCGCAGCGAGTGGCTCCCCTTGGCCCCCGAGACCGAGGCGCTCTACCGGAAGGCGATCACGGCGCTGACGGCCGAGGGTGCGGAGGTCGTGGAGGATCCGTTCCGGCGCAGCGGATTCACCGATCTCTACGAGAACCGCCCGCGAGTGCCGTCGGTGGGTGCCTACGATATGCTCGTCTACCTCCGGGGTCTGGGCGACGAGGCGGCGTTCAACAGCGTGGAGGAGTGGGAGGCACTGACCGGAGAGGAGTTCCGCGGTGGTAGGGGAGACCAACCTCCGGCACGCCCCAGCGCCACCGAGGAGGGCGACGCCTTCCAGGCCTGGCGCCGGCTGATGCGGATGCGGTTCCGGGGCATCCTAAGGGCGTTCGACCTCGACGGCCTCTTCTTCCCCCAGGCGGGGGCGCCCATCCGGGACCTGGTCGAGGACCCGGAGCGCCCCGACTACAGTCCCAACAATCACCCTGAGCTTCCCAGCAACATCATCAACGAGCTGGGCGTGCCGGTCATCACCGTCCCCTTCGCGTACTACGACGACGGAACGCCGTTCGTCGTCGCCTTTGTCGGAGACACGTGGACCGAGGCTGAGCTGCTGGCGTACGCCTACGACTTCGAGCAGGCCGTGAAGGCACGGGTGCCGCCCAAGCTGGAGGGCGACCCTAGGCGCTGAATCGAGCCTGCTGCGCCGCCGCCGAGGCACGACCCACCGCCTCGCTCCACCCTCACCTTGTGGTCGCGCGGGACCTCCACTCATCTTACAGGCTATGTCCGAGCGACGAGCCGCCTGAAGGTCCGTAGCAGGTTTTCTGTTTTCTAGGAGTCACCATGCACCAGCGCACCCGATCCCTTCTCTATCCGCTCATGCTTGCCGTCGCGGTGCTTGGCCTCACGTCCGCCCCCGCCTCGCCTCAAGTGACGTGCTGGGGCGACCCGACGTGCATCCAGCCCGAGACGGGCTACCCCGTGGGACGCCGGGGGACGCCGAACATCGAGGTGGTGTCGCATATCCCGCTGCCCGGGCAGCGCTTCAGCCACGCCGACATCGAGATCGAGCAGGAGTTGGACCGACCGTTCGCCTACATCGCGCAGCGCTTCGGGGCCTCGGGCTTCTATGCGATCAGCATCGAGGACGAGGCGCACCCGCGCGTGCTGTACCGCTACACCGTCGACGAGCCCGACCTCCATCTCGGGAGCGGCTGCGTCGACATCAAGTACGCCAAGTCGGAAGGCCGGTACTACGTGGTCGTGTCCTGCCAGTTCGCTCAGGGAGGACCGGACTTCGATCTGGGCGCGATGGTCTTCGACGTGACCGGGCTTCCGGACGCTTCTACGGTGCGCAAGGTCGCCGATCTGCGGGCCCCGGACCTGCCGGGCGGCTTCCACAACATCTTCACCTACAAGCACTCCAACGGCCGCGCGCTCCTGCTTGCGACCACGCAGTCCGAGGACGCGTTCGTCTACGACCTTGCCCAGGTCGCGGCGGGCAATCTGGATCCCGTCTCCGAGATTGCCGTCCCGGAGCCACGGGCCAACCGCTCGCGACAGTGGCACGACATGTACCTGGGGTACCTGCCCGACGCCACGCAGGACCGCTTCTACGGCGCAGGCACGGGCGGATACCACATCTTCGACGTGACCGACGTCGAGAATCCACGCCTGCTGACGTCGGTGACCGGCATTCCGGGAGTGCGGGACGGCCACACCTTCACGCCGACTCCGGACGGACGGTTCGGACTCGGGATGCCCGAGCCCACCTATCAGCACTCGCCGATCCGCTTCTTCGACCTCCAGCCTGAAGGATCGCAGGGGCAGACGCCCAACATCGTCAGAGGATCGGGGGTCGGGGCCTGGATCGCCAAGTTCGGCGGCGCGACCCACAACCATGAGATCCGTTGGCCCTACGTCTTCATCTCGGCGCAGGACGATGGGCTCCAGATCGTCAACATGAGCGACGCCACGAAGCCGTTCACCGTGGGCTACTATCACACCCGGCAGGGTCCGGCCCTCCACGGGGGAGACGGGGCGCTGATCACGGGCAACAACACGACCGGCAACATCTATAACGGCGCCTGGGGGGTGGACATCCGCAACGCCGACGGGCTCATCGTGGTGAGCGACTTCAACACCGGCTTCTGGGCCTTCCGCATGGACGGCTTCCAGGGGTGGAACGGGAATGACTGGAACATGCCCAACATCTCAAGCGCCCAGATGTGGGACGAGAGCCCAGACCAGGCGCAGCAGCATATCCGCTAGGGGGGAGCAATGAACATGCACACGCCAGTTGGGTCGGGCCTACACGCGCTCCTCGCCGCCCTGGCGGCGACCGGCTTAGCCTTTTCCAGCGCATCGGCGCAGGTGACGTGCTTCGCTGATCCGACCTGCGTTCAGCCCGCCACGGGCTACACGGTCGGACAGCCCGGCACGCCCAACATCGAGGTCGTCTCGCACAAGCCGCTGCCGGGCGAGCGTTTCAGCCACGCCGACATCGAGATCGAGCAGGAGATGGACCGGCCGTTCGTCTACATCGCGCAGCGCCATGGCGCCTCGGGCTTCTACGCGCTCAGCCTGGAGGACCCGGAGCGTCCCGAGGTCCTCTACCGCTACGTCATAGACAATCCGGACCTCCACCTCGGGAGCGGATGCGTAGACATCAAGTACGCCAAGGCGGAGGGGCGGTACTACGTGATCGTATCCTGCGAGTTCTCACAGGGGGGGCCGGACTACGACTTGGGCGGGATGGTCTTCGACGTGACCGGCCTCCCCGACGGGTCCACGGTGCGCAAGGTCGCGGACCTCCGGATCCCGCTCATGCCGGGCGGCTTCCACAACATCTTCACCTACAAGCACTCCAACGGCCGGTCCCTGCTGGTCGCGACCACCCCGCAGTTGGAGGCCTACGTCTACGACATCGCCCAGGTCGCCGCGGGCGTCAGGGATCCGGTCGCGTCGATTCCGGTTCCGAACCCCGAGTCGACCAGCTATCGGACATGGCATGACATGTACCTGGGGTACCTTCCGGACGCGGCCCAGGACCGGTTCTACGGAGCGGGCGGCGGCGGCTTCCACGTCTACGACGTCACGGATCTCGAGGCCCCGAGGCTGCTCACCTCCGTGACCAACATCCCGGGGGTCTCCGACGGGCACACGTTCACTCCGACTCCCGACGGGCGCTACGCGCTGGGGATGCCCGTGCCCACCTATCAGCATTCGCCCATCCGCCTCTTCGACCTGCAGCCGCCGGGGTCGGAGGGACAGACCCCCAACATCGTGAGCGGGGCAGGCGTCGGAGCCTGGATCGCGAAGTTCGGAGGCGCCACGCACAACCACGAGATTCGGTGGCCGTACGTCTTCATCTCGGGGCAGGACGACGGCCTTCAGATCGTGAACATCACCGATGCGACGCGACCCTTCACCGAAGGCTACTACCACACTCGGGGGACCCCCGCGCTCTACGGGGGTGCAGGGGCGCTGAACGCGGGCACCGCGACCACGGGCAACATCTACAACGGCGCTTGGGGGGTGGACATCAGAAACGCGGACGGGCTCATCGTGGTGAGCGACTTCAACACCGGCTTCTGGGCCTTCCGCATGGAGGGCTTCCAGGGCTGGAACGGGAACCACTGGGCGATGCCCAACATCTCGAGCGCGCAGTTCTGGGACGACGGGCCGGACCTACCGCAGCAGACCTGGTAGGAGGGGCGCATGATGCGGAGTCGCGCGCTGTCGAAGCTGATCGCGATCACCGTGGCGGCAGGGGCCGGCTGCCTCCCGGCTTCGGGGGGCGCCGCTCAGGTGACGTGCTTTGGCGATCCCACGTGCGTTCAGCCCGAGACGGGTTACGGGGTGGGCCAGCACGGCACGCCCAACATCGAGGTCGTCTCGCACATCCCGCTGCCGGGCGAGCGTTTCAGCCACGCCGACATCGAGATCGAGCAGGAGCTGGATCGGCCGTTCGCCTATGTCGCGCAGCGTCTCGGCGCGTCCGGCTTCTACGCGATCAGCGTCGAAGATGAGGCCCATCCCCGCGTCCTGTACCGGTACATCGTCGACGACCCCGATCTCCACCTGGGCAGCGGTTGCGTCGACATCAGGCATGCCAAGGCGGAGGGCCGGCATTATGTGATTGTGTCCTGTCAGTTCGGGCAGGGGGGGCCGGACTTCGATTTGGGGGGGATGGTCTTCGACGTGACGGGGCTGCCCGACGCGTCCACGGTTCGCAAGGTCGCCGATCTCCGGCTCCCCGATCTTCCGGGTGGCTTCCACAACATCTTCACCTACAAGCACACGAACGGACGGGCTCTGCTGGTCGCGACCACGCAGTCGAAGGACGCCTTCGTGTACGACATTGGCCAGATCGCCGCGGGGAACCTCGATCCGGTGTCTGCGATCGCGGTCCCGGAGCCCTCGGCCGCTCGCTCTCGCCAGTGGCACGACATGTACATCGGCTACCTTCCCGACGCCGGCCAGGACCGGTTCTACGGCGCTGGCACGGGTGGATTCCATGTCCTCGACATCACGGACGTGGAGAGCCCCCGGCTAATCACGTCCGTCACCGGAATCCCCGGAGTCGAGAACGGGCACACCTTTACGCCCACCCCGGACGGGCGATACGCCTTGGGCATGCCCGAGCCGACGTATCAGCACTCGCCGATCCGTTTCTTCGACCTGCAGCCCCCGGGGTCCGAGGGGCAGACGCCCAACGTCGTCCGCGGATCGGGGGTCGGAGCGTGGATCCCCAAGTTCGGGGGCGCCACGCACAACCACGAGATCCGTTGGCCCTACGTGTTCATCTCCGGTCAGGACGACGGGCTCCAGATCGTCAACATGACCGATCCCGCGCGTCCCTTCACGGAAGGCTATTTCCATACGCGGCAGGGTCCGAGCCTCCACGGCGACGCTCTCTTCTCCGCCAACGCGACCACGGGCAACATCTACGACGGCGCTTGGGGGGTCGACATCCGAAATGCGGACGGGCTCATCGTGGTGAGTGACCTGAACACCGGCTTCTGGGCGTTTCGGATGGAGGGCTTCCAGGGCTGGAACGGGAACGACTGGGCGATGCCCAACATCTCAAGCGCGCAGATGTGGGACGAGGGTCCGGACGAAGCACCACAGCGGATGCGGTAAGGGGTCGGCCCGACGACTCGGGACCGGGCTCGGCGGGCGCGGTGAGGGATCATCCTGAGGAGGACACCACGGCAGCCCGGGCGTGATCCCGTGTTCTCCGGGTTCTGGGCCGGGCTGAGTGCAACGGGCGCCGCCAGGGCCCGACACGCTGTCTTCGGGCCCGCTCGTCACGGACGTGCTCAGGCCGGCGCACTCACGGATCCGGTCATGGGGTCCTAGAGGCAGTCGGTGCCTCCCGGAAGAGGGGGGGCGCATCCGCCGGTCGCCCTCAGGGGGCGCGCTGCGACGCCCCGAAGGCGGGGTGTTCGGGGTCCCCGCCTCCTCGGGCAAGCGGCCCCTAGTCTCTCGGCATCCGCGCCGGCCGCCGCCTCGGATTGTTCATCGTCCTGGGCGTGTCCCACTCGAAGCGGTTGTCCCGCTTGTAGACCTTCCCGTCCTTCATGACGAAGTGGACCTCCCGAAGCGCGGCCACGTCGGAGAGCGGGTTGTCGTTCACGGCGATGATGTCCGCCGCAAGCCCGGCCTTCAACACGCCGCTGTTCACGCCCAGGAGGTCGGCGGCGTTCACGGTGAGCATCTTCAAGATGTATGAGGGCGGCACGTCGGCGTCCTTGTAGCTGTCCAGGAACTCCAGGGTGAGCTCTCCCCGGGTCCATCCGTCGCGCATGTACACCACGTCCGAGCCGAACGCGATCGGGGTGCCGATGGCGTACGCACGCCGAATCCGATCGACGCCCCTGGCGTAGCTCTCAGGATTTCGCCGTGAGGCGGGGAAGTCGGTACCGGATAGGTACGTGCCCCGCTCGGCCATGAGGCGCAGCGTCTCATCGCTGGGCCGGGTCCCGTGCTCGATGGATGCAACGCCGGCCAGGGTGGCGTTGCGGATGCCCTCGTCGCTTGTCGCGTGCGTCATGACCTTGATGCCCACGTCGCCGGCTTCTTCCACGGCCACCCGGATGTCTTCCTCAGAGTAGATGTACGGCTGATTGTCGACGATCAGCTTGATGACGGTGGCGCCGTAGTGGATGTTCTCGCGGATTGCCTTTCGGATCTCGTCGTGCGTGTCCGCATAGGTGTACTCGGGGTTGCCCAGGCCGGGCTTCTCGGGCTGCATCTGAAACTGACCCCCGAAGGGCGCGATCATGATGCCCGCCGCCTTCACGTTGGGCCCGGGAATCCACCCGCCTTCGATGGCCCTTCGAAGGGTCACGTCTCCGTAGAGGCCGTTGTTGCCCGTGTCGCGCACCCAGGTGAAGCCGCTCTCGAGCAGGCTCCGGGCCTGCATGGTCCCCTGCGCCACGCGGAACGCCGTGGGCTCGATGAGGCTCGTGTAGTAGTAGGAGCCGAAGTCGTTGATGTCGGCGCCGGGCATCTCGGTCAGTGCCAAGTGGGTGTGCACGTCCATCATCCCTGGAAGCACGTACGAGCCCGAGAGGTCAATCACCTCGGCGCCCGACGGGATGCTCACGTCCACCCCGACGGACTGGATGATGCCGTCTTGTACGAGGATGATCTGGTTCGCGACGCTCTGGCTGCCTTCCACATCGATCATGTTCCCGGCGCGGATGGCGATGGTCTGCGCCGAGGCCGATACGGGAATCAAGGGAACGAGTAGGAGGAGCGAGAGACGCGCGCTGGCGCGCCGCAGTGCGACGGTGGCGATGAGGCCCTGTCTCATGAGATGTCCTCCGGTGGAGGTCGATGCAACGCGGTGGCGGAGAGGAGGTGGGTGGCGCTCGGGGGCATGCGCGGCTCCTTGCCTGATTGCTCGATACGGCAAACTCCCCGCACAGTGAGCCGATGGCACTCTCATGCCTGCGTCGGGCGGAGGCCCGGCGGGAGCCGCCCCGCAGGAGTTCACGCTCGCCGGGGCCGAGATCCTGCGAGAACCGGCCGCACGCCGCGATCCGCGTCAACGAAGACACCATCCGCGAAGGCCCGGGAGCTGGACGCGCGAGCGACTCGGGCGATCGTGTGCGGATCGCTCCACGGCATCCGGGTGGCGCTCAACCACACGATCCATGCGACGCACCTGCCCCCCGGGCCGCCGGCCTGGCCTTCGACGGCCTCCCAACTCAGTGCCAGGCCACCTCGCGCGAACCTCCGTGAGGTCGCCTCGACCCTCACCGCCCAGGCGGGTCCCGCGGAGTTCGCAGGACTCCACGGCCGAAGCCCCGAGCCCCGTTCCTGTGAAGCTGCCCCGACGAGGTGCGTCGTGGCTCGGGCCCCCGTGAGAGTTCATCCGCCTGGCGTCAAAAGTAGGCGGTACGCGGCGTTGGCCTCGACCGCCTCCCGGCTGAACGACAGGGGGAAATACTCCTGGTTGGCCCAGCTTTCCGTGAGGTTGCCGTAGAAAGGGCTCCCCGGGCGCCCTGATTGCCCAGGCGCGTTGGTTGCCACGGAGCCGTCGATGTTCGAAAAGTCGATGATCTCGCGGAACGTCGCCCCCACCGCCGCGACCGTGCCCGCGCCACCGGTTCGCTCGGCTGCCGGAAGATCGTATGCGGGCACCAGCGAGTGGGGAAACTCGCTCCGGTTCGTGCGTCCCCAGCGCCAGTCGTCCGGGTCGTCCCCTTGCTCTTCCCGGAGCCTCTCGCGCGCGGTCTGGAGCACCTCCTCCGGACCGACGGCCGCGGACGGGGCCTGCCCCGCGGCGCCACCGCTCGTCAGAAGACTTCGAGCGTGCTCGAAGATGGCCGCGGCGCGACTCTCCCGAGCGTACACCGCGTCCCAGTCAGCGAGCTCTTGCCGGTAGCGTTCAAGGTCGGGGTCCTCTGCCGTCCATCCGCGGAAGGTCTCCAGTGACTCGGCTGCGGAGGCCGAGAAGGCGTCGTGCTGCAGGTCCTTGGAGCCTTGAAGCGTGAATCCACTCCCGCTCGAGAGGACCTCGGCGACTCGCGCGAATCGAGCGAAGGGGCCCTGCGTCTTGAAGAAGAGGGGAGGGTCGTAGCCTGGCGGATGGATGTCGTGATTGGCGGTGCCCACCCAGCCCCGCTCGGGGTTCAGCTCGCGGGGCAGGTCGTCCCTGAAGCCCCGCCATTCGTACTCGCCGGTGCCGGGCACGGGGAGCCGCCCGTGCCAGCCGTCCCTGCGCGGAGAGAGGGCGGACGCCTGCCACGCGATGTTCCCGTCGGCGTCGCCGCAGATCATGTTCTCGGTCGGCGCGAACCAGTAGTCCAGCGCCTCGAGGAACTCGACGCAGTCTGACGCCACGTTGAGCCGAAGGGAGGCGAGGTAGCCGGTCGTGCCCGGCTCGTGCATCGTCGACCGCATCGCGTAGGCCCGGTGGTTCTCCGTGTCTTCGTAGAAGATGGGCCCGTGGCGTGAGAACTTGAGCTCGAAGACCTCCGTCTCGCCGCCTCTGATGTGGACCGTATCGTACTCGATGCTGAGGGGCTCCCAGCCGTCCCCGAACCGGACTTGGTCCGGGTCGTCGGGGTGCAGCTCCTCAAGGTAGACGTCGGACTGGTCGGTGCCGACGATCGTGAGGCCCCACGCGACGCGCCCGTTGTGACCGATTGCCACACCCGGCAGGACCGGCTCGGTCGAGCCGATCGCCCTCCAGCCCGGAGCGTCCAGGTGGACGGTGTAGCGGAGCGAAGGGTTGGTCACGCCACGATGCGGATCGTTCGCGACGAGAACCTCGCCGCTCGCCGTCAGCGAGCCGCTGAGCGCCCAATTGTTGCTCCCGGGCGACGTCTCGAGCGCACCGAAGTTCAGAGACGCCTCGACGTCGGGCCAACCGTCGAAGGGGGGCACAAGCGGGGGCCGGACGATCGTGCCCTGAAACCCCTCGAGCGCCTGGGCCACCCGGTCGTCGATGATCGAGTAGTCGACTCCTTCGGGAACTACCACATCCCGATACGGGGTTGGTCGGGCCTGCCGGTTCGCCTCCTCGGCTCCCACCTCGGCCACGCTCCGAGCGAGTCGGAGCTCGCGCCTGACGTCGGCCGTGGGCATGGCGGTCGCGATCCGCAGGAGCGGCGTCTCGACGCTCCACGGCAGAGGGCGGAGGCCTGTCAGCTCGAACTCCACGGGTAGCTCGCCCGCCGCCTCCGCGTGCGCGATGTACGCATTTACTCCCGACGAGAAGGCCTCCAGGATCCGGCGTCCCTCGGGGTGGTAGCTGCTGAACTCCTCGTCCGTCCACGGACCCCGGTACTTGATGAGCCTCGCGACCCGGTCGTGCTCCAGCGCGGTGCGGCCGAGGATGTTTGCCAGCCGTCCCTCCCCGGCCCGCCTGTACATGTCCATCTGCCACAGTCGATCCTGCGCTTGGACAAAGCCCTGCACGAAGAAGAGGTCGTCGAGGTTGTCCGCGTAGATGTGGGGGACGCCCCACAAGTCACGAATCACCTCTACGTCGGCCCGGAGCCCCGGGACCGAGATCGTGCCCTCGATCTGAGCGAGACGGGCGCGGGCCAACTCGTCGAAGTTGGTGGGCGGCGACTCGCAGGCGGCGGTCGTGAGAATGACAGCCGTCGCGAGCACGGTGCTGCGCGCCAGCGATCCTCGGTGTGGCTGTCGGCGTCGGGATGCGAACATGGCGGCTCCCCGGAGTGGTGGCGTCTTCCCAAGGAGATAAGTACTACGACTGGGAATGTCACGGGGTCCGCGGCGACGCCATCGAGTCGATCTCTCTCGCCGCCGACTTGAGTGGACCGCAGCAACAGGAGCCGGGGTCCAGGAGGGGGGCTACGACATGACCGGGGTCCGCAATACACGGCCCATCAGGTTCGGGCAAGCTCCGATGGCTCGGGATCCGTCGACCGCGGCCCATGTGGGGAGCTGGGGTGCAGCGGTGTGGCGGAGCGCTACACTGGCGGGTGGATCCCAGACCGGCACGGCTACCGGACCCCGGCCCAGGTCCGCGACGAGCTCGTCCGCGCGGCGGCATGATCAAGCCGCCCCCTTGTCCAAGAATCGTCTATGGACACCCCGTCGACGAAAGCGTCTTGTAGAATGGCTCGGCACATGGTGGTCAGGCGCGTTCGTCTATTTCTGCCTATCGGTGCGGCATATCGGGCCATTCGGTCTCGATCCGTTCGGCCATGGCGATTCCGAGGCTGGTTATCACGGTGACGATCGCCGCGCGCGGACCGGAAGGCGATGCAGATCCGATAGGTTGACCAGGCCGGTGACTCGCTCACCCGAGACGAGGAACCCCGTCGGGCGTTCGGTGGCCGTCATCGCGGAGTCAATGCTGCGACCCTTAGCTGATCGGCGGCATGGCAGACCATCTCTCTCGCAGCCATGGTTCCCCATTGCCCGACGCTTTCCGGCGATAGTCGGTCGATTCGTGCATGGATCGCCGCTCGCGCCGATCGTCCGAAAAGGGTCGTACTCATAGGCCTTCAACGCCTCCACCGAGCGCGCCAGCAGTCCGAGCGCGAACTGTTGGGACGGCTCGGTCGCGATTGCCATCCCCCCCGCGAGATCTCCCCAGTCGCCCTCGCGTGCCCCGGCCGGGGTGCGCCAGGGGCCGGCTTCCGCGACCTCCCGCGACGGATGTTGCCTCCAGCTCAGAGCCGTGGAATCCAGCGGGGGAGGTCCTAGCAGCATGCAGGGAATTGGACACCGGACGCCTGCCGCAGGTCGGATTCTCCCTTCAGAATGGCGAATACGATCAACGACAGCCAGAAGGTCAATGCGTAGCCGGCCTCCTTTCGACCTGCGCTACTGGGATGGCCGGTTCCAGCCGCGGAAGTTCAATTCTCAACGGTTCCTGGCGAGCGACCGCACGGCGGCGGAGCTGATCGACGAGTTTTTGCGGAGCGGGGTCTGCGTGCTGGTCGACGCCCCCACCGACCCGGATTCGTCGGAGCAGCTCGCGACCCGTTTGGGCCCGATTCGCGAGGTGGTGTTCGAGCGCATCCACAACGTCGTGGTCGACCCGAAGGGATATAGCATCGCGCACACGGATCTGGCAGTCGCACCGCAACGACTTTACCAGCTACAACTGGCAGCCAAGCGTGCAGGTCCTGCACATGCTGGTGAACGAGTGCGAAGGCGGCGAATCTTCCGTCGTGGACGGCTTCGGCTTGCTCAACGAGCTAGGCAGCGATCACCCCGGCAAGTTCGACGGGCTGTGCAGAGTGATGGTGCCGTCCCGTACCTTCAGCGAGGAATACGACTACGCGGCCAACCCCATGGTCGAGCTGGACAGCGACGGCGAGGTCAGTTTGTTGCGCTTCAACACCCAGCAGATGCAGGTCATTCCCCTGTCGGAGCCTCGGCTGGGCGACTTCTACGCCGCCTACCACGAGCTGTCCAGGCGCGTTAATTCCCCAGCGCGTAGGTTACCTTCTGGTTGGAGGCCGGGCAGATTCTGCTGTGCGCCGGGCCGGGTCCTGCACGGTCGCACCGCGCTGCGCTCGAACGGACGGCGCCACCTGCAGGACGCCTACCTCGAGCACGACAACGTACGCAACCACCTGAGGCTGCTGCGCTGCACCGGCCGGATCTGAAGGCCGCGAATCCGCGCCATCGCACGGACGGGCCGTCGGCGGCGTTCCGCAAGCTGAACCGCGAGGCGCGGGAGCAATCAACCATCCGCATGGGATAGAATGCCACCTCCTTCTAAGACCCGGACTCGGGCCGCGCTCCGCGACCTGGCCCTCGGTGCCTCCGTGGAGGTCCTGGCGCGTCAACTACCGCCTCCGGAAGTCCTCGCCGGCTACCTCCCGCGTGGTGCCGCTGTCTACGTGCCGTTTCCGCCGAGGGGCCGGTGGCAGGACACGATCGCCGCCTGCGAACGGGTGCTGGCGGTGGGCATGAAGCCGGTGCCGCACCTGCCCGCGCGCTCGGTGCGCGCCCGCCGGCCCGTACTCCGATACGCTGGCCCTGCTGGATTCCGGGCTGCTCGCTGAGCATGGCCTCCGGCGGCTTGGCGTCACGTCGTATCCGGAAGGGCATCCCCTCGTCGGCCCGGCCGATCTGGATGAAGCACTTCGGCGCAAGACGGAATACGCCCAGGCGACGGGTTCGGAGCTCTGGGTGGTGACGCAGTTCGTGGTCTCGCCCGCTCCCGCTCTCGCTTGGCTGGCGCGGACGAGGGAGTCCGGTTGCACGATGCCGGTTCGCATCGGGGTGCCGGGGCCCGTCCCGCTACACAAGCTGATCGGATACGCGGTCCGCTGCGGCGTCGGGGAGTCCGCACGGGCGTTGAAGCGCAGGCCCGGCGTCGCGCGGTTGGCGGGCAGATGGTCGCCGACCGCCGTTGCGCTGGCGCTGGCCGAGCACCTGGCCGTCCGCGAGAACGTGCTTGCCGTTGACATTCACCTGCTCACCTTCGGCGGCCTGGCGGAAGCCGCCGAATGGCTGGCAAGCTTGCGCACCGCCAACCCGAGAGGGGCGGCAGGCGAGGTCCGCGAGAAATCAAGAAGAAGAAGTTCGTAGAGAGGCAAAGCACACGCGGGATTGCCCGGAACTCCGAACCCAACCGCAGCGCTGGTATGAGAGCTGGATTGCGCCTACATCCCGCCCCGGCGCCTGCATCTCTCCCTGCGCGAACGCGCGGCTGGCCGCGACGGAGAGCAAGTCTTCCGGCGAGCGCCCCTACCTCCTCATGAACGCTTGGCCGCCCGAGTAACTCTGCGCACCCAAGACCCACTATCATTAGCGACTGACGACCACGGCTACCCCCGCCTTCTTGACCCGCACGGATCCCACCAAGTCGGCCATGAGCGCCAGCGACTTCGGCCCCTGTATCTGCAGCGGACAGACATCGATCTCATCGATCCCGACATCCATCCCCATCCCGATGTTCACGCCCTGCAGCCAGAACAGCACGTCGGAGTCGGCCAGCGAGAACCAGAACTCGTCCTCGGACAGGCGCAGCAGCACCGGATCGTTGAGGATGCCGCCCCGTTCGTTGCAGAGGATGACGTACTTCCCGTGCATCGGGGCGATGCGGGTGGCGTCCCGCGTGGTGACGTAGTCGGTGAACCTCTCGGCGTCCGGTCCCTTCACGCGGATCTGGCGCTCGACGGCGACGTTCCACATGGTGACGTGCTCTGTCAGCGCCGCGTGTTCTGCCGCGCCGCCGCCGTCCTCGGGCCGGACATAGCCGCGCGGATGGTAGATGCGGTTATAGATCGTCGCGCGCCAGCAGCCCGCTTCGTGGGACAGATGCCAATAGGGCGACTTCCGCACCCGGGTGGAAATGAGCAGCTCGGCGGGGGTCCGGCCGCTCTGGCGAAGGTTGATCGGGACGATCCGGTCGGACTGGTCCACGCTGATCGGTTGATGGATCATCGGTGGTGTCTCCAGTTGCCTGGTTGGAGTTGGGGCGGTGCGCGGACTCTCGCGGCGTTCTTGGTTCGGGCGGTGTTCCCGCCGTTCCGGATTCTCACCAATGGAGGCGACGGGTTCTCCGGGCCTAAGCCGGCGTCCTGACTCCAGAAAACCGGGGGTAGGTCGCGCTGACCGGCCCAGCAACGATAGGTTTCATCGGCCTGTATGAACAGGACGAAGCCGACTCACCAGTGATGATCGCGCCAGGCCTGCGGCGCACGACCTCGGCGTTCCCCGCACTATCCAGCGACGGGCATGGGCGTCACCGGATCCGGGTTTCAGAGACGTCGATTCAGGCTATTGTGGTTCGTCTTCCGAGGTAGGATCAAAGGGTGCGCAAAAAGAGAGGCGAAGTACCTCTGCGCTGAGAAATAAACCAGTGAGCCCGGGTAACAGCCCGGGAAAGGAACGTCGCCTCCTGAGAGAGGATATTGCGGGACCCGGGGGTGCGTCTAGCAGGCCGATGCGGGAGATGCTCGAGGGGATGGTATGGGAGAAGGCGCAGGAGTCATCCAGCGCATCTTAAGGAGGAGAAGGTCGCGGACCTGCTCGGGCGGAAGAAGTCGGAGCCAGGGTGGAGATCGGTGGGCGCGAGGGCTACCGCAACGGATACGGCAAGACGCGGAGGTCTTGCGATGAGCTCAGGCACGATCACGCTCCGACGTCCTCGGGTTTGCGGCGTCGAAGAGCATTTCGAGAGCCGGGTGCTCCCGTTGTTTTGCGAGGCAGACGAAGGAGCTGGCGCTCTGCTTCCGGAGCAGTATCTGCACGGGCTGGCTGAGGGAGACTTCGAGCTGGTGATGCGGGGACTGCTGGGGGAGGGATGCCGTTATCGAGGCCATCGATCCGGGGGCTGCGGGCGGGATGGGCAGAGGAGTTCGAGGCTTGGTCGAGGTGCTCGCTGGCCGATCGAGAGGTGGTCTACGTCTGGGCGGACGGTCGATGTGGACGCCGCATCCGGACGGCATCGTGAAGCGGCAGTGCCTCGAACCTCTGGGTCTGACCGTGACCCGGGCCGCCGAGGGCTTGGACGTCACCCGGCAGGCGCTCTTGGAGCAGGTGAACGGGCGAACGGGGATATCGGTGGAGGTGGCGATTCGGCTGTCGGAGGCCTTCGGCTCGACGCCCGAGACTTGGCGGGGATGCAGATGGCCTACGATCTCTGGCAGGCCCGCGGCCACGCCGGGAAGATCGTGGTGGAAGGCCTTGTGGCGGCCTGATCGGGCCTTCGGCAAGTTGACGAGATCAATGGCCCCAGAGGGGCTCCCTCCTTTAGGCGGATGGCGGGAGACTCCGACAGACGACGCAGGCAAACCAAGCGTAGCGGGCGTAGCGCCGCTCCTCCCACGTGCTTCCGCGCCTCGACTGCAGGCGGTCGGCGAGGTGTCCTCGCGTGACGCTCCCGGATTGACACTCGATTTGCCGGACAACCTTATTGACACAGGCGCTTCCGGTGCGCCGCATCCCTCGATTCGCACAGGAGGTCCCGAGATGCGCATCCTTGCTTGCCGCCCAGTTCTCGCCGCTTCAAGGCTGGCCCTCGCCGGCTGCACGCTTCCCCAGGGCGCACGTCCTCAGGTGCCGCCCATGCAGACCACCGCCTTCGTCAACGCGAACGTGGTGCCGATGGACCGCGAAGGCACGCTCGACGGCTACATGGTCGTCGTCTCCAAGGGCCGCATTGTGGAGATGGGTCCGTCCGCATCGGTGGATCCTCCCGCGGACGCCACGGTCATCGACGCCAGCGGAAAGTACCTCATGCCCGGCCTCGCCGAGATGCACGGGCACATGCCCGGCGGCGACCTGGAGGAGAAGGTCATGTTCCTGTACGTGGCGAACGGCGTCACCACCGTTCGCGGCATGCTGGGACAGGACGGGCACCTGGCGCTGCGCGCGAGGGCCAACGCGGGTGAGATCGTTGCCCCGACGCTCTACATGGCGGGCCCCAGCTTCAACGACGGGAGCGTGAACTCTACGGAGGGAGCCGAGGAGCGGGTGCGGCGGCAGAAGCGCGAGGGTTGGGATCTGCTGAAGATCCATCCCGGGCCCACGCGCGAAGAATACGACGCCATGGCGGTCACCGCGCAGGAAGTGGGCATCCGCTTCGGCGGCCACGTGCCCGCGGACGTGGGTCTCGAGCACGCCATCCTCATGGGGCAGGAGACCTTCGACCACCTGGACGGCTACATCGAATACCTGGACGCCTTCGAAGGCGAGGTGGACGAAAACCGACTCCAGCGCATCGTGCAACTGACCCGGGACGCGCGCGCCTGGGTTGTCCCCACCATGGTCCTCTGGGAGGTGGGCATCATTGGGCGGGGCGACGCGGACGAATTGAGGCGCCGTCCCGAGATGCGCTACTGGCCAGCGCAGGGAGTCGAGACCTGGGCGAACCGGCAGCGGGCGGCCGCGTCCCGAACCAGCCCCGGGCGGGCGGCGGCCTGGGCGGCCAACCGCAACCGGGTGCTGAAGGCGTTGTCGGATGGCGGCGCAGGCATCCTCATGGGCACCGACTCGCCGCAGATCTTCAGCGTGCCGGGGTTCTCGATTCATCGCGAGATGCAGGCGATGGCCGATGTGGGCATGTCGGCGTACGAGATTCTCGTCAGCGGGACGCGCAACGTGGGCGACTACTTCCAGCGGCTCGACAGCTTCGGAACGGTGGCAGTCGGCAGGCGCGCGGACCTGCTTCTGCTGAACGGGAATCCGCTCTCCGATGTGGCCAACGTGGCCGACCGCGCGGGCGTCATGTTCCGCGGCCGTTGGCTGCCCGAAGAGGAAATCCAGAGGAGGCTGGAGGAGATCGCGGATGAGTTGGGGAACTAGAACGTTCGGTCTTGGCGGGTCAGCTGCTGGTCCGGTCCGGCTGAGTAGTGGCCTGACCGGGGCGGCGAGCCGCTCGAGGCGGGGCCATACCAGCTACGCTTGAGGCGACGTGCTGGCTCCCGAGAAAAGTTGGGATCGCAGGAGACAGCCCTGAGATCGTTGCTGGTGGTAACGGACCTCTAGAAGGTCGATCTGCTCTCCAGTAAGCGTGCTTACAGCTGCGAGCCAATCGTCACGTGGGACCTGGACACGGTTGCGTTGACTCTAGCGTCGTCGTCGAACACTTCATCCAGGCATGTGAGCGGAGAGCCTCTACCGTTGTGTCGGCCGCCGATATGGCGGGGTGTCGGGTCGCGTCGCATGTCTAGGGCATGGAATCCATAAGCCACAAGATCGGGTCAGCGCCGACGAGGCCCGCAGGGACGGGGCCTCTCGGGATCCTGGGTTCAGGTGCGGTCAGGTCTCAGCAAGTGTCCTACGCCTCAACATCCCAACAGTCTGACTAACGGGCTTGGATTCCGAAGGACAGTCAGCGCGACCCGAGCTGCCGGGAGTAGAAGCTGGCGCGGCTTCGGGGCATGTGCCCAGCTGCTACTGCACGTCACTTCGCGGCTCGGGCCAGCGTCTAGCAGTCGCCCAGCCGGCACGTTGGCGTTCTGGTAGGAAGGCATCCCGCTGCAACCCGACGTTTTTCCTGGGTATGGCGAGGACGGAGCCGAGATCCAGCGCTACGACACGGGTCGACCTTCGGTGAACATGACCGCGCCCATTTGGAATCTGCACTCACACCGGCATCATCCAGCGTCCGGATTTCGACGCAGCCGCGGAACTTCTCACCGAGTTGCTGCGTCGTCTTGACCCGGAAACGGTGCAGGAGCCAGCGAGTCTTCTGAGAGGGATCGTCGCTGAGAAGTCCCCGAGACTCAATTCTTCCCGATCGCTGTCCTGATCGCACGAGCGGTGATCTCAGCACGGTACCGAACGAGGCGCCGACCGTTGGCTATGGTTCGCTCGAGCGGTGAGAGGTCCACTCCGTTGATGCTGAACAGTCCTCTGTCCATCCTTTGTTGCGCCCGAATCCGGGTCGGGTCGGTCGTCGCGATGATCGACGAGTAGTGATAGTCGTCGTGGTACTCGTTCCGGGTCGCGACGCAATTGTCCGGCTGCTGGAAGATTCCGAGCTCGGCCTTCAGGTATTCACAGCTGTACATGTCCTGCCGATAATACTCGGGGATGTGATATACGCGGGCAGGGCTTCCCATCCACCGTTCGTTTAGCGCGTCTGTCGTCGTCTGCATTCCGCTCACGTTCCCGCCGCTGTCTCCGATCAAGACGATGTCGGTGAAGCCGTGCGCAGCCAGGCTACGCACGATGTCGGTAAGCAGGGCTACGAAGGTGTCCTCCCCAACACTTAGGGTCGCATGATACTGCATGTGCCCAGACGGTTCATCGATGTCACCCTCGGGGACGAACTTCACGATCGGCGCAACCAGGGCATCTCCCAGTTCCCGGGCGATCGCCTCCGCCGTGACGGAGAGGACGAAGTTGTGCTTGCCCGCAGCAACGTAAGGCCCGTTCTGCTCGACACCGCCCGTGGGTACGATCGCAATCGTCTTACCCTCTGCGAGCGCCTCTCTCACGTCTAGCCATGTCATCTCCTCGATCCAGACCGTGTTGATCCCGTCGATCGGACGAGGCATATCCAGATCCTGAGCCGTAATCGGTAGGCTCATGAGCCAAGTCAGGAGTAGACCAGTGAGCGGAGCGGATTCGGTTCTCATGTCCCGGGTCCTCTTCAGCTGGAAGTGCGATAGCCTGGGAGTACGATGCCCCAAGATACGTCCTCGTCCAGAACTTCTGCGAGGGCTCGGACAGCTTGTGCTGCCGCACCTTGGATTGCTGGACATCTTCGTCAGACCACGGGTGGCACGATTCCATTGATCCTCCGGTCGAGGAGGAACTCACGGTGGGGGTGGGATTGGCGACGGTCCGTTCTCACGCAGGGTGACCGACATGCCGTGGAATCAGCACCTTCACAGTATTCGGTACCTACTATCGGGAGTGCTGCGCTGGTGGCACCAATACGGGAGGGGCCACGGAGAGTTCCGCCCGTCCGGTTCAGGGCCTGGTAGTCGTGGTAGGACCTGGTGACCCGCACACGACCAGGCGGGAGCCCGCGTAGGAGGCTGACTCTCGGGGCACCTGGTGTCCCATACGGGGAGCCTCCCCCCTCCTCCGCCCAGACGACCACCAGGTGTGCCCGGAAGCCACGTCGGACGGGGGTGCTGACCTGGCAATGGCTCGATTCCCTGTATCAACCAGGTCGGCCCAGTTAGGAAAACCGGGCCAGGTAGGACTCATGCACATCTCGTGTCTCAGAACCCTATCACTCGTCCCAACACCCCAAGCAAGAGCCTCCGGCATCGCCAGGGGCCGAATATGCCAGAATGCCCGTCGTGACGGGACGGAGGCGGTGGAACTCGAGTTCGCAGCAGTGGTAGACCCGCCGCATGTCTAGTGCGCCATGCACGTCACGCCGGACAGCATGGTGGCCCGCTCGGCGGAGCGTGGACCACCCAGGAAATGGTCAGGGGTCCGGGCGGAGCGGCTATCATGGTGGACCACGATCACCTGCAACGAGGAGCGGATGGGAACACGCCAAGAGGGGACCGACCACGTTCGCATTCATGTTCACGAGGGCCGGATGAGCTTGTAACTGTGAGCGTCGAGCTCAGTTCCTTCGCGAAGTCACTGACGGCCGAGACCGCGTTCACTGTTCTCGCCATCGCCAAGAAGCTCCAGGCCGCCGGCAAGGACGTAGTGGAGTTGGAGATCGGGGACAGCCCGTTCAACACTACCTCCTCGGCCCGAGCCGCCGGCGCGGCGGCCATCGAGGCCAACCACTCTCGCTACTGCGCCTCTCCCGGACTGCCCGAGCTGCGTGAGACCGTCGCGAGCTACGCGCGGGAAGAGTTCGGCCTACCGGCCGGGGCCGACAATATCGTTATCGGACCCGGCGCCAAGATCTTCGAGCAGTTCTTCTGCGAGGCGTTCCTGAACCCCGGTGACGGAGTGTTGGTCTTCAGCCCCTACTTCCCGACGTATGCACCCAATATCCTCAGGCGGGGAGCCCGGCCCGTCTTCACACCACTCAAGCAATCGAACGACTTCCGACCGGACCTCAACGAGATCGAGCGCTTCCTAGTGGAGGATTCGTCACCCAAGGGGATCTTCCTCAACTCGCCGCACAACCCGACCGGAGGCGTGGCGACCGCGGACGATTTGGCAGCCATCGCCGATCTCATCCGTGGCAGGCAGGTCGCCGTGTTCAGCGACGAGCCCTATTGCCACATGGTATGGAAGGGCCGCCACCATTCTCTCATGGCCGAGCCCGACATGCTGGACCACGGTGTGGCTGCGTACACCTTCAGCAAGTCGTACAGCATGGGCGGCTGGCGGCTCGGCTTTGCCATCTCCTCGCCAGGCACGGCGGAACGCATCGGCACGATGATCAACACCTCGCTCTCCTGCACGCCTCCCTTCGTGCAGCTGGCCGGCAGGGCCGCGCTGGAGTCGGACGGTGAGGAGCGCGATGCCGTGATGGACAAGTTCCGGGCGAAGGTGATGCTGCTGACCGAGGGGCTCAACCGGATCGACGGCTTCCACTCGCTTGAGCCCCGAGCGACGTTCTACGTCTTCCCGAACGTCTCGGCCGTCTGCAACCGCCTCGGGATCACGAGCCACGGCCTCGCTCTTTACCTGCTCGAGGGAGCCGACGACGACTTCGGCGTAGCCTGCTTGGGTGGTGAGTGCTTCGGCGACGCCGGGGCCGGATTTCTGCGCCTCAGCTGCGCGGCGTCGGACGAGCGTCTCGAGCAGGTGCTGGCCTTCATCCCGATCGCGATCGAGCGAGAGGAGCGCGTTCGCGCTTTCCTTGCCCAGCGTCCGGAGCTGGCGTTGGGAGAGTTGTACGCGGCAGGCGGCTGAGCCGGCCGGGTCACCTGCGCGGCGAGGAAGGGACGGCGTGACGGCCCAAGCGGAGCTCCGCCATCCGGCGGATTTCCGCACAGGCCCGCAGCAGGGGAGGAGGGGGTGCCGTGGAGCTCTCTCGCGATCGTCATGGGAGGGCCCACGGGGAGAACGGCCTCAGGGGATGCTCCGACTCTCGGCTTGGGCACGCTTCCGAACGTGTGCTCCCATCGCTCGGGCGACACGCGGCTCGATTGAGGTCGATGTCATCAGACCCATTATGGTGCCTGCCCGACGAGATACGCGTCCCTCTTGCGACCGATCGTCGGCGCGTGCATCGTGGGGTCCCCCGACCCACACGCGATCGGGTCCGACATCATCTTAGAACCCTGCCGCAAGTAGGAGCCTTACCATGATCCGTCGAGTCTTCCTGGTATCCCTCGCCCTCCTGACCGCAGCGCCTCTGGCGGCGCAAGCGCCCGAAGGTTGGCAGCTGAGGCTGGATCGCAGCACCAACGCTGCCGACCCGGACGACGTCCCCGAGGTGGAGTTCAAGACCGTGGGCAGCGGCTTCCAGATCGACACCGGCCCTGCGGCAGTGGCGTGGAACGAAGCGAACACGGCGTCGGGCGCCTATACCCTCGCGGGGAGCTTCACCCTGCTGGCGCCCAGCGACCACGTGAACTACTACGGGCTCGTGTACGGAGGGGGTGACCTGGAGGGCCCGAGCCAGAACTACCTCTACTTCCTGGTCGCCCAGAACGGCAGCTACATCATCAAGCACCGGGCGAACGACGAGACGACCCACGACGTCGTGGAGCGCACGCCGCACGCCGCCGTGGTCGAGCCCGATGCCAGCGGCAGGTCGGTCAACGACCTGGAGGTTCGGGTGGGCGAGGATCAGACCGAGTTCGTCGTGAACGGAACGGTCGTTCACGCCGCGCCGAAGTCGGGGATGGCCGGGCGGACGGATGGGATATGGGGCGTCCGGATCAACCACCGAATCCCAGGGGTGGTCGTCGAAGACCTGGGGATCCGGTAGCGCCGCTTACGGCAGCCTGAGCGCCACCAACTCGGGCGGATTGCCGCGGACGGTAAGCGCGACATACTGAACGCCGTCGTGCAGATAAGTTTCGGGCGCGCCTAACGTCCGGCCCGGGAGCGGGATCTCGGCCAGGACCTCGCCGGTGGCTTTGTCCCTCGCCACCAGAACCGGGTCCCCGTCTTCGTTCGGTCCGGCCTGAGCCGAGAAGAGCAGGGTCTTCGTGACGAGTACGTGGTCCCTCCCTCTCCCGAGAGGCGGAAGGTCCAAGCCTTCGAGAGCCGGATGCTCGCGGACGCCGGGTGCGCCCGGTCCATTGGCCCGCTGCCACAGAATCTCGCCGCCGTTGAGATCGATCGCGGTGATGCGTCCGTACGGGGGCTTGACGAGGGGCAGCCCCTCCGGGCCCTCGGGGCGCCGAACCGCACGCACGTAGTCCAGGGTTGCGTAGGCGGCCTCGCGGACATTGCGCGGGTTCGGAGACTCCCCCGGAACCACCAGGCCCGACAGCGACGGCGACGTCATGGAGGGCACGTACAGGATCCCGGTCTCGGGATCGACCGCCGCGCCGTGCCAGTTCGCGCCGCCGATATACCCTGGAAGATGAAGAGTCCCCACCGGCGCGTTTGGCCCATCCACCCGAAGCGACGGCGGCGTGAAGAGCGGACCGTAGTGATACTGCTCGAGGATCCGTGTGGCCTCCCGGTGCAGCTCCGGCGTGAAGTCGATCAGGTCGTCGGCCGTGATGCCCTGGCGGTCGAACGCTGGCGGTTTCGTGGGAAACGGCTGCGTGGGCGACGAGCGTTCTCCCGGGATGTCGGATTGAGGCACGGGCCGTTCTTCGACGGGCCAAACGGGCTCTCCCGTCACGCGGTCGAAGACGAAGACGAACGCGTGCTTGGTCACCTGCGCGACCGCTCGGATCGGGCGGCCGTCGACGGTGATGTCGACCAGGTTCGGCGCCGCCGGCAGGTCGTAGTCCCACAGGTCGTGGTGAACGAATTGGAAGTGCCAGACCCTCTCGCCGGTTCTGGCGTCGAGGGCGACGAGGCTGTTGGCGAACAGGTTGTCGCCGGGGCGGTGAACGCCGTAGAAGTCCATGGTGGGCGTGCCCACCGGCAAGTACACGTAGCCGAGCTCCTCGTCCGCCGTCATGAGCGACCACACGTTGGTGTTGCCCGTGTACCGCCACGAGCCCTCCTCCCAGGTGTCGTTGCCGAACTCGCCGAGCTGGGGGATGGTGTGGAACGTCCAGAGCAGCCCACCGGTTCGCACGTCGTATCCCCGCACATGACCGGGCGGCTGCTCCTTGAAGCTCGGCTGGTCCGAGACCGCCGACCCGACGACCACCACGTCGCCCACGATGGTCGGTGGCGAGGTGACGGAGTAGTTGAGGGGCGGGGGATCGCGCCTCGCCCGCGGGATGCCCGCCATGAGATCAACCCGCCCCCGGACGCCGAAGTCTCCCACCGGCTCGCCGGTGGTGGCGTCGACGGCGAGCAGATATGCGTCGCCCGTGCCGTACACGACGCGCGCCTCCGGACCCTCGCCCCAATGGGCCAGGCCGCGGCTGCTGAAGCCGAGCATCGTGACGGGGATCCCCGACTCGTAGCTCTGGGGGTCGTAGACCCAAAGCGTTTCGCCCGTTCTGGCGTCGATCGCCGCGGACTGGCCCAGCGGCGTCGAGAGGTAGACCACGCCGTCGACCCTCAGGGGGGCCGCCTTCAGCCCCCCGATCCGGACGGCGCTTATGTCATTGGGCACCTGAGGTTGACGTATTCTTGACGGAGCCGGTCCAGGTCGAACTGGCCGTCGACGGACGGCCACCTCCAGGCGATCCGGAGATCCGCTACGTTGTCCTTGTCGATCTGGGCGAGCGGCGAGTACTTCGTGCTGCCGACGTCACCCCCGAACGAGCGCCACTCACCGTTCTGCGCGCCTTCCTGTGCGCCCAGAAGAGGCTGCCCGGAGAGCGCCAGGCAGCAGGCGGTTGCGACGAGGACGTGGCAGCGGAGCGAGACGGACCTGGACATGGCGCGGTATCCCCTTGGACCCGAGCGCCCGGCGGTGCCCGCCCGCGGGCCCACCGGTATCGCCGGACCTCGACGAAGCCAAACGCATTATGTCACCGGGCGACGGCCGCCCGCCAGCGTGCCCACGGACCCCGGCGGCCCCTCGAGGTCGGACTCGCCTTGAGGGGTGACGCTTGTGGCGCTCGAGCGGTTGGGCGCATCTTGCCGCTGTGCGCGATGGTCCCTCGAACACAGGACGGGCCCGATGAAACCTCTCTTCCTTGTGACCGCAGCCGCGGCGCTGGCCGCGGGCGCCGCAGTGGTGTGGAGCGGGAACACGACCGAGCAGGTGTCGGACGAAGCGGACGCCATCAAGGGCCGATTCGTGGGACACTATGAGCTCGCGAAGTACCAGCGCTTCCCGGAGGACGGTGATCCCGTCGACATGGACTACGTCGGCCGGATCATGTACGACGACTTCGGAAACATGTCGGCGATCGGCATGCCCAGCGACCTGCCGGAACGGCCTGGGGAGCCCGGCGAGAGGCTGCAGGCCGGGTTCGCCTACTGGGGGAGCGTGAGCTTCGAGCTGGACAAGAACATCGTCGTCCACCACGTGGAGGGCTCGCCAACGAGGGGGAGTTGGGTCGGCGAAGACAATGTCCGGTACTTCGAGCTCGAGGACGATCTCCTTAGGCTGTCCCTCAAGGACGACGAGGG
Organism: Longimicrobiales bacterium; assembly: GCA_965218325.1. GTDB lineage: Bacteria > Gemmatimonadota > Gemmatimonadetes > Longimicrobiales > Gaopeijiaceae > CBDCKR01. The sequence goes on from CBDCKR010000001.1 coordinate 659,731, forward strand.
ACGCGTCACCGCAACTCTGACGTGGCGAAGGTACCGACACGAGCCGTAGCCCTACGAGTCGAGGCCACACCCATGCGGTGCCTGATGCTGGCGACGGTCGGCGTAGCCCTGCTGGGCCTCGCTGGGCCGGAGGTGCGCGCTCAGCAGGGGGAGGAGATCGGCGACTGGGTCTTGCGCGTGAGGACGGAGCCGTTCAACGACGTCCAGGTGACCACCGCCGTTCTGTTGGCCGACGGGGCCGGCACGGGCATCTCCTCGGTGGAGCTCCGTTGTGACGTGGGGTTGTGGGACGAGAGCCTGTCGCTCGTGATCACCCACGCCGACATGGGTGAAGGGGATGGCGGGGTGAGTCTCGCCTACCGGCTTGGAAGCTCCGAGGAGCGGACGGCAGGGGAGGCACTCGCTTGGAGCGACGGAGTCACCACTCATCCGCTCGACGTGTCCGAGATTGCCGCTCTGTCGGCCGATCCCCAACTGGCCGTCACACTGATCGATCCCCGCCTCGACGAGAGCCACCAAGTGAGCTGGACCGATGTGCGCGGCACGGACGAAGTGATCGCACGGCTGCCCTTGCGTCCCCGGAGGCCGCTGATGCCCGGCGCCAGGGTTGCCGCTTGTGCGGCGGTGCTGGTGGTGATGCTCGCGCCCTTCGGCGGAAGCGCGCAGCTCGCCGACATCCCCCGTACCGCCAGCGGCAAGCCGGATCTCAACGGCATCTGGCAGGCGCTCGGCAACGCCCACTGGGACATCGAGCCACACCGGGCCCGCGCCGCCCTCGCGATGCAGCCCGGGCCCATGATCCCGGTGCCGGCCAGCGAGGTGCTCGCCTTGGGCGCTGTCGGCTCGGTGCCGTCGGGGGTCGGGGTCGTCGTGGGCGGCACGATTCCGTACTTGCCCGAGGCGCGGGCAACGAGGGATGAGAACCGGGAGAACTGGCTCACTCGTGACCCTGAGATCAAGTGCTACCTGCCGGGCGTGCCGCGCGCCACCTACATGCCGTTTCCGTTCCAGATCTTTCAGAGCGAGAGCGCGTTCTTCATCGCGCACGAGTACGCGGGCGCGGTCCGCAACATCTACCTGCAAAATCCCGGGCCCCCGCAGGTGGACTCGTGGATGGGGCAGTCGGTGGGGCGTTGGGAGGGGGACACGTGGGTGGTCGAGACCAGTGGGTTCAACGGTCAAGCCTGGCTCGACCGGGCGGGGAACCACCACAGCGCGGCGCTCAGGGTCGTGGAGCGCTACATCATGACGAGCCCGGATCACCTGCAGTACGAGGCCACGATGGAGGATTCGCAGGTGTTCTCGCGGCCGTGGACGATCCGCATGCCGCTCTACCGGCACGTGAACCCGGACGCTCGGCTCGGACAGTTCAAGTGCGTCGAGTTCGTGGAAGAGCTACTCTACGGGCACCTTCGCAAGAACCCGATCCGGTAGTGGAGGAGGGGACATGAGCGTTCGGTGCAGCTCGCTGCTGGCGCTGCTGCTCGTCCTCACCGGGGGCGTGCTGACGCCGCCGGCGGCTGCGCAGGCCCCCGACCCTGACCCGAGGCCCTGGGCGGCGCCACGGACGCCCGAGGGGCATCCCGACCTCCAAGGAAACTGGACCAACGCCACGATCACGCCGCTCCAGCGCCGCGAAGGGCAGGGCGCGGTTCTCGCGGCGGAGCAGGTGGCCCGGATCGAGGGGCGCCGGGCCGAGCGGATCGACGAGCTCAGCCGACCGAGCGACCCGAACCGAGGGGCTCCACCCGTCGGTGGCGACGGATCGACCGGAGCCGCGGGCGGCGTGGGAGGCTACAACTACTTCTACATCGATGCGGGTGACCGGGTGGCGGTCTACGACGGCGAGCCCAGGAGTTCGCTGATCGTGGATCCGCCCGACGGCCGCATCCCGCCCTTGACGGCCGAGGGGCAGGCCCGGGTCGCGGGGCGCAGGGCGTTCTGGGGGGAGTTTGGCTCGTACGACAATCCTGAGAATCGGCCGCTCGGCGAGCGGTGCCTCATCTCCTTTGGGTCCAGCGCCGGTCCGCCGATGCTCCCCAACTACTTCTACAACAACAACTACACGATCGTGCAGACCGCCGATCACGTCGTGATCATGGCGGAGATGGTGCACGACGCCCGGATCATCCGGCTGGGCGAGCGCCGCCCCCTTCCGCCCCAGGTGCGCCCGTGGATGGGCGACTCGTGGGGCCGGTGGACGGGCGACACCCTCGTCGTGGAAACCACCAACCTCCATCCACTACAGCTCGACAGGGTCCGCATCTTCACCGGCGCGTCGGAGGACCTGACGGTGATCGAGCGCTTCACCCGGGTCGACGAGCACACGATCAACTACGAATTCACGATGCACGACCCCACGGCCTACACCCAGCCGTGGACCGGGCAGATGCCCTTCAAGGCGCTCCCCGAGCTCGTCTACGAGTACGCCTGCCATGAGGGGAACTACGCTCTCTTCAACGTGCTCAGCGGCGAGCGAGCGCGCGAACGCGAAGGGGGGCAGGGGCGCGAGCCGAGGTAGAACTCATGAACACCATTCACTCCTTCCTGGTCGGGGGCCTTCTGATCCTCCTGGCCGCGCCACGCGTGGTGGCGCACCACGCCTTCGGTGCCGAGTTCGACAGGGACGCGCCGATTCGGCTCCAGGGCAAGATCGTCAAGCTCGAGTGGGTGAACCCCCACTCGTGGATCCACTTGGAGGTGGCGGCCGAGGACGGGACCGCCGAGGTCTGGATGGTGGAGGGTGGAACGCCCAACACGCTTCTTCGGCGCGGACTGCGCCGGGACTGCCTGACACCCGGCACCGAGATCATCGTGGACGGCTATCAGACCAAGGATCACTCCCTGAAGCGGGCCAATGGCCGCGATGTCACCTTCACGGACGGCACCAAGATCTTCATGGGGTCGTCGGGCACCGGAGCCCCGGACGACCGGGAGCGCCTGCGCAACCGGCAGCAAGCCGGGAGGTGTTGAGGCGGCCCCCCACCCCAGGGGTGCGCTAGGCCGAGAAGCCGATCCAGCGGCCCGCCGCCGCTACGGTGAGCCAGAGGGCCAGAGAGGCGAACCCGACGAGGCGGCTCTTGGCGGAGGTGTCGAGCATCGCGTCTCGCGTAACCCGCTCTCGGACCACGAAGGTGAACACGAGCGCGAAGGGCAGCGTCCTCATCTTCAGCCAGAACGCTTGGTTGTAGTAGCACTTGATGGCTTCCGAGAGGAAGAGCGGGACACCGGTCAGGACCATCACGAGCACGGCCGCCGCGAGCCACGGGCGCACCTGGCGGGCCAGCTCGGCGATGCGCCGGTCCTTCAGGCCGAAGCCGAGCAACCTGAGGTCGACCACCAGAAGGGATCCGCCGAGGAGGCAGAGCCCGAGCAGGTGCACCGCCTCGATGACCGGAAAGAGCCACAGCGAGTCGCGGACGACCGTGCCGATCCGGGTGCCCTCGCACCACTCGAAGAATCCCAGAAGCACGCCTGCCCCCCCTCCCGATTAGGGCTCGACCCCGCAGCCGGCCGCCCAGTTGACGAAGTCGGGCTGCGGCTGGAGGTCGCAGTCGAACCAACTGTAGGCGATCATGCGGCCGGCGAAGACGATGCTGGCCCAGGAGATGAGCGACACGACCCCAGCGACCCGCGCGGCGCGTGGGGGCACCGGATCACGGTCCCAGGCGGCGATCCTGCGCTCGATTCGTGCGTGAAACAGCCAGATGTTGAGGCCGGCCAGGATCAAGAGCAGCACTTTGAAGCGAAAGAAGAGGTTGTGGTAGTACTTGAGGGGAGAGCTGTAGAAGATCAAGAGTCCCGACGTCACCATCACGGCGAAGCCCGCCCGGGTCCACGGCATCAGCCGCCTGGTGACATCGGTCATCGGGATTCCCTTCAGGATCAGGCCCACGAGGCGGAGGTCGTGCATCGCGGCCGTACCCACGAAGAAGCCCAGCGTGAGCACGTGAATCGACTCCACCACCGGCCACACGTACAGGGACTCGAGGAGCGCCACGCTCCAGGCCGTGCTCCCCAGCCATTCGAGGAAGCTCTCGATCCGCACGAGGCCGCTACTCGTCGCCGGCGTCGCTGGGCCTCAGCGTCTCGATCGCATACGTCGCGTGGCAGTCGCGGCAGGCGTAGTAGACCTCGGCGCCGGCGTCGAAGACCGCCGCTTCGTTCCGGACCTCGGCTGCCGCCAAGGCCCGCCTCCCGGCGTCGATCATGTCCTTGGACATGTCCGCCCAGGGCCCCTGGTCCAGCGCGCGGCCCTGCATCATCAACAGGTTTCCCGACTCAGCGATCACGAAGGCCGCGTTCCGCAGGGCGTCCCACTCCTCCGTCGTGCTGGGCGCGAACTCGACGACGCCGTTCTCGTCGATGATCGCTCCGACCGCATCCCAATAGACCTCGGCGGCGGGCTCGAGGACCGAGACCATGAGCTCCTGGACGTCGGCGACGGGCGTGAACGGGGGTCCCTCGGGGGCGCACCCGAGCAGGAAGACGGGCGCGGCGAGCCAGCCGTAGCGATGCGCTCTCATGAGGTGCCAACGTAGCCCGTGCACCGGACGGGCGCACCACCGCGATCTCGGGATCCGGCCTTGTTCTACCGGGCGATCGCCTGGTACACCAGGCTCTTGAACCGCCGCCGGAAGTTGATGTCGCGGTTGGGATAGATCTGCACCAGGAAGACGCCGACCAGGCGCTCTTCGGGATCCACCCAGAACGACGTGCCATGCAGTCCGAGCCAGTGGTAGTTGCCGACCGAGCCGGGCATGCCGTCCAGGCCCGCCTCCTTCTTCACGGTGAGGCCGAGACCGAAGCCCCATCCCGGCGGGAGCCACCCCGTGTCGACATCTCCGAGGTGATCGGTCGTCATCAGCTCGATCGTCTTCCGCCCGAGGATGCGAACGCCGTCGAACTCCCCGCCGTTCAGCAGCATCTGCGCGAATCGAGCGTAGTCGTCCGCAGTGGACACGAGCCCGCCGCCCCCCGACAACATCGTGACGGGGCCGGTGAATCCGACCGTGTCCCCCAGCACGAGCGACCGTTCGGGCCCCGCATGGCCGTAGGTGCGCGTGAAGCGCTCGAGCTTGGACCTCGGGACGTAGAAGCCGGTGTCGACCATCCCGAGCGGCTCGAAGATCCGCTCGCTCAGAAACGCGTCGAACGGCTGCCCGGAGACGACTTCAACGAACCGGGCGAGAACGTCGGTCGCGAGGCTGTAGTGCCACCGCGTGCCCGGCTGGAACATGAGCGGTATCTCCGCCAGCTCGGCCACGAGGGTCTCGAGCGTCGGCGGCCCGAGCAGCCCGGCGCTCCCGCCCACCAGGTTCCTCCGCAGGTAGAGAGTGTCGACGGCGCTGTCGGAGAAGATCCCGTAGGTCAGTCCGGAGGTGTGACGCAGAAGGTCCTGGACCGTGACGGCTCGGCGTGCTTGCTCGGTGGGGAGGTCTTGGGCGGAAGTCGCCTCGGCGAGCCGCGCCACCGGGAGACCGGCGAGCTCGGGGATGAAGCGCCCGACCGGGTCGGTGAGGAGGAAGCGCCCCTCTTCATAGAGCAGCATGACCGCGACGCTCGTGATCGGCTTGGTCATGGAATAGATGCGGAAGATGTCGTCGCGCCCCATGGGATCGCCCGCCCGGACGTCTCGCATGCCCCAGTGATCGACATAGGCAACCTTGCCGTCCCTGAGGACCATGCCGACGGCGCCCGCGATGCGGCCCTGCTCCGCGTAGCCTCGAAACGCCGCGCCGATTCGCTCGAGCCGCTCGGATGAGATACCGACCTCTTCGGGGACGGCGCGCGGCAGCGACTGCGTGAGCGCGGGCGTGGCGCACAGGCCGACGAGGACCAGCGCGATGGTTGCCCTTCGGATCATGTGAGCCTCCTTGCCCCCGGGGGGCGGCCGATTCAGTGCGGCGTGCCACGTCGAGGTGCCGCCAGGACGCTCCGGGGCCCGCCGTGGCCGGTGGCCTGTCGTCCGCGCCTACCCCCCCCCCGTCCGCTTCCCCCGATCTAGGGCAGCGTCAGGGCGATGAGCTGATCGGGTGCGTTCTCGGGCCCGCCCCCGACGGCCAGCACGACGTATTGCTTCCCGTCAAGCAGATAGGTCATCGGTGCAGCGTGGAAGCGGGCCGGAAGCGCCATCCGCCAGACCTCGCTCCCCGTCTCCTTGTCGTACGCTCCGATGCTGTGGGTGTCCATGCCCTGGCCGATGAACAGGAGCGTTTTGGTGAGGAGCGGTCCTCCGAGCTTTTCGAAGTTGCCGAGGGCGGGCAGGTCGAGGCCGCGAAGCGCGTCGTGGTCGCGGGGGCCGTCGCCGACGGGAACGCTCCACAGCCTGTCACCCCGGTTCAGATCGAAGGCGGTGAGCTGGGCGTACGGCGGCTTGAAGAGGGGCAGCCTCTGGGGCCCGCTGAGGCTGCTGACCCGCGGCCGAATCCTGAGGTCGGAGTTCTCGGGGTCGCCCGGGCCCATGTTGACGAGCGAAAAGTGAGCCCAGCTCGGCACGTAGAAGCGCCCGCTCTCCGGGTCGAAGGCGGCGCCCCACCAGTTCGCGCCGCCGCTCCAGCCGGGCCGGACGATGTTGCTCCCGGGGGCCGGCGGCGTGTAGAGCGGACCGGCGTTGTGCTCGCCGAAGATCGCCAACCCGTCGGCCTTGAGCTCCGGCGTGAAGTCGATGACGTCGTCTTCCGTCGCACCGTTGGTGAGGAAGAGCGGAGGCTTCGTGGGGAATGGTTGGGTCGGTGAGGTGCGCTCCCCGGGCACGGTGGACTGTGGCACCGGGCGTTCTTCGATCGGCCAGACGGGCTCTCCGGTCGCACGATCGAAGACGAAGGTGAAGCCTTGCTTGGTGAGCTGCGCGACCGCCTTGATCCTTCGTCCGTCGACTGTGATGTCGACGAGGCTCGGGGCGGCCGGCGGATCGTAGTCCCACACCGGGTGATGAACGAACTGGAAGTGCCACACGCGCTCGCCCGTCTCCGCGTCCAGGCACACGAGCGAGTTGGCGAACAGGTTGTCTCCGAGCCGGTGGCCCCCGTAGAAGTCCGTGACCGGCGACCCGACCGGGACGTAGATGTAGCCGAGCTCCTCGTCCGCGCTCATCATCGTCCAAACGTTGACGCCGCCCGCGGCCCTCCACGAGTCGCCTTCCCACGTCTCGTGTCCGAACTCACCCGGCTGCGGGATCGTGTGGAAGATCCACTTCAGGGCCCCGGTTCTGGCGTCGAAGCCCCGTACGTGCCCCGGAGGCGCCTCCATGTAACCACGCCCTTCGGTGATGCTGGAGCCGACCACGACCAGGTCACCCGATACGAGCGGAGGAGAGTTGACGGTGTACAGACCTGGATCGATCGTCCGGCCCAGGCCCCTCTTCAGATCGACTCGGCCGCTGCGACCGAATTGCGGATCGGGCTCGCCCGTCTTTGCGTCGATCGAGACCAAGTACGCCCGCCCGGCGGCGTAGAAGAGCCGTTCGGCCTCTCCGTCCGTCCAGTACGCGAGGCCGCGGGTGAGAAAGCCGTGGTTGATCGGGCGGCCCTCCAGGTAGAGAACCGGGTCGTAGCTCCACAGCGTCTCACCGGTCCTCGGCTCGATCGCCGCGACCTGGCCGAGGGAGGTGGTCGTGTAGAGGACGCCGTCGACCATCAGGGGCGTGACCTCGTATGCGTAGGTCCGGAAGGCCGCACCCTCCCGGAGGATCTCGTTGCGCGCCTTGAGATCTTCGTCGACCGAGGTCCAGGTCCACGCGACCCTCAGATCGTGAACATTGTCCTCGCTGATCTGATCGAGCGGCGAGTACTTGCTGTGCCCCTGATCTCCCCCGTAGCTCCGCCACTGGCCAGCGGCGGCGCCCGACTGGGCAGCTGCGGCGGTCGTGAGCAGGACGCTCGCCGCGAATGCGGCGGGCAGGAGGGCGGAGGCGCCAGAGGCGCTCTTCTTCGACAATCTCAGCGGCCGACCACGGCGATCCCCTCGATCTCCAGGAGCAGCTCGGAGGAGAAGAGCGACTGGACCCCGAGGAGGGTGGCCGCTGGGAGCCGATCGGCGGGGAAGCCGTGCCTCTCGCGGGCAGGGCGGAGCGCGCTGGCGTCGCCCGGCGCGTAGTTCGGCATGTAGATCACGATCTTCAGGAGGTCCTCCGGCGATGCGCCGGCCGCCTCCAGCCGTCCCCTGAGGTTCGCGTAGGCCTGATCGGCCTGGTCCTCGAGCGAATCGCCCGGCCTCCCGACCTGGCCCGACACCTGAACGACCCGCGCACCCGTCCCTCGGGCGGCCACCGCCTGGCTATATCCTTCCGCGGGATCGATGAACTCGCGCTCGACGGGCTGGCCGTCGGCGCCCACGACGGCGATCGCGTCGACCTCGATCTTGAGGCCTTCGGCCGCCAGTGCCGGGATGCCCACCAACGTGCTGGCAGGCAGGTCGGTCGAGCCCAGCACGCGCCGGCGCCCTTCCCGGTACGGGGCGAGGTCCGCGGCCGGGTCGAGATCGACGATGTAGGTCGTCGCCTTGACGATGTTGGACAGCGACGCCCCCGCAGCCTCGAGCCGGTCTCGGACGCGCTGCCAAACCGAAGCCACTTGCGCCCCGAAGTCGTCGCCCCGCCCGACGTGGCCGGCGACGTAGATCGTCTTGACGCCGTTGGCCGTGACCGCCACCGCGCCGCTGTACCCGTTGGACGGCCCGAAACGCTCGATCTCGAGGTCCACGCCCTCCTCGGCCACGACCGCAGTGGCCTCGATCTCGACCCGCAGCGCCTCGGCCGCCAACGCTTGAACACCGATCATCGTGCTCGCCGGCCAGTGCCCCTCGGGGAACGTCGCGAGGCGGGTCTCCCGGATGACGCCGTACTGCTCCGGCTCGAAGTCCTTCACGAAGATCCGGATCTTCGCGACGTCCCTGACCGTGGCACCCGCCTGCTCAAGGCGCCGCACGACTCCCGCGAACGCCGAGGCGACGTGCGCCTCGAGGTTGTCGCCCCGGCCGACCTGCCCGGAGACGAAGATCGTCTTCACCCCGCGATCTGTCGTGGTCACGACCTGGGTGAATCCGCCCTGCGGGTCGATGTACTCGGTTTGCGCGTGCGCGGCGGACGCGGCGGCGAGGGACAGAGCCGCGACCCACCCGGCCAGCTTGTTCAACGGCATGGTTCCTCCACAGCGGCCGCTCGGCGGTCAGTTGTTGGGCACCGCCGGCAGGCGGGCGCCGGTGCCGCCGGCCGGTTCGGGTTCGGCCACGACGGCCATCCGGAGGGTTCCGATCCCGTCGATCGTCGCGGTGACCACCTCTCCCGGCTGGAGAAAGCGCTGCTCGCCGCGAACCGCCGTGCCCATCCCCACGCCTCCCGATGTGCCGTTGTTGATCACGTCGCCCGGGAAGAGCGTGATGATCGACGACGCGTACTCGATCAGCTCGTAGAGGGAGTGGATCACGTCGCCTGCGGTGGCTTCCTGCATCCGCTCACCACCGACGCTCAGCGTCTGCCTGAGCTGCTCCATCGGGTCGCCGTAGAACTCCTTCGGCACGATCCAGGGGCCCATCGGCGCGAAGGTGTCGTGGCCCTTGCCGACGAACCAGTCCGAGCGCAGCGGATTGCCGCCCGGCGGCCGGCCGCCGCGGTCGGAGATGTCGAGCGTGACCGTGTAGCCGAAGATGTAGTCCTGTGCCTCCGGAGCGCCCACGTACTTTGCCGTGCGGCCGATCACCGTTCCGAGCTCGACCTCCCAGTCGGTACGGGTGCGACCCCACGGAATCACGATGTTGTCGCCGCTGCCGATGACCGCCCCTCTGCTCGGCTTGAGGAACAGGTACGGCACGCCGCGATTCTCACGGCGCGCCCGCCGAGCCGCGCTGCGCTCCTCTTCCGTGCCGGCCTCCTCGACGTGGCTGTAGAAGTTCACGGCCGCGTTGAGGATCTTTCCCGGATACAGGATGGGCGGAAGCGTCCTCACGCTCTCCACGTCGTGGATGTAGTCCGGCAAGGAGCCCATCGCGAGTCGACCGCTCGCGACCAGGTCGTTCACGATCTCGTAGAGCCGGGGCTTCAAGCCGTACTCGTACCGGCTGATCAGCTCCAGCATGTCGGCGGGCATCGGGATCATCGGATATGCCGGACTCCGCTCGAGCACGGCGTTTGCTCGGTTCAGCTCGACGATCAGCTGGTCCCTCAAGACGATCCCGACGCGGGCCATGCCGTCGATCTCGAAGGTGCCGAGCTTGAAGGGCTCGGCACTCGTCTCGGCGAGGCCCGCTTGCGCCGAGAGTGGAGTCGATGCCGGCCCCACGAGGGCCAGGATCGCGGTCAAGACCAGGGTGAGTCGGATGGCGCTCCGCATAAGTATCTCCCTCAAGCCGTCGGCTCGATGTTCGCGTTCAGGCGGGACAAGGCTGGCTGGTCGTTGGGGTTCTTGATCCGCACCAAACCGACCGTGGCGGCGGTCCGAGGCCGCTGGTCGAGCCGGTGACGAGGACCCGCGCCCGCCGCTCCGCTTCCGGGGCCTCGGCGGCGGCCCGGCCGTGAGCCCGGAAGGAGACAGCCGCCCGGGCGCTGCGATTCTGACGCTGCTCATGGTGCCCTATCCTACCTCGGGCGGCGTGGTGTGGCGAGGTGAGTCATCGCGACAACAGGTAGGTGAACTTCAGCAGGATCTGCCGGTCGCGGACGAGGGGCATTCCCGTCGGATCGCGCCGGACGTCGTCGTAGACGATGTAGATGTCGCTCCCCGGCCGATAGATGTAGTTGAAGCGCATGCTCGTGCTCCACTGCTCGCTCAAGGAGTTGTACTGCGTGAGCGACCGCAGCGTCATCGTCGGAGAGAGCGCGAAGTCCACGCGCAGCGAGCCGAGCTCGGTGACGAAATCGCCGCCCGGGAGGCTGACGTCGTTCCTCGTGTACTTCCCCTCTGTCGAGAGCCGGTCGGTGAGTCGCAGCCCCAGCGTGAGGTTCAGGTCGGTGCGATCTCCGTCGAACCAGGTCTGGGGCTTGTACCGGAGATCCGCGTAGACCTTCCGGGACGGGTCGCTTGTCAGCCAGAACTGCCACTCATCGAAGTTGTAGTCCCCGACGGGGATCACGACGCCGGCCACCGAAAAGGGATCGGCGAGGCGCTCGAAGTAGTCGTTGTACCACACGATGATCCGAGCCCCGTTCTGAAAGGTGGCCCCGAGCATGTGGTGGACCCGCCTGGAAAGGAGCCGGTTGTTGAGGTCGGTCGTGTAGGTGACGTTGAGCATGGGGTCCAGCAAGCGGATGCCGAACCGGTCCGGCCTCGGATTCCACTCGCCGTGGATCCGGGTCTTCTTGATTCCTGGCCGCGGCACGAAGCCGGCCTCGGGGTTGAAGTTGTCCTCGAGGTGCGAGTACTCGATGTGGACCTTGGCGTCCTGGTTGAGCCACTCGGCCCTGAAGTGTCCGCCCAGCTCCTTGTCCGATACGCCGGGCGTGACGGTTCTCGCGATGAAGCCGTTCATCGCGAGGTTCGGATGCGGCGCGAGGACGAAGTCGGCCCCGAACGTGCGGTTGTAGGACTCGCCCCTGCCCGTCGCCTCCCGATTGATCACGATGCCGCCGACCTTCGAGCGGGCGAAGACGTCTCGGCTGTAGCGGGCCACGAAGAAGTTGTCGCCGGCCTGACCGAACGCCTCGCCGGTCTGGAGGTCCATCACGGCGACGTTGTTCCGGCCGACTTTTCCGGTCAGGCGGGCTCCGCCGATGATCGGTATGGCCTCGCCCGTGTCCGAAAGGCCGATCCTCCGGCTGAAGAACAGGTCGGCGATGCGCTCGAAGGTGTTCGTCGTCCCCACGTTGAACTGGCCCGCGTTCTCCAGGAAGAACTCGCGCTTCTCGGGGAAGAACAGCGCGAACCGCGTGAGGTTGATCTGCTCGTCATCCACCTCGGCCTGGGCGAAGTCGGTGTTCAGCGTCAGGTCGAGGTTGAGGCCGGCGCTCACGCCGTACTTCACGTCGAGCCCGACGTCGCCTTGTCGGGTGTTGTCCGCCACGCCCTCTTCGGACAGCCGGCGCCCGCCCCCGACGACGAACGGCTTGATCCGGAGGTCGAACCCGCGGTTGAGGGACTCGAGGTCCCGGAGGCTCCCTGCGAGGCTGACCCTCGTGAGGGTGTAGGCTTTGGGGATCTGGGCCCAGAAGGCCTGCTCGTTCTTGCGCCGAATGTTGCGCATGAAGTTGAGGCCCCAGTCCTGCCGAGATGTGTCGGGGAAGCGCAGCGTGACCATGGGAATGGCGATCTCGGCCGTCCAACCGTCGGCTGTCCGCCCTGTGGCGACGTGCCACACGCCGTTCCAGTCCCGGTTGATGTTCGCCGAGAGGCCGAAGGTCCGTCCCTCGCCCTCCTCGAAGATCTGCTGCTCGAGCTTCGCGCCCAGCGGGGTCGTGACGAACATGAAGGCGGAGCGCGAGTCGTTGAACGTGTCCAGGATGATCTGGAAGTTGTCCTCGTCCAGAATCCGGGGCGAGTCGCGCCGCATCTCCGTGGCGACGATCCCGTCGGGATCGGAGTCGACGGCGCGAACTCCCAGATACAGGTTGCTTCCGTCGTACAGGAGGCGGACCTCGGTGCGCTCGGTGGCCGGAGCCCCCTCGTCGGGCTCCTGCTGCACGAACTGGTCGATGAGCGCGGCCCTGGCCCAGACTCCGTCGTCCAACGAGCCGTCGATGTCCGGCCCCTGATCCACCCGGACCGCTCTGACCTGGTAGATCTCCCTGCTTTGCTGGCCGGAGAGCGGGAGCGCGGTTGCGGCCAGCCCGATCAGGGAGGCGAGCGTCGCGAGGCGGGCGGACGAGGCCCGGGAGGGCCGCGGCGCGAGGAGGGCAGGCGCCCTCCCGGTGATGCGGGCTGAACGGGATCCCAATGCAAAGACGGACGTGGAACGGCACACAATCTGGGATGCTCCCCGGGCGGGCTCTTCCTCGGTGCGAGAGTCAGCCAAGAAGCTCATCGATCGAGTGAAGAGGGTCAACGGAGCGGCGACGCCGCTCCCTCGAGCGCCGGGGTCGAGCGCCGGGGTCGCGCTCCGGGGTCACACGCCGGGGTCGCGCTCCGGTCGCCCGAGCCGCATGCGCATCCGCGATCCCTACCGGTTGCTCTCGCCCGAGCTCCTCGCCGGGGAGCGGCACTCCGGCCACGGCGAGCCGTCGGGCATCGCACGCCGATCACGCGGCATCGCCTCGGGGTCCTCCGAGGCCAGATACACGAGCATGGCCGTCATCACGGCGTCGTCCCGCAAGTCCTCGTAGATGATCTTGTCGAAGGTGTCGAGGTTGGTGTGCCATGTATAGATGGTCGTGTCCCAGCGGTTGGTGCCCATGGGCAGGTCGTCGCTTCGGCCGGCGCCCACGTGGAAGCTGAACGCGGGCACGCCCGCGCAGACGAAGGAGGCGTGGTCCGTTCCGCCCGACTCGGGGGTGCCGGGAATCTCAAGCGTCACCTGGCCGGCGAGCTCGCTCGGGATACTGGCGAGCCAGCGTCCGAAGAACCCGGCCGCCGCCGAGAAGCCCTGCATCGGGATGAAGGTCACCGGCCCGTTCCCGTGGTCCACGTTGAAGACGGCGTGCGTGCGCTCGAGGACCTCGGGGTGGTCCTCGACGAAGGCGCGCGAGCCGTTCAGGCCCTGCTCCTCGCCATTCCAGAGCGCGCCGATGATCGTGCGGCGAGGCGCTGGGACGACGCTCGCAAGGATCCGCATCGCCTCCAGGATGACGACGGCGCCGCTCCCGTTGTCGAGCGTGCCTGAGGCCCCGTCCCAAGAGTCGTAGTGACCTCCCAGGATCACGTACTCCTCCGGCCGGGCGCTGCCGGGGATCGTCGCGATGGCGTTGTAGACGGGGACCTCCCCCAGGAAGCGGGCGTCGGCGTTCACACGCAGCACCGGCCCCTGCCCGTTCTCGGCGAGCCGGTACACCAGCCCGTACGCCTCACAGCTCAGGTCCAGGACCGGCGCGCGCTCCGTGCGCGTGCCGAAGATCTTGTTCACGCCCCACCCCTCCGACCACTGCGACCGAATGATGCCGGCCGCGCCTGCCTCCTCGAGTCGCTCGGGCAGGACCCTCCGATCGACACCCGTGTTCTCCTCGCGCCTTTGCCATGCCTCGATGGCCTGCTCGCGGCCCTCGCTCATGCGCGCCAGCGTCTCCGGGCGCGAGAACCACTCCAGGTTGTCCAGCGGCCGGCAGCTCTCCTCCGGGCGGGAGACCAGGACGAACTTGCCCCGCACCTCCGGCGCCCACGCCTCGAACGCCTCCGGGCTGCCGGCGTCCGCCAGAATCACCACCCCTGCCTCGATCGGCCCGTCGGTGGCCGGGCTCCACGCGGCCGCCATCCCGTCGAGCGTGCGCACCCGCGGCGAGATCAGATCGATGTGGCTGATCCCCCGCTCCCAGGCCCGCCAGGTGCCGTACTGCTCCTTGTAGGCGTCGATGCTCCACTCCGCGTACTTCGCCAGAGCCCAGTCGTTCGCGCCGGCCATGGCGGGCGATCCGGTGAGGCGGGGTCCGATCGAGTCCATCATGACCTGGCCCAGCTCATAGACCTGTGAGCGCCCGACCCCCTCCTCCCAGATCTGCCGGACCACGGGGTCGTCGGAGGGAAAGGACTGGGCAGCGGCTGCCCCGCTCGCGCCCCGAGCCCACAGGGCGGAAGAGAACGCCAGCGTACACACGATCAGCATTCGAACCGAGGGCCTCATGGATGCCTCCGCGAGATGGGTTGGGCCGGCACGAGCGTGGGCGGGCCGACCAACATACGACACCGCTCGCGCGAAAGGGAAAGTAGGGGCGGCCCGAAATCGGGGATACGGTGCGGCCGTCGGCCGTCTCTGTTGCGCCCAACCACATGGGCCCCGACTCTTCCGGTTCGCGCCCCTCGTCCACTCAGCCCTGGATCACGCATGCGTCTCGAAGGCCGACGGGCTCTGGTCACTGGAGGCTCACGGAGCATCGGCCGGGGCATCGCCCTCGGTCTCGCGCGTGAAGGAGCCGACGTTGCGGTCAACTACCGGCAGAGCCACGCGGACGCCGCCGACGTCGTCCGGCGGATCGAGGAGATGGGGCGCCGGGCGGTCGCGGTGCAGGGCTCGACGGCCTCGCGCTCCGACGTCGAGCGCTTCGTCGCCGCGGCCCATGACTTCCTCGGCGGCATTGAGCTCCTCGTGAACAACGCCGGGATCCTGAAGCGTACGCCCCTCCTTGAGATCGCCGAGGAGGAGTGGGACGAGATCGTGGACGTGAACCTGAAGGGGTACTTCCTCGTCGGCCAAGCCGTGGTCCGCCGCATGGTCGAGGCCGGCGGGGGCGGCGCCGTTGTCAACGTGTCATCGGCCGGGCAGGCTGTGGCCGCACCCAACCTCGCCCACTACTGCGTATCGAAGGCGGGCGTCGAGATGCTCACCAAGCAGATGGCGCTTGAGCTCGCGCCCCATGGGATCCGCGTCAACGCGATCGCGCCCGGCCTGATCGAGACCGACATGAACCGGGCCGACATCGCCCAGGACGACTTCCGTGAGCGGCGGCTCGCGCGCATTCCCATGGGAGAGATCGGGGCTCCCGATGACGTGGTGGGCGCGGTGGTGTTTCTCGCGTCGAACGACGAAGCGCGCCTGGTGACCGGGGCCACGCTCTTCATCGACGCCGGCCAGACGATCTGGGGTGCGTAGCGGATCCCCCGCCGGGGCCGCCCGGGTCGGACGCGCCGGCTCGGCCACGGGCCCGTCGGCGGATCGGCTCATGTCCCGGCCCGCCGCACGCTTCAGACGAGCCCGCCTGGTCTCGGCCCGGATTGTCCTGCCCGTCGCGGCCCTCGCCTGCGGCGGATCCTCTGGCGATGCGCCCGACACCGATCCCCCTGACCGGGCCGCCTGGGA
The DNA here is from genome assembly GCA_965218325.1 of Longimicrobiales bacterium. Lineage (GTDB taxonomy): Bacteria > Gemmatimonadota > Gemmatimonadetes > Longimicrobiales > Gaopeijiaceae > CBDCKR01. The sequence goes on from CBDCKR010000001.1 coordinate 675,601, forward strand.
CGTTCGCTTTTCGCACGTGCTCTCGAGCGCTTCGGAGCTCCACCTCATGGCTGAGCGCTTCCGAGATCTCATGCTCGAGCGGACCGACGGACGGTTCCGCGTCACCATCTATCCGTCGGGACAACTCGGCGGCGAGCGCGTGGCCTTCGAGCAGATTCAAGTGGGCGCGGTGCACATGGCGATCACCGGCACGCCCGTGCTCTCGGGCTGGGTGCCCGAGGGCCAGATGTTCGACCTGCCGTTCCTCTTCGAGACCAGAGACCAGGGGCTGGCCGTGATGAACGGCCCCGTGGGCGACTGGTGGCGGACCCTCCTCGTGGAGCGCACCGGAGTGCGACCGCTGGGCTTTCTCGACTACGGGTTCCGGCATGTCTACAACAAGCGCCGGCCCGTGGAGACTCCCTCCGATCTCGCCGGGCTCAAGCTTCGCGTTCTTCAGAACGCCACGTACCTCGCGGCCTATTCCGCCCTGGGCGTCCAAGCGACCCCGATGAACTACGGCGAGGTCTACTCGGCCCTCCAGCAGGGCGTGATCGACGGCGGGGAAGCGAACGCCATCGGGTTCGTGAGCAGCCGCCTCTACGAGGTCGCGAAGTTCTACAGCTTCACGTCCATCACCTACAACCCCATCGTGCTCTTGGTGAACGAGCCGTTCTACCGGTCGCTCCCCCGCGGCGTCCGCGAGACCGTCGATCGGTCGGCGGCCGACGCCCTCGCCTACCAGAGCGAGCTCGCTCGACAGATGGAGGCGGAGGCGATCGAGGAGATGCGCGCCAACGACGTGGAGATCGCGCGCCCGGACGTGTCCGCCTTTGTGCCCGCCGTCCGCCCGGCCGTTTGGGACGAGCTGGCGAAGCGGATCCCGGACGGCGACGCCCTGATCCGGCGGCTGGTCGAAGAGGCGCGGCGCACGGCGCCGAGGCAATGACGGCGACCGAGGTCTTGCGCGGGTGAGGCGGCGGCTCGAGGCCCTCAACCGCACCCTGGTCTCCCTCGAGACGTATCTGGTCGGGGGGCTCGTGGTGGCGGTCTCGGTCGTGGTCCTCCTTCAGGTCCTGATGCGCTACCTCTTCACCTACCCGAACCCGTGGAGCGAAGAGGTCTCGCGCTTCGGCCTGATCTGGATGTCGCTGCTGGGCGCCTCGCTCGCGGTCGAGCATCGGGCACACTTCGGGTTCGACCAGCTCACCCGAGGGCTGGCCCCTCGCGCGAAGGGCGCCGTGCAGGCGTTCGCGAACTCGGTCGTGCTGATGTTCTCGCTGCTGCTGATCGCCTCGGGCATCGCCCTGATGCACCTCACGCTGGGCGAGCGCTCGTCGGCCCTGAACCTCCCCGTCGCCCTGGTCTACGCCGCGGCGCCGGTCTCGGGTGTGCTGATGGTGGTCCACATGCTGGCGGGGTCGGCACGGCCGGGGGCGCGAGGAGACTTGGATCCGCTCCCGGGCGAAGGCGGGCCGGCCGGCGGCACTCCTCCATGCACCCCGAACGACGCATCGTCCCGCTCGACCGCTCCGCCCGCTGACGACCCGCGCTCGCCGGGCGCCGGCTGATGGGCGCGCTGCTGCTCGGCACCTTCGGCGTGCTGGTCCTGGCCGCCGTGCCCATCGGCTTCGCGCTCGCGACCGCGGCCGGCCTGGCCGTCGTGGCGGCCGGCCTTCCGCTCGTCATCATCCCCCAGCAGATCGTGGCGGGCATGGACTCCTTCCCCATGCTCGCCGTGCCGCTCTTCATCTTGGCGGGCTTCCTGATGGACGTCGGGGGGATCAGCCGTCGCCTGGTGACGCTGGCTCGCGCGCTCGTGGGTCACCTGCCCGGCGGGCTCGGCCAGGTCGTGATCATGGTCGAGATCTTCTTCTCGGGTGTCTCGGGCTCCACGTCGGCCGATGCGGCGGCCGTCGGCGGGATCATGGTGCCCCAGCTCACGGCCAACGGCTACAGCCGGGCGCGCTCGACCGCCATCGTCTCGGCCGCGTGCGGCATGGGCATCCTCATCCCTCCCGCCATCGTCATGGTCGTCTACGGCGTCATCGGCAACGTCTCGATCGGCGCGCTCTTCGTGGCCTCGGTCACACCCGCGCTCCTGATCGCGTTCGGCCTGATGATCCAGATCGGATGGCAGGCCCGGCGTGAAGGCTGGCCGGCGGGAGAGCGCGCCTCCTTCTCCGAGCTGCGACACGCAGCCCTCGACGCGATGCTCCCCCTGTTCATGATCGTCGTGATTCTGGGAGGCATCCGGTTCGGCCTCTTCACGCCTACGGAGGCCGCCGCGGTCGCCGTCGCGTACGCGTTCCTGCTTGCAGGGCCCGTGTACCGAGCCCTTCCGCTCCACACGCTGTGGAGCAAGATCGTCCAGACGGCCCTGGTGTCGGGGATGGTCCTCTTCGTCGTGGGCGCCGCGCGGCTGCTGGGGTGGGTGCTCACCGTGATGGATGTGCCGCAGGCGCTGGCGTCCTCGGTGGTGGGGGTGGGAGGCGGCCAGGCCGGCTTCATGATTCTCACGATCCTCATCTTCCTTCCGCTCGGAGCGATCCTCGAGGGCGTCCCGGCAGTGGTCATGCTCACGCCCATCCTGCTGCCGCTGGCCCGAGAGCTCGGGATCGATCCCGTGCACTACGGGACCGTCATCGTGGCGACGCAGGGGATCTCGGTGTTCCTGCCGCCTGTGGGCGTGAGCCTCCTCGTGGCTTGCTCGGTGGGAGGGGTGGAGCCGGCGGAGGTCGCCCGCCCGCTGTGGCCTTATCTGGCGCTGATGCTGGCGCTCACCTTCCTCATCGCGCTTCTGCCGGACGTCGTGCTGTTCCTGCCCGGACTGCTCGGGTACTGAGGTGAGCTCGCAGGGGGCGGCTGCCGGGCGTCACCCGGAGCGGCTGTCCCGCGCGGCCCATTGGCCCATAGGTTCACGACTCCACTTTCCGCCCTCGCCCGGCCGCGCGAGGGTGGGCCCTACGCCGGAGGAATCATGCGTCTTCGCCGCGTCCGTCGCCGTCATGGCCTGATGAGGGGAGGTGTCCGGCGAGCGGTGTTCGTGGGAGGGATCCTCGCTGCTGTCCCGACCCACGCCCTCACCGCGCAGGCCCCCGCCGCCCCACCCCAACCCGGCGCGGAGACCGAGGTCCACGAATCGGCCCGCCACAACGTCCGAGTCGTCACGGTCGCGGAGGATCTCGACCACCCCTGGTCGATGGCTTGGCTCCCCGGCGGCGAGCTGCTCCTCACGGAGCGGCCCGGCCGGGTGAGGATCGTCCGGGACGGCGTGCTCGATCCGAACCCCATCACGGGATGGCCACCAGTCTACCGCGACCGCGGACAGGGCGGGTTCATGGACATCGTCCCCCACCCGGACTTCGCCGAGAACCGCTGGCTCTACCTGAGCTACGGGAAGCCCAGCGAGGACGCTGCCAGGGGCACGACCACAGTCGTGCGCGGTCGGTTTGAGGGCGATCATGTGGACGGCGTTGAGGAGATCTTCGAGTCCGACGCCTGGTACGACAACAACAACCACTTCTCGGGACGCATGGCCTTCGACCACGAAGGCTACCTCTTCCTGGCCGTGGGGGATCGGATGCTTGACCCCGACCTCCTCGCCGATCACCCGGCGCAGGACGTGACGAACCACATGGGCACCATCGTCCGGCTCCACGACGACGGGCGGGTGCCCGCCGACAACCCCTTCCTTGGGCGGAGCGACGCCCTTCCCGAGATCTGGAGTTACGGACACCGCAACGTGCAAGGGCTCGCGGTGCATCCGGAGACCGGGGAGGTGTGGTCGAACGAGCACGGCCCCAGGGGAGGCGATGAGCTGAATCTCATCCTCGGCGGGCGGAACTACGGATGGCCGGTCGTCTCACACGGAATCCACTACGACGGGCGCATCATCACCGTTGACGAAGAGAGGGAAGGGATGGAGTCGCCCCGCTTCGTGTGGGTGCCCTCCATTGGCACGTCGGGCCTGATGTTCTACGTGGGCGATCGGTTCGCGTGGTGGAGGGGAAGCGCGTTCGTGGGAGGCATGGTGGGAGAGCGGCTCGCGCGGGTCGCTCTCTCGGATCGCGTCGCGATGAGCGAAGAGACGCTGCTGCACGGGGTCCTCGGACGCATCCGGGACGTGCGGGAGGGTCCCGACGGGTTCGTCTATCTGGCCCTCGAGGCCGGCCAGGGCGAGCCTCCCCTTTCCGACGTCGTCCGGCTCGAACCGGTCGCAGGCGACGTGGCCCCTCCGCGTTAGCGCAGGGGTGCGTTGGCCGTAGTTCCATCGAGAGCCGACAAGGAGCCGACCCCCGTGCGGCCCAGCCACCCGGATCCCGTCACGAGTGCGGCGAAGATTGCGGTTTGCGGTCGCATTCCCGCCGGAGAAGGTCGGAGCCCCGGGGACCGCCGACGGCAGCCCCGCGCTTGTGGCAGCGTGGAGGCGGACCTCATCTTTCGTTCCTGTACCGGCCCGCGGACGTTCCAGGCTCTCTGGGCGCGCCCGTCCTGATCCACTGAGCCGACACCCACGGAGGATCCCATGAAGTCACGTGTTGCCGTCCGAGCCACCGCCCTGGCCCTGGTCGCCGGCGCTGCTCTCTCCGCTGGCCCGGCTTCGGCCCAGCGCGGGCCGGACACGGTCTTCCTCGATGAGCTCACCTGGACCGAGGTCCGTGAGCGGATCGACGAGGGCACGACCACGATCATCGTGCCCACGGCCGGCACCGAGCAGAACGGCCCCCACATGGTGCTCGGAAAGCACAAGTTCATCATCAACCATGCATCGAACCTCATCGCGCGTGAGCTCGGCAACGCGCTGGTGGCTCCGGCGGTCACCTATGTGCCCGAGGGCTCGGTCGAGAACATCCGCGGGCACATGCAGTACGCGGGCACGATCACGCTTCCCAACGAGTACTTCATGAAGCTCCTCGAGTACGCGGCACGGAGCCTGGCCCTCCACGGATTCAAGGACATCGTCTTCATCGGGGACAGTGGCGGAAACCAGGCCGGGATGCGCGACGTCGCCCAGATGTTGAACGGGGAGTGGGCCGGCGAGGAGATGCGAGTGCACTTCGTGGGCGACTACTACTCCGGGAACGGCTTCCGGGAGTGGCTCACCGAGGTGCACGGGCACGACGCCGAGACGATCGGTGGGCACGCCGGCATCAGCGACACCTCACAGCTCTTGTACGTGGCGCCCGAGCACATCCGGACCGACCGGCTCGCGCCCCTCGGTGGGGGCGAGGGGATGGGTGTTTCGGGCGATCCCACGCTGGCATCGGCCGAGAAGGGCCGACAGGGGATTCAGCTGAAGGTGGACGCGGCGCTACGCCAGATCCGGGAGCTGATGGCACGATGAGCGACATGGGGTGCGGGACACGGCGGCGCGGGACCGGTGCCTGCACGGGGCTTCTTCTATCGGGTCTCCTGCTCGGCGGCCCCTCGCTCTCCGCCCAGGACTCCTTCGAGCAACGGGGGAGCGAGAACATCACGGTGGTGTCTCACCTGCCGCTCGGTGGGGCCGAGAGCATGGCGGACATCGAAATCGAGCAGGACATGTCCCGTCCGTTCGTGTATGTGGCAAGGCAGATGCGGCGCGAGCAGCGGGGGCTCCCCGGCGCGCCAGGGGATCGCGGAGTCGATGTCCTCGACGTGAGCGATCCCGCGGACCCTCGCGTGATCCACCGCTGGAGGATCGAGGACTCGGACCTCCACGTGGGGGCGGGTGGCAAGGACATCAAGACGCTCGAGTGGAACGGGCGCCACTACATCGTCGTGTCCTTCCAGTTCGGCCAGGGCGGGCCCAACGCCGACCTCGGTGCCATCGTCTTCGACGTCACGGGACTGCCCGACGCGTCCACGTTCCGGGAGGTGGGCCGCATCCAGGGTCCGGGCGAGCTCGCGGGCTTCCACAACTCCTACGTGTACCGGCACAGCAACGGCCGAGCGCTCCTCTTCTCGACGGTCGCAGGCCCCTACGCGAACGTCTACGACCTGGGCTATCTGGTCGAGGGCCGAGAGGACGTGCTGGTGGCTCGAGTCCCCGTTCCGGCCTCCGCGGCGGTGCCGGGGGGTCGTGGTTATCACGACTTCTTCGTGGGCTATCACGCCGACAGCGAGCAGGACCGCTTCTACGGTGGCGGAACCGGTGGATACTACGTCTACGACATCACCGACCTGGAAGCCCCGAAGCTGCTGGTGCCCCTCACCGGCGTCAGGGGCGTGGACCGCGGCCATACCTTCACGCCCTCCCCAGACGGGCGCTACGTCGTGGCCGAGGTGGAGTATCAGTATGCTCCGCTCCGGATCTTCGATCTCAAGCCGGCCCTCGACGGCGAGGTCGCGAACATCAGCCAGCCGATCGCGGCGTGGTTCGCCAACCCGCAGAATCTCGTCCACAACCACGAGATTCGATGGCCCCTTGTGTTCGTCTCCGGATATCGGGATGGCCTTCAGGTCTTCAGCCTCCAGGATCCGAAGAATCCTCGGACGGTCGCCCACTACGACACCTATCTCGAGCCTGAGGACGCGGGCGTGACCACGGGCGCCTGGGGAGTGGATGTGCGCAATGCCGACGGCCTGATCGTGGTCTCCGACAAGGAGACCGGATTCTGGGCGTTCCGGCTCGAGGGCTTTGGGGGATGGAACGGGCTGGACCACGGCGTCCCGAACATCTCGAGCGTCCAGGATTGGCGGAACGGGCCAGCCGTGCAGGCGCGGTCGCGGCACTAGATCCGGCCTCCGTCCCGAGGGGATCCAGGTACCGCAGGTGGTTCGGGCCTCGACGGGGGCCGGGAAGCGCACGCGGCCACGACTGTCCGACCGCCCACGGGATCGGCGAGCCGGAGCCTCGGACCGTCCGCCCCCTTTCTTCTAGTCCCCGCTTATCGCGGCCCCTCCATTCGAGTCCGCCTCCCCCTGCCGGGCGATCTCCACGTGAGCGTCGTTGAAGCACGCAGCGCCGCCCACCACGTTCAGGTGGGTGGGGCATAGGGCGGTGGAGGTCATTCCGTTCAGCGAGGACTTTCGCCACGCCCCCTTGGGCATCGACACCACCCCCTCGCGAACTCGCCCGTCGACGCTCGCGAGGCAGATCACCTCGCCCAGCTCGTTGAAGACGCGAACGACGGTCCCGTCGGTGATCCCGCGCGCCTCGGCGTCGACGGGGTGCACCGAGACTCTCAGCTCCGGATAGTTGAACTCGCCCAACGTGCTCGACACCATCTTGTTGTTCGCCGGACTGATGAGCGCCAGCGGATAACGCTCGTCTCCGCCCGTCTCGTAGTGGTAGGGGCGCGGACCGAGCACGGACGGGGTGAGGTGGATCTTCCCGTCCGGCGTCCGGGGCATGATGGTGTCGAGCTGAATCACTCCGCCCGGCAGGTCGAGGCCGTCCAGGCGGCCGGCGGACAGGGCTTCCACATCCGCCGGACGGCCCTCGATGCGCACGGCGTCCGCGACTCTGCGCAGGTGAGTCTCGCCGTCCCAACCGAAGGGCGCGTCGTTGCGGCCCACGGCGCGGGCCAGCAGGGAGAACACCTCGTCGTTGGGCCTTGCCTCCCCCAGGGGTTCGATCACGGGGCGGATGCCCCCGACCACGAAGTTGCCGTAGCCGGCCCGTATGTCATGATGCTCGAGGAACGTCGTGGCCGGCAGCAGGACGTCCGCGTAGCGCGCCGTATCGGTCATGACCTGCTCGAAGACGACCGTGAAGAGGTCCTCTCTCGCGAGGCCCCTGAGAACCGCATTCTGATCCGGCACGGTGACCGCCGGATTGCAGTTGTAGACGAACAGGCCCTTGATCGGCGGATCTGGAGGGTCCGCGAGTATCTCGCCGAGGCGGGTCATGTTGACGGATCGGGTCTGCCAGTCGGTGTCTCCGTATACTCGTTCGGCGTCGAGCTTGACGGCGCCGCCGTTGCTCATGGTGTAGCCGCCACCCACCACGCCGAACTTTCCCAAGAGCGCGGGCATGGCCAAGACGGCCGCCACCGCTTGGCCGCCGTTGCGGTTCCTTTCCAGGCCCCACCCGCACCGGATGACGGCGGGACTGCTCCCTGCGTAGGCGCGGGCCAGGGTTTCGATCTTCTCGGCGGCGACGCCGGTCTCGGCAGCCGCGGCGTCGAGTGTCCAGCCCTCCGCCTGCCGCAGGAGTGGCTCGACTCCGTCCGCGTGTTCGGCCAAGAACGTCTCGTCGAGCTCCCCCCCTTCGTGCCACATCCGAATCATGGCGAGAGCCAGCGGAAGGTCGGTCCCCGGCCGGACCGGAACGTGCAGGTCGATCTCGTTGTCCGAGAAGCGGTTCCAGGGGTCCACGACGGCGATGTAGGCCCCGTTCTTCTTGGCCTCGCGAAGGAAGGGCACGAGATGGATGTTCGAGGCTTTGGGGTTTGCCCCCCACACGATGATCGCTCGGGCGCTCGGATACGCCTCGAACGGGACACCGGGCATCTTCCCGTACATCCCCAGGGCCACTTCGGTGGTCGGGACCGCGCAGATGGTCTTGTCCAGCCGCGAGGCGCCGAGGCTCGCGAAGTACAGCCGGTCCATGCTCCCGTCACTCAGGAGGCCGTTGGAGCCGCCGTAGTGATAGGGGAGGATCGCCTCGCCACCCCATTCGCGTCTGATCCGCTCGAACCGCTCGGTAATCTCGGCGATCGCCTCTTCCCACGAGATGCGGACGAATTCGCCTGAGGCCTTGGCCCCCGAGCGGCGCATCGGGTGGAGCAGCCGGTCGGCGTGGTAGACTCGCTCTCCGTACTGGCGGACCTTGTCGCAGATGAAGCCGTTGGTGACGCGGCCCGCTCGCCCGCCCGTGATCTCCCGCACCCTGCCCCCCTCGACGCTCACCTCGAGAGCGCAGGTGTCGGGGCAATCTAGAACGCAAGTCGTGGTCAACGTCCTCGGCGGCATCAGTCTACCCTCGTGGTGCGTGCGCGCGATGGATACGCGTTGGAGAGTGCGTAGGGTGTCCGGGGCGAGAGCCCTCGGCGGGCGGCCCCCTAAACGTGAGCGGTGCGACCACGGGGGTCAACACACCCGCCGGGCAGCCCCCCGTAGCCCGCCACCAGACCCTGCGTCCACGGCCAACCGAAGCCCTTAGGCGAACACGCCCGCCGGAGCTCGGGCCCCCAAATGAGGATCGTCGCCCTACGCTTCGAGGATGTCCCCCAGCGCCGCCAGCAGGTAGTGCACGTTCCGTTCGCTCGCGCTGTAGCCCATCAGCCCGATGCGCCAGCCCTTGCCCTTGAGAGGCCCGAAGCCGCCGGCGATCTCGATCCGGTAGTCCCGCAGGAGACGCGATCGGACCGTGGCGTCGTCCACGCCTGCGGGGATCATCGAGCAGGTCAACATCGGCAGTCGGTTCACCGGGTCACCGAAGAGCTCGATCCCGAGGTCCGTGAGACCCGCCTTCAGCAGGTCACCACAGTGTTGGTGACGCGCCACCCGCCCCTCGAGCCCCTCCTCGTGGATCAGACGGAGCGCCTCACGCATGGCGCAGATCTGGGGGCCGGGAGCCGTGTGGTGGTACACACGATCGGCCGACCAGTACTTGCGGTGCAGCGCAAGGTCCAGGTACCACGTGTCGACCGGTCTGGTGCGTGACTCGATCAGCTCCATCGCCCTGTCGTTGAGCGTGATGCAGGAGATGCCCGCCGGACCCCCGATGCACTTCTGACCTCCGCTGTAGCAGATGTCGATGAGCAGGTCGTCGACGGGAATGTTCGCACCGCCCAGCGAGCAGACCGTGTCCACGAGGAAGAGCTTGTCCCGCTCCCGCGCGAGCTCGCCGATCTCCGCCAGCGGCTGACCCACGCCCGAGGACGTCTCCCCGTGCACGATCGCGACCATCTTTGCGTCCGGGTGCGCGTCGAGGGCGTCCCGGATCTGGTCCGCCTCCACGACCTGCCCGAGCTCGACCTCCACACGGACCGCCGTGCCCCCGTGGCGCTCCACGATTTCTGCGATGCGCCCACCGAAAAAGCCGTGGATGCCGACCACCACCTCGTCGCCCGGCTCGACGACGTTGCAGACCGACGTCTCCATCCCGGCCATTCCCGAGCCTGGAAGAGTGATCGTCACCTCGTTCTCGGTCTGGAAGAGCAGGCGCAGCAGGGCCATGGTCTCGTCCATGATGACCAGAAAATCGGGATCGAGATAGCCGAGGATCGGGCTGGTCATCGCCTGGAAGACGCGTGGGTGGACGTTGCTCGGCCCTGGCCCCATCAACGTTCGGGGCTCGTGCCGCAGCTGTTCGAAGGAGCGCGGATCGGTCCTCGTGGGCTGTGCCTGGGTCATGTCCAAGTGATCTCCTCCAGGAATGGGATCAGGTGCCGGGGATCAGCGGCCTCGCACCCTCGCCATGCGGGGCGAGTCGCCGCTAGGGAGCCGTGAAGCTTGAGAGGCTGGTCTCCTCGCAGGGAACGACGCTCGGTTCAGCGGATCAGGTACCACTCGGTCTGATACGGCCGGAAGTACTCGTATCCGTTTGCCGTCAGGTAGCCGTCGTCCTCCATGGGGATCGTCACCGTGCCGCCGCCGTACTCGGGGACGGCCGTGGTGGCACTGAACTCGATCGAGCGGTACGCCCCGTCGCGCAGGTGAGAGTCCCGGCTCGGGGGGGAGGACAGGTCCATGTTGCGAGCGTTGATCGAGGGGCCCAGGGCGTGCCCGTGATAGCCGATGGGGTGAGAGTACAGGCTCGGCAAGAAGTCCACGCCCTCGAGCCGTTGGGCGATGGCGAGCGTGGCTGCCCACCCGGTCATGCCCGGACGGGGCTCCGATCCGAACGCCTCGTGGACGAGGTTCGCGTTCGCCAGAGCGGTCTTGAGCCCTTGGGGGACGTCGTCTTCGCCGTCTCGGAAGATGTACGCCACCTTCTGCCAGTCGCTCGCGAAGCCCAGGTAGTCAAAGCCGCAGTCCAGGTGGATGATGTCTCCACGCTGGAAGACCAGGTCGTTGGGAGCGGGGTGAACATACGGGATCATCTCCCCGGTGACCGTATCGTAGCGCTGCACGGCCACGTGGATCTCGAACCACGGCCTTCCACCGACGCCGAGCTCGGCGATGGACTCCTCGAAGAACCACTTGATGTCCTCGGCCTGCGTGACCCCCGGGGTGATGACTACGTTCGACAGAGCCGTCTGCGCGATCACGTCGGTTGCCAGGACGAGCTCCCGGTAGTGTTCCAGCTCTCCGGGCAGGCGCGTGTCGAAGACGTCCTCGACGAGTCCCGCGGCGGAGACGAACCGGGATTCGGCCTCGGCCCCGAGCGCATCCACGAGGAACTGGTAGCTGTCGTGGGTGAGACCGCTGTCGTGGCCCCGGCCCCCGCCGATGTTCAGCCCGATGGTCGGCGGGTCGTGGCGTTCCCATAGGGCCCGGAGCCCGGTGGAGGTGTCCTGGATCCCCCGTGCGTTCCGGGCGGAGGGCAGCGGCTCGAAGAACCGGCGATAGTCGTCGGTCGGCCGCCAGTAGTCCGAGTAGCTCGCGAGCCCATCCTCGCCCGCGTCCACGAAGACCATCACGTCCCGGCGGCGCGTGTAGTGGAGTGGAGGCGCCACGTATTGGGTCACCGCGTCGGGGTGGAACTCCTCGCTGATCACGATCCACATCCCGATCCCGCGTGCCCGCATCTGCTCGAGGAGAATGGCGTGCTTCAGCTCGAGCCACTCCAAGCGGAGCTCGTACTGCGCCCGCATGCCGAGGAGCTCGGGCATGGCGGAAATCACGCGTCCGTCGAAGAGCTCGACGGGGCGGGCGGAGACCGAGGGTCGGCCGGCGGCCTGATCAGGGGCACCGCCCCCTTGGGCGCAGGAGAGAAGCAGCGCGCCGAGCGCCACCGTGAGGACCCGCGAGGAAGCGATTGGACTGCCCATGGAGGGATAATGCGGCTCGCCCTCTCCGGTGTCTAGGAACCGGTGCGGACGCGGCTTCGCGCCGGTCAAAGGCTACAGGACGTTCCCCTGTCCGTCGAGCACGCGGTAACCCGCCGCCTTCCACGCCCCCATCCCACCGGTCACGTTGTAGAGGTCCCGGTACCCGCTCCGGAGCAGCAGGCTGATGGCCGTGCTGGAACGGCTTCCGCTCCCGCAGATGACGGCAATCGGATCGTTTGCGCCGAGCTCGAGCGCGCCGATCTGAGCCGGCGTGCCGAGCTGCGGCGCCAGGCTGGTGTAAGGCATGAAGTGAGCTCCCTCGATGTGGCCCTCGTCCCACTCGTCGCTGTCGCGCACGTCAAGCGTCTGCATGCCGCGGGCGGGCAGCCTCTCGTGCAGCTCGTGAACGTCGATCTGGGGCGTCGCCTCGGTGGGAAGTCCGCCGTCCACCCAGGCCGACATCCCGCCCTCCACGTAGCCGACGACGGAGCGATCCAGCGCGACAAACGCCATCTTGAAGACCAACGCCTGCGCGTCTTCAGGCGTCTCGGTGAGCAGGATCAGCGGGCAGTCGTTGGGCACGACCCAGCCCACGCGCTGCGCAAACGCCGGGTCGGATCCTTGCACGTGGGACGCTCCGACGATATGTGTGGCGCCGAACGCTGCGGCCGACCTGGCGTCCACCACCTCGTGGCCTTCTGCCATCAGCGCCTGCACCCGTTCGCATGCGAGCGGCTCGGCCCGGGGAGTCTCGCCGGTGAGAGGGCGCCGCCCCTGATTCGTCGCGACGATGTTCAGCATGTTGGCGGGTTTGATGGGCTGGCCCTCGTCCATGTAGGCCGCGAACCGGTCGCGATCGCTGTGCTTGAGCGCGGCGTTGTAGCGCCTCTCGAAACCGACCGTTGTGACAACCTTGCCACTCGTGACGCGGCCTCAGGTCGAGCCGGCCAAGTGGCCGGGATAGACTTCCACGTGGTCGGGAAGGGCGAGGAATCGGGGGATCGAAACGTCGAAGATGACGGGCGCTCCCTTCTCACCGGCCTGCGCCAGGTCGGGCCGTGCCACGTCCCCCACGAGGACGAAGTCGCTCGTGAGGATGAACCACGGCTCGTCTCCCCGTGAGTAGTCGTACACGAGAAGGTTGATCTGCTCGGGGCGATGCCCGGGGGCATGGATCACCTCAAGCCCCACACCGCCGATCTTGATCAGGTCCCCGTGCTCGACCGTCGTCGCCTCGTAGGTGATGTCGGCGAGTTCGGCGAGGATCAGCTCACCCCCGGTGGCCTCGGCGAGGAGCCGGGCTCCGGAGACGTGATCGGCATGGCTGTGCGAGTCGATGACGTAGCGGATCTGCGATCCCTTCCTCTTGGCCATGTCGACGTAAGGCTGGATGTCCCAGAGGGGGTCAAACACCGCGCACGCCCGCTCGCGCTGGCAGCCGATCATGTAGGCCGCACATCCGGTCTCTTCACGGACTATCGCCTCGAACCACATCGCGCGCTCCTTGGGGGCATGTGTCGTCTGGTGATTTCAGGACGGCGGCCCGGGTAACGGTACCGTTACCCGGGCTTCCCGGCCACGGTTCGCGCTCTCCGGCCGAAGTCGCTGCCCGGTCCCACCGACAATACCGACGGTCGCGGGCGGAGGTCGCTCGGCGACTGCGCACCGTCCGCGGGCCGGCTACGCAGTCGGGCGCATCAAGTCCGCCATCAGCCGCGTGAGTCCAGCGCGGAAGCTGCCCGGACCGCATCGCTCCCGGGTCACCCCCCCTCCCCCCCGGATGAGGCGCTGCCCTCCCTTGGTGCGAGCGTTCCGATGTCCGCCACAGCCGGGGACACGAGGGGGCAGGGACTTGGCCGCGGCGGGACTCAACCCGTCTTGGCCGGAACCGGGCGTGCTTCGACGCGGGGTGCTCCAGCGAGCCGGCTGCCCCGATCCGCGTCATGCGCTCGCCGCCCCGTGGGTGGGTTCGCCGGATCCGTTGCTCGGGTGCGAATGGAGGTCGTAGAATGCTTCCGGGCACGGCCGGAGACGGTCGCAAGCGGCCGTTTGAGGCCTCCCGCCCCCAAGCCCATCCAACGGAGGGGACCCATGAAGACGTACCAAGCCTTCGCCACGGCGCTGGCCCTGACAGCGGCGCTGCTGCTGCCCACCGGCTCGGCTCTCGCTCAGATCGACGCGGAGGTGCGCGGCAGCGACAATATCGAGGTGGTCGCCCACCTGCCGATGGGAGAGTTCAGGACCATTTCGGACGTCGAGGTGGAGCAGGACATGTCTCGGCCGTACGCCTATGTGGGCCGGCAGCTGGCGAGCGGGAGGCCCGCCGAGACGGTCGTGGCGCGGGGCATGGACATCGTCGATATCAGCGATCCCGAGAGGCCCAAGGTCCTCCATCGCTGGCGGATCGAGGAGCCTGACCTGCACACGGGTGGAGGGGGCAAGGACATCAAGACCTTCAGCTGGGACGGCCGGCACTACGCGGTCCTCTCCACGCAGTTCGGCCAGGGGGGACCCGACAACGACCTGGGGGCGATCATCTTCGACGTCACCGACCTGCCCGAGACCCTGACGGAGGTGGCTCGGATCCAGGGCCCCACCGAGATCGGCGGCTTCCACAACATCTACGTCTACAAGCACTCGAACGGTCGGGTTCTCCTGCTCGCGACGGTCGCCGCCCCCCATGCGAACATCTACGACTTGGGTTACGCGGTCGATGGACGCGTGGACGAGGCCCTTGTGGCCAACGTACCGGTGCCCGAGTCGAGCCGGACCCGCGGCGGCCGGGGCTACCACGACTTCTACATGGGCTACCATCCCGACGCCGAGCAGGACCGCTTCTACGGTGGAGGCACCGGCGGATACTACGTCTACAACGTGACGGACCTGGAGAATCCGGAGCTGCTGGTCACCCTCACGGGCATCAGCGGAGTAGGCAACGGGCACACCTTCACGCCCTCGCCCGACGGCCGTTACGTGGTCGCCGAGACGGAGTACCAGTACGCGCCCCTCCGGATCTTCGACCTCAAGCCGGCTCTGGACGGAGAAGTCACCAACATCCGCCAGCCGATCTCGGCGTGGACGGCGAACTGGCAGAACCTCGTCCACAACCACGAGATCCGGTGGCCGCTGGTGTTCGTCTCGGGGTACCGGGACGGTCTGCAGGTGTTCAGCCTTCAGGATCCCAAGAAGCCGAGAACCGTGGCCCACTACGACACGAACATCGGGATGGAAGAGGGTGTCAACATCACGCACGGTGCATGGGGTGTGGACGTGCGGAACGCCGACGGCCTCATCTTGATCTCCGACATGTCGACGGGGCTCTGGCTCTTCCGCATGCAAGGCTTTGGCGGCTGGAACGGCCTGGATTACGGGATGCCCAACATCTCGAGCGAGCAGGACTACGTGAACGGACCCCAGGTCCAGGCCGTGACGAGGCGCTAGGACCGGCTCACCGGCGTTGCTCCAATGCGAACCTGCGGTCTAGAATGTGAGCCTGAAGGGTAGGCGGGACGGGTCGTGCGTTTGGACGGGCCCCGCCGAACATCGCAACACAACGAGGTGGAGACATGAGAATTCATCGTACCGCAGCGTTCCAAGCTCTGGCCGGCGTGGCCCTCCTCGTGACCAACGGCGCGCTGGGAGCACAGGTCAACGCAGAGAAGCGGGGGAGCGACAACATCGAGGTGGTCGCGCACGTCCCGCTCGGGCCCCAGGTGTCGGACGTCGAGGTCGAGCAGCACATGGACCGGCCCTTCGTCTACGTCGGGCGCCAGAACCGGGGGCTCGACATCATCGATATCGCTGATCCCCACAACCCCGAGGTCCTCCTTCGCTGGAGCTTCGAGGACATGGACATACATGTCGGCTCGGCGGGGAAGGACATCAAGATCTTCGAGTACAACGGGCGCAACTACGTCGTGCACTCGGTCCAGTTCCGCCAGGGTGGGCCGGACGCCGACCTGGGTGCCGTCGTCTTCGACGCGACCGGACTTCCCGATGTCTCGACCTGGAAAGAAGTGGGTCGCATTCAGGGCCCCGGCGAGATCGGCGGATTCCACAATATCTATGTCTATCGGCACAGCAACGGCCGCCCGCTCCTCCTCGCCACGGTCTCCGGGCCGTACGCCAACGTCTACGACCTGGGGTACGTGGTGGACGGGCGCCTCGACGAGGCTCTGGTCGCTCAGGTTCCGGTTCCGGCGTCGGCGGCCGTGCCGGGATCGCGCGGCTACCACGACTTCTATGTGGGCTACCATCCCGACAGCGAGCAGGACCGCTTCTACGGTGGAGGCACCGGGGGCTACTACGTCTACAACATCACCGACCTCGAGAACCCGGAGCTGCTCGTGAGCCTCACGGGCATCAACGGGGTGCGGCGCGGGCATACCTTCACCCCTTCGCCGGACGGTCGTTACGTCGTGGCCGAGGTGGAGTACCAGTACGCGCCGCTCCGCATCTTCGACCTCCAGCCGGGCCTGGCCGGCGAGGTCACCAACATCCGGACGCCGATCTCGGCGTGGACGGCGAACTGGCAGCACCTCTCGCACAACCACGAGGTACGATGGCCGTTCGTCTTCGTGTCCGCTTACCTGGACGGCCTCCAGGTCTTCACCCTCTCGGACCCGAAGAAGCCGAAGACCGTCGCCCACTACGACACCTATCTGGAGACGGAAGAGGACTTGGGGAACGCCATGAACGGCTCCTGGGGCGTCGACGTGCGCAACGCCGACGGCCTGATCGTCATGTCCGACATCGCGACGGGCTTCTGGGCCTTCAAGATGGAGGGGTTCAGCGGCTGGAACGGCCTGGACTGGGGGGCGCCGAATATCTCCAGCGCCCAGGACTGGGAGAACGGCCCGGCGGTGCAGGCCGCCACCCGCAACTGACGAGCGGCGGGGCCTGGGCCGGCGAGCCCTCGCTGGAGATAGGGGCGTAGAGGGCGTCAGGCCCCCCCCCGCCGAGCCGTTCGAGCGCCGGCAGGGGGGCTTTGGCTGCGGCCGGGAGGTGGCAACGGAAGCCGTCCGGAGCGCCGATCCTCGGCCGAGGATCGAACCGGCGCAGGTGGCGGCACCGAGGAATCTCGCCCGCTTCGGAGCCCTCGGTGCGAGCCCGCCCGTGCGCCGATCCCTGCCGGCCACGGACGTGGAACTCGCCGAGACCCGGGCCGGGCCGGGGCGCCTCGCGAAGCGTGCGCCTGGGGGTGCCTCCTGAAATCGGGAGCGGAGGTCGTGTCGAGCCCGAACACGCCTTGGTTCCCCGTGGGCCATACGAATCCTCTCCGGGGAACTCGCGCCGCCCCGTCCCTTCAGGACCGACGGGGACGCCCCGAGGGCGGTCGGTACCGGGAGCGAGCCCCGGGCCGGACGGAGGCCCCGGAGGCCTATGCCCTCACGGCTGCTTCCGTGGCCTTCCAAGAGCACCTCCTCGGATCGCTGACCGGGGCGAGCTCGCCGATCGAAACCGTGCTCTCCCGCGATATCCCATCGGCAGCGCCCGCCGAGATTCCCGCGACGGAGCTCGCCGTGGCCATCGGCGCCGCCGGCACTGCGTGGCAGCGTTGAGCGACGAGCAGATCCACACGCCGAAGATCGGAAGCCACAAGCCACACTCCACCCGAGCGGTGATGTGAGCACACAGACGACCAAGACCCTGGATCGGTCCATCGTGGAGGGGCCGGTCCGCGGCGCGGTGTGGAAGCTCGCCTGGCCCGCGATGCTCCAGAACATCATCGGGGGGGTGCAGGGCATCGTCGATCACGCGATGGTCGGCAACTACGTCGGCTACCAAGGGAACGCGGCGATTGGCGTGTCGTGGCAGATCTTCATCGTCGTGATGGTCTTCATCAGCTCGCTCTTCACGGGGATGGGTGTGCTCGTGGCCCGCTTCGCCGGGGCCAACGAGCCGGACAAGGTAGACCGGACCGTCTACCAGGCGTTCCTCACGTCCGTTTTCCTGGTGCTGGGAATCCTGGCTCCCATCGGCTACGTCGCCGCGCCCTCCCTCCTGGAGCTGGTGAACGCCACGCCCGATGTCCGGGTGGAAGCGCTCCCGTACCTCCGGATCCTCTTCGTCTTCTCCTTCGGCATGTTGCAGTTCTTCATGCTGGGCGGGGCGCTCCGGTCAGCGGGCGACGCGCAGACTCCGCTCCGGCTGGGCATCGTGCTCACCGTCCTGAACATCGTGTTGAACGTGATCCTGATCCGCGGGCTCGGCCCCATCCCCGCGTACGGGACGACCGGTGCAGCCATCGGCACCGTCATCGCCGGCGGCCTCATCAGCGCCTACGCGCTGACGCAGCTCTTCAAGGGCAATTGGGTGGTGCGCTTCCACCGCGGGATGAGCCTGAGGCCCGATTGGTCGATCATCCGACAGCTCTTCCGCTTCGGGCTGCCCACGGGCATCCAGGGCATCGCGATGAACATCGGTGGGGTGGTGCTGCTCGCCTTCGTCGGATCGCTGGCGATGAGCGCTCAGGCTCAGGCGGCCTACGTGGTAGTCTACACCCAGCTCTTCTCGTTCATCACCTGGACGTCGGTGGGGATCATGGGCGCCACGGCGGCCGTGGCGGGGCAGAACCTGGGCGCGGGCCGGCCGGACCGATCGAGCCGGGCCGTGCACGTCGCGGCAGGCTTCGGGCTCCTCCTGGCCGCGGCCATCGGCTCGACCTTCCTGCTGATCCCGACGCACCTCCTGGGGGTCTTCGGCATGGAGGACCCGGTGCTGGTCGCGCTGGGGGTGCAGCTCCTCCGATACCTGAGCGTCTCCGGCCTCTTCATCACGGTGGCGCTCGCCTTCACCGGAGGACTTCAAGGGACCGGCGACACCAAGAGCCCCCTCTACATCTCGATCGTCTCTCAGCTTGTCGTCCCGCTGGGGATGTGCTGGGCCGTCCAGACCCTCTCGACCCTGCAGGCCAGCGACATCTGGCTGGCCATCATGCTCGGACACCTGACCCGGGCCACGCTGAGCGCTGCGGTGTTCAGGCGTGAGAAGTGGAAGCACATCGAGGTTGACATTGGGCCGGCGCGTGCCTGATCCTGCCGAGGCTCCGCGAGCCCAGGGAGCGACGGCACCGACGTGCTCCCTCTCACGGATCCGGGCGGCGCCGTTCGGTAGTGGTCAAACTGTACCACTACCCGCCGTTCCTCTTGTTCGACATTCATCCCGCCGGCACCTAGATTAGAGCATCCGGGCGGCCCGAAGGGTGCCCGGCGTGGCGTCCCAGGGGCGCCACCGCTGTTCCGCGTCATGAGGAGGGAAGGGCCATGAAGATGCTGATCGGGGCTGTTTTCGCTGCTGCACTGGTGACCGTAGTCTTCGTAAGAGGTGATGTTTCACCCGGCATTGCTCTCGGCGTCGACGAGTCGACGCTGCCCCTGACGACCGCCGCGGTGGTGGGCTCCGTCGTGCCGGCGCCCCACTCCGTCTCGGGCTCCGCCGCCGACCCCATCGTGCTCACGCTCACCGAGCCGCTCGACGCCTCGAGCTTCGACTCGCGTTCGTTCTCCGTCTTCGGGCGGTGGTCCGGTGTCGCGAGCGGTCGTGTGGTTCTCGAGGAGGGGGGTACGCGGATCCGGTTCGAGCCCGATCAGCCGTTCCACGCGGGTGAGGCCGTGACCGCGTCTCTCTCCAACGGCGTGAAGACGGCCGCTGGCTCAGAGCTCCCGACCGGCTACACCTGGACGTTTTGGATCGAGTCCGGTCCAGGATCGCTCGATATGGTCGAGCTCGGCTCCGTCACGACCCTCCTCGAAGGCGAGGAGCACACGCAGCCCTACGGCGGCTACGCGGGTGACTTCAACAGTGACGGCTACCCGGACATCGCGATCCCGAACGAGGTGTCGGGCGACGTCCGCGTCATGATGAACGACGGCTACGGCAACTACTCCGACTTCACGGTCTTGGAGATTCCGTCCGGCGCCTACCCGAGCCCGAACGAGGGCGCCGATTTCAACGGCGATGGGATCACCGACTTCGCCGTAGGCAACGCGGGCAACGACGTGGTGGCGGTGTTCATGGGCACGGGCGACGGCGGCTTCCGGGTCGGCCAGAGCTACCATGCGGGGACGAACGTCCGCGGGCTCTGCATCATGGACCTGAACCTGGACGGCCATCCAGACATCGCCACGGCCAACATGACCGGTGGCGTGGAGCCCAACCGGGGCACGATCTCGACGATGCTGAACGACGGCACGGGCCACTTCACCGATATCAAGACGATCCCCTCTCCGGGCCGAGGCGAGAAGACGTGCGCCACAGGAGACGCCAACGAGGACGGCATCCTCGACCTCTTCGTGGGAGCGTTCAACAGCAACGAGATGCTCGTCTATCTCGGAGACGGAGAGGGTGGGTTGGAGTTCCACACCAAGGTGCCGACCCGCGGCCGGACCTGGATGGTCGTGACCGGGGACATGAACGGTGACGGCCACGTCGACCTGATTTCGGCGAACCGTCAGACGAGCTCCGCGGCCATCTTCCTCGGCGACGGCAAGGGGAATCTGGGCGAGCCCCGGCAGTACCCATCGGCGAGGATCCCCTGGCGATCGACGTGGGCGACGTCGACGGCGACGGCGACCTCGACGTGGTGAGCAGCGACAAGGCCGGCGACTCGTTCACGCTCTACGAGAACGCGGGAGACGGCACGCTGATCCGGCCGCGCACGCTCCTGTCGGGTCAGGCCGGATCGTGCGCCATCATCCACGATCGGGATCGCGACGGAGATCTGGACATCACCGGGGTCGACGAGACGGCCGACCTGATCTTCCTCTTCGAGAACCCCGGACGCGGTTGAGGGAGAGAGAGCCGGGGGGCACCCGCCGCCCCGGCTTCTCACGTCTTTGGCCGCATCTTTGGCCTCAACGGTACCGTTCTGTCGCTAGGAGCCTGTCATGATCCGTCGAATCTCTCTGGCGGCCCACGCACTGGCGGTCGCCGCCTCCACGGCGGTCGTCTTCGCGGTCGCGGTGCCTCTGGCCGCGCAGGCGCCCGCGGGGTGGCGTCTGCGCGTGGACCGGAGCACGAACGCGGCCGACCCGGACGACGTCCCCGAGGTGGAGTTCAAGACCGTGGGGGGCGGGTTGCGGATCGACACCGGACCGGCTGCCGTGGCGTGGCATCCGGACAACGATGCCGCAGGCGAGTACATCCTCGACGGACGCTTCACGCTCTTGGCGCCCAGCGACCACGTGAACTATTACGGCCTCGTCTACGGCGGCCGCAGTCTGGACGGGCCCGAACAGAACTACCTGTACTTCCTGGTGGCGCAGGACGGCAGCTTCATCGTCAAGCACCGAGCCGGGGACGGCGTGACGCACGACATCGCCCCGCGCACGCCGCACGAGGCTGTGGTGACGCCCGACGCGAGCGGCAGATCGGTCAACCAGCTCCAGGTGCGCGTGACCGATGAGCACACCGAGTTCTCCGTGAACGGGGCGGTCGTCTACACCCTCGGCGCCATCATTCAGGCCCGGCTCAACATGCCCGAGCTGCCCGGAATGCGCTCGACGCCGGACGGGATCTGGGGCGTCCGCATCAATCATCGCATCCCGGGAGTCCTGGTGGAGGGCTTGCGGGTCCGGATGGGGACGGGCTGACAGCTCGACGCCCGGGGGCACTGGCGATCGCCCCCTCGGTCTCGAACAATCTGGGCGGAGTCTGCCCGAACACTTGAGGGGCGCCACCGGTCGTCCGGAGGTCTTGGCGGGCGCCCGGGCTGCCGGCAGTTCGCCCCCATCGGTGCCTGTGTGCAGTATCGCTCCGGGCTACGGCGCCGATGTTTCTCCTGGGCGACTGGATGCGGCCCCCGGCCCGCAACCCCTCCTAGAGTGAGAATCGCCCTAGTCCACCTCGGCCGGTCCTCCCCTGTCGGCACCGGGGCCCACCCGGCGCGGCTCCGCCCAGCTTTCCAGCACCACGGGGGCCTCGGCATGGAGCGCGCCCCGGAGACGGCGGCGCCACGAAGCACGCTGGATCAGGATCACCTGCACGTACGGCTCGATGCCCTCCACGACCACGAAGTGGACATCGCCTAGCTCCGCAGGGCGGGGGATACGGTAGGCCTGCCCCTCCCAGGCGAATGCGATGACGTCGATTCGATCGAATTCCTCGGCCGTGAGCACCCGCTCGATGTAGACCTCGTCCTCCACCCGGTACATCCCCTCTCCGACCGGCTCGCCCCACTGGAAGTACCAGGGGTCGAAGGGCTCGCCCCTCTCGCGCTTGAACGCCTCGTCCATGGCGTAGTCCATGGCCTCGAGGGCGTCCTCTCGGGCGAGCGACTCCAGATGATGCTGGAGCTCGTGGGTGAGCGTCTCCCAGAGCTCCTCCTCCCAGTCGAAGTCCCCGTCGTTCTCGGCCATCCTGCGGAAGGAGCCGTAGTAGAGGACGACCTGGGAGCGGGTGGTCTCGGGTCCCTGCCAGTCGGAGGCGTAGCTGTGCGTGCGGCACTCGCCGAGCGTGACGACGTCGGGGAGCTCGGGGTGGAGCTTGAGGTGCTCGACGGTCGTCACTCCCTCGACGCCTGCGCGGTACGCCACGGGAATGCTGCGGAACGCCTGCTGGGCCGCGCGGGAGAACTCGTCGAAAGTCATCACGGGGGTGAGGTTGACGGGGAGGGAGCCCGAGGTCAATTACTCTGGACGGATCACGCCACACCCCACACGCGAGCCGGAGAGCGATGTCCGAGAGCGGATCGCAACCGAGCGGAGCTCCCCTGATCGGGCTCACCACCTACCACAGCCGTGGCGAGGGCGAGTACGACCTCCCGGCCGAGTACGTCGATTCGGTTCGACGCGCCGGAGCCGTCCCCCTGCTCCTGCCTCCGGGCGAGTCGAGGTGGGCGGACATCCTGGAGCGCCTCGACGCGGTGATCTTCACCGGCGGCGGCGACATCTCTCCCGAGGCGTACGGGGGCATCGATCACCCGGCGCTCTACATGGTCGACCGGGAGAGAGACGCGAGCGAGCTCACGCTGGCCCGCGGGGCGGTGGACGCCGGGCTGCCGACGCTCGGCATCTGCAGGGGGGTTCAGGTGCTCAACGTGGCGTTGGGCGGCACGCTCGTGGAGCACCTGCCCGACGTCGTGGGCGAGGAGGTGGCCCACAGGGACGAGGCTGCCGGTCCCGGCGACGATCGCAGTGCTGGACCCATTGACCACATGGTGTCGGTGGAGCCGGGCTCGCGGTTGGCGGAGGTGGTCGGCGCGCTGGAGTTCCGCTGCAGTTCGTGGCACCACCAGGGCCTGGGGGGCGTCGCCCCCCGGCTCGATGTCGTGGCCCGCGCCCCCGACGGGACCATCGAGGCCGTGGAGCTGGGCTCCCATCCCTGGCTCCTGGGCGTCCAGTGGCACCCGGAGCTGATGGCCGCAACGGACCCGATTCAGCAGCGGCTCTTCAATGGGCTCGCGCGGGCCGCCAAGGCGATCCGCAAGGCCCCGAGAGACGCGGCGTAGCTCCGATTGCGCGCCCCCCGGGAGTGAGCTTAGTCTCGGAGCAAGGGTCCGGAACCGAACCAGGAGAGAGCGTCATGGCCCCTCGCAAGCCTTCCTCGGGTTGGTTCATCCAAGCGGGCGTGTCCCTCGCGCTGCTTTCGGCGTTCGCCTGCGCGCCAGGCGAGACCCCCATACCCGTTCCGGCCGACATCATTGGCTTCGCCCCGGGCGAGGACTTCAAGCTGGCCGGCTACGGTCGGATCGCGGAGTACTTCGAGGCGCTTGCCGCGTCCACCGACCGGATGATCCTCGAGCAGATCGGGGAGAGCACGCGCGGTGAGCCGCTGTACTTGGCCGCCATCTCCACGCCCGAGAACCTCGCCCGCGTGGATCGCTACAAGGAGATCACGCGCTCCCTCGCCTACGCCCGGGACCCCGCCGGGGGGTACGGGACGATCCTGGCCGAGGACGTGGCCCGCGCGCTGGCCCGCGAAGGGAAGGTGATCGTGTGGATCGACGGGGGCCTGCACGCCACGGAGGTCGCCCACGGTCAGGTGATGCCCGAGATGGCGCACTATTTCGTGACCGACGAATCAGGGGAGACTCAGCAGATCCGCGAGAACACGATCCTCCTCCTGATGGCGAACATGAACCCCGACGGCCTCGACATCGTCGCGGACTGGTACATGTCGAACGTGGGGACCGAGTACGAGATGGCGAGCGTGCCCGAGCTCTATCACCATTACATCGGCCACGACAACAACCGCGACTGGTACATGCTGACTCAGGTCGAGACGCAGGCGGTCACGAGGCAGCTCTACCACAACTGGTTTCCGCAGATCGTCTACAACCAGCACCAGAGCGGTCCGTTCCCGGGGCGCATCTGGATGCCTCCGTTCGCCAACCCGGTCAACCCGAACCTCGATCCGTTGCTCGTCAGCTCGTTGAACCAGATGGGCCACTCGATGCGCAAGCGGTTCGACCTGGAGGGCAAGCCGGGCGTGACCAGCGACATGGTCTACGACCTGTGGTGGAACGGGTCGATGCGGGGCGGCCCGGACTATCACAACATGCTCGGCTTCCTCACGGAGACCGCCGGGGCTGGATACGCCACGCCGCGTTGCTACGACGAAGATGAGTTCCCGAGCAACTTCGGGCCGCGCTCGGGCTTCCTTCCGACGCTCACCCCGTCCACCAACTACAACAACCCGTGGAGAGGGGGCTGTTGGCACATCCGCCACTCGATGGACTACATGATGACCGCGGCGAAGGCAGTAGCCGCCACCGCCGCCACGCTCAAGGAGGAGTACCTGTTCAACCACTACTGGATGGGCAGGCGGCAGATCGAGCGCGGGATGGCCGCGGAGGGCGGCCCCTTCGCCTACGTCCTCGACCCCGGCGTCTCGCACGACCGGAGCACGGTGTTCGAGTTCATGGACCTCATGTCGCAATCCGGGATCGAGTTCCTGCTGGCCCGGGGGGACTTTTCTGCGGGCGGACAGGAGTTTCCGGCCGGCTCGTACGTGATTCCCCCCCAGGCGTTCCGGCCCTACGTGGTCGATCTCATGGAGCCCAAGGAGTTCCCCGATCGCCGCCAGTTCCCGGGCGGCCCACCCATTCCCCCGTACGACATGACGGGTTATGAGCTGCGGTTTCAGATGGGCTTGACAGCGGTCAACGTCGACGAGCCCTTCGAGATGCCCGCGGGTGAGTGGGGCGTCGTGGACGCGGTCGTGGGAGAGGTGGCGGGCAGCGGTACTGCCGGTTACCTCCTGGACGCCACGTCGAACTGGGTGTACCGGGGGCTCCGGAGCTACCTGGAAGAGGGCGGGCAGCTCTTCCGGACGACACGCTCGATCTCGACCCCTGAAGGCGACGCAGGTGCGGGGACCTTCTGGCTTCCGGAGCTCACTGAGGAGGAGGCCGAGGGCCTGGCCGGTGCCTACGGCCTCGACCTGACGGGCTTGCCGATGGCCCCGGCGGAGGCCGGCCTCGCAGAGGTGCGGCCGCCCAGGGTGGCGATCTACCGCTCGTGGCAGGCACCCATGCCGGAAGGGTGGACGCGCTGGGTGCTCGATCACTACGGCATCTCGTGGGAGAACGTCTGGGATGCGGACGTCCGTCACGGCGATCTCTCGCAGTTCGATGTGCTCGTTCTGCCCGCGCAGGGCGAGTCGGGGATCCGCGCGGGCCGAAGCCCCGGGTCGATGCCCGAGCAGTACACGGGAGGCCTCGGTGAAGAGGGCGCCGAGGCATTGCGCCAGTTTGTCCGGGAAGGAGGATGGGTCGTGGCCTTCGACGCCTCGGTCGACTACGCGATCAGCACTTTCGACCTTCCGTTCCGCAATCGCATCCGGGGCGTCCCGCCGGCGGACTTCTTTCTGCCGGGCTCGATCATCCGGCTCGAGGTCGATCCGACGCACCCCCTCGGGTACGGGATGGACTCCGAGGCCGTCACCCTCTTCGCCAGGAGCCAGGTCCTCGAGCCCACCGCCCGACGACCCGAGACGTCCACACCAATCTGTTATCCGGAAACCCGTTATCTCGTGAGCGGCTGGACGCTCGGAGGAGACGAGTACCTCGCGGGCCAGACGGCCGCCGTCCAGGTCGAGGTCGGTCTGGGACGCGTCATTCTGTTCGCCTTCACTCCGCACTTCCGCGGGCAGCCGAGAAACACGTTCAAGCTGCTGTTCAACGCGCTGTGGGGCTCCGCGACCGAAGAGTTGCCGTTAGGGTCCGGGCTGGAGTGTTAGACGGGTCGGGTCGAAGAAGGCTGAGGGTAGGAGGGTTCGCATCGATCGCGGATGGCCGTCGAGCGCATCGAAGTATGCGCGCAGGACCCGGCGCGACGGCACGGGTCGCTGGCGGCACATCGGGCAGCTCAACGCGCTCCTGCCGGCCTGCCACCCACTTGGCCTTCGCCTCGCGGGAAGCCTCAGCGCAGGGAGCCACGGGGGTGGTGGCGGCGCACCTCGAGGATCCCAACGCCCACAGCCGCAAGAACTTGAGGGGATCCGTCGTCCATCCCCGCGTGAACGACGGCGTGTGGAGGGTGGTTGGGCCAACCGCTGAGGAACTGCTTCGAGATCCTTCCGACGATTGGCGCTCCCTGGGAGTCCTGGCGGCCGCGCTTCGATACACCCGCGCTTGACGGTAGCAGGCCGGGGGAGAAAGTTGCAGGGTTCGAGCGACTAACCTCGCATTGGAGCCCCTGCTATGAGTCGGAAGAATCGCACAGCTTGGCCTTGCCATGCCACGGTGGCGGCGTGCCTTACCTTGGGAGTCCTCTTGCTGGGAGCCCCGCTCCTGGGACAGGACCGCGCCGCGCCCCTGGTCGTCGGCTCCGACGTCGGGTATCCACCGTTCACGACGGAGAACCCGACCGGCGGGTACGAGGGCTTCTCCCTCGACTTGGCGGAGGAGATCGCGACGCGGATGGGACGCTCTGGCATCGAGCTTGTGGTGAAGGACTTCGCCGTGATCTTCGATGCGCTTCTGGTCGGAGAGTTCGAGATGATCGTGACCCCGACCAACATCACGCCCGATCGAGCGCGCCGCGTGCTCTTCTCCGAGGGCTACATGGACACGGGGTTGGGGTTCCTTGTGTTCCGGGGTGACGAGCTGCGGGATGTCACGGATCTGCGCGGCCAGATCTTGGCGGTGGAGGCCGGAACCGTATCCGATTCGTGGGCGAGCATCAACGAAGCATGGCTGGGGTTCTCCGTCCAGCGGTACCAACAGAACGCAGATGCGATTAGTGCCGTGATCAACCGAGAGGCCTTCGCGAGCCTGCTCGATCTGCCAGTGGCCACGCACATGGCCGGGCAGCTGGGTGTCGTTTCGGTCGCCTACGCCCTGCCGATCGCAGGCAAGTTCGGGCTCGCCTTCCACCCGATTGACGTCGAACTGTGGAAGCAAGCCGAGCACGCGCTCGAATGCATGAAGCTCGACGGCACGCTGGCAGCCCTCCACGAGACGTGGTTCGGGTTCCCTCCGGGGGAGGACACCGCCACGAACACCGTCTACGCGGGTTACGGTCATCCCGGAATCGAGCGGTACGAGCCCGACCCTCACGTACCGTCCTGCACTTGAGGCCGCGAGCCGATAGCGGAGCGCGAGGTCGGTGGTGATGATGCGGTCGCCGGTTCGTCGGTGGCGGCACATGCTCGGCCATGCCCGCGCGCACCCCGGGGCGTAGAGCTCGACGCCCAAGGACCGACCGCCAAGGATCGGCACGTCGTAACCTGAATTGTCCGATCACGAGCGGACCCCCTGTCACATTCGGGCCGACCCGCTCGTTCTAGCTCCGGGCTTTGGCTCACGCGGCCCTCTCCCCGTCTGAGGCACTCGGGTCAGATTCCCGCTGTTGAGCTGCGGTGCACCTCTTTGGGATCCCGAGCCGCGTGGACTTCGAAAGCACATTCGACGAGCTGCATCCGGGGCTGTTCCGCTACTGCCATCGTCTGACCGGTGACCCGGACCTGGCCGACGACGTGGCGCAGGAGGCCTTTGTCAGGCTGTGCCAACACCGAATCGAGGGCGATGAGCGAGGTCTGCGTGCGTGGCTCTTCCGCACGGCGACGCATCTGGTGCGCGACCGCTACCGCGTGGAGGAGAACCGGAGGCGGCTGCTCAAGGCGAATCCGGTCCAGCCCGGCGCGTTCGAGGCGCCCGACCGAGCTGTTCAGAGGGACGAAGACGTGACGAGGGTGCGGGCGGCCTTGGAGTGCCTGGGCGAGCGGGACCGCGCCATGCTGTTGGCGCGACATGAAGGGTTCAGCTACCGCGAGCTGGCCGAAACGTTCGACGTGGCGTCCGGCTCGATAGGGACGCTGCTCGCCCGGGCGGAGAAGCGCTTCGTCCGCGCATACGAGCCCGATAGGGAGAACGATGACACACCTGCATGAGGGACGGCTGCGGGCTCTGCTGGACGGGGAGCTGGGCGAGGGCGAGGCGGATGCCGCACGCGCGCATCTCGACAGGTGCGGCGCCTGCAGCGGACTCCTGGCCGAGATCGAAGCAGCGTCCGTCGTCATCGGGGCCGCACTCCACCGCTTGGATACGGTCGCGGTGCCGGCCGGTGCAAGAGAGGCCGTGATGGCCCGGGTCGGGGCTGCCGGCGGAGGGGCGGCGTCGGTGACCGACATCCGGTCGGCGGAGCCCGCGGCCCCGCGTCGTCAGAGCGCACCGGCCCCGCCGCGCTTCGCTCTTGCGCGAGCGGCCATCCTCGTTCTGTGCTTCGGCGGCGCGGTGGCGACGGCGCTCCCGGCCTCTCCGGTCCGAGGATGGATCGGCTCCGGTTGGGATCGCGCCGTCGAGTTCTTCGCGGGGGCGGGAAGCGACCAGGCCCCCGTTGAGCCGGAGATCGCCGAGGCCCCGGCGCAGACGCCCGAAGCGGCGGGCGTTCGACTCGAGGTCGCGGCCGGAGAGCTCGTTGTCCTACTCGAGGATGTCGAGCCGGGGACCGAGCTGGACGTGCGGCTCGTGGACGGATTCCAGGCCGCCGTCTTCGCCGCACAGCCTGCCAGCTTCCGCACCGCGGAAGGGCGCATCGAGGTAAGCGGGGGCTCGGGACGCGTTCGCGTCGACCTTCCACGCTCGGTGCAAGTGGCATCCGTTGCGGTGAACGGACGTATATACATCACGAAGGCCGGAGGTCGCCTGGACGCCACGGGCGCAATCGTCAGGCAGTCGGCCGAAGAGGTCCGCTTGAGGGTTCGGTAGCCCTGAAGAACGGCCCGGGAATCTGAGGACGGATGCCGCTCCATCTCACATTGGCCACGGCGCTCATGGCCCTGCAGGCCCCCTCAGGGGGGACCATCGAGGGCGTGGTGCGCGGATTCGAGTGCACGTCGGGAAGGCCGCTTGTGCACGCGATTGTCGAGGCGTCCACACCCGGGGAGCAACGGAGCGCCGTGGCCGACAGCGATGGACGGTACCGCTTCGAAGCACTGCCGGCCGGACTCGTCCGCCTGAGGATCAGCCATCCGGGCCATCGGTCTGCCCGGGTGGACGTCGAGGTGCCGCCCGGCGGCACCGTCACCCTGGACGTCGACCTGGAGCAGCAGCCCATCCTGTTGGCACCCATCGAAGTGTTGAGCGAGCCCGTCGCGCAGGCGCGCGCGCCGGAGATCGTCGATCCACCGCTCCCGGACGTCGAGGTGATCGCCCTCGCCCTGAGCCCAGGCCTCGGAGAGGTGGGTCTCGGCGAAGCGGCGTCGACGTTGCCCGGCAACGATCCGTCGGATCCGTCGGACGTCCTCTTCATGCGCGGCTCGACCACGGACTTGAAGCTCGTCCTCCTCGATGGGGCTCCCGTCTACACACCCTTCCACCTCGCAGGGCTGCTCAGCAGCTTCGACGCGTTCGTCCTCGGGGGAGCGGCCCTCCACTTGGGCGGCGCACCCGCTCGCTACGACGGCGGGCTCTCGTACATCCTCGACCTCCGAACCAGGATTCCCCGGCGCGATCGCCTGCGGGGGCGCGGAGCTCTCGACCTGATCAGCGGCGGCGTTGCGCTGGAGGGCCCCATAGGGGACAACGCAGGCTTCGCCGCTTCCACCCGCACGCTGCACGATCTCGGCGCCAGCGCCTTGGGCGGCTCGCACACGCCCTACGGCTACCGCGACGCCCTGGGCCGGGTGGACGTGGAGCTCGACGAGGGTCACCACCTGAGCGCTACGGCGTTCTGGAACGAAGAGTCCGTGCGTCTCTCGGTAGACAGGGAGCCGATCGATGCGATCTCTCCATTGGTGGGGCCCGAAGACGTCACGTGGGGCAACCAAGCCCTGGCCGTCACCTACCGCGGGGGCGTGGGCGACTTCACCCTCGATGCGGCGGTCTCGGCCAGCGGCTACCGGGCCGAGCTGCCCCTTCGGCCGGCAAGCGGCAACGCCGATCCCTCCGAGCCGGAGGAAGGCCTGCTGGCGAGCGCCGAGACGAGCCGGCTGAGACTCACGCTGGATGCTTCCACGCCCCTCGGTGACAGGCGGGTGCGCTTCGGGAGCTCTGTCGACCGTGTCAAAACGCGCTACGCGGCCAGCCGTTTCACGGACGTTGGGCTAGGCCCACCTGACGACCGTGAAGCGCACGGCCTTGTGATGGGTGGATACGTGGACGGCGTTCAACCGCTGGCTCCGAGCCTCGACCTGCGTGTGGGTGTCCGGGCCGACGCTTTTTCCACGGAGGGGCGTGTTCGGGTGGCCCCGCGCGCGGCGCTCCTCTGGAGCCTCAGCGAGAACGCGCTGCTCACCGTGGCCGCAGGCCGGTACCATCAATACATGTCCGCCTCGAACGAACAGGCGGAGCTGGCCGTCCCGGACGAAGCGCCGGTGACCCTAACCGGGCCGCTACTCTCGGTCGCCGCCGCCGACCACCTCGTGCTCACCTTGGATCAGCAGCTCGGCCGCGGGGTGCGGCTCGGAGTCGAGGGGTTCTGGAAGGGCTTCTCTGGGCTCGGAGCGCCGGGAAGCGACGTGCTGCGAAGCTCGGGAATCGACCTCCGAGTCCTCCACGAGGGCGCTCGTGCCACCGCATGGCTGGGGTACAACCTCACGTGGTTCTGGTCGGCGACCAGCGAGCTCGGGAGGGCGGACAACTTCGCCGGCCGACAGCTCCTGAGCGCCGGCGTGGCGGGCACCCTCGACGGGCGCACGGGCGGAACCCTGCGGCTCGCGTACAGCGCGGGCCTGCCTTACACGAGCATCCCGTTCGGTCAGAGAACGGCTGAAGACGCCCTCACCGCCGGAGGCCCCGAGCCACCCGCCCCCCAGCTTCCCGGAGACATCGCCAAGGAGGAGCCGGTGTTTGGCGGGGACCTCGACGACGGCTTCGTTCGCGTGGACTTGCAGATCTTCGCCCGCTTCAACCCCGAGATCGGTGGCCGCAGGGTCGAAGTGCGACCCTACCTCCGGCTCATCAACGCCTTGGACCAGCGCGACGCGCTCTTCTACTACTTCGAGCCCTGGCGTGACGAGGAGCTCAGGCCTCTGGCGGAGCGCGCCATCCTGCCGGTCGTCGGGATGGAGTGGCGCTTCTAGCGGGCTGCTGGCGTTGGCGTCCATTTCCCGAAGTCACCCGGCCCGAGACGCCGATCCCATCCGCGCACGCGGGCTCTCGCTGTCCGGCGCGGGGTCTCATCTGGCCCCGCCAAGGCGACGTGCGTCTTCCGACCCGCGCGAGCCCTCGCTGGCGGATTGCCCCGCGCGGACCCGCACGCTCCGGTCCGCTTGCGCCTGGAACCGGATTCCCTGCTCCAGGGCCGACCCCCCCGCGTGGGCAATCCGCCCCGCGGTGACGAGATGGGGAGCAAGACAAGCCGCCTCAGCGGGCGTTTGACGGCCTCCTCTCTCGTCCGTTTGCCCCCGTCAGCGATGAAGCATGTCCGCGGCGCAATGACGGGGGCGCACGTACTGCGACCTAGGAACCGGCCAATGGCCGCCGTCGCGTCACAATTCCGCCTCCCGGCTCGTTTCTCCTGCGACACCTGGTTCTGTCGGCATCCGCGTGCCGACACCCCGCACAACACCCCTCTCCTACCGGGCTGGAGAAACACCATGAACGCTCCACTACCCTACCAGGCCCTCCTGTGCACTGCCCTCATCGCCACCGTGCCCGCCCCCGTCATCGGACAGGTCGTCTCGCTCAAGACGGTGCCCGTGGCCACGGGCGATCAATTCCTCACCCTGCCGTCGGAGAGGCTCGGGATGGGCGGCGTGTCGATCGCTCTCGACGACGCCCTGCTCGATCCGTTCGTGAATCCGGCCAAGGGCTCCCTCGTCGAGCAATCGACGCTGCTCGGCACCCCGACCTTCTATGGCATCTCGAACGAGAACGGGGCGGGAAAGACGCTCCCCCTCGCGGCGCTCTTCCGCTCGCAAAAGGGGTTCGGCGGATTCTCCTTCGGCCTGCAGCAGATTGAGGGTGGCGATCGGAGGGATGGGTTCTTCGTTCCGGTCGACGCCGTCTGGGTGGGCCCTGAAGCGCGGCTGAGCGAGCTCTCGGCCACCAACGTGTACGCCCACGGCGTCGTCGGGTTGGAACTTGGGGATTCAGGCCTGTCTCTGGGAGCGGGAGCCTCGTGGGCCGGACTCAACGCGCTGGACGGCGTGGAGCACCTCTACTCGCGGGCCGATGGAATCGAGCAGGCGGGCCACGCCGTGGACTACAGGGTGGGTCTGTTCTCGAACCGGGAAGGCCGCCACGTCGAAGCCGTGATCGTCCACAACCGGTTCAGCATGGCCCACGACGTCACGTACGTCGACCGGACTTGGGACGACACCAACATGGTCCCGGTCCTCACCACCCGAGTCGACACCAACGAAGACAAGACCCGCACGACGGGCCTCCAGCTGGGATTTGCCCGGCCCATCACGGAGAGCGGATGGCGGATCGGAGGGACGTGGACCGTGAACCGGAAGTCCCATCCCAAGATCCCCAACTACGACATCATGAACATTCCGCGAGACCCGGGCGTCTCATGGGCGTACGACTTCGGGGCCGGTATCGCCAAGACGAGCGGACCGGCGACGTTCGGGATCGACGTCGTCTTCGAGCCCATCTGGAGCGACACGTGGGTGGAGGCGGAAGCCGACACCGTTTCGGCAGACGGCGCGGCCATCCTCACGGGCGAGAAGACGGTCGAGAACGAGTTCTTCTTCACGAATGCGCGGATGCGGATCGGGTTGGCGCACGAGACGAAGCGGCTCGTCTGGCAGGTGGGAGTCGAGGCGCGCTCCTACAACTATATGCTCAAGCAGCGACACAACATCGAGAACGCGTTTCGTGACCAGGAGGAGAGCTGGATGGAGTGGACGCCGAGCCTTGGCGCCACGGTAAGATTTCCGGAGTTCGAGCTCGGGTATTCAGGTCGGATGACGACCGGATCGGGGCGTCCGGGAGTCGAGTGGGCAGGGCCTCGAGCGGCAGAGGCGCTGGCGGCTGCCGACTTCATCGTGGCGCCCAGCGGTCCTCTGACCCTGCAGGACGCGCGCGTGCTGACGCACCGGGTGACCGTCTCGGTCCCGATTCGGTAGGCGGGGGTGGCCCGAACGCTCGGTCTAGCGAGTGCCGTCCAAGTCCGGGGCGTCCCCTCTTCAACGTTAGCTCGGCTCGAGCCAGATGGTCTCCGACCCGAGGTTGATCGCGAGGTGCTCGCCGGCCGTCCCCGGGGCTGCGCCGTGCCAGTGCTCCTTCTCGGGATCAATGACGACGACGTCTCCGGGCTTCAGGTACAGCTCCGTCCCGGCGCGGTCGACCACCAAGCACCTTCCGCTGAGCCCGAAGAGCAGCTGGATGTCGTTGTGCGTATGCCAGTGCGTCCGCCCGCCCTCTCCGAACGTGACCCGATATAGGCGAACCGGGAGCTCGTCGTCGCGGCCCAGGAGGCGCTGCATGAGAGCCGGTAGGACGAAGCTGTTCGGGTCGGCTTCGCCGTGGGGCAGGCCAGAGCTGTCGATGGCTCTCAAAATGTGCCTCCTGAGTGTCCCGGGCTCGACGGCGAAGCGGGCACGATAACACGTAGGCGAGGAAGCGCCAGTCAGGGCCTGTGCTCCGCCGTTCGCGAATGTCCGACGCCCCCCCCGAGGCTCGGCATCACACCTCTCGATCTCTCCGGCCGCATCGGAAAAGCCCGGTGCTCAGGACTTCGTGGCACCGCCACGCCAAACGGGGACTGGCCTGGACGAGCTCGGAGACGACCTTGGACGGACGCCCGGCAAGCTGCAGCACGGTCCCGTCCAGGTGTCACCGGCCCCTGCGGCGTGCGGTTCGACATGACGGCGCTCCTCGACTAATCTATTGGAACCTTATCGGGAGGGTCCGCCATGAAGAAACGATCGATCGCGATGGTGTCGGTGTGCCTGGCGGGGCTGGCGGCTGCCGCCGAGGCGCAACAGGGTGGCAGCCCCGCGGAGCGGGAGAGGGCGCTGCAGGAGGAGCTGACGATGGTTCGCCCCATCGAGGCGCTCAACTCCGTATGGATCGAAGAGCTAACCTGGCTCGAGATCCGCGACGCGATGGCCGCGGGCAAGACTACGGTCATCATCCCCACTGGGGGCATCGAGCAGAACGGACCCTACGTCGCGATGGGCAAGCACAACTATGTGCTCCAAGCCGCCTGTGAGGGGATCGCGAGAAGGCTCGGCAACGCCCTGTGCGCGCCCATCATCAAGCTGGTCCCTGAGGGTGGCATCGAGGAGCCCACGGGCCACATGCGCTACAAGGGCACGATCAGCCTGCGCGAAGAGACGTTCCAGGCTGTCCTCGACGACGTGGCGAGCAGCTTGAAGGCCCACGGCTTCCGGAACATCGTCTTCATCGGCGACAGCGGCGGAAACCAGAATGGGATGGAGGTGGTCGCCAACCGCCTGAACGGGCGCTGGGCAGAGACCGTGGCGCACTTCGTCGGAGAGTTCTACGACAACGCCGGCGTGGCGGCCTACATGAACGAGGAGCTCGGCATCACGGAGGGGCCGAGCGAGGGGTATCACGACCTCTACTGGCTCACGGCGATGCAGATGTCGGTCGATCCGGAGAGCGTCCGCTACGATCAGAGGGTGTGGGCCGGCTTGGCGAGCATCAACGGCGTCTCCATCACCCCGAAGGAAGAGACGGTGGAGGTCGGTCGAAAGCTCTTGGAGTACCGCATCGCCAAGACGTCCGAGGTGATCCGGCAGGAGGTGTCGGAGCGCCGCTAGTGTCCTGAGTTAGAAGTTCATTGCATTAGTGGCTCGCGCATGGTAACTTGCCCCGAACCTGTTCCGGGAGGATGCCATGCGTGGACGTCCGTTGGCTCCCCTGACTCTCGATGACGCCGATCAAGAGACCTTGGAGCGTTGGGTGAAGCGACCCAAGACAGCCCAGGCTCTGGCGATGCGGGGGCCCGCATCGTCCTTCGGGCCGCCGAGGGAGCCGCAAATACTCAGATTGCCGACGAAGTGGGGATCACCAAACAGACCGTGGGCAAATGGCGCAAGCGCTTCGTGGGGGGGGGGGCGTGGACGGGGGCGTGGACGGGCTGTTGGACGAGCCCAGACCTGGAGCTCCCCGCACGATCGGGGATGAGGATGTGGAGCGCGTCATCCGGATCACCTTGGAAGAAACGCCCACCGACGCCACGCACTGGAGCACCCGCTCCATGGCGCAGCGCACCGGGATGAGTCAGAGCGCCATCAGTCGCATCTGGCGGGCCTTCGCGCTCCAGCCCCATCGCAGTGAAACCTTCAAGCTCTCCTCCGACCCCCTCTTCATCGAGAAAGTGCGTGACATCGTCGGCTTGTATTTGCATCCCCCGGACCGAGCTCTGGTCCTGTGCGTCGACGAAAAGGCCCAGATCCAGGCCCTCGACCGCTCCCAGCCCCTGTTGCCGATGCGTCCTGGGCAGATCGAGCGCCGTACCCACGACTATGTTCGCAATGGCACCACCTCCCTCTTCGCAGCGCTCGACACCAAGACCGGAGAGGTCATCGCCGAATGTCACAAGCGCCACCGCTCCATTGAGTTTCGCAGGTTCCTCGACACTATCGAGGCGACCGTCCCCCAAGGCCTCGATATCCACCTCATCGTCGACAACTATCAGACCCACAAGACCCAGATCATCAAGCGCTGGCTCCTCAAGCGTCCTCGCTTCCACCTCCACTTCACCCCCACCAGCTCATCCTGGCTCAACCTCGTCGAGCGCTGGTTCGGCGCTCTCACCGAAAAACAGCTCCGACGCGGCGTCTTCCGTAGCACGCGCGAGCTCGAGGACACGATCCTGCGCTACGTCGACATCACCAATCACGATCCCAAACCCTTCGTCTGGACCAAGTCCGCTGATCAGATCCTCCAAACTCTTGCCCGCTTTTGTACGCGGACTTCCGACTCAGGACACTAGGGATCGGCGCGCTTGGGTCGAGGAGCGGCCGCAAGCGCGGCCGCCCCCCGCCTAATTCGCATGCGCGCGATCCGGTCTTCCTTCGAGCAGAAGCGGTCGGCGTGGATCGATGCGGCGATCGTCGTGGGGCACACGCACAACTGCGGTTCAGAGGCCCAGCGCCTCGTCGATCCAGTTCATCACCGCATCCATGTCGGGGAAGAGGATGTGCCCCTGACTCGGCAGCACTTCCAGGGTTGCCTCCACGCCGTGGGCCTCCAACAGGTTCTTGGTGTCCTGTGAGGCCTCGAGCCAGCCTTCGTCGAGTTCTCCCACCAGGAGCAGGATCGGGATCCCGGCAAGCCTCTGAAGGTCCGATCCATCCCCCTCGTAACGACCGGGCATGCCCAGCATGGCCCCGAAGCGCTCGGGGTGGTCCACCGCACTGAAGAAGACGCCCCTGCCGCCGTTCGAAGCGCCCACGAGCGCGACCTGGGAGGGATCGTAGTTGATCTTGCCGTCCATCCAGTCGAAGATCGCCGGGACCACATCGCGGTTCTGCGCCAGCGAAGACCCCCGGACCCGAGGCGAGACGATGTAGTACCCGCGCGGCGGCGCCGCGTCGATCCAGTACGCGAAGACCATCTCCATCACCTCGTTGACGCTTCCGCTCCCCCAAGGGAGCGCGAGGATCACTGGATGGGGCGCAGGCCCCGACCCCGGGTCCGGACTCACCAACGCGACGTCCACGACTCCACTTCGCCACGGACGGGCCACCACTCCACCTGGCGCTGATTGGCGATGATGCCGGCGACGTCACTGCCTCCGCCGCCGCAGGCGAAGCCCAGGACCGACAGCGCGAGCATATTGCACTTGCTCCTCGGTGTGCGCATCGCCGACTGCTCCTAGCCGAGTTCGGTGCCGAGAGGTCCGGTGGGGGCGCTCTCAACCGACGAGCCCCCGCGTACCCCAGAGCCGGAGCTCTCCCACCGAGGTGGCGCCGTGGCGGGTCTGAGGAGGTCCACCGAAAGCCGCTTCAGGTGATGGGCTGCCTTTTCTTGAGGATGAACAGCCCCTCGAAGCGGCTGGTCACGATGATGTTCCCGCTCTCGAAGTAGGGGTAGTTGCTCCACGATCCACCCGATCCGGGCCCGTTGTCCCCGTGGGGCACCGTGTCGAAGTATCCGACCTCTACGGGATTCACGGGATCGCTGATATCGAGCACGCGGAGCCCCGCCCGGTTGTTGCTCTGGTAGAGCAGGTTGCCGAGCGTGTACATGTTGTGGTCAGTGGACTCGTGGGTCCCCCAGAACTCGTTGGCGAGCTGCGGGTCGTCGAGGTCCGACACGTCCCAGACGAGCGTCCGCGTCTTGCGCCCGTCGCCCTCGTCCAGCTCGTCTCCCTGGAAGAAGTAGCGATGATCCTCGGTGAGCCAGCCCTGGTGCGTGTACGCCACGTCCGGATAGGTCGCCAGCCCGAGGGCCTCCGTGTTCGAGGGGTCCGTGACGTCCGCGATGCTGAAGGCGGTCTCGTTCGACCCGAAGCAGATCTGCTTCCCCTGGTGCTCCCGGTCGGGTCCCCGATAGTTCACGCACTGGGCGTCGTGGGTGTAGCCGGTGCCGTTGCGGCCCGTACCCGGCTGGGAGAAGCACCCGACGAACTGCGGGCTCGCGGGCTCCGCGAGATCGACGATGTGAATGCCGCCTCCGCACGTTTCCCCGCCCGAGCTGTTCCCGACGCTGTAGAGGAAGCCGGTCTCTTCATTGATGGCGAGGTTATGCACGCTGGCCACGCCGTCGTAGCGGGCCGTCTCCTCGAAGGTCACCGACTCCGTCACGTCGCGTAGTTGGGTCAGGTCGAAGATTTGGATGCCGTGCTGTCCCGATCCGTCGGCCACGATGTAG
This sequence comes from Longimicrobiales bacterium, assembly GCA_965218325.1. Taxonomy (GTDB): domain Bacteria; phylum Gemmatimonadota; class Gemmatimonadetes; order Longimicrobiales; family Gaopeijiaceae; genus CBDCKR01. The sequence continues at coordinate 713,632 of CBDCKR010000001.1, forward strand.
GCGTGGTTCTCGTAGACTTTGATGTCCCGCCAGGAGGCGAGCGGCGATCCCTCGGTCCTCAGGAGCTGTCCGAGGTAGCGCGGGTGCAGTGGATCGGTCACATCCACGAAGGAGGTTCCGTCCCGCCGTCCCGCGATGGCGTACTCCCGCCCGGTTTCTGGGTCCGTCCATCCCCAGAGGTCGTTCAGGTTCACTCCACGCGGAACGCCCATGTCTCCCACCGGGAGGAAGGACACGAGGTTGTAGTCTGCACACGCGAAGGCCGTGGCGGTGCCCTGCGAGCAGTCCACCTGCTCTCCCAGGACCGGCGTGTACCGCTCCATCTCGCCCATGAGGGATTGGGCGATGTTCCACCCTCCGTCGCCACGCTCGAAGATCGTCGCTGTCCCGACCCCGTAGTCCGCTCCCCCGACGCCGACCACGGCCACGTCGCCCTCGACGTCGAGCGCCGCCCCAAAGCCGTCCCCGGAGCGCGCGTCGCGATTCGTGAGCTTGGTGGCGTCGGCCCAGTCCCCCGAGGCGGCGCCGGAAAAGACGTATGCGGCGCCTGTCCGGTTGCTCGCGCGTGGCGAGCCGATCCACACCTGGCCCTCGGCGAGGGCCACCGTCGACCCGAAGCCGTCACTCTGGAAGCCGTCGAACGGAAGAAGCTGTCCTGTAGGGCTCCACTCACCGGCCGCGGGGTCGAACTCGTACACAAAGACGGCCCCCTGGGCCCGGTCACGGCCCGGCGCGGACACTACGGCTCGGTCACCGTGGACGCCCAGCGATGCACCGAAGGCGTCACCGTCCGCGAGACCCTGGGCCGGCAAGGTTCCCTCCTCCTGCCAGCCGCCGCCGTCCAAGCGGAACGAGTAGACCGCTCCGCCCCCGTCCGCCAACGGCGCTCCGACCAGCAGCCTGCCCGACTCCGCCGCGAGGCTGGCGCCGAAGCCGCCACCGCCGCCGGTCAGCTGCCCCTCCTCGATCCACGCGACGCCCGCGCCCCCGAAGACGTGGACCGCCCCTTCGCCGACCGCTCGGGGTCCCGGATCGCGTCGATCGCCACCGCCGGCCAACGCCGGCGCGCCCACGAGCGCCGCGCCCCCGTGAAGAGCCAGCGACGACCCGTACGCCGCTTCGGAGCTGGCCTCGATCGTCGGAAGACGCCCGACCTCCGACCAGTCTCCGGTCGGGGATCGCTCGAACACGTAGACCGAGGTCGGTCCCTCGACCTGGGGTTGCGGTCGGGCGCTCACCAGGAGCGTCTGGCCGTCCGCCGCCATCGCCGATCCGAAGCCGTCCCCTCTGTAGCCGTCGGACGCTTGGAGACGGGCGACCTCCTCCCAGCCGCCCGATCCCTTTCGGTAGACGTACACGGCGCCGGGTCCGATCATGTTGCCCGCCTCGCCCACGAGGACGTCGCCGTCAACGACCGCCACGGAGCCGCCGTACGTGGGGGCGGCGACACCGACCGGGCCGCCACCTGCCATCGACTGGGCCGAAATGTCCACCGTTGCGCCCCACCCCAGGGCGAGGAGCGACACCAGTACACCGCAACCGATCCGTCTCATGAGATTCCTCACGTCCTGTCGTGTCGTCGCAAGCCGCACCGCGCAGGTGCGGCCGTCTTTTCGTCTTGGGTCTATCGATCCCCGGCGCAACCTCGGCGATGCCTGGATCGGGTGCACCCCTCGAAGGCGGATACGCCGAGAACCCGAGCCATCCCTACATCGCTTCAGCCGTGGCTCCACATCGTTGATCGGTCTCGGCCACGCCTTGATTCTACTCGCGCGAGAGGGGTGGGCAAAGGAGCCGCCCCCGCCCGTTCCGGTCCCGTCGTTTCCTGATGGTTGTGGCCCGCACTCGGAGGCCGCCCTAGGTTGCCGCCATCGCACCACCCGAAGCGGAGAGGTATCCGGATGACTCGTCCCCTGTTGTCCGTCCTGGCCCTGATCGCCGGGACGGGCCTGTCGGCCGCCTGCGCTCCCACCCAGGACCCGCCGCCCACGGCGAACCTCGACATACCCGGCATGCAAGAGCGGGAGCAGATCCGGTCCGAGCTGATCGCGAAGCGTCTGGACACGGTCCTGCTCGATGCCATGCGCAACAACGACATCGACGCCTGGCTGACCTTCAGCCGCGAGCACAACCCCGATCCCATGCTCTCGGAGATCGGAGGGGGATGGGGGGGCGTCCGCAACGCCTACATCTTCTTCGACCGCGGGGGTGACAAGCCCGAGAAGGTCTTTGTCGGCTCGCATCAACTCAGGGACCGCACGATCCCGAACACCTACGACGAGCTGATCTACTACGGCTACACGCCGGAGGGTATCCGACCTCACCTCAGGCGCGTGATCGAGGAGCGCGACCCTCGGCGGATCGGGATCAACGCCTCGCCGACGCTGCCCATGGCCGACGGGCTCACATGGACACTCCGCAACTTCCTGGAGGACAGCCTCGGGCCGGACCTGTCAAGCCGGCTGGTCTCGGCCGAGCTGCTGATTCGCGACTTCCGGACCCATCATATTCCCGACGAGTGGCCGGTGTTCAGCGCGCTCTGCGAGTGGACGGTGGCGTGGGAGTCGGAGGCGTTCTCCGACCACGTCATCACCGTGGGCGCGACGACCATGGCGGATATCCACTGGTGGATGCGCGAGCGCACGCTCGAGCTCGGCTTGGCGAACGAGTTCCTTCCGGGAGTGCGTGTGAACCGGGAGGGCTTGAACCTGCCCACCAACTCGCCCGACCACACGATCGAGCCTGGTGACGTCCTCTCGGTGGACGCCGGCCTCGCCTTCCTCGACTTCCGCACGGACATCAAGCGCACGGCCTATGTGCTCCGGCCCGGCGAGACGGAGCCTCCCGCGAGCATCCAGAGGGCGTTCGAGGACGCGAAGCGCGTCACGGACCGGCTGACCTCACGGTGGAGGCCTGGAGCGATCGCGCACGAGGTCTTCGAGGCGACGATGGCGGAGCTGTCGGCCGAGGGGTACGGCACCGGCGTCGCCACGGGCGGTGCACAGCGACCCACACAGATGTCGCCCGAGGTGGGGATCTACTCGCACTCGGTCGGGAACTCCACGCACGACATCGGAGCACGCGTGGCGGTCAACGCGCCCTTTGCCTACGGAGACCGGGTGGCATATCCGCTCGGACGGAGCGCTTGGTATTCGGTCGAGCTCCACGTGAGCACGCCGATCCCGGAGTGGGACGGTCTAGCGCTCCAGGTCATGATCGAGGAGAACGCGGAGCTCATGGACGACGGCGTGCGCTACTGCACTCCCCGCCAGGAGGAGCTGCTTGTCGTGCGCGGAGCCGCTCTGTGACCGAACCCCCCCGGCGTCCCTCAAGCGAATCCTCCGCATCCGCGAGGGCATAACCGTCACGGCGGGTTTCGTCAGGACATCTGGGCTCGGAACATCGTTGGTTCATGGAGCCCGAAGAGCAGGAGAAATGTCACAAGCCTCCAGCCGGATCGAAGCTCGCCCCGGTCATTGAGAAGAAAGGACATGACTTCAGTCATCCGGATAGATACGGCTGCTCGGGCTCAGTGGACGGTGGAACAGCGCTTTCCGTCGTCGATGCACGGCGAGGCCCGCCTCCGTGCCCTCGGGGGCGGACCGACCTGCGCCGTCTGCTGGCCGCCACGGCGCGGCCACGATGATGCTCATTGGATCCTTCCGCCTGGGGATCCAGGCAGCCTGATCTTTCAGGCTCCCTTGCGGGGGGTCCGGACATCGGTGGCCGGCCAGGAGCCACGCTTAGCTGATCGGCCGCCGGGCCCCCTCCGGTCCGTTGTCCCAGTCCTGCACGCTCGAGATGTTCGGCATCCCCCAGTCGTTCCCGTTCCAGCCCTCGAAGCCGTTCATGCGGAACGTCCAGAAGCCGCTCTCGCCACTGGTGACAATGAGCCCGTCGGCGTTCCGCAGATCAACCCCAAAGGTCCCCTGCATTGAGATGCTTCGATCCGAAGTGTGTCGGTCGGGCATCTCGTAGGTGTCGTAGTACGCCACGGTGTAGGGGTTCGTGGGGTCCATCATGTTGAAGACCTGGAGCCCGTCCCGGTACCCGGAGACGAAGACGTAGGGCCAGCGCACCTCGTGGTTATGGACGAAGTTCTCCCACTTCACCGTCCAAGCGCCGATGGCGCGGCTGACGGTGGGCACCTCTCCGTCCAGGCCCGGCTTCAGGTCGAAGATCAACAGCGGGGCATGGCTGTACTCCATCTCCCCCACGGCGTACCGCCCGTCGGGGGTGGGCGTGAACGTATGTGCAATGTCCACGCCCGCGAAGCCGGTAACCGAGGTGAGCAGCTGGGGCTCGTCCAGACTCGTGACGTCGAAGACGTAATATCCGTTGAGCCCCGACCCGTAGAACTTGTCCTGTCCGGTGGCCGGGTCGTAGCCGACGTAGTAGTCGTGGTAGCCGTTCCAGCGATAGTCGACATCCGCGGGCCGCGGGACGTTGCCCACGAGCGGCTCCTCGCCGTTGATCAGCTTGCCCATGTCGTACACGTACGCGGACGTGGCGGAGAGTAGTGCTCCGAAGAGGAGCACCCGACCGTCCGAGTGCTTGTAGGCAAAGATGTTGTGGAACCCGCCCGGGACATCGGGGGCTCGGATGCGCCCGACCTCGCGCACGCTTGCCGGATCGGGAAGCCCGGTCACGTCGAAGACAATGGCGCCCAGGTCGTGATCGGGGCCCCCGGCCTGGAATTGGAACGACTGGATGTAGTAGTAGCGGCCGTCGAGCTTGAAGTACTTGCCGTCGAGCGCGGAACCCCGGTGTAGCTCCGCGTTCTCGATCCGCCACGAATAGATCGTCTCGGGGTTCTGCGGGTCCTCGACGCTGATCACCTCGAAGCCCGTCGACCGCCACCCGCTCATGTATACGTACGGCCGATCCATGTCCTGCTCGAGCTCAATGTCGGCCGCGGCGCCCGGCAGGTGAGCGAGGACCTGGATGTTCGAGCTGCCCTGTTCGCCGGGGAGCGGGTAGCCCTGTGCCTCGACCGCCGACGGAGGGATCGCGATCAGCAGGGCTCCCACTGCGAGAACCGTCCACAGGGTGTCTTGTCTCGTGCTCACTGCTTCCTCCGTCTCTGTAAGCGCGCCCGAACACGGATGCGCTTGCTTGATCTCGCCGTGCTCGATCGTCTCGCGGTCGGCTCGGTGCGCTGCGGACGACATGACGGTCGCTCGGCTCGAAAAGGTAGGGGGCGCGGGCCCGACGGGACAGCCGGGCGGGCCGAGCCCGCGAGAGGTCCCTTCGGAGCGGGGCACGCGCCCCGCTGGTCCGGCTCGCGCTGGACCGCCGGGGCGGGAGGGGGTATGTGTTCAGCGGGCACCGCTTGCTTTGCACGCCAGCCTCACGGGAGTGGCCTTCCTTATGCGCATGTCATCCCCCCCCGCACGACTCGCGTTCTATCTCACGGTCGCTTCGAGCCTCACGGTCGGGACGGGCGACGCAAATGCCCAGGACGATCGGTTCGTCATCCGGGGTGTGACGCTGATCGACGGCGTCTCGGATCACCCGATCCCGAACGCCTCCGTCGCGGCAATCGACGGCCGCATCGTCGCGGTCGGGGGCGATGACGATGTTTCGGCGCCAGCAGGGGCCCGCATCGTAGACGGGACGGGCCATTTCCTGATCCCGGGCCTCTGGGATACCCATGCCCACCTCTCCTACTGGGGCGAGGACGCGCTTGAGATGCTGGTCAACGCCGGCGTGACGAGCATACGCGAGCTCGGGGGCGATCCGGACGAGATCGAGCGCTGGAAGCGGGAGATTGAGTCCGGCGCCCGCTTGGGGCCGGCCATGATCTGGTGTGGCCCGTTTCTGGAGGGCCCCGACGCGGAGGACGAATACCGCCTGAAGGTGGCGACTCCCGCCGAAGGCCGAGTTGCCGTGCACACCCTTCAAGCGCGGGGCGTCGACTTTCTCAAGATCCAGCCGCGCATCGACCGGAGCGTGGTCGCGGCGATCATCGACGAGGCCGCCTCCGTCGGCCTGACCGTGGTGGGTCACCTTCCCCAGGGTGTTGATGCCGTCGAAGGGTCGGAGATGGGACTTCGGAGCATCGAGCACATGAGCCCCTACCTGCGGCTTGACGATGATGAGGTCGGCCGTGTCATCGAGGCCTATCTCGCCAACGGCACGTGGTTGTCGCCGGCGCTCTACAGCCTGACGGCGCCCGTCGAGGCCCGGGGCGACGACCCTGCCCAAGACGAAACGGTCCAGCGCGCCAACGCCACCATCCGACGGGCCCACGAGGCGGGCGTACCGATCCTGGTTGGGGCGAACTTCGCGTTCCGGGATTGGCCCCAGAAGCCGGGCTCCGGCTTGCACGGCGAGCTGCGTGCACTGGTGGAGGCCGGGCTGCCTCCCATGAATGTCCTGAAGCTTGCGACCAGCGTGGCAGCGGAGTTCGCGGGCGCGTCCGAGCGAACCGGCGCGCTCCGCCCCGGACTCGCGGCGGACATGGTCCTCCTCGAGGCGGACCCCCTCGCCGACATCCGAAACACTGAGCGCATCGCAGCCGTGATCCTCGGGGGGCGCTGGGTCTCGACTCGGTGAGACTCGAGGTGTGGCTCAGCTCTCCGCCGCCCCGAGACCCTCCGGCGGGATCAGCACGAGGTCTTCCTGCGGCTCGCACATGTACTCGCCGCCGTCCTCCCTGACCAGGCCCATCTCCTCGATCGTGATGGACTTGGTGCCGCTGACGCCGTCGTCCTCGGCGGGCCACACGGCGTTTCCGTCGTAGCCGAACATCATGCCGGACTCCAGCTCCCGAAGCTGATTGCGGCTCGGTGGGGTCCCGGTGTCGTATCCGCCGATGCTGGGACCCACGTCATGTGCCCAGTAGCCCACAGGATGACCCGTGCTGGCCCAATGTCGAAGCGAACCACGCTCCCGCTGCCACTCGATCTGCACTCGGTCCACCTCCCACCCCTGCACCCCGGGCCGCATGGCTTCGAGCATCTTCCGGCTGCTGAGCTTGGCGGTCTCCCAGGCATGCTCGATCTGCTCGGGGGGGCGGGTCTCACCGGGCCTCAGGACGTACGCGAAGCGCTGGATGTCGGTATGCCAGATGTCGTAGACCGTGACTCCGGCATCAATGTTGATCAGGTCGCCGGGCCGGATCAGGCGGGCCAGGTCGCTGCCCCGCCCGCGGTCCAACCCTGTCGTGATGCCCGGATTGCCCTGCCACGAGTGATCGAGGCCGAGCCCTTCGATGCGACCCCTGACGGTCTGGTGCAGGTCACCGTTGGTCGTCTCGCCGGGCACCACCGTCCGGAACGCCTCTCGCTCGATCAGATCCGTGAGCTCGGCCGCCTTGCGCATGATGGCGATCTCGGCGGGGATCTTCACGCCAAGCCACCGGATGACGAGCTCCTCCGAAGACGTCAGTCGGCTGGCCAGGTCGAGCCCCAGGGCCTCTCTGAGCGCGGCGTCCTGGGTCGCCGTGAGACCGTCGGCCGCGGCGAGGCCACTCCGGTTGACGGCGATGGCTTCGGCTCCCGACGCGCGGAGTTCGGCTGCCACGGCATCGAACAGGTTCTGGCCGCGCTCACGAGCCTCGACGCGCGCGCTCGGAAAGCGCTCCCGGATCGTGATGACCTCGCTGGAAGGCGCGAGGATGACTCGGTCCACTCCCTCGGTGGTCCGGAGGAAGAGATACGCGGCCATGCCCCCAGCGGACTCGCCGCCCACGTGTATCGCCAGGGGATCGTTGGCGTTTTCCCTACAGAAGACGAGCCACGCATCGACGCCGGCAGCGTCCAGCGCGCCGGGCAGCAACGTTCCGATCCGCTCCTCGCGGATCTCCGGCCACGGAGTCCCTTCTCGGAGCTCGGCGGCGAGCTCTTCGATGCGTCCGGGCGCCGTCTGGGTCACGGGGGCCGAGCAGCCGAGGAGGAGGGATGCCGAGCATAGTGCGCTGGCCGCGCGGTGAGCGGTCTTGGACGAGAGCGGGATGCGCATACCGGGTCCTCCTTCACTCGTGTGGTGGCGCGCCGTGCGACAAGCATGCGGAGGCGGATCCTAGAGTGCCAGTGGGGCCACGCCGAGCTGGCCGCTCCGAGGGGCTCGGAGCCCTCGGCCGGCCGGGTCCCGGTGGCCGAATCCGGCCGATCGCGCAATTATGGACCCGGAACCTGGCCCATCCCGCCCGGGATCTCTTCACCTCGACGAGGATCGTGACCCATGCGAGCGGCGTGCACCACTTTCGCCCTGTTCTTGCTTCTTGCCACCGCGTCGCCGGGGCAGAACCTCCCTTCGCCGGAGCGCACGGTACCCGACAACCTCGTGCTCACTCACCGGGAGCAGGCGCCAATCGTGCGTTCCCGGATCGCGAAGCGATTCGAGACGGTCCTGCCCGAGCTCATGCGCCGGGAGGGGATCCACATGTGGATCATCGTCACGCGGGAGTACAACAACGATCCCGTGTTCGGGTCGATGGCTCCTCTCACGACGTACTCGTCACGACGGCGGACGATTCTGGTCTTCCACGATCGGGGCGAGGGGCTGGGCGTGGAACGGCTCTCCATCGGACGCTTCGACTACGACGGCCTTTTCGATGTGGTGCCTACGCACAACGACGCCCAGTACGAGGGGCTCCGTCACGTCGTCGAGGAGCGAGATCCCCGGACGATCGGGATCAACGTGTCCCAGTACTGGAATCACGCCGACGGCCTCACGGCCAACGAGCGCGACAACCTCCAAGAGGCGCTGGGTCCCGAGTACGCCTCCCGCCTGACGTCGGCCGAGATGTTGGCCGTAGGATGGCTTGAGGTGAAGCTGCCCGAGGAGACCGACCAATACCGGTTCGTCATGCGGATCGCCCACCAGGTGATCGCCGAGGCGTTCTCGAACAAGGTCATCGCTCCCGGGATCACGACCACCGAGGACGTGCGTTGGTGGATGCGCCAGCGCGTGGCCGAGCTGGGGCTCGGCCAGTGGTTCCACCCCTCGGTCCGGGTGCAGCGTCGGGGCGGGGCGCCGGAGGCTGGTGGGCAAGGGGTGGTGATCCAGCGCGGCGACATGCTGCACACGGACTTCGGCATCATTCACTTGGGCTACTCCAGCGATACGCAGCACAACGCCTACGTGCTGCTCCCCGGAGAGACCGACGCGCCGGAGGGGCTCAGAGCTGGGCTCGCGGCGGCCAACCGGCTCCAGGACCTCAACATGGAGTACGCCGAGATCGGCGTGACGGGGAACGAGGCCCTGGCCGGCGCCCTTGCGCAGGCGAGGCGCGAGGGCGTGAACGCCACGATCTACTCCCACCCGATCGGATACCACGGCCACGGCGCGGGACCGCCCATCGGCATGACCGACTATCAGGACGGGGTGCCGGTCCGGGGCGATGCCGTGCTGCGCCCCAACACATGGCGGTCGATCGAGTTGAACGTGCGCTTCCCCGTCCCCGAATGGGACCACCAGGAAGTGCGCTTTGCCCTCGAAGAGGATGCTGTACTCACCGAGCACGGGTGGGAGTGGATCGCTGGCCGGCAGTCCGAGTTCTACCTGATCCGCTAGGAGGCCAGCCCGAAGAAGCTCTCGACCGGAGGGGGGGCTGGCGTGAAGGACGATCGAGTCGTGGGCGACCCGCGTCCCAGGACCGAGGACCGCATCGCCTCGAAGAGTTCGATGTGGTTGTCCACCACACGACGACGGGCCTCTTCGTTCGGCTCGAGAGACCACACCCCGCGCTCGGAGGTACCCCCAAGGACGATCCCGTCACGGCGCGATTGCATGTGGATGGCGAACCCGCCGCCGCCCGGGACTCGGTCAGGCAGGCCGCCGAGCGTCGCGTAGTTCACCTCGGGCTGGGGGACCATCACGGTGAGCTGACCCTTGACCGGTATCAGCTCCTGGTCGTCGAACAGGGCCTTCGAGCCCAGCCCCGAGCAGTTGACGATCAGGGGCTCCTCCAGAGCCGCCAGATCTCGAGGCGTATCGAACTTCCGGATGACGACCCGCCCCCCGAAGAGCAGGAAGTCGCTCATGAGCGCGTCGAGGTAGATGGACGGCTCGATCCGGATGGAGGGCCGTGAGCTCGCATAGGTCGACGGGAAGGGGTGCTCGCCACGCTGGAGGATGACTCGGCCGGTTCGGTAGGCCGACGGCAGCAGCCGTCCGGACCCTTGCTCCCCGCGGCCCACGGGCATCTCGTTCATCATGGAGTACATGTTGATCCACGAGATGCCGTAGTGGCGCCCTGCAAGGAGCTGTAGCTGGGTGTAGGCGATGTCCACGGCCTTTCGGAACTGGGCATCCCACTCCGGTGTGCGTCCTCCGATCTCGACCAGACCGGAGGTAGGGGTGAAGCTGGCCAACGACATGTTCGACGTCGTGTTGGGGGGCACGGCCATCGCGTAGATCGTGACGGCGAACCCCCTCCGCTGGAGCTGCCTCCCGGCGGTCAGGCCGGCCACTCCACTCCCGATGACGGCTGCCTGGCGGGACTCCTGCTCGAGCGCCAGCTCTGCAGCCAGGTATCCCGTGCCCCACGAGAGCGACATGCCGGCTCCGCCGTGGCCGTAGTTGTGGATGAGGGTTTTGTCGTCGAGCTTGTCGGCCTTGACCACGAAGCCGGAGCGCCGGTGAGGGCGGAGGCCCACCGTCGTGCGAATGACGCGCTCCCACGAGGCCTCCACCGGGACGAGCCTGAGCGGTGCCCGGGTGGACCCGGCGAGGGTTCCCGATCCGCTCGTGCAGCCCCCAAGGCCGATGCCCAAGATCCCCAGGCCACCGGTCTTAAGTAACGTCCGCCTGTCCATGACTCGCCTCTCTCGCACGAGCGACCGATGCGGTGGGGCCCCTCGGGGAGGCATGCAGGGGGGCCGCCGGCTCCCCGACAGGGTGCACGCCACCGCGGGAAGCGTCAAGCGGATCCTGAGGCCCGAGCGAAGCAGAGCGCAAGGCGTGAGTCGAGCCGAGCCGCCCGCACCCAACGGGATCGGGATCAGGGCGAGTCCTTCTCGAGGCCGCGGTCCCGGCGGACCGGGAACACCGCTGGCGGAGAGGCTGCTGGCGAACCGGTTTCGGACGATGACCCGGGGATCTTCCCGGCAGACGTAGATGATCCCGGAGGTCCAGTCGCGGTCGTCCCTCCAGAGGGCGTCGACCTCCTCTCTTCTCATCCGGTTCCGGGCGCTGCGTCCGTCCGACATCACCTTCGCCTCCTCACCGTTGTGAGCAGAACCGGCCCGGGAGTGCTGCGGATCGATTCGCGAGACCCTCCGTGCGGGGTCGGATCGGACTCGCTGGTCGCCGCTCTTCCCACTCGTCTGATCGCACCCCTCGACGCCCTCGGAGGACGCTCAGCTGTCTCCGTCGCTCAACCGATTGTAGGCCCTGAGGATGTCACGCAGCCGGTCGTGCGGAATCGCCTCCGAGCGGTTTCCGTCGCGTCCAACCATGGTCTCCGCGGCGACCATCGCGTTGATGATGGCCTCCTCGGTGGCTTCGACGGTGGCCCCGAACAGCGTGCTGATCTGGGAATTGCTGAGCACCGTGACTTCCGTCGTCGGCCGAGCCGCCGCGGCGCCTGCGTTCGCCGTCGAGAAGGCGACGAAGATGTCGCCGGAGCCGTTGCCCGATATCCCACCCGTGCGCGCCACGCCGAGCGATGCCCGCCGGGCGATCCTCTTCAACTGATGCGGAAGCAGCGGCGCGTCGGTGGCAACGACAATGATGATCGAGCCGCGGCCCTCCCGCTCCAGGTCGATCTCGATTCCCCAAGCGCCCCCAGGCCCACCCCCGCCTTCTCTCTCCCTGGCGAACTCCATCCCTACGGGCACGCCGGCGACGGTCAGCCCCCGCCCGCCTCCGAAGTTCGCTTGGACCAGGACACCCAGCGTGTGGTTGCCCGCACCGAGCTCCGTGCGAGATGACGTCCCGATGCCGCATTTGAATCCGAGACACCGCATCCCCGTACCGCCCCCCACGTTCCCTTCCGGCACCGGACCGGAGGAGGCGCTCTGGATGGCGCCGAGAAGGTGCTCGGCCTTGACGTGGAAGCCGTTGATGTCGTTGAGCGAGCCGTCGTACGTCTCGGCCACCACGGGGAGAGACCAGGGCTGGAAGCCCGTGCCGTTGCTCCGTTGCCAGGCGATGATTGCGTCCCGGACGACTCCCACGCTGTGGGTATTCGTGATGGCGATAGGGCCCTCCAGGAAGCCGGATTCTTCGATCCAGGCAGTGCCGGTCATCTCACCGTTGCCGTTTAGGGCGAACCAACCGCCGAAGACCGGATCGGCCGGTGCATGAGCGCGCGGGAGGATCACCGTGACGCCGGTGCGGACGGGTCCCTCTCCGACCCGTAGCGGGCCTTCGCCGCTGATGAGCGTCGTGTGGCCCACATGAACGCCTTCTACATCGGTGATGGCGTTGTTCGGACCGGGCACCCCAGTAAACGGCACTCCGAGGTCCCTGGCTCGGGGCTTCGACTGAGCCAACCCGGCCGAGTGGACTAGGGCCGAGACCATGAGAGCCGGGACGACCGTCCGCAGGACAGAGGAGAGCGAGGGTGACATGACATTCCTCCGGTGTGCATTGGAAGGATCAGGAAGGGCTCGGGAGCACCGCGAAGATTCTCACCTGACCGCCCGAGCCGCCTTCGATCTTGATAGGGGCCACGATGAGGTACGAGCCGACGGGGGGTAGTCGATCCAGGTTGGCGACGTTCTCGAGGTGGAACTTGCCCGCCCCGTTGACGATGCCGTGTACGGGGAATCCCGGTCCGACGCCCGGGTCGATGGAGAGGTTGTCGATCCCGATGCCGCGGATGTCGCGCCCGCTGACCAGGAGCTCGCCGACTTTCGCCGAAAACCCCGGAAAGTGAAGGCGCCCCTCGTCGTCGAGATTGGGGTATGCGACAGGGTCCGAGTACTTCTCTCCCCAGCCCGTGTAGAGGAGGACGATCGCTCCGGACGGGATGAGTCCGTGCTCGGATTCCCAGGCCTCCACGTCGGCCACGGTGACACTGTAGTCCGGATCGGCGGCTGACTGCGCCGAAATGTCGATCACGGCGGCAGGTCCGAAGAGGTCCTCGGGCGTGAGTTGATCGACGGACGGCTGCCCCTCTGCGGAGTGCACCGGGGCGTCGAGGTGGGTACCGTGGTGCTCCGGCGTGGAGTACGCCGCCATCGACGGGGAGCCGTCGGGGTGAGCGCGCAGGGTGTCGTGTTTGAAGGGGTTCCCCTCGGGGCTTGGCCAGTAGGGCGTCGCGCTGCTCAGCGCGTGCGTCAAATCGACGACCTCGAGCTCTCCAGCAACGAGCCTGGCGAGAGCGTCCTGCCGATCCCCTGTGAGCTGGCCGCAACTCGCGAGCGACAGCGCGGCCACCGCCATAAGCGCCCTCCGACACGGCCAGCTTCGCTCTTCCGCCATATCCACCTCTAGAGGCTCAGGTTCTCTCCGTTGCTTCGCGATCGGGCGGGACTTCGAAGGCGCGCATCCCTTCGGAATTCACCAAGGCGTGGGGGCCGGACGGCAGATCGATACAGGCCTCCTGGGCGCTGCAGGAACAGCCGCCAGGCCGGGGACACCACGAAGAGTAGCGTGAGAACGACTCCGATGAGGGGCGGGGTCGGGGCTCAATAGACCTCCCAAACTCCCGGGCTCGCGAGCTCGACGAGGTGATTGTCGAGATCGCGAAAGTAGAGGCTGTGACCACCTCGGGCCCACTCGATCTCGTTTTCGATCTCCACACCTCGGGACGTGAGGTGCTCACGCCACGCTATGACCGCCTCCGCGTCCACGGCGAGCGCGAAGTGCGTAGGTCCGCTGCCGTCGTGCGGCGGGATCCGCTCGCCCTCCTCGCCGACGCCGGAGGCGGTGGCGCCGCGCAGGAAGAGGAGCAGGACTGTGCCGTCGCCTACATCGAGGGCGTTGAAACGCTCCGCTGAGGCAAGGGACCGCAAGCCCATCACCTCTCGATAGAAGTCGCCGGCGCGCTCCACATCGTCGACGTAGAGCGCTGTTTCAAGGACGCGGCGGATCGGTGGAGGTGTGCTCAAGGGATCGACCTTGCAGGCTGCGACATCCGGCCGTGAAGCTGTCAGTGGGAGGACCCTCCCGCAAGCGAGCCCCCGATCCGCTCACTCTACCCCGTGAACCGACCGGGGGAGGAGTCGGCCCGTCCGCCGCCGATACGCGGCGTACTCCTCGGGAAAGACCCGGAGCAGGTTCTTCTCCTCCTTGGGGATCACGACGCTCAGGATGAGAACCAGGGCCAGGGCAGCGAGGCCCAGGATGAGGTGGTTTGCCGCCATGAGCCCGATCGATAGGAGGAGCGTGAGTCCGGTCGTGTAGAGAGGATGGCGCACCCAGCGGTAGGGCCCTGCGGTCACCAGCTTGTGAGCCTCCTTGGTGAGCACGGTCTCGGAGATGTTGCTCCCGATCGAGCGGAAGACCCACAGGGCGGACGGCACCGTGAGCGCGCCCGCGCCGGCGCCGATCCAGCGGAGCCACTCGGGCAGCGCCACCGATGACCAGGCCATCCAGCGGGGGTTCACCACGTAGGCGAGGATCGAGAGCAGGAGCGGGAGGGCGACCAGCGCCCTGAGCAGCAGGAACACGCCGCCCTCCTGACGACGCTCGATCGTACCGGTGGCCTGCCGGGCCCTACGACGGTAGTGGGCGGAGATGCTCAGGTCGGCGACGACGACTCCGAGCACGATCCATCGGAACACGGGATGTCCCCTTTCTGAGAATCGGGGTGGGAGCTGCCGTGGTCACCGCCTCTGAGCCGCTCTTCCGCTGGCGGCCACGCCAGCCTCCTCGTCGACCCCCAGCAAGATCAAGCCTCCCACGAGGAAGAAGACCAGGATGACCGCCACGCCGAAGCGCTGATTGCCGAACACGCCGATGGCAAGGCCGTATAGGAAGGGTCCCAGGAAGGCGATCGCCTTCCCCGAGAAGGCGAAGAAGCCGAAGAACTCAGTCTCCTTTCCCGCTGGCACAAAGCGCCCCAGGAGTGAACGACTGGCAGCCTGGTTGGGCCCTACGAATACGCCCGCGAAGAGCCCGGCGAGGAACATCGACAGCTTGCTGCCGGCTGGCGCGAGGGTCGCCCACAGGGTGGCGAGGAAGAGGCCCAGCAGGGAGATCAGGATGGTCTTTCGTCCCCCGATCCGGTCGTCAAGGAAGCCCATTGCGAAGGCACCCATGCCAGCCGTCACGTTCAGCGCCAGCCCCCAGAGCATGACCTCGGTAAGCGTGAAGCCGAACACCTCCGCGGCGTACAGCGGGCCGAGCGCGAAGATCGTGACCAGCCCGTCGTTGTAGACCATCCTCGCGATCAGCAGCCGAACGATCTGAGCGTGCCGCCTGACCTCCCTGAAGGTGTGGGCGAGCTGCGTGGCCGTGCCCCTCAGCAGCTCTCCCAGGGGCGGGGGGTCCGGGTGCTCCCGCTTCGGCATCCAGCGGAAGAGCGGGATGGCGAAGACCGCGAACCACACCGCCACCACCACCGTGGTGGCGCGCACATTCTGGAAGGCCGTCTCCTCTCCGCTCCCGAGCCCGAACCATGGATCCTCAGCCTGAACGAAGCCGACCAGAGCGATGACCATGGCCGCCAGACCCCCGAGGTACCCGAGAGCCCAGCCGTAGCCGGAGATCTTCCCGATGCGGTCCCCCGTGGTGAGGTCCGGCAGGTAGGAGTTGTAGAAGACCCCGGACAGCTCGAAGGCGATGTTGCTCACCACGAAGACCGTGATGGCGAACGCCACCTGGCCCGGCGTGGGGAAGTAGAGGAGGGCGCTTCCGAGGACCGCGATGCCCGTGCTGATCAACAGGTACCGGCGCCGACGTCCTCCCCGGTCGGCCAGCGCGCCGAGGAACGGTGAGCCCAAAGCGACGACGACGGCGGTCACGGCGATCCCGTTTGCCCAGATCTGCGTGCCGGTGTTCCCGTCGGGGGCGATCTCCTGGGTGAAGAAGAACGAGTAGATGAAGGTTACAATGAGGGTCGTGAAGGCAGAGTTGCCGAAGTCGTAGAGGGCCCATCCCCAGATGGCCTTCTTGGAGGCTCCGCCCGGTGCGGTCGTGTCCACGAGGCC
Source organism: Longimicrobiales bacterium (assembly GCA_965218325.1). GTDB lineage: Bacteria > Gemmatimonadota > Gemmatimonadetes > Longimicrobiales > Gaopeijiaceae > CBDCKR01. The sequence continues at coordinate 729,684 of CBDCKR010000001.1, forward strand.
TATCTGCCGGTCCGATGGAGCGTGCCCTGCTCCTCAGGGCCGGCGCCCCGTCCCTCGGCAGCCCCGTCTTCGAGGGGCTCCCGTCGGTCGCGCTCGGTGACCTCACTGTCGGAGAAGACGCCCCTGAGGGGGCGCGTGACAATCCCCGCCGGCTCCTGCAACTCCCCGAGTGCTTGGTTCCTCGGAAGCATCCCCTCAAGTTCCGGCATCGGAATCGTCTCGGCCAAAGGATGGGACGGCGCCTGCTCGCCGCTCGGCGGAGTCTTCGCCGCTTGCTGGCGAACGATGTACGGCGTTGCCGCCTCTCCTGGCAATCCGTGGAGTGAAAGGAGGCCGAGCCGCCGCCCGCACTCCCGGACGGTTCGCGAGGCCGATCGGCACTCGGAGAGGAGCCGCGGTGGTCGCGCCGCCTCGTTCGCTGCGCGTGGCACGGATCACGCCGCTGGCGCGGCAGGCGCCATCGCCCCCTCAGGAAGGTCCGACGCGAAGGATGAGCTCGATTCCCCAGTAGCGCTCATCCGTCAGGAAGAACTGGCCCAGCGGCGACGGCCCGTCGTGGAAGACGCCACGTAGCTGGGCGGAACGGTCCCCCGCCTTCGCATGCAACCCAACAACGGCGGACACCCGCCCCCTCCACTCGGTTCGATCGGCGCTCTGCCAGTCCCAACCGCCGTCCAGCCCGAAGCTCCCCTCACGCCAGGGGAGCCACTCGAAGTCGGCGCCGAGCCTCACGAGCGCGTTGTCGGAGAAACGGGGGCCGAATCCGGGCTCGTTCTCCAGGCTGGAGCGGGTGACGACGGCTCCGCCTCCGTAGAGACGCACCCCTCCCACCCGATACGCCGCCAAGGCGTCGAGTGCCTCGGAGGTGAAGTCGATGCGCTCCGCTCCGGCCCCCTCGAGCAGCTCGTCGCCGAGGTGGGCGCTCCAATGAGTGAGACGCAGGCGCGCCGACCACGGTCCCCATGCGGCCTCGACCGGGAACCCGACGACCCAGTCGGAGGCCACCAGATCGTTGCTCGAAATCTCCAACCGGAAGCGACCAAACACACCAGCCTGTACGCCGAACGAGATGCCGCCGTCCTCCCACCGCGCGAGGCCCCAGAGCCTGACCGCCCCCCCCAGCGCCGCTTCGCCCTGGCGTTCGCGATCGAGCCCTCCCTCGCCCGGGACATCGAAGGGCGGCCGCTCGGCGGGCGCGGCGCGGCTTCGGAACAACGGGCTCCAGAGTGCGCGTAGAGCAAAGACAGGCTCCCTGGTCGAGGCCCGGGGCACCGCGAAGTAGCCCCGATCCAGGAGCCACACGTCGCCCGAGGGTTGCTGAGCGTCGACGCCGGACGTGACGAAGCCGAGGGACGAGAACACCAAGGCTGTAGACCTCAAAAGTACTCTCACGCGGGCTCCGGCGTGCAGATCTCGGCTCGGTGGGCGGCTCATTGTATCGTGGCGGAGCTCCAACGCAAAAAAGGACCTACGGGACCATGCCGGTGGTACGACGGACTTCGAGTCGCAGGAGCTCATAGAGAACGGACATGGACCGCGTAGAGATCCCCAACCAAGCCACCTACTCCCCGCTGGCGCTGACAGACGTCTTCATGCTCGCGCCCTTGGCTTCGCGGGTGTTGTTGGGCGCGAGCGTGCCCGGTCGCATCGTGCAGGCACTGGCCCTGGGCGCCTATGCCGGGAGCGCGATCAACGATTGGGTCTCCCGCCGGGACGCCCGTCCGATCGACTTCGAGGAGGTCTTCGGCCAGGACTTGTCCGATTTGGAGCCCATGAGCGAGGAGGACCGGGAGGCGGAGGTGGAAGAGCTTGTCGGCACCCTGAACGACCGCTACGAGCCAGTCACGCTGTCTCGTGGGGAGCTCGCGCTGCTCATCAACAACCGCCTGACCGACTACATCGCGAGTGTCACCGGGCAGCGTGTGGAGACCAGCTCCGCAGTGCGGAGCGTCGGCATCTCCGGGCTGATCTTTCCCTTCGCGCTGGGGGCGTGCGACATCCTTTCCGGCGACGTGACGATCTTCCGTGATGCGGGGATCTTCGAGCCGCACATCATCGCCCACGAGTTCTGCCATCGAAAGGGCTACTACAAGGAGCTGCAGGCTCAGGCGCTCGCCTATCTGGCGCTCCGCTCCGCCGAGGAGAACATCCTGGTTCAGGCGGCTCAAGCCGAACGGCTTCACCGCAATCTCAGAGTGCTCTCCGACGGCAACCTGGACCGCTATCACGAGCTCGTCGACGAGTGCGGGCTGCGGAGGGAGCTGGTCACCGAGTTCCACGACATCCGCCCCCACCCCTCCGTGTACGAGAGAGGCGTCTGGAGCATCATGAAGCCGCTCATGGAGCAACGGATGAGGATGACGGGCCAGAACGGTCTGTCCGACTACGACGCCGGTTTCACGGAGTTCATTCACTCTCAGGGCTGACGAGCGGCTTCTGCCCGCTTACATTCCCGACCCGCCTGTCCGCGGATGGACCGATCGTATGCGCTGCGCTGGTGGATTCTGCCAGTGCCTGTCATGATGGCGAGAGGCGCGAGCGTCGGATCGTGTCTTCATTGCGGGGTCCGGATCCACCTGAAATCCTGGTCGCACTATGAGCGCAACCGTGCCTGCAATAGTCGGTCTGGCGGCTCTAGCCCTAGGCTATCGCTTCTATTCGAAGTTCATCGCCGAGAAGATCTATCAGCTCGATCCGGCGTTCGAGACGCCGTCCCATGCCATGCGGGACGACGTGGACTACTTGCCCACCAACAAGGTCGTGCTGTGGGGTCACCACTTCACGTCCGTGGCGGGCGCCGCGCCCATCATCGGGCCTGCCATCGCCATCATCTGGGGCTGGTTGCCTGCATTCATCTGGGTGGTGGCGGGCACTATGTTCTTCGCCGGCGTCCACGACTTCGGAGCCATCTGGGCCAGCGTGCGGAATCGCGGGACCTCCCTGGGTGCGCTGACAGGCGAGGTGGTGGGTCCGCGGGCCCGGACCCTGCTCATGATCGTCATCTTCCTGCTGCTGCTGATGGTCAATGCGGTCTTCGCCGTTGCCATCTCCAGCGCGTTCGTGGCGACACCGAGCAGCGTTATTCCGGCCTGGAGCGCCATCGCAGTGGCGATCGTGATCGGCCTGCTGATCTACCGGGTCAAGATACCGATTCTGTGGCCCACGATCGGCGGCACCGCGCTGCTCTACGCCGTCATCTGGCTGGGCGATCTGGTTCCGGTCTCGCTACCTGACACCTTCCTCGGTCTAGGGCCCGGTCCCCAATGGATCGTGGTTCTCTTCGTCTACGCCACGATCGCCTCTCTCCTTCCGGTGTGGCTGCTCCTCCAGCCACGTGACTACATCAACGGCATTCAGCTCTTCATTGGGCTGGGTCTTCTGTTCACCGCGGTGTTCCTCGCCAACCCGACCATCGTGGCCCCAGCCTTCAACCAAAACCTGCCCAGCGGGACACCTCCCCTGGTGCCGTTGCTGTTCGTGACAATCGCTTGTGGAGCGATCTCGGGCTTCCACGGGCTCGTGGCGTCCGGTACCACCTCTAAGCAAATGGACAAGGAGCCCGACGCTCGGTTTGTGGGGTACGGGGGTTCCATGGGGGAAGGTCTGCTCGCGCTCTGCGCCATCATCGCGGTATCGGCCGGCTTCGCCACTCGGGCCGATTGGGAGGCCACGTATGCGACGTTCGGTGCGACGGGCATCGACACGTTCGTGGCGGGCGGCTCGGCAGTGGTCGCCGCAGGGACCGGGCTGCCGGTCGGCTTCGCGGCCACCCTGCTCGCGGTGATGACCGTGCTCTTCGCCGGAACGACCATGGACACGGGCGTCCGGCTTCAGCGCTACATCATCCAGGAGTGGGGTACGATCTACGAGCTGCCCGTCCTGCAGAACGGGTACTTCGCCACGTTCCTTGCCGTGGGAGCGTGTCTCGCGCTGGCGTTTGGGGCGGGCGGGGCCGACGGGCAGGGGGGCATGCTCATCTGGCCCCTCTTCGGGACGACCAACCAACTTCTGGCGGGGCTGACCCTGCTGGTCATCAGCGTGATGCTGGTCAAGCGAGGACGGCGATACGGATTTACGCTCGTGCCGATGATCTTCGTCACGACCATGTCGTTCCTGTCGGCGCTGTATCAGCTCTGGGACCTGTTCTCCACCGGCCAATACTTCCTGGCGACGCTCGACATCCTGATCGTCATCGCGGCGATCTTTGTGATCCTAGAATCCACGTCGGTGTTCCTCCGGGAGCGTAGGCAAGCTGCGGGGGCGGCCGCCGGTCTGAGGACAGCGGTCCGAAGAGAGCCATGAAGCTGGCCGAAGTCAGGCAGAAGCTCGGGCAGGTGGCGTACCTCGCCTCCGAGTTCTACAACGCGCCCTATCGCGGGGCCGTCGCTCGCGCCAAGCGCGACGAGGACGACCTCTTCATGCTCCTCGTGTTCTCCGAAATGATGGGAGTGCCGAACCCCGCGAGCTACTACACGCTGGAGCTTCAGCCCCTGCTGCTGGAGAAGTACCACGAGTGGCACGTCCGCATGGGCATGGAGCACTCTCCCCTCGACGAATTCCGGTGCTGTTGACCATCGTCCGGCGATCGGTCGTGCGCTCGGCTCCCAGCAGCGGGGACCGCGGGCCGGGCCGGGTCGGGCGATGAAGAGCCTGCTCGACCGCCGGATCCTCTTCGTGGGCGGCAAGGGCGGGGTCGGCAAGACCACGACGGCGAGCGCTCTGGCCCTCAAGGCGGCCGAGTCGCACCGCAAGGTGCTGGTCGTCTCCACGGATCCCGCCCACTCGCTCGGGGACATCTTCGGTGTCCGCGTCGGCAACCGGGAGGTCTCGCTGGCCGACGACCTTTGGGGTCTGGAGATCGAGCCGGAGGCCGAGGCGGAGCATTACATTCGGACGGTGAAGGCGAGCATGAAGGAGCTGGTCGCTCCGAAGATGTACGGAGAGGTCGACCGACAGCTCGAGCTCGCGCGGGACGCGCCGGGCACCGTCGAGGCCGCCATGCTCGAGCGCATGGCCGATCTCATGGCCGACGCCACCGGTCGCTTCGATCTGGTCATCTTCGATACCGCGCCCACGGGCCACACGATTCGGCTGCTGTCGCTCCCCGAGGTGATGGCCGCTTGGAGCGACGGGCTGCTCCAGCACCGGAACCGGTCCCGGCGCCTGGGGCAGCTTCTCGCGGCGTTTGGCCGCAGGCACTCGAAGGAGGACGACTTCGGGAGGATCATCGGCGACGACGACGACCGCGAGGAGGATCCCCGCTCGACCCGAATCAACGAGATCCTGCTGAGCCGACGGCGGAAGTTCCACCGCGCCCGCGAGTTGTTGACGGATCCGGCCACCACCGCGTTCCTGCTCGTCACCATCCCCGAGCGGTTGGCCATACTCGAGAACAAGAAGGCGCTGGAGGTGCTCGACAAGTTCGGGGTGCCCGTGGCGGCCATGATCGTCAACCGGCTGCTGCCCGACGACGCGGAAGGCGAGTTTCTGAGGGAGCGACGCCGGCAGGAGCAGGAGTACCGGGACGAGATCGACCGGGAGTTTGCCGAGCTCCCTCTCGTCCGCGTCCCCCTGCTGTCCCACGACGTTCACGGCATCGACACGCTGCGGCAGATCGGCCGGTTCCTGAGTCCCGCGATCAGCAGTTAGACCTCTGCAGAGCCGGCAAGCCCCAAGGAGCTCACTCCGGCGCGCGGCGGAGAAGGTCGACCGGCTCGACGATCGGGTGGATGCAGCCGTCTCAGTGGCTCGCACGGGTCAGGGTGTTGCTGGCCGCCTCCAACGCCCCAGAGCACTACGCCGCCCACAGATCGGGCTCTGGACGAGCTCCACTCCCTCCCTCCACCCGGGGTCTGGTCGACCGCTGCCGCGTGCTCGACAAGGGACTCCTGTCGCGAAATCGTGCTCACCGATTGCGACGGTTGGGGGCGCGTCTCCCGCAGGGACGAGGAGGCTGGAGACGTCGATCACCCGCGCGGGACGCCTGAGCGTGCATGACGGACGCACCGCACCAAGCTGCGGGAAGGGGCTCGGTCAGGGCACGCCCTCGCCGCCTCGAGCCGTGCGCGGCAAGCCGGGTCATTGCTATAGTTGCCTCTGAGCACGTCCCCCTACGGACCCGGAGCCGGAGTCTGGCCACGAGATGAAGACGATTGTCCCCCATCTCCTTTCCTTCACGTCGCCGGGAGAGGGGAGCCAACGCCACGCGCCGTTCGCGAGGTACATCCTCGCACTGGTCGCCCTGGTCATAGCCTACGGCTGGTTGTTTCACGTGCTGATGGCGTGGGAAGGTCAGGAGCACTCGTGGTTCACCGGCATCTACTGGGCGCTCACGGTGATGAGCACCCTCGGATTCGGAGACATCACGTTTACCAGCGACGTGGGACGCGCGTTCAGCACACTCGTCTTGATTTCCGGGGTCGTGCTGCTGCTCATCATCCTTCCTTTCCTGTTCCTCCGCTTCGTGTACGTGCCGTGGCTCGAACAGCAGCGCTATCGAAAGCTCAGCGCCTTGCGTTCCGTGCCCCCCGACGTGTCCGGGCACGTCATCATCTGTGCCAACGACCCCATCGCGCTGGGCCTGAGGAAACGCCTCCAGCTGGCCGGAATTCCCGCCTATGTCATCGAGCCCGATCCCGTCGCGGCGATGCAGCTGCACGACGACGGCCGTCACGTGATCACGGGTGAGATCGACGCCACACGCACGTATTCCGCGGCGCGGGTGGACGACGCCCTCCTCCTCCTGGCCAACTGCTCCGATACGGTCAACAGCAACATCGTCCTGACCGTTCGTGAGCTGACGTCGAGCTTACCGATCGTCGCGATCGCGGAATTGGAAGATTCGATCGACATCTTGGAGCTGAGCGGCTCCACCCATGTTCTGCCACTCAAGAGGCGCCTGGGCGAGCACCTTGCCGGTCGCGTGAACGCCGGCAGCGCCCGGGCCAACGTAATCGGGAGCTTCGAAGACCTGATTCTGGCTGAGTTCCCCGTGAATGAGACTCCGTTTCAGGGTCGCACGATCCGGGAGACGAACCTTCGCGAGGCCATCGGCGTGACGGTCGTCGGGGCCTGGGAACGCGGCGCGCTCCGTCCCGTCGGGCCCGAGTACGTTCTGGACCCCGCTTGCGTGGCAGTCGTGATGGGAACGCCGGAGCAGATTCAAGAGCTCGACGAGGTGCTCGTGATCTACGACGCCAACCCCAACCCGGTGATTGTGATCGGGGGAGGAAAGGTGGGACGCTCCGCCGCGAGGGCGCTCAAGCAGCGGGGTGTGCGGGTGCACGTCGTGGAGCGAAACGAGAGCCTTTCCGAAAAGATCGCCGGAATCCCCGACAGGCTCTTCGTGGGCGACGCGGCCGATCGTGCGCTGCTCGAGGAGGCCGGAGTAAAGGACGCACCCTCGATCCTTCTCACTACCCACGACGACGCGATGAACGTGTACCTCACGGTGTATTGCCGGCGCCTAAATCCGGACGCGCGGATCCTCACTCGCGTCACACACGACCGCAACGTCGAGGCGATCTTCAGGGCGGGCGCGAACTTCGTGCTGAGCTATGCGACGCTTGGCGTGGAAGCCGCGCTGTCAATCGTTCAGGGGCGCGAGCTCTTGATGCTCGGTGAAGGCGTAGAGGTCTTCGACATTTCGTTGCCTGACGTGCTCGCGGGCCGCACGCTGGCTGATGCCGCGATCGGTGAGTGCACCGGCCTGAACGTGATTGCCGTCCGTGAGAACGGCCGCATCCGCACCCAGCCTTCCGCTTCCGGGGTCCTGAGCGCGGGGTGTGCCCTCATCGCTCTGGGGACTCCCGAGCAGCGCAGGGCGTTCAGCGAATCGTTCGACTAGGACTAACCTGACGTGGGAGCCCCTTCGGGCAAGATCGAGAGGGTGTGGAAGGCATACGCTGGAGGTGTAGGGGCGGGGGGGGGACCTCAGGACCACGACCTTCTCCGAGTAGGCCGCGCGGCCCGAATCACTGGATCCGGTGGAAGCAGGACTCTAGGGCGATGCTCCCGAGCGGGTTCTCGGGTTCTGCTCCGACCCTGTCTCCTCGCGGGGCCGCGGGGTGCGAGTCCTCACGCTCGCACTCGCGGTGGTCATCTCCACGGCACTAGGCCCGACCCCCGGGGGGGACGCCGGCCGATCATGACAATGGGCACGCTGGTCTGGTGTGCCAGGGTCAGCGGCAGCTCCCCGAGAGCGCGTCGGACTCGCCCCAGCTGCTGCATGCCCATGATCACAAGGTCTGCATCGTCCACGTGTCTCGTGATTCCGTCTAAGGGCCGGGCAGCCTGCTCAACGATCACTTCATACGGGCCGATCGCCTCGTCACCGGCCAGCCGCCGGATATCGCGTTTCGAAACGCAGGCGCGACTCCTCGGAAGTCGTCGGGGATACCGTTTCCAGGAAGGTCAGCGACCGCTCTCGCGAGCGAGAGAGGCTTGCGATCAGCCGAGCGCGCGGCTGGCTGTGATCGGCCCTCCCACCTAGGGGAATGAGCACCCGCTGCGCGTCGGTCATCCTCCATCGACGAGGGGCTCGCAGTACCACGACGTCCGCGTCGAGGTCGGCGATCAGTCCCTCCAGTTTGTCCTCGATCCGAGCTCCCGCCAAGTGGGGCAGGCCGAGGAGCACTGTCTCGCAGCGATGCAGGCGCGCAACGCGCGAGATCTCCGGCCACACGTCGGTTGCGATCGTGAAGAGCGTCTCCGTGACGAGCGAGCTCTCGAGGCTGTACTGCAGCGATTCACCGAGAATGACCTCCGCGTCTCGGAGGGCCGAGGGCTCCTCGTCCAACGCCCTATCGGTCGCACGCACGATCGAGAGAGGAGGATTCGACCGACTCCCGGCGTGCGCAGGGTGGCGGCCAAGTCAACCAGGCTCGCCGCGCTGGCGGGATTTGCAATCGGCACAAGCACGAGGGGACTTCGGCCGCGCAACCGGGCCAGGTCGGGGTCACGCGCCTCCGCTCTCACGTCTACGAGCCGGGCATCGGGAGCAAAGAGCGTCAGATACAGAGCGATGCCGAGGAGGAGCCACAGGAGGACGACGCTTCCGGCGGCGGGAACGGCCACGGCTTGGAAGACGGCCAGCCCCACGCACAGCACGCCGCCGGCCAACGGCAGTGCTCTGAACGTCCTCCTCTCTGAGCGCCGCGTGGCAAGGATCGAGGCCCAATGGGCCAACGCGAAACTGACCAGGAAGACGAGGCTGGACGCGGCGCCTGCCGCCGCCACGTCCCCGATCGCGATGGTGATGACGGCGATCATCGCCCCGGTCACCGCCACAGCTACGGCAGGAGTCCCGCTCGAACCGCGAATCTGTCCAAGACGGCTCGGCAGGGTACGGTCGCGGGCCATCGCGAAGGAGATGCGCGAGGCCGCGAGCAGGTTCACGCGCAGGGCCGAGAGCATGCTTAGGATACCGGCTCCGATCACCAGCCAATATCCGCCCGAACCCAGAAATCGCTCTGCTGCCTCGGCCACGAGACCCTCCGGGTTCGCGGCGGCGGCGGCGATCCCACCGTCTGCCGGTGCGCCGACCGTCGCCATGAGAAAGAGAAGAGGTAGGTAGATGGCCAGGGCCAGGGCGAGCGACAGATACATCGCACGTGGAACCGTACGGCCGGGATCGCGAACCTCGCCTGCCACCGCCGCGATCAGGTCGAATCCCTGAAGCGCGATGAAGGTGTACCCCATGGCCTGTAGCAGGCCGACGGGACCTGCCACATAGAAGGGACTCAGCCGATTCAGGGCTTCGACGGGTGAGGTGTCGGTCCACACCCAGCCCCCGGCAGCGAGTAGAACGGCGAACACCAGGACCTTGCCGATCGTCGCGGCATCGCGCTCCCCCCCAGGCCTCGGATGAGGCTGAGCGTGTAGAGGCCGGCGGCTAGGAGGGCCAGCAACGCGGTGGCGCCAGGACCCAGAAGCCAGCTCGCGGTTTCTCCGGAAGGTGCAAGGATGCGTCTCAACCCCTGAACGGCGAAGGCCGAAAAGCCCAGGGCGTAGAGCACGCCTGCCAGAATCGAGGCGAACCACACGACCCACCCCACAAGGAACGCGGCCTCGATGGAGAGGAGCTTCTTGGCGTAGGCATAGAGGCCCCCTGATTCCGGAAAGCGTCGGGCCAAGTCGGCGAAGCTGGCCGCTGTGATGAATGCGATCGCTCCGTTCAGCCCAAACGCGACGATTGCGCTGGGTCCGGTTGTCGCAAAGGCGACGCCGGCCAGCGCGAGGATTCCACCACCGACGATCGCTCCCACTCCGAGAGCCGTCGCTCCCAACAGGCCGAGATGTCGCTTGCTCTCCATATCGATCGGCTCCCGAGGTCAGGGGCTACGGTGCGGCCTCTACCGGACGCTCGACTCAGGACGAGCCGAGTATTCTCACGCGCGGGCGTGGGGCCGGGACTGGGCGGCCGCGAGCCGTTCGGTCACGGTCTCCATAAGGAATTATTGCAGACCCCGGTGCCCTAGGACGAGTACCGCTGGGCGCCGTTGCTGGTGACGGGGTGGGGAACGGGGAAGGTGACCCTCAGCTAGGAGCTGCCGACGTCGATCGGATCCGGCGCGCAGCGTGATCCACGGACGTAGCGAGGTCTATACGGGGGCCGCTGGGAGCCGGATGAACGTCCCGACGATCACGCTGTCCAGTCCCACGTTTCCGGCTACCCGAAGATCCAGTGGGCCCCTGCGGCTCCCTACCATGGCCAAGAGCCAACCCGCCCCTACGTCTCCCGGATCGTGGACCCCGAGGTGGCAGCGGGAGACGCCGACGAGGCACGCCACGCCGAGGAGAAGGGCTCCGGCAGCGACAGGGAGGGCCAGGGAAGTGGGAAGGGCCAGGGAGAGGGCTGCGGCCGCGGGTCCGGACGGGACGCTGAACCGGTCGGGCACCTCCGCGAGTGAGCTGACTCCCGCCGGAAGTTGGGGCCGAGGCCGGCTGACGGAGCGCTTGCGGAGCTGAGCCAGCCGATGAGACGCGGTCAGGGGCGCCCGCCGGTGGAGCCTGGCACGGGCAAGAGCCCCGCCGCGAGCCCCATCGCCAGGAGGATCGACGGGACAGGACTGCCGAGGCGCGTAAGGCCCCGCATGACCCGGTCCCGCACTCCCCGCCGGCAACGGTTGACTACGTGGGACAGACGCTGATCGTAGGCCGCGAGGCGGAGAGGATCCAGGCAGACTCCATCGGGGCGTTCCTGATGGTCCGCCGTGCACTTCACGAGCAGGTCGGAGACTTCGGTCCCCCGGTGCGGGCGGCCGGGCTGCTCCCCGCAACTCCACCTCCAGCGTACGAGACTCCCTGCTGACGGCTGACGGCTCGATGGATCGGGTCCCCCCCCCCCCTCCCCCCCCCGGGGGGGGGCAACGGTCCGCTGCTCCTCCCTCTGGGGAATCCACTCTCTGGGGGTTCACCCACGGTGCCGTCTCCATAGAGGTCGCGGCTGAGCGACCGGACGTTGCTCGACGATGATCCGCGGTAGCCCACCCACACTTCCCCCGGACTGGCTGTGGGCGGCCGGCTGGGTCTAGGTTACGCCGTGTCTCGATCACACCCGCCCGAACCAGCCCGGAGGTCTCCATGTCCGCACGCGCGTTTTGCGGTACATCCCTGATTGCGCTCCTGCTTTGGGCGATGCCGCTCGCAGGCCAAACGGACTTCGACGCCATCGAAATCCGCACGACCTCGCTGGGCGGCGGCGTCTACATGCTCATGGGGAGCGGCGGCAACATCGGCCTCTCCGTGGGAGAGGACGGCGCTTTCATCGTCGACGACCAGTTCGCCCCGCTCACCGAGAAGATCAAGGCCGCCATCGCCGAAGTGACGGATCGGCCCGTCGAGTGGGTTCTGAATACGCACTGGCACGGCGATCACACCGGTGGGAACGAGAACTTCGGCGGTGAGGGGGCCCTCATCGTGGCGCACGACAACGTGTACAGACGGATGAACCCGGCTGAGTTCGCCGATCTGGTGGGGCGCAGCCAGCAAGCACCCGAGGCGGCCCTTCCCGTGGTCACCTTCAACCGGACGATCACGCTCCACTGGAACGGCGAGACCATTCACGCCTTCCACGTGGAGCATGCCCATACCGACGGCGATGCGATCGTCCACTATGTGCGGGCTGACGTCTTCCACATGGGTGACACGTTCTTCAACGGTTTCTATCCCTTCATTGATGTCGACTCCGGGGGCAACGTCGACGGGGTGATCGCGAGTGCCGACCTGGTGCTACGGATGGCCGGCTCGCGCTCTCAGATCATTCCCGGCCATGGCGAGCTGGCCACTCGCGAAGACCTGATGGCATACCGCGAGATGCTGAGCACGGTACGACACAGCGTGGCGGAGCTCGTGCGGGACGGGAAGTCCCAGGAGGAGGCCGTGGCGGCGCATCCCACCGCGGAGTTCGACGCGGCGTGGGCGACGAATCAGGAGAGTGCGGATCGGTTCGTGGGGCTCGTCTATCGGAGCCTCACGGAAGGTCACTGAGAGGCTCATCGCCAGACCTTGGCCGAAGGGGGGATCGCGATGCTGAGGGCCGGGACTCCCCGATTCGCAGCAGTCGCCGAACTCCCCCCTGGGCCGCGCCCGGCTGCACGCCGCCCATGACCTGGAGCGGTGGGACGGAGTCGTTGGCGGCAACACCCGGATCGTGAACCGTCCGCCGGCCAGCGCCTAGACCGCTCCACGAGGTGCCCGACCTGCCCGTGCAGGAGCTCTAGGCTGGCGGAGAGCTGGATGCCAGGCGCCAGCTTGTCCAAGATCCGATCACTGCGCCTTCGCCGGCTCCGTCCCGCGTTTCGTTGCCGCCGGACGACGCGAGCGCGGGTAGAGAGGCCATGTTTCCATGACGGGCCGAGCCGCCGATCACACCCCCCGCGCAGGTTCGGCACCGACCGCCACTTCAGTCGAGGGCGGCGCGCCGGCCGGTCAACGGCTCGACGTCGCTCAGCAGCGTAAAGCCGAGCTCCTCGTCGGCCACGTTCTCCTGGTAGTCGATCCAGATACGCTTCGGATACCCTTCGCTCACGTGGAAGTCGACTTCGACCCTGTGCGCGCCTCGATCGTACGCGTCCTCCAGTAGGTCGAAGAGGCCGTCGATCGAGGGGTACCACTGCAGCTCGTCGGTATCCAACTCTTCGTCAGCAACAACGTCGACCGCCCCGGCCACGGCACCGTCGACGACCCTCACCCGCACACGCTCGCGCACGAGGCAGAAGCACAGCCGCTGAACGTCGAAGGTGTAGTCCTTGAGACCCTGGGACTCCCAGAGCGCTCGCTGCTCACTGAGACGGTTCCCATCCGGACCGGTCGGGTCGCTGCACGAGACCGAGGCGAGAGCGGCGACGTGCAGGGCCGACACGACGCGAAGAGTCCCCCATCGGATCGGCTGCCTGGGGTGGAGCTCCATGAGTGCCTCTGTCAGTGGGCGGCAGCGGGATGTTCTCCCTGATGACGTTCGGGGCGTGCCGAATGTGACATGATCGCTCGACACCCGCACGAGGTCGTCGAGACGAGGGCGTCACGAAGCTTCCCCCCCCCGCCACCCGAAATGCGGCGCTCGCCTGCATCAAGACGTGCCTACGCTCCACCGCCTGGAAACGCCCGGACACGGTCTCGATGCACGATCGGACCGCGCATGAGGAGGGGCATAGCGGCCGAGGGTCGACGGGCCATGGAGTCCACCTGACCGGCTCGATGGATACATCCGATCGAGCGCCGACCGCTACGGACGGCGCTCGACGAAGCAGCACCCCCGGCCCCCCCGGACCGGGCGCTTTGTCATCACTCGACCGCCACAGGCGGCCAGAAGCGAGTCAGGGGGCCGGCTCCACCGTGAACGAGATGGACATGCCGGACCCTACGTGCTCGGGAATCTGGCAGTTGAGCATCCAGGCCCCGGGATTCGACATCTCGATGAGGAGATCGACCACGGCGCCCACCGGTACAACAGCGGTATCGCGCCACACCAAGTGGTTCATCCGCACCCCATCCTGCTCCAGCATCAGGAAGCGCTGTCCGTGCAGGTGCATCGGGTGGTTCATCGGATGGACGGACTTGGGGTTGTTGAACAGACGGAGCTTCACGACGTCGCCTTCCTGGAAGCGCCACCCGCGCGCTGGGCCCAGCTCGCGGTCCGGCGCCATGGTCGCCACGTCCGGAAGGATCCAGGTCACCTCCTGGCCGGTCGACAGCCAATTCATCATGGGCATCGTCTCGTTCCACTCGACGGGCGGAACGTAGAACGTATCGATGGCCATCATCTGCTGGATCGGGGTGAGCAGCCCGCGCGCGTTTAGAGTGATCTCGAGCTCGCGGTCGACCTCGCGATCGAAGTGCGACCGGAACTCTTCGATGTCGGCCTGCACGTCCACATTCTCCCGCAGCTGCTCGAAGCTCGCCCCGTAGTCCGCGTCCGTGTCCTCGCCGGCCACCGACACCGTCCCCAGCGTGTCGACGTCCGCGTAGAATTGGCCGAGGAAGTGGTCGATGGCCTGGATCTGGGAGGTCATGCTCGCCTCGCCCGGCTCGTCGAACTTCACCTCGACCACGTAGCGCTGGCCAGGAGCGATCACGACGCTCCTGACCAAGACCTCCCGCTCGAACCTGCTGAGATCGCCGGCGACGAGCTTGATCGGCGCCCCGTCCCAGGACAGGTTGAACATGCGCGTGTTGGACGCGTTCGTGAGGTGGTACCGAACCACGTCGCCCTTCCTGACGGCCAGCTCGTGGCTTGTCTTGCCGTCGACGAGCATGACGTTTCCGAAGCGGCCCATGAGAACATGGGTGGGTGCCTCGAGGCCCCAGGGCAGGAGCCCCACGTCGTCGATGAGGATGTCGTCCAGGATGAGGACGGCCTCGTGGTTCACCGGGCTGTAGTAATCCTCGTCGGGCGATTCGACGATGATGTTGCCGTACAGCCCCAGGTCCTGTGCGATCTCCTCGCGCTGGTGCGGGTGGTACCAGAACGTCCCGGCGTCCGGAACGCGAACCTTGTACTCGAAGGTGTCGCCCGGCCGCACGGGGCGCTGCGTGAGCCCCGGCACACCGTCGTATTCATTCTCCACGCGGATTCCGTGCCAGCGGAGCGTGGTCGAGAACTCGATGTTGTTCGTGAAGTTGACGGTGATGGTCGAGTGCTGCTTGACCTTGAGGACGGGTCCCGGATACTGCCCGTTGAAGCCGTACATGACGAACTCACGCCCGTTGATCGACCGCCTGACCAGGCCGGCCTCGAGCTCGAAGCCGTCCCCGTCCGCCAGCTCGACCACTTCGCGGTAGGTGGCCTCGGGCAGCATGCTGCGCTCCATGTCGCTGAGCTCCATGCCGGGCATGAAGGGCGCCGACGTGGGGAGGTTGCCCTCGAGGTAGGGCATCATTGACATGTCCATCCCCTCCATGGGGGGCATCCTCCACTCGTTCGGATCCACGTTGCCCATGTCCATCTGCATGCCGGGCATGTTCATCGGCATCGGCATGGGATCCTGGCCCTCGGCCGATGGGGGCAGAGCCGTCAGGTAAAGGACAGCCAACCCCGGTCCGACGGAGGTGACCGCACGGGTCGCGACGCGTCGGGCTTCAAATGGGTGCTTCGTCATTCGCTCACTCTCCCCTGAGATCGAGCTCGCTTCGGTGCTCTGTTGCCGAACCGTTTCGCGGCCGGCCTAGGAGACGGGGCGCTGGACGCCGTCGGGTCCGTTGTCCCAGTCCTGAGCGCTCGAATTGTTCGGGACGCCCCAGTCGCGCCCGTCCCAACCCTCGAAGCCATCCATCTTCAAGAGCCAGAAGCCGGTGACGCCGTCGCTGGCGACAATCAGACCATCCGCGTTGCGGACGTCCACGCCCCACGCTCCCTGGTAGACCCCCCAAGTGTACATGCTGTTGGCGGGCCCCGGGCGCGTGTTGTGCGGTCCGGGATAGGTGTCGTAGTACCCCACCGTGTACGGATTGGTCGGGTCCATCATGTTGAACACCGAAAGCCCGGTCTCGTATCCGGCCACGAACACGTAGGGCCAACGCATTTCGTGGTTGTGCGCGAGCGTCTTCCAGTCCGACTGCCAGGCTCCGATGGAGCGGCTGATGTTGGGCGCCTCGCCGTCCAGGCCCGGCTTCAGATCGAAGATCCTGAGCGGCTGATACTGGAACTCGGTCTCGCCGACCGCGTAGCGGCCGTCCGGCGTGGGGGTGACGGTGTGCCCCCAGTTGATGCCCGAGACGCCCGTCACCTGGGTGATGAGCTCTGGAGCCTCGAGCTGGGTCACGTCGAAGAGGTAGTATCCACCCCCCCCGCCTCCGTAGAAGACGTCGCGCTGCGTGGGCGGGTCGAATCCCACGTAGAAGTCGTGGTATCCCTCGGAGAGGGCACCCGGCGTGGGCGGGACCGGCACGCCGCCCAGGTACCCTTGATCCTCGTCCCCGGCAACGAACCTGCCCAAGTCGAACATCTTTGCCAGGCGCTGGTGCGTGGCAAAGAGAATGACGCGCCCGTCCGAATGCTTGTAGACAAAGATGTTGTGGAAGCCGCCCCCGCCTTCCGGCCGGATCCGACCGACTTCGCGGACGCCCCCGGGGTCGGGCAGGTCAGTAACGTCGAAGACGATGGCACCGACGTCGGAGTTGGGTCCGCCTTGTCCGAACTGGACCGACTGAACGAAGTAGTAGCGGTCGTCGATCTTGAACTGCTTGCCGTCCATGGCGCCGCCCTGGTGCAGCTCCTGATTCTCGATCCGCCACTTGTAGATGACCTCGGCGTTGTCCGGGTCTTCGATGCTGATCACGTCAAAGCCCTTCTCTTGGCTCATCCCACATCCGGAGTGGTCGACCCGGCAGGCTCTCCTCCCAACGTAGACATAGGGCCTCGACAGCTCCTGCTCCATGTCGATGTCGGTGACCGTGAGATACGCCCCCAGAGGCACGTGCGAGAGCACGTGCACGTTGGGGCTCCCTCGCATGCCGGGTGCGGGAGGGTGGGAGTTGGAGACGCCTTGCGCCGACGCATCTGGGGCATGGAGCACCACCACCACAGCTGCCCATACCCCGCCGAGGGCGATTGCCCGATTCAGTCTTTCGATCACCGAAACCTCCTCCGGATCCAACGTACGTCGGGGTTCGCGCACAACATGCCACGGGCCGCTCGAGGGTCGCAAGGAAGGCCAAACGGGCCTAGGGATGGGGTTCTCCCGGCGCACCGCCGGACAGGTCTGCGGCGAGGACACAAGACGGAGACCACGGTGGTCGTGCCTCCCGGGCCCCTCAACGTCCGCTGACGATCACCTCGATGATTCCCCTGGGATGCCCCTCGCCGTAGCGCACCATGGCAGGCCCGGGTCCCCAGAAATAGAGACGCCGGACGGTGTCGACGTTGATGGACCGGAGCGCCTCGATATCCCCGAAGGGGGTTCCGTCGATGTATACGTCCGGCAAGTTTGGGGTGGGGTCGGTGAGGCCGACCGGACCTCGGGCCCTCAGCCACTGGGGACGGAGCGCCTCAACGATCTCATAGGCGTTGCGGGCCGACGTCGTGCGAATTTCTTCGAGGGCGACCTCGTTCCGCGAGGTGCTCGGCCGCGCTCCGCCGCCCGGTGAGGCGCACGTCGACGCGACAAAGGCGACCGCTAGAAGGACTCCCGCGCGACTCACGATGCTCGGCTCCCGGATGTGATTCGGCGAACGTAGCGAGGCGGACCGATGGGCGTCAAGCAGTGGCCAGTCCGTGCCTTGCTACAGTTGACACGGTATCATGGGGCGCTTACAAGTTACGCACTTCGGGTGACCAAGGTCTTACTTGATACACCACCAGATAAGATCTGGTTCGTGTGGTGTCCGGCGTCTCTCCTCCGGGCACCGAAAGGAAGGACCGAGATATGCGTCTCTCTTGTTTTCTCTTCTTCTCCGGAGTCCTCGCCGTACTTGCCGTGGGCCCCCTTTCCGCTCAGGACGAGGGTGAATCCGCCCTGATCCTGTTCGGATCTGTGGGCTTCCTGAACTCGCCTCAAGAGTTCGACGTGTTCCGCGACGTGTCCTACGACGGCGGCATACAGGTCGGCGGCGGGATCGGTCTGCAGCTGTACGAGAACGTGACCATCCGCGGCGACTTCGCGTGGGTCAAGAACGCGGGCCGCGAGGGCGCACCCGTGAACGAGGACGTAGACTTCCAGCGCATGTACTCCGGGGCGAGTCTCGAGGTCAGCTTGCCTCTCGATTCTGGCCTGGCCCCCTACGTCTTCGGCGGAGGGGGCTTCGTGTCGCTGGATCGGCAGGCCAGTGACTACGCGTACGACGTGACCGAGAGTGCGGGCCTCCTGGGAGGGGGCCTGCGCTACACGCCCCCTGGATCGTCGGTCCAGTTCTTCGCGCAGGGTGCGGCCTGGATGTACTCGAACCACGCCGTGACCGAGCTGCAGACAGACTTGGTCCTCAGCGCCGGTATCGGCTGGGCTCTGCCCTTGTAGCGTGCTCGCGGGTCTGAGTACCCGGGTTACGCCACAAGCCTCGAAGGACTGGACGAAATGACGCCGTTATCCCGCGTCCACCCCCCTCACTCTCCGCCGCACCCGCCGACGCGGGTCAGCAGGGCGGGCGAAGGGTGCGGGCCGTATCACGCTAGGAGGAAGATCATGAGCCTCTTCAGAGTCAGCACATCAGCCGTGGCCGTGTTAGCGCTCGGTGCCCTACTCACGCTCGGGCCCCGAACCGCCGCGGCACAGACCGGTGGCATCACCGGGCAAGTGATCGACGCCGCTACGGGCGCCGCCCTGAGTGGGGTCCAGGTCTCGATCCCCTCGATCCAGCTTGGAACCCTTACCAACGAACAGGGCCGGTACTTGATCAACCTGGCCCCGGCGGGCACACACTCGGTCCAGGTCGAGTTGATCGGGTATGGCACCCTGGTCGAATCCGTCAGCATCGCCGCCGGAGCCACCGCCACGCTGAACTTCCGACTGGCGGAGGAGGCGGTGGCCCTCGAGGGCCTGCTGGTCACTGCCCTTGGCATCACCCGTGAGCAGAGGGCGCTGGGCTTTGCCGTACAGGGGATCGAGGGTGACAACCTCGTGGAGGCGCGCGAATCCAATCTCGTGAACGCCATCGCCGGCCAGGTGGCGGGCGCCCAGGTGACGAACACCGGCCCGGTCGGCGGCTCCTCACGGATCGTGCTCCGAGGGGCGAACTCGATTGCGGGAGAGAACCAGCCGCTCTTCATCATCGACGGCATCCCGGTCGACAACTCGGCGGACGGCTACCTACGAGGCGGTCGTCGTCGTGGTGGCGCCGATCCTTCGACGCCGCAGCCGAAGGGCACGGACTACGGAAACAGCGTCCAGGACCTCAACCCCAGCGACATCGAGTCGGTGTCGGTGCTCAAGGGAGCGAACGCCGCCGCTCTCTACGGATCTCGGGCCTCGAACGGTGCGGTGGTCATCACGACCAAGAAGGGCGCCGGAGCGGGCGGGGGGACCAACGTCTCGATCACGGCGAGCACGAACTTCACGGTGCGGACCCCTCTCAAGATGCCCACCTACCAGAACTCGTACGGTCAGGGAAGCAGTGGGCTATTCGGGTTCGTCGACGGCTTCGGCGGCGGGCAGAACGACGGGACCGACGAGAGCTGGGGCCCGCCGATGGACGGCCGGCTCCAGGCAGCCTGGTACTCGGACGGGCAGTCGGTGCCGTTCACGCCCAAGCCGTTCAACGTGCGGGACTTCTTCAAGTCCGCCGCCACCTGGGACACGAATGTCGGCGTGGCCGCGACGACGGAGCGCGCCAACGCACGGCTCTCGCTCACGCGCATGGATCAGAACGGGATGGTGCCGGGGCACGCCAACGACCGGACGTCCATCTTCCTGTCCGCCAGCATGGACGTCACGGACAAGCTGAGCGTGAGCGGCGCGACGACCTATACCGCCCGCCGGGGGCAGCATATCCCGGAGATCGGCTACGAGGGCTACAACCCGCTGCAGGGATACATTTGGTTCGGTCGTCAGGTCTCGACCCATCGCCTCAGTGAGTTCGGTCTGGCGCCGGGCGACGACGCCGGCGAGTACCGGAACTGGAACTACAACTACCACGACAACCCCTACTGGGAAAGCGACGCCCGCGACAACACCTTGAATCGAGACCGGGTGACCGGTCATCTGCAGGCCAACTACCAGATCAACGACTGGCTGAGCGTGATGCTGCGCTCCGGCACCGACTGGTATGAAGAGGCCAGGAAGGAGACCCGTCCTCCCGGAGCCCGCGACATCGACGGTGGCTTCGACGCCATCGATCTCTTCAGGCAGGAGATCAACACCGACTTCCTCTTGGCCGCACAACGCAGCCTGACCTCGGACCTCAACGTCTCCCTCCGCGTGGGTGGGAATCACCGGACCAACGGCGAGACGATCGACGTCGTCACGGCGAACAACCTGAACGTGCCGGGCATCTACAACGTCTCGAACGTGTCGCAGCCGCCCGTCATCAGGAACTGGGTCGAGAAGAAGGAGGTCAACTCCCTGTACGGCTTCGCGACGTTCTCGTGGCGGGACTATCTGTTCCTGGACGTGACCGGGAGGAATGACTGGTCGTCGACGCTCCCCACCGACAATAACTCCTACTTCTATCCCTCGGTCTCCACGAGCCTGGTCTTCACGGACGTCACGGACTCGTTCAGCGGCTTCCTCTCCTACGGCAAGCTGCGGGCGAGCTGGGCGAAGGTCGGAAACGACGCGGCCCCCTATCAGCTCGCCTCCGTGTTATCGCCCTCGAACCCCTTCGGTACGCGATCGGGGTTCAGCGTGAACAACACGATCCCCAATAGCAGTCTCCGCCCTGAGACCACCAAGTCGTGGGAGGTTGGAGCCGACCTGAGATCGGCGAACGACCGTGTGGCGCTCGACCTGACGTACTATCGGACCGCGACCACCGACCAGATCCTGGGTGTCCAGGTCTCGTCCTCGAGCGGATACACGAGTCAGGTGTTGAACGCGGGGAAGATCGAGAACAAGGGCTTCGAAGTCGTGCTCAGCGGCACTCCGGCCGTCGGAGCGCTGCGATGGGACGTCACGGCGAACTTCTCGAACAACCAGAGCGAGGTCGTGGAGCTCACCGGTGATTTGGAGAGCATCATCCTGGGCGAGTTCTGGCGCACCACCGTCGAGGCCCGCCCCGGCGAGCCCTATGGGGCGCTCGTGGGCTTCAAGATCAAGAGGGACTCGCAAGGCCGCGTGGTCGTGTCCGATCAGGGACTCCTTCAGGCCGAGCCCAGCAAGTCGGTGATGGGCCACTACACCCCCGACTGGCTGGCCGGCATCCGGAACAGCTTCTCCTATCGGGACCTGACCCTGAGCTTGCTGGTCGACTGGAGGCAGGGTGGCGAGATCTTCTCGGTCACCAATCAGTGGGGCCAGTACTCGGGCGTCAACATCGAGAGTGCGATCGGGCGGCAAGAGGGCGCCGTCATCGACTACAGGGGCGATCTCGTCCGGGCGGTGCCCGAGAGGACGTGCGCCCTGAACGAGCCGTGCGCACTCATCGACGGCGTCAGGGAGGACGGCTCCCCGAACGACATCTGGATCACGGCAGAGCGCTTCGCGCATACGCAGTGGAACAAGCAGGAGGGCAACGTCTACGACGCGAGCTTCGTCAAGCTCCGCGAGGTGACGCTGTCGTTCGACCTCCCCACCGGGCTGGCGAACAGGCTGCCGTTCCAGAGCGCGCGCATGTCGATCGTCGGCCGGAACCTAATCCTCTTGAAGAGCAGCATCCCTCACGTCGATCCGGAGACCGGCTTCGACAACACCAACTTCCAGGGGGTCGAATACGGGCAGCTCCCGTCGGGACGCACCTTCGGCTTCAACCTGTCGATCACGCCATGAGTGCCCGGCGAAGACAGCAGGTTGGAGAACGGGAAATGAGTCCTGACGCAAAGCGAAAGGAGCGACACATCATGCGGACGCTAAGGCTTCCCAAGGTTGCAGGCGCCGTGGCCCTCGCGAGCGGGATCCTGATGGGGTGTACGGAGGACTTCGCGGCGATCAACACCAACCCGAACGCGCCCACCGACGTGGGCTCGCGGTTCCTGGTCTCTTCTGCCATGAGAGACGCGGCTGCGCAGGTATTGGGGAACAACTTCCTCAACCTCTGGTCGCAGCACACCTCGCGGATCGAGTACGCGTGGGACGGGCGCTACGACGTGCGGGACTACAGTGGGATGTGGACGGCCTTCTACGCGGGCCCCATGGCGGACTTCGACGAGATCGAGAGAAAGGGGGCGGAGGCGGGCCGGCCCAACGATCAGGCCGTGGGCGCGATCATGAAGGCGTGGCTCTTCCAGAACGTGACTGACCTCTGGGGCGACGTCCCCTACTCCCAGGCCTTGTTGGGCGACGAGAACACCCAGCCTCAATACAACGCCCAGCAAGAAGTCTACGAGGGTCTCCTCGCGCAGCTCGCGGCCGCGGGGGGCCTCACAAGCCCAGGGGGAGACAACTACCAGGACGCCGACCTGATCTACCAAGGCGACATGGAGCGCTGGCGGATCTTCGCGAACTCGCTTCGCCTGCGCCTGGCCATGAGGCTCACGGAAGTCGATCCGGCCACCGCACGGGCGGAGGCGGCGTCGGCCATCGCCGCGGGTGTGTTCGGCAGCAATGACGACCACGCGATCTTCCGCTGGCTCAACGAGCTGGGCAGCAACAACCCCTGGTTCTCGGGTGAAGTCGAGAGGCCCGGCGGGCACCGGATCAGCTCGACCATCGTCGATACGTTGAAGTCGTACGAGGACCCCCGCCTCGCCGTCTTCGCGCGGCCCAACGACGAAGGCGAGTACGTCGGCCATCAGAGTGGGTTGAAGGACGGCCACGGAATCCCGTTCCCGGCGCGCTCGAAGATTGGAGCGCGCTTCGTCCGAGACCTCCCCAACCCGTCGGTGCTCATGTCCTACTCCGAGGTCCTGTTCCTGGAGGCCGAGGCCGCGGCCCGGGGCTATACGGGCGGGAATGCGGCGCAGCTGTATCACGACGCCATCAGGGCCAGCATGGAGTGGTACGATATCGCGAGCGCCGACACCGAAGCCTACCTGGCCAGCCCGCGGGTCGCCTACGATCCGGCGAGGGGGCTGGAGCAGATCGGACTTCAGATGTGGGTCGGCTTCTTCGGCCAGGGCATCGAGGCGTTCTCGAATTGGCGGCGGACCGGGTACCCGAACCTCGCGGCCGGTCCGGACAACGTGACCGGAGGCATCATCCCGAGGAGGCTCAGGTACTCCGAAGAAGAGCAGTCCCTGAACAGCGCCAATCTGTCGGCGGCCATCAGCCGTCAGGGCGGGGCCGAGCTTGGCGACCGAGTCTGGTGGAACCCGACGCGGTAGTGTACCATCAGCTCTGTCGGCGGTAGCCTAAAGCGAATCTGTTTCGGGAGGTAATTCGATGAGCTGTAGATACTTGTGCGCCTGGCCGGGGACGACCCTGGCGCTCGCGCTCGCCCTTCTGTACGTCGTGCCCGGCTCGGCACAGCTCGCGCCCGGAGAGCAAGGCAGCAGAAACGTTCACGTTCTCTCACACCTTCCGTTGGGAGGGGCCAGGCCCCTCGCCGGCCAGGAGAATCTCTTCGGGGTGGAGCTGTACGGGAGGCGGACCGCCGACATCGAGATGGAGCAGGACCTGGACCGTCCCTACGTCTACGTGTCCAGCCGCTTCGCTCCCAGCGGTTTCTCCATCATCAGCATCGAAGACCCCGAGAACGCGGAAGTGATCTACAAGTGGGTGGTGGACAACCCGATGCTCCATCAGGGCTCCGGGGCGCTGGACGGGAAGTACTTCAAGTCCGGCGGGCGCTACTACTACATCCAGTCCTTCCAATTCCGTGGTGGCGGACCGGACTCCGACCTCGGTGCGATCATCTTCGACGTGACCGGCCTCCCGGATCCGTCGCAGGTACGGGAAGTGGGGCGGATCCAAGGTCCGGGCCAGCAGGGCGGCTTCCACAACATCTACGCCTATAAGCACTCCGACGGCCGGAACCTCCTCTTCGCCACCATCGCCGAGCCGGCCGCCCACGTCTACGACCTGGACCTGTTCTTGGCCGGAGATCCGGACTTCGGGCTCATCGCCCGCGTGCCCAACCCGGCCCCCGACCAAGCTCGCGGCTACCACGACTACTACGTGGGATACCACCCCGAGAGCGGCCAGGACCGGTTCTACGGCGCCGGTGCCGGAGGCTACTACGTCTACGACATCACGGCTCTGGACGACCCGCAGTTCCTGACGTCGGTCACCAACATCTCCGGGATCCGGAGCGGGCATACGATCACCCCGACGCCCGACGGGCGCTACTTCGTGGGCGAGACGGAGTACCGGACGGCGCCCCTGCGCATCTTCGACCTCAAGCCGGGCCTCGACGGCGACGTTCCGACCATCACCCGGCCGATCGGGGCCTGGACCGCCAACTGGAAGAACTTCTCGCACAACCACGAGGTCCGTTGGCCTTATGTGTTCGTCGCGGCCCTGGACGACGGGATGCAGGTCTTCAACATGATGGACCCGACCAACCCCTACACCGTCGGGTTCTACGATACGTGGGACGGTCCGGACGGCACCTTGGCGAACCCGGCGACGACCTTCCAGGGAGCCTGGGGCGTGGACATCCGCAACGCGGACGGCATCATCGCAGTGAGCAGCTTCATCACGGGTCTTTGGGTCTTCAGGATGGACGGGTTTGAGGGGTGGAACGGCGAGGATTGGGGAATGCCCAACATCTCCAGCGCACAGGACTGGGACAACGGTCCCGTCTCGAGGCCGATCTCGTAGGATCGGGGGAGCCCCCCCCTTGGGCGGTGGGCTCGGTGGGCTCGGTGGGCGGGAGGAACGCTTGACCGGCTTGCCGCTCGGGCGGAGTCTGAGACACGGACGCCGGAGAGAGCTTCAGTCGGACGGAGGTGTCGGCATGCGTGAGGAGCGGTCGCGGACCCGAGTTGCCGGGACAGCGCTCGCTGTGGTCCTCTCTGGCTCCCTGGCCGGCAGCGCGTTGGCTCAGACGTCCGCCACGCATCCGCGCCCGATGGGCATGCAGGGCAGCCCCAACCTTCATGTCCTCTCTCACCTCCCGCTCGGCCCGAAGTACTCCATCACCGATATGGAGATCGATCAGGACATGTCCCGGCCCTTCGCCTACGTGTCGCGGAGGGTCGAGGCGATCGGCTTCGACGTCATCAGCGTGGAGGACCCCGAGAACGCCGAGGTGATCTTCGAGTGGCGCATCGAGAACCCGGAGCTCCACGCGGGTGGCGCGATGGACGGGAAGGCCTTCAAGCACGGCGGACGGCACTACTTCGTGCAGGCCACGGGCTTCCAGTCGGGTCGACCCAACGCCGACGTCGCGGCGATCGTCTTCGACGTGACCGGCCTTCCCGATCCGTCCCAGGTCCGTGAGGTCGGACGGATCCGTCCCGAGGGAGGGGGCGGCTTCCACAACATCTTCATGTACAAGCACTCCGACGGGCGTCCCATCCTCCTGGGGACCCACGGCGGTGCAAAGATGTTCGACTTGGCGCGCTTCCTCGCCGGGGACGAGGACCAGGGCTACATCGGCACGATCGGAGTGCCGCCGGCCCCGGGCGATCTCTCGACCACCTACCACGACCTGTACGCCGCATTCGACCCGTCGACTCAGCAGGACAAGTTCTACGGCGCGGGCGGGGGCGGCTACTACGTCTTCGACATCACGGTCCCCGAGGATCCCCAGCTATTGGTGACGATCACCGGGGTGGCTGGCTTCAATTGGGGACACACCTTCACTCCGACCCCCGACGGCCGCTACGCGATCGGAGAGGCGGAATGGCAGTACCAGCCGCTTCGCTTCTTCGATCTGAAGCCCGGGCTCGACGCGGCGGCCAGGGGCGAGCTCGTCAACATCAGCAGGCCCATTGGCGCCTGGACTCCCGACTGGCAGACCGTGCCCCACAACCAAGAGGTCCGTTGGCCCTACGTGTTCGTCTCGGGATACGAGACCGGGCTCTCCGTCGTGAACATGATGGACCCGACGAACCCCTACACCGTCGGCTACTACGACACCTTCGACGGTCCCCACAACATGGGCACCTTGAGCGGTGGAGGTGGGAACTACACTTGGCCGGTCTACGACGGGGCGTTCGGGGTGGACGTGCGGAACGCCGACGGCCTCATCGTGGTGAGCGACTTCACGACCGGCTTCTGGGCCTTCCGCATGGACGGCTTCGAGGGGTGGAACGGGCATGACTGGGGGATGCCGGACAGCTCGAGCGCACAGGATTGGGACAACGGTCCGGACGGTGTGCAGAGGCCGATATCGGAGTAGCTCGCTCGCGCTCGGACGTGGTCCACCAAGCGACAACACCTAGCAATTTCCGGAGGCAGACCATGCCGTGGAGACACGCGCAGATCCTGGCAGCGGCGATCACGCTCACCTTCGCCGTGGGTGCGGCCGCCGCCGCTTCCGCTCAGGAGGTCCAGACCTATCCCCGGTTGCCGGGCGAGGCGGGCAGCCGGAACGTCGAGATCCTGTCCCACCTGACCCTGGGCATGGGGACCGTCGCCGACGTCGAAGTCGAGCAAGACGCCGAGAGGCCCTACGCCTACGTCGTGCGGAGCGGGGTGCACTCCGGCTTCGATCTCATCAGCCTCGAGGATCCGGACAAGGCGGAGGTCATCTACCGCTGGCGCATCGAGAACCCGGAGCTCCACCAGGGGAGCGGAGGGCGTGACGCGAAATACTTCAAGTCGAACGGCAGCTACTACTTCATCCTGTCGGTTCAATACAGGCAGGGCGGGCCGGACGCCGAGCTCGGCGCCATCGTCTTCGACGTAACTGGACTGCCCGATGTCTCCACGATCCGGGAGGTGGGCCGCATCCTCGAGCCGCTCAGCCCGGGCGGTTTCCACAACATCTTCGCCTACAAGCACTCCGACGGACGACCCATCCTGCTCGTCACCAAGGAGGGGGCCCGCATGTACGACCTCGACCGGTTCCTGGCCGGGGATCCGGACCACGGGTTGATCGGCACCATCGGCGTCCCCCCCGACCCCGGCAACCTCTCGACCGGCTACCATGACCTGTACGCGGCGTTCGACCCGCTCACGCAGCAGGACAAGTTCTACGGTGGGGGAGGGGGCGGATACTACGTCTGGGACATCTCTAGCCCCGAGGACCCGAGCCTCATCACCACCATCACGCGCGTGGCCGGCTTCAACTGGGGGCACACGTTCACCCCGACTCCCGACGGCCGCTACGCGGTGGGGGAGGCCGAGTGGCAGTATCAGCCGCTCAGGATCTTCGACCTGACGCCGGGCCTGGACGCCGCCGCCCGGGGTGAGCTCTTCAACATCAACCGGCCGATCGGGGCCTGGCACGCGGACTGGAAGACCGTGGCCCACAACCACGAGGTCCGCTGGCCGTACGTCTTCGTCTCGGGATACGTGACGGGCCTCTCGGTGTTCAACATGATGGACCCGACCAACCCCTATACCGTCGCGTACTACGACACCTACCCCGGAGAGAACGACAAGGGGCAGGACTTCACGCGTGGCGGGAACTTCACCTGGGGCGTCTACGACGGCGCCTGGGGCGTCGACGTGCGGAACGCAGACGGACTCATCGTCGTCAGCGACATCGCGACCGGATTCTGGGCCTTCAAGATGGCCGGGTTCGACGCGTGGAACGGAAACGACTGGGGGATGCCCAACATCTCGAGCGTCCAGGACTGGGACAACGGCCCCGAGGGGGCTCAGAGGCCGATCTCGTAGTGAGGAGATGCGGTCGGAAGGACCCGGGGGGGCATCGATCGCGGAGCAGCGGATCGCCGCCGCGGCTGTGGAGGGCCGCCGTGTACTTCTCGATGGCTGCCCTCCCGGTCGAGGCCCGAGCGCAGGACGCTCCCACCTACCCGCGCCTGCCGGGCCAGGCAGGAAGCCCCAACATCGAGGTCCTCTCGCACATCACCGTGGGCACCGGGACCGTCTCCGACGTCGAGATCGAGCAGGACGGCGACAGGCCCTACGCCTACGTGGCCCGCAGGGCACTTGGCGGCTTTGACGTCATCGGCTTGGAAGACCCGGAGAACGCCGAGGTCATCTACGAGTGGCGGATCGAGAACGCCGAGCTCCACCAGGGCGGTGCGTCAGACTCGAAGTATTTCAAGCACGACGGGCGCTACTACTTCGTCCAGGGCGTGAGCTTCCGCCAAGGCGGTCCCGACTCCGACGTAGCGGCCATCGTCCTCGACGTAACCGGGCTCCCCGACGGATCGAAGGTGCGAGAGGTGGGGCGCGTCCGGCCCGAGGGAGGCGGAGGGTTCCACAATATCTTCATGTACAAGCACTCCGACGGTCGTCCCATCCTCATGGCGACGCACCAAGGCGCCAAGATGTTCGACATGGGCCGCTTCGTCGAGGGCGAGGCGGACCAGGGCTACCTCGGCACCATCGGCGTCCCCGCCGACCCCGACAACCTGTCCACGACCTATCACGACCTCTACGCGGCCTTCGATCCGCTCACGCAGCAGGACAAGTTCTACGGCGGTGGGGGAGGAGGGTACTACGTCTGGGACATCTCCAGCCCCGAAGACCCCGAGCTGGTGACCACGGTCACCCGTGTCGACGGCTTCAACTGGGGGCATACCTTTACTCCCACTCCGGATGGCCGATTCGCCGTGGGTGAGGCCGAGTGGCAGTATCAGCCGCTCAGGATCTTCGACCTGAGGCCGGGGCTCGAGGCGGCGGCTCGGGGTGAAGTGGTCAACATCAACCGGCCGATCGGTGCCTGGCACGCGGACTGGAAGACGGTGGCGCACAACCACGAAGTACGCTGGCCCTACGTCTTCGTCTCGGGCTACGTAACCGGCCTCTCGGTCTTCAACATGCTGGACCCGACGAACCCGTACACCGTGGCCTACTACGACACCTACCCCGGGGTCAACGACGAGGGGGCGGACCCGACACGGCCAGGCAACTTCACCGGGAACGTCTACGAGGGGGCATGGGGGATTGACGTGCGGAACGTGGACGGCATCATTGTGATCAGCGACATGACCACCGGCTTCTGGGTCTTCAAGATGGCCGGGTTCGACGGGTGGAACGGAAACGACTGGGGGGTGCCCAACATCTCGAGCGCGCAGGATTGGGACAACGGTCCGGAGAGGGTCCAGAGGCCCATCTCGTGAGGAGCCGCATCCCTTCGCGGGGACGCCTGATTCGGCGGGCCATCGCCCTGCCCCTCCACCCGACCACGATGCGGCTCATCGCGCTGGCGCTGGCGTGTGCGCGCCCGGCCGGCGCCCAAGAGGCGGCCAAGCCCCCGGCCGCCGGGACTCCATCGAGGAACAGCGACCTCCTTGCGCATGCCACGTACGTCGACGTGCGCCCCGAGATCGACGGCGTGCTCGACGAGCTGTTCTGGCCCACGATCCCGCCCATCACGGATTTCAAGCAGCGACTGCCCGACGAGGGGGCCGAGCCCACCGAGCCAACCGAAGTCCGGATCGCTTACGACGAGAACAACCTCTACTTCGGGTTTACCCTCTTCGACTCGGAGCCCGAGAAGATCAAGCGCACGATCCTCAAGCGTGAGGGCTACATCCCCCAGGACGACTTCGTCTACATCGGGCTCGACTCCTACAACGACGACCGGAACGGCTACCTCTTCGAGCTGAACTCCCTCGGCACACAGGGCGACGCGCTGATCACGGACGAGGAGGACATCGCCTGGAACTGGGAGGGCGTCTTCGAGACGCAGGGGCAGGTCAACGACGAGGGTTGGGTCCTCGAGGTCGCCATCCCATTCAAGACGATCCGCTTCGATCCGAAGGACCCGCTCGAGATGGGCATCGTGTTCGCGCGCGGCATCGTTCGGAAGAACGAGCGTGTCTACTGGCCGCTGATCGACCTGGACTATCGGCGCTTCTCGGGCCTCGCCCACGCGTCTCAGTACGCGACCCTGGTGGGCCTCCAGAACGTCACGCCCGGCCGCAACCTCGAGGTCAAGCCGTACGGCATGGTGGGCGGCCAAAAGGTCAACCTGGGGATCCAGGGCACGGAAAACGATACCGATGGGGACTTCGGACTCGACGTGAAGTACGGCATCACGTCGAACCTCACCCTGGACCTGACCTACAACACCGACTTCGCGCAGGTCGAGGCCGACAACGTCCAGGTGAATCTGACGCGTTTCAACCTGCGCTTTCCGGAGAAGCGCGAGTTCTTCCTCGAGCGTGCCGGTCTGTTTTCGTTCGGTGCGACGGGAACCGAGACGTTCTTCAGCCGGCGCATCGGGATCACGAACGACATCCTGTTTGGCGCACGGTTCACGGGGCAGGCCGGTCCCTTCTCGATCGGCATGCTCGACATCCAAACGAAGGACCGGGTCGAAGATCCGGGCACCAACTTCGCCGTCTCCCGAATCCGAGGTGACCTCCGTCCCGGCCTGACCGTGGGGACGATCTTCACGAACCGCGACAACGGCCAGGACTACAACCGCGCCGTGGGCGGCGACGTGGCCGTCCGCTTTTGGAGTGGGAGCACCTTCGACGCATGGGCCACGAACGTCTGGTCGTCGGAGGGAGACGGTCGCTCTTCGGCGGGCGCCGCCGACCTCTCGATCAACACGGACCTGTACCAGCTCGAAGCGGGCTACCTCAACGTCGGCGACGACTTCAATCCCGGGGTCGGATTCGTGCGGCGCAGGGACATGATCCGCTACAGCGGAAGGGCGGGCATCTCGCCGAGGGTCGGCCGTGGGGACCGGTTCGTGCGCCAGGTGTCGCTGGCTTCGTTCGGCAACTACACCGAGGGTCAGGACCACGCGAAGCAGTCAACCGAGCTGGGCGTCGACTTCAACTTCTCGCTCGAGAACACCGACCGCGGTGGTGGCGCCGTGCGCCGGAGCTTCGAGCGACTGGATGTCCCCTTCCACATCACGGATGACGTGACGATCCCGGCGGGTGACTACACGTTCACGAGCGGCGGTGTCTCCTACCGGCCCAATTGGAGCCGGCCGCTCGCCGGGTCCTTCAGCGCCAACTACGGCGGCTTCTTCGGCGGCACGCGCTGGCACATCTCCGGCGGGCCGACGGTCAAGTTCTCAAAGCACCTCGAGGTCCGCCTGATCGCGGATCACAACATCATCTCGCTGCCCGTGGAGAACGGCGACTTCTCCACCACGATCCTCTCCACCAATATCCTGGCCGCCGTGAGCCGCAAGCTCTTCGGCGAGGCCCTGATCCAGTACGACAACGACTCGAAGAAGCTCCAGGCAAACTTTCGGATCAACTGGATCCACACGCCGGGCTCGGACCTCTTCGTCGTGTTCAACACGGGGTACTTCTTCGAAGACGGCATCAACTTCCGAGAGTCCGCGCTCGACCGCCGGACCGGGGTGGTGAAGCTGACCTACCTCTGGACGCTGTAGCGGAGGCCGTGCCGGGCTGAGCCCCCCCTCCAGTACGGCATGTGCAAGGCCGCCACGCTCACACGTCCCCTCTCCCAGGAAGACAGGAGAACACTCGGTGCGGCGCGACGCCCACCGGCGCTCCATCGAGAGGGAGACTCCAATGCGCGGAATGCTTTCCTTGGCCGCGACCGTGCTGGCCGCGGCCGGGACGTCCGGCCCCGAACAGGCGCCGCCGCCCGAGTTGCCGCCGATCCCCCAAGAATCCCCCACGCTCCGCTCCACGTCCGCCGAGCGTGACGCGGTCTCGATCACGGTCTACAACCAAGACTTCGGGCTCGTGCGCGAGCTCCGCACGCTCGATCTCTCCTCGGGCACAGTCTCCTTGGAGTACGGCGACGTTGCGTCCGGCATCCAACCCGAGACGGTCCACATCCGTCCGAGCCGCGGCGAGGCGCTGCAGGTGCTCGAACAGAACTACCAATTCGATCTGCTGAGCCCCCAGAAGCTGCTCGAGAAGTACGTCGGCCGGACGGTGAACGTGTATCGGACAAACCCGCAGACAGGTGGGGAGGACGTGGCCGAGGCGGAGGTCTTGTCGGTAGACGGTGGCCCGATCCTGAGGATCGGCGGTGAGATCACGTTCGACTATCCCGGTCGCTTCGGATTCCCCGAGGTCCCCGACAACCTGATCGCGGAGCCGACACTGCTGTGGCGACTCGACTCGGCGGGCGGCCATCAGCAGGTCGAAGTCTCGTACCTGACCAGCGGCCTGAACTGGAAATCCGACTACGTCATGGTCCTCGACCAAGACGACAAGCGGGCCGCTCTCACGGGCTGGGTGACCCTTACGAACCAGAGCGGGACCGCCTACGAAAACGCCCGGCTCCAGCTGGTTGCCGGCGACGTGCAGCGTGTGCACGGCGCCATGAGGGAACGGGACCGAAGGAGGATGACGGCCGACGCGGTCGCGGCTCAGGAAGGCGAAGGGTTCACCGAGAACGCCTTCTTCGAGTACCACCTCTATACGCTGGGTCGGCCTGCGGACCTGATGAACAACGAGCGGAAGCAGGTCACGCTCCTGGAATCCGACAGCTTCGCCGCCCATAAGCGGCTCATCTTCCGCGGCGCGACCCGCTACTACAGGGGCCAATACGGCCAGGTCACCTCGAACCAGAAGGCCCGTGTCTTCATCGACTTCGAGAACAGCGATCGAAACGGCCTCGGCATGCCGCTTCCGAAGGGCGTAGTGCGCGTCTATCAGCGGGACCACACGGGTGCCCAGCAGTTCATCGGCGAGGACCTGATCGAGCACACGCCGCGCGATGAGGGGCTGCGCATCGAGGTGGGCGCGGCCTTCGACATCGTCGGTGACCGCCGCCAGATCGACTATAGGGTGCTGTCGAGCTGCGTCTCTGAGAGCACGTGGCGGATCGACGTGCGGAACCACAAGGACGAGGACGTCGAAGTCATGCTCGTCGAGCCCGTGGGAGCCGACTGGGAAGTCCTATCGTCGACCCACCCGTTCGAGAAGAGGGACGCATGGACGCTCGCGCTCGCGCCCCGGGTCGAAGCGAACGATGAGGCGCGCGTCGAGTACCGCATCCGAGTGCAGTGGTGCTGAGGCGGAGCTGGCACGACGGCTCGCGCCGCCGGTCGGGGAGCCCCCATCCGCGGGCTCGCCCGTCCTGGGGCCGTGGTCTGGGGAGCGCTAGAAGACCGTCGCCCGCCTGGAGCCCTCGGGCCCGTTATCCCAGTCCTGCACGGTCGAGATGTTCGGCATGCCCCAGTCGTTGCCGTTCCAGCCCTCGAAGCCGTCCATGCGGAAGGCCCAGAAGCCGGTGGTGAAGTCGGAGACGACGATGAGACCGTCGGCGTTGCGCACATCCAAGCCGAACGCCCCGTTCGATACCTCGGTGAAGAAGGAAGCCCCGCCGCCGTAGGCGATGTTGTCGGGGTGATCGTAGGTGTCGAACTCGGCGACGGTGTAGGGCTCCGTGGGATCCATCATGTTGAAGACCTGCAGGCCTTCCATGTAGTTGGCCACGAACACGTAGGGCCAGCGCATCTCGAAGTTGTGCGCGTGCTTCGTCCAGTCGGCCGTCCAGGCTCCGACGGGTCGGGAGATCATGTTGGACCCCTGGGACGCCGACTCCATGTCGTAGATGCGGATGGGGCTGTAGCGAAGGTGTCCCTCCGCGATGCCGAACTTGTGGTCGGGAGTGACGGCGAAGGTGTGGTCGCGGGTCACGCCGGGCACGCACGCCACCGACTTCAGGAGCTCCGGCTCCTCGGGCCGCGTGACGTCGAAGACGTAGGCGCCCACGGGCTGAGACGCCGCATACGCCTTGTCCTGCCCGGTCTCCGGATCGAAGGCGATGTAGAAGTCGTGATAAGTGTGGGACATCCCGGCGCCCGGACACGGGTTCGTAGGCACGGGCAGCCGCCCGATGAGGCCGTAGTCCGGGTCTCCGTTCAGGAACCGCTCCATGTCGTAGATGTTCGAGTGCGACCCGTTCACCGTAGTGAAGAGCAGGACCCGTCCGTCGGAGTGCTTGTAGGCGAAGAGGTTGTGGAACCCGCCTGGCGTGTCCGGAGCGCGAATGCGCCCCACCTCGCGCACGGCTTCCGGATCGGGGAGACCCGTAACGTCCAGGACGACGGCGCCCAGGTCGGCGTCCGGCCCGCCCTGCTGGAATTGGAATCCCTGTGCGTAGTAGTAGCGGTCGTGCAGCTTGAAGTACTTCCCGTCCGTGCCCCCGGAACCGCGATGCAGCTCGGCGTTCTCGATGCGCCATCGGTAGATGATCTGCGAGTTCTCGGGCGCGGAGATGTCAACGATGTCGACGCCGCCGAGCAGCCACCGGGACACGTAAACGTAGGGGCGGTCCGTGTCCTGCTCGATCTCGATGTCCCCGACGCTGAACGCTTGGCCGAGCTGGATGTGCGAGACCAGATCGATGTTGGGGCTACCCGGCTCGATGATCCCGTCGGAAGGGGGGGACTGGGCGTCGGCCGTCCGGAGGCTCCCGCCGGTGACGACCAGCGCCAACCCGGTCAGCCGGGACAGGTCACGCAGGTACCGCATAACGACCTCCGAAGGGTGTCGCGATGGGCGCCCGGTCGGCTCGAAAGCCCCCGAGACGCCCGGTCAAGCAGGGGTCTTGCCGAATCAGCCCCCGCCATCCGAGTCGGGGCGGGGGCTGGTGATGGTTGGCGTTCCGTCGGGAACGGCGCCACCGGCGGGCGCCGGGGCTCAGCAGTTCTCTACTTCGAACGGGCCGTGTCCCGCCGCCGAGTGCATCATCCCGCTCCGGGAGATCCCCTGCATGAGGATGGGCCCCTTCCACGCGTTGCCGCCCTTATCGCCGTTGTCCGGATCCCACGAGCCCGGCCGCTCGGCGGTGACGAACATGATGAGCTTGTTCAGGCCCACCTGACCGGAAAGCTCCAGGTGCTCGTCCAGCACGCCCAATCTGACGATCGGGCTCAGGTTCGGCGGTGCGACCCAGACCGTGTACTCCGTCGCGGGCGGTCCCCTCAGCCCCTCGACCTTGATCTGGACATCGTAGATGTACCGCCCGTCCACGGTGAGGGCGATTCCGAAGGGCGACTGCGCGAACGTCTTCGTCACATAGCCGCGGGCACCCGGTGCGCTACCGGTGGCAGCCATGCTGATGTTGTAGTACTCGGCCGCCGCCACGGCGGCCGGCGCGGCCGCACAGCTGCTCATAAGGGGGTCTGGAACGCTGGCCGCCGCCGGCTCCGCCCGCCAGAGCGGCGAGGCGGAAGAAAACGTGACAGCCACCAGAAGGGCCGAGACCCGCATTGCCGGCTTGGAGAACTCGCCCAGCAGCCACTTACGCATCTTCATTCCTCCGCCGAAAGCCGAATTCCACGTCGAAAACTACCCCGGCCTTCGTCACGGAGCAAGAGAGCTCGGGCCGGGATCGGTGTTGATTTCAGCGGGCTCGGGCTTCCCTTCGGCGGCGGCGAAGACGTTCGTGACTCGCTCCGTCTCGACCGCCCCTCCCAGCAGCGCGATCGTGACGTACACGAGCAGCGACAGAGCCAGCGCGGGGAAGACTTGGTGAAGGGACTCCGACCAGGGGGTGTAGCGCCAGAGAAACAGGGAAGCCAGGCCGGCGCCGTACGAACTGATGACGGCGACCCCGTTCCCCTTCCTCCAGTAGAGGCCCAAGACGACGGCGGGAAAGAAGCAGGCTCCGTACATCGCCCCCGAGAGCGCGGTGAGGGTCACGATGCCTCCGGGGGGGTTCAGAGCGATGATGGCGGTCAGGAGGGCGAAGAGGGCCACGTAGTAGCGGGTTGCGCGGAGCGCCGCGTCCTCCATGCTGGACGGTCGTATCACGCCGACGATGTCCCGCTCAACCGTCGAGGCCAACACAAGGAGCACGCTGTCCAACGACGACATGGCGGCCGCAACCATAGCGACGAGGAGGAATGAGGCCCCGAGGGAGGAGAAAACTCCGTCGGTCGCCAGGAGCGTCGGCACGACCAAGTCGGTATCGTCCAGGCCCTCCGGGATGATTCGTCGCGCGTAGAGTCCGACCGGTACCAGCAGGGAGTACACGACCGTGAAGGTAAGCGTGCTCACGAGCAGCCCCGTGCGCGCCGCGTGCGCACCCTCGAGGGCGTAGAACCTGGAGAGCTGCCGGGGCTCCACCGCGAACTTGATGGTTGCCGCCACCAGCACACCGAGAAGGGCAGGCACGGCGACGCCGCCTCCCCAGGTGAACAGGTGGGACGTCTCCGGAGCCTGTCGGATCTCCGTGATGGCTCCCAGCCCGCCCGCCGCATCAACCGTGCCCGTGAAGAGCAGGATGGCGGCGACCGACATCACGATGCCCTGCACCGCATCGGTCTTCACGACCGAGATGAAGCCTCCGATCGCCGTGTAGAGCATGACCACGATGAAGATCAGTCCGATGGCGATCCGATAGGGGATCTCCATGAAGGTCTCGAGCAGGTTCCCGATCCCCTTGAAGACGGCGGTCATATAGAAGATGCTCGCGAAGATCACGATCACGGCCGCGAGGAAACGTGCCGGCGTGCTCTCGAAGCGGAAGCCGATGAAGTCCGGAACCGTCAGGGAATCGAGGGACTGCGTGAACACCCTGAGCCGGGGAGCGACCACGATCCAGGCGAAGGCGGAGAAGCCCACCACAAACGGGACGAGGAGGAACCACGCCGTGCCCCAGCCATAGGCTTGCCCGGAGAACCCCACGAAGCTGTTGGTGCTCGAATAGGTGGCGAAGAAGGAGACGCCCAGGATCAGCCCTCCCATCCCTCGCCCTCCGATGTAGTAGTCGGCGATGCCCTTGGTCTCGCGCTTGCCCGCATAGGCATGGTGGGCCATGAGCGCCGTGTAGAGGGTCAGCAGCAGGTAGACGAGCCAGAACTCACGGAGGCTTTCGATGATGGCGGTCATGGCGCGTCCTCGTTGGCGAAGAGCTTCTTCACGTCGTGCTTTTTGACCTTTCCCATCGCAGTTCGCGGCAGTTCATCCACGACAACGAGCTCCCTCGGCACCTTGTAGGGGGCAAGCCGTTCCCTGGCCCACTGCCGGACGGCATCGGGGTCGAGCGGTGCGTCACCGCTTCGGACGAGCGCTCCGCACAGACGCTCACCCCACTCCGTGTCCGGCACACCCACGACGGCGCAGTCTGCCACCGACTCATGCTTCCGCAGCGTCTCCTCCACCTCGAGGGTCGACACTTTGTTGCCGCCCGTCTTGATGATGTCCACGGACGTGCGTCCGAGGAGACGGTAGTAGCCGTCCTCCTCGATCGCCACATCGCCGGTCCGGAACCAGCCGTCCCGAAACGAGCCCGCTGTCTCTTCCGGACGCTCCCAGTACTCGGAGAACACGCCCGGGCCTCGCACCTCCAGCTCGCCCGGGGTCGTCGGGTCGGACACGAGCTGGCCGGCCTCGTCCACCCTCCGCACCTCCACACCCGGAAGGGGGCGGCCCACGCAGCCGGGCCGCCGCTCCCCTCGGAGCGGGTTCGAGAGGCCCATGCCGATCTCGGTCATCCCGTAGCGTTCCAGGAGCACCTGGCCCGCGAGCTCTCGCCATCGCTCGTGCACGCTGACGGGGAGCGCCGCGGAGCCCGACACCGTGAGCCGCATCCTTCTGGCCCCCTCGCTCCACCGCTCCCGAGTCTGGGGTGCCGCCGCCTCCCACGCGCGAATGAGACGCACGTACACGGTGGGCACGGCCATGAACACCGTGATGTCGCAGCGCGCGAAGCGCTCCCAGGTCTCCACAGCGTCGAATCTCGGGAGCATCTGGCAGCACGCGCCCGACCACAGAGCGCATGTAACCACATTGATGATCCCATGGACGTGATGGAGGGGCAGCACGAGGAGGACATGGTCATCGGCCCTCCATTCCCATGCGGTGACCAGGGACTCGACCTGAGCTTCGACGTTCCCGTGCGTCGTCACCACGCCCTTAGGGCGACCCGTGGTCCCGCTGGTGTAGATCATGAGGGCCCGACGGTCCGGAGAGAGGTCCGGGAGGTTTGGCTGAGCGAAGGTGACCCCGGGCGCCGAAGGAGAGGGCACGACCGTGGCGGCGGGACCTTCGTCAACGTCCCCCAAGAGCCCCGTTGAATCCAGCGCGAGCAGCCCGCGATCGCTGGCCAGCGGGCGCAGCCGGTCGGCTAGCGACGAATGGACGATCACGGCGACGGGCTCGGCGTCATCGAGAACGTGGACCAGCTCGGACGGTGGGTGCGAGATCGCGAGCGGAATCGCGACGCCCCCGCTTCGCCAGATGCCCCACTGAACCGCGACGTGCTCGAAGCCGGGCGGAACCAGGTAGGCGATCCGTGCCTCCTCAACACCGTTGAGGCTTCGCTCGCTGGGCCTCGCGCCGATCGCCAACAACTTCCGGGCCACCCGTTCCGACAGCCGGAGCAGGTCGCGGTAGGTGAAGAGCCCGCCGGGCCCGACGACGGCGATGCGGTTCCCGTGAGCCCGGGCCCTTCGGACAAGGGTGGGCTCCTGCGGCGGAACCGCGGTCCGAGCATTCACAGCGGCGGACATCGTTCCAGGTACCCTACCGCAATCGTTCGTCGGAATCGGGCAACTCTCCCCTCCTCCCGGCGACCTCGGCAGCCTGAAATCGAGCAATACCGCAGATCGCGGGGTTCGTACAGCTGTTCCCAAGCTCTTGGGTTGATGGCTCCTTAAGAGCGATGAGGACGATGAGCACGAAAGCGGTCTCCTCCCGTATCTGCAAGGGGCAGGCGTTGATGGGCAGCCCCCATTCCGCGCCATGCCGCGCCGTGTGACTTCGGGGTCGCGCGAGCCGGGGCGGCGGGCGGGCAGAAGCGAACGGATGGCCCCTAGTCTTGCCCTGCACCTTGGACTTCGCTGTGAGGCGCAACGTCACACTGGACTGCGTACCGCCTCAGGCCGGGGAGCGGGGGGCGCTGGACGTGGGAGCTGCCGACCTGGCGTGCGACCGGACGGGCCCGCTCCGCTCCGCGCGAGAAGTGGATGCCCACGGTTCGACGACCAAGGGTCACTCAGCGCTGATCGGCCCGTCTTGTCGAGTCGTCTGCGCACGCTCCACGCGGGAACGTCACACCCCCGGTCCTTCGAAGAACGGGTTCTCGCCCGAGGCGTGGTCGGTGATGTCGTGGATAACCGTGATCTCGGGGACGGCCTGCCGCACCATGCGTTCCACCCCCTGGCGCAGCGTCATGCGCGACATCGCACAGCCCTGGCAACCGCCGCCCATCTCGAGGAAGATCTCGGTGTCCTGCACGTCCACGAGCGTGATCGCTCCCCCGTGGGCCGCGATGGCTGGGTTGATCTGGTGATCCAGCACGTCTCGGACCCGATCCGCGAGCGGGCCCGCGGGGACCGCGCGGACCGCGCGGGAGGCGCTCTCTGCGGTGGCCAGCCGTACCTCGAAGCCGCTCTCGTTCACTCGCTCCACGAAGTCGACCGTGGCGCCCTCGAGGTGTGTGGCGCTTTCCTCGTCCACGACGACGGTGAGGCCGCCGATGTCGACCTCCTTCTCGCTGCTCCGGATCTCGTCCGGGCCCACAAGGGTCAGCGCGAAGTCCGGGTCGAGCGGCGTTCCACCCGCAATGGCGACTCGCAGCGCGGTGAACTCGCCCCCGCTCTTATCCAGGTAGCTGCGAACAACGTCGAGGGCTCTGTCGGTCAGCGTCATCATCGAATGTACTCCTGCCGGATACGGCTCGGGGCTTCCCGGAAAGGCTCGAGCGGCGTATACCCGAGAATCTTTGCGGGGTTCTCGGGATCGGTTGATGAGGTGAGGGAGGGCGTCTAGCTTCCAGCCTCTCGCAGGACCGAGGGAACCCGACTCCACAGCGGATCGACCATCGATGTCCAATTCCCAGACCATGGATAAGCTCACGTCTCTGGCCAAGCGCAAAGGCTTCATCTTCCAGTCCTCGGAGATCTACGGCGGCACCGGGTCGGTTTGGGATTACGGCCCCCTCGGAATCGAGCTCAAGAGAAACGTGAAGGACCGCTGGTGGAGCACCATGGTGCACCAGCGCGACGACGTGGAGGGGTTGGACGCCTCGATCCTGATGCACCCGCGGGTCTGGGAGGCTTCAGGCCATGTGGACGGCTTCACCGACCCGCTCGTGGAGTGCTCCAACTGCCATCGGCGCTTCCGCGCGGACCTCCCCGAGGTCGAGGGCGGACAGTGCCCGACCTGTGGCACGAGGGAAGCATTCGGCGAGCCGCGGCTCTTCAACCTGATGTTCAAGACCTTCATGGGGCCGGTCGAGGATGACGCGTCGATCGCGTACCTCCGTCCAGAGACGGCCCAGGGCTCCTACGTCAACTTCCTGAACGTTCAGACCGCGGCCCGCCAGAAGATTCCGTTCGGCGTCGCACAGATCGGGAAGGCGTTCCGAAACGAGATCACGCCCGGAAACTTCATCTTCCGAACGCGTGAGTTCGAGCAAATGGAGCTCCAGTTCTTCGTGGAGCCGGGCACCGACGACGAGTGGTTCGACTATTGGATGCACCAGCGCATGGAGTGGCACGTCTCGCTCGGGGTCCGTCGCGAGAAGCTCCGCTTCCACGAGCACGGACCCGACGAGCTGGCCCACTACGCGAAGAAGGCCTTCGACATCGAGTACGAGTTCTCGTTCGGCTGGAAGGAGTTCGAGGGCATTCACAACCGGACCGACTTCGATCTCTCTCGCCACCAGGAATACTCGGGCAAGAGGTTGGCGTACGTCGATCCGGCGGGCGGGAAGCGCTTCGTGCCCTATGTGGTGGAGACGGCCGTCGGCGTCGATCGCACGGTCCTAGTCGCCCTGGCGGATGCCTACCGCGAGGAGGAGGTGGAGGGTGAGGAGCGGGTGTTGCTGAGCCTTGACCCCAGCCTCGCTCCGATCAAGGTCGCAGTCTTCCCGCTCGTGAAGAAGGGCGGCCTGCGCGAGGTCGCCGAGAAGCTGCATCTTGCCCTTCGCCAGGCGGCAATTCCGTCGTTCTACGATGCGGCGGGGTCGATCGGGCGGCGCTACCGGCGGCAAGACGAGGCGGGCACGCCCTGGTGTGTCACGGTAGACGGCCGGACGCTCGAGGACGGCACGGTCACGATCCGGGACCGGGACTCCCTCGAGCAGGTGAGGGTCGCCTCGGAATCAGTGGCCGGTTGGGTGCAGGAGAGGCTCGCCGGATCCTGACCGGCAGGCGCGCTGCCGGAAGGCCTCGCCCCTGGCCGCGAGGGTGGGCCCTTGGGGCGACCATCGTTCTGAGAACGCCCCTCGCCCCCGCACGCGGGCATGCCCCCTTGAGTCCGAAGCCTCTGGATCGCGTCGTCGGTCGTCCGTCCACCGGCGAATAAAGCGGGGGCCGGGGCGCCCCGTTCTCGGGAGCGCCGAGGTCGCGGCGAATCCCCTCGCCAGGCTTCCCGCAGTCCATGCGGCCGGCATCATGCCGCTGAGAAGTCCACATCGATGCGGGTCCCGACGGGGTGGGTGGCCCGGCTCCACCGGCAGCCCTGTCCGGGCCGGATCGGGAGATGTCCCCAAGGGGGGGTCGCGGGGCGGGTGACCGGCAGGGTCGCGCGTGCGGGGGTCGCCGACGGGGCCTTCGTCACCCATCTTGCTGCTGGTTCGAAACGGGGCCCGGCGGGCTCGCGGGCTCTGAACCCGAAATCCGGAGGCATCGTTGTCATCGAAGTCCGAAGTCTTCAGTTCGCGTTGGGGCATGCTGTTGGCGATGCTCGGCATGGCCGTGGGCACCGGAAACATCTGGCGCTTTCCCCGCATCGCAGCGTCGAACGGAGGCGGGTCGTTCCTGGTGGCCTGGGTGGTGTTCCTCCTGCTCTGGTCCGTGCCCCTGCTGATCCTCGAGTTCGGGATGGGAAAAGCCACCCGGTCGGGCACGATCAGGGCGTTCATCAAGACCATCGGACCCAAGTTCGCCTGGATGGGCGCGTGGGTCGCCTTGGTCGCCACGGCCATCCTGTTCTACTACAGCGTCGTCATGGGGTGGACGATCCGGTTCTTCCTGGCGAGCGTGACGGGAGACGTACCGTCGGCCGTTCCGGAGGCGTTCTGGGAGGGCTACGCCGGGACGCCCCAAGCCTTCCTGACGCACGTGGTGGCGATGGGGATGGGCTTGTTCGTGGTGTCCAAGGGCGTCAAGGGCATCGAAACCGCGGCCCGATTCCTCATTCCCGGCCTCATCGTTCTGGTCATCGTCCTGGCGATCCGCGCGGTGACTCTGCCGGGCTCGTCTGCGGGGCTCGCGTTCCTCTTTACCCCGCGGCTCTCCGAGCTGGCGAGCGCGACGATCTGGCTCGAGGCCTTGACGCAGAACGCCTGGGACACGGGAGCGGGTTGGGGCCTCGTCCTCACCTACGCCATCTACATGCGAAGCAGGGAGGACACGGCGCTGAACGCCTTCGTCATCGGGTTCGGGAACAATTCGATGTCGCTCCTGGCGGGCATCATGGTGCTCGCGACCGTCTTCTCCGTCATGCCTGATGCGGCGGATCAGATCGTGGGTGCGGGCAATGAGGGGCTGACCTTCATCTGGGTGCCTCAGCTCTTCGGGCGCATTCCCGGCGGTCAGTTCTTCATGTCCCTCTTCTTCCTGGCGCTCGTCTTCGCGGCCTGGACGTCCATGGTGGCCATGATCGAGCTCGCGAGCCGGATCCTCATCGACCTGGGCCTGACCCGTAGGCGGGCCATCGCGACGGTGGGCACGGCCGGCATCCTGTTCGGAGCGCCGAGCGCCCTGAACTGGACGGACACACCCGGCGCGGGCCCGTTCTTCGCGAACCAGGACTGGGTGTGGGGTGTGGGACTGATGCTCTCGGGCTTCTTCTTCGCCTTCGCCGTGCTGAGGTACGGAGTGACC
Organism: Longimicrobiales bacterium; assembly: GCA_965218325.1. Classification (GTDB taxonomy): domain Bacteria; phylum Gemmatimonadota; class Gemmatimonadetes; order Longimicrobiales; family Gaopeijiaceae; genus CBDCKR01. The sequence goes on from CBDCKR010000001.1 coordinate 772,473, forward strand.
CGCTGGAGAGAGCAGTACATCAACACCGGCGACTCCGACATCCACATTGGCGCCTGGTGGGACTGGACGATCCGGCTTGTGATGGTCGAGGCGATCGTCCTGATGGCTTGGTGGCTGTACCAGGCCCAGGGTGAGTCCTTCGTCGAGACGTGGACGCTCTTCTCGCCCTTCAACGTAGGCTCGGTCCTCATCCAGTGGGCGATCGCCCTCGGGGCCCTCCTCCTGCTGAACGGGTGGATCGTGTCACGGATCGAGGCCCGGTCGGCCGCACCTGCAGGCAGCGTGGGCGGTTCGGAGTTGGGCGGAGGAGGTCAGGACACCGGCTAGGCGCGGGTCTCGGATCATGGCGCGGGAGTCCAGGAAGGCGAAGAAGATGCGGGCCGCGGAGGCCTTCTCGCTTCTGAAGCTCGAGTACCCGGACGCCCACTGCGCGCTCGATCACGGGAACCCCTATCAGCTCGGCGTGGCGACCATCCTCTCGGCCCAGACCACGGACGAGCGGGTCAACATGGTGACGCCGCAGCTCTTCGAGCGGTATCCGACACCCGACCTTCTGGCGCGGGCGGAACAAGAAGACGTCGAGGAGATCATCCGCACCACCGGCTTCTTCCGGAACAAGGCCAAGAACATCATCGGCTTTGCGCAGGGCGTGACGGAGGAGCACGGGGGAGAGGTTCCCCGCACCATGGCGGAGCTGACCGCGCTGCCGGGCGTCGGGCGCAAGACCGCCAACGTCATCCTGGGCAATGCGTTCGGGATCGACGAAGGGGTGGTCGTCGATACCCACGTGAAGAGGCTCTCGAAGCTCCTCGCGTTCACGAAGGAGAGGACGCCGGAGAAGATCGAGCTCGACCTCATGGGCCTCTTCCCGAGCCACCAGTGGACCCTGCTCGCACACCTGCTCATCTTCCACGGCCGCAAGGTCTGCGACGCCCGGAAGCCACGTTGCGAGGCGTGCGCCGTGTCGCATCTCTGCCCGTCGTCGCGCGTGTGATGGCCCCCTCCTCCCCCTCGGCGGCAACCAAGCGCCCGCTTGGGCGTAGGAAAGAATCGGGGCCGCTTGACCCGTCCGGCTCCTCGGTGGGAGCTTTCGAAAGGGTCACGGCCCCCTGATCCGAGTAGGCGCCGCTGGAAGCTCTTTCCTCACGATCCACGATCGGACGACCGGGAGGTGAACGGTGAGCGACACGATCCCCGACCGGGCTGAAGCCCTGGAGCTTCTCGAGTGCTGGGTGGAGAACGGCGGACTGAGAAAGCACATGCTCGCCGTGGAAGCTGCGGTGCGTCAGTACGCACGTATGCACGGCGAGGACGAAGATCTTTGGGGGACCGCCGCGCTCCTCCACGATCTGGATTGGGAGAAATACCCGGACGAGCACCCGAAGCGCGGGGTCGCCGAGCTCGAGGAACTCGGCTACGCGAAAGAGATCATCCGGGCGGTCCAAGCCCACGCGCCCGACCGCACGGGCGTGGAACCCGAGACGCTGATGGAGCGAGTCCTCTTCGCCTGCGACGAGCTGTCGGGCTTGGTCCATGCGTGTTGTCTCGTGAGGCCCAACGGAATCGACGACCTCAAGCCCAGGTCCGTGACCAAGAAGCTGAAGGACAAGGCCTTCGCCGCCGGGGTCAATCGGGACGACGTGGCTCGCGGCGTGGAGCTCCTCGGCATTGACAGGGCCGAGCACATACAAAACGTCATCGACGGCATGAAGACCGTGGCCGACGTCTTGGAGATCCGTGGGCAGGACCGTAGTTAGACATGCCAGTTGGGGGCTCCCTCGATGAAGTGTAGGACCGTCTCCGAGGTGACCGGGCGCGTGCTCGGCTTCCGCGTGGCGATCCTCATCCTCGGCGCGCGCGGCTCCCTGTCTGCCCAGGACGTGGAGATGCTGGCCCGGGAATACGGCACCACCCCCCCGGCCGCCTATTACGCCGAGCTCCAGCGGAATCCCAACGCCTATCGCTTCAGCCGAGGGTGGCGCCCCGAGGCCCGCGCCGATGCGCTGGGTCTTCGGCGCGGCCTGGATTCGCGCAGCGCCAGGACGTTGGGCCGGCGCGAGGCCGGTGTCACCGGGACCTTCACCTTTCCGCTGATCCTCGGCCTGTACTCGGACACGCCCGACATCCCGATGGCGAGCCCGGCGGGTCAGGAACCCAAGGTGAGTCTCACCCGGGACGTCATCGGGCGGGAGTTCTTCGACGGGCCGAACAGCATCCACAATACGATTCCAGAGTTCTACGCGGAGATCTCGCGGGATCGTGTCACCTTGGTCGGCGATACGCATGACTGGGTCCGGACCGCCTTCACCGCGGCCGAGGTGACGGGGGACAGCAACGGCCTCAGCAGCACGGACAACGTCGGCGAGTTCATCGTCGAGATCCTCGCCGGGATCGACGACGGGTCGGTGGACTGGGGGCAGTACGACAACGACGGGCCGGACGGACAAGCCAACTCAGGCGACGACGACGGACACGTCGACGTGCTGACCGTCATGCATCCGACGGCAGGAGCCGAGTGCTTCGTCAGCGGGGTGGGACGGGTCTGGTCGCACCGCTGGCAGCTCTCGGAGTCGGCGCCCTCATCGGTGGATCCGACGCTCCTGGCCTATGTGACGCAGACGCCCTCCGCCAACGGAGGCCAGATCGTCATCGACGACTACGCCGTCGTCGCAGTGCTCGGGTGTGACAACCAGCACATCAATCAGATCGGGATCTTCGCGCACGAGCTGGGGCACGGCTTCGGTCTTCCCGACCTCTACGCCGTCGGGGCCGACCACGGCGGCGTGGGCCGCTGGGGTCTGATGGGGTCGGGAGCGTGGGGCTGCACGGGCGGGATCCCCGCCATTCCCTGTCACATGACCGCCTGGAGCAAGGAGGCGCTGGGCTGGGCCGACGTCACGACGCTCGCTCCGGATTCCGACCTCGGCGTGATCACGCTCGACCCCGTAGAGACTTCGGGAGGCATCATCCGGATCGACGCGAGGGATGGGAGCGGGGACTATTTCCTCCTGGAGAACCGGCAACCGCTCGGGTTCGACGAGAACCTCTTCTCTCCCGGACTCCTCGTGTGGCAGATCGACGTCGAGAGGCTGGCCGGCACCTGGGCCGACAACGTCGTGAACAGCGAATCCGACCGGATGGCGGTCTGGCTGCGCCAGGGCGACGGCGAGAACGACCTTGCGCTCGGGAGGCAGCGCGGCGACTCCGGCGATCCCTTCCCCGGCTCCTCGGGACAGACCGAGTTCACGGCCGGGTCGCGACCCGCAGCGTTCACCTACGACGGCCTCAACGGCACGGACGGGGTGCCCCGAGGCCGGGCGGCGGGGGTCACGCTGCTCGACATCCAGCAAGTGGGCGCGCAGATGCAGTTCCGGGTCCTCACTCGCTACCAGACCCTCACGCTCCGGGCCTCGGGAGCCATGGGTCCCGTGCCGTTCCTCGTGGACGGTGTGGAGACTCGGGGCAACCCCGTGTCGATCATGTCGGCGCCGTTCCAGAAGCACGTCTTCGAGGCGGCCGGTGGTGAGGAATCGGTGGACGGCTTCCGCAACGGGTTCATCGCGTGGGACGACGGTGCCCCCCGGGTCCGGGAATGGACCACGCCTCTCGAGGACGCCACACTCAGTGCGGCCTACGGAAGTGCGGAGGTTCGCTTCGACGTGAGCCTGGAGAGCCCGGTGCCCGGCGTCGAGGCCGGCCGAATCGTGACGAACCCCCCGTCAGAGGCGGGATGGGTGCTGCTCGACACCGAGGTCAGCGTCGGGGTCGAGACGAACACGGGGTTCTCCTTCAACCGGTGGACCGGATTCCTCGAGGGCCAGCCGAACCCGACGATGATTCGGCTCACGGAGCCAGCCGCGGCCAGCGTCGAGTTCGACGTCACGTTCGCGCTCGCCGGATCTCCACAGCTGGACTTCCAGTTCGAGGCCGCAGTCCGGCAGTCCCTCACGGTCTCGGTCGAGAACGGCAACCCGCCTATCGTGTGGGAGAGGTTCGGCGAGCTTCCCTACGGGATGCACTCCCACGCCAATCGGGGTGTCATTCACGGGACGCCCCTGGAGATGGGCCGCTTCGGCGTGACCCTGAGGGCGAGCGACGCGATCGGGCTCACAGCCTCGGTGCCGCTCTCGATGGAGGTGGGGCCGCCCTCGGCCGGACTCCAGGAGATGGCCCATCACTTCCTCAGCAAGGGCCCGACGGATCCCGCCACCGACCCCAACGTCGGCTCGTTCCTGGACTTTCACGGAAACCAGAACGACGAGTACGACCTCGGAGACTTCAGGGCGTGGATCCTCGGCAACCCCGGCCATCCTGCGACGCAGCAGCTGCGGGCCGCCGATCCGACCGTGGTGCCGCTCTTCCTCAGGAGGGAGGAAGGACGATGAGGCGGTCGCTCCTGGCTCCGGCGCTGGCCACCCTGCTTCTGTTGAGCGCCTGCGACTCGGGGCCGACCGGACCCGGGGCGCTCACGGGAAGGCTCACGTCAGGCCCCATCCCCGTGGGCGCCGTCGTGCTGGAGTTCACGGGAGCGGGGATCACCGGATTCTCCGAGACCGGCAACACGCGGTTGTTCTTCAGGGAGAATGCGCCCAGCGCCTTCCGCGTCGTCATGGTGACGCCCACCCCGGGCGAGATGTCCTTCCAGATCCACGTCCAAGACGTGGAGGCGCCGTTCCCGGCGGTCACCGCCGTCCAGGCCGTAGGCGGGGACAACGGGGCGATTGCCAACCTCACCGGGATCACGGTCGAGGTCCGGAGGTGAGGAATCGCGCTCTCACACTCGGGTCGGACTCGAATCAACTTCCGTCGCAGGCCGCACGTCCTTGCGTCAACGCGTGCTCCGGAAGAGAATACGCCCATGACGACTTCGACCTTCATTACCATGGCGCTCATCCTGGGCTTCGTCTGGGGCGGGTGCGCCTATTTCCTGGTCACGGCCGTGCGCAGGGAGTCTGACAAGGCCGACTGAGCCGGCCCTTCGGAGACCGTGGCCGCCTTGTGCGGCATGAGCCGATCCGACACCTTTCGCGGCGATGCGCGCTCCCCTTTTCCCCCGCAGAGGGCACGCCGGTTTCGTGGCGACCTAGGACCTCCCGTTTCAGCCGTTGCCTAGACGTACCGACCTCGACTCCATCCTCATTCTGGGCTCCGGCCCCATCGTCATCGGCCAAGCCTGCGAGTTCGACTACTCCGGTACTCAAGCGGTTCGCGCGCTGAAGGAAGAGGACTACCGGGTGGTGCTGGTGAACTCCAACCCGGCCACCATCATGACGGACCCGGATCTGGCGCATCGGACCTACATCGAGCCTCTGACCGCCGACTGGGTCGAGCGGGTCATCGAGCGGGAGCGGCCCGACGCCCTGCTGCCCACGATGGGTGGGCAGACCGCGCTGAACATCGCCATGGAGCTTAGCGAGCGCGGGGTGCTCGGCGAGCACGGGATCGAGCTGATCGGAGCCAACGCCCGCTCGATCCGCATGGCCGAGGATCGGGAGGAGTTCGCGGCTGCCATGCGCCGCCTTAGCCTTGAGCTTCCCCACGGCGGGTTTGCCCGCACGATGGAGGAAGCCATGGAGATCATCGAGGACGTGGGATACCCGGCGATCATCCGGCCGAGCTTCACGCTCGGGGGCACGGGCGGAGGCATCGCCTACAACCGCAACGAATTCGAGGCGGCGGCTCGCCGGGCGCTCGACGCGTCACCCATCACCGAGGTGCTCATCGACCGGAGCGTCATCGGGTGGAAGGAGTACGAGCTCGAGGTCGTACGGGACGCCTCAGACAACGTCATCATCGTCTGTGCGATCGAGAACTTCGACCCGATGGGAGTGCACACCGGTGATTCGATCACGGTGGCGCCCGCACAGACGCTGACCGACGTCGAATATCAAAAGATGCGCGACGCCGCTCTAGCGATCATCCGTGAGATCGGGGTGGAGGCCGGGGGCTGCAACGTCCAGTTCGCAGTGAATCCCGACACCGGCGAGATGCTCGTGGTGGAGATGAATCCGCGGGTGTCCCGCTCGTCCGCTCTGGCCTCGAAGGCCACCGGCTTTCCCATCGCCCGTGTCGGAGCGAAGCTTGCCGTCGGCTATCTCCTCAACGAGCTGCCGAACGACATCACGAAGACGACGCCCGCCTCCTTCGAGCCCACGCTCGACTACGTGGTGGTCAAGTTCCCGCGCTTCGCCTTCGAGAAATTCCCCGAGGTCAACCCGACCCTGGGCGTCCAGATGAAGGCCGTGGGGGAGACGATGGCGATCGGCCGGACCTTCCGATCGGCGTGGCAGAAGGGGATCCGTGGCCTCGAGATCGGCCGGATCGGTTGGAGCACGGGAGAGCGTCTGGAAGACGACGGGCTGAAGTCGGACGAGCCCGAGGAGCTCATCGCCGCGCTCCGACGGCCTACGGCGGAGCGCACCTACCAGCTCAAGCGGGCGCTCGAGATCATCGCGGAGCATGGACCCGACGGGCACGCGGATCTCAGCATCGAGGACATCGGTGAGGCCACGGGCATCGACCCGTGGTTCCTCCATCAACTCCTCGAAATCATCCACGACGAGCGCTGGTACGCGGCGCTCGACCGGGTGGGTCCCGACGAGCTGCGCCGCATGAAGCGGAACGGGTTCTCGGACGGGCAGCTTGCGACTCTCCGGGCAGAGGACGAATCGGAGGTGCGGAGTCGCCGCTGGAGCTGGGACATCCGGCCGACGTACAACGTCGTCGATACCTGTGCGGGTGAGTTCCCGGCCGAGACCCCCTACTACTACTCTTCCTACGAGGGGGAGGACGAGTCGGTCCCTTCGGATCGCGAGAAGATCCTCATCTTGGGGAGTGGGCCCAACCGGATCGGGCAGGGGATCGAGTTCGACTACTGCTGTGTGCAGGCGGTGCTCGCACTTCGGGAAGCTGGATACGAGGCCATCATGGTCAACTCCAATCCGGAGACCGTCTCCACCGACTTCGACGTCAGCGACAAGCTCTACTTCGAGCCCCTGACCTTCGAGGACGTCCTCGAGATCGTCGAGCGGGAGAAGCCCATCGGGGTCATCGTGCAGCTCGGCGGACAGACGCCGCTCAATCTCGCCCATCCCTTGCAGGAGGCGGGCGTGCCCATCCTTGGCACGACGGTGGACGCCATCGACCGAGCGGAGGATCGAGGCCGCTTCGAGAGGGTCTGCCGCACCGTTGGGGCCAGGGTGCCGAAGAACGGCGTAGCCACCAGCCAGGAAGAGGCCCTCGCCGTCGCCGAGGCGGTCGGATACCCGGTTCTGGTGCGCCCCAGCTACGTGCTCGGCGGTCGCGCCATGGAGATCGTGTACGACGCACGGTCCCTGACGGGATACTTCGAGAGGGCCGCCCGCGCGTCTCCGGATCATCCGGTGCTCGTGGACCGCTTCATTGAAGACGCCTTCGAGGCCGACGTGGACGCCCTCTGCGACGGGACCGACGTGGTCATCGGCGGCATCATGCAGCACATCGAAGACGCCGGCGTGCACTCGGGGGACTCGGCATGCGTTCTTCCTCCCTACCTGCTCGGTGCGGAGGAGATCGCCGAGATCAAGGACAAGACCCGGAAGTTCGCACTGAAGCTCGGCGTGGTCGGGCTCATCAACGTGCAATACGCGATCCGTGACGGAGCTGTCTACGTCTTGGAGGTGAATCCGCGCGCCTCTCGCACGGTCCCCTTCGTGAGCAAGGCGACCGGCGTGCCGCTGGCCCGCCTGGCAGCCCGCGTGATGGCTGGCGAGAGGATCGCCGATCTGGGCATCCCCGAGGAGCCTCCCGTCGCGGGCGTCGCGGTGAAGCAGGCCGTGTTTCCGTTCAACCGGTTCGAGGTCGACGTCCTCCTGGGCCCCGAGATGCGCTCCACCGGCGAGGTGATGGGGTTCGACGACTCGTTCGGGATGGCCATCGCGAAGGCGCAGGCCTCGTCCAACAACCTGCTGCCGGTCAAGGGAGGCACGCTGGTCGTCACCGTCAACGACCGCGACAAGGCGACCGTGACCCCCATCCTCCGCCGACTGCACGATCTCGGCTTCGAGATCTGGTCGACGAAGGGCACGCACGAGTATCTGTCTCGCCTCGGCATTCCGTCCGATCGGGTCTACAAGGTCGGGGAGGGACGCCCCCACATTGTCGACCACATCGTCTCGGGGGACGTGCACCTTCTCATCAACACGCCCCTCGGCAAGAAGTCGCAGTACGACGACTACGCCATGAGACGCGCCGCCATCACCCACCGGATCCCGTACTTCACGACCATGTCCGCGACCAGCGCCGCGTGCGATGCCCTCATCGCCCTCCGCTCTCGGAGCTACAACGTGCGCACCATTCAGGAGCGCATCGGCGACGCCCAGCAGAGCGCGGTCGTGGGAGCCGGTGGCTGATCCTCCGCCGGTAGGGTTCCTGCTTCACCCGGCGTCGGCCCTGCACGACACCGGCTGGGGTCATCCGGAGCACCAGGGTCGCCTCCGCTCCCTTGCGTCCGCCGTGGGGAGAGACCTCCTGGCCCTCCACGACAAGGTCGTCCAGGTGGAGCCCGGCGAAGCGACCGAGGAGGACCTGCTGCGCGTTCACTCGTCGGCCCACGTGCAGCTCGTTCGGGAGGCCGCCGAAAGGGCCGAGAGCCAATCCGCCCTGATCCGTCTCGATCCCGATACCGTCGTCTCACCGGCGTCTTGGCGGGCAGCCATCGGGTCGTCGGGTGCCCTCCTCACGGCCGTAGGGGCGGTGGCGGACGGAGAACTCGCGTCGGCTTTTGTGGCGACACGTCCGCCCGGGCACCATGCGACCCCAGAGTACGCGATGGGGTTCTGCCTCGTGAACCACGTGGCCGTCGCCGCCCGCTGGCTGCAGGCCACAGGGCGGGCACAACGGGTGCTGATCGTGGACTGGGACGTACACCACGGAAACGGGACGCAAGACATCTTCTACTCGGACGCCACCGTGTTCTACCTGTCCCTGCATCAGTCGCCGCACTATCCCGGGACGGGCGCGGGCGAAGAAAGGGGAGCGGGGGGCGGAGGGGGATGGACGCTCAACGTTCCTCTCCCGGCCGGGACGCCTGCCGACGCGTATCGGCAGAGCTTCGGGCGCGCGCTGAGCGAGGCGCTGCAGACGTCCCGCCCGGACTTCGTGCTGGTCTCGGCCGGCTTCGACGTCATGGCCGGCGACCCCCTGGGAGGCATGCTGCTGGAGCCGGAAGACCTCCACGCACTGACACGCGAGATCATGGAGGGGACTGGCGGTGCGGTCGGCATTGTCGCCGCGCTCGAGGGCGGCTACGACCCCGCGCGGACCGGTCTCGGCGCAGCAGCTGTGCTGAGGGCGCTCGCAGGCGTCGAGCTGGACTGAGCGCTTGGCGCCGCGGCTCTTTCTCCTCGGGCGGGGGGTAGTTCATTGGAACCGCCGTCGCTACAATCCACACTTGCGGCCAGACCGGGGGAGGCATGATATGATGACAAGGCTCGATATCTTGGGCCTCGCGCTGATGGCCGTCCTAGGCGCTTCGGTGGTCCCCCTCGCCGCACACGACGAGGACCAGGCCTTGAGGAATCCGATCGAGCCGCATCCCGTCGCTGACGAGGCGATCTCCCGGCTCAAGTCCCCCTACTGCCCAGGCCTCATGCTCGAGGTCTGCACGTCCTACCAGGGGGCGCTGCTGCGCGACAGCCTCCAGGAGATGGCGAGGGCGGGCCTCGCCCGTGATGATCTCGTCGCCTGGGTCCTGGCCAATCACGGCGAGGAATACCTCGCCTACCCGCGCACGTCGGGTCGCGGACTACTCGCTTGGCTCGTGCCCCCGGGAGCCCTCTTGCTCGGGGTCGGGGTCGTGCTCGTCGCACTCCGCTACATGAAGGATCCGATGCTCGCCCGTGCGGGGGCCGAGCGCGAGCTTTCGGCCGAAGAAGAGCACCGGCTGAGGGAGGCGCTCAAGGAGATGGACGAGGGGGAGGAGCCCATCTTCTAGCTCCGGGGGAGGTGCATTGACCCCCCGAGTTGCCCCGGTCTACCTTCCCGCATGAATCCCGACCCGAACGGTCGGGCACGGCGCGCCTCACGCGGCTCGTCCGTGCTCGACCTGATCCAGCTAAGTCGGAGGCCCCTCGTGCCGTCGGGTGCAGTAGCACTCTATCGCCCAATCTTCCGGCTCACCGCTATGAGGGCCGGGGACGAGGTTCTGGTCGTCCCGGCGGGTCTCGCCGTCACGCTCGAGTCTTCGTCAACGAGTGCGACGTCGTGGGGGCAGGCCTCCGACTTGCTGCTCTTCGGTGGGGCGAGCGATGCCGAGTCGTGACGAGTCGGGGATTTCCGGGAGCGGCCCCACCCTCGATCACCTCGAGAAGGGCAGCGCGGCCTGTTCGCACCGGGGGGTGGGCTTCTCGGGAGAGGTCCGTGCATCCCTGCCCAACGGCGTCGGCATCCGCAGTGGGGTCAACGTCCACTTCCGAGCCGGCGGACCCGAGATGACGCCCCGTGAGCGACGGGACGAGATGTGGGTGTCGCCGGACTGATCCCCAAGAACCGCACACGTGTCCCGATCGTTGAGCTCGACGTCCTCGCTTGTTCAGGTGGCTCTGCCACTTCCGCTTGATCAGACCTTCACGTACTCCACGCCCGGACCCGCCCCCGAGCCCGGAACGAGGGTGCTCGTGCCCTTCAGACGGGAAGAGCGCATTGGCTTCGTCGTGGGAGCCGGTGGCGACGGGGAGCGGAAGGGGGTGAGGCCGCTGCTCGCCGTGCTCGATGCCGAGCCCACCGTGCCTCCTCCCCAACTCCGCCTAGCCCGGTGGATGGCCGAGTACTACGTGGCGCCCCTCGGCATCGTTCTCAGGACCATGCTTCCTGCTGTGCTTTCCGACGCCTCCCGGGACGTCTTGACCCTGACCGGAGTCGCGCCCGGAAGGCTCAGGCCCAGGGAGCGGCGTCTGGTCGAGGCGATGGCCGCTCGGACGGGTCCGTACGGCGTCCGGGCACTGCGCAGGAGCCTCCAGATGGGCTCCATCTGGCCTGAGATCCGCTCCCTGTCGGCGCAAGCCATTCTGCGTCACGAGACGCTTCCGCCACGGTCGCCTCCGGTGAAGACCGAGAGGGTCGTGCGGCTGATCCGCTGGATCGAGGATCTCAAGGAGCTCGAGCGTATCTTCGGCCGCGCGCGACGACAGGTTGAGGCCTACCAAGCCCTTGCAGCGTCCGGGGGGACGGTCGAGCTCGCTCATCTCGTGGGGCAGGCAGGGTTCAGCCGGGGCGTGGTCCAAGGCCTGCAGGAGAAGAAGCTCGCTGTGGTTGAGGAGCGAGAGGTCGAGCGCGACCCCTTCGCGAGCATTCCCGTGGAGGAGGGCCCCAGGCATGTGCCCACCTCTCGCCAGGCCGGAGTGATCCAGGCTCTCATCGGCTCGGTCGAGGGCGGGTGCCCAAAGCCCTTCCTGCTACACGGCGTCACAGGCTCGGGAAAGACCCTCGTGTACATCGAACTCTTGGGTCACGTGCTGAGTCAGGGGCGGGGAGCCATCGTCCTCGTGCCCGAGATCTCGTTGACGCCCCAGACCGTCTCACGCTTTCGCGCACGCTTCGGCGACCAGGTGGCGGTGCTCCACTCGGCGCTCTCCGATGGTGAGCGCTACGACGCCTGGCGGCAGCTGCGAGCTGGCGACCGCCGCATTGCCGTGGGGGCTCGCTCGGCAGTGTTTGCTCCGGTTGGAGCTCTTGGCGTCGTGGTGGTGGACGAGGAACACGACGGGAGCTACAAGCAGAGCGAAGCTCCCCGTTACCAGGCGCGGGATCTGGCGGTCGTGAGGGCGCTCGAGGAAGGCGCCCTCTGTGTGCTGGGGAGCGCTACGCCATCGTTGGAGGCGTGGCACAACGTCGAGCGGGGGAAATTCAGCCGTCTCTCTCTTCCCGAACGCGTCGGCGGCGGAAGCTTGCCGCCGGTCCGGCTGGTGGACCTCCGGCCGGAGCGTCGCGCGGGGAGATCGGGGGCGGCCGTCCGGAGCGAAGGGGGGGTCGTCCTGACTCCTCCTCTCGTCGATGCCGTCCGCCATCGGCTCGCACGCGAGGAGCAGACCATCCTCCTCTTGAATCGTCGCGGCTACTCCTCGTTCATCCAGTGCCGCGACTGCGGCAACGTGGAGCGCTGCTCTCACTGCTCCATCTCGCTCACCTACCATCGCATGACGCATCGTCTCCTATGTCACCACTGCCGGTACGAGGAGCCGGCGCCCTCCCGTTGCCCTCACTGCGGCTCGAAAGATCTCTCGTTCCGCGGGCTCGGAACGGAGCAGGTCGAAAAGGTCGTTGCCGAGACCTTCCCCGCTGCACGGATTGCGCGCATGGACGTGGACACGACCTCGGCGAAGTGGTCGCACCACGAGATTCTGGGCCGGGTCGGACGTGGCGAGGTGGACATCCTGCTCGGCACGCAGATGATCGCCAAGGGTCTCGACTTTCCCCGTGTGACGCTCGTGGGCGTGGTAAATGCGGATGTGGGGATTCATCTGCCCGACTTCCGCGCGAGCGAGCGAACCTTCCAGCTGCTCAGCCAGGTGGCGGGCCGAGCCGGGCGTGGAGAGCTGAGCGGGGAGGTGATCGTCCAGACCTCTCTGCCGGGACACTACGCCATCCGGGCCGCCCTGGGTCACGACTACGAGGCCTTCGCTGACCGCGAGATGGCAGAGCGGCGCGATCCTGCATACCCGCCCGTCGCGCGGCTGGTCAACGTGGTCGTGAGCAGTCCCGACGCCGAGGACGCGGCCCGAAACGCGGAGGCCGCCGCGCGCTGGCTACGGGGCCGACTCCGGCCGACGTCGGGTCTCGATCTGGTCGGGCCCGCGCCCGCGCCGATCGAACGGCTTCACCGGCGTTGGCGCTGGCACTTCATGCTCCGAAGTGCCTCGGCACGGGCGATCGGCGAGGCCGCTCGCGAGTTTCAGTCCGGTTTCCGACCCAGGGGTCGGGACGTCCGCGTGGTGATCGACCGCGATCCCACGGCCTTGCTATAGGCGTCGGCGCAAGGGCGATCCGCTGGGGCGGTGGGTCAGGATGTGGGCTGCATGGGGTGGCGGAGACCGGCCCGCCGCACTATCTGTTGGGGGCGAAATTTCGGATGTCCGTGAGAACTTGGCCCTGGGCCATACACGATATACGGCACGGGCAAGATCAGAGAGTACGACCGGTTGTGTCGTCCTGCAACGGGCCTCGGCGTCTCGGGGTGGGCAGCAAGGCTTGCGATTGCCGGGCCCGAAGGCCCGGGTGGCCGCCAACGGTGGAGGGGTTGCCAGAGTCATGGGTTGTCTGGCTCTAAACGCGTCTTTCGAGCCGCTGACCATTCTTTCGGCCCGCCGGGCCATCCGGCTCGTCATCGATCAAAAGGCAGAGATCCTTGAGACCGATGACGAGCGCGCCTTCCGGTCGCCCAGGACGGAGCTGCCATATCCGACTGTCATCCGGTTGGTTCGCTACGTCCACGTGCCACGGCGATTCCGGAGGCAGGTCACCAACACGTTCCTCTTCGCGCGCGACGACTACCACTGCCAGTACTGCGGACGACACCGCGGGCAGCTCAAGGGCCGGCAGTTCCTGACGCGGGATCATGTCCTTCCGATCTCGAGAGGCGGGGACAACTCGTGGGAGAACGTCGTCACCTCGTGCTCGCCGTGTAACAATCGGAAGGGCAACTGCGAGCCGCGTGAAGCCGGGATGAAGCTGCTCTCGGAGCCCAGAGAGCCGAACTATGTGCGCCTGGTGTGGACGGTCCGCCGCGTCACCGAGACACAGGCCAAGTACATCCGGCTCTTCTACGGCGAAGACGTGCTTTCGACCCTGCAGGCGGGACGGGTGAGGGCACGTGATTGGGGCTGAGGACCACGGCCCCGTCTAGCTCTTGCCGGCGAGCACTCGAGCCGGGCCGCCCCCGTTACTTCCGAGGTTCGTCCGGCCAGGCGCCGCGCCGCGCGCAGCATTGTCCCGGGCTGCTCGCCCTGCCCGCCTCGATGTGCTCCTACCAGCGAAGGGTCCGTCCAACGATGCTCGTCCTGGGGGCCGCCGAACGAGACGCCCGGTAGCTTCTGAAGCTTCGACCGGAAGCAGCCCGGCGCGACGGGCAGGTTGAAGACGCCTCTTGCCTCGGCGTGTTGATGGCCGGCCAGGATCTCGTCTCAAACCTTCGACGCGCTCGGCTGATCAATGCGGCGGTCGGTCGCTTCCGCCATCGCCCGAGTGACGTCGTAGAGCCCCTCGGCCGGCGAGGGGCCGACCCGGCGCCGACTGGCCCGGATGCCGGCACCTGCGCCGGGCCCTGAGAGTTGCGCGCTCGACCCCCCCCTTCCGCCACATCAATGGCGAAGCATGTCCCGTAGGGCCATCTTCACCCCATGGAAGGCAGCGATCGAGGGTCCGAACAGGACAAGGGCGCGAAGCCGACTCCGATCCGGGAGGCCGTTGGAGGGGTGCGTCCCGGCTCGCCCAGGCCCGGGGACGAGGCCTCGCCGGGGCCGGGAGCACCGGCGGAGCAGGGGGCGCCCCCTAGGCCGGGTCAGGGGGAGCGCCGGCGAGGCCCTAGGAACAGGAGCCGCGCCCGGCGTCGCGGTGGCGGTCGCGGTGGGGGTCGCGGTCGGCGGAAGAGCGTTCCGGCTCCGGCCCAGCAAGCACTCGAGGGACAGCGCTACGAGCCCACCCCGGTGGAGGATCTTCCCTCCCGCCCGTTCACGAGCGAAGAGGTCGAGTGGATCGCCCGCCTCTCGGGGCGCACCTCCACGGGGTCGGTGCCCGATCGGGGCGCACCGCTCCTGCACCTCACGTTCTATCGTGCGTCGGAGCCGCGGGTGGCGGTGCGGGAGGCGCTCGTTCCCGGCACGTCGATCGACGATTTTCTCGAATCGGGACTGATCGACCTGCTGTCGGTCGCGACCGACCCGCGACCGGCCGATCCTGCCCCGTCCAAGCACGATCGGAGCAGAAGGCGGGAGGGAGGGGGCCGGGCAGGTGCGAGCCGTCTGCCGACACCCCCGGACATGCCCGGTTAACGTTCGGCCGCCGGCAGGAATCCCAGATGAGCGCTACGAACAGTCGCACGGGTGCCCGGTGAAGTCCTCCAACGGGGACGGCGGGTTTAGCCTGCGGCCCTCGGTTCTTCGAAATTCGAAGAGTCGCCGTGGCTCAACATCACGGACGGTGGCGGTGTCTGCTTGGGTGTGACCGAACGAGGCCCGGACGCGGAAATGGTCCGCAGGGCGCGAGCCGGTGACGGCGCAGCGTTCGGAGCCCTGGTCGACCGGTACATGCGTGCCGCGTACGCGGTGGCGCTCTCGGTCACGGGGAGCCACGAGGATGCCGAGGACGCGGCGCAGGAGGCCTTCATGGTCGCCCTCGAACGGCTGGAGGATTGCAAGAGCCCGGACCGATTCGCGGGGTGGCTCATGACCATCGTCAGGAATCGGTCGCGTAACCTCGTGCGCCGGGAAGTACTTCGCGGAACGGACCCCGTGCCCGTGGGAGCGGCGGCCAAGGGACCGACGCCCGATCGGGCCACGGAACAGATGGAGCTGGGGGAGCGGCTCTTGAGGGCTCTTCGAAAGCTGCCCGAAGTCCAGCGAGAAATCGTGCTGCTACACGACCTGGACGGTTGGAAGCATAGGGAGATCGCGGTGCGGCTGGGCATCCCGTCCGGGACCGTGCGATCGCATCTCCACTTCGCGAGAAAAGCGCTGCAGGGCGACTTGAGCTTGGCCGCACATCAGGCGGAGGAATAGGAGAGAGCATGACGGACAACGGTGGAGCTCACGGTCCGCACCCTCAGGCGAGCGCGGGACCTTCGGACGGGGGCTACGACCTCGGAATCCTCGATCCGGGTCGCCGAGACTCCAGCTACTGGGCACGCTTCCGGTTCCGTGTGATGACGCAGGCGGCGGACGAGCTGGCGCGCCGGCGCCGCACGACCGATGTCACCGTGCTGGAGCTCGTGCAGTCGTGGACCCGAGTCATGGTACCGGCAGCAGCCGTGGCCGCCGCAATCACGGCATTGCAGCTTCAGCGCGGCGGATCGCCCCGTTCGTTGGAAACCCAGGGTCCGGAGGAGGTCCTCACGCAAGAGCTGGAGGATCGGACCCTGCCCGACTTTATGGCATTGGAAGAGGCGGGCGAGGGCGTCTTCCTCTTGACCGGAGGGACCTACTGATGGCCGACAAGAAGGTTCTTGGGGCCAGGGTGTTTGTGGCCGGCGCACTGGCCCTCCTCTTCGGCAGTGGCGTCGTGGTCGGCTTCGCCTGGGACCGGACCGCCAGCGCCGACCCTCCCGAGGAGACGAGCAGCGAGCAGTCCGCTCCGGAGGCGAGCAGATCCCGCGGGAGAATTGTCGACCGCGTCGGGCTCACGGTGGAGCAAGACGCATTGGTGGACTCGCTCGTAGCCTTCCATCGAGGGCGGATGAAGGCTCTGGACCGCGACTTCCGCCCTCGCTACCGGGCCGTCGTCAACGACCTCAGAGAAGAGATCATGGGGGTCCTGACCGACGAACAGAGTGCGCTGTATCAAACGCTCCTAGACGAGCATGACACGGAGCGGAGCTCGCGGCGCTCGCGGCGCTCGGACAACGCAAGGCGGTGAAGGCATGACTGTACGTGTGACGCTTGCGATCGGCGCCGCGTTGGTGTTGAGCACGCCGGGGACGGCCCAGCTGCAGCCTCTTCTTGACCCGGGCGCGCTGCGGATCACCCTCGACGACGCCGTCGATCGGGCCCTCGCGCGCAACCCGGCGCTCGCCCAGTCCGAGCAGTCCGTGATCAACGCCGGAGAGTCCAGGAGGACGGTCCTGGGCAGCTTTCTCCCCAGCCTCTCGACGAGCTCCGGGATGTCGGTGCGGAGCACGGATCGCTTCGACCCGGGCACGGACCGCATCGTCTCGGGTGCATCGAACTCCTACAATGCGGGCCTCAGCGCGCGCTACGATCTTTTTCGCGGCGGCCAGCGATTCTCGGACCTCGGCGGCGCCAGAGCCGATTTGGTCGCGTCCGAGGCCCGGCGCGACGATCAACGCTTCGCCGTAACGCTCCAGACCAAGAATCTCTTCTTTCAGGCGCTCCGTCAGGAGGAGCTCCTCGACGTGGCTCGCCGAAGGATCGAGCAGGCGAACCAGAGCCTGGAGATGAGCCGGAGTCAAGTACAGGTCGGTGCGGGCACCATGTCGGATACGTTGAGAGCCCGACTGGAGTTGATCAACGCCCGCCAGGCCGTGCTCGGCGCGGAGGTCGCGACCCGAGCGGCCCGCTTCGCCATCGGCCGACAGATCGGTGAATCCGAGCCGGTGATCCCCGAGCCTCCTGCCGACCTAGATCCGCAGCCTCTGCCAATGGCCGAGGCGGAGGCGCTCAGGATCGCCGAAGCCCAATCGCCGTCGGTCCTGGCCGCGGAGGCCGCGACGGTGGCGGCGCAGCAGGCGTACGCCTCTTCGAAGAGCGTGTACATCCCTACCCTGAGCTTGAGCACTGGCTACAACTGGTCGAACCAAGTGGCGTCGTTCGACGGCGGGCGCACGAGTTGGAACCTCAACTTCAACCTGAGTTATCCTATCTTCAACGGCTTCAGCCGCGAGGCCAACGTGGTGCGGGCGGAGTACTCGACGCGTCTTGCGCGTCTGCAGGAAGATGACGCGCGCCTGGCCTCCCGGCAGGAGGCGGACGCTGCCCTCCGCGCGCTCGAGACTGCCGTGCGCGCGATCGGGATCGCAGAGGAGGCGGTGGCGGTGGCGGACGAGGACCTGAGGGTCACGCGCGCACGGTATGAGGCGGACGTGGCAATCATCCTCGACGTCATTACGAGCCAGGTCGCCGCCGATCAGGCGAGGGTGGACCTCGTCAACGCGCGCTACGACTACGTGCTGTCCCGCGCCGAGCTTGAGGCAATCTTAGGGAGGGAGCTTTGACCGATCTGATCATTCGGACCCAGGGTCTCAGGAAGGACTACGTCCTGGGGGCCGAGACCGTCCGGGCCCTCAGGGGCGTCGATCTGGAGATCCATCCCGGTGAGTTCGTGGCCATCATGGGGCCGTCGGGGAGCGGGAAGTCCACTTTCATGAATCTCATCGGATGCCTGGACACGCCTACCGAGGGCACGTACTGGCTGAACGGCATTCAGGTGAGCGACCTCTCCGATAACGAGCTCGCCCGGATCCGCAACCGTGAGATCGGCTTTGTCTTTCAGACATTCAACCTCCTTCCTCGCGCGACGGCTCTGCACAACGTCGAGCTGCCACTGATCTACGCCGGCGTGGCGGCAAGGGAGCGGCAAGAACGGGCCGAAGAGAAGCTGGAGGTGGTCGGGTTGGCCGACCGAATGGGCCATCGGCCGCCAGAGCTGTCCGGCGGCCAAAGGCAGAGGGTGGCGGTCGCGAGAGCCCTGGTAAACAACCCGGCGCTCCTCCTCGCCGACGAGCCGACCGGTAACCTCGACTCCGTCACGAGCCAGGAGATCATGGCCGTCCTGGTCGCGTTGAACCGGCAGGGTCAAACCATCGTAATCGTCACGCACGAGCACGATATCGCCGAGTATTCCAAGCGGCAGGTGCACCTTCACGACGGCACAATCGCCAAAGACGTCTTACACCAGCCGACGGGGATTCACGTATGACATCCCGCAGAATGAAGAGATCTTGGGCCGCCGTGCTCGTTCTCCTCCTTCTGGCGGCGTGTGGCACGTCGGAAGCGGAAGAGGCCCCGACGATCCAAACCGCCGCCGTCGAGCGCGACGACCTGATGATCACGGTGGAGGCGACGGGCATCGTCGAGCCGATCCGGAAGGTCGAGGTCAAGTCGAAGGCGTCCGGCGAGATCCTGCGCCTCTTCGTCGACATCGGCGACGAGGTAGAGCCGGGCGCACTGCTGGCGGAGATCGACCCCAGGGATGTCCGCAACGCCTTTGAGCAGGCCGAGGCGGACCGGGAAGTCGCACAAGCTCGGCTTGAGATCGCTCGCGCTCAGCTCGTGCGCTCCGAGGAGCTCCTGGCGTCGGGCGTGATCTCCGTCCAGGAGCACGAGAGCAAGAACCTGGAGTACGCCAACGCCCAGGCTACGCTCGTCAAGGCGCAGACGAACTACGAGCTCTCTCAGCTCCGGCTGGAGGACGTGACCATACGAGCTCCCATGGCCGGGACCATCCTTGAGAAGAACGTCGAGGAGGGTCAGGTCATCCAGTCCGCATCCCAGAACGTGTCGGGCGGCACGGTGCTGATGGTGATGGCGAACCTGGACCAGATGCAGGTCCGCACGCTGGTCGACGAGACCGACATGGGGGAGATCCGCGATCTGATGCGGGCCTCCGTCAGGGTCGAGGCGTACCCGGAGCGCACGTTCATCGGTGAAGTCGAGAAGATCGAGCCCCAAGCCGTGGTCGAGCAGAACGTGACGATGTTCCCCGTTATCGTGCACCTCGACAACGACTCGGGACTGCTCAGGCCGGGCATGAACGCCGAGGTGGAGGTCGAGATCGCCGAGGCGCCCTCCGTTCTGCTGGTCCCGAACACCGCCGTGGTCACCCCGCAGGATGCGGTTCCGGCGGCCATGGTCCTCGGACTCCCCGAGGATGCCGTGGACGTGCGCAGCATGTTCGCCGGCATGAGAGGAGGGCAGGGTGGCGGCCCGGGCTTCGGCGGCCCGAGGGCAGGGGGGGCGAGTGCGGGGGGGCTGAGCGCGGGAGCGAGGCGCGGTCGGGGTGACGGGCAAGGGGGGGGCGACCGGGCAACCCCTGGCGCTGGGCAAGGCCCGCCGGGCGCCGGCACCGCCCTCGCTGCGGGACGCACGGCCACCTTCGATTCCGTCCGAGCCCAGGTGGCGCGGGGTGAGATCTCCCAGGACTCCGCCCGCGCGATCTTCCAGAGGCAGCGGGCGGCTGGGGCTGCGGGACCGGGCGGTCTTGGTCGCGGCTCCGCCGAGGGCGGGTTCGCAGCTCTCCGAGGCGAGCCAATGCGCGCTGCGGGAGCTGGACCGACTCGGAAGGCCCGCCGGGCGGTCGTCTTCGTCATCAGTGAGGACGGTTCCATCGAGCCGCGCGGAGCCATGATCGGTCTCAACGACTGGGACTACACCCAGATCGTGAGTGGCGTGGAGGAAGGTGAGTCTGTCGCGCTCATCGGCGCCGCTCAGCTGCGGGCGACTCAGGAAGCGTTCCTCGAGCGGATCCGCTCTCGGTCCTCTCCCTTCGGCGGCGGGGGTGGCCGCGGGCCACGATAGGACATGCTGATCCGCGAGATAGTCGGGGTGGCCCTGGGGGCCATTCGTGCGAACGCGCTCCGGTCTTTCCTCACCACGCTGGGTATCATCATCGGCGTGTCGGCCGTGATTGCTATGGTCGCCCTGGGGGAGGGCGCCCAACGCCGCGTCGAAGAGCAGATTTCGAGGATGGGCACCAACGTGCTCACGATCCGTGCGGGACAGCGATACTTCGGAGGCGTCTCGACCGGAGAGACCGAGGACCTCACGGTCGAGGACGCCGAGGCGCTCCGAGACGAGACCGGGGGGCTGCTCACCATCTCTCCGGAGGTGAGTTCGCGAGTGCAGGTCACCTACCTCCGCTGGAACTCCAACAACCAGGTGCGGGGCGTGTGGCCCGAGTACTTTGAGATGTACAACCTCGGACTGGAGCACGGTGAGGCCTTCGACCAAGGGCACGTCCAAGGGCGCCGCCGGATGGCCGTCCTGGGTTACGCCGTCCCCGAGGCGCTGGGGACGCCGGCACCCGTGCTGGTCGGCAAGACTATCCAGATTCGCGGGCAGCCGTTCGAGGTCTCGGGTGTCCTGGAGGAGAAGGGCGACGCCGGGTTCTTCCGGCCGGACGAAGAGATCTTCATCCCGACATCGACGGCGCAGTTCAGGGTGTTCGGGGGGCGCCGGCGGCTCTCGTCCATCTACGCGCAGGTCCCGTCCACGGAGGCCATGGACGCCGCGTTCACCGAGATCGATCGGGTCCTCAGGCGACAGCACCGGGTAAGGCCGGGCGAGAACACCGACTTCAGCATCCGCAACTCGAGCGATCTCGTGGCGACCTTCAACGAGACGACCGAGACCTTCACGATGCTCCTCGCCGGTATCGCAGCCATCAGCCTCATCGTGGGCGGGATCGGCATCATGAACATCATGCTGGTGAGCGTCACCGAGAGAACCCGCGAGATCGGGGTGCGGAAGGCCCTGGGAGCCAGCAAGAGAGCGATCCTCTTCCAGTTCCTCGTCGAGGCGCTGACGCTGTGCCTCCTAGGAGGAGTCCTGGGAGTGCTGGTTGGAGTCGGCGGGGCAGAGTTGCTGACCCGGGTCGCGAGCTGGGAGACGGCGATCGCGATCGAGGCGGTGGTGATGGCGCTGGCGTTCTCTGCGGGGATCGGACTCTTCTTCGGCATCTGGCCGGCCCAGCGCGCGGCCAAGCTCGATCCCATCGACGCGCTGCGCTACGAATAGAGCGTCGAGGGTGTTGCGGGTTCAGGCCAGCTGCAACGGATGCCCTTCCGGCCTCCCAAGCAGACGGGGGTTGGCTGGTGTCAACGCCCGCCTATCTTCCTCGCTTGATCGCCCTCCGACACCGAGATCCCATGAGCGACGTACCGCGACCCCTGGCCGGCGCCACCCACCTCGAATGCACGGCCACGGGGGCCACCGCCGGGAGCGAGGCCCTCCACGGTCTTTCCGGGGCGGGCAAGCCCTACTTCGCCCGCTACGATCTGGAATCTCTGCGGTCCCGCTTCCAACCGTCGCACGTGGCCGGCCGGCGGGCGGATCTATGGCGGTACGAAGAGGTGCTCCCGGTTCGCGACCGTGCCTGCCAGGTCAGCTTGGGAGAGGGGTGGACCCCGCTCCTCGACGCTCCCCGCCTCGCCTCCCGGATGGGCGTTGCTCGGGTGTGGGTGAAGGACGAGGGGCAGAACCCCACCGGCAGCTTCAAGGACCGTGGGCTCTGCATGGCCGTCTCACGGGCCAAGGAGCTGGGGGCGACTGAGCTGGCCCTGCCCTCGGCCGGGAATGCCGCAGGGGCCGCAGCGGCGTATGGAGCGGCGGCAGGCCTCCGGGTCCACGTGGTCGTGCCGACGGACACGCCGGCTCCGATCCTCGCGGAGATCCGGGCGCTCGGGGCGCAGCTGCAGCTCCTCGATGGATTGATCACCGACTGCGGCGCGCTTGTGCGGAGGGGCGCGCGGGAGCACGGCTGGTTCGATCTGTCGACCTTGAAGGAGCCGTACCGTGTCGAGGGCAAGAAGACGATGGGGTACGAGATCTTCGAGCAGCTGGGGGGGCGCTTGCCTGACGGCATCGTCTACCCCACGGGCGGAGGCACCGGGCTCATCGGCATGTGGAAGGCCTTCGACGAGATGGAGGCCCTTGGCTGGATCGGTCCTGAGCGCCCGAAGATGTTCTCCGTGCAGGCGGTGGGGTGTGCTCCGATGGTGCGCGCCTGGGAGCAAGGGGACTCGGAGGCGGAGATCTGGCAGAACGCGAAGACCTACGCGTCGGGCCTCAGGGTGCCGGGAGCCGTGGGGGACTTCTTGATCCTGCGGGCCGTGCGTGAGTCGGGTGGCGCGGCTGTGGCGATTCCCGACATTGAGATGGCCGCTTGGGTGGAGATTCTGGGGGAGGAGACGGGCGTCTTCGCCTGCCCGGAGGGAGGGGCGGTCGCTGCCGCGGTCCCGGCCCTTCTCGAAAGCGGGGCTCTCCACGCCGACGCCGAGGTTGTACTCTTCAACACCGGCAGCGGTCTCAAGTATGTTGGTATGTCCCCGATCGCCTGACCGTCATGCGCTTCGTCTGGCCCATACTCTGGTTCTCGCTCGGCGGCCTCGTCGTCTGGGCGTGGATCTCCATGCGAGTGCGCATCCGAAAGGCACTGGAAATCCCCCCTCCTCAGATCGACGACGACGACATCCGGCAGATCGAGGAGGCGGGGACGCTGGCCACCGACGACCCGCCGCCCCTCGACTTCGATCGGATCCGTCGGGAGGAAGACGAGTTCTGGGAGCAGACCTGGGACGAGGCGGAGGAGCTCTAGGCCCCGCGCCCAGGCCCGACCCTCGGGCTCGGCTCCGGCTGGGCGAGCTACGGCTTCGCCCGGTAGTAGAACCCGGGCAAAGGGATCGGCCGATGGCTGATGGGCGCGTCGTCTTCGGGATCGGCGCGCCGAATCCAGAGAGCTTCGTTTAGCGCGAGGCTTGCACCGAGCGAATGATCGCCCGCGAGGTTCCAGTCCACGCCCAACGGGATTCGGAGGAGCAGCGCCGTCCCCGTCCTCGGGGCGGGGTCCTCCCTAAAGGCCGTGACGTTCCACAGCCCGATGCCGAGGAAAGGCTGCAGGTCGCCTCCCCCGAAGTACTGCTTTCCCGATACGGCCAGGCTGACGTCTCTGAAGCCGAACGTGGCCAAGTTCGCGTCGATGCTCCGATCGCCCCAGCGGAACTCGAAGGTGAGGCCCACGCGCCCGGTTCCTCCAGCCGTGACGCCGACGCGGAACTCCGCGTTGTCGGCGACGGAGGAGGCCTGCGCGGCAATGGGTGTGGGAGCGGGCGCCCAGAGCGCCACGGTACCGAGCAAGAAGAGGGGCCGAGTAATCCCCAACCCCCGACTACCGCCGCCCAACCCGGCAGGAGAGGCAGGACGCGCGCCCCACAGCGGACACTAGAAGGCGGTGCTGATTCCGACGAAGAACGCCCTGCCCGGTCCCGGCTCGTAGAACCGACGTCCGAAGGCGTTCACCGCGACCGCAGCCGCGTAGGTCTTGTCGAAGAGGTTGGCGACCCCGAGGAACGGCGAAACCTCGAGGCGGCCGAGGTGGGCGGCAAACAGGCCCGTACGCACGTCCCACAAGGAGTACGCCCGTGCGTATTCGTTGTTCGCGTCGTTCACGGGAACCCGCCCAACGTAGTCCCCTCTGAGCTCCGCGAACCACGGTCCGTTCGCAACCCGCACAAAGCCATCGAGACGGTGCCGGGCCAGCCCTGGAATCTCGTTGCCGTCGAAGACCTGGCCGTCCACGACGTACTCCGTGAAGGTGGCGCCCACGAAAGTGTAGGTGAGCTGAGCTGAGACGCCCTGGGGGCGGGCAAGGCGCAGGGATGCCTCGAAGCCCTGGTACTTCGAGGATCCGCTGTTGCGGAAGAAGACACGGCCCTCCTGGGCCTCGTCTTCGAACGCCACCAGCTCATCGTTGCTCTCGGTCACAAAGACATTGGCCTCATATGCCACCCGGCCCGGAATCTGGCCGCGCACACCGACCTCTCCACTCACCCCTCGCTGGGGATCGAGTTCGGGATTGAAGCCGCCGCCGCCGCCCGGACGGTTGACAAGCTCCGTGGTGGAGGGAGTGTCGAGCGAGGTGGCCACATTGCCGTAGAGCACAAAGTCCGGGCTGACCGCCAGGTGGATGCCCAGGGTCGGGCTCAGCGCGTCCATCGCCCGGACTCCTGATTCGTCGGGGCTCTGGGCCGTGATCAGACGATCGTCGGCCTCGAAGCGGAAGCGGTCGTACCGGAGGCCGCCCATCGTCCAGAGCCGCTCCGAAAGCGGCACCCGGACTTGAACGAAGAGGCCTGTTGCGATCACGGTCTCGAGTTGGTCTAGGGTCAACGTGCCGCGCACGCCGCCGTCGTTGTCGTAGTTCAAGCGATCGTCGGACTGGAGGTCCACGTCGATGCCGGCGGTCCACGCGATCTGGCCGGACTCGCCGGGACGCTGTGTGGTGACCGCTGCCCGGCCTCCGAACGCCGTTCGCCCGAGGTCGATGATCCTGGGAGGGATGGGGTTGTCCATGCTCCGAAATAGGCCCCATCCCGAGAACTCGGCCCTCAGGTCCCCGACGGGACCTGCCCACGTGATCCCGAGCTGTCCCTGATGCACCTTCTTGCTGGAGCGCTGCCTCACATTGAAGGAGCGCGCCGCGTATGCTCCGGCCTCCAGGTTGGCTTGGTTGAGCTGGCCTGCGTTTTCTCCGTCCAGATCGAAGAAGTTGCCCGTGATGCGGAGGGCGCCCCCCGCGACGTCGGCAGTCACTTGGGCGTTCACGTTGAGCCTGTCCGCTCCTCCGAAGAAATCGGAGGGATCGTCGGGGTGTGGCCGAAAACCATCGTAGGAGAGGTGCGCGACGTTGACGAGGTAGCCGATCCCGTCGGCGGTGCCCGAGGTCGTGCTTTGGAGCCGTACGAGGCCATTATCGCCGAAGACGCCTTTGACCTCCTCGCGGAAGGGTACGTCCGCCGGGCGGGCCGTTTCGAAGCTGAGGACGCCGCCGCCTCCGTTTCCGTAGAGAGCCGAGGCGGGACCGCGCAGGATCTCCGCTCTTCCGAGGGAACCGATGTCCAGGTGGTCCAAGGTCGACTGCCCGTCCGCCAGCGTGGCCGGGATGCCGTCGACGAGTACCCTGAGGCCGCGCACGCCGAACTGTGCCCGGGCCCCTAGGCCGCGAATGGAGATCCGCTCGCCTACGGTGTAGTTGTAGCGATTTTGTACCTGCACGCCCGGTAAGCCTTGGAGCGCCTCCTCGAGAGAGAATCCCGTATTGCCGAGCTGGAGGTTCCGCTCACCCTGAACCGAGACGGCAAAGGGCGTGCGCCCCAGGCCGTCGAGGCCCCGAATGACTGTGACGAGGACCGAGTCCAGGGGAATGACGCTGTCGGCCGGCTCCTGGGCGGAGAGTCCGACGGCTACGGCCATGAGGAGGCCAAGGGACAGCCCTGGCGCGATGGTCCATCGGGTCACGGGACTCGGCATTCGAACAGCCCTCACGATCATAGTTCGCCCCTCGACTCTGCGTTGATTGCGCCTTCACCGACTACCAGCAGGACTGCCGAGTGTACCTCCGTGTTGAGGGGATAGTCCAGAGCGTCCCGCAAATCTGAAAGCAGCCTTCCGCTTTGTCGGCGCCGCCCGGGACCACATGGCGGAAGAACCGGCCCTTGGGGACCGGCTGCCGCCCAAGTAAGCCGACCGAGCTTGTTTGTGTCGGCGCGCTTGGAGCTTGCGGGTCGAAGAGGCGGGGGCTCCCGGCCCGCGCCCTCAGGATCACTCCGGCCAGGCTCCGCCGAGTCGCCGTCGGGGTCGAGGTGCGGATGCCCCTCCGGTCGGGGCCGTCAGGTCCTTCTCCGCGACGACCGCCATGCCGGGGAAGCGCCAGCGCTGCGGCGGGCCCCGCTCTCCGTTCCACGTCACCGAGATCTGGAGCCAGCGATCCCTGGGCAGCGCGCACACCGCATAGAGACCGTTCGGCTGCCTCACCTCGACTTGTGCTTCGAGGTCCTGCCGCTGAAATCCAGTGATCAGCGCCCGCACCTCGTCCCACCGGATCGAGATCGTGGCGCCCGGAGCCGGTTCCCCTGAGGCAGTGCGCACCACGCCGGTCAGGATCCCCCCGCCCTCGCGCGGCTCGTGGGAGCCGCAGAGCTCCTTCAGAGCCGGGACGACACCAGGAAACTCCAGCCGCACCGAGGAGACCTCGCCGGGAACCGACTCGACGTAGGTGGCGGGAGAGGGGAGCCCGTGGATTTCCAGAGCCGGGTTGGACACGCTCAGGCCGTAGTGACCCCTGGGCAGGGACGGGAAGCGGAAGCGGCCCTCGTCGTCCGTCGTAGCTTTGTCGGTGTCGTCGAGCAGGACGATCGCCCCGGCCACGGGAGTCCTGCCCAGCGAGTCTACCACGACTCCCTCGAGGATGCCGGCACGGGAGTCGAAAACGACCGCGCCCGCAACATTGCTCACCCGCACGACGAGCCCACCGCCCTCCTTGATGCCAGCCAGCTCCGTTCGCGTGGTGAGGCCAGGCCGCCTCCGTGTAGCGGAGAGCATGGGCATGCGAATCGACCACTCGCGGACGATCCATGTACCGTTTGGCAAGCCCTCGAAGCTCACGCGCCCGCCCAACCGCTCGGCGTGCGGCACGTCCAGCTGCTCGTAGCGGTAGTCCAGCCACTGGAGTGCCCCGCTGGTCGGATCGACCCACAGCGTGCCGCTGATGTCGGGCACTCCCCGGTCCCCGACCGGCTCGAACGCGAGCCCCACCAACCCCTCCGACTCGTCCTCCCCCTCCCTCAGCCGCATGCAGTGGGTGTCCAGGAAGGGATCGGAGAGGAGCACCTCCGCATCGGGGGCATAGTAGGTGCTCCCCTCCTCGTTGGGCCGTACGAATCCGCCGTTCAGCAGATCGTCGACAGGGAGGCTGCTCCACGGATTCGGGGTCAAGCGCCGATCCACCCGGCTCGCCTCCTTCAGGACGCGCCTCCCCCGAGCGTCCAGCTCGCGCTCGAAGCGCCGTATGACGTACCGGTAGAATCCACGCCGCGTGGTCTCGGCAGTGGCCGCCAGGGCCTTCCTGGCTTCTTCCCAGACCCGGGCCGTCGCCTCGTCCGAACCCGGGCGCACGCGGCACCGGCGGCCGCTCTCGACCGTGAGACCTGCCAGTACGATGGCCTCGACCGGTATCTCGAGCCGGTAGGCTACGGTCTTCTCTTCCCCCACTTCGATGAGGTCCGAGCGCACGCTGCTGTGGCCGATGCGGTCGGCCCGGAGCCGGAACGTGCCGCCACGCGCGAGAGCGAAGCTGAATCGACCCGTGGGGTCCGTGAGGCGCCAGGAGATTTGGTCGTCGGCAACATCGAGTAGGACCACGGCCGCCCCGTCGACCGGTGCGCCGCTCCCTTCTTCGACCAGCGTGCCCGTAATGGCCTGGGCTCGGAGACAGGGCGCCGGAAGCACCAGGCCGGCCACGGCCAACCCGCCACACAGGGCTCTCAGCACCCGGAGCGGGGCGGGCGTCGGTCGTTTCGCCATCGGAGAACCTCGGTCCTCACGGAATCGAAGTGGCCGCTCTGCTCCCGCCCAACCTCCTCCGGGGAGCAACTTGCGGCCGCTGGCATCCGCTTCGCAAATGGAGCCACGGCAGCCGTTCGTCTCGAGCCATCTGCGTTCCGTCGGCGAAGGAGTCATTGCGGTGCTTTCCCGTATACGATCCTCGACGGCATTTCTGTCATTCGTTGAGCTGCGTAGATTCACTGGCCGACACACGATTGGTCGCAGGTCCGAAACGGCTCCTTCCGGGCTGCATCCGCAGCGCAGGGGTGCCCGTGCAGACACGCGACGCCCGCGACGGGAGTGAGAAGACATCATGGTGAGGGCGATCCTGGTCACGACCGCATGCTCTCTGGCGGCAGCGATGGCGACGTCCGTCATCGGCCAGGAGCGGGGCTTCGAGCCAGAAGACTACTACGACATCATAACGGTGGCAGACGCGGCGTTGTCACCGGCGGGCGATCTTGCGGCGTTCACGGTGACGCGGGTCCTGGAGGAGGAGAACCGGCGGCAGCGCGAGGTGTGGGTGCAGCCCATGGAGAACGGGCGCCCCGACGGTGAGGCGTACCGCTTCACCGATCCGACGGAAGACTCACACTCGCCGATCTGGTCGCGAGACGGAACGCTGCTGTCCTTCACCTCCCGGCGCGGAGAGGACGAGAACTCCACCTGGTTCGTGCGCGTCACGGCGCGGGGCGGCGAGGCCTTCCACATCGAAGGTGTCCGGGGTGAGCCCGTCTGGTCGCAGGACGGCCAGTGGATCGCCTACCTCGCCGCGCCTGAGGGACCGTCCGCGCAGGAGCGGGAAGGGTGGATCGCTCCAAACGCGCTCTCGAACACCTTGGACGCCGAGCGCTTCGACGGCCGGGTGATCACGTCGATCCGCTACAAGCGGGACGGAACGCTCACGCTCCGCCCGCATCCGTCGGTGGACGACCACAACGAGCTCTACCTGGTTTCGGCGACCGGCGGGACCCCCCGCCGGCTCACCGGCCTGCCCTTCGACAAGTCCGACGCCCGGTGGTCGGCCGACAGCCGCATTCTGTTCTTCAGCGGGGATGAACTTCAGGACGACGAGACCAACGAAGAACTGACCGAGGACATCTGGATCGCGCGTGTGACCGATGGTTCTGTCGCGAAGATCACCGGCAATCCAGGCTCCGAGACGTCGCCGGCCCCCTCCCCCGATGGGGGGCGCCTGGCGTTCCAGTACACCCCCGAGCGGGGCGGGCATCAGGACCTCGTGGTGGTGGACATCGGGGTAGACGGCCGCTTCCAGGGCACGCCGATCAACCTGACGGCAGAGTGGGAGTTGGACCCGGGTTCGCCAGAGTGGACTGCGGACGGCACCGGAATCCTCTTCGAGGCGTCCATCGGTGGCGACCGACATCTGTTCAGGGTTCCGGCGGCTGGCGGCCCCGTCACGCAAGTAACGCAGGGTGAGCGGCGGCTGAGCAGCGTCTCCTTCTCCGAGCGCGGACACATCATGGCCTACGTGGCCACGGACGCGGTCGCACCCACCGAGCTCTTCGTCGCGCGGGGCGACGGAACCGGCGAACGGCAGGCAACGAGGCTCAACGAGGAGTGGATGTCGGAGGTCGCGCTCGTGTCGCCCGAACGGCTCACCTGGACCGTCGCGGACACGGTGGACATCGAGGGCTGGGTGATCAAGCCGGTGGATTTTCAGCCGGGACGGAAGTACCCCTTGATCCTGAAGATCCACGGAGGACCGCACGGGGCATACGGCAACACGTTCTTGCCGACCTTCCACGTCCTATCGGCGGCCGGCTTCTTTGTCCTCTACTCGAATCCGAGGGGCTCGAGCGCCTACGGGAACGACTTCAAGTACGCCACGCGGGGTCAATGGGGCGTGATGGACAGCGAGGACCTGCTGAGGGGTGTGGACGCGGTTCTGGCTGAGTATCCCGACGCCGACCCCAACCGCTTGGGGGTCTCGGGTGGAAGCTACGGGGGCTACATGACCAACTGGCTGACGGCGACCTCTGATCGCTTCCACGCCGCCGTGACGTCCCGCTCCATCGCCAACTGGGAGAGCTGGTGGGGCTCCTCCGACGCCCAAGCACTCACGCAATACGAGTTCTACGGCCAGCCTTGGGAGCGGAGGGATCTCTACCGGCGCCTGTCCCCCATCTCGTACGTGGGGAACGTGACCGCCCCCACGCTGATCATCCACAGCGAGAACGACTTCCGCACGCCGGTCGGCGACGGAGAGCAGTGGTTCATGGCCTTGAAGAAGTTGGGGGTGCCGGTGGAGCTGGTCCGCTATCCGCGGTCGTCACACGGGCTTTCGAGAACGGGCGAGCCGTGGCTGTTGGTGGACCGCTTGGAGAGGATCCAGAGCTGGTTCCGCCACTGGCTCGTGGAGCAAGGGCCCGCCGCCACCTCCTAACTCGACCTCCCGGCCCGCGTAGGGATCCGACCCCTGCCAGACAGGGCGCGCCTTGGGCTGCGTGTCGGGGCGCCCCCGGAGGAGTCGGCGTTGCGCCTTCACTACGTCCACCAGACCGTCTTCGCCGGTCGTTCTCGCGAGCGCATCGCTCGCGAGGCTCGAGACGCCGTGGGCGAAGGACAGCGTCGGGTCAGGGCAGACCGCCATCTGGATCTCCAGCCTCTTCCATCTTGGAGGCTGGCCCAAGCGGGCTACCCTCGCATCGGATCACATTGGTTGTGGGCCGGCTTCGAAGCCACCTACCTTCGCACGGCGAGCCGAAACCACGGAGAAGACACACGTGAGCCATCGCTCCGAACCGTTGCTGGGATTTGCGCCGGAGACCATCCGCGCCAGGCGCGAGCGCGTCCTGTCGTCGCTGCAGGGCTCCGCCTTGGTCCTGCCCGCCGCGAGCCCCGTGATCAAGTCGCGGGACGCGGAGCACCGCTACAGGGCGGACAGCGAGCTCTTCTACTTGACCGGGGTGGTGGAGCCGGGGGCGCTGGCGGTCCTGAGGCCAGGCGGCGACGGCGGCGACTTCATCCTCTTCGTTCGGCCGCGCGACGAGGAAGCCGAGCGATGGAGTGGCCGTCGGCTCGGCCCCGAAGGGGCTCGCGAGCTCTTCGGTGCCGACCGGGTCTACGACATCCGGGAAATGGAGGAGCGCCTGCCCGGCCTCTTGGCGGGGGCCGAGAGCGTCTTCTTCCGCCTGGGATCCGGATCCGCCGTCGAGAGACTCGTGGTGCGGTCGCTCGAATCGGCCAGGATCCGCAGAGCCCGGAAGGGTGCGAGGCCCCGATCCGTGGTCGATCCCGGAGTACTCCTCGACCCCCTGCGGCTCGTCAAGGACGCGGAAGAAGTGGCGAGGATCCGCCGGGCAGTGTCCATCACGGTCGCTGCCTACGGGGACATGGCGGCGGCCATCAACCCCGGGGTGGGAGAGTGGGAGCTCGAGGCCTCTTTGGACGGGGGCTTTCGAAGACGGGGCGCGTGGGGCCCGGCTTATCCGACCATCGTCGGGTCGGGCCCAAACGCCCTGGTCCTCCACTACGTATCCAACGACCGCGTTCTTGAGGACGGGGACCTGGTCTTGGTAGACGCGGGCGCCGAGGTGGACCTCTACGCCGCGGACGTAACCCGGACCTTCCCGGCCTCGGGCCGCTTCTCCGACGCCCAGCGGTCCCTCTACGAAGTGGTGTACCGGGCGAACCGCCGCGCCGTCGATGCCGTCCGACCGGGTGCGGCCGTGGCCCATGTGCACCGGGAGGCTCGCGACGAGCTGATCGACGGCCTGCTCGCGCTCGGTGTCCTGGAGGGTGACAAGGACGACGTCCTGGCAGCCGAGAGCTACAAGGCCTTCTTCCCCCACCAGACCTCGCACTGGCTGGGCCTCGACGTGCACGACGTGGGCGACTACGCCTGCGGCCACGAGTCTCAGGTGCTCGAGCCAGGCATGGTGCTCACGGTGGAGCCGGGCCTCTACATCGGTCCGACCGCGCCCGCCCCCGACTATCTGGGAATGGGAGTCCGCATCGAAGACGATGTGCTGGTCACTGCGGGCGGCCGCGAGGTTCTAACCTCGCCGCTCCCCGGGGGAGCCGCCGAGATTGAAGCCTTCATGGGAGCCCGAGGGTGACCCCGCCGCCGACGGGCCGGGACCCGCTCACCGAGCCTTCGCGGCTGAGCTTGGTCGAGAGGCTCCGCACCCCGGAGCCGCTGGTCACGGTGGAGCTCCGGCCGCCCCGGCGCGGCCTCACGGCCTCTGCGGGCATGGACACCTGGATCGACCTCAACCACTGCATCCGCCGGCTGGCTCTCGACGATGTCTTCGTGTTCCTGACCGACGACGCCGTGGGCTCCGAGGAGGAGGAGAACCTGGCTCACCTGGCGGCGAACGTGGGCTCCGACGTCCCGCTCTCGCGGCTGGTGCCCTTCCTTACGTGCAAGCACACCGTGGACTACTGCCTCACCTACGCGGACCGTGCACAATCGCTTGGCTTCGAGGCCATTACCGTCGTCGGCGGCGATTCCTCGGTCGGCGCGCCGCGGTGCGTCCCGCATGCCCACATCCTCCGCGAGAGGATCCGGAGGCGGCAACCCAGCGTGTGCCTGGGCGGCTGGGCCAACCCGCATCGTGACATCGTCGAGCAGGTCGGCTACCTCAGCGCGGAGGACTTCTTCGCGGACTTCTACCTCACGCAGGTCGTCTCGCATCACTCGGCCGGCAGGGTGGAAGCCTTCCTAGAGGAGTGCGACAAGCGGAACGTCACAATCCCGGGTCTCTTCGGTGTCTTCTACTACTGGAGCGCGAGACCGGAGACGCTGGCGATGCTGAAGCGCTTCTTTCCCGTCCCGGTCGACGAGCTGACCCGTGAGTTCGCCGAGGGGGCCACTCCTGTGGACACCCTGGCAAGCACCCTCGAGGCCCTCCGGGCGGCTGGGGCGACCAAGGTCTATGTGAGCAATCTGGGCCATCGGGGGGTGCCGGACCGTCTTGCGAGGGTGATGGGGCGCACCCGCGTCTGAACGCGCCCCGGCCGATCCCCGCCCTAATCCCGGCGAGCGGTCGCCCGAACTCCCTGCAACACCTCGAGCGCGGCGTCGAGATGGTCTGGCGGCACGCTCACGTGGACTCCGGACACGACGTCGCGGATCGCTTCGAACGCTTCTAGAGCGATCCGCACTCCCTCGGCGACAGCAGCCTCGGCTCCGTCGGCCTCAGCCTCCTCCATCCGTCGCCGATACTCGTCCGGGACCTCGATTCCGGGCACCTCGTTATGAAGGAACTCGGCCTCCACGAGTGACGCGAGCGGCCGCAGCCCCGCGACGACGGGCACGTGGAAGTCGGGGACCCTGGCCAGGAAGTCGTTCAGAGGCTCGGGCGCGAAGAGGGGCGGCGTAACGACGAAGTCGGCCCCGGCTTCCGCCTTCCAGCGAAAGCGTCCGATCTCCACTTCCGGATCCACGGCTACAGGGTGCACCCGGACGCCCGCGACGAAGCGTGTGGGCCCGCCGATGCTGTTGCCGCCCGGGTCGACTCCGTGGTTCAGGCCGTAGACCACGTTGGTGAGCCCGATGGAATCTATGTCGCGCACCGCCGCCGAGTCCGGGTAGGGATCGGTGAGGGGCGGCCGTCCGGTCACGACCAGCAGGTTGCGGATGCCCCCGGCGGCCGCTCCGAGCAGGTCGCTGATCATGCGGGCCATGTTCCGATCCCTGCATGGGTAGTGGACGATGGTCTCGATCCCCACTTCCCCCTCGATCAACAACGCCGCAGGAAGGGCGCTCATGCGACTGGGGGCGTGTGAGCTGTCCAAGACGTTCACCGAGTGCGCTCCCGCCTCTCGGATCCGTCGGCACTGATCGAGCATCCCCTCGAGATCCCACCCTCTGGGGGGCGTGATCTCCATCGTCGTAACGAAGGAACCCTGGGCGAGCCTGCGTCCCCACTCCGAGCGCTCCTCCAAGGGGATCTCCGGCTGCGCGTCGACGGACTCGGCCGACCCTGCTCCGAACCTCACCCTGGAGGGGGAGGGCTGGGCGCCGGCGACCACGGTGCGGATCTTCCGGATGTGCTCGGGGCTGGTGCCGCAGCAGCCGCCCACGAAGCGCGCGCCCGCCTCGATCATCCGCCGGGCGTAGCGGGCCATGTACTCCGGGCTCGTGAGGGAGATCTTTCGGTCGCCGACCACCTGAGGAAGGCCGGCGTTGGGCTGGGCGCAGAGGGGAAGATCGGTCACCCGCGCCATGCGCTCCACGGCATCGAGCATGATCGCTGGACCCACCGAGCAGTTGAGGCCGATGACGTCGGCCCCCCAATGCGTCACTTCGGAAGCGACGGCTTCGGGTGACGTCCCATAGGATGTGCGCCCGTCCTCGCCCACCGTGATCTGACAGAAGACGGGGAGATCCGTGTGGTCCCGAACCGCCTTGAAGGCCTGCTCGAGCTCGTTGAGGTCGCTGAAGGTTTCGAGGACGAAGCCGTCGACACCCCCCTCGAGCAGGCCTGCGACCTGCCGCTCGTAGAGCTCTCGCGCCTCCTCGCGAGAGGTGGGCCCGAAGGGCTCGATGCGGATGCCGAGCGGGCCTACGGCTCCCGCGACGGCCGCACACTCGTTCGCGGCCCGGCGAGCGAGGCTCACGGCCACGCGGTTGATCTCCTCGGTCCGGTCAGCCAGGCCGTAGCTCGAGAGCTTCACCGGATTCGCGCCGAAGGTATTCGTCTCTAGGATCTCTGCGCCCGACGCCACGTAGTCCCGGTGGATCGCTTCGACGATGTCGGGCGCCTCGAGGTTGAGCCCGTCGTAGGAGACGTTGACAAAGACGCCCCGAGCGTAGAGCTCCGTGCCCATGGCGCCGTCGATGACGTGGATGCGCCCGTCGTCGATGAGTGTCCGGAGCGGGCTGTTCCCGTTGCTCGCTTGGCTCACGATCCCTCCGCTTCCGGATCGTAGTCGAGGTTGTGCGAAAGCCACCGCTCGGCTTCCTCGACCGACAAGGACCCGCGCCGTGCGTAATCGCCCACCTGATCCCGGCCGATACGCCCGACCCCGAAATAGTGGGTTTCCGGGTGGGCGAAGTACCAGCCGGCAACCGAAGCCCCCGGGGCCATGGCGTAGCTCTCGGTGAGCCGGACCCCGACCCGGCGTTCCGCATCGAGGAGCTCGAAGAGCGCACGCTTCTGGCTGTGATCGGGACAAGCGGGGTAACCGGGAGCGGGCCGAATCCCCACGTAGCGCTCGGCGATGAGATCCTCGTTGGAGAGATTCTCGTCCTCGGCGTATCCCCACACCTCCTTCCGCACCCGCTCGTGCAAGCGCTCCGCGAGCGCTTCGGCCAGACGATCCGCCAGCGCCTTGGCCATGATACTGCCGTAATCGTCGGAGTCAGCCTCCAGTGAGCGGCAGAGCTCGGCCAGCCCCAGGCCAGCCGTGACGACGAACGCCCCCAGGTGGTCCGGAAGGCCGGAGCCTTTGGGCGCCACGAAGTCCGAGAGGCACACGTTGGGTCGACCATTCTGCTTCGCGAACTGCTGTCGCACCCCGAGGAGGGTCGTGGGCCGTTCGTCGGTACCCACGACCTCGATGTCGTCACCCACGCTCTGGGCCGGGAAGACGCCCGCCACAGCAGCGGCCTCGAGGAGGCCCTCGGCGACGATCCGGTCGAGCAGCGCCAGCGCGTCGGCGTAGAGGCTCCGCGCATGGTCCCGGGTCGTCTCGGCATCCAGAAGCTCGGGGAAGCGCCCCTTGATCTGCCAGGCGTGGAAGAACGGGGTCCAGTGGAGGTAGTCGACGAGCTCCGAAAGCGGGTAGCGCTCGAAGAGCCTGATCCCGGGCATTCGAGGCGCCACCGGACGGTGGACGGCCCAGTCGACCTCGACGCGATTCGCTCTCGCCTCTGCGAGCGGGATCAGCCGGGAGCGGCCACGCCTGGCCGCGTGGGCCTCCCGCTCTCGGCGGTTCGTAGCCCGCACCTCCTCCAGGAATCCCTCGCGGCGCTGCTCGTCGAGAAGCGCGCGGAGCACGGGCACGCAACGTGACGCGTCTATCACATGGACCGTGGGACCGTGGTATTGCTCGTCGATGCGGACCGCCGTATGCCGCCGCGACGTGGTGGCTCCGCCGATGAGCAGGGGCAGGTCGAAGCCGAGGCGCTCCATCTCCCGGGCGACGTGGACCATCTGGTCCAGCGACGGCGTGATGAGGCCGCTCAGCCCGATGACGTCGGCCTCCTGCCGACGGGCCTCTTCGAGGATCGTGTCGGCCGGAACCATGACACCGAGGTCGACCACCTCGTATCCGTTACACTGTAGCACCACCGAGACGATGTTCTTGCCGATGTCGTGGACGTCTCCCTTCACCGTGGCCATGACGATCTTCCCGGCCGACCTCCGCGAGCCCGCACTCTCCGCCTTTTCGGCGTCAAGGAAGGGCACCAGGTATGCAACGGCCCTCTTCATGACTCGAGCGCTCTTCACGACCTGCGGGAGGAACATCCTCCCCGAGCCGAAGAGGTCGCCCACCACGTTCATGCCGTCCATGAGCGGCCCTTCAATGACTTCGAGCGCCTGATCGTATTGCTGGCGTGCCTCCTCGGTATCGGCCTCGATGTGCTCGGTCACGCCGTGGATCAGGGCGTGGCGCAAGCGGTCCTCCACCGGCTCCGAGCGCCAGGCCGCGCTCTCCTCCTCTACCCCCCGATCGTCGGCGTATTCCTGGGCCAGGACGGTCAACCGCTCGGTCGCGTCCGGACGCCGGGCAAAAAGCACGTCCTCGCCGGCCTCGAGGAGCTCGGGCGGGATGTCGTCGTAGACGGGCAGGGCTCCGGCGTTCACGATGGCCATGTCGAGGCCCGCCTTGATGGCGTGATAGAGGAACGCCGAGTGCATGGCTTCGCGCACCCTGGGGCTGCCCCGGAAGGAGAAGGAGACGTTGCTGACGCCTCCGCTCACGTGGACATGGGGAAGTCTCTCCTTGATGCGCCGGGTCGCGTCGATGAAGGCAATGGCGTACTCGTCGTGCTCCTCGATCCCGGTGCCCACGGCGAAGATGTTGGCGTCGAAGATGATGTCCTCGGGCGGAAATCCGACGCGCCGGTTGAGCACCTCGTAGGCCCGCTCGCAGA
Organism: Longimicrobiales bacterium; assembly: GCA_965218325.1. Taxonomy (GTDB): domain Bacteria; phylum Gemmatimonadota; class Gemmatimonadetes; order Longimicrobiales; family Gaopeijiaceae; genus CBDCKR01. The sequence goes on from CBDCKR010000001.1 coordinate 809,343, forward strand.
TCGCCACCTTGCGCTCGACGGTGTCGGCCTGACCCTCCTCGTCGAAGGCCATGACGATGATTGCGGCGCCGTAGCGGCGCGCGAGCCGCGCCTTCTCGACAAAGGGCTCCTCGCCGTCCTTGAGGCTGATCGAGTTCACCACGCTCTTCCCCTGCACGCACTTGAGCCCAGCCTCGAGGACGTCCCAGCGGGAGGAGTCCACCACGAACGGGATCCGGCTCACGCTGGGCTCCGACCCCAGCAGGTTGAGGAAGTGCGTCATCGCCGCCACCGAGTCGAGCAGGCCTTCGTCCATGTTCACGTCGAGCATCTGGGCGCCGCCTTGCTCCTGCTGTCGCGCCACCTCGACCGCGCCCTCGTAGTCCTCCTCCGCGATCAACCTCTGGAAGCGGCGGGAGCCCGTGACGTTGGTCCGCTCCCCGATGTTGCAGAAGAGGGAGTCGGGCCCGAGGGTCAGGGCCTCGAGCCCACTGAGACGGCAGCGCGGCGGGAAGGAGTGGACCTTGCGAGGAGCCAGATCCGCGACCTGCTCCGAGATGGCCCGGATGTGCTCGGGCCCGGTCCCGCAGCATCCCCCGACGATGTTGACCAGGCCCGCTTGGGCGAACTCGCCAAGGATCGTCGAGGTTACATCGGGCGTCTCATCGTACTCGCCGAAGGCGTTCGGAAGTCCCGCGTTGGGATGGCAGCTCACGGGCATTTCCGCCACATCGGCCAGGGCCTCGAGATGGGGCCGGAGCTGTTCGGCGCCCAACGCGCAATTCAGTCCTACCGAAAAGAGATCGGCGTGGCGCACGGAGTGGTAGAACGCCTCGGGCGTTTGCCCGCTCAGAGTGCGCCCGCTGGCGTCGGTGATGGTGCCTGAGACCATCACGGGCACGCCTTTGCCCCAGGTGTCGAAGAGGTCGAGTATCGCGAACAGGGCCGCCTTCGCGTTGAGCGTGTCGAAGACGGTCTCGACCATGAGCAAGTCCACACCGCCGTCCAACAGGCCTCGGGCCTGCTCGCGGTAGGCCCGGGCGAGCGCGTCAAAGGTGACCGCCCGAGACGCCGGATTCTCCACGTCGGCCGAGATGGAGGCCGTCCGGTTCGTGGGGCCCATGCTCCCGCAGACGAAGCGCGGCTTCGCGGGAGTCTTGGCGGTGGCCTCGTCGGCAGCTCGCCGGGCCACCTGGGCTGCGGCGACGTTCAAGCGGTAGGCTTCGCCTTCCAGCCGGTAGTCGGCGAGCGAGATCGCTTGAGCA
>CBDCKR010000002.1:0-1630000 GCA_965218325.1 Longimicrobiales bacterium
GTCCCGCCGACCGCGAGCTCGCTCCCCACGTCGGCCACGGCCTCCAGCAGATCGAAGGGTTGTAGATAGCCTTCCAGCTGTTCGGCCGGGACCAGGCCGATACGCGCAAACTGGGCGGCCACGTACTCTTTCGCGATCTCAAACCCCCGGTCGCCCGTGTCCCTGCCACGCAAGAGGTCGTGGGAGAGGAAGCGGACGTGGCCCGTGAGAAGCGCGGGGGTGATCGCCCGTAGTCCGGCATCGAGAGCCTCCACGGCAGGACCAACCGCCTCGGGCGCGTCGGGGAGCGGGGCGTCCGGATCTTGGCAGGCGGCGGCCACCCCGAGCGCCAGGGCCAGCGCCAAGCCTTTCGAGTACACCTGCATCGTCATGACGCCCCCCGGTTCGGGTTGTTCGACCCACCGCTCCGACCTCGATCCTACCCCGTTCGCGAACCCGGCAGCAAGGTCCGCATGGCCGGAGCCTCTTTGGAGGCCCGACCCCATGCTCAGATCGCCCCGGCCCGGTGGGATGCGCCGTGTCTGTCGACTCCTCGTCGGCCGGCCGCACCTGTGGCAGTCCCCCCACCCACCCTCTTCTCGAGCCCGGCAGCAAGGTCCGCGGTCACGGTTTGCCCCGCGAGCGGCGCAAGGTGCATTATGCCTTGACGCCCGCATGATCGGAGCCTCTTGGAGGCCCGACGCATAGCTCAAATCGCCCCGACCCGGTGGGATCCACGTGTCTGTCGACTCTTCGTCTTTAGCCGACGCGCCGCGCCGCCAGCCGAAGCGCCCGGCCACACCTGTGGCGGTCGCCCTCCTATCGGGACTGGCGGTTGCCAGTTGCGCCGACACGGGCTCGGCCGGCACTCCGCGAATGAACCTGATCACGGGCAGCACCGGCAGCAGCTGGTACCGGATTGGAGCGGCCATCGCGGAGCGCACGAACCAGGGGCTGGACGGCCACCCCGTCTCGGCGGTCCCAGGGGCCGGAGGCATCTCAAACCCGGCCCGAGTCGGACTCGCGCCCGGGGACTTCGGCATGGCCTTCCTGCCCTTCATACGGTCGGCCTACCGGGGAGCCCCCCCCTACCAGCAAGCGTTCCCGGATCTCCGGCACGTCGCCACGCTCACGCAGAACAAGTTCCACGTTATCGTCGCCCAGGAATCGCCCGTCGCCGGCCTGGAGGACCTCCGCAGGGACCGTCTGGCCGTGCGCATCGGGACGGGGCCGCCCGGCTCAGGCGAGGAATTCCTCCTGCGCGAGAGTTTAAGCGCGTACGGTGTGAGCTACGACGACATCCGTGATTGGGGGGGACGCCTCGACCTGATGGGCTCGGTCGAGCGCACCGACCAGTTCCGAGATCACCACATCGACCTCATCGTCTTCAACATCAACGAGCCTGCAGCGATCGTGACTCAGCTCATGCTCACGCGCCCGACCCGCTTCCTGCCGATCTCGGACGACGTTCGGCAGGAGCTGGAGAGCGATTGGGAGGTGAGGGTGCTCGACATCCCGGCCAATACCTATCCGAACCAGGCCGAGGCCGTACCGACCGTCGGGCTCGTCTTCGGCATCTTCACGACGGCCGACTTGGGCGAAGACATCGTCTACCACGTCACGCGCACCGTTGCGGAGAACAAGCGATACCTGGATACGGTGCACCCCGGGTTCAGAAGCTGGGAGCCTCGTGACATGATCGAGAACGCAGGCGTCCCAACGCATCTGGGGGCGCTTCGCTACTACACGGAGCGCGGTTGGATCAAGTAGGGCCTTCGGGCGAAAGCTCGTCAGGGGCACCCGCAGGCGCCCTGATCCCGGGGCAGAGACAGGTCTCCGGGCGGTTGGGGTACGTGGCGCGTTGGGCCGCCATAGCCCTTCCGGCCCTGACAATCCTCGTGGCATTCGCGGGATGGTTCGACGCCGTGACCCGGCGGGCCGGGCATCTCGCCATCGCGATCCCCCTGGTGTTCCTCTTCTTTCCGGCGCGCCGAGGGAGCACCGAGAGGCTGAGTCGGATCGACACCGGGCTGGCCCTCGCCGCGTTCTGCGCCTTCGCATGGATGATCCTGGATCGCGAGCGCATCATGTGGCGGCTCGTCTACATCGACCCGCTCACAACGCCCGATCTCTTCTTCGCGACCCTGGCCATCGCTCTCGTCCTTGAGGCAACCCGCCGCACGCTCGGGATGACGCTCGTCGTCGTGGCGCTGGCCTTCATCATGTACGCGTTAGCCGGGCCCTTGATGCCCGGCATGCTCGAGCACAAGGGCGTGAGCCTCCCACTGCTCCTTGAGCACCTGTACATGGTGCCCGAGGGCCTGTTCAACCAAGTCACCGGCGTGATGGCGACATATCTGCTCTGCTTCCTCACCTTCGGATCGCTCCTCCGGGTGGCTGGGGGGGATCGGATCTTCATGGACCTCACCCTTGCAGCGTCGGGCCGCTGGGTCGGCGGGCCCGCGAAGGCTGCGGTGGTGGGGAGCACGCTGATGGGCTCGGTGTCAGGAAGCACGATCGCCAACGTCGTGACGACGGGAACGATCACAATTCCGCTCATGAAGCGGTCGGGCCTCGAGCCGCACGAGGCCGCGGCAGTCGAGACGGCGGCGGGAACCGGAGGCGCGCTGATGCCTCCTGTGATGGGGGCAGGAGCGTTCATTATGGCGGAGATCACCGGGATCCCCCTCCTGACCATCCTGCAGTACTCCCTGATCCCGGCGCTCCTCTTCTTCGGGAGCCTGTACGGGTACGTACACGTGAAGGCGAGAGCGAGGGGGCTGGAGGCTCTGAGGCTCGAGGGTGCGGAGGGGCGAGGCGAGATTCCCTCCATCTGGCGCACGCTCCTCGGGAACGTCCACCTCACGGCTCCCATTGGCGTCCTCATCTACCTGCTGATCCGGGACTATAGCCCATTCCTCTCCGCGTCGGCATGCGTGGTCGGGCTGTACCTGGTCAGCTATCTCCGGCCTCACACGCGCATGAGCTTCCGGACGCTGATCTCCGGATTCGAGGCGACGACCTACGGCGCAATTGGGCTCTCGGCCACCATGGCGACCGCTGCCATGATCGTCGGAGTCATCAGCCTAACGGGGGTCATGCTGAAGACCACGTCGGTCATGGTGACCCTCGCCGGAGGATCGGTATTCCTCGGCATCGTGATCGTCGCGATCATCGCGTCCGTACTCGGCATGGGCCTGCAGATCACGAGCGCCTACATCATCGTTTCCACGCTTGGTGCGCCGGCGCTCATCGAGCTGGGCGTGCCCCTCCTGACCGCCCATTTCGTCATCTTCTGGTTCGCCCAGAGCGCCACCATCACCCCTCCCATTTGCCTGACCGCCTTTGTGGCGGCGCAGATCGCGGAAGCCAGACCCATGCGGACCGGCTTCGAGGCGCTTCGCGTCGGGAAGGCCCTCTACGTCGTCCCGACTATGTTCGCTTTCACTGGCATACTGTCGGGAAGCTGGCCTACGATGGTATTCGCGGGTGCGGGCGGCCTGCTCTTTCTCCTCATGTTTCCGGTGGTGACAACTGGGTTTTATCAGGGCCCGCTCGGCGTCGGGGGACGGTTCGTGGGCGCCTTGGCCGGGTTGGCCTTCATTGCGGCAGCGTTCACCACCGGGACCCAGGCGGAGCTCGTGCTACTGGGCCCCGGATCACTCCTTATGAGCGTGGGCGCTGCGTTGCTCGTCGCGCTGCACATCAGCCAGAAGCTGCGCAGCTCGTCGGGTTCAGGCTCCGCGCTCGCCGGCACTGCCGGGCCAGCCGCTTCCGCCGTCCGCGGCAGCGCTGGTCCACGAGGCCAATAGTGCCAACCGCTCGCTCGGTCGAGACGGAGGCCTGCGTGATCGGCGCGGGCATCATGGGCCTTTCTGCATCGTGGGAGCTCGCCAAGCGCGGGATTCCGGCGCTCTGCCTCGACCGGGGAAAGCCGGGCGCCGAGGCTTCCGGATCGAACGCCGGAACGCTGGCGATTCAGAACAAGCGTCTCGAGTCAATCCGCCTGGCCCTCGAGGGCGTGCGCAGGTGGCAAACCCTCTCCGCCGAGCTGGAGAGCGACCTTGAGTACGAGCAGCAAGGCGGCTTTCGCGTCGCACACACCTCCGAGGAGGTTTGCGCCCTTGAAGCGGCCGCGCGCGCGCAACGCAAGCTGGGAGCGCCCGTCGAGATGGTCTACCCCCCGCGACTCTTCAAGCAGGCGCCCTACCTCTCCCGAGAGATTCGGGCCGCAAGCTACTGCGCCGACGACGGCATGGCGAATCCTTTCCTCGCGACCCGGGCCTACCTCGTGGCCTGCCGGCGCGCCGGGGTGGCCTTCGAGTTCGACCAGGGCGTGGAGTCGATCGACGTGCGACGAGACGGTTCCTTTGTGGTGCGGGCAGCCGGGCTCGACGTGGTCTGCGAGGCCGTGATCGTCGCCGCCGGTGCGTGGATCCCCCATTTATGCCGGCCGCTTGGGATCGAGCTGCCCCTCTACACTAAGATCCAGCAGGTGATGATCACAGCCCCGGCTCCGGCCCTCTTCTCCAACATCGTCACGCACATCGGGGGAAGGCTCACAGTGAAGCAGCAGACGCACGTGGGCAAGGTGCTCGTCGGGGGCGGCTGGCTCGGCGAGGGATCGGACGGCCACCACCGTCTCCGCCGAGATAGCATCAGTGGAAACCTGGCCCTCGCCCTTCGAACCATCCCGGCGTTGGCGCACACGCGCCTCCTCAGGGCATGGACAGGCGTCGAAGGGCGCAGCCCAGACCGGCTCCCCGTGGTTGGGAGCGTGGGAGAGCCGGCGGGACTGTACGTGCTGGGCTGCGCGGCCGGGGGATTCACGCTGGCTCCCGTCTGCGGAGAGCTGCTTGCGGCACAGGTCGCGGGCGAAGAATCTCGCTTATCTTCAGACGAGATCAGAGCGAGTCGATTCTTCGGCGATCGAGAAGCGGGCGGGCTCCGAGGTCCGGCGGACAGCTCAGGCGGCGAGACACAACTATAAGACGGAGACGAGCCCATGAACAACGGGAAAGTGGACTGGGAGGGAAATTTCGTTGCAGTGGTGACGCCCTTCAGCGAATCCGGTGAAATCGACGAGGCGGCATTCCGTGACAATATCGCTCTGCTCCTCGACGAAGGCGCGGAAGGGATCATCGTGTCGGGATGCACGGGCGAGGCGTGGGCCCTCAGCCCGGAAGAGCGTCTGCGGCTCTTCGAGCTCGGGGTGGACACGGCGGCCGGAGCGGTCCCCGTCGTCGCGGGAACGGGCGGGATCGCCACGCAGGACGTGATCGCCCTGAGCGAGAGGGCTCGAGACGTGGGCTGTCAGGGCGTCATGGTCCTCCCTCCCTACTACTGCCGGCCCGGAGACGCCGAGCTGCTGGCGCACTACACGGCAATCTCGGACGCGGCAAGGATCCCGACTCTCCTCTACAACATCCCCAAGCGGACCGGCGTCGATCTCACACCGGACCTCCTCCAGCGGCTGGTCCAGGTGGAGCACGTCGTGGCGATCAAGGAGAGCGGCGACCGATTCACCCGGGTCGAGACTCTCGTGCAGCGATTCGGTGACCAAATTCAGGTGTTCACGGGCCATTCCGCGGAACGCGGTGTGGCTGCGGTCGTCACGGGAGCCTCGGGGTGGGTGAGCTCCCTGGAGTCGCAGATCATGGGACGAGAGGCCGTCCAGATGTACGACGTGGTCAAGGACGGAGACATCAAGGGAGCGATGAAGTTGCAGTCAAGGACGCTTGCGTTGGACCAGGGCGCGCGCTCGATCGGAACCTTCCCGGCCAACCTGAAGGCGGCCATGAACCTGCTGGGCCGTCCGGGCGGCTACCCCAGGTCGCCCCTGTTGCCCCTTGCGGAAGCGCAGACGACCAGGCTGGCCAAGCTCCTGGAGGGCCTGGGCCTCCCCGTCGCCGCGGCTACTGCCGGGACACCGACTCCAGGGATATGACCGGCTTCAAGGGAGCCCGAGCCCCAAAGCGCCCGACCTCTTCGAGGGGCCGTCGAAGCCGGCTCGCCAGCCGCTCCATGAGGAACGATCCGCACATGCGGCCTTGGCACGACCCCATGCCCACTCGGGTCCAGGCCCTCAACAGTCCGAGAGTGTCCGCACCCCCGGCGATGGCCTGATCCACCTCCGCCAGCGAGACCTCCTCGCAGCGGCAGACGGTCGTGTCGCCTTCGGCGAGCGACAGCAGCCCCGGTCGGAGCCGATAGGCCCGGTGCAGCGCCCGCGCGAAGCGCTCGAGCTCGGCTCTCCGTGCGAGGAGCGGCCCGAGGAGCGCGTCGGCTCCGGCAGGTGCGAGGTGGCCCAGCTCCCGAGCGACGGTCAGACCGGCGATCCGGCCCTCGACCGCAGCTGCGCGAGCCCCGGAGATTCCCGCTCCATCCCCGACGACGAAGACCCCCGGGGCTCCCGAGCGGAGATCGCCGCCGAGGGCGGGGACCCAGGTGCGGGTCTGGGGATCGAGCCGGATCGGGCATCCACAGATCGCGGGCAACTCGATCGCGGGCACGAGTCCGTACCCGAGGCACACCGCATCGACTTCGTACGTCTGGGTGGAGTCGGGCAGCCGGCACCAGTCGGAGTCGACCTTCGCCACCACGGCCCGCTCGACCTTCCCGTCGCCTTCAATCCGCGCCAGCACGCTCCTTCCACGCCACCGGACGCGCCTCTTCGCGAGCGACCAGCGGTAGCCCAGCCCCTCTCGCGCGAGCGGCAGCTCGCGAAGGAGCGCGGGAAGCAGGCGGGCGATGCGGAGCGATGACACGGGCTCGACGACCGCCACGATCTCGGCTCCCGCCTCTGCCAGCTGGGCGGCCACGACGAGGAGGAGAGGGCCCACTCCGGCTACGAGAACCCGCCGCCCCACAAGCATGCCCTGGCTCTTGAGGAGCGCCTGCGCTCCGCCGACCGTGAAGACGCCCGGCAACGTCCACCCCGGCAGCGGAACCGGCCGATCGTGGGCGCCGGCGGCGAGAACCAACCGCTTGGCGCGGATCCGATGCGGGGAACCCCGGGTCGCCACCTCCAAGATTCCGGGCTCGAAGGTGCCCCAGGCCGTCACGTCGGACCGGATCTCGACCCCCGCCGCTTGAGCCTCGTCGAGGAGCTTCCGCCCCGCCTGGACGGTCGTGCCCCAGGGTGCGTCCCCGCCCTGGCCGAAGGATGTCGGCCTCTGGCGGTAGATCTGGCCGCCCGGCCTCGGATTGTCGTCGATCACGAGTGCCTGGGTCCCCGCGCGAGCGGCTGCGATCGCGGCGCAGAGGCCTCCGGGACCCGCCCCGACCACGAGGAGCTCTGCCTCGGTGGGCGGCTGGTGGGTCGGCTCTTGATCGGTCAGCGCCCGGTCGCTTGCGCCGACCTCGGGAGCAGGAGCAGCGGTCTCTTCGTCGCCGCTCGGCCCCACGTCCGCCGGCCCGGCCATCGCGCCTCCCCACGGGCCGCCCTCCACCACCATGCCCTCGCGCACCGGTGTCGTGCAGGCCCTCTCCCCCGTGCGCCCGTCGATTGTCAGCGTGCAGTCGAAGCACGCTCCCATGGCACAAAACAACCCGCGGGGCTCGCCCCGGCGCGGCGACACCTCGAGCGTGCGTCGGCCAGACGCGAGTAGGGCCGCCGCAACGCTCTCTCCCTCGAAGGCCTCAACCGGCTCCCGGCCGCAGGTGAACCGGACGAGCTCGCCACGGCGCACGCCGGGAAGGCGGAGCTCCCGGGACGGCATCAGAAGCCCCCCGCCCCGTCTTCACTCATGGGGCACCTTGTGCTCCTCGAGCACCTTCGGATCGATCTCGATGCCCCACCCGGGTCGCTCCGCAGGCTTCACGCAACCGTCCCTGAGGCTCGGAGCTCCGGCCACGAGATCCCGGCGAAGCAGAGAGTCACCCATCGGATACTCCACTAGGTCGCCGCCCGCCGCCGCCATCCAGTGGATCGCAGCCGTCGTGTTGATGCCGGTGCCGAAGCAGTGGGGCACGCATCGCCTGCCGCGCTCCCGCGCGATTCGGCTGAGCTCCATCCCGGCGCTCGGTCCACAGCGGCCGAGGTCGGGCTGGATGACGCTCAGGCCGGCGTCGAGATATCGGCAAAACTGCGCGACGGCCTCCTCGGTCTCGGCACCCGCAATCGGGACGGGCGACACGTCGCAGAGGCGACGATACCCCTCGAGGTCGTCCGGATGGAGAGGCTCTTCGATCCACGTCAGGCCGAAGTCGCCGAGGGCGGAGCACTCCTTGATCGCCCGATCGGCGTCCCACTTCCTCCCAACGTCCACCATGAGCTCGACTTGCTCGCCCAAGGCCGTCCTGAGACTGGTCAAAGTCTCCACGTCCTCGGCGACGGTTCCGAGACCGAAATTGCCGAAGCCGAACTTCAGGGCGCCGAAGTCCTGCTCGAGAAGATCCCGGGCTCTTCGGGTGGTGTCCTCGAGAACGTCATCCCAGAGGACGCTCGCGTAGGCCTTGATCGGAGCGATCGCGGGGAGCGCCTTCTCGTGGGCCGGTGCCCGGGGGTCGGAGGGGCGGCCCGCCACAGCCGTGTCACGCTGACGGGTCGCGGGCTCGCTCTCCGCCAACAGGCGGTAGACCGGGGTGGATTCGGCCTTGCCCTTGATGTCCCACAGGGCCATCTCGACGCCGCTCATCGCGTGGATCGCCGCGCCGCGGCGGCCGAACCAGACGGTCTGTTCGTACATCCGTCTCCGGACGGCGCCGATGTCCCCCGCGTCCAAGCCGACCACGGCCTCCGCGAGCCCGTGACGGCCGGCTCCGGAGCGTGGCGCGTCGATGATTGACTTCGCCACATACGACGCCGACACGACCTCGCCCAGCCCGGTGAGGCCCGACTCGGTCGTGACCTCGACGACGAGCACGTCCTGCGTCCCGTCGAAGACGTTCGCGACCCGATCGAGGCGAAGCTGATGGGCAGTCACGCGCTCGATCTTCAACGACGGCTCCCTCTACTAGCACTCGGATCTGTGTCGAGTAGCGGAGCGAGCGGAGGAGCGTCCTCAACAGCCGCCCAAGGGCTCACATCGGGTCCCGCGATCCTAGTACGGCAGAAGGTAGAGCACGACGGCCAGGTACGGCGTGAGCAGGATCATCATGGTAATCGCGTAACCGAACATGTCGCGGGCCCGGAGCCCCGTGATCGCGAGCAGCGGAATCGCCCAGAACGGGTTGAGGAGGTTCGTGTGCGCATCCCCCACCGCATAGGCCGCGATCGTCTGTCCGTGAGGGATTCCCAGCTCGGCGCCGGCCAGCATCATGGGGCCGCCGATGATCGCCCACTCCCCGCCGGCCGACGGTACGAAGAGGTTTAACACACCCCCCGTGATCCAGGCTGTCACCGCGAAGGTGTCCGTGGTCGCGATCGAGAGCAACGCCTCGGTCATCGTGTCGACCAGCCCGGTCCCGGTCATGATCCCGATGATTCCTGCATAGAAGGGGAAGAGCAGGATGACACCCGCGCTCCCCTGGACGGCGTCGTAGAACTCGCGCAGGTACCTGGTCGGGCTCACGTAGAGCAGCATGCCGATCATCAGGAACCCAAAATTGAAATTGTTCAGGTCCAGCGCGCCGAGCCCCTGGGTGAAGAAGGCCCTCAGGAAGAGCACGCTGCCGGTGAGCGCGATCACGCCGCCGAGGACCCTGCTGTTGTCGATCCGGTCGGCTAGCGCCGGCTTGGCGCCCCCCGCCTGACCGCCGCTCCCCGCGCCCGGTGCCTCGGCCTCCGCGCCGCCGTCCGCAGTCAGGTCGGTGTCGTCACCGTCCAGGTCCACGTAACGCCCGATGTTCCTGCAGTTCTCGTCGGGCGGGCTCAGCAAGAAGAGCAAGACGGAGCCGACGACGAGTGACAGTGCGGTGAGCATCAGCGGATAGGGGTGGAATACCCACTCGGTTGAGGGGATCACACGATCCACAAACCCCATCTGCATCAGCGCGTTGTTCTCGGTGGCCTGCAGCAGGCCCGCCGAGCTCGACAACCCCCAACCCCACGTGAGGCTCATTCCCATGTAGCCCGCCACAGCCAGCAGGGGGTAATGCGCGGGCATGCCGTTCCTGGCGGCATGCTTCCCCATCTCCCGGGCTAGAATGGCTCCAAAGATCAGTCCGAGGCCCCAGGAGATCCATCCGGTGAGCATCGAGCCGATGCCCACGAGCACGACGGCCTGTCGACCGTTCTTCGGGAGCCGCACGAGGGCGAGGATCATACCCCTCACCCGCGGGTGGTACGCCACCACGTTGGCGGTCACGAGGATGATGACCATCTGCATCGCGAACTGCAGAAGGGCCCAGAAGCCTCCGTACCAGGAGAAGGCGATCTCGGTGACGCCGGACCCCTCCGAGATGGCCGCAGCACCTGCGGCGACGTAGGTCAACAGGATCGCGAAGAGGAACGGGCTCGGCATCCACCGCTCCACCCTGTCGGCGATCGCCTCTCCGAACTTCTGGACGGGAGTCAGTTCCGGCTCGTGAACCAGCTCGGCAGTCGTCATCCTCGGCTCCTTGGCCTGTCGGGCGTCATGTCACGCTGCTTGGGTACTGAGAGTCCCCCCTCGGACGCGTCAGACGTCACGAGCACGCACATCTCCCCCGCGAATGAGGGGGAGGAGAGCGAAAGTGCCGCGAGCGCGGGGAGGTGCAGGTGGGGTGTGTCGCTCACTCGCGCGGGCCCGGCCCTCCCGGAGGCGGGTTGGTCGGAAGAGGCTGAGTAACCGCGGGCACGTAGGAATCGCCCTTCCCGGCACCCGGACAGACGTCGCCGGTGCCCCGGAAGTGCGCGTGAAGGCATCGCAACTCCGAGCCCAGGCTCACGAGCAGTTCAACCGTTTCGGGGAATTCGACCCGCTGGAAGTACCCACCGCGCCCGCCGCGCGCCACGTCGGCCGTGGTCTGGCCCAAGCGGGTCTTGGCCGTGACCTCGGCTCCCTTCGAGACGAGGTATTGGATCAGCTCGTTGTCGCCCCGGATCGCCGCGTAGTGCAGGGGCGTGTATCCCCAGAAGTCGGGGAGGTTCACGTCGGCACCGTGCTCCTCCACTAGGTACTTGACCGTGGACCTGAACCCGTCCGGCACGTGCCGGATGCTGTGCGCACCCAGCCCCACGTACCCGCCACCCGCCGCGGCGTGGATGGGATAGTAGCCCGGCTCATTCTCTGCGACGGGCGGCAGTCCAGAGTCGTCCTCGAGGCGCCCGTCCTGCTGCCGCTTCTCTCGCATCCTCACCGGCGGCAGGGAAGTCGGGATGTTCGGATCGGCACCGTAGGCCACGAGCAGCTTCATGGCCGCGAGGTCTTGAGCGATCGTGGCGCGCCAGAAGGGCGTCGCGCCCTTGATGTCGAGCCCAATCCGTGTGCGCCCGTACTCCCAGTACCAGAGGTGCGTCTTGAGCTGCACGTTGGGGTCCGCGCCCACCTGAAGCAGCGCCTCCATCACGTCCTGGTACTCCACCTTCTGCTCGTCGTGGGCGCGCGGTTGGGGATAGCGCGACTTGGGGGCCCAATAGGTCTGGAGCACGGTGAAGAGCGGAGTCGCTCCGTCGGTGTTGGCGGCCAGGGCGGGATCGGCGCCGTGCTTCAGCAGTAGCAGAGCGAGGTCGAACTGACCGTTCAGCGCCGCCATCAAGAGCGGGCTGGTTCCGTCCCCCACGCTCACCTGGTTCACATCAGCCCCCCCGTCGAGCAGCGCCACCACCGCCTCGACTTGGCCTTCTCGGGCAGCATGTAGAAGGGCAGTCATGCCACCCGTATAGCCGACCAGCGTCTCCCTGATGCCGGCGTGTCCTTGGTCCTCGATCAGCTCGGCGTCCACGTACCCGCCGCCCATCCCGGGCCTCAAGCGCTCCCTGGGCTTGTCCGAACGAAGCACCTCGCGCTGTCCGCGGATCGCCGCTTGGACCTGGGCAGGCGTCGGCTCCCACCCCGAGTCGTCCGGTTGGTCTCCCCGGAGCTTCATGAGCGTCTCTGCCATGTAGCGGGCGGCCGCCTTGTCTGCCGCAACCCGATCGATGACGTCAACGACGCGGGTTGTCAGCGCGGGATCGGCTCCCTCCTTCAGCAGGCGCTTCACCACCGGGGCCCGATTGTACGACGCCGCGAACATCAGAGGCGTCTGCCCGCTTGAGCTCTCGCGGGTGTCCACATGAGCTCCGTGATCGACGAGGAGCGACACGACTTCTTCACCCCCAGCCGCTGCGGCGGCGAGGTGGAGCGGAGTCGCTCCAGTGTTGGAGGTCGGGGCGCTGGCATCGCTGCCGGCCTCCAGAAGCAGCGCCGCGATCTCTGGCTGGGCACGCTTGGCGGCCAAGTGGAGGGGTGTATGACCACCGATCCGGATCCCAGCCTTCACGTTCGCCCCCGCAGAGATCAACAGTGCGGCGATTTCCTTGTCGCCACGTTCCGCCGCCCAGTGGAGCGCGGCCATGCCGTCTCCGTGAGCCGCGTTTACGTCCGCACCCGTTGCGATCAGCGTCTCGACTAGCTCACGGTCGCCCCGCATGGCTGCGTCGGCGACGGGCGCCTCGGGAGCGACCGCCCCCGAGAGCACGAGGGACAAGCAGAGCGCGCCGGTCAGGGTTGCGGCTGAGGGGAATCTCATGTGCCTCACTCCCCGCTCTGAGAGACGGCGCCGCGGGAGTAGCTCAACGAGAGCGCCCCCGTACTGTCGCCGAAGGACTCAAGGTCATGTCCTAGCCGCTGCAGCAAGGTCACCAACGCATTCGCCATCGGCGTTCCCTCGGGCGCCTGAACGTGGAGGTTGCCCTCCAAGGCGCCGTTCGCCTTTCCCATCAGGAGGAGTGGACAGCGTCGGTGATTGTGGAGGTTCGGATCGCCCATCGGCGAGCCCCAGATGATCGCCGTCTGGTCCAGCAGGTGCGTCTCCCCGTCCCGCGTGTTCTTCAGCTTGTCCAGGAAGTGGCTGACGACGCTCAACCGGTAGGTGTTGATCCGGTGGAAGTCGAGGATCGCTTCCTCTTGGTTGCCGTGGTGGGACGCCGCATGGAACGACTTCTGGACCCCACTGTCGAGGAAGGCCCGGTTCGAGAGATCGAGCCCAGTCTTAAACGAGATGACACGCGTGATGTCGGCCTCAAGCGCAAGCAACTGGAGGTCGAACATCAGCTTCATGTGCTCCTCCCACGAGTCTGGGACGCCTGTGGGGGCTTCGGGCATCTCCCTCTCTTCGCCCGAGCTGTTCCGCTCCTCGACGATCAGAATGCGACGCTCGATCTCGCGGATCTGCTCCAGGTATTGGTCCATCGCCAACCGATCGACCGTGTCCAACGACCTCCTCAGGCGCGCCACGTCCTCGGCGATCCAGTCGATCACGCTCCGAGAGGTACGCCTGCGGGCGGCCCGGTCCTCGGCTGAGTCACCGGCCCCGAAGAGCCGCTCGAAGACGGCGCGCGGCTCGCGGATCGCGGGGAGAGGCTGGCTGGGCGACGCCCAACTGATGGAGTCGGTGTAGGCGCAGTGGTAGTTGTAGTTGCATCCGCCACCCCGGTTCACGTCCTCGACCATGAGCTCGAGCGACGGTAGGGCGGTGTCCTGGCCGAAGCGCTGGGCATGCAGCTGATCGAGCGAAGTCCCGACGTAGAGGTCCGAGCCCTGCGTCTGCTTGGGGTGCGAGTGGGTCAGGAACACCGCCGTCGAGCGGTGGTGGTCGCCACCGATCTCCGAGGGCCGATAGGGCTCCGCCATGCGGCAGTCGGTCTGGCTGACGATCGTGAGGTATTCGCGGAATTCCTCGAGGGGCTTCAGTTGGCTTTCGGGAAGCAGCTGGAAGTCCCGGCCCACCTGCGCCGGGGCGAATAGGTGCTGGCTCGCACCCCAGTCGTTGCCGCCTGCCATCCCCATCGACTCCTCGATGCAGACGAGCCGCGTCGGCTTCGCAGCCGCCCTCCGCGATCCGAAGAAGCGCCCGGCGGGCACCATCGAGTCGAGAAATGGCAACGCCACCGAAGCACCCACGCCACGCAAGAAGGTGCGGCGCGGGATGTGCCTTCCGGTGATGAATTCCATAGTCCGGTGTCCTTTCTTGATCAATTCTCCGCGCCGCCCGCCTCTGCGGCAACGGGAAGCTCTGACCTCTTCATCCGAAATGCGTCGCTCGTGGCCACGCCCATGATAAAGCTCGAGATCCGGTAGTCGTTGGCGTCCGCCTCCCTCACGATCTGCCTGATGGTCGGCTGATCGAAGTACTCCACGCGCCTCCCGATCGCGTAGGCGAGCAGGTTGTCGGTGAACGTCCTTAGGAGCGGGATCGGGCGCTTGAGCAGCACTTCTCGGAGGTCGGACGGCGTGCTGATCGGCGTCCCGTCGTAGAAAGTGCCTTGCGTGTCGAGCGGCCTCCCCTTTTCCCGGATCCGCCACTGGGCGCCGACGTCGAAGTTGTCGAGGGCCAGGCCGATGGGATCCATGAACTGGTGGCAGGCGTTGCACACGGGGTTGGCCCGATGCTTCTCCATGCGCTGACGGGTCGTTAGGAACACCCCGCCCTCGGTCTCGTCGGTTTCCTCCAGCGTCGGCACGTTCGGGGGGGGGGGGGGCGGGGGTGTCCCGAGAAGAACCTCCATGACCCACTTGCCCCGGAGCACCGGCGACGTCCGGTCCGGCAACGACGTAAGCACCAGGATGCTGCTCTGACCCAGCACCCCTCTTCGGTGCTCGTCGGGTTGCTGCACGCGCTGGAACTCGGTGCTTCCCCAAGAGGGGATGCCGTAGTATCGGGCGAGACGCTCGTTCACATAAGTGTAGTCCGCCGTGAACAGATCCAGGATGCTCCGGTCGTGACGAACGATGTCGTAGAAGAACAGCTCCGTCTCGCGCCGCATGGCGGACGCGAGCTGACGGCTGTAGTCGGGGTAGAGGTAGGGATCGGGCTGGATCTTCTCCAAGTCCTGGAGCCGCAGCCACTGCGAGGCGAAGCGCGTGGCGAGGGCCTCAGAACGGGGGTCCGCAAGCATGCGCTCGACCTGCTGCTCAATGCCGCCCGGCAGGGTCAACTTGCCCTGCGACGCGAACTCGACGAGCTCTTCGTCCGGGAGCCTGCCCCAGAGGAAGAAGGACAGCCGAGAGGCCAGATCCAAGTTGTTCAGCAGGTAGGTCTGGCCCGTTTGGACGCCGGCGGGCGCTTTCTCGAAGCGGAAGACGAACGACGGGCTCGCGAGGATGGCCTCCAGGGCCGTCCGCACGCCGACTTCGAAGCCCCCCTCCTCGCCACCGCTCTCGTAGAAGGACACCAATCCCGCCATCTCCTCGGACGTCAGAGGCCGCCTGAACGCCTGGCTCCCGAGCCTGGAGATGATCGATTCGGCGCAGGACCGCTCCTCGATGGGCGTCGCCGGGCGACACCTGAACACCTTCTTGCGACTTGCGGTCTCCGAGACGCCAGCCGGGTTGATGGGCCCCGAGATCTGCATGTGCCTCAGGTGAGGGAGAACTGTAATGCCGTAGTTGGCCCAGTTGTCGGAGTCCGTGCCCCCTGCCAGAGACCACTCGTGCGGGCTCAGCCTGTCCTCGTAGGGGCCCTCAACTTTCTTGATGAACGAGGCGGAGACGCGGCGTTGACCCCCGCGGACGAAGGTCGGCTCCGTGCGGATGGGAACCGAGGAGACTCCGTTGTGCTCGATCGCCAGAAGGGCCACGCCCTCTCCGTCGATCGAGATGTCAACATCCTCGAACGCCGTGCCGCGGCCGAGGAAGGTCTCCACCGTGAAGACGTACTCGCCGTCGACGGGGAAGTCGTGGGTGGCAACCACTCCGCCCCGGGTGCCGTACGGCGCTCCCTCGATGTGATCCCACGCGTGCTGTGAGGCCTCGAGCGCCTGCTTGTAGGTCGTCGTGGACGGCTGGGCACCGGAATTGCCGACCGCCAGCCGGCTGATTTCTGCGGCGGCCCTCAGATAGGCCTCCAAGAGTGTCGTGGACAGCCCCTGCGCGGCCGAGAGGTTGTCGAAGCTGCCGAGATAGGTGTCGGAAGGCAGCCAGTTGCCGGCGTCGATCTCGAGTCCCAGAAGATCTTCGATCACCCGCTCGTATTCCGCCTGGTTCAGTCTCTGGAACCGACGGTTGCCCGGATTGGGGTCGGCGGCTGCAGCCCCGTCCACCACCCGCTCCAGCGTCTCGACCAGCGCCCGCAGCGTGTCTGCGGCCGGACGCGGTGCATTGGGAGGAGGCATCATGCCCGCACGCAGCTTGCGGACCATGCGCTCCGCCGTCTCTGCCCTCTCGTAGGCCGCATCGACGTCGAACCCCTCGAGCGAGAGGTTCCCGGTCAGCAGCGCATCGTTGTGGCACACCCAGCAATACTGTCGGACGACAGCGGTCAGAGCCTCGGAGGACACGGCGGTCGGCGAGCGCCACCCGGACTCGATCACTCCGACTCCAGCGTTGGGGCTCTCGCTACCCACGGCAACGAAGACCCCGAGCAGGGCGACGCCAGAGGCCAGTGCCTTCATGACCGATTCCTCCTGCGGATGCTACGCTCTAGCCACCTCTAGCCCCCAGCCGCACCAACCCGTCGCTAACCTGTGGCTTGGAACGCGGAAAAGCAACCGATTTGATCGGACAAACCATGAGTGAAAAAAACCAATAGGGAAGGCCCTCCCTCGGCCCGCAGGCGAACTTGGCTACGCCGGGGTCGTCGGCTGGCGGCAGACGTTTGCCGACACCCCTCCAACGCGCGAAGCCGTGCCCGGAGCCGTCGAATCGATGAGGCCGCCCGCATCTGGGGAGAACAACCGAGTGGCCGGATGTGCACCTAGCGCGCCGCCGGCACGGCCTCCCGGCTCGCCGCCATCTGGACGATCCGGTCGCACAGCGCAGGGAAGCTGATGCCACCGGCCCGGGCGGCCTTCGGCAGCAGGCTGTTGCCCGTCAGCCCCGGCAGGGCGTTGGCCTCCAGGCACCAGGGATCCCCGGCCCGATCGACGACGAAGTCCACGCGGGAGAAGTCACGGAGGCGGAGAAGGCGGTGGACCTCGAGGGCCTGGGCCTGGAGGATCTCGGTCAGCTCTGCGGGGATGTCCGCCGGGAAGATCTCCTCGGCCATCCCCGCCTGGTATTTGCACTCGTAGTCGAAGAGCTCGTGCTGGGAGACGATCTCACCCACCGGAAGGGCCCGATCACCGAGGATCCCGACGGTGAACTCCCGGCCCTCGATGTACTCCTCGTACATCATCGGCGAGGGCGCCTCTTCGTCCTCGGCCAAGGCGGAGACCACCTCGAGCTCCACCTGGAGCAGAGACAGTCGCACCGACGAACCCGCCGCCACCGGCTTGTGGATGACGGGCACGCCAAGGCTGTCCAGCACCTCGTCGGCCGTGGGACGCACGAACCAGTTCGGCGTGGGGATTCCGGCGTCCCGAAGGATGGACTTGGTGACCTCCTTGTCCATCGCCAGCGCGCAGCCGAGCATGCCGCTTCCCACATAGCGGATCCGGGCGACGTCGAGGAGGGCTTGGAGCGTGCCGTCCTCCCCCATGCCCCCATGGAGTGCCGGAAACACGACATCGGCACGGACCATCTCCTCATGGGTCGCCAGCGCCGCGCCGGAGACTGAAGCCTGCCCGGCCCCCTCGATCTCGGACGGAGGAAGCGCCCGGACGCCGCCGGCCAGAATGATCCGTTCACCCTGCTCGCTGACCAAGCCTTTCACCGGATCCAGGCACACGACGTCGTGGCCTCCCCGGCGCAGCGCGTCCGCAACCTGGCATCCGGAGACAAGCGAGACATCGCGCTCCTCCGACTCGCCCCCGAGTAGGACGACGACCCTCATCGGGGCTTCGCCCCCCCCATCGGTCCGCGCAACGCCCCCGGCCTCGCCGCCAACCACCCGCCCCCCTCGGTCCGCCCAACCGGGCAGGCGGCCTTCGGGGAGCCGACCGCGTGCCCGCCCACCTAGCGCTTCGCCCCCGTTAGGTCGCGCACGACATCGTAGGGGGTCAGGATCCCCTTAAGCTCCCCGTCCTCGCGCACGAGCACCGCGGGGTTCTCCCGGGTGAGCAGCCGGGTCGCCTCCTCGGCGTCGAGGTGGCTGTCCACTACCGAGAAGGGCGCTTCCATCACCGCCTCCACGGACCGATCCAGGAGCTCAGGCTCCCTAATGACCATGGCCATGAGGTCGCCCTCGGTGAGAGAGCCCAGGCATTCGCCCTCCAGGACCACGGGCAGCTGCGAGATGTCGAAGGAAGTGATCGTGGAGAGCGCGACCCGCACGGATGTCGTGGGCTGCACGGTGACGAGCCCGAGGTCCTCGTCCCCCTTCTGCGCGACCATCTCGTGGACGCTCCGCCGCGAGCGCCGGAGGAAGCCGTTCTCCCGCATCCAATCGTCGTCGTAGAGCTTTGTCAGGTAATGCTCGCCCCAGTCGCACAGCAGCGTGACGAGCACGGCATCGGGATCATTCACCTCCTTCGCGATCTCGACGGCCGCATGGACCAGCAGCCCCGACGATCCGCCGGCGAAGAGCCCTTCCTCTCGGCACAGTCGCCGCGCCATGGTGAAGGCCTCGTGGTCGCGCACCGTGACCCAGCGGTCCGTGACGCTCACGTCGAGCGCTCCGGGGACCTTGTCGTTCCCCAACCCCTCCACCTTGTAGGGCTCGCCCTCCGTGACTTCGCCTGTCTCGAAGTAGTGCCTCAGAATCGATCCCGCCGGATCGACCCCGATGATTTGCACGCGAGGATTCCGCTCCTTCAGGAAGCGCCCCACTCCGGTTATCGTCCCGCCGGTGCCCGCCCCGGCCAGGAAGTGCGTGACCCTTCCGTCCGTCTGCTCCCACACCTCTGGACCCGTGGTCCCGTAGTGCGCCTCGGGGTTGGCCGCGTTGTAGAACTGATCAGCGAGAATGGCGCCGGGCGTCTCGCTGGCGATGCTAGCAGCCTTCTGCGTGTAGTGGTCGGGGTGATCCGGAGGGACGGCCGTGGGCACGATCACCACATCCGAACCGAAGGCGCGCAGGAGCTTGACCTTCTCTTGGCTCATCTTGTCGGGCATGGTGAAGACGCAGCGGTATCCGCGGATGGCGGCCACCATGGCCAGCGCCACGCCCGTGTTCCCGCTGGTGGCTTCGACGATCGTACCGCCCGGCCTGAGGGCCCCTTCCCTCTCTGCCTTCTCAACGATGGAGAGGGCAATGCGGTCCTTCACCGATGCCCCTGGGTTCATGAACTCGCACTTCGCGTAGATCGTCCCGGGGACGCCCTGAGCAACGCTGTTCAGCCGGATGATCGGCGTCCGGCCCACCACCTCAGTGACGTTGCCGTATGGGCGAGCGTGCGTCTCGCTCATGTCCGTCTATGTCCTCGGTTGCGGGGCCGGCGGCACCTCGCTCCTTCGAGGCGCCCCAGCCGTGTCAGAGGGGTGGCTCCTTCGAGAAGTGGACGGGGACGTGGGCCCAAACCTCGATGGGCTTTCCGTCCTTTCGGGTGGGGGTGAACTTGAGGGCACGGACCCCTCGAACGGCGGCGGAGTCGAATGCCACGTGCCCGCTCGACTCCAAGATCACGACACTGTCGACGCCGCCCAGATCCGTCACGCGAGCCTTTAGCACGGAGCGCCCTTCGATGCCTTGATCCCACAGCTCCAGGGGGTACTGGATCGGAACCGACGTCGAAAGAGGGGACGGGCCCTCGATGTCAGGCTCGCTCCCGCAGCCCGAGACGGCGGCGGCCAGGAGGACGGCCGCCCACGGAGCACCGGAAATGGGGGCGGCCGTCCAACGTGCTCCGCTCACGGATGCGCACCTCACCCGGCGTCTCCCGTTCCGGTCTCCTCCCGGAACTCGAACAGCAATTCCAAGGCTTGCCTCGGCGTCATGTCTTCCGGATTGAGCTCGCGGAGCCTCTCCACGATCGGCGGCTCCGCCGACGCGAAGAACGACAGCTGATCAGGTGACGGCTCGGAAGTGGGCCGATGCTCTCCAAAGCGGCCCAAGCCCTCCCCTCCACCCGAATGTGTTCCCTCCAATTCGGTCAGAAGTTCCTTAGCGCGGGCGATGACGTCGGCGGGCAATCCCGCGAGGCGCGCCACCTGGATCCCGTAGGACCGGTCCGCTCCGCCTGATTCGAGTCGGCGCAGGAAGACGACCTCCTCGCCGACCTCCCGCACTAGGACGTTCATGTTCTTCGCGCCGGGAAGCAGATCGCCGAGCTGGGTGAGCTCGTGGTAGTGGGTGGCGAAGATGGTCTTGCAGCCCACTGATTCGTGCAGGTGCTCGGTGACGGCCCAGGCGATCGAGACGCCGTCGTAGGTACTCGTCCCCCTCCCGATCTCGTCCAGAAGCACCAAGCTCCGGGCCGTCGCGCTGTGGATGATCGAGGCCGTCTCGTTCATCTCCACCATGAACGTCGACTGCCCGCGGGCCAGGTTGTCCGAGGCGCCGACCCGGGTGAAGATCCGGTCGCACACGGGGAGGCTCGCCCGGTTCGCGGGCACGAAGGAGCCGATCTGGGCCATGAGGTGGATGAGGCCCACCTGCCGCAGGACCGTCGACTTCCCCGCCATGTTGGGTCCCGTGAGGATGACGATTCGTGCGGCCTCGTCCAGAGAGAGGTCGTTGGGAATGAACGATTCGGCGGGCATCATCGTCTCGACGACGGGATGGCGGCCAGCCTCGATTTCCACCTTGAACCCGGTATGCACTTCCGGCCGAACGTATTGCCTCCGCTCGGCCACGTGGGCCAAGGTCGTGAGGACGTCGAGACGGGCGGCCCGCACGCCCGCCTCTTGGATGCGCGCCACCTCGTCGGCCACCCGGCGGCGCACTTCCCTGAAGAGCTCGGCCTCGAGCTTCTCCATGCCGTCCTCGGCCCCGAAGACCTTCTCCTCCCACTCCTTCAGCTCGGGCGTGAAGTAGCGCTCGGCGTTGGCCAGCGTCTGCTTGCGAACATAGTCTTCGGGCACCCGGTCGAGGTTCGGTTTCGTGACCTCCAGATAGTATCCGAAGACCTTGTTGAAGCCGACCTTCAACGACGTGATGCCCGTGCGCTCCCGCTCCCGTGCCTGAAGGGCGGCAATGAAGTCCCGGGCGCCGTCCCTCGTCGCACGGAGCTCGTCAAGCTCGGCGGAGTAGCCCGCGCGTATGACACCGCTGTCTTGGAGCGTGGCCGGCGCGTCGGGCGAGATGGCAGCCTCCACAAGCCTGGAGACGTCCTCGAGGAGATCCATCTCGCCGACGAGCCTTTGCAGAAGAGTGCTCTCCGCGCTCTCTGCCGCCTCCCGCAGGGTGGGCAGCTCGGCCAGGCTGCGGCCCAAGCCCAGGAGTTCCCGGGGCGAGACCCGCCCGGCGCCCACCTTGCCGGCCAGCCGCTCTAGATCGGTCATGCGGCTCAGTGCCTCCCGGAGGCGTCCCCGCAGGTCGGGTTCCCGAAGGAGCTCGCTCACCGCATCCTGACGACTCCAAATCGCTGTGGCATCCACGAGCGGGTGGAGGAGGCAGCGGCGGAGGGCGCGGGCCCCCATCGCCGTGACCGTCTCATCGAGCACCGAGAAGAGGGTCCCGCCCGCCTCGCCGACCCGCAGCGGCTCCACGAGCTCCAGGTTCCGGCGCGTCATCTCATCCAGGAGCATCGCGCTTCCACGCCGGAGGATCCGGGGCGCACGCAGGTGCCCTACGCCTCCCGGCCGGATCTCCGCCACATAAGAGAGGAGCGCTCCCGCCGCGCGCACTAGGGCGCGGTCGCCCTTCTGGAAGCCGAACGAGCCCAGGCTCTGCACCCCGTAGTATCGCTTCAGCTCCCCGGCCGCCGTCTCGTAGTCGAAGAGCCAGTCGTCCCTGTAGGTGCGGAGGACGGCGGGCGAGGCACCGCCCACTGGGTCCCGGACGGCCCCGGCCTCGGGGCTCGGCACCCCCTCGCCCGCTCTGTCCCGCACGGCTCCGCTCAAGCTCTCGGCGTCGAAGTCCACACCCAACCCTTCGAGCGAGCGGGGCAGCAGCAGCTCGGTGGGATCGCGCCTGCCCAGCTCCGCCCGCAGCTCGGCGGGCGGCACGGCCTGGACTGAGAACTCGCCGGTGGAGAGATCCAGAGTGGCCACACCGACGCCCTCCTCCGTGGCCTCCGTAAGGGCCACCAGAAAGTTGTTCCGCTTTGCGGCCAGCAGCGTGTCTTGGAGGACGGTTCCCGGGGTGACGGTCTCCGTCACCTCACGCCGGACGATCCCCTTGGCCTCCGCCGGATCCTCAACCTGATCGCAGATCGCCACCTTCCGGCCCAGCTTGACCAGGCGGCCGACATACTCGTCCAGCGCCTTGGCCGGAACCCCGGCCAGAGGCACACGTGCGGCCGCCCCGTTATTGCGGGAAGTCAGGGTGAGACCGAGCAGGCGTGAGCCCACTTCGGCGTCGCTGTAGAAGAACTCGTAGAAGTCTCCGACCCTGAAGAAGACGAGAGCGTCCCGGTGGCGCGACTTCACATCTCGCCACTGGCGCATCAGGGGAGTATCGTCAGCCTTTAGCATTCTGCGGGGTAGGGGGGCTGATATGGATTGGCCTGTCAAGCGGTGCGTGCGTGTTCGATCGACCTTCGCGTCTGTCTCCTTGGCATGTCAGGCAAGGGGGGTGCGGGCAGCATGTTGCGACGGTGGATCACTCTGGTATCCGCCGGTTGGCTAAACACTTGACTTCAATTCGTCTCGGAGCTGCCTCTCTCTAGCGTCGTGGGTCGATCTGCCGGCTCTTCCCGACCCGGCCAGGCCACTAACCGCCGTGATCGTCGCCTTCTGAACATCCAGCCCCACATATGTTCTGTACTCGGCCATTGACCCGTCCTCCTCGATGTGGCTCTGCGCTCTAAAGATGGCTCTGCCTCGAGCTTAACCCACGTTACTCGAGGTGGGGCAGGTCGATCCATCATGTCTAGCGTGCCGTGTTGAGCGCGGGAGATCAACTCCGTGCAGCTCCCGAACGACGGAACCCGATGGGGATCGTGGCGGTCTTCTGGGACTCGGAGCGGCCCAACAACCCGATCCCCCCCAGGTACATCGCCCGCTGGCGAGCGGGGGACGGACACCCCGTCACGCATGCACGTCGGCGCCCGCAACAGCTCCTCCGTCGGGGGGGGGGTGCCAAGGCGGCCGAGGACTGAGAGGGGCGCCCCCCCCCTACCCTTCCCCCGACAGCCAGAAGTACCAGACGATCCAGACGACGGCGAGAACGGCTCCGACGTTCACGAGGACGACGTCCAAGCCCATCGCCGCTACGCCTCCACACCTCTGGGCGTGAAGCGTCGCAGTCGGTTGGCGTTGCTGACTACCGTCACCGAGCTGAACGCCATCGCGGCACCGGCAATAACCGGCGAGAGGAGAATCCCGATGAATGGATAGAAGACCCCTGCGGCCACGGGGATGCCCAGCGTGTTGTAGATGAACGCGCCCACGAGGTTCTGGCGGATGTTCGTGAAGGTGGCGGCGGAGATTTCCATCATCTCCACGACGCCCTCAAGGGAGCCGCCCATGAGCGTCACGTCGCCCGATTCTATGGCCACGTCCGTCCCCGTGCCGATCGCCACGCCCACGTCGGCCTGAGCCAGGGCCGGAGCGTCGTTGATGCCGTCTCCCACCATGGCAACGGTGCGCCCCTCGTCCTGGAGGTCCTTGATGCGCTGGGCCTTCTGGTCGGGCAGGACCCGGGCGAGCACAGATTCCACGCCCACTTCGCGAGCCACAGCGCGTGCGGTCGCTTCGTGATCGCCGGTGAGGATCAGCACTTCTAGCTCCATCGCCTTGAGCCGGGCTATCGCCGCGGAGGCTTCCTCCTTCACCGGATCGGCGATCCCGATCACCCCCAGAGGTCGTCCCTCGGAGGCCACCAAGACGGGAGTCCGGCCCGCCCTAGCAAGCTCGGACGCCTGGCGCTCCAGCGCTTCGGTCTCGACTCCGGATTGGGCGAGGAAGGTGGCCGTGCCCACCAGGACCGGCCGGCCGTCCACGCTGGCCCGGATGCCGAGGCCGGGGACGGCCTCGAAGTCGGACATCCGTGCAGAATCGGCCTGATCGCCAGGGCCCGGCCCGTAGTCCCTTCCGCCGACCCCGCGCTCACGGTCGCTGTCCCGATCGGGCTGGCCCGGGGAGTCGGCAGCGCGGGCGGCTGCGCCCTGAACCACAGCCCGGGCCAGAGGGTGCTCGGAGCCCTCTTCCGCCGCCGCCGCCAATCGCAGCAGCTCCTCCTCGGAAACCCCGTCGAGGGGCAGCACATCGATGAGGGTGGGCGTTCCCCGAGTGACGGTGCCCGTCTTGTCGAGGACGATCGTGTCGACCGAGCGGGCACGTTGCAGTGCCTCTCCGTTCCGAACCAGGATGCCGTGCTCCGCCGCCTTTCCCACCGCGACCATGATCGAGATCGGCGTGGCGAGCCCCAGAGCGCACGGGCAGGCTATGACCAACACGGCCACGGCCACCACCATGGCGTAGCTCAGCGCGGGCTCCGGGCCGAACGTATACCACACCGCGAACGAGATCACCGAGATGATCATCACTGAAGGCACAAAGTAGCTGGCCACCACGTCCACCACCCGCTGGAGGGGCGGCTTGGCTCCCTGCGCCTCCCGGACCATTTCCACAATGCGCGACAGCACCGTGTCGCGGCCTACCTGCTCGGCGCGAAAACGCAGCATCCCCGACCTGTTCGTCGTGCCGCCAACGACCTCCTCACC
Organism: Longimicrobiales bacterium; assembly: GCA_965218325.1. Taxonomy (GTDB): domain Bacteria; phylum Gemmatimonadota; class Gemmatimonadetes; order Longimicrobiales; family Gaopeijiaceae; genus CBDCKR01. The sequence continues at coordinate 24,629 of CBDCKR010000002.1, forward strand.
GGGACCTTTCTCCACGGGAAGGCTCTCGCCCGTGACCATTGATTCGTCGACGGCGCTCCGGCCGTCCCGGACGCGACCATCTACCGGTACCTTCTCGCCGGGCCGAACGACGACGATCTCGCCCACCTGGACCTCTGCCGCTGGGATCTCGACCTCCGAGCCGGCCCGCACCACGCGCGCGACCATGGGGCGCAGATCCATGAGCCGGCGCACGGCCTGCGAGGTGCGCCCCTTGGCGCGGGCTTCGAGGGCCTGGCCCAGAACGACCAGGGTGATCACCATCGCCGTGGCCTCGTAGAACGGATGCGCCGTCCCTTCGGGGAAGAGGCCCGGAAAGGCCACCGCCGCGGTCGAATAGAGCCAGGCGGCGCCGGTGCCGAGGGCCACCAGAGTGTCCATATTGGCGTTGCGCCGCCGGAAGGCCGACCACCCGCCCCTGAAGAAGCGGCCTCCCACATACACCATGATCGGCACGGTCAGCACCCCGCTCAGCGCCCACAGCCACCGCATGACGCCCATGGGAGCGCCTTGTAGGCCGGGGATGAACTGAGCGTGCCCGATGACGACGACCGGCAGCCCGAGGGCGGCTCCCACCCAGAAGCGTCTCAAGAGGCCCCGTGCCTGTTCCACCCGCTCCTCGTCCCGGCGCTTCAGGGTCTCCTCGATGCCCTCAGCCTCTGCGGCGGTGTCCACCGAATAGCCGGCGGCCGAGACCGCGTCGCGCATCGCGCTCGTGTCCAGGAGTCCCGGCACGTACTCGATGGACGCCGACTCCGTGGCCAGGCTCGCCTCCGCGGAAGTCACCCCGGGCACGTCCGCGAGCACCGTCTCCAACCGGTGGACGCAGGCGGCGCACGTCATCCCGCTGATGGCGATCTCTTGCGAGAGGACGGGCACCTGGTACCCGGCCCGCTCGACCGCTTCGGCCAGCGCCGCCACCTTGACCGGCCGGGAATCCAGAGTCAAGCGGGCGCCTCCTTGGGCCAGGCTCACGCTCACCTCGTCGACGCCCTCGACCGCCGCGAGGGCTCGCTCGACGGAGGCGACGCAGCCGGCGCAGTGGAGGCCGTCGACCGGAAGCTCCAGAACCGCAGACCCGTTCCGTGAATCCGCCCCCGGGTCCGCCGCAGCGTTCATGCCCGAGCCCCGCGCGGGATCTGCGGGAGAATCCGGCGGCGAGCCCGCGGCGTGCGGCATGTGTGCGCCCGTCGATGTTGCGCGATCCATAGCGCCCTAGAGTACCCCGGAGAGTTCCGAAGGAGGCCTTGCGGGGTGGACGAGGCCGACGATCCGGGAACGACGGTCCCGAGAGCCGTCAATCCCGTGTCCCGGCCCGCTCCGGCGAAGCTCCCGAAGCGGTAGAGGAGCATGAGAACAGCGCCGTCGATCGCCAGAGCGGCACGTTGCGGGCGCCATCGACTACGGGTCCACAGCCTGCACAGCCGGAGTCGGTTCCCTAAGGTCAACGGCCTCCTCGCGCCGCGCCGCGCACGGCCGACCTCGACCGGCACGTCGACACGCCGCTCAGGCGCCGTCTCGATGAGTCGAGCTTGGGTGCGCTTATCCTCACGGACGAGCTTCCGCTCCGGACTTCGCTGCCCGATCACGCTCATCTGATGGGCTGTTCTTCGGCCGCATCCGAAACGACCGTGGCATCGTAGCCCAACCTCACGATCTCGTCCTTGAGTGCTGCCGCCTGCGAGCGCTCCGCGAACTGACCGATCCGAATCCGGTACAGCGGATTCCCCGCAACCCGTACCAAACGGGTCTCGAAGCCAGCAAGACCGATCGACTCGGCGACGTTCCCGGCGCGCTCTTCGGTGGAGAACGCACCGAGTTGGACGGCGTATTGCTCTGCTCCCAACGCAGGAGCGTCTTCCTCCCGCGTCGACACACCGGCCTCTGCCTCTGCCAGGACCGCCGCCGCCTCGGCTTCCTCGATCGACTCGGCGTAGTCCTCGAGCCATTGCCGCGCCGCAACACGGTCTGGACTTCGGGGATAGTCCTGCAGCAGGGTGCGGTAATATCCGGCCGCCCGCAGCAGGTCCTCGTCGGAGTCGGCGATCATCGCCAAGCGCACGAGCGCCCCGTCCGAATAGGGCCCTGCCGGGTACTCCACGACCAATCGTTGATAGTCCAGCGCCGCCATTCCCGGATCTACGGTCAGGAGGGCCCGAACCCACAGAGCACGCTGGCGGTCTCGGCGGCTTGAGCGGGTCCGATCGCTGCTCCACCATGTCTCCAGAAGCGTTCGGGCCTCCTCGGTGCGCCCTGCCTGGGCGAGGGCGTCCACGGAATCCAGAGCGACCTGGCCGGCCGAGGAGCTCGGGACGGCCAGCCCGAGCATCGACAGCGCCAGCGAGCCGGCCGGACCGCAGGCGAACCGCCGCCAGGTCGAGCCAGCCCGCTTCATCGGGCGGCTGCCTCCTCGAACGTCATGACCGAGAGCAGCCATTCCTCGAGAAGGTGCTCGTCCGAGAGCGAGCTTGACTTGAGCAGGCGATCCACACGAAGGAGCCCCAGGATCCCCTCTCGGATGGCTGCCGAGTTCCAGCCGTGCGCCTGCCTCGCGATCCGCGGAGACAGCCATTGCTGATGGAGGGGAAGCGCCCGTGCGAGAGCCACCTGCCCCTCGGCCGACGCGACTCCGATCCGAAGGAGGTGCGTGGCGAGCCCCACCGTGAGTCCGACCCCGCTCTCGCCTTGTTGCAACAGGATCTCGAGGCCGCGCAGGGCCTCGTCGAACCTCCGGCTGCCGACGAGGTCGAACCAGGTCCAGCGATCCTGTTCAGGGAGGACCGTCCCGGCGCTCCGCACGTGCTCGACGGTGATGCGCCCTCTCTCGCCGGCGAGGGCCGCCAGCTTCTCAAGCTCCCGTGACAGGATCCCCAGATCGGTTCCTATCCCGTGGGCGAGCGCCCGCGCCGCGTCGGGCTCCAAGGTCATGTCGAAGCGCGACCTGGCCTCCTCCACGAGCCATCCCGGCGCGTCGTCCGGGTTGATGGCGGAGAACTCCAGGGACCGGGCCGCCTTCTTGAGCTGGGTGTAGAACTTGGCCTTGGACCCGGCGGGGATCCGGGCCGCCAGGACGAGCGCCAGACCGGCCGGCGGGGCATCCGCAAGGCCCAGCACAAGGTCCCGAGCCCGAGAGGATGCGGCGAAGGCTTCGGCACCCCGGACGAAGATCACCCGCCAATCGGCCATCATAGGAGGAGTAGCCGCGATGCGGGCCAGGTCCTCGACCTTCACCTCCGAGCCGTGGACCACATCGAGGTTGAAGTCCCTGGTGGCCTCGTCGAGGTGGGCGGCCACGAGCTCGTTCGCCGCCTCACCCTTGCGGTGCTCGTCCTCACCCCAAAGGAAGAAAACCCCACCCCGGGGTCCCTGCTCGAGGGCTTTCCGGAGGGGGCTCGTCATGGCTCTGGGCGCGTTGTCATCGGCTCAGTTCATTCAATCGAGACCCGTTCGTCGGAGCGCCGAGTTGTTGCGATACCGCTCGCTCATGGGCGAGTACTCGTAGAGCAGCGTGTTGGGATCGGACCAGAGTCCGCTCCCGAAGTTCAGGGGCGATCCAACCGGCAATTCCACAACGCCCGTCGGGAACGAAGGCTCCGGTTGAGGTGGACCGGAAACGATGATGGCAGGCAGGCTCACCTCGGGCGTGGCACGTCGCCACGAGGGATACCATGCGATGATGGCGAGAAGAATGGCCATCCCGACCGCCGCCGCTGCAGGGACCGCCGAACCGCTTGTGGCTCGAGCGGCCAAGCCGCCTTCGTCGATGTGGAAGAGCCGGTGCTCGAGACGAGGTCGGAAGGACTCGGGTAGATCCCTTCGGGGCATCGATTGGAGGAGCGTCACGCCCCGAGTGACAACTTGCTCGTAGCGGGCGCACTTCTCGCACTCCGCCATATGGGCCTCCGCAATCTCTCGAACGGGTGCGCCCAGAGGAGCATCGTGAAACTCGGAAAACCGAGCCAGAAACTCCGAGCAGTCCATAGTGCCGAGCAGTCTCCTGTGTCGATGATCCCGGTGCGACTTCCGACGTCGCGGTGGGATACTACGTAGCGCCCTGTCGCGGTGTTCCCTCGCTAGGAAATTGGTACAGGAAGGCGGAGATCAGGTTCCGAGAACACCGGAGTCCCAGGGCGACAACAGCCGCTGAAGGCGCTCTAGCTTCGCGTGCAGAACCGTCGTAGGGGAGCCCGCTCGGGCGCTGTTCGCGTGCCGAGTACGGACGACGTCGGGGCTCAGTCCAGTGAGGGAGCAATCAGGCGGGCGAAGTTGTTGCGGGCTCGGTTCAGCCGGCTCTTTACCGTCCCGAGGTTGCATCCTGTGATCGCTGCGATTTCTTCGTACGTCTTGCCCTCAAGCTCACGCAGCACGAAGACGATCCGGTGGTGCTCCGGCAACTCCACGACCGCCTTCTCGACGAGTTCCTTGAGGAAGCGCCTGCGGTAGAGGTCGTCCGGCTTGAAGGACGAGTCCTCCCACTCCAGAGGCCGGTGGTCGGCCTCCCAGTTCTTGCGGATCGTCTGGAAGAGGATCAGCGGGTTCCGGGAACGATTGCGGAGCTCGTTCTTCGCTAGGTTCCCGGCGATCGTGTAGATCCAGGTCGAGAACTTCTTGGTCTGGTCGAACCGGTGCATGTGGCGATACACACGGACGAAGGTCTCCTGGACCAGGTCTTGGGCGCGCTCACGGTCGCCCACCGTCCGATAGACGAAATTGAGCAGCCGCCCGTCGTAGCGCTTGACGAGCTCTCCGAACGCGCGCTCGTCACCGCCGAGGAACGCCCGAACGACTTCGCTGTCGTCCAGCTGGCCGAGCCTCTTGCGATGCTCCTTCGCCGCCTCGCCGGGGACGACCTTTAGTTTTGCCGCTTTCGTCAAGTCTCGCCCCCCTCTTCACGAGTACGCACTGAGCCACTGCCCTACGCACTGCAGGTTCCGTGCCACCCATCGATCAGCCGATGATGGGCCGATCCCGGCCATATATGCAGTGTTTACGTCTCGCTGGCGCACATCTTTCATCCCACCCTAAGGACGTCTCGGGTCGTGTCTGGGACACACTGGCCCAATCGGGCTGTCCCACAGCGGCCGGAGAGACGGCCGCAGAGCGGAGCGGCCCGACTCGCTCTCGACCACCCCTAAGACGCCCCACGGCCGTGATTCATCAAGAACCGATCGGCGTAGAGGATCGTCGCAATGCTCTTGCCGTCGGCGATCCGACCGTCCCGCACCATCTCCACCGCCTCGGAAAGCGGCAAACGCACGACCTCGATGAACTCATCCGGATCGGACCAGGCTTCTCCCGACTCCAGATCCGTCGCCGCAAAAAGACGGATCACCTCGCCGGTGAATCCCGGCGTGGTATGGATGCGGGCCAATGGGACCAGCGAGCCCGCCCGCATCCCTGTCTCCTCTTCGAGCTCCCTCTCTTGCACATTCCTCCCAGCTCTCTTCGGGTCCAAGCGGAAGCCCGGCCGGGACCCCGTACAGGTGGCCCCCCGAGGCATGCCGTAAGAGCAAGACCTCCGAATCCGGGTCCGTGAGCCGTCCGACGACGGGTAGCGTGGCCGCGGCTCCGGCGTGGCGGATCATCGCCAGCTTCCCTTCGCTGCCGTCGGGAAAGCGGACGGTGTCGATGCTGAGGTTGACGACGCGCCCTTCGTAGACCGTCTCGCCGTGGATGCGACCGGGCGCAGCTTCCGGACGGGAGCCGGGTGTGGTCGTGCTGATCATGAGGACAGAGCGGGCTGCACCTCCACCGGTCCCAGCTCGAGGGCCTCGAGCGGCGCGCGCACGGCTTTGGCGTCTCCACCGACCACCACAGTGATCTCGTCCGGCCGGAGGCATCGCCGTCCTGCATCCAGGGCCTGGTCGCGGGTGACCTCGCGGATCCGGTCGCGGTAGGTGGCATGGTAGTCGTCGGGGAGGTCGTAGATGATCAGCTCCGCGATCTGCGAAGAGATCTGGCCGGCGGTCTCCAGACAGAGCGGAAACACTCCCGCCATGTAGTCGCGGGCGGCCTCCACTTCTTCCTCCGTCGGGCCCTCGCAGAGGAGGGCCTCCACCTCGCCAACGGCCTCCCGAACGGCATCCGCCGTGACGCCGGTGCCCACGGCAGTGAAGACGGTCCACGGGCCGGCATCGCGCCGGAAGGAGAAGGCGGAGCGCACCCCATAGGTGAAGCCGTGCCGCTCACGGAGATTGAGGTTCAGGCGGCTTGTGAAGGCACCGCCGAGCACGGTGTTGAAGACCACCAGCGGAAAGTACTCCGGTGTGGAGCGCGGCTGTCCTACGTGCCCAATCCGGAGCTCGGACTGGACGGCACCGGGGCGGTCGACGATCACGATCCTGCGCTCGCGGGCCCTGGGCTCCGCCTCGAACTGCTCGCGTACCGGCGCGTCTCCGCGCCAGTCCCCAAAACAGCGCTCGGCGAGCGCCTTCGCCTCGTCGAGGTCGACGTCACCCACGACCACCAACCCCGCGCTGGCCGGCCGATAGCGAGCTTCCGAAAAGCCCTTCGCCGTTTCGGGACCCAAAGTGCTGACCGAGTCCAGGCTTCCGGCCAGGGGTCTCCCGTAGGGGATCCCATCCGCGTAGGTCAGCCGATGCGCCACGTCCGTGGCGATGCTGGCGGGGTCCATCTTGCGCTGCTCGATGGCCGCTAGTCGCTGAGCGCGAACCCGCTCGACCTCGTCTACCGGGAAGCCGGGCCGTAGGATCACCTCGGCCAAGAGGTTGAGGGCCTCGTCCAGCCGATCCGGAAGGCAGGAGAGAGAGATGGTGCTGGCGTCCCACCCGGTTCGCACCGAGAGCACGGCGCCGATCGATTCTTGCGCTTCCGCCAGCTCGGCCCCGGATCGCGCCGCAGTCCCTCCCTCCAGCGAGTCACCCGTGAGGACGGCCAGGCCGGCCCGATCCTCACTCAGCGTGGCCTCCCCCGCGTCCAGCACCAGACTCACCCTAACGATCGGCAGCTTATGGGTCTGGACTGCGCGTATCTCCAGGCCGTTGTCAAGGCGATCGGTCACTACAGGGGGGAAATCGAAGCTTCGCATGGCTCCGGGGGGCGGGGCGGGCGAACGCCGGGTTCGGCTCACGAAGCCTCCTTGGTGCATTGTCAGGTCCTGGCCGGCACGTAGGTCAGAACCGCCCGGTTGCTCGGACCCAGTAAGGTCCGGGTGAACTCCGCAACCTGGGCGGGCGTCACTGCGCGCATGCGCTCCAGCTCGCTGTTGAGGCGGGCGGGATCGTCGAAGAACTGATCGAACATCGAGAGCAGGTCGGCCCGCTCCCCCACCCGCTGGATCTCGCGCACGAGTCGAGTCTCCACTAGGGCAATGGCGCGCTCGATCTCTTCCTCTCGCACGGACTCCAGTCCTTCGAGCTCTCCTGCCAAGGCCGCCTCGAGCTCTGCCGGGTCGGACCCCGGAAACCCGGTCGCCCACACGAGGAGCATTCCCGCACCCGTTGTAAGCGGAAGGGTGTGGCTAAGGACATCCTTGGCCACCCGTCGCTCGCGCACGAGCGAGCGGTAGAGCCTCGACGCCCTTCCCGACCCGGCTACCGCTCGCGCCACGTCAGCCGGGTAGAAGGCCGGATCAGTGCAGGTGGGGATGCGATAGGCCATGAGGACCCTGGGAAGCGGGACTTCCGCCTCGACCCGCTCGCGCACTGTGGATCCGATGGTGGGGCTCAACTCCGGCTCTCCCGGTAAAGGCGGGACCTCCGCGCCTCGGGGGATCTCGCCGAAGTGGCGCTCGATCATCTCCAGGGCCTCGTCCCGATTGAAATCCCCGCACAGCGTCAGCACCGCGTTGTTCGGCACATAGAACGTTTCAAAGAACTCCGTCACGTCCTCCAGGGTGGCTGCCTCGATGTCGTCCGTCGAGCCGATCACTGTGTGATGGTACGGATGGTCTTCGGGATAGACCATCGCTTGGATCCACTCGTCCCAGTCGCCGTAGGGCTGGTTGTCGTACCGTTGACGCTTCTCGTTAATGACCACATCGCGCTGGTTGTCCAGCTTCTCCTGGGTCATCGCGGGGAGCAGCCAGCCCATACGGTCGGACTCGAGCCAGAGCGCCAACTCCAGTTGGTGCGACGGCACCGTCTCGAAGTAGTTGGTCCGGTCGAACGAGGTCGTTGCGTTCAGCGTCCCCCCAGCCCTTTCCACGAGCTCGAAGTGCCGGTTCTCGGGCACGTGCTCGGAGCCCTGGAACATCATGTGCTCGAACAGGTGCGCAAAGCCTGTACGGCCGGCCCGCTCGTTCCGCGAGCCTACGGTGTACCACAGATTCACAGCCACGACGGGCGTTGAGGGATCGTGGGACAAGTTCACCTTCAAGCCGTTGTCGAGCTCAAGGCGTTCGAGGGGTATGGACAGCATCGTGAGCTCCTTAAGCGTTTCGGATCCGCGACGGTCGTCCATCGCGCGCGGATCGGTCAGCGGTGTCACGGACCCCGAGCCCGACCCTCAAGTTCTTGCCGGATCTCCCCATGGCCTCCTGCGATGACGATGACCATCTCGTCGGGATCCAGAGACTCTCCGGCCACACTTTGACCTCTGCCGCCGTGACTGCCATCAGGCTCTCCATACAAGCCTCGTAGGAGCCCTCGGGAGGATCGTTGATCGACTCGCGCGGATGACTCCGGATGGCGCGGTCCGGCCCGTTTCCGTAGCCACTCATCAGGCGCCGTACTTCTCGAGGCGGACCGCGTGGGCCAGAGCCAGCGACATGAGCTCTTTGCCGGGCACCACGCCGAGATCACCTCCGCTGCACGCTGTCTCGCCGAACTCACCCGCCGAGGGGCGCACCCACGGAGAGGCGATGAGCATGGGGACGTGGTGCCACGAGTGCTCGCGGGAGAGGGCCGGCGTGGAGTGATCCCCGGTGACGATGAGGGCGTCGGGATTCAGGCCGGCAATCCTGGGAAGGAGGGCGTCGACCGCTTCGATCGCCGCCGCCTTGCCTTCGAAGTCGCCATCGTGACCGCGGGAGTCCGGATCCTTGAAGTGGACGAAGTAGAAGTCGTAGGCGCCGTAGTGCCGCTCCAGGAGGGCGACGGTTTCTTGGTTGTCCGCAGGCACCCCCCCCACCGCCATCCCCACGAGGCTGGCCACGCCGCGGTACATGGGGTACTTGGCCACGGCCACGGCACGAAGGCCGTACCGCCCCTCGAAGGTCGGATACGGAGAGAACCGGCCGAAGCCGCGCGCCAACACCGCGTTGGCCTGTGGCTCGTCGGCGAGAATCTCACCGACCTGGTCGAGCAGTCCTTGGATCACCTCAACCGTTCGAGCGGACGCCGGGTCGGTGGCGGTTAGGGGAAGGGGCTTCAGGCCGATTCGCTGCGGGTCCGTGTCCTCCAGATCGGCCCCCAGCCCATCGCCCCGAAGGACGAGCACAACACGGTGCTCCTTCTCGTGGATGAAAGTGACGTCTACACCGTCCGGAAGCCGAATCGCAGCCGACACCTTCTCGATCACACGTTGCCCGTCCTCGTCGGAGGGGCGCGCCGCACGACGGTCGGTGACCACGCCTTCGCTATCCAGCGTTGCCAGATTAAGGCGGGCGGCCACGTCTCCCGGCTGCAGATTGAAGCCCACGCCCAGAGCGCTGAGCACGCCCCGGCCGACCAGGGACGTGACCGGATCGTAGCCGAACAGGGAGAGGTGCCCTGGCCCGCTCCCCGGCGTGATCCCGTGCGCCACGGGCATGACCATACCCAGAGAGCTCCTAGCCGCCAGGGCGTCAAGGTTGGGAGTGGAGGCCCACTCCAGCTCGGTCTTGCCGGTATCGGGGTGGGGCAGACCGCCGAGGCCGTCCAACACCACCAAAATGATCGTTCCACCATCGACGCCGCCGAGGGCGAGGCCGTCGGGGAGCGGAGAGTGCGTCATGTATCCGTCCCGATCGCTGGTGATAGGGTCGCGGGCTGAGCAGAAAAGATAGCCGTTCCGTGGAGCCGAATCGACGCTCCGGGGTAACCGGGGCAGGGCCAGGCAAGACGCTCGGAAAGAACCGAGTGGCCGTACAGCGACGCTCCCGATATCCACGGACGTTGATCCCTATTGGATCCTAAAGAGGAGGACGAAGCTTGAGGTACAACCCCTTCACCATGGAGCGGTGGCAGTCCACGTATGAGCACCGCGTGCGTTTCAATCTCTCCGAGAGCGGTGTTCACCCGCTTTCGCTCTCCGAGCTCCTGGAGTTGGCGAATTGTGGACCTGAGGTCCTCGACCTTCGCCTGGGATACGGCCAGTCCAACGGAAGCGACGAGCTGAGGAAGCGGATCGCCGCCTTGTACGACGGAGCGACCGAAGAGTCGGTGGTTGTGACGATCGGGGGAGCCGAGGCCAACTTCGCCGCGTTCTGGCATCTCCTTGATCCCGAAGTCCCGGCCGCTGTCATGCTGCCCAACTACATGCAGGTGCCCGGCCTGCTGGAGAGCTTCGAGTCGCCTGTCTTGCCGTATTACCTCGTCGAGGAGGCCGGCTGGCAGCCCGATCTGGAGATGTTGGAGCGCGGCCTCAAGCAGGGCGCCCGCTCGATCCTGGTCACGAACCCGAACAACCCCACGGGTGCGGCGCTGAGCCCCGAAGCCATGTCGGAGATCGCGGAGCTGGCTGACCGATACGGCGCCTGGATCCTGGCGGACGAGGTCTATCAGGGGGCGGAACTCGACGGCCGGCAGACCCCGTCGTTCTGGGGACGGAGCGAGCGCGTGCTCGTCACGAACTCGCTTTCCAAGGCCTACGGCCTTCCAGGCCTGCGACTCGGTTGGGTCCTGGGGCCACCAGAGATCATGGAGAGTATGTGGGGCCGAAGGGACTACATGACCATCTCCCCCGTCAACTTCTCCGACACGCTGGCCTGCCTGGTGCTCGAGCCGACGACCCGAGCGAAGATCCTGGCCCGCACGCGTGGCATCCTGAACAACAACGTCCAACTGCTGACCGAGTGGCTGGACGGGCAGGAGGGCCGCTACACCTACCGGAGGCCCGACGCAGGCGCGATCTGCTACGTCCGCTACAGCACGGCGGTCAACTCCACCGCGTTCGCAGAGAAGCTGCGGACCGAGATGGACCTCCTGGTGGTCCCAGGAGATCACTTCGGCATGGACGGGTACCTACGGCTGGGGTTCGGACCGCCAGCCGGGGAGCTCTCCAAGGCCCTGGCCCGGCTGGCCGAGGCCTTCGACCAGGTCGAGCCTAGGGTTGCTGCGGCGGGTTGAAGCCAGCGGCCCGGTGGCCCCGTCGGGGTGCAGCCCGCTAAGTGGTCGGTCGGATTACGAGCGCGGGAACCGATCCTCCCTCGGGGGAACTATGGATCAACGCCTTCAGGGCCGCGCAAGACCAGTGCAGCGCTAGGTCGTCCGCCGTGCGCGCGGCGGGGTCCCGGTCCCCCGTCAGCTGGCGGCGGGCACGGAGTCGTCGGCGTGGATCCTGAGTCTCGGAAGCGGCGGGCGATCCCTCAGCTCCTATGCGGGCTCGATGCATTCGGGGGTGTCGTTCGCTGGACAAGGGCTGCCACCCGGTAGGCGGCCAGCCTGCCCTCGTAGGGTCGGAGGATGTCCAGAAGGTCTTCGGTTGGCGCGCTCTTGTCGAGCCAGGTGGCGCGCTCCGCCTCGGGAACGATGGCCGGCATTCGGTCGTGAAGCGGACGGACCCGTTCGCGGGGGCCCACCGTGATGATCGTGAAGGTGTAGAGGGGCTCTCGCCCCGCCCCGTCCCAGCGCTCCCAAAGCCCGGCGAGGCTCATCGGTGCACGTACCGGATCGTGAATCCAGTAGGGCACCGTACCCGACCCCTCCCGCGCCCATTCGTAGAACCCGTCGGCTGGGACGAGGCAGCGCCGAGCGACCACGGCCTCCCTGAACGCGGGTCTGGTCCGGAGCGTCTCGGCCCGGGCGTTGATCATGCGGGAGCCGATCGACGGCTCTCGTGCCCGCGAGGGCACCAGTCCCCAGTGCATCAGGCCCATGCGGGTCCCCCGACGATCCGAGGCCACGACCGGGGTCTCCTGGGTGGGCGCGATGTTGTAGCGCGGCTCGTAGTCGAAGGTGACGGGTGGGACGTCGAAGACTTTCACCAGATCGTCCACGGGGGTGGACAGGGTGTAGCGGCCGCACACGGCTCTGGCTCACTCCGGCTAGAGGAGGCTTCTGCAGGAGTACGGGTTAGTGGGTGGAGCTCAAGCCGCGGCGGTCCACGACGAGCCGGCGTCCCCCTTCGGTCTTCTTTCGATAGCCCAGCAGGCGAAGGATCTCAACGGCAAAGCAGCGCGCCACGCGCTTGTCGGCCACAAGGGACTCGGCCCGGGTGGGATGGCGCTCAACTCCGGGAAGCCAGTGGATGACCCGGTCGACGCCCAGGTGCCTCAACATCGCCGAGATCCTCAACCAGATTGGATTGACGGAGCGCACGATGAAGAACCCGTCCTCCCCCTGCTCCTGATATAGCGGCATGAGGATGCGACCCGTCTCCGGGGCGCGCACGTCAGCTGTCCCGCTGCGCCCGAGCACCTCTCCTTGGACGACCGGCTTGAAGTTCTCGTAGCCGGGCCTCATGACAAAGTCGCTGCCGGGCTCGATGGCGAAGCCGTAGCGCATCTCGAGCACGGGCGGCTTGTCACGGACCTCGCGGGACAAGCGTCGTCGCCCGGTCTTGATCTGGGGGACGGCGGACTCGGGAATGAGGCCCGCTCCCTCGAGAGCGATCCACACGGCGGCTTCCACGCGATCCACCGCAGCGGGATCCTTGTGCTGCCCGCCCTCGAAGAGCGCCGCGGTGAACCCCCTCCGACTCATGTACTGCAACATGGTCCCGTCCACGAGCTCCTCGAGCCCGAGCACCAACGGGACCCCGAAGTTCAAGGCGAACTCACGGTCACGGGGGGTGTCGTTGGCCGCAGTGAAGGCTCCACCGCCGCCCGACGTGGTGTGGACATCCAGCAGGAAGAGGGGTCCCGTCGCCCCGGCGACGGTCTCATCGACCGCTGCCAAGAGCTCGATCTGCTCGCGGTCCTCCGGGCAGGATATGGGCAGGCCGCCGTTCTCCTTGAGGGCGCGCATCCGATCGCTGCCCCATGCGCGGTTCAGGTCCCGCCCGACGAAGCGGCACCCTCTCGACAGGGCCGTCAGGTTTCCGGCGAGCGCCACGAGATCGCCGGACAGCGCTCCGTGGGCTTGGTCCAGTACGCGCAACACCCTTCGAAGGCCCTCGACCCCTGCGCGCTCGTTCCCGTGGAGGCCTCCTACGCAGATAAGGGTCGGGCCCGGGCGTGCTCCCCGGACTCGACCCAGGACCCGCTTGACCCCATCCCCCTGGGAGGTTGAATCCCCTTCAGGCCCCGAGTGCCGCATCGCCGGCCGCGTGATGTTCCTCCGACAGCTTGCCTTCGAGCAGCTCGTACGCGATCGACATGAAGTCCACCTCGCTCACCAACCCCACGAGCTTTCCGTTCTTTACAACAGGCAGGCAGGACACGCCGTGCCTTCTCATGATGTCGATGGCCTCGAGGGTGGGCGTCTCAGGGGCCACAGCTATCGGCTCCACCTCCATGATCGACTTCACCGGTATGGTGCCTTGAACACCTCCAGCTCGGAACTCGGAGGCCATCCGTAGGATGGAGCGATACGACACGAGGCCCACGAGCCGATGCTCTTCGTCCTCCACAGGCACGTGACGGATCTGCTTCCGATCCATGAGGAAGGCGACCATCTCGAGCAGCTCGTCCTCCTGCACCGTGAACAGCTGGGTGGCCATGTACTGCTCCACCTTCGTGTAGTTCATGGTCCAACCGCCGGCCTCCTCCAGCCGAGCCAGGTCCCACTCGTGGACCGGCTTTGGCCCCTCTTGGTGGCGGAACGTGGCCGCCGTCAGCGCGGCCAAACGCTCAGAGCGGGTCCCCTGCTTCTTCATCTCCTGCAAGGAACGGATCATCCACGTTGACCCGGTTCGTCGGCTCTCGACCCGGTCCTTGATCACGCCTAGGTACTTGTCGAGCTCGGACGAGTCGACCCTGCCCTCGAGGCCGGAGCGGGCAAGCGGAATCAGAGTGCCGAGGATCAGGTCGGGCGCACTCACCGGCTCGTCGTCGATCCAGTGGAAGCCCGCGTTGAGGCCATGCCTGGACGCGGACAGGAAGTTGTACTTAGCGTCGTCGAAATCAAGCCTCTCAGCAATGTCGCCGTACTCCGCGTGGGCGCCCCTCACCAGCCCGATCCAGAACACGGCGTTCGCCACCTCGTCCAAGACGGTAGGCCCCGCCGGGAGTGCCCGGCACTCGATCCTCAGGTGCGGCTTCCCCTCCGAGATCCCATAGCACGGCCGATTCCAACGGTACACGGTGCTGTTGTGGAGCTGGAGCGCCTCCAGCCTTGGAACACGGCCAGCCTCAAGCCGCTCAAACGGATCCTCGCTGCATTCCTGAGCGAGGAGCACCCTGAAGTTCGCGATATCCGCTTGAAAGAGCTCGGTCACCGACCGCTCGACCCACTCTTCGCCGAAGCGCACCCTGGGGCTGAGCTCACGAAGATGGACGGTGGTACTCCTCGTATCTAGCGACTGCTGGAAGAGGGCGATGCGAGTCTCGGCCCAGAGTCGCTTGCCGAACAGGAGCGGGGAGTTCACCGCCGCGGCCACAACCGGCCCGATGACGGCCTGGGACATATTGTACATGCCCGCGAACTCGTCAGGGTCCACCTGCAGGTGCACCTGGCAGCTCGTGTTGCACGACTCGAGCATGACCGAGTCGTGCTCGAGGTTCAGCTCGTCTTTCCCTTCGATATGAAGCCTATAGGCACCGCCCCGCATCCGGGTGAGCGCATCGTTGAGCGCGTAGTAGCGAGCCTTCGGCGTGATGTTGTCGAGCGTCAGATCGGACTTACTCAGGGTGGGCAGGATGCCCGACAGGACCACCTCGGCTCCGACCTTGCGAGCCGCGTCGCGGACCATCCCCCACAACTCCTCGATGCGTGCCTGAAGGGCGCTGAAGCATGCCCCTTCGAGCATCATGGGCTCGATGTTCATCTCCAGGTTGAACAGGCCCAGCTCCGTGGTGAAGTTGTCCTCGTCGAGGAGATCGAGAACTTCGAGCGCTGCCGTGGCGGGCCGCCACGCACGGTCGACCAGGAACATCTCCTGCTCGCATCCGAAGCGTCGGACTCCCGATTCGATGAGTCCCTCGTCCAACATCTTCTCCAAAGCCCTGAGGTCGGTGAGAAGAACCTTGGTGAAGGCTCGGACCGCTTCACCCCCCTGCTCTGGGACGAGGTCTTGACCCATGTGCGTCGCCTTGGAGAAAGAGCCGGTCTAGGAGGGACTAGACAAATGTAGCGATTTTCTCGAGTGGCTTCTTATTGATGTCCGGCACCATCGCGGCCAGAGCCGGATGGCCCACCACGAGAATCAAGAAGGGGCGCTCGTTCTTGGGCCGGCCGAGGATTTCGTTCAAGAACCCCATCGGTGACGGCGTGTGCGTGAGCGAGACGAGGCCCGCGTGATGCACGGCCGTGATCAGCATGCCCGTGGCGATGCCAACCGACTCGGTGACGTAGTAGTTCTTGATCCGCCCGCCCTCCTCGGTCACTTCGTAGCTCTCCGCAAAGATCACGACCAGGTAGGGAGCGCGTTCCAGAAACGGCTTCTCCGGGTCCGTCCCGAGATTCTCCAACGCCTCGAGCCATTCGTCGGGTGCGCGGCCCGAATAGAAGGCGCGCTCTTCCTCCTCGGCCGCTTCACGGATCGCCCGCTTGATCTCCGGATCACCTACCACGACGAAGTGCCAGGGCTGCCGATTGGCTCCGTTCGGTGCCGTGCCGGCCGTCAGCAGGCAAGACTCGATGATCTCGCGCGGTACCGGTCGGTCGGAGAACTCCCGCACCGTGCGCCGCCGACGCAGCTCGTCCAAGAAGCACTCGGACCGAGCCTTCATCTCTTCCTGGGGGACCTGTATGTAGCCGGGAAGGGGAATGAAACGAGGCTCGGTCATTGGCTCAGCTACCGGTGAGTCGCCGGTGGACGAGGACGAGGTCGCCGACGCGTTCCCGATCCGCGAGCACGCGGGTGGCAGGCACACCCAGCTGACCCGAGAGCGCACGGATGTTCACCAGAGCCACGACGGCCGCGTCATCGAGTGCAAGGGTTGCACACGAGACCCGCGGCGTGTCGCTGAAGAGCTGCGGAACACTCCGGCGCTCACCCCATAGCGCCGGACGATCGACGACCAGGGCGCTCCCGAGCCGCGCTGCCTGGCGATCACGTCCGGAGAGACCCCGGCGCGACGGGCGACGAAGAGGACCGCGGCAAGCTCCTGAGGGGGCAGCTGCCATTCGCCCAGGATGCGGACCTCCTCGAGCGAGACGGAAGAGGCGGCGCTCACAGTGCAATAGGACGTCTCCATGCCCGCCGCGTCGGGGCCACGGAGCTGCGCTTCCGACAACGAGGGCAGCAAGACTCGTCGTCAGGGGTGCTCCCGACGCGACTCTCGTGATTGCGCGCATGACCTCTCCAACTGTGCGCCGTCCCGGCACGAGGCTCTTTCCGCCCGAGGATTCGGGGGGGGGGGGGGCACCCGCATAATCTTCCACCAGAACCGGGGATCCGCCATCCGCAACCCCATTCCGCGCCAATACAGTATCGGAGGAAACGTCGAGTTCGGGCAGCACCCGCACCTCTGACCGGGAGTGCGAAGTCCGCGTCTCTGCCGCGCCCGTCGAGGGACACGCCCGGTGGGTCCTCCCCGAAGGGCCCGCGCACCGCCTCCACCCCGTGCGTGCCCTGCACCCTGAGGACGATGTTGTCGGCCCAGGAACGTCGGAATACGCCGCCTACGCTACGCCACGCCCCCGCTCCGGAGGGCAGGCGTTCACGAACGTCTACCGAGCGGGCTCCACGAACGCACTTGCGACCCTGCCGGAAACTTCCGCACGGGCCTGCACCGCCGGGAGCCGAGCATCCGCCGCGGGCAGGGCAGCGAGCCTCGCCGCCTTGCGGGTCGCCGTCCGCCGCACCACCCCTGCCTGCCTCGTGCGGGTCAAGAGCTCTGGGACACGATCTGCCGGTGGCTCTCGGGGTTCCACTGCGGGCGCTCCGTCCGGCTCGCCACCTCGTAGCCAAGGAAGAACATCAGCTTCGTGATCCTCGAAGCCTTGTCCACGTCGATTCTATCGACCTCGTCGTCCAACCCGTGGTAGTCCTCGTGCGTGCCGTTGAAGAAGAAGAGGATCGGAACGCCCTTCTGTGCGAAGTTGAAGTGGTCCGAGCGGTAGTAGAACCGCTCGTCGGGCCACAGGTCGTCGATGGCCGTCATGTTGAGCTCGGGGTGAGCTGCGTTGACCTCGTTCAGCGTCACTCCGAGGTCGGAGTGCTCCTTGCCGATGACGACGATCGTGTCCGACCAGTTCCGCCCCACCATGTCAGCGTTCAGGTTGGCCACCATCAGGTCTACGGCTACGGACGCGTTGTTGGCGTAGTACGCGCTGCCCCAGAGCCCCTTCTCCTCCCCGCTCGCCAGGAGGAAGATCATGGACCGCCTGGGTGGGGTCGCCAGCTCGGCGTAGGCTTCCGCGAGCTCGAGCACTGCCGTCGTCCCCGAAGCGTCGTCGTCAGCCCCGTTGTTGATGCTGTCCCCCTGGGCATTCGGCTCCCCGATCCCGATGTGGTCCATGTGGGCACTGAAGACGATGTACTCGTTCTTGAGCTCGGGATCGCTCCCCTCGAGGATACCGACGACGTTGGGGGCCGAATCGCGCTCCAGGATCTCGACGCGGGGCGAGAGCGTGAGGGTCAGCCCAGGCACATCGATCGCGGCGGCGCCCTGACGCCCGCGCGCCGACATGAGATCGACGCCGTGGGCCGCGAGGATCGGCTCGATGGCCGCGTCTCGGACTTCGAGAGTGAGCCCCCGCGACCTTCCGCCGCCAAAACCCACCCGCACCGAAACCATCTGCGTCGATCCCTCCACACCCTGACTCCACGCGCGACTCGATCGGTCCGTCGCGACGAGCACGGAAAGAGCACCTTCGCGAAGGAGGTTGGCGACGAATCGGAAGCTACTCCGGTCCAATCCCGCCGAGGAGGACGCGACGACGACGTGCTTGCCGCTCACCGCCGCGCCGATCTCGGACGACACGCTTCCCATTCCCGCCAGGACGACGACCTCGCCCGTGACGTCGGCCTCGGCCGCCCCGAAGGACATCATGAGGTCTCGACCGAAGCGGAGCTCTCGTTCCCCGCTCACCTCCGCGGAGGAAGCCACCAAGTCGGGGCGTATCGTCTCGATTGCGTAACGCTGCAGGTAGCCGCCTTCGTCACCGCCGGGCGTCAGCGCAAGACGCTCGAATTCCGTGGCGATCCATGCGGCTGTCATCTCCAAGCCCGGGCTCGGCGTATCCCGGCCACCCATGCTGTCGTGGGCAATGACTCCGATCTTCTCGAGGTAATCGGCCGGGGTGATGGACGCGGCCGCAGCAAGAACGTCGCCGGCGAGAGGCCTGACGCCGGACTCCTGGGCGCAGGCCGAGGCCACCGTCACCGTGAGCCCCACAAACAGCGCAATTCCCGGCTTCATCTCATGTCCCATCCAAGAGGTGGTCAACGTGCGTGAAGAAAATACGGAGCAAGGCTCCTAAGGTACTGCCGGCCGAGGCGTGTGTGGAGTGGACTGGGCGAGGGTCCCGCCGGACCGCTTCTCCGCTCAGACGTCGCGGAATCTCGGCTCGAGTCAGCGCCCTGCCACGGCGGCGTCGAGAAGCTGCAAGAGATCGGCTTCGCCGAGGGGCCCACGTATCGCCGCGTAGCCTCCGGGTACCAAGCGCTCGGCGCGACTCCACCCCTCTCGGAGAGGCTCCTCGAAGAGCCCTTCGCCCTGCTCAACAACATCGCGCCCTCCAGACTGCTGGCCCTCCGTCTCCAAGGCCGACACGTTCCTCCCAGCCTCGTCCTCCGTGGTGCCCACAAACAGCAGTTCCACGATGCGTCCGTCCGGGAGCTCCTGGACGATGGTCACGGAGGTCTCTGCGAGCGCTGACACCCGAACGTCGCGAACCACAAGTCCGGGGATGACAAAGGAGCTCGCGAGTCCCGTCACCGGCATCCGTGCGGATCCCATGGCGTTGGCTTCGTCGGCCAACACACCCGGATCGACCGCCAGACGCCGCTCCGCAACGGCAAAAGGAGTAACTCTGTCCGCTGCGGCAGACCGGCTCTCGGCGGGCGCGGCGGCCGGCCGGACGCCGACCCGGACCGCCCGCTCCCGGGTCACCGTGCCGAGCTCGTCGGTCGGGGCCATCGGCGCGATCTGCGGACCGGGCCGGCTCTCGCCTTCGACCACGACGCCCTGGCCTGCCTCCTCCGGCTCGCGGAGCTCGGCTGGGGTGATGACGGATGTCGTCGGGGCGTCGGCAGGAGGTGCCACAGCAGTCTCAGAGTCCCGCGACTCGGTGGATTCGGTCAGCCGGTTCGCCGCGGAGGCGGCGACCGCCTGTCTCCTCGCAGATCCTTCTTCCGCAGTCGCGGGCTCGATCCGGCCGGCACCGAGAGCGGCACCCCGACCAAGCTCGCGAGCCGGAAACGTGAGATCACGGGCTAGCCAACCGGCCCCGAGCGACACCACGACCATAGCCGCCGTGCGGAACACCCGGAGGCTCGATGGCCCGCCTGAGGGGCGGAGCGGCTCCCGTCCCCGCGCCTGGGCCACGAGCTCCTCGAAGGGCGCGACCTCCACAGCCACCGGGGCCGATGCAGCCAGAATCACAGAGGCCTCTTGGCGGACCCGTCGCTCCTCCACCAGCGAGCGGGCACATTCCTCGCATTCTTCGAGGTGTCGCCGAATGCGGTCGGCCTCCTCCCCGGGATAGGCGCCCAAGGCACCGTCGAGGTAGGCGTGAATGTCTCCCTTACCGACGTGCGACATCAGCTTTCTCCAGCTCTCGATGCGCCCTCACGAGGCGCTGGCGTGCTCTGGCGAGCGTAGTGCCGACCGCACCCACTGCGAGGCCGAGGGCCGCGGCGATCTCTTCGTAGTTCTGTCCGGCGTCCCAAAGGAGAAGAGCTTCACGGTCTCGCTCCCCCAGCACCTCCAGGGCTCTCCGCACCTGCGCCTCGCGCTCTCCGCGCTCCAGCTCCGCCCGCGGATCCGGCACGCGGGCAGCCACGGCGGCCTCGGACTTGAGCAACGTGATGTGGCGCCTCCAACGAATTGCGGCCCGTGCCTCGTCCCGCGCCAGGTTGGCCGCGACGGCGAAGAGCCATGCCCGGGGCTTCTCCGGCTGCTCGCGGAGAGCCCGAACGAACGTCTCTTGGGCCAGATCTTTGGCCCGCT
The DNA here is from genome assembly GCA_965218325.1 of Longimicrobiales bacterium. Taxonomy (GTDB): domain Bacteria; phylum Gemmatimonadota; class Gemmatimonadetes; order Longimicrobiales; family Gaopeijiaceae; genus CBDCKR01. The sequence goes on from CBDCKR010000002.1 coordinate 44,967, forward strand.
CCAGATCCCAAACCCTACGGTGTAGGAAACCGACCAACTCCGGCAACGTCGTCCGGTAGAGGTCTGCCCAGTCAGCGCTCACATCGTCCCCTATGTCCAAGCGCGATCCGAAGCGGATCCCCCCCGGAAGCCGCGATCCGAAGTCTGGCCCAGGTACCCCGCGGACGTGCCCGGAGAGCCGCCTTCCGCTGTTGGTGACGATCGAGGCGGATCGATTTGCACAAGTGGGCGCGGTGAGGAGGGCGTGCCCTGCTCTTGGGGTCCAGGGAGCTGCGATAGCGCTCGGGGGGCACCGCTCTCCCTCGCTCCTAGACTCCCGGTCTGTGGGATCGGAAGGAGCGTCGTCAAGAGGGTTGATCCGCGCGATTCAACGCCCGCGCGCAGAGCTAAGGACCCCCTGCTTGCCAAGCTGGATGAACGTCAGCGGTCGGAGACTCGGTAGACGAAGCGCAGACCGGACCAGTCCTCGTCGATGGCGCAGATCTTGTTGTCGACAAGCCCTGCCTCGAGTCCCACGCTCCGAACGTGACCCTCGCGCAGGTCGGTTGCGAGAGCAGAGCTCTTCTTGGGCCAGCTCACCCAGAGGCCGCCGTTTCGGCGTATTCGTCGGGAGATCTCTCTGAAGCGGGCCCTCAATTCCCCTTCGTCACTGACGAAGAGGACGGCCACATCGAGTTCGACGCCGACGCCCGGGTCCCCGTCGACCCGCGTATCGGCGGGCAGGGCTTCGAGCAGGTTGGGAAAGTGGGGAGGGGCGCTGAACGTTCCCACCCGGTGTCCCGCCTTGATGCCGAGCTTCTTGGCCAATGGTGTTCCAGAGTATCCAACGCTCATGTGCGCCCCGCACTTGAAGTCGCGACGCCATCGTACGGCTGGGCGCTCTGCCGGTCCACCCGACCTGCCCCTTTGTTGAGTCCGCCTTCGACTCCATAATTCCCGGATGGAGTTGTGGACTAGCCCTGAAGCGTGGGCCGCTCTGGCCACCCTCACGGTCCTCGAGATCGTTCTCGGGATCGACAATATCATCTTCATATCGATCCTCGCGGATCGGCTTCCCGCCAACCAACGTCCCAAGGCCCGCCAGCTCGGCCTGGGGCTGGCGATGGGCACGCGGATCCTACTGCTCTTCTCGATCACGCGGATCATGCGGCTCACGGCGCCGCTGTTCAGTGTGCTCGGGCACCAGGTGTCGGGGCGGGACCTGATTCTAATCGTCGGCGGGCTCTTTCTTCTCGCCAAATCCACCCGCGAAATCCACGACAAGATGGAGGGTGCACGAGGCGCTGGGCACACACGCAGGTCCAAGGCAGGAACGTTCGGTGGGGTCTTGTTGCAGATTGCCCTTCTCGACATCGTGTTCTCGCTGGACTCCGTGATCACGGCCGTGGGCATGGCCGACGACTTGGCCGTCATGGTCGCCGCCATCGTTCTGGCCGTGGGTGTCATGATGGTCTCGGCCGGACCCGTTGGAGACTTCGTCTCAGAGCACCCGACCGTGAAGATGCTCGCCTTGAGCTTCCTGCTCCTGATCGGAACGAGCCTGGTGGCCGACGGAGCGGGCTTCCACATCCCCAAGGGCTACGTCTACTTCGCGATGGGGTTCTCGGTCTTCGTGGAGTTCCTGAACTTGCACACATACCGGAGGACCTCCGACTGGAGCGCGGTCGAACCGAGACAGCCCCCGGAAGCTCATACCGGAGAGGTGCCGAACGGAGCTCGGTCTTGAGGGAGCAAGAAGGATCCACAAGAAAGGGGCCCCGCCCGAAGGACAGCGGCCGCAGAAAGGCTGGAGGAGTCCGGTACGGGGAGTCGTTTTTTTGTCGGGGCCACATTCGCTTGACAGCCGTGGAGCGCAGTAGCACGCTCCGGGATGGCCGACTCGACGACCGACTCAGTCGATAGCGGTTTGTCCGCTGCAAGTCTTCTTCAGCGCTACCTCCTCCCGGGTTTCATCTTTCAGTCCGTGGTCATCGCCGGAGGGTACGGCACTGGTCGGGAGCTGGCCGAGTTCTTCCTGCCGTACGGGCCCAGGGGCGGGCTCCTGGCAATGATGCTCGTGTCCATGCCGTTCTGGTCGCTGGTGTGCGCTGCGGCCTTTGAGTTCGCCCGTGTCTTTCGCGCCTACGACTATCGGACCTTCTATCGCCTGCTGCTCGGGCGTGGCTGGGTGCTCTTCGAGCTCACGTACTTGCTCATGCTGATCGTGGTCCTGGCGGTCATCGCGTCGGCGGCGGGCTCGATCCTCGAGGAGACCTTCGGGCTCCCCTACGCCGTGGGGGTCATCGGGATCATGGTCGCGATCGGCTTCCTCGTATTCGAAGGGACCGGACTCATCGAAGAGGTGCTCGCCAGCTGGTCCTTCGTGCTATACGGCACTTTCATCGTACTCTTCGCCTGGTCGCTCGCAGCGTTCAGCCCGGAGATCGGTGCGGCGTTGAACAGCGTTCCGATAGGGGATCGCTGGTGGGTGGGCGGCATCGAGTATGCGGCGTACAACGTTGGCATCATCGCGGTCCTCCTCTTCGGCGTGCAGCACGTAAGCACTCGGAAGGAAGCCCTGATCGCCGGAGGGCTGGCTGGCCCCATCGCCATCATTCCTGGCTTCTTCCTGCTGCTCACGATGGCGGGCCACTACCCGGCGATCGCCAACGAGACCGTCCCGGTGAACTACATCCTTGAGAGGCTGGGCTCGCGCGCCTTTCAGGTCACGTTTCAGATCTGCCTGTTCGGGACGCTGATCGAGACCGGCACGGGCATGATCCACGGCGTGAACGAGCGCCTCGCCAAGACCTTCGACGAGAAGGGGCGCGAGCTCCCCGCTTGGATGCGCCCGCTCGTCGCCGTGTCCCTCCTGATCGTGGGCACGCTCCTAGCGCAGCTGGGGCTCATCGAGCTCATCGCACTCGGCTACGGCACCCTCACCTGGATCTTCCTGGTGGTGGCGTTGCTCCCGCTCTTGACCTGGGGGGTCTGGAAGCTCGTCGAGGCGGAGCGGGCAGCCGACGCCGTCGTCACAGAGGACGCCGTCCGGCCCGGCTCGTAAGGGGGGGTTCGCCTCCTAGGGCTGCCCCCGCTCCCGCTGGGAGCGGGGGCAGCGCGCTCTACGGGCCGTCCGAGGTCGGCGGCTCGTCGCGGGCTGAGTAGCCGGGGCCGCGCACGACCATTCCGGGCTTCGCACCCGTGTGCTGTCCGTCCCGGACCACCGCCACGCCGTTCACGAAGACGTAGCGCATCCCCTCGGAAAGCTGGTGGGGCGCCTCGAAGGTGGCCCGGTCGATGATCGTCTCGGGATCGAAGATGACGACGTCAGCCCACAAGCCCTCGCGGAGGACGCCCCGATCCGTGATCGAGAGGCGGGTTGCCACCGCGGAGCTCATCTTGCGGATGGCGTCCTCCAGAGGGATCACACCCTGCTCTCGTACGTAGCGACCGAGGATGCGGGGATACGTGCCGTAGCTTCTCGGATGCACCAGGGCGCCGGTGGTCTCGGGGTCCACGCCTCCCGCGTCCGTCCCGAATTTGATCCACGACTGCTGCATCTGGAGCGCGAGGTTCTCCTCGCTCATGAGAAAGTAGATGGTCCCGACGCCCTGACGCTCGTCTAGGACCAGGTCCATAGCCGCGTCCATCCAGTCCTTGCCCATCTCCGCCGCGATGTCATCCAGATATCGACCGGCGTACTTCCGGTTCTCGGGCGTATCTACGCCGAGGATGAGGACGCCCGAGGTCGTCCCCAACGCGCAGAGGTTCTCCCAGTTCTCGGTCTGGTTCTCGATCTCGGCGCGAATGCGCGCCCGCATCTCGCCATCGCCGAGGTTGTCGAAGAGCCTGCCGTTCGCCGAGGCCCACGGAGGGAAGCAAGCAGTCAGTCCTGTGCCTCCGGCTACGTAAGGATACATGTTCGCCTGCACGTCCACGCCCGCGGCCCGGGCGGAGTCGATCTTGGAGATCGCCAGCGCGGCCTTGTGCCAGTTCCGCTGCCCGCCAGCCTTGAGGTGGTAGATCTCCACCGGAACTCCACCCCGCTCTCCGATCTCGATGGCCTCGTCGACCGCCTCGAGGAACTGGTCGGCCTCGGAGCGTATGTGGGTGATGTAGACGCCTCCGAAGTCGGCCATGGCACCTGCGATCGCCCCCAGCTCGTCGGTGGAGGCAAAGTTGCCCGGCGGATAGATCAGCGCGGAGGCGATGCCAAACGCACCGTCCTCCATCGCCCGCCGCACCACCGCCTTCATCGTATCCAGCTCGGCCGGCGTGGCGGGCCCCATCCGCATTCCGGCGGCGTAGGTCCGCACGGTGCTCGCCCCGAGGAACGAGCCTTGGTTGGCGGACGTGCCGTGGGCTTCCATGGCGCGGAGCCACGCGTTGAAGCCGTGCTCGCCCGAGAAGCTGCGAGCCAGACGGTCGGCTTCTGACTCGTCGTCGCGCGGAGCCCCGAGGTTGGCGGGATTCACCGGGGCATTCGTGGTGCCCTCGCCCAAAATCTCCGTGGTGATGCCTTGCGTGACCTTGCTGATGACACGCCCATCACCTTGCAAGAAGGCGAAGCGGGAATGGCTCTGAATGTCAATGAATCCCGGGGCTACCACATGCCCGAAGGCATCGACCCGCTCGGTGGCCGAGGAGCGCCTCAGCATGCCGCGAGGCGTGATCCGCGCGATGCGGCCGTCCTTGACCGCCAGGTCTCCGTAGTACCAAGCGGCTCCCGTGCCGTCGACCATCCGACCGTTCTCGATGACCAGGTCATACTCCACCTCCGGAGGAGGCTCTGGCACGGGAGCGGGCGGCGAAGGCTCGGGAGCGGGCGGTGAAGACTCGGGAGCGGGCGGTGAAGACTCTGGAGCGGGCGGTGAAGACTCTGGAGCGGGCGGCGAAGACTCTGGCTCGGGAGCGGGCAGCGAAGACTCTGGCTCGGGAGCGGGCAGCGGAACGGCTACGGGGGGCGGCGGCGGGGTGCTCCCTCGGCACGCCGCAAGGGCGAGCGCCGTGAGCAGAAGGACCGGCAGTCTTGAACGAGGCATTGGGTTCACGATAGCAGCCTCATCGATTTCCGTGGTATGTGTGCGGCTCTCGGGTGGAGGGGGCGGTCGTGGGGATGTCCGGCGTCCGGACGCGAAGCCCATCCAGAGCTCAAGGAGTTGTTCGGAATATAGCGACCCAGCTTCGGCGCCCAAGTCCCTCAGAAACCTCGGTTGGGATGGCCGACCACGTCACGAAGCGTTCGAGAACTCGAACCGAAGCGCGCCCTCTCCGACCAGGATCGGCAGGTTCTGTCTCGGGAACGTAAGAGAGGCGGTAGAGAGGATTCTGCTCTGAGGTTCTCAGGGGACCGATCGCCACCTGCCCGCGAGCGGCCGCAGGAAGGGAGGATGAAAAAAGCCACGAGGGCGCCGAACGGTACCGGGGAAGAACAATGGCCACGGATCCCTGACCGGATTCGATACATGCTCCGGACTCCCCCCTCAGCACTCAGCAGGCCACTCTTGCTTCCGCCGAAGTCGTCAGGACAATCGAACGATCCACAGTATCTCTTGCACGGGATGTGGCTCGAGCGCAGCTTGTAGCGAATACGTTCGCTCTGCGGGAGAAGAGCGGTGACGACGGGTGCTGCGGGGAGCGGGCCACCCGGATTGAGGGACGCAGCCGAGGCTCATCATGTGGAAGAAAGCCGAGACGTCTGGCCGAGCGAGCGAACCCGCCGGCCAGCCTGCGCCTCCGAGTGTCGAAACGCCTAGCGTTCGATCCCCAACGCCCGAGTTGGCGATGATCGGCCGCAAGATCAGGATCAAGGGTGAGGTAAGGGGAGGCGAAGACCTTTTGATCGAGGGCCGTGTCGAGGGCTCGGTGGATCTGAGGTCGCATGCCGTGACGGTCGGTCCGGAGGGGGATGTCAAGGCCAGCATCGTGGGCCGCATCGTCACGGTCGAGGGTAAGGTGCAGGGCGATCTCACGGCCGAGGAACAGATCGTTCTGCTCAGCTCGGCGGACGTGGAGGGAGATCTTGTAGCGCCGCGCGTTGTGCTGGAGGACGGCGCGGGCTTCCGAGGCGGCGTGGACATGGGCGATGGTTCTCCGGTCGGCGGGTCCGGCAGCCTCGGGAAGGGGTCGGGCAGAGGCGTGTCCGCTCCCGATGCACAGGAAGCCGAGGAGGGCTCCGAGGCCCCCGCCGAGAAGGGAGCGGAGACCACGGTGAGCCAGACCAAGCTCATCGTGTAGTCATGGGGTGGGCACGAACTACGCCCCCTCCATTCGAATCGTCCGGCGCATCTGCCCGACGCCGTCGAGCGCCCCTCTCCAGGAGTTGTGGCACGTCTCGACGACTCCTCCGAGGGTCGGCGCCCTCTGAGCAACGTGTCGAATGAGTCACTCCGTCCGCAGCCATCTTCGCCTTGAGATCGAGGCATACGACGAGACGATACGCCGGTTCATCCCGGGCTATGACGAGGGCTTGCGCCGCGCCGCCTGTGAAGTCGCCGCCGTCCGACCAACCCTGGTGCTGGACCTTGGCGCGGGAACGGGAGCCTTGACGGAGGCGATCCTGGAACAAGAAGGGGTTGGCGCCGTCGAAGCGATCGACGTCGATCCGGAGATGCTTGGCCGGGCGCGCATCCGGCTCAAGCGATTCGGAGGCCGCGCGCACTTCCGGGAGCGTTCCTTCGATGCTCCGCTCCCGGCGTGCGATGCCGTGGCCGCTTCTCTGGCCCTGCACCACATCCCCACGATGGAACGCAAGCATGCCCTGTACAAGCGGATTTTTCGGGCGCTCCGCACCGAGGGGGTCTTCGTGAACGCGGACGTGACCATGAGCTCACGCGCGACGTCGCGGGAGCGGTGCTACCGGATATGGGCCGCCCACCTGGTTTCGTGCGGTATCGAGGAGCAGCGGGCCTACGAGCACTTCGAGGAGTGGGCCTCCGAAGACACCTACTTCCCACCTAGTGACGAGCTCGCTGCCCTGCGCGAAGCCGGATTCGACGCCCAACGCGTCTGGCGAGACCGCCCGAACACCCTCCTGGTCGGGCGCAAGCGATAGGGGGCATGCACTCTTGGGGACGCCAAGACTTCCCTTGAAGGCCGCAGGGCTCCGGCTGCACGCGGGTTCCGTTCGCTTCCGTTCCCTGCCATACCAACGGACACACCAGCCCTCGTCGCGCCTCGTGCCCGTCGGGCCTCTTGTCGGTCAGAAAAGTGCGCCGGATTCCTACTCTGCCTCCTACTGGACTCGCACGGCCCACACACGCTTGTGGAGAGGCAAGTCGGGTGCCTCGACTGTGACTTGATCGTGGCTGCCGTTGATCAAGAAGGAGGCGCTAGATCCCCTGCGGAACGTCGAGGGTCTCGGAGTAGTCGTCTCCAGGACACCGGGCTGCGGTTGAGCCGTGAGGCGGAGGCCACCGCAGATCTCGCCGAAGTGCCAGCTGGAGAGGGCAATCCAGCGCAGGAGAGACGCAAGAACACCGTACGGCAGGCGCACGGCGCCTGCACATGAGGCGTTCGGCGGGCTCCCGAGCCACGCGCACTCGTGCGGCGCTCCCGGCACCTTGGTGGTTGGGTTCGCGGGACTGAACCCGAAAATAGTAGAAACGGCCAAAGAGGTATCCGTATCAGTCGAGATTGGCCCGGAACGCATCGGAGGTGAGGTTCGCTCGATTCGCGCCCGGCGAACCCGTGGCCGACGAGTTCCTCCATCAGGGTCGCAATATCTTCGATCTCCCACACCGGGGGTGCTGGGCCCACCTGGACGAAGTCGATGATGCGAGACAGGTGGACAAGGTGGGTGACCTCGTGTGCTATCGGCTCGGATCGAGTTCCCGAGCGCGCGCTAGCGGCAACAGAAGCTCCGTCATTCCGTTCGGGGATCCGGGGCTACCCCCTGTCGTCCTCGCCCTCATTGCTGGCAGGGCAAAATGCCCTAGCCCGCATTTTTCATACGGCGCCGGAGAGCGGTTGTGGGGAGGCAGGATTGGCCTCGTGGAGCGCTGGTCAACGTTGATGGAAGGGTGAAGGAGCCCGGCGGCGGCTGTTGGAGCGGCTCGGCGACACGATCGCGGCTGGGTGAACGGACCTGGTTGACGCTGGGGCGCAGTCGTCCCAGGGAATAGGCAGAAGTCTGGAGTGGGCGGGGAGGCTACCCTCGTAATCGAGCGTGGACCCGTGCGAAGGCGGCGGCCGAGGGGTGTGCGGAGTCCATGGCGACCTTGACCCGGCGTACCGAGACGGTGACGCGGGCACCGATCTTGAGGAGCTTGAGGCGGAGCGTTGCTGCGGTGGCGCGGGCGAGCCGGGTGCCGTGGAGCATGCGCCTGAGGGCGTGGAAGAGGATCGACGCGAAGGCGGAGAAGAGGAGTCGGAGCTGGTTGGCGGCGAAGCGCGACGCCGAGGTCCGGTCGGAGAAGAGATCCAGCTGCTGTTCCTTGATCGTGTTCTCCATGTTGCCCCTCGGGCAGTAGACCCGCTCATGGACGGTCCGGGCCGAGAAGGTGTCGGCGGGAAGCGAGGTGACGACGAAGCGGGGGTTGGCCTTGCCGAGCAGGTGTTCCGCCTTCGCGACGACCCGGCGCCGACGCGACCAGCTCGTCAGTGTGGCGTAGAGGAACTCGGCGAACCGGCGTGCCGGTCGGCCGTGCCGGACGGCTTCGGCGTGGGCGTCGGCGAGTTCGCAGCCGATCTTCTCGACGAGCCGAGAGTTCCTGGCCAGGCCGATGACGTAGTCCACACCGTTGTCCTCGCACCAGGCCAGCAGCTCCTCGCGGGCATAGGCGGAATCGGCACGGAGGAGGATCTTCAGCCAGGGCCACTCCTGGCGGAGTCGGGCGATGATGCGGCCGAGCGGCCCCCTCACGCCCTCGGCGGGGTCCGCGTTGCCGGGCCTCAGCAGAGTGAAGAGCGGGCGTCCACCGCACGTGATGTACAGCGGCAGGAAGCAGTAGTGGCCGTAGTAGCCATGGAAGAACCGACCCTCCTGGCGACCGTGCACGGCATCGTCGGTGGCGTCGATGTCCAGGACGAGTCGCGACGGCGGCTTGCCCTCCCACGCGTCGATGAACAACTCCACGAGCACCGCCTGCAGCGCATCCGGATCGTGGTCGATCCTGCGGTAGCGGCCGGGCTCGCCGCCGGTGGGCGCATGTTCGAGACGGTTCAGCGTGCTCTTGCCGGCCAGCGCCGCACAGTCCTTCCGGCGTCCCTCGAGCTGGCCCGCCAGCAGGGCCAGCAGAGGGTCGTGGCGCAACTCGTCATGATCGTTGAGGTCCTCGTATCCCAGGGCAATGCCCGTGATGCGCTGCGCCACCAGCGTCCGCACCGAGTGTTGCGTGAGGCGGGGATCGCGGTGGTCGGTGAAGCACGCGGCCACCCGGTCGAAGAGCCCGATGAACCGGTCGATCTCCCGGAGCAGAAGCGCTCCGGCGTTCGACGTGATCGATCCGCCGTCGAATGCGGCGGTCACCCGGCGGCGCTGGCACGCTTGAAATACGAAGGGTAGCGGCTTACAGTGTGTCGGCATCGGTCCTCCGGTGTGGTCACTGTCAAGTTGTGCTCTCACACAAACTTAACAGCCCCCGGAGGCCGATGCCGCTCTATTGGTCTGAGAAATGCGGGCTAGGGACGAGATCGGCTCCGATGACGAAGCCCAGGGGTGCCGCGCTCTTGGCGATTGACCTCCCGAGTGACGACCACGACGACCCGGCCGTCCCACCCAGGTCCATGGTCGGCCCCCGGGCCGTTGTGGGGATTTCCCCTACGCGCCCGGGAGGAACTAGCCGCAAGCCGAGGGTTGGAGATAGGTTTCCTCACTGTCGTCGCGGCCGCTCCGGTCGGAGCTACTCCGGCTCGAGCGGTCTTGTCTTAGCGATCGGAGAGGACGTCTGATGAATTCGGTACCGACCCGCTCAGCACGGATCGAAGACCACGTCGGCAGGACCCCGCTCGTACGGCTCCAGAGGGTGATCGGGCCCGAGATCGCGGAGGTGTGGGTCAAGCTCGAAGGGATGAACCCCGCAGGATCCATCAAGGATCGAACCGCACGGGCGATGATAGACGACGCGGAGGCCCGTGGTGTCCTTCAACCTGGAGGCACAGTCGTCGAGCCGACATCCGGGAATACGGGAATCGGGCTGGCGCAGATCGCCGCGTCACGGGGCTACCGGTTGGTCCTATGTCTTCCAGCCTCCATGAGCGACGAGCGAAAGCTCACTCTTACGTCCTATGGCGCTGAGCTGGTCCTCACGGATCCGGAGCGGCGTATGCTCGCTGCCATGGAGAGGGCAGAGGAGCTCGAGCTCGAGTTGGGAGCGTTTTACCCGAACCAATTCTCCAACCCGGCCAATCCGAGAGTGCACTACGAGACCACCGGCCCGGAACTCTGGCGTGACATGGACGGCGATATCGACGTCTTCGTCTACGGATCCGGGACAGGGGGCACCATCACCGGGGTGGGCCGCTACCTCAAAGAGCAGGATTCAACGGTCCAAGTGGTAGCGGTGGAGCCGGCGCGGTCAGCCGTGATTTCCGGCAGGGAGCGGGGGCAGCACGAGTTTCAAGGGATGGGGCCTGGCTTTATCCCGGACAACCTCGACCTGGGGACCCTCGACGACGTTCGGCCGCAGTGGGAAGAGGACGCCTTTCCACTTGCTCGTCGCCTCGCCCGTGAGGAAGGTCTCTTCCTAGGGATGAGTTCGGGCGCAATCATCCTCACCGCACTGGATGTGGCCCGAGAGCTCGGTCCGGGACATCGGGTTGCCGCAATCTCCCCGGATTCGGGAGCCCGTTACCTAACCACCTCCCTGTTTCGAGGGCCGGGGTAGGCCGGCCTCCGGCCTTGGAGGTACGGGCCGGGACCGCTCCCCCCCACCGCAGTCTAGCGAGCAGAGGGCCGCGCTCTTCCGGGGCATGAGGACGGATGGGCGGATGACCGTGTTCCGCCTGCCGAAGGCCGGCGGCTCTCTCGCGGCATCGGCCCTGGCGCCTACTCCTCCTCGTCCTCTGTCGGATCGGTCTCCACTGGCGCCGGGGCCTCGCTCCTAGTCGGCGCCGCGGCGGGGGAGGCGTGATCCGCGATTCTTGCCGCTCGACTTCGTTTCGCGAGCGGCCTCGCCAGCGGTTTCGCGGGCCGGTCATCGGGAACGGTCGGCTCGCTGACGGACCAGAGTGATGCCGGGCGCCCGCGCGGAGACCGAGGAGCGGACGCTGCCTCGACGCGTTTCTCGAAGGCTCCGCTCTCCTGAACACTGCGCTGAAAGTTGCCCGGATCGAGGTCTGTGTCCCAGAGCGTTTCGTAGACGCGGCGAAGCTGGCTGATCGTGAACTCCGGCGGGCAGAATCTCGCCGCGAGGGCCGTGTACTCGAGCTTCGACCGCGCCCGTTCGACGGCATCACTCACGATCCGCTCATGGTCGAACGCCAGGCGAACGCTGCCACGCTTTATCCTCTCCACCGGCGTCAAGGTCGCCCTCGCGGCGTCCCCGCCGCCCCGCAACCCCGGCAGTTCGGCGCAAACCGCCCAGTAGGCGACGGTGACCACCCGCATGCGCGGATCCCTGTTCGGAGACCCGTAGCTGCCGAGCTGCTCCAGGTGCCAGGACCCTGCGCGCAGGCCGGTCTCCTCAGCGAGCTCCCGGGCCGCAGCCTGATCCAGATCCTCGTCGGGTTGCACGAACCCGCCCGGCAGCGCGAGAGCCCCCAGGAACGGCTCTTGACCGCGTTCGATCAGCACCACCTGGAGTGCATCGTCCCGGATGGTGAAGATGGCGATGTCCACAGTGACGGCGAACGGCGGGTAGTGGCCGGGATCGAATTCGAAGGGGACACTGGTCACGGCAAGCGGAGAATATTGTAATGTTGATAATAGTGAGACCGAGGCTCACTTATTGTATCCCATACAATCAGCGATCGGCAAGCCAGCCGACGATCGTGACCGGTGAAGAGTCGGGGCTCGTCGTGGATGAGCTCGACGAGCCGTCCGTGCAGGCGTTGCGGGTGCGTAACCTCGACGGCAGGCAGAACCGCGCCCTCAACGTGAGCGTCCTGGCGCCCGCGCTGGCCGACCTCAAGATCCCGGTGTCCTGCCTTGAGCGGGGCCGCTGGGGCCGCTACCGAACCTCGAGGCGCGACGAGGCGTTCACGGCCGCTTCCGTTCGCGCCGCGAAGAACGCCGGCGTCGCCGAGTCCATGCCCCGGAACACAGGCCGAGGCCCAGTTGGCCGCCTTCGGCTGCATCGAGGGCTTCTCCAACCCGCGGCGACGACGCTCAGCCCTCGGTGGCGGGTCTCCAAGCCACTTCGAGCACGACCGAAAGGCCGACGCGTGAACGCGCTTCTTACGTTCCGCCCGCTTCGCGCAGGAAGCTCTTCACTCCACGAAACAAAGGGACCAGATCAAGACCGCAGTGTACCACGAAACCGGAACAGCCTCACCCCGGCGCAAATGATGCCGGGCTTGGGCTCCGTTTGGAGTCGGCCCCGCAGTTCATTCAGGCTCTGGGTCTCCACCCCTACTCGGCCATCCCCTTCTCGCTGAGCACCGCCCACACCTTGTCGGGTGTGATCGGGATTTCCATGTGGCGGACGCCCAGGTGGGTCAGTGCGTCGACGACCGCGTTGACGATGGCCGGAGGCGCCCCGACCGTGGCGGACTCCCCCACGCCCTTGGCGCCGAGCGGGTGGTGTGGCGAGGGCGTCACTGTGTTGGCGGTTTCCCACGCGGGCGTCTCCATCGCCGTCGGCACGAGGTAGTCGATGAACGAACCGGCGAGGTTGTTCCCGTCCTCGTCGTAGGGAATCTCCTCGTAGAGCGCCGGTCCCAGCCCCTGGGTCAGCCCGCCGTGGATCTGTCCCTCGACGATCATGGGGTTGATGATGTTGCCGCAGTCGTCGACGGCCACGAAGCGCCGCACGGAGACTTCCCCCGTCCCCCGGTCGATGTCAACCACGCAGATGTAGGTGCCGAAGGGGTAGGTGAGGGCGGGTGGATCGTAGTAGTTCACGGCTTCGAGCCCCGGCTCCATGCCCGGGGGCAGGTTCGTGTAGGCGGCAAAGGCCACGTCCTGGATGGTGACCGCCTTCTGGGGCGCGCCCTTCACGCTGAACTTCCCGGGCTCCCAGTCCAGGTCCTCCTCGCCGACCTCCAGCAGGTGGGCCGCGATCTTCGCGGACTTCTCGCGGATCCTGCGGCACGCCACCGCCGCGGCCGCGCCCGCCGTGGGCGTCGAGCGGCTGGCGTAGGTGCCCAGGCCATAGGGCGCCGTGTCCGTGTCTCCCTCCTCGACTTGGACGTGAGCGGCGGGCAGGCCGAGTTCCTCCGCCACAATCTGGGCATAGGTGGTCTCGTGGCCTTGCCCCTGCGACTTCGTGCCGAAGCGGGCGATCGCCTTGCCGGTCGGGTGGATCCGGATCTCGGCCGAGTCGAACATCTTGATACCGAGGATGTCGAACCGGTCGGAGGGGCCGGCGCCGAGGATTTCGGTGAAGCTCGAGAAGCCGATGCCCATCAGCTCGCCGCGCTCACGCTTCTCGGCCTGCTCCCTGCGCAGCTCGTCGTAGCCGATGATCTCCTTGGCCGTCTCGAACGCCGCGTGGTAGTCCCCGCTGTCGTATTCCCAGCCGAGCGGGGAGGTGTACGGGAAGGCGTCTTTCGGGATGAAGTTCTGCGCGCGCAGCTCGCCGGGGTCCTTGCCCAGCTCTTGGGCCAGCACGTCGACGACGCGCTCGATGCAGTGCACGGCCTCCGTCACCCGGAACGAGCAACGGTACGCCACCCCTCCCGGCGGCTTGTTCGTGTAGACCGCGTCGACTTCCGCGAACGCCTGTTCCATGTCATACGAACCGGTGCAGATGGAGAAGAGTCCAGCGGGGAACTGCGAGGGCGCGGCCTGGGCGTCCGCGTACCCGTGGTCCGCGATCGTCTTGATGCGAAGGGCGCGGATCGTGCCGTCCTGGTCGGCCGCCATTTCGGCGTCCATGTGGTAGTCGCGCGCGAAGGAGTCAGCCTGCAGGTTCTCCATCCGGTCCTCGATCCACTTGACGGGCTTGCCGAGCACCACGGATGCCGCGATCGCGACTATGTAGCCGGGGTAGACCGGGACCTTGCCGCCGAAGCCGCCGCCAATGTCAGGCGAGACGACGCGGATCTTCTCCTCCGAGAGCCCCACATGCCCCGCCACCAGGGCGAGCACGGTGCGGATTGCGTGGGGGGCCTGGGTGGTCATGTAGACCGTGAGGTGGCCCTCCACGGGGTTGAAGTCCGCGAGGCAGCCGCACGTCTCGATCGACGCGACGTGGATGCGTGGGATGTGCATCTGCTCGCGCACGACGACGTCGGCGTCGGAGAAGACTCGCTCCGTGGCTTCCTTGTCCCCCGCCTCCCAGTGCCAAATCCGGTTGTCGGTTTGGCCCTCCTTGTCCGTGCGGAGCACGGGTGCGTCCGCCTCGAGGGCCTTAAAGGGGTCGATCACGGGCTTCGTCGGCTCGTACTCGACCTCGACCGCCGCGACCCCGTCGGCGGCTGCGTAGCGCGAGGTGGCGATGACGCCGGCGACCTCCTGCGCCTGGTACATGACGGTGTCGGTGGGCAGCACCATCTGCGTGTCCGACATGAGCGTCGGCATCCAGTGGAGGTTGTACGCCTCCAGGTCCTTGCCCGTGAGAACGGCAAGCACCCCGGGCATCTCCAGCGCCTTGCTCGCGTCGATGTTCTTGATCTTCCCGTAGGCGATGGGGCTGCGCACGAGGTCCAGCCAGAGCATTCCCGGGAGCACGAAGTCGTCGATGTAGCTGCCACGTCCCTGTAGGAAGCGCGGGTCTTCCTTGCGCTTCATGGAGTGGCCCATGCCGCAGATTTCTGCGGAAGTCCTGGGTGCCATCAGTTGTCCTCCCTCATCTTCTCGACGGTGTAGAGCACTGCCCTGACGATGTTCACGTAGCCGGTGCAGCGGCAGAGGTTACCTGAGATCGCCTCGCGAATCTCCGCCTCGCTCGGGTCGGGATTCTCCCTCAGGAAAGCGGCGCCGGTCATCAGCATGCCGGGCGTGCAGAACCCACACTGCAGGCCGTGCTTCTCCCAGAACCCCTCCTGGAGCGGGTGCATGCCGTCGGCACCCGCGAGGCCTTCAACGGTGCCGATTTCCGCGCCGTCCGCCTGGACCGCCAGCACCGTGCACGACTTCGTCGGCCGTCCGTCGAGCAGCACCGTGCAGGCCCCGCAGTGCGTGGTGTCGCAGCCGATGTGTGTGCCGGTGAGCCGCAGCTCGTCGCGGATCAGGTGGACGAGGAGCAGCCGGGACTCGACGTCGGCTGTGTGCTGCTCGCCGTTCACCGTGACGCGGATCTCGTGTTTCGCCATGGCCCTACCCTCCGGCGCGTTCGAGCGCCTTGCCGATGGCCCTCGCAGTCAACACGCGGGCCATGTTCTTCTTGTACTCCACCGAGCCGCGTCGGTCGGCGACCGGGTCGGCGGCGGCGGCGGCCGCCGCCGCGGCGGCCAGGATGGCACCGTCATCCGGCAGGCTTCCGTTGAGCGCTTCCTCCGCGCCGGACGCCCGGATGGGAGCGAACCCGAGGTTGGTGAATCCGACCCCCGCGCTCGCGACGGTGCCGTCGTCTGCGAGTGTGATCTGCGCGGCCGCTCCGGCCACGGCGTAGTCACCCACCTTGCGCTCCAGCTTCGCGTAGGCGCCTCCGCTTTGCGCAGGCGGGGTGGGGATGCGCAGCTCGGTGAGGATTTCATCCGGGGCGAGGGCCGTCATGAAGAGACCGTGGAAGAAGTCGTCGATGGCGAGCGTGCGGTGGCCGTCCGGTCCGGTGGCCACGACTTCGGCCCGGAGCGCCAGCATCGTCGCCGGATGGTCGTTCGCCGGGTCGCCGTGGGCGATGTTGCCGCAGACCGTGGCGCGGTTTCGGACGAGCGGGTCGGCGATCACCCGGGCGGTGTCGAGGAGGATGGGATACCGCGCCGCCACCTCCGGCGAACTCTCAAGCTGAGACTCCGTCACGAGAGCGCCGATTCGGAGGAAACCGGCTTCCTCGGAGATCGTGTCGAGGCCTGGAATCCGGCCGATGTCGACGATGTTCGCTGGCGACGCGAGCCGTAGCTTGAGCATCGGCAGGAGGCTCTGGCCCCCAGACATCACCTTGGCGTCGTCGAGTGACCCGAGGAGCGCGAGCGCCTCGTCGAGGCTACCCGGCGCGTGGTAGTCGAACTCCGGAGGGATCATGGCTCGTCCTCCTGGACGTGGGATGTGAGCGCGTTGGTGAGGTTCGCGGTGAACTCCTCGAACATCTTCTTGGACACGACTTGGATCATGCCGCGGCCGAGCTGCACCAAGATCCCCGTGACCGTCAACTCGGCTTCGACCGTGATTTCGGTCTCCGCGGCCGAGAGCGCCGAGACCCGGCTCGTCATCGTCATGTCCGCGGTGCCCATGCCGCCCTTGCCCTGGCCCCGAGCCCGGACCACCGCCGATCGTTCCTCTTCGTCCAACGCGAAGGATACGGTCCCGGTATACGCGGCCGCGAGGGGGCCCACCTTCACTACCATCCCCCCCGCGTAGGTCCTCTCGTCGATCTCCTCGCTGATCTCCGCGCCCGGGAGCGCCGCTGCCACGCGTTCCGGGTCGGTCAAGAAGGCCCACACGTCGCCGACGGAAGCGCCGACCGTGAAGTGTTCCTCGATCCTCATGCGGGTTCCTCGGCTCGCGTCATGCCATCCGGATCACCCGGTGAGCAGGGGCAAAAGTGCCTCAAGCGACGCCAGGTTGTGGGCCGGCACGAGTCGGTCCACGTGCGGCAGAGCGGCCCTCATGCCCCGCGCCTTGGGGCGGTAGCGCGGATCGCCCATGAGCGGGTTCAACCAGATAATCTGCCGGGCCCGCCGCCGAACCGCCAGGAGCGCGACCTTGAGCGATTCGGTGTCCCCCCGGTCGAGGCCGTCGCTCAGGATCAGCACCGTCGTATCCGGGCGTACAGTCTGGCGCAGGTAGTCGTCGGCGAAGGCGAGGAGGCACTCCCCGATACGGGTGCCGCCGGACCAGTCCTCCACGTTGCGAGCGAGGCGCTCAAGCGTCGCGGTCGTGTTGCCACTGGTAATCCACGGGGTGAGCCGTGTCAACGAGGTGTTGAACGCGAAGGTCTCGATCCGGCGCGCCACCGTGCGAAGCGAGAGCACGAAAGCGAGTAGGAAACGCGAGTAGGCGTCCATGGATCCGCTGGTGTCACAGAGCACGACCAAGTGGGGCAGCTCGACAGCCCGTGCGCGGCGGGCGAGGTCGATCCACTCGCCACCGTGGGCGAGGGAGCGTCGGAAGCTGCGGCGGAGGTCGATGAGCGGGCCGTTGCCGGACGGCACGAGGCGGCGGCTCCGGCGGGTGGCGATCCGGCGCGCGAGGCGCGCGAGCAGGCGCTCCATCTTGAGGAGGTCCTCCTCTGTGCACTCATCGAACGCCTTGCGCCGGAGAAGCGCGCGCGGGCTGTACCCGGGGCGACCGCCCTCGGCCTCCTCCGGCTCCTGGCCGGGCGCGCCCGCCGCCGCGTCCATCTGTCGCCGGATGCGCATCAGGGGGGGTACGCTGTGTTTGTCGCCTCTCCACGGCCGGGGGAGGCTTCGCCCATCTCGGTGGCCACTCCCCTCTGAGGCAGGCCGGGCGGCGGAGCGCCACATCGCGTCGAACGCGGCGTCGAAGGCGGTCCACCAGCGGCGCGGGACCTTGAGGACCGTACGGAGGGAGATCCGCACCTCATCCGGATCGGTGATGTCGATGAAGGGAAGGGCGGAAGCTGCATCGATCTCGTCGCGCAGGCTCACCGCAACGCCCCGGCGTCGGAGTTCCCCGGCAAAACGGGCCAAGTGAGCAACGAGGTCCGCGCGATCGGCCGCCAGAGTTGTGTCTTGCGGCCTGCCAACCGTTCTACCCGTTCCCTCCCAGGACGTCGGCCCTACCACAAGACATCCACGGCGTAGCCACCGCTCCTGTGGTTCCCGCTCGTCAGCGTACGCTCGTCGCAAGAGGGGGGCTCGGCGATAAGCATACGGCCGAGCGGATCGCGATGGTGCCCCGACAGCGCAGCCACCAAGCCTCGGTGGACGCCCCTGGCAATGCAAGCATTTCTTCGAACGGATCGGTGCACGGTGGTCGGGTGCTCACGTCTATCCTGCCCTGTTCGTGCGCCTTCTCCTACACCGCGGGCCCGGATTTCGGTGAGCGGGCGCACCCGCTCATACTCCGAGAAGTCGGGAAGCGCCTCGTCGAAGTCGTCGCCCATGCGCCGGATCGGCCCTCACCCGGTTCGAGCCACGCCGAGGAGCGCATCGATTTCACCGGAGTCCAGCTCGCACATGTCGTGCCAGTCCTTGACCAGGCAGCCCAACGTCTCGGCCACAACGGCCGGGTCGAGCCGGTCTTGATGTAGGGTCACGAGGGCGCGGGCCCAGTCCAGCGTCTCAGCCACGCCGGGTGGCTTCATGAGGCGACGACCCCGCAACTCCTGCGCGACGCGCGTGATCTCGTCGGCAAGCGCCTCGGAGACGCCGGGAACCCTCGCCCGGATGATCTCCACCTCCTTGGCGAAGGTGGGGTGCTCAATGTAGAGGTACAGGCAGCGTCGCCGTAGGGCGTCCCCGATCTCACGCGTCCGGTTCGAGGTGAGCACGACCAGAGGGCGGTGTGTGGCTCGGATCGTACCCAGCTCGGGGATCGTCACCTGAAAGTCCGAGAGAAGCTCGAGCAGGAAGGCCTCGAATCCTTCGTCCGACCGGTCGATCTCGTCCACGAGGAGGACCGGCGCTTCGTCCGCGTGCGTGATCGCTCGCAGGAGAGGCCGTTCGAGAAGATAGTCGCGCCCGAAGATGACGTCCTCGAGCCCTTCGGTGCCTTTCCCGTCGGCGCTCATGCGGAGCCGCAGCAGCTGCTTCTGGTAGTTCCACTCGTAGAGCGCCGTGTGGGTGTCGAGGCCCTCGTAGCACTGGAGCCGGATCAGCTCGGTGTCGAGCACGGCAGCCATCGCCTTGGCGAGTTCCGTCTTGCCGACGCCCGCGTCGCCTTCCACGAGGAGCGGCTTTCCCATGGATTGCGCGAGGTGCATCGCCGTCGCGATGGAAGGCTCCGCAACGTAGTTCCGCTCGCGCATGGCCTCTTGGAGGCGGCGGACTTCCGGTCTCACCCGCGCGGCTCCGTGCGCGCGGACGAACCTTCGCCTGCCGCACGCGCGGTGTCCGTGGCGCGCCGGTTCGTGAAGAAGACCTCGGGCGCCGCGTTGAAACGACCCCGGCAGCCTTCGCAGCAGAAGTAGACCGGCTCGCCCTCGAAGACCGACGACGGCGACGCCGCCACGGGGACGGCCATGCCGCACACGGGATCGGTTGCCCACCGGGCTGGTTCCGCCTCCTTGGCCGGGTCGGGCGCGATCTCGTCGCGTGCCTCGCTCATCCGAAGCGGGGCCTCTTCCTCCACTGGGTCGGGGGCGGGCCGCGCCGCCCGTTCGACGATTTCGGCGAAAATGCTCACGGCGATCTCCTCGGGGGTCCCGGCGCCGATGTCGAGGCCCGCAGGGCCGCGCACGCGACCGATGTCGCTCTCGCTCACCCCCTCTGCCGCCAACACGCCGCGCACCTGCTCCATGCGCTTGTGCGAAGCTACCACTCCCAGGTAGTCAGGGCGGGCGGCAACCAGATGGCAGAGCGCCCGCTCGTCGCTCTCTCCCATGGTGGCCGCCACGGCGAAGAGTCTCGCGCCCCGAGGCCGTCCCGCGTACCGCTTGGCGGCTTGCGCCAGATCGCTCACGGTGTGATCCGCGGCCTCCACCATGGCCGCATCTTCCGGCGTGCCAGCCACCGTCGCGTAGCCCACAGCCCGACCGAGACGCACGAGGGCGTGGCCGACCGGAGAGCCGCCGACCACGAGCAGGACGGGCGGCGGCAGAACCGGATTGATGTGCACCTCCACCTTACCTCCGCTGCTGCAGGACATCGGGGCTTGGACCAGCTCGTCCGGGCGGTTTGGCGACGACCCGAAGGCGAGGAGCCTCGGCTCACCGGCGTCCAACGCTTCGAGGGCGTGCCGGATCACCTCCGACCGCGTGCAGCTGCCACCGAGCGAGCCGTGCATGACCCCGTCAGGGGTGATGACCGCAGCGTTCCCGGGCTTCCCCGAAGTGGGGCGTTCGCAGCGCACGATTGTGGTGAAGACGTAGGGGCTCCCGTCGTCGAGCATCTGGGCCGCGCGGCGAAGAAGATCGCGATTCACGGGCGGGCGCCGGTAAGCTCGCGCTGGACCGACTCGTAGTCGGCTGGATGATCGAGGTCGCGCAGGCGCTCGGCGGGCCAGTCCACCTGGACGGCCCGGTCACGATGGCGGTGCACTACCGCGCGACCGCACCCGGCGGTCATGCGGGCCAACTCATCGAAGAGCGCCCAGTCGTAGAGGATCGGGGGCGCGTTGACTTCGCCGCCGTACCGCGAGGCCACGAGCGGGGGCTGCCGTTCCTTGTAAGATGCGGCAACTGCGCGGAGCATCTCAGCGGTCACGAAGGGCATGTCGGCGAGCATCACCACGGCCGCCTCGCAGGCCGGCCCGAGGGCGGCCACTCCGGCCGCAACCGAGGTCTGGATGCCCTCGGCGTGGTCGCCGTTGAACACACACACGCAACCGAGTTCCCGCAACTCGCGCTCGACGATCTCGCGGGCGTGACCGGTCACGACGACGACAGGATCGAGGCCCGCTGCCCCCGCGACGCGGACGGACCGCCGGACGAGAGTCTCGCCGTCCAGCTCCAGGAGAAGCTTGTTGCGGCCCATGCGCGTGGATGAGCCCGCAGCCAGAACGATGGCCGCGATGCCGTGTTGGCTCGTCATGGGGCCCCCGTGGTGAACTGCGTCGGCGCGAGTGGTTCGTCTGGAGCCCGTGCCGGCCCGCTCGCAGCGCCCCGGCACGGCTGGACCGGCCCGCTCAACCCGCTCCGGTGGGCAGCGCCACAGGTGAACGAACCGACGGCGGGAAGGTAGCCGTCGGCCAAGGTGCCTGACAACGGGAAGGCCGCTGCCGGTGGTGGTCCGTGGCCCGTACTCCGGTCCTCGTCAGCTCCGCATCCCCGGGGCGGGAGCGGGGCGAGGGTGCGCCTCGACCACTCGCCCTCTACATGCTCCAGCTCTCGCAACGGGAGCGTCCGGGGCCGGCCCCATCCCCAGCACGACGTGCCAGTGCGACCACGAACGCCCGTCGCAGACTCCGGGATGTGCTTGGCGGCCTCCCTCTAGTCGTCGTCAACTGAAGAACGACCGGGGTACTGCACCTCCTCGAGGGTCCGGTCCCGTAAGTCATGCCGTGGTGCAGAAGGAGACCGGGGTCGCGTAGCGTCTCTCGTGGCGACCTGAACCACGCGACACGTCTCGCTCGCAGTCAGGTCGCTCCCTCCTCCTCCTCGATGTGGCCCTGCCTCGAGCGTAACCCCACGATACTCGAGGGAGGGCAGGTCAATCCATCACGTCTAGACACGAGCAAATGCCTGGACTCGAATCAGCTCTGCAAGCTCACCGGGCAGAATCAGCCGACGTTGACCCAAGAGCAAAGGCCGCGTAATGATTGGCCGGCAACACCGACACGGGGAACTTGAACATTCATCGAGACATTTCCTTCTGAAGGAGCCACGGGAGATGACCCGCCCGCAACGAGCGTTGTCTCCCCCGGCCCGACAATCTCGTCTAGATGAGCCGTGTGGCTATCCGCCGAGTCTTCCGCGCGGAATGCCGCCGGGCATGGCGGGCCTGGTGACTCGGCACCCACACCAGGGACGCGTTTCGTGACCGAGCAGTATGCGTACGACGCCATCGCGGAGCACTATCGGGAGTCCAAGTGGCTCCTGTTCCGCCACTACATCGAACGATACAGCCTGTTCAAGGTGCTGGGTGACCTGCGGGGCCGGACGGTGCTGGATCTGGCGTGCGGCGAAGGGGTCTACACGCGCCACTTCAAGCGGGCGGACGCGGTCGAGGTGACCGGCGTCGACATCTCGCAGGAGATGATCGCACTGGCCGAAGCGGAGGAGCGCGTGGATCCGCTGGGCTGCCGCTACGTCCAAGAGGATGCCGCGACGTTCACGCCAGACGCGCCGGTCGACATCGTGACGGCCGTCTATCTGCTGAACTATGCCCGCACCAGGGAGGCGTTGGACCGCTTCTGCCAAGCCTGCTTCCGCGCGCTGCGGGCGGGCGGGCGGCTCGTCGGCTTCAATGACAACGTCCGACACCCGCCTCGACCGGGTGTGTCCCTGGCGCAGTACGGGCTCGAGAGGACCTGCTCGTATCCTCCCCGCGAGGGTGATGTCATCCAGTATCGCATTACGAACTATAGCGGCCAGGTGTTCGAATTCGAGAACTACTACCTCACACCGGTCACGTACGAGGCGGCAGCACGCGGTGCTGGCTTCGATCACTTCCGCTGGATCGACGCGACCGTGGAGCCCGCTGAGCGGGACGATCCCTACTGGGACGACTTTCTGACCCACGCACCACTCACCGCCTTCAGCGCGTCGAAGCGGTGACCCGCCGCCTCCCGTACTCGCATTCGAGCGCGCCGCCATCGATGACCCTCGACACCTAACAGAGAATTCTCCCGATCCTGTCGGCGCGGATGGCTGACGCAGGCCGGCTACCAATTCTGCGAAGTGCCCATGGAATCCGTAGTAGCCGAGTTCTACGGCGGTTGACGACTGGTGGCAGCGCTCGAGCGGCATAAGAATGATGTCGACCCCGTCATCGACGCCCTCCGCATCACCGGAGTCCTGCTCTACGACGTCGCCCTCGAGGTTGCCTGGTGGTCCGATTTGCGGTCGCGCGGGATCGCCCTAAGGACAACCGACGAGGTCCTCGCGAGCCATGAGTGATTCCAAGAGTAGGACAGCGCTCATCACCGGCGCATCCGCCGGTCTCGGTGCCGAGTTCGCGCGCCAGCTCGCGGCGCTCGGCTACAGCCTCGTGCTAGTCGCCCACCGCCTCGCTCGGCTCGAACAACTGGCGGCCGAATTGCGCGACCGACACGGCGTCCGCGGACATGCTATCCGCGTCGAGGCGATCGCCGCCGACTTAGCGGAGCCGGAGGCGCCGGCCTCGATCGCCGGCCGCGTTGCCCAACTAGGCATGAGGGTC
Organism: Longimicrobiales bacterium; assembly: GCA_965218325.1. Lineage (GTDB taxonomy): Bacteria > Gemmatimonadota > Gemmatimonadetes > Longimicrobiales > Gaopeijiaceae > CBDCKR01. Next base: position 68,094 of record CBDCKR010000002.1, read on the forward strand.
GACTACCTGGTCAACAACGCCGGCTCCGCCGGACCGGATCTCCTCAAGGACCGCGACTGGCCGCGACAGGCGGCGTTCCTCCAGCTCATGATGTCCTCTATGGCCCACTTGTGCCATTTGTTCGCCCCGGGCATGCGCGAGCGCGGCTTCGGCCGCATACTCAACGTCGCTTCCGTGGCCGGGCGGATCGCCCGTGCCGGCGACCTGAACTACGGGCCGAGCAAGGCCTACGTGGTCGCGCTGTCGGAGGCGCTGGATGTGACCCTCAAGCCCCACGGCGTGCGTGCCTGCGCGCTCTGCCCGGGCTTCACGCACACGGAATTCCATGCTGCGGCGGACATGCTCGAGATGAAGGCCGCGCTGCCGGATTTCGTCTGGTACGACGCCGAGGGCGTGGTCCGCGAGGGACTTGCCGCCATCGAGCAAGGCAAATGCGTCTACACCTCTGGACGCCTCTACCGGTGGGTCGATCCGCTCCTGCAGTCGGTCTGGACTCGGCCGCTGGCCCGCAAGTTGTCGGGTAGCCGTTAGCCCGGAAGGCCCGATGCAGCTTCTGCTCGAGCTCCGCCTTGCGTTGCTGCAAATCGGAATGGCGCGGTCGTTGGTGCCGGAGTGCACCGTTCGACTGAAGAATGAGATCTCGGCAATCAGGCGGCGATTCCACTTGAACTCGAGAGGGAGCCGCCCCTTTTCTCAGTACCGGGCATCGCCCGGGCCCTGCATCGGCAAGCGGCACCCGGGCCCGGAACGCGCGACGGGAATCACACTCCTGCTCTCCTTTCTCCACTGCGGCAGCTGAAGAAGGGCGTCCGGCCGACGCTAGGCGGGCTCGGCCCCGGCTCATCCGAACTCTCAAGGCACGTCCACCCTAGAGTCTTTCAACCCCTGTGAATTCCACCAACGGGATGGTCACGTGTCCGGACAGAAGCTGCCATAAGGGCCTCATCGACCGGATTCCAGGACGCTACCCATGCGGCTCCGGAACCTTCACACGGATGGTGACGACGTCGGTGTCATGGTATTGCTGGTGGCGGATCGAGGACGCGACGTGTCGCAGCAACCGCAGAGAGATTTCCCGTTCCACGGGCGGGGCGTCCGTGTTCTCGCCGAGTAGGGCTACCCGGTCTTGGAGGTTTTGCTCGTCGTGCCCCGAAGCGATGAGTTCAAGGACGGCGCTGCCGTCCTCCTTGTACGCCACGAGCTGAAGGCGTCGCGTTTCTCGCGCTTCGTCAGCCTCGTCCCGCTGGAAGAGCGTCACCAAGGTCTCCTCTACCGCCGTGTCGAGACGGTTCCGCATGGTTTGCCCCCACCCGTTATGGGAGGCAAAGTCGCTGAGGAACCCCTGTATCTTCGGCAGGGCGGACAGATTGCACTCGGTTTCTATCTGCCTCCGGCGGGGCTTCGTCAATTCCACGAACATCGTCATGAGGATGGCCGCCAAACCACCAGCCGTCATCCCGTTCTGCAGCAGGCCAGCCGCGAAGCCGTTGAAGTACTCCGGCAATATCACGCCGTTCTGGAAACCGACCCCGATCCAGAACGCCACCCCGGTTACTAAGCCCTTTCGGTAGTCGACTCCGTCCTGCACGACGATCTTCATGCCGATCACAAATAGCTTCGCCATCAGAACCATGACGTAGGCCGCCGCAACCGGCCCCGGTATCGCCAGCAGCACGGCAAGCGCCTTCGGCAGAAACGCCATCCCGAAAAACACGGCGCCCACCGCCATGCCGACCCTTCGGGCCCCGACCCCCGTGAGCTCGGTCACCGAGATGCTCGTCGAATACGTGGTGTTCGGCATCGTGCCGGCCAGACCGGACAAGAGGTTGCCCATTCCATCGGCCGCCAACGCTCCCTGCACGGCTCGGAAGTCGACGGCCTGGGCCCGCCGATGGGAGACGCGCTGAATCGCAACCGCGTCCCCGATGGTTTCGATCGCACCGACCAAGGTGACGAACACGAATGCCGGAAGCAGGGCCCAGAAGGTCGGCCCGAAGCTTAGATCCAGACCGGGCCATCCTTCGGAGGGAACTCCCATCCACGCCGCCTCCGCGATGAGGTTCGTGTCGTAGATTCCGAAGAACCCGGCCACCACCGATCCGGCCGCAACGCCGGCGACCGGCGCCCATAGGCGCAGCGTCCCTCGGGCCTTTAGCGCAAGGCCGGTGATGACTAGAAGCGTGGCGAGGGCGGAGAACCCGGACGTGCTCAACGGCGTTCCTTCCGGCACATCGGTTAACATGTCGAACATGAGCGGCATGACCGTGACCGGAATCAGCATGATGACCGTCCCCGCCACGCCCGGTGTCAGGATCCGGCGAAAGAGCGAAAGCCTCGAAGACAGCCCGAACTGGAAGAGCGAAGAGACGACCACCAGCGTGGCCAGCATCGCCGGCCCTCCCTCCGCGATGGCCGTGATGCAGACCGCAATGAAAGCTCCCGAGGTCCCCATCAACAGGACGTAGCCGGCACCGATACGGCTGAAGCGTACGGCTTGCGTCAACGTGCTGACACCGCTGATCGCCACCGAGGCGAACACGGCCCAAGACAGGAACGCTTCCGTCCCGCCAGCGGCTCGAATCACGATCGCTGGAGTCAGTACGATGCCGGCCACGCAGAGGACGGCCAGTTGCAGTCCAAGGCCCAGGGACAGCAATAGCGGCGGCTTCTCTTGCCCGCTTCCAATTGGTCCTTGGACCTCGCTCCTCGGGCTCAGCCAACTCATGGCGTGTCCGCGGAAGGAGCTTTCCATCCAGCACAGCTCAGAGTTTCATCATACCTGAACCGCACCTGAGGATCGGCTCGGTCGCGAGCCCCTCAAGCTCTTTCCTCGCACCCGGTTCCGCCTCCCACCGGATGCCTTACCTTCATCAGACGCCAGAGCGGCGCAACCGGGTCACGACGAGGCGCGTGGCCTACCACACGCACAGGCGATTTCAACCATGACGATCGGTGTCCTAGTCCTCAATTTCGGCGAGCCCGAACAGGCCAGCACGGAAGAGGTCGTTCCCTTCCTGGAGCGCATCTTCCTTCGTAACGCAGCCCTCGAATCGAACCAGCCCGGCGCGGAGAGGGCTCGTGAGCTCGCCCAAGCCCGCGCGCCCGGGCTGATGAAGGACTACGAGAGGATCGGCGGGTCCCCCCTGAACGCTCAGGCGCGCAAGCAAGTTCGCATGGTCGAGCTCGCACTCCGCCGGCGGGGGTACGAGGTGAAGTGCTACGCGGGCATGCAGTTCACGGACCCGTCCATCGACGCGACGGTCCATGAGGCTCACTCGGACGGAGTCGAGAAGCTCATCGCCCTCCCGGTCTATCCCCTGTGCGGCATGTCGACCACTGTCGCAGCGCTCGAAGACGTCCGGACCGCTCTCGAGCAGCTCGGCTGGGACGTGCCGATTCGCGAGATCACGGGGTGGCATCGCCATCCGCACTACATCCGTCTACGAGCCGACAACATCCTCGAGTTCGTCAAGAGGGAGGGCGTCGATCTCCACGCCCCCGACACGCGGCTCGTCTTCTCGGCACACGGAACCCCGGTCAAGTACCTCGCCGACGGGCCTCGCTACGTGGACTACGTGAGAGAAGCCTGTCGCATGATCGCCCGTGAGCTGGGGACGACCGACTACGTCCTCGGATACCAGAACCACGAGAACCGGGCCGTGAAGTGGACCGAGCCCGCGATCGACGACGTCATGAAGGAGCTGGAAGGGGCGCGTGCGGTCGTCGAGGCGTTGAGCTTCATGCACGAGCAGTCGGAGACCCTCGCCGAGCTCGACGGGGACCTGAGGGAGGTGGCCGAGGCCGCCGGATTGGACTTCCACCGAGTTCCGGTCCCGCACGACAACCCCCGCTTCGCCGCGCTCCTGGCCGACCTCGTGGAGGACGCCCTGCGGCCGGAGCCGATCATGGGGGAGTTGGGACTGCGCCGCTGCCTCTGCCGTGCAGATCCCAGGACGTTCTGCCTCAACGCGGCCGACTAGGACACTCTGAGGCGGCGGGCGAGCTGTCGCGCCTCGAGGATCCGACCGGCAATGCCCGGCCTCTCCGTGTAGTTCGTGCATAGGTGCAGCCCCTTTGGCAGCTCCAGCGACCGGAGCCCATCCCAACTCTCGTCCCAGGCCGGCATGCGGGTCCGCGAGACCGCGAGCGTCTCGGCCGCGTGTCCCGTGATGGTCTCGAACTCCCGGCAAGCGATGCGGCCAATCTCCTCGTCGGGCCGGTCCACTATCTCCGGATGCCTCATACCACCCAAGTAGGCCGTGTAAAGGCCCCGGCGGCCGAAGAGGCTGTGGTTCCACGTCACCCCGCGGGTCTCGAACGCCTCGCCGAACGCCACCTGGTATCCGAGCCCGTGGAGATCGGCCCCCGACCGCATGTGCACGACCGCGAGAGGGTTGTATCCGATCCGGGCCAGCACAGCCGCTGCGGCAGGCGCGACCCCGCAGACGATCTTGGCAGCCTGGTCCGCCGGGCAGGTGAGGACCACCTGTGAGGCCCGCACAGCGGGCTTTTCGTCGAGTACGACCTCCCAGCCGTCCTGCTCGCGCCGAAGAGAGAGCACTGGGCGGGCCAGGAACACTCGCTCGCTGAGCTTGCGTTGAAGGGCCAGAGGCAGAACCGCCAGCCCATCGTGAAACGAGCACGGAGGCGCTCTCTCGACTTGCCCACCCGCCGTGATCATCCGCCAGAGAATGCTCCGGTCGACCCCCATGTTCTTCAGCGTGCGTGCCAGTCCGTGCCGGGCGGGCATGCGATCCGGGTCCGAGCCGTAGAGCCCACCGTAGAGGGGCCCGAGCAGGTTGCGGTAGGCGACATGTCCGAACTTCCTCCGGAGGAACGCCCCTGCCGTCTCGTCGGCGCGAGGCCCCGAGCGGAGCGGCTCGGTCAGGAGGCGGGCCTTGCTCGCGAGAGGCAGCAGGTCGCTGGTGATGGCCTGCAACGGAGAAAGGGGAGCCGTTCGCAGCTTCCCTCTGGAATAGACGAAGAGCGGGAGGTTCGCGGGGGCTTCGACCAGCTCGCCGGACAGCCCCACGGCATCGACCAGTTCTCGGAACCCCGCCGTAAGGCGAACCCGCTGGGGTCCCAGCTCCACCTTCAGCCCGCCGAACTCTTCGGACCAGAGCACGCCGCCCGGCCGGTCGGCCGCCTCCCAAAGCGAGACCTCAGTGCCTCGAGCGACGAGCTCGTGAGCGAGCACGAGCCCCGTGATGCCGCCTCCGACGATTCCAATCAAGCGGGCTCCTGCCCCCCATTCGGCTCTGAGGTTCGTTTGCGAATCCTACGTCCGTCCGAGTCTACTGTGTCCCGCCAAAGTTTCAACAACAGCCTTGACGGCACGGGGATTCCATCGTGAAATTAGGCTATCCTAATTTACCTGTCTGGATAGACATCAACCGATGTGCGTGACATGAGCAACGACCAGAGCGGTCGCGGACCGTCCGGCGACGGCGACTCCGCGTCCGGGATCTCAAGGAGAGACCTCCTTCGCTCAGGGGTGGTGGGGGCCGTCGGCCTCGCGGCGGGGACGGGCACGATGGCGCTCAGCGACCGGGCCGTAGCCGAGACACCCGCAGGGAGTTCCGAACACCCTCATGACCCCCAGCTGGTGGGTGCGGATGGTGACGTCGATACGTCGATCTTCGACGCGTCGGCCTTCCTGAAGAGCTTCGACTACGGAAGGGTGACGAGGCTTCCGAGCGGACAGATCCAACGCGAATACGACCTCACCGCCGTCGATCGGGAGATCGAGGTAGCGCCCGGGGTGTACTTCGCGGCCTGGACCTACAACGGTACCGTTCCCGGTCCGACCATTCGCTGCACCGAGGGCGACCGTCTCAAGGTCAACTTCACGAACGGGGGGAGCCACCCGCACACGATCCACTTCCATGGCATTCACGCGGCCGACATGGACGGCGTGTTCGAGGTGGTGGAGCCAGGCGCGACCTTCGTCTACGAGTTCGACGCGGCCCCCATGGGCCTGCACCTGTACCACTGTCACTCCATCCCCTTGAAGCGACACCTCCACAAGGGACTCTACGGAGCGTTCATCATCGACCCCAAGGAGGCGAGGCCGGAAGCCAACGAGATGGTCATGATGATGAACGGGTTCGACACCAACTTCGACGGCGACAACGAGGTCTACGCCGTGAACACGGTGGGCTTCCACTACCAGAAGAACCCGATCGAGATGCGCCAGGGCGAGCTGGCACGCCTCTACCTGATCAACATGACCGAGTTCGACCCCGTGAACTCGTTCCACCTGCATGGCAACTTCTTCCGGCTGTACCGGACGGGCACTGATCTGGAGCGTCATGAGTGGACAGACACGGTCATGCTCTGTCAGGGCGAGCGGGCGGTGCTCGAATTCACATACGATCTCCCCGGAAGATACATGTTCCACGCCCATCAAAGTGAGTTCGCCGAACTGGGCTGGATGGGGATCTTCGACGTCACGCCGAGGACGATCGCATAGCAGGGCTCGCCGCCTGCTGAGATCCGAGAGGAAGATCGGGGTGGATGCACCGAGCCCGGAGGCGGACATCCGCCTCCCAAGCACCGAGGAGAACCCGCCGAACGAGGTCGAGAGACCCGCCGAGGACCGGGAGCCCGCAAGGACCCGGAGCCGGATGGCCCTAGCCGTCAAGGGCCTCCTCCCCATTCTTCTCTTAGCCGCGTTGCTGGCCAGCTTCGTGCGCCTCGAGCCGGTCAGCGTCTTCAGGGCCGCCTTCCCGCCCGTCGAGGAGCTGACCTTCGAGCGCGTGGCGTTCCCCGCGTCGGGCCTGATCCGCGTGCATCTGGTCAACGGGGGGCCGGAGCCGGTGACGGTCGCTCAGACCATGGTCGACGAGGCCTACTGGGAGCACACCGTCGGGCCGTCCCGCGAGATCGGCCGATTGAGCCAGGCCGTCGTGGAGATCCCCTACCCGTGGGTGGAGGGGGAGCCTCTGGTGATCTCCGTCGTGAGCTCCACGGGCGTCACCTTCACGCACCAGGTCGCCGTCGCCACCCAATCTCCGGCGGTCAGCCAGGGCTACGTGCTGACCTTCGCCCTGCTCGGCACCTACGTGGGAGTGATCCCGGTCTTCCTCGGGCTCCTCTGGCTGCCCTTCCTTTCGGGGATCAGCCGCAGGTGGCTGGACTTCTTCCTGGCGTTCACGGTCGGACTTCTGTTTTTTCTCGGCGCAGACGCGCTAGAGGGTGCTCTGGAACTCACGGAGCAAGTGGCCTCCGCATTCCAGGGGATCGGCCTCGTGGTTCTGGGCGTCGCGGGGACGCCGCTCATCATCAACGCCCTGAGCCGCCTCGCCCAGGGCCAGAGGCCCGCCGGCCCGATGACGATCTCCCTGCTCATCGCGGTAGGGATCGGGCTGCACAATCTCGGGGAGGGCCTCGCCGTCGGATCCGCCTACGCCGTGGGGGAGGTCGCACTCGGAACGTCGCTGGTCTTCGGCTTCCTTCTACACAACACCACCGAGGGGCTGGGGATCGTGGCACCCCTCGCCCGCGCCACACCAGCGCTCAAGACGTTGGCCGGCCTCGGGCTGATCGCAGGGCTTCCGACAATTTTGGGTGTCTGGATCGGAGGCTTCTCCTACTCGCCCACGTCGAGCGTCCTTTTCCTGGCGATCGGTGCCGGAGCCATCGTCCAGGTGATCTGGGTGATGGTGAGGAGCCTCATGGGGGGGAGCCAGTTCGGTCTCACCGCTCCCCTGAACGCGGCCGGCCTCGTGGCGGGGCTGCTCCTCATGTACGTCACAGGCCTGTTCGTGGCGGTCTAGCCACGAGCCGGCGCCTCCCCCTACGCGCGGCCTGTTGCTCTGTGAGCGGTAGGTGCGGCTCGCGCGCCGACCTGCCCGAAGATCCTGTGTCCGCAGAGACCCTCCGTCGGCGCTGCGTTTGCCACGGCCGCCCTGCGGCAGACACGGGCTCCTAGCCCGCATTTTTCATACGGCGCCGGAGAGCGGTTGTGGGGAGGCAGGATTGGCCTCGTGGAGCGCTGGTCAACGTTGATGGAAGGGTGAAGGAGCCCGGCGGCGGCTGTTGGAGCGGCTCGGCGACACGATCGCGGCTGGGTGAACGGACCTGGTTGACGCTGGGGCGCAGTCGTCCCAGGGAATAGGCAGAAGTCTGGAGTGGGCGGGGAGGCTACCCTCGTAATCGAGCGTGGACCCGTGCGAAGGCGGCGGCCGAGGGGTGTGCGGAGTCCATGGCGACCTTGACCCGGCGTACCGAGACGGTGACGCGGGCACCGATCTTGAGGAGCTTGAGGCGGAGCGTTGCTGCGGTGGCGCGGGCGAGCCGGGTGCCGTGGAGCATGCGCCTGAGGGCGTGGAAGAGGATCGACGCGAAGGCGGAGAAGAGGAGTCGGAGCTGGTTGGCGGCGAAGCGCGACGCCGAGGTCCGGTCGGAGAAGAGATCCAGCTGCTGTTCCTTGATCGTGTTCTCCATGTTGCCCCTCGGGCAGTAGACCCGCTCATGGACGGTCCGGGCCGAGAAGGTGTCGGCGGGAAGCGAGGTGACGACGAAGCGGGGGTTGGCCTTGCCGAGCAGGTGTTCCGCCTTCGCGACGACCCGGCGCCGACGCGACCAGCTCGTCAGTGTGGCGTAGAGGAACTCGGCGAACCGGCGTGCCGGTCGGCCGTGCCGGACGGCTTCGGCGTGGGCGTCGGCGAGTTCGCAGCCGATCTTCTCGACGAGCCGAGAGTTCCTGGCCAGGCCGATGACGTAGTCCACACCGTTGTCCTCGCACCAGGCCAGCAGCTCCTCGCGGGCATAGGCGGAATCGGCACGGAGGAGGATCTTCAGCCAGGGCCACTCCTGGCGGAGTCGGGCGATGATGCGGCCGAGCGGCCCCCTCACGCCCTCGGCGGGGTCCGCGTTGCCGGGCCTCAGCAGAGTGAAGAGCGGGCGTCCACCGCACGTGATGTACAGCGGCAGGAAGCAGTAGTGGCCGTAGTAGCCATGGAAGAACCGACCCTCCTGGCGACCGTGCACGGCATCGTCGGTGGCGTCGATGTCCAGGACGAGTCGCGACGGCGGCTTGCCCTCCCACGCGTCGATGAACAACTCCACGAGCACCGCCTGCAGCGCATCCGGATCGTGGTCGATCCTGCGGTAGCGGCCGGGCTCGCCGCCGGTGGGCGCATGTTCGAGACGGTTCAGCGTGCTCTTGCCGGCCAGCGCCGCACAGTCCTTCCGGCGTCCCTCGAGCTGGCCCGCCAGCAGGGCCAGCAGAGGGTCGTGGCGCAACTCGTCATGATCGTTGAGGTCCTCGTATCCCAGGGCAATGCCCGTGATGCGCTGCGCCACCAGCGTCCGCACCGAGTGTTGCGTGAGGCGGGGATCGCGGTGGTCGGTGAAGCACGCGGCCACCCGGTCGAAGAGCCCGATGAACCGGTCGATCTGCCGGAGCGGAAGCGCTCCGGCGTTCGACGTGATCGATCCGCCGTCGAATGCGGCGGTCACCCGGCGGCGCTGGCACGCTTGAAATACGAAGGGTAGCGGCTTACAGTGTGTCGGCATCGGTCCTCCGGTGTGGTCACTGTCAAGTTGTGCTCTCACACAAACTTAACAGCCTCCGGAGGCCGATGCCGCTCTATTGGTCTGAGAAATGCGGGCTAGCCGACCGCGCTCTACTCCGCGACGATCCTCCGGATGCGCTGGAGTGTCTCGATGTGACGCTCGAGTTCCTGCTCAAGCACGAGCAGCCGTTCGTAGGCGTCGTTCCCCGGCCTCTGGTCAGCCCGAGACGTCATGCCGTAGAGGTACTCCAGCTGATCGACGAGCATCGGTGCCTGGTAACTCCCTTCCGCCTTGGTCACCAGCGCCTCCTCCACTTCCCGAAGCTCGTCGAGTGCAGCCGCTGCACGCTGTGCCGCCTCCTGGGCTCCCGGAGCGCCGGGCGCCATCGCCTCCTTCGCTTCCTCAAGGTCCCGGATCGCCAGCCGGCCCCGGATGATGGCGTCGCGGATGCGGATGTTGAGCGCGAACTGCTCCTGGAGATCGGCCAGCGTGACGTTGTCGGCCGCCACCCGCGGATCGATCAAGACCTCGAAGGAGCGCACCTGGCTCTCGCCCTCGACCGCCAGCCGGGCCTGGAACTCCCCCGGCACCGCCATGGGCCCCCTCCCCGCCAAGCCTCCGGGATACCTGAGGTTCCAGACGATCCGGTGCATGCCCCTTGTCGTGGAGAGGCGGGGGCTTCCTGTGCGAGCTCGCTCGGGACTCCTCATGTCCTGGAGCTCCTCGTACTGATACCCGCCCGCCGAGCTGGTGAAGCCCCTCACGAGGTTCCCCTCGAAGTCGAGGACCTCCAACCTCACCTCTCCCCCCACGTCCTCGCCCAAATAATAGTCGATGATCGCGCCGGGCTCTGGATACTCCGGCTGCCCCGAAGCCGCCCCGCCCCGCCCCGAGCCCCCGGCTCGCACCCTGTAGGCATCCCTCGGCTGGAAGAGGTGGACGTCGGTCGAGGCCACCGTCTCGTCGATCTCGTGCAGGGGCGTCACGTCGTCGAGCACCCAGAACGAGCGGCCCATGGTGGAGACCACAAGGTCTTGCCGGTGCACCCTGAGGTCCGTGACGGGCGTGATCGGCAGATCGAGCTGGAAGGACTGCCAACGCCCGCCGTTGTCGAACGAGATGAACATCCCGAACTCGGTCCCGGCGTAGAGGAGGCCCGGCCGGTCCGGGTCCTCCCGCACGACCCGCGTCGGATGGTCGGCGGGAATGCCGTTGCTGCCGTCGGTGAGCAGCGTCCAGCTCTCTCCGTAGTCGTCCGTCCTGTAGATGTAGGGACGGAAGTCGTCGAGCAGATAGCGGTAGGCCGCCACGTACGCCGTTCCGTCGCGATGGGGCGAGGGGTCGATAGTCTGGATCCGCCCCTCGGGCGGCATGTCGGGAGGCGTGACGTCGGTCCACGTCTCTCCGTCGTCATGGCTCACATGAATGGGGCCGTCGTTGGCGCCGGTCCAGATCACCCCCCTCTCGACCGGTGACTCCTCGATCACGTAGAGCACGCTGTAGTGCTCCTCTCCCGTGATGTCGCGCGTGATCGGCGTGCCCGAGATCACCTGGCGTTCCGGCCGGAACGCCGTCAGGTCGGGGCTGATCTGCTCCCACGTCACCCCCTCGTCACGGGTCCGGTGCACGAACTGCGAACCATGGTAGACCGTGCCGGGATCGTGAGGCGACACCTCGATGGGCACGACGCGCTGGAAGCGGTATGGCAGCTCCCGCGGGTTCACGCTGTAGAGGTTCACGGCCCCGACGTAGTACTGCTTCTCCTGGCCAGTGGAGTGGCTGTACCTCCCGAACCGCCCCTTACAGTTGGCGTACACGATGTCCGGGTCTCCGGGCTTGGGCACCACCGGCCCGGTCTCGCAGCCCCCGACCGCCATCCAGTAGCTCTCCGGGCCGGAGAGCCCGCTCACCTCGGGAACGCGGCTCGGCACCATGATCGTGCTGTTGTCCTGCTGGCCGGCGTAGAGCCAGTAGGGGAAGCGGTCGTCGACGTCGACCTGGTAGAGCTCCGCCGTCGGCTGGTTGAGCTGAGTCGACCAGGTGCGGCCCCCGTCCCTCGAGACGTTCGCCCCGCCGTCGTTGGACTGGATCATGACCTTGGGATCGATGGGGTTGATCCACATGTCGTGGTTGTCTCCGTGAGGGGTCGGGCGGCGCTCGAAGGTCTCGCCGCCGTCGGTCGACACCCAGAACTGGGTGGAGTTCACGTAGACCAGGTCCGCGTTGGTCGGGTCCGCGTCGACGTTCGTGTAGTAGAAGGGCCGGTCGAGGAGCGGCTTGTGGTTGGTGACCAATCGCCACGTGCTCCCGGCGTCGTCGGAGCGGTAGAGCCCGTCCTGGGATCGCCAGATCCCGTCCTCCCTGGCCGACGCCTCCATGCCGCTGATGATCGTCCACGGCTTCCGCTCCGCACGCCACATCGCCGCGTAGATCGTCGCGGGGTCGGTCGGGTGGAACTCTAGGTCGACCGCGCCGACCGAGTCCGACGTGAAGAGCACCTGCTCCCAGTTGGAGCCGCCGTCCCGGCTCCGGTAGACCCCCCGGTCGGGATTTCGGCCGAAGGGGTGGCCCAGCGCCGCCATGTAGACGAGCTCCGGATCCCGAGGGTGGATCAGCACCGCCCCGATCTGGCCCGTGTCGCGGAGCCCGATGTCCGTCCAACTTTCGCCGGCGTCGTCCGACCGGAAGGCGCCCCTGCCCGTGATGACGTTGCTCCGAATTCCGTCGGAGCCGGTGCCAACATAGATCACGCGCGGATTCGTGGGGGCGACTCGAATGGCTCCGATGGAGGCCGTGCGGAAGTAGCCGTCCGAAATGTTACGCCAGCGCTGGCCGTAGTCGACGGTCTTCCAGACGCCGCCGCCGGTCGCGCCCATGTAGAAGGTGCCCTCCTCCGAGGCGTGCCCGGCCACGGCGGTCACGCGCCCGCCCCGGGACGGACCGACCATCCGGTAGTCCAGACCCGCGAAGAGGGCCGGATCATACACTTGGTTCGGATCGCTGGCGGCCTGCCCCACGATCTCTCGCGCACCCGACGTCGCCAGCGTCGCGACGGCCAGTCCCGCCGTAAGCCTTCGATGGGTCTTCATCGGCATCCCCTTGATCCCCTACAGCTCAGTGACTTGAACTCGCTCATCTTGTAGCATGAGAGAGGGGTGGTCAAACACCCGGCTGACCCCCGCTCCGGGGCGACGGAACGGCCTGAATTGCTCGCCGGAGCCGACCTCGATTATCTTTCTCAGTGAACCGCCAGGGGTACCCCACCGCCGACGGGGTTGAGAGAGTCCCTCGGAACCTGATCCGGCTGACACCGGCGTAGGGAGCGCGGCATGAAGTCACCAGAACGACACGAAGAGCCGCCCGGCCCATGACCGGAGCGGCTCTTCGTGTTTGCCGTGCCGGCCCTCGCTAAGCAACCGCTCCAAAGGGGAGATTTCCGTGCAGAAGAAGAATAGAGCCAAGAACAACGGCGAGCGTCCTCCCACCCGCTCGTGGAAGGAGGACTACGGGAGCGCATTTCCCAACTCCCGGAAGGTATTCGTGGAGGGCCGCTACGATGTGCGCGTGCCGATGCGCGAGATCGAGCTCTCCGGCGGCGAGTCGCCCCTACGGGTAAACGACACCAGCGGGGCCCTCGGCATCGATCCGCGCCGGGGGCTTCCGAGACTGCGGGCGGGGTGGATTCGGGACCGGGGCGAGGTGGGGCCCGGAGAGCCCAGGCATACTCCCGGTGATTCCGACACCGCCGTGTCGATGCCCGAGGCGCTCCGGAATCGTCCGCTCGTGTCCAAGGGGGGGCCGGTCACGCAGATGCACTACGCCCGGCGGGGCGAGATCACCCCCGAGATGGAGTTCGTCGCGATCCGCGAGGGCATGGACCCCGCCTTCGTCCGGAGCGAGGTGGCTCGCGGCCGCGCCATCATCCCGGCCAACATCAATCATCCAGAGTTGGAGCCGATGGTCATCGGGCGGGCGTTCCGGGTGAAGATCAACGCCAACATCGGAAATTCGGCCGTGCGCTCCTCGATCGAGGAGGAGGTGAAGAAGCTGCGCTGGGCCACTCTTTGGGGCGCCGACACGGTCATGGATCTCTCCACGGGCCGGAACATCCACGAGACCCGTCAGTGGATCATCCGAAACTCGCCGGTGCCGATTGGAACCGTGCCGATCTACCAAGCGCTCGAGAAGGTAAACGGAGTCCCGGAGGATCTGACTTGGGAGGTGTACCGGGACACCCTGGTCGAGCAGTGCGAGCAGGGCGTGGACTACTTCACGGTGCACGCCGGCGTTCTCCTGCGCTACGTGCCGATGACAGCCGACCGCGTGACGGGAATCGTCTCGCGGGGCGGCTCGATCATGGCAAAGTGGTGCCTCGCCCATCACGAAGAGAGTTTCCTATACACTCGATTCCGCGACATCTGCGAGATCATGGCCGCCTACGACGTGGCGTTCTCGCTGGGCGACGGCCTGCGGCCCGGGTCGCTGGCGGACGCAAACGACGAGGCCCAGTTCGCCGAGCTCTACACCCAGGGTGAGCTCACGCGGATCGCCTGGGAACACGACGTCCAGGTCATGAACGAGGGGCCGGGGCACATCCCGATGCACATGATCAAGGAGAACATGGAGAAGCAGCTCGACTGGTGCGACGAGGCCCCCTTCTACACGCTCGGGCCGCTCACGACCGACATCGCACCGGGCTATGACCACATCACAAGCGCCATCGGGGCCGCTCAGATCGGGTGGTACGGCACGGCCATGCTCTGCTACGTCACCCCCAAGGAGCACCTCGGGCTGCCGGACCGTGACGACGTGAAGGCAGGAGTCATCGCCTACCGGATTGCCGCCCACGCGGCCGACCTGGCCAAGGGACATCCCCGCGCCCGCGAATGGGACGACGCCATCAGTAAGGCGCGCTTCGACTTCCGCTGGGAAGATCAGTTCAACCTGTCGCTCGATCCGGTCACCGCACGCTCGTTCCACGACGAGACGCTTCCGGCCGACGGCGCCAAGGTGGCTCACTTCTGCTCGATGTGCGGCCCCAAGTTCTGCTCGATGAAGATCACTCAGGACATCCGAGACTACGCCGCCGAACAGGGGCTCGCGGCGGGGGAGGAGCTCGTTCGCATGGGTCTCGAGGAGAAGGCGGAGGAGTTCAGGGCGAAGGGCGGCGAGATCTACCTCGACGTGGGCGCAGACTGAGCCTCGGCGCATCTTGGAGCCAGCGCGCGGGCCGCGCACCGAGGGTTGGGCAATCCGGCTCTAGGAGCGCTCGTCCTCCCAGCACACCGTGTCGCCGACGTGCACGGCGGCGACGTTCAGCCGGCTCTTAAGGGCCTGGAGGACCTCGCTCTAAACGAGTGTGACGTGTCGCCCTCGGTCGAAGCCGGCCTTGCCATCCAAGCCGCGCCCCTCGCCCGCGACCTCCTCCTTCACGGAGTCCATCGGACCCCCTCCAGCCGTCTTGAGCCAGATGGCCTCAAGCCTGCCGGGCCTCTCGCTCACGGTTTCAGCGCCACCGTCTTTGTAGCTCGGCCAACGCCTCGCCGCCCGGGCACAGCCTCTCGAACGGCACGGCGGCCAGAGCCTCCTCCACGGTATTCTCGAAGGCATGCATGTCCCTGGCCGAGGGCTCGATGTAGAGGAGCCCCGTGGCCACCTCGCCCCGGCCCTGCATCTCGCTGAGGTAATGGTACGCCGCGTTCCGGTCCGTGGGGTCGTACCCCTCGCTCACCGACCTGAAGCGGACGACGCTTCCGTCGTGCATCATGACGGCCGTCACCGAGCCCTCCCGTTGCTCGGCGGTGATCTCCGCCCGTAGCGGAATGAAGTCGGTTTCCACGACCTCGTGCTTGTGAAGGCGGGTGTGAAGATAGCTCTTGGTGGAGCCCTTGTGATCGTTGAAGGTCACGCACGGCGAGATGACGTCCACCAGAGCGAAGCCCTTGTGCTTGAGGGCGGCCTTCAGGATCGGCACAAGCTGCCCCTTGTCTCCCGAGAAGCTCCGCGCCACGAAGGTCGCGCCCAGGCTCAGCGCCAGGGGAATCGGATCGATGGGGTACATCCGATTCTCCTCGCCCCGCTTGGAGACGGTGCCGATGTCAGCCGAAGCCGAGAACTGGCCCTTGGTGAGGCCGTACACGCCGTTGTTCTCGAGCACGTACAGCATGTCCACGTTGCGCCGGATGGCATGGCACAGCTGCCCCAGGCCGATCGAGAGGGAGTCCCCGTCTCCGGAGATGCCGATGTAGACCAGCTCGCGGTTGGCAGCGTTCGCCCCTGTGGCGATGGAAGGCATGCGTCCGTGCACCGAGTTGAAGCCGTGCGACCCGCTGAGGAAGTAGGCCGGCGTCTTGGAGGAACAGCCGATGCCGCTCAGCTTGGCGGCCCGGTGCGGCGGCAGGTCGACCTCGAAGAACGTCTGGACGAGGGCCGCCGTGATCGAATCGTGGCCGCATCCGGCGCACAAGGTGGACATAGTGCCTTCGTAGTCGCGCTGCGTGAGCCCCAGCGCATTCGTTCGGAGGCCCGGGTGGCGGACCTTCGGCTTCGCCGTCTGCGGCATCAGAAAGCTCCTACCTCGCTTCGGTGGGGATGAGTCCCATCTGCTCGCGGACCCCGTTCAGCACGAACTCGGCCGTCAGGGGAAAGCCACAGTAGTCGCGCACGGATACCAGCTTGTCCTTCTCGACCCCCGTCTCGAGCAAGAGGAGGCGAAGGAGCTGCGCGTCCCGGTTCTGCTCCACCACCACGTTCGTGTCATGGGCGTCGAGGAACTCTTGGACCGAGTCCGGGAACGGGAACGCGCGCACGCGCATGTAGTCGAGCGCGACCCCCTCGGCCACGAGCCGATCGATGGCCTCGAGCACGGCGCCCCGGCAGCTCCCGACGGTGACGATCCCGACGCGTGCGCCCTCGACCGTGCGGATCTCGGCCGGGGGCACACGGTCGCTGGCGCTCTCGATCTTCCTCGCGATGCGGTCCACCACTTCCTTGTAGAGGTCGCCGTCCTCGGTGTAACGGCCGAAGCGGTCGTGCCCCGATCCCCTCGTGAAATAGGCCCCCCGGGGATGCACGCCCGGAAGCGTGCGATACGGGATCCCGTCCCCGTCCGCGTCCAGGTACCGGTAGAACGTGTCGAGGTCCTCGATTTCCTCGGCGGAGAGGACCTTGCCCCGGTCCGGCACGTAGTCGTCATCCCACTCGAGCGGCTCGCACATCCAGTCGTTCATGCCGATGTCGAGGTCCGAGACGACGAAGACCGGCGTTTGAAAGCGCTCGGCCAGATCAAACGCCTCGACCGACATCCAGAAGCACTCGTGGGGCTCGGCGGGGAAGAGCGCCACGTGCTTGGTGTCGCCGTGAGAGGCGTACACCACTTCGAAGAAGTCACCCTGCTGGGTGCGGGTCGGCATCCCGGTCGACGGCCCCGCACGCTGGATGTCGAAGAGCACGGCGGGCACCTCGGCGTAGTACGCCAACCCGATGAATTCGTTCATCAGGGAGAGGCCGGCGCCGCTCGTGGGCGTGAAAGCCCGGGCACCCATCCACGACGCCCCGAGCACCATGCCGATCGCCGCCAGCTCGTCCTCGGCCTGGATGATGCAGTAGAGGTTCTTGCCCGTCTCGGGGTCCTTGCGGAAGCGGGCGCAGAACGCCCGGAAGGAGTCCATCAGCGACGTGGCAGGCGTGATCGGATACCAGGCCCCCACCGTCGCGCCCGCGTAGAGGCAGCCGAGCGCGGCGGCCGCGTTGCCCGTCATCATCACGGAGTCCCCCGTGCGGTCCATCGGCTCCATGCGGACGGGGAGCGGGCACTCCAAGTGCTCCTTGGCATAGTCGTATCCGAGGCCGATCGCGACTTCGTTCGAACCCATGAGCTTGGGCTTCGCCCTGAACTTCTCCTTCAGGAGCTCGCGCACCACCTCGGTATCGATGCCGAGCAGAGCCACCAGCGCGCCGACGTAGGCGATATTCTTCATGAGGATGCGCTCCCTCGCACCCCCAAAATTCTCGACGCACATCTTGGCCAGGGGCACGCCGAGGAACGTGGCGTCGTCGCGCATCAGCCCCGGGGCCATCGGCCACGTCGAATCGTAGAGCACGTAGCCCCCTGACCGCACCTCGGCGACGTCCTCCTGGTACGTCTTCGGGTTCATCGCGACCATGAGGTCGATGTGGGCCGCCCGCGCGTCGTAGCCGTCCTTGTTCGCGCGGATCTCGTACCACGTGGGCAGCCCCTGGATGTTCGAGGGGAAGACGTTCTTCCCCGAGACGGGCACCCCCATGCGGAAGACCGACTGCATGAGCAAGGCGTTCGCGCTGGCCGAGCCCGTGCCGTTGACCGTGGCGATCTTCAGGGCGAAGTCGTTGATGCGGGCTCGAGTGCTTCCGTCCAAACCGGCCGTCCAGCGTAGGGGATGCGTAGGTCGAACTTGCGCATGTCCCACGCGGCCGTCGGGCAGCGCTCGGCGCAGAGTCCGCAGTGCACACAGAGGTCTTCGTCCTTGACCATGACCCGGGAGGTCTGGGGAAGCACGTCCGAGACGTAGAGATCCTGGTCCAGATTCTCGGCGGGCGCCGTGAGGCGCGTCCTGAGATTCCGCTCCGTGCCGTCATGCGTAATCGTGAGGCAGTAGACGGGGCACACGTCGATGCACGCGTCGCACTCGATGCAGAGCTCGGGCGTGAAGTGCGTCTGGATGTCGCAGTTCAGGCAGCGCTCGACCTCGACGGCCGTCTGCTCCAGATCGAAGCCCACCTCGACCTCGACCGCCAGCGCCTTGAAGCGCTCCGCCAGCTCGACGTGCTCCATCTTTGAGCGTAAGGCGGGATTGTAATCGCTCCCGTAGCTCCACGAGTGCAGCCCCATCTTCTGGGAGACGAGGGTCATCCCATGGGGGGGGCGCTCCGTGAGCGGAAGACCCTGGCAGTAGTTGTGGATCGAGATCGCCGCCTGATGCCCGTGCTCGACCGCCCAAATGATGTTCTCCGGGCCCCACGCCGCGTCTCCGCCCACGAAGACGCCCTCCCGAGTCGTCTGGAAGGTGGTGCGGTCCACCACCGGCATGTCCCACTCCCCGAACTCGATGCCGATGTCCCGCTCGATCCAGGGGAAGGCGTTGTCCTGGCCGATGGCGAGGATGACGTCGTCGCACGGAATCGCCGCCGTGTCGAGCTTGGTGGCGACCGGGCGACCGTTCTCGTCGGGATGCCATTCCACGATGTCGAACTCCATCCCTACCAGACGGCCGTCCTCGAGGAGGAAGCGAGCCGGTGAGTGGTTCTCGACGATCGTCACCACCTCCTCCTCGGCATCCTGGAGCTCCCACGCGGAGGCTTTGAAGTAGGGGCGGCTCTTTCGCGCCATGACCTTCACGTCCTTGCCCCCGAGACGCTTGGCGGTGCGGCAACAGTCCATTGCCGTGTTCCCTACGCCGATCACGAGCACGAGCTCGCCGATCGAGTCGACGTGCTCGAAGTGGACCGACTCGAGCCATTCGATGCCGATGTGGATGTTGGCGTCGGCTTCGTCGCGTCCCGGAATCCGGAGCTCCTTGCCCTTGGGCGCCCCCGTGCCAATGAAGACCGCGTCAAAGTCCTCCTCCTCGAGGAACTCCTTCAGGCTCTCCACCGGGTGGCTGTAGTGGACCCCCACACCCATGTCGAGGATCGCGTCGATCTCTTCGTCGAGCACGTCGGCAGGAAGCCTGAATGCGGGGATGTTCGTGCGCATCAGGCCGCCCGGCCGATCCATCCTCTCGTAAAGCACACATTCGTAGCCGAGCTGCATGAGGTCGTTGGCCACGGTAAGCGACGCGGGGCCCGCCCCGATCAACGCCACGCGCTTGCCGTTCTCTTGCGCGGGGGCCTTCGGCAGCAGTTCCGACACGTCGCCCCTCAGATCCGAGGCGACGCGCTTGAGGCGGCAGATGGCGACCGGCTCGTCCTCCACCCTCACCCGTCTACAGGCTGGCTCGCACGGGCGGTCGCAGGTTCTTCCCAGAATCCCGGGGAACACGTTGGAGTCGCGGTTGAGCATGTAGGACTCCGTGAACCTCCCCTGCGCGATGAGGCGGATGTACTCGGGCACGTTCGTGTGCGCAGGACAGGCCCACTGACAGTCCACGACCTTGTGGTAGTATTGCGGATGGGTGACGTCCGTGGGTTCCACGGTCGGGACCTCTTCAGTCGGGGTCTGGCGAAGATCAAACGACCATGAATGTGCTTACCCCAGGGATTCCGCAAGGTGGCAGGAACCCTCAGCGCGCGGCCTCGGCGAGGCTTTCTGGGACCACGTCCAGCAGCCCCTCCCGCCGGACGAAGAGGACGAGACCGTGCCCGCCTCAACCGCCGACCTCATGGAGCCCCGGGCGCTTGCCTCACCGTGGCGCTCGACCAAGACCATGGAGGCGCACGCGAGCCCGCGGTTTCGGTGGGCTACCCGGGTGCCGACGCCCCCCTCGCGTTGGAGGCGAGCGCGGGGACGCCCGAGAAGGTCCGCTCGTTCTGGCAGTGGGCCTCTCGGACCGGGGCAGCGGCGTGCAGCCCCCGACTCCCGGGCGAGCCGACCTCACGGCGCTCGCCGGGGAGATGAGCCTGCGGCACGTGGTGGCTCGGGCGTACCGAACCGACCGTCTGGGCGACTTCGTTCCGAAGCTCGTTGCGGGTTCGCACCGCCCGGCGCCGGCCTCCCTTTCCACCTCGAGCGCGTCTTGGTAACCTGGATCGTCTGTTGCCGCCGGGCGGCGGCTAAATCCGCCTCCTTCCAAGAGACCTCCGGGGGGCAATGACACACGATCGCATCGCCATCATAGACTTCGGAGGGCAGTACGCCCACCTCATCGCGACGAAGGTGCGCCGCCATGGCGTGCTGGCGGAGATTCGGCAGCCCGAGGATCCGGTGGAGGACCTTTTCGGCTATCGGGGGATCATCATCTCGGGGAGCCCCGGCCTGGCCTCGCACGGAGAGGAGTCGGACTACAACAAGGAGATCTATGACCTGGACGCGCCCATCCTCGGGCTTTGTTTCGGGCACCAGGAAATCGCCCGGCACTACGGAGGCCGCATCGTGTACGGGGGCCGAGAGTGGGGCCGCGCCGACCTGAACGTCCCTTCGGATCATCAGCTCTTCCGCGGACTCGGCCCGGTCGAGCCGGTCTGGATGAGCCACTACGACTCGGTGGTCGACGTGGGTCCCGACTTCGAGGAGTTGGGATACACCCTGACGGCCGAGGGCTCACCCGCCCACCGCTACGCCGCGATCGGATCGGACTCGCTTCGCCGCTACGGATTCCAGTTCCATCCGGAGGTCGACGACACCGTCCGGGGCGACGACATGATCGCGAACTTCGTCTTCGACATCTGCGGCTGCACGGCGTCCTGGTCCATGGAGACCTTCCTCGAGGACCAGCACCACCGCGTGAGAGAGCTGGCCGGGGATCGTTCGGTCTTCCTGCTGGCGTCGGGCGGAGTCGACTCTACGGTGGCGGCGATGGTCATCGGGCAGTCACTCGGCCCAGACCGGCTCCACCTGCTCCACATCGACAACGGCCTCATGCGTAAGGACGAGAGCCGCCAGGTAATGGAGCTCTTCGGGGAGCTCGGGCTGGATGGGAACCTCCACTTCGTGGACGCGAGCCAGACCTTCCTGGAGCCTCTCGCAGGCGTCATCGAGCCCGAGGAGAAGCGGCACATCATCGGGAGTACGTTCATTCGCGTCTTTGAAGCCAAGGCTCGGGAACTCGGGGTCGAAGATCACCTGCTGGCCCAGGGCACCATCTATCCCGATGCCATCGAGACCGGCGCGACGAAGCGCGCCGACACAATCAAGACCCACCACAACCGGGTGCCGGTCATCGAAGAGATGATGGCCCAGGGAAGGGTCTTGGAGCCGCTCTCCGAGCTGTACAAGGTGGAGGTGCGCGAGCTGGGTGAGCGCCTGGGACTCCCCGCGAAAGCGCTCTGGCGACACCCGTTCCCGGGGCCCGGCCTCGGCGTCCGGCTCCTCTGCAGCGACGGGGCCCCCGATCGCAAGGGCCTCGAGAGCGCCGAAGGCGCCGTCTCAGCGGCCGCGAGGCGGTTCGGGCTCGAAGCACTCGTGCTGCCCATCCGTTCGGTGGGCGTCAAGGCGGACCTCCGGGCCTACGAGCATCCGGTGCTGCTCTCCGGGACGGCTTCCTGGAGAAGCCTGATGGACGCGGCGTCGACGCTCACCGCGGAGCTGCCCGGGATCAACCGCTGCGTCTGGAACCTGGGTCCGGACGTTCCCGAAGGCGCCCGACCCATCCCCGCGACGGTCACGCGTGACCGTCTCGACGTGTTGCGAGAAGCCGACCATATCGTGATGGAGGCCCTGAGCCGACACGGCCTGTACGACGACGTCTGGCAGTGCCCCACCGTCCTCGTCCCCGTCGACCTCGGGGCGAGCGCCGGAGAGATGGTAGTGGTCCGCCCCATCCGCTCCCAGAGGGCGATGACGGCTTCGGCGGTCGAGCTGCCCCCGGCGGTCCTCGACGATCTGATGGAGCGGATCCTGAGCCTCGACGGGGTTACCAGCCTGGCCCTGGACATCACGTCGAAGCCTCCGGGAACCATCGAATGGGAGTGAAGGAGGACCCCCACGGCTGATAGCCAGCACGCTGGCAGCCCACTTGGTCTGAGCATCCGCGCCCGCTCGGTGCTCCAGAGCGGGTAGCCGTGAATCCACCCTCTTACCTCGGACAATGCGATGCCCATCTCCCTAGACACGCGGCTCCTCGCCTTCCTTGCGATCAGCCACCTCTCGACCGGACTTCCATCGGCTACGGCCGCGAACGCCCAGGAGGGCATCCTGCTCCGGCCTTCGCGTGTCTTCGACGGGGAGTCGCTCCACGAAGGCTGGACCGTGCTCGTGCGCGGGAACCGCATCGAGGCCGCGGGCCCGGCCTCCCAAGTTGACGCACCCGCTCGGGCCGTGGAGATCAACCTGGACGGCACGACCCTGCTCCCGGGCCTCATCGAGGGACACTCGCACATCCTGCTGCACCCCTACAACGAGACGCCGTGGACCGACCAGGTGCTGAACGAATCCCTCGGCCTGCGCACCGCTCGAGCCACAGTGCACGTCAAGAACAGCCTCATGGCGGGGGTCACCACGATGCGCGACCTCGGGTCCGAAGGGGCCGGCTTCGCGGACGTGGGCATCAAGCAAGCCATCGAGGAGGGTGTGATCCCCGGTCCGCGGCTCCTCGTGGCCACCAAGGCGATCGTGGCGACCGGAAGCTACAATCCAAAGGGTGCCCCCGAGCTCGACCTCCCGAAGGGCGCCGAGGAAGCCGACGGCTACGACGACCTCGTCCGGGTCACCAGAGACCAGATCGGCCGCGGGGCCGACTTCATCAAGGTCTACGCGGACTACCGCTGGGGCCCGAACGGATCCACGCAACCCGCGTTCACGCTTGAGGAGCTGGAGACGATCGTGGACGTGGCCAACAGCTCGGGGCGGCCCGTCGTGGCGCACGCCTCGAGCCCCGAGGCGATCCGCCGGGCCACGCTGGCCGGCGTGGCGACCATCGAGCACGGAAACAGCGCCTCCGACGAGAACTTCCGGCTCATGGCCGAGCACGCGGTGGCCTTCTGCCCGACCCTGGCGGCCGGGCACTCGACCCGCACGTACGCGGGCTGGCGCGAGGGCATCGATCCGGAGCCGGCAAGCATCACCCGGAAGCGGGAGAGCTTCAGCCGCGCATTGCGATCTGGTGTGACGATCTGCTTCGGAGGCGACGTCGGCGTGTACAGCCACGGCAACAACGTCCTCGAGCTGGAGCTGATGGAGGACTACGGAATGCCGACCCAGGAGGTGCTCATTGCCGCGACGTCGGGGAATGCCCGAGCGTTCGGGATCGAGGATCGGGTCGGGCGTGTCCGCGTGGGCCTAATGGCCGACCTGATCGCCGTCGAGGGTGACCCGACCCAGGCGATCTCGGCGCTCCGCAACGTCCGCTTCGTGATGAAGGACGGAGAGATGTACCTGAAGCCGTGACGCGGGCGCCACGCATGAGCCGGCCAGTGCCGTGAACAAGCCGAAGCTCCTCAAGAAACAGCTGGGCCTCCTGGAGGTGTACGTCATCGCGACGGGCGCCACGCTGAGCTCGGGGTTCTTCCTCTTGCCCGGGCTCGCCGCCCTGACGGTGGGACCCGCACTGCCCGTGGCCTACCTTCTGGCGGGGCTCCTCATCATGCCGGGCCTGGTGAGCATGGCGGAGCTCGCCACGGCGATGCCCCGGGCCGGGGGAGTCTACTACTTCCTGGACCGGAGCATGGGCCCCCTCATGGGCACGGTGGGCGGCTTCGGCACCTGGATCGCCGTGTCGCTCAAGGCCTCGTTCGCCCTGATCGGCATCGGGGCCTATCTGCGCCTCTTCCTGCCCGAGCTCGACGTCGTGCCCATCTCGGTAGCCTTCGCCCTTGCCTTCGGGCTCGTGAACGCCCTGGGAGCGAAGAATTCCACCCGCTTTCAAGGGCTCATGGTCGCGGGCCTGCTGGCGATCCTGGCGTGGTTCACGGGCGCCGGATTCATGCAGATCGAACCGAGCAACCTCGCCGGAGTGCTCGGACAGGCACCAGCGTCCATCGTGTCCACGGCAGGCCTCGTCGTCGTCAGCTACATGGGCCTCACGCAGGTGGCGAGTGTGGCCGAGGAGGTCCGCGATCCGGAGCGCAACCTCCCTCTCGGGATGTTCCTCGCGTTCGGAACCGCCCTCCTCACCTACTCCCTAGGCACGGCCGTCATGGTCGGCGTCGTGTCGGCCGACGCCCTGGCCGGCGACGGCGCCAATCTGACGCCCGTGGCCACGGTGGCAGACGTGCTAGTCGGGTCGTGGGGCCGGATCCTGGTGGCCGCGGCCGCGGTGCTCGCCTTTTCCTCCGTCGCGAACGCCGGCATCCTGACTGCGTCTCGCTACCCGCTGGCCATGAGTCGGGACAGCGTGCTGCCTCCGTTCCTCTCCAGGATCCACCCCCGCGGGACCCCCCTCTACGCGATCTACGCCACGGTCGGGCTGATCGTCGCCCTCGTGCTTCTCCTCGACCCGACCGGGATCGCCAAGCTCGCATCCGCATTTCTGCTCATGATGTTCGCTCTGAGCTCCTTGGCGGTCATGGTCATGCGGGAGAGCGGCATCGAGTCGTATGACCCGGGCTACCGCTCGCCCCTCTACCCCTGGCTCCACCTCATGGGGGTGCTGGCACCCTTCTGGATCATCGTCGAGATGGGGCTGCTCCCGAGCCTGTTCACGGGAGGTCTCATCGCCTTCGGTGCGATGTGGTACACCTATTACGCCCGCGATCGGGTGGAACGTGAGGGAGCCATCTATCACGTCTTCGAGCGGCTCGGCCGCCAGCGCGACTCAGGCCTGGACCGCGAGCTCCGCCAGATCATGAAGGAGAAGGGCCTTCGCGACACCGACCCGTTCGAGCAGGTCGTGGCGTCCGCCACGATCCTCGACACGCCGGGCGGCGCGAGCTTCCGCAACATCATATGGGAGGCGTCCGCCCGCCTGGCCGAGACGTGCGACACCTCGGCGCAAGAGCTCGGCGAGGGCTTCCTCGAAGGGACGGTGGTCGGCATGACGCCCGTCTCCCACGGCGTGGCTCTTCCACACCTCCGCCTCAACACTCTCGAATCGGCGCGCATGGTCCTGGTCCGGTGCGTCGAGGGCATTCGGATGGACGGGGACTCTCCCGAGCCCGTGCGAGCAGCTTTCTTTCTCGTGAGCCCGGAAAAGAACCCCGGGCAGCACCTCCGCATCCTGGCCCAAATTGCGGGCCGGGTGGACCGTGACGACTTCATGGATGCTTGGATGTCGGCGTCCAGTCACCAGGAGCTGAAGGAGGCCGTGCTGCGCGACGAGAGGGTGCTGGCCCTCACACTCAAGCCGCGGGCTCCCACCGGGTCTCTGATCGGTCTGGCTCTCAAGCACCTCGATATGCCCGAGGGGACGCTCATCGCCCTTGTGAGTCGCGACGCCGAGGCCATCGTCCCCGGTGGCTCCACGGTGCTCGAAGAGGGTGACCGGCTCACCGTGATCGGGGACCCGGCCGGGCTGAAGACCTTCGCACGGCGCTTCATCCGCGGGCAGCCGGGAGCGGGCTCCGGCTACTAGCTCCCCCCTACCGGTCGGCGAGCGCGCCCGCCCGCGTCCCGGCGTCGTGGGCCGGCGCCGGTCGATCAGGGCCGCTGTCGAAGCCGGCCGGCGGCGCCCGGGGCGGCTCACGGCCCACCACCACGGCGACTCCGGCGGCGGGAAGCCTCCGAGGGAACGGCAGGACGGAGAGACCTTGGAGAGCCAATCGGGTCAGAGGATCCTCAGTCCCTCGGAAGCCCGTGCACCGCCCATGCGCAGGCTATGAAGCGGCCGTGGTGGGACAGCGAGAGATCCAAGGGAAGGCGGCGTTGCTGCCAGTGCAGGACCGGAATCCCTCCCTCGCTCGCGACCTCGATCTCGGTCGGGCAGATGCCGAGGAGGGATCCCACGCCAGCTCGCGTCAGCTCCCGAACTTCGAAGCTCGGGCCGTCGTCTGGCCCCGCCGAGCGCTCTGCCCTGACCCTGGCCAGGCGTGCTTGGGTTCCCCGGGGGGGGCTGTCACCAGCCCCGCTCCGGGGCCCGAACGAGCCATCGGTCGGTCTATCAGCGAGTGGCGCGGCCACAGCGTGCAGCCATCCCTCCGCCTGGTCCAACCACACACTAAAGCGGCCCACCCGGTGACTCACCTCGGCCCTCGCGTCGGAGATCATGCGAACGGCGAACTCCCTGGGGAAGAAGCGCGTCCCGTCGTCCAGCTTTTTGGCAACCTTGAAGGCGCTTTCCTTCGCCGCCCACATGGACCAGCGGAGCCGGTGTGCGGCTCGGCTTGCAAGAATGCCAGCCGCTTCCCCTGCGGTGAACGCCCGGCTGTCGAAGCGGCGATGGATCCGGCCGGGCTGGCTCCACCGGTCGTGGAGGTCGACTACGTCGTTACCGACGAGCAAAGTACTTCTGCTCCATGCGCGCGAGGCGGGCGACGATCTGCTCCGCAAGGTCCCTGGAGCGGCGGAGGCCCGAGTGCTCCGACTCGGGCTTGACGAGTTCGAAGTCCACGTAGAACGAATCCCCGCGGGCCGGAACGGTGGACCACGTCTTCTGTCGATCCCCGCGCACGTACACGCAGAGCGCCCGACAGTCACAGACGGAGCTCAGGATCCTTCCGACCCCGTGCGCGATGGAATCGGACTGCACGCGCCCCGTGCGGCTCCGGCGCGCTTCGGGGAAGATCAGAGCCGTCTCGCCACGGGTCAGGAGATGCTGCACGCGCTTGATGACCCCCGACACCTCCTGCCGCGCCCCGCCCCTCGTCACCGGGATGCACTTGGTGAGCCAAGCGGCGAGCCGGCTGGGCCACAGGGACGCGTAGTTCGTGTACTCCGGCAAATTCCATGGCATGCGGGAGTAGTTGAAGATGTACCACCAGCTCCCGCCGAGGGCCCACGCGACGACGGCGGAGTCGGCCATCGTGAGGTGGTTGGCACAGATCAGCAGGGGCTGATTGTTCTCACGGACCATGGCGCGGAACCGCTTGCGCAGCTGGCCGGCGTTCTTCACCCGGTAGCGCATCAGGAACCGCATCGCAAACGCGATCGTGGTAATCCAGACCACCGACGACAGTCGCCCCGCCTCCCGCTGGATTGCAAGCGCCGCCCGGGTTCGGAGAGGAATCTGCATCAAGACTCGAAATCTCAAGAGATCTTCTGCTTGATGAGCCCGACCGCGTCGCCGACCGTGTTCACGGAGTCGGCGTCCTCGTCCTCCACCTCGATATCGAACGCGTCTTCGAAGTTCAGGATGATATCGACGAGCCGCGCGGAGTTTACCTTGAGATCCTGGAGGATGTTGGTGTCCTCGTCCACGCCGTCCAGAGCCTCGTGATTCTTCACGTACGGCTTCACGATCTCGATGACCTTCTCGAAGATCTCTTCTCTTGTCATGAGCCCCTTTCCGTTCCCGGTTTTGCGCTAATCGATCCGCCTGCGGAATATGGCACAAGAATTCACGTCCCCGAAGCCGAAGCTCGCCTTGACAATCGTATTCAGCTCCGGCATTTCGCGCACTACATGCGGGATCGAGTCCGCATAAGCCTCGATCTCCGGGTGAACGTCCTCACAATTCGTGGAGGGATGCACGAATCCCCGCTCCAGCATCAGAATACAGGCCACGGCCTCCAGCCCCCCCGCGGCGCCGAGCCCGTGTCCGGTCATCGACTTCGTCGACGAGATCACCGGGAACGTCTCTGGAGTCCGATCCAGCGCGCTCGCCCAGGAGGCCACCTCGTTGGCGTCGGCCCCCGTTGCCGTGAGGTGGCCGTTGATCGCGTCGATCGCTTCCGGATCGATCGCGGCATCCTCGACGGCCTGCTGGATGCAGCGCTGCACCCCCTCCGAGTTAGGCGCGGTCATGCTGCCCCCGCTCCGATGCCCTCCACAATTTATCGCACCGGCCAGCACTTCGGCATAAATCCGTGCGCCCCGCGCCTCGGCACTCTCCAAGCTCTCGAGGTGCAGGATCCCGGCGCCGCTGCCCGGGACGAACCCGCCCGCCGACGCGCTGAGCGGGCGCGAAGCCCTCTCTGGCTCGTCGTTGTGGGTCCGGCAAAGCACGCGCATGGAGTCGAAGCCCGCCCACGCATAGTGACTCGACCCCTCGGTCCCGCCGCAGAGCATGCGGTCGGCTCGGCCAGCCGCGACTCGGTGGTAGCCCTCGATGATCGCCTCCAAGCCGGTGCTGCAGGCGCTGGAGTTCGACGTGACTTGGTTGCCGAGAGACAGCAGCCCAGCCACACGCGCCGAGACGCCGCTGGCCATGACCTGCTCGACCATCGTGCTGCCCAGACGCCGTACCCGGCCGGCGTCGACGAACGGCACGAGCTTCTCGCCGGTCGTGTCCAGCCCCCCGATCCCCGTGCCGACGACGGCCCCGGCCTCCCAAGAGACCCGGTCGTCGTTCGGGTGCGGCCGCTCGAAGCCGGCGTCCGTCCACGCATCCACCGCCGCGATGCATCCATACCGGTGACTGCTGTTCATCGCGAGGAGCTCGTCCTCGTCGAAGTAGTCGGCGGCGATCTCGCCGATGCCCTGCGGAATCCCGCCGACCGTGCAACCGAACTTCAGCTCCTCCAGATTCCGGTAGTGCCGGATCCCCGAGACCCCGCCCGCGAGGGCGTTCGCGTACTCCTCGATGCCGTTTCCGTTGGGAGCGACCACGCCAAGGCCGGTGACCACCACGCGACTGCTCATCGCTCCACCCCGACGCCGGAGATCGTGCCGGACAGCACGACCGTGCCGTCGTCGAGCGTCATCGTGGCCTCTGAGCGGAGCTTGTTGCGTCGAAAGAACACCTTTCGGGCGGTCGTCGTCACCCGGTCTCCCGGCTTCACGACCCCCGTGAAGTCAACGTTGGCGTCCGCGAAGAGGGCGATACGGTTCTCCACCTCTTCGACGCCGGCCTCGAGCGCGATGACGTAGATGCCCAGCGCAACGACTCCGATCTGCGCGAAGGACTCGAGAAGCAGGACACCCGGCGTCACCGGATCTCCCGGAAAGTGGCCCCGATAGAAGTCGGCGTCAGGCCGGAACGTGTATTCGGCCACGATACGATCCCCCGACACCTCGAGAATTTGGTCGACGAACCGGAACGGCTCCTGTTGGGGGAGAAGCTCCAGCACCTCGGCCGGCGTGAGCTTCGTGCCCACGGACCCGGCCGTGCTCATTCGGCCATCTTCCCGCCCCGGGAGCGCTCGGACGGAAAGGGGTAGTCCGCGTAGTCGATCTCACGGAACACGCCGACCTTTGCGCGCTTGATCTCGTAGATCGGCTCACCGTCGACCAGCACGGTCGCGTCTCCGATGGCGACGGCGGAGCCGGACTGAGGCAGGTCCTGGTACCGGACGATGTCGATCTCATAGCGGACGAGCTTGTCGTGAGGTCTGATCTGGCCGGAGAACTCCACTTCGGCGCAGCCCAGGGCGCGGCCGGTGCCGAGGGCGCCGTTCCACGCACAGTAGAAGCCGATGAGCTGCCAGACCCCGTCCACCCCGAGGCAACCCGGCTGCACCGGATCGCCCAGGAAGTGGCAGTGGAAGAACC
This sequence comes from Longimicrobiales bacterium, assembly GCA_965218325.1. GTDB lineage: Bacteria > Gemmatimonadota > Gemmatimonadetes > Longimicrobiales > Gaopeijiaceae > CBDCKR01. The sequence goes on from CBDCKR010000002.1 coordinate 97,771, forward strand.
AGTCGTCGAGGCGGACGTCGCGCTCCGCCACAATCCGCCCGCGCGGGCCCTTCCGCGAGATGTGCTCGATGCGGTCGACCATCAGCATGGGCGGCAGGGGCAGGCGCGCCTTGAACCCCGGGGGGCGGTCCTCCAGCAGACGCCCGTAGGCGAACGCCAGGACTTCCTCCGCCGAGAGGTGCGATCGCTCGCGGAAGTCCTCGTACTTCACGGAGCGTCCCCGAAGCGAAACACGTAGCTGGACCACGACAGGCCCGCGCCCACGCCGATGATCGCGACGTCGTCGGAGTCGGTCCACCCGTCCCAGTTCATGGACGCCACCGACGGCGCTCCGGCGGCCCCCGTGTTGCCGAAGTTGACCACATTCGAGTGATGGAGATGGGGTAGGATGTGGCAGCGCTCACAGACGGTCTCGAGCATCCGAAGGTTCGCCTGGTGCCCGATGAAGTGCAGGGAGCGACCGTTCGGCGGAAACTCCCTCTGGATCCTCCTCAGGCAGCGCACCGTCTTCTTGATGGCGAACATCTGCACGGTGCGGCCCTCCTGGTCGAAGTGCCCGAAGAGCGGCACGACCACCTTGTCGCTGCCGGCGGGGCTCGACTCGAGAGTGGTCCGAAGAATCTCGATCCGAGACGGAACCTTGGTGGAGACGATCGCGGCCGCGGTGCAGTCACCCCAAAGCACCGAGGCCGACCGGTCGGAGTAGTTCACGGCGGTGGTGAGGCTCTCAGGGGTCACGATCATCACGTACTCGGGGAGAGCCTCGGGGCGCATCATCGACAGGGCGTAGAGAGCGACCATCATGCTTGTGCACGCCGAATTCACGTCGAAGGCCGGCACTTCGAGCTCCATCGCTTGAGCGATCATGCACGCGTCGGCGGGGGACGACCACTCGGGCTTGCTCGATCCGGCGATGACCATGCCGATCTCGTCCTTCGAGAGGCTCGCTCGCTCCAGCGCCATTGACGCGGCCCGGACGCCCGTATCGGCGTGCGTGAACATGGCGGCCTCGACAGCGCCGCCAGGGTCGAGGTTGCGGGTTTCCCGGATGTAGTCCAGCGAAAGCACGGTGCGGCGGGTGCGAATGCCCACTCGCTCAAGGATCCACTGTTCGTTCGTCCCGATGTCGAGCTCGATGAGAAACTGGTTGGTGATCTCGCTCTCGGGATGGAAATGGCCCAGCCCGTGAAGGTACAGGCTCATCGAGAAGCTCCCGAAATGCGTTCTCCCCCGTCCACTCTGATGACCTCTCCGTTGATCCAGGCGGCTTCAGGAAGAGACAGGAGATAGATAACGTTCGCGACGTCTTCAGGAGAGGTCAGACGCCCGAAGGGATTCCGGGCCCGCGCCTGCGCCTTCAGATGGGTGCTACCCGGGATCATCCGCAGCGCGGGCGTGTCGGTGACCCCGGCCTGTACGACATTCGATCGGATTCCGAAGGGGGCCATCTCCACCGCTATGGAGCGCGAGACCGACTCCAGCGCCACCTTGGCGGCCGCTACCGCCGCGTAGCCCCTCCAGGCGACCTTGTTGCCCTCGCTCGTGAGGCCGAGCACGCGGGCGTCGGAAGCGAACATGCCCCGCCCCAGGAGCTCCTGCGTCCACCCCAGAAGGCTGGTGCCCATCGCGTGGATGGTGCGCCCCATGTCCTCCTCGTCGAGGAGGGAGTCCACGGCGTATTGGGGTGGCGAGGCAAGGCCCTGCACACCGTCGACGCCTTCATGGAAGAGGCGATCGGCTGCCTCCCGCAGGGCCGACTCCTCGATGCCGAGGTCTTCGGCCAGCCGCTGCCGGGCAACGGCGGAAGCCGGCGCCTCGGGGGCGACCAGCTTGAGGTTGCCGAAGGCAACGGAGTGGAGCACGACACGGACCCTGCCGGACGCTCCCATCGTCTCGCTCAAACCGTCTAGGATCTCCACCCGCACCTCGGAGTCCAGGGCGTTCTTATTGAACGTCAGCAGCGACACACCTTTGTCGCGTATGGCGTCGAACTCGGACTCGATGCGGCGCATGGCGCCGCGTCGGTCTCGATGAACCACGCAGAGGTTGAGCCCGTGCTCGGCCAGCTTCTGTGCGGTGGCGAGCCCGAATCCGCTCGAGCCACCCAGGATCAGTGCCCATTGGTCGACACCGAAGGGTCCGGCGGGCCTACTCACGCGATTCGCTTCTCGGCGTCCATCAGAGAGAGGTCTTGAGCTTATGTGCAGTACCGCCCCAACGTCGGGATCGTGCCAGAAATGGGTGGAGCACAGGGATAGAAGGATACCAAAGGGGAGCGATTCTGACTAGGAAGGGCGCCCGAGGGTCTTGAGATGCCGGAGCGTCCGGTCTAGGGCGCTGAACCGGCGTGCACGGGGGTCTTTCATGGTCCCTTCCTATTCGATGCGCAGTATCTCCCCCAGAAACCGTGCTCCCGTGAACCTCGGGCACCATCACGTCGAGACGGGCGAGGTCCGAAGGGTCGCTCCTCCGAGACCGAGGCCGGAGACGCGTGGAGGCCTTCGCGGCCGTCCGAAGAAACGACGCGGCCAGACCCGGGGCGAGGATCCCGCCGCATCAGCCCCCTCGGCGAGCAACGTGCAGTCGCCCGGGCTGCCTACATCAGAAGCTCCAAGCGAGATCGATGAAGAGTACCCGGCCCGGCTCGGCCACGGGGGTCCCGGTAAATGGGTTCTTCGCGTTCAGGTGGTCGGAGTAGTCCCTGTCCCAGATGTTGAGGACACCGCCGCGGACCGTGATTCCGTTTGCCATCCCGAAACCTGCCCGGAGATCACCTGTCTGATAGCTTCCCGTGGGGAGCTCACCGCGGGAGGTCGCGACCTCGTCCTGCTCCCCGACCAGGTGGGCGCTTCCTTCAACGTAGAACCGTCCGGCCGCATCCTCGTACCGAAGCCCGACCGACGAGCGCAGGGGCGAAACCCCGATAGCGGGCTCGCCGACCGAGTCGTCATAGCCGTGCAGATAGGAGAAGCTGCCGTCCCACGTCAGCACGTCGCTCAGCGCCACGGTGACCGCAGCATCGATGCCCCTAAAGGTGGCCTTGCCGTTCACGTATTGGTAGACCGTGTTCGGCGACAGGGGAAGTCGCTTTGGCAGCCCTGTGGCCCGGAGCGTGATGTAGTCGTAGATCTTCCTCCCGAAGGCGCCCATGTGGACGGTGAACCGCTCGAACCGGCCGTCGATCCATACATCCCCTTGGACGTTGCGCTCCGGGTCGAGGTTGGGATTCCCCATGAACTCGGCCGTCATCTGCGCCTTCGAAGCGGGGATCCGGTCCGAGTACCGCTCACTCGCATCCGCGGTGCGGACCACGGAGCCGACGCCCGCAGTCATAGTCCAGTTGCTGTCGACATCATATGACGCCGTCAACGCACCGCTTAGGTTGTTCTCCACTGCGTCCAGGTCGGTGCCCACATATGTGAGGAAGAAATCGCTCGCCGTAGGCGCCTCGGCCTTCACGAAGTCGCCCCGGACCGTCCCCGAGATTCTGAGTCCGCCCCGGTTGAAGGCGAGTCGGCCGAAAGCGCCCGTGTCGTTGATATCGGCGTCGGGCCACATCATGTCCTCGAACATCGTCATCCCCGTCTCGAGGTTTCCGATCCTGCGATCAGCGTCCCGGTTGGACAGATAGGCGTCGCCTCCGATCTCTGCGGACCACTGGTCGTTCAGGTGAACGTCGAGCGCTATCCTCCCGCCGCTCACTCTCATGTGGGAGTCCACAGACACGGCCAGCGCGAAGGGCGGCATCCGGTTCGCCATGGCCATACGGGTGGGCTTGCCGGTGTTGTCCATGCCGTGGTCGACCTTGTTGTGGTACGCCTGGACGTTGAGGCCTCTCACCCGGCCGTCGCCGGACCAATCGAAGGTCGCCAGGAGGTTGGTCGACTCGAAGAAGTCGGCCGTGAGCAGACGCCCCGGGTAGTCGATCGGGCCCTGCTCTTGATACCCGGCGGACAGCACCAACCTGCCCCGGTCACCGGCATCGAAGCCGACCTTCCCTCGGGCTTCCCACGACTTGAAGTCGCCTGGCACTAATGCGCCGCCTCCCGACTTGTAGTCGTTGCCTTCCCGAAAAGCACCGTGCAGGAAATACGACACCCCGCCGTTCTTTCCGTAGAGTTTCCCGGTCATTTCGCTCGCTCCGACGTTGGAGTCGAACCCGGCTGCGACGCTCCCTCTCATGTGCGTCTCCGTCTGCGGGAGAGGCTGGGTCTCGACCCGTATCGCACTGAGGTTGCCGGCCCCCCACGTCAGTGCGTAGGGACCCTTCACGACCTCTATGGACCGGACGGCGCTGGGATCGAGGTGGGTGAGCGGCGAGTCCATGCGGGCAGGACCAGCCGGGAACATGCGCGCCCCGTCGAGATAGGTGCCTATCTCGGTCTCCCTGAGGCCGCGCACGACCGGATCGAGCCCAAGCGGCCCTCTCCGCACCGCCTCCACCCCCTCCAGCGCTCGGAGCAGCTCTCCCGCGTCCTTCGGGTTGGCTTCATCGACTCTCCTCCCCGCCAGTGCAGCCCGGGGTATGAGGTCGGGTCTCAGCACCGAGACCGAAATCCCCTCGAGAGCCAGCGGACGGCTGTCGAGCCGGAAGTCCAGTGGTGTGGACTGACCGGCCCCGACCGTGACTTGGAAGGTCATCGTCCGATAACCCAGGGCGCTCGCTTCCACGGTGTGACTTCCCGCGTGGAGTGTCAGTGAAAACCCCCCCGAGTCGTTCGTGGTGGCCCAGACGTCAGTCCCTGTGGCTCGGACCACGGCTCCGCTAAGGGGGCTGCCGTCTTCACCGCGCAGCACGTGCCCGGTCACCTCTTGGGCGGCGAGCGGCGAGGCTCCGCCCATGCTAAACAGCCCAAACAGCAGCAGCCCGGACGAGAGATATCGCATGCGCGCACTTCGATTCGTCGTCGACATGTCCTTGGTGTTCCCCTTCCCGGTCTTGGCGAGGGACCGTTCGCGTGTCTGCGACCTAAGGCCCCACATGTGTCGTGAGGGGGGATCCAGGCCCTGGGGGCCGAAATCACGCCCTCACTCTGGATGTCGCGTCAGACGATGAGCGGGGGGGGATTGGGGAGAGGAATGAGATGGCGGGTAGGCTGCTCGAGAATCGGCTCATCCGGCAGCAGCTTCGCGGAAGCATGCGCCACGGGGAGAGCAGCGATCCGGCTATGGGGTCTCTCGATCCCCGGCGCCCCCCCGATCTGGCAGAGGTCGGCGCAGAAACATGCATGCGCTTCCGTCGAGGATGGGTCCGTGGGGCTCTCGGAGGAGAAGCCGTGGCTGGCCTGGGGGTGCCCTCCGGCGTCGCGATGGGTCCCCTGTGCCAAGATCGTGGCGTCGTGATGTGGACAGGAGCGGACAGACCCGACCGAGCCGATCAGGAAGAGGGACGCGAGCAGGGCCGCCCCGATCCGGCGTCGAAGCAACTCTCGGCTCGCTGCCGTCCGCCACACCGTCGATATCACCATCACGTGCACTCTGAGTGCGTGCCAAGGTCACGCCCAGTCGATCCGCCCGTGTTCACAGACGGAACGAGCGTCGATCGACCGGTGCTTCAAGGTGTCCGGCTTGGTCAGAAAAGGCAACCAGACATCTTCAGCATTCTCTGCTTTCAGGCCGCCTGCCGGATTGGGCAAGGGCCCTGCACACCGGCCAGAAGACGGTTGCCTAGCCGAGTCATGGCGCATACGATTGGTCCCGTAGCCCTAGCCGGAGCGGGACAGATGACCGAGAGGAAACCGTCCAATCACGTCGGTCCCGCAGGGCCTGATGTGATCCCCCCACCCCCCCTGAGCGAGTTCAGCGAGATGGTCGAGTATCTCGTAGGCCGCTCGGGCATGTCACGGCGCAACTTCATCAAAGGAGTCATAGCCTCCGGAGTCGCCGTTTCGGGTGTGCCTTATCTCGCAAGCGCGGCTCCCAGAGCAGCACCCCAGGCGGGCGCAGCCGAGCGCCTGGTCTCGCTTAATGTGAACGGACAGACCCGCAGGGTGGACGTCCTGCCGAACGAGACGCTGGCGATGACGCTGCGCTACAAGCTCGGCCTCACGGGCACGAAGCTCGGGTGTGATCGGGCGGAGTGTGGCGCGTGCACGGTGCTCATCGACGACGTCACGCACTACTCGTGCTCGACGCTGACACACCGGGTGAGGGGACGAGAGATCACCACCGTCGAAGGGCTCGAGAGCCCGTCGGGCGAGCTTCACCCGGTGCAGCAGGCGTTCATCGACGAGCTCTCGCCCCAGTGCGGCTTCTGCACTCCGGGGCAGGTGATGGCGGCGGTGGGACTGCTGCGGGCGAACCCGAATCCGACCCGTGAAGAAGCACGCCAGGCGATGTCCGGCAATATCTGTCGGTGCGGCGCCTACAATAACTACCTGAACGGGGTCATGCGCGCGGCGCAGGAGGTGCAAGATGGCGCTGATCGGTGAGAATTTCACCCCTCCTGGACTGCGAGCCAAGGTCACCGGAGCCGCCAAGTACGCGGAGGACTTCCGTGCGGACGGGATGCTGCACTGCCGGCTCCTAGCGAGCCCAATGCCTCACGGTCGAGTGCGAGGCATCGACGTGTCGGAGGCGATGGCGATGGAGGGCGTCGTCGCCATCCTCACCGCCGACGAGGTGCCCGAGATTCCCGTGCCCGGTGACCCCATCCTGACGAACGAGCCCCACTACGTGGGCGAGCCGATTCTGGCGGTTGCGGCAGTCGACGAGACCACGGCTCAGAATGCGATCTCGGCCATCAAGCTGGATCTGGAGCCCCTGCCGTTCTGCGTCGATCCGTTGGAGAGCCTGCGCCCAGACGGCCCCAACGCCCGGACGGAAGGCAACGTCGCGGTGCGCCGCGAAGGCGTGCAGGAGCGGAAGTGGACTGCCGAAGACTTCACCGAAGCCGCCGAGGGTAGGCTCCCGATGGGCGAGGCGTTGGTGGAGTGGTCGTACGGCGACCCGGAGGCTGGGTTCGCCGAAGCTTCGCTGGTGCTCGACGAGACCTTCGTGACCGCGAACACGTCGCACCACTCCATGGAGCCCAGGAGCTGCATGGCGTACTGGCAGAACGGCAAATGCTTCGTCTACGGGTCGACCCAGAGCCAGAGCTACATCGTGCCCGGTCTCGCAGACTATCTGGGGATCGAACAGGACGACTTGGTCTACATCGCCGAGTTCTGCGGTGGCGGGTTCGGATCGAAGGGCGCCGCGTATCCCATCATGGCGGTACCTGCCTACATGGCTAGGAAGACGGGCCGACCCGTTCTCATGCGCGTCAGCCGAGCGGAAGAGAACTTCATCGGCTCGGCACGCCCCGGCTTCCAGGGCCGCGTCAAGATGGGGTTCCGGGACGACGGAAGGATCACCGCCGTCGACATGTACATCGTCCAGGAAAACGGGCCGAACTCCGGCAGCGGTGACTACAATGCCGCGGGCAGTGCCGTGTCGATCGTCTATACGCCGCTCGCTATGCGCTTCCGGGCAATGCCTGTCCTGACCAACACGCCGGCCACGGGCGCACAGCGTGGGCCGGGACAGAACCAGATCGCGACGGCCGTCGAGCCGCTGCTCGACAAGGCCGCCCGCGAGCTGGGGCTCGATCAGCTGGAGGTCCGCCGGATCAACGCCCCGGACAACGCCTCGCTCTACGGCCCCAACCAAGGGCCCGTGACGAGCGCGTACATGCGCGAGGCGCTGGACATCGGTGCGGGTCGCTTCGACTGGGAGGGCAAGAAAGCCCAGAGCGGCCAGCGCCGTGGCTCCAAGGTGATCGGCGTCGGAGTGGGCCAGGCCTTCCACTCGGCTGGCTCGAGCGGTTTCGACGGCTTGGTCCGCATTACGCCCGACGGCACGCTGCACATCCACTCGGGCGTCGGCAACCTTGGAACGTTCTCCTACGCGGCCACGTCACGGGCCGCCGCCGACGTGCTCGGAATGCGATGGGAGAACTGCGTGATCGAGCGCGGTGACACGAGGAAGGGTCTGCCCTGGAACCTCGCCCAGTACGGGAGCAATACCTGCTTCACCATGACGCGCACCAACTATGTGGCCGCCGTGGACGCCGCAGAGAAGCTGAAGGAAATCGCGGCGATGGAGTTGGGCGGATCGGCCGACGACTACGACATCGGTGACGAGACGGTCTTTGCGAGAGCCAACCCGTCTCGACGACTCAGCTACGCCCGAGCGGCCGAGCGAGCCATCGAGCTAGGAGGCAAGTACAGCGGCCACGAAGCGCCTGACGATCTCAACGACATGACGAAGTCGGCAGTCACCCGCCTGGCAGGCAGTGGCCTGATCGGCGTGGCCAAGGACAACCTGGAGCGCAACGGGATGGTTCCGGCGCTGGCGGCCGGCTTCATCAGGATCGAGCTCGACGTGGAGACGGGGCAATTCGAGATCCTCGACTACCTGGGTGTGGCGGATTGCGGGACCGTGCTTCACCCGCAGGGACTGGATACCCAGATTGCAGGCGGCGCCGTGCAGGGCTTCGGTATGGCGGCCCTCGAGCGTCACCTCTACGATCCGCACTACGGTTTGCCGGGCACGATCGGCCTGCATCAGACCAAGCCCCCATCGTACCTGGACGTCCCTTTGGAGATGGACTGGGCCGCCGTGGACATCGCGGACCCCCAAAATCCGGTGGGATCCAAGGGCGTGGGAGAGCCCACCATGGGCTGTGCAGGCGCGGCGCTCGTGTGCGCCATCTCCGACGCACTCGGCGGTCACTTCTTCAACCGCACCCCCGTAGTGCCCGACATGATCGTGAACGCCGCCTCGGGCGGGCCGCAGTCACATACTCCGCTGCAAGTCAACACGCCGTGAGGAATCGCCCATGTTGAAGGATATGATGCCGCACTTCGAGCTATTTCAGCCGGCGGCCCTGGACAACGCGTTCGACCTGCTCGATCGCTTCGGCGCGGACTGCTGGACCATCGCCGGGGGACACGACAGCCTCGGCTGGTTCAAGGACCGGGGCAAACAGCCCCTGGCCGTCATCGACCTGGCGGGCGTCCCTGGGCTAGAGGGCATCCGGGAGACTCCCGAGGGGCTCGAGATCGGAGCGATGACAACGCTGACCGCCATCGAGAGCGACCCCCTCGTTCGGGAGAGATACGGCCTCCTGGCCCAAGCGGCGCTCTCGGTGGCCAGCCCTCAAATTCGCAACACGGGCACACTCGGCGGCAACCTCTGCCAGGACACCCGCTGCTGGTACTACCGCTACGGGCTCGCCTGCTACCGCGCGGGGGGCAACACCTGCTACGCCAACACGCCCGTGGGCACGAACCGGGAGCACTGCATCTTCGGTGCCAGCCGCTGTGTGGCCGTGACACCCTCGGATCCGGCGCCAGCTCTCGTCGCGTTGGGCGCTTCCATGGTCATCCGGAACTCCAGCGGTGAGCGGGTCGTGGCGGCCGAGGACTTCTTCATGGAGCCCTCGGTGGACATCACACGCATGACTGTGCTCGAGCCCGAGGATCTGCTGACTCAGATCCGCATTCCCAACACGTGGGCGAATGCCACCTTTTACTTCGAGAAGGTCGCCGATCGCGGAAGCTGGGACTTCGCTCTCGTCAGCGTCGCCGCCGCTCTTAAGATGGACGGTGACCGAATCACGAGTGCGCGAATCGCGTGCGGTGGAGTGCAGTGCATTCCCCGGCGGCTCACATCAGTCGAGGAGCTCATCACCGGCCAGATCAAGAACGAGGAGACCGCCAAGCTCGCCGGAGGGTTGGCCGTCCGTGAAGCAGAGCCCTTGAACCATAACCACTTCAAGGTGCCGCTCATGGAGAACCTGGTAAGAAGGGCGGTGCGCGACGCCTGACGTGCAAGGAGCGGTCGGCTGGGGGAGAAAACGCTGGGCGAAACGGGGCCGCGTCCCCCGTACCGGGTCCTGACGCGCGCCGGGCGCCGACTACCGACAATCCGCTACCCGCATCAGTGGACACCCGGCATCGGTGCGTAGGCACTCTTCAAAGAACGCCTCCATGTCGCGCAGCTCTTCGATCGTGTTCTGACGTCCGTACATAGAGTGCCCAGGGATGCCCTGCCCCGGAGACGCGGGCCGGGAACCCACGAACTCTAAAGCACGGTGCGACCGCCGCGTGGTAGTTACGCATCGGCGGTCTGCATCCACTTGCGAAACGAGGCCCTCTCCCGCCGTAAGATCGGTTCCAAAGTCTAACTTCTTGAACAGCCCGGTGCCTGGCACGCATATCTCAATCCGTCGGGAGAATCCTTCCGACATCGCTTCTATCCACGAAGTGAACACACTCGCCTTCAAAGGCCCTGCGGAGGCCGAACTGGTCGACCGCTTGCGTGACAACGGTGGGCTGGTGCTTTCGCTCGTCGCCGAAGAGGAGAGCCGGGTCATCGGACACATCGCTTTCAGTCCGGTCCGGATCTCGTCGGGGAGCTCCGAAACCCTAGCCAGCGGTCTCGCGCCGATGGCTGTCCGGCCCGAATTCCAGGGATCCGGTGTCGGATCACAGCTCGTTAGGCGTGGACTGGAGATATTGCGGGAGGATGGCCATGAGATCGTTGTCGTCCTCGGCCATCCTGCCTACTACCCGCGTTTCGGTTTCGAGCAATCGGACAGGTACGCGATCGCGTGTGAGTTCAGCCCTCCCGCTGAGGCCTTCATGGTGAGCGCGCTCCGGGAGGGAGCGCTTGAGGGGGTTCGGGGAACGGCGTGCTACCGCCGGAGTTCAGCGAACTGTAGGCGCGGTACAGACGGAGTGTAGGTGCGGTCTATGACCGCACGCTCTTCGAACTGAGACACGTGCGCTCAGAGAAGTGGGGCTCTGGACTTTGTGCATGTCGCCAATGGGGGCTCCATGATATCCGAGATTGGTGTGGGTGAATGTGGAGACCCAACCGGTTCGCCCCCCTATTTTTTCTACGACACCGAGGGTAACCCGATTGCCGCCGAATCGGTGGTGGACGTCACGGGTGACCCGGCCATCCAAGACGACGGTACCTTGACGGTCTGACGGGGATGGAGCCGCGCAGGCCAGGTTCAAGCGGTCGTCGCAACACCCCTGTGTTGAGGGGTTTGTTTCTTGGGCCCTGACTTCACTAGATAGTAGATTGGCGACAGCGACGGGGTCCAGACAGAAGGGGTGTTCTTGATGTCTCCCAGCCCCGAGGGAGTCAGAAGCGACCGAAGGTCGTGGAAGGCAGGATACCGGAGCGGTGAACGCTTAGCCCGAGGTGGAGGTTCGGTTCAGCGATCGTAGGAGATCATCCAGAGTTTCCGCCGGGGTTCGCCAACGGAGGGTCTTGCGGGGACGACTGTTGAGAGCGGCCGCGACCGCGGCGAGATCGTCAACAGTATGTTTGCTGAGGTCGGTACCCTTGGGAAAGTACTGTCTCAACAAGCCGTTGGTGTTTTCGTTCGTGCCACGCTGCCACGGGCTTTGCGGGTCGCAGAAGTAGACGGCGAGGCCAGTGTCGATGCGAAGCTGTGCGTGCTGAGCCATCTCTGCTCCTTGGTCCCATGTCACAGACCGGCGGAGTTGCTCGGGCAGGGTCGTGATCGACGAAGCGATCGCGTCCCGGACGGCTTCGGCACCGTGTCCAGCCAACGCTGGACCGTTCTTGGTCCTGGGTGCGCCGTGTGGCTTGAGGCGAGGGAGGTGGAGCAGCATTGTGAACCGGGAGGTCCGCTCGACTAGCGTTCCGATCGCCGAACTGCCCAGCCCCATGATCAGGTCGCCTTCCCAGTGCCCGGGAACGGCGCGGTCGTCTGCCTCGGCCGGTCGCTCGCTGAGCATGATCTCGGGGTGAACGAACGTCTTGCCCCGGCCGCGGGTGCGAGCTCGAGGCACCCGTAGCGCGCGTCCCGTCCGAAGGCACGCCGTCAGCTCCCGCCGCAACGCACCGCGTCCCTGAACGTAGAGCGCCTGATAAATGGCTTCGTGCGATATCCGCATGGACTCATCGTCGGGGAAGTCGACCCGTAGCCTGTTGGCGATTTGCTCCGGACTCCACGAGGCCGCCCACCGTCGGTCTTGTCGGCGGCCGCGTCGTCGCCCCCTCCAGCGCACATCCGGGCCCGGCACAGCCACTCCGTCTGCAGCCGTGATCATACCTCCGAGGCGATCCTGCACATACCTGCCTCAGTTCGCCGTTCGCAACGAGTTTGGCGACTTTCGGACGCTTCGCTGCCCGATCGGCATGCCATTGGGCGGTCGTGGCCCGATACTCAAGGTTTCCACCTCGTGTGGCTGCGTTGCGCCGCAGTTCTCGCGAGATCGTTGACGCTGCGCGGCCCAGCTGTCGGGCGATCTCGCGCACGCCATGACCGCGGGCTCGAAGAACGGCAATCTCTTCTCGCTCGACGAACGATAGGTAGCGCCCCGACGGAGGACGAAGGCTGAAAGGTGGCATGCCACCACATTCGCGAAACCAGCGCGTCCCGACAGCGGGAGACACGCCGGCTGCCACCGCCGACTCCTCGCTCGACAGTCCACGAGCGACTTCTTCCCAGAACCTCTGCCGATGCTCCCGGCGTCCCACCGGGGGACGACCGGGCGAAAACATCGGCCGCCGTAAAGCTCGATCCGCGCGCCGGCGCCTGCTCGGCTCCATCGCCACACCTCCCTGGGGTGTTGCGACGACCGCTTGAATTCACCCAGTACACCTCGCTCGGATACGCCTTGTAACGGGCGATCTTCTAGTGCTGAGCCAGCTCTTGGACGAAGTCGAGCGCAGCGTGCGGCTCGCCCGCCGAGAGCCTTTGGTCCGCCGTGCCTCGCTCACATTGGATCACGGGGGTCGGCATGGTCACCTGGCGGACCGAGTGCATGGGCAAGCTCTTCCGCGGGACTGCCTCGTTCTCCGGATACGGACCCAGCTCGTACTCGAGCCGCGTGGTGCGCATCTTTGCCGAGGAACCGGAGCGAGACCAACGTAGTTGGTTGCGACGTGAGTAGGAGTCTTCCCTCCTCGGTCTCCTCGACGCTTTTGCTAGCACCCTGACGAAAGAACGGACCGAGATCAACTCCGGCGAGTTTCTGACTCCGCGCTTCGGTTCGCGAACCCTCCCACTAGCGGTGTCATACCTCGGACGATCGTGCCTTGCGAGGCCGGCGCATCGTACTCGTCGTTTCTGCGCGGAGCTTTCGCCCCAGGGGCTTCGTGCCCCCCACGGACGGCTAGGTCATGGGCTGCTGGTGGCGTGGCCCGAGTTCGAGATTACCCCGTCCTTCAAGAACTGATCGAAGAAGTCGAGCATGTCGAGCAGCATCTGGCGCCGGTTGGCCTTCCCGCGCACGTAGTAGGTCTCTGCCTCGTACGTCTTGTAGCGGAACGGCTTGTAGTGGTTCTCGAGCTCTTGGGCGAAGATCTCGGACTGGTCCGAACCGGGGTAGCGCCCCACTCCGTGAACGAGGAACACGGGCGTTGACACATCCGCCACCGCGTTGATGGACGAGCTGTGCGCCCACACGTGCTCGCTCGTTGCGAAGGGGCCGAGCTCGTATTCGAGGAGCTTGATGTGGCGGAGCTCGTTCTCTCCGTTGTAGAAGTGAACCCAGTCCGCATACCCCGAACCTGGGATCGAAGCCTGGAAGACGTCCGGAGCGAACGTCACGGCATTCATGCTCATGATCCCGCCGTAGCTGGTCCCCGTGATGCCTATCTTGCTCGGATTCACGTAGGCCATGCCTCTAAGGTACTCTGCCCCAGCCACAACGTCCTCCAGATCGCAGTGGCCCCAGCAGCTGTTGTTGCCATCCTCGAACGCCTTTCCGTAGCCGGAGCTTCCGCGAATGTTGGGGAGCAGCACCACGTATCCCCGCTGGACGAAGAACTGGACGTGCTGCTGGAAAGTGTCGTGGAATTGGCTCGTCGGACCCCCGTGGATCCAGAGGATACCGGGCACCCGTTCGCCCGGCTCGAGCCCGGGAGGGACGTAGAGATACGCCACGATGTCGTATCCGTCGCTGCTCCGGTATTGGACCTTCTCGGGAACGACGAGGCGCTTCTCGAAGTTGCCCGCCGGCATGGAGTTAGTGAGCTGCCTACTCTGTCCGCTCGTGAGCGACACCACGTACAGGTCGTCAGGGTGCGTGACAGTGCCCAAGGTGTATGCGATCTCACTTCCGTCGGGAGACCATGCTGGGCTCGCTACACGTCCCATCTCGGGCGCCACGACGACGTGCGGATCTCCTCCCCCTAAGTCCACGACGCGAAGGTCGTGGCGGCCTTTGCGGTTTTCGGTGTAGAGGATCGAACGGCCGTCCGGGGACCACTGGGCGGAGCCTTGATCGGCCTCGGCGGGCGCGATCTGACGAGGCTCCCCCCCTCGGACGGGGGCGACCCAGTAATTGATCCAGCCACTTCGGTGTGACGGGAAGAAGATGCGCTCGCCGTCGGGGGAGACTCTGGGATATCCGAACTTCGTGCCGGCTCCGTAGTCGAAGAAGTCCCGATCGCTGACGACCACCCGCGGGTTGCCCCCCCCGGCGTCGACCTCGATGACGTCGTGATCTGTCCAGGTCTCGTCGAGCCGTACGTACAGGATCCGCCGAGAATCCGGTGTCCAGGTCGGGAACACCTCGTACCGCTTGTCGTCCGTGAGGCGGTGCACGGTGCCGTCCGGCACGGAGACCTTCCAGACGTCGTAATTTCCGTACCTGTCGCCGGCAAAGGCGATCCAGCGCCCGTCCCTCGACCAGGTCATGGAGTTGATGCGGGCTCCGAGATCGGTCAGCTGCACTTCGCTCCCGTCCTTGGTCGACCAGAGCCATATCTCCGGCGCGCCACTCTTGTTCGACAGGTACGAGATCCACTCGCCGGACGGCGCCCAGCCCGGCATTTGCGACGCCAGGAAGTGGCCCGCGCTCCCTGCATTGAGCGGGACGAGCGTCGGGAAGCCTCCCTCGGCGGGCAGGGTGGCCAGTCCGCCGGCCACGCTCGAGGTGAGGAGGATGCGCTCTCCGTCGGACGACCACGCTGGCGAGCCGCTGATCACCGAGCCGATCGAGAGGAGCTGATCGATGGTCAGGATGTCTGACGCGTCCTGCCCCTGGGCCCCGATCGGGACACCGAGGAGGACGTTTCCGGCGAGAAGCAGCCCACACAGCGTCCCGCACTTCAGCATGATCCCGTGACCTGGCCACGGCCTTCGGGACGGCCGTCTCTCCTGGATTCCGTGAGCGGCACTCAGCATGCGAATACTCCTTCTTGACGGTCCCGAAATGGCAGAGCCCCCAACGGCGCCCCGCAGGAAATCTCAAATATGTTCGGGCGGGCCGCGTCGGGCCAGCCGATCCGGAGGTGAGGCGGGGCATACCCACATCTCAAAGGAGTATACACAGGTCCCAGAGCGGCCTGGTCTGGGCTCGCGAGCCTCGTCTGGCTCCCTATCCCCCGAGCACGTTGAGCTGCCGCGTGAACTTCATGATCAGGGATCGACCGAGCGGCCCATGGAGCTGATCGATCCCTTGGATGTCGTTGTAGACGATGAAGAGCCCGGTCCCGGCCGTGTTCAGCCACCCGAAGCGCACGTTCGCCGAGAGGCGGTCGATCTGATCGCTGTACTGGACGAGCGACTGCAGATAGATCCGCGGGGTGAAGAAGTACCCGAAGTTCACGCCGACGAGCGTGGTCTCCAAGTTCCCTTGAGGAAGGTTGACGTCGTTGTATTCCATCACCAGCGAGGTGCTCAGGGCGGCCCCACTGCGGAGCGTGATGGTGCCGGATGCGTTCACCCGGTCCCCCGACAGGAAGCTCCCTACGTTTAGACGGCCATCGAAGGAGAGGTCGGCCGAGCGGTTCGTGTTGAATACGACTGCGGCCTCCCATCCGTCGTACGTGCCGGCCGGCACGGTCACGTCCGTCCCGATGACCGAGAACGGCTCATACAGCCCCTCGAGCACCCAGTTGGTCCCCGTGTGAAGCTCCATGCCGCTGGGCCACTCCCAGTGGCTGTCGATGTGGAGTCGGGCCGACTCCTCGAATCCCTGCTCAACCTCGCTTCTCTGGCTCCGATACGTGAAGTAGGAGACGTGCGGGCGGATCTCTCGGAAGATCCAGTCGGGCCGCACGAAGCGCTGGATGTACGCCTGGTAGTAGCGGTACCCGCTCCGCGGCAGGAAGCCGACCTCTGGATTGAAGTCCTCTCCGATCTCGCGAGCCGTCAGGGTGCCGGTCCAGGTCCGGCTGTTCCAACCAACGGTGGCGTCCCAGGCGAACTCGTCGCCCGTGAGGCCGGGGGTCCTGGTCCCCGCGACAAAGGAGCTCAGCGTCAACGCCTCGCCGATGCTCCAGCGTCCGTCCGCCGCGAAGGTCCGGTTGTAGTCGCCGGCGGCTTCTCCGCTCCGATCGACGAGGAGAACGCCGACACGCGAACGGTTTGGCAACTCGCGGGCGATCCGCGCGACGGAGAACGCGTTGTCCGTGGAGAGGCCGGCCACTCCGTCCGTCTGGATATGGAGCAGCCCGACGTTGAAACCCGCAGCCCTTCCCGAGAGCCGGCCGCCACCCTTGATGGGCACCTGCTCGCCCTCGACGATGCCGATCCGACGGCTAAAGAAGAGATCGGCTTGACCCCCGCCCACCGTGAAGAAGCCCGCGTTCTCCAAGAAGAACGGACGCTTTTCGGGAAAAAGGAGCGAGAAGCGCGTGAGGTTCACCTGCTGATTGTCGACCTCGACTTGCGCGAAGTCGGTGTTTACGGTGAGGTCGAGCGTCAGCCCCTGCGTGACCTGGATCTTGCCTTCGCCGCCGAACTCGGCGTCCTCACCGAACGAGGTCTCGCCCAGCTCGTAGTTTCGCTCGGTCGACGCCAACGCGTATGGCGTGACGGTGGCGAGGCGACGGAAGGGAGGTGACAGGCCCTCGAGCTCCCCGGCGTAGTTGAGCCGGTAGAGGTTGAACTCGCGTGGCACGGGCGACCAGAACGACTCCTCGTTCAGGCGCCGCACTCTCCGGGCCACGTTGAACCCCCAGGAGTCGTGCTCCGAACCGTAGCGCAGCGTGTTGAAGGGGATCCGGAACTCGGCGTACCACCCCCAACTGTCGATCGAGGTGGCCACAGTCCAGCTGCCGTCCCAGTTCTTGTTGAAGCCCTGTCCCGCCCCCGACTGGAACCGTCGTCGATTGTTGAATCCGCCGCCCAGGAAGCGTCCCCCACCCTGGCCTTCGTTGGCGACTTGGCCGTCGTACTCGATGCCGGCTGGCGTCGTGCCGAATACGAACCCGTTTTGCTCGTCCTTGTACGTGTCCAGGATCAGAACGACGTTGTCGCTCTCGTCGACCTCGTAGTCCCGAACGCGCTCCCCAGGGACGATGTTCTCCGGCTGGCTGTCCAGCGCCCAGACGCCGACGTACAGGGCCTCGTGGTCGAAGACGACCCTGACCTCGGTCGGCTCGGTCGCAGGCTGGCCGTCCCTGGGCTCGCGCTGCGTGAAGTCGGTCATCCCCACAGCCCGCTCCCAGGCCGCGTCGTCGAGCCGGCCGTCGATCGTCGGTGGGTCGGACACGCGAGATGCCGTAGCGACCCCCGGATCGAGCGACGGGCTGCCCCCGTTCGATCCCGAGGTGGAGGCTCCCTGTTGTTGTGCGAGGAGCAGCGAGGGCGCGCAACAGGCGAGGAGCACGGCCAGCCTGAGAGGGGTGGTCTTTACTTCGAGTCCTTCAGTGCTCGGGGCTTGGCAAGGTCTGCTCCAAGTGCGGAGGGGAGGAGGCGCCATTCCGCCCCCGAACTTCGTGCCCCCGACCTTGACGGCTTCCCGAATGACCCGGAGAAGGGCGTGCCCTCGGGAGGACTTGACCTCGCGGGGACGTCCGTGGAGCGTGAAGGCGTCCATGGTGGATTCTTGCACGTGAGAGGAGCGGCGCTGCCCGGAAAGGTGTTACAGCCCGTCCGTGCTGCACAAGGCGCAGCCCGCACCCCGACTCGGCGAGGTCACCTTCCCGCCCGGCTTTGGGGGGCGTGCCGTCCTTCCAGCGAGGTTGCGGGAGTCCGCTCCGTGCTTGGGGCCCGAACGGCGCATCAGTGCGTGAGGCCGTAGATGATGTAGTTGACCCCGAGCCGGTAGGCGTCGTTGGTCGGATCGACCGCAAACATCCCCGTCGCGGACCATTCCCAGTACTCCGCCAATCCGAGTTGTGGTTGGCGAGCACCATGACCCGCTTGCCGGGATCGTTGTCCTCGAAGATCGCCATGTACCGCGGCTCCACTCGGACAAGGGGGTGAGGCACGTAGATGTCCTCGACGAAGAAGAAGGATGCGAACACAGGGTGCGTGTCGTCGATCTCGACCCACTGACGCTCCGGGAGCACGCGAGCCATCTGGGCGTCCATGCTGTACCACTGGTCCGCTTCGAAATCGTCGAAGATGAGAAAGCCACCCTTGAGCAGGTACTGCCTGAGGTTGTGGGCCCCCTCCTCCGATATGCTCCACAAGCCCGGCTCGGAAATGTAGATGAGCGGGTGCAGGAACATCCGCGGGTCCTCGAGCTGCACCACGTTGCTCCCCTCCACGTTGGGGGCCATCGCCGTGAACTCGTTCAGGATCGCCTGGATGTTCAGGTCGGCGTCCGGGTAGTCGTGGGCCCAGGACGAACCCCGCCGTCCCCACCCGCGCGGGGACATGCCTCCGCCGTAGCGGATGCGCGTAAAGGTGAAGCGCCCGTTGTAAGGGACTTGGTAGAGGGCGTCTCGTTGGCCGACAGCCTGCACAGGCTCGCCCTCCCGCACCGCTCCCGGCGCGGCTTGCCGCGCGGCCGAGACCCCAGTCCCGGCGGCAATCGGAAGAGCGATGGCGACAACCGCCCGGAGGAATGCGCTCGGCGCACCATGTGGGAGCAGCTTCGGAAGGAGACCCTTCAGCACACCCGTCCTCGTTCAAAGTCGGAGTCGCGACCGAACAGCAATGTCGGTTTCGCACCCTTCTAAGGGTACCGTGCGTGGTGCCGCTGCCTCAACCCATCCCGATCGCCTTCTCAACCGCGACCGTCATCGATCCAGGGGAGCTCGCGTGGTCCCTCGACCCCTCAAACCCAAGGGGTTCTCACATCCTTCCCGCGCTGCCTGCAGCGGGATCTTCACGCCTACGCGATTGAGCCCCGTGCTGGACCGGAGCGACGAGCAGGAGGCGGCTAGGCTTGCCGTGCTCCATGGCGTCCGTGACCGCCCTCGCCAACTACGTGCCTGCCCCGATGCGCGGCCGCACTCGACCCGGTGGACGCGCCGAGGGGTGAGGAGGAGCCCCTCCGGTCCTCCGCGTTCACTCGGGGCGCCTCCCCTGTTTGACTCGGCGTGGTCCCTGCTCCAACATCCCGCAAGCGGCACGTGTCCTTCAAGAGAGCCGCACGGTCTTCCGACCGGGCACGGTCTTCCGACCGGCGCACGCCGAATTATCCCCCACTTCCAAGAGTCGACGATAGATGGCGCCGCGGAGCCTGGTCCGAGTGGTGACCCGTAGGATCTTCCTCGCGATGACGTTGTTCGGCCTCGCCAGGCCTCTTGCGGGACAGACATCCGTCGTCGCGGGAAGCGAAGACGACCTCGTCCCTCTCATCGCGCTGCTACTTGACAACGGCGGAGACATCGACGTGGACGGGCGCCTTGACGAAGAAGCGTGGGCAAGGGCAGCGCCGATCACGGACTTCACCCAGCAGGAGCCGGTCGAGGGGGGCGCACCGTCGGAGCGGACGGAGATCCGAGTCGTCTTCGACGAGGACGCGCTCTACATCGGCGCCATCCTGTTCGACGATCCGGAGGGAATCCAGGTCTTCCAGAGGCGACGGGACGGCTTTCTGAGCGCCGACGACCGCTTCATGTGGATCCTCGACACTTTCCGGGACGGCCGAACGGGATACTTCTTCGAGACCAACGCCGCCGGCGTGATGGGTGACGCGCTGATTTCGGGTGGCAGAGGAGGAGGAGGAGGAGGAGGTGGTGGTGGTGGTGGCCGGGCGTGGGACGGCATCTGGGAAGTGGACACCTTCATTCGGGCCGACGGCTGGTCGCTGGAAATCCGGATCCCCTTCCGCACCCTGAACTTCGATCCGACCTCCGATACGTGGGGAATTAACTTCCAGCGCACCATCCGCCGCAAGAACGAGGAGATTCTGTGGCGCGGCTGGCGGCGCAACCAGAGCCTCCGCCAGCCCGTCCACGCCGGCCGGCTCACGGGCCTCCAGGGGATGTCGCAGGGAATCGGGCTCGAGGCGGTCCCGTACGCCGTGACGAACTGGAGGAACGTTCCGGAGGAGGCCGACCCGACCACGTATCCGAGCGACATCGGGCTCGACGTGAACTACAACATCACGCCGAGCCTGAGGGCGGGGGTGAGCGTAAACACGGATTTCGCCGAGGCGGAGGTCGACGAGCGGCGCCTCAACCTGACCCGCTTTCCCCTTCGCTTTCCCGAGCGGCGCGACTTCTTCCTCGAGGGGTCGGGCGTGTACACCTTCGCGCCGAGCAACGGGGCCGAGCCGTACTTCAGCCGGCGCATCGGGCTCCTCGAGGGCGAACAGATTCCCATCAACTACGCCGCCCGGCTCGGCGGCCAAGCGGACCGATACGAGCTCGGATTCATGCACGTGAACACCGCCGAGCTGAGGTCCGCGGACGTCGACGGAGGTACCTTCGCAGGCGAGAATTTCACGGTCGCCCGGGTCAAGCGCGGCATCTTCGAGCAATCGACGATCGGCGCCATCTACACCCGTCGCGCCACCGGCGCCGACCCCGAGGACCCGACGGCTGTAGCACCCGTGGACCGCCACACCGTGGGAGGAGACCTCTACCTCACGACCTCGCGGCTATTCGATGACAAGAACCTTGCCTTCCAGGCGTTCGCCGCCTGGAACTCGAACCCGGACCCCGAGATCGATCGGTCGCTTTCGGACCTCGCCGCGCGCGGCCTCCGGCTGAGCTATCCGAACGACATCTGGTACGCGCACGTCTCGTACAGAGAGTTCGGAGACGACTACGATCCCGCGGTCGGCTTTGTGACCCGGAACGGCTTCCGGCGTGTCGAGCCTCGAATCTCCTGGAATCCCCGCCCGAACATCGACTGGCTCCGTCAGCTCCGCTTCTCGGTCCAGTTCCGGCATCTGGAGGACATCGAAACGGGCATCGCCGAGGAGCAGCAGTGGCGGATCAACCTCTTCGGCATGAACTTCGAGAGCCAGGACAACATCGACATTGACCTCCAGCGCCAGCACGAGTTCCTCGACGCCCCCTTCGGGATCAGCGACGGCGTCGTGCTCGCGGAGGGGGCGTATACGAACTGGGAGTGGTCGTTGTCGGCCCGCACGGCGAACCATAGGGTTTTTTCCACCCAGACGACGGTCCGGTGGGGCGGCTTCTGGAGCGGAGACCGCACGCAGCTCGAGACCACCCTGGCTCTACGCCCGACGCCCGGCATCCTCCTCTCCGCCGAGGTCGAGGTCAACAACGTCGACTTGCCCGAGGGCTCCTTCGACGCCAACCTCTTCCGATTCGAGGGCGAGTGGAACATCACGCCCTTGGCCAACGTTTTGGGAAACATCCAGTACGACGACGTTACGGAGGTTGTGGGCCTGTTCCTGCGCGGGAGGTACATCGTGACGCCCGGAAACGAGCTCTTCCTCGTCTTCACCCAGAATTGGCAAGACTTCGGGGACGGGCTCTTCGACGAGGACCGCGAGTTCTTGACCCTTTCCAGGGGGGCGAGCGTCAAGCTGAACTACACCTACCGCTTCTAGAGAGTGTGGGCCCGGCGGGTCTCGATCGTGCCACCGGGGCGGGAATTGAGGATCAGCACTATGTCCCGGCCCACTCCGAAGAGGGAGAGTCGAGGAATTTCGGGGGAGCAGAGCCAGGAGGCCTGAGCTGGGTCGGGAGAACCTGTCCGTCGGGAGCACCGCACCTGAGCTTCCATCCCCATGAGCGCTGACTCCCTATGGACCCGGTAACGCACGCGATCCTCGGCGTGGTGCTCTCGAGCCCCGTGGCGTCTACACACCCGGAGGCTGCGGCCGCATTCATGCTGGGATCGATCCTGCCGGACCTCGACGCCACGAGCCGAGTCTTCGGCAAGCGGGCCTTCCTCCACGCACACCAGACCTACACGCACTCGCCGCCGGTGATCGTCGCCATAGGGGTGGCGTTCGGAGCCGCCTTGGCCGCAACCGGCATCCGAGCCCCCTACGCTCCCCTGGCCCTGGTGGCTGCCATGCTTCTGCACAGCTTCATGGACGTCACGAACACATACGGAATCACCGTGCTCGCTCCGTTCTCGCACCGACGAACATCTCTGGCCTGGATTTTCTTCATCGACGCTTTCGTGCTCGCCGTTTCGGTCCCCGCCGCGGGATACGTCGGCTGGGTGTGGTCACAGGGGCGGGAGGTCGGCTGGCTCGTCCCGGGGATCTACGCGCTAGTCCTAGCGGCCTACTGGGGTGCGAAGGCCGTCCTTCACCGCCGGGCTGTACAGCTGAGTCCCGCCGCGACCGTGTCGTTGGTTCCCAGCGCCCTGATCCCATGGGAGTTCCTGGGCACGGCCAAAGATGGAGCCGTGGCACGGCTGTTCAAGCTCGACGCCCGCACGGGCGCACTCTCCGACGACGGCACCCGGGAGATCCTTGACGAGGCGTGGTCGCACCTCTTGGAGGCACTTCCCGAATATCGACTCATGCGGAGGGTGTCGAACGCATACCACGTCGTCGAGGCAACCGCGAAGCCCGACGGCTCGGAGCTTCTCTGCAAGGACTTGCGCACCAGGAACTTCGGCGGACGCTTCGGTGAGCTTCGGGTGCTGTTGGCGTCGGACGGAGCCATCGTCCGCGCCTACTTCAACGTCTAGGCCAAGCCAGAAGACGCGCAGTGGCGAGCGAGAGGGCCCAGCCCGCCCCAGACTCCCGAAGGAGCACCCGAGTGGGCGATCTCAACGCGCTGACGGTCACGGAGCTTGACGCCCTTCGGCCTCCCCCTGCCTCGACCGAGCTCGTGGAGGATTGCCTGGCACGAATCCGTACGCGGGACTCCGCGGTCAGAGCCTTTACGCACGTGGCATGGGACCAGGCGCTCGCCGACGCCCGCGCCCGCGACGAGGAGGCGGCCACAGGAAGGGCCCGGGGGCCCCTTCACGGGATCCCCGTGGCGATCAAGGATATCTTCGACACCCGCGGGATGCCCACCGCGTACGGCTCTCCGATCTGGAGGGAGCATCGGCCGAGGAACGACGCGTCATGCGTGACGCTGCTCCGTGACGCCGGAGCGATCATTGTCGGCAAGACGGTCACGGCCGAGTTGGCGTTCACCGAGCCGGGTCCCACACGCAATCCCCACAACCTCAAGCATACGCCGGGAGGATCTTCCCAGGGCTCTGCGGCCGCGGTCGCGGACCTCATGGTCCCGCTGGCCTTGGGCACACAGACGGCGGGATCGGTGATCCGGCCGGCCTCGTTCTGCGGCGTCGTGGGCTACAAGCCCACCTTCAAAGTTCTTCTCCCAGACGCTCGACACGGTGGGGATTATGGCTCGATCCATCGGGGACGTCGCATTGGCCGCGGGCGTGCTGGTGAGCCGATCCCTGTCACCCCTGCAGTCCCTGGACACCCCTCCGAAGGTCGGAGTCTGCCGGTCTCCCGCGTGGGATCGCGCACAGGACGTCATGAAGGCCAACCTTGCGGAGGCGGCGGCGCAGCTGGAGAGAGCCGGGGCACGGGTGAGCGACGTAGAGCTGCCGGCCGCATGCGACGGACTGCTCCAAGCCCAGAGCCGCATCGCCGCATTCGAGGCCGCCCGGTCCCTGGCCTACGAGCTCAACGAGTCCCCCGAGCTGCTCAGCGAGGATCTCCGGGCCCGCCTCCGGGAAGGTGCCGCGATGCCCGGCGGGGAGTACGCTGCCGCCCGTGTGCTTCGGGACCGGTGCGCTGCTCTGGTCGACGAGATCTGGACGCACGTCGATGTCCTCATCACCCCTCCAGCGACGGGGGAGGCCCCCCACGGTCTCACTTCGACGGGAGATTATTCTTTCAACGCCATTTGGACGGTAGTGCAGACCCCGTGCGTGACCGTTCCGGTGTTCACGGGTCCGGCAGGCCTGCCGATCAGCCTCCAGGTCGTCGGCCCCCGGCACCAGGATCTCGCCACGCTGGCAGCGGCCGAGTGGGTGCATCGGACGCTGGTTTGATCCCAACGTTGGAAGAGCCGGTCCGTGAACAGGGACGCGGCCGCTCACCGGCCCACTCTCGAGCCTCCGGCCTGCACGCCCTCGCGGTCAGGCCGCTCGCCGAGGCCGTAGCCCTTCGCGATTCCGTCTCTGCCCCCGTCGGGGCAGGCTCTAGGGATCCGGGCACGCCCAGGTTACGAGGCGGACCTGCTCCGTCCGGTCCGCACAGTATCGTGCCGAGGAGCGCCGCCCCGTCCCGACGCTCATGAGCGCCTCCAGACAGGGCTCCTCGCCCCGGCCTCGACACTGAGCGATTTCCAACGGTCCGGCGCTCACCCATCCATCCGTCCCGGCCAGCGGCACGCAGTCGAATGCCACGCTGATGCTCGTTGGACGCCCGCCCCGGATCCGGTAGTCTCCCTCCACCGGCTCGACCTTCGGATCCCATTCGCCGATGTCCGTCTCCTCAAATTCCCGGAGCGCGTCGTCGGCCGAAATGGGGACGCGCAGGTCGTCTCCCAGAAGCGGGATGCGCCAGAGCCCGGAGCTGACCGAGATGTGAGCGGCCAACACGACCTGCACCCGACCTCGGAAGTCGTGGTCCACAAAGATCCGCTGAAGACCTCTCGACACGTAGGCCATCGGGAGCTCGGTCATCGGCGCGGCGACATGGACCGCGTCGGGAGCCCAGGGCTGCAAGACTGGCCGGCTGATGGGGGGACCGGTGGCGACCGGCTGATCCTCTGACACCCCTTCCCGTGCGCATCCGAGGATGGGGATGGCCGGCGCCACGAAGCCAGCGGCGACCGCGCAGCGGAGGAACGTGCGGCGATCGTACTCTCCGGTCATCGGCGGCCTGGGGTCATAGACGGATCCGCGGGCACAGCTGGGTGCGGAGCACGGTAGAGCGGGCCCTCCTGGCGAGCAAGGAGGCGGGGTCCGGAGGAAGTCCAGTCCAGACTCGCCGTCCAATGCCGATCCGTGTATCCTCTCCACATGACCGATGTCCCCGATCGGCGACTGGCGGAGATAGCCGAGGCCCTACGCCAACGGGAGGTCTCCGCCGCCGAGCTGACGGAGGAGGCGATCAGGCGGCACGAGGCGACGGCCTCGAGCCTCGCACCCTACAAGCACTGGGACCCCGAGAGCGCACGGGCCGCGGCCCAGAGGGCCGACCAGCGGCTCCGTGTCGAATCCGATCCGGCGCCCTTCTGTGGGATTCCGGTCTCTGTGAAGGACCTCTACGGGGTGAACGGGCTGCCCACCTTCGCCGGTACGGCCCGCCGGCTGCCCGGGGTGTGGGAGACCGACGCTTGGCTGGTCGACAGGCTCCGGAATCAGGGCGCCGTCTTCACGGGAAAGACCCACATGGTCGAGCTCGCCTACGGAGCGGTAGGCATCAATCCGCACTGGGGCACACCGCGGAACCCCTGGGACGCCGAGGTCGCTCGCATCCCCGGCGGCTCGTCGTGCGGCGCCGGCGTCAGCTTGTGGGCCGGATCGGCTCTGCTGGCGCTGGGGTCGGACACCGGCGGCTCGATCCGCATTCCGGCCTCGATGACCGGAACCGTCGGGCATAGGACGACCTTCGGCCGATGGCCCGTGGCGGGCGTTGTGCCTTTGAGCCACACGTTGGACACCGTCGGTGCTCTCACCCGCTCTGTGGAGGACAGCGTCTTCTTCTTCGGCGCGACCGACCTCGCCTGGGGCGACCCGCAGGCGTTTCTCGGCGAGGTGTCGTCGGTAGGATCCGGCGGCATCACTGTCGGTCTTCCGCGGTGCACGATCTGGAAGGACTGTCAGGCAGACATCGCCGATGTCCTCCACGAAGCCCTGGGGGAGCTCGGCGCGTCCGGGTGGGCGAGCCGCGCGCCGGACGGGCGCCTCTTCGACGCGGCCCGAGACCTCTACCTCACCGGGGGCACCGTCGCAGCAGAGTGCTCGACTTTCCTGAAGCGGGACCTGCCCGGGTGGCTGGAGATCCTGCACCCGACCGTCGGCCAGAGGCTGAAGGGCGCGCCGTCCCTCGACTCCGAGGAGTACCGGGAGGCGGTGGCCGAGCGCGAACGGCTGATGGCACGGGCCGATGCCCTGTTCGACGGAGTCGACGTGCTGGCGCTTCCCACCGCGATCATCACACCCCCACCCGTATCAGACCTCTCCGAACTCGACCGGTACGTCGAGGTCAACCTTGCGGCTCTCACGCCCACCTGCCCGGTAAGCCTGCTCGGGCTCTGTGCCCTCACCCTGCCGGCCGGGCTCGACGGAGCCGGGATGCCGGTCGGACTTCAGCTCGTGGCCCCCGCAAACCACGACGAGACGCTGCTCGGGGTCGCGCTCGCGGCCGAGCGGGTGCTCGGCACGGCTCGCGAACGGCTGGGAGGCCCGCCGGCTTGTTGAACAAGCTTCACCCGAGCCCGACGTTTGCGTCCTCCGTTCAGCTATCCTTTTCTTTCCCCTGAAGGCCCTCCGTGCGTACCTTGGCCAACACTACCCGCGCTTGCTCCCGGGACCGCCCGCAGGAGCCCCCCATCGTCCAGGTCGGTCTCCGCGCAACCGCGCACCTCTCGGAGGCGCCGATCGGGACGTGGTTCCTTCCCACGTCTTGGCCAAGCTGAAGGCCGATGTGTACTTGCACCTCAGGTGGGGCCGGGCGATCCTCGGCGATCCCTTGGGCCGCCGAGGCGAAACTGACCCGGTTGGGGCTCGAGGCAGGAGTTTGAGCTGGCGCTTAGCTGGAGCATCGGAGTGATGAGAGGAGCCGACATGACACAGCGTGCACCGTGGACCACATCTCTGAGCTGCATCGCCCTGGCTCTAGCGGCGTGTCTTTTCCCTGTGGGGCTTGCGAGTCAAGAAGCCCGTGCCCTCTCCTTCGGCAAGCCCGAGGACGTTGGCATGTCGGCCGTGGTGCTTGCGAGCGCCGTTGGGCTTTACGAAGAGGCCGTCGAGCGAGGGGATTTGGTCGGAGCCGTCGTGCTGGTCGCCCGGAAGGGACGGATCGTCGTCCATACGGCGATCGGGTGGAAGGACAAGGAGCTCCGACGCCCGATGCAACGGAACACGCTGTTCCGCATGGCCTCGAACACGAAGCCGGTCGTGGCCACCGCCGTGGCACAACTCGTGGAGGAGCGCAAGCTCGACTACGACGACTTGGTCCGGGAGTACATCCCCGAGTGGGACAATTACCGGTCCGGGTTCATCACCGTCGGACAGCTCCTATCCCACACGAGCGGCCTCCGAATCTCGAGCCTCTTCCTGCAGCCACTCATGGGGCCGACGCCGGAGCATCCCGGTGCCCCGACGCTTCAGCTCGAGGCGGCCCGCTTCGGAGAGGTGGGCGCCGAGGTCCCGCCGGGCGAGAGCTACAGCTACAATAACCCCGGCTTCAACACGCTGGGCGCGCTCATCGAGATCGCGTCCGGGAAGCTGCTGGAGGATCGGCTGAGGACGACGATCTACGGGCCGCTGGGGATGAAGGACAGCTACAACCATCGGAACGGGCATGAGGTCAACGGGAAGCTCGACCGGATGGGCGCAGTCTACTACGAGCGCGGGGACAACGGCGAGTGGAAGCCGGGCAGGACGCCGGGCGGCCCTGTGGCCTATCCCTTCGCCCGTGCCTCCGGCGGAATGATCTCGACCGCGTGGGACTACGCGATCTTCTGCCAGATGTTCTTGAACGGCGGGATCTACGACGGGGTCAGGATCCTCAAGGCCGAGACGATAGAGCTCATGACGTCGCCCAAGGTCCGCGTCTCGGGCGAGGGCACAGACGCGGCGTACACGGGTACGGCTGGCGCCTGGCCAACGGCACCTTCGGCCATAGCGGCTCGGACGGGACAAACGCCTGGATCGATCCGGAGCGGGGGGTGATCGGGCTGGTGTTCACCCAAACCCCACGTGGCGAGAACCCTCTGGATCGCTTTCGCCAGCTGGTGCACCTCGCGATCGAGGATCGATAGCAGTTCCGACCAGGGAACCCTCCGGAGCGGAGAAACTCGGGCTACTCGACGGCCCACTGGACTGACCTTGTAGGCTGGACCGGGGCCGCCGCTAGCCCGGACTAGCAGACCCGGGAGCAGCCCTGGCCCGGATGAACGCGGCAGTGCCCCAGGCGGCTTCTAGGTCGAAGGCTCCCCTCTCGCATCTGGAGGCTTGGCATCGAAGCCGTGCTTGATTGTGTGCCCCTCAACCAAGAACACGACGTCCTCGCAGATATTGGTCGCGAGATCCGCGATTCGCTCAAGGTTCTGGGACACCAGGAGAAGCTGGAGCGCCCCGCGGATGCGCTTTGGGTCCTCCATCATGTGGTTCAGGAGGGTCTTGTATATGGAGCGGCGCAGGTCGTCGACGCGGTCGTCGGTAATGCACACCTTCCGCGCAGTCTCGACGTCCCGCGAGACGTACGCAGCCAGCGCGTCAGAAACCATCCCTCGCGTGATCTTGACCATGTCCGCGAACTCACGCACTTCGGGTAGCGGATCAGTCTTCCTGAGGCGATTGGCAGCCCTCGCGATGTTGACCGCGTGATCGCCCATGCGTTCGAGATCGTTCGAGAGCTTATTGGTGGCGACGATCTGCCGAAGGTCCGTAGCCACAGGCTGCTGCAGCGCCAGCAGCTCCACCACGCGCTCGTCGATCTCGACCTCCAGCTCGTCGACTCGGTTGTCTCCCTTCTTTACCGCCTTGGCAACCGATGAGTCCCTGTGGCCCACCGCCTCCACAGCCTGGCCGATCAGGGTTTCGACAAGGCCCGCCATCTCGAGGAGTCGCTCTTGAAGCGCATCCAGCTCGTCGTGGAAGTGACGTCGGGGCGCCTGCTCCCTGTTCATCCGAACCTGCCCGTCACGTACCCTTCGGTGCGTTGGTCCCGAGGGTTGGTGAAGATCGCATCCGTAGGACCGTACTCGATCAGCTCTCCCATGTACAGGAAGGCTGTGTAGTCAGAGATGCGCGCGGCCTGGTACATGTTGTGCGTCACGATCACGATCGTATACCGCTCCTTCAGCTCGTAGATGAGCTCTTCGATCTTCTGAGTTGCGATCGGGTCGAGCGAGGACGCGGGCTCATCCATCAACACGACGTCGGGACGGACCGCGAGCGTGCGCGCAATGCAGAGCCTCTGCTGCTGTCCGCCCGAGAGCGCATAGGCTGAATCAGGAAGACGGTCCTGCACCTCGTCCCAGAGAGCGCTCTGTTTCAGCGAGTGCTCCACGAGGGCGTCCAAATCGCCGTTGAATCCGTTGACCCTCGGACCGAACGCGACATTGTCGTAGATCGACTTCGGGAAGGGGTTCGGCTTCTGAAAGACCATACCGATCCGGCGACGCACCTCCACCGGATCCACTTCGGGTGCCGACAGGCTCTGCCCGTGGAAGCGCACGTCCCCCTCCACCCGAGCCCCCCGCACCAAGTCGTTCATGCGGTTGAAGCAGCGCAGCAGCGTGCTCTTTCCGCATCCGGACGGACCGATAAGCGCGACGACCTGCCGACTGGGCACCGAGAGCGTGATGTCCTTGACCGCCGGCTTCCCGTCGTAGTAGACGGAGAGCTGCTCGACCTCGAGGGCGGGAGGTGCTGATCCGACGTCGATGTTGTAGGTGGTCGCCATGTCGTTAGAGCCGTGTCTGGTAGCGGTTCCGAAGCAGGATCGCGGTTGCGTTCATCGTGACTAGGAGAACCAGAAGCACGATGATGCCCGCCGCGGCGAGCTCCCGGAACTCCGCCTGGGGTCGCGACACCCAGTTGTAGATCTGAAGCGGCAGCACGGTGAACTGATCCGTCAGGCTGGTGGGCGTGAACGCGATGAAGCCCACCGCCCCCACCATGATGAGGGGAGCGGTCTCGCCAACCGCCCTCGACAGGGCCAGGATCGTCCCGGTGAGAATACCAGGCAACGCCATGGGCAGAACCTGATGCCGCACCACCTGCCACCTAGTGGCCCCAAGACCGTAGGCCGCCTCCCGGATCGTGGCCGGTACGGCACGGATCGCCTCCTGCGCGCTCAAAATGATGATCGGCATCACCAGCAGGGAAAGCGTGAGCGCCCCGGAGATGACGGAGCGTTCGAGGCTGAGTAGGCGCACGAACAGCGACACGCCGAGGATCCCGTATACGATGGACGGCACGCCGGCCAGGTTCGCGATGTTGGTCTGGATCTTGATCTTGATCCAGTTGTTCGGGGCGTATTCCTCGAGGTAGATCGCAGCGCCGACCGAAATCGGAAACGCGATGAGCGCCGTCAGGGCAAGCACCCAGACGGAGCCGGCTAGAGCCGCCTTGACTCCGGCGCGCTCCGGAAAGCGCGAGGCGAAGCTGTCGAGGAATTCGAAGCTCAGTCGGTGTGAGCCATCCGCCGCGACGTCGACCAGCAGCACGCCCAGCGCCACGACACCGGTGAGCGTGGCAACACCGGCCAGAACGAGGAAGCCGGCGCCGACAACACGGCGCTTGCGGTCACGCCGGGTCTGGCGGACCGACGGCGTCGTGACTCGGTCGCTCACCGGTACTCCTCGCGGAAACGTCTGAGCACCCACTGACTGAGCACGTTCATGGACAGGGTGATCAAAAAGAGCGTCATGCCGACTGCGAAGAGCGTTCGGTATGCGAGTGTCCCCTGCGGCGTGTCCCCGAGTGACGCTTGCACGATGTACGCCGTCATCGTCTGGATCGACTCAAGCGGGTTGAGCGTGAGGTTGGGCAGATTGCCAGCCGCGATGGTCACGGCCATCGTCTCCCCGATCGCCCTCGAGATCGCGAGGATGAACGCGGCGATGATCCCTGAAAGCGCCGCGGGCACGACGATGCGCGTCGACACCTCCAGCTTCGTGGCTCCGAGTCCGTACGCCCCCTCCCTCAAGGCTTCGGGGACCGCGCGCATGGCGTCCTCGGAGAGGGACGAGACCGTGGGCACGATCATGATTCCCACCACGATGCTGGCGGAAGCCGCGTTGAAGACATCGGTCTCCGGAAAGAGCGTCCGGAGGAGCGGCGTAACGAAGGTCAGCGCGAAGTAGCCGTACACCACGGTCGGAATACCGGCGAGGATCTCGAGGGCGGGCTTGAGGATCCGTCTGGTGGCGAGACCGGCGTATTCGCTCAGGAAGATGGCGGTCAAGAGGCCCACCGGCAGAGCGATGAACGCCGATCCTCCGGCAACCATGAAGGATCCCGCGAGGAGAGGCAGCACGCCGAAGTGCTTCTCCTGAAACATCGGCTCCCACCGTGTGTCGGTGAGGAAGTCGAGCACGGAAACCTCGCTGAAGAAGCTCACCGTTTCCTTGAGAAGCACGACCACCACGCCGACCGTGACGAGCGTGGACAACGCAGCGCACAGGAACAGCAGGACGCCGATCGCCCGCTCCCTAAGGTTGCGCGTAGGCTTGAACGTGAGAGCCGAGAAGTCGGCGCTCACCGTCTTCGGGGCCTCCGCTCGGAGCGTTCCCGGATCCCGCACGTGGGGCTAGAAATCCTCGCCGGTGGCTCCGGCGACTTTGCGATGCTCCTCCTCATACTGCTCGGGGGAGAGCGCGTGGTAGCCGGTGGGGGGCACGAGCTCGCCCGCGTGGCGCAGCATGAAGTCCACGTACGACCGCACCTCGGGCCGTTCCAGGGCCGAGTGTCTCACGTAGACAAAGAGCGGACGGGAAAGAGGCGTGTAGGTGCCGTCCTCGATCGACTCGCCCGAGGGAGACACGCAGCCCCCGCCCCCGTCGACCTCGATGAGCTTGAGCCGATCGGAGTTCTCGGCGTAGTAGGCGTAGCCGAAGTAGCCGAGCGCGTACAGGTCTCCCGACACTCCCTGCACGAGGATGTTGTCGTCCTCGCTGGCCTGGAAGTCGGGTCGGCTCGCACCGCTCTCCCCGACGATCACCTCGGTGAAGTAGTCGAAGGTGCCGGAATCCGCCCCCGGTCCGTACAGTCGGATCTCCTCTGCCGGCCACTCCGATCGGACGTCACGCCAGCTCGTGACCAAGCTGTTTGGCTCCCAGATGCGTCGGAGCTCCTCGGTGGTCAGACAGGCGACGAAGTCGTTCGCGGGGTTGGCGATCACGGAGAGGCCGTCCCACGCCACGGCGAGCTCCGTGAACTCCACTCCGGACTCCGCGCAGGCATCCACCTCGGTGTTGCTGATCGGACGGGATGCGTTGGAGAAATCGGTCTCTCCCCCGCAGAAGCGCTCGAACCCGCCTCCCGAACCCGAAATGCCCGCCGTGACCCGAACTTCGGGGTTCTGAATCTGGAACTCTTCGGCGACCGCCTCCGCGATGGGGAATACCGTGCTCGAGCCATCGATCTCCACCCGTCCGGAGAGGGCATTGGCATCGCCCGGCGACGCATCACCGGCTTCGCCGCCGCATCCCGCCAGAGCCAGCGCGGCAATGGCGCCAGGCCAAAACAGCCTGCCACGAATGTGCATGTCGAGTCCCTCTCCTCTTCGAGCTTGCGGAGGCATAAGCGCTAGTGCGCCCCCAAGCATAGGACCGCCCGTCATCGAGCGAGCAACAAGCGTGTAACGAAATGGAAACGAAGGACTAGGCGGCTCAGCCAGATGGAAGTCGAAGTCGGATGGTCGTTCCCCGCCCTAGCTCGCTTTCCGCCTCGACGTCTCCGCCCATCGCCATCGCCAGGTGGCGGACGATGGCGAGGCCCAGGCCGGTACCGCCGAAGTCCCTCGCTCGAGACGAGTCCGCCCGGTAGAAGCGTTCGAAGATACGGGAGAGCGAGCGGGCCGGCATCCCCTCACCGCTGTCGTACACCTCGATCACGACGGTGTCTTCGTCGGCCTTTGCGATCCGGACGCCAACCCTCCCACCCTCGTCCGTATGACGGACGGAGTTCTCCATCAGGTTCCGGAAGATTTGCACCAGGCCCTGGTGATCCCCGAGAATGTCGGCACCGCCATCGACCTCGAAGTCGATCCCCGTGTCGGCCGCGTGCGCATCCACGACATCCCACGCCTCCGCCGCAGCGTCCGCCACATTCACGCTCTCCTCGGCCGCGGACCATCCCCCCGACTCCAACCGCGAGAGGTCAAGAAGGTCGTCCACCAGACGCTGCAGGCGGAGGGCGTTCTTCTCGATCAAATCGAGGAACTGCCTCCGCAAGCCCTCCGGTGGGTCGTCGTCCAGCAACGTCTCGACAAAGCCGCGGATCGCCGTGAGCGGAGTCTTCAGCTCGTGCGAGGCGTTGGCCACGAAGTCCCTGCGGACCTCCTCGAGCCGCTTCAGCTCGGTGATGTTGAGCAAGGTCGTCACCGATCCCCCCAGGTCGAGCGCCCGCGACGAGATCAGCAGATGCCGGTCATCGATCGTGATCTCGCGCGATTGGGTCGCCCGGACGACCGACGATTCGAGCGCATCACGCAGCTCAGGGTGCCGAACAACAGCGCCCACCGGAGCGTAGGTGGCTGCCTCGGGGAATTGGAGCATGGCGCGGGCCGCGCGGTTCGTCCGGAGCAGTCGGGCGTCTTCGGTCAGCGCCACGACGCCTTCCGCCATGCAGTCGATCAGCGTCTGCATCTCGTCGTGCTCACGCTCGAGCTCCGACATCCGTCTCTGCAGCTCGTCCGTCAGCCGGTTGAAGGCGACCGAGACATCCTGTAGCTCTGCCACGCTCCCGTGCGGCACGCGTGTCGAGAAATCGCCTTCGGCCACCCGGCGCGCGCGGTCGGCCAGCGCGACCAGGGGCCTGGCAAACGCCCGGCTCAGGAAGAAGGCGGCAACGAGCGAGAACAGTGTGGCGGCGAGGCCGGCAGCCGCCACCGTCCATCGGAAGCGATTGAGGGTCTCAACGATGTCGGTCCCAGGCGCCGCCACCCTCAGGACCACCGGTTCACCGTTCAGGTCCGTGAGGCGGGCGCCATACAGCAGAGAGACCCCGACCGTGGCGCTCGCGCGCTCCGTAAAGCTGACTGCCCTCGAATCGCTCAACGCGCCTTGAACCTCCGGGCGGTCGATCTGGTTCTCGACGTACCCCAGTCGCCGCGGGTCGACATAGGAGTCGCCCAGCACGACGCCGGTCGTGTCGATGAAGGTGACGCGGTACCCGATTCGGTCTGTTATGGCTCGCGCCAGCGAGTCGGGGTCGATCCCGTCCGTGCTCGATACGATCCACTCCGCCAGCGCGATCTGGCGCCTGAGCTCGTCCTGGAACGTATCGAGGAGCTCGCGACGCAAACCGCGACCGACGAGCAGGATGATCAAGAGGACCAGCGGGCCGACGACGGCGATAAAGCCGCCAAAGAGCCGGTGTTGGATACGAACGCGCATCCCCAAGAATGTAATGGACGCGCCTCCCAGCGCGACTCGGTGTAGCTACTCGGCGCCCTGCGGCATCTTCAGCCGGTACCCGGATCGTCTCGATCCAGTAGCCGACCTCTCCGAGCTTGGCGCGCAGGCGACGCACATGCATGTCCACCGTGCGCGTTTGGGTCCGGTCCGAGATCCGGGACTCCACGTCCCACGCCTCCTCGAGAAGCTGCTTCCGGCTTCGCGTCCGGCCGCTCCGCTCGATGAACACCTGAAGGAGTCGCAACTCGGTGGGTGTCAGGTCGATCCCCTTGCCGTCTAGCGTGACCTGGTGGGCCTCCACTTCGAGGCGTCTGGGGCCCGCGCGCATCACCCGTCCGCCGGCTCCTCCGCCCGTCTGCGCGACACGGCGGATGATGGCCTGCACCCGCAGCACCAGCTCGCGAGGGCTGAGAGGCTGGTCAGATAGCTGTCCGCGCCGAGCTCCAGGCGTCGATACGGTCCGCCTGCTCCCGCTTTGCCGTGGGCAGGAGAACGGGGACTGGGGCCATCGCAGGCTTGGACTTGAGCCTAAAGAGGACCTCATCGCCGCTGATCTCCGGCAGCATGCGATCGAGGACGACCAAGTCGGGGACGTCCCGGCTGATCGCGGCGAGGGCCTGAGGTCCGTTTCCCGCGGGGTCACCACCCCTAAGCCTGCGCGCGTCAGCTGATAGGCGATCAGGGCGGCGACGTCGGGCTCGTTCTCTACGACCAGGATCCGATGCCCGTTTCCCGTCGAGGTCGCTGGCTTAGAGCTCATCGTAGTTGAGCAGCTTCCACCCTCCGGCGTACTCGACAAGGACATCGAAGGAGGGAAGAACGCCCCGATTGCCGTTGCCAAGGCGGCGAACCGTCACCTCGGCCCCCGGATAGAGCCTGAAGCTCGGGTACTCCTCCGGTGGCTCGACTAGATCGACGGACACCAACCCGAACTCCGCTCCGCCGTACCGCTCGACGAGCTGCCTGAGTCCCTTGCGGGTGTTCGCCTCCTTCAGGCTCCAGACGAAGTCGAAGGGTGTGTACTGCCTGTCCGGCATTTCCGGCCAGAGCAGCGTCTCGTACTCTTCACGGGAGACGAGGAAGCCTTGGAGAGCCCGGATAGGTGGTCGCCTCAAGCGTGCGCCCGTCCTCCGGTGCGAACAGGTTGACTCCGTCGAACGGCACCGAGCTCAGATCGAAGGCCGTGTATCCGGCCGGGGCCGCGTCGGCGATGATGTCCGGGGGATCCGACTGCGTCCCGATGTTGTTGTATCCGGCGCGCAGAGCAGGATCGGCAACCATGTTGTGAAAGCCGGGATGCAGGAAGAACTCCTTGTTCTCTTCAGTGGTGTAGCCCGAGCACCCCTTGAAGTTCTCGACGGGCCCGTCGTTGTTCCAGACGATCGAGCCTTCGATCGAGAGCGTGGTCTGCGGGTCGGTTTGACCAGCCAGGCGGTTTCTCGCGGCCTGCACCGTGCCCGCATTCTCGACTCAGAACCCCGCGTCCCCGAAGTCGCGGAAGATCGAATTGTAGACGCGATAGTGCGATCCCTCGCGGAACTGCACGCCTCTGTCTCCGTTGGGAGCTCCGATCTCACCCATCTGACGGTGCTCGTCAGCCCCGATCATCGTGGCGTTTGCAAGCACGGCCGTGGAGCGCGGCGACGCGGCGGCGTCTTCACCGTCGTTCGAGATCTCCATGCCGTTGTCCGCCTCGTCCCCGCGCTGCTGCCCGATGATGAACTGCATGAACCCGCGATACCCGTCCGTGCCGTCCATCGAGTCGTCGCCGATGCCGGTCACGACCAAGTGGTCGACGGAGGCGGTGCCGCCGAAGGGCTCGATGCCGTCGACGACGTTATAGTGGATCTGGACGTAGGAGATCGTCGTGCCGGACCCCACGCCTTGGAGCGCCAAGCCGTTGAGTTCGTCCGAAGGAGTCACCCGGTCGCCCGCGAACTCGATCCGAACGCCCCGGATGATCCCGGAGCTGTCGGTGTCGTACGTGCCACCGAGGAAGCCCGAGTCCCTTTCACCCTGCGCCTCGTCGCCGGCGTTGGTCTGCCCCATGCCGTTCACGATCAACCCGCCGCGGTCGCGCTGACCGGTCCCCGAGCGTGAGGTCGAGCAGGAGGTAGCCTGCGCCGCGCTGATCCGACGCGGCGTCGACCACACGACCGACGATCTGATCGCTTTCCTGGCCCTGCGCCGCGAGCGGAGCGAACGCCAGGAGCAGAGCCACGAGGGCTCTGAGATGCTCCCGCAGTAGTCTCATAGTTGCGTCTTCCCGATAGGTGGGTCTGCCGTCCGATGGAGCCAAGCGGGCAGCAGACCGACAGTGCGGTGTTGGTGGCGGCAACGTTGCCAGGCATCCGTAACGGATCGGGCTGCCCTGGCGTAACAAAGCGGTAAATCGTGGAAGAGTCCCTTAGCGGTTGGGCTTTCGGGACATCACGGGGGGGGCGGGGCACGCAGGGGGCCGCCCACCAATGGAGCCAGGATGCGTGGGCTTCCGCAGACGCTCGAGGAAAGAGCCGTGTCTCGCCTCGTGCGAGCAACTATGTTTGCGCGCTCGCACGACCGACGGAGGGGCCGCCACAAGGGGTGCATATGGCCGAGGTCCGGGTTCTGGTAGGGACGAGGAAGGGGGCGTTCGTGCTGACGTCCGACGAGGCGCGCCGCGATTGGAGCATCGAGGGCCCTCACTTCGGGGGGTGGGAGGTGATGCACATGCAGGGATCCCCCGCCGACCCCGACCGACTGTACGCCTCACAGTGGACTGACTGGCACGGCCAGGTCGTGCAGCGCTCCGACGATGGCGGAAAATCGTGGGAGCCCGTCGGGAACCAGCTTGCATACGAGGGTGAGACGGGCACGCACCAGTGGTACGACGGCACGCCCCACCCGTGGGAGTTCAAGCGTGTCTGGCACCTGAGGCCCGCACACGACGATCCGGATACCGTCTTTGCTGGTGTAGAGGACGCGGCGCTCTTCCGGTCGACCGACGGCGGCCAGACTTGGGGCGAGCTCGCGGGGCTGCGTACCCATTCCACCGGGGAGCACTGGGCTCCGGGAGCGGGAGGCATGTGTCTTCACACCATCCTCATAGACCCCGTGAACCCGCAGCGCTTGTACGTCGCGATCTCGGCGGCTGGAGCGTTCCGCACGTACGACGGGGGCGAGTCGTGGGCGGTCGCGACCCGAGGGCTAAGCTCGAATTCCCTTCCCGAGCCCGAGGCTTCGATCGGCCACTGTGTGCATAAACTCGCGCTCCATCCGTTGCGCCCCGACACACTCTTTATGCAGAAGCACTGGGACGTCTGCCGTAGCGACGACGCCGGTGACTCGTGGAGGGAGGTGAGCGGTAACCTGCCCTCCGACTTCGGCTTCGTGATCGACGTTCACGCCCACGAGCCCGAGACGGTCTACGTGATCCCGATCCTGAGCGACTCCGAGCACTACCCGCCCGAAGGCAAGCTCCGCGTGTACCGAAGCCGCACGGGCGGAACGAGTTGGGAGGCGCTCACCGACGGCCTCCCGCAGAGCAACTGCTACGTGGACGTCTTGCGCGACGCCATGGCGGTGGACTCGCTGGATTCCTGCGGCATTTCCTTCGGAACCACCGGCGGTCAGGTGTACGCCTCCAGCGACTCGGGAGACACGTGGAAGGCGGTCGCGGAGCACCTGCCACGCGTGTCCTCAGTCGAGGTGCAGACGATCCCGTGACGGAGATCAGGGTCACGCTGCCCATGCCTCTGCGCACGCTTGCTCGGCTCGATGGAGAGGTGTGCCTCGCGGTCGCGGATCCTCCCTCCATCACGACGGTGCTGGACGCGCTGGAGGCGCGCTATCCGATGCTTCGAGGCACAATCCGTGACCACGGCGCGGGAACGCGGCGGGCGCTTGTGCGGTTCTTCGCCGGCGGTGAAGACCTGTCTCACGAAGCTCCCGATCTTCCGCTCCCGGAATGCGTGGTGTCCGGGACGGACGTCCTCTGCGTCGTAGGTGCAATCGCGGGTGGGTGAGGCCCCCAGAGAGACGGGCGGGTCACTGGGTGCTGCTCCATCGATGCTCAGCTCCGGCGACCATCACCCGGAATCCGAGCCCTGCCCGACCTCTCATGCCCGTACCGATGTCGCGCTTGCCGACCAAGCGGCGCATCGCGAATGTGGAGACGAATGGAGTCCCCTAGTTGCGGCCCTCAGCAATCCATCAAGTGTGGCGAGGCGGATCGACGGTTAGTGGCGTGGAGGGACAGACGCCCTGCGCAGCCGAGAACTCGCCAATCACCCACTCATCCGGCTCCAGATCCAATCGGGCGCTCAGTGCGGCCGCGGAGGACGCGGATCCGACTCGGCCCAACGCCCACGCCACATGGCCGCGCACCAGTGGCTCAGGACTCTCCAGCGCCCGGGTCAGCACACCCACCACATCCTCCGCCCCCCAGTTTCCTAGGGCCACCAGACGTTGCGCAGGAGCCAGGAACACCCTGCCCGCTTGATCGGCGATCCCCTGAACATCTCGCGGAAGCCCGGGTCGTCGATGTCTAGCAGCCGCTCGGCCAACTCGACGAGCTCCGGCCCGGCCAGAGCTCTCGCCGCCCGGTACTCCGGCCCGGCCGAGACCTCCGGAATTTCTCGTTCCACGGGCAAACCTCTTGGCAAATGTCGTACCCGTAGACTCGGTTCCCCATGAGGGGCCCCGTCTCCGATCCAGGTCCGGTAGAGATCCATGTGGCGGCTCGGCTCCACCGATGCGATTTCCGCCACATCGAAGCCCAGCTCGACAGGCCTGCTCCTTGATCTCGACGGTGAGCGCCATTGGACCCTGCCCCACCCTGCAGGGCCTCCCAGGGCCGTCGCACCGCGTGCTCCGTCGACACTAACACGGGCGGTTGGGTGCCGTACTCCCGGCCCTTCCACTCTATCCGGTTTCCCCGGACCAAGCTGAAAAGGAAAATGCACGCTCCCGCCGAGCCGAGGAGGGGAGGGGTAGAGGAAGGCACGAGCGTTGATCCGAGATGCCTGAAGTGCTAGACCTATCCTTTCGCTCCCCCAGTCCTACAGCAAGAGCGGAAGCACGCCAGAGGCGCCCATGGACGTCACCAGGCTTCGGGCGGAGTTCCCGATCCTCCAACGCAAGGTCTACCTGAACTCGTGCTCGCTCGGAGCGCTGTCGCACCGCGCCACCGAGCATCTGGGGACCTTCCAAGACCTCTGGCACGAGCTCGGGGCCGCGGCGTGGTATGGCCCGTGGTGGGAGAAGCTCGGGGATCTCCGGAGCCGGGTCGCCTGCTTCCTCGGGGCCCGGCCCCGCCAGGTAGCCCTGCTTCCGTCCACATCCGCCGCCCTCTCCGTCATCGCCGAAAGCGTCGACTACGGTCGGCGGAACCGCGTGGTCTGCACCGAGCTCGACTTCCCTACGCTGGCCTATCAGTGGGCGGTCAAGCCCGATGTGGAGTTGGTCGTGCTGCCGAGCCACGACGGTGTCCGGGTCGAGCCGGAGCAGTTCGCCGATGCTGTCGACGACCGCACCGCCTTCCTCGCGACCAGCCATGTACTCTACACGACCGGCTACATCCAAGACCTCGCCGCACTGGCCGAGATCGCGCACCGGGCGGGCGCCTTCTTCCTCGTCGACGGTTACCAGGCGGCCGGCCAGATCCCTGTGGATTTGGGTTCGTCACAGGCCGACTTCTACACCACGGGCCCCCTCAAGTGGCTCTGCGGAGGACCCGGTCTTTCCTATCTGTACGTCCGTGACGAGCTCGTCGCGCGCCTCAAGCCCCGGATCACCAGCTGGTTTGCGTCCAGAGACCAGTTCCACTTCGACCTCGAGCGCTTCGAGCCTCATCAAGACGCCAGGCGCTTCGAGCTGGGCACTCCCGCCCTGCCGACCGTGCACACGGCACTCGGAGGTCAGGAGATCATCGACGAGGTGGGTATCAAGGCGATCCGGGACCGAAACCGTGCCCTGACCGAGCATCTGGTGGAGCGGGCCGGGGAGTCCGGGCACGATCTGACCGTCGCCCCCGACCCCTCCGACCGCTCCGCCATCGTCATGGTTCGGCACGCAGATCCGGCGGCGGCCGTGCAATATTTGGCGGAGAGGGGGATCATCGTGGACCACCGTCTGGGCCACGTACGGGTGAGTCCCCACTTCTACAACAATGTCGAGGAGATCGATCGGTGTATCGAAGCCTTGGCGGAGTTCACGGGATGACCATCTCGGACCGCTGTGTGCCGACGGTGGTCCGGCTCGGAGTAGCCCGGCCGACTTAGCCGTCGTCCCCCTTCCGCGCCCAGCGATCGCCGTCCCTCGCGCGGTACTTCGCCAGGACCCGCTCGAACGCGTCCCCGAGGTCAATCCCCTGCTCGTTGGCCATGCACAGGATCACGAAGAGCACGTCAGCGAGCTCTTCCGCGAGCTCCTGCTCGCTCTCCTCCGGCTTCTTGGGCTTGGTGCCGAAGCGGTGGTTCACCAGGCGCGCCAGCTCGCCGACCTCTTCCACGAGCCGTGCGAGGTTGGCCAGGGGCGGCCAGTAACCCTCATCGAACTGGAAGATCCACTCGTCGACTCGGCGCTGAGCCTCCCGCAAGGAGCCGGCTCTCTCGGGGCCGTGGCCCACACCCACCGAAGACCCGCCTGCCGCCAGCGCTTCGGAGGTCCGGCTCACGGTACCAGCACCAGCTTCCCGAAGGCCTCGCCGGCCTCGAGGAGCTCGTGGGCCCTCCGGGCCTCCTCGAGCGGCATCACGGCGTGGATCACGGACTCCAGATGACCCTCGAAGAGCAGGCCCATCACGCGGCGGAAGTCCTCCGGAGGCCCCATGGTGCTCCCCAGGATCGAGAGCTGCTTCCAGAAAATCAGCCGCACGTCGCTCGTGACCTTCGCGCCCGCCGTCCCGCCGTAGGTCACGAGTCGGCCT
Source organism: Longimicrobiales bacterium (assembly GCA_965218325.1). GTDB lineage: Bacteria > Gemmatimonadota > Gemmatimonadetes > Longimicrobiales > Gaopeijiaceae > CBDCKR01. The sequence continues at coordinate 139,076 of CBDCKR010000002.1, forward strand.
CCGACTCCCAGGGACCGCAGGCACCCCTCCCAGACCGCCTCCCCCACCGAGTCCAGCACGAGATCGACGCCCCGCCTCTCGGTGTCCCGCCACAGCTCCTTCGAGAAGTCGACCTCGAGGCGGTCGTAGACCACGTCGGCGCCGAGGGCTTCGACCCGCCGGACGTTCTCGGTGCCGCTGGTCACGGCGTACACCTTCGCCCCCGCACGCTTGGCGATCTGGACCCCAGCCGTCGACACCCCGCCCGACGCCCCCGTGATCAGCACCGACTCGCCGGGCCGGAGAGCGCCCCGCCCGATGAGGCCGCGCCACGCCGTCACGAAGGTCAAGCCGGCTGCGGCGGCCCGCTCGAAGGGCACGTCATCGGGGAGCTCCAGAAGGTTCTCCTGGGGAACGACACAGTGCTCGGCCAGCCCGCCCTGGGTGTGCTCCCCGAGCACGCCGAAGGGAGGATCCGAGATCGAAGGCCCCCGACCTTGGCCGCTGTACCAGTCGTAGGCGAGGGACGGATCGACGACCACCCGGGTCCCCATCGCCACCCCCTCGACTCCGGCGCCCAGCGCGTCCACGATTCCGGCGACGTCCGATCCGCCGATGTGCGGCATCGGGATCTCGAACGGGAGGCCTCTTCTGACCCATAGGTCGAGATGGTTCAGGGAGGTCGCGCGCACCGCAATCCGCACCTCGCCCGGAGCCGGCTCGGGCCTCTCGACTTCGGAGAGGTGAACCACCTCCGGTCCGCCGTGCTCCGTGAAGACGGCAGCCCTCATCGTGCCGGCCGACCCCAGGTCGGCAGAGCCGAGCTCATCCATGTGCCGAATGACCCTCCTCCGTGACTACGTGATCTCGTCGAGCACCTCGCGAAGCGTCCGGAGCACCTGGCTCGACTGCTCTTCCGAGAAGATCAGCGGCGGCCTGAGACGGATCGAGCGGGGGCCGCACGGAAGCACCGCGAGTCCGCGGTCCCAGCAGCCCTGCCAAACCCGTCGTCGAACGTCCCCGTCCGGAAGATCCATCGCCACCAGGAGACCGCTGCCGCGCACGTTCGGCACCATCTCCAAGTCCTGAGCCAAGGCCTTTATTCCTTCCTTGAGGACAGCGCCTACGCGGGCGGCGTTCTCCACCAGCCCGTCTTCCTGGATGATCTCCAGGTACCGAGCACAGCGGACCATGTCAACAAGGTTTCCGCCCCAGGTGGAGTTAATGCGGCTCGGGACGTGAAAAACGTTCCTCCCGACCTCGTCGATCCGGCGAGTGCTCATAACGCCGCAGACCTGGCTCTTCTTGCCGAAGGCGATGAGGTCGGGCGTCACCCCGGTCTGCTCATACGCCCACATTGTGCCGGTCACGCCCAGGCCGGTCTGCACCTCGTCGAAGATAAGGAGCGCGTCGTGGCGATCCGCGTACTCCCGAAGCCTTGCAAAGAACTCGGGGCGGAAGTGGTGGTCGCCGCCCTCAGCTTGGATCGGCTCGATGAGAATCGCCGCGATCCCGTGCGGATCGCTCTCAAACGCGGCCTCGATCTCGGCAAAGGCCGTCTCCTCCTTGGCCGCCACGGACTCCTCGTCCATCGGAAAATCGATGTACGGGCTCGAGATGCGGGGCCAGTCGAACTTGGGGAAATCGTCCGTCTTGGCGGGGTCGGTGTTCGTGACCGACAGCGTGTAGCCGCTGCGACCGTGGAACGCGTCGCTGAAGTGCAGGACCTTGTCGGCTCCTCCCGCGACCCCCAGGACCCGGTTCTTCTGGGCCTTCCAGTCGAAGGCGGCCTTCATGGCGTTCTCCACGGCAAGGGCTCCGCCGGCAATGAAGAAGAGGTAGCGGAACTCAGGGGGCACCGCCAACTTGCGGAAGGTCTTCACGAAGCCCGCGAACTCCTGCGAGTAGATGTCGCTGTTGGTTGGGTTGGCGAGAGCGGCCGTCATCAGGGACTCGCGGAATCCCTCGTCCTCCATCTTCGGATGGTTGTGACCCACCGGCAGGGTCGCGAAGTACCCGTAGCAGTCCAGGTACTCCTTCCCCTCCAACGCGTCGACGATGACGGCGCCGTGGGACTTCTCGAGATCGATGACGACGTGGAAGCCATCGACGAGGATATTGTCTCGCAGGACCGGGAACACGCGGTCCGCGGGAACCTTCACTTGAGGCATGAACGCTCTCCCACAGGAGACGGATTTGAGGATCGACGGATCGGAGAACCTCGGTAGCGCACGTAGCCCTCCCGGGCGGGTCAGAGGACGCGGGCTCCCGGGCCTTAGTCCCTTTGGAGGTTGGGAGGGGCGAAGATGCCGGGGCGAGCGTCGACGGGGCGTAGCGTCATGGTGAGGCAATCTAGCGTGGGGGCCCGGGCGCTGGCGAGAGAGCGCGCAGTCGAGCGCACGGCCCCGGACGGAAACGGGCCGCCTTGGGACGCCTGACGCGCCTCCTTACCTTTCCGGCACCCAGTGAATCGGCCCCGGACGGACGGGAGCATGGACGAATCGCCGAACGCCGACGCCCTTGAGGGCGAGGCACCGAAGGTGGTGGAGGATCCAGACGTTGACCGCGCCACACTTTCCCCCGACGCCACGCTCGGAGGGTACCTCGCGGTACACGACCGCCCCCCCGCCTTCGAGGGTTCCGACGGTCAGCCCTATACGGTCTCGATCGAGGTCGAGACGGTCGGCAATCTCCTCGCTCCGTACGTGGTGTACCTCGTCTTTCCGCGCTGGGCTGAGACCGGGCTCGGCATTGTGGGACACGTGGAAACGCCCGTGCTGTGGGAGGGCAGGGGGCAGGACGACGTACGGAGCCGGGCGGAGGCCCTCCCGCTCGCAGACGTGAAGCAATTGCTCGACATGGCCATCGACCGAAGGAACCGACAACTCCGAGCCGAATAGATGCCACGGCACAGGATTGATCCTCCGCCCGAGCGGCCCGCTCGGGAGCGGCCCCTGGCCTTCCTTTGGCCCGAGCGCTGCGGGAGGAGCGGCCGGTGAACGCCCCGGAAGCCTCCTTCCTCCGGGTGACGGAGATCTTCCACTCCATCCAGGGCGAGTCCACCTGGGCGGGCCTGCCGTGCATCTTCGTGCGACTCACGGGGTGCCCTCTCCGGTGCGTGTGGTGCGACACCGAGTATGCGTTCCACGGGGGCGAGCTCCAGTCCCTAGACGCGATTGTCGCCACGGTGCGCTCCCTCGGCACGCGCCTCGTCGAGATTACGGGCGGCGAGCCGCTGGTGCACCCCAACGCATTCCGCCTCGCCGAGCGGCTCGTGAGCGACGGGGTCACGGTCCTGGTCGAGACGTCGGGAGCGGTCGACGTGAGTCCGCTCGACCCGCGAGTGCACAAGATCATGGACCTCAAGTGTCCCGGCTCGGGGGAGGTCGACAAGACCCGGTGGGAAAATCTCCACGAGCTGACGGTCCGCGACGAAGTGAAGTTCGTGTTGGCCGACCGAGCGGACTACGAGTGGGCGAAGGACGTGATTCGGGAGCGAGAGCTCGATCGGCGGCTTGACGAGGGGAGCCTGGGCGCCCTCCTGGTCTCGCCGGTGTGGGACGGTCTCGACCTGGCCGATCTGGCCGGCTGGATCCTGGAGGACCGTCTCCCCGTGAGACTCCAGACCCAGCTCCACAAGCACATCTGGGACCCAGAGGCAAGGGGCGTCTGAGCGGCCGCAGCCCGCCCACCACCCCAAGCTCGCTGAACCCCGCCGGGCAGCACGGGTGTATCGGGGAGCTGTGACCGATTCCCCTACCCCTCCCGATGTCCGGCTACAGCGGCTCGCGCGACTCCTCTCGAGCGACGGGACGGCCCCCGGCGAGCCGCTTGAGGTGAAGGGCCGGGACCAGGCTGCAGTGTCGCTGGTCCTTCGAACCACCGCCGACCTGGAGCTCCTCTTGATCAAGCGGGCTGAAGTTGAGCGGGACCCCTGGTCGGGGCACATGGCGCTGCCGGGGGGCCGCAGGGACTTGGACGATCGCGATCTGCTCGTCACCGCCATGCGGGAGACGGCGGAAGAGACGGCGGTAGAGCTCGACGCCCTGGGGTGGCGGCTGGGACGCTTGGAGCCCGTCTGCCCAACCGGCGAGCGGCTTCCCCGCCTCACGATCGTCCCCTACGTCTTCGGGGTCCCCCCGGAGGTCACGGCCGCAGTGAACTCACCGGAGGTCGAGTCCGTGAGGTGGGTTGCACTGTCCACCCTGCCGGCGACCCACCGAATCACGACCATCCGCCTTCCGGAGGGCCCGAGGGAGTTCCCCTGCTTTCGGGTGGGGGAGGACGCCGTGTGGGGGCTTACCTACCGCATTCTCACGGGTTTCCTCGAGCTCGTCGGCGGAGGCTAGTGCGCCGGTGCCGACCGCTTAGGGGTTCGCGACCCACTCCGCGATGAAGACGTTGGTCTCGCCCTCCTGCGCCTGGTCCCGGTTCGAGCCCCAAACCAGATGGAGACCGTCCGGGCTGAAGACCGGGAAGCCGTCGAACCCGGGCGAATACGTGATCCGCTCCAGGCCCGAGCCATCTTCGTTGATCATGTAGAGCTCGAAGTCCCGGCCCGCGGGATCGTCCATGTTCGACGAGAAGATGACCTTCGTCCCCGACGGGTGCCAAAACGGACCGAAGTTGGCCGCGCCGTTGTGCGTGATCTCTCTTTGATCGGAGCCGTCGGCGTTCATCACGAAGATCTCAAGGGCGCTCGGCCGGATCAGTCCCTCGGCAAGGAGCGACCGGTAGTCTTCGATCTCCCTCTCGCCCGTGGGACGGTGGGCGCGATAGACGATCTTCGATCCGTCCGGAGAGTAGAAGGGACCTCCGTCGTAGCCGAGCGTATCGGTGAGGCGCCGGACGTCCGAGCCGTCGGGGGCCATGGAGTAGATGTCAAGATCGCCGTCGCGCATCGACGTGAACACCACGCGATCTCCGACCGGTGAGAAGGTCGCCTCGGCGTCGTAGCCGAAGGCGCTCGTCAGCTGCGTGAGGTTCGAGCCGTCCACATCCACCATGAAGATGTCGTAGCTCGGGTATACGGCCCAGACGTAGCCGTGCGAGAAGTCCGGAGGGGCGGGGCACGCACTCGAGAAGTGGTGCGTCGAGGAGTAGAGGATCTTGTCGCCCGCAGGGTAATAGTACGAGCACGTCGTCCGGCCCTGGCCGGTGCTCACCATCTCCACGCCTCTGCCTTCCTCGAGCGACATTGTGTAGATCTGATCGCACCCGCCGCTGCGCGGCGTGGACTGGAAGATCAGGCGGGTCCCGTCGAATGAGAAGTAGGCCTCCGCGTTCTCTCCCTCGAAGGTGAGCTGACGCACATTCCGAAGATGCACCTCCCGCGACTGCGGGGCCCGTCGGTCCGGCGAGTCGGCGGCGGTCGCGTGCGGAAGCCCATCTGCGGCAGTCACCATGAGGGACGCGGCCATGGCGACCGCGGTCGCCGGCTTGATCAGCGAAAGCATTCGGCGTCCTCCGAGCGAATGATCGATCTCCAAGTCGTTGACTGTCTTCACAGCAGCGGTGGGCGGCCCCGCCCTGGCGAGCCCGACCGACCTCCTCGCAGAGCCGACGGCGAGCGCGTGAGGGTCAGGGAGATTCCGGCAGGCCGGAGGGAGTGGCCTTGGCACCGAGCAGCTCCAGCTGTTGGGGGGAATCTGCGCGAGCCGGCCCGCCCCCGGCGGTGGCGGCCCCGTAGGCTCTGGTGACCTCCACCACACGGTCGCCGATCTCCAGATCTACCAGACGGCGTCCCTGGGTCCGCCGTCCCTGCGAAGGCACGTCGTCCGCCAGGAATCGCAGGACACGTCCCGCCGCCGTCACGATCATGACCTCGTCTCCCTCCAGGATCTCCAGCGCCGACACGAGCGTGTTCTTCTCGCCCGAGGGAATGGCCATCGTGCCGAGGCCTCCGCGCTTCTGGAGGGGAAATTCACCCACCGCGGTCCGCTTGCCCAGCCCAGCGTCGTTGACGCTCATCACCCACGCGGCCCGGCGGATGAGGAGCAGCCCCACCACCGAGTCGCCCTTCTTGAGGTCGATGCCCTTCACTCCCTGAGCCGTGCGGCTCAGCACGGAGAGGTCGGTCTCGGGAAAGCGAATGGCCCGTCCCGCCCTTGTGAGGAGCATCACCTCCGCAGCGCCGTCGGAGAGCCGTACGTCCAGGATCCGATCGCCTGCCTTCACGCCGGACGCGATCATCCCCCCTGCACGCGGGTTCGAGAACTCAGAGAGCTTGGTGCGCTTCATCACCCCCTTCGCGGAAACGAACGTGACGGAGCGCTCCGCGTTCAGGTCGTCGATCGCCACGACCGACACGATCGCATCCCTCCGGTCGGCCCGGGTGAGCGCGTAGATGGACTGTCCCCTGGACGCTCTCTCCCCCTCGGGCACGTCGAGCACGGGGAGGAAGTGCACATGGCCTCCCTCCGTGAAGGCCAGCAGGCACGCCTGGGTTCGCGCGACAAAGATCCGCTCCAGATAGTCGTGCTCGAAGCGCTCCATGCCCGCGAGCGCCTTCCCAGAGGAGACGCGGCGGCGGTAGAGGTGCATGGGGATCCGCTTGACAAAGCCCGCGTGGCTCATCGTGATCACCACGTCCTCAGGGGCCACCGTGTCTTCCACGGCCGCCTCTGCGGCCTCGTCCTCCTCCACGATCACCGTGCGCCGATCGTCTCCGTACTTCTCGACGAGCTCGTCGAGCTCCGCGAGCATGATCTCTAGCTTACGGGCTTCGCTCTTGAGCACGCCCTTGAGCTCTCTGATCGTTGCCTCGAGCTCTCGCAGGCGCTGCTTGAGCTCGTCCTGCTCGAGAGCCGTGAGCTTGGCCAGGCGCATGTTCAGGATGCCGTCCGCCTGGACCTCCGAGAGGCCGAGAAGATCCTGCAAGCGTTCGGCGGCGTCCGCGCGGTCCTTGGAGCTGCGGATGAGGGCAACCACTTCGTCGATGGCGCCGAGCGCCGCCACCAGACCCTCCAACGTGTGCTTCTCCGCCTGCGCCTGCTCGAGGCCGTGCCGGGAGCGCTTGTGGATGACCTCGATCCGGTGATCCCTGAAGCGCTCAAGCAGCTCGATCAGCGTGAACTCCTTCGGCTCGCCGTGATCTAGCGCGATGAGGATGGCTCCGAACGTGGACTGAAGGCTGGTCTTCTTGTACAGGATCCGGATAGTCCGGGCTGCCTTCGCGCCCCTCTTGAGCTCAACGACGAGCCGCAACCCGTCGCGATCCGATTCGTCCCGAATGTCGGAGATGTCGTCGACCCGCCCCTTGCGTGCGAGATCGGCGATCTGCTGGACGATTCTCGACTTGGAGACCGCATAGGGAAGCTCGGTCACAACGAGCTGCGCCTTGCCGGCGCGCAGGGCCTCCTTGACGATGCGAGCCCGCATCACAATGCGGCCGCGCCCCCTCTCGTACATGTCGCGGATCCCCTTCCGACCCGCGACGAACGCACCCGTGGGGAAGTCCGGGCCCGGCAGGTGCCGCAAGAGAACATCAAGCGACGGGTCCGGCTCCTCGATCAGGGCCCTCAGAGCTGCCGCAACCTCGCGCAGGTTGTGCGGCGGGACGTTGGTGCTGAGGCCGACGGCGATCCCGGACGAGCCGTTGACCAGCAGGTTGGGAACGCGGGAAGGGAGGACCGCAGGCTCGGTCCGCTGCCCGTCGAAGTTCTCCACGACATCGACCGTCTCCTTGTCAATGTCGGCAAGGATCTCCTCGGTGATCGGAGCGAGCTTCGCCTCGGTGTAGCGATACGCGGCCGCCGAGTCCCCGTCGATCGAGCCGAAGTTGCCCTGCCCGTCGACGAGCGGATACCGGAGCGAGAAGTCCTGGACCATCCTGACCAGGGCGTCGTAGACGGCAGAGTCTCCGTGCGGATGGTACTTGCCCAGCACGTCCCCCACGACCGTCGCGCTTTTCTTGTACGGTCGGTTGGGCCTCAACCCGAGCTCGTGCATCGCGAAGAGGATTCGCCGGTGGACGGGCTTGAGGCCGTCGCGCACATCGGGCAGGGCCCTCTGCACGATCACGCTCATGGAGTAGTCGAGGAACGATGCGCGCATCTCCTCCTCGATGAGCCTGGGGAGGATGCGCCCGCGGGTTTGGGCCGTCATCAAGACTCCTGCTGAGCCGAAGGCAAACCGAACGCCGACACCCGGCGCGTCGCGATGGGCGTACGATCTCAGGATCCCCGAGGCAAATCAAGCGGGGCATAAGAGAGCGGCGAGCGGACGCTGACTTGCGGCTCCCTGTCGCGGGCGGGGAAGATCCCCGGAGCGTCAGCCCCCTTCCGCCGCACCCTCGGCGAGGGCCTGAAGGATACGGTTCTTCAGCTCCTGGGAGGCGTATCCGTCTCTCTTTACGCGACCCAGGGCCTCGAGGAAGTGCTTCTCGAATTGGGCCCGGGGGTAGCACGCCTTGCAGACCTCGAGGTGAAGGCGGACTTCCTCTTCGGGCACGCCGTCGAGCTCGCCGTCGAGATACTCGAACAACCGGGCCACGGCCTCGTCGCACGAGATCATGCCTCCGGACGGGTCCCCGCCGTTTCCCTCCCGTCCTGAGAACCCGAACAGTCTCTTGAGCCTATCGAAAGCAGTCACCTAACCATCCCCCACGGCTTTGGAGATGTATCCCATCTCGACGGCATAGTCGTGAAGTCGCGCTTGGAGTTGCCGTCTTCCGCGGAAGAGCCGGCTCTTCACGGTTCCCACCGGAACCTTCAAAATTTCGGCGACCTCGTTGTAGGAAAGACCTTCGAGATCCGACAGCATCACCGCCATTCTGTACTCGTCGGGCAACTCGTCGATCGCGCGAAGGATCTCCTCGTCCACGATCGAGCGGAAGAACTCTCCTTCCGGGTTGTTGTCTTTGGATGCGGCGAACACGGGAGCCTCGCGAGAGAGCGCCCTCGGATCCTCGTATGCCGTCTCCGTGAGGATTTCGTCGTGACGCCGCCCCCGCTCGCGCTGGCTGAGAAACACGTTCCTACAGATAGTGAAGAGCCAGCTCTTGCACCGTGTTCCCGGCGTGTACTGCTCCCAGGCCCGGAACGCCCGGAAGTAGGTATCTTGAACGAGGTCTTCGGCGCTGTCCTGACTCTCCGCCAAACGGAAGGCAAACCCGTACACGGCGTCCATGTACGGGATCGCTTCCTCGAGGAAGCTCGCCCCCTGCTGGTTCACGTAGTCGGGAAAAGGTTTGCTGCTCGTCACAGATATCGGTGCCAAGTGGTGCGCATTGAAGACGTAAGGTAGCTCGATTGTTGCCCGCCGCCCTCGCGCCCGCTACCCGCGGTCCCGGGGCTGGATGGCGGCAGGCGCGACCGCCCTCCGGCGGCGGCCGTTCCTCGCCTGGGAATCAGCTCGGAAAGCCGAACTCCGTGGCCAGCTCGTCCGTGACGGGGCCCTCCGTCACGAGCTCGATGAGGGCCTCCATCCCCTGCCCGATCTCCTCAAGACGCGCCAGGACCGACAAGGCGTGGGCGAAGTCGAAGTAAGCCGACACGGCTCCCTCGTGCGCCGGGTGTGTGGCTGCCACCGCTGCCTCCATCTCCACCCGCAACAGTTCGACGATCGGCGCGACAGCTCCTTGGAGGGCCCTCTGATCGGCGATCGACTGCACCGAGAGGTCGCCGACCAAGCGCGGCAGCAGGCGGGCCACCCGCTCCCGCTCCTCGGGCGGAGCGGCCACGGCCCCTCGCCCGGGTGCAGGCCCGTCAAGGATCTGTCGCGCGCCGGCCTTCAAGGCCGACAACTCCTCGAAGTTGCAGTGTACGATCACGGCTTGCCCTTCCTTGCTCGCGAGCGTCCCTACCCAGCCTACTGGGTCCCTCGACGGACTGGTGCGTCGATCCAAGCGTGCGGAGGCACCCGGCGCTCTCGGGAGATAGGCCGCCGATAGGCCTCAAGCAAGGGCGCCGCGCACGGACGGAGGGCCGTCCACGACGAGCGGGATCGTCACGTGGTGCTCTCCGTCGACCTTGACGTCGAAGCTGTAGCGGCCCGGTCCGGGGAACACGAGTCTGTCCAAGTTGAGCACGTGCGGCACCCGGATTCCGTCGCTCGCGGCGCCGCCCCCGAGCTGCATCTCGCCGTTGAGCGACAGCACCTCAGCCCCCTCCGGGTCGGAGAGCCGGATCTCCATGTCGTGCAGGCCCATCTCCGAGGTCCCCGCCGTGAGCCGCAGGACGAGCGCGATGCGACCGTGTTGAGCGGGAAACTGGCTCACGCCGATTCGGTCGAAGACGCCGAGGATGTTCATCTTCCCGGTGGCATCGATCGTGGCCGCGTCGGCCAAGAGCGCCAGATCTATCTCCATGTCGCTTCCCTCGCTTCGAAAAGCCCGTCGAGGACGCGGGCTCGTACTACGACAGCAGCCACTCCCGCAGTGCGAGACCGGCCAAGAGGTCGATGATGGCGTGGGCGATGATGGGCGGCCAGAGGTTTCCCGTGTGCAGGAAGGCGGCGCCCATGATCAGCCCAACCACTCCGGTCCTCACCACTCCGACCGGTCCCTGATACGCATGGAGCATTCCAAAGGTGGCGGAGGTTACGATCAGTGCAAGGGCGGCCGACCCGGTGGCGAGCATCAGAGCGGTCAGGGCGTAGCCGCGATAGGCCACCTCCTCTCCGAATCCGGCACAGAGGGACAGCCCCGCGAAGAGGCCCACCTCCCTGCCGGTGCCGGGCATGAGGCCGTGCACGAGCCGGGTCTCCTCCATCCCCAGGGCCCTCCGCACGGCACGGAAGGCCAGCAGTGTCCCCAGGCCCGCCAACAACAACGCACCCGTCCAGAGCAGGTTCGAGGCTGAGAGAGGGGCATCGAGCCCCAGCGCCTCCAGCCCCACCAGTCGATGTCCCATGAGGAGGCTCAGGATTCCGAGCGCGAGAATCGTGGCGCCGGAGTTCAGGTAGGCCGGGACCTTCTCGATCGCTATCTCGCGAGCCAGCGCCACCTGGCCGAGGGCCAGGACGGGCAGGAGCTCCAGGAGTCCCGCCAGAAAGAACGCATCGAGCAGCCCGAGGCTCGTTTGCCGGGCCAGAAGCAGCGCGAGGACAGGGTACGCCACTAGCCCGGCCGACAGGATCCTCACGCCGAGAGCGCCCGGCCGAGCTCTTCCACTCGGCGCAGCGTGCCCACAACGTCTCCCCACGCCGACCTGTAGTTCATCACACAGAGCCGGAGGGAGTAGACGCCCCTCAAACGCGTGGACGAGATCATCGCGTACCCACTCGAGACGATCCGCTCCTGTATCTCCGCGTTGAGTTCGTCGAGCCCTTGGTTGCCGAGCTCGCGACCCGCAGGATTGTAGCGATAGCAGACGACGCCGAGCTGCTGAGGCGTGAGGAGCTCAAGCTCGCGGGCCTCTGTGACGTACCGCTCGGCCTCCCGCGCCAAGTCCATCGACCGCCGTATCGCGTCACGGAACGCCGCGACCCCGAACGTCTTGATCGACATCCATACCTTCAGCGCCCGAAACGACCGGGAGAGCTGAAGGCCGCGCTCCCCGAAGTTCACGTAGTCGGCACCCATGCGGGCATCCTGCAGATACTCGGAGCTCGTGCGGAAGGCCGCATCGAGGTCGGCGGCGTCTCTCACGAGCAAGCATCCGATCTCGTACGACTGGAAGAGCCACTTGTGAGGATCGAGCGTCACGCTGTCGGCGAGCTCGATGCCGTCGAGCGCCGTCCTGCCCTCTTCGGTGAGCACGGCGAATCCCCCGTAGGCTCCGTCTACGTGGAGCCAAACGCTTTCCTGGCTGCAGAGCTCGCCGAGCTCACGGAGCGGATCCACCGCCCCCGTATTCGTCGCCCCGCCATTCGCGGCCACGAAGAGAGGGCTGAGTCCACTCTGGCGATCCCTTCGGATCGCACGCCGCAGGGCCTCCACGTCCATGCGGTACTGATCGTCGGTGGCAATGGAGCGCATGGCATCCGCCCCGAACCCCGCGATGCGGGCGGCCCGGCCCAGGGAGGAGTGCACCTGATCGGAGCCGTATAGAACGGGGCGGGGCGGATGGCCGCGGATGGCTCGGGCCGTCACCAGCGCATCCAGGTTTGCAGCCGACCCTCCGCTCGTGAAGACGCCCCCCGCCGTGGCGGGCAGGCCGAGCCACTCCCGGAACCAGTCCAAGACCACGAGCTCGATCTGGCTCGGACCGGCCGACTCCAGCCAGGTCCCCTGGAAGATGTTGAAGCCGGACGCGAGCAAGTCGGCAAGAACGGTCGGCCAGGTCGGGGAGGAGGGCACGAAAGCGAAGAAGCGAGGATGGTCGATCCGTCCGGCGTAGTGCAAAACTTCGCTGGCCGCGCGCCTCATCACTTCCCGTGGAGGAGAGCCCTCTTCGGGTGCCCGCTCCCGGAAGAGCTCCTCCATGTCCTCACGGGTCGCTCCCGCCCACGCCGGGCCTTCCCCTAGCTTGGTCCAGCGCTCCACGAGCAGGTCGACGGCCTCGTAGCCGAGCCGACGCATGTCGTCCCCGCTGAGTTCGAGCCCCTCGGCGTCTGGCCCTCGTCCGCTTTGGTCCATTGTTCGGTCCCCCGTCCCTCGCTAGCCTACGAAGTCCTGCCAGGGATTCGTCATCGACACCGGAAGGCATATGGCGTCAATTACCCGAGAGCACAAGGCGGTTTTTCGCGTCCTAGACGCCTTGGAGGCCCCTCACGCGGAGGCCGGCCGGCTGCTGAAGCTCCGCTTCCAGTCGGGCGAGGTCCTGACGACTCGCGAACTCAAGGGTGCAACCCTACGGGCCGACTCCCCGGACGGCCAGCAGTCCTGCAGGATCCGGGTGGACGGATTCGCGCTCTTCGGCGGGCGTCCCTCGGACGATCGCATTCGCCGAACCGGGCGCGTGGACGTGCAAGTATGGCCCGTCGAGGGGGACGCCGGAGCCATCAGCGCCAAGTGGGAGCTTTCTGGGCCGCTGCCCTAGCCGCTGCGCTTGCCCCTACCGTAGCCGGGAACCCGCGACGGGCTGTCGCTAGCGGAGGCCGGGAGGCTCCCTCTCGAAGGTCTCCAGGTACCACTCCCGATACTCCTCCTGCCGGCCCGGATTCGCGTCGAGCCAGGCGCTCCGTTCGTCCGCGAACTCGTCGGGACGCGCCGTGAGGATCAACGCCTCGAGGAAGCCGTGCTCGCGGGCGTACATGATCTCGTCGAGGGGTCCGTAAGGGGTCATGTCGAAGAGCGCCCGGCCGTAGAGCCACGCGTCCGCCACCCGGGTGAGGATGGCCCTCTCGAGTGCGTACCCCTCCGCGTCCACCGCCTCGGGAAGGAACTCGTCCAGGCGTCCCATCTTCTTCATTAGATGGTAGTGCCCGTAGAAGGACATGATTGCACCGGACTCCGGAGCAACCGCCGGGACCAACACAAAAGCGGTGTCCGCGGTGATCGTGAGCCCGTCCCACGGATACGTCTCTACCGGGGTCGCATTCTCGATGATCCAGAACGACGGATCCATCGTGATGTTCTCCTGCTGGGCGCGCACCCAGACGTCGATCTCAGACAGCCGGGCCCGGTCGGCCTGGAGCCTGGCTCCGGAACGAACGATCAAGGAACGGGGGGCAGGAAGCGGTGCAACCGTCGTGCAACCGACCAGAATCAGGCCGGAGACGGCGATCAGAGTGCGACTTGGCAGCCACTGAAACCGTCCAGAAGAGTAGCGACTTGGGTATTCAAGCGTCATGACTCATCTGACTCCGAGCCGCGGGGCGTGAGAATGCTTGGCACTCCCGCCGCACGGGGCGGAATTGGGAGTCCACTCCATGATATTGCCTGGATATCATATACGACACGATGGTTGAGAATGACCGAGGCCACGCGCGAGTTCGGTACTCCCGAGACGATAACACCTGAACACCTCGGTGACGACTTGGCCCGGCTGGTGTGGGAGAGCTTCACCGATTTCGTCTCAGAAGGCAGAGTCGAGAGTCCGCCCAGTGGTCTGGGGCCGATGGATCTCGACGGCGAGCCCGATCAGCATGCGGTGGAGAAAGCCCTCATCTTCCTCATGTGGGCCAACACGCGGGGGGGGGGCAGCAGGCGTTCGTGAGCCGGGCGCCGGGCGACCTTGTTAAGCGGATGCTCGACGCCCTTCACTCCGCGGTTTTCGAGGACATGGTGGAGAACGGAACTCCGGAGGCACAGCTTCCCTTCTTCGAGCAGCGGGTGGGCGCCCGATACGCCGAGTACCACGCGGCTGCCTCCTCTTCCGATTCAAGCTTGGGCGAAGCCGTGGTAGAGTATCTGACGGGCAGATCCACACCGCCGCAGCCCCTAACCCAGGCCGTCACCGAGCGTGCAGTCGAGGTGGCGAGCCCTCCTCGCGACTACCTGGAGGACATTGAGATCGTCCCCTGAGCTCCGCGGCGTCATTACTCATTCGATGAACAGCACGCGGTCGAGGTCGCTGCTCGCGCAGGTGACGGACTCTTCGTCGGGGGGGCCGGGTCCTCAGCCTCGGACCGCGTCCTAGCCCTCCCTCAGATCCAGTGCCCTGAGTGAGGAGGGCGCCTCTAGAGTCCCAGCGACGCCCGAATCAGCGGCGCGATACGCTCGGGGGTCCAGGGCGGGTCGAAGGTAAGGTCGACCTCACAGCTCTCGACCCCCTCCACGTCCTCGACCGCAGCCCTGGCGTTCAAGACGATCTGCTCGGCGACGGGGCACATTGGCGAAGTCAGCGAGATGACGACGTGTACGTCGCCGCCGTCGGTCGCGATGTCGTAAACGAGGCCGAGAACGACGAGGTCGAGATCGAGCTCGGGGTCCTTGACCGTCTTCAGGGCGTTCCGGACTGCCTTCTCGGTGACTGCCATCAATGCTTCCTCAGAAACAAGGGCCGTGGTCTCCTCGACATCGTCCCCTGGAATGTTGCGGATCTCCGTAGACACGCGAGACCCGCAGGGCTCTGGGATCCTGGTCCCCAGAGCGCTTCCGGCCGTCGGAGGAGGGAGTCCAGAAGATACCTCCAGTCTGAAGGTCCAGAAAAGGCCGGACACTTCCGGGCCGTCGCGTTCCGGGACGGGCCGCGTCCTGACGGCAGGTGTCAGCCGGTAGCCGCGCCCTGATCGGGCGAGCGGTCCGACGCGACGAGGCTCATGACCGTGCCGATGCCCAGAACGGTAAGGGCTCCGACCACGTTGTAGTAGAGCCAGGAGATGTCGGTCATGATCGACACGACGAAGACGGCCAGCATGCCGCCGAGGAGCCCCCAGAAGGCCCCGTTGCCGTCGGCCTTCTTCACCAGGAAAGCCAGGAGGAAGACCCCCAAGAGGGAACCGTAGAAGAACGAGCCGACCTGATTCACGGCCTCGAGCAGCGATCCGAGTTGCCCCGCGTAGAGGGCGACGCCGCACGCGAACGCTCCCCAGAAGAGCGTGGTCGCACGCGAGACGGCAAGGTAGTGCTCCTCCGACGCGTCCCTCCGGAAATGCCGCCGGTAGAAGTCGATGACCGTGGCGCTGGATAGCGCGGTCAGCTCCGAGTCGAGCGACGACATGGCCGCCGCGAAGATCACCGCGATCATGAGCCCCAGGATGCCAGCCGGCACGTACTGGATGAGATAGGACGGGAAGACGTAGTTCACGTCGTTGGACGAGGCCCCGCGGACCTCGGAGACGATAGCCCTCGCCTCCCGACGAACCCCCCGAAGCCGGCCGTCATACTCACCGATGCGTTGCTGCAGTTCGGCCACCTCCTCGCCGTTCCGCCGCGCGTCGAGAAGGCTCAGCGTCGTCTGCCTCCGCAGCGAGTGGACGTCTCCGTGCTCTCGCTCGAGCCTTCGGAACTCGTCTCCGCGCTCGCTCTCGTGCACCATCGCCACCTCGGCCGAGTTGAAGAGCAGAGGCGGCCGCTCGAAGTGGTAGAAGACGAAGAGCAGGACGCCGATCGCCAGGATGGCGAACTGCATCGGCACCTTGAGAAAGGCGTTGAAGATGAGCGACAGCCGGCTCGACTTGAGCGATTCGGCGGTCAGATACCGCTGAACCTGGCTCTGGTCGCACCCGAAGTAGGCAAGCGCTAGAAAGAACCCCCCGATCATGCCCGACCAGATCGTATAGGTGTCCGTCGGGTCCCAAGACCAGTCGATGCTCGACCACATCTCCTGGATCCCGCCGAGATAGACGACCTCGGCCACGCCCACATCTCCCGGGAGAGTACCGAAGAGAATCGCCAGGGCCGCCGCGATCCCTAGGAACATCATCAACATCTGGATCACGTCGGTCCAGATGACCGCCGTGATGCCACCGGCCATCGTGTAGACGATCGTGACCGCCCCCATGATGAGGATCGTCAGCCTCTCGTCCCAACCCATGATCACCGAAAGGACGATCGCTGGCGCGTAGAGCACGAAGCCCGCCGCCAGCCCGCGGGAGATGAGAAAGAGGAAGCTCGTGAGGGAGCGGGTCTTCACGTCGAAGCGGCTCTCCAGGTACTCGTAGGCGGTGAATACCTTGGCCCGGTAGAAGAGCGGGACGAAGAGGACGCACAGGAGCACCATCACAAAGGGCTGGGGAAGGTAGACTTGGATGAACTCCATCCCGTCGTCGAAGGCCTGTCCGGTCGTCCCGATGAACGTGATGGCGCTGGCCTGCGTGGCCATGACCGAGAGCCCGACGGCCGCCCACGGAAGCCTTCGATTCGCGAGGAAGTAGCCCTCGACGCCCACGTTCACTCGGCTCTGATAGAGTGCGAACGCGATGACGCCGCCGAAGTAGACGGTGAAGACCATCCAGTCGACGGGAGTCACGGCGCTCCGAAGTCGACGGTGGTCGTGAAGATGTGCAGGAGGACGATCAGGGCAGTGGAATAGAGGAGGACCGCGCCGTACAGCCATCTCCAGCTCGGGAAGATGCCGATCCGCCCGTTTTCGTCCTCATCCTCGCTCGCCCGCAGATGCTCGTCCGCGTCAGTCATCGCGACCCGTAATGGGTGTTCCACTCGTTTGCATCAAGCGAGACAAGGTTGGCAAAGAGTCGGTACGCCCCGGGCACACCGGCGGGGAGCTGACGGAAGAAAGAGAGGGCCACGTAAGCGTAGATCCCCTCCCCCACCGGCGCGACCAGTAGCGACCCGCACACAGGCTCCTCGCCGGGGTCGGCCAGCTCAAGGAGCGGCGTGAAGCGCTCGTCCCACTCGCTGAGGAAGTAGAGGCCGCGCTCCTGCACCCACCCATCGAAGTCCGCCGCCGTAATGTGGTTGGGGGCATTGAACACCGGTGAATCCGGATCCAGCAGGGTGACCGGAGAGGCCTCGTCCGTCACCCGCGGAGCCGACCGCCCGCTCCCCATGCTCACCGGATAGGGGGCAAAGCCTCCTCGGGGGTACTCGAACTTGTTGTACTGAACGATGACCGTCCCGCCTGCCCGCGCGAAATCCAGGATCCCGGGGTTCGCTGCGGCGACGTCGGGGCGCGTCTCGTACACGCGGATTCCGAGCACGAGGACGTCGTAGGCGGAAAAGTCGCCTTCGCGGAGCCTCTCGGCCGGGACCTCCTCCGCGTCCACGCCCATCTGGCGAAGGGCCCGAAGGCCGTCATCGCCCGGGCCTGTCACGTAGCCGACGCTGATGCCTTCATCGACCGCGACGGGTAGCACGGTCACCCGCATGAGGGCAGGCTGCAGATCGAGCGTGCGCTCGATGTGGGGGTAGTCGATGACATCGACGCGCTCGTCGAACCGGACCCCGTCATCCCGGATGGCCACCGCCTCAAAGACGTGGGCCCCGGCCTCCAGGGCCCCGTGCGGCTTGACAATGAAGGTGAAGCTCCGGCTCGACCCCTCGTTGTCCAACGCGAAGTGCAGGTCCGGCGGCGCGACCTCCCACCCCGCGGGAGCCTCAAGGGCGACGCGACCGGACACCGGGGACGGCGAGTGGCTGCGGAGCAGGACCGTAA
The DNA here is from genome assembly GCA_965218325.1 of Longimicrobiales bacterium. Taxonomy (GTDB): domain Bacteria; phylum Gemmatimonadota; class Gemmatimonadetes; order Longimicrobiales; family Gaopeijiaceae; genus CBDCKR01. Next base: position 156,940 of record CBDCKR010000002.1, read on the forward strand.
CCGCTCGTCCTTCGACGGAGCTCAGCGGCCACGCCGTGTTGTTCGGATCGATTGTCACGGAGACAGCCGGCGTCGCCAGCACCGGAGCACGATACTCGCCGCTGGCCTGGTCCACGCCGACGTACTGGGCACGGCTTCCCCACACTAGGTGCACCGGCGCGTCCATCCCCGGAATGTGGAGATCGAACTCTCCCGCCGCGCTGAGAAGCGCACGCCAATTCCGAGGCAGGGTCTCCGAGCCATCGGTGCCCCGCCACCGATATATGTCCCCCTCCCGCGGGGACTCGAGGTAGTAGAGACGGGACGGCGGAAGTGCGTCACCCAAGCGGATCCGGTAGCTCCAGCGCGCGATCTCGCCCGAACCGAGCGTCCGAGGCTCGAGGGTTTGGTCACCGGTGGCGACGAACTCGGCCGAGCCACCGGCCCACGCGCCCGGCCCCGCGCTTCCGACCCGTGCTCGTTCCAGCCGGAACGGCCCCCCGTTCCAGACTCGGACGTCGACGTCCACCTCCTGACCGGCGGTCACGAAGTCGTCGCTGGCCCTCACGTCGACCACGATGGATGCCACCTTCATGAGAGCCCAACGGACCTGTGCTGCGCGCACCGCGAGCGGCTCGGCCAGAGGCGCCCCGGCATCGCCGACGTCCTGGATGAGCTCGAAGACGGCCTCGAGGTGCCGATAGGCGACCGCCAGCGGCTGGGCAGCCCGCTCGGGCCGAAGAGCGTCGAGGGACGCGGCCACGTCGTGGACGGCCGTGCGGTAGGCCCTCAGATGCTCGCGAATCGGCGCGCCGGCTGCCCCCGGGAGCCCCGTCATGAGCCCCGCCAGCGTCGTGTCGACCCCTGCGAAGATCCCGTTCTCGCCCTCCGGTTCCTCCACGCGGCTCTCGAGGAGGCGAAGACCGGATGCACCCGGACCGAGCGGCTGAGGGGCACCCATCTCCTGCGACCTGTGCTGGCTCCGGCTCTCCATGGCCAATTGCAGGTAGGAGCGGCCGAGAAGGGGATCGTACGTTCCGGTGTCGACCCGAACCGGCGGCGGCTCACGGCTGAAGCGGAGGCTGAGGTAGAGCTTGTCGACCCTCCAGGGCCTGTCCCCACCTCCGGGCAAATCGGTGAATCTCGTCGCGTCGGCTGCGGCATCGAAGGCCTCACGCGCCAGAATGCCGGCCGCCTGGTGGTGTCCGTGCCCGTCGCGAGGAGTTCCCGAGAAAACCGAGACGACGACCTGTGGACGGAAGGTGCGGATCACCCAAACGATGTCTCTCAGGACCTCCTCCCGGGGCCAGCGGGTGAACGCCTCGGCCACGCTCTTCGAGAACCCGTAGTCGAAGGCTCGCGTGAAGAACTGCCGGCCCCCGTCCATCGCACGGGCCGCTTCGAGCTCGCCCGTGCGGATGATGCCTAGGCCTTCCCCGAGCTCGGGACCGAGGATGTTCTGGCCGCCCTCTCCCCGGGTCAGGGAGAGGTACGCCGTCTCGACCCCCATGCCGCGGGCCAACGTGGCGAGCAGGGAGGTATTCTCGTCGTCGGGATGGGCGCCGATCATGAGCACGCGCTTCACTCCGTCGAGGCGCCGAAGCGTCAGTCCCGCCTCCACGACCCCGCTCCCGTCTGGACCGATCTGCGGGGAGAGCGGGACTGGAGCGAGGGTCGAGACGATGAGCGTCGCGCACCCGGTCCCGAGCGCGCTCGCCCACTGCCTGCCTCTGCTGCGTCCCGTGGTCATGTGGACGAACCTACCCCTCTCCCCTGATCGGCGAAAACCCGACCGGCTCCATTGGCACTCGCACCGGGCCCGGGAAGTGCCCGAGGGCCATCCATCAGCGGGGCAGGCGCTCGGCGGTTTGCTTGTCCAGAGTTCGGCGGCGCGGATATGTTGGGCCCCGACGTCGCACCGCCCCACTGGCCCGGAGAAACTCGATGAATCAGCCCCGCGACCATTGGACATCCAACCTGGGCCTCATTCTGGCGGCCACCGGAAGCGCCATCGGTCTTGGCAACCTCTGGAAGTTCCCGTTCATCACGTGGGAGAACCAGGGCGGGGCCTTCGTGCTCGTCTACCTCGTCTGCATCGCGGCGGTGGGCCTTCCGATCATGATGGCAGAGCTCCTCATCGGCCGGAAAACACAGAAGAGCATCGTCGGCGCGCTGAAGGACGCGGTCGGGCCGGCGTGGGGGCTCCTCGGCCTCTGGGGGGTGCTGTGCGGGTTCATTCTGCTCAGCTACTACACCGTGATCGCGGGATGGTCGCTCTTCTACTTCTGGACGTCGTCGTCGTGGATGATCGGCGGGTTCCCGGCAGACGCGTCGATGGGTGATCTGTTCGGCCAGCAGGCCGGGAATGGAGCGCTGCAGCTCGGACTCTCACTGGTGTTCAGCCTCGCGACGATCTCGATCGTGTACTTCGGCGTCCGGAGGGGAATCGAGCGCATCGCGAGGATCTTCCTCCCCATCCTCTTCGGCATCCTGGTGCTGCTGCTCTTCTCGGCGCTCGGGATGAGCGGCTCCGGCGAGGCCCTGGCCTTCATCTTCCGCCCGAGTTTCAGCGATTTGGAGCCCGCCAGCGTGCTCGAGGCTCTCGGACACTCGTTCTTCACGCTGTCTCTGGGCATGGGGGCCATGGTCGCGTACGGGTCCTACATCGCGGAGGGCCAGTCCGTCGTGAAGGCGTCGGCAGTGATCGTCTTGCTCGACACGGTTATCGCCCTCATCGCCACGATCATCATGTTCTCGGTGATCTTCAGCATTGCCGGCATGCGTGAACAGGTCAGCGGCACAGGGACCGTCGGCATGCTCTTCATCTCGCTCCCGGAGCTGTTCTTCACCGAGGTCCCGTTCGGGAGGCTGCTGGGTCCGCTCTTCTACGTGCTCGTCGCCCTTGCCGCGCTGACGTCGTCGATGTCGCTCCTCGAGGTCGTCGCCAGCTACATGATCGACGAGCACGGAGTGGCTCGTCAGAAAGCGACGCTGATGTGCGGCGGCGCGGTCTTCCTCTTCACGATCCTGGCCGCTGTTTCGTTCGGCGCGGTGCCGGCGATCACCAACCTTCACCTCCCCGGAGCCCTGGGCGAGCTGTTCTTCGGAGGGAAGGCGAGCTGGTTTGGCATGGCCGACCACTTCGTTTCCAACTGGATGCTGCCCACCGGCGGGCTCGGCATCACCCTCGCGGCCGGCTGGCTGATGGCCCGCGAGGTGACCCGGACCCAGCTTGTCGATGGTACGCAGCCGGGGTGGTTCAAGTACGAGGTGTGGAGGTTCTTTATCCGCTTCGTCGCCCCGGTTGCCGTGGCGGCGATCCTCGTCGCTGTCATCTTCTTTGGCGTCGACTTCTCGTAAGGAGCGCGGGGGGCGGCGGGCTGGGCCGCCCCCCCGGGTTCGCTTCCCCTCTCTCCGAAGCTTGGCGATCTTCGGTGTCCGGGCAGTCCCCGGACCCTCGGGGATTTGGAGGCGAGCGGCCCGGTCGAGCTCCGCGAGTCCTGTCGCGAGAAGCGCTGCCTCGGCCTGTTCAAGAGCCTGGAGGCTACCTTCATCAAGCGCGGATGCGGAGCGCGCATCAACGCGGGCCCGGGCGTGACCCGCTCGGAGGACGAGGTCGCGGTGTCGTCCCAGGACCGCAGCGTCCCGGACGCTCGGGCCCAAGGCCAGCTGTACCCAAGATCCCCGTACTCGGTGGCGGCGAGCGCCATCGCGGGCTTCGTGACCCAGTGGAATTCGGGCAGGGCGATCGAGCTAGTCGCCCCTCGCAAGCTAGTCGTGGTCTGACGGCGAGGATGTCCACGCCCGGCCCCTTTGTTCCGGATCGAGCGCTCTATCCGTTCGACTCCCGCTGGTTCCAGAGCAGCGTAGGGCAGGTCCACTACATCGACGAAGGCTCCGGAGCACCCCTCCTCTTCCTCCATGGCAACCCCACCTGGAGCTTTCTCTACCGGGGGATCGTCATACGCCTCAGGAAGCGCTTCCGGTGCATCGCCGTGGACTATCCGGGTTTCGGCCTCTCCGTGCATCCCCCGACCTACGGATACACGGCCGCCGAGCACGCATCCGTGGTCACCGAGCTCGTACGGGGGCTGGGGCTCGAAGACCTGACCGTCATGGGGCACGGCTGGGGCGGCCCGATCGGGATGCGGCTGGCCCTCAACGAACGTGACCGTACGCGCTCGCTCGTCATGGGCAACACCTGGTACTGGCCCGCCGACTCCGTCCTCCTGCAGGGCTTCTCGAAGCTCATGGCGTCGGGGTTCGTGCAGGACCAGATCTTCAAGAGGAACCTCTTCGTCGAGCGGATCATGCCCCTTGGGCTCAAGCACAAGCTCGCTCCGGAGGTCATGGATCACTATCGGGGACCGCTCCGCACACTCGACTCCCGGGTCGGCGTGGCGGAACTTCCGAAGCAGGTCACCGGAGCGGCCCGATGGCTCGGAATGATCGCCGACGAAGTTCCGCGGGTCCTGGGGCAGCTCCCGCTGCTTCTGACCTGGGGGATCTACGACCCGTTCTTCGGGTCGTCGCTCATCGAGCGCTTCAAGGCCGACTTCGGGCCAGTCCGCACGACACGGCTCGACGCGAAGCACTACATTCAGGAAGACGCCCCCGCCGAAATCGCCGGGGCCATCGAAGCGTTCGCGGGGCGGTAGCCGCGTCCCGCAAGGCGAGGACAATAGGAACCCGGCAATCGCTCGCCGGATGTGACGCGGCCCTGGGGGGAGGTCTTCGCCGGATTCGTGTCGTGATGTGTTCGGGGCGGCGGCGCATCCCAGGCCCCGCCACCGTCGCGATGACCTTCCGCCGCGTGCGGCAAGATCCGCTTCACCCTTGGCCGGGACCGGATTGAGAGCTCACCGGCCCACCCGATGGACGCCACCGACCCTCGCAGCGCTGGCGGTTGGAGAATGGTCGCTACTGGACTCGAACCAGTGACCCCTACGATGTGAGCGTAGTGCTCTACCAACTGAGCTAAGCGACCCCGCGCGGGATCCCGGCCACGGCCGTGATCCCGTAGGTCGAAAACCAGTACCCCCACGGGGAATCGAACCCCGGTTTCCTGGCTGAGAACCAGGTGTCCTAGGCCACTAGACGATGGGGGCACGTGCCCTGTGCTCTCTCGGGGAGAGACGAAGCAATATACAGGGACCCATCCCGATTCCAACCCCCTGGAACGGTGGGGCGTCTTTGGGTTAAGTCATTCAATTTCAACTCACTGGGCAGGCGCCGAAAGGAAGCTGGACCCTCGATGGCAGAGAAGCTTAACGACGAGTCGATCCGCGGGTGGTTAAGTGGACGAACGGGGTGGAAACGGAAGGGGCAGATCCTCACGAAGGAGTTCAGGTTCACGTCCTTCCGCGACTCGATCGTGTTCGTGAACCGAGTGGCGAGTCTGGCCGACGACTTGAACCACCATCCGGACATCGACGTCCGCTATACGACGGTGATCTTGGCCCTGACCACCCACGAGGCCCAGGCTCTCACCGAAAAGGACCTCGAGTTAGCCGAGCGGGTTGACTTCGCCACGTCCGCACGATAACGAGGCCCACCGGCCAGCAACTCCAGCCCGAGTGTCCCGAGGCAGAAGTTCACGGGCAATTCGTGAACTTCTGCCTCCACCCTGGCCCCCTCCGCCAGCCCCGGAGAGGGGACTTCCCTAAGATCCCGGTTGCGCAGCCGGGGCGTCGGCGTGCCGTTCGGCGCGTCGCCCCCGGTCTCCGGCGCCGCGAAGAGGTCACGCCTGCCGTCGCACGCAAGGAGCACCGGGGACAGATCACCGAGCCGCTTTCCCGGTCGGGCCGAGATCCCGTCAAGGGCCGAACGCCGAGCGGATCACTTCGCCGAGGCAGTCGGCACCGAAGTCGCGTTGCGCATCCGAGATCACCGCAGGGGGCGTGAGCTCGATGACGTCGCCCGCCTGACCCGCCGGCAAGACCAGAAGCCCATTGGCGAGCGCGGTTTCCGCGATTCGGCTTCCGACCGTCTTCGCCCCGGCTCCCGCAGTCCGTGCCCGGATCTCCGAGCTGGCCGGGCCGCCGGGCTCCCCCGAGCCGACGTCGACGCCGATGAGCAGGCCACGGCCCCGGACGGTGGCCTCGCCGTCCGCCAGCGCTCGGCCGAGGCGCCCGAGCAAGCGCTCGCCGAGAGCGGCGCTCCGGCTCACGAGATCCTCCTCCTCGAGCACGTCCAGAAAGGCCAGGGCAGTGGCACACGACAGGGGATGGCCCAGAAACGTGCTCGTGTGCAGAGCCTCGCCCGTGGAGTCGGGCCAGGCGTCCATGACCCCGAGCGGGCCCAGGCACGCGCTCAGGGGGAGCCCACCCCCCAAGGCCTTGCCCACGCAGAGAAGGTCGGGCACGACGCCCTCGTGCTCCAGCGCGAAGAAGGTCCCTGTCCGGCCACAGCCGGTGAAAACCTCGTCGAACACGAGCAGAGCACCAGCCGATCGAGTCCTCTCCGCCACGCCGGCAAGAAATCCGGGCGGCGGCACGCGCACCCCGGCCCGCCCCTGGATCGGCTCCACCACCACTGCTCCGATGGGATCCTCAAACGGGCGGTCCCCGGCCAAAATGCGGTCGATCTCGGCGAGAGCCGTCTCGGCTTCCTCAGCCCCGGGGAAGGGCGCGAAGGCGACCCCGTCGTGCAGTCGTCCCCGGAATGGAGCACGAAAATCAGCGCGTCCGGTCACCGCCAGACTCCCAAGTGTCAGCCCGTGATAGCCGCCCTCGAACGCCATGATGCCGGAGTGGCCCGTGCAGAGCTCGGCGGTCTTGAGCGCGATCTCGATGGCCTCCGATCCGGACGAGGCCAGCACCCCTCTCGTCTCGCCCCACGGCGCCAAGTCAGCGAGCCGCTCCAGCAGCTCCACCTTGACGGCGGGCGGGTGCACGTCCCCCATCCCGTGAACGAGGCGGGCGGACTGGCTCTCGAGGGCGGCCCGGACGCGCGGGTGCGCATGCCCCGCCACGGCGACGCCGAAAGCACCTGTGAAGTCGAGGTAGACGTTGCCGTCGACGTCTCGCACGTTGGCCCCCGAGGCGGCCTCCCAGAAGACGGGAAACGCCTCGGACAGGTACGTGACGTTCCGGGACTCCACCCGGCGCAGCCGCTCTGCCAGCGCCTTTGAGCGCGGTCCGGGAGGGGGAGTGAGGACCGAAGGCAGAAGCAACCCGAGCTCGGCCATGCCCCTACTCTTGGCCCAGCGGATCCTCGGCCGTCATGCCCATGGCGTGAAAGCCCATGTCGACATGAAGGGTCTCGCCCGTGATGGCGGCCCCGAGGGAAGAGCAAAGGAACGCGGCGGCGTGGCCGACGTCGGCGGCGGTGTTGACGTCAGGGAGAGCCGCATTCGCCCGGTAGTAGTCCACCATGCGGTCGATCGACCCGATGGCCCTCGCGGCTCGGCTCGGGAGGGGACCTGCCGAGATCGTATTGACCCGAATGCCCCAGCGGCGGCCTGCCTCGAACGCCAGGGTGCGCGTGTCGCTCTCGAGGGCGGCCTTGGCGGAGCTCATGCCCCCTCCGTAACCCGGAACCACCCTCTCGCCGGCCAGGTAGGTCAGGGACACAACCGATCCGTCCTCCCTCATGAGGGGGGCCAAGCGCTGCACCATCGCCACCATCGAATACGCGCTGGCGCTGACGGCCGCAAGGTAGCCCGCCCGGCTTGTGTCCACGAGCGCCTTCTGCACTTCCGGGCCGTTTGCGAGGGAGTGCACGAGCACATCTAGGCAGGACTCGCCGAAGTCGCTCCGGAGGGCGTCGGCAACCTCTTGGAGGGTGTAGCCCGTCAGGTCCCGGTAGCGCTTGTCTTGCTTGACCTCGTCCGGAACATCCTCGGGCGTATCGAAGACCGCGTCCATGGGATAGATCTTCTCGAACTCGATCTCGCCTCCTCCCGGGAGGCTCAGGTCCAGGCTCCCTCGCTCGAGGCTCCGGTTGAAGATTCTCAGCACCGGCGGCCACGTTCCCACGCAAATGGAGGCACCGGCTTGGGCGAGCGCTCTCACGATGCCCCACCCATAGCCGTGGTCGTCCGCCACTCCAGCCACGAACGCTCTCTTACCGGTTAGATCGATCGGAAGCATGGATTCGGTGCTCCACGGTGAGCATTTGGAGAAGCGTCCACAATGTTGGCCGCAGGAACGTTAGGGGAATCACGCCTACCGCAACACCCACGCTCCGGGCGGGGGGGTCGGTCCCGAAGAGGCGCCTTGTGGCCGGCGTTCAGACGGTCCGACCATGGAAGCGCTCGACGGTACAATCACAATCTCGGGCCTTCGGCGCGTCTTGGAACCCGTGGCCATCCACCCGCGCTCTCCTTCGATGTTCACCGCTTTCTGCGTTGAAGTCCACCGGCGGTGCGGTCCCCGATCTAGCCCCGACCTTGACCGCGAGCGACATTGCGAACAAGAGGACGGTGGTTGCACTCTTTGCCTTGGGGCGGTCCGTGGTCGCTCGACTCGATGGGGATGAGGCCGGAGCGCTGTGGCAATTTCGGTTCCTCGCCTTCGCTCTCGCCTCACCCACCGACCGCGAAACCACCCGTCGGCGAGGTGTTCAATTGGTCTCCACCCTTGGTCGGAGGATCCACTCATGGGCAATCGATGCAGGGGCTGGCTTGCGTCGGTAATCCCGACGCGCTGGGCGCTCGCGGCGGTGATTGCGATCGCCGTGCCCGTGTCGGCGCAGGCCCCGTCCGGCGATTTCGGCGTGACAATGGACAGCTGGCATCTGAACGTTACCGACGTGATCGGGGCTCGGGAAATGTTCGTGGCTGTGGGCGGTGCCCCGGTGACGATCGGGGGCGTGCAGGCGGTTCAGATCCCCGGTGTCACGGTCTACCTCCATGGTTCGAGGCCAGCCGGCGGGACCCGCGGCTCGGTGTTGGACCACGTCGCCTTCCACGTCCCGAACGTGGAGGGGGCCGTCGCCCGCTGGTGGGCGGCGGGCGTGCCGATCGCGCATGGCGGGGCACGGTTCCCCCAGGCCTGGATCACCACGCCGGACGGACTCCGGATCGAAGTCCTCGAGAACGCTGAGCAGCAAGAGCCGGTGCGGCACCACCACGTCCACTGGTACGTGCCGGAAGCCGCGATTCCCGCCGCACAGACGTGGTACGCCGAAGTCTTCGGCGCAGTGCCCGGCATGCGGCGGAACTTCCAGGCTGCCGATATCCCAGGAGCCAACCTGACGTTCGCGGCGGCCACCGAGGGCCGCGCTCCGACGCGCGGGCGGGGGCTGGATCGCATCGGCTTCAAGGTTCGGGACCTGGCCTCGTTCTGCCGGCGCCTCGAGGAACGGTTGGACGTGACGCTGGATCGCCCGTGCCAGGCGGACTTGAGCACGGGTGAGATGCGGGCAGGCCTCGTCGATCCGTGGGGCGCCTACATCGAGCTGACGGACGCTCGATGACGTCTGCCTCACAAGCCGGTCGGAGAACCCGCGCGCCTTCGCCTCGCAGGGGAATGGCTCTCCCCAACGACGCGTCACCCAATTTGCGCCCCCGGCACAGGCGATCCACCTTCGCCGGCAAGCTTCTCTCGGGCCAGAAATCAGGGAGGATCTGATGCGTCGCCTGCTCTCTTTCGCCGTTCTCAGTTCATTCTTCCTGACCTCGGGCGCGTGTCAGGGACCACCCTCCGGCTCCAACTTCGACGGCCCCGACGCTGTATACCACGGCGGCAAGGTCTTCATCGGAAACGAGGGCTTCGACCTAGCCGAGGCCGTGGCCGTCGAGGACGGCCGGATCGTCGCAGTGGGATCCAATTCCGAGATCCTCGCGATGGCTGCGCCCCATACCCGCCAGGTCGACCTGGAAGGCAACACGATGCTTCCGGGCTTCTTCGACAACCACGTCCACGCCGGCGGCCAGGGCGGATCGCTGATGGAGTGGAAGGGAGGCCTGATCGCCGAAGTGCCCGACTGGCTGCGCGGCGTCACGACGAACGAGCAGCTCTACGAGGCCATCGGATCCCGCGCGCGGCACCTGCCTCCCGGAGAGTGGATTCTTGGCTCGCTGAGTCGAGAGGTTTGGCCCAATCAGACCCTGCCCACTCGGTGGGATCTGGACCGGGCCGCGACGGATCGGCCGGTGTACCTGACGCGGGGGCCACACACGTCGATCATGAACTCGCAGGTGCTCGAGATGGCCGGGGATCACACGCGAGACGGAGTTCATCGGCGGGGGTGAGGTCGGCAAGGGCGAGCGTGGGGAGCCGGACGGCCGCCTCTATGACGCGGCGCGCCGTCTGGTGGCGGACCTTCTCCCCGACCGGGAGAGCGACGAGGGCCGAGGCGGCGTGCCCTTCGAGCTGCAGATCGAGAATCTGCGCAGCCGCATGCTGGAGTTCCTTAGCATGGGTATCACGAGCGTGAACGTGGCCAGCGTCCGGCCGAATCAGCTCCGCTTGTTCCAGGCCACCTACGATCGGTACGGCGCCGGACTGCCGCGGGCCACGCTCCAGCTGCGCATGAGCCCGGGATACGACACTTGGGACGACCTAGAGGAGGGTGTCCGGGTCTCGATCGAGGAGATGGAGTCGCTCGGTTTCGTGACGGGATTCGGCGACGACCGGCTGCGGCTCGGCGCCATCAAGATGAGCATCGACGGGGGTTTGAGCGCTCCGGTCTTCTGGTCGCTGGAGCCGTACGAGAACCGACCGGACTTCCAGGGCGTCATCCGCATTCCAGCGGAGGCCTTCTATCCGGTCGCCAAGCGGGCCCACGAACTCGGCTGGCAGCTTGGGATCCACACCATGGGAGACGGCGCCGTCGAGATGGTCGTCAATCAGCTCGAGAGGATCCTGGCGGTAACCCCCCGTGAGAATCATCGGCATTACCTGCACCACGTCTCGGTCAAGCCGCCTCAAGAGACGATCGACAAGATGGCCCGACTCGGAATCGGCGTAGCGAGTCAACCCGCCTTCACGGTGGGGCTCGGATCGTTCGCCGTCGAAGCGCTCGCCGGCGAGCGTGAAGAGGCCATGAACCCGACCAAGTCGCTCCTCGATGCGGGCATCTGGGTGAGCTGGGGTTCCGACGGGGCGCCCCACGGTCCCCGCGTCACGCTCTGGACCGGCATCACGCGCAAGGGCTGGGACGGCGCAGTGTACGGCATCGAAGAGGCCGTGAGCCGTGAAGAGGCGATCCGTCTCCACTCGTGGGCGCCGGCCTACCAGACCTTCGCCGAAAACGTGAAGGGGACGATCGAGGTCGGCAAGTATGCAGACTTCGTGCTCCTGGGCGAGGACGTGCTGACGATCGAGGCGGACCGGATTCGTTACATGCCGATCCTCAGTACCATCGTAGGCGGCAGGGAGATCTGGACCAGCGAGCGGAGGAGCGGGTCGTGAGCTGCCGTTGCGGTACGCCCCTCGCCCTGGCGCCCTCCGGAGGCCTCTATCCTCGTGTAGGCCACCCGTTGGACGCCCCGGGCTACTCCACGAAGATGCTCTTGGGGATGAAGCCGGTGACAACCTGCGTCAGGTCGACGACCTCGCTCACCCGGAAGTCGACCGCGATGCTCGCGAGCGACAGCGCGCGGTCCGGGGTCAGCCCCTTCTCCTCGACGAGGAAGTCGACGACCTCCCACGCGGCCTGACGCATCGCGCGATCCAGGTCGAGGTCAATCCCCATGATCATGTAGTGGGTCTCGTTCTCCGCGCGCGGACCCGAGATCGCGACGCCGTCGTGGACGACGAACCGGAAGGTCCCGACCAGAGACTGCTCGATTGCCGTGCCGCTCACCTCGCCGTCGCCCTGCACGGAGTGGGGATCCCCGACATACAAGAGCGCACCCGGCTGGAAGACCGGAAGGTACAGCGTCGTACCCGCCGTGAGATCCTTGACGTCGAGGTTGCCACCGAAAGGTCCGGGCGGACGTGAACCCTGGACGCCGGGCAGGATCACGCCCGGATCGCCCACGACGGGATCGGGTGCCACCGCCATCACGCCCATGAACGGCGCCAAGGGCACCCGGATGTCCTCGGAGAAGAAGGCGACGCCCCGGCCGTCGACCTCACCGGTGCGGATCACATGCCTCGCCGACTCCATGTTGAGCGCGGGGTCGTCCTCTCGGAATCCCGGATAGGCGGGCGAGAAGACGCCCCCCCTGGGGCTCGTGTTGTTGGCTCCCCAGTCTACCCGGGTCTCGATGTCCAGGATCTCGATCTCAAGCACGTCGCCCGGGTCGGCGCCCTCGACGTAGATCGGACCGGTGATCACGTGCGCGCTTCGCCCTTCGCGCGGCCTCCGGTCCCTGGAGGCCCAGAAGTCCAGGAGGTCCTCAGGGATCTGCTCCCTCTCGATCCCGAGTGCGGTGAGATAGGCGATGGGCTCCTCGTCCTGCGTCGCCCCGACGTGGGTCAGCGTGTTGATCCGCACGGTCTCGCCCGAACGGATCCGCACCACCGGCTCCTTGTCGATCGGATACCACCCCCAGCTGACGTTCTCGGGTGTGGACGGAACAAAGTGGTCCGCCTGGATCGCTTGGTCGACTCGGTCAAGGGCGTCGGACCCAGCAGAGCACGCGGCCAACGTCATCAGCAATGCCAAAGTCTTGGATTTCATCCGGCTCTCCTGATCGCCCAGGGAACTCTTCAGCGGTATGTCCGTGCGCGTCCAGCCAGGGCGTCCGTGTCATATACTACGCAGCACTCCACCACGAGCCAGAGTGCGCAGAAACGTCCCGCGCCCGATTTCATGGGCTCCCTGCCGGTCGCGCGCCTCCCTGGCGGGTAGCCGGCGCCATAAGGGTCGGCCTACCTTTCCCGGCCGGGAGTGAACCCCACAAGGAGCGGGATAGAGGATGTCGTCGAAGAAGGCGCGCCGCAGGGAGCGGCAGCGGCAAGAGCAGGAGCAGAGCAGTCGGCGCGGCAAGCCGAGCCCGGTCACGCTCTTTATTCTCGGGATCGGCGCGGCGGTCCTCATCACGATTGCCGCGTGGCTGGCCTTCGGGGACCGGTCCGGTCGCGGAGCGCCCCCGTGGCCCGGAGCAGTCTGGTCCCAGGCGCACGGGCACTGGCACTGACGCCCCGGCCTCGGACGTCCACAATGGCACTTCGGACCGGCAGCCCCTCGGAGGGATGCGCAGGCTCCCCCTCCTTCCCGCCTGCTTCTTGCTCGGGGCCTGCGGATGGGTCGAGCAAGAGCGCCAGGAAGCCACCGAGGCGGCCCGTAGCACGGCGGCCGCCCACGTCGTTCCTGAGGTTTCAGCCCTTCTCGAGGAGCTCGGACGTCGCTTTCAGGAGCGGCTGGCCGAGATGGGCGCCCAACCTCCGTCCGCACCTTGAGCGCCTGGTCGATCTGGCGCTCGAGTCCGTCTCGGCTGCGCAAGTCGCGCGAATTGGGCAGGATTTAGCCAGGTGCTCTACGAAGCGCAGTCGGAGGGGCTCGCCCTCGTGATCTACGAGCGCCAGCAAACGATCTACCACGTGACCGTCGCGAGGGGGCGGGCCGCTCAATAGGGGCCCGGGTCCACGTCTCGCCTTCACGCTCCGTCCCGCACTCCGTCCGTGCGATCCGCTGAAACGTCACTGGCGGGCTTCTTGCGGCCCGACACGCTCGATCGGTTCCGCACGCTTGTCCGGATCATCGCGGCGCGCGTCGTCTACCGGACGCTCGTGCGGCTGGGCGGTGCCGTGCCCGAGATCAAGGTCATGCCGCTCGCACGGGCGGAGTCCGGCTGGCGGGTCCTGCTGAAGCGACGAGTTGGAGGTACTGGACGCAATCCGGCGGGGCCGCGCGAGCGGCGCGGAAGGAACGGTAGCCTCCCTCTCCTTGCGTACATCGACACTCTACACGAGCCTCGATGGAGTCCGCACACCCCCAACGGGAGCCGCCCGATGACGACCCGGATCCTCTTCGTCTTCCTCCCCCTGCTCCTCGCCGCCGCCTGCGTCCCGGTCGCCGACGACCAGGCCAGCTCGCGGGATTCGGCCGCGTCAGTCGAGACGCCCCCCTGGGACTGGCCCGCCGAGCGCGTACGTTCCGGCGTGCAGCGGGTGCGCGCTGGTCGCGACCTCACTCCCGACGCCTGGCCGGACGGCGCTCGGGTCGCGGTGCTTCTCTCGTTCGACGTCGACAACGAGACGATCGAGGGACTCCGCCGCGGCGTAGTCAGCGTGGGTCCTCTCTCTCAGGGCGAGTACGGGGCGCGCGTGGGCCTCCCGCGGATTGTCGCGCTGCTCGACCGGGAGCAGATACCCGCGACGTTCTTCTTCCCCGCGTGGAGCTTGATGCTCGCCCCGAGCCAGGCTGATGTGATCAACGCATCGGGGATGCACGAGATCGGAGTGCACGGGTGGATTCACGAGACGAACACAGCGTTGGACGCCGCGACAGAGCGGCGCCTTCTCTCACAGGCGATCGATACGATTGCCCGGATCGCGGGCCGACGACCTGTCGGCTACCGCGCGCCGTCCTGGAACATGAGCGACAACACGCTCGACATCGTTCTCGAGATGGATCTCCTCTACGAGAGCTCGCTCATGGCCGACGACCGGCCGTACGAGCTCATGAGCAACGGGATGCCCACCGGACTCGTGGAGCTTCCGGTCTCATGGGTGCTCGACGACGCGCCGCTCTTCGACCCGCTCGGAAACTCCTACGCCTCGCCCCGCGAGGTGATGCAGGTGTGGATCGACGAGTTCGACCGTGCCTGGGAGGAGCGCACGATGTTCCTCCTGACCACTCACCCCCACATCATCGGGCCCCGCTCGCGCATCGTGGCACTCGAGGGTCTGATCGCGCACATCAGGGAGCGAGGAGGCGTCTGGTTCGGGACGCACGAGGCGGCCGTCCGATGGGTGCGGGAGCAAGCAGGGATCTAGGGCGCCCCGGCCCGTGGCTTCGGGCCGCGCGATGCCCTGACCTGCTGGCGGGCGGTTGCGCCAGAAGCGCACCCCAGGAAACAGCATCAATAGGCGCGTCGACGAAGTCCCGGACCTACGAACCCTGCACAGCAGGGACCTTTCTCCTGCAGCGCCGCGCCGTTCATCGACCCGACGGGCCGTGTCGGGGATCATGCCCGTCGGGTCGTGCGTCGCCCCATCCAGCTCCGGAGCTGATCTAGCTTCATCGTGTTCAGCACATCGCCTTTCTCGAGCCACCCGCGCCGCGCTTGATCCACGCCGTAGGAGATGTGATCGAGCTGTCTCACGGAGTGAGCGTCAGTGCTGATCACGACCTTGACGCCCAGCTCCTTCGCTCTCTTCGCGTGAGCGTCGTTGAGGTCGAGCCGCTTCGGGTTCGCGTTGATCTCCATCGCGACGTCGAGCTCGGACGCCGCCTGCAAGACGGCCTCAAGGTCGAGCTCGAACGGTTCCCTACGCCCGAGCAACCGCCCGGTGGGGTGGCCGACGATATCCACAGACGGGTGTTGCATGGCCCGGATCACTCGGTCCGTCATGGTGGCCTGGTCCATGTCCATCAGGGAGTGCACCGAGACGATCACCACGTCCAACGCCTCGAGAACCTCGTCGGTCATGTCGAGGCTTCCGTCGCGGAGAACGTCTACCTCCAGGCTCTTGAAGACTGTGATCTGATCCAGCCCCTCCTGAACGCGGTCGATCTCGGCCCACTGATCGGGCGCCCGCTTGGGGGTCAGTCCCTGGACCATCGCTAGGGCGGGGCTGTGGTCGCTGATCGCCACGTAGTCGTAGCCTCGAGCTTCGCAGGCCCGCGCCATCTCCTCGATGGAGTCCTTCCCGTCGCTCCAGGTGGAGTGCATGTGAAGGTCGCCCCTGATGTCGTCGAGCGTGAGTAGTTCGGGAAGCGAACCTTCGCGCGCAGCCTCGATCTCACCCTGGTTCTCGCGAAGGACGGTCGGAATCCACGGCAGGCCGAGGGCCTTGAGAACGGATTCCTCCGTCGCGCCCGCCACGCGCTCCCCGTCCTCGTCACCCACCTCCCCTGGATCGGTGCCCTCGGGGAGGCGGAAGACGCCCCGCTCGGTCACCCGCAGGCCCTGCGTCAACGCGAGCTCGCGAACCGCAGCGTTGTGCTCCATCGATCCCGTGAAGTAGTGCAGGGCGGCACCAAACGAGTGTGGCGGGATGATACGGAGGTCCACCTCGAAACCGGACCGGAAAACCACGGCCCCGCATGTCTCGCCCGCCAGGCTCACCCTCTCGACGGACCCGAAGGTGAGGAAGCGCTCCATCACGTCGGGTGCCGGGAGCTCGGCCTGTACGAGGAGGTTCACGTCAACGAGGGTCTCCTTGCGCCGGCGATAGCTGCCTGCCACCTCGATCCGCTGGACCCGCTCCTCCTCCTTCATGTGCTCGACCAGGGGACCCACCAGTTGGTCGACTTGTGGCAGGAGGAAGCGCCCGGTGTGGCGGCGGTAGTCCTCGATGGAGCGGAGGATCTTCTGAACGCTCGCGGTGCCGAAGCCCTCCAGCTCCTGCACCTTCCGCGCGTCGAGAGCCTTCGCGAGCTCATCAACGGTCGTCACATCGAGCAACTCCCAGAGCTTCTTCGCCTTCTTGGGTCCCACTCCGTCGAGCTTTACGAGCTCGACGAGCGACTTGGGAATCTCCTTCCCCAACTCCTCCAGCCGCGAGAGGCCCCCCGTCTTGATCAGCTCGACGATGGCCGCGGACAGGTCCTTGCCGATGCCCGGAAGCTCGGTGAGGTCCTCCCCGGTCTCCACCAGGGACTCGAGGGAGTGCGTGAGCCCTCGGACGGTACGCACCGCGTTCCGATAGGCTCGGATGCGGAAGGGGTTCGCGCCCTGGATCTCCAGCAGGTCCCCCAGCTCGTCCAGAACCGCAGCGATCTCGATGTTCTCCATGCGTCAGCCGTACCCCGCTCGATCGGCGGACCTCAAAGGACCCCCCTGGCCTCGAGGCGGGCGACGAACTCCGCTTCGGTCAGGACGGGCACGCCCAGCTCCTTCGCCTCTTGCAGCTTCAACCCCGGGTCCGCGCCCGCAACCACGGCGGTGGTCTCCTTGCTCACCGCAGCCACAACCCGGCCACCCTCGTCCTCGATGAGCTGCTTGGCGTCGGAGCGGGCGAACCTCTCCAGCCCGCCCGTGAAGACCCACTTCTCGCCGTCCAGGCGCCGGGCTCCGCTGTCCTCGGGCGGGATCAGGTTCATGCCTCGGTCGAGAACCGCGCGGATGCGGGCTCGAGTGCGCTCGTCATCGAGGAAGCTGCGGATCTGCTCCGACACAATCGGACCGACCCCCTCCACCACCTCCAGCTCTTCACGTGATGCGGCCTCGACCCCTTCGAAGCTGAGAAAGTGGCGGGCCAGTTGGCGGGCGACGGTCGCCCCCACCTCGGGAACGCCCAACCCGTAGAGGAAGCGGTGGAGCTCGACCGACTTCTTGGCCTGGATGGAGTCGGCCAGATTGGCCGCCGACTTCCGGGCGAAGCCCTCGAGCGGCTCGAGGTCGGCGGCTGTGAGGTCGAAGAGGTTCGCGAGCTCGCGGACCAAGCCCCGGTCCACCAGGAGGTTGGCGGTCTCCTCGCCCAGTCCCTCGATGTCGAGGCCTGCCCGTGATCCGAAGTGCAGGATCCCCCTCTTCAGCTGGGCCGGGCAACCGAACCGGTTGGGACAGTAGGTGAGCGGGCCGTTCTCGCGCACCGGTGTGTCGCATGCGGGGCAGCGATCTGGCATCTCGAAAGCCGCGGCGCGCTCCCGCCCGTCCTCGTCCACCCGTTCCACGACCTGGGGGATGACGTCGCCGGCCCTCTGGATCCTCACCAGGTCGCCTCGCCGCACATCCTTCCGGGCCACCTCCTCACGATTGTGCAAGGAAGCGCGCGACACCGTCACGCCGCCCACTTCGACGGGCCTCAGCAGCGCCACCGGGGTCAGCTTTCCCGTCCGGCCTACGGAGACGGCGATGCGCTCGATCCGGGTGATTTCCTTGCGCGGCTCGAACTTGAAGGCCAGCGCCCACCGGGGGTGATGGGACGTCGCTCCGAGGTCCTCTCGAGTATTCAGGTCGTCGACCTTGATCACGACGCCGTCGATCTCGTAGTCGAGGTTGTCCCGGTCCTCTGCGAAGCTCCGGTGATACCCGATGATCTCCTCGACCGTCCTCGCCCTCTTCAGCCGATCCGGGGTCTTGAAGCCCCAGTCGCGGAGCGCCTGCACGCCCTCGTGGTCCGAAGAGAGCCGAGCCCCGCGCAGCAGCAGGATGTCGTAGGCCAGAACGTCGAGGGGCCTTTCGGCCGTCACGCGAGAGTCGAGCTGGCGAAGGGAGCCCGAGGCCGAGTTCCGGGGATTCACGTAAGGCTCCGAACCCTGCTCCACTATCCGGTCGTTGAGGGCCTCGAAGGCCGAGAGGTACATGATCACCTCGCCTCGGACGGCCACCAGCTCGGGAGCCTCGCGAGCGTGCTCAAGGAGCCGCAGCGGGAGGCTGGAGATCGTCCTCGCGTTCTCGGTGACGACCTCGCCCCTCTGACCGTCTCCCCGCGTGACGCCCCTCACGAACAGCCCGTGCTCGTAGACGAGCTCGATGGAGGCCCCGTCCAGCTTCGGCTCCAGCAGGTAGAGGGGCTCGCTCTCCAGGCCCTTTCGTACACGCTCGTCGAAGCGATGCACCTCAGCGCTGTCCTGCGTTGAGTCCAACGAGAGCATGGATGCCAGGTGCTTTGCCGTGGGAAGCTCGCTCTTGGGCTCAGCTCCGACCCTCTGGGACGGCGAGTCCGTCGTGACGAGGTGGGGGTGCTGCGCCTCCAGAGCAAGAAGCTCTCCCCAGAGGCGATCGAACTCCGCGTCGTCGATCTCCGGGCGTGCCTTCACGAAGTAGAGGTGCTGATGCCACCGGATCTCGGATCGGAGGGTCTCGAGCCGGCGTTGCGCATCCTCTGCCCTATTCCGGGACGGCGCCGTGGGATGGTCCGGTATGCCCTGGGTCAACGAAATTCCAGCTCCTGGTTGGAAACGCGGGCGCCATAACGTGGCAAATCCGGAGGGGCGAGGACAGCCCTCAGGATGCGCGAGGAGAGAAGCTCGCTCTGCGTTGCGTACCTCCCGTGGTGGAGGATATATCAGAGCACCCGCCCGGCACCCCATCGGCACCCGAACCGATTGTTCCACCGAGAGATCCAGACGGCTGGAGGAACCAATGCGAACTACCCGTATGGCGCGCGGGGGGCTCCTGATGCTCGCCGCCATGGCCTTCGGCACACAGGCGATGGCTCAGAGGCCCATCACGACGCCCCGGGCACCCGCCGAGGGTGAAGGCCCCTACAACCGGCTCATTCTGAAGGGCGCCACGGTCATCGACGGGACCGGTGCCCCTCCGCAGGGCCCGGTGGACATCGTCATCGAGAACGATCGCATCATAAAGGTCCGATCGGTGGGCTTCCCCGGCGTGCCCATCAACGAGCAGCGTCGCCCCGGCGGCAATCCCGAGCGGGAGATCGACCTGACCGGGCACTACGTCATGCCCGGGTTCGTCGACATGCACGCCCACACGGGCGGCGTTCCCAAGGCGCCCCAGCCGGAGTACGTCTACAAGCTCTGGATGGGGCACGGAGTCACGACCACACGGGGCGTCGGACACGGACCCATGATGTGGGCCCTGGGCGAGAAGGCGAAGGCCGCCCGGAACGAAATTGTAGCTCCACGCATGTATGCGTACGCACGCCCGGGCGAAGCGTGGGACCGGGGCGGCATCGACTCGCCCGAGAAGGCCAGGGAGTGGGTGCGCTGGGCCGTGGATCAGGAGGTCGACGGGCAACGGATCGACGGGCTCAAGCTCGGCTCGTACGACCCGCCCATCATGGAGGCGGTCATCGACGAGGCCCACAACTACGGCCTGGGCACCGTGGCTCATCTGGGGCAGATGGGCATCGCTCGCATGACGGCGCTCGACGCGGCCGAGGCGGGCCTGGACATGATGACCCACTACTACGGGCTCTTCGAGTCGCTTCTGACGGACTACAGCATCCAGGACTGGCCCCTCGACTACAACTACAACGACGAGCAGCGCCGCTTCGGCAACGTGGCGCGCCTTTGGGATCAGATCCACGAGCCCGGCTCGGAGGAGTGGTACGCATTGATGGACCGCTTCCTTGAACTGGACTTCGGCATCGACCCGACCATGACGATCTACGAGGCCAGCCGCGACGTCATGCGAGCACGCAACGCGGACTGGCACGAGGAGTACACGCTGCCGAGTCAGATGGACTTCTACGAGCCGAGCCGCGAGGCCCACGGGTCGTACTGGTTCTATTGGACCACCGAGGACGAGGTGGCGTGGAAAAACTTCTACGTCCGCTGGATGCGCTTCCTGAACGAGTACAAGAACCGGGGCGGGATCGTCACGACCGGCTCCGATTCGGGCTTCATCTACAAGCTCTACGGCTTCGGCTACATCCGCGAGCTCGAGCTCCTCCGCGAGGCGGGCTTCCATCCGATCGAGGTGATCCGATCGGCCACCATGTACGGGGCCATGGAACTCAACAGGCCCAAGGGGCTCGAGCCCGACTTCGGGATGATTCGGACGGGTCTCAAGGCCGACCTCGTCGTGCTCGACGAGAATCCGCTGCGGAATCTCAAGGTCCTCTACGGTACCGGTGCGGTGAGGCTCAACGACCAGACGGGCGAGGTGGAGCGTGTGGGCGGCGTCAAGTACACGATCAAGGACGGCATCGTATACGACGCGAAGAAGCTTCTCGAGGACGTGAGGGAGATGGTGCGCGAGGCCAAGGCCCAGGAGCGCGTCACCACCGACCGCGGTAACTGACGACCGATCGAGCCGGCCCCCACCGCCGGCTGACCGAACGATCCTGCCGGGCCGGGACCGCCTCGGCTCCCGGTCCGGTCACTGTCCCAGGCGAGATCGCGCAGCCCTGATGACCCCACTCGATATCCAAGCCCTGAGGGACCAGACGCCGGGCACCCGACACAGGATCCACCTGAACAACGCCGGGGCCGGGCTCATGCCGGAGCCGGTGCTCGGAGCGATCACCGAGCACCTCGAGCTTGAGGCGCGCATCGGCGGGTACGAGGCCGCCGAGGAGAAGAAGGCGGAGGTCGAGGGCGCCTACGGGGCGTTGGGGTCGCTGCTCGGAGCCGACCCCGCGAACATCGCCATCACCGAGAACGCCACAGCCTCGTTCGTCCAGGCCCTGTCCTCGGTCGCCTTCGCTCCGGGGGACGTAATCGTCACCAGCCGGAACGACTACATCTCGAACCAGATCATGTACCTGTCCCTGGAGTCTCGCATGGGCATCGAGCTGGTTCGGGCTCCCGAGGACTCGTCAGGCGGCGTCGACGTAATGGCGATAGAGGAGGTGATCCACCGGCGCCGGCCCAAGCTTGTGGCCGTCACGCATGTCCCCACCAACTCCGGGCTCGTGCAGAGGGTGGCCGATATAGGGGCCATCTGCCGGCGGCGGAACGTGCTCTACCTGGTCGACGCCTGTCAGTCGGTCGGCCAGATGCCGGTCGACGTCGTAGAGATCGGCTGTGACTTCCTGTCGGCCACATCACGCAAGTTCTTGCGGGGCCCCCGAGGGATCGGCTTCCTGTACGTGTCGGACCGGGCGCTGGAGCTCGGCTTGGAGCCGCTCTTTCTGGACATGAGGGGAGCGCACTGGATCGACGCCGATCTGTACCAACCGGCTCCGGGCGCGCAACGGTTCGAGAATTGGGAGTTCCCCCACGCCCTCGTCCTGGGCCTGGGTCGGGCGGTGGAGTACGCCCTAGCGCTCGGCATGGAGGTTCTCCGAAAACGGGCCTGGGCCTTGGCGGAGCTGGCTCGCGAGCGTCTCGCCTCGATTGACGCGGTACGTGTTCTCGACCGCGGAGGCGAGAGGTGCGCCATCGTCACGGCGGCGACGGAGCGCCGCCGTGCAGCCGACCTCGTCGCGGCACTCTCGAAGGCGGGGATCAACACCAACGTGACCCTGCGTGACTACGCCGTGCTCGACTTCGACGACAAGGGGGTAGAGTCCGCGATTCGGGTGTCGCCACACTACTACAATACCGAAGAGGAGATCGAAGAGCTCGCGAGCGTTCTCTCGGCCCTCATACGCTGACTCTCCCGCTCCTCCCGAATGCCGGCCCCTTCCCCGCGGCATTGAAGAGATTCGGGGCGGGCACCGTACTCCTAAGGTCAAAGGAGGGAGGGTAAGGGTTGCACCCGGAGGTCGAACGGGAGTTGGTCCAAATGTGCAAGGCGGGTGGAGTCCGATTCTACGAGCCCCTCGTCCGAGCGCACGAGGGACCCGCATATCGTCTAGCGGTCTGCCTGCTCGGCAGCCCCGATGACGCCCGGGACGCGCTCCAGAACGCCTTCATCAAAGCCTGGGAGTCGCTCCACCGGTTCGACGCAAGTCGTCCCTTCGGTCCCTGGTTCTCGCAGATCCTCAGGAACCAATGCCGGGACATGATTCGCAAGCGGCAGTCCTCCGGGCGTCTCGAGGTGAGAGACGAGAGACTCGAGCTCCGGCCTGCCGGTGCTGCGACAAATCCCGAGTGGCTGCTCGAGCGCCATGAAGCCCGGGAGACCCTCTGGAAGGCTCTCCACGAGATCGGGGAGGAACACCGTGAGATCCTGGTGCTCAAGGAGCTGGAGGGCTTTCGTTACGTCGAGATCGCGAGCACTCTCGACATTCCGGAGGGCACGGTGGCCAGTCGGCTATATCACGCCCGAAAGGCGCTACGCGCGGCGCTGCTGGAGATGAACGTTGAGTATCCGTAGGAGGACCCTACCGTGGCGAGCATCAGTCACGAAGCCCTGATGCGCTACCTTGACGGAGAGGTGTCGGTCGAGGAGCGCACGATAATCGAGACCGCGGTCGCCTCGTCCACCGAGCT
Organism: Longimicrobiales bacterium; assembly: GCA_965218325.1. Taxonomy (GTDB): domain Bacteria; phylum Gemmatimonadota; class Gemmatimonadetes; order Longimicrobiales; family Gaopeijiaceae; genus CBDCKR01. The sequence continues at coordinate 179,719 of CBDCKR010000002.1, forward strand.
GCAACGCGACGTGGCGATCTTCGGTGCCATGAAGGAGGGCCTTCAGGCCATGACGTTCGACTTGGATCGGGACGACTCCGTCTGGGGGGCGGTGCACAGGCGACTCACGCGACCCGTCGGCTGGCTTCTCGTCGCGGGGGGATTCGCCGTGTGGGCCGCCTACGGCTCTTATCTCTACCTCGTATCGGCGATCGATCCGTGGGAGAAGCTCGCCACTTCGGCCATCGGGGTGGGCATCCTGCTTCTCTTCGTCAGCGTCATCTACGAGCGCTACAAGGAGTGGCTCGTCGACCCCTATAGGGACGTCTACAGATGATCATCGTCACCACACCCCACGTCCCCGGCATGAGGGTGGTGCGCACGCTGGGGCTGGTCAGGGGGAACACGATTCGGGCACGCCATCTCGGCAAGGATCTGTTGGCCGTCCTGCGCAATGTGGCTGGTGGCGAGATCCGCGAGTACACCAAGATGCTGGCCGAGGCCCGAGAGCAGGCAATCGACCGGATGGTCGCGGAGGCCGAAGCCCTCGGCGGCGACGCAGTGTTGGGGCTCCGTTTCCAGACGTCTATGGTCCAGACGGGCGCTGCAGAGATGCTCTGCTACGGGACGGCGGTGGTGGTCGAACGGGAGGCCTGATCCCCCCTCTCTGCTCGAGGCAGCCTCTGCGAAGCGATCCTGGCTTGAGTGGCCGTCGCCGCACGCGCTTACTTTGCGATCTCTTCGCCCCCCCCGCTCGGTCCAGCATATCGCAACATCTCGTGATGGAACTCGCCGCACGCCAGCCGCTCGTCCAGCTCCTAGGCAGCGGCTTGGGTGGCTGGCGCGCCCGTCGGTTGACATCCTTCGCGAATCGTATCAACTGACCACGCGGGGGCTCAGAGATCATCCGTCCACAGATCCGACGCTGAGGCGATCGCAGCACCCTAGCGCTCGAAGAAGCCGTCCAAGACTACTCGGCCGCCTACAACGAACAGCCCAAACCCTTCATCTGGGCCAAGTCCGAAGAGACATCTTGTAGTCACCGCGGAGGGACTGCATATCCGTAAGTGAGATGGGACGCTAGCCGCCGTTGCTCAGCTCGAAGGGAGCGAACGATCCAGAGCCCCGGACTGGACCTCGTCGACCGATCTCGACATCGCCGACTTCACCTCCTCCTACAGCTCGTCCACCAGTTTGCTCAATTCCTCCTCCAGCTCGCCCGCGCCGACGGGCGGGCCGACGCCTCCCCACGGGGTGATCCTCCAGGGTCACTGGCGCATGTGCTGGACGATAAGACGCTGCCACTGCCCGACCGTCCGGGAAACCGTCAGGTGGACACGTTGATGAACCTGGTGGAACGTCCCCACGTGGGTTTGGTGTTCTTCGTCCCGGGATTGACGGAAACACTTCGGATCAACGGGAAGGCGGAGATCTCCACCGATCCGGAACTGCTCAAGCCTCTGGCCATTAGGGGCAGGCTGCCCATTTCCCCCCCCTGAAGGTGACGGTGGAAGAAGCGTTTCTCCATTGTGCCCAAGCGCTGATCCGAGCCCGGCTCTAGGACGCGGACGGACAAGTTGAACGCTCCTGCCTTCCGACCTATGGACAGGTGCTCGCGGACCAGATCGCAGGGGCGGACGCTACTGAGATCGATGCCGGCGAGGAGGAAAGCGCCCGGACCGAACTCTATTGACCGGACTTCCCGGACGGTTGAGGGCATCCTCCAGACATAGGGTCGGCCCCGACCAACTGGACTTCTCCCCGGCTCTTCCTGGAGGGCGCCCTGCGCAAGCCGGTCGCCCGCATACTGCAGGCCGACATTCACACGCTGGCCGAAGGTGATTTGGTCCGCCATTCGCGCAGCAGGCGGTGGAGCCTCGCCCGCGCCGGACGAAAGCGGTACCGCAGGCGGGCGTGCACGCGTGTCGCGACTCACGAGTGGCCCCCAGTCTCGTAGGCCGAAAGCCCGACGGAAAGGCAGGAGAGCATCCGCATGCTGCAGATGCCGCCGGAGACGATGCGCTTGGATCTGGGTCTTCTCGTCCACCGAGAGCACCATGGCGTTGTCCGGAGGATCGAGGTAGAGCCCCACCACGTCCTGGACCTTCTCGGCGAAGTTGGGATCGGTGCTGATCTTGAACGAGCGTAACCGGTGGGGCTTGAGATCGGCGCCGCGCCAGACTTCGCGGACCTGATGCACCGTCACGCCCGCATACTTGGCCATCAGGCGGAGGCTCCAGTGAGTGGCCTCGCGGGGAATCCTTTCGACGGTCATGCTCAGGATCTCACGAGCCTTCTTCTTCGGAAGGGACCGCGGCCGTCCGGGCCGAGACCGGTCCTGGAGGGCCTCGAGTCCCTCGCGCTCATATCGGCTGCGCCATCGATAGACCGCGTTGCGCGACAGACCCAGCCGCTCGGCGATCTCGGTGGAGGTCTCTCCGTCGGCGAACCCCAGAAGAATCTGTGCGCGCTCGGCAAGCTTCTTGGGCGTGTTGCCTGCTCGCAACCACCCTTCGAGCTCCTCCCGGTCCCGCTTGCTAACAACCGTTTCCTTCGGCGGTCTGGCCATAGACTACAATCTACGGCTCACTTTCTGTTATGCAAGCCTATTTATCAAACAGGACACCAGTCGACTGGGGTTGATCACATTCTGTCACGGCTTCTGGCCCTCGCCTGGCCCGGTCACTGACTCGACTGGTCTCCCCGACTCGACGCCATCCTGTTCACCAGCCCGTTCGTTTCTTCGTCTCCTGCAGGATCCGACGGTGGGTGGGTGTTGGCCGCCTCGACCTTGTTCTGGACCACGGGGCTGTTCCGGTTGTTGAGCTGCCATCCGAGTGCTTCCGGCTAGCGGTCCTGATGCTTGACGCTCATCTTGTGGAACGTTCCCGACGATGGATCGCGTGAACAGCAACCACAGACCCTCGATCGAGTTTGTATGCACGTAGATAGCCTCTGCCTCGTCCGTCACGGCGCGGGCGATGAAGCTATGCAGGGTATCAGGGATGCGCTCGATACGGACGGTACCGCCGCGCTGGATAGCCCCGGCCACCCACGTCTTGTTGCCCTTGTAGGCACGGCCCTTGCCCTTCGTCTTGCCGCCGATCAGGGTCTCGTCCACTTGGACGACGCCGACCAGCCTGGGGCCGGTCAGGGGATCGTCATCCGTGGCTTCACGGATCCGGTGACCGAGGTACCGGGCCGTCTTATCCGCCGTGAGGACCGGAGCGACTCTCGCTAATGACCACGCGCACGCGGCGTATCGTCGATGGCCGTTTCCGCCAGCTGCTCGCCTGGCTGCCTGCTGTGATCCTGCCGGCGGCGACTGCGGAACAACTCCGCGCTCTGCTGGCCGCCGACGTGATCGCAGGTGCCAGTGTGTGGACCTGGGGGCTGTTCTTCCTAGCGAATGTGGGCGCGTTGTTCCTGGGCACTGCCGAGACGCCGTTGGCGCGTTTTCAGATGGCGCTCGCCTTTGGAGTCACCGCCGTGCTGGACCTGGTCTTGGTCGCCGTCATTCTTCTCGGCTAGCTCGTGTTGGGGGTGATTGAGCGCGACAACCCGGCGCTCAAGGACGTGCTGCCGCGGGACTAACCGCGAGCCTCACTGGATGAGTTGGCCTCCTACGACGCGATGAAGACCAATGACCGGGCCGTCCAGGTGCCCGGCGACGGCGCCCTTCGAGCGACCGCCAGGGAACTCCGGGATCCAGCGCCGCGACCGCAGCGGTGAAGGGCCACAGATAGCACACGCCGGGCTTCTGGCAACATGTAGTGGGTGGCGCCGGTGTCCGCGAGCAGCTACTCGCTGGCACGGTCTGGGCGTTGCCTGAAACGGTGACGTGTCCATGAGGCGTCACTGCTGTGGGGCCGCAGGGAGATCAGTGGTGACGATGGCGAGAATACCCTCGTCGTGACGAGCCGGGACAGAGCGAGTAATCATCCAGATCTCACCGCCGCCCAAATCAAAGTATGGGGCCGTCCAGATGGTCGCGTCCACGGCCGCTGGCATCGTGAACCAATCTTGCGCTGGTCCGCACAGGCCGACGCGCCGACCGCATGAGCGGTCGCAAGGAGGGGCTTCGACACTTGGCGCGCCCGGGGGCTCAAGCATCGACCTCGGCGGAAAGGGCCTCTTGGGTAGCTCGGTATCCCTCTTCCACGAAGTGCTCGATCTGCGCAAAATCAAAGCCGCCGTGAGCTTCGAGAGTCGGTCGCACGAGGGTCAGCGGCACGCCCGACCACTCCCGCACCGTGTCCCGCCGCTTCTGGCCGGCCATGATGGCAAAGACCCTTTGCTGGACGGCCACCAGCCCCTCCTTGGCCACGAGGTAGGCGTCGCCTTCGGGGCCGGCCCCTGCGTCGATGGCGATGATGCGCGTGGCCCCCATGTCCGAGGCCTTCTGGAGGGGCAGCATCTCCTGCACGCCGCCGTCCATGAGGAACCGCCCGTCCACTTCGGCTAGCGGGAACAACACGGGAAGGGCGCAGGACGCATACACCGCGTCGACGGGAGAGATGTCGGTGCTGCCCCCGTGGCCGAGCCACACCGTTCCGCCGGACGCCAAGTCCACCACGTTGACCAGCAGCGGGATCCCGAGCTCGCTCCAGCTGTTTTTGGGGAGGAGGGCACGGATGTAGTTCTTCAGCGTATCCCCCCGGAACACGCTGGTGGCTCGGATGCCGTTGATCCAGACGGCCCTCTTGTTCACGCGAATGATGTCGCGCCGAGTCAGGCCGCGTGCGAGCCCCTCCATCTCCTCGACCGTGCGCCCCCCCGCGAGCGCCGCCGCCACCATCGCCCCGACGCTCGTCCCGATGATCCCGCTCACGGGTACACCGGACTCAAGCACAGCCTTCCAGGCTCCGACGTGGGCCAGACCCTTGAGCGCCCCCCCACCCATGACCACCCACGTCACGTCCTCGGGCCTCTCCGCACCGTCATCCGGCCGCCGGAAAGAGTCCGTCACGGGCGCTCGGCCCCCCGGAACGTTGGCTCAGCTTGACGGTATTGAAATGCCTCTCTAGCTTTGATGAAAAGAAGAATCATTCTCGATAAGGCCTTCTTGCCAGGGTTTCCCCCTCCCCCATGAGCGACACCCCAATACTCAAAATTTGCGGTCTTCGTGCCAAGGTCGCCGATGAAGACCTTCATATCCTGAACGGCGTGAATCTGGAGCTCCTGCCGGGTGAGATCCACGCGATCATGGGACCGAACGGCTCGGGCAAGAGCACGCTCGCGAAGGTCCTGGCCGGTCACCCCGGGTACGAGGTCACGGCCGGCGAAGTTATCTTCCGAGACCAGTCCATCCTCGAGCTGGAGCCGGACGAGCGAGCACTCACCGGTATGTTCATGGCGTTCCAGTACCCCGTGGAGATCCCCGGGGTCTCGATCGCGAACTTCCTGAGAACCGCTCTCCAGGCTCGCCTCGAAGGGAAGGAGGAGCTCGACCTCTTCGACTTCCAGGACGAACTGATCGACCGCATGAAGCTCCTCGACATGGAGCCCTCTTTCGCGGAACGTCCCGTGAACGACGGCTTCAGCGGGGGCGAAAAGAAGCGAAACGAGATCCTCCAGATGGCCGTTCTACGGCCCACGCTCGCCATCATGGACGAGACCGACTCGGGTCTCGACATCGACGCCCTGAAGATCGTGGCCAACGGGGTGAATACGTTGCGCGAGGAGCAGCCGGAGCTGTCGATCCTGCTCATCACCCACTACCAGCGTCTGCTCAACTACATTCACCCCGACGTCGTGCACGTGATCGTCGACGGCCGGATCGTGCGCTCGGGCGGCCCCGAGGTGGCGTTGGAGCTCGAAGAGCAGGGCTACGCGGACTGGAAAGAGTAAAGAGACCGAACAGGTCCTCGGCTAGGAGGTAACGATGCCACAGAACGAAATGGTTCAAGATCTCGGACTCGACGAGTACAAGTACGGATTCGTCGACGAGGAGGCCCACGTCTTCCGCACCAAGCCCGGCCTTGACGAAGAGGTCGTGCGTAAGGTCTCGGCTCACAAGGAAGAACCAGAGTGGATGCTGAACTTCCGCCTGAAGGCGCTCCGCATCTACGAGAAGAAGCCCATGCCCAGATGGGGCGGCGACCTCTCCAACCTCGAGGAGACCCTCGACCAGATCTACTTCTACGTGAAGCCGCAGGAGCAGATGGAGCGGTCGTGGGACGACGTACCCGAGAACATCAAGACCACCTTCGAGCGACTTGGGATCCCCGAGGCGGAGCGGAAGATCCTGGCCGGGGTCGGTGCCCAGTACGAGTCAGAAATGGTGTACCACTCGCTCAAGGAAGAGTGGGAGTCGCAAGGGGTGATCTTCGATTCCATCGAGGACGGGCTCAAGAACCACCCCGAGCTCTTCCGCGAGCACTTCGCCACCGTGATTCCCGCCGCGGACAACAAGTTCTCGGCGCTGAACTCGGCTGTGTGGTCGGGCGGGTCGTTTGTCTACATCCCGAAGGGCGTCCACCTCGAAACGCCGCTGCAGGCCTACTTCCGGGTCAACCAGGAGCGCATGGGGCAGTTCGAGCGGACGCTCATCATCGTGGAGGAGGGCGCGCAGGCGCACTACATCGAGGGGTGCACAGCCCCGGTCTACTCGACGGATTCGTTCCACTCCGGCGTGATCGAGATCGTGGTGAAGCCGAACGCACGATTCCGCTATACGACCATCCAGAACTGGTCGAACAACATGTACAACCTCGTGACGCAGCGGGCTCTGGTGCATGAGCACGGGACCATGGAGTGGCTCGACGGCAACCTCGGCTCGAAGCTCACGATGAAGTATCCGTCCTGCTACCTCACTGGCGAGGGAGCACACGGCTCCATCATGTCGATCGCCTACGCGAGCGACGGTCAGCATCAGGACACGGGCGGCAAGGTCATCCACTCAGCCTCGAACACGACGTCGTCGATCATCTCCAAGTCCATCTCCAAGGGGCGTGGGCGATCGTCGTACCGGGGCCTCTGCAAGGTGCACGAAGGGGCCATTAACGCTCGATCGAACGTCGAGTGCGACGCCTTGCTGATCAACGACACGTCACGGACCGACACCTACCCCTACATCGAGATCGAGGAAAATCGGGCTACGGTCGGCCATGAAGCCACGGTGTCGAAGGTTGGTGACGAGCAGCTCTTCTATCTGAAGAGCCGAGGAATGAGTGAAGAAGAGGCCATGGCCCTGATCGTGAGGGGGTTCATTGAGCCGATCGCCAAGGAGCTTCCGCTGGAGTATGCGGTCGAGCTCAACCGCCTGATCGAGCTCGAAATGGAGGGATCGGTCGGCTGATGACCAGCACGACAAGGGGTCTATCCACTCTGGAGCCGGAGGAGACCATTCGGTCCCTCGACGGCGCGGCGGTGGAGCTCCTCAGCCGAGGCGGCCCGGATTGGCTCTATCGGCGCCGCCAGCACGCGTGGTCCGTCTACGAAGACACTCCGCTCCCCTCCACCCGCTCCGAGGAGTGGCGCTATACCGATCTGTCGAGGATCATCGACCTGGAGTCGCTCCGGCTGCTGACGCCCGACCACACGGATCCGGACGCGCCCGAGCCCGACCTCCTCACCGAAGCCATGATCGAGGATTGGGCCGCCTCCGGCCACTCGGTGCTCGTGGACGGGCGGACGGTACACGTCGATCTCGATCCGGATCTCGGCCGGCAGGGGGTCATCCTGACCTCCCTGCGCTCGGCCGTCCGGGATCACCCCGAGCTGTTGGAGGAGCACCTCGCCGTCGCCGTGCTCCCACCCGAGAAGGGCAAGTTCGAGGCGCTGAACGCTGCGCTCTGGACCGACGGGGTCCTGCTCTACGTCCCGCGTGGCGCGCGCCTCGATCTCCCGGTGCGGGCCACTCGCTGGCTCTCGGAGCCCGCCTCGGCGGTCCTCACCCGCACCCTCGTGATCGCGGAAGCGGAGAGCCAAGTCTCCTACGTCGAAGAGCTCCTCTCCGAGGATCTGGAGGAGTGCACGCTCTCCTCCTCGGTCGTCGAGATTATCGCAAAGGACGGAGCCCAGGTGCAGTTCGTCTCCCTTCAGCGTTCGGGCCGCGGCGTATTCTGCCAGTCGGCCCAGCGGACCCTGGCCCACCGAGACTCTACGCTGAATACGCTCAACGTGAGCCTAGGGGGCTCGGCGAGCCGGGTGGACCTGAACGCACAACTCCTGGGGCCTGGGGCGAACAGCGACATGCTGGGGCTCTACTTCGGTGACGAAGACCAGCACTTCGACCACAACACCAGCCAGGATCACGTGGCTCCCAACGCCGGGAGCGACTTGCTCTACAAGGGTGCCCTCGACGGCGCCGCCCGTGCGGTCTTCAGGGGGATCATCCGCGTCCACCCGGGAGCCCAACGTACGGACGCCTATCAAACGAACCGCAACCTGCTGCTCTCCGAGCACGCCCGGGCCGACTCTCTGCCCAACCTCGAGATCGAAGCCGATGACGTGCGGTGCTCCCACGGAGCGACCGTGGGTCAGCTCGACGCGGAAGCGCTCTTCTACATGCTGACCCGCGGGCTGAGCCGTCGGCAGGCGGAACGCATGGTGGTCATGGGGTTCCTGGGCGACGTGCTCTCCCGTCTTTCCCTGGGGGGCGTGATCGATAAGGTCACGCGCGCCATCGAGAGAAAGCTGCGGGCTCATGGCTGACGACGCGGTGGAGGAGTGGGTGAGAATCGCCGACCTAGACCGATGTCCGCCGAGCAACCTCTTGGACGTAGAGGTGGGCAAGGTCCGGATGGTCCTCGCGAACGTGGACGGCAGCATTTACGCTCTCGAGGATCGGTGCTCCCACCAGGACTACCCGCTCTCCGACGGCGAACTGGAGGACAACGAGTTGGAATGCCTCTATCATGGTGCCAGGTTTGACGTGCGCACGGGGCAGCCCGTCCAGCTCCCCGCGATTCGGCCAGTGAGGATGTTTGATGTCGAGGTCAGGGACCAGGAGATCTTCGTCAGGGTCTAGGGAGCCGGAGCAGGCTCTTTAGACGTGCCCTGAGGGCTTATCCCATGACTGTGACAACGCCCGGGCTCGACTGGGCCGCCGTGCGAGACCTCTTCCCCATTCTGCGCGAAGAGGTGGGTGGCAAGCCCCTCGTCTACCTCGACAACGCAGCGACCGCCCAGAAGCCGCAGTCCGTCATCGATGCGCTCACAGACTACTACGAGCACACGAACGCGAACGTACACCGTGGCATCCACGAGCTAAGCCGCAGATCCACCGTCGCCTACGAGGGGGCCCGTGCCAGGTTGGCCCGATTCATCGGTGCGGCCGAGCCCGAGGAGCTCGTCTGGACTCGAGGGACCACGGAGGCCATAAACCTAGTGGCCGGGAGCTGGGGTCTCGACAACCTCCGCGACGGAGACGAAATCCTCCTCAGCACCATGGAGCACCATTCCAACATCGTGCCGTGGCAGCTGGTCGCCCGGCGCACCGGAGCGCGTCTCCGCTACATCGAGATGGACGACCAGGGCCGGCTCTTGCTCGACGACCTGCCGAAGTTGCTCAGCGGTCGCACGCGGCTGGTGGCCGTCTCCCACACCTCCAACGCGCTCGGTACCGTCAATCCCGTCCGCGAGATCGCCGCGCAGGCGAAGGCGGCGGGTGCGCTCGTGCTCGTGGACGGCGCCCAGGCCATTCCCCACCGCCGGGTCGATGTTCAGGCGCTCGGCTGCGACTTCTACGCGTTCTCGGGCCACAAGATGTGTGGGCCCACCGGGATCGGAGGCCTCTGGGCGCGGCGGGAGCTGCTGGAGTCGATGCCTCCCTATCACGGCGGGGGCGAGATGATCCGGATCGTGGGGCGCGAGGAGAGCACCTGGGCCGAGGTGCCGCACAAGTTCGAGGCCGGCACCCCCAACATTGCGGGTGCCATCGGCATCGCCGCGGCGGCGGACTTCCTGGAAGGGCTCGACTTCGACGCCACCGCCCGGCACGAGCGCGAGGTGCTGTCGTACGCCCTCGAGCGGCTGGGCGCCCTGGAGGGGGTTCGGATTTTCGGCCCCGCCGATCCGGACAAGAGGTCCAGTGTCGTGTCGTTCAACATGGGAGACGCCCATCCGCACGACATCTCGACGATCCTCGATTCCGAGGGCATCGCCATCCGCGCAGGCCACCACTGCGCGCAACTCGTCATGCAGCACTTCGGGATCTCCGCCACTGCTCGGGCCTCGTTCTACCTCTACAATTCCCGGGACGACGTGGACCGGCTGGCCGAGGGTCTGGGAATCGTCGGGACGATCTTCAGGAAGGCCTGACGTCCATTCTTCGCAGGTCCGAAAGAGAATTCGAAATCTCGGAGCCGAGGCGCTATTATTGCTGGGCGAGCCCCCTTTCTCGGACGAGCTGATGCCGGAGCCCTCGCTGACATCTCTCTACCAGCAGCTCATCCTCGAGCACTACCGCAACCCGCGGAACAAGGCTGAGCTGGAAGATCACACCGTCGAGGCTCATGTGAGCAACCCGGTGTGCGGAGACGAGATCAAGGTCCAGCTCCGCCTCGACGGCGACACCATCGAGGACGTGGGCTTCGATGGGCAGGGCTGCTCCATCTCGCAGGCGTCGGTCTCCATGATGACGGCTCTCTTGCGGGGTGAGAGCCGAAAGGTTGCGATGCAGCTGGCCGACCGCTTCACCGAGATGATGCACGGAAGCCAGAAAGCGGCAAGGGACCGGTCCATGGGAGACCTGCGCGCCCTTCAGGGTGTCAGCAAGTTTCCCGTTCGTATCAAGTGCGCCCTTCTCGGCTTCGACGCTCTCCGCGAGGCGGTGGGGCACTCCCGAGCAGAACCGCCAGGCCGAGCCCGGGGAGTCACTGGAAGCAGCACGCTTCGTCAGCAGGAGGCGGCCCCTGATGCCACGGCGTGACGGCTCCGTGACGGTCTCCTCCGGAGTCATCGAGCAAACTCCGGTCGGCCCCCTGGCCGTGTGGGTCACACGCAACGGTGTTCGCCGGGTGGGCTTCGTCCAACAGGACATGATCGAAGAGGGTCACTGGGATCGGGGCGATGACGCAACGCTCGCCCTGGCCTTCCGTCAGCTCGAGGAGTACTTCGCGGGCCGGCGGAGGGGCTTCGACCTGCCTCTCGACTTCTCGGGAGCGACGGCCTTTCAGCGGCGGATCTACGAGCGGCTCTTCCACATCCCCTACGGCCGCATTGTCTCCTACGGCGATATCGCCGACGAGCTCGGGGATCCGGGGGCGGCGCGGGCCGTGGGCCAGGCTGTAGGTGCCAATCCGCTCCCGATCGTCGTGCCATGCCACCGGGTCGTGTGGAGCGACGGCAAGCTCGGCGGCTACTCGGGCGGCCTGCATCGGAAGGTCACCCTCTTGGAGATCGAGGGTCTTGACGTCGACGGACCTCGACCGGGGAGTCGCGTCCATCCCGAGATCCTCAGGCTGCCGCTCTAAGGCCGCGTTCCCGTTCGCTCAGCGCGGGCGAGGAGGCTGAACGTCCGTTCCGGGCTGCAAGATCACCTTCACAGCTCCGCTCCTGCGATGGTTGGCCGCCGCCTTGAGCGCGTCGCGGTACTGGCGGAGCGGAAAGGCGTGCGTCACCACTTTCCCGACGGGCGCGCCCGTCTCCAGCAGGCACGCTTGTACGACCTCGAAAGTGTGGCGCCGCTCGCCCCTCCACGTCTCCTGACCGTAGCCCACGGAGCCCCGGACTCGGAGCTCATGGGCCCACAGGAAGGTGAGGTCGAGCCTCTTGAGCTCGCCCGCGCACCCGAGGACGACCACGCGCCCTCGCGGCGCCGCGAACCGCAGTGCCTGGCTCAGGCTGGAGTCGTTTCCAACGCAGTCGTAGATGAGGGGGAAGCCTCCTCCGGCGTAGACTTCCGGCCCGACAATGGGCATGTAGGCCGAAGCGCCCGTCTCGACGAGCACCTGCCGGGCCTCAAGCCCCGGAGCCATCACGTTACTCGCCCCCATCTCAAGGGCCAAATCCCGCTCGTGGCCCCGCTTCGCCTGTACGATCAGATCCCCCTCGTGACCCATGGCCCGCACCGCCCAAGTCGTGCCCAGCGCGATCGTGCCGCTTCCAATGACGAGGACCGGCTCTTGCTCCTTTGGCGGAGTCTGGAGCACCGCGTGCATCGCGATGGCGAGGGGCTCCATCAACACTGCGGCGTTGTCGGACAGGGTGTCGTCGACGGGGAAGACCTGCGATTCGTGCGCGAGCACCGTCTCGCCCCAACCTCCCGGCAGATCCCGGTGATACCCCACCAGACTGCCAGCCGATAGCGGGCGACCGCCAACCATCGTCCGGGCCTCCTCGCCGGCGCGCTCGCAGGTGGCGCCATAGCCCAGCGAGCACGAGGGGCAGCGATCGAGATCGGGATACCCGCGGATGGTGCAGGAGATCGCCGGATCCACGGTGACCCGGCGGCCGATCTCGACCCCCCTCACTTCGTCCCCCGCGGACCGGACCCGCCCGAGGATCTCGTGACCCAACACTGCGGGGAAGGACCCGAAGGGCTCCATGGCAGGACTTGCCTTGTACGTGAGGTTGCTGATGTCCGTCCCGCAGATGCCCCCGGCGATGACGTCGATCTCGACCCAGCGAGGGCCCGGCAGCCGGAGGTCAGCGAGCTCTCGCACCGCGAGTCCGCTGAGAGCGCCGAAGAAGGCAGAGTCCCTCACCCGGCCGGCGGTCTTCGCCAGAATGAAGCGCGGTATCGATACGTCGAAGGTGATTCCCCTCATGGCCTCCAACCGCTGAGATGGTTGGTCGCGCCGTGCTCGGAACGACGCACGCAGGAAGCGAGCGCCGAGGACGGGCTCACAGTCACCACCAGTCTAGCGGCGCGGGATTTCGGGAGCCACCGCGGCCATGCGGCCGTCGGGATCCCGCAGCAGACTCCGGAACCGGGTGGCAGGGTGGGGTAGCATCCAATCCGGTCCACGTATCCTTTCAGTCGAACCAGCCGAATGCCGAATCGCGCCGCGCTAGTCGCCGGCTGCCGCACCCCCTTCGCCCGGTCGGGCTCCGAGCTGAAGGACATGACGGCCGTCAAGCTCGGGACCCTGGCCGTCCGCGAGCTCATGGTTCGAAGCGAGATCCCGGGCGAGGAGGTGGACCACCTCGTGTACGGCACGGTGGTCCACAATCCGCACGCCCCCCACCTCGCGCGCGAGGTGGGGCTGGCGACCCTCCCCAAGACCGTCACCGCCACGACCGTTTCTCAAGCGTGCGCGTCGTCCAACCAAGCCATCGCCGACGCCGTCAACTTGATCGAGCGAGGCTATGCTAAGGTCGTCGTGGCGGGAGGGGCCGAATCCCTGTCCCGGATCCCGATCACGATCAAGCAGTCCCTGTCGGAGACGCTCGTTGCCGCCTCGAATGCGAAGAGTCTCAAGAGTCGTCTGGCCACGCTGGCGCGGATCCGGCCCCGGCACCTCATCCCGGACTTTCCTCAGATCGCCGAACCGAGCACTGGGGAGAGCATGGGGCAGTCGGCAGAGCGGATGGCCAAGGAGAACGGCATTTCCCGGGAGGACCAGGACGCCTGGGCACTCCGGTCTCACCGGCTCGCCGCGGCGGGCACCCACGACGGGCGGCTCAAGGCCGAGATCGCTCCGCTCTACGTCCCGCCCAGCTTCGAGACCGTGCTCGAGACCGACAACGGAATCCGGACCGACACGAGCCTCAAAGCGCTGGCAAAGCTGCGGCCTGTCTTCGACCAAAGGCATGGGAGCGTCACGGCCGGCAACGCGTCGCCCCTCACCGACGGGGCGTCGGCCGTTCTGCTCATGGCCGAGGAGCGAGTCAAGATCGACGGCGTAGAGGTCCTGGGTTACGTGAGGAGCTACGCCTTCTCCGGGCTGGACCCGAAAGACCAGCTGCTCCAGGGCCCCGCATACGCCGCCCCCATCGCGCTCGACCGCGCGGGAGTGAACATGCGCGACATCGACCTCATGGAGATGCACGAGGCCTTCGCCTCACAGGTGCTCTCGAACCTCCAGGCGCTCTCGTCCAAGAAGTTCGCCGAGGAGGAGCTGGGGCGGAGCGAGGCGGTGGGACATCCCGACGTGGACGCGATCAACGTCATGGGCGGCTCGATCGCGATCGGCCATCCGTTCGGAGCGACCGGCGCGCGGCTCGCAGCGACCCTGCTGAACGAGATGAAGCGGCGGGATGCCGAGCTCGGCCTGGTCACCGTATGCGCCGCGGGAGCGTTGGGGTTCGCAATGGTCGTGGAGCGGGGTTAAGTCCCAGAGCGAAGGCCGGGGCCCGACAGGCGACGGGTGCTCCGTAGGGAGGCACTCGGGCCGGCGCCTAGGTCAATCGTTGCCGGGGACCGGGCAAGCCAATGGAGCGTTCGCGTATCCGGCAGCTGGCGGGTGGTCTTCCGCTTCGTGGACGGCGAGGCTGTGGACGTTGGACCTGATCGGCTACCAAGGACCACCGGAGCGCTCCGAGTGATGAGCAACGGAGAGGACGAGCCCCCAGATCCCGCGCCAAACCCGCCACGGGGGAACGGATCCCCGAGGGCTTGGAGGCACGACCCTACCTGATCCCGACCCACCCCCTCGCCTCCTCGAGGAGCGCGCGCGAGTCGTAGCCCACTCCGTCCTTGAAGACTAGGACGGTGTTCCGGATGATCGACGGATCGCCCGCCAGGTCGCCACGCAGGAGCACCATGTCGGCGATCTTGCCCGGCTCGATGCTCCCCAGCTCGTCGTCCACCCCCAACACTCTGGCGCCGTTGAGGCTGGCGATCTGTATGGCCTGTGAGAAGGTGAACTCGGCCTCGACCAGGAGCTCGATCCCGCGCTGGTCGCCGTAGCCCGGGAGCGCGCCCCCGTTGCCGGTGGGATCCACTCCCGCAGCCAGCAGCCCCCCCATCTCCACAAAGCGGAGCTCGTACGCCTGGGCGTTCCTGAAGTACTCGCGCGTGACGAGCGGGTTCGGATCCGAGTCGATCCGATCCCGCTCGGCGAGGTACACCTCACGCACACCGTCCGACATGGCTTCCAGCGAGCGCGAATCGCGGATCGGCCGGTCCGGCACGAAGAGCTCCCAGTAGGGGAGCGTCGACGTCATCGCCACGCCCTCGTCGATCATCTTCCGGAAGACGGCCTCGACCTCGGGGCTCCTCACGTCGACGCTGCCGGCTACCGCCTCGTTGCCCAGGGGGCAGCGGTCGCCCTGCTTCGCCGGATTGTAGTCGGTCGCGGTGAGTAGGCCGTGCTCGACGTTGTCGACCCCTAGCTCGGCCGCCTCGCCGTGGGTCAACGAGCAGAGGTGGCCCGTCACCGCCATCCTGGCCTTGTGCGCCTCGTCGACGGCAGCCATGAACTCCGCCCGCCCGATGTTCGTATACACCTTGAGCCAGGTGGCGCCCTCTTCGCCCCAGTACGCCACGAACCGGCGCGCCTGCTCGGGCGAGTGCAGGAGCGTCATGTCGGGGAAGGCGGGGTCGGGCCGGCCACTGGTGATATAGGGCGCCGTGATGTGCATGCGCGGCCCGGGCATGCGACCCGCATCGATCTCCGCCTTGACGTTGATCTCGGCGTACGGAGCGATGCTTCCGGTCGTCCGGATCGTCGTCACGCCCCCGCCCAGGTAGAGCCGCGGCCCGGAGAAGGAGAGCGTAGCCACCCGCCCGCCCGCCGCAGTGTAGAACATGTGATCGTGGAGCCCGACGAGGCCGGGGATCAGCGTGTGGCCCGAGTAGCCCAAGATCTCGGCGTCCGGAGGGATGCTCACCCGCTGGCCCACCTCAGTGATCCGTCCCTCCTCGACGACCACCGACATGCCGCGCCGGGGCTCCTCACCGGTGCCGTCGACGAGCGTCACGTTCTGGATCACAAGAGCCGGGGCGGACACGCGCACGTAGCGGTCGCGCACCTGGGGGGACAGCTCGGTGGCGAGCTGGGCGGACGTCGACTGTGGGAGTCCGACGAGGAGGCCCCCGAGAACCAGACTGACTCGTGCCATGGTGCCGCTCCCTCTAGTGGATTCCGACCCGGCCCTTCACCTCGTCGAGAAGCGTCCGTGAGTCGTACCCCACGCCGTCCTTGAAGACCAAGACCGTGTTGCGGATGATGGACGGATCGCCGGACAGCTCTCCGCGCAGGAGCACCATATCGGCGATCTTGCCCGGCTCGATGCTCCCCAGCTCGTCGTCGACGCCTAGGATCTTCGCCCCATTCAGGCTTGCGATCTGGATGGCCTGCGGGAAGCTGAACTCAGCTTCCATGAGCAGCTCCACACCCCGCTGATCCCCGTAGCCCGGGAGCGCGCCCCCGTTGCCGGTGGGATCCACGCCGTTCGCCAATACTCCGCCCAACTCCACGAAGCGGAGTTCGTAGGCCATGGCCTTCGTGAAGGCCTCGAGGCTCACAAAGGGGTTCGGCGCGTTGTCGATGCGGTCGCGATCTGCCAGATACGCCTCACGGACCTCGGGCGCCATGGCCTCCAGAGATCGCGTGTCCCTCGTGGGTCTGCCCGGGACGAAGAGCTCATAGACAGGCAGAGTCGACGTCATGCCCACCCCCGCGTCAACCATCTTCCGGAACGTGGCCTCGACCTCCGGGCCCCTCACGTCAAGGCTCTCGATAACCGCATCGTTGCCTTGCGGGCACTCGTCCGGTTGCTTTCCGGGGTGGTAGTCCGTGTTGGTGAGGAGCCCGTGTTCGATGTTGTCGATGCCCAGCTCGACAGCCTCGGTGAAGCTGATTGAGCAGATGTGGCCCGTGACCTGCACCCCTCGCCGGTGGGCCTCGTCGATGACGGCCGCCATTTCAGCGCGGCGGATGTTCGTGTAGGCCTTGAGCCAGGTGGCGCCCTCCTCGCTCCAGTAGGCCACGAAGCGACGGGCCTGTTCCGGAGACTTGAGCAGCGTCATCCCCGTGTTGCCCTCCCCTCCGGTGATGTAGGGGGCGGTGATGTGTATGCGGGGGCCCGCCATCCGCCCTGCCTCGACCTCCGCCTTCATGTTGAGCTCGGCGTACGGCGCCTGGCTGCCAGTCGTCCGGATGGTTGTGACCCCCGCACCCAAGTAGAGCCGCGGCCCCGTAAAGGACATCTGGGCAGCGCGTCCGCCTGCCGCCGTGTAGTACAGGTGATCGTGAAGTCCGACCAAGCCGGGGATGAGGGTATGCCCGGAATAGGTCACGACGTCCGCGTCCGGCGGGATGTCCACGTTTGTGCCCACCTGAGTGATGCGGCCGTCCTCGACCACCACCGACACCCCGCGCTCGGGCGGCGCACCCGTCCCGTCCACGACGGTGACGTCTCGGAGAACGAAGGCCGGCGCCGAGATCCTCACGTAGCGGTCTCGGACCTGGGGCGAGAGCTCTGAGGCGAGCTGGGCGTCCACGACCGCCGGCAGCGCCGGAGCGATGGCCGCGAGGAGGAGGATCGTACGAGTCATCGTGCAGCTCCTCGTTAGTGCCCTTCAGGGCACGCTCAGTTGACCGCGAAGGTCATCACCATTCCAGCTTCCAAATGCTCCGCGATATGGCAGTGGAGCATCCAAAGGCCTGGATTCGACAGCTCGAGGAGGATGTCCGCGGTCGCGCCCACAGGCAACATCATGGTGTCCTTCCACACCAGGTTTCGATTGGGCACCCCGTTCATCTCCAGGATCAGAAAGCGTTGCCCATGGATGTGGATCGGGTGCTGCATCGCGTGGAGCACCTTCCGTGAGTTGTGGAGGCGGACCTTGACGACGTCGCCCACCCAGAAGCTCCAGGTGATGTCCGTGTTCTCGTTCCCCGTCCACGGATCGCGGAGGATCCATCTCACCAGGCTCGGAGTCGCCGCCCAGTTCATCATGGGCATGGCGGCCGACCACTCGGCCGGAGCGAAGTACGCTGAGTCTAGGCTCATGAGGCTGGTGACCACGTCCGGCAGGCCTTCGGCCGACATCGTGAGCTCGAGCTCGTAGTCCACGGGCCTCCCGAACTCATCCCGGTATCCGTCGATCTCCGCCACCGTCACACCGTCCTCCCGGAGGACGCCGAAGTCGACCGAGAGGTCCTCGTCGACTTCCTCAGCCGAGACCCGAACGGCGCCCAGCGTGTCGCTCTTTGGAAAGAACGCCCCGTAGAGATGATCGATCCCCTGGACCTCGTTCACGAGCGGATAGCGGCCCGAATCGGGAAAGTGCACGTGCACTACGTAGCGCTCCGCAGGCGCGATGACGACGCTCTCGACCCACAACTCGCGCTCGAAGTTGCCCACGTCGGACCCGACAACCTTCATCGGAGCGCCTCCGAACGAGAAGTTGAACGTGCGCGTGTTCGAAACGTTCGTGAAGAAGAACCGGATGACCTCGCCGCGGCTCGCGTCCACCTCCCAGCTCGGCTCGCCGTTAAGGAGGAAGACGTTGCCGAAGCGCCCCATGAGCGCGTGCGTCGCCTCTTCGAGGCCGAAGGGCAGGAGCCCCTGCTCCCCGACCAGCAGATCGTCGAGCGTGACCACCTCCTCGCGGTGGGCGGGCCCGTAATAGTCCTCCCTCGGCGAGACCACCTGCATGTTGCCGTAGAGCCCGAGGTCCTGGGTCACGTCCGCACGGAGGTGGGGATGGTACCAGTAGACGCCTGCGTCCGGGAAGAAGATCCGATACTCGAAGCTCGCGCCCGGAGGCACCGGGTCCTGGGTCAGCGAGGTGCCGTCGAAGCGGTTGTCGAGGCGCAGCCCGTGCCAGTGGATCATCGTGGGCAGGTCGATCGCGTTCTTGAAGAGCACCGTTAGCGTGGTCCCCTGCGCGACCCGAAGGAGGGGCCCGGGATGCTGCCCGTTGAAGGCGAACATGACGAACGAGCGCCCGTTGACCTCACGGCGGACGAGGCCGGCCTCGAGCCTGAGCGTGTCGCCGTCCGACAGATCCAGGACCTCACGTGGCCCCGCCTCCGGGAGGCTCGCGGGATCGGGCACGCTAGGCAGGTACGGGCTCACGCCGGGGCGTAGCTCCATCATCGCCGGCAGCATCGAGAGCTGGGGCAACACGGGGGGCATGAACCACCGGACTCCGCCTCCGACGCCGGGCCCGTCCATCTTGGACAGCGGGGGAACGTCCCCTCGTGCGACCCCCAGCACGAACTCCAGCATATCGGCCGGCTGCATCCGCGTGGCCGGGGACTGCGCGCGAAGGACCAGCCGACCCTCTCGGTCGGCGACATCGGCGGAGCGCTCGGCTGAGATGAGTACCACGAACTTGTTCAGGTCGATGGGAGCCAGCTCGGTGGTCCCATTTCCCACCTCGCCTAGCTTCATGAAGGGGAACATGGTCGGATCCATCGCCCACGCGACGTAGGTCGTGAAGTCTCCGAGGCTGGAGGGATCGGGAAGGCCCGAGAGCGTGATGCGGGGCTCGAAGCGGAGGCGCCCGTCCTTGCTCACGGCGGGGCTGAACGGAGAGGGCTGCAAGGTGAGCTCCATGGTGCCCGCGACGCCCGTGATGCCCGGTGAAGCCACGAGCTCGATGCAGTAGAGGTCGCGGCTGGCGGCCCGGTCCCCCTGGAAGGCGACACCGCATGCGACCTCTTGCGCTGTCTCCGACGCTGACACTGATACGGCCGTCGTTAGGACGGCGGTTGCTACGTTGCTCCACATCCTCACCCGCCCACCTCCTCCTTACGGTTTGCAGCGGTAATCTGGTGGAGGATCCGCGGCTCGAGCTGGAATGTCACGTGCCCGATACCACGTTCCGCCATGCGTTCACGAATCTCGTCCAGCACCCTCTGGTGGTGGGCGGGATCGTCGAGAACCCCGTGCCCGCTGAGCGCCACGAAGCCGCTCGTAAGGGTCCACACGTGCAGGTCGTGCACATCCTCGAGGTTCGGAATCGCCTTCAGCCGCGTGAGGACGTCCGCCATGTCCACGTGCCGCGGCGCCCTCTCCAGAAGCACCTCCGTGGCCTCGCGGACGAGGCGCCAAGCTCCGATCAGGATCAGCGCGGCTACGAACACGGAGACCAGCGGGTCGGCGGGGCTCCATCCGGTGAGCAGGATGATGGCGCCCGCCCCGATGGTCCCGATGGATCCCAGCAGATCGCCCAGAACGTGGAGGTACGCCCCACGGACGTTCAGGTTGTCGCCCGCGTGCTCCCGCAGAAGGGCGGCGCAGGCCAGGTTTACTCCTAGGCCGAGAACGGCCACCGTCATCATCAGCGGTCCGTCCACCTCCCTGGACGCCTGCAAGCGTTCCCACGCCTCCCAAGCGATCCAACCGCTGATCCCAAGCAGCACCGCACCGTTGATCAAGGCGGCGAGGATCTCCAGGCGGACGTAGCCGAAGGTGTGCTCCGGGCTGGGGGGTCGCATCGCGAGGCGCATCGCGATGAGAGAGAGCGCCAGCGCCAGCGCGTCGGTGAGCATGTGGCCCGCGTCGGCCAGCAGGGCAAGTGAGTTGGCCAGCACGCCGCCCACCACCTCCGCCACCATGAAGGCGCCCGTGATGATGAGCGCGATCCACAGCCTCTTCGCCTGCGACCGCCGATCGAGGCCGCTGTCCCGCAGGTCGTGCCGGTGCGCGCCGAACGCGTGTTTCGAGGGGAACCCGTGATCGTGACGCATCGCCATCAGCCGGCCGCCGCGACGCCGATCCGAACGGCCCGCTCCGCCACCGGAAACGCCGGTTCCGTGGCGGCGGAGGCCGGGAAGGTGATCCCGACGGGGAGTGGCAGTGGCAGGGACAGACCGGCGACTTTCACGAAGCGCTCTCGGTGGACGGTCGAACAGACGGACGGGGGCTGGGGCTTGCGCGTACACACGGCTCACCCTCTCGTGTGGGGTGAACTTACATCGGAGCCCACGAGAGTGCAGCCATCCCAGGTTAGCGGACGCACAGGGCCGTGGCCATCACCTCTGCCTGCGGGCCCTGACGCATGACGCCCTTTGCCCGACGCGTCTACGCCGTCGTGTCAGCGATTCCCCGGGGCCGCATCTTGTCCTACAGCGACGTCGCGGCCATGGCTGGGCGTCCCGAGGCACCTCGAGCCGTCGGCGGCGCTCTCTCCAACCTTCCGGACGACTTGGACGTCCCATGGTGGCGCGTCGTGAGCAGCATCGGGCGCATCTCGACGCCCTCCATTCACCACACCGCCCAGATCCAGCGAGCGCTTCTGGAGGACGAGGGCGTGGTCTTCGGGGCCGGCGGCCGTATCGACTGGGACTGTTTCGGGTGGCCGGCCAACGATGAGCGAATCGCGGAAGCGCTAGAGAGGCTCGACGCGTGAACCACCTCGCAACCGCCATCGGCCTCGGCCTCGGCCTCGCGGCGGGGCTCTTGGCAACAGCCACCGACGTCGCACTGCTCGACCGCTTCATCGCGGGCGTCGCCCCCTTGGGCACGCTCTTCATCAACGCCATACGGATGGTCGTGATTCCCCTCGTGGTCACCACGATCTTCGTCGGCGTGGCGAGCCTGGGAAATCCGAGGACGGTGGGCAAGCTCGGGGGTTCGGCTCTCGGGTTCTTCTGGGGCACCACGGTCCCCGCCATCGTCATCGGCATCGCGTTCATGAAGACTGCGCTCGGCATCTGGCCGGTCACGGTCCGGGCAAGCGCTCTGGGCGCAGCGCCGCCCGAGACTCCCGGCCTGTTGGACTTCCTTCTGAGCTTGATCCCGGCCAACCCCTTCGCGGCCGCCTCGGAGGGCGCGCTGCTTCCCCTCATCGTGTTCGCGATCCTCGTCGCTGCGGCAGCTGGCGCGCTCGCCGAGGAGCGGCGCGAGCGCCTGATCTCGTCGGCGGAGGACATCAGCGCGATGTTCGTGAAGCTGATCGACTGGATCCTGTGGACGGCCCCGGTCGGCGTGTTCGGGCTCACGGCACCCGTCATCGCACAGCTGGGGCTCGGCCTGCTGGCGAGCCTGCTCGTCTTCGTGTCCACGGTCGTGATCGGCCTCTTCGTATTCATGGCCCTCTTCTACGTGCCGCTCGTGCGCTTCGTGGGCGGCAAGGGATTCGGCGAGTTCATTCGGGGCGTCGTGGGGACGTACACGATCGGCTTCTCGACGACGAGCTCGGTCGCGGCGCTACCCGTCATGTTCGAAGACGCCGACAACCTCGACGTGTCGCCGCCCGTCGCGTCTCTGGTGCTTTCGCTGGGGGCCGCCATCAACCGGGCCGGCAGCGCTCTCTTCCAGGGGGCCGCCTTGGTCCTCCTAGCGGCCCTCTCCGGCGTCTCGCTCTCCGCCACGGCCCTCCTGAGCGCCGGCTTGGTCGGCTTCTTGGTGGCCATGTCCGTGGCCCCGGTGCCCTCGGCGAGCATCGTGACGCTGGCTCCCATCCTCGAGACGGCAGGCGTGCCGCTCACCGGCCTCGGGATCATCCTCGGGATCGATCGCATCCCGGACATGTTCAGGAGCGCGACCAACATCACGGGGCACGTCGCGTGTGCCGTGGTGGTGGAGGGGTTGGTGGACGGCGAGGTTACCCACGCCGACCAAGCCGTAGCCGACCGGATCGCAGGGGCAGGTGCGTAGGCGCCCTTGAGGGAGCCGGTCTGGCGCCGCCCCCTTTCTGCACCGCGAGCCCCGACTTTCGGTAGTGCTGCTGCCGTGCGCTCCGGAACCCGAGACCGCCTGTAGCCACGCGTGTGCCGCACAGTGATCACGCTGGCTCCGGCGCGTCCTCTGGCCGATGTGCCGGTGCAGGACTCCGGGCTCTTTTCCCGCTGGGGGTGGTCGCGGTACAATGCGTGAGCCGGCGTTTAGTTCAGCCGTCGGTAGTGGGCACGTCGTGAGGAAGGCGGCACGCCTGCGCTCAGGCGAACGCAACCACTTCCGCAAGGACATGAGGGAAGGGCCATGAGGCCACAGCAGATGACCCGTCGTGACGCGCTGAGGACGGGAGCGAATGCAGCGGTCGTAGGCATGGTGGCCCCGGCTGAGCTTGCCGGAAGTGAGAGGGAGGCCGGCGCGGTGCTCCGGGCGGCCCAGGGCGCTCGAATCGCCGCGGCGGCGGCGCAAAGCCCCACGGTGTACGAGGCTCTCGGCGTGAAGCCCATCATCAACGCCGCCGGAACCATCACGAACTGGGGCGGATCGCTCATGCCGCCCGAGGTGACCGCGGCGTGGCATGAGGCCTCCAGGCACTTCATCGACCTGCGGGAGCTTCAGGACCGAGTGGGCGAGCGGATCGCCGAGCGACTCGGGGTGGAGGCGGCTCTCGTGACCTCGGGCGCGGCCGGCGCGATTATGATCGGCACGGCCGCCGCCGTCACCTACCGCGACCACGATCTCATACCACAGCTGCCGCTCCCTCCGGAGATGGGCCTCGAGGTCATCCGCCAGACCACTCATCAGGACTGCTACGACAACCAGGTACAGGCCAGCGGCGTGAAGCTCGTGGATGTGGAGACGCGCGAAGACCTGGAACAAGCCATCCACGAGCGTACGGTCATGATGTTGGCCTACAACTTCCTGGAGCAGGAAGGCAAGATCCCCAGGGAGGAGTGGATCGAGGTGGCCCGCCGGCACGACGTTCCCACGCTGCTCGACGCTGCGGCCGACACGCCGCCCCGCGAGCGGCTGTGGGAGTACGTGCACATGGGCTACGACTTGGTTGTCTTCAGCGGCGGGAAGGGCATCCGTGGGCCGCAGGACACAGGCCTCCTCTTGGGTCGCCGAGACCTGATCGAGACCGCGAAGCTGAACACGGCACCCCGCTGCTGGAACATCGGCCGCGGCATGAAGGTGAGTAAGGAGGACATGGTGGCCATGTGGGCCGCGGTCGAGCGCTACCTGAGCCTCGACATGGAGGCGGAAAACCGCGAGCTCAAGCACCGAATCGCAGTGATCGTGGATGCCCTAGACGGGATCCCAACCCTCGCAGCCGAGACCATTGTCCCGCCCATCGCCAACGAAGTGCCTCACCTGCTGTTACGGTGGGCCGAAGAGCGCGTGGGGGTCACGCCGGAGGAGGTGAGAACAGCGCTCGCGGAAGGTGATCCCGCCATCGTCACGTCTCGCGTCCACGGGACGGGCGAAGAGGGATTCTTGATCTCGGTCTTCATGCTCGAGCCAGGCGAGGAGACCCTCGTGGGGGCTCGCCTCCGCGAGGTCCTCGCGGGAGGATAGACGACGCCCGCCCGGCACGAGACAAGCCAGCCGCCCGTTCCCGCCGCGTCGAGACAGCCCGCAGCACCGAACTCATGGGCCGCCTGGGCCGTGGCCTCGCTCCGCTTGCGCTACGCGGAAAGCGCCCCCGCCACGCCCGGACTCCGGCACGGCAGGCAGCGAGCCCATAGTATGGACAAAGAGGGCGCTGCTGAGAGCGGTCAAGGTGTGCACGAGGCCCATACCCACGTGGCCCTCAGCTCGCCCGTAACGCCTTGCCGCCTCCGCGCGTCTGGATGCGGCAGCAGGAAGCTGTCAGCAGAGAGCCCGTCCGTCAGCCCCCAGACCCCCTCATGCCAAGGATCTCGGAAGCCCCTCCTGGCCGGTGGTGACAGACCGGAGCCCCTCTTCTGCCTCAGCTGCTGGCGCGGGGCTTCAAGTACTGGTCGAACCACTTGAGCTCGTTTATCGCCCTGTGCACCCGGCTCCAGTGACCGCCGATGCCGTGCGGCTGGTCGTTGTAGAGCAAGAACTTGGCCGGCACCCCGTTCTTTTTCAGGGCGAAGTACATCTGCTCGCCCTCCTCGAAGGGCACGCGGTGATCGACCTCACCATGCACGAACAGGGTCGCTGCCTGGGCCCTGTCCGCATAGATGAGGGGCGATTGCCGGATCAGCCTTGCCCGACCCTCTTCGGTCCATGGCGTGCCGAAGAACTCGGTCTCCTTTGTGCGGGCGACATCCGCCGTTCCGTAGTCGCTCAGCCAATTCGAGATCCCGGCACCGACGGCAGCGGCCGCGAAGCGATCGGGGTAGCGGGTGATGAGCCAGTTGCTCATGAAGCCCCCGTACGAGTGGCCAATGGTCGCGACGCGGTCTGGGTCGGTGGGGTAGTTTGCCAGCACGTAGTCCACGCCAGACATCACGTCCGCTCCGTCCTTGTCGCCCCAGGCGCCCCACGTGGCCCATAGGAACTCCTCGCCGTAGCCCGTTGAACTGCGGAAGTTCGTCTGGAGCACGAAGTACCCGTTCGCGGCGAAGAGCTGGTGCTTGAAGTTGAATCCGTAGCCCGAGGCCGAATGCGGACCCCCGTGGCTGTGGACGATCAGGGGATAGGGCCCTTGAGCGGGGTCATAGCCGTACGGGAACATGACCCACCCCTCGATCTCGGTGCCGTCGTAGCTCGCGAACCGGACCCGCTCGGCTGGACTGAAGGCGACCTCGCGGCTCAGCTGGTCATGCACGTGGGTCAGCTGCCGCTCGCCGCCCCCATCCACATCAGACACGAACAGCTCCGACGGTGCATCGAAGCGCCCCACGAGATAGGCGATCTTGGACATGCGGTCGTCCATCGTGAGGTTGGCAAGGCGCCGCTCACCGTGGGTCATCTGCTCGACGCCGCTTCCGTCCGCAGCGGCGAGGAACAGGTGGGTCTCCCCCCCGATCCCCGCCGTGAAGTAGAGGGAGCGCCCGTCGGGGCTCCAGCTCGGCGATCCGGGCCGAAGACCCCAGTCCGCCGTAACGTTGTGGTGCTCGCCCGTGGACAGATCGAGAACCATGAGATCCGTGGGCCCGCCGTGCCCGATCCGCTCGGCGATGACCCAGTCCGTGGCATACCGGCTAACGTAGGCGATCCGGCTCCCGTCCGGGGAATAGACGGGCTGGCTCAGCGTGTAGCGGAGATCCCGGGTCAGCCGGCTCACCTCGCCGTCGACCGTTACGGTCCACAAGTCGTTCCGACCGTACGTCCACTCGTCCCGATAGGCGGAGTCGGCGACGGAAACCAACGCTCCGCCGTCAGGCCTCCAGCTCAAGCCGCTGGGCTGCAGCCCGAGCTCGGTCAGGATGCGCTCAGGCGCGCCTCCCGAGGCGGCGATGGCGATCTCTCGGGGAGGCGTCGCCCTCGGATCGGTGGGGTCCAGGGTGGGCATCGGCTGGCGGTCCCGCTGGAAATACATCCAGTCCCACACTCTGCCGTCGAACCGCTCCTCGTGCCGCCGCTCGAAGTCCGAGGCATAGGTCGGCTCGACCTCCGGGGGGCGGATCGTCACGAGGGACGCGACCAAGTTTCCACGCGGTGCGGGGAGCTCGTTCAGGGCATCACGCCGGAGAACCTCCCGCGAGGCCGGGAGCGCGTCGGGGCGAAGCGAAAAGGCGTTGTCTCCCGAGACGTACCTCAGGAGCCCGTCGGGCCCCCACGACGGGCTGAACGCTTGCACTCCCGCAGGGCTGATGCGCCTCGGGGCGGGATCTCCGTCGGTGGCGACCACCCAGACTTCGCTCGCGCTCGAGTTGTCCTCCTCGACCGGAGCCTCTAGAGCGTAAGCGACCCACTCGCCGTCGGGCGAGATAACCGGCGAGTTGATCGATCGGATGCTGTAGTAGTCCTCGATGACAAGTGCGCGACCCCGGTCCTGAGCCGTGACCCCTGCCGGGCCCCAAGGAAGACCCAAAAGGAGTGACGCCAGAAGCGGGAGGATCGAAATCGGGGGGGCGCTTGGGACTGCGAGCGCCGGTGTGGACCGCGTCGCGTTCATGGTGCCTCCTGCGGATTGGGCCAGCCAAGAATGAGCAAATGGCTCTGTGCGCAGCCGAACGTCAAGGAAGGCAGGGGATCTCGAACCCTTCGAGCGACCGGTATCAACTTCCGGTGATCCCCAGGCGTCCGGCTGGACAGCCAAGAAACTCGGGTCCGGGCCGTCCGGGTTTCACAAGTCGGGGCCGATGCCCCGACTCGACGCTGAGCGACTGGCCGCCACCGTGGGCAGTGGCCCAATCGCGAGGTGCGCTGGGGCGGATCGACGAAGGCACCTTGAGGTGCTGCGCCAAATACGGCATCGCGATTTCTGGCGCGCGCCTTCCAGCGCTGCCGGACACAAAGGTCTGGGTGCGTGTCGGCAGCAGCGAGGACAGCTAGTGATCCACTACGTTTCAGGAGATATCCTCCTCACCCTCACCCGCGCGCAGGCGGTGGCCCACGGCGTCGCGCCGAAGGATCCGAAGGCGCGTGCCACGGCGCCTCCCGAACAGCCTGGAGCGGGCCTTCGGTCGGGGGGACTTGACCGGCGGCAGCCTCTGGAGGGCGCCTCCCGTTCACCTGCACCCCACTGCGACCCAGCCCGCCACTCATCGCGAAGGGTAACACCGCCTCCTGAGCGGAACAGTCTTTTCCAACCCGGAGATGAGGCTGAAGGGGGCGAGGGGTTGTGAGGGGGCTCCTGGGTACGGGGCTGGTGGTTGATGGAGACGGATAATCGGGTAGGGAAAGGAGAGCGGGCAAGCGTCCCTCGTTGGAAGGGAGCCCAAGCGAAGCGCGGGAGGGCAGACGCCCGGGAGCTTGCCAGGCGCGGGGAGGATGCCGTGCCCGGTGACCTGGAGGGCCCGGGGAGAGATCGGCGGCGGTCGGGAGCGATGTTTCGGCGGGTTGCTCTGCGAGCTCGAGTGCTGAGAGAAGCGCAGGATCGCGGCCGATGCCGAGAGCCGGGGCACTGCGACGGGCCGGATCGGTCGCGGGTCAGGCGGCGGAGCCGCGGGCCTGGTTTGCGAGGGTGCGCATGAGCTCGTCGCGGGCGCGCTGGACACCCTGGGCTGCCTCGAAGCCCGTGGTTGCGAGGGCGAGCTGGTCGAGGGCCTCGAAGGTGACATCCGGTCTGAGGAATCGCTCGGCGTCGGGGAGGCTGCGCAGGCGGTCGTAGGGGGTGGCGACCTGGGCCTGGGGATAGCGCTTTTTGACACGGCCGGTGGCGCGGACGACGTCGACGGAGAACAGGCAGGGCCGGTGGAAGTTGAGGAAGGGGGAGAGGGTGTGTCCCGCAGGAAGGCGTCGACACGGGGGGCGAGGGGCCCCGGGACGTAGGTGTGGCCGAGCCACTTGCGCACGATGCTCCCGTTCTTGGATTCGACGAGGGCGTTGTCGTTGGTGCGACGGGGGCGCGACTTGGTGAAGGTGCCGATGCGGAGCTTGTTGAGCAGCTCGACGACGCGGTGGTTGACGTACTCCGATCCGTTGTCGGCGTGCAAGGCCTCGACGGTGAAGGGGAGGGCGGTGATGAGGGCCTCGAGGAGGGGGATGAGGTAGGACTCGGTGATGTTGGGGACCGCCCCGAGGTGCTGGAACTGGGTCACCTCATCGACCACGTTGATGACATAGATCCCCTTGTTGCCCTCCCGGTCGCCGAGGTGGACGGTGTCGACGCGCAGATGGCCGGGGCTGCCGTCAGGCGTCGGCTTGCGGCGCTGGCCGATGCGCACCGGGGTGGATCGCGTCTGGTGGAAGGTGAGTCGGCCCCGCTGGTAGGAGCGGGTCTTTCCGAGGTTGTAGATGTGGCCGTTGGAGATCGAGCCGAGCCGACGGAAGCATTCGTCGCCGTGGAGTTCGTACATGCGCCGCAGGATCTCCTTGGTGGCGGGGCCGGAGAGTTGACCGTAGGCCTCGTCGACCTCGGCCAGGAGCGCGATGTCTGCCGGCGTGTAGCGGCGAGGGAAGGGCCTTGCCGGGGGCTTGTTGCGGTGGTCCCGGATGTGGCCGGTCCGGCGATGCTGCCGGACGAGGCGATCGATCTGTGCCCGGGAGAGGCCCGTGGCCTTCTCGAGGAAGCGCAGAACCGTCCCTTTGTCAGCCCTCCCGAGGCGTGGGTAGAGGACCCGCTCCACCGCCACGGTGATGAGGGCGTAGGCCCCGTCGCGGTCGAGGTGGGTGATCTCGGCCCGATCGGCGCCCTCCACGAACGCCCGCATCTGGTCGACGGTCCGAATCTGGTCGAGCGAGAGGTTCACGATCATACCCCCATGATCGTTGCGCCCCGCCCTTCAGCCTCACCTCTCGGTGGAAAGCGACCTCCCCTTCAGCCTCACTTGTCGTTGGACAAGACTGG
This sequence comes from Longimicrobiales bacterium, assembly GCA_965218325.1. Lineage (GTDB taxonomy): Bacteria > Gemmatimonadota > Gemmatimonadetes > Longimicrobiales > Gaopeijiaceae > CBDCKR01. The sequence goes on from CBDCKR010000002.1 coordinate 208,598, forward strand.
AACTGGTAGCCGAGGCGGCCAGCCCCTATCTTGGTGACTTGCTTTGGCGACGGGCGCTTTTCGCCGTCCGCAACCTGGTTCGTGACACTACCAGAGGAGGCCTTCATGTATCCCAGAGGCCACACGCTCGCCCTGCTCGCCGCTGCCCTTCTTGTCCCGATGGCTTCGAGTGCGCAAGCACCCGAAGGGACGCTGCGGTTGGAGACGTACCTGGATTGGGAGTGGGTGAGCAGCCCCCAGATCGCTCCCGACGGAAGCCAGATCATCTATACAAGAACGTGGGTCGACAAGATGAAGGATCGGCGACGTTCTTCGATCTGGATCATGAACGTGGACGGGTCCCGGAATCGCTTCCTTGTCGACGGCTCGGCCCCCACCTGGTCTCCGGACGGCACGCGCATCGCGTTCATGGACGAGGGTGACACCGGTGACAGTCAGGTCTTCATCCGCTGGATGGACGCCGAGGGGGCAACGACGCAGATCACGCGTGTCAACCGCTCTCCGAGCAACCTTCGGTGGTCCCCTAACGGCACCCAGATCGCCTTCACGATGACGGTCGGGTCCCCCCCCAGCGAATGGTCGGTTGGCCTGCCTGCCCGGCCGGACGGCGCAGAGTGGACCGAAGGCCCCAGGGTGGTGGAGCGTCTCGTGTATCGGCGCGACCGCCGCGGCTACATTGACGACGGCTACACGCACGTCTTCGTCGTTCCCGCCGAGGGAGGCACGCCGCGCCAGCTCTCTGACGGCGACTGGAATCACGGCGGCGCCGAGTGGATGCCCGACGGATCCAGCCTGGTCTTCAGTTCTCTGAGGGTGGAAAAGGCCGAACACGTGTGGCGCGAGTCCGAAATCTATGAGGTGGACCTCGCCACGGGTGTGATCGCACAGCTCACCACGCGCCACGGCCCGGACCAGAGCCCGGTTCCCTCCCCGGACGGACGCCTCATCGCGTACCAGGGCCTGGACTTCCACGACGACACGTATCGGGAGCACGAGCTCTACGTGATGAACGCGGACGGGTCCAACCCGCGTCAGATTGCGAGCGAGCTAGGCCGGCGCCTCGGAGACATGACGTGGGCGGCCGACGGCAGCGGCGTCTACTTCAACGCCAGCATGCTGGGAACGCAGAACCTGTGGTTCGCGCCGCTCAACGGCGAGCCCCGTGCGGTCACCGACGGAAACCACATGCTCAACGTGTCGTCCATCGACGACAAGGGCACGGCCGTAGGCACTCGAACCAGCTACCAGCAACCCCCGGACATCGTGAGCTTCGACCTCGGCAACCCAGGCCCGCGGCATCACCTGACGGAGGTGAACGCCGACGTTCTCGCCGGAGTGAAGCTGGGCGAGGTTGAGGAGATTTGGTACGAGTCCGTGGGTGACTTCGACATCCAGGGGTGGATCATCAAGCCGCCCGACTTCGATCCCGCGAAGAGGTACCCCCTGATCCTCTCTATCCACGGCGGACCCCACGGCATGTACAACGTGGGCTTCAACTTCGGATGGCAGAACCACGCCGCCAACGGATACGTCGTGCTCTACACGAATCCGCGCGGGAGCTCCGGATACGGCAGCACCTTCGGCAACGCCATCAAGAATGCCTACCCGGGACAGGACTTCGACGACCTCATGGCGGGCGTGGACGAGGTCATCGCCAAGGGCTACATCGACGAGAACAACTTGTTCGTTTACGGATGCTCGGGAGGCGGCGTCCTGACCTCGTGGGTTGTGGGCCACACGGATCGGTTCGCTGCGGCGTCAGCAAACTGCCCGGTGACGAACTGGCTGTCGTTCGTGGGCACGACCGACGGAGCGAGCTGGTACCGCAACTTCGAGGAGTTCCCCTGGGACGACCCCTCCGAGCACCTCCGCCGCTCGCCGCTCATGTACGTCGGCAACGTCACCACCCCGACCATGCTCATGACGGGTGAGGGCGACCTTCGCACGCCCATGCCGCAGACCGAGGAGTTCTACCAGGCACTGCGTGTTCTGGACGTCCCCGCGCTCATGGTGCGGTACAAGAACGAGTGGCACGGCACCACCTCGACACCCTCCAACTTCCTCCGCACGCAGCTCCACTTGCGGAAGTGGTTCAAGAAGTGGGAGCGGCCGCCCGCAGTGACAGAGTAGCTCGCGCGCCCCGATCCCCGCGTGCAAGGTCGGCCCTCTGCCGCATGCCGGGGGAGGGCCGGCTCCCTTGATCTCCCGGGACGCTGTGGCTCAGGAGCCCGGGAGAGGCGTTCGAACCGGTCCGCGGTTTCGAGCGCGCTCCCGGACGCCATCCCGTCGGAAGCCCCGGCTCTCGGGAACGGACAGCGGACGCATGCGGTAGACTCCTCGGAGAGAGACCACTTCTCCCTCTCCCGGCCCCACGGATGATGCGCACTACGTCGTCACTGCTTCTGATCCTCGTCCTACCACCCCTCCTCCTCAGCGCCTGCGACGAGCCCACGAGAGCCTGGGGCGAGCTGAACAGCATCATCGTCGCGACCTCGGAGGACCGGTGGCTCGGCGTCGAGGACCTGGTTGAGTCAGCGCTCGAGGCCCAGATCGTCAGCGTGCGGCCCGAGAAGACCTTCGTGGTGACGCACCAGGATCCTTCGCTTCCAGCGTGGGAAAGGTTGCAGCGTTTTCGGCAGCTTCTGCTCATCGGAACGGCCGACGATCCGTGGATGACCGAGGCTTTGGCCCTCGCCGAGCGCACATCGTTCGATCCGCCGGAGATCTTCCAGGTCGAGGACGTCTGGGCCAGGCCTCAGACCGCGACGGTGATGCTGCTGTCGACGGAAGACCCCGCCGAGGCCGAGCCCCTGCTGGCGCCTCTGCACGACCTGTTGGACGACCAGTACCGAGACTGGGTGAGGGCCCGGATGTTCATGTCGGGCCGGAACGAGGCACTGGCCGATTCGCTCTGGGACATCGCCCAATTCAGCATCCTGCTGCCCCAGCTCTACCAGCGGCGACAGGAGGACTCGGTGTTCATGTTCCGCAACGCCAACCCGGACCCCTCGGAGCTCCTCCGGCAGATCACGGTCACATGGCAGCCTTACTCGCCCGAGACGGTCTCGAGCGACGAGCTTCTCGCGTGGCGGCAGGAGGTGGCCGACCGCTACTTCGGTTATCCGCAGGTTCACGACCTCGGGCTGCTCCGGACGCGCCGGCTTCAACAGGGCGACATCCTCGTGAACGAGGTCCGGGCCGTCTGGGCCAACCCTCCCGAAGACCCGTATCCGGCGGGCGGACCCTTCATCACCCGGGCGGTCGCTTGTCCCCACCAGGACCGGGTCTACATGGTCGACGCTTGGCTCTACGCTCCCGGGAGGGACAAGTACCAGTACCTCCTGCAGCTCGAGACCATCCTCGACTCGTTCCGGTGCAGTCAACCGAGCGCTGTAGCCGCGGCCACCTTGTGACGGCCTGACCCGCCGGCGTGCGGCAGCGGGCCATCGACAGGCGGGCGGGGACACACACGCCCCGCAAGACCCCCAGCCGTCCCCTCTCCCCCACTAGCGCCATTTTCCCATCTATAATATCATGTTATCCGGATTTATGGATATTACTGTTAGAGAGCTGCGGGTCTTCGATCGGATGAGCGCGCTGGGCGACTTGGCGCGCGGTCGCATCCTCGTGCTCCTCGAGCGGGGCGACTTCACCGTCTCGGAGCTCGTGCAAGTCCTCCAGTTGCCACAGTCGACGGTGAGCCGCCATCTCAAGGTCCTGGCCGACGACGGATGGGTCACCTCCCGGTCGAGCGGCAGGAGCCGATACTACCGTATGGTGCGACAGCTGGATTCGCCCGCCCGCGGGCTCTGGGAGCTGGTGCGCCCCGACGTCGTTTCAGCCGGACACGGCGAAGAGGACACGGAGCGGGCCCGTGCCGTGCGCGCCAAGCGTCGAGAGCGCTCGAAGGAGTTCTTCGCCTCGGCGTCCCACCGGTGGGACGCACTACGGGAGGACCTCTTCGGTGCTCACTCCGAGCTGATGCCCCTCTTCGGCCTCTTGGACTCCGGCGCGACCGTGGGCGACCTAGGCGCGGGCACGGGACACTTCAGCGCGAGGGTGGCGCCGTTCGTCGAGCGCGTGATCGCAGTCGACGGGTCGGAGGAGATGCTCGGCTCGGCTCGGCGCCGCGTGGGCGGCATATCGAACGTTGAGCTCCGGCGAGGGGAGCTCGAGGAGCTCCCGGTCCGCAACGAGGAGCTGGACTTGGCGGTCCTCGTGCTCGTACTCCCCTACGTCGTCGAGCCCCCAGCCGTGCTGAGGGAGGCGCGTCGAGCGCTATCCCCCGGTGGGCGGCTCCTGATCATGGACATGAGGCTCCACTCGCGAGAGGCCTTGCTGGAGGACATGGGTCACGTCTGGCCCGGCTTCGAGCAGGCCACGTTGGCCGAATGGGTCCGCGACGCCGGCTTCTCCGGCTTTGCGTACCGAGCGCTACCGGCTCGGGCCGAAGCCCGTGGTCCCCTGCTCTTCGTCGCCTCGGCGACGAGGGCCGATTGAACGCCCGAACAATTACCGCTTTCACGGACCAGGATTGAAGCATGGATGCCGCAGTGATCAACAAGCTCGCCGGATCGGCCACCCTCGAGGAGCGTCTTCCCTTCATGGTCGCAGACCTCTGGCTGGCTGAGTGGGGCCGGAAGGAGATCAGGCTGGCCGAGAAGGAGATGCCGGGGCTCATGGCGAGCCGGGTCGAGTACGGTCCTGAGCAGCCCCTGTCCGGCCTCAAGGTCATGGGTTCCCTGCACATGACGGTGCAGACGGCCGTACTCATCGAGACGCTGGTGGATCTCGGGGCCGACGTCCGGTGGGCGTCCTGCAACATCTTCTCCACTCAGGATCACGCCGCGGCCGCCGTGGGCGTGGGCCGTGCGGGGACGCCCGACGATCCCGACGGCGTCGCTGTCTTCGCGTGGAAGGGAGAGACGCTCGAGGAGTACTGGTGGTGTACGGACCAGGCGCTCGTCTGGCCCGACGGGAGCGGACCGGACCTCGTCGTGGACGACGGTGGCGACGCCACGCTTCTCCTGCACAGGGGCTTCGAGTACGAAGAGGCCGACCGGGTCCCCGACTTCGACGCCGAGCACGAGCCCGAGGAGTGGGGCGTGATCCTCGATCTCCTTCGCCGCTCGCAGGCCGAGGACCCGGGCAAGTGGCGCCGGCTCGTCGAGGGCATCCGCGGGGTTTCCGAGGAGACCACAACGGGCGTTCACCGGCTCTACGAAATGGAGAGAGCCGGTAAACTCCTCTTCCCGGCGATCAACGTCAACGACTCGGTGACGAAGTCGAAGTTTGACAACGTCTACGGATGTCGACACTCGGTCGTCGACGGGCTCAACCGGGCCACCGACGTCATGATCTCCGGAAAAATGGCCGTGGTGTGCGGCTACGGAGAGGTGGGCAAAGGGTGTGCGCAGGCGCTCAAGGGCCAGGGGGCCCGGGTGGTGGTCACGGAGGTCGACCCGATCTGCGCGCTACAGGCGGCGATGGAGGGGTTCACGGTCCGGCGCATCGAAGACGTGCTGGACGAAGCCGACATCTTCATCACGGCGACAGGGAACCGGGACATCATGACCGCGCAGCACATGGCCGGCATGAAGGACAAGGCAATCGTCGGCAACATCGGCCACTTCGACAACGAGATTGACATGGCCGGACTCGCGAAGGTACCGGGCATTCGGAGGGAGAACATCAAGCCGCAGTACGACGAGTGGATCTTCCCCGACGGCCGCAGCGTCCTGATCTTGTCGGAGGGGCGCCTGCTCAACCTAGGCAACGCCACGGGCCACCCGAGCTTCGTCATGTCGGCCAGCTTCACGAACCAGGTCCTCGCCCAGATTGAGCTGGCTCAGAACACCAACCGGTACGCAAAGAAAGTGTACGTTCTGCCGAAGGCGCTCGACGAAAAGGTCGCCCGGCTTCATCTGGACAAGCTGGACGTCCGACTCACGGAGCTGACCGACGCGCAAGCCGACTACATCGGAGTGAGGAAGGAAGGGCCCTACAAGCCGGAGCGGTACCGCTACTAGCGTCCCGCGTAAGAGAGTGCGGGCGCCCCCGACCTCCCGCGAAACCGGCAGGCGGATCGCGAGGCCCCTCGTCTGTTAGGCGAGGGAGGCCATCGCATCCACCACCTGGTCCACCTCCGCAAGCGTGTTGTAGACGTGGGGGCATAACCGGATGCCCCCCATCTGACTTGCGCCAGCGATGGCATGGTCGTCGTAGAGGGTGCCCAACGCTTGGCGCGCATCGATGCCTGGTGGGCTGAACACCACGACGCCGCCACTCAGCTCCGGGTCGCGCGGCGTGTAGAAGACCGTGCCCGACACCCGCTCGGCCACGCCGTCCTTGAGGGCGGCGGCAAGCTCCCTCACGCGGGCTTCAACTCGCGCGGTGCCGAGCATCTCATGGAAATGGACCGCTGTGCCGACGGCCGACACGGCGGCGTCGTCCCTCTGGCCCAGATTCTCGAACTTGCGAGCTCCACCCTCCACCGCCCTCGACCAGCCCACCCCCACGTGCATGGCCCACGTGGACGCCTGCACCGCTTCCCGCACAAACAACACGCCCGCCTCCTTCGGCCCCATGAACCACTTGTGCGCGCTGCCCGTGTAGTAGTCGCAGCCGAGGTCGTGGAGGTCGACCTCGAGGCAGCCGTAGGTCTGAGCTCCGTCGATCATGGCCCGGGCGCCACGCGCGTGGGCCGCCTCCACGATCGCCTTGGCCGGCACGTGGACGCCTGAGGTGTTCGAGACGTGACTGAAGGAGACCAGACGGGTCCTGGGCGTCATCGCGGCGACGAACGCGTCTAGGAGCTCCTCCGACGTCTCGGGCTCGGCCGGCGTCGTCACACGCTTGACCGTGTAGCCGTACCGCTCGGCCCTCACGTCCCACGCCGTGGAGTTGGTGGGGTGATTCTGATCCCAAAGCAGAACCTCGTCTCCGGGCCCGAGGTCCTGCCCGTTCACGACCGTAGCGTTCGCAGCGCTCGTGTTGCGGACAATCGCAATCTCGTCGGGATCGGCCCCGAGGAAGCGGGCGAGTCCGGAGCGGGCTTCCTCACGTAGCGGGCCGAACTTGCTGCGGTTGTTGAACGACGCATCGCGGTCCACGTCCCTGGTGAGCTCGAAGACCCGCTGCTGCACGGAGATGGGCGAGGGGCAAAGGTTGGCCGCGTTCATGATGATCAGGCCTTCCCGGAGCGGAAACGCGCCTCTCACCAGCCGCCAGAAGTGCTCGTCGGCCGTATCGTCTGGTCCGAGTCGACGGGCGGCGGCACGGAGGCGGTCCATCCGCCGCATCGCTTCCGACGAGAAGAGATCGACAGACTCGTAGAGATCGGCGGCCTCTTCCGCCCTCAAGAGTGCGGGGGCCGCAGCTGCGGCGACGACGCCCCCCGCAGCGTGACCCAGGAAACTCCGGCGGCTCTGACTGCTCATGGTGCTCCTCCAGACCAAACGCCCGTGCTGGCAGGGACAAGTTAGTCCGAGAGCACCGGCGATGACAGATCAGCGAGTCCACGCAAGGCTGGGCGCCGAAACCCCCCGACCTCATTTCTCCGCCATCACCGCCAGGACCTCCTTCTGGTCTTCTGCCGAAGGAAAACCCCACTCCGGCCGGTAGTCGAACATCTCGTAGAGGTTGGCGGACCCGAATTGCCCGTCGAGGATCTCGATGTGCTCTCCGGAGAGGAGCCCAGGGTGCGGCACGCCGCACGCGCGGCTCAGCTGGAGGATCTCCTTGCGGAGGGAAATCACGTAGTTGGCCAGTCTGGCTGCCTTCCGTGTAGGGTCCAGGCCTCGCACCAGCCAACGGTTCTGTGTCGCCACGCCCGTGGGGCAGTGTCCCGTGTGGCAGCGCTGAGCCTGGATGCACCCCACGGCCATCATCGCCTCGCGGGCCACGTTGACCATGTCGCACCCGAGCGCGAAGGCGAGCATCCCGACGGCCGGGAAGCCAAGCTTTCCCGACCCGACGAAGACCACGTCCTCGTGCACGCCAGCCTCGGCCAGGATCCGGTACACACGGCTGAAGGCGATCTTGAAGGGGAGCGCCACATGGTCGCTGAACGCCAAGGGTGCGGCGCCCGTTCCCCCTTCCCCACCGTCGATGGTGATGAAGTCCACGCCGCGGTCACCCCGTGCCATGAGGCTCGTGAGCTCCTCGAAGAAGCGATGCTCCCCGACGGCGGACTTGATGCCCACGGGCAGGCCACTCGCCTCAGCAAGCCCCTCCACAAAGTCCAACATCTCGTCGGGATCGGAGAAAGCGGAGTGCGTCGCGGGGCTATACACGTCCTTGCCCACCGGAACACCCCTCATCGCCGCGATCTCCGGAGTGACCTTCGCTCCGGGAAGGAGTCCGCCCAGGCCCGGCTTGGCTCCCTGGCTGAGCTTGATCTCGACGGCCCGCACAGGGTTGCTTTCCACACGCTCGAGAAACCGCTCCATGTGGAAGTTTCCGTGCTCGTCGCGGCAGCCGAAGTAGCCGGTGCCAATCTGCCAGATGAGCTCCCCGCCGTGCTGATGGTGGGGGGCGATGCCGCCTTCTCCGGTGTTGTGCAGGCAGCCGGCGATCTTTGCGCCCTCGTTCATGGCCCTCACGGCCGCGTTCGAGAGGGAGCCAAAGCTCATGCCCGAGATGTTGACCACGGAATCCGGCCGGAAGGCTGTGGGTCGACCCCGATGCCCGCCCAGCACCTTGGCGCACGGCACCCGATAGCTCTCATCCGCTCCAGAGCGCCCGTAGGCCTTTCCTTCGGCACAGGGCCCCAACCCCATCACCCGATGCTTGATGATGAGGTAGTTGGACGTCCGCTCGAGCTCGTTGTCGGTCCCGAAGCCGACGTAGTTGTTCTCCCTCTTCGAGGAAGCGTAGATCCAGCTCCTCTGGTCCCTGGAGAAGGGCCGTTCCTCGTCGTTGCTCGTGACGATGTACTGTCGAAGCTCTGGACCGACGGACTCCAGCAAGTATCGGAAGTGACCGATGACGGGGAAGTTCCGGAGAATGGCGTGCTTCTTCTGCGTGACGTCGTAGAGCACCAAGAGGAGCAGGGCGAGCCCAACGATCCAAGGCCACATGGCGGAGTCCGGATTGGGGTCGACGGTCGACAGCACGGGTCTAACCTTTGATACGCCCTTCAGCGGTCCCTCACAAGGCCGCAGCCGGGCGCCCAACCCGCGAGCCGCCCCTTCGTCACCGGCTCGGAGCCACCCGCCTCCAAGCTCCGAGAGACCTGCCGGGGTGACGCCCCGAGGGCTGCAGCACTCCGTCGAGTCCTTCGCTCGCGGCCTGGGTAGGATCAGGCGACTGCCGGCCGCTGGTGAAGCCTCAAGGCACGAAACGGCGTGGTTGAGCCATCTCTCCAACCGGCCTTTTGTTGGAGTCGGCCAAGCGATGTAGTATGGGAGAACGCAGCCCCTGCCCGGTACGGGAATCGGGGCTTGGCCGCCGCCTCAACCCGAGCGTCTGAACCGAGCGCAGTGAGCTTCGTCCACCTCCACACGCACTCCGAGTTCTCCCTACTCGACGGAGGCAACCGACTCACCGACCTCGTGCACCGGGCCAAGGAATTCGAGATGCCCGGCCTTGCGCTCACCGACCACGGCTGCCTCTTCGGTGCCTGGACCTTTCACAAGCTAGGCCTCCGCGAGGGGCTCAAGCCCATCATCGGCATGGAGGCCTACGTCGCTCCTGGAGATCGGCGGGACCGCTCCAAAGCCGGCCACGGAGAGCGGGCGTACTACCACCTCGTCCTTCTCGCTCGCGACATGGAGGGCTACCGCAATCTCGTCAAGCTCTCTTCGATCGGGTACACGGAGGGCTTCTACCACCGGCCACGCGTGGACCGGGAGGTGTTGGCCGCCTACGCCGGGGGGCTGCTCGTCAGCTCCGCGTGCATGGCCGGAGAAGTCGCGCGGCACCTCATGGCCGACAACTGGGAGGGCGCCCGAGAGGCCGCCGATTGGTACGCGAACCTCTTCCAGGATCGGTATTACCTCGAGGTTCAGGCCCACGACTCCGAAGGGCAGGCCAAGCTCAACTCGAGGGTATTCAGGCTCGCCGAGGAGACGGGTCTCCCGGTGGTCGCCACCAACGACGCCCACTTCCTCCGGGCGGAGGATCACGAGGCACACGACGTGCTCCTTTGCATCGGTCTTGGCAAAGACCGAAGCGACCCCAACCGCATGCGCTACGACCAGGGCCTCTACTTCAAGAGCGCAGGGGAGATCGCCGCGTGCTTTCCCGACCGGCCCGACGTGCTGGAGAACACGCTCAAGATCGCCGACGAGGTCGATCTCGGCTTCCAGAAGAGCTACCACCTACCCGAGTTTCCGCTCCCGGAGGCACACACGGACGAGAACGCCTACCTCGTCCACCTCGCCACGGAGGGGGCGAAGAAGCGGTACGGCGAGCCCCTCCCCAAGGCCGTCAAGGAGCGCCTTGACTACGAGCTCGGCGTCATCACCGAGACGGGGTACGCCGGCTACTTCCTGATCACCTGGGACTTCATCGATTGGGCGCGGCGCCACGGGATCCCCGTTGGCCCGGGCCGAGGCTCGGCTGCGGGCTCGATCGTCGCCTACTGCCTGTGGATCACGAACCTCGACCCGCTCGAGTTCGGGCTCCTCTTCGAGCGCTTCCTCAACCCCGAGCGGATCTCGATGCCGGACATCGACATCGACTTCTGCTACGAGCGCCGGGGAGAGGTCATCGAGTACGTGAAGGCCAAGTACGGTCAGGACGCCGTCGGGCAGATCATCACGTTCGGTACGTTGAAGTCGCGGGCGGTGATCCGGGACGTGGGCCGCACCCTGGGCTTCGAGCCCTCCGAGACGGACCGGATCGCAAAGATGATCCCGAACGCGCCCGGCCAGTGGTTCAGGGTGGAGGCGGCGGTGAAGGGCCTTAAGGAGGTCAGGGAGCTCTACGAGGAGGGCGGCCGCTACCAGCAGCTCTTCGACTACTCCATGACGCTCGAGGGTCTGTCGCGGCACTCTTCGGTTCATGCCGCCGGCGTGGTCATCGCCCCCGGCCCCCTGGACGACTACGTACCCGTCTGCATCCAGACAGGGAAGAACGGCTCCGGCGAGGACGCCGGCGAGGCGATGTACGTCACGCAGTACGACATGAACTGCCTCGAGGACGCCGGGATGCTCAAGGTGGACTTCCTGGGCCTCAAGACCCTCACGGTCATCCACGACGCCGTGGAGGCCGTGAAGGCGCGCCTCGGCGAGCTCCGGCACCCGGAGTCCGGCGACGTCTACGACTCCATGGACGACGTCCCGCTCAACGACCCGGCCGTATACCGGATGCTGGCCCGCGGCGGTACCGCTGGAGTGTTCCAGTTCGAGTCGAGGCTCGCGCTCGACAAGCTGCGCGCCATGCGCTGCGACCGTTTCGATGACCTGGTCGCCACGAACGCCCTCATCCGCCCGGGTCCGCTCGACTCCGGCATGACCGACAGCTACATCCGGCGGAAGCTCGGCCAGGAGGACGTGCGCTACGACCACCCGGACCTCGAGCCAGTCCTGGAGTCCACCTACGGCATCATCGTCTACCAAGAACAGGTGATGCGCATCGCAAACATCCTGGCGGGCTACAACCTCGCCCAAGCCGATGTGCTCAGAAAAGCGATGGGCAAGAAGATCGCCAAGCTCATCCGCGCGGAGCTCACGCAGTTCATCGAGCAGTCCGTGGAGCGAGGCGTGGAGCGGCGCGTGGCCCAGAACCTGGCCGAGCAGATCGAGACCTTCGGACGGTACGGCTTCAACCTCTCGCACTCCGCCGCGTACTCGCTCGTCTCGTACCACACGGCGTGGCTCAAGGCGCACTTCCCCGCGGAGTTCATGGCCGCCATGCTCTCGGCCGTACTCTCCAACGTGGACGACGTGGTCAAGTACATCGGCGAGTGCCGGGACCTCCCCCGGTACCTGCCGCAGCTCCGGGACGGAGTGGAGGTGCTCCCACCTGACGTGAACGAGTCCGGATGGAAGTTCACAACTGTGAGCAAGACCCAGATCCGGTTCGGACTGGGCGCCGTGCGGGGCGTGGGGTCGAGCGCAGTCCAGTCGATCCTCGAAGCGCGGAAGGACGGATGCTTCGAGACGATGTTCGACTTCCTCGAGCGGGTCGACTTGCGCACGCTGAACAAGCGGGCCACGGAGGCGCTGATCGCATCGGGAGCCCTGGACTCGTTCGGGCACCGGGCCCAGCTCCTGGCCGGGCTCGACACGGCGTACTCGGAGGTCAGCGCCCGCAAGGCCGAGGAGGAGGCCGGCCAGGGATCCCTGTTCGGCACGAGCGGGACAGCGCTGAAGCAAGCCGATCCCGGTCTTCCGGGCGTGCCCGAGTGGTCTGAGCAGGCGCGCCTGAAGAGGGAGAAGGAGGCCCTCGGCTTCTTCATTTCGGGGCACCCGCTGGGTCGGCATCGGGAAGTCGTCCGCGCCTTCGACCTGCTAAACTCCAGCAACCTCAGAGACCATGCCGGTCAGCCGGTGCAGATCGCCTGTGTGGTTACGAAGGTGGCCCCCCAGATCTCCCGCCGGGACAACTCGGAGTGGGGGAAGATCACCGTCGAGGACTTCCACGGGACCGGCACGATCCTCGCCTTCAAGAACCCGTGGCAGAAATACAAGGACGTGCTCCGACAGGACGCCGTCGTCCTCATCTCCGGCAAGGTCAGCGGTCGCGAGCGAGACGAAGAGGATCCGCCCATCTTCCTGGACGAAGCCGTCCCCTTGGACAGTCTCGCGAACAGCGGCAAGCTGGCCCTTCAGATCGAGCTGCCTATCAGCGCCCGGCTGGACGCCGACGTCTTCGCCCGGGCCAAGGAGGTTCTGATCGCCCACCCCGGCGCGGCCCCGGTGGAGCTCGCCTTGGGCAGCGACAACGGGGCACCCGCGCCGCTCCTGCGCTCGCGGACCCTAAGGGTCGATCCCAGCCGGGAGACGCTGGAGGAGCTTCGGGAGGTGTTCGGGAAGGCCCGAGTGCGGCTGGTGAAGGCGGGAAACGAGGCGGAAGGGCGGAACGAGAACTGAGGCGCGCCGCGGCCGGGGGCTCCCGGACAAACCCGGTGGGCTCGCCCGAGGGTTAGCCGGATCCCGCCGAGGACTCCGCTGCCGGTTTCCCACGTCGGATCTAGACTAGGAGCGGTGAAGAAGGGCACGCCCAGATCCACGACGATCGGTCGTGCCTACCGCGCTCCCAGCAGCTCGAGCAGCTCCTCGTTGCCTTCCACGTCCAGGAAAGTGTCCCACTCGAGGAAGTAGCCTTCCGGATCGTAGCCGACAAAGACGCTGACCCGGCCGCTCTCGTCGGTCAGCTCTTCGGTTCGCAGCTCGAAGCCCTCGCGCCCCCGCATGTACTCGAACCAGCCCTCCACGTCGTCCGTGAAGAACGAGACCGTGACGCTCTTCTCGTCGGTCGCATGGTGGAGGCCGCGCTCCCCATCCACGAGGCCGATATAGCCGGAAGAAGAGATCGGGTAGACCTTAGCCCAGCCTTGGTCGACGATCAGCTCCCGGCCGAGCGTGTCGCGGTAGAAGCCCTGCACGCGCTCGAGGTCCCGGTAGTACAGCCAGAGCACCGTGGCCTGCACGCCCAGCTCGGCGGGCCGGCTCGGCTCGATCCCCTGGTCCGGATACTGGACCTCGACCCTGGCGAGCCTGGGCATCAGCCGCTCGTTCTCGGCATGCGGATTGAAGCGCTCGAACTCGAGCAGGTACCCCTCGGGATCGATCGCGACAAACCCGTCGTGGGGGCGCCCTTCGGCCTCCCGAAACTCGGAGCGCATCGGCACTCCTTGAGAAATCAAGTAGTCCCACCACTCCTCGACCTGCTCGGTGACGAAGGCGAGCGTCGCCGCGCGGGGCTCGTCGGTTGAGTGCATGCCCTCGGCGGCGTCGACAAGGGTTAGATAGGAAGATTCGGCCACCCGCAGGATCTTGGCGAAGCCGTAGTCGGCCACCGTGGGAAGACCGAGTATCTCCGTGTAAAAGGCCCAGGCCACCTCCACGTCGCCGTAGTAGTAGAACGCGTTCATGGCCTGAATGGCGGGCGGCCCGGCCACGGGTGCGGCCTCCCCGCCCTCGGCGTCAGCGGCCCGTGGCGTCTCCGACGGCTGGCAGCCCACGGCGACGGCAAGCCCGAGTGCGACCGAGAGGGGCGCGGTGTGACAACCGATCACTGGGGATTCTCGGAACCAAAGGACGGCGCCTCGTCGCGGCTCGGGCCGTAGGTGGCCGGCACCGGCATGTCGAGCAGACGCAAGTACACGCCGAGCCGGGCCCGGTGGTGCACCATGTGGCTGACGCCCATGCGCCGGAACACCGAGATCTTCTCATCGGTGAGGATTGCCTGTCCGCCCTGCGTGAGGGTCCAGGGAGCCCCGAGACCTTCGTCTCCGATCTCCGCTATAGCAACCCTCAGGGCCTCCGCGTTCTTGTCGAACTCCCGGAGCAAGGCCTCTTGACCCTCGGCTGGCTGCCGCTGGGCAGGGGCTTCCGCCAAGTCGTAGCCGTCCTCGGTCAACGTGATCGTCTGCCAGAAGAGGAGGTTGACCGTGTGCGCGGCCAGCTCGCCGAGCGTCCACGACTTCTCGTGTGGCTTCCAACCGAAGCGCCGCTCGGGCAGGCGCTCAAGCATCGCCAGGGTAGCGGCTAGCTCGAGGTCGAGGTCTCCCAAGGCCAGATCTTTGAGGGATGTTGTCGCAGGCATCGGGCTTCCTGTCTCGCCTCAGGCGCGCACATGACTCTCCACGGCCGAACGTCAGGGCTCGATGACCGACCCGCAAGGGAGCTCCTTCCCCGCACAGGCCGCCGAGCGGGCCCCGCCACCGCCTCAGTGGATGAGCACGGTCTCCTCAGCGCTCACGAAGAGCATGTCCCTGACCGTAGGGAAGCGGTGGAAGAGCTGAGCGCCCTTCTGCTCGAGGCGCTCTGCCGTGAATCCCGTGAGCACCAAGTCTGCGGCGTCGGAGCGAGCCGCGACCAAGGCCTGAAAATCGATGCCCTCGTCGGCGGGAATGACGAGCACGTTCTTCTCGCTGATCAACAGGCGCCCTTCGCTGATCATCTCGTGAAGCTCCTCGCTACGGTCCGTCACGTCACGGCGGGGATACGCGGCGAAGAGCTTGATCTCGCCCCTCCTCCAGTCCTGGTGCCCGAGTAGGATGTACGCCAGCAGAATCATGAGATTGGCGTTACGGGCGTCGTGCCACGTCAACCATACGTGGATGCTCTTCCGGGCTCCGAAGAAGTTGTCTCCGTGTCTCAGCACCAGGCGGTTCATGCGCGGCACCTTGGCCATGCGCAGGCCGTCCACAACCTCGGAGAGAACGGACTCGGGGTCGTGGACGCCGAACTCGAAGAGCATGGTGTTGTTGTCCATCCCCGACACGCCCGGCATCTGCACGCACTGGGCCAGCGCGGACGTCATGGTCGGGCTGATCATGGTGTCGACGTAGACGGCGCCCTTCCGCTCCGCCGCATCCCGGACGAGCCGGTCCTGCACAATCCGGCTCTCCCGGAACGCCTCGGGCTCCAGCCGGCCCTGGATGTGATGGAGGTAGGTGCCGAAGCCGTACCGATGGCAGAGCCAGTCGAGCAACTGAACGGGGGAGGATCGGTCAAACGTCCGGGGCGTGACGGTGATGATGCTCGGCCGCCAATCGCCCGGCGGGATCTTCTGGAGCCGTATCTGCAAGTAGCGCGTCGCCTGCGTCATGGCGCCGTGAAAGATCGCAGCCAGGTCGTCCACGCCCCCCCGGCTCCTCCGGATCACGAGATAGAGCGCGCCCATGACCAGCAGCGCGAGCACCGCGAAGAAGAGGTCCATCTGGAGCATGAGCACGAGGCACATGACCGCCCCGAGAAGGCTCAGATACCACTTGGAGCGGAAGCTCGGTCGATACGAGGGCCGCGCGGCGAAGTGCTCGAGGAACGAAATCGCGCAGAGGGTGCCGTAGGTCACCATGAAGAACATGGACACGATCCGGGCGACTAGGTCCACGGAGCCCAAGAACACGAAGGCGAGCGCGATCCCCGACGTCACGTACGTGGCGTTCCTAGGCTCGTTGGCGTCTCCGATGGAAGTGGAGAGGAAGCGATTCAGCCGCCGTAGCGGCACGATGCGGTCGGATCCGAGGGCCTGCAGCGTGCGCGGAGCGACGAGAATCGACCCGATGGCGGATGACAGGGTCGCGCAGGCCAGCCCGAGCGGGATGATCGGCCCCCAAAGAGCGATCCGCCGCATGACCAGCTGATCGGCGGCCAACTCCTCGGGCCCGACGGAGACGCCGAGCTTAATGGCCACGAGAACGTACACGATCATTCCCGTGAACGCCGCCGACATGATCCCGAGGGGAATCGACCGGCTCGGATTGGCCAGATCCCCCGACAGGCCGACTCCGGCCGTCATGCCTGTGAAGGCCGGAAAGACGATCGCGAAGACCAGCATGAACGGGTCCGCGTCGGCGAGGCTCGAGAGGAGAGGGACCGCCTCGGGACGGAGGTCCGGCGGGGGGGTCCCGAGGAAGAACATCACCAACGACACTCCGAGGACTGCCGCCACGCCGAGAAGCGCCTTCACGCCCAGATCGGCTCCCTTGGTGAGCACGAGGGCGATCAATGCGACGGTGGCGGGCAGCGAGATCAGCCGCGGATCGAAGCCGCGGCCCACGGTCTCCTCGAACCAAGTGGCGAGGGGCCTGAAAGCCTCGGCGAACGCGATCATGTAGAAGGCGACCGAAATGGCCTGGGACAGGTAGAGGCTGATGCCGATCGCTCCGCCGATCGTGGTTCCGAACGACCGGGAGATGATGAAGTACTCTCCCCCTCCTTCGACGCGCCGATTCGTGGCGATCTCCGCGATCGCCAGCGCCGTGGGAACCGTCACCGCGTGGCCGAGCAGGATGATCAGCAGGGCCCCAAGCACGCCGACGTGCCCCACGGCGTATCCGAACCGCAGGAACATGATCGCGCCGAGGATCGTGCTGATGCTCGCCAAGAACACGGGACCGGTCCCGAAGCCGTGGCCTTGTTGGCGATCGGTGCCGTCGGTGACTCCGCTCATGGGCCCTGGTGGGACTGAGAGGTGGAGGAAGATGGAGGGACCAAACTCGCACCCTCAGAAAGCCGGGTGCAATGGGTGGGGTGCCTGACGGCGGCCCGCCGTCGCGCGCCTGCCTTGTGGCCCCGATTCCGTGGACCCATGCTTGTTGTGCGACAGCATGTGCACCGTTTCTTCCGCAGCAGCGCTCGACCCCCCGTGCAGGCACCTGCGGCGGCGCCAGCGTCACGCACCGTACGGCCCTGGCGCGCCGCGCCAGTGAGGAGTGCGCCCTTCTCCTCCAGGAGAGAATAACGGAGCATAGCCCGACGGGTGGGCTCTCGCTGATCTCCAGGAAGTAGGAGAGGGCCGACTGCATCGAGGGACGGTACGGATGATCGCACGTGGTGGGACACGGGTCCGATCTCGATGGTCGGCGTTCGCCCCAATCGATTCCGCCGAGAGGGACTCTTGACCACTGTCACGCCCGTTTCGCGCGCCCTGATCCCCGTTGACTCCGAGGCGGCAGCTGGGATCAGCGCCCCCAACTACGACGAATTTCAGGGCGACCGGGAGATCTGGAATCTGCTTCAGATCAGCCCAATGAGCGTCCTGCGCATCACCATGGCCCACTGCGACAAGCCGTCGCCGGCGGAGATCGAAGCCGGAGACACCGGTACGTCGTTGACGCGGGCAAAGCTCAACATGGCCGAGCTCGTGGCGAGCAATCTGACACGCGAGGTCCGGAACGTCCTGTGGGTCTACGAGATTCGGGACCCCAGGCGACCGGACTCTCCCCAGATCGGATTGGGCGGAATGGCGCGCACAGCCGAGATCCGCACCGAGGCCACCCCTGCAGGGACGATCATTCGGAACGAGGGCATCCGTGAGCCCAAGGCCCAAGGACGGGCCGAGCTCATCCGGGCGACCGGCTCCATCATTGGCACCGTGAACCACGCAGTCGAGGACGCGTCGGGCGAGATCCGCGCGGCCTTGGGCACCCACGCCGGGAGCGGCGCTCCCGACTTCGAGGTCGCGGACGAGCGCGGGAACCGGCATCGGGTGTGGATCGTGGCCGACTCGAACAGCATCGGCCTCTTCCGGCAGCTCCTCGCCGAAGAGCCCCACGCTTACGTTGCAGACGGGAATCACCGCAGCGCCGCCGCCGCCATGCTTGGATACGAGAGCTTCCTGGCGGTCTTCTTCCCCGTCTCCACCATGAGCATCTATCCCTACAACCGCCTCGTCACGGGAGTGCAAGTCCCGGCTTCCGGATTGGCGGCTGCGATCGGGAAAAACTTCGGGATCGGCGGTTCCCTGGAGGGGGCTGCCGATCAGCCCGCCGAATCCAACCAGATCGGGCTCTATTCACGCGAGCAGGGCTGGATGTACCTTCGCCCGCTTCCCGGCACGTTCGATCCGGATAACGCCGTGGAGGTGATCGCCGCTGACATCGTCCAACGGAAGCTCCTTGCGGAGGGCTTCGGGATCGAAGACGCCGGCGACCCGCGGCTGACCTTCGTGGGAAGCAACAAGGACGCCGCCTGGCTCCAGGCGGAGGTGGACGCGAGAAGGGCCTGCTACACCGTCACGCTTCCTGCAGTCACCATGAGCCAGTTCATCGCCGTGTGCCGGCAGAACCGGCACATGCCGCCCAAGTCGACGTGGTTCGAGCCCAAGATCCGGAGCGGCCTGGTGATGGCGCTGCTGTAGGCCCCGCCTCCCCCCAGAGCCATACTCTCCGCGCAAGGGCGTGGCCCCCGGCGTCCACCCTCAGCGCTCGTGCGGCCGGAGTCGATTCCAGTCGAGCGCGTTGTATTTCCGGAGAATCGCGAGCGTCTCGTCTAGGGGGATGGCCTCCGCGGTTCCGCGCGCACTCGTGACCGTTGTCGCCTTGAAGATGGCGTTGTAGATGGCTTCCTCCGTCGCTTCAGCGGCCGCCGCGAAAAGCGGCGACATCTGCGGGTTCAAGAGCGCCTCCCCGGGCCAGGGTCTCGGGTTCGATCGCACTCGGCGGACCCCGGGCGCGGTCGAGAAGGAAATCACGTAGTCGCCCGAGCCGTTTGAGGCGTAGGATCCGGTCCGGGCCAACCCCATGACGACCCGCATGGACAACCGCTCGAGGGTCTTGGGCGTGAGTGGAGCGTCAGTGGCGAGCACCATCATGATCGAGCCGCCGTCGTGGGGCTCCGTGCCGCCTTCGGGACCCGAACTGCCACCGCCCTCCAGCAACTCCCGGTAGGGGTAGTTCCCCAGCTCGCGGCCAACCGGCGCACCGTTCATGGAGAGCACACCGCCGAAGTTGGTCTGGACCAGCACGCCGATCGTGTAGCCGCCCAACTCTTCGGGCAGCACCCGAGAGCTCGTGCCGATACCCCCCTTCCAGCCGAAGGCGCGGGTGCCGGTGCCTGCCCCCACGCTCCCCTCCTCCACGGGTCCGTCCGACGCGCTGTCCAGCGCCTCGGCCACGTGCTCGTAGCGGATTGGATCGGCCCACATGTCGTTCACTCCGCTGTCGTTCGTCTCGCCGACGATGGGGTTGATCGTGTGCTGGGGCTCGCCGGGTCGGTGGAGGAGGTAGTCCGCCAGGGCCTCCGCCGCGCTCCAGACGCATAGCGTACAGGTCAGGAGGATGGGCGTCTCGATCTCACCGAACTCCCGGACCTGGGTCTCCCCAATGAGCTTGCCGTAGCCATTGCCTTGGTGGATCCACCCCGGAACGGGCTCCCGGTACAGGTCGCCGGGTGCGGGGATGATGGCCGTGACGCCCGTGCGGATCGTCTCGCCCTCGATGACGGTTGCGTGACCAACCCGCACACCGTCGACGTCCGTGATGGCGTTGTGCTCCCCGGTCGGGAAGATGCCGACAACGAGGCCCGCCTCTCGGGCCCGCGGCCTCTCCTGGGACTCGGCACGCTCGACGCCGAGCCACGTCACG
This sequence comes from Longimicrobiales bacterium, assembly GCA_965218325.1. Taxonomy (GTDB): domain Bacteria; phylum Gemmatimonadota; class Gemmatimonadetes; order Longimicrobiales; family Gaopeijiaceae; genus CBDCKR01. The sequence goes on from CBDCKR010000002.1 coordinate 228,585, forward strand.
GCGAGGATCGGGGCGATGAGCGTGACCCGAACCAACGATGCTCCGACACCCATGTGGCCCTCCCGGCAAGGGACGGCTCAGGGTGTGCCGTCCGTAGAAGGAACATGCCCGGGGCGAGGAGGGACTGCAATCGAGGTGTCTGCGACGCGGCAGCGCGGAAGCACGTGCCCACCTGGACCGAAGGGGCCCGAGGAGAGCGCGCAACGAGATCCACGCACACCCGATGCCGCTTGCGGTTCCCCCGCTGGTGCCCGCAAACTGCTCGACCATGACCCCCGACCCTACCCGAGACAGCAACCAGTCCCCCGTCGCCTACTGGCGCCGGAACCTCTCCTACGTGACGATCCTCTTGGCCGTCTGGTTCTTGGTGTCATACGGAGCCGGCATCCTGTTCGTGGAGCCGCTCAACGCGATCCGCATCCCCGGGACGGGCTTTCCGCTGGGCTTCTGGTTCGCACAGCAGGGATCCATCTACGTCTTTGTCATCCTGATCTTCGTGTACGTGGGTCTCATGAACCGCCTCGACCGGCAGCACGGGTTGGACGAGGACGACGAGTGAACGTCCAGGCCTGGACGTTCGTCATGGTGGCGCTCTCCTTCGCCCTGTACATCGGGGTGGCGGTCTGGACTCGGGCCTCCTCCACCAAGGAGTTCTACGTGGCCGGCACGGGCGTCTCGCCCCTGGCGAACGGTATGGCCACGGCCGCCGACTGGATGTCCGCGGCATCCTTCATCTCCATGGCGGGGCTCATCTCGTTCCGCGGCTATGACGGGTCGGTCTACCTCATGGGCTGGACGGGCGGGTACGTGCTTCTGGCACTCCTCCTCGCACCCTACCTGCGGAAGTTCGGGGCGTACACCGTGCCCGACTTCGTGGGGGATCGCTACTACTCCCAGGCGGCGCGCATGGTGGCCGTGATCTGCGCCATCTTCGTGTCGTTCACCTACGTGGCCGGACAGATGCGGGGCGTGGGCATCGTCTTCGGACGCTTCTTGGAGGTTCCGGTCGAGATGGGCGTCTTCATCGGGATGGGGATCGTCCTCTTCTACGCCGTGTTGGGAGGCATGAAGGGCATCACCTACACGCAGGTGGCCCAATACTGCGTCTTGATCTTCGCATACCTGGTCCCGGCGATCTTCCTCTCCCTGCTGATCACGGGCAACGTCGTTCCGCAGCTCGGCTTCGGCGGATCCGAAGTGGTGAGCGGGACCTACCTTCTCGATCGGCTGAACGGCCTCCACGACGAGCTAGGATTCGCGCCCTATACGTCCGGGGCCAAAGCCACGATCGACGTGTTCGCCATCACCGCGGCTTTGATGGCCGGGACCGCAGGTCTGCCGCACGTCATGGTCCGCTTCTACACGGTGCCCAGGGTCCGGGACGCGCGCATCAGCGTCGGGTGGGCTCTGGTCTTCATCGCGCTCCTCTACACGGCCGCCCCCGCCGTGGCGGTCTTCGCTCGCACGAATCTGCTGAACACCGTTTCGGAGCAGCCCTACTCCGAGGTACCCGAGTGGTTCACGAAGTGGGAGACGACCGGCCTCATCTCGTTCAGCGACGAAAACAGAGACGGGCTCATCCAATTCGTGGGGCCCGACGCCGTCGACTCCCAAGGAGTCGCCGTTGTGAACGAGCTCACCATCGATCAGGACATCATCGTGCTGGCCAACCCCGAGATCGCCGGGCTCCCGAACTGGGTCATCGGACTCGTGGCGGCGGGCGGCTTGGCGGCCGCCCTCTCCACGGCGGCCGGCCTCCTGCTCGTGGTCTCCGCGGCCGTGAGCCACGATTTCCTGAAGCGCGGTTTCAGGCGGGATATCACGGAGAGGGGAGAGCTCATCGCCGCCCGGGTGAGCGCCGCGCTGGCGGTGATGGTAGCCGGATACCTCGGCATCAACCCGCCCGGCTTCGTGGCGGAAGTGGTGGCCTTTGCGTTCGGGCTCGCGGCGGCCTCGTTCTTCCCGGCGTTCATCCTGGGGATCTTTTCCAAGCGCATGAACCGGGAGGGAGCGGTCCTGGGCATGGTCGCTGGGATCTCGCTGACGGCTGCCTACATCGTCTACTTCAAGTTCGTGAACCCGGCCGCCAACACGGCGGACCATTGGTGGTTCGGTATCTCACCTGAGGGAATCGGCGCCGTGGGTATGCTCGTGAACTTCGCCGTGGCCTTGACCGTCTCCCGCTTCACGCCCGCCCCTCCCCCTCAGATCGCGCACTTGGTGGACCTCATCCGCGTGCCGAAAGGGGCGGGAAGAGCGCACGAGACCAGCGCCTAGCCTGCGGGACGAGAATACGACCAAAGCGCTGTCGGCCGGGGATTTGACCGGCGGTGCAAGCCATGTGAGCACCACGGCGAGAGCAGAGGCTGATCCCGGAGCCTGCATCGTCCGCCGTATCCGGACGGGCGACGTCGGCTCTCGGGCGCGCGAGGTGCCGTGAGCCGGCACAGAGAGCGAGGGGTGACATCGAGGACCTTGACTTCGCATGGTGGGCCCGGGGCCTGCTCTTCGAGAACTGCAACTGCCAGGTGCTCTGTCCCGGCCACATACACTTCTCCAACCAGTGCACGCATGAGCGGTGCGTCGGCTACTGGGCGATCCGCATCGACGAGGGGGCCTACGGCGAGATCGATCTGGGGGGCGTGAGCGCCGTCGTGGTGTACGAGTGTCCCCAGCACATGATCTCGGGTGGCTGGACGGAGGTCATCATCGTGGGCGACCGCGCCTCCGGCGATCAGCTGGACGCCGTAACCAAGATCCTGACCGGCGAAGCGGGCGGCCCCTGGGAGATCCTCGATCGCTTCGTCGAGCGACGGCTGCCCACCCGCAGGCGTCGCATCGACCTCGCCGACGAGGGAGGGGTGAAGCGCGCGGTCGTCGAGGGCCTCCTGGAGTCCCGGGTGGAGGACATCCGGGGAAGGGACCGGAGCCGCCCCGTCACCCTCGAGAACATGTTCAATCAGATCCACGCCCCCACGCAGGCGGTTGCCCGGGGCAGCGCCAGGTACGACGACGGGGAGATCGAGTTCGAGAACGAGGGCACGCACGCCCTCTACTCCAACTTCGATTGGGCGGTAGAGGCCGGGTCGTGAGATTGGCCCCGCCCGAGGCGGTCCCCGCGCTCCTGGACGCGCATCCCCACGCGGGGGCTTTCCTCGGAGCCGCGCGTGTCCCTCCGGGAGCGGACGCCGGGGCGGTCGCGTTCGTGAGCACCACCGGACTGTGGATGCTCATGATGGTTGTGATGATGCTCCCGGCCGTCTACCCGTGGCTCAAGGGCTTCGCGGCCCTGTCGCGCGACCAGGAATCCGGCGCCCTTCGAGCCGGCTGGCTCACCCTCTTCGGCCTCGGATACTTCGCCGCGTGGATGGGCTTCAGCCTGGTTGGGGCATCCCTCCAAATCAGCCTCCGGTCGTGGGGGCTCCTAGGGGACTTGGGGGCGGCGGGGTTCGGGGAATCGGGGACGGCCGGCCCGGCGGGGGTGCCCGGCGCGTTGGCCGCGCCGTGGGCGAGCCTCGTGCTGGTGGCCGCGGGGATCTATCAGGTGGTGCCGGCGAAGAGGGCATGCCTCAAGCACTGCCGAAGCCCCCTTTCCTACTTCCTCTCGCGGTGGCGAGGCGGACCGGCCGGCGCGTTTCGCATGGGGCTTTCCCACGGAGCCTTCTGCGTGGGGTGCTGTTGGGCGCTGATGCTCACTGGCCTCGCACTCGGGTTGATGAACCCGGCGTGGATGGCCGCACTCACGGCCGTGATCGCGGTGGAGACCCTGGCCCCGGGTGGCGACCGGATCGGCAGGCTCACCGGAGCGGCGCTCGTGGTGTGGGGGCTGGCTCTGCTCGTCGCGGCCGCCTGAGGGCCGGTCTATCACAGCCGACGCATTTTAGGAGCTATCTTAGGGGCCGTCCTCAAGTCACCCTCGGTTCTGCACATGTCAAAGAAGCCCAAGGTCACCGGTGCCAGCCTGCGGCACGCGTTCCACGAGATCATCTGGCCGCGGAGGGGGCTCATCCTCCTCGGGCTCTTCCTCATTCTGCTCAACCGGCTGGGTGCCCTTGTCCTTCCGGCCTCCACGAAGTACCTGATCGACGATGTGCTCGGTCAAGGGCGGAGCGACCTCCTCTACCAGCTTCTTGGCCTGCTGGCCCTCGCAATAGCCATTCAGGCTGGCTGCGCCTTTCTCCTGACGCTGCTCCTGAGCGTGGAAGCCCAGCATCTCATCGCGAACCTCCGGGCACAGGTGCAAAAGCACGTGCTCCGCCTCCCTGTCCGCACCTTCGACGACTCCAAGACGGGTGAGCTCGTGTCGCGGATCATGGACGATGTAGAGGGAGTTCGGAATCTGGTAGGTACGGGTCTCGTGCAGCTCGTGGGGGGTACCATCACGGCGATCGTGGCGTTCGGCTTCTTGGTGCGCATCGACTTCGTGATGACCCTCCTCGCGCTGGTTCCCCTCGCGCTCTTCGCCCTCGTCTCGATGAAGGCGTTCAAGACCCTCCGGCCCGCTTTTCGCACGCGCGGAAAGATCCGCGCCGAGGTGACCGGGCGCCTCACGGAGGCCCTGGGCGGGATCCGGGTGATCAAGGGCTTCCACGCCGTCGAGAAGGAGGGTGAGATCTTCGAGCAGGGCGTGCTGCGGATCTTCAACAACGTGAAGACCACGCTGACTACCTCGAGCACGGTGACCAGCCTGGGAACGTTCTTCATGGGCCTCGCGAGCGTGTTGATGATCGGCTACGGGGGCCGACTCATCCTCCGGGACGCGCTGACGCTCGGAGAGCTCTTCTCCTTCACGCTCTTCATCGGTTACCTGGTAGGTCCCATCGTGCAGATGTCCAACATCGGGACTCAGATGACCGAGGCCTTCGCGGGTCTCGACCGAACGGAGGAGCTCCTTTCATGGCCGCAGGAAGACGACGATCCTCGCCGGACCGTTGTCATGCCGCCGATCGAGGGCCACGTCGTCTTCGAGGATGTGCGCTTCGCCTACGAGGAGGGCAAGCCCGTCCTGAGGGGAATAAGCTTCGAGGCGGAGCCCGGCACCGTAATCGCCCTCGTGGGCAGCTCAGGCTCGGGCAAGTCCACCCTGGCGGGCCTTGCCGCGACGTTCCTGACGCCCGACACGGGGCGCGTGCTGGTGGACGGGGTCGACCTGGCCGCCGCCAAGCTGGACAGCTACAGAGAGCAGCTCGGCCTTGTGCTCCAAGACGATTTCCTCTTCGACGGAACCATCCGCGAGAACCTGCTCTTCGCGCGCCCCGACGCCTCCGACGTCTCGCTCCAGGCGGCCGCGCAGCAGGCGCACGTGACCGAGTTTACAGATCGTTTTCCGGACGGCCTGGACACGGTGATCGGTGAGCGGGGCGTAAAGCTGTCCGGAGGTCAGCGTCAGCGCGTGACCATCGCCCGGGCCATCCTCTCCAACCCGCGGATCCTCCTGCTAGATGAGGCCACGTCGTCCCTGGACACCGAGAGCGAGGCCCTCATCCAGGAGAGCCTCGGGCAGTTGCTCCGAGGACGGACCACGTTCGTGATCGCCCACCGGCTCTCGACCATCCAGCGGGCTGACCTGATCCTGGTCATCGAGGACGGTCAGATCGTGGAAAGGGGGCGCCACGACGAGCTGATCTCCGTCGACGGGCGCTACCACCAGCTCTACACGGTGCAGGCGAGAATCTAGCGGGGCATCGCTGCTCCCGCTGCTCCCGCTGCTCCCCGCGTCGTCACCCGCATCTTGCCCTCCACGTCGCGGACCGCTCGCGCCCCCTCGTCAAACCCATTTCGACGCCGGTAGCTCTCGGCGGTCACGCCATCGCGGCCATCGGCGTTCAGGAATCGCGATTTTTCTCCCTCAGCTTGTGGTCGAAGACCGACCTCAGCTTGGCGACCTTGGGATCGATGACCAGCCTGCAGTAGGGCTGCCGGCCGTTCCGACGATAGTAGCCCTGATGATAGTCCTCGGCCGGGTAGAAGACCTCGAACGGGACAACCTCAGTGACAATCGGGTTCTTCCAGACGCCCTCGCGGGTGAGGTCGTCGATTACGGTGTCCACCGTCTCCTCCTGCTCGGGCGAGTGGGAGAGGATGACGGAGCGGTACTGGGGACCCACGTCGGCCCCTTGCCGGTCGAGGGTGGTCGGGTCGTGCGTGGCGAAGAACACCTCCAGGATCTCTCGGTAGCTCGTGACCGTCGGGTCGAACTCGATGTTCACGACTTCGGCGTGGCCCGAGAGCCCTGAGCACAGGTCCTGGTAGGTGGGGTTCACGAGGTGCCCGCCGGAAGCGCCCGAGGTCACCGTCTCCACGCCCTCGAGGAGCTCGAAGACCGCCTCGAGGCACCAGAAGCACCCGCCGCCCAACGTGGCGGTCTCCAACCGCCGATCACTCATGCCCATCGACTTAGGCCGCGGCAATGCATTCGATCTCGACAGGGGCGTCGCCCGAGAAGCCGTTCGCTCCGACGGCCGCACGGGCCGGCTTGTGCTCCGGGAAGAACTCCTGATAGACCCCCGTGCATGGCCCCCCATTCGGCCATGTCGGCGAGGAAGACCGTGCATTCAAGGACACGGTCCTGGGCCCGGGCCGAACGGGTTGCCGAGCGGACGTCAATCCGAAGAGCCTCACGCACCGCCCCGAGTGCCAGGAGCCGAGTGTGCTCACCCGTGGCGGACGCATCGCTCCAGGACGTCGCGTCGCGGAGCGCATGAGCCACCTCGAACGAGCCCGGGTGGCTTCCGCGCATTCCCGTGAGGGCGGGTGGATAGTATTCCTGGACCTTCGGTCCGTAGCCTGTCCGCTCGAACACGGAGAGCCAGTCGGGCGCGAGCAGCGAGCCCGTGACGGCGAACCCCACTCCGTTGACGAAGTCCCGCCGCGTGATGTCCCGGTGCATCCCGAGATCGCGACCTTCGCCCTTGCACACGCACCCTCCGGTTGCTCTTGACGTCTTTTCCGACGCTTCACCCTACCCGTAGCACGCAAGCTCCGTACGCCCAGGGCCGGTGTCAAGCAGGTCCGGGAGAACCGCCGCAATGAGTAGCCGCCACAGAAAATCCCGCATTCCGTCACGCTCGCTGGGGGTCATTTTGGCGCTTGTTTGCTCGCTTGCGGCCTCTCTTGGATGTTACCGGTACATGCCGGTTGCGGGCCAGCGATCCCAGGACCCCCCTGGGTGACCGAACCCGATCGTGAGTGCGGGAGCGGCTCACTCCCCCCGTGTGGGGAGATCGCCTGGTGGGGCTCGGCGAAGTACACGGCGCACGGACGACCCAGTCGAGCTGTCGAGCGGCGAGGAGGTGCGCCTCATCGAGGCCGAGAACCTGCTCCGGTCGGGCGACGTGGACGTGGCCAGGATCAACGCCCTGCGCACGGCGACCGGCGTCGATCCCTCGCCGGAGACCGCGGACATCGGCGGGGGGCGGGCCCGGCTCAAGCGGGAGCGAGGGATCGAGCTCTTGATGAAGGAGCGTCGGCTCAGGCGATGGAGGGCGGACAACACGCCGGGCGACCTCGACCCCCTGGAGTTGGGCCCCGTAGCACGGGACGGCCTAGTGGGTCCGGACTTGACGAACGCGGACCAGTGTATGCCGATCCCCAATTCGGAGCGTGAGGAGAACGAGAACCTGCCGGTCCTTTGAGCCATGACGACGGAAGCTCGCCCCTGACAAGAGCTTCCCATGAGGGGCCGTGGTCCTCGGGCCACGGCCCCGACGATGGTGCCCCTGCCCTGCGGATGCGCGATCCGCACATGAACCCCAAGCCCGCCAAGTCCAACATGTCTACGCGGAGAGCATTGCCTGGTCCGCAGCGCTAAGTAGGATGAACCGATAGGCGCAACGACGGCGAGGCCCATGGTCCGGAATGCGTTCGCACGGGCGGGGGTCACCTGCGGCGCCCAGGGCGACGGCTCAGGGGCCGGTACACGGTAGCGAGTTGGCTCGCGCAGGACGGCGTGAGCCTCGCCGTCGTCGCCCGCCTGCTCGGCGGCACCACTCAGATCACCGAACAGTCCATTCTGCGTCTCGCGCCCGACACCTTCCGTGGCGCGATCGACCGCATCGAAGCGAGGCTCGCAGCAAAATCACCCGTAGACCACGGTCTTCCCACGGTACCCCCCTCAGAAACCGCGCCGTTACGCCATCCTGTCCAGAAGTCCGGTTTCCCTCCGTCACTCTTCTCGTCGCGTTCCTCAGCCATTTGTCGTACCATTCCAGATGCCGTTGGGGGACGTGAAGCGGTGAGGGCGAAGGTGGACGCCAGAAGACGAAGGAGAGGATCATGTCGCGAGCGAGGAAGAATCTGGGTTGGGGGATGATTGCCCTGGGCGTGCTGGGCCTGGGCTGCGAGCCCGCCCAGCCCGGGCCGCCTGCGTTCGTCTCCAGGCTCGGAGACGACACGATCACCGTCGAGACCTTTGCCCGGACGGACACCAATATCGAAGGTCAGCTGGTCAGCCGACTGCCCTACACGCATCGGATCACCTATAGCGCGGCGCTGAGCCCGGACGGGACCATCTCTCACATCCAGGCCGAGATGAGCACTCCGGCCGAGAACCCCGAGGGTCCGGGTCCTCAGTCGTGGACGGCAACCATCGAGGGGGGAATGGCCACGGTGGAGCGCACTGGCGGCGAGAATCCGGGCACGAACTCCTTCGAGGTGGGGGCTGGAGCGATCCCCACGCTGGGCCGGTCCAACGTAGCGATGTTCGCCTTCGAGCAGGCGATCCGGCAGGCTCGGGCCGACGGCGGCGAGGACTACACCGTGGAGCTCGTGTACCCGACTCGCCCACAGCCCGTGAACAACGCCATCACCCGGCTTGCCGGGGACACGGTGGCCATCAGCTTCTTCGGTGCGCCGCTGCTGGCCTGGGCCGACGCGGACGGCCACATTCTCGGGGCCGACGGCAGACCGACGACCGTAGACGCCGTCACCGAAAGGGTCGCGGCGCTCGACGTGGACGCCCTGGGGTCGGCGTGGGCCGCCCTGGACGCCCGTGGCGAGGGCATCGGCGTCGCCTCACCGCCCGCCACCACGCAAGCGACCCTGCACGGAGCCAACATCGAGATCGCGTACTCACAGCCGGCCAAGCGCGGCCGGGAGATCTGGGGCGGTCTCGTACCTCACGGAGAGGTGTGGCGGACGGGAGCGAACGCGGCCACAGTCTTCACGACGGACCAGGACCTGGTGATCGGAGGCGCGGAGGTGCCGGCGGGCAGCTACACGTTCTGGTCGACGTATACTGCGGACCTGCAGTGGCTGATTGTCAACCACGAGACCGGGCAGTGGGGCACGGCCCACAACCCCGACAACGACCTTCACACGGTGGAGATGAGCCGGTCGTCGCTTCCCGAGGTGGTCGAGCGCTTCACGATCTCCCTCGAGGAGACAGCCGACGCAGGCGTGCTCCACCTCGATTGGGACCAGAGCCGGTTCTCGGTCGAAGTCGGGATCCCCTGATCGGCCCGTAGACGGAGGGCTGGCTGCACACCCAGGTCGAGCACCGCTTTCGAGCGACGGCGAGTTCGGGAGAGGTTTCCGCACTCCTGTTGGAGCCCGCCGACGCGGGCGGCCTCCTGGTCTTCGGCCACGGGGCCGGAGCCGGTATACGCCACAGCTTCATGGAGGCTATGTCGGAGCGGCTCGCGGAGAGAGGCGTCACCACCTTCAGGTACCAGTTTCCCTACATGGAAAAGGGGAGCCGAAGGCCGGACTACGGCCCCATCCTGCTCAAGACCGTCAGGTCCGCATTGGCGGCAGCGCATGAAGTCTCCGGTGGCCGCCTTCCCATCTTTGCCGGCGGGAAGTCCATGTGGGGGGGCGCATGACCTCCATGGCCGCCGCCAGCGAGCCTCTGGAGCGCCTCCGGGGCATCGTTTTCTTCGGCTTCCCGCTCCACCCCCCCGGCAAGCCGGGCGCTGAACGGGCCGACCACCTCGCCGACGTCGGGGTCCCCATGCTCTTCCTCCAGGGAACGCGGGACGCCCTCGCCCCGCTGAAGCTATTGGCCTCGGCTTGCGAGGGGTTGGGTGAGAGGGCGACGCTGCACGTCGTCGAGGGCGCTGACCATGGCTTCCACGTCCCGAGACGGTCGGGACGGGGCGACGACGAGGTCCTAGACGAGCTCGCGGATGCGACACGGGCGTGGATCGCTACGATCTTGGAGTCGGGGATGGAGTGCAGGAATAGCGACGGATGCAAGGAAAGGGACCGCAGCCGTTGTCGTGATGATCTTGGGCCGTAGTGGCCATCCTGAGTCCAGGCTGTCTCCGGCTTGCGTGGCCGCTTGGGCCCTGGGAGGCATTCGCTACTGAGGTGGCCCCGTTCCTCTGGGGCAGCCTGGCCAAGCCGATCGTCCCGGGCATGGTAGTGTCGGTTTGGACCCGTGCTGGACCCGTGCTGGACTCGGTGGTCCGGCTCTCCCACCACCGTCGCCCTGACGACCCGCCGCTCTCACCAGGCCAGGGACGACGTCTCCCGCCGCACGTCACCCGCTGCGATCATGATCCCGGTCGCCGGGTCGCGGTACACAACGGTTGGAGCGCCGGACCTAAGGTTCCACAGGCCCCACCACTCAACGTTATGACCGAGCGCCTTGAGCCCCTCGAACGTCTCAGCAGGAATCCGGTCCTCCAGGCGGAGCCCGGCCGGACTCCGATTGATTCCGCTTCCCGTCGTCGGGAAGTTGTAGCTGCCGAAACGGGGTTGATCGAGAGCCTGCTCGGGGGACATTCCCCACACCACCACATTCAGGAACACCTGTAGCAACGACTGCAGCTGCTGGTCGGCACCCGGCGTCGACAGCCCCATGAACGGCTCGCCATCCTTCATGACGAGGAGCGGCGTGTTGGTGTTCCTCGGCCGCTTGCCCGGTGCCATCACGTTGGCCAACCGTGGGTCGAGGTTGAACTGGCCCATCCGCCCACCGAGCCCGAAGCCCCACCCCGGAACCATGGGAGTGGACATGTGCCCGTCACTCTCGGTCAGCGAGAACAGGTTCCCCTCGTCATCCATGACGTTCAGCGACGAGGTGTCGAACATGGGCTCCTCGCCGTCCGGATCGGAGCCGCCGGCCGCTGTCGCCCCATCCGAGGTAAGGAACGAGCGGGGCGAGGCCTCCGCCACGGCAAGCATGCGGGCGGGGTCACCCCAAGGCGGCATGTCCTGAAAAGCCCGCTCCTCTTCGATCAGGCTCCTGCGGGTTCGGGCATACTCCTTCGTGTAGAGCTCCTCGGGTGTGTCCGCCACGTCCGGATCACCCACGTACCTGTGGCTGTCCGACATGGCCAGGTCGATCACCTGTGAGATCAGGTGGATGTACTCCGGGGTGTTATATCCGAGGGCCTCGAGATCGATGCCATCGAGCAAATTGAGGATCAGGATCATGCGCGGACCCTGCGACCAGCCGTCGGCCGCATAGACGTCCAGGTCCATGAAGGTCGTCGAGAGTGGCTCCATCCACTCGCCCTCGTAGCTTGCAAGGTCTTCGTATCGCATGATGCCGCCGAGCTCTCGGAAGAGGGCGTCGACTGCCCTCGCCGGATCGCCCTTGTAGAAGGCGTTGCGGGCGGCGCGGATGCCGTCGGAGCGGGAGCCACCGGCCGCAAGCGCCTGCTCCTCCGCTGCGATCATGTAGCGGATGAGCCTGCCCAGGTCCGCGTTCACCATCGGGTCGCCCACCTCCTGCTCCCCCACGCCGTTCTGGAACCAGAAGTCGCGGTTGTAAGGAAAGCGCAAGATGGCGTCCGTCTGATCGTCGATCATCCACTTCTGCATCTTGTACAGGTGGTATCCCCCCTCGGCGATCTCCAGGGACGGGGCGGCGGCTTCTGCAAAGCTGACGGTCCCGTATCGGTCCAGAGCCGCCAGCCACACGTCGACGTCGGCGGGCACGAGCGCCGTGTTCACGCGGTTCTTCCCATGTTCGAGGAAGTAGTCGAGCGTCGCCAGAGCGGGCGACCTCCCCGCCCCGACCCGGGTCACGACCTTCCCCTCGGCGGCGCTGTAGAGGATCAACGGTGCCACGCCCGTCCACCCCGCGTAGTCCATCTTGGTGACCTTGAGGGCCATGGCGGCCGTGACACCGGCATCGAAGGCGTTGGCGCCCCGCTTGAGCACGTCGAGGCCGGCGATCGTAGCTAGATAGTGCCCGGTCGAGACGCCGCCGCGGCGGCCCATGAAGCGTGGGCGCATCGCCTCGACGTTGGCCGAGTCGTAGACGTGCCCGAAGCTGCGGAAGGGAGAGAGCGTCCCAACGAGGCCAGCGGCGCCGGCGGCGTGGCCGTCACCGGTTGAAAAGAGGCCTACTGAGAGACCCGTGCCTGCGGCCGCGAGGATCAGAACGAGCGACGAGACCAGGGCAAGCTTCTTCATGACGACTCCCTCGGGTGCCGGGCTCCGGGGCCGGGCGCGCTCATCGCGTCCCCCAAGAGGTCACAGACCTCGGCCTCAGGGTGCGCGTTGACCGACCCGGTCGGGCCCACTTCTTTACGCGTCCGTCCACCAACCACGACGAGGTCCTGAGCGTCGAGCGGAGGACCGGCGGTCCCTCCGACGACTCGAACGTGCGTCAGAGCGAAGGCGGGTGCGGCGACGCTCAGAAACTCGAGGATGCCTAGGGAGAGCTCGGAGGCCGACGGGGCTGGCAACGCCGCCGGCCGGAAGCGCCAGCGCCGTGGCGGCCAACCGCAGGCGCCGGAGATCTCCTGGCACCCGGTGCGGCCGGAGCCGGGGCATGCCCTCACCCAGGACTGCTAGCACGCCGGTTCCGGTCCGTCCCGTTGCGGGAGAAGATACAGCGACGGTCGGCCACCAAGCGACCCCGCCGCGTTCTAGATTCCGAAGAAGAGCGACACCGCGAAGTTCAGAAGCCCGAGCAACAGGCTCCCCAAGAGGGCCGCCTTGAAGCCCTTCACCTCGAAGCCTGGCACTGCTGCCGCTGTGAGCTGGAGCATTAGCGCATTCACCACCCAGACGAACAGCCCTAAGGTGAGGATGGTGATGGGCAGCGTGAACACGACCAGGATCGGCCGAATCACGGCGTTGGCCAAGCCGAGCACGAGGGCCCCGACAAAGGCCGCAGTCATGTCCTCCACCTCGATGCCGGAGATCATTTTCCCGACGATGGCGAGCAGTCCGCTGGTGACCAGCAGGTGAACGGCAAACTGGATCATTTTCCAATCCCTTAGAAGACAACTTTTTCACTCCCGACCCTTATGACGCGCCAGAAGGACGAGGGGTTTCGTCACGCCTCACAGGGCTCGGGCCGCCAAGCGCTCCAGGGCCCCCATGAGGGCGGGCTTGTCGCCCAGCACGCCGAGAAGGGGATCGCCTCCCTTGAGACGCTTCATTCGGGTTGGCACGGTCTTGATGGTGTGCTTCCGGATGTCGAGCCGGTTCGTCACCTCGCTCCACCTGAGGGGCGTTGAGACAGCCGCTTCTGGCACCGGGCGGACGGAGAAGGGGGCTACAAGGAGCTGTCCCGAGGCGTTTTGCAGAAAGTCTACGTAGACCTTTCCTTGGCGGCTCTTGAGAGCCCGGGTGATTGTAGCGATCTCGGGCAGCTCGCCTACGACCACACGGGCCAGGAGGTTGCCGAGCATGCGTGACTGTTGGTAGCCGAGCCGCCGGCCCAGCGGGATCAGCACGTGCAGCCCCGAGGAGCCGCTTGTCTTCACGTAAGTGGGGAGCTCGATCTCCTCGCAGATCTCCCGGATCGCCGTCGCCACCGCCACCACGTCGGTGAAGGGCGCGCCCTTGGGATCCAAGTCGAGGACGCACCAGTCAGGCTTGTCGGGCGTGTTGATGCGGCTTGACCAGACGTGCAGGGGAATGGCTGCGGAGTTGGCCACCCATAGGAGCGACTCCACGTCTTCCACTACGAAGTAGTCGAGGACCTTGTCGGAGTCCTCGCTCCGGACCGGCTCCCTGCGGAGCCACTCCGGCGCCCAATCCGGAGCGTTTTTCTGGTAGAAGGAGTTGCCGTAGATGCCGTCCGGGTAGCGCGTGAGAACCAGGCAGCGGTCGGCCAGATAGGGAGAAATCCAATCCCACGCGATCCGGTAGTAGTCGACGAGGTCGCCCTTCGTGTAGCCCTCCTCCGGCCAGAGAGTCTTGTCGAGGTTGGTGAAGGGGACGGTGCGCTCGACGCTTCGGTCCACGACCGCGAGCGGCTCCGGTAGGGACTCACCTCCACCCTCTTCCGCGTGGACGCACTCCTCCGCCAACTTGTCGTCCCTCAGGCCCACGAAGGAGGGATGGCGGATCACGCCGGCGTTCGTGAATTCCTTGTACTGTACCTCGGCCACAAGCCGCGGCCGGACCCAGTAGTGGCCCTTGCCCTTCGGAGCCGACCCCGCGCATGGGGGTCCGGGCTCACTCTTCAGCTCCTGTAGGGTCGCCAGGATCCCGTCGAGCTGCTCGTCGCTGAAGCCGGTCCCGACGCTCCCGCTGTAGCTCAGCCCCCCGTCAACGTACTGGGCGAGGTGGAGCGCCCCGAAGCCCGACCGTCCCCCCTTAGGGTCCGTGTAGCCTACCACAACGAAGTCGCCGGTGTGCACGGCCCGGATCTTGTACCAGTGGGCTGAGCGCCCGGCGCGGTAGGGGCTGTCGGCCTTCTTGGCCACGATCCCCTCGAGGCGCATGCCCGTCACCTGTCTGTACATGGCCTTGCCCCGCCCGGGGATGTGGTCCGAGTACCGGATGGGGCCCACGCTGGGGAGGATCTCCCGGAGCAGCTCCTTCCGAGACAACAGCGGCAGATGTCGCAGATCCAGTCCCCCGAAGGCCAGAAGGTCGAAGGCGTACAGCACGGCGGGCAGATCGACGGTCGCACGCTCGATGTCCGAGCGGCGTTGCAAGCGGCCCCTCTGCTGAAGGCGGCCGAAGCTGGGGAGACCGATCTCGTCGTGCACGACTACCTCTCCGTCGAGGACCGTGCCGTCGTACGGCAGGCCCTCGAGCGCCCTGGCGATGTCGGGAAAGGTCTCGGTGAGGTCGTTCCCGTTCCGGGACCAGAGCACGGCCCTGTCGGTCTCCCGGGAGGCGATTAGGCGGTAGCCATCGTACTTGAGCTCATAGACCCAGTCCTCTTCGTCAAAGGGCTCGTCTCGGCTGGTGGCGAGCATGACCTTCATCTTCTTGGCACGTGGAGCCTCCTTCTCGGCTCCCAGCTCTCGCGCCCGCTCGAAGATCTCGGCCCCCCGCTCGCTCGGGTCGAGGAGCTGATCCACGAGTAGCCCCGAGTAGATCGAGTCGTCCGGGTACGCGTCCGTGCCTCGTTCGTCGACGTAGGCGTCCCGCTCCTTGATGAGGAGCCAGTGGTTCTCCCCCCGCTTGGGCGTGTGAACGAGCGTCCACCGGCCCCGCAGCTTGTAGCCCCTGAGCTCGAAGAGCAGCTTGCCGCGCTCGAGGCCGTGCTTCTCGCCGGGGATCTCGATCCAGACGCCCTTGTCCCAGCAGATGGAGGGGCCCGCCCCGTACTGGCCCTCCGGGATGACGCCCTCGAACTCGGCGTACTCCAGCGGATGCGGCTCCACGTGCATCGCGAGCCGCTTGTCCGCCGTGTCCGCCGAAGGACCCCTGGGCACGGCCCAGGACTCGAGTGCGCCGTCCATCTCCAGCCGCAAGTCCCAGTGGAGGGAGCTGGCATGGTGCTTTTGCACCACGAAGAGGCGCGCTTGGCCCTGCGGTTCCTTGCCCCCGAACGGCTCGGGGGTCTCGGATGTGGAGCGCTTCTGTCGGTAGCGCTTCAGCCGGTGATCCGAGGTCGGCGACATGCGCGAACGTTAGCGGCAGCGGGTGGCGCCGCACCACCTTCCCTTCCGCGGCGCCCGCCCTCGCGTTGCGTTCCCTGCAAATGAACATATGTTTTCGCTTGCCCTGAAGTCTCGGTAAACGGGAGTTTTCCCCAATGGCTGCACGGCCCATCGCCGCCTCTACGATCTCGTTCGGGCTCGTTTCCGTCCCGGTCAAGCTTTACGCGACCGGCGAGTCCAAATCCCGCATCTCCTTCAACATGGTGCACAAGGACTGCGGAACGCGCGTGAAGCAGCAGTACATCTGCCCGAAGGACGAGGTGGTCGTCCCGCGCGAGGACATCGTGAAGGGGTACGAGTTCGCCAGGGGCCAGTACGTGCTCTTCACTCCCGAGGAGCTCAGGGCGGTCGAGCAGCCGAAGACAGACTCGATCCAGATCGCCGAGTTCGTGCCGGCCGAGCAGGTGGGCCGCCTCTTCTTGGACCGCGCCCTACTACCTCGGGCCCGACAAGGGTGGCACCCGGGCCTACCTGCTGCTCTCCGCGGCCCTGCGGGAGACGGAGCGGGTGGCCATCGCCAAGTACGCCACGCGGGGCAAGCAGTATCTGGTCATGGTGCGGCCCTGCGCCGAGGGCCTGCTCATGGAGCAGCTACGCTACGCCGACGAGGTGCGGGACTTCGCCAACCTGCCGGTGGAGAAGGGCGAGGTCGACGCCTCCGAGTTGAAGCTCGCCGTGCAGCTCGTGGATCAGGCGTCCGCGGACGAGTTCCAGGCCGGGAAGTACAAGGACGAGGTCCGCGACCGCATGCTCGAGCTGATCCAGCAAAAGGTGGACGGTGAAGAGATCGTCTCGTCGGTCACCGAGGAGCCGCAGACTCAGATCATCGACCTGATGGCAGCCCTCAAGGCCAGCCTCGCCGACGAAGGCGAGGAGCGCAAGCCGGCGAAGAAGGCAGCGAGCAGGAAGAAGTCCAACGCCAAGAAGAAGGTATCGTCGGGCTGATCAGCAACCGCACTTCTGCGGCCGGTCCCGTCGGTAGATGAGGGGATACACCACCCGGCAGGTAGCCGAGATCGTCGGCATCCCGCCCGCGCGCGTACGCTCCCTCGCCCGCTCCGGCCTCTTCCATCCGAAGCGCGGTCCCCGGAACGAGTACCGGTTCTCGTTCGCCGATATCATCCTGCTCCGCACGATGCGTAACCTGAGGGAGGCAGGGATTTCCGCGCAGCGCGTGCGCCGGGCGCTGAAGGTTCTCCGTGAGCAGCTCCCCTCAGACGAGCCCCTGAGCGCACTTCAGATTACGCCGGACGCGGACACGGTGGTCGTGAAGCAAGAGGGCGCGCTCTGGGATCCTCAGTCCGGCCAGATCCACCTCGACTTCTCGACCGCAGACGCGGCGGAGAAGGTCGAGCCCATCACCCGGACCGGAGCCACGGGACCGCTCGCGTCCGCAGACCTGACGGCCGATGAGTGGTACAACCTCGCGCTGAGCCTGGAGCCGGTGGCGACCGACCGCGCTACCGATGCCTACCGCCGGGCCCTGGGTCTCGACCCGGGACACATAAGGGCGCACCTGAACCTTGGCCGCTTGCTTCACGAGCGCGGAGAGATCAAGGAGGCGGAGGCCCACTACCGGCAGGCGCTCGCCGCCGAGCCCGCGTCACCGACCGCGGCCTTCAACCTAGGAGTGGCACTCGAGGATCTCGAGCGGGTGCGGGAGGCGATCGCAGCGTACGAGAGGGCACTCCGGTTCGATCCGGAGATGGCGTCGGCGCACTATAACCTCTCGCGGCTGTACGAGGCGAAGGGCCGGTCCAAAGAGGCGCTCCGCCACTTGGCGGACTACAAGCGGTTGGTATGAGGCGGGAGGCCGGCCGACGGCTATCTGTTCGACATCCGGTCGAGGAAGGCGCGCTCTTCCCGGGAAAGTGCCTTCACCCCCCCGTCCTCGACGCGGTCGAGCAGCTGCTCGACTTCGCCCCGGTTGAGCTCGTGTATGGAGAAGAGGTCGATGGAGGACCACCGCTCCCGGGCCTCCCGGTCCGAGCCGTCGAGCGAGGGGGTGTGCTCGACCCTGCGCCGGAACTCGCGCCGGCCCTTTCGGGAGTGCCAGTCCCGCCAACGCAGATACCCCGCGCCAACGGCGAGCCCGCCCAGGTGGGCGAAGTGGGCCACGCCGCCACCGGCACCGGCGATCCCGCTGTAGAGGCTCGTGAACAGCAGAAGCGCGGCCAGCACGCGCGCTTGAATCGGGATCACACCCCAGATGTAGATTTTTTCCCTGGGCCAATAGAGGGCGAAGCCAATGAGAACCCCGTACACGGCGGCCGAGGCCCCCACCACCGGAGAGCCGAAGGAGAAGAGGAACGAAAAGGCCGCTCCTCCCAGCCCGCTCAAGAAGTAGAGCCACGCGAAGCCGCGCGTGCCCAGGCGGGTCTCCAGCCTGGGGCCGAAGAAGAAGAGCCCGATCATGTTCCAGAAGAGGTGCCCGAAACCGGCGTGCAGGAACATGTAGGAGAACAGGCCCCAGGGCCGGAACGGCATCACGGGAATATAGAACCGGTCGAGTCCCACGACGGCTGGCGGAAAGAGCGTGAGGATGCCGTACAGGAAGGTCCCCGGCTGCACCAGCACGAAGACAAGGATGTTGGCGACGAGTAGCCGCGTCACCCAGGGGGTCATCAAAGGAGTCGCATCTCCCACGTCACGGGTCGGGCTTCCTGCACAGGATACCTCGGCAGCGTTGGCAGGATCCACAGCCTACCTCGTCCGCCACCCTCCGGCTCGCCCCGCGACGCTGTGCCGCCGGCCGTGCAGGTCGCGCGGCTCCCCTCCCGGAGACAGCGGCTGAGCAACAGGCCGATCCCACGTCTCGTGCTGCCCGCCTAGCGGGCTTGCTCTTGAGTCCTCTCGGCCAGTGGACGTAGCGGCATCGCCGTTCCTATTATCGGCCCGCGCGGGACCCACTCCATGGACCAATACCCCGCACCCACCTCGGCAAGGTGGACCGGGGGGAACTCAGGGCCACCCACGCCAAAGGACATACGCACCAACACACGGCTAGGCCCAGCGCCCGAATGCAGCGCCGGTCGATCGAGGAGAATGAAATGTCGCCTATGGCGAGACGTCGTCGCGCGGGGATCGGGAAGGGAGTGTGGGCCCTGGTGTTGGTTGCGGCACCGCCCGCCTGTGTCCCTCAGAGTCAGGAGCAGGCGCTCACCATCGACCGGATCGTCTCGCAGCCGTCGTTGATCGGCACGTCGCCGTCCTCTCCTGCCTGGTCCCCCGACAGCAAGCGCCTGGCCTTCCTCTGGAACGACGACGCCTTGCCCCCACGCGATATCTGGATCGTCGGCCGCGACGGGTCCGAGCTGCGGAACGTAACGGAAGAGATCGACGGAGCGGGCGGCGTGAGCAGCTTTGTGTGGACGCCCGACGCTCGCGCCCTCGTCTTCCTCCGCTCCGGCAGCCTGTGGCGCATCCCTGCGGATGGCGGGGAGCCGGAGCAGCTTACCGAGACGGCTGGCTCCAAGTCGAGTCTGGCCGTCTCACCCGACGGCCGGTACGCTTCCTATCTCCAGGACGGAGATCTCTGGCTCCTCGACTTCCGGACCGGTACGCCGATCCAGGCGACCGACGTCGGGATAGGGCCTGCCTCTACGGTTCCGGTCGGGCGCTACTTCCGGCCGGACGTCGAAGTCGGGTCATATGTCTGGGGCGGACCCACGTACAAATGGTCGCCCGACACCCGCACCATTGCCGTCCACTACGTCGATCGCCGGAACGTTCGAACAGTGCCCTTCCCCTACTATCTCGGGGAAGAGACCGACGCCAACACCGTGCGTCGCGCGTATCCGGGAGACCCCAACGAGATTCGTACGGTCGGCTTCTACGGAGTCGAAAGCGGCGCACTCGAGCTACTCGACCTGCCTGATCCCACGGCCACACGAGTCGTCGACTTCTCGTGGTCCCCCGACGGGAGGCTGCTCCTCGACCGCGAATCGGATACCGCTGTGGACCGGTGGCTCCACATCGTGGACCCCACCACCGGTCAGATGCGAGAGATCTGGCACGACCGTCGCGAGACCCGGGTGTACACATCCGCCGCCTCCGCATGGCACTCCGACGGAGAGCGCGTCGTCTTGCTCGCCGATCTCGAGGACCGGTACGGGCTCTATCTCCTAAGTCCCGACAAGACCACGCCGAGCCGCCTGACAAACGACCTCTTCGATGTGACGGCGGGGCCGCTCCTCGTGCCCGCTACCGGTCAGATCTTCTATCAGTCGAACGAGCCGAGCCCATACGAGCGGCACGTCTTCCGAGTGCCGGAGCAGGGGGGTGCGGCCACGCGGCTGACCACACTCCCGGGGATGCACCAGCCCTTCCCGTCGCCCGACGGCACGAAGGTGGCCCTCCTCCACACCGACGACCTCACCCCGACCGAGCTCTATCTGGTCGACGCCAGCGGTGAGGACGCCGAGCGCCGAATCACCACGTCCCCACCCCCGGAGTTCGCGAGCCGCTCCTGGGTGCGGCCTCGGTACGTCACCTTCCCGAGCCAAATCGACGAGTACACGCTCCACGCCCGCATCCTCGAGCCCCCCGACCTGGATCCGACTCGCCGATACCCCGTCGTCTTCGGCCCCGCGTACTCCAATACCGTGCGGAACCGCTGGGCCGGGACGAACGGCACGCTCCACCAACTGCTCGTCCAACGCGGCTACCTCGTCGTTCAGGTCGATGTGCGGGGCAGCACGGGGTACGGCCGCGCCTTTCGCGAGGAGTTCCTGATGGACTTCGGTGGGGAAGACATCGAGGACCTGGCGAGCGCGAGCGAGTACATGGCGAGCCTGCCCTACGTCGATCGAGACCGAATCGGGATCTGGGGAAGCAGCTACGGGGGCACCCTCACCATCTACTCCCTTTTCAAGAAACCGGGGCTCTTCAGGGCCGGGGTCGCCGGCGCCGCGGCCGTCGATCCACACTTCTTCGGCCCCGACGATGTCGCCATCACTCGCCGCCCCTCCAGCCACCCCGAAGCGTTCGCCCGCGGGGCCGCGCAGTACGCGGGGAACCTGGAGGATCATCTTCTGATCATCCACGGGGTGCAGGACCAGGTGGTGCCGTTCAAGACGACTGTGGTCTTGGCCGAAGAATTGATGCGCCTCGGCAAGGACTTCGACTTCGCCTTCGCTCCTGGAGCCACGCACGGCTGGTCCCGTCAACCTCACCACGCACGGTACCTGCTCGGCAAGCTCGTCCGACACTTCGATCGCTATCTCGGTCCCGGGCCCCGATGACCCCTGATCGGTTGGGTCGCCGCTAGAGTCTGTCTACGCGAAGGAGGTCGCCGGGTAGATTCGTCCGGCCCTCCAGAACCTGCTCGGCGATGATCTGGCCGGTCACCGGCCCCAGGGTCAGGCCGAGCATGGCGTGGCCCGTCGCGACGAAGAGCCCGTCCTGCCCCGGCACCAGTCCGACGAACGGCATCCCGTCGGGCGTGCAGGGCCGGAGGCCGCACCACTCCGACCGAGGGGGGCCGTCCCCCACGCCCTCGACGTAGCGCCTGGCGGCGGTGGTGAGCTGCTCCAGACGGCCGCGCCGCATCTCGTGATTCACGCCCGAGAACTCGAGCGTGCCGGCGAGGCGCGTGAAGTCGCCCATCGGCGTGCAGAAGACCGCGGCCTCGGCGAACACGCAGGCGATCTTCATCGAGGGCGCTCCCTCCCCGGACACCAGGTCGCGGTGGTATCCCTTCCCGGCCTGCAGGGGCAGGTGCAGACCGAACTTGGCGGTGAGCGACTGACTGTAGGCGCCGGTGGCCAGAACCACCGATTCTGTCTCCAGCACCTCGTCATCGGCCAGGCGGACGCCCTTCACGCGGCCTCCGCTGCTCAAGACCTCGACGACGCCCCGTCCCTCGATGACCGTTCCGCCGTACCCCGCGGCCCGGTCGGCCAGCTCCGTCACGAACCGGTACGGATCACAGGTGGCGGCGTCGGGGAAGTGGGCTCCCCCAACCACTCCGTCGCGCAGGGCAGGCTCGATCTCCTGGAGCTCGGCGCCGCGGAGGATCCGAGCGTCGTAGCCGTGATCCCGCATCATGGCGACGTCCCCTCGGGCCCCCGCGAGGCCCTTCTCTGTCCGGCAGATCTCGTAGTACCCGTGCCGATCGTAGGCGCAGTCTAGGCCCTCGCCCTCGACCAGGGAGTCGAAGAGGGCCAGGGTGACGTGCCCCAGGGGAGCCAGCGCGCCCATGCTGACCTCGAGCCGGCTCGCGGTGGAGTACTTGCGGAACGTCCAGAGCCACCGGACGAGCGCTGGATCCCACCGCAGAGGGATGTAGAGTGGGCTCTTGGGCTCAAGGAGGAGCCGCAGCGACTGGCGGATCCGGCTCGGCTTGTTCAAGGGGGGATGCCCGGCAGCCACCGTGCCCGCGCTCCCGTAGGAGGCCGCCCTTCCGATCTCGTGCCGGTCTACGAGCGTGACCGCAGCACCGGCCTTGGCGAGGAAGTAGGCGCAACAGACGCCAATCACTCCCCCGCCCGCGACGACCACTCGGTGTTCAGACACGATGTATCGAGCGAGTCGATCTCGTGCCTATCAGCACTCCGGCCGGGCGCTCTTGACTCGGGGACACCCGGGCGCTCGGGATCCGTCGCGCAGCCCACCCTGCGAGAACGTCCGCATCCCCACGGCCCCTTTCGTCACGAGAGGTGCCGCGGCCGTCAGACGGCGGGGTCATACGACGTCGTCGTTCGAGGCCTCGTCGGTCCTGTGCCGCGCAAGAGCGGTCCCAGGCCTCAACCACGCGGTGGCGAAGCTCGGAAGGCCCCTCACCTCACCCTTCCCCGACTCGACCCTCCCCTGTTCCTGCTGAGCCGACTGTAGCGGCGTTCTACGGGACGACGAACGTGACGGTGTCGACAACCCAGGGATCCAACGGAACGTGCACCCAGTCCCCCACCACGGCGATCACCATGTGCTCACCCGGGGCGAGGTCGGTCAGCTCGAACTCCGTCTCACCGCCACCCATGTGAATGTGGACATCGTCGTTCGGCGGGATGGGCACATCAGGCGCCGGCAGGTCGCCGTCGACGACCAGATGGTGATGGCCCGTGCCTTCCTCCTGTGTGCCCGAGGGGACGACTCGCAGGTTCGCGACATCGAGCGTCACGAGCGCCGTGCCCCCCTCGATCACCGCGCCGTCGGCAGGTTGGGTGATCGTGACCGAGGCCATGGCCGGAGCCGGCATGGACTCGGCGGTCTCCGCCTCGCCCGCGTCGGGCTCGCCCCCACAGGCTGCGAGCATCAGGGCGACGGCTGCGGCGGTTGAGAGCGCTGCTGCTCTGGGCGTCATCACGGCGGTCATGGTGAGGCTCCTCGCGAGTGGTGGTCGTGGCTCGTGGCCGGGTCGGATGGCGGGACAACGTATCGAGTTCTCGCCCCCGAGGGCAACACGGCAATGCCCTGAGGAAGCGGCCCGGCCTCGCTCCGGTTTCTTCGCAGAGTGGGAACTCGCCGGATCCCACGACCGCGGCCCGCATCCATGATCGGTTACGGCGATCGGCGCGGGCGCGGCCATCGAGGCGATCACCACTGCCGACTATGGCCGGGGCCTTCTTGGCCCGGCGAGCCCTAGTCTTCGGCTCCGACCGCGGCTTCGGTGCCTCCGCCCGGCTCCGAGCTCCGTCGGAGGAGCCCGTAGATCCACCATCCCGCGCCCGACAGCACCGAGACCAGCAGAAGCCACCCGAACGCGTTCATCAGCAGCGCCGTGTCGAGGGCCGGCCATCGGAACTGATACTGAACCAGCTCACCACCCCGGGCCGTCATCCAGTGCCACGCCGTATGGGTCACGAGCGCGGAGAGGATGATCGTCCCCATCCGCTCGGCGACCCCGTAGCGGAAGAGGGCCTCTAGCACGGGGACCATCAGCACGAGCACCATGAGCTGGCCGAACTCGACTCCGACGTTGAAGGAGAGGAGCGACATCAGCATATGGGATCCGGCGAACTGAAGGGTCTCCCGCAGCGCGAACGAGAAGCCGAATCCGTGGATGAGCCCAAACCCCAGCGTGACGGCCCACCTTCGGTGCAGGCCGATCCTTCCGACGATGTTCTCCAGGGCCATGTAGACGATCGACGCCGCGATGAGGGTCTCGACCAGCGGTGGGAACCAAAGGGTGTCGGGGGCGAGGCCGAAGGCCGACGCGATCAGCGTGATCGAGTGGGCCACGGTGAAGGCGGTGACGATGACCACCAGAGCTTTGATCTTCCGGAACGGGATCACCAAGCAGAGTAGGAAGAGCAGGTGATCGATCCCGTCTAGGATGTGGAAGAAGCCGAGCTCCACGAACCGCAGCGCAGCCTGGTGCCAGCGAGGATCGAGCCTGACCAAGCCCATGTCTCCCGTGTACTGATAGGCCCGGATGACGCCCGCCGGCGGGAGGAACCGAATCACCGAGACGACCCGCAAGGCGAGGCGCTCGAGCCCGGGCCGGATCGAGAAGTCGGATTGATCCCACTCGATGGGATACTCGAGCAGGATGTCGAGCAGCGCCTGCTGCCAGTAGAGCTGTGTCTCGTCGGGAAGCCGCGGACCGGTGACGTGCGCCAGCGCCTCTTCGTAGGTTGCGAACGACTTGTCCGAGGGGATCGACGCCTGAACCGCCACGAGCCCGGGGCCCTCCAAGCGTACGTCGCCCTCGTAGAGCTCCACTACCTGGCCGATCCACAACGTCGCTGCGTCCCGGAGCGACCTACCGGCGTTGGGGATGTCCAGGTATCCCGGCCCGAACAGGGGGAATTCGATGTCTTGCATCGCGCTGAGCGGTACCCGCACCAGGAGGCGCAGCCGCTCGCCCTCGGGCTTGACGATCAGCTGGACCGTGACGTCTCCCGGAATCTCGTGGAGGAGCGTGGCTGCCGACCCCTCCGAGGCCGTCGGGCGCGCCACGACGAGGGTCGCCGCGAGGGCGGCCACCAAGCACGCCGCGGAAGCTCTGCGGTTCATCCTCGCCATTGCCGGTCCGCTGGGTCGGCGCCACAAGCGCTCGGATGCGTCCGAGACGCGGGACAAGGGGCGGAAACGCCCGGGCCACGAATATATGGCATCGGGATGCTGCGGCGACTTCAGAGTCCCGCGCGCCTCTCCCGGAGGCAGCCTCCCACGAGTCCCTCGAAGCTCGCCGCAGCGGCCTTTCCCTTTCGGGGCCCGCGTCCCTATACTCACCGTTTCGGTTCGCACCACCTCGCCTCAGAGCGGAGGAAGACTATGAGACCGACGCGCAGTCTTCTTATCGGGGGAGCCCTGGTTTCCCTGACCCTTGCGTTGGCAAGTTGTGAGAGCGCACCCGAGGCCGCCGCCGACGGGGAAGCGCCGATGTTCGAGGTGGATCCGCTCTGGCCCAAGCCGTTGCCGAACCACTGGCTCCAGGGCGCGACGATCGGGGTCGCTGTGGACTCCCGTGATCACGTCTGGATCGTCCACCGCAATACACCGGATCAGTTCGCAGCCCGGACCGAGATCGGGCTCGCGCAGGATCCGCCGCTCTCCGAGTGCTGCCAGCCAGCTCCCCCGGTCCTCGAGTTCGATCCCGAGGGCAACCTCGTGAGCTCCTGGGGCGGCCCGACCGAGTCCGGAGAGTACGAGTGGCCCGTGTCGAACCACGGGATCGTGGTGGACCACATGGACAACATCTGGATCGGCGGCAACGGCGGTCCGGACTCGCAGGTCCTGAAGTTCGCCCGCGACGGCACGTTCCTGATGCAGCTCGGACAGTCCGGCGCGCGCGCGGCGGGGATGAATGATGAGGGCCAGACGATCTACGAGCGGAACAGCCACGACATGGAGAACTTCGGGCGCGTCGCCAAGATCTCCTTCGACGGGGCCGCCAACGAGGTGTACCTGGCGGATGGCTACCTCAACAAGCGAGTCGTCGTGATCGACGCCGATACCGGCGAGTTCAAGCGCTATTGGGGCGCGTACGGCAACCCGCCCGACGACGAGGAAGCCGCGGCGATGGGCCCCTATTCCCCCGCTGACCCGCCCGCCCCGCAGTTCCGGGGTCCGGTGCACTGCGCCGAGCCGTCAAGTGACGGGCTCCTCTACGTCTGCGACCGGGCGGCCGACCGCATCCAGGTCTTCCAGCTTGACGGCACCTTCGTGCAGGAGGTCTTCATCGCTCCGCAGACGCTCTCACAGGGCTCGACCTGGGACATCGCCTTCTCGCCCGATCCCGGCCAGAGGTTCATTTACCTCGCCGACGGCCAGAACATGAAGGTGTACGTGATCGAGCGTGAGTCGCTGGAACTCCTGTACAGCTTCGGCGACGGCGGGCGCCAGCCCGGGCTCTTCTTCGCCGTGCACAGCATCGCCACCGACTCGCAGGGCAACATCTACACGACGGAGACCTACGAGGGGAAGCGGGTCCAGAAATTCCTCTATCGGGGCATGGGCCCGGTCACGGCGGAGAACATGGGCGCGCCCTGGCCGCGCATGGAGTAGCACCCCACTCCGAGGGCTTCCACGCCGGTCCGGCGCTCGCAGGCGCCGGGCCGGTCTTTAGTTTCTGATTCGTGGTGCGCGCGGGAACTCCTCGGTTCGCCTCGGGTGACACAGGTGTCCCGGATGTCCCCGAGATCGGACGTTGGGTCGGCCGATCGAGTGCCGATGCACGCAATCTCTTGCGGATTCGTTGATCGGCCATGCGCCTTGTCCCTGACCGCTCGATTCGACTCCTCGGTTGGGGCGAGGGCGCAACGCAAAGGCGGTCGAGAATGCGGCTCACACTTGGCTTGGCAACGGGACTGCTGCTGGCTCTCCCCACCGTGGGCTCAGCGCAGGACAACGGCGTCGTGGAGACGGTCGCCGAGCCTCCCACGGCCACCTACGAGATCGATCCCTATGCCGCCCCGGTACCGTTCGGTCCCGGCGAGCACTTGGAGTACCGACTCTCCCTGGGGCCGTTCGGCGTTGGCTCCGGCTACATGAGCATCGACACCGTCGAGACCGTCCAGGGCTTCCCGGCCTATCGGTTCCACTGGGGCATTCAGGGCTCGGCGCTCTTCGGGGCGGCCAGGATCGACGATGATTACCGCTCCTGGATGGACACGCGGTCCCTCATGACGCGTCGCTACATCAAGGACGTCAAGCAGAACGACTACGTTCGCCGCAAGCACTACGAGATGTATCCCGAGGAGCTAACCTGGGACCTGGTCGGCGAGGACGACTCAGGCGATCTGGCTTCCGCACTTCCGCTCGACGAGATCTCCTTTATCTACTATCTGCGCACGCTCGACCTGGAGGTGGGGCAATCGCTTTCGCTGATGCGCTACTTCAAGGCGGACGGGAACCCGGTGCGGCTCGAGGTGCTGCGGCGCGATGCGTGGGAGACGGAAGCGGGCACGTTCAAGACGATCGTCGTCCGCCCCGTGATCCCCGGTGCGAACCTCTTCGACGAAGACGACAAGGCCGAGGTCCACCTGTCGGACGACGAGAACCGCTACGTCGTCTACATGAAGTCCGAGACCGGGGTCCTCGGCCTGGCGATCGCGCTGGAGCTCACCAGCGCGAGGCCGGGCCAGTGGATTCACGGAGAGCCGTCGCGTTCGGCCGTCGGTGCTCCGCCGGGGGACCCTCCCCGCTAAGGGCCCGGCCGGCCGTCAGCCCCCAGATGCTCGTTGAAGAAGGCGATCGTCCGTTCCTGAGCTAGGCGAGCCGCATCCTCGTCGTACCGCGGAGTCGTGTCGTTGTGGAATCCGTGGTTCGTGCCTTCGTACATGTGCATCGTATAGGTCTTGCCGTCGGCATCCAGCGCCCGCTGGTATTCGGGCCACTGGTCGTTAATCCGGTCGTCGAGCTCGGCGTAGTGGATCAGAAGGGGTGCCTGGATTCCGGGGACGCCCTCGCTCGGCGGAGCGGATCCGTAGAACGGCGCGCCGGCGCCCAGGTCCCCCAGGCGGACTGCGAGGCTGTTGACCACGCCGCCGCCGTAGCAGAACCCCACGGCGCCCACCCGGCCGGTCGTCGTCTCGTGGTCCCGGAGAAACTCGTAGGCGGCCACCCAATCCTCCATCATCACGTCGCGGTCGAGCTGGCGCTGCATCACCCGACCTTCGTCGTCGTTGCCCGGGTAGCCGCCGAGCGGCGTCAGCGCGTCGGGGCCGAGCGCCACGAAGTCGGCTGCCGCGAAGCGGCGCACGACGTCCTCGATGTACGGATTCAGGCCCCTGTTCTCGTGGATGACGAGGACGCCGGACTTCGGTCCGGCGGCTCCCTCGGGCACGGCCATGTAGCCCCGCATCGTGCCGGACCCGTTGGGCGAGGGGTACTCGACGTAAGCGGCCTGAATCCTCGAATCATCCGGCGAGACCTGTTGGGCCCAGGCGTACCGGGGCTCCAGGGACTCGAGCACCGAGAGCGCCGCAGCGCCCCCTCCGACCACCTTGGCCGCGCCATCGAGAAAGTCCCTGCGCTCGATGAAGCCGTGCACGTAGCCGTCGAGCAGCGCCAAGATCTCCTTGGGAAAGTCGGACGCCTTCTTTCTCACGGCCGTGGTCGCCTCCTGCGGGGAGATCGGGCTCAAGGGGCTTCTCCCCCTGTTCCGGAGGCCCCTACGATGGCGGTCCCGCCGAGGGGGGACAAGGATGGGCCCATGGTCCGAGGCGCGCCGGACGCGTCCGGCCTCCGGCTGTCGCCCCCCGGCTCACGCCCGGAGCCCCATTGCCGGCCCATCCTTGCCTGCGCACCTTGAGGGGTTCGGGTGTCGCGGGCTCGGCCGTGCCGGTCCGTCCGCAACGGCGCACACGCTCCACCTCACGTAGACGGTCTTTTGGTAGTGATGTGAACCGCCCAGCGTTCGGCCACTGTGATCCGCAAGAACGTGCGTGAGGATGGCATTGCTTGAGTCCCCATAGGTCGTCTCCCGCCCTCATCGTCTTCGCCCTCTGGCTCCTGGTCTTCTCGGCCAGCAGCCAGATCATGATCATCTCCCCGATCCTTCCCCGGATCGGAGAGGAGCTGGGCATCGCGGAGTCGATGCTCGGCACCCTGGTCTCGGCATACGCCATCATGGTGGGCGCCTTCGCCATCATCTCCGGGCCGATTTCGGACAAGATCGGGCGGCGGCGCATCCTCCTTCTGGGGAGCGGTATCATGACCGCGGCCCTCCTGCTGCATCAATTCGTGATGGGCTACTACTCGTTCTTGGCGGTCCGCGTCGGAGCGGGGCTGGCGGGCGGGATCCTCAGCGGGGCCGCGGTGGCTTACATCGGAGACTACTTCCCGTACAACCGCCGAGGTTGGGCGACGGGTTGGGTGATGAGCGGCATGGCCGCAGGCCAGATCGCAGGCATCCCGCTCGGGATCCTGCTGGCGGGAGCCTACGGGTTCCGGGCCCCCTTCTATCTGTTCGCCGCGGCCATGGGCATGACGTGGCTCTTGATCTGGCTCCGGGTGCCCCAACCCGACGTGAAGCGCACCGAGCACCCGCTCACGGTGCTCCGGGCCGTGGAGAACTACAGGGAGCTGCTCACGCGAAGGGAGATCGCCTCGGCCACGGTCGCCTACTTCCTGATGTTCATGGGCGTGTCACTCTTCGTCGTCTACCTGCCCTATTGGCTCGAGCAGGACATCGGCGCGACGCCGAGTGCCATCGCAACCATGTTCGTGGTCGGGGGCATCGCGAACGTCATCACGGGACCTCAGGCGGGGAAGCTCTCGGACAGGATCGGCCGCAAGCGCATCGTCATTCTGTCCAGCCTCGGCCTCGCCGTCATGATGACGCTGACCACCTTCATCATCCGCAGCGTCTGGGTGGCCTACGCCGTCTTCTTCGTGACCATGGTCCTCGTGGCCATGCGCATGAGTCCCATCTCGGCGCTTCTTACGGCGCTCGTGAGCGACGATCGGCGTGGCTCGCTGATGAGCCTCGCCGTGGCCACCGGGCAGGTCGGATTCGCGGTGGGTTCGGCCATTGCCGGGCCACTCTACTCCGCCCTGGGATTCGTGACCGACACCCTGCTCGGCGCCGTCGCCGTCGTGGCCATGGCCACGGTTGTAGGCTATCTCGTGCCCGAGCCGGAGCTCGAGCCGCACACGGCGGTGGTCCCCGCCGCCGACTGAATCGAAGGAGAAGGGCCGCCCCGGGGACGAGCCGGCGCCCCGCAACCGCCTCCGGCTCGTGCAGTCGTCCCGCCGCTCCCGCACCTGTGCGCCGGCGTGCCGGCTACCGGGACAGAGTGGCCGCTTTGGGGCGAGATCGATTACAATACCGTAGCCCCCTCATGCCGCCGGACACCCCCGCTCCGGCGGCACTTTTTGCCCAAGAGCCGGAGGCGCTCCTTGGCCCAATCGCCGAGGCTGGAGCTCGAGCGTGACATTGTCGAAGTCCAACAGCAAATTGACCGACTGGTAGCATCGGCCGAGCGCAGCGGCTTCGATGTGTCTGCCGAACTCAAGGATCTCGGTGCGAACTTGGACGAGCTCAAGGAATCCATGTACCAGAACCTGACTCCCATCGAGCAGGTCCAGGTGGCACGCCACCCGGACCGCCCCTACGCCCTCGACTACGTCGAGCGCATCTTCACCGACTGGGTGGAGCTGCACGGGGACCGCGTCTTCCGAGACGACGAGGCGATCGTGGGCGGCTGGGCCAGCCTCGACGGAGTCTCCATGATGGTCATCGGCCACCAGAAAGGCCGTGACATGAAGGACAACCTCCGCCGCAATTTCGGCATGGCCCATCCGGAGGGATATCGCAAGGCACTCAGGCTCATGCGGCAGGCGGAAAAGTTCGGGAGACCCATCGTCACCTTCATCGACACGCCGGGAGCCTACCCGGGGCTCGGCTCCGAGGAGCGGGGAGTTGCCGAGGCGATCGCAACGAACCTGCGCGAGATGGCCCGTCTGCGCGTTCCCCTACTGTCGGTGGTCATCGGCGAAGGCGGATCGGGGGGTGCGCTGGGCTTGGGAGTGACGGACCGTATCGTCATGTTGGAGCATTCGGTGTACTCCGTGATCTCTCCCGAAGGGTGCGCCGCGATCCTCTGGCGTTCGCGGGACTTCAAGGCGGAGGCGGCCCGGGCTCTCAAGCTCACGTCGAAGGACCTGCTGGAGCTGGGCATCGCCGACGAGATCGTCCCCGAGCCGCCGGGTGGTGCGCACTCGGACTGGGAGGCCGCCGCCCGGGCGGTCAAGAACTCCATCGTGCGCAACATCGACGAGCTGAGCGGAATCGACTTCGCCACGCTGCTCGAGAAGCGTGGGCAGAAGTACGAGGCCATCGGCGAGTGGACCGAAGCCTCGCCCGAGCCGGCAGCGGAGGCGTAGGGGGAGGGGGTGGCCAGCTTCGCGGAGATTCGGTTCAAGGGCACCCGTCGCGACTACTTCGCCTACGAAGACCTCGATCTTCGTCCGGGATCCAAGGTCATTGTCGAGGCAGACCGCGGGGAAGACCTGGGAGAGGTCACGGCTCTGGGCGCGATCGCCGAGCGCAAGTGCAGTGCTTCCGGCGGCTGCGCCACGCCGCTCCCGCAGAAGAGTGTGCTGCGCTTCGCGCGAGACCACGAAACCGCGAGGCTGACGGCTCTGCGGGACGACGAGCACTGTGTCCGCACCGAAACCCGGAAGCTCGTGCACCGGCACCGACTCAAGATGAAGGTCACCGAAGCCGAGTGGCAGTTCGACAAGAACAAGCTGATCATCTACTTCACTGCGGAGCGCCGGGTCGACTTCCGCGAGCTCGTCCGAGACCTTGCCCGGAACTTCCGGACCCGCATCGAGCTGAAGCAGATCGGCGTGCGCGACGAGGCCGCGCTCCTCGGCGGAGTCGGCCGGTGCGGCCGCGAGCTGTGCTGCTCGACCTGGCTTCCGGCCCTCAAGTCCGTCAGCCTCCAGCTCGCCAAGGACCAGAGGCTCTCGCTGAATCCGGCTCAGATCTCCGGATGCTGCGGCCGGCTGATGTGCTGCCTGATGTACGAGCACAAGACGTACGTCCAAGCGCGACGGCGATTCCCCCGCGAGGGCAAGACCCTCAGAACCGAGCGGGGCGAGGAGAAGGTCGTCTCCGTCGACATCTGGCGCGAGACAGTCACGTTGCGCTCCCACGACGGCGATCGGCGGATTGTGTCCTTGGCGGAGGTCAAGGGCGCGGTAACGCACAAGCCCCGGTGAGCGCGACTCCGCACGCCAAACCCCCGACGGCCAACCGCCCTTGAACCGCCATTACCTCACCACACCGATCTACTACGCTTCGGGCGAGCCTCACCTCGGGCACGCCTACACGACCGTTCTCGCCGACTTTCTGGCTCGTTATCGCCGGCAGACGGGAGCCGATGTGCTCTTTCTCACGGGCACTGACGAGCACGGCCAGAAGATGCAGCAGGCCGCCGCGGAGCGGGGCATCGAACCGATCGAGCTGGCCAATCGGATGGCCGAGCGGTTCGAAGCGGCCTGGAAGGACTTGCACATCTCCCACGACCGCTTCATTCGCACGACGGAGGCCGAGCACGTCGGCGTGGTCACGACCCTGCTCGAGCGGCTGTGGGACAAGGGGCAGATCTACGACGACGTCTACAGCGGCTGGTACTGCGTCCACGAAGAGCGCTACTGGACCGACAAGGACGTGGCTCCGAACCACCTCTGCCCGGACTGCGCGCGCCCGGTCAGCCATGTGGAGGAGAAGAACTACTTCTTCCGCATGAGCGACTACCAGGAACGCCTCATCCAGCACATCCGAGACCACCCGCGCTGGATCGTCCCGGAAGCCCGCAAGAAGGAGGTCCTGGGCTTCCTTGCCCAGCCGCTCCAGGATCTCTCGATCTCGCGTCCGAAGTCGCGGCTCAGGTGGGGCATCACGCTCCCGTTCGACGATGAGCACGTCTGCTACGTATGGGTCGACGCCTTGATCAACTACGTGACGGCTTCGGGCGTGCTCGACCCCGAGGGCGGCCCCGATCAGCCGGGCTTCACGGACCCGGGAGATTCGTGGTGGCCCGCGGACATGCACCTCATGGGCAAGGACATCCTCACGACGCACGCCGTCTACTGGCCGACGATCCTGATGGCGGCGGACCTCGCCTTGCCGAGACAGATCCTGGCGCACGGGTGGTGGATCATCGGCGATAGCAAGATGTCCAAGTCCATCGGGAACGTGGTCGATCCCTTGGAGCTCCGCGAGGACTTCGGGCCCGACGGGGTCCGCTGGTACCTCATGAGGGATATGCCCACGGGGGCGGACGCGTCCTACACTCCCGAGAGGTTCCTGTCCAGGTACGAAGAGCTGGCAAACGTGCTGGGCAATCTCGCGAGTCGAGCCACGTCCATGATCGCCAAGTATCGGGAGGGCACCGTCCCCGACTCGGAGGGATCGGGGCTGGATGGGGAGATCCGCACCACGCTCGGCGCCGTGGCCGCGCACATGAGCGATCTCCGCATCCACGACGCGCTGGCCTCTGCGATGGGTCTGGCACGCACCGCGAACGCGTACGTGGACAGCCGTGAGCCGTGGGCACAGGCCAAGGCCCCCGAGCGATCCGGCGATCTCGACGAGACGCTGGCGACCCTGGCCCGCGTGCTGACCGTGCTCAGCGCGTTGTTCTTCCCGGCCACGCCGGAAAAAATGACCGAATTGGCAAGGATGCTGGGGCTGGAGGGCGTGCCTTCGCTCGAGGAGTCGGTGTCAATTCCTCTCACGGGACGTGGCGTAACTAAAGGAATCCCGCTGTTCCCGAAGCCCGATCATGGTGCTTGACACTCTCCGAGGCTGCCGGATATCTTTTTTTCCCCGAACCTCGGACAATGCGCATGCATGCTCCCCTGATGCTCCGTACTGAGGTGAAGCACTGAAGTCCTGCGACAACAGAGCCGAGCGAACGCATGTGACCGACAAACGCTGGACTTTTCTGTTTTTCTCCGACGAGGGAAGCGCGATTCGCCAGTACAGCGCCTCCTTCCGCTCCCTTCACTACTTGGCCTCCCTCGCAGGCGGATTCACTGTAGTCGTAACGGGTCTGGCCACGTTGGCGGCCGTCGACGGCCCCGCGCGTTACCAGGCTCACAAGCTCGAGAAGGAGAAGGCGCTTCTCACCCAGGACCTCAGCACCATCCAGTCGCGTGTGGCCGAGATGGAGACCTCCATCGACGAGCTCATCGAGCAGGACGAGCGCCTCCGGCTTCTGGCGGGCCTGGGCACCATCGACGAGGAGATCTTCCAGGTGGGCGTCGGCGGTCCCGGAATGCTCATGCCGGAATCGAGCCCGCTGTGGGACGTGGATCCGAGCACGGCGAAGGAGGTATTCGCGACCTCCTACGACTTGCTGGCGCTGGAGCGCCGCGCCCGGTTGCTCTCCGAGAGCCTGGCAGAGGCAACCGACACGCTTTCGGCCCACCATGAGCTCCTCAAGTCGACACCTTCGATCGTACCGACCGAGGGGCTATTGAGCAGCGGATTCAGCTATGCTCGCCTGCATCCGATCTATCACAAAGAGCTCCCGCATATGGGGATCGACTTGCACGCTCCCAAGGGCACACCGATCCTCGCCGCGGCAAAGGGCGTGGTGTCGTACACCGGCTGGAAGTCCGGGTACGGCAATACGGTGGAGGTCGACCACGGCTTCGGCTACATGACTCGATATGCCCACGCATCCGAGATCCTGGTGACGCGGGGTCGGAGTGTGGAGCGGGGCGACCCGCTCGCCAAGGTCGGCCGGACGGGCATGACGACCGCGGACCACCTCCACTACGAGGTCTGGGTGGGCGGCCAGGCCCGCAATCCGCTCGACTTCGTGCTGAGCGGCGTGATCCCCTAGGACGCCCGTCAAACGGCAGTTCGTCCCCTGGACGACGCCGTTGACGAGACTGTTACCCCGAGAGCGCCGTCGCGGGGTGGGCTCCCGGCCACGAAGGACCGAAATTCCGACGGCTCCCAAACGCTTCCGGCTCCGGAGGAATTGGCGCTGGCGGGACCTCCGGCGGTCGACTGCGGTAACCTTGATGGGGTCCCAGGGGAGTTGTACCTTGGGCCACTTTTGTGAAAACGTGTAACGGAGTTGGACATGACGCGACGCAAGATTCTGCTGGGCGTTCTAGGAACGGCCCTGCTCTCCGCCTGCGGCCCGACTCAGGTGGTCGTGAACGCGGAGCTCGCCTCCGACGACCCGGCGTCCGCGCCAAGGGCCCTGAGTGACCTTGAGATCCGGCTGTTTCCGTTCGATCGGGACGTGATCTTCGATTCATTGACCGCCGCAGCGGCGACTCCCGAGCCGCCCATCCCAGACTCCGTGCTCAATGCCCAGAACGCGGTCGCTGCCGCGCAGCAGGATTGGCGCGACACGGAGGCGCGGTGGAACCTCCTGCGCGACACGCTCCAGACCCTCAGCGAGACCCTCGACGGGATGAGCCGCCAGAGCGGGACCTACCGCGTCCTGTACCGGGACTTCCAGGATCTCGAAGCCGAGTACAACACCGTGGAGCGCGCCCGCGACCGGACCTTCGTGAACTTCACGGGGCTCCAGGAGGCGTCCATCGCCGCGGCGGAGGAGGCCAGGCTTCTGCGCGAGGGTTGGGCCGACGAGGCGTTCGCGGATGTCGGCACCATCATGGCGGTCCGCCTCCAGGCCACCGGGCGGGACATCCTGTACGACACCACGGACGCGAGCGGCATCGCGGACGGACTCGGAGTCAGCCCGGGCAGCTGGTGGGTCTCAGCCCGCTACGAGCTGCCGTACACGGAGCTGTACTGGAACCTGCCCGTAACCGTCGAGGGCCGCGATCCGGTTCAGGTCCGACTCACGCGGGAGAACGCCACCGCCCGACCGGCGCTGTAGTACCCCGAATTCCGCTGAGGGGAGGCCCCGGAGATCGTCCATGGTCCCCGGGGCCTTCGTGTATGCCGGTGGTGCGCGATTGGGTAGCTTACGGGGGAGCTTCCCGACGCAGCGGGGTGCCGCGCACACATGAGCACGAGCCAACCAAACAGGCTGAACCCATCCCTTGGGGTCGCGGACGACGGGATCGGGCGCATCACCTTCAGCGAACCGGGAAAGAAGGTGAACGTGCTCACCGAGGCCGTCATGATTCGGCTCTCCAACCTCGTCACGGAGGCCCAGGATCTCGCGAGGGAGGGGCGGCTCCGCGCCCTCGTGTTCCGTAGCGGCAAGAGCGGGTTCATCGCCGGAGCCAACGTCGCGGCGATCGAGGCCATCGACGATCCGGCCGAAGGCGCGGAGGCGTCGCGGATGGGCCAGAGGGTCTTCGGGGCCATCGAAGACCTGACGGTCCCCACGGTTGCGGCGATTCACGGTGTCTGCCTGGGCGGCGGGACCGAGCTGGCGCTGGCGTGCAGCCATCGCGTGGCGTCGGACTCCCCCAATACGGCCATCGGCCTTCCAGAAGTCCTGCTCGGTATCCTTCCGGCGTGGGGCGGCACCACCCGGCTCCCGCGCCTCGTGGGGCTTCAAGCCGCGTTGGACATGATGCTCACGGGGCGACAGATCTCGGCCTCCACGGCGAGGCGCATCGGCCTCGTCGACACGGTCCTTCCGGCCGACATCTTCGATGACAAGGTCACCGCGTTCGTTGAGGCGGAGGCGGACGGGCCGTCGAGGGCGACCCGGGCGCGTAGGCCCCTCCTTAAGCGGTTGATGGACGAGACCCTGCCAGGTCGTCGCCTGGCTCTCGCGACGGCGAGAAAGCGGGTCCTCTCTCGGACGGGCGGCCACTACCCGGCGCCGCGCAAGGTCCTCGAGGTCCTCGCCAAGAGCCTCGGCCGCCCCCTGGGCCGAGCTCTCGAAATCGAGGCCGAGGCGGCGGGCGAGCTCATCGTCTCGCCGGTGAGCAAGAACCTGATCCGCGTCTTCAACCTCCGGGAAGACGCACGAAAAGGACTTGGGGTCCGAGACAAGGGGGTCAAGGCCGGGCGCATCCGCTACCTCGGCGTGCTCGGGGCCGGTGTCATGGGAGGCGGCATCGCCCAGCTGGCGGCACACCGCGGCATCGGCGTGCGAATGAAGGACATCAACCACCAGGCCATCGCGGGCGGCCTTCAGCACGCCCAGAGTCAATTCGACAAGCTCGTGAAGCGCAGGAAGCTCCGCCGGCGGGAGGCCGAGCAGCGCATGACCCTCATCTCGGGAGGCCTCGACTACGCGGGCTTCGGGCGGCTCGACCTCGTGGTCGAGGCGGTGGTCGAGAGGATGGACATCAAGCGCATCGTCCTTCGCGAGGCGGAGGAGGCTGTCGGAAAAGGCTGCATCTTGGCCACAAACACGTCCTCGTTGTCGGTGGACGAGATGAGCACTGCTCTCTCTCGCCCGGAGAACTTGATCGGAATGCACTTCTTCAACCCCGTCCACCGCATGCCGCTCGTGGAGGTGGTCCGGGGTCGGGCGACGAGCGACGAGGCGGTGGCCGCGGTCTACGCCTTCGCCCTCGCGCTGGGCAAGGTGCCCGTCGTCACGGGCGACGGGCCCGGCTTTCTCGTGAACCGCATCCTGGGTCCTTACATGAACGAGGCCAGCTTCCTCCTGGCCGACGGAGCCAGCGTCGAGGCGGTGGACGGTGCCGCGAAGGACTTCGGCATGCCCATGGGCCCGCTGCGCCTCGTGGACGAGGTGGGAATCGACGTCGGCCGGCACGCCGGTCAGTCCCTCTTCGAGGCGCTCGGCGAGCGCCTCGCCCCGGCTCCGCCTCTGGTCGCGCTGGCAGAGAGCGGGCGCCTCGGAAAGAAGGGCGGCCGCGGATTCTACCGCTACGACGGCTCCGAGGAGAAGAGCGTTGACCGCGAGATCTACGCTGTTCTGGGCTCCACGGTCCCCCCCGATCGCATCCCCATGGAGACTCTGGAAATCCAGAGCCGCCTCGTCCTGGCGATGATGAACGAAGCCGCTCGCGTGTTGGAAGACGGTGTCGTGCGGCGAGCCAGCGACGTGGATCTCGCGATGATCATGGGCACGGGCTTCCCACCCTTCCGTGGCGGCCTGCTGCGGTTTGCCGACGTCATCCACGTCCGTACCGTCCTCTCCAGGCTCGAAGACCTTGAGGACCGGCACGGGCCTCGATTCGCTCCGTCGGGGCTGATCCGCGACCTTGCGCGTGAGGACTGTGGCTTCTACGAGTCCTTTGCGGGCTGACGTCTGGGGCGTCATTCCCTGCTCCGGACGCTCAAACCGGATGGGGACGCCCAAGGCCCTGCTAGACGCCGGTGGGCGCACCTTTCTCGAGCGGGTCATCCACGCTCTCCGGAAGGGTGGCTGCTCCCGGACGCTGGTGGCCCTCCCCACGCCGAGGGGCCCCGTCGCCGCGAAGGCAAGCGAGGCCGGGGCGGTCGTCGTCGAGAATCCATCGCCCGAGGACGGTCCCATCGGATCTCTACGCACCGCTCTTCGGAGCCTGGATCCCGCAGTGGAGGGGGTGGCCTTCTGCCCGGTCGACTATCCCCTTCTCCAAGCCGGCACGGTGCGCGCGCTGCTCGCCGAGTTCCGCTCAGGCCGGCGACCACTCGCGCTGCCGACGTTTCGGGGTAAGCGCGGCCATCCAGTCGTGTTCCGACGGACCCTCTTCGATGAGCTCCTGGGCGACGACCTCGGGGAGGGGGCAAAGACCGTGGTGCATCGGCACCTGGAGGAGGCGGCCCTGATGCCGGTGGAGGACGAGGGGGCCGTTATCGACATCGACGATCTCACGGACTACCGTCGACACTTTCCCGACGCGTACCGCCAACGCTTTCACGCACGATGATGGCTCCTGACCCTCACCTTCTCACCGCCTCCGGCGCCGCCGAAGAGATCCTCGCCGCGCGGGAGGCGCGTGAGCCCCTAGCGGTCATCGTCCCCGTGGACGGACCCTCGGAGCTCGTCGGCCGGAGGGTCGTGATTCGAAGACTGGACGACGGAACCCTGCGGCAGGTCGGCTTGTTCGGGGACGACGCCCTGGACCGCGCCGCCCTCGCCCTGGCCCAGAGCGTGTCGGAGGACCGGTTCTCCGGCACCGACGGGATTCACGAGCTAACGTCCGCCCGGGGCGACACCGTGCGGGTGTACGTCGAGGGCCACGATCCCCACCCCGACTTGGTGATCGTGGGGGCGGGTCACATCGCGCAGCCGCTGTGCGCCCTGGGCTCGCTGATCGGCTTTCGTGTCATCGTCATCGACGATCGCCCCGACTTCGCCACCCGTGAGCGCTTCCCCGAGGCCGACCGAGTGGTGCGGGTCAACTTCGCCGATCCGTTCGCCGAGATCGCGATCCACTCGGCGAGCCACGTCGTGCTGGTGACCCGGGGTCACAAGTACGATTACGACTGCCTCCGACACCTGCTGAGACTGGAGGTCGAGCCGCCCTATATCGGCATGGTCGGCAGCCGACGGCGCGTGCGTGCGGCCTTCGCCCAGCTCGTGAAGGAAGGCCTGCCCAGGGATCGCCTCGCCAAGATGCGGGCCCCGCTGGGGCTCGACATCGGGGCCGAGACGCCGGCCGAGATCGCCGTGAGCGTGGCGGCCGAGATCGTCCTCCTGTGGAGGGGCGGTGCAGGATCTCCACTCGCGGAGAAGGAGCAGGTCCTTGACCGGTTCTTCTGACGGCCCAACTCTCTCCCCATGAATCGACAAGAGGACTGCAACCTGTATCGAGCCATGATGGACAAGGTTCGCGAGGGCCGCCCGTGCGCCCTCGCGACCATCGTGGCCACGAAAGGGTCCGCGCCACGCAAGGTCGGAGCCAAGATGCTGGTGGATCCTGAGCGCGGGCTGGTCGGGACGGTGGGCGGCGGATGCGGAGAGGCCGAGGTCATCGAAGCGGCCCTCGACGTCCTGCGCACCGGAAAGCCTCGTATCGTCCGTGTCGACCTCACCAAGGACTTGCTGTCCCTCAGCCCTGCGGTCTGCGGAGGCATCATGGAGATCTTCGTCGAGGCCGTCGGCGTCTGAAGGCGGCCTTCCCCGGCAGCCACGGGTCCCGAGGCCAATGAGGGCTCCGCCGCTGATCGACATCCACTACCTCCGGCCGCCCGACCGCGAGCAGATCTTCACGCAGCACCTCATCTGGGACGCCCCCAACGTGAAGATCACCTTCGCCGTCGACCTGAGCCTTGACCCGCCCCTCCGCATCGGCGATGGCGTCGTGTTGGAGAGCGGCTCCGAGGTGATCTGGTTCACCTTTCCCGGCGCCTGGCACGACATCGGCCTGTTCCACCTGGCCGACGGGACCTTCACCGGCACGTACGCCAACATCCTCACGCCGTGCGGCTTCGAGGAGGACGGCACGTGGCGCACCACAGACCTCTTTCTGGACGTCTGGAAGGACCTGAGGGGAGAGACACAGGTGCTCGACGAGGAAGAGCTTCGCGACGCGGAGGCGCGCGGATGGGTGAGCGAGGCGGTCGCCGTCCGGGCTCGAGCCGAGGCGCTGGCCCTGAAGCAACAAGCGGAGGAAGGGCTCTGGCCCCCGGCCGTCGTGAAGGAGTGGACCCTAGACCGGGCGCGGGAGCGGCTCCCGTAGGAGGCGTATTTCGGCCCCCACCCTACCCGTGCGCGGCGGCGCTCCCGGTCCCCACGAGCTGCGCCGAGCAGAGGCGGGACACGTCCACGTAGACGTTCTTGAGGAGGTCGGGCTCTTCCTGCAGACAGTCGATCAGGCGCTCGTGGCGCTCGAGCAGGGCCGTGGGAATCTGGATCTCTTCGTGATGGTAGGAGCCATTGTCTACGAAGAGCAGCCGAATCGTCACGACTCCGGCGCTCAATTCCCCTCGTCTTCGCTCATCAGACGCTCGACAACCTCTTGGATGCCGGTGAACTCACCCCACCGGTTGACCCTCTCCACCCGGCCTCCGCCGCCGCTGGCGAAGATCGTCGGAGTGCCCGAGACGCCCAGCTCCATTCCGAGCCTCATGTTCGCGCTCACCACGTCGGCGTGCCGGTCGCTGTTGAGGCAATCGGCGAACTCGTCCTCGTTCAACCCGATGGTCGCGGCGTAGGTCTCGTAGGCGTTGAGCGGGGCCGACGAGCTCACGGACCAGGTGGACTGATGCGCAAAGAGCTGATCGTGATACCGCCAGTAATACTCCCCGCCCTGGTCGAGCGCACAGCGGGCGGCCCTTGCGGCCAGGAAGGCGTAGGGGTGGCCCGAGAGAGGGAAGTCGTGGAATACAAAGCGGGCCACGCCGCTCTCGATGTACGCCAGATCCAGCTCGGGCTTCACGAAGGTGGCGAATTGCTGGCACGCCGGGCACTGATAGTCCCCGAACTCCATGATCGTGATCCGCGCGTCCGGATCTCCCCGCTCGATGCCGGTCGCCATGTCCACCAGCGCCTGCACGTCTGTGAGCTCGCCGGTGACGATCTCGGAGACCGGCTCGACCGCGGCCGAGCTCAGGGTGCCCTGCAGGAACGTCCACCCCATGGCGCCGGCGGCGATGACGCCGACCGCGCCAAGGACCAAGTAGAACCCCTTGAGGTCCCCCGTCTTCCGTTCAGTCACGATTCAACTCCACTTCTCGGGTGTACCGCCCCCCGCGTAAGGACCCGCTACGCGGGCTCGACCAACATGTTCCCCCCTCCGGACCTCGGGCAATCGCAGACCCCGCCCCGACTCGCTCGGCTCGACCGCCGTCCCTCACGCGAGAAGGACGTTCAGGACCGTCCTCGCCTCGGAGAAGTCGCCAAAGACAACGTCCGCCCCCGCGGCTTCGAGCTGCTCCCTGCCGAAGTGTCCCGTGGCGACCGCCACGGTCTTGGTCCCGTGGTGCTTCCCGCACTCCACGTCGCGAGGGGTGTCGCCGACCACGAATACGCTCTCACGCCGAAAGCGGACGCCCCAGGCATCCAACGCTCTCGTCAAGGCGATCCCTGGCAGGTGTTGCCTCTCTTCGTGATCCGACCCGTAGCCGCCGATTGGGAAGCGGCCGTCGAGCCCGACGGAGCCGAGCTTGACCCGAGCACCCCGAGCGATGTTGCCGGTCACGAGCCCCAGGGCCACGTCGGGCTGCTCCTCGAGCGCCTCGATCAGCCTGCCGACGCCGGGAAGAAGCCGCATGGGGTCGTGGACGATGCGGCTTTCCAGCTCCGCCACATATCCGTCCCAGAGCCTGGGCAACCCGGCGTCGATCTCCGCGTCGTCGAAGTCGCTGGCGGCCAAGAGCTCCCGGGCGATCTGGGGGTCGGTCTTCCCGGCGAAGCTGTGCGACCCGATCGGGCCTGCCGTGCCGAAGGTGGCCATCATGGCCGTGTGGAACGCCCCCTTGGCCGGACCTCCCTCGACGAGGGTGCCGTCGATGTCGAAGAGGATCAGGCGCTCCATCATCGAATCCCCGCCGGACTTCAGAGCCCGGACAGGGCGGCGGGATCCATGTTCCCGCCGCTGACGACCGCCACCGTCCGTCGGTCTCCGGCTTGCACGATCCCACTTCGGAGGGCCGCAACGGTCACGGCGCCGGAGAACTCGACCACCAGTCGCTGCCTAGCGAAAAGGAAGGCGGCCGCTTCACGAATTGCCCCGTCCTGAACAAGCACGACGTCGTCCACGAGCTCTCGCACGTGCAGGTAGGTGAGGTCTCCCGCCCTGACGGGGAGAAGCCCGTCCGCGACCGATTCACAGCTCTCCAGGGTCAGAGGGCCTCCCCCGTCGAGCGCGGCGCGCATCGACG
Source organism: Longimicrobiales bacterium (assembly GCA_965218325.1). Classification (GTDB taxonomy): domain Bacteria; phylum Gemmatimonadota; class Gemmatimonadetes; order Longimicrobiales; family Gaopeijiaceae; genus CBDCKR01. The sequence continues at coordinate 270,975 of CBDCKR010000002.1, forward strand.
GCGCCCCTTCCGGCTCCACCCCCAAGATCGCCACATCCGGCCGGAGCCCTCGAAGCGCCGCAGCCGCCCCGCTGCACAGCCCTCCGCCTCCGATCGGGAGCAGGACTGTGTCGAAGGCGTCCCAGTCCTCCGCGACTTCAATCCCCACCGTGCCCTGCCCGGCGACGATCCACGGATGGTCAAACGGGGGAACGATGGCGAATCCCTCGGCCTGTGCGATCGCCTCTGCTCGAGCCTTGCGTTGGAGGGATGTAGTCCCTTCGAGGACCACCTCCGCCCCGAGCCGCTCGGCACCCGCGCGCTTTACGTCGGGCGCGGTGACGGGCATCACGACCACGGCACGGACTCCGTGAAGGTCTGCGGCCAAGGCCACCGCCTGGGCGTGATTGCCCGACGAATAGGTGATGACGCCCCTCCCTCGCTCCGCCTCGGGGATTTGGGCGACAAAGTTGTAGGCCCCTCGGATCTTGAACGAGCCCGCTCGCTGGAGGGACTCGAGCTTCAGGCAAACCTCGCCGCCCACCTCCTCCTCGAGGACGTCGGCGCGATGCAGCGGCGTGCGGACCACCACGGAGCGGATCCGCTCGTGCGCATCCCGGATGGCGTCGAGCCCGACAAGGGCCTCACTCACCAGGGGAATCCGGCCCGCCTTGGAGGCTCTCACCCTCCGACGCGAGATCGGGCTCCAGAACTCCCTCCGCCGGGACGTCAGGGGCGCCTCCGACTCCGTTCTCGTTCTCCGGAAGGATGCGAGCCACGTCCGTGACGACGTCGCCTTCGTCGAGGTTGACCAGTCGCACCCCTTGCGTGGCACGTCCGATGACGCTGATCTCGTCGATCCGCTGCCGGTTGATGACGCCGTTGCGGGTAATGAGCATGAGTTGATCGCCGGGCACGGCCGACTTGATCGCTACCACCTTGCCGGTCTTCGCGGTCGTCTTGAGGGTGATCACACCCATCCCACCACGGGCCTGCAGCCGGTACGCGTCGATGGCCGTGCGCTTGCCCATGCCCCCTTCGGAAACCACGAGCAGCGTCGTCTCTTCTCGGCGGACGACCACCATGCCCACCACCCGGTCGTCTCCGGTCAGCGCGATGCCGCGCACGCCCGCCGCTGTGCGGCCCATGCTTCGAGCATCCTTCTCGCTGAAGCGGATGGCCTTGCCCTCTCGCGTGGCGAGGATCACCTCGTTGTCACCGTCGGTGATCCGGACGTCCATGAGCTCGTCATCCTCGAGGACCTTGATCGCCTTGATCCCCACCAACCGCACGTTCCCGTACGCGGACAGCGGTGTCTTCTTGACCTTGCCCTCCTTGGTGCAGAAGAGCAGGAAGCGGCCCTCGGCGAACTCCCGCACCGGAACGATCGACGCGATCTCGTCCTCGGGATCGATGTTCAGGAGGTTGACCATAGGCTTGCCCCTGGAGTAGCGGCCAGCCAGGGGCACCTGCCACACCTTGATCCAGTGGCAGTGGCCGGAGCGGGTGAAGATGGTCAGGTATTCGTGAGCCGACGCCACGAAGAGGCTCTCCACCCAGTCCTTCTCCTTGGTGCCCATGCCTTGGAGCCCGCGCCCACCGCGCCGCTGGGCGCGATACGTGTCGAGGTCGATGCGCTTCACATAGCCCTCGTGCGAGACCGTGATCACCATCTCGTCATCGGCGATCAGGTCCTCCACCTCGAGCGAAGAGGCGTCACCCACGATCTCGCTCCGCCGCTCGTCCCCGTACTTGGCGTCTAGGGCCGTCAGCTCTTCGGCGATGAGTTCCATGCGACGGTCCTTGCTGCCGTAGATGTCGCACAGCCCCTCAATGGTTGCGCGCACCTTGGCCAGCTCCTCCTCGAGCTTCTCCATCTCGAGGCCCGTCAGCTTGGCGAGCCTCATGTCGAGGATGGCCTTCGCCTGGCTCGCCGAGAGTTCGAAGGACTCCTGAAGGCTCCGGGAGGCCGCCTCGGCATCGCGCGACCCCCGGACGATCTTGATGACCGCGTCGATGTTGTCGACCGCGATCTTCAGACCTTCCAGGATGTGCTCTTGCTTCTCGGCTCGGGCGAGGTCGAACTTCGTGCGCCGCAGCACCACTTCGTGGCGGTGGTCGATGAAGTGGAGGAGCATCTCGCGGAGCGGAAGCACCCGCGGCACCCCGTTGACCAAAGCCAGCAGGATGGTCCCGAAGGTGGACTGCATCTGCGTGTGCTTGTACAGCCGGTTCAGGACAACCTGCGGGACCGTGTCCTTCTTGAGCTCGATGACGATGCGGAGGCCGTCCCGGTCGGACTCGTCGCGCAGGTCGCGGATGTCGGCGAGCTTCTTGTTGCGCACCAGCTGCGCGATCTGCTCGATGAGGCGCGCCTTGTTCACCATGAACGGGATCTCGGTGACCACGATCCGCTCGCTGTTCGCGTCGACCTCATCGACCGAGGCCCGAGCCCGCATGACGATGCGCCCCCGACCCGTGCGGTACGCGTCTTCGATGCCCTGCCGTCCACAGATGAAGGCGCCCGTCGGGAAGTCGGGGCCAATCACGAGCCGCTCCAGCTCCTCCTGGGGGAGCTCAGGGTCCTCGATGAGCGCTTTGGTGGCGGCGACGATCTCGCTCAGGTTGTGCGGCGGGATGTTCGTCGCCATCCCGACCGCGATTCCCGAGCTGCCATTGATGAGGACGTTCGGGACCTTGGCCGGGAGGACCGTGGGCTCCTCTAGGCGACCGTCGAAGTTCGGCGCGAACGACACCGTCTCCTTCTCGATGTCCTCGAGCATCTCCGTGGCCAGGGCCATCAGGCGGACCTCCGTGTAGCGGTAGGCCGCAGCGGAGTCCCCGTCGATGGAGCCGAAGTTGCCCTGACCGTCGACGAGGGGGTAGCGGAGCGAGAAGCTCTGCACCATCCGGACCATGGCGTCGTAGACGGCGGAGTCCCCGTGGGGGTGGTACTTGCCCAGGACTTCGCCCACCACGGTTGCGGACTTCTTGTAAGCCCGGCCCGGGCTCAGGCCCAAGCCGCTCATCCCGTAGAGAATCCGCCGGTGAACAGGCTTGAGGCCGTCCCTCACGTCAGGGAGGGCCCTCTGGACAATGACGCTCATCGAGTAGTCGATGAACGACTCGCGCATCTCGTCCTCGAGGAGCCGCTCGATAACCTTCGCGCTCTCCGGGCGGCGCTCGTCGTTCGCCATTCAGTTCGCCTTCCGCATGTAGGGTCGACGCGTACTGCTCACGTCGCCAGCGCACAAAACCTTGGGAGGCATAGTCCGGCATCACCCCCTGTCGGAAGCGACCGAGGACTTCAACCGCCGGCCGACGCGACCACCCGTACCGTGAGCCGCAACGCCGCCCCCGCCCGCCTCACCCCACCGGCTATGCTGGCTGCTTCGAATCCGGACGTGAGGGCTTGCGCAGGCGGGCGACGGCGAGGCTGAAGGTGCCGGCAGCGAACTCCGAACCAGCCAGGAGCAGGCCTAGAGACGTGACTTCGAGGAGTCGTCTGAAATAAGCTCCGTGGGGGTCTGGTAAACGTGTGCTAAGTCGTTGAAAAATAACGAAAAGGGACGTTTCCAACAACCCGCAAAAGCACCTGCGAAGCTGCCTTGGGTGCCCTAGGATCCGGGGCGGCGGCCGGGCCGGAAACTCGACCTGCGCATCTGGTTGATCAGAGAAGCAAATCGGGGATCGGTGCGCAGGGGATCCCATACCGGATCGGTGCGCAGGGACGCCAACCGCCGGTCCCGAATTCGGAAGGCTTCGTCGAGCATCTCGAAGGCCTCGTCCCACGCTCCCGTGCCCACGTACGCCGCTGCCAAGTAGACAGGCGAGACCCTCTCCCCCCAAGCCGCTCGCGCCTCCAGCTCCTCGAGCCTCCACACCCAGTACCCGAAGGCCCCGTCCTCCGCCATGAGCTCCTCGAGCCGTGCGACCGACTCGGCGTCGCCCCCCGCATGCTCGACCCACGTGTGACGCATGTCCAGAAGCTCGTCGTAGCGGTCCTCGGAAGCGTAGATGAGTTCGAGCGCCTCCCAGGCCTCCTTCTGCTCCGGATCGAGCGAGGAGACCTCCCGGAGCAGTTCCATCGCCTCGTCGATTCTCCCTGCGGCCTTCAGCAGGCGCGCCGCGTGGATCAGGCGGGCTGGCTGGAGCGCCCGCTCTCCCACGCTCCGCGCGGCCCAACTGGCCCACGCCGCCTGGAGCCGCTGGCCGACTTCCGTCACGCTCTCGAAGATGCGGGTGGAGTCCATCCTGAAGTCACCCACCTCAGCCGTCGCGGCCGAGTCGAAGGCGATGCCCGCGAGGGAATCACCCCTTTCCTCGGCGGCCCCCGGCCGCCCCACGGGGCGAACCTCCCTCGCCCACGCAGGCGGGGTCGGCAGGACGGAGGCCCCCACCATCTCCTCGCTCAGATGCTCATCGATGAGCGTCAGGATGTCGTGGGCTTCCGGCAGGCCGGGATCCACCTCGAGCGCCTTCAAGGCCATGAGCCTAGCCCGCTCCAGCGACGCAGTCGGATCGCTCGGGTCGGTCATCTCCAGCATGAGCTCGGTGCCAGCCAGCCCCGCGTAGGCCTGGGCGAACTCGGGGTCGGCCAGCACCGCCTCGCTGTAGTGTTCCATCGCCGCGCGCAGGCCCTCCGGGGTCTCGCGGGACTGCTCGAAGCGGGCCTTCATGAACTCCTCGGTCGCCTCGGGCACGGCGCTGGCGGCTGCCGACATCGAGAGCGTCGCCCGGTCCTCCGGAGAAAGCTCACCTTGGATCTCGGAGGCGATGGCCTCGGCCACCTCGCTCTGGAGGGCGAGGACGTCTGCGAGATCACGAGTATAGCTCTGGCTCCAGACGTGCGTGTCGCTGGGACCGTGGATCAGCTGCACCGTGATCCGCACCTCGTCTCCGACACGCATGACGGAGCCCTCGACGATGCCCTCGACCACCAGCTCCCTTGCGATCTCCGGTATCGTCTTGCCGGAGGTCGTGTAGCGTGCCACCGATGTTCTGGACACGACTCGGATGGTGGGCAGTTGGCTCAAGCGCGCGATGAGCGCCTCGTGCATGCCTGACGCGAAGTAGTCCTGCGCACCGGTGTCGGAGAAATTGTCCAGAGGAAGCACCGCCAGCGAACGGATCGGCTCGCCCGGGTTGTACGCCACCGGTACGACCATCGGCTCCCCTCCCGAGACCGGGGGTGACGCGGCCGGCTGGGAGCTCATGTCGATCCACCACCAGCCCAGTCCCCCCACCGCCAGCACGGTCACCGTGAGGAGCGCAGCGCGGGGAAGCACGCCCGTGCTCGGCAGCGCGGCCATGCCGGCTCTCTCGGAGCCGATCGCCTCGGTCTTCCGGATCCCCTCGGGAGTGATGTCGAAGATCCAGGCGAGCACCATGATCAGTGGAAAGCCCAAGACAGCGAAGACCACAAGGTACTGAAGCGCCCACTCCGCCGAGAAGGCGGGCAGAACGATCTCGCCGAGCTGCAAGACGACGAAGACCCCGGCGGCGTAGGCCAGGGCCACCCGAACCACGTGGCGGCGCTTGAGCTCCGTCACGAAGTTCTGGAGCTTCGAGGGCGGACGAACCATGATCCTCAACAACGGGGTGTCACGGGCTCGGCGATGTGCATCCACGAGCCGCGGTCCGACGTCAACCTGCGAGAGACGGGGGAATCGCGAACAAGCCGAGATCGGCCCGCCTTCCTAACACTCCAGACGCTCGATTGGGTCCCTTCGTTTAGCGTCTCTGGACCTTGTCTGCCCTCCACGCTAGGCCCATCACGCCACTCTGCGCGGACAGAAGACGAGGCGGTAGACGGACCGCTCCCGCGGCACCGGGGACCGAGGGGAAGCTCCCGCCCCAGGGGAAGAGCGCGGCCACCCCACGGCCACATACCGGGCTAGCTAGCCGATCCCTCCCCCGTTGAGCACGGCGGCGAGGTAGGGACCCGTGGCGCTCTCGGGCACGGACGCCACGCTCTCGGGGCGTCCCATGGCCACGACCTGGCCGCCCTGGATCCCGGCACCCGGCCCCAGGTCGATGATCCAATCCGCCGTCTTCACCACCTCAAGGTTGTGCTCGATCACCACAACCGAGTTCCCGGCGTCCACGAGTCGGTCGAGGACCCGGAGGAGCTTTCGTACGTCGTCCCCCGACAGCCCGGTCGTGGGCTCGTCCAGGATGTAGAGCTTCCGCCCTCTTCGGCCCGCCACCCCGGCGAGCTCACGCGCGATCTTGAGCCGCTGCGCCTCTCCGCCCGAGAGCGTGGGCGCCGGCTGCCCCAGCCGCAAGTAGCCGAGACCCACCTGCTGGAGGTGCCAGAGCATCTGGCCGAGTTTGCCCTGGCGGATGAAGAAGCGGATCGCCTCGTCGACCGTCAGCTCCAGGACCTCCGCCACGTTGCGGCCCTTGAAGCGCACGTCGAGCATGTCGCTCTTGTAGCGGGTCCCGCGGCATGCCGCGCACGACACGTAGACGTCGGCCATGAAGATCATCTCGATCTCCACCTGTCCCGCGCCCTTGCACTCCTCGCAGCGGCCACCCGCCACGTTGAAGGAGAAGTGGCCCGCGCTGTAGCGCCGCTCCCGGGCGAGGGGCTGGTCGGCGAAGACCTTCCGGACCTCGTCCCACGCCTTGATGTACGTCACCGGGTTGGATCTGGGGGTACGGCCGATGGGTGACTGGTCCACCAGCACGACGTCGTCCAACGAGCCGGCCCCCGCCAGGGAATCGAACTCCCCTGCGGACTGCCCCAGGTGCTCCTTCACGCTGGTCTCGCCCCCCTTGAGCTCCCGCTCGAGCGCCCGGTACAGCACGTCGTGCACCAGGGTGGACTTGCCCGAGCCGGAGACCCCCGTCACCACGGTCAACGCCTCGAGGGGAATCTCCACGTTCACGCCTTGGAGGTTGTGCAGCCGCCCCCCGGTGAGCGTCAGCCGCGGCCCGTCCACCCGGCGGCGCGAGTCCGGCACCGGAATCTCGGTGCGGCCCGAGATGTAGAGCCCCGTGGCGCTCTCAGCGCGCACCAGCTCCTCGAGCGTGCCCTGGAAGACGACGTCGCCACCCTTCTCTCCCGACGCCGGCCCCAGCTCGAGGATGTGATCGGCGCTGCGGATAGCCGTCGGATCGTGCTCCACCACGAGCACGCAGTTGCCGGCGTCGCGGAGCTGGCCGAGGAGGTGCATCATCGCCGTCGTGTCCCTCGGATGCAGCCCCACGGTAGGCTCGTCCAACACGTAGAGGGTGTCGACGAGCCGAGAGCCGAGCGAGTTTGCGAGGTTGATCCGCTGGGCCTCGCCTCCGGACAGGGTCTTCATCTGCCGGTCCGGGGAGACGTAGCCCAGGCCGACGTCCACGAGAAAGGAAAGCCGCGCGTTCAGTTCCCGCAGGATCGTCTCGGCGATCTGGGTCTCCATCTCCGTGAGCTCCAGCTCGAGAACCCACTGCTGCAGCTCCCCCATGGGAAGGCGGCTCACCCCGGCGATCGAGCGCCCTGCAATCCGGATGTAGAGCGCCTTGGGCTGGATGCGCCCGCCCTTGCAGGAGCGGCACGTCTGCGGGCTTTGGTACTGGCGGAGAAACACCCGGATGTACTGCTTGTAGCGTTTCCGCTCCCGCGAGATCAGAAAGGGAATGACTCCCCCGAAGTCCTCCGCGCCGTAGAGTACCTCCTCCCGGAACTCCTCCAAGAGATCGCTCCACGGGCTGTAGAGCGACACGCCGCGCGCCAGCGCGAAGGAGCGGAGCCGCTCGCGCTCCCTCCGGTAGCGCGGCTTGGTCCAGGGGTCGACCGCCCCTTGGTCGATCGAGCGTGCCGCGTTGGGCACGATGAGATCGACATCGTAGTCGAGCGTGGCGCCGAAGCCCGCGCACGTGGGGCACGATCCGTAGGGGTTGTTGAAGGAGAAGAGCTTGGCGGAAGGCTCGAGGAACTCGATCTCGGGATGATTGGGGCAGTGGAAGTGCTCGGTGAACGCCAGGCGCCCCACCACCCTGCCGCCGGACGGATCGTGCAGCAGCACCACCGCCTCCCCCTCCCCCTCCGCGAAGCAGACCGCCAGGGAGTCCGCCAGGCGGTCGCGCTCCCCGACGCCGGCGGTCAGCCGGTCCACGACCACGAGCGGGTCGACGGCCTGAGTGACGTCGAGGCCGATCAGGTCGGGGTCCGTGGCGTCCGGTGTGCTCAGATCGAGCAGTCTCCCGTCCGCGAGGAGCCGGACGAAGCCGATTGCCAGCAGGTTTTCCACCAAGAGGGCATGGCTCACGCGGCCGCTGAACTTGAGCGGGAAGGTCACCTGGATCTTGGCGCCGTCCGGCAGTTCGAGGATGCGGTCGATCGCGCTCGTCACCGTGTCCGGACGCACTTCCTCCCCGCACTCGGGACAGTAGGTCCGGCCCACACGCGCCCACAGCAGCCTCAGGTAGTCGTAGACCTCGGTCGCCGTCCCGACCGTGGAGCGGCTGGACTTGGTAGGGTTCTTCTGCTCGATGGCCACGGCGGGGGAGATGCCCTCGACCGAGTCGACATCGGGCTTCTCCATCCGCTCCAGGAACTGCTTGGCGTAGGTGGAGAGGGACTCCACGTAGCGACGCTGTCCCTCGGCGAAGAGGGTGTCGAGGGCGAGGGACGACTTTCCCGAGCCCGATGGCCCGGTGATCACGGTCAGTGCCCGCCGCGGGAGATCGATGTCCAAGTCCTTGAGGTTGTGCTGACGCGCCCCCCGGATGCGGATCCAATCGTCCATGCGGCTGATTCTAGCGAACCGAGCTGGGTGGTGGAACTCGCCCCCCGGGGTCGGGTAGGCCGAACCCCGCATCCGCCCACCCACCCCAGAGGGATGACGCGTGCAGGGATCCTACCAGGAAGAAGAGGCCCTGGGGCAGGCGTACGACGCGCGCCTGATGAAGCGGCTCCTCCAGTACCTGAGGCCCTACCGGTGGCACGTCGTCCTCGCCGTGGCCCTCCTGATGATCACGTCGCTCCTGCAGGTCGTGGGCCCGTGGTTGACCCGGGTCGCCCTCGACGACGCGATCCCCAACAGCGACGGGCCCCTTCTGGCCAAGCTGGCCGGGGCCTACGCCGTCGCCCTCATGGGCGGCTTTCTGCTCACGTACGGGCAGACCGTTCTCACCACCTGGCTCGGCCAGCGCGTCATGTACGACCTCCGGACCGAGATCTTCGGCAAGCTCCAGCGCATGGACCCGCGCTTTTACGACCGGAATCCGATCGGCCGCCTCATGACGAGAATCACGAGCGACGTCGAGACGCTGAACGAGCTCTTCAGCTCGGGAGTGGTCGCGGTCTTCGGCGATCTCTTCACGCTGCTGTTCATCGTGGCCGCCATGCTCTACATGGACTGGAGGCTCGCCCTGGTGACCTTCAGCGTCCTGCCCCTCGTCGCGCTGGCCGCCTTCCTGTTCAAGGCGAAGATCCGGGCCGCCTACCGCGACATGCGCGTGCGGCTGGCCCGCCTCAACTCGTACTTGCACGAGCGCTTCACGGGAATCGCCGTAGTGCAGCTCTTCAACCGAGAGGAGGCCGACGCTCGGAGGCACGCCGAGATCAACCGGGACTACCTCGACGCCCACCTGCGCTCGATCACCTACTACGCCCTCTTCTTTCCGGTCATCGAGCTCTTCACCGCCATCGCCCTAGCGCTGATCATCTGGCGGGGCGGCGCCTCGATCCTCGCCGGCGCCGTGACGGTCGGCGTGGTGGCCGCCTTCCTCCAGTACGCCCGGCGCTTCTTCCGGCCTATCCAGGACCTGTCGGACAAGTACAACCTGCTCCAGGGGGCCATGGCCTCCTCGGAGAGGATTTTCAAGCTGCTCGACCGGGAGATCGGAATCACCGAGCCCGCCACGCCCCGGACGCTCGCCGCACCCGTCCGGGGGCAGATCGACTTCGAGGACGTCTGGTTCGCCTACGGCCGGGACGACGACGGCGAGTGGGACTGGGTGCTGAAGGGGGTCACGTTTCGCGCGACACCGGGGGAGCGCCTGGCAATCGTGGGCCACACGGGCGCCGGCAAGACCACGCTGATCAACCTCCTCATGCGCTTCTACGAGCCGCAGAGGGGTCGGATCCGGCTGGACGGAGTGCCGATCGAGACGATCGGGCTGGAGGAGCTGCGGGCGCACATCGGCCTGGTCCTCCAGGACGTGTTCCTCTTCCGGCAGAGTGTGTCGTACAACATCCGCCTGGGAGCGCCGGACATCCCGGAGGAGCGGGTCCGGGCGGCGGCCGAGCGCATCGGGGCGGCGCGCTTCATCGAGCGGCTGCCCCGTGGATACGCACAAGAGCTCGGCGAGAGGGGCCAGACGCTCTCCATCGGCGAACGCCAGCTCGTGTCGTTCGCCCGCGCCTTGGCGTTCGATCCGCAGGTCCTGGTCTTGGACGAGGCCACCAGCTCGGTGGACTCCGAGATCGAGGCGCAGATCGAGCGCGCCACCTCAGAGCTCATGGCCCGACGCACGTCGGTCGTGATCGCGCACCGACTGTCGACCGTGCAAAGAGCCGACCGGATCCTCGTGCTCCATCACGGGGAGGTCTACGAGGAGGGCACCCACGGGGAGCTTCTCGAGCGGGAGGGCCTCTACTGGCGGTTGCACGAACTCCAGTTCGTCCGGTCCGTCCCTCCGGATGCGAACCACGGTGGAGTCAAGGGGTGGCGCGGTGCCGTTAGGGTCCGGTGTGTATTTGTTCCGCTTGCTTTCGCGCGGTGCAAGTCCGGCTCCCGTAGGTCCGTTTCCACCCCCTGCTCATCGAACCGGACATGCGGATTTCCCGCATCCGGCTCTCAGTTGGGATCACGCCTTCGCCCACGGAAGGTGTCGTGTCGTCAGCGCAAGGCGCGTGAGGCCGCATTGCTCCCACAGCCATCGGTGGGAAAATCGCACGTATTTTCCTGATTTCACCTTGTGCTTCCGGCAGAACCACTGTCGCAGCCGCAGGGCCGCGTACGCATCCACAACCGCGTAGGCCGGACTGACCTGGCCGAGTGTGAAGTAGTTCGCCCATCCGGATATCATCCGATTGAGGCGCCCTACGACCTCCTCTGCTGGCCAGCCCTCGTACCGTGGGTCCGTTTGCGCGCGGATCCTGCGGCGTATGCTTTGGACGCTCGCCTTGCTCGGGCGTGTGCCGATATACCGGTCTCCGCCTTTGGGACGATAGTTCCAGCCGATGCGATATCCAAGGAACTCGAGAGGCTCCTCGGGGCATCGGAGGCATCGGGTCTTGTGCGCGTTGACCGGTAGCTTCAGTCGTTCCATAAGCCGGTTGACCACCGCCAGCATCTCCGCCGCCGGGGCCTTGCCGAGCACACAGAAGTCGTCCGCATAGTTCACGATCTCCGCACTGAAGCGCCGGGCATGGCCCAGCGCCTTCCAGCCAAGGATGAACCGCCGCATGTAGATGTTGCTCAACAGCGGCGAGATCGGAGCTCCTTGCGGAGTCCCCTTTCTCTCCTTCCGCGCCCGGTTCGTGCGGCGTGTGCCGCCGTCCCCGTCCTCCTCTACCACCGGCATCTCCAGCCACGCCTTGATGAGCCGAAGCATCCGTCCGTCACTGACCCGGCGCGCGATGCTCTTCATCAGTTCGGCGTGCGGTATCTCACCGAAGTAGTTGGAGAGGTCCGCATCGACCACTTCGTTGTGGCCCCGGTACAGCAACCTGTGGATCCGCTGCACCGCGTCCTTTGCGCTTCGTCCCGGCCGGTATCCGTACTGCTCCGGCTCCAGGTCCGCCTCGAAGATCGGCCCCAGCACCAGCATCGCCGACGTCTGCGCAACCCGGTCCCTCAGGCATGGGATGCCCAGGGGACGGAACTTCCCCGGCTGCTTCTTCGGGATGAGCACCTGTCGCACCGAACTCGGCGCGTAGGTGCCATCCTTCAGATCCCGCGACAGTTCCCCGACCCAGCGCTCCACTCCGTGCGCCTCGACATCCGCGACCGTCTCACCATCCACTCCAGCCGCTCCGCCGTTGCGCCGCACCATCCCCCATGCCGCCAGCAGGAAGTCCTCCCGCCATACCTTGTCGACAAGGGCGTGGAAGCGCCGTCCGGGTTCTTCCTTCGCTTTCGCATGTAGCACGGTCTGGAGTTTCCGAACGCTCACCGACCCTGTTAGGCTCGCGCCAGTGGTCATGTCCCTGCCCCCTTTCCGTACCGCTCCCAACTCAGGGCCCCTTCCCTCGACGAGCATTACCCCGCGTCCCCGGTACTACGGGCCCATCCGCCACCCCGCCGGCCCGGCCTGCCCCTCGCGGGGTTCCGGTTGCCGCGTGCACGGCACCGACGGGGCTTCCCGTGTTGCCACGCATCCCATCCTCCACACGTGCCGACGCCACTACCCCGGCGGGAACCAGCCGGTTGTCCCGTCGCTCTCTCCCGGCCAGTCGGCGGCCTTCCCCTTTCTTGCGGAGGGTCGGCTCCCGCATTTGACGTTTCGAGGCCTGCTCGGCGTTCACTCACGTTTCGGCCCGCGTGGTCGCTGAGCCTCCTACCGACTTAGCTCCCCCCTTGGCCGTCTCCGCCGTTTCCGGCTGCGTGCCCGTTTAGGATGTCGCATATCGTGCGAGGCCCTTCTGCCAGAGTGCTTCAGCCCATGTCGTTGCCTCCACAAACCGCTCTGGCTGCTACCGGCAGGAGCGACAGTTGCCGGGTGGGATTCGCACCCACTAGGAACGCGCGCCTTTCCACGGCGCACGCAAGGAATCCTCTAGGTCCAGCTAGGACTCCTGGATCTGCCGCTCTCGCCGTTTGGACAACGCTGGGCTCATGGGGTGCTCCAGGTGACGGAAAGACTGAATCAGGAAGACGGCATCAAGTGGCGGGCCGAGGCTTGAGTCATGTGTCGTGTCCGGTGCGGACACCAAACCCGCCCGCGGCGCGCACGCCGCGGGCATCCCTCAGGAGCCACAACAATGAGTGACGAAGCGGCAATCCCAGGGGCTCGTCGGACGCGGAGCGTCCGGTCGGAGCTTCTTGCATTCTGTCCCTTCCGGCTGGCTTCCCCGTCAGCCTCACTCCGTGAGGCACTCGACCAGCAGATCCGCCGTTCGGTCGGCTGCCCCCCGCTGCTCCCTGATGTAGTCCAAGGCCCGCCCGCCGTCCCTCCCCAGCTTCTCGGGGTCCTGCAGCCACTCCCGCACGGCGGCGACCAGGCCGTCCGCATCGGACACCGTCCGGGCGCCGCCCGAGGCGAGCAGAGCCATTGCCGCGCGCGAGTTCCGGTGGCGCGGCCCGAAGAGGACCGGCGCCCCCGCGGCAGCCGGCTCCAGCACCGAGTGGAGGCCGCGGCCGTGGAAGCCTCCGCCCACGTAGGCCATGGACGCCACGGTATACAGCTCGGCCAGAACGCCCATCCGCTCGACGAGCACGGCGTTGGACCCGTGCAGCTGGCCACGGCCCTCGGCCTCGCCCAGGAGCGTCGGCGACCAGCCGTCGGCCGTGAGCCGTGCGCGGACGCCCTCGAAGTCCCACGTCTCGGGCTCGTGGGGCGCCAGCACGATCCGCAGATCGGGCCGGCCGCTTCGGACCCGGGCCAAGGCCGGCATTAAGATGTCCTCGTCGGAACTCCATGTAGAGCCGGCGACGAGGACCGGCCACGGCTCTTCGCGGAACAGCCTGAGGTGCGGTCCGCCCGGGTCCGCCGCCGCCGCCCGACCGCTCGCGGCGTCGACCCCGGGGTCTCCGGTCACGACGACGGCGGCGGGAGGTACGCCCAGCTGCTCAAAACGCTTGCCGTCGGCAGCCGAGATCGCCGCCACGCGCCGGAGGTCGCGGAAGGCGGGGCCGAGCAGCGCCCTCCCCGAGCGGCTGAGCCGCCTCGCGCCGGCCGGCAGCGTCGCCGCCACCAGCACGGTCGGTACGCCCCGCTTCGCCGCTTCCGCCGCGAGGGTGGGCCAAACCTCCTTCTGCGTGAAGACCACGAGCGAGGGTCGCACGGCATTCAGGACCGGGCCCACGACCTCGGGGAGATCCCACGGCAGATACGCCGACACGTCGGCCGGAAAGCGCTCGGCCAGAGCTTCGGCCGAAGGCGAGAAGAAGGTGAAGACGGTCTGGAGCGCAGGGATCCGTGCCTCGAGCGCCTCAAGAACGGTCTGGCCCTGGAGCGCCTCTCCGACTGAGGAGGCGTGCAGCCAGACGGCCCGCCGGGAGGGGTCGCGCCTCGTCTCGCCCCACTCGACAAGCGTCCGGTGGGCGCCGCGCCGGCCGCGGAGCCCACGAGCGAGCTTGGACGACCCCCACGCCATCCCCGGCGAGGCGGCCCTGAAGCCCCGGAGCAGAGTGTTGTAGATTATGTGAGCCGGCGGCATCTGCCGACGATGGGCCTGTCGTCATCCCCGAACAAGGCTGCTCGGGGAAGACGGCGCACATAAATTTCAGGGACCGTCGCTCTCGCCTCGGCGAGCGTCGCTCCCGAGAGAGGCCGGCGACGGCGCATATACGTCTGGCGAGGGCAAGAAACGGCCCGCCTGTGTGTACCCCTAAGGGTACAAGCTCTTCGTTGAATAGGAGGTTACTCATGGCAACCATCATGCTTGCCATACTCATCATCGTCTCGGGCGCGGCGGTTCTCGTGGCCGGACCCGAGAGAACCCGCGGCAAGTCGAAGCTGCTGGGCTACGGGCTGATGCTAGGCGGCGTCGCCGCCGCAGGGATGAATGGCGTAGCGGTGATCAAGGTCGGCGAGGTCGGGGTGAAGCACTTTCTCGGCACCGTCGACCCCGTTCCCCTCGAGCAGGGGATTCACGTCATCAATCCGCTCGCTACGGTCGAGGAGATGTCCATCCGGGAGCAGAGCTTTCCCGAGAGCGGCGGGGTGGAGCAGATCGAGGCGCAGACGAGCGAGCAGATGAACGTGGCGCTCGAGGTCTCGCTCCTCTTCCGGCTCGATCCGGCCAAAGCCCCCGAGCTCTACGACCGCATCGGCTCGGAGCTTCAGATCAAGAGGAGCATCGTCCTGAACGCCATCCGGAACGGCGTGCGGGACGCGGTCGCCACCAAGTCCATCAACCAGATCTTCTCTCCGGACCGCCGCGAGGTCGCCACCAACATGAAGGAGGCCATCCAGGCGAAGGCCGGCGACCGGATCGAGGTCGTGGAGGTCTTCCTCAGGGACGTTCAGGCCCCGGTTGCCGTCCGGCAGGCCATCGACGAGAAGCTTCAGCGTGAGCAGAACGTGGCCGCCGAGAGGTTCCAGACGGAGATCATCCAGGAGCGGGCGCTCCAGCAGATCGAGGAGGCCAAGGGCATCGCGGAGGCCCAGAAGATCATCTCTGAGGGCCTCACCCCTGAATACCTGATGTTTCACTACATCGAACAGCTCGGACAGCTCCCAGCGGGGTCGGTTGTGTACGTTCCGACCGAGGGAAGCATTCCGCTGATGCGGAACCTCGGCGGGGGGGGCTAGCAGCCCGTGGAAAAACTCCTACCCGCAGCGTCGATAAGAAGTGATTTAGATTACAGGCGAACCGGGGTCTCAGCCATGGAGGGCGGGGATGGCGATAGGCAAGCGGGGCAAGGGGCGGCAACAGGAGTTGTTCGTGGCGGCGAGCGAGATTCGCGCGCTGGGCAACCCCTTCTACCGTGCACTGAACAGGCTGCTTGAGGAGGAGGGTTTCGACGAGTTCGCGGAGGAGACGTGCCGCGAGTTCTATGCGGAGAAGCGGGGTCGGCCGGGCATACCGCCCGGGGTGTATTTTCGGATGCTGCTGGTGGGGTATCTGGAAGGGATCGGCTCGGAGCGGGGGATTGCGTGGCGGTGTGGGGACTCGATTTCACTGCGTGAGTTTCTCGGATACGGGCTGGAGAGGAACCCGCCGGAGCATTCGGGCCTGTCGAAGACGAGGAAGCGGCTGAGCGTGGAAGCGCACGCGGCGGTGTTCAGCCGGGTACTGGAGGTGGTGCAGGCGTCGGGTCTTCTGAGCGGCAAGACGCTGGGCGTGGACTCGACGACGCTGGAGGCGAACGCGGCGATGCGCTCGATCGTGCGGCGCGACGACGGGAAGGGCTACGAGGAGTGGCTGGAGGAGGTGGCGCGGGCGTCCGGGATCGAGACGCCGACGCGGCAAGACCTCGCGAAGCTGGACCGGAAGCGTCCGAAGAAGGGCTCGAACCGGGAGTGGGCGCATCCGCACGACCCGGAGGCGCGGATCACGAAGATGAAGGACGGAAGGACCGGCCTGGCGCACAAGTTCGAGCAGGCGGTCGACATGGAGACCGGCGCGGTCGTGGCCGTGACGGTGCAGACGATGGAGGGGGGAGACACCGCCTCGCTGCCGAACACGCTGGACGAGGCGCAGCGGCAACTGGCGGAGATAGAGGTGGAGCCCAGGGAAGTGGTGGCCGACAAGGGATACCACTCGAACCAGACGATGACGGGTGTGCAGGACCGCGGGCTGCGGAGCTACGTGAGCGAGCCCAACCGCGGCCGCCGGAAGTGGAAGCGGAACCGGGACGCGCAGAAGCCGACCTATGACAACCGCCGGCGGATCCAGGGCAACCGGGGGAAGGAGCTGCTGCGCCAGCGGGGCGAGAAGGTGGAGCGGGGATTCGCGCACCTGCTCCTGACCGGAGGGCTGCGCCGCGTCCACGTCCGCGGGCGGGAGGAGATTCGAAAACGGATCCTGATTCAGGCCGCCGCCTTCAACCTCGGGCTTCTCATGCGCAAGCGGTACGGCTTTGGCACCCCGCGCGGTCTGCAGGGCCTCGCCACGGCGCAAGCGGCGCTCGCATGCCACGTCAGCACCGCCGTCCTGCACATGATTCGCCTCTCTTGCCGTCCGTTTGGCCTTCTTGGCCCCATTGTCGCCTCTTCAGGCCGCAACACCCGCCGTAGCCACAAGGTCAGCCCGGCCTCCGTGCTGATCCCCCTCACCCACCCGGCGGCCTGCAACCCCCCTTCTTCCACGGTCTGCTAGGGGTGCCCGATCCGGTCGTTGGGGCAGCCCCTCCGTCCGAACCGGACGCGGCGCGCGTGGCGTGATCGCGCCCCTCGGGCGCGATCCGGCTCCGCCGCTCTCGCGGACGCAGGGGCCGAGCACCCTGCCCAGACGGTCTTGGATCCCTTTCCTCGTGGGCCTCGGGACCGCGGCGCTCCTCGTCGCGGCGTGCTCGCCGATGTACCTCATCAAGGCGGGCATCGCCGAGGCGAAGATCCTCCGGGCTCGGCAGCCGCTCGACGAGGTGATCCTCGACCCCGAGACGGACGAGCAAACCAAGGGGAAGCTCACCTTGGTGGTGGAGGCCCGGACCTACGCGATCGAGGTCCTCGGCCTGAAGGTTGGCGAGTCCTACACGTCGTTCACCCGGCTCGACAAGGACACGCTGGCCCTGGTCCTCTCCGCGGCGGCCCGCGACCGCTTCGCCGCCAAAACGTGGTGGTTCCCCGTCGTCGGCCGCGTGCCCTACAAGGGGTACTTCGACGAGGACGACGCGCTCAGGGACCAGCAGGATCTGGAGGACGAGGGCTTCGACACCTACCTCCGTCCGACCGCGGCCTTCAGCACCCTGGGGTGGTTCGCCGATCCCCTCCTCTCGACGCTCCTGAGGCGTGACGAGGTCGACCTCGTGGAGACCGTCCTTCACGAGCTCTCGCACAACCACCTCTTTCTTCGGGGCCACGTGGGCTTCAACGAGAGCTTCGCCACCTTCGTCGGGCGCGTGGGAGCGATCGAATTCTTCTGCAACCGTCAAGGGGGGGGACCCGACACCGTGAAGTGCCTGAGGGCCCAGGAACGGTGGAGGGACTACCAACGCTTCTCGGTGTTCATCGACGGCTTGGTGGACGGCCTCCTCGAGCTCTACGACGACCGGGGCCTCTCCTACGAGGAGAAGCTGGAGCGGCGGCGGGTTCTCTTCGGAGATCGGCTGGCGGACTTCCGGAGCCGCGTGCAGCCGTCCTTCGAGGCCGTGAGCTTCCAGAGCTTCCTCACGATTCCGCTCAACAACGCCACGCTCATGGCGCGTATGAGATACTACCAGCGCCTCGACGCCTTTCAGGCGCTGCGGGACGAGACCGGCGGCCTGCGAGCTGCCCTCGAGCACCTGACCGAAGGCGCACCCGGTGCCGAGGACCCCTTCGACCTCCTTCCGGAGACGCGTCTCGCAGAGCCGGATGGATCCTGAGGCTCGGTCCCTCGCCGAGCTCCGCCACGGGGTCCTCCACCCCTCCGATCCTCCAGAGCATCCGGATTCGCTTGAGATCGGTTCGTCCCGAGCGGAACCCGGCTTGGTCCTCCGTGGCGACCTGCCGCGGCGCCCACGGCTCGCCCGTGTACGGGCACCGAGCGATCCGAGGCAGCCGTCGCAGGCCGTTCTTGGGACAGCGGCGACCGGCCCCCCAAAGTCGCCGCCACGGCCGCCCGAGGTGTCGGATCGCCGCGCGTTGTACTGGCACTTCACCGTGTGTAGGTTAGGGTTCATTTTTCAGTACCCCCACCCGGCAACGCGTCCCGTCAGGCTATAGATGAGCAGCGACGGAAACGGCGGCTATACCCCGTCCGAAGTAGAGGCCAAGTGGCAGAAGATGTGGGACGAGCTGGGCACGAACAGCTTCTCCCGGCAAGCGCTGCAAACCGCTGAGGACCCCTACTACCAGTTGATGATGTTCCCCTACCCCTCGGCCGAGGGGCTCCATGTGGGCAACATCTACGCGTTTACCGGCGCGGACGTGCACGGCCGCTTCCAGCGACTCACCGGCCGGGGCGTCTTCGAGCCGATCGGATTCGACGCCTTCGGGATCCATTCGGAGAACTTCGCCCTCCAGCAGGGCGTCAATCCGATGGACCTCATCCCCAAGAACGTCGCCAACTTCACGCGGCAGCTTCGCCGCATCGGGGGGATGTTCGATTGGAACCACACGGTCGACACCACCGCTCCGGCGTACTACCGCTGGACGCAGTGGATCTTCGTCCAGCTGTTCAAGGCCGGACTCGCCGAGCGCAAGGAGGCTCCGGTCAATTGGTGTCCGTCGTGCATGACGGTGCTGGCCAGCGAGCAGGTGATCTCGGGGCGCTGCGAGCGCTGCGACACGCCCGTCGAGCAGCGGCGCGTCGCCCAGTGGTTCTTCAAGATCACGGACTATGCCCAGCGGCTCCTCGACCACCTCGAGGGCATCGACTGGTCCGAGACCACCAAGAAAGCCCAGCACAACTGGATCGGGCGCAGCGTCGGAGCAGTCCTGCGCTTTCCCGTCCTGCCACGCGCGGGGCTGACGGAACCCGGCTCCGAGCAGCCGGCGGCGGCGGGCGTGTCTCCGCCCGCCGTGGGAGGAACGCCCATCGACGTATTCACGACGCGGCCGGATACGGTGTTTGGGGCCACCTACATGGTGCTGTCCCCCGAGCACCCGCTGGTCGACGAGGTGACGACCGACGAGCGGAGGGACGCGGTGGAGAGCTACCGCAGGCAGGCCGCCGCGAAGGACCTGATCACCCGTCAGAAGGTCGAGAAGGGCAAGACCGGCGTCTTCACGGGAGGGTCCTGCCTGAACCCCGCCACGGGCCGGCCCATTCCTATCTGGGTCGCGGACTACGTGCTGATGGAGTACGGAACGGGCGCGATCATGGCCGTCCCGGGCCACGATCAGCGGGACTTCGAGTTCGCCGAGGCGATGGACCTGCCCATCCGCCGCGTCGTCGCAGGCCCGGGGCACGACGCGGATACTCGGCTGAGGGAGGCCTACGTCGGCGACGGCGTGATGGTCAACTCGGGGCCCTTCGACGGGCTCCCCGTGGCCGAGGCCAAGAACGCCATCGCCGACTGGCTGGCCGAGCGGGGCCGGGCCGAGCAGAAGGTGAACTACCGCCTACACGACTGGTGCATCTCCAGGCAACGCTACTGGGGACCGCCCATCCCCATCATCTACTGCGAGGAGTGCGGTCCCGTCCCGGTCCGGGAACGGGACCTGCCGGTGGTGCTGCCCCGCATCGAGGACTTCAAGCCCGACGACTCGGGCGTGAGCCCCCTGGCCAGGGTCGAGGCGTGGTACTCCGTCGACTGTCCCGAGTGTGGAGCGAAGGCCCGCCGCGAGACCGACGTCTCGGACACGTTCCTCGACAGCTCCTGGTACTTCCTGCGCTACCCGTCCACGGACTACGACCGCGTCCCCTTCGACCCTGACATCACAAAGCGCTGGCTCCCCGTCGACTGCTACATCGGAGGCAACGAGCACGCCGTTTTGCACCTGCTCTATTCGCGCTTCATCATCATGGCGCTCCACGACCTGGGCTATCTGGACTTCGAGGAGCCGTACAAGCGCTTCCGTGCCCACGGGATGATCATCCGCGAAGGCGCCAAGATGTCGAAGAGCAAGGGCAACGTGATCGTCCCCGACCAGATCATCGAGCGCTACGGTGCCGACACGTTCCGCACGTACCTGATGTTTCTGGGCCCCTACGAGGAGGGCGGCGACTACCAGGACGAGGGCATCCAAGGCCCCCACGGCTTTCTGCACCGCGTGTACGAGACGGTGACGGACGCGGCCGACCGCGACGTGGACCCCGACCCCGACGTGGAGCAAAAGCTCCATCAGACGATCCGCCAGGTCACGCAACAGCTGCCCGATCTCGGCTACAACACGTGCATTGCGGCGATGATGCAGTACCTCAACTGGGTGCGCGCCGCCGGTCGGAGCGCTGCCAAGGCCGAGGTGGAGCCTCTGGTGGTCATGATCGCGCCCTTCGCGCCGCACCTGGCCGAGGAGCTCTGGGAGCGCCTCGGCCACAAGGAGAGCATCTTCGAGGGGGCCAATTGGCCCTCGTACGACGAAGAAAAGGCCCGCGAGACGTCGGTGGAGCTGGCAGTGCAGGTCAACGGCAAGCTCCGGGCCACGGTCACGGGGCCGGCCGGGATTGATCAAGGGGACGCCGTGGAACTCGCCCGGTCCGATGACAACGTGGCTCGCCACCTCGACGGGGCCACCGTGAGGCGGGTCATCTATGTGCCCAATCGTCTGGTGAACTTCGTGGTGGAGGCTTCTTGATGACCGATTCCCCGGCCGGTCGCTCACCGGAGCTGGACCGCCTCTGCATCGATGCGGTCAAGGTCCTCGCCATCGATGCGGTCCAGAAGGCCAACTCGGGGCACCCCGGCACCCCCATGGCGCTCGCGCCACTGGGCTACCTCCTTTGGACCCAGCACCTGAAGCACAACCCGACCAACCCCGGGTGGCTGGATCGGGATCGGTTCGTGCTCTCCGTGGGGCACGCCTCCATGCTCCTTTACGCCCTCCTTCACCTCACCGGATACGACCTCTCCCTCGACGAGATCGCCAACTTCCGGCAGTGGGGATCCGAGACGCCGGGCCACCCCGAGCGGGGGCACGCTCCCGGCGTTGAGACGACCACCGGACCGCTCGGTCAGGGCGTGGCGAACTCGGTGGGGATGGCGCTGGCCGAGCGCTGGCTGGCCACCCGCTTCAACCGGCCCGGCCACGAGGTGGTGGACCACCACACCTACGCGCTCTGTTCGGACGGCGACCTCATGGAGGGTGTTTCCCACGAGGTGGCCGAGCTGGCCGGCCATCAGAAGCTGGGCAAGCTGATCTGGATCTTCGACGACAACCGGATCACCATCGAGGGGAGCACGGACCTGAGCACCTCCACCGACCAGGCGGACCGCTTCCGTGGATACCAGTGGCATGTCCTGAGGGTCGAGGACGGATCCGAGCTCACGACCCTGAACCATGCGCTCGAGGCCGCTCGTGCCGAGACAGAGCGCCCCTCCCTGATCATCACGCGCACGCGGATCGCGGAGGGGAGCCCCAATAGGGTGGATCACCACTCCGCCCATGGCGCGCCGCTCGGCGTAGACGAAGTCAGAGCCACCAAGGAGAACCTTGGATACCCTTCGCAGGAGCCTTTTTTCGTAGATCCCGGCGCTCTGGCGGTGTGGCGCGAGACCGCCGAGCGGGGCCGGGAGCTCGAAGCGGCCTGGAGCGAGCGGTTCGACAGGTATCGCCGGGCCCACCCGGAGCTCGTCGAAGAGTACCTCGGCATGATGCGCGGGGAGCTGCCGTCCGGATGGGACGCAGGCGTGCCCGACTTCGAGCATGTCGACAGGGCCGACGCCACGCGGTCCTGGTCGGGGAGGGTGCTTCAGGGTCTGGCCGCGGGGCTCCCCAACCTCATCGGGGGCTCGGCCGACCTGGGCTCCTCCAACAAGACCGACATCAAGAATGACGGGGACTTGTTGGCTGACACTCCCGACGGGCGCGTCCTCCACTTCGGTGTCCGCGAGCACGGGATGGCGGGGATCCTCAACGGGCTGGCGCTGCATGGCGGCATCCGGCCCTTCGCGGGGACCTTCCTGATCTTCTCCGACTACATGCGGCCCGCGATCCGTTTGGCCGGCCTCATGGGCCTGCCGGTCACGTACGTCTTCAGCCACGACTCGATCGGGCTCGGCGAAGACGGACCCACGCACCAGCCGATCGAGCAGCTGATGACGCTTCGCGCCATCCCGAACGTCCTGGACCTCCGGCCCGCCGACGGTGCGGAGACAGCGATCGCGTGGCGGATCGCGATGGAGCACACCGCCGGCCCGACCTTCTTGGCCCTGACCCGGCAGAAGGTCCCGTCCGTGGATCGCAGCGAGTTCGCCTCCTCCGAGGGCACGCGCAAGGGAGCCTACATCCTCGCGGAGGCAACCGCTGCCGAGCCCGAAGCCGTCCTCATTGCGAGCGGCTCCGAGGTGGGGACCGCCCTGGAGGCCAGGCGCCGGCTGGAAGCGGAAGGCACTCCCACACGGGTGGTGAGCATGCCGAGCTGGTTGCTCTTCGAGGCACAGGACCCAGAGTATCGAGAGCAGGTGCTTGGGCCCGACCCCAGGCTTCGCGTCGCCGTGGAGGCCGGCTCGACGTTCGGGTGGGCTCGCTGGGTGGGGGAGAGGGGCGGCGCGGTAGGCATCGACCACTTCGGCGCCTCCGCCCCGTCCGAGGTCCTGTACGAGCGGTTCGGCGTGACCGCCGAGGAAGTGGTCGCGCTGGTGCGCTCCTTGTCGGCTGAAGTCCGCCGGTCAACGCTGGCCTAGGTACCGAGGTCGGCTCCGGTCACCGGCGGCCCACCGTCCTACGGGACCACTCGGCTCTACATTCGTCGACTGTCATGATCACGCGCCCGCGCGCCGCGCGCTCGATGATGCCCCGGCCCCATCCTGCCCTTCGGATCTGCCGAAGCCTGTCGCGATGGCGAGGAGAAGCATGAACAGCAAGCCCCACGAGTGGAAGTTGAGAAGACCCACGGTGAAGGGGGACACCTGCGGAAGGCCGAACGCCTCGCCGGATGCCGTCGTGCTCGCAGCCAGGATCGTGGGGATGAAGAACGGCAGAAGGAACGGATACGTGCACACCGCCATGTCGAGAAGGTTCGCCCTGCGATAGGCGGATATGCCGGCCGACTCGCCCACTTCGCACGTGAAATCGCCCACGCTGAGGATGGCGACGACGGAGTGCGTCGTCAGGACGACGGTGCCCGAGACCGCCCCGAAGATCCACCATTCCGCGCGACGGGGCGACGGGGTCCGGCCGCGAAGCCGCCCGACCCAGTCGTCCACCACCCCGCTCTCCTCCACGCCCGCGACCAGGCCCATGAGGAGGATCGTGAAGACGGAGACCCCAACGCTGCGCTCCATTCCTTCCAGAATGACGCCCCGGGCGATGAACGCCTCGGGGTCGATGTAGAGCAGCGTGGCCGGGGCGATGGAGCCGCTTGCCATCCCAGCGAGTACGCCCATTGCGATCCCGGCGAGAAGGCTCTCCACCAGGTGGCGCTGTCTGAGGAGCATCGCGATGGACGCCGTTGGCGCCGCCAGCATCCAGATGCCTCCGAGCCCGAGTCCTTCCGGTGGGCCTGGGGGGCCTGCCGCCGTAGGCGACGCGCTGCCCAAGAGTCCGTAGAGCACGAGCGCAAGGGCGCCCGCAGGCAAGGCGTACTTCATCCGGCTCCGCACCACGCCGCCGATGTCGGCCCCCTGCGTGGAGGCCGAGGCGATCGTCGTGTCGGAGACCAGGGAGATGTTGTCGCCGAAGGTGGCTCCGGCGAGGATGGCGCCGATGAGCATTGCCGGGGACGCCTGAAGCGAAGCGGCCGCCGGGTAGAGCAACGGCGCCGCCAGGATCAAGGTCCCGAGGCTCGTCCCGGTTGCAGTGGAGACGAGGGCGCAGATGAGGAACGCGACCCCCACGAACCCCCCACCGCTCACCCCCGCCGCCGCCGCCAGAGCCGCCAGGCTCTCCACCAACCCTCCGGCGTTCACCAGCGAGCCCAGGACTCCCGCGAGGATCCACGCAAAGACCATGAGCATGACGATGGGTCGGCTCATGCCGCGGATGACGGCCTCTGAGTAGGCTCGGGAGTCCTTCGCGAGGAAGGCACCTAGGCCGATGGCCGCGAGCAGGACGGGCCAGAAGCCGCGCTCGTCGGGTGCACCGGAGAGACCCAACCACGCAACGCCGGTAATGAAGAGCGCCAGGGGAACCAGCGCGCCGGAGGTGCCGCCCCGGAACGCAAGGCGGGCGGCGGGCGAGCCGGCAGAGGACGCGGGCGCGGGTACGCCGGGGGCGGGTCCCGACGGAGATGCCGTCTCCTCCTGGCGGCTTCCGGCCTGACGGGGGGCGGGCGGGCGAGCCTCGGGGGGGATCATGCTTGCCGTACGGGCCTCCTCCCGGATGTCGTGGAGTGACAGTGTGACTGGGTGTCGCCTGGGGTGCGCGCCGTCCGCTTGGGGTCACCGGCCCGGCCAGTCTAGTGCGTCGGGTGGTGCGACGAAACGTGCACTGGGCCGCCGGGGTGGTGATCTGGCAGGCGCCGCCCCGTGGGATCTTCGAGCCGTGCGGCGGCGGGTGATGTTCCCGGCCCTCCGCAACCGGTCCGGGGAGCGCGTCCGGTTGGGCACCCTCCACGACGCTGATGGGTATGGCGGGACGGGGCACCGTGCGCTCGGGCGGAGGGTGGTACCGGACCGAGGGAGAGGATGCTAGTGTGCTGATGCCAGACAGTCTGCAGCGCACCGAGCGACGGCCATATCGGGAGGAGCCGTGAGGGAAGCATCCGATGAGTTCACACTCTACGACCTGCGGGTGGAGGTCGTTCAGGGTTCCGGTGAAATGGTCTGCTCACACGAAGTGGGGGATTACTTCGAGCTCTCGGGCGAGAAGTTGAGCTTCCCGGCCGGGCAGACCTTTCCGCTCTACCCTCTGGCGGCGCTCCTGCCCCTTCTCCCCGCCAAGCAACGCGAGACCGCCGCCAGCGACTGGATGACCACCGACACAGACATCGCGTGTCCGGATCCGAACTGCGGAGCCCGCTTTCGGATCACCCGGGTGGGCCACACCACCTTCCGCCACTCCGACGTAACGATCGTGCCGCTGGAGCCGGAGCGGGGCTCGGCGGGTGGCGCATGACCCCATAGGCCCCGCCCGCGCGCCCGTGCCGAGAGGGCGACGTCGTGAGCGACCGGTCCGACGTCCGCGCCCCGGAGAGCCCAGCGGGCGACGGCACCCTCCCCTACTTCGAGGAGGGGAACCCGTGAGCGTCGAGCTCGCCCGGCTGGCCGACGGTGTCACGGTCTCCCGGATCGTCACCGGGGCGTGGCAGCTCTCCGAGGGACACCAGGCACCCCGTTCGCGCGAGGAGGTGTTCGAGGCCTTTTCGAGGGCGGTGGACGCGGGCATCACAGCCTTCGACTGCGCGGACATCTACATCGGCGTGGAGGAACTCCTGGGCGACTTCCTGCGCGAGTATCGGCAGCGCGAGGGCTCTGAGGCCGCTGACCGCATCCGCATCCACACCAAGCTCGTTCCCGACCTGGACGCCCTCGATACGCTGGACCCGGCCTATGTGGAGCGGCTCGTCAACCGCTCGCTCCGCCGCCTGGGAGTCGAAAGGCTGGACTTGGTCCAATTCGCATGGTGGTCGTACGAGGTGGAGCGGTGGGTCGAGGCGGCCGGATGGCTCGACAAACTGCGGCAGGCGGGGAAAATCGGTCAGATCGGCGCCACGAACTTCGATCTCGTGTCCCTCGCGGCCATGGTCGACGCCGGGATCCCCATCCGCACCCACCAAGTCCAGTACTCGCCCCTGGATCACCGGGCCGCGGGCGTCATGGCCGAGTACTGTCTCGCCGAGCGGATCGGACTCCTATGCTACGGCACGCTCGCCGGAGGCTTTTGCTCCGACCGCTACTTGGGCGTACCTGATCCCGCCCAGGCGCCGGGGAACCGCTCGCTGGTGAAGTATCGCCTGATCATCGACGAATACGGCGGCTGGGATGTGTTTCAAGCGCTCCTGGCCGAGATGAGCCGGATCGCTCGACGCCACGACGCCACTATCTCGCAAGTCGCTCTCCGCTACATTCTCGACCGTCCCGGGGTCACGGCCGCCATCGTCGGAGTGAGCAAGGCTGAGCGGGTTTCCGAGATCGTGGGAGCCTTCGACTTCAAGCTCCAGGAGCACGAGCGGGAGACGATTCGGGCACTTGCAAGGGCCGCGCCAGGACCGAAGGGTCCCGTGTACGGATTGGAGCGGATAAGGGGCGGGCGGCACGCCGCCATCATGAAGTACGGGCTGAACCGCGCGGGCTGAACGGGCCGAGCCATGGTCGGTCCGCTCCGCAGCGCCTAGGCACCTTCAATCTGCACGTCGAGCCTCGCGTACGCAGCCCTGAGCGCCGTCTGCACCTCCTCCGGCAACTCCGCTCTGGCGAAGAGAAACCCCAGGTAGCGATAACCCTCGGGAAGGGGCACGACCCTCTGACCGACCGGGATCGTGACGTCGAGTCCCTCCACCCCGGGCACCTCGAGCGCCGCCTCGGTCCCGCCCATGCCACGGAGCACTCCAGCCTCCGGGATCGGGAGCATCATGACCCCGGCCGCTCCCTCCTCCCGGGTGAACTCGTCGATCGGCATACCGAGCGCCTGGCGCAGGATGAGCTCTTCCAGGGTCGCCTCGGGCACGAAGCGGAGAATGGCGGAGCAGCGGCCGCCGATCGAGCGGGGCGCAATTTCGAGCATCGAGACGGTATTGCCGTCCACGCGGAGCTCCGCGTGGACAGGCCCCTCGGCAAGGCCGAGCAGGGACACGCACCGCTGCACCGATCGGACGATCTCGCCCTGCACTTTCTCGGACAGCCGCGAGGGCGTCACCAGGATCGTCTCCTCGAAGAACGGCCCCTCCATGGGTTCCGGCTTGTCGAGGAAGGCCAGGGTCCGGAGCTCGCTCCCCACCACGATGCCCTCCACCGCCACTTCCCGCCCCGGCAGGTACGCCTCGATCAGGATCTCCGCCCCGGCCGGACCGCCTTTCCTGACCACATCGCGCTTGTCGAGGATCGCGCGGATGCGCCTCCAGGCGCGGCCGAACTCCTCGGGCGTGTCGGCGCGGATCACCCCTCGGCTGGCGGAGAGCGCAAGAGGCTTGAGAACGCAGGGGTACGGAGCCTCGGCGGCCGCCGCTTCCGGCTCGTCGCGGAGGGAGGCCACCCGGAACCAGGGCGTCGGCAGTCCGGCAGCCGCGAGGCACGCCCGCATGAGGGCCTTGTTGCGGGCGGACCGGACCGCCTCGGGAGGGTGATGCCTGAGGCCCAACGCCCGGGATGCCCGGGCGGCGAGGGGTGCGAAGTCGTCCTCGGCAGCGATGACAGCCGACAACGGATAGTCCGACGCGAACCGCTCGACAACGGCCGCCGATCGAGCCACGTCGCCGAGCCCAAGAGTCAGGGTGCCACCCGGTGTCAGGTCCGCGAGGGTCGACGCGTGATCCGAGCCTACCGCGACGTCAACCCCCAGCCGATGCGCCGCCGAGAGGAAGGCCTGGGCGCGATACGAGTGTCGCGAAAAAAGGAGAAGGACCCTGGGCACGTCAGGCCTTCTTAGGAAAGCCGGGTTACTTGGACGCAGCGAAGTAGGGGCTCTGCCCCGCGCCGTGGTTGGTGACGTCCTGGATGCCCTCGATCTCGGGCACCTGCTCCCTGAGGATCCGCTCGATCCCCTGGCTCAGGGTCACCGAAGCCATCCCGCATCCCTGGCAGCCTCCGCTCATCTGCAGGTAGACGATGCGGTCGCGCACTTCCACCAGCGTGACATGGCCTCCGTGCTGGGCGACTCCGGGGTTCACATACTGGTGGAGAACCTGCTGCACCCGCTCCGCCATGGGCCCCTCCAGCGGCTTCGACCCGACGGGTGCCAGGTTCGGGTTGTCCACCTTGAACCCGGTTTCGGTCAAGGTCTCGACCCAGTCGATGCGAGCGCCGGCGAGGAGCTTGGCGCTCTCCGGCTCCATCACGACCTCGAACCCGAGGGCGTCGAACACCACGTCGCCCGCGCACTTCTCGTCGGGCTCGATCATCGTGATCTCGTAGCGGGGATCGAGAGGGCTCGGGCTTGCGACCCGGACGCGCACCGCCATCTGGAGGCCCCCCTGCGTCTCCATGAAGCGGAGCACCGTCTCCCTTGCGATGTCGGTGAACTCCACGGGTAGCCTGAAAGGCTCGCTCATCGAGCTCTGGCGGGTCCGGGCGTGGCTGAGAACGGCATTGTCAATACTAGCGGAATCTCGGCGCACCAGTCGATAGGCTCCGCCCGCACGCGGCCATCCCACCCGAGGCGGAACCTCTGCACGGTCGGTCCGCGCTACTAGGGAGCGGCATCCCAGGGATCGGTCCGCTCCATCCCCATCCGCGGTTCGTCGTCCTCGGTCACGGGCTGTCGACCAGCGAAGCCGGCCGTGATCTCATGCCACGGCTCCACTCGCGGCTTTCCTCGCTTCCGGCACAGGTAGACCCATCGCCCGTTCAAAGTGGCGGGGAAGTCCAGCAAGCCGTGCTCCACGCCTCCCGGCGGAACTCGAATGCCCCGGGCGATGATCTCACCCCGGAGCAGGGCCTCGATGCGCTCCGCGCGCCGGTCGACGGGCACCTGTTGGCGCACAAACTCCAAGTGATCGGGGTGTTCGGTGCGCTGCACGTCGGATCCCCAGAGGGCCCCCAAGATCTGAGCTGCTCGTCGTGGCTAGCCATCACGTCACAGAGGCCGGCGACTTCTTCCATCACCGCCTCCATGGTCACGATGAGGCCGTTCGCTTCCGCCACCGCGAACGCCTTCTGAGGCGCCGGCTCGCTCACGTCAGCCTCAATCGGCCGACCGGGTGGCGCGGCGGGGCGGTTGGGTGCGGAGCCGAGGCGCGATCCGGAGGCGTGGTCTCATTCGGACGCCTTCTCAGAGGCGAAGAGCCGATCGGTCTTGGCCGCCATGATGAAGTCGTTCCGGTGCAGACCCCGGATCTTGTGCGTCCACCACGTCACTGTGACCCGGCCCCACTCGGTAAGGAGGGCCGGATGATGGCCCTCCTCCTCGGCCAGAGCGGCGACGGCGTTCGTGAACAGGAGGGCGCCGGCGAAGGTGGGGATCTTGAAGGTCCGCTCCAGCTGCGGGATCTCGTCCCGCTCGAGGATCGCCCAATCGGGCACCTGCGCGTGGAACTCGCGGCGCTCTTCAGCCGTGACCTTGGGGGCCCCTCGCTGGCATGCCACACACTTCATGCCGGTTAGCTGATCCATCCGTGGACACCTCCTAGCAGTGGACTGCACGCGATTCGGAAAGGTAACCCTCGAGGATCCCGCCGGCCCCCGCTTCGCGCCGGCCGCGGCGGCAGCAGCATCCGCCTACGGGGAAAGACAGGCCCGCGAGGATCATGAAGCAAGCCCGAGGGAAAGGAGGCCCCCAGATGCCGGTGCATCCGAGGGCCTGAACGGAGCCGGTGGGATTCGAACCCACACACCCTTTCGGGCGCCGGTTTTCGAGACCGGTGCAATACCAGTTATGCGACGGCTCCAGGGTCGCAAATCCGACGCCTCGCTTCAACCGTCAGCTCGAATCCCCGGCGCCGTACTTCGCGTGTGTCGACTCTCAACCAATCGGGGCGCCCGGATTTGAACCGGGGACCTCTGCGTCCCGAACGCAGCGCTCTACCGGACTGAGCCACGCCCCGAAGTCACGCTTGACCGCCCCAGACACGTTTCCGCAGAAACGTGTGGGATGAGAAGGGGCGGGTACCTCAAAACGGACGGGGTGGGATTCGAACCCACGTGGGCTGTTAACCCACACGATTTCCAATCGTGCGCCTTAAGCCGCTCGGCCACCCGTCCTGAGCCGGTGCCGTTCGCGTCACGCGCAACGCGCTACTCGCAGCGGAGGGAGTGGGATTCGAACCCACGCGGACTTGCGTCCAACGCCTTAGCAGGGCGCCGCCTTAAGCCACTCGGCCATCCCTCCCCGACATGCGATCTCCCGGGGAGGATCACGCATCCGATCCGTCCGAGCAACCGCACGCAGTTGCCCCGCTAGGGCTCGAACCTAGACTCTCCGGAGCCAGAATCCGGCGTGTTGCCAGTTACACCACGGGGCAGTGCAGAGCCACCTGTCGGACTTGAACCGACGACCCCGTCATTACGAGTGACGTGCTCTACCAGCTGAGCTAAGGTGGCAAGAAATGGAGCCGAGGGGAATCGAACCCCTGACCTCAGCATTGCGAACGCTGCGCTCTCCCAACTGAGCTACGGCCCCCGACCTCGTCGGCCGCTCGACGTCTCATGCCAAGGGCCGCCACAGTGGGCGCGAGAGGACTCGAACCTCTGACCTCTACGATGTCAACGTAGCGCTCTAACCAGCTGAGCTACGCGCCCAGGTCCCTTCTTCCTCACACCAACGCGCCCGGGAGGACTCGAACCCCCGGCCTCCTGATCCGTAGTCAGGCGCTCTGATCCATCTGAGCTACGGGCGCACGCACACTGCAGCCGAAGCGGTCTGGAAGGCCACTCCCTTCGCTGCAAGTGCCCACGACAGGACTCGAACCTGTACGCCGTTTCCGACACTGGTCCCTCAAACCAGCCTGTCTACCAATTCCAGCACGTGGGCATCGCTCTTGAACTGAACCGGGCCGAGCACAGTGCTCGGGGAGGGACTCGAACCCTCACGGGGTTAACCCCCACAGGGTCCTGAACCCTGCGCGTCTACCAATTCCGCCACCCGAGCCGGATCCGTACAGTGGAGCCGAGGGGAATCGAACCCCTGACCTCTTGAATGCCATTCAAGCGCTCTCCCAACTGAGCTACGGCCCCGGCACGCATCACCTCTGAAATTTCAAGCAGCACATCCAGCGGGGCTGACGGGACTTGAACCCGCGACCTCCGGTGTGACAGACCGGCACTCTAACCAAACTGAGCTACAGCCCCCCAATCAACGTCCACGGCTCCCGGGCCTCAGCCCGGATCCCCGCGATGCCCCCACGGGGAATCGAACCCCGATCTCCACCTTGAAAGAGTGGTGTCCTAGCCGCTAGACGATGGGGGCCAGATTTCCCCTGCCCAAGCAGGCCCGGAGGGACTCGAACCCCCAACCGCCGGTTTTGGAGACCGGTGCTCTACCAATTGAGCTACGGACCTCTTTGTGTCGCGCGGTCGCCGCGGCGGTGCGCGCTCCAAATGGCCAGGGGCGGAATCGAACCACCGACACCGCGATTTTCAGTCGCGTGCTCTACCAACTGAGCTACCTGGCCGACAAAAAAACCGCCCGGGCCTTCTCGGCTGGCGGTCGGTCGGACGAGGAGCGCTCGCTCGAAGTTTCTAGCGGCTCCCCCCGACCGCCCGCGGTCGCGGGCTAGACCACGTATCGGCCATCGTCCATCCACGGGCCTGTGTGGCATCCGTCTTGAACATCGGCCGATCCCCTGAAACCTGGATAGTAAGCACGTGGAAACGCCGCCCGAAGGCGGCGCTCCCGAGCAAGTAGCGGGGGCAGGATTTGAACCTGCGACCTTCGGGTTATGAGCCCGACGAGCTACCAGACTGCTCCACCCCGCAGTGTCGGCTCGGAAAATATCGGAGACACCGGGAAGATTCAAGGCCGCCCGTGCGGTCTTCTTCGGTCCCCACGTGGGTGGTGGCCCAGAGCGCGGCCTCGAACCAGTGGGTTGGACGCCACCACCTCGAGAAGTGCGATCAGGGTCTTCTCGTCCGGCGGTTGAGGGCGAATGGGCCCACGTGTACCTTTCTTCTTCCGCGGGACGTGGCGCAGCCCGGTAGCGCACCTGAATGGGGTTCAGGGGGTCGCCGGTTCAAATCCGGCCGTCCCGACTGTGGAAGAGATTGGGCAGTAACAAATTGCAGAATCGGGGGGCACCCAGGCTCTCTCCCGTTTGACTTGCTCTCACCCGTGCGCTCGCCCTTGCTGCAATCCGTGTCCCCGTCCGGCAATTCCCAAGCGTTGTCGTTTCGGTTCGGATGAGAACACTTCAAGCGGCATCGGTCGCCCTCCGAGGAGGCTCTGCCACGTTCCCTAGTCCATTGACAAGGGCAGGATAGCCTGTCTAGCGGGCCGACTCCCCGGTGGCCATGCTGGGAATCCGCTCCCCGCCTTGCCCGCACCCTCTGCACACCGACATTAGCCTTCGTAAGGGTCGTTTCACAGGGATCCCGCCGGCGCAATCGCCAACAGGAAGCACCCTGACTGAGCGGCCACGCTGTCCGGAGAGAGCGAGCCGGCTCGGGAAAGCGGGAATGAGAGGAAACGACCGGGCGTCCTATACCCTTACGGAGTCGGTTTCTTGACTCGCCTGAGAGTCGACCCGTGGGATCCCGAGTACGGCGGGTCCATCGAGCTCGACGATGACCTTGGCCTGCCTCCGGTCGAGTTCGACGTGGAACCGAGGGCCTGGGAATCGCGCTCCATCCAGCTGTGCTCCGAACTGCCCCGATGCGCATTCGTGGACGGGGTCCGCCGCGTCGATGTTCGCCTGTTCGTGGAGGACCCCGATACCGTGTCGCCGGCTCTAGCCGGTTCTTGGGCGGTCGGAGCGTCGTGGGCAGGCAGGCCGCCCCGAATCGACCGGGTCCGCGTAGGGAGGGCGCTGGTCATGGGCGGAGGTGCGACCCACCCGGAGTTGGTCACAGAGGTGGGAACTCACTCGGTGCGCTACCCGTGTACGAGTGTAGCCGGGGCGGCACCTGTCGATCCGATCCACGGCCTCCAGAACCTGATGAGGGAGGCGGAAGCGGTGCTTGCGGCCGAGCTGTCGGAGTCGGGGGAGGCGGAACTGCTGGTGCTGGATGGGCCGCTAACTTACCTATCGGCGGACGCCCCGGTCGTCGGTCTCATCAAGCGCCAGTTGCGGGCCTACCTCCCTCCGGACCGCTCAGGGATCTTCTCCCAGCTTACGTGCGGCGCACGCACGCCCTTGTTCCGCATTCATCACCCGCGGCTGGAGCGGTACTCGTGGTATGTCCGAATCGCGCGAGGCCGGAGCATTGACGGCGTGATGACGGGTATCGTTCGGCTCGAGGTTTCCTCTGCGCCCGGGGTGGATGTCGCTGTCGAGCTCGCGGACCTTACGGCATCCGTCCTGCCTCGCTTCGCGTCCCGGGCTGGCCGCGATCCCCGCGCGCCCCAGAACCTCTTCCCCGTGGGCCAGTTGGAGACGGTGCTGCGCCATCGACTCGGGCATCCGGCGCTCCTGCGTCGGGCTCTAGAAACTGCCATCTGGAGGAGCCAATGAACGAATTGCGTGAGCGATGAGTGAAGACCGGAGTCAGTCGATCGGAGCCGTGCTGGGATCGGAACGCTCGACACCGCTCGAGTGGTGGGTCGCGATCCGACCCGATTCCTATCTCCAGCTCGATGACGTCGTTCTTGTGCGGACGGAGGTCCCCGGCGTGGGCGAGGTAAGGACCTCCGGCGTTGTGGACATAGTCCGCTCGCAGCACGAGGGGAGTCGTTTCGAGAGCGATGTCTTCCTGGCCGAGGAAGGGGTGCTTCCCCTGCAAGTGTCCCGGACCGCCCACGTCGTGACCACTAGGGTGGAACCTGAAGTCTGGGTGCCCCCGTCTCCCGGGAGCGAGGTGGTCCGCGTGAGGGGAAAGGAGCGCGATGAGGCGCTTCACATCGACGCGATGGAGGAGACTCTGGTCGCCGGCCAATCCCGGGACGGCCTGCCCGTGTGGATCGACCTCTCGTTTCTTGATGGTCGGCGCGGCGCCCATGTCAACATCTCCGGCGTCTCGGGAGTGGCCACGAAGACCACATACGCGAGTTTTCTCCTCTACAGCCTCTTCCACTCCGGTGCCTTGGGCCGCGAGGCGGCGAACACGAAGGCGCTCGTCTTCAACGTGAAGGGCGAAGATCTGCTATTCCTGGATTGTCCGAACAGCCAACTGAAGCAGGCAGACCGGAACCGGTACGGTGACCTGGGGCTTGAGCCTGGCCCCTTCCGCTCCGTCGGGACATGGGCTCCGGTCCGGCGCCAGAGCAGCGAGCCCGTGCCGGACACTGGTAGCCGCCAGAAAGGGGTGCGACCCTATTTCTGGACGGTACGGGATGTGGTCGACCAAGGGCTCCTGCGGTTCATGTTCGCCGAGGCAGGAGACGAGAGGAGTCAGATCGCGGACCTCGTGGCTCGAGTAGAGGCGGCGCTCAAGCGCGAGGCCGAGCCGGTGAAGGGGAGTCCGGCCACAGTTCACATCCACAGCGCAGAGGGAGCACTCCGACACATCAAGTCCTTTGAAGGCCTGTGCGACTTGATCGAGGAGCGACTGTCCGCGGACGGCTCTTCCTGGACTGGATACGCGGCAGCGGGCACCGTCTCCGCGTTCCTCCGGCGCCTCCAGAGCGCCCGCTTTCACTGCGGGCATCTGATACGCGGCGCCGAGGCGCCGGACGCGGAGGAGTACTGCATCGACTGGGAGAGCAAGCAGGTCTCGGTAATCGACATCCACAACCTGCACGATCGGGCAAAGCGGTTCGTCGTGGGTGCGGTCGTAAAGCGACTCTTCGAGCAGAAGGAGGCTGCCGGGACCGCTCACCCCCTGGTCTTTCTCGTCCTTGATGAGCTCAACAAGTACGCTCCTCGCGAGGGCTGGTCGCCCATCAAGGAGGTGCTCCTAGACATCTCGGAGCGCGGGCGGAGCCTTGGCGTCATCCTTGTGGGGGCTCAGCAAACGGCCAGCGAAGTAGAGCGGCGGGTCGTGGCGAACGCCGCGATCCGAGTCGTCGGCCGACTCGATCCCGCCGAGGCGGCGCGGGCGGAATACGGCTACCTCACCGAGACAGCTCGCCAGAGGGCCGTCCTCCTTAAGCCGGGCACGATGCTCCTCCAACAGCCACACCTTCCCATTCCCCTCGAGGTCACCTTCCCATTCCCCTCTTGGGCGACGCGCTCCACTGAGGCGGTGTTGGCGTCGCAGACCGGTGACCCCTTCATCAGATTCGAGCAGTGAAGGTCCTGCACACGTCGGACTGGCACGTCGGAAGGACCCTTGCCCGGCGATCGCGGCTGGAGGAATGCCGCGATGTCCTGGGAGAAGTCGTAGCGATCGCCGAGAGGGAGGTGGTGGATGCCGTGCTCGTCTGCGGCGATGTGTTCGAGCACCAAGCGCCGTCAGCCGAGGCCGAGGCCGTAGTCTATGACACGCTGCTGGCGTTCGAGGAGCGCGAGATCCCCGTCCTCATTCTTCCAGGAAACCACGATCATCCTCACCGGTGGAAGGCGCTGGAGCCACTCTTGGAGCGGTTCAGGATTCGCGTGATCCCCGAGGTGCGCCGGCCCGATCGGGGTGGCATCGTAGGGATTCCGGCCCGAGACAACTCGACGGAGCTGCAAGTCGCATCGTTGCCTTGGGTGTTTGAGCGGCGGCTCGTCGGGGCGCGCGAGCTCATGGGACTGTCAGGAGAGCCATATCAGACCTATGCGGAGGAGATGGCTGCGCTCATCAGCGCGCTTTGCGAGCCGCTCGATCCCTCAGTCTGCACGGCCTTCGCAGGCCACTTCTTCATCTCCGGCGCCCGGCCCGGGGGAGCGCAACGAGGATTGACCATCGGGCAATTGTATGCGGTCGCACCTCAAGCGCTGCCCGACGTGCAGTATACAGCGCTTGGCCACATCCACCGGCCTCAACGTGTCCCGGGGGCGGCCCGGCCGGCCTACTACTCGGGCTCGCCGCTGCAGATGGACTTCGGAGAAGCAGGCCAACAGAAGGGCGTCAACATCGTACGACTGGAGCCGGGGCAGCCGGCCCACGTGCAGAGCGTCCCTCTAAAGGGCGGGAGGCACCTGCGAGACGTCGAGGGAACCCTTGAAGAGTTGGAGAGCGAGCGGGGCACGGTCGGAGATGCATTCCTGCGCGTTACGCTCGCCTGCAGCGGCCCGGCGCCCGGATTGGGTGATCGGGTTCGTGCACTTCTGCCGAACGTCCTGGAAGTACGACTGGAGTACCCGAGGCAGGAGCAGGCTCGTGTCGAACCGATCCGTGGGCTGACGCCGCGGGAGCAGTACGCCCGCTACCTGACCGAAGGGTATGGCACGGAACCGGACGATTCCGAGCTCGACCTCTTTGGGGAGCTGCTCTCGATGGTGACCCCATGAGACCGCTCCGACTCGAGATCGAGGGTCTTACGTCCTTTCGCAGCTCTCAACTCGTCGATTTCTCCGAGCTTGACCTCTTCGTGATCACCGGCCCAACAGGATCCGGCAAGACGAGCATCCTCGACGCGGTCACCCTGGCCCTCTACGGCAATGTTCCCCGAACAACTAAGCACGAGCTGAGGGAGCTCATCTCTATCGGGGCTTCACAGGCCAAAGTGCAGCTCGACTTCCAGGTAGGCAGCACCGTCTACCGGGTGGCCCGCCGACTTCCGAAGAACGGTGCTCAGGCAGCCACCGTTGAGCGGCTGGAAGAAGACCGGGCCATTCCTGAGGTGGACGGCAGCGGGGTGAGGGTGGCGAACAAGCGGATCGAGGATATCGTTGGGCTCGACTACGACGCCTTTACCCGCGCAGTGCTGCTGCCCCAAGGGGCCTTCGCCGAGTTCCTTAGCGGAGATGCTTCCAAGCGGCGCGACATCTTGATCCGGCTCCTGGACCTCGACCGCTTCATCCGGGCGGGGAAGCTGGCCAACGAAGAGGCGAGGAAGCTCGGTCAGGAGGTTGCGGTGCGTGCGGAGCTCCTAGAGCGAGAGTACGCGGACGTCGATCCGGAAGCCCTTGAGGAAATGGAGAAGCGGGCGGAGCAGTCTGAGAAGGGCGCCGAGTCGGTCGAGGCCGCGAACCGAGGGGCGAAGGAGCACTGGGAAGAGAGAAGAGAGGCCGGTCGCCGGGTTGCGGCCATTAGAGACATCGCCGGGCAGCTGGCGGAGCACGCGTCCGAGCTGGACAAGCTTGCCGGCATGTGGAGCGACCTTGCCGAGAAGGACGCCGAGACGGCTGCGGCGCTGGAAGAGGCCAAGGAAAAGCGAGAGGCGGCACAGGAAGCTTATCGGAGCGCGAGGGCATCATGGGCGCAGTTGACCGAAGAGCTGGGCGACCAGGCCTTGCTCGCGGAACTCGCTGGGGCGGCCGATGCGCTCATCGAGTCGGAGGCATGGATCGAGCAGGCTACTTCGGAGCTTGCCGAGGCTGAGGTACATCGGCAGAAGCTCGCGGATGAACGCCGGTGCTTCGCCGAACGACTGGAAGCGACTCGAGCCTTTGAGGATGCGGCCAAGGCGGCGGCGGATGAGTCGGCCCTGGCGGCGTCCTCGGCTCGAGAGATCTGTGAGCGGGCGAACCAGCGCGCGCTCCTAGCTCGTCAACGGGGGCGAGAGAGGGAGCGTGAAGCTTCACTGCGGGCCGATCTCAAGGAAGCCCAACTACTCGTAGAGTCTCTGTCCGAGAGGTCGGAGGAAGCGACCAACCGCCTGGAGTCGCTCGAGACCGAGAACAAGGCGGATGCGATTCGCTCACACCTCCACATCGGTGACGACTGTCCGGTCTGTGGGTCGAAGATACGTCTGTTTCCGGAGACCCGCGCCGGAGCCGAATCGGGTCTCGAGACGGCCAGAGCCGCGAGGCAGCAGTCGGACCGGAGGCTCCGGGAAGCGGAGAAGGGGGTTTCGGCGCGAGAGGGCACGATCGAGGAAGTCGTCTCCAACATCCAGCGGATCGAAGATGAGCTGAAGAGGCTCAGGGACGTGGGTCCACTCGCGGATGCCGAGGAGGCGCTGAAGGCGGCTGAGGCTGCCGAACGAACGGCCCAAGAGAGCCTGCAAGCTGCGACCGAAGAAGCGAGCCAGGCGCTGTCCGACCTGGGCGATCATGACAAGAAGCTCGCGCAGGTCGAAGTGCAGATCTCGGAGCGGCGGGGCCGCCTTTCCGAGACCTCGGCGCAAGCGGACAGATGCCAAGCGCAACTCGCTGAGGCGCTGGGGGAGCCTTCGCCACATGAGTGCTTGAAGGTCGTCGCGGATCGTCGCAAGCACTCGGAGACGGCAGCCTCGTTCCTTGCTGCCACCGAAGCTGCCCTAGACGACGCGAGAGAGGTGTTCGAGACCGCTTCCTCCGCTCGGACAGCGATCGAGAGCACCCTTCTGGACTTCGACGGGAGGGTCCGAAGCGAGCGCACCCGATTGAACGACCGGAGCAACGCCCTGAGCCAGTACATCGAGGAGCAGCTTGATGAGCCTCCTCCCGACAAGCCGGGTGATCGCGGGATCACGCTCGCCCGACAAACGGAATACCGCGAGACACTGGAACAGACAGCGACGCACGGGCTGGCCGAGGGCGAGAGGGAGATCGAGGAGCTCGACTCCAGCCTCACGGACCTCCTGGCAGGCATCGAGGTCGAGAATATCGAACTGTCCGATGCCCTCGAGGCCTTGGACAAGATGGCCGGCCAGGCTCGCGTCGAAGCCGCGCAGTCGAAGAGCTCCGCGCAATTCCTCCGGGAGCGCCTGGCCCGCAAACAGGAGATGAGCGAGGGCCTCACGAAGAAGCGGAGCCGAATGCGACTCTTCGCCAAGGTCGGTCGGGAGCTCCGCAAGGATCGCTTCATCAACTTCCTACTGGAGGAGAGCTTTCAGGACCTCGCGGTCCGCGCATCGGACGAGCTCAAGCTCATCTCCGGCAGCCACTACAGTCTAGGCGCTGCGGGAGACAACTTTGAGGTCGTGGACCACATGAATGCCGACGAGCGGCGTAGTGTGGTCACGCTCTCGGGTGGAGAGACGTTCCTCGCCTCGCTTGCGCTGGCTCTCGCACTCTCCCAGGGCATCACCGACATCGCCGGACATTCGGCGTCGGCGCGGCTCGACTCGATGTTCATTGACGAGGGCTTCGGGAGCCTGGATTCGAACGCGCTCGGTCTGGTTGTCGAGGCACTGGAGCGGCTCCTTGAGGGTGAGCGGATGGTGGGCGTGATCACTCATGTGCCAGCGCTGGCGGAGCGGATCCCTGATGGGTTCGCCGTGGAGAAGGGGGAGGCGGGTAGTGTTGTGGAGATGAGGTGACGAGAGAGGCGAGCACAATGGTCTGAGATGGACCGACCCGAAGACTCACCCGATCCGTTGAGGGCTTCGAACGTCCAACACTTCGGGCGACCTTGCGGAGGATCGATACGTCGCGACCGCCCCCCCTCCAGCACTCCTACGAACCCGACAGGGGAGATCTACCAACCCTCGGCAGCCTCTCCGGTGGCCTGAGCCTCGCGACAGCAATAGAGCGTGCCCCGTCCTGGGTGCGGAGGCCTGCCTGGATGGAAGAGGACGGTCGGAACCAGACGCCCAACCGCGAAGCCGGGTACTCAGGGGCGAGAGCGAGCCGGTCGGGCTCAGAACTCCTCGAGTATCTTCTTGGCCTTCTTCGGGTTGTCCGAGACGATGGCGATTTCGACGAGGTCTTCCGTGATCCCGGTAACGTAGAGCGCCTCGAGGTTGATCCCCTCCGTGCCGAGGCGGTCGGTAACGGCACCGAGCTCGCCCGGCTTGTTTTCGAGGAGGAGGACGTGCACTTCGCTCTCCCTGAAGCTGATGTTCGCTGCCTCAAACGCCCGGCGAGCGACCTCCATGTTATCGAGAATGATGCGCGCGATCGCTTGACCGTCGACGCTGAGCACCGCCAGGGCCTTGATGTTGCACCCCCGCCGGGCGAGCGCTTGCGCGATGCGGCTGAGATCGCCCGGGCGATGGGTGAGTTGAATCGCACAGTCCTTCATGGTCCCCTCCAGCTGTGTTCAGCGTACGCGACACCCGTCATCCGCAGGGAACCTAGATTGTTCGGGGACACGCGGCGGAGTGCAAGTCAGGCCAGCGCCAGCGATGCGTACCTGTAGCAGACAAGGCGGGCGCACGGAACGGACCCGTTCCCCGCGGCAAGTGGGCCCGGTCTCTCGACACCGAAATCCCGGGGGTTCGTCTCGGCGACGAGAAGCAAGCGCCCAGGCGCCCGGATCGGAACTCCGCCGTCCACCCCAACGATGGAGGAGCCAGGCGATACCGAGGTGGAGCTGTACTTGGTCCATTCCGACGAGCGACGGTGTCCGGCCGTAGTCGATCTCCCGGGGCTTGTTCCCGTCCTCGCCGCGCCCCATCGTGACCGTCCGGTTCTCGCAATGCGGGGTTCCGCGCTCGGTTCAACGGATCATCCCCTGGAGGCTCTCCATGCGTCGGTCGCCCACTCTCTTCATCGCAATCGGACTCTTTTTCGGGGCTGGGTTGTCGGCCCAGGAGATGGATCCACGGCTCGAGTCACTGAAGGAAGAGGCCTTGGAGCTGGTTGAGGCGCGCGCCAAGATGGTCCAGGAGATCGTCGACATGCTCTTCTCCTTCGGAGAGCTGGGCATGCAGGAGTTCGAGACGCAGAGGTACCTGGCGAGCATCCTTGAGGACAACGGCTTTGAGATCGAGTTGGGCGTGGCCGGGATGCCGAGCGCATGGACGGCGCGGTGGGGCTCGGGCAGCCCGGTGATCGCTCTCGGATCCGACGTCGACGGCATCCCCCAGTCGAATCAGAAGCCCGGCGTGGGCTACCGTGAGGCCATCATTCCCATGGCGCCCGGACACGGCGAGGGCCACAACTCGGGCCAGGCCGTGAACATCGTCGGCGCGCTCGCCGCGAAGGAGATCATGGAGCGGGAGAACATCCCGGGAACGCTCCTGATCTGGCCGGGCATCGCCGAGGAGCAGCTCGGCTCCAAGGCGATCTTCGTGAGGGAGGGCGTGTTCGAGGGGGTCGACGTGAACCTCTTCTCGCACGTCAGCTCGAACTTCAGCATGACCTGGGGGCAGAGCTCGGGCAACGCACTGATCTCAGCCCAATTCCGCTTCAGGGGCGAGACCGCGCACTCGGCCGGGTCGCCGTGGCGCGGCCGCTCAGCGCTCGACGCGGTCATGCTCATGGCACAGGCCTGGGAGTTCAAGCGCGAGCACCTGAGGCCGGCGGCTCGCTCGCACTACATCATCGTCGAGGGCGGAGATCAGCCGAACGTGGTCCCCCAGACCGCGACGATCTGGTTCTTCTTCCGGGAGCGGGACTACGAGCTGACCAAGGAGCAGTACGACGCGGCCATCAAGATGGCCGAGGGCGCGGCGCTCATGACCGGCACGGAGGTGGATACGATCCAGATCGTGGGCTCCGCCTGGAGCCGCCACTTCAGCAAGCCGGTGGCCGAGGTCGCCCACGCGAACATCCAGCGCGTGGGCCTGCCGGAATGGGACGACAATGATGTTACTCTCGCTCTCGGGCTGCAGCGCGAGCTGGGCGTGGACGAAGACGGGCTCGCGGACTCGATCCCCGAGCTCCGGGGCCCGGTCGACCTGTCGCAATCGCTGGGAGGCGGGTCGGACGACATCGGCGACATCTCCTGGAACATGCCGACGATCACGCTCCGCTACCCCTCCAACATCCCGGGAGGCCCGGGCCACAACTGGGCCAACGGGATCGCCATGGCCACCCCCATTGCGCACAAGGGGGCGGTAGCCGGCGCCAAGGTGCAGGCGCTCACACTGTTGGACCTGTTCTTGAATCCTCAGATCGTCGAGGACGCGTGGACGTACTTCAACGCCGTGCAGACCGCCGAGCAGCAGTACATCCCGTTCATCGCTCCCACAGACCAGCCGGCCACGTTCTTGAACGAGGAGATCATGGCGAAGTGGCGGCCGCTCATGCGGCCGTACTACTACGATCCCGAGCGCTACGACACCTATCTGGAGCAGCTCGGGATCGAGTACCCGACCGTGAGGCCGCAGCCGATCACGGAAGAGGAGGAGGGCGAGCCGGAGGCACCCGAGGGCAAGGGCAGCTGAAGCCAGCCGTGCTACGGCAGTCGTCGAGGGCACCGCGGCGCGGAGCCGCACTCTCGCTTCAGCGGCCACCCTCATCCACGGCAAGCACGCTGCGAAGCAGCACGTTCGCGCCCGCCGTGACCTGAATCCGGAGGCGTCATCTCCAGGGGCGAGTGGCTGATTCCGTCCCGGCTGGGCACGAAGATCATGCCCACGGGACCCAGGAGCGCCAATGCTCTGGGCGTCGTGCCCGGCGCCGCTCGGCATGCGCATCGAGGTGAGCTTCAGCCGCCGGGCCTCGGCCTCGATCACGTCCCGGAGAGCCGTCGCCGTAGGGGTCCCCCGGCTCGTATGGAAGTGCTCGAACGCCACGGCCGTGCCGTCGTTCTCGGCCAGCGCGGTCGCCTGGGTCCCGGATCTCCCAGAAGACGCGGTCGACCCTTGGCCATCTCCAGGTCCCGGATCTCGAGGCTGAACCTCACGCGTCCCGGAATGACGTTCGCCGCGCCGGGCTCGGCGCTCAGCCGCCCGACCGTGGCCACCTGGCGCCCAGGCGTGGTGCGCGCGATCCGGTACACGGCCTAGATGATCCGTGCCGCCGAGACCATAGCGTCCTGCCGCTGTTCCATGGGCGTGGGTCCCCGCGTGGTTGGCGAATCCCTCCACGGTGACGTTCCAGCGCTTGATGCCCACGATGCCCTCGACCAATCCGATGTCGATGCCGGACCGGTCGAGCACGAAGCCCTGTTCGATGTGAAGCTCGAGGTACGCCGCCAGTGAGCCCAGGTCCCTTCGAGCACCTTCAGGGCGGCTCAGGTCACCGCCGATCCGTCGCGTGCCTTCGCCGATCGTGAAGCCGCTCGCTGTTCGGATGTCGAGCTCGGCCGGCTCCAGCTCCCCCGCCACGGTGCGGCTGCCCGTCTTTCCCCCTTCCTCGTTGGCCCAGATCACGGACTCGAGATCGTGGCACGTGCGATGGTTCGCGTCGGACAGAGTGACCGCCACCTCGAGTGCGGCTATGGAGCCCACCTGCCCGTCGTAGTTCACGCCCGAGGAGACGGAGTCGATGTGCGACCCGAGCAGGAGCGGCGGCCGATCGGGCTCGGAGCCGGCGCACCGCCCGATCAGATTGCCCGCCAAGTCGACGGAGACCTCGAGCCCGGCTCGCGCACACGGACAAAGACCCACTCGCGGGCCGCGATGCCGGCGTCCCTGTTAGGCGACCCGGCTGATTCCGCCCTCGGGCGTGGCACCGAAGCGGGCCAAGTCGACGAGCGTTTGGTTGAGGCGAGCCCCGTCGACCAGGAGGTCGGGCGCCGGGGACGCATCTCCGACGCCGCCCCTAGAGAGAGGCGGGGCGATCCGGGCGCCATCCACCGGCCGGCGGACGGCAGCTCCGGTGGCGTCGCCTGCCCGCCAAGACGCGGACGGAAGCAGCCCGAGCGCGACACCTCGGGACGCAAGGCGGTTGAACTGACGGCCCATGGCTTACCGGGCTGAGGGTTTGACCCTGCATCCGGCCCCGAGCTCGGCGCCCGCCCACTCGTCCGGTCTCGGGATTCTGCAAGGCCCACCGTTTCCGAGGCACCCGCAATCGCGGGGACCCGGCGGAAGACCGCCTGGGACCGCCGGGATCCTCGGTCCTGTCGCGGGGCTTCGCCGCAGGGTAGAGTAGCCCCATGAGCCAGGATCGCCGAAGCTTCCTCAAGACCACAGGCGCCGTGGTCTCCGGAGCCGCCGTGGGCGCCTGCACGCCCCGGGGGCCCTCGACTGAGGCCGAGGGGTCGGGCGAGCGGACCCTGAACGAGGGGCTGCTCCGGGCAGTGGCTGAGGTGGTCCTCCCCACCGAGCTGGGCCGCACCGGGCACCAGCAGGTCGTCGTGGGATTTCGGACGTGGGCCTCCGGCTATCAGGCCGTCCCCGAGCT
The DNA here is from genome assembly GCA_965218325.1 of Longimicrobiales bacterium. Lineage (GTDB taxonomy): Bacteria > Gemmatimonadota > Gemmatimonadetes > Longimicrobiales > Gaopeijiaceae > CBDCKR01. The sequence goes on from CBDCKR010000002.1 coordinate 314,968, forward strand.
GGATCACGGCTACGGCACATCGGAGATCCACTACGGACCTCCGGACGTGGTGCCCGCTTGGCGAGCCCAGCTCGAGGCGCTGGACCTCGAGGCCACGAAGCGGTACGACGCCGGCTTCGCCTCGCTGGAGGCGCCGCTCCGCGACGCTCTCGTGCGCGGCCACATCAACGAAGGGCCCGAGATGCCGAGTCCGCTCCGCGCCCGCCACGTGGCCGTGGCCCTCCTGTCGTACTGGCTCTCCACGCCCGAGGCCACGAACCGCTGCTACGGAGTGTCTGTCTCGCCGCGCACCTGTCGGAGCATCGAGAGAGCGCCCGAGGAGCCGGAGGGAGTGGCATGACGCAGCGGATCGAGGAGGCGGACGTCGCCATCATCGGTGGGGGCATCACTGCGGCGATGGTGGCGGAAAAGTTGACCGACGAGCGGGAGGCGGACGTGGTCGTCATCGAGGCCGGATCCCACTCCGTGGCTCTCGAGACGCGCTACGACCGCCGGCAGCGGTACATGGACTACGGCGAGAATCCGTGGACCCGCGACCACATCGAGGACCAGTCCGCCGAGGGGATCATGTCCCGCTCGATGGTCGTCGGGGGTCAGGCACTCCACTGGGGAGGCACCACGCCGCGCTTCACGCCTGAGGACTTCCGGCACCGTTCCCTCTTCGGAGTGCACGAGGACTGGCCGATCGACTACGAGACGCTGGAGCCGCACTACCAGGAGGCCGAAGAGCGCATCGGCGTCGCCGGCGAGCAGGGGCCCGAGCCTCTGGACCCGCGAAGCGCGCCGTACCCGATGCCCCCGATCCCGCTCAGCTGGACGCTGGACCGGCTCCGGGAGTGGGTGACGGGTGCGGGGATCCCCGCGTGGACGAACCCCGAATCCAAGAACACCAGGCCGTGGCGCGGCCGCAACGTCTGCCAGCGGTGCGACACCTGCAACATCTGCCCCACGGGCGCCAAGTACACGCCCGACTACACCTTCCAGGAGCTCGTGTCGGCGGGCCGGATCCGCCTCCACCCCCGCACGTTGGTCCGCAGGCTCGAGCTCGAGCCCGGAAGCGGCCGGATCCACGCGGCCGTGGGCCGGCGCTACGACGATCCCGACACGGACGTGGTGTACCGGGCCGGCACCTTCGTGTTGGCAGCCGGCTACACGTGGAGTCCCCACCTCCTGCTCCTCTCCCGGCAAGGACGGTGGGCCGACGGCCTCGCCAACTCGTCGGGGCTGGTGGGAGCCTACATGACCGGACACCGCAGCGTGAGCGCGATCGCCGAGCTCCCGATGCGGCTGCTTCCGGGCATGTACTACAACCACTCGCTGATCTCCAAGTACTTCCAGCGCCCCACGGAGGACGGAGGACCGGGCTTGCCCCGCGGGTTCATGCGCCACGACTTCCGCGTGTGGGAGTCGAACACCGCGCGCGGACCTCGGCTCCGGGACGATGGCGGGGCGCTCCTCCTAGGCGACGATCTGTTGGCCGACTGGCGCGCTCGGACGGCCACAGGCACGAGCCGTCTTCGCTGCTACTACGACGTCCTCCCCGACCAAGACAGCCGTGTGGTCCTGGACGCCCGGACCCGAAACCGCTTCGGCGATCCGCTGCCTCGCTTGGAGTTCCGTGACGCCCCGGCCTCCACCGAGCTCCGCGGGGCCACGGAGGAGAGCATCCGGGGCGTGTTCGCCCGCCTGGCGCGCGCGGGGGGTGGTCGCATCCTCCGCACCTCGGTCGACGAGGTGCAGGATCACCCGGGCGGCGGATGCCGCATGGGGGACGATCCCGCCAACAGCGTCGTGGACTCCTGGGGGCGCAGCCACGACCACGAGAACCTCTTCGTGGTGGGCGCTCCCACATTGGTCTCCGGAGGATGCAACAACGGCACCCTCACCTTCTCCGCGCTGTCCTTGCGCTCGGCCGACGAGATCGGAAGGGCGTTCCCGGAGCGAGCGGGCTGAGCGAAGGCCGGCCCGACCCCTCGGGGCCCCGCTGTCAGGAGGTCCGAGCTCTCGAGGACGCGGTGCTCCCCCTGACCTTCTCGGGCGAGGGTCCCACGTGGCGGGCGGCTCGTGTGAGGGACGTGCTCGGACCGGGCGCCGGCCCTCCCTAGGTCGCCTTCCCCCTCCGTCCCCTGAGCACAGCCAGCGCCCGGGTCACCGGGTCGAAGACATCGTCCACCACACGCTCCTTCAGGGGAATGATCGCGTTGTCAGTGATGTGGATCCCCTCGGGACACACGTTCGTGCAGCACTTCGTGATGTTGCAGTACCCGAGTCCCCCCTCCTCCCAAAGCAGCCCCGACCGGGTCTCCACGTCGAGGGGGTGCATCTCCAGGGCGGCTGCGTGGACGAAGAATCGTGGTCCAATGAACTCCTCGTGCTTGTGATGCTCGCGAAGCACGTGACACACGTCCTGGCACAGAAAGCACTCGATGCACTTCCGAAACTCCATCACGCGATCGACGTCGCGCTGCGCCATCCGCCAAGTGCCGTCGGGCGCGTCCGGAGCACGCGGCTTGAGCTGCGGAATCCTCTCCTTCACTCGATAGTTCCACGACACGTCGCACACGAGGTCCTTCACGACCGGAAAAGCCTTCATGGGCCCGACCGTCACGGGGCGCTCCAGCGGGAGCTCGCTCAGGCGGGTCATGCACATGAGGCGAGGCATGCCGTTCACCTCCGCCGAGCACGAACCGCACCGCCCCGCCTTGCAGTTCCATCGTACCGCCAGGTCCCCTGCAGCCTCGGCCTGGATCCGGTGTACGGCATCCAGGACCACCATCCCCTCGCCGACCTCGGTGGTGAAGTCCTGGAACTCGCCCCCTCCCGAGTCGCCTCGCCAGATCCGGAACGTCGCTGCGGCCATCAGCCCCTCTCCTGGATGATCCGGCTCAGGTCGTCCCGGAGCGGAGGATGGGAGACCCGGTCCACCGTCATCTGCCCGTCCTGCCCTCTCCGCACGACCAGGTTCACCTTGCCCCAAGCCGGATCCTTGCCCGGGTGATCGTCGCGGGTGTGGGCTCCACGGCTCTCGGTGCGCTCGAGTGCGGATCTCGCCACGGCCTCGGAGACCGTCATCAGATTGGGGAGATCCAGCGCGGTATGCCACCCGTTGTTGTACTCGCGGCTCCCGGGCGCCACCGCTCGTTGCGCCCGCTCCCCGAGATGATTCAGCTCGGCTAAAGCGGTCTGGAGGTCCTCCCCCTTTCGAATGATGCCGACCCGATCCTGCATCAAGTCCTGAAGGTCGTACTGGATCTGGTAGGGGTTTTCGCCCTCTCCGTCCTGGCGGTTCAAGGGGGCGAGCGCCTCGCGCGACGCGTCCGCAACGTCCGGCTCGTGGAGCGCGCCGCGGCCATGCTCTTCGGAGAACCGAGCGGCGTGCTCCCCCGCCCTTTTCCCGAAGACCAGCAGATCGGAGAGGGAATTCCCCCCGAGCCGGTTCGCCCCGTGGAGGCCGGCGGCGCACTCCCCGGCGGCGAAGAGCCCTGGAACCGTCGACATCTGGCTCTCGGCGTCGACGCGTACTCCGCCCATGGCGTAGTGCGTGGTGGGTCCCACCTCCATGGGCTCCTTCGTGATGTCGATGTCGGCGAGCTCCTTGAATTGACGGTACATCCCCGGGAGCTTTCGCCGGATGTGCTCGTCGTGGTTCGGGATCTTCTCCTCGAGCCACGCAATATCCAGGAAGGCTCCTCCATGGGGGCTCCCCCGCCCTTCCTCGACCTCCTTCAGGATGGAGCGCGCCACGTGATCGCGCGTGAGGAGCTCCGGGGGGCGGCGGGCCTCCGGGTCGCCGGTGCAGTACCGCCAGCCCTCCTCCTCCGAATCTGCCGTCTGGTCTCGATACAACTCCGGGACCCCGTCGAAGAGGAAGCGGTCGCCCTCGCTGTTGCGGAGCACCCCTCCCTCTCCGCGCACCCCCTCGGTGACGAGGATCCCGCGGACCGAGGGAGGCCACACCATCCCGGTCGGGTGAAACTGCACAAACTCCATGTCGAGAAGGTCGGCGCCCGCCTGGTAGGCGAGCGCGTGTCCGTCGCCCGTGTACTCCCACGAGTTGGAGGTGATGCGGTACGCTTTTCCGAGCCCGCCGGTGGCCATCACCACAGCTCCACACCGGAAGACGAGGAAGCGACCCCGCTCCCGCTCGTAGGCGAACGCCCCCGTCACGCGGCCGCCATCGAGGAGGAGCTGCGTCACGGTCGTCTCCATGTGCACGTGAATCCCGCGATGCACGCCGTAGTCCTGAAGCGTGCGGATCATCTCCAGGCCGGTGCGATCGCCGACGTGCGCCAGACGCGGATAGGCGTGGCCCCCGAAGTTCCTCTGGAGAATGCGGCCGTCGTCCGTGCGGTCGAAAAGCGCTCCCCACGCCTCGAGCTCGCGCACGCACTCGGGCGCCTCACGGGCGTGGATTTCGGCCATTTCCCAGTTGTTCAGGTACTGACCGCCCCTCATGGTGTCGGCGAAGTGCACCTCCCAGCCGTCGCGCTCGTCCACATTCGCGAGGGCCGCGGCGACTCCTCCCTCCGCCATGACCGTGTGCGCCTTGCCGAGAAGCGACTTGCAGACGAGACCCACGGACGCCCCCAGCGCCGAGGCCTCCAGCGCGGCTCGGAGCCCCGCCCCGCCCGCACCCACGATGACGACGTCGTACTCCAGTGTGCGCACCTGCGCCATCAAAAAATCCTCACGTCCGACCAGGCTCCCATGGCGACGAGGCGGACGTAGACGTCGGAGAACGCGACCCAGAACAGGCTGAGCCAGGCCCAGAGCATGTGCTTCCGGTTAAGGCAGGAGGCACAGCGATAGGTGACCGCCCGAACGGGTCGCCCGGAAAGGCGGGACAGGCGACCGCCCACGAGGTGCCGCAAGGAGTGGCAGCCCAGCGTGTATCCGCCGAGCAAGACTACGTTAGCGAGCAGGACGAACGTGCCGATGCCGACACCGAACTCCGTCGTGCCGGACGCCTGGTCCTCGAACCAGAGGGCCTTCCAGACATCGTGCGAGAGGATGACGAGGAAGACGAGCGCCAGATAGAGGAAGTAGCGGTGGATGTTCTGGAGGACGAGCGGGAAGGAGCGCTCTCCCCGGTAGGAGGACCGCGGCTCACCCACGGCACAGGCCGGCGGGTCGGCCCAGAACGCCTTGTAGTACGCGCCGCGGTAGTAGTAACACGTCAGGCGGAAGCCGGCGGGTGCCCAGAGGATGAGAAACGCGGGCGAGAAGGGCAGCCAAGCCGGCCACCATCCCGGCCGCGGACCCAGAATCGCATGCGGGGAGTCCCCGAACACCTCCGGCGAGTAGAAGGGAGAGAGGTAGGGCCCGGCGGTGTAGTTCTCACCCTGAAACGCGGCCCACGTGGAGTACACGATGAAGGCCGAGAGCCCCGCGAATACAGCCAGGGGCTTAATCCACCACTCGTCCGCGCGAGTCGTCTCTCCGAAGCCCCTGGCAAGGGGCAAGGAAGACGAAAGATCTGCCATGAAGCGACCTCCAATCAACGCATGCGGGACCCTCCCGGCGGGAGGGCGACCTCGCTGGCGGGGTGCTGGTCCGTTCCGCCCCCGACTCGATCGCGGCACACAATATGGACGGCGGAAGATCTGTGCCAGGGAAGCCCTGGCAATTTTCTCATCCTTTCGAGTCACCCTTAGCGAGCAGGGACGCGACTCCACTTGGCTGTCCAAGGAATCGGCGGACCCTTGGGGGTTTCGAGTCCCCCCGCCTCCGCCCCGAAGCGACGGGCTCTTGGGTCCATTCGGCCTCCGGACAAGTGCCCGGGGGCTTTCTTGACCGGGTTGCTGGAACGGCTGATCGGACTGCGAGGCTCGGGGAGATCAAAAAATCGATCATCGCGCCTGCCCTGGCGAGGCGGTACAAGTCTCTCAGAGACGCAAGGGCCAACAACAAGAAGACGACCGCGCAGGTGCGATACGTGATCCGTACCCACGAAGCTCCGGCACGGCGAAAGAGGCGATCGACGACATCAGGAAGCCGGCGAAGAAGATCCCGTAGTCGCCCGCTGTTGGGTCGTGCACGCCGACGGATCCGAGAGCACTTCCCACCGCAGCCCAATACACAACGTACTGCGGATTCGTGAGCGACAGCAAAATCCCGGAACGCATCGCCTCGGGCTCATGACCCCAGCTTCGGTCGGCGCGCGCGATCACCCCGGAATTGGCCGCCTGCCACGCATCCCAAGCAAGCCACGTGAGATATCCGGCGCCCATGATGCCGGTCGGAACCCGAAGAACCTCCAACTGCAGCAGGAAGCCGACGCCGGCCAACCCCAGGAGCGCCCAGGAAGCGTCCCCGACGAGAGAGCCGATCTGGACTGCCAGCGCCGCCCGAAAGCCCCCCTTGATGTGCCGGTGAATGGTCTCCGCAAACAAGGGGCCCGGGGCCGCGTTGAAGACCAGACCCAAGAGGAATGCCGCTACGAAGAGCGTGAGCACGTCGTTTCAGCTCGGAGGGGAGCCATCCTCAACCGTCGCTCTCCAAGGCGACTCGGTCTGCGGTCTCGGGATTCACGTCGATGTCGTCCCCCACCAGTCCACGCGACCGGAGCAGGTGTTCGACAGCGAGCCAATACTCTTCATCCGGGAGCGTTCGAGGAGCGTCGTACGGCATGGCCAGCCGCACGTAGTTGAAGAGGCCCCGGGCCGTGCCGTAGGAAGCGAGCACCCGAGGGTCGAGCCGGGTGCCGATCGCTCCTTCGATCTCGTGACACGCCGCGCAACGGGCCGCGTACAGCTCGGCGGGTCGAGCACGGATCCGCTCCGACACCGCGCGGGCACCGATAACACCGATCCCTACGGCGAGGGCTGCGCTGGCCACGACGGCCGCACCCTTTCGTGCCGACCGCCTTCCGTCGTTGGAGAGGGTCACCGCTCCGGCACGCTCAAACGACGGAGACGGGGTGCGGCAGCACGATGTTGAGCAGGTACCCCTTGCTGTTGTAGACCGCCGCCTCCGGTTGGCGGACGCCGGCCGCGTCGGTCGCGCGGGTGAGCAGCGTATGATCGCCCGGGGGGGCGTCCCAGGCGAGTCCGAATCGCTGCCACGCGTAGGGCAGAACGGGATCGAGGATCCGCGCGTCCTGCCACGTCGACCCGCCGTCCGCGCTCCACTCGACCCGTTGGACCGGCCCGTTCGGCGAATAGGCGAACCCGAAGATCTGGTGGGGCCCCGCGGGGAGCTCGGCCGGTCGGGGCAGCGCCAGAGCACTCTTGACCACCCCGGTCGTGATGGGCCCGCCGTCCGCCGGAGCGTACTCGGCGGCCGGCCAGTCGTCGCCAACGAGGACGTACGAGGTAGTGTTGTTCCTCGACCAGACCTTCTCCGACGTGACCACGATCCGACCCAGCCACTTTACGCTGCTGCTCCCGACCCAGCCGGGCACGACGGCCCGGAGCGGGAAGCCGTGGTCGGGGGGCAGCTCCACACCGTTCATCGTGTGGGCGAGCAGGGTGGTGGGGTCCATGGCTCGTGTGATCGGCAGGGCCCGGCTGAAGGCCCCCTCGTCGAGACCCATCAGGTCGACGTCGACGGCGTCGTCCCGGACTCCGGCGAGAGCCAGCGCCGAAGCCAGCGTGGGTCCCGCCCACTCGGCACAGCTGACACCGCCCCCCGCCCACTGTCCCCCGCTGGCCGGCCGGCCCACGATCGACTCCCAGTAGCTGCGCCAGTTGCCGGCGCACTCCAGGTACGCGACGAGGGAGTGGCTCTCGAGAGCGCGGAGGTCGTCGATCCAAAGCTCGACGGGTGCGTCGACCGCATCACCCTCGACCACGAGGCGGTAGTCGGCCGCCTCGATCGGGGGCGTGGGAGCGTGGTTGCGGACGAAGAACAGCTCGTTGGGCGTGATGACACCGTCGAGCAGCTCGAGCCTCGTCTCGAGGTTCGTGGGGTGCTCGATGAAGGGCTCGGGGCTCTTGGCCCAGGGGAGTTCGGCCGTGGATTCGGCGACGGCTTGGGCGGCGTCACCGCCCGCTGGCCGCTCGCAGGCCGCGAGCGTGGCGCCCAGCCCGCCAACAGCGAGGAGCTTCATCAGCTGGCGTCGCGATATGCCCTCCGCCTGCGCCCGTTCTACGATGGCCAAGAACTCACCTCGGGAGATCGGGAGGGTGAGGGTGTGACCTGGGGGTCTCGGCATAGCGGTGTGCACCCTCGCTTCGTCGGGTCGGCGTGCCTCGGCGGGACAACCTGCGAACACCCCGTCCTCGCCTGCAAGGAGGCGCCGGCGGCATCTCGACCTCTCCGAAGCTCCGAACGAGCGGGGCTCACCTTCGAGCCCTCGGCACGGGCTCCGAAGCTCGCCGCCGCCGGAACCGTCTCCGCTGCCAGCCAGCCGAGCCGGTCGAGTGTGCCGTTTGCATGCCGGGAGAGGCATGTCGCATCTTCGTCATGTTCAGCTAGGAGCCGTTCGGCGTGACCCAGCCGTGTGCGTCGGGCGTCCCCGTAAGGTCTGTCTCGCGGCGCGTTGGATCGCGAACGGCCGACCCTATCCCCGCACGATGGAGAGGTGCCATGAGCAGCAGATCCGTATCCCGCCGCCGCTTCCTGCAGAGCGCCGGCGCGGCAGCCGTCTTCGGCGGAACCTCGGCGAAGGGGTACACGCCGGGGGAAATGAGGGCCTTTGGCCCCGAGGGCCTGAAGGAGCTCGACATCTCCAAGTGGGACCTCGACACGCCGGCCCTGTGCGTGGACCTCGACGCGCTTGAGGCCAACCTGGCCACGGTGCAGAGGGCGGTCTCCCAGAACGGCATCGCGAGCCGCCCTCACGCCAAGACGCACAAGACTCCGGCGATCGCCCGGATGCAGCTGGAGAGCGGCTCCGTGGGCATCTGCACCGCCAAGGTCAGCGAAGCGGTGGCGATGTACGAGCACGGCATCGACCGGATCCTGATGACCACGACCAACGTGACGCCTCAGAAGATCGAGCGGGCCATGAACCTCCGGAAGTGGTGCCCCGAATTCATCCAGGCCACCGACAGTCCGCAGAATGCCCGCGATCTCTCCGAAGCCGCCGTCGCAGAGGGTATCGTCGCCGACGTCGTCACGGACGTCGACTCAGGGGGCCATCGCACGGGCATCACGCCGGGGACGCCCGCGCTCGAGCTCGCCCAGTTGGTCGACCGGCTGCCGGGGCTCCGTCTGAGGGGCATGCTCTGCTACGACGGGGGATCGCAGCACGTCCACGGGTTTCAGGCGCGGAGGACGCAAACGCTCGAGAGGCTCGCTCCGGCTGCCGAGACCCTCGCCCAGATGGAGCGGTTGGGCCTCAACACGGAGATCTTCAGCGGCGGGGGCACCGGCACGTACAACATCGACCACGAGACTCCGGGCTTCACCGACGTCCAGGTCGGCAGCTTCGTCTTCATGGACGCACAGTACCTCGCAATCGGCGGGGCCACGGACACCGAGGTCTACTCGGACTTCCAGCCTTCGCTGACGATCCTCGCGACGGTGCTCAACGACCAGTACGAGGGGCGCGCCACGACCGATGCCGGCGCCAAGGCGTGCACGATCAACCGGCCGTGGCCGATCGTAAAAGGGGAGACGGGGATGAGCTACACGTCCGGCTCGGACGAGTTCGGGACGCTCAGCTACGACCATCCGTCGAGGACGTACCACGTCGGCGACAAGCTCGACTTGATCGTGTCGCACTGCGACCCGGTCGTGAACCTCTACGACCGGATGTACGCGATCCGGCACGATCGGGTCGAGGCGGTCTGGGAGATCGCGGCGAGGGGCATGTCCACCTAGCAGCCCGTGGAAAAACTCCTACCCGCAGCGTCGATAAGAAGTGATTTAGATTACAGGCGAACCGGGGTCTCAGCCATGGAGGGCGGGGATGGCGATAGGCAAGCGGGGCAAGGGGCGGCAACAGGAGTTGTTCGTGGCGGCGAGCGAGATTCGCGCGCTGGGCAACCCCTTCTACCGTGCACTGAACAGGCTGCTTGAGGAGGAGGGTTTCGACGAGTTCGCGGAGGAGACGTGCCGCGAGTTCTATGCGGAGAAGCGGGGTCGGCCGGGCATACCGCCCGGGGTGTATTTTCGGATGCTGCTGGTGGGGTATCTGGAAGGGATCGGCTCGGAGCGGGGGATTGCGTGGCGGTGTGGGGACTCGATTTCACTGCGTGAGTTTCTCGGATACGGGCTGGAGAGGAACCCGCCGGAGCATTCGGGCCTGTCGAAGACGAGGAAGCGGCTGAGCGTGGAAGCGCACGCGGCGGTGTTCAGCCGGGTACTGGAGGTGGTGCAGGCGTCGGGTCTTCTGAGCGGCAAGACGCTGGGCGTGGACTCGACGACGCTGGAGGCGAACGCGGCGATGCGCTCGATCGTGCGGCGCGACGACGGGAAGGGCTACGAGGAGTGGCTGGAGGAGGTGGCGCGGGCGTCCGGGATCGAGACGCCGACGCGGCAAGACCTCGCGAAGCTGGACCGGAAGCGTCCGAAGAAGGGCTCGAACCGGGAGTGGGCGCATCCGCACGACCCGGAGGCGCGGATCACGAAGATGAAGGACGGAAGGACCGGCCTGGCGCACAAGTTCGAGCAGGCGGTCGACATGGAGACCGGCGCGGTCGTGGCCGTGACGGTGCAGACGATGGAGGGGGGAGACACCGCCTCGCTGCCGAACACGCTGGACGAGGCGCAGCGGCAACTGGCGGAGATAGAGGTGGAGCCCAGGGAAGTGGTGGCCGACAAGGGATACCACTCGAACCAGACGATGACGGGTGTGCAGGACCGCGGGCTGCGGAGCTACGTGAGCGAGCCCAACCGCGGCCGCCGGAAGTGGAAGCGGAACCGGGACGCGCAGAAGCCGACCTATGACAACCGCCGGCGGATCCAGGGCAACCGGGGGAAGGAGCTGCTGCGCCAGCGGGGCGAGAAGGTGGAGCGGGGATTCGCGCACCTGCTCCTGACCGGAGGGCTGCGCCGCGTCCACGTCCGCGGGCGGGAGGAGATTCGAAAACGGATCCTGATTCAGGCCGCCGCCTTCAACCTCGGGCTTCTCATGCGCAAGCGGTACGGCTTTGGCACCCCGCGCGGTCTGCAGGGCCTCGCCACGGCGCAAGCGGCGCTCGCATGCCACGTCAGCACCGCCGTCCTGCACATGATTCGCCTCTCTTGCCGTCCGTTTGGCCTTCTTGGCCCCATTGTCGCCTCTTCAGGCCGCAACACCCGCCGTAGCCACAAGGTCAGCCCGGCCTCCGTGCTGATCCCCCTCACCCACCCGGCGGCCTGCAACCCCCCTTCTTCCACGGTCTGCTAGGTCTCGCTGCGGGTCACGGTCGATGGAGTCGAGCTCTTCAGGCCGGTGACGCGATCCGGGGCGGTGTGATCTACCGAACTCTGGCGAGCGACAGCCCGTCCCCGATGGGTACCATGCTCAACGAGATCCTCGCGTCACCGGCCAGCTTGGCGTTCAGGCAACGAATCGCCTCCGTGGCCTCGTCCGTCACCGAGGCGTCGACCACCTTACCCTCCCACAGCGTATTGTCGATGGCGATGAGTCCACCGGTCCGTACGAGCTTGAGCGCCTGCTCATAGTAGCCGTCGTACCCCTCTTTGTCCGCGTCGATGAAGGCGAAGTCGAAGCGACCTTCTGCGCCCTCGGCGAGGAGCGCGTCGAGGGTCTCGGCGGCCGGAGCCAGCCGGAGTTCGATCTTGTGCGCGACCCCTGCCTCCTCCCAGTAGCGCCGAGCAATCGTGGTCCACTCCTCACTCACGTCACACGCGACGAGGCGTCCGTGCTCGGGCAGCGCTGAGGCCACGGCAAGCGCGCTGTAGCCCGTGAAGGTTCCGATTTCGAGAGCGTTCCCTGCACCGATCAGCTCAACCAGCAATGCCATGAACTGCCCCTGCTCGGGCCCAATCTGCATGTTGGAGGCCGGAAGGCCCCGAGTCTCCTCTCTCAGCCGTCGCATCACGTCGGACTCGCGGACCGAGTGCTCGACCAGGTAGGCACGAAGATCGCTGGGAAGGTGGGGGGTACGCCGCGTCATGTGGGGCTCCGGATCCGGGGAATGGGCCAGCTTGAGTCGTTGCCGACGAAGAGCGACCAATGATCTCATTCGTTCTCAGACTTCCGGGGCAGGGGGCCAAGACGAAGCCCAAGGCTCTCTGGAAGACCTCAGTCTCCGGTCACAGATCAATCGGGAGGAGCTGAGCGTGGAGCAAGAGAGTCAGCCCGCACGTCTTGCGGGTCATCAGGACCAGGGGATGGGGGGCGTCCATGCCGTGTGACGTCAACAGCATTCCTTGCGTCGTCAGGGACGAAATCGTCCGCCCCGCTTCTGCACAGCTGGCATGTGGGGTTCAAGCTCTCGGCCTAGGCCAGCACTGTCTGTGCTTCCTTCTTCATCAGCCTGTCGGACGTACGGCGATGGGCTTCCGCTGGCATCGGTGCCAAGCTCGGCCCAGCACCCCCGGTGGAGAAGGCTCCTCCTACCGCATCACCCGGTTCTTCGATCTCGAAGCCCGAGTCGAACAACCGGTTCGAGGCACGCTAACGGTAGTCCGGGTTCGCAAAGTCCGGCCTGCACCCCGCATCCCATGCCGCACGCTGATTGCCGTGGGCCGGGATCCCGCCGGCATCTTTGATCATGCGTGCCAGATGCAGGAGATTCCAGGTCATGAAGGTCGTGTTGCGATTGGTGAAATCGTTCTCCGGACCGCCTGATCCGGGGTCGAGATAAGAGGGGCCGGGGCCTGCTTCTCCGATCCAGCCTGCATCGGCCTGGGGCGGGACGACGTAGCCGAGGTGCTGGAGCGAATACAGGATGTTCATCGAGCAGTGCTTGACCCCATCCTCGTTGCCCGTAATGAGGCATCCGCCGACGCGGCCGTAGTAGGCGTACTGGCCGTCGCTGTTGAGTTGACCGGAGGCTGCGTACAAGCGCTCGATCACCTTGGTGCAGATCGATGACTTCTCGCCGAGCCAGATGGGTGAGGTGAGGACCAGGATGTCGGCGCTCATCACCTTCTCGAGAATGGCGGGCCAGTCGTCCCTCTCCCACCCGTGCTCGGTCATGTCCGGCCAGACGCCGTACGCGATGTCATAGTCCACCGCACGGAGAACCTCCACGCTTACATCGTTCTCTTCGAAGATGGCGCGGGAGATGTCAATCAGTCCTTGGGTGTGCGAGATCTCGGGCGATCGCTTCAGAGTGCAGTTGATGAACAGCGCCCTCAAGTCCGAGAAGTCCCACTTGCTCTTCGAGCACATCTCCAGCTGCGTGTCGTTCAGCGTTGTCATGTCCGTTCTCCGTTCTTGTCGCGGCAGCGCGGCCCCCGGCCGGCAGGTCAGGGTAACTTCCCCGCCCCAATAGCGCCGCCCCTGATGACCGACTTCCCACAAAGATCAGGCGGGGATGCGGCTGGTTGGCGGCGACCTGGATCTCGGCCTCGAAGCGCTCGGCACCTACCACCTCCACCAGCTCGGGCTTGAGAGATTTCGAGCGCGACCTCCCGGGTGTGTACTCGAGGCACTGGCTTAGGGAACGCCGCCCTCGCCGAGCCCTCGCTCGACGAAGCAGCGGTCCTCGAGAGCTGCGTGGAGGCGGGTGAGGGGATCCGAGGTGGCGGACGAGGTCCGGCTGCCGCGGGCCACAGGATGGCCGCCCGGTGCGGCCTCCCCTCACTACGTCGGCCAAGCCTGCATCTCCCCCGGAACGGGGCCCGCACTGGCCGAGTAGGTCCGCCCGAAGCGGTCGGTGGCCTCGATCCGCACGTCCGTCGCGTCGGGTGACGTCAACGCGTGGTACAGGTAGCGCCGGTAGGGCTCCACCCAGGGGCGCCGGGGCGGCAACTGGTCCCCCGAGTGGATCCGCACGCTCACCGGGTCGAGGCCCACGCGCCGCCTCATCGCGCCTCGCCGCTCTCCGCCCTCGTACCACACGACCGTCCATCCCTCGTCCGCGTCCCACACGTTGGCCACAGCCTCCCGCCGCTCATCTCCGGCCGGCGCCGACAGGTACGCCCTGAGCTGGTGCTCCGCACCGTGCCCCGTGGACTTGTAGCGCCAGGTGACCCGCTCGCCGTCCACGTCGTAGACGCTGTAGCCGTGCGGCGTGCCGTCTCCGCAGATAGGGCCGCTCCACCACGCACCGCACACCGCGCCGCTTACGTGCTCATGGACGCCGCTCTCGTAGTTGTGGTCGTTCTCGTGGGTGTGGCCGCACAGGATGTGGGCGTTGAACGGCTCCAAGAGCCGGTAGAGCCTCTGTCTGTTGTTGACGGACACGGTGTTGCCCGGGCTTGCGGCTCCGGTGCGGACGTGGCGCGTGCCCTGAACGGGGATGTGAAGCGCGACGATCACAGTCCGGCCGGCCTCCACTCCCGCCAGATCCTCCTCGAGCCACCGGAGCTGGTCCTGTGCGACGTATCCGACGTATCCGGTGCCGTGGTAGAAGACGTCGTCCAGCACGACGTAGTGGGCGGCGCCCCTCTCGAAGGAGTAGTAGGGGGGCCCGAAACGCTCGGAGAACGTCTTCGTCGACTCCTCGTCCAAGTCGCTTTCGAGGTCCAGGTCGTGGTTCCCGACGACTTGGAAGAAGGGAACCCCGATCCGCTGGACGGCCCGCTCGTACTCGGAGTACAAGGAGAGGTCGTCGTACATGATGTCGCCACAGGCGACGCCGAAGGCTTCTCGGTCGCCGAGCGACCGGATCGTGGCCTGGACATCGGGCACGCTCAACACGTGCAGCTGCTCCATCTCCCAATCGTTCTGCGTCTGCGGGTCGGGGAGCAGGAGCATCGTGTGCGAGTCGTCGGACCACTCGAGGCGCTCGAGTTCGAAGCGCGCATCCATCTCCCCGCGCCGGTCGGCCCAGATGGCCTGATAGAAGCGGGCGGTTCCGGTGGGGTTGATGGGGATGCGGTATCCGGAGGGCAGGCTGCACGAGACGAACTGACGATCTGTGGAACTCAGCAGCTCGAACCGTCCGTCGCTCTCCGTGTGAGCCACGCTGCGGCCGTCCGTGATGCCGACGCGCGCCAAGCCCCTGCCCGAGGCCATCACCCGACCGCGGATGCGGATCGGGTCGGACGCCGGCCTGGAGGGCATCCATGGAGCGTACGGGTCGGCTAGGATCCTCTCGGGCGAGAGGGCGGCCGCGACCGAGAGGCCGGCGGCGGACGTGAGGAAGGCGCGGCGGTTCAACGTACGAGTCTTGGGGCGTCGCACGGGATCCCTCCTGTGACGTGGGTCAGGAACACGGCAGAGAAGCTAGATGCGGAGTGCCGTGTTCCCGCCCACACTCCAGTATCAATCGTGTATCGATTCGCCGATCCTTGTGGAGCGCCGGCCCCGCCTATCCCAGGGGGTCGGGGCACCCCTCCCCCTTCCTCGTATCCGAGATCTGTGTGACCTTCCAGCCCTCAGCGTCGCGGAGCAGCTCGATGGAGTTGACCCCGCAGTGGCTGATCTCCCCGTCCCTGTAGAAGGTGTAGGGGGCCCAGACGGAGGCCATATTGCCGTCGACCTGGACCTCGACATCGTAGATCCGCTCGTCCCAGCTCCCACCCGACCCTCCGATGGACTCGAGCCAGCCGTCGACGGACTGTTCGCGGACCCTCTCTGGACCGTTCCTCGTTTCGATGACGGCGAAGCGCGCTTCCGAGGCGAAGACCTCGCCCACCATCTGGGAGTTGGCCGCGCGCATCCCCTCGAAGATCTGATCAACGGCCGCCCGCACGTCGGCATCCTGGCCCGCGAGCCTAGCCGGGGACCCCATGAGAAGGGGCCCGGCCGCGATCAGCGCGCCCCTCCAGCCCCATCTCGATCTACCCATTGCCTCTCCTCCACCTTGGTGTCGAACACAGCGTTACAAGACAAGACTAGGCCCGAGCGGTCCCCGGGGTCCAGTAGGTCAGGGCGGGCGGTCTGGGCGCACCCTGTCTTCAGTCGAGCCGTTCTTGAGGTCGTGCTCCGGTCCTAGGCGCTCTACGGGCTCGCCTTCTCTCGGATCACGTCTTGGTGCCGGAGCCTGGGGAGCTGCCAGCAACTCCCCAGGGCCACGGGGCGAGTGACGGCGCTCTCTCCCCCGGTCGTCCCTTGCGCCCGCAACCCGAGCACACGTCTCCGTTCCACCGGACCGTTCGGTGAGGCTGCGGTCGAGGACGCCGGCGGACCGGGCTGCAGCACGCCGGCTGCCACTTGCCGAGACGTGCCGCAAGAATCCAACTCACCCTGAAGTGCGGCTTGCCTCCACACTCACTTCAGGCTAGAGCACGCCAGGACCTCGCGGCGGCGAGAGAGGCCCGCGGGGTCTCATGCCCTGGCCATGCGATTCGGTCGGAGGGGAGGGCCGGCATCGGACGGCGCTTCGGACATCGGGCCCTCACGTTCGCACTGGCCAAAACAGCGAGATAGAGGCTATCCTGCTCTGTATCCTTGGCTTTGGAAGACGTGGAGATGCGGCTCACCCGACCGGCGCCGAGAGGCCGCCTGTGTCCGGGGGTCCGGAGGCCGCGACTGTTGGATGCAGGTTACGCTCGAACGTCGACCTCTTCGGGCGGCGGTTGTCAGTGTGTCCGGGGGCGGAGACGGAGCCGTGACGCGTGAGGCAAGAATGAGATCAGTGAGCGTGGCGCTGGTAGCGCTGGGTGTCCTGCTCGTGCTCGCGAGCCAGACGGCGGACGCCGGCACTGCACTGCACGGGACCGCATCGCCAGCCATGGCGACGGTCGCTGAGCAGGCCGCTCCGCCAGCCGGCCCCGGTGCCGCCGCCGCAGTGCTCCGGGCGGTGCCCCCCACCCGAGCCCGCCGGATCGACGAGGGGGTCCCTGCCGAAGACCTGACCCTGATCGTCCAACGCTACTGCATGGCCTGCCACAACGACGTCATGCTTACCGGCAACCTGTCCCTCATGGGATTCGAGGTGGAGAAGGCCCCCGTGATGGCCGAGACTGCCGAGAAGATGATTCGGAAGCTGCGTGCAGGGATGATGCCGCCGCGCGGGATGCCGCGGCCCGGCGCCGACACCCTCATGATCCTGGTCGAGGAGCTCGAGAGGCGCATCGACGAGGCGGCGGCCCAAAATCCCAATCCGGGCTGGAGGACATTCCAGCGGCTCAACCGGGCGGAGTACGCAACCGCTGTACAGGATCTCCTAGGTCTCGAGATCGACATCAGCGCCTTCCTTCCCCTCGACACCAAGAGCGCCAACTTCGACAACATCGCCGACGTCCAGACACCCTCCGCCACGGTGATGGAGGGCTATCTGCGGGCCGCCAACCACGTCAGCCGCATCGCCCTGGGTGACCCCGAGGCGGAGCCCCAGTCGACCCGCTATCGGCTGCCGCGTACGCAGTCGCAGAAGGACCGGGTCGAGGGAGCGCCCTTCGGCACCCGCGGCGGCGTCTCCGTGATCCACAACTTCCCGGCCGACGGGAAGTACGTCTTCCACATTCAGCCTTATCCGGCGGTGGAGGGCGAGGTCTTCGGCCGGACCTTCGGGAACGAGCAAATCGAGGTGTCGGTCGACGGGGGGCGCGTGGCGCTCATGACGGTCGACCGGTGGATGCACGAGTCGGAGCCGAGCGGCCTCAACATGCGCACGGACTCGATCTACGTGAAGGCCGGCCCGCGGAGGGTCACCGCGGCGTTCCTCCGCCGCTTCGAGGGCGAGGTGGACGACCTGATCAGGCCGATCGACCATACGCTGGCCGACGGCCAGATCGGGATCGGATACGGCGTCACAACGCTGCCGCACCTGCAGCGGCTCACGATCCTCGGGCCGTACGAGGTGACGGGCGTCTCGGACACGCCGACCCGGCGCCGCATCTTCACGTGCCGCCCGACGTCGCCCGAGGAAGCACGCCCCTGCGCGGAGAGCATCCTCACGCGGCTGGGCGCACAGGCGTACCGGCGCCCCCTCGACCACTCCGACGTGCGGGGCCTCATGGCCTTCTACGACCGCGGAGCGGCACAGGGCAACTTCGAGTTCGGCGTGCGTACGGCGCTCCAGGCGATCCTCGCCAGCCCGCATTTCCTCTTCCGGATAGAGGAGCGGCCCGCCGGGGCACGCCCTGGGGAGGTCGTCCCCATCAGCGACGTCGACTTGGCCTCGCGGCTCTCGTTCTTCCTGTGGGGAGCCCCCCCCGATAAGGAGCTCAACGAGTTGGCCGCACGGGGAATGCTCTCGGGCCCTGACGAGCTTGAGCGCCAGACCCGACGCATGCTGGCCGACCCGAGGGGGCAGGACGGCCTGGCCCGGCGCTTCGGAGCGCAGTGGCTCCGCTTGCAGGATCTAGAGCAACTCCATCCGGATGCCCTTGACTACCCGTACTTCGACGACACGCTCGCTGAGGCGATGGTCCGCGAGACCGAGCTGCTCTTCTCGCACCTCATCCGCGAGGACCGAAGCGTTCTCGAACTCCTGACGGCCGACTACACGTTCGTGAACGAGCGTCTCGCCCGGCACTACGGCATCCCGGGGATCACGGGGCCGGAGTTCCGGCACGTCTCCTATCCCGACGACAAGCGGCGCGGCCTGCTGGGACACGGGAGCATCCTCTCGATGACGTCCCACGCCGGACGCACCTCTCCGGTTCTCCGCGGCAAGTGGGTCTTGGAGGTATTGATCGGCACGCCGCCCCCGCCCCCGCCGCCCGACGTCCCGGCCTTCGAGGAGACGGAGGGAGCCGACGACGGACGCTTCCTCACGGTGCGCGAGCGCATGGAGCAGCACCGCGCAAACCCGGTGTGCATGGCGTGCCATGAGGTCATCGACCCCATCGGCCTGGCCCTCGAGAACTTCGACGTGACGGGCGCCTGGCGGATCCGGGACGAGGGGAATCCCATCGACCCGGTCGGGGAGCTCTACGACGGCACCCAGCTGGCCGGCCCGGCCGACCTGAGGGCGGCGCTGTTGAGCCGTCCCGAGGTCTTCCACCGGATCTTCACCTCGAACCTCATGGCCTACGGGTTGGGCCGGAGGGTCGAGTACTTCGATATGCCGACGGTGCGCAAGATCACGCGTGACGCTGCGGAAAACGGATATCGTTTCTCTTCGTTCGTCGTGGGGGTCGTGACGAGCCCGGCCTTCCGCACGACGCTGGTTGAGGAGCAGGCGACGGACGCCGGCTTGTAGCACGGCTGAAGAGGATGACGAACAGTCTAGGGCGGAATGGGCAAGGGACCACGGTACCGGTGAGTCCCGCCTGAGCGACAGAAACTCGAGCAAGGTCAGAACGATGGAATTCATCACCGGAAAGCACATCTCACGGCGGACCATGCTGCGGGGCACGGGCGCTTCCATGGGCCTCCCGCTTCTCAACGCGATGGTCCCGGCGAGGCGGGCGTGGGCGTCGACGGCGGCGGGGAAGTCGGCCGAGCGAACTCGCTTGGTGTGCATCGAGCAGGTGCACGGGGCCGGAGGCTGCAACGAGCTCGGCGAGTCCCTGAACCTCTGGGCGCCGAAGGCCGCCGGAAAAGACTTCGACCTCTCCCCCACGAGCCTCGCGTCCCTCGAGCCGTATCGTGATTACCTGACGATCATCAGCAACACCGACTCGAGGATGGCCGATGCGTTCTCGCCGCCGGAGATCGGCGGGGACCACTTCCGTACCACCGCGGTCTTCCTGACGCAGGCGCATCCCAAGCAGACCGAGGGGTCCGACGTCTACATCGGGACCTCCATCGATCAGATCTACGTCAAGAGTCTCGGCCAAGACACGCCGATCCCCTCGATCCAGCTCTCCATCGAGAACGTGGACCAGGCGGGCGGCTGCGCGTACGGATACGCGTGCGCCTACACCGACACGATCAGCTGGGCCTCTCCCTCGGAGCCGCTTCCCATGGTGCGCGACCCGCGGGCCGTCTTCGAGGTGCTCTTCGGGGCCGGCGGCACTCCGGAGCAGCGCGCCCAGCGCAGGCGGACCGACCGCAGCATCCTCGACTGGATGCTCGAAGAGATCTCGGCTCTGAAGCATGCCCTGGGACCGGCGGACCGGCACCGCCTCGACCTCTACACCGAGAACGTCCGCGAGCTCGAGCAGCGCATCCAGAGGATCGAAGCCCAAAACTCGAGCGGAGAAGAGAGGGAGATCCCCGAGGCCCCGGTGGGGGTTCCCGACGACTTCCGGGAGCACATGGAGCTGATGTTCGACCTGCAGGTGCTGGCGTTCATGTCGAACACCACCCGGGTCTTCACGCTGAAGATGGGCCGCGACGCGTCGCCCAGGGTGTATCCCGAGAGTGGCGTCAGCACGCCCTTCCACGCGGCCTCGCACCACGGCGGCCGCGAGGATCGCGTGCGCGAGTTTGCGGCGATCAACACCTACCACGTCTCGATGCTGCCGTACTTCCTGAAGAAGCTGAAGAACACCACGGAGGGTGACGGAAACCTGCTAGACAAGACCCTGATCGTGTACGGCTCGGCCATGGCCGACAGCAACCTGCACAACCACATCCGCTGCCCGCTCTTCCTGACAGGCGGCGCGAACGGCACGCTTGAGGGCGAGCGCCACATCAAGGCGCCCATAGGCACGCCCATGGCGAACGTCATGCTCGACATGCTGCACAAGCTGGGTGTCGAAGACCTCGAGAGGTTCGGGAATAGCAACGGGGTCTTCACCATCTGAGGACGGCGCGACCGGGGGGAGCACGAGCCGGCGCTTGGTGCGTCCGAGGGAGTATCACATGTCGGTAGGAAAAAAGAGGATGGGCCTCGGCCCTGCGTCCCTTCTGGCGTTCAGCCTCACGGTGCTCTTGGGAGCTGCGGCGGAAGGGTCTCCCGTAGCCGATGCTGCACAGAAGGGCGACACGGAGGCAGTTCGCACGCTCCTCAAGCAGGGTGCGGATCCGAACGCGGCGCAGGCGGACGGTCTCACGGCGCTCCACTGGGCCGCGCTCAACGACCAGCACGAGTTGGCCCGGATCCTGATCTACGCCGGTGCGACCACGGAGCCCGTGACCCGGGTCGGCGGGTACACGCCGCTGCACCTCGCCAGCCGGGCCGGCCACGCCGGCGTCGTTCAGGTACTGCTCGAATCAGGCGCCGACCCGAATGTCCATACCACCACGGGCGCCACAGCCCTGCACTTCGCGGCGGAGGCCGATGCCGCGTGGGTGATACGGGCGCTGACCGAGCACGGCGCCGACGTGGACGCTTCCGATTCCTTTTCCAGCCGGACCCCGCTGATGTTCGCCTCGGTCCGTAACTCCCTCCGGGCACTCGAGGCGCTCGTCGCGCTCGACGCCGACCTCGCCGCCACTACGGCCGTCAAGGACTACGTGAAGATCGCCGAAGAGGCCGAAGACGAGCGGGAGCGCAGGGCCCGGGTCCGCAAGGCCGCCAAGGATCCCGATCCCGAGGCCGAGAACGAACAGAGCGGCGCCAACCAGGCCAGCCCACCCGCTCCCCCGGCCGCACAGCCCGAGGAGGAGAAGTTCCCTAAGATCCTCTCCTCGATGGAGCAGATCGGTCTGCAGGGCGGGTTCACCGCGCTCCACTTCGCCGCCCGTGAAGGGCACAGGGAGGCGGCCCGACTGCTGGTGGAGTCCGGAGCCGACGTCAACCAGGTCACGGCCGGAGACCAGTCGAGCCCGCTGCTCGTCGCGGTAGTCAACGGCAACTACGATCTAGCTCGAGGACTCCTCGAGGCGGGCGCAGACCCGAACGTCGTGAGCGACGACGGAGCCGGGCCGCTCTTCGCCACGCTGAACATCGAGTGGTCGCTCAGGACTTGGTACCCGCAGCCCCAGGCGTTCCGCCAGCAGGAGACCTCCTATCTGGAGCTGATGCAGCTCCTGCTCGACGCCGGCTCGGACCCGAACCAGCGAACGGCCACGCACATTTGGTACGCGGCCTACAACGCGGGACGGATGGGCGTGGACTTCGCCGGGGCGACGCCCTTCTGGCGGGCCGCCTACGCCGCCGACGTGAAGGCGATGCGGCTGCTGCACGAGAACGGCGCAGATCCGAACATCTGGACGTACCATCTCCCGCGTCCGCGCCGCGTGGATCCGGACATCCCGAACAATCCGCAGAACAACGAGCCGGAGCCCCTAGACCCTTCGGGCCTGCCCCCCGTTCCGCACGGCGGCCCGGCCGTCCACCCCCTGCACGCCGCGTCGGGAGTGGGCTTCGGAACGTCTCGGGTGGCGCAGACGCACCGGCACGTGCCCGACGGGTGGCTTCCCGCCGTCAAGTACCACATCGAGGAGCTGGGAGTCGATCCCAACCTGCGCGACAAGGACGGCTATACGGCCCTGCACCACTCGGCCGCGAGGGGCGACAACGAGACGATCCTCTACCTGGTGAGCCAGGGCGCGGACGTCACCTTGATCAGCCGCCGGGGCCAGACCACGGCGGACCTGGCCAACAGCCCCGAGCAGCGCGCGCAACCGCACCCCGTTACCATCGCGCTCCTCGAGAAGCTCGGATCGAAGAACAGCCACCAGTGCCGGACGTGCGGCGGCGCAGGCGGCCAGAGATGACGGGACAGGGAACCGGGGGATGAGACGGTATCTGTGCCCGTTCGCTGCGCTAGCGCTGATCTGGGTCGGCGCTGACGCCGCAGCACAGGACAAGATCTGGAACCGCTATACGCTCGAAGAGCTCGGCGGGGTGTTTGTCCGGGCCGAGGTGGACCCCACCTGCGAGAGCGTCGGTGTGACGCGCCAATCCGTTCAGGCCAACGCGGAAGCGACCCTCGTCGAATCCGAGGTTGATCTGCTCACCGAAGGAGAGATGCTCAGGAACCCTGGGCTGCCGGAGCTGAGGATCACCCTCGAGTGCGCAGCCGGCACGGGAGCCGACGTGTCGGATGCCGTGGCGTTCGCCGTGTCGGTGAGGGTGCAGCAAGCCGCTCAGATGACGCGCGACTCGCAGATCTCGTTGCCCGAAGCCGTCACGTGGTGGACGACCACCGTCGGAGTCGACGGGCCCGCCGCTGTGCAAGCGGCTCTCCAAGAAGCCCTGCAAGGCGCCGTCGAGGAGTTCGCGACGGCGTATGTGGAAGCCAACGCCGCGCCGGCCGACACGTCAGGAGTGCGCTAGGCGATCCCCGCAAGGCGGACTCGCCATCTAGCTGTAGCGTCAGCCCCGAGGTCGTCCGTTTAGTCTCCCTCTTGGACGATTCGTCCGTCGACCATATGCGCGTTCAGGATCATTCGAAGCCCTCAAGATCGTGGCACAGGCATTCCCGTGTGAGTGTTAGGATGAAGTGTTCGACGACAAGGCCCTTTCAGGATCCAATAGGATTCAGATAGACTCTGTTATTCCATGTTATATAAGGATTTGACCTACTCCTGGCGTTTCGCATCGCTCCGTCCAACCCCTTGACAGCTACGATATTTTGGGGGCAGTATTCGGGGGCATAGACTCCATACCTTCAACTATTGCCCCATATGCCGCTCACCGATGTCGCCATCCGGCAGGCCCAGCCCCGCGACAAGCCTCGCAAGCTCTACGACAGCCGCGGCTTGTATCTCGAGATCGCCCCGCGCGGTACCAAGGCCTGGCGCCTCAAGTACCGTTTCGCCGACAAGGAGAAGCGCATCTCGCTCGGTATCTATCCCGAGGTGCCGTTGAAGCTCGCCCGCGAGCGGCGCGACGAAGCCCGCAAGCTCCTGGCGCGAGACATTGACCCAAGCGCCTACCGCAAGGCCCAGAAGCAGGCGAAACGCCAGTGGGCTCGAGACAGCTTCGAGGCCGTGGCTCGGGAATGGCTGGCCAAGCACTCGCCCAACTGGACCACACGCCATGCCGACCGGGTCCTTGGCCAGCTGGAACGCGATGTTTTTCCCTGGATCGGAGCTGAGCCGATCGCCGCGCTTAAGGCGCCGGAGCTGTTGGCCGTCGTGCGCCGGATCGAAGAACGGGGTGCCCTGAGAATGGCGCACAGCACGCTTCAAATCTGTGGGCGGGTGTTCCGCTATGCGGTCGCAACCGGACGGGCCAACCGGGACGTGTCGTGGGACTTGCGTGGAGCCCTGCCGCCGGCCAAGACCAAGCACCTTGCCGCGATCACCGATCCGAAGGACGTCGGCCCGTTGCTACGGGTCCTGGACGGCTACCCGGGGACGTTGCCGGTGCGGTGTGCTTTGCGTCTGGCGCCGCTCGTTTTCGTGCGGCCCGGAGAGCTGCGCAGGGCCGGGTGGGCCGACATCGACCTGGACACGGCCGAGTGGCGCTACACGGTCACCAAGACCGACACGCCGCATGTCGTGCCCCTCGCGCGTCAGGCGGTCGAGATCCTTCGCGAACTGTATCCTCTGACCGGACACGGCCGGTACGTCTTCCCCAATGCCCGCTATCCGAGCCAGGATCGGCCGATGGCCGAAACCACTCTCTGGGCGGCGCTGAGGGCGCTGGACATTCCCCCGGATCGGATGACGATGCATGGCTTCCGGGCCATGGCGAGGACCATCCTGGACGAGGTGTTGGGCTTCCGGCCCGACATCATCGAGCACCAGCTGGCCCATGCGGTGCGCGATCCCAACGGACGCGCCTACAACCGGACGGCGTTCTTGCCCGAACGGAGGCAGATGATGCAAGCTTGGGCCGACTATCTGGACCGGCTCAGGGCAGGCGACGAACTCGAGGGCAAGGGCACCCGCCGTAGGGCACTTGGGAACGTCCGTATCCATCCGCCGGACTAATCCCACAATCGGTCCGGGCACGACCGAGGCGATATGTCCTGTCCGTTGGTGCCGTAGCTAGCGCTATCTACGCGCGTGCGCTGGGAGGCTGTCATTCTGTCGGTCCTCGACAGCCGTAGCGTCAGGACGCTCGTGAACAAGACAAGCGAAAGCCAGAAGCCGGCATCCAGAGCTAGCTTAGGAAGATCGGTCGGCCCGGGGTGAAGAACGGAGCGACTTGCCCAGCTCGTCGACGCCGAGATGGCAAGGCTGACGGCTTACTCCAGGACCAGGACGTGCAGCCGGAGCGTAGGGGAACCAACGGCCTTGCGAATCCCGAACTGCTCGATCGTCTGCGTGATGGCATGATAACGGCCCGACAGCCAGCATGATGATCCGTGCTCCGGATGATGTTGAGCTGTTGGGAGTCACTTGTCGATGAGCACAGCGCGACTCGGTGGCCGGGTTCGGACGGCGATTGTCCAATTTCGGATAACCGTCCTATGACGGCTGGAGTTGACCGCTCGCGCACAGTTCGGATCGCAAAGGACTATTTCTGCGTCTGTCGGCGATGTCGGCGACCGGGAAAAAAAAGGAGACGGCGTTGGCGCACGAGGATTCTCACAGGCACGAAGCTGCGCGCATTCGCGAACGTCTAGCTCGGCTTGCGGCCGAGACGGCCGAGCTCAACGCTCGACTTGGCGAGCTTGAGGCGACGGGATCGGTGCCTCGGCGTAGCGAGCGGCTTGCGGGACCGGTGACCAACCGATCGGCGGCAATCGAGAAGATCGCCCTGTTCCGGGCGCTATTCTGCGGCCGCGAGGACGTGTTTCCGAGGCGCTGGGAGAACACCCGGACCGGGAAGGCCGGCTATGCGCCAGTGTGCGGTAACGAATGGAAACCGCGGATATGCGGCAAACCAAAGGTCAAGTGCGGAGCCTGCCCCCACCAGGCCTTCCTGCCCGTGACAGACGAGGTTATCGAGGGGCACTTGCGCGGCCGTTACACGATCGGCGTCTATCCTATCCGGGCGGACGGCTGCTGCTGGTTTTTCGCCGCCGATTTCGACAAGAAGACATGGCGACAGGACGCACAGGCCTTCCTCGGAACCTGCCGGTCGAAGCGGATTCCGGCGGCTCTGGAACGCTCTCGTTCGGGCAACGGTGGGCATGTCTGGGTCTTCTTTGACAACCCCGTGCCGGCCTCGCTCGCCCGCCGCCTCGGCACCCATCTACTGACAGAAGCCATGGAGTGCAGACCTGATATCGGTTTTGGGTCCTATGATCGCTTCTTTCCGAGCCAGGACACGCTGCCGGCAGGCGGTCTCGGCAACCTCATCGCTCTACCCCTCCAGGGCGGCCCCCGCAAGGACGGCAACAGCCTGTTCCTCGGCGACGATTTCGAGCCCCATGCAGACCAATGGGCGTTTCTCTCGTCGCTTCACCGCCTGTCCGTGGCAGAGGCCACGGCGATCGCCGACGAAGCTAGCCGACAGGGCCGCGTCACGGGCTTGCGCTTGCCGCTTGAAGACGAGGACGAGGAGCCCTGGACGGCGCCGCCTTCGCTGCGCCGACCACTACCCGAGATCGTCGGATCGATGCCAGAGCAGATCGACGCGGTGCTAGGCGACCAGGTCTACATCCCGCGTGCCGGACTCCCGGCCGGCCTGGTCAACCGTCTCATCCGTCTCGCGGCCTTCCAGAACCCGGCATACTTCAGCGCGCAAGCTATGCGGCGCTCCACCTTTGGCATTCCCCGGATCGTGGCCTGCGCAGAATTGCTCTCGCATCACATCGCTCTGCCGCGGGGCTGCTGTGAGGCAATGGAGTCGGCGCTGAGAGAGCTGGGGATTCGTGTGCGTCTACGCGACGTGCGCAACCCCGGCCGTCCGGTCGAGACTTCCTTTCTCGGAGAATTGACCCTTGAACAGAACGCGGCCGCCGATGCGCTGTTGCAGCACGAGATAGGCGTCCTCGCGGCGGCAACCGGGTTCGGTAAGACGGTCGTCGCCGCATCGGTTATCGCCTCACGCTCCACCAGCACACTCGTGCTGGTCCACCGTAGACAGCTCATGGATCAATGGATCGCGCAGCTCGCGGCGTTCCTCGATCTTCCCGCATCCTCCATCGGCCAGGTAGGCGGCGGCAAGCGCAAGCCGGGTGGTCTCGTCGATGTCGCGATGATCCAAAGCCTCGTGCGCAACAACGAGGTGGACGACATCGTTGCCGACTACGGGCATCTCGTGGTCGATGAATGCCACCATCTCTCAGCCGTCAGCTTCGAGGCGGTGGCGCGCCGCGCCAAAGCCAGGTATGTGTCCGGGCTATCGGCGACTGTCGTGCGCCGGGACGGCCACCATCCGATCATCTTCATGCAGTGCGGCGCGGTCCGGTACCGGGCGAGCGCCAGGGCGCAGGCCCGACAGCGTCCCTTTGAACACCGAGCGATCCTGCGCCCGACTTTGTTCCGGCTACCAGCAGGCACGGACGGCGAGCGACCGCCGATCCAACAGGTCTATGCCGCGCTGGCTGCGGACGAGGCACGTAACGCCCTGATCGTTGACGATGTGCTGGTGGCGCTTGAGGCCGGCCGCTCGCCAATCGTTCTCACTGAGCGTAGGGAACACACCCGGCATCTTGCCGAGAGGCTCGACCGCTTGGCCCGGAACGTGCTCGTTCTGCGCGGAGGCATGGGGACCAGGCAGCGTCGCGAGATTATGCAGCGCCTTGAGGAGATTCCGGAAGCGGAGGAACGGGTTCTGGTCGCGACGGGCCGCTACGTTGGTGAAGGGTTCGACGATGCCCGCCTCGACACGCTGTTCTTGACCATGCCGCTCTCTTGGAAGGGAACGCTCACGCAGTACGTCGGGCGCCTCCATCGGTTGCATCCCGAGAAGCACGAGGTGCGCGTCTACGACTATGTCGACGAAGCCGTGCAGGTGCTGCGGCGCATGAGTGAGAAACGAATCACGGGTTACCGGAGCCTCGGCTACAGCGTCGAACGCCTCAATGGTTCACAAGGGGCTGGCTTCTGAGCATCCATCCGGCACGTCGCCCTGATCGGCGAACTCACATCAGGAGTAACCGCACGCATGCGCGCTTAGAAGGCATTCTCGCGAATGCGTTGTCGCTTCTTTGCGTGAGCTGCCCGTCCAACGCGTGTGGCGCGGTCGGCGGGATGGGCGGTAAAGCCGCTCCCAGTCCGGAGTGCGCTAGCAGGCGATAGAACAAGTCTCGTATGTGAAGACTGGAGCAGATCGTTGTCGGATACGAGGAATCCCAACCTCTTCGGCAAGCACCCCACGATCCACCTCGACGCCAGGCCGCAGCGCCCCGATCCGCGTCTCCCTGCCCGGTAGCTGCACGGCGCTGCCATTTGCCACCTCCTCTGCCTCCCGGTATTCTCAAAAAGGTCTCAGCATCGCACCGTACGTGGAGCAGTTCTTTGGTCTCTGAGTCTATGGAGTCACAGATTCGAGGCTATTTTCCGAGGGCGAGCTTCGCTTCTCCTTCGGACGTGAGCGCCGCGGCCCGGAAGAGTTCTTCGTCAAGGCTCCGGGCGGCGGCTCTGTTCCTATTGCTGACCTTGGTAGGATGCGGGGACTCGCTCATCCTCCGCGATCCGGATACCGGCTTCGCGCTGGCGTACTCGTGCGAGGAGCCGGCGCCGCAGGCCCGCTCGACCTCGGAGATGGAGCTCGTGCGAAGCTACGGGCGGAGGCTCGCGCGCTTCCTCGTCTTGGAAGGCGGCGATACGAGCGTGCTCGAGCGTGCGATCGACGCCAGGGACGCGGGCGACTGGCCCACCTACGAACGGACCCTCGTCGAGCTGCTCTGCCGGGATCCGGGGGCTCTGGGGGACCGCCCCGCGCGGTGGTATGCGCTCGAGAGGCACGATCCCGCGCCATCCTTTACTCTTCCGGTGCTCTCTGACGCATTCTTCGCTGGACAGCCGGAGTTCGAGTCCCTGGAGGACTACAGGGGCGGATATGTGCTCTTGGATTTCTGGTCCACATGGTGTGGGCCGTGCCGTGAGGAATACCAGGACCTCGTCGCGCTGGAGCGGCGGTTTCGTGAGAGGGGATTTCGTCTGCTCGGCATCGTGCATCGCGATTCGCCCGCGCAGGCACTTCGGTTCATGAAGGATCAGAACGGCCTGACGTACACGTCGCTGGTGGACGAGGGCGAGGCCGTGGCCCGGCGATATCACGTGCGGGGTCTCCCGAGAAAGGTCATCATCGGACCGGACGGGCGCGTCGTCGATATCATCACCGGCGGGGGGCGGGGGCGATCGCAGACCATCGCTCGCCGGCTTGATGGCGTGCTCCCGGACCAGGCAACAGTTCAACCGCATACGGAAAGCTGACCGCGAAGGACGGACGATTGTCCCGACCTCAGCGAGCTGTGGCCGCTCCGCAAGCTCGGCGCGGCCGTGGAGCCCGCCTGCGGTCAAGAGCACTTGTGTACGTTGCGGCCTGGCCATCACCCATCGGCTCAAACTCGCCAGAAACTCGGACTATGTGGAGGCGGACGGGAGCTCCCCCTCAGCTGTTGGCGGCGTCTAGTTCGCCTCTCGTCCTTAGTCGGAACTCTTCGGTTACTCTACGTCTTCCCATTGTTGACACGGCATGAAGCAGTCTCTTCAAAGACTGACATGGAGATTCTGGCGGCGCAGTTTCCAGGGGTCGGGAGGCGAGGGGTTCAGCGCACGGGTGTCAAGTGGATGGAATTCGGGCGCCAGGCAAGCGGCGACCTCGAGTTCTCTTAGACCTGCGCCGGAGTGCTCGCCGAAAGCGTGGACGGCTGAATCGGATTCTGGCCTCATCGCAGCCTATGGCCAAGTTCACCGCGATTAGCCTCGTCCAGGAGCAGATTTGCCTTTGGACTTTTTCCAAGGAGGAAGAAACGAGCTGTGACCAAGAGGCGCTTAGGAACTGGTCTGCTGCTGCAGCACCACCTGGCAGACCGTGCGGCTCGCACGGGTGCGGTTCCGATGAGACCCCGCCGCCCCGTTCCCGCACCGCTGTGTGAAAACGGCGTGGGAGGCCGATTCACAACCGGTTCCGTCAGGGATCCGTACAGGCATCGGCCGCTAGGTATTGCGGTTGCAGTAGTTACGCCTCGCGCTGCCCGGCGCGCCGCAAGTCGCCGGACAGCATCAAGGGATACGAGAGCGACCCCCCCTATGGACGCCCTAGTAATGGCGTGGGGCGGTGCGGGTTTTCACAACTCCGCACCGCCCTTGAGGGGGGGTCGCTCCCGTTCCATTGATCCCTGGCGGGAAGGCCGCGGCGCAAGCCCGGCAAGCCGATCGGCGCTCGGGGTCTAGGTCGTCTCCGCTGGCTCGACAATGAGTCGCCCGCGCCTGAGCACATAGCCGCCACGACGAATCGCGAGCTCGCCTTGCTCAACAAGGGACCAAAGACTCTCGGCGATCAACTCGGCGTTTCGGGTCCTCGCCTCTATGGTGGCCGGTCGGGAGAGTCACTCGGGGAACGCCCGTTCCCCGGGCTTCGAGCGTGAACCCGGCCACAACCCGCTCAGGAAGTCCGTCCTGGCTAAGTCCCCGAGTCGAGTCTGCGACGCGCTTTCTTCTCGATCTTTCGGCGCTTCCGGGCTTCCCTGGCGCTCTCTCCCGGCAGGCGTTCCACTACATCCACGCCACCCATGCAGACGATTCCGCTGATCCGTACTACGGGACCGTCCGCAGCGAGACGCCCCGTGCGCTCCGGCGTGGCGACACCGCCCATGAGCGCGATCCCGGCCCACTCCACGCCGACACCGGGTGGGACGATGACGACGACCCCGCCCATGACGGCCACGATGCGCACCGAGACCTCGCGCGTCGTGAAGACCGCCTCGCGAAAGTCCAGCTCGGCGCCGCCCATCAGGGTGAGCGCCGTCAGCCTGCGGGCGGGCGTCCAGCCCCCCTTCCGCTCCGTGCCCCCCCAGATCGACACGATGAGGTCGCGTTCACGGACGGCGCGGCTGGGGTCGATCGGCACGGATGACGGCGCCTCGGCCGGTGGGGGCGCCGCCAGCCGCGTTTCCGACTCGAGGGCGGGAAGATCGTGCTCCAGCGAAACGAGTTCCGCTCTCGTCCGGGCCGTGTACGCGAGGCCAAGCCGGAGTTCCAGATCCGAGGCGGTGAGGGCATCGCGCGCGTAGTGCACGCAGAGCCGGTCGACCGTCGCCTGCCGTTCCTCGGGTGTCAGCGATCTGACCGGGGGTCCGGCGTCCGTCTCGTCCGTAATCCTCATCGCCCGCCTCGCCGCTCTGGAGCGGCGTGATTCTCTCTGCACGGGGGTAACCCGGGCAAGCCGGAAAAACTCGCAGCTTCGACCCGGGCCCGGCATCATGCGCCTTGTAGTTCGTCTTGGCGCCCTATCGTGAATTTCTCCGTTATTCGGAATTTGAGGTAAGGCCGTGAGACGAACGCTTGGCGTCCCGCAGAGATCAGGTGGTACGGCGCTTCGCCCTCAAGTGCTGGGCGATGGCGGCCTCAATCTGCTCTTGCCGCGCTGTCGTGTACTTTTCGGGGTTGTTCCCCCTTGCCGTTAGTTCCTTGCCCACCTGAACGACTCGCCATCACGGCATCCACGAAACCAAGCACCCCAGGTCGCGTACCCGCCGTGCGGCCAGTCGCGCACCCCCACGGACTCACGAAGCTGACCGAGTGCCTCTTCCCCACCCCAATGAATCGCCTGCGGCAGGATACTCACGCTGTAGATTCCTGAACCGAGATATCCGGTCTGGACACCAAAGTAGGTCTTCCAAACCTTGGGATCATCTGGCTCGGTGAGCTGAAAACCGATACCCGTGCTACCCGGCTGCTCCCATACGCCCTGCTCGGACAGAGGTTGGTGAAGGTCGGCATGGACTCGCCTAAACACGGCGTCGTACCCGTTGTCTGCCAGGTACTTCTGCAAGGCTCGATGCCTTTCAGCGACCGTAGGTGCACGAAGACGGTCGACCGCGTTCCTTTTTTCCGGCTCCACCTCCAACTGTCGCGCCAGGAGCCGCTCCCCGTCATGCTGAAACCCGTGGAAGGTAGCAATGGAGATATCCACAGGCCCAGCGGAAATGAACCTTGCCATCCGTTCGGCAGCAGCATCCACGCCCAGCCCCACGAGCACCATCCGCGGAGGCAGCAGCCGATACAGGTCATTCCCTCCGAAGTTGTCCGCGTACCATTGCTCGAAGTCATCGATTTGCTCGATCCCACCCTCGCCCGATTGCCTGGAGACATGCTCCGCCAGCTCCGCGGTACTCATCCCGTCCAGACCTGAAGCGTAGTCCAGAACCTGCGTCACGGCCTCGCGGGCGAACATCCCACGTTTCAGTTCGAAAACCACCAGGCGACCATCCGTGTCAACGGCAAGCAGATCGAGCCAACCGGTTTGCGTCGGTGTCTGCCGCCCAATCAATCTGAGGCCAGGTTCAAGCATTTCCGGGTTGGCCACTAGAAGTTCCTCGAATTCCAATTCGGTCGGCATCTGCTTGAGCGGCGACAGCGGCTCCGCCTTCCGTCCGTCGCCTACCGACCACATTCGAAGTTCTTCGGTCATGACTGTTCCAGCGTTCCAGGTCGGCATCCAGCCGCCGACCGATCGAAAACCACTGAAGGCTGTTCACCCTGCCCCGCCACGCTAGCCCGCATTTCTCATACGGTGGCGGGAAGCGGTTTTGGGGAGGCGGGAATGGGGTGGTGGATCGCTGGTCAATGTTGATGGAAGGGTGAAGGGGCCCGTTGGCGGCTGTTGGAGGGGCACGGCGACAGGATCGCGGGTGGGTGAACGGGTCTGGTTGACGCTGGGGCGCAGTGGTCCCGGGAAATGGGCAGAAGTCTGAAGTGGGGGGGGAGGCTACGCTCGCAATCGTGCGTGGACCCGTGCGAAGGCGGCGGCCGAGGGGTGTGCGGAGTCCATGGCGACCTTGACCCGGCGTACGGAGACGGTGACGCGGGCACTGATCTTGAGGAGCTTGAGCCGGAGCGTTGCTGCGGTGGCGCGGGCGAGCCGGGTGCCGTGGAGCATGCGCCTGAGGGCGCCGAAGAGGATCGACGCGAAGGCGGAGAAGAGGAGCCGGAGCTGGTTGGCGGCGAAGCGCGACGCCGAGGTCCGGTCGGAGAAGAGATCCAGCTGCTGTTCCTTGATCGTGTTCTCCATGTGGCCCCTGGGGCAGTAGACCCGCTCATAGACGGTCCGGGCCGAGAAGGTGTCGGCGGGAAGCGAGGTGACGACGAAGCGGGGGTTGGCCTTGCCGAGCAGGTGTTCCGCCTTCGCGACGACCCGGCGGCGGCGCGACCAGCTCGTCAGCGTGGCGTAGGGGAAGTCGGCGAACCGGCGTGCCGGTCGGCCGTGCCGGACTGCTTCGGCGTGGGCGTCGGCGAGTTCCCGGC
Source organism: Longimicrobiales bacterium (assembly GCA_965218325.1). Classification (GTDB taxonomy): domain Bacteria; phylum Gemmatimonadota; class Gemmatimonadetes; order Longimicrobiales; family Gaopeijiaceae; genus CBDCKR01. The sequence goes on from CBDCKR010000002.1 coordinate 347,966, forward strand.
CGATCTTCTCGACGAGCCGCGAGTTCCTGGCCAGGCCGATGACGTAGTCCACGCCGTTGTCCTCGCACCAGGCCAGCAGCTCCTCGCGGGCATAGGCGGAATCGGCACGGAGGAGGATCTTCAGCCAGGGCCACTCCTGGCGGAGCCGGGCGATGATGCGGCCGAGCGGCTCCCTCACGCCCCCGGCGGGGTCCGCGTTGCCGGGCCTCAGCAGAGTGAAGAGCGGGCGTCCACCGCACGTGATGTACAGCGGCAGGAAGCAGTAGTGGCCGTAGTAGCCATGGAAGAACCGACCCTCCTGGCGACCGTGCACGGCATCGTCGGTGGCGTCGATGTCCAGGACGAGTCGCGACGGCGGCTTGCCCTCCCACGCGTTGATGAACAACTCCACGAGCACCGCCTGCAGCGCATCCGGATCGTGGTCGATCCTGCGGTAGCGGCCGGGCTCGCCGCCGGTGGGCGCATGTTCGAGACGGTTCAGCGTGCTCTTGCCGGCCAGCGCCGCACAGTCCTTCCGGCGTCCCTCGAGCTGGCCCGCCAGCAAGGCCAGCAGAGGGTCGTGGCGCAACTCGTCATGATCGTTGAGGTCCTCGTATCCCAGGGCAATGCCCGTGATGCGCTGCGCCACCAGCGTCCGCACCGAGTGTTGCGTGAGGCGGGGATCGCGGTGGTCGGTGAAGCACCCGGCCACCCGGTCGAAGAGCCCGACGAACCGGTCGATCTCCCGGAGCAGAAGCACTCCGGCGTTCGACGTGATCGATCCGCCGTCGAATGCAGCGGTCACCCGGCGACGCTGGCACGCTTGGAATGCGAAGGATAGCGGCTTACAATGTGTCGGCATCGGTCCTCTGGTGTGGAGGCTGTCAAGTTGTGCTCTCACACAAACTTAACAGCCCCCAGAGGCCGATGCCGCTCTTTTGGTATGAGAAATCCGGGCTAGCGTAGCGCCGCTCACGAGCTATGTGCAACAGGTGGATGGAGCTATCTATCAAGGGCGCCTACGACACGACGGATCCCAGCGGCCTGTTTCGGAGCCGGGCTCAGCTGGGGGCGCGTTGACGTTGTTGCGCCCGCACAGACACGAGAGCGACCCCATGCAGGATCGTTACGTTGGAGATGTGGGAGATTTCGTGAAGTACGGACTCCTGAGGGCGATCCGAGGATCGAAGCGTCTCGGTGTCGCCTGGTACCTGCATCCCGACGCTGGACCCGCCGGTGACGGAAGGCACACTGCCTACCTCCAACATCGGGATGAGTGGCGGCACCTTGACGCTGAGTTGTTCGACGCACTACGGGAGCTGACCACGGACCGGCGGTCTGTCGCAAACATCCAGCAGTCCGACATTCTTGGCGATGCGGTCTTTGCTGCCGACCGCCTCGTAGTTGCCGGAGTCAAGGTCCGCGACCGCCCGCGATGGCGGCGCCAGTGGTTCGACGGGATCAAGCGGCAACTCGCCGACTGCGATCTCATCTTCGCCGACCCCGACAACGGCCTCGTGCCGAACGACCGCTTCAGGCCTACGAAACAGGTGAATGCGAAACGGATTCCGCTCGCCGAAGCGATGGCGCTAGCGGAAGGACGAACCGCCGTGATCTACCACCACAACAGCCGACGCCGGGGTGGCCATCTCGACGAGATCCGGTGGTTGAAGAACCAGCTCCCGGACGGCACGATGGCCTACTACTGGTGCCGCGTGAGCAACCGGACGTTCTTCATCATCAATCCGGACGGCGAAATCCGGCGGCGACTTCTTGAGTTCGAGAACCGGTGGGGCGAGCGGGGACAATTGGTGTGACCCCTGTCCGTGGCCGCTTCGACACCACCCCAAAGGGTCAGCGTTTAAGAGCCTTCCCGCCAGGGACTGATGGCCGGGAGCGACCCCCCGACGGAGGGTGGCATGGGCGTGCACATGCCAACCCTCCCCGATGCCGATCGAGGCATGCCAAGAGGGGGGGTCGCTCCCTTCTACGGCCGCGTGCCCCGGAGCGGCGGCGGCGCTCCGGCGGCCGTGCCGCAACTGCAAGACCGCCAGCGACATACGGAAGCGCTGGAGCGCACATGGAAATGACGTTTCGGCGCACATGCACCCCGATGTCTCATGTGCACTCGCCGATCAGCACCGACCGTCGCCGCTCCGCGTTCAAAGTCCGCCTCCAGGGAGCCGTCTCGAGCGCCATGTCGTGAGGGGCCGGATGCAGTGGATGCCGTGGCCCAGTGCCAGAGGATCGTGCGGGCCCGCTCCAGGTTGCCGCGGGTCCGGACGACGGCCACGACCTCGATGGACCGGCCACGCTCCCTCAGCGCCTTCCAAAGGCCGCGATGCACGTCTCGCCAGGAGCGGAGCGCCGTGGGGGTCTTGTGGCCGGGATCGACGTAGACGAACACGGCGCGCTCGGCTTCCAGCGGACCAGCAGCTTGACCGGGAAATAGCGGCGCGTGTTTCCGGCCGCCCCCTTCGGCGTCCCTTGGGGTACCGAGCGCCCGGTAGAACTGAACCCGCGCCCGTGGATCCGGCACCCGCGGGCCGATACCGGCGATGCCCGGCGGATTCTCTTCGGCGGCCACGCCATGCGCGACGAGGGCACGGACGGCGCAGCGCACTTCTCGGTGTGGCAACCCAGAAAGCTGGGCCACTGCGCCCGGGCCCGACTTCATCGAGCACCAGCTGGCCCACGCGGTCAGGGATCCCAACGGTCGGGCGTACAACCGGACAGCGTTCTTGCCTGAACGGAGGCAAATGATGCAGATGTGGGCCAACTACCTGGACCAACTCCGGGCTGGAAGAGAGCCCGAGGCCACCGAAACCGCGCCATGAAGCCGCTGGAGTAGTGGGCCGCTTGGGGCTGCTCTGATTGTCTGGCATCTCGTGGACACCTGTTCGCCTGTCCCCTGCTGAGCATCTTTGTGCGACGTGCCTTCTGTGCGGCTGGCGGACCCCGGTCAATAGCCGATCACGCACAACGAGAAGGGCATGGTGATACGTGCGTGTCCGTAGAGTGCTTGAGCAACCGAGATGGTGTTCTCGTAGTCCTTGCTAGCTGCCACCCTTCCACCCGACTTGTAGCGGTAAGACTGCGGTACAGCTAGTAGCAGGTGGTCCATGTCGACCATGACCAGGGCCTGTACGAGGTCGCGATAGACCGCGTTGCCCATCCAGGCCCTACCGGCTTCGACCTCAAGTCCCGCCCGCCACTTGGGATGCCACGCGTCGACCTCGTATTGCAGGTCAGGCTGGGCGTTCTCACCGAAAAAGACAGGGCGCCTAATCTTGTCTTCAGTTCGTTTTCCGGCTTCGACGCTAAAGCCTAGGGCAACGAGATCCGACCGTAGCACGGCAAGCGCCTGATCGCTGGTCAGTCCCTTCTCCCTATGGGCCGTGCCGATCTTGGCCGAGTGCCGCTCGAACACTGCTATCACTTCAGCAAGAAAATCAGGCGGTGTCTGCGTACGAGGGAACGTAGAGAAGCGGATCTGCACGTTAGTCCTCGTACCCGAATACGACCTTACCCGCACGATCCTCGACAGAAGCGATCACCGTCATACCCCTCAACGTGATTCCCCATGGAATGTGGCCGACCTTCGCATTGGGATGATATACACTCCGCGAGCGGGCGTCGACGGTGCCGACTTCGAACGCCCGCTGCGCCTGCACATGATCCACGAGGCGTAGCTCCGAGGCCTCTTTACGCCAGGCCAGGGACGAAGCGCTTACCAACGTCGTCGACCGGGTCGCGGGACAACATTACGAAGCTGCATTCGCACCGAAAGCTCACAGCACGTAGGAGGCAGCGCATGCGTATTCGAACCACGGGCGATCTCTACAACCACCGTCGGAAAGGATGGGGATCAGATGACGATCCATGGCTTCTGGGAAGTGGTGAGAAGCATCCTGGACGGAGTGCTGGGCTTCCGGCCCGATTTCATCGAGCATCAGTTGGGCCATGGGGTGCTCGATCCGAACGGACGGGTCTACAACCAGACGGCGTTCCTGCCCGAGTGACGGCGGATGATGCGGGCTTGGGCCGACTATCTGGACCGGCTCAGGACCGGCGAAGCCGTCGAAGGCCCGGACCCACCGCACAGGGGCTTTCCACATTCCAACGTCGCCGGCGATCCCGGAAGACCAGCTCGAGGCTCGGACCGTCCCGGTAGGTGAAGCCGTGCCTCGGAGCCAGCAGCCCTGTTCTTGGCCGTCGCAGCCCGGTTGAGCGGGGTCGACTCCGCGACCGTCAACCGGTCTTCGACTGCCATTCATAGGGCGGGGGGTCCGAGCTTTTCTGCCAAGAAAGCCAGCGTTTCCGGGTCGCTGTCGACACACAATGTTCTGGTTCGCGAAGATTCCCGGCCTTGTGTACGACTCCGATACGGACACCGTCTGAGTCCAGCGCACGGCCACCAGCCATTCGCACGTATCCGGATCATCACGGTTCCGCCCCAGGCCTGGCTGGGTCAGATCTGCGGCGAGTATCGGCGTCCCGGTTTCCCTGACCGTGAAGTCTTTGGCCGGCACGGCCTCGGCCACGACCTCACCTAGCCCAACGTATCCCATGCCTTTCTGATACGCGTAGATCTTGTTTCCAGGCTGCAGCTTCTGGAGCTGGTCGCTCCATTTACGCCCGCCGCCGGCCGCCACGAAACCGTATCGGCGGCAGTCATCCCAGCTTCTATGGTCTCCTTCGCCAACGTTTCCGCTGAGCCACATCACGGCGGTTGTGAGCTCTCGCCAAGTTGTGGGTGGGCGATATCACGTACATCCGGACGCCGTCGGCGTTCGTCTACCTGGCGGTGATCCTGGATGCCTGGTCACGACGTGTGGTCGGCTACGCTGTGTCACGGCAGGTCGACACCCGGCTGACGATCGCGGCATTGCGCGCGGCATTGGCCGATCGGCAACCTCCGCGCGGCTGCATTCATCACACCGACCGCGGCACCCAAGGTGAATTCAAGCGGTCGTCGCAACACCTCGAGGAGGAGTTGCGATGGAGGCGAGGAGGCGTCGAAGATCGGATCGAGCTCTACGTCGACCGATGCGGTCACCGGGCCGGCCCCCGGTGGGACGTCGGGAGCATCGGCAGAGGTTCTGGAAGGAGGTCGCTCGGGGTCTGTCGAGCGAGGAGGCTGCCGTGGCCGCGGGTGTGTCGCCCGCTGTCGGGACACGCTGGTTCCGCGAATGTGGTGGCATGCCACCCTTCAAGTTTTGCCTCCCGTCGGGGCGCTATCTCTCATTCGTCGAGCGAGAAGAGATCGCCATTCTTCGAGCCCGTGGTCGTGGCGTGCGCGAGATCGCCCGGCAGTTGGGCCGCGCACCCTCGACGATCTCGCGAGAGCTGCGGCGCAACGCAGCGACACGGGGAGGGAACCTCGAGTATCGAGCCACGACCGCTCAATGGCACGCCGAACGGAGAGCGAAACGTCCCAAGCCTGCGAAGCTCGCTATGAACGGCGAACTGAGGCAGTATGTACAGGATCGCCTCGGAGGCCTGATCCGGACTCCAGATGGTACGGTCGTGCCGGGTCCCGATGTGCGCTGGACTGGACGGCGTCGCGGTCCCCGACAAGACCGGCGATGGGCGGTCTCGTGGAGTCCCGAGCAGATCGCCAACAGGCTACGGGTCGACTTCCCTGACGATGAGTCCATGCGTATATCGCACGAAGCCATCTACCAGCCGCTCTACGTCCAGGGCCGTGGCGCGCTGCGCCGGGAGCTGACAGCGTGCCTTCGGACGGGACGCGCGCTACGGGTGCCTCGCGCTCGCACCCGCCGACGGGGCAAGACGTTCGTTCACCCTGAGATCATGCTCAGCGAGCGACCGGCCGAGGCAGACGACCGCGCTGTTCCCGGGCACTGGGAAGGCGACCTGATCCTGGGGTTGGGCAGTTCGGCGATCGGTACTCTGGTCGAACGGACCTCCCGGTTCACGATGCTGCTCTACCTCCCCCGCCTTAGCAAACACGGCGAGCCCAGGATCAAGAACGGTCCAGCGTTGGCCGGACATGGTGCCGAAGCCGTCCGGGACGCGATCGCTTCGTCGATCACGACCCTACCCGAGCAACTCCGCCGGTCTCTAACATGGGACCAGGGAGCAGAGATGGCTCAGCACGCTCGGCTGCGCATCGATAGCGGGTTGGCCGTCTACTTCTGCGACCCGCAGAGCCCTTGGCAGCGCGGCACGAACGAGAACACCAACGGCCTGTTGAGACAGTACTTTCCGAAGGGCACTGACCTCAGCAGACACACGGTTGACGATCTCGCCGCCGTCGCAGCCGCTCTCAACAGCCGTCCCCGCAAGACCCTCGGTTGGAGAGCTCCGGCGGAAACCCTGCAAGATCTGTTATCATCAACGAGCCAGACCTCAACCGTGCGTTGAAATGCTCTGCCGTTCCCGTATCTCCAGCCTTCAACGACCGTCGGTCGCTTCTGACTCCCTCCGGCTGGGAGACCATAAAGAACCCACTTCTCTCGTTCCGGACTCCGTCGCCCTCGCCAGCCTAGTGTCGAGCGAGACCGGAGGCGTACGAAAACCCCTTAACACCGTACTGTTGCGACGACCGCTTGAACCTAGGCAGGCGCGGCGGCCTACCGGGCGGTCCTAGCCGAGTGGGGCCTGCGCGGGTCCATGAGCCGCCGGGGCAACCCCTACGACAACGCCCAGGCGGAAAGCTTCATCAAGACCGTGAAGTGCGAAGAGGTTTACCTGAACGACTACGGAACCTACCAGGACGTCGTGGCTCGCTTGCCTCGCTTCCTGGACCAGGTCTACAACGAGAAACGGCTCCATTCGGCACTGGGCCCGACCTGTCTATCAGAGATTATACTAAGACTTTTCGAGATTACGGGTAGAATCCACATATTACTCTACATCAATCGGGGTGAATGTCACTGTTGCCTATGTCGCATCTCTACGATCAAGCAACGTATCAATTGCCTCAACTAGAAAATGTGCAGACGCCGTTGCCGAAAATTGTTGCATATCATCTCTTTTGCGATAATCAGCAAAATCCACTACCGCTTTTGCTCCAATGACGATGACTGATTCGTCCACAAGTCTGACCGCTCGAAACACTCCCGCGAGTTCCATTTCGATGGCGTCTATTTTGCGATGCTGTCCCTGAATGGATTCTAGAATGTCGACGTTTACAACAACCGCCGACCCCGACACAATCGTCGCTAGCACTGGTTGACACCGCTCAACACCTAGTGGCAGTGGACCCGCGTAAATCATGTCAACTACCTCCTCAGACCGACACAGCGACGAGAGTTGCTGTCTGACCGGCTCAGACAATGTTGATTGATATGGTTCGAACTCAAAGCCCTCCGAGGTGAACTTACCGACTTGGTATTCCCAACAAGTCTCACAAACCAACACTTGCCCCATCTGTACACGATCTTGTATACCAGCGCATATTCCAGTCATTGCAACCAGTCGAGGCCGATATCGTTCCATCGCGGATGCAGTTATTATAGATGCGTCGGTGAGTCCCGTACGTGGCAAAAGAATGATGTTACCCACGTGACTGCCAATTTCCATTTGCTGCACGTCAAGACCATTTTCACTTTTCTGTGCCCCTACTCGTGCCCGGGTACAAACTAGAGCATCCCTCTCAACATTCAAAGCACAGATTATGACGAAATCACACCTAGAATGTATGGATACACGCCTCAGTAAGCTTCGTACCGTCGTCTTCCATCTATTCGATACAGAATCAAAATGAATTAGTAATACTCCTGACTGAGCAAATTCTTTCTCTTGACCCTTGTACAATTCTTCGTACGCGGTTAGTGCAACAATCGTCGTTGATCTATTTAGCTGAGACTTTGAGATGATTTGGAGAATTTCTTTGCCCGTATCCTGCGGACTTCCATCCCTAGTCAACGGCATCATTAAGTCAAGCACAACGAGATCATACATGGTCCTATCCAGTTCCCCGACGACACTTCGTATGTTGCTGCAGTGTTTGAACGTGGCACGCTCGTCAACTTCAAAGGTGAGCGAACGCAGAGCGTCCGCCTTTTCCGCATTGTCTTCGATTGCAAGAATTCTCATTGTCCCTCCACCATTATAAATCGGTCAACAGATGTCGGAATACGTCAGCCCATGCCCTATTTTGAAAATCGTAAACTACGGCACCGACGACTCTTATGGCATATCGTCGTGTCAGCGCACTGGAAGCTGCCTCCAATGAATGGAATTCCCCGTCTACTTCCAAATCAGGGTACTGAGATACGATGATCACTGGAGTCTCGGAATTGTCGGATTGCAATGCCCTCAAAACCTCGACCCCACCCTGTGGCTGTGCTGTTCCACTAGAAGATGCAGCATCCGCCGTAAAAGTTGGTAAAGCCATGTCGAGAACTATTGCATCATATTCTTCTTCAAGGACCTTCACGACGGCGTCACGAACCGAAGCAACCACAAAAACATCAAAGTCACGTAAGATCTCTTTTTTGAGATCGTCTGCCTTGAATTTGTCATCCTCTACAATCAAGATCTTAGTTCGCATTGCTATCTCCGAACGACGATGACTGGAACTCCGAACTCGATGCGACATTTTCCCTCCTCAACCTCCCAAGAAAATCCGCCCTCACCCGGGTACCCTCGAATCAGCGCCATCGCTTTTCCTAGTCCAGACTTCCCCTCTCGCACCATAGATTCTTCGTGATCGTCATTCCCCAGAGCATCGGAGATTGACCTTCTAACTTGGCGGTCCGACACTGATGCGAGGTTCTTCGATACTATCCCGATGTGCAGCATCGCAGACCCGGTTGCGTCCAGATCGGTGAACTCAGACCAAAGGTCACACTCGGCTATGGGATCCGCGTGCTGGGCTATGTTCGTAAAGAATAGAGATAATAGATCGTAAACTGTTTGGTATGTTAGGCCTGACAGGCTCTCGTCTCCACCCCGGACAAAACGGTATTTCTTCTTATAACTGGGGAAATATCCTGCTACCTCTCGCACTACTACCGTGACGAGTTCCTTCACGCTCACGGTCATCGCCGAGCCTTCTGATTTCGCAAACCAACGAGACAAAATATTAAACAAGCCCTCGGCAGTTTGATCCAAGTCCGTAGCTAGGGACCGCCATGCAATGTCGGTTTTTTCTTGTGAAATGCTTCGAAGTCGGAACCTGTCAACAAGAGTGAGACACCCGGGGTCATAAATTAGTGAGCGGGCTGCGGTGTCGGAGCCGCAGCTGGTGGATTGATCCAGACCTCCGTTGGGAGAGGCTGGGGCGTGGGGATCCCCTGCACGAAGCGTTCAGGGTGTTGGGACCACGCCTGCTGGAGAGTGCGCTCACGCTGGGCGAGCACGTCACGGGCTCGGTCGTGATGGACATCAGCCGGGGTGAGCATCGCGATTCCGCCGTGGCGATGCTCATGGTTGTACCAAGGGAAGAAGGATCGGCAGAAGTCGATCGCCGCGCCGATGTCGGCGAAGCGTCCGGGGAAGTTGGGGTAGTATTTGACGGTCTTGAAGTGCGCCTCCGAGAAGGGGTTGTCGTCGCTGACCCGGGGACGGCCGAGCGAGCGGGTGATCCCGAGGTCGGCGAGCAGCTGGGCCGTGCACTTGCTGGTCATCGGGGCCCCGCGGTCGGAGTGCAGGGTCAGCGTCTCGGGCTGGACATCCTGCTTGAGGCAGCTCTCCTGGATGAGCCGGCTGGCGAGCGCGGAGTTCTCGCGGTCGGCGACCATCCATCCGACCACGTAGCGGCTGAAGATGTCGATGAGGACGTAGAGGTAGAAGTACGACCACTTCTCGGGTCCGAGAAGCCGGGTGATGTCCCACGACCAGGTCTGGTTCGGTGCCGTGGCCACGAGCTGGGGCTTCGTGTAGGGGGGATGCGTGAGCTGACTGCGCCGCTCACGCACGGGGTGATCCTCTTGGAGGATCCTGTACATCGTGCGTTCTGAGCAGAGGTACTCGCCCTCGTCGAGGAGGGTGGCCACAACCTCTGCGGGAGATCGGTCGACGAAGCGCGGGCAAGCGAGGGTCTCACGCACCTTCTCGCGCTCGGATTCATCAAGTGCCCGGGCGGGGCGCTGCCTGGGCTGCTGGTGCCCGGTCGTGGGCTTACGGCGCCGGTAGAACGTGGCACGCGCCACACCCAGTGCTCGGCACGCCGGCGCGGCGCCGACCTCCCGAGCCAGGGAGGCAGCGGCCATCAGGAGTTCTTTCCGCTGTCGAAGCTCAACCCCAGCAGCCCGGCAACTTTTCCCTGGACTTCCAGGATCGTTTCCGCCGTGGCAAGCTGCTTCTCGAGCCGGGCCACTTCGGCCTCGAGCTCATCCACCCTCTTCTGGAGGGAATTGCGGCGGGCCGGCTTGCGGCCCCGCCGCTTCGGCGTCAGGCCCTTCAGAGAGCCCTCGCGCCGTGCCTTTCGCCATGCCGTGAGATGAGAGCTGTACAGACCCTCCCGACGCACGATCCGCCCAACCTCGCCGGGCTCCGAGCACCGGTCGGTCTCTTCCAGGATCCTGAGCTTGTACTCCGCGGTGAACTGCCGGCGGGTCGGCTTGGCCACAACCTCCGGATCCCGTGCCCGATTCCGCTCGGCGACTCGGGCCCTGGCGGCCTCGTCGCTACGCTCCTCGCCCCCCAGGGCCCGAGCGCCCACACCCATACCAATCATCGTATCTCTCCCCTCTACCATCGCCATCCACCTCCGCCCCCTTCAGTAATCCCAAAGGTACCAGGTGTCTCACTGATATTGGCAGAGAGGGAGTAAGGGACGCACCTCCGAGGTAAATACTCGCCGCAACTCGCTTTGAATACGGAATAGGTCTTCGGTAAGTAGGTCCCAACAATGATCTAGGAAGAATGGACAAAGCTCTGATGCCGAATATCCGTCGTTGAACAAGTCTACAAGTTGATCGCGAAAGTCCGCCTGGATCCTCGCTCTCGTGTTATTCTGGCCAGCGTTGGGAAGAAGCAATCCCATAGGCTTATCTTTCGTTCTGAAATGCAATAGGTCATCACGTATTCGCGCCACGATCTCTCGGTATCGTTCCAATATACGTGCCGTGTTCGGATCGTCAGGAGATAATGCGCTCACATGCGCTTCCAGAAATGCAGATATCTTCCTTTGAATCGGCACAATTAGTGTCCCTGCGAGCGTTCCGTGACGAATACGGCGACTTAGGTACGAATCGATACCAAACAGTTTATTGTGGCAGAATTCGGCGAATGCCCTCTCACTAGCCACATAGAACCAGTAGTCGGAACTCGCAAACGGTACCTCCTTGGATCTCGCCTGTTTACCGACCAAGCGAGGGCCGTCCTCTAAAGTGGACGGTGCAACCGAAACCACTCGCTCGAACTTTCGCAATGTCGGAGTGAGTGCATCGAACGTCCATTGTTTGTATCGAAGCACGTCAACGAATATTCGTGCTTCATCAATACCTTCCCTGATCGTGCGGACCTTCGAGTCCAACGCGAGACGGTCCGCAATCGCTTCATATTCCTCCCATCCGAATCTAAGGGCCGTCCATCTACAGATACGTTCCCGAGTGGAGAGGACCTCGGCGTACGTCGAGTTGAGTAGATAAAGTCTCTCTAAAAAGGCAATGTCACACAGGTCAACTACTACGGGGCAAAGATTAGGTGTGCGTTTATAGAGCCAATCCAAGAACGTAAGGATATCAGAATTGTGAGACCGGATGACGACCGTCTGAAAGGCCATACGCATTTCAAAAGCTAGATCTTCGTGTGGTTCCCGTTCGTTTAACATTACCATAGCAAGAAACACAACAACATCCGCATCTTCTCTTTCACTATGCTCCCGCAGGTCAACCAATTCGAGTTTGTCTAACAGTCGGGAGAACCCAGTTGTTTCCGAAAGTAAGACTCCAATTTGGCGAGATGTTAAGTTCGACAACTTGTCTCCGGTACGAATACATTTCAAGACGGCCACAGTACGGAGAAACGCGCTCGATGCGGAGTTATCAAAGTGAGAAATGGTGTAGAACGCTCTTGATGGCGGATGACACAAATTGATTAATCGCAGGTTCGTGGAAAAAAAGTCGCTAGTCGGTATTTCTTCGGGCAAAGGCAAGGCTTCGCGAGCATAGAATTCGAAGTCGATTGCGCGACGCCATCGCGCGAACGAGGTGACTTCAGGGAAAATAGCAGAAGCGCGATACGCAGCTTGCTCTGCATCTTGAGCATGGGGAAGAGCAATAAAGGTACGTAGTGATTCGTCTGACGGTTGGAGATTCGCTTTTGTTTGGGCAAAATCGAAGTCGGAAAAGAGATTCTGAAGTGAATCCGGTGATGGCGAATGGCAATCACTTACGGTGCATAGGTCAACGAGTAGATCGATTGCCGACGATGATGAGAAATATAGCAGTGAAATGGAATCAACAATGGAATGATAGTTGGCGGGGAATAGGGTTCTCCGCATCATTGCATAGTGCGGAGGAAACTTTTTGGATGTTGGCAAAGAATCCTTGAGTAACCGCATATGTTCCCGCATGGTTTCTAGGCATTCGATATCTCTGTTACAGATGTCGATAGTCAGGTTGATGAATTGGGCATAGAGTCGGGATGCCGCTTTGGGAAAAAACGACTGCAGTAGTTCGTTGGCGCGTTTCTTTTGGAGAGAGTCTATGACTCCCTCGTTATCGCTGGTTGCGAGGAGATTGATGTAGATGGCTTTTCGAGCTAATGTTGCGGAGTAACCGAATTCACGTAGGAACGTCTGGCATAGCGTGCACGCGGTCAAAAGATCTCCGGAAAGGATTGCTGTGTTGATTCGACCGAGAGAAGTGGAAGCGTCTTGGAGTCGCTCCAAATAGTGCCGCATACGAGAACTCTGTAGTGCAGACTCGATGTTTAGAGGAATGACTCTTCGAAGAGGAGTTCTATATATTGTGCTTACTGACGGAGGAAAAGCAGGACCGAAATAGAATTCGTCCAAATCACTTTGGCACATTAGGGCGGCGAACGTGGGTGCATCGTGTTGACTCAAGAGACCACGGGCGTTATTGAGCGTTTTGCGGCGTACATTAGGATCGGTATTAGCTTGTGCACCACGTAAAAGATTCTTTAACCGAGGTTCCTGCAGGAGATGATATTTCATTGGCATGTTGTACGGCAGCGCCTTCGTACCCTTTGATATGGATGATGCGAGAGGAATCAGGTCGATGAACGGGATTCGATATGTTGGCGGAAAGTACGGATGCTGAGCACATACGAAACTCGGGTCGGAGCCGGTCGTTTCCATGGTGCGCGGTCACTGCAAGGCGGTGGTCCCGGTAATCTCACTTTTACAACCGTAGGTTCGTGGGCAATCAGGGAGTTGCTGTCGTTTGCAGAACAGCGCCGTTGCTCCTGTGTGCTGAAGTGTTCTCAGTCGTGGAGTAAGGCTAGAAAATATGGGAGGGATGGCCCCTGGCGCTAGCGTGGGTTAGGCCTCCCGGTTCGGGGGGTTCCGGTTACCACAGTCGCGAGGCTGCCTATCGGGAACCGTTCCTAGCTGTGCACTCCGGCAAGCACGCCGACCGGGCCGAGCCCGAGGCCGTTCCAGTTCAGCCACTGGAGTTGCCCCGGCGGTCTCAAGCGGTGAACGCAACGATCTTGGCGAAGGCTTCACATGGTTTCATCCAGCTGAGGGTTTGTCGAGGGCGGCCGTCGAGCTGTCGGGCGACGGCATTCAGGTCCTCTTGGGAGTGGGCGGAGAGATCGGTACCCTTGGCGAAGTATTGGCGAAGCAGGCCGTTGGTGTTGTCGCTAGTCCCGCGTTGCCAGGGACTTCTCAGATCGCAGAAGTAGACAGACACGCCGCTGTCAATGCTGAAGCGGACGTGCCCGGCCATCTCCTTGCCCTGGTCCCAGGTGAGCGAACGCAGCCCCGAGACCCACGTGTCGTAGATCGAGCCAGCTCCCGACGAATCCGAATTCTTGCCGCTCTGGCCGCAGGGCTAACCGGCGTATATCAGCAGGATTCACCGTCGAAGCGAACCTCGGGCGACCTCTCCCCTCGGCCCATGCGAGACAACGTGACCCTCACTTGACAGATGGCGCTTCCATATCAGCAAGCCGCAGCGGGTGCCCAACAGGGACGGTGGTCGGATCGCGGGGTCGCATGGCCGCAAGGGGCCGCTCGGGAGTTTTGGTCGCCACCGTCCTTCCCTCTGTCCTGAATGGATACATGAGCATCGAGGCTCGCATGACAAGCACAGGAGAAGGGAAGAACACATGAGCAGAATCCTCCGCACCGTCAGGATCGACATCTCCAAGGACTGGCTCGACGCCTTCACCGCGCCCGAGGGGAGAGCTTCCCGCTTCTCGAATGACAGCGTCGGCTTCCGCAAGCTGATCGCCTGGATCGGCTCCGGGGTCGACCGGATCGCGTACGAACCCTCCGGACCCTTCCACCGCGACCTCGAGGAAACACTCCTGAAGGCCGGACTCCCCCTGTATGCGATCAACCCCTTCCAGGTCCGGTCCTTCGCCCGCTCGCTGGGCCGGCGCGCTAAAACCGACGCGGTGGACGCCCGGATGCTGGCCACCATGGCGGCGGCCATCGAAGACCTGCGCCCGGCCGAGGCGAGATCGGAAGGGCAGCGCGACCTGGCCGAACTTCAGCAGATCCGCGACGCGCTACGCAAGGACCGGATTGCCACCACCAACCGCGGCAGGCACTTTGCGCACTCCCGTGAGGCCCTGGAGCGCCGGGCCGAGATCCTGACCTCCATCCCCGGCATCTCGGACATCACCGCCGCGGGACTGATCGTCCACATGCCGGAGCTGGGCACGCTCACCGGCGCCCGTGCCGCCAGCCTCGCCGGACTCGCCCCGATCACCCGGGAGTCCGGATACTGGAAGGGACGCCCGCAGCTTCATCCAGGGCGGCAGGAACCGGGTCCGCCGGCTGCTCTACATGCCCGCGCTAGTCGCGGTCCAGCACAATCCCGACCTCAAGCGCAAGTACGAGGCGCTTGTGGAAAGGGGGAAACCACCGAAGGTCGCCCTGACGGCCGTGATGCGGAAGCTTCTCGTCCTCGCCAACACGCTGCTGCAGCAGGACCGCATCTGGACGGCGAATGCACCCCGAGCGGGCGCATGAGCGCCATGCGCTCCACCGCGGACGGGCGCATCCGGCTCCGAAGGCTGATCGACCCGGGCAAATGCGATATGGCAACGGCGACGGCGCGAATAACGCCGCAAGGCAAGTCTATGCCGCGACTGCCGAGAACCCGCCAACAGGGCATCCACTTGACATGGATACTCCCAATTCCCCCCGAGACCCTCGGGGCCGGCCGGCCGCGTTTGCGGCCCGCCCGTCAACTAGCTCCGGCGAGGGCGGCTGGATATCGTCGTATACCGTGGTCAACTGTCAAGTGATAACCGCCTTTGATCACTCGGGACAACAGGTTGCAGGGGGACCATCATGACGGAAAGCGAACAGACTCGTGGTACGGACAGAACGTGGGGAAAGCTGAAGGGCGACGAGCTCCTTGACGAAGCGAATGCACTTGCCCTCTACGTCGGGCGTCATGGCGATGGACTCTTCGGAAACGATGCAGACAAAGTGCGACGATGATCGCTACCGCGAGCTTCTCAGGGCAATCGCGGAGGCTACGTCATCACCTTCGGCATCGAGCTGGGAAACTTTGATGCAAGCATATTCGAGGGTCTCAAGCGTAACTTACGAGAAGCGGGGCGTGAACGGGCGGAGCGTCCTCGACACGGCGAACCGTCGCCTGTCAAATCTCTGGAGCCTGGCCCGGCTGGGCGAATGGTGGAGGGGCTCTCAACGGTATCGTGCCCCGGTCATCGGCATTCTCCTTTTCTTCCTGGCACTGTTCGTCCACCAGCTACTTGTGCAAAGAGGGGGATCCACGAGTACTGTCATGTTGAGCGTCGTTGAGGCTCTGGCTCCGCTGCTGGTCCCAGCGCTGTGGGGAGGCATTGGCGCGTGCACCTTCCTCGCCAAACACCTTTCGAACAAGCTGTCGGAGCAGGCCTACGAACTTGCTCGACAGCAGGGAGACATCGTAAGGATCTTTCTTGGAGCGATGATCGGCGTTCTTGCGGTCGTACTGCTAACCGATTTTGGGGTGTCAGTGGCCAACAGCGGGGGACAGCAAGAGCCCTCGTTGAACCCGGTGGCGCTGGGGCCGGTAGCGATCGCATTCGTCTCTGGACTCGCCGTGAAGCCCATTTACGCGGGGGTTGAATCCCTCAGCAACGCGTTGGCGCGACGCCTTCAAGCCGACTGAGGCCCGATCAGGTCTCGATGGCCATCAGTGCACTTCCCGATTGGCACCGACCTTCCTGGGTCGGCCTTCAAGACCACCCTTCGGGGAGCCGGCCCGAGGCGCTACGTGGTGAAGCTGTCGATCGCCGTTCCTTGCGCTCGATCTCGCGCACTCGGTCCAAGAACTTCACCGGGCTCAGGGCTCGGCCCGGCGCGGACGCTGGCGGCCTCTGTCTTAGGCGATAGCGGTTCACACGGCTAGCGGAAACAGATGTAGGGCAACTATGGGGGCACTAGGAGAGACCTCTAAGCGACTAATTCAATCGCATCAATGACATTCAGGCGTTTTAGTGAGTTCGACGACGACGCTAGAGTCAACGCAACCGTGTCCAGGTCCCACGTGACGATTGGCTCGCAGCTGTAAGCACGCTTACTGGAGAGCAGATCGACCTTCTAGAGGTCCGTTACCACCAGCAACGATCTCAGGGCTGTCTCCTGCGATCCCAACTTTTCTCGGGAGCCAGCACGTCGCCTCAAGCGTAGCTGGTATGGCCCCGCCTCGAGCGGCTCGCCGCCCCGGTCAGGCCACTACTCAGCCGGACCGGACCAGCTCCTGATTCCACGCATGTCGATCACCCATTCCGCGCGATGTCGATCACCTGTTCCACGCGATGTCGATCACCCTGGGGAGCGGAGGTCCATAGCGGTGCTGGGGCTCGGGGTTGAGGGTGGAAGTTAGGTGGTGGAGGGGGACTTGGTCGAGTCGTAGAGCCGTCTCATCGAGGCACCCTCGAGAGTTATGCGGTGTGCATTATTGAGGAGCCGATCCAGGATGGCGTCGCCGAAGGTGGGATCACCGACGAGGTCGTGCCAGTGCTCGACGGGGAGCTGGCTGGCGAGGATGGTACCGCGCCGAGCGTAGCGGTCATCGAGGACCTCGAGGAGGTCGTGACGACCCTGGCCGGAGAGAGAAGCGAGCCCCCAGTCATCGAGGACGAGGAGCGAGGTCCTGGCGAGCCGTTGGATGAGCTTGGGATAGGAGCCATCGCCCCGGGCGAGGGTGAGTTCGTCGAGGAGGCGAGAGAGGCGGTAGTAGCGGGTAGAGATCCCAGTTCTGCAGGCTTGGTGGCCGAGAGCGCAGGCGAGGTATGACTTACCAGATCCGGTGGCACCTGTGATCAGGACGGTCTGGCCATCCAGGATCCACTGACCGGAGGCGAGGCGGAGGACGACAGAGCGATCGAGGCCGCGTGGGGCCTTGAAGTTGAGGTCTTCGACGGTGGCATCGAGGTGGAGCTTGGCGAGGCCCTTGAGTCGTTGATACCGACGTTGCTCGCGGTCGGTCTTCTCGCGTTCGAGGAGCAGTGCGAGGCGGTCGTCGAAGGCGAGCTCGGCGATGTCGGGCATGGCGGCCTGCTCCTCGAAGGCCTGGGCCATGCCCGGGAGGCGGAGCTCGTGGAGGAGGTCGAGGGTGGGTTGTCTGAGCATGGTCGTCAGTTCTCCTTGTCGTTCAAGTGGTTGGCGTAGTAGTCCGGTCCGCGGACGTGGGCGTGACCTTCGGGCAGGGCGAGCTCGGGTTGTTCGTCGTCGGCCTGGTCGAGGCCGGTGGCGAGGATGGACTTGATGGATCTGTAGCTCAGCGTCCTGAACCTGAGAGCGCGGTGGCAGGCGGCGTCCAGGCGCTCGGGGGGATAGGTGCGAAGGAGCCGCATGAGGCCGAGGCAGGCGCGGTAGCCCTGCTCGGGGTGCCTGCGGGTCTCGAGGAGCTGGGCGACGAAGGCGGCGGTGTGAGGTCCGGTCTTCTCAGCCCAGCGGATCAACCGCGACGGGGTCCACTCCGCATGGGCGCGGTGAGCGGCCGGCATGTGAGCGGGCTCGGTCGAGTATCCGCCCTTCGTGTGGACGCGCCGGTGCGCAGCAATCCGCCGGCTCTTGTGGAAGATCTCGACGGTGTGGGCGCTGATGCGGACATCGACCTGGTGGCGGGCCAGGGGATGGGGGACGCTGTAGAAGGCGTGATGAAGCTGGATGTGGTAGTCGATGTTGACGCGGGCCTTGCGCCACTCGGCGTACTCGTAGCGCTGGTTCGGCAGCGGCTTGAGCGCCGGTCGGTCGAGCTCCTCGAACCAGCTGCGGCGGCTCCCGGCGGTCTTCTGGAAGGGCCGCTCGTTGAGGGCGGCGAGTCGTGGTGCGACCTCTCCCCGGAGCTCATCGAGGGAGAAGAAGGTGTGGTTGCGAAGCGGGGCCATGATCCGGCGCTCGACGTGCTGGACCGCCGCTTCCACCTTCGCCTTGTCCTGCGGGGCTCTCGGCCGGGCCGGGAGCACGGTGGTCCCGTAGTGGGCGGCGAGCTCCTGGTAGGTGGGGTTGAGCGTAGGCTCGTAGCGGCTGGCCCTGTGCACCCCCGCCTTCTCGTTGTCCGGGATCACGAGCTCGGGCACCCCGCTGAAGAACTCGAACATCCGGACGTGCGAGAGCGTCCAGTCCGCAAGGGCCCGGCTCCACGTCAGGTCCACGAACGTGTAGTTCGACGCGGCCAGGACTCCGACGAAGACCATGACGCTCTGCACCTCGCCGGTGCTCCGGTCCACGACCGGGAACTTCGGGCCGGCGTAGTCGACGAAGGCCTTCTCGCCCGCCCGGTAGGTCTGGCGCAGCACCACGTCCAGGCGACTCCGCCACTTCCTGTAGTGCCTGCAGAACCAGCTGTAGGCGTAGCCGTCGGGATGGGCGTTGCGGTACTCCAGCCAGAGGAGCTGCAGCGTCATCCCCTTGTGACGCTGAAGCTCCCGGTGGACCTCCGTCCAGTCGGGCTCGGGCCGGACATCCCGCGACGGCGGCTGGGGTGGGAAGAGCGCCGTCTCGAGCGCGGTGTCGTCGAGTCCCTCAGGCAGTGGCCAGGAGAAGCCCGCCTCGGCCGCCCGGCTCACGTACAGGCTCACCGTGCTGTTGGCGATGCCCAGCGCTTGTGCGATCTGCCGGTGGCTACGCCCGAGCCCATGCTTCAGGCGCAGCACTTCTCGTATGCTTCTCATGGACAACCTCTGCTGCGTCACCGTCTTCCTCCTCTCCTCGAGGGACCTCCGCGAGGATGGAAGAACGGCTCGCTACATCAGGTCATCCAGCGCCGCTACTCGCTCGCTCCAGGGTGATCGACATCCCGTGGAATCAGTGATCGACATGCCGTGGAATCAGCACCAGCAGCTGACCCGCCAAGACCGAACGTTCTAGTTCCCCAACTCATCCGCGATCTCCTCCAGCCTCCTCTGGATTTCCTCTTCGGGCAGCCAACGGCCGCGGAACATGACGCCCGCGCGGTCGGCCACGTTGGCCACATCGGAGAGCGGATTCCCGTTCAGCAGAAGCAGGTCCGCGCGCCTGCCGACTGCCACCGTTCCGAAGCTGTCGAGCCGCTGGAAGTAGTCGCCCACGTTGCGCGTCCCGCTGACGAGAATCTCGTACGCCGACATGCCCACATCGGCCATCGCCTGCATCTCGCGATGAATCGAGAACCCCGGCACGCTGAAGATCTGCGGCGAGTCGGTGCCCATGAGGATGCCTGCGCCGCCATCCGACAACGCCTTCAGCACCCGGTTGCGGTTGGCCGCCCAGGCCGCCGCCCGCCCGGGGCTGGTTCGGGACGCGGCCGCCCGCTGCCGGTGCCCAGGTCTCGACTCCCTGCGCTGGCCAGTAGCGCATCTCGGGACGGCGCCTCAATTCGTCCGCGTCGCCCCGCCCAATGATGCCCACCTCCCAGAGGACCATGGTGGGGACAACCCAGGCGCGCGCGTCCCGGGTCAGTTGCACGATGCGCTGGAGTCGGTTTTCGTCCACCTCGCCTTCGAAGGCGTCCAGGTATTCGATGTAGCCGTCCAGGTGGTCGAAGGTCTCCTGCCCCATGAGGATGGCGTGCTCGAGACCCACGTCCGCGGGCACGTGGCCGCCGAAGCGGATGCCCACTTCCTGCGCGGTGACCGCCATGGCGTCGTATTCTTCGCGCGTGGGCCCGGGATGGATCTTCAGCAGATCCCAACCCTCGCGCTTCTGCCGCCGCACCCGCTCCTCGGCTCCCTCCGTAGAGTTCACGCTCCCGTCGTTGAAGCTGGGGCCCGCCATGTAGAGCGTCGGGGCAACGATCTCACCCGCGTTGGCCCTCGCGCGCAGCGCCAGGTGCCCGTCCTGTCCCAGCATGCCGCGAACGGTGGTGACGCCGTTCGCCACGTACAGGAACATGACCTTCTCCTCCAGGTCGCCGCCGGGCATGTGCCCGTGCATCTCGGCGAGGCCGGGCATGAGGTACTTTCCGCTGGCGTCGATGACCGTGGCGTCCGCGGGAGGATCCACCGATGCGGACGGACCCATCTCCACAATGCGGCCCTTGGAGACGACGACCATGTAGCCGTCGAGCGTGCCTTCGCGGTCCATCGGCACCACGTTCGCGTTGACGAAGGCGGTGGTCTGCATGGGCGGCACCTGAGGACGTGCGCCCTGGGGAAGCGTGCAGCCGGCGAGGGCCAGCCTTGAAGCGGCGAGAACTGGGCGGCAAGCAAGGATGCGCATCTCGAGACCTCCTGTGCGAATCGAGGGATGCGGCGCACCGGAAGCGCCTGTGTCAATAAGGTTGTCCGGCAAATCGAGTGTCAATCCGGGAGCGTCGGCGGTGCGGGGGCCTCCCGTTCTGTGAGGATGGAGACGCATCGCCCCGTCCCTGCCCGGCCGTCCAGTTCCGTGTTGCTTGGGTGACCATGGCGTGGGCGAGGCCTGCCCCGTCGGCGCGTGGTGCCTGGCTTGCGCAGAGAATCTTGCAAGCACGGAGGTGGCGGAAGTGTGAGGGAGCCTGCCGATGCCGGAACCTACCAAGCGCAGACTCTCATCCTTGATGTCGGTGACGCCATCGGCGATGCTCTTCATGAGGTCCGATCTGGAGCGGAGGTGCGCATGAACACCGCGAAGCCGTCGATCATCGTTGCGAAGCACTGGCTCCCGCTTCCCGTGCTTGCGTGTAGCTGGACCGTGCCCTCCGAGGTGTCGATGCCGATGATGCTGACCTTGTCCATGGACGCCTCCCCCCTTCGTCTCCTGAACACACACCGCCTGCGTTCTTCTCAGCCCGGCGTAGCCTGACGCCGTCAGAAGGGGGGCGTCCACTCCATCGCTCTAGTGCGGGCGGCGACTCTCTTGCATCGGGCGCGGCCTCGTCTTGCGGGGCGCACCTCTTCCACGAAATCTTCCGGGGTATGATCGACTCGACCTTCACCACTCGCCGGTCCGCTGCCGACCACTCCGCAACCACGGGCTTGGGGACCCGCCGAACGGGGGGCTCTGCGCTCCTCCTGGCACTCGTCCTCGCGCCGGGGCTGCTCCCTCGTCCCGGGCTCGGACAGGTCGGTCCGCAGCCGTCTTCGCCAGAGCGGGCCGGGCCCCTCGAGGTGGCGGAGGCAACCATCCCCGAGCTTCAGGAGGCGATGGCGTCGGGGCGCACGACTGCGGTGGAGCTCGTCGAGGCTTACCTGGCGCGGATCGCTGCCTACGATCAACAGGGCCCGCGGCTCAACACAATCATCCGCCTGAACCCCGAAGCGCCCGCCGAAGCGGAGGCGTTGGACCAGGAGAGGGCCGCCGGAACAGTGAGGGGTCCGCTCCACGGCATTCCGATCATCCTCAAGGACAACTACGACACCGCCGACATGCCCACGACCGCCTCGTCGGTGGCTCTCGCCGGCCTGATCCCTCCAGACGACGCGTTTCAAGTGCGCAAGCTGCGTGAGGCCGGCGCGATCATCTTGGGCAAGTCCAACATGCACGAGCTGGCAGCAGGGATCACAACCATCAGCTCACTCGGAGGGCAGACGCTCAACCCCTACGCCCTGACCCGTTATCCGGGAGGGTCAAGCGGTGGGACGGGAGCAGCCATCGCGGCCAGCTTCGCAGCCGTCGGCTGGGGGAGCGACACCTGCGGCTCCATCCGCATTCCGGCCTCCAACAACAACCTGATCGGCCTCAGGCCAACGAAGGGGCTCTCAAGCATCGACGGCATCATCCCTCTCTCTCACACCCAGGACGTGGGCGGACCGTTGGCCCGGCGGGCGATCGACCTCGCCATCGCCCTCGACGCGACGATCGGCATGGATCCGGCGGATCCCGCCACCGAAGTGCTTCGCGACCGCACACTTCCCCGGTTCGCGGATGAGCTAGACGCGACCGCGCTACAGGGCGCTCGCCTCGGGGTTCTCACGGCCCTGTTCGGAGACGCCCCGGAAGATGAGGAGGTGGGTGAGGTCGTCCGTGCCGCCCTCGACGAGATGGCCGGGGAGGGCGCCGAGGTGATCGACGTCCAGATCCCCGGCCTAGACAGCCTCGTCTCGGGCTCCAGCGTCATCGCCCACGAGTTCAAGTGGGACCTCATCGACTACCTCGCAGCGACGCCCGGAGCCCCGGTGGGCTCCCTGGAGGACATTCTCGAGCAGGGCCTGCACCACGTGGCGCTCGAGCGCACCTTCCGAGCTCGAAACAGCCCCGAGTCCCGCGACAGCGAAGAGTACCGTGAGGACGTGGCCAAGCGTACCGTCATTCGGGACGCGGTGGTTGAGGCGATGGAGGGGCAGCGACTCGACGCTCTGGCCTACCCCACCATCCGCCGCGCACCGGCACAGGTCGGCGATCCCCAGAGGGGCAGCAACTGCCAGTTGAGCGCATCTTCGGGCCTCCCGGCCCTCAGCGTTCCGGCGGGCTCCACCCCGGGGGGCCTGCCGGTGGGCCTGGAGCTTCTGGGCCGCCCGTTCGACGATGCGAAGCTGCTCTCCCTCGGATTTGCTTTCGGGCAGGCCACTACGCATCGGCTTGCGCCGTTCAGCACGCCTCCTCTGGAGGACGGGGTGGCCCCCTCGCGCGTGTCGTTCGAGGTGGTCGCAGAGGGTCCGGCGGCCCGCCTCGAGGGTCGCTTTACGTTCGACCCCCCGACCGGCGCGTTGACGTTCGATCTCGACGTGTCGGGCCCGCCTCGGAACGAGGTCCACGCCGTGGACTTGCACCGGAGCGGCGAGGGTGCCGACGGACCGGTCATCCACCGGCTCGCCGGTCCGGGTGTGGTCCCGGCCTCAGGGGAGGTCACGTTGACCGGGCCGGAGATCAAGGCGTTCCGGGACGGCCGACTGTACCTCGGTGTGTACACATGGGAGCACCCCGCCGGAGCGGCTCGTGAGCCGCTGCTCCTCCCGTCCCGCTGAGGTGCAGAGCCGCTAGAGGCGGTGACGGCTCTTCCGTTGAGCACGGATGGCGGACCTCGGGACTCGTCAGGCAGCGTACAGTGCGTGGCCCTACCCTCCACCCCAAGCGGAGAGGATGATCTGGAGCGGCCCCAGCCCAGCTCCGCTGCATTCGTTCTCCAGAAGCCTGACTGGGGCACGAGGCCCCTCACCGTCTGCCGCCGATCCAGCGGTCGCCGTCCATCCCGCCTCTGCCCTTAGCCTTTCCTTTCGCGCACGTGGGCCCCGCCGGCTCTGGCCCCGAGGTCGGCTCCCGCCGCGGCTCTCTCGAGCGCCACTGGGAGCCTGAGGTAGCCCAGGAACCCGGCGGCCAGTTGACCGGCGAGGTCCGCGTCCTCAATGCCGTCCTCCCCGGACCCCCGCGTGAAGATGTAGCGGCTCCTCAGCGTGGCGAACACCTGTAGGGTCGCCAGTCGCACGGCCTGCTCGCGCTTGGGGTGGCCGAGTCCCTCGCCCCGCTCCATGACGAGATCGATGAGATAGTCGGCCACTTGGTTGTCCAGCTCAGCCATCCGGTCGAGGAGCTCGGGGTCGGAATGAGACATGGCGTGCAGCAGGAACGCCCTCAGGAACGAGCCGTGGGCCCGGCTCCAGAGGACCAGCATTCGGGTGAACTGCAGGACGATTTCGCCAACACCGGCCGCGGACCACCGGTCGGGCTGTAGCACCGCCTCCCAACCTCTTAGCGCATCCTCCCAGAATCGATTGGCGAGGTACACCAGAAGCGCGTCGCGGCTGTCGAAGCGTGCATAGAAGGTGCCTGCTCCAGCCCGCGAGAGAGAGAGGATTTCCTGCACCGTCGCTCCCTCGAGTCCCTTCTCGGAGAGGAGGTCCATTGCGGCCGTCACGATCCTCTCGAAGGAGGCGCGGCTCCTCGCTTGGCGCGGAAGGCGCACACCTAAGCCGGTTCTCGGAGCGGATGGATCCTCTACGCCCAGGTGCGGATGGTTCATGAGTCCTTGACGCTCTCAAGGCCGACGAGCTTATCTTGAAATAGAATTCACATTCAATATCAGGCTTAAGTGGCCAAGAGACAAGGGCTTCAGCCCCAGATGTCGAAGAACTCGACGTCGGCCGCGGCGGACGGGGCCGGGGGCGGCTCCCCCAAGAGGTGCCGCACGAGAGCGGTCGAGAGGTCAGCCATGCTGGCAGGATCAAGCGAAGGTGCGCACGCCTCGAGGGACCGGCACGTCGTTTCCACGGCGCGGTCCGAGGAGGGGTTGCGGATCGCCTCCGCGCAGTCGAGGAGAAGGCGCCTGGAGTCTTGCCGGACCTTGGCCCTGAAGTGCGAGGCCGTGGCTGAGGGGCCTGCCCCGGGACCACGGAGTGCCTGGGCCAACGCGTCTCGGGCGGCGCGGTGCGTCAGCTCGAGCTCGGCGTAGAGCGTGCCGAGCCCCCTCACCACCTCCGAAATCCCTCGATCACCCCAACCGTCCCTGGTGGCCTTGATCCAGCGCTTCCGGGCCTCCTCCCAGATGCTCTCGTCTAGATAGACGAGCAGGTCGGCCTTGCTCTTGAAGCGTGCATAGAAGGAGCCGACCGAGGATCCCGAGCGCTGGACGATCGCGCTGATCGTCGTCGCTCCCACTCCCTGTTCGGCGATGAGCTCGAGAGCGGCCTGGGTGATCTGCCGAAGCGTGTGGCGACTCCGGTCCTGCTTGGGCTCGTGAAGACGCGTTTCTTCCACGACGGCTCGGCTTAAATAGTACGGATGTTCTAAATAACGTTGAAGCAGCCGAATGGCAAAGGAAACGCATCAGGTGCTCACAGCCAAGACGTTTGGCGGGGCCAATAAGTTGCATTTGCATCTCGCCTGGCGGCGGCTTGCCGATCTCCTCCCACCACGGACAGCGGATGGACGGCCTCTCCTATGGCACCTTGGCCGTCCCGCGAACGACTTGGCTGACCCGCGCATCCGGGCCGTCGTCGCGGGGGACCGACATGGACTTCCCACGGCGAGCCGTTCGGCTCCATGCCCCCGGCTCGGGGCGGGCCGCTTGCAAACAGGCTGAGGTGCCTGTCACGAGAGTCCGGTCTATCTGCAACGACCCGACGCGGTATCGGGGGTGGGGCTCGACGATGGGAGCGGCGCGAACCTACCTTAACCGGGCGGCAGTGGGCCGAGACGGGGAAGCCCCGTCTCTCATGACAAGCGACGGGGCCTCCGTGACTTGGTGCGAGCTCCCGCGGCTGGACTCGAACCAGCGACAAGTCGGTTAACAGCCGACTGCTCTACCAACTGAGCTACGCGGGATCACCTCATGCCGAAGTGTCGGCAGAGTGAAGGGAAAAACTCTCGTGCACCGAAAAAAGTGTCAAGGACCACCCAGGGCTGCTGGGCGCGGGGACCTGGCCGGAAGCAAGATCGTCCCTGAGGGGAACCGCCCGCCGGCGAGCGAGCGAACAGCAGTTCGTGACACTCCTGGCATCACGAGCGCAGTAGTCGGCTCCGGGCCTTCAAGATCTATGGGTTCGGCGGCCGGAACGAAGACGACACAGAGAGAGTGCCAGACGTCCCGAGCGCCCGGGGACCGGGACGAAGGGTCCGCAAGGAGCACCGCTGTGGGCCGTGACCCTGGCCCCCACCCCCCAAACGCGTAGCTTCCAGGGCTCGCCGCGGTAGCCCACCCCGAATTGTCCTTTGGGGTGGCGGGGGGCCACGTGTACATTAGCCGCCACGAGCGGAGTCGCCTCGGACGGAGGGCTCGGATGGGTGCCGAGAAACGGAAGACCACGGGGAAGGCCGGGATGTTCACGGACGAGACGGGGAGGCAGCTCCCCCTCGCGATGCAGTATGACTACACGAACTTCTACTTCGGGTCGGGCGACGACGCGTTCGGCATGCTCGACCCTTTCGACGAGTGGTACAAGGACTCGAAGCCGGCCGGCTACTACCTCTACGGCCTCCCGATGCAGGGCGCGCCGGACACGCGCGTGGACATCCGCAACACTCAGACGGGCGAGATCCACGAGGGGCTGCTGAACTTCGCCTCCTACAACTACCTCGGGCTGTCGTACCGCCCCGAGGTTAAGCAGGCCATCGTCGAGGCGGCACACCGCTACGGCAATGGCGCGTCGGGCTCGCCGATCCTCTCCGGCGCCCTGGAGGTCCACTACGAGCTCGCGGACAGGCTGGCGGCTTTCAAGGGCAAGGAGGCGGTGCTCCTGTTCCCCACCGGCTACAGCGTGAACGTCGGCGTGATCGCCGGCCTGATGCGATCCGGCGACTTGGTGGTCGCAGACCAGTACGCCCACGCGAGCCTCGTGGACGGCATGATCCTCTCGAAGGCGACGAGCCGCTTCTTCCGCCACAACAAGGTCGAGGATCTCGAGCGCAAGCTGAAGCGCTACGATGGCAAGAAGCTCGTGCTCATCGAGGGCGTCTACTCCATGGACGGCGACGTGGCCGTTGTCCCCGAGATCGTCGAGGTGTGCGAGCGCTACGGAGCGCGCATCCTGATCGACGAGGCCCACTCGACGTTCATCTACGGCGAGACCGGCCGCGGGGTGGCCGAGCACTTCGGCTACGAGGACGAGATCGACATCCACGTTGGCACCTTCTCGAAGAGCCTCGGGGGCCAGGGCGGCTTCGTGGCCGGCTCCCAGAAGCTGATCAACTACCTGCGGGGCTTCTCACGGTCCCGCTTCTTCTCCTGCGGGCTGTCCCCGGTCGTGTCGGCCGGCCTCCTCAAGGCGCTCGACCTCTTCGAGGCCGAGCCGGAGCTCCGGACCCGGCTCTGGGACAACGTGGATTTCATGCAGAAGCGCCTGCGCGACGCGGGCGTCTCGGTCGGGGACTCGGAGTGCCAGGTGATCCCCATCATGGTGCAGGACGACGCCCGCGTCTTCGAGATCGGCGAGGCGCTCATGTTCGAGGGGATCTACCTCAACCCGGTCAAGTATCCGGCGGTCCCTAAGCACAAGTCACGCTTCCGCATGTCCATCTCGGCGGCCCACTCCAAGGAGGAGCTGGAGGAGGGTGCCCGGATCATCACCAGCGTCTTGCAAAGGTACGGCATATGCCCGAAGACAGAGGATACTATTACTTCCACAACGGGCTGAGCTGCCTATACGAGATGCCGACCTCCGACGCGAGGCGGCTTCTCCCCCCGCTCCTGCAACCTCTCGAAGTCCAGCACGAGCGCAGCATCCTCTCGGCGACCGCCTTCGACTTCTACAAGGGAGACGGCGGCGTCTACCAGGAGCTCGTGCTCTCCATTCTGGTGCCGCCTCTGGTGAAGCCGGGAGACGCCCTGCCCAAGGCCGCGCTCTATCCGTTCATCGTGGCGACGAGCACCGAGTTCGGGCGCAAGGAGGGGATCGAGCGCTGGAGGCTGCCCCACCTCATGCGCGACATCGACGTGGAATTCACGGAAGGCGACGGCGAGATCTCGGTGGCCGTGAGCACGAACGGTGAGTCCATCTGCGAGATGAGCGGCACGAGCCACAAGTTCGAGCCGGCCGAGCTGCTCTTCCACACCTTCACGACCGACCCGACGGGCAGCTACAAGTCGAACCTGACCATGAGGGGCGAAGGCTACAGCGAGCACGAGTTCGAGCGCGGCTCCCTCACCCTCTACGAGCACGAGATGACCGCCGGGCTCACCATCGACGAGATCGCCGACTATCCGTTCAGGGAGCAGTGGATGAAGGGCGGCGTGGAGATCTTCTCGCCGCTGGAGAACGTCTGACCGACGCAGATCGCAAGCCCCGGTCACGAGGACCGGCCATGCCGTCCGAGCGAGATTCCAAGCGCGCTTTCGTGATCTTCAACCCGGCCTCGGGCCGGGGCAGCGGGGCGCGCCGCATGGACCAGCTGCTTGCACTCCTGGGGGAGCAACTTCCGGGATTCGAGCACGCCGTGACGGAAGCGCCCGGACAGGAAGCCCGCCTCGCCGACCAGGCCATCAGCAGCGGCACCTTCGACCTCATCGTGGCCGTAGGCGGAGACGGCACCTGGAGCAACGTGGCGGACCGGGTGGTGGCCTCGGGCCTGGAGCACGTGGCCTTCGGACTCCTGGCCGCGGGAACCGGCAACGACTTCGGGCGCAACTTCGGCGCCTTCGGACGGGACCCCGAGCACGACGTGCGGACGCTCGCTCACGGGCGGGTCACGACCGTGGACGTGGGCCGCGTCGTGACGCGCGGCAGGCCCGTGGGGCCTCAGGCCCACGTCCTTGGCGGGGGCGAGGGACGTCATTTCCTCAACCTCGTCGGCTTCGGCTTCGACGTGGCGGTCATCGAGGCAACGGTCCGCGCCCGATTCCTGAAGGGTGCGGTGCTCTACAAGGTCACCGCCCTCAGGAACCTCTTCTCCTTCCCTGGGGTGGAGCTCGGGCTCACGAGCGACGAGGCCGCCATCGACGGGAGGCATCTCATGCTCACGATCTCCAACGGCCGATTCTTCGGCGGTGCGTTCCCGATCGCCCCTTCCGCGGAGCTCGACGACGGGCTCCTGGACGCTTGCGCGATCGGCGACACCTCGCCCGTCGGCCGGGCGAAGCTCTTTCGGATGGCGGAGAAGGGCCGTCACGTGCGCTCGCCCCACGTGCACATGCGCCGGAGCGGACGGTTCACGGTCCGCTTCGAGCGGCCGCCCAACTACGAGCTGGACGGGGAAGTCTGGCAGGCTGAGGGGTCCGACGTGGTCGTGGAAGTGGTCCGCCGGGGCCTCAGGATCGTCGTCCCAGCCTGAGCGTCAGGCCGCCCAGGCCTTCCAATCGGTGAGACGGGCGAGCCACCCTCGCCCCGCACGCGGTCCCGTCCGGTCGCCTGTCGCCGGTTCGGGCGCCTCGCCGGCCCCGGCCGGCCGATTCTCTCGCGCTCGAGCGCCGGGCCCAGGGCGTCGCAGACCCCGGACCTCACCGTAGGGCCGAAGCCGGGTTCGCCCGCTCCTTCACCCCGGCCCGGAGCGGCTCGGCCGCTCCTCGCCCTCAAGTCCTTCTGAGCCGCCCGGCTACGAGCGTCCAGCTCTGGTCGGCCAGGAGCGCCGCGTCGGCCTCGTCGTGGCTCACGAGGGCCAGCGGCGTGCCGTGCTCCCGCGCGTAGTCACGCACCGCCGTAGCGATCTCGCGCCTCAGCGGGCGGTCGAGCGCCGAGAACGGCTCGTCGAGGAGGAGCAGCCTGGGGTTGGAGAGCAGCGCCCTGCCCAAGGCCACCCTCTGACGCTCCCCGCCCGACAGGAACCGCGGCCGACGCTCCAGAAGCTCCGAGAGCGAAAGCAGACTGGAGACCGCCGTGACATCCGACGCGTCCGGCCCGGTGTAGGCCAGATTCTCGCGCACGGAGAGGTGGGGGAAGAGGAGCGCCTCCTGGGGCACCCACCCGATCCGCCGCTCCCACGCGGGCACATAGACCCCACCGTCCGTGTCGAGCCAGACGTCTCCGTTGACCCGGACCCGCCCCCGCGCCGTGGGCTCGAGCCCGGCGAGGACGCGGAGCAGGGAGCTCTTTCCCGAGCCGGAGGGTCCGACGATCGCGACCGCGGGGCTGCTCGGGCTCCACTCCACGTCGAGCTCGAAGGCGTCGAGTGGGAGGCGGATCCGCGCGTACAGGGATCCGGCCTCAGCGCTCATGGTGGTCCTCCAGACGTCTGCGCTGCCACCGCGACAGGGACTCGAACCCGAAGAGCGCCAGGAAGGAGAGCACGACGCTCGCCACCACGAGCGTCCACGTCGCGCCTCGGCCCGTCGGAGACTCGAGCAGCGAGTAGATGGCAAGCGCGATGGTCCGGGTCTCACCTTCCAGGTTGCCCGCCAAGACGACCGTCGCCCCGAACTCGCCCAGGGCCCGCGCGAAGGCAAGCACGCTGCCCGCCGCGATGCCCGGGAGCGCCAGAGGCAACGAGATACGGCGGAACGTCGGCATCCGAGGCACTCCCAACGTCCAGGAGACCTCTTCGTACCGCCGGTCCACCGACTCGAACGCACCCCGCACCGCCATCACGTACAGGGGAAGGCCCACCACGAGCGCTGCCAGGGTCGCGCCCAGGATCGTGAAGGGCACGGGCAGCCCGATGGCGTCAAGCAAGCCGCCGATCGCCGACTGCCGGCCCAGGACGGCGAGGAGGAGGAAGCCGGTCACGACGGGCGGAATGACCAGCGGAGCCATAAAGAGCATGGACACGAAGGTCTTCCCGAAGAAGTCGCGGCGGGCGAGGAGCCACCCCACGGCGACAGCGGGGACCAGCCCCAGGAGCACAGCCCCCAGGGCGACGAAGAGAGACAAGCGGACCGCAGACCACGGAGACAGCGCGAACTGTAGCCTTGGGGCCTCGGAGCTGGCTGGCCCGGCCTGCGCCACCTCCTCCACACCGAAGCCCGACCGGGCGAAGATGGCCCGTGCCTCGGGCCCGCCGAGGAAGTCCAGAAACGCCGCCGCGGCCCGGGCGTTCCTCGATCCCGCCGCCACGGCACCCGGGTAGACGACCTCGGGATATCCCCCCGGGGGGAACTCGAACGCGATCCGCACGCGGCTCCCGGCGAGGGCGTCCGTGCGGTACACGACGCCCCCGTCGGCCTCACCCCGGGCCACCCACTCGAGGGTGCCCCGTGCGCTGCCGCCCCGGACCACTCGGTCTCGCACGCGCTCCCAGACGCCCGCAAGCTCGAGGGCCGCCCTCGCATATCGCCCCGCCGGCACGTCCTCCCCAGCGAGCGCAATCCTCCGGACCCTCGAGTCCTCCAGAGCTTGCGGGTCAAGCGGTGCGAAGGCCTCCGCAGGGACCGCGAAGACCAGCCGGTTGGACAAGATGGAGCGGACGGAGGCGAGGTCGACGCCCTCCCTCTCCTCGAGCCACCGCATCCAGTCGAGGTCGGCCGAGATGAAGACGTCGGCGGGCGCTCCTCGGAACACCTGGGGCGCCAGCCGGGAGGTGGCGTCGAAGCTGAACCGCACGGGCGCACCCCCGGAGCGCTCCCACACCTCGGCGGCGGCGGGCAGCACGTCCTGAAGGCTCGAGGCGGCCAAAACGACCAGTGTCTCGGGCTCCTGCGGGGGCTCGGGAGCGGCCGAGAGCCCCAAGACGGTCAAGAACTGGACCGCCGCCGCACAGCACAAAGATCGCTTAGCTTGAAGAATCGACACTCGGAAGCCGAAAGAAGAGTCCCCGGCGAGACATGTAAGTCCGTCGCGCGCAAGGTGTTATTCTGGTCATAGGCAGTCGGCAGGTTAGGCGTCGCCTCCAAGGCCGGCAAGGACACGCACCGCAACCCCTTCCACGTCTCGCAGCCCTGATTCTGGCGCTCACTCCCTTCACCATCTGGATCGGGAACGGCGGGAAGCCGATGCGGGCTCCCGGAGGAGGTGCGGCCGGCCGTCGACGAGATCGATGCGCGCTCGTCAGCCCCCGTTCGGGCGGTAGCGGAAGAGGGCCGTGATTCCGTAACGCTCGTAGTACTGATCGCCCACGTCGGTCTCCGCGCGCGTCCACCCGAACTGGAGCGCCGCGTCGAGGTTCGGCGCTACCGGCCGGCTCAGGGTCAGATAGGCCTGCGATGCGTTGTCAGCCTCCTCGCCGGGCACGAGCCGCACGAACTCGGTCTCGTACAAGTAGCTCTTCCCGGTTGCCACAACGACGCCGTCGGCGATGATGGACCACGGCAGCGGATGGGTGATCTGGGCGCGGAACGCCAAGGCGTCGTACTCGGGCCGCCGGGAGTTCGAGCGATTCCGCGTCCCGTCCACCCCAACGTCAACGAGCAGGGTCTCGCCCGAGTAGGTCAAGGCGGCCCCGACCTTGACCGTCTCGTCGCGCCGGAACGGATCGGTGGGATCGAAGCTCCCCTGCTGCGGATAGGTCGAGCGCTCGAACTGCCCGAAGAGCCTGAGCGACCAGTCGCGATGGGCGACCCAGTTCACCCCCACCCGGCCGGCCGCGCCACGGTGGTCGAGGAGGTTGAGCTGCGGCAGGGGCTCCACGCCCTGATAGTTCTCGATCTCACCGCTCACGCCGACATCGAAGGACACTCCGCCCGCCGCCAGGAAGCGCACCAGCGCGCTCCCCGTCCACTGGTTGTAGCCGGGCTGGAGGAAGAGCGGCATGGGCGGACGGTCCTCCACGGCGCGCCCCCTGAGCCCGCCCGTGATCAGCAGGCTGCCCCACCTCTGGAGCCCTCTCGAGTAGTTCGCGTTGACGCTGCCGACCCACTCCCGCGGAGCGTAGTCCCGGATCTTGAAGCCGGTGGCGGCGAATTGCCGGAGCCCCACGTCCACCGTGACGTCAAGGAGGCTCCCGTCGCGCCCCGGCAGCAGATCCATGTCCAGGCGGGTGGAGAACTGCCCCACCGCCGCCGCCGCATTGTCGATGCTGTCGACCACCGGAATCGTCACGGCCGAGAGGTTGCCGGAGTAGCCCTCGGCGGCCACGCCGCCCGTGACCACCAGGTCGCGGATCACCTGGCCCCCGGCCGGCGCAGCCCCGGCCGCAGGCAGCAGGAGGGCCGTGAGGGCGCCAGCGACTCCGAAGGCCCGCATCCTCATCAGGCGTCCACCCCTGCGACGCTGCGAAAGCTCACTGCCCGGGCCCTGAGCTGGTCACGGAAGCTCACCAGGTCTTGGCGCAGCCTCTCGAGCCCTTGGATCTGGTCCTCCAGCGTGCGCGGCCACTCAACGACGGTGGAGTCGCTGGGCGCCACGCTCACCACCGGATCCGGGTCCGGGCCTCGACCGGCGGGTCCCACGGGGAGGCGGTTGTCGTCGAAGCGCCCCAGCTCGGAGAGGTTGTCGCGGCGGCTTCGGTTGAAGCGCTCGCGCTCCCTCAGGGTGCCGAGCTGATCGTCGAGGTCCCGGATGTTCTCGTCGGCCTGTTGGCCCCTGTACTCGAGCAGCTCCGCCTTCGCGAGGATGTCATCGGGACCGTCGATGGGGTCGATGGAGATCGACGAGAGGGCCACGGCCTGCACGGTCGACGTGCTCTCCCGGACGAGCCGGTCCCACTCGATCTCGAGGTCGCCGACGATGGCGTTGATGTTGCGGAAGCCCAGAGGGCTGGCCGTGTCGGCCGCCGCGACCAGACGTTCGATCTCTTGGTCGAGGAGCGCCGCGAGGAGCGCGCCAGTGTCCTGCGCGATACGGGCCCGCTCCTCGAAGCGCTCCCGGGCCGCGCTCCGGGCACCGGCCAACGCTTCCGCTTGGGCGAACCACCGGGCCCGCACCTCGTCGTCCCCCCGCGCGCGAGACGCCGTGATGGAGTCCATGACCTCGGCCCACCGGCCGTCGCGGGCCTCGAAGGCGAGTTCGGCCGCCTCGGCCTCGTGCTCGGCGGCCTGGTAGTCCAGCCGGAGCTGCGTCAGGTTGGCCGGGGTCTGGGCAGCGAGGCTTCCCCCGGCGGCGGTCACGGCCGAGAGCACCACAACCGCCCGGAGCTGCGAGCTCCCGGACGTCCTGAGCTTCCTGGGGTGCCGTGCCTTGGGGATCACGCCTCTCTCACGCCTCTATGCCGTACTTCTCCAGCTTGTAGTAGAACGCGCTGGACTTGAGCCCGAGCAGTCGCGCCGCCTCGGCCTTCACACCCTGGGCCTTCTCGAGAGCGCGCCGAAGCATCTGCTCCTCCATGGTCTCGACCATGTCGTTCAGGTCCATGCCGGTGTCGGGGAGCTCCCCGTCGGCGATGCGCGTGAAGGCCTCGCCGTTGCCGTCCGGCATTGGGATGTCGTCGGGCTCGAGCATCTCGCCCCCGGCCAGGACCAGGGCCCGCTCGATCACGTTCTCGAGCTCCCTCACGTTGCCCGGCCAGTGGTACGACGAGAGCTTGACGATGGCGTTCATGCTGACCGAGCGCACCGTCGAGCGCGTTCGGTCGTTGAGCTTGTTGATGAAATACTGGACCAGCAGCGGCACGTCGGACATCCGTTCGCGCAACGGCGGAATCGTCAGCGGCACCACGTGAAGCCGGTAGAAGAGGTCCTCGCGGAACCCGTGGGAGGGCACTAGGTCGTCCACCGGAATGTTCGTCGCCACGATGATGCGCACGTCCACCTTGATCGTCTCTTCGCCGCCGACCCGCTCGAACTCGCGCTCCTGGAGCACCCGGAGGAGCCTCACCTGGGTTGCCGGCGCGATGGTGGAGATCTCGTCGAGGAAGAGCGTGCCGCCGTGGGCCAGCTCGAAGCGTCCGCGACGCTGCTTCTCCGCGCCCGTAAACGCGCCCTTCTCGTGCCCGAAGAGCTCTGAGTCGAGAAGGCTCTCGGTGAGGGCACCGCAATTGACGCGGACGAACGGTCCGTCGGCCCGGTCCGAGCGGGCGTGGATGGCACGGGCCACGAGCTCCTTCCCGGTCCCCGACTCGCCGTAGATCATGACCGTCGAGTCGCTCTTGGCCACGCGGTCGACCATGCGGAAGACCTCTTCCATCGGGGGAGCCGCGCCCACCATCTCGCCGTAGCGGGCTTCGGCCTCCTCGCGCAGGTAGGTGTTCTCGACCCTGAGCGTCTGGTTCTCCCTGCGAAGACGCAGGCGCTCCTCGCGGTCGTTCAGGATGCGGTCCACCTTCACCCCGAACTCCTCCGAGGAGAACGGCTTGGTGATGAAGTCGACAGCCCCCTCCTTCATGGCCACCACCGCCTCTTCGATCGTCCCGAACGCGGTGATGACCATTACCTCCGAGTCCGGGGACAGGCCACGCACCTGCTGGAGCACCTCGATGCCGTCCATCCTGGCCATCTTCAGGTCGGTGATGACCAGGTCGGCGCCTTCCTCCTGGAGCAGCTCCAGCCCGCCCTCGCCGTCCTCCGCGGACCAGGTCCGATGGCCACGCCTGCGGAGAAGGAGCTCGAGCCCCTCTCGGATGCTGTCGTGGTCGTCGATGATGAGGACGTTGGCCATGGGACGCCGGCTGAGGAGAACGAGCTACGTGGCTCGGGACGTCGTAGGGACGGGGAACACGTCCGATCCTTTGAAGTATACGCGGAACTCCGTACCGCTCACAACAGAATCGCCGTCCGCCGAGCTCTGATTGCTGACGAGCGCCACGCGTCCGCCGTTGGCTGTGACCAGCCTCTTGACGATGGCGAGTCCCAGTCCGGCGCCCTGCTCCTTGTCGGAGACGAAGGGCTCGAAGACCCGGTCCCGGAGCTCTTCGGGGATGCCCGGACCGTCGTCCTCAACGATGACGCTCACCTCTCCGCCACGGACTTCGCAGCTGAGCTTCACGTGGTCGCCCGCCTGGGCCGCGTTCCGCAGGAGGTTCAGGGTGACGCGCTTGACGTGGTTCGGATCGGCGAAGGCCACGAGGGGCTCGTCCGGAAGGTCGACCTCCAGCGTGCAGTCGTCCCTGGCCTCGAGCGATACGAGCTCCACGGCCTCGCGGAGCGGCTCGCAGACGTCGTGCGCGCTCACGTCGGGCTCGAGCGGCTTGGCGAAGGCGAGGAAGTCGTGGATGATGACGTTGAGCGCCTGCACCTCGCTTCGGATCCGCCCCACCAGGCGTGAGCGCTCTTCTTCCGAATCGGAGTCGGCGACGGCCGCCGCGAGGAGCTCGAGTCCCCCGAGCGGGTTCCGGATCTCGTGGGCCACCTGCGCCAGCATGAGCCGAAGGTGCTCGTCCCTGCCAGCAATCCCCTCGCGCATGCGCTCCATGGCCTTCGAGAGGTTCCTGAGCTCACGCCCCTTCTCCTCTCCCACCGGCTCGCTCCAGCGGCCTCTCTGAATGCGCAGGGCCGCCCGGCTCAGCCGCTCGAGCGGCCGGGCGACGTTCCTGGACATGAAGAGCGCGATGAGGATCGCGAGCACGGTGGCGACGGCCGATGCCCAGAAGATTCGGTCCCGCAGCAACACCAGAGGAGCCAGGTAGTCGGCTCGCATGCGGACGGCCAGCACGACGCCTGGGCTCTGGCCGCCCAGGCCGACGAATCCGTACTTGTAGGGCTCGCCGTCGACGAAGAAGAGGTCGGACGTGGTTGCCGTGTTCAGACGCTCGGCTTCGGCGATCTCCTCGCCGTACGCCTCGAAGCGCGTGAGCGATCCGATCGGCGCTTCGCTCGCGGGTCGTGTCGACACGACCGAAGTGTAGTCGTCGGCCTCCGTGCGGATGATCCACGCCTCGGCCACGATGGCCTGCAGCTGCCGGAGCCGGCTCTGCTGGCTCGTATACGTCCGGAGCTGCTCGTCCCCCGGGCGAAGAGCGGAGAGGCCGGACGTCGAGAAGCCCACCCTCGCCGCGGTGCTCGCCACCTGGCGGAGCTTGTCGTCCATCTCGGCCTCGAGATCCCTCCGAACGACGAGCCAGATGCCCCACCCGCCCACGGGCCCCAGCACCACCGAGAACGTGACCAGCACGAGGATGAACTGCCGGCGAAGCGAGACGCTCCGGCCTCCCTCGCCCTGACGGCGCTCCACCTGTCCCGGCCTCGGGCCGCGGTGCTTCCTCAGCCGCATGGCACCCGCTCCACCTTCGGCTCGGGGAAGCGCACGGGCAGATCGGTCCTGGGCGCCAACACGATGTGGAAGGGCACGTGGAGGCGCGCCGCGGGAGAGCAGAAGTCGCCGGGCACCCGCTCGACGATCTCGGCGAACGTTCCCCCCTCGACCTGCAGGATGCGCCGCACCTCGACGCTGTCGCCCGCCTCCAAGCGAAGACCCACGGCTCCGATGATGACGATGTTCCGCTCGAAGTCCACGTCCGGCGGCGTCACTTCGTGGCCGACGTGCGCCTGCCAGAACTCCGGCCATCCGAGCGCCGAAGCGAAGCTGAACGACGCTCCGAGCTGGGCGTTGGAGTCCTCGCCCCGGTCGAGCGTGGCGAAGGGCACACTCCCGAAGTACACGGACATGAAGTCATCGCCCAGGGTGAATTGGCCCACCAGATCGGCGACCTGTATGACGCGGGAGGCTGCCGGGTCCGGGCCGGATGCGCCCGGAGGCAGGTTGCTGAAGTCACCCGACGAGCAGCGGACCCACGTTTCGTCCTCTCCCCGGGTGTCGTCCTGGACGGTGAGGACGACGGTGGTGCGGGTGACGCCGCAGGTGGGCGTCAGGTCCGGATCGAGCTGATCGGTGAAGAGCTCCAGCCCTTCCGTCTGGTTGATCTGGGTGATCATCCCGGCGTACGCGGAGGCGTACGCCCCAGGATCGCCGGGGTTCGACATCACGTTCTCGTCCCCGAGCACCCCCTGATAGGAGATCCTCTCGGTAAGCTTCCACGCCCCCGACGACTCCCAGGCGAGGTCCTGCGACAGCTCACCTTCGTCCCCGGCCAAGGGAACCAGCAGAGTCGCGCGAATGTGACCGATCTGGCCGAAGCGAAGGGCGTCGGGGGCGGGCCCGGCCCCGCCGTCGCACGCTAGGAGCACAGCGGCGGCGGCGAGAGGGAAGATTCTGTTGACCCGGCCGGCAATCGGGGGCATCTGGAACACCCGTCGAGCATAGAGGGTTGGATCGCGCTATGAGCAAACAAATGAATTCGAGGGAGCGGCTCAAGGCTCTTCTTCTCGAACGCTCGCTAAGGGTGGGAGAGTTCGTGCTCGCCAGCGGGGCCCGTTCGTCCTACTACGTCGATGCCCGCCGGGCCACGATGTCGGCCGAGGGACAGCGCCTCACGGGGAAGGTCCTGTACGACCTCATCGAAGAGATGGGTTGGGACGTGGCCCACGTTGGCGGGCTCACCCTCGGCGCCGATCCCGTCGCATACGCCATCGCACACCACAGCGCCAGCCGGGCGAGGCCGCTCCATGGGTTCACCGTCCGAAAAGAGGCGAAGGAGCATGGGACGGGACAGCAGATCGAGGGAGGTCTGCCCCCCGGCGCCCGGGTGGCGATCGTCGACGATGCCCTCACCACAGGAGGAAGCGCCATACGGGCGATCGATGCGGTGCGGCGTCACGGCGCCACGGTTGTTGGCGTCCTGTGCCTCGTCAATCGGGAGGAAGGCGCCCGGGAGCGCTTGGCGGAACTCGGCCTTCCGCTCGTCGCGGCCTTTACGGGAAAGGAGCTCGTGGCTGCGGCCGTCGGCGCCCGGGGCGGCTAATCGAGGAGCCTGAGCGGCATCACCAGACAGAGGTAATCCGCCCCCTCCTCCCCCTCCGGCGGCACCGGCTCGATCGTCACGGCCCTTTCCGGAGCCTTGAACGCGAGTTTTACGTCGTCGGTCCCCATGTACCGCAGCACCTCGAGCAGATACGCGGCGTTGAACCCGATCTCGAGCGCCTCGCCCTCGTAGCTGAGCTCCAGCTCGTCCTCACCCTCCCCCAAGTCCGGCGTCAGCACGTTCAGCTGCACCCGGTCAGCCTCGAAGGTCATCCGGATGCGGTGGGTCTGGTCGCTGGCGACGACCGCCATGCGGCGGACCGCGGACACTAGGGCGTCCGTAGCGACCACGGCGACCTTGTCGTTGTCCCTCGGGATCACCTGCTCGTAGCTCGGATAGGCTCCCTCGATCAGGCGAGTGTAGACCTCCGTGGCGCTTGCCCTGAAGCCCAGGTGGTTCCCGCTCCGGGCGACCTCAAGATCGTCTCCTTGCTCGAAGAGCCGTTGGACCTGCTGGAGCGCTACGGGAGGCACAATGAAGTCGGCGCTCGGAGCACCCACGGAGGCGGCGGCGATCCCCATTCGTGCGAGCCGGTGCCCATTCGTCGCCACCATCCGCATGCTCGCTTCGCGAAGCTCCCAAAGCACTCCGTTTAGGATCGGACGGCTCTCCTCCGTCGACACCGCAAAGGACGTGTGCCGAATGAGCCCATGCAGGTCGCCTCCCTTGACCTTCCATCCGTCGTCGAAGTCAACCTCGGGAAGGGTGGGAAATTCGTCGCTGGGCAGCCCGTTGAGCTTGAAGTGGCTCCGACCGCACCGAAGCTCGATCTGATCGCCTCGCGTCGTGACCTCGACCGGCTGGTCCGGGAGCTCGCGGGCGATTTCCTGAAGCTTCTTCCCGGGAGCCGTCAGGCCGCCTTCGTTCTTGACGTCGGCCGGCACCCACACGCGCACCGTCACGTCGAGGTCTGTGCCGCTCATCCAAATCCCACTTCCCTCGGCTTCAAACAGGATGTTCGAGAGCACCGGAAGCGTCGTCTTCGTGGGAATGTTGGCCGAGACGGCGGCAAGGCCCTGGTGGAAGTTCTGCCGAGTGATGGTGCAGTTCATCGAGCCTCCACGGCGTCGGTTGAGCCCGGGTTTTTCACAGTCACTACCTATTCGAAGATTGGGTTATAAAAGAAACTTAGTAGTAGTAAAGGATGTGGAAGTGTGGAGGACTCGGTGTTCGCTCTGTCCTGGTGACCCTTCCAGCGGACCACATCGTTGGTGAAACAGCGTGAACAAGTCCTTTGGCCCGGGCTTTACCGAGGAGAGACAGGGGAAAACCCAGGCGGCTTCCACACGCCTCCTCACACCCGTCCGCTCGGCTTTATCAGCTCGTCGCGCAGGGTCTCCACGCCTCGTCGGAAGGAGGGATCGTCCATCATCGTCTCCTCGACCTTGCGGATCGAATGGATCACGGTCGAATGGTCCCGGCCGCCGAACAGCTTTCCGATCCGCACCAAAGGATACTTGAGGAGATCCTTGATCAGGTACATTGCGACGTGACGGGGGATGGTCAAGTCCTTCGTCCGGCGCTTCGAGCTCAGGGCTTCCTCGGCGATGTTCCAGCGCTTGGCGACGGCCTCGCGGATGCGTTCGGGCGTGAGCGTACCACCTCCCGAGCCGTGCTCGGCCCCGAAGGCGGCCTGGAGTGCTCTGTGTGCTAGCTCCACGGTGATCTCCTGGTTCGTGAGGGAGGAGAACGCCAGAAGCTTGATGACGGCGCCTTCCAGCTCCCGGACCGACGAGGTGCAGAAGCGGGCGATGAAGTCAATCACGTCGGCATCGAGCGTCAGGTCGTCATCCGAGGCCTTCTTTCGCAGAATGGCGACCCGGGTCTCGTAGTCGGGCTGCTTGATGTCGGCCACGAGTCCCCACTCGAAGCGGGAGACAAGCCGCTCCTCGAGACCCGGGATCTCCTTGGGCGGCCGGTCGCTGGTGAGGACGATCTGCTTGTGCGCGTCATACAGCGCGTTGAAGTTATGGAAGAACTCCTCCTGAGTACGCTCCTTTCCCTCCAGGAACTGCACGTCGTCGACGAGCAGGACGTCCATCTGCCGGTATAGGCGACGGAACTCGGCGGTCGTCCCCTTCTGGATCGCCGTGACGAGGTCGTTGGTGAACTGCTCGGTGGGGAGATACCCGATGCGGCTCGAGGGGCTGCGCGCACAGATGGCGTTGCCGATGGCGTGCATCAGATGGGTCTTGCCGAGGCCCACGCCTCCGTAGAGGAAGAGCGGGTTGTACATGCGTGCCGGCTCCTGGGCCACCGCGTGACAGGCCGCGGTAGCGAGCTCGGCGTTGTCGCCCACCACGAACCGATCGAAGGTGTAGCGGGCGTTCAGGCTGGGGCCGGCCGCCGCCGCACCGGGCCACCGCTGCCCCCCGGGCGCAACGGCCCCAGAGGCGGCCGCCGGCGGAGCAACCTCGACGGTCGGGAGGGCGGGGAGCGAGAGAGGCTGGCCGCACCGGAGGTTGAGCCGCAGAGGGCGCCCGAGGATTTGCTCGATCACCTCGCCGAGCAGGGCGGCGTACTTGTCCTCCACCCACTCCACGTGGAATTCGCTCGGCGCCTCGACTAGCAGCTCCGACTCGGTGAGGCCCGCCGCCGCCGTGTCTGCCAGCCAGGTCCGATAGGTCTGCTCGTGGAGTCGCCCGCGAACGGCCTCAAGGACCCGTGACCAGAGGTCGTCGGCGGTGAACTCCATGCACTCCTTGGGATGTCGGGGCGGTCGCGGGATCTGGCGGAAGAGAGGGCGGCGAGGCACACTAGAAGGGCGATGTGGAAAAGTCAACTTTGGCGGCTAGGCCGAAGGACTTTGAGCCCGCGTCAGCCGGCTCGGCCTTGACCTTGGTTCGCGCCGTCGGATATCTTCTTCGTCTGTGCTTTGCTGGCCCGCCGCACGGGTCCCGGGACGACAAGAGAAGGCTCCGACGCTATGAAGCCCACATACAGGCCCCGCAACCGCAAGCGCGTGAACAAGCACGGCTTTCGCGCGCGGATGAAGACTCGTGGAGGGCGGAAGACACTGGCGCGGCGGAGGTCGCGGGGACGGGCTCGCCTGGTGGTGAAGATCGGCTCGAAGTAGTCCCATGAACGCGGCCCGCTCGGCGGCCGGGCCGGGTCCGAGCAGGACCGGCGACGTCCGGTTCTCAGGCTCGGTACGCATCAGCCGGACTCGAGACATCCGCTCGCTCCTCCGACGAGGCTCGCGCAGGAAGACGCCTAGTTTGGACGTCTTCTTCTTGTCTTCACCCGCTTCACGAAGCCGCTGGGGAATCATCGTTCCCAAACACAGGCACACGATCGTCGAGCGAAACCGGGTCAAGCGACGGCTGCGGGAGATCGGGCGAACGGAGGTGCTTCCCCGGCTCGAGGGGGCGGGGCTGGCTTTGGATGTGCTGGTGAGGGCCAGAAGCGAAGCGTATGGGGCCGGCTTCCGTACTCTGAAGTCGGAGCTTCAGGCGGTGGCGGAGAACTTGTGCTGGGGCGAATGATCCTCGGGGCGATCCGCTTCTATCAGCGGGGGATCTCGCCCTACACCCGCGCCTCCTGCCGGTTCTCGCCCACCTGCTCCCAGTACACGGCCACGGCCGTGGAGCGCCACGGGGCGGCGCGCGGCAGCTGGCTCGCGCTGAAGCGCATCCTGCGCTGCCGTCCGTTCGGCGGGTGGGGCTACGACCCGGTACCGGGGATCACGGCGGGAGGCGAGGACGGGTGACCCAGGAAGCCCGCTTCGTCGTGGCGATCACGCTGATGATCCTTGTCCTCGTGACGACGAACATCCTCTTCCCGCCCGTTCCCCCCGAAGAGCGGGCTCCGGCCTCGGCGGACTCGGGGACTGCCGTCCAAGGACCCGCCGGGGGCGCTACGCCGGGGTCTGGATCACTCGACGAAGCCGCGCCCGACATCAGCGTGCTCCAGCCTCTCGAACCGTCGGCCGGGGCCGGGGGGGAGGAACCGGCCGGCGGCGTATCGCGCGAGGCGATCGTGGTGGAGGGGCCGCTCTACCGCTTTACGTTCAGCAACTACGGAGCGCGCCTGACGTCCGCCCAGATGCTGCAATTTCCCTCGTTCACGACCGAGGGACCGGTCGAGCTTCTGCCCCGGGACGGACCGGGAGCGCTGGGTGCCCAGCTCCGGCCCGAGCAAGGGGGGGGCAGCTTCGACCTCCGGAACCTTCTCTTCGAGGTCGAGCCGGCGGCGGGGATCCGCCTCAGCGAGGGAGGCGCGCCCCTGACGCTGGCCTTCCGATACAGGCACGCCTCCGGGGAGCTGACCTTCGAGACGACCTACACCTTCGATCCGCAGTCTTACGAAGTCGGCGTGAGGACCGACGTGAGGGGCCTCGACCGAGGCCTGCTCGTGACCGAGATGGGGACGGGCCTCGAGTACAACGAGGCACGCCAGGCCGAGGAGTCGCGGATCATGGGCTATGTGACGAACCACCTCCGCGAGGGCATCGACGCCGAGCCCCTGCGAGACGTGGATTCGGATCGCGTCGTGGAGGGGCCGCTCCTGTGGTCCGCGCTCAAGAGCAAGTACTTCCTCTTCGCGGTGCTGCCCGGCGACGGGCAGGGCGAGCAGTACCTCGGTGGGCTGATTGCCGGCCCGGCTCCGGGAGAAGACCGGGCGGAGGTGGCCGTCGCCCAATCGCTGGGCACGACCGGGTCCACGAGCTACCGCCTGTTCCTGGGGCCCCAGGAGCGCGATC
The DNA here is from genome assembly GCA_965218325.1 of Longimicrobiales bacterium. Taxonomy (GTDB): domain Bacteria; phylum Gemmatimonadota; class Gemmatimonadetes; order Longimicrobiales; family Gaopeijiaceae; genus CBDCKR01. The sequence goes on from CBDCKR010000002.1 coordinate 391,159, forward strand.
TCCTCACGGCGTACGGGGACGAGCTGGAGGAGGCGAACCCCTTCGGCTACCGCTGGATGCGCATCGTCGTCCGCCCCGTGGTCGTGGTCGTGATGGCGATCCTCGACTTCCTGCACGCCCAGCTGCACGTCGGCTACGGGTGGGTGCTGATCATCTTCGGGGTATTGATGCGCGTCGTGCTCTTCCCGCTGAATCAGAAGGCGATGCGGGCGCAGATGCGGAACATGGTCGTGCAGCCGCTCCTCCAGGAGATCCAGAAGAAGTACAAGGACCAACCCGAGAAGCTGCAAAAGGAGATGATGAAGCTGCACAAGGAGCACGGCTTCAACCCGCTCGCCGGGTGCCTCCCGATGCTGCTCCCGTGGCCCGTCCTCATCACCCTCTTCTTCATCTTCCAGAACACGATCCAGCTCCGGGGCGAGAGCTTCCTCTGGCTCCCGAACCTCTCGGCGGCCGATCCCTTCTACATCCTTCCGCTGCTCCTCGGGGCCTCGATGTTCCTGATGCAGTGGATCTCGATCCGGTCGATGCCTGCGCCCAATCCCCAGATGAAGATGATGCTGTGGATGATGCCGATCATGATGACGTTCATCTTCATGAACTTCGCGTCGGGGCTAAACCTCTACTACGTGACGGCGAACGTCGCGACGCTGCCCCAGACGTACTGGATCGCCAAGGAGCGCCAGAAATTCAGGGCTCAGGGCTCCTTGAAGCCGGCCACCAGCGGTGACTGAGCAGCGGCCCGGACCGCCGGCCGGGCCGGCGGTCGACACGATCGCGGCAGTGGCCACGGCCCCAGGCGTGGGCGCGGTGGCCGTGGTTCGTCTCTCGGGCGGCCGGGCCTTCGAGATTCTCGAGGCGCTCACGCCGGATGGCTCGGGTCCCATGCCGGCGCGCTCGCCGCGCCTCGCCGCCGTCGTGGACCCGAGGACCGGCGACCTCCTCGACCGGTCGCTGGTCATGACCTTCCCCCGGCCCGAGAGCTACACGGGAGAGGACGTCGTGGAGATCTCGACGCACGGAGGGTGGCTCGCGCCCGCTCTCGTGTTGGAAGCGTGCGTGGCCGGCGGCGCCCGGCTTGCCGCGCCGGGCGAATTCACCCGCCGGGCGGTTCTCCACGGCAAGATGGACCTCGTCCAGGCCGAGGCCGTGCTCGACCTGGTGGAGGGACGGAGTCGGGCGCTGCACGACAGCGCTCTCTTCCAGCTCGAGCGGGGGCTCAGTCGCCGGATCGGCGCCCTGCGTGAGCAGCTAGTCGGTGTTGAGGCGCTCTTGGTCCACCACATCGACTTCCCCGAGGAAGACGAACCGCCGGTTCCGGTGGAGCGGGTGCGCGAGCAGGCGGAGGCGCTCCTGGCCGCGCTCAATGACCTTCTTCAAACGGCCCCCGAGGGCGAGCTTCTCCGGGAGGGCGCCCTGACCGTGCTGGCGGGGCTCCCCAACTCGGGCAAGTCGAGCCTCTTCAACGCGCTCCTCGGCCAGGAGCGGGCGATCGTCACGGAGATCCCGGGCACGACTCGCGACGCCCTGGAGGCCGTGGTGTCCCTGGGCGGCTACCCCTTTCGGGTCGTGGACACGGCCGGCATCCGCGACACGGAGGAGACGGTGGAGCGACTGGGGATCGACGTGGCGAGACGATACCTGGACCGCGCGGACCTCGTGCTTCTGTGTGCTGAGGGCGGCCGGCGGCTGTCGCCCGACGAGGGGCGATTCCTCAAGGAGCTCGAGGACGTGCCGGTCGTGGTCCTTCGCACGAAGGCGGATCTGGTGAGCGGCGGAACACTGAGAGGAGAGGCGGCCGACGGGGAGCCCGTCGAGATCGACATCTCCGTGGTGGACGGCACCGGACTCGCACGCCTGCAAGAGCTTCTGCCTTCGCTCGTCTACCGCGGCTTCGTGCGCACGAGCGTGTCGGTGCCCGCCCTGACGCGGGCAAGGCACGTGGAGGGCGTCCGGACGGCGCGCCACCACGTGGCCGAGTTCCTTGAGGCGCTTGAGGAGCAAGTCCCGGCGGAGATGGCCTCAACGCACGTTCGGCCCGCCGAGACGGCGCTCGAGGAGTTGCTTGGGGTGATATCCACCGACGAGGTTCTGGACAGGGTGTTTCGTGACTTCTGCATCGGCAAGTGATGAGGGACGAGCCGACAACCCTTCAGGCGGGATTCCGAGTGCAGGGCCGGGTCCAGGGCGTGGGGTTCCGTTGGTGGACCCACCGGGTGGCAACCGGCCTCGGGCTGCGGGGCGTGGTGATGAACCGCGGGGACGGGAGCGTCGAGGTGCACGCCTCCGGCGAGGCGGAGTCCGTCGACCGCCTCGAGGACCGCCTCTCCGAGGGACCGTCGGGGGCCGTCGTGGACGCGGTGGAGCGGGTGCCTTCGGACCGGCCCCTTCCCGCCGAGTTCCGGATCATTTCCGGGCACGAGTTCTCTTGATGGCTGGGGAGTGCTACGACGTCATCGTCGTCGGAGGCGGCCACGCCGGCTCCGAAGCGGCCGGAGCGGCCGCCCGTCTGGGCGCCCGCACGCTGCTCGTCACTCCTGATCTGTCCCGGATCGGGCAGATGAGCTGCAACCCTGCGATCGGAGGGATCGCCAAGGGAGTGGTCGCGCGCGAGGTCGATGCCCTGGGAGGCGTGATGGGCCGCGCCACCGACGCCTCCCGGATTCAGTTCCGCATGCTCAATCGGCGCAAGGGGCCGGCGGTGTGGAGCCCCAGGGCCCAGTGCGACCGGGGCCTCTACCCCCGTGCGGTCCGGCGCGCGTTGGACGAGCTCGGGGAGCTTTCCCTCTTTCAGGAGATGGTGACGGGCTTGGTCGTCGAGGGGAGGCGCGCTGCGGGCGTGCGGACGCGCGCGGGCCTCGAGTTCCGGGCCGAAAGCGTCGTGGTGACCGCGGGGACCTTCCTGCGGGGGAGGATTCACATCGGTGGCGAGGCAGGCGTGGGGGCCGGACGCGCCGGGGAGGCACCTTCGGTTGTGCTGGCCGAGGAACTGGAGGCCCGCGGGCTGGAGATCGCCCGCTTCAAGACGGGGACCCCCCCCCGGGTCGACGGCCGCACCGTGGAGTACTCTCGGATCGAGCGGCAGGACGGGGATCCGGAAGACTTCCGGTTCTCCGCATACACGAGCGAGACGATCCCGGAGCAGCGCTTCTGCTGGATCACCTGGACGGGAGAAGGCCTCCGCCGAGTGGTTCAGGACAACCTGGAGAGGAGCGCGCTCTTCGGCGGCGAGATCTCCGGGCGGGGCCCGCGCTACTGTCCGTCGATCGAGGACAAGGTCGTGCGCTTCCCGGATGCACCCCGCCACCAGGTCTTTCTGGAGCCCGAGGGACTCGAGACGACGGAGCTCTATGTGAACGGGCTGTCCACGTCCCTGCCGGCCGAGGTTCAGCTCGACCTTCTCCGAACGATCCCGGGCCTGGAGCGCGTGCAGTTGACGAAGGTCGGCTACGCCATCGAGTACGACTACTTCCCGCCCCATCAGCTCAGGCACACGCTGGAGGTGCGGGAGATCCCCGGCCTGTACTTCGCGGGACAGATCAACGGGACCACGGGCTATGAGGAGGCAGCCGGGCAGGGTCTGATCGCAGGGGCCAATGCGGCCCTGAAGGCTCTGGGCAGGGATCCGTTCATTTTGGAGCGGGACCAGGCGTATATCGGGGTCCTCATCGACGACCTGATCACGAAGGGGGTCGACGAGCCGTACCGGCTCTTCACGTCGCGGGCCGAGTTCAGGCTCATGCTCCGCCAGGACAACGCGACCCATCGGTTGGGCCCCCTGGCGCGAGACGTGGGCCTGCTGACCGCCGATCAGGAGACCGCGCTGAGCGACCGGCTGGAGCGGAAAGGGCGGATTCGGGAGTGGTTTCTGGAGACGCGCGTGAGGGCGTCGGACGCAAATCCGCTGCTAACGGAGGTCGGCACCCCGGCGATCCGGCATTCGACGCGGGCAGCCGAGCTGCTCAGACGCCCTCAGGTACCCGCGAAAGAGCTGGCGCTCGCGGGCGGAGCGCCGTTCGATCCGGCCCAGGAGAGCGACGCCGTGGCCGCGGTGGAAGTGGAGCTGAAGTACGAGGGGTACGTGCGGCGCGAGGTCGAGCGGGCCGAGAAGCTCAGGGAGCAGGCGGGCTTCGAGCTCGCTGAGGACCTCCCGTACTCGGCGTTCGTCACCATCTCGTACGAGGCGAGAGAGAAGCTAGCGCGGATCCGCCCGGCCTCCCTGGCCCAAGCCGGCCGAATCCCGGGCGTGTCCCCTTCGGATTTGCAGAACCTCATCCTGGAGGTCCGGAGGTGGAGGCGCGGGGAGATCGCGGAGCCGGGTTAGGACGGCACGGATCCGGCGGGGCGCGACGGAAGCGCCGGACGGTGTGCAAGAGGCGACTACCCAACGACACGTCTCGATCCCTCCAGCTCGTCTTCAAGATCCCGCCGTAATCCATCTAAAGCATTGACACACAATAGGTTAAGAGGCTATTGGCGGGCGGCGGCGCTCCCTCGGTCTTGACCGGGTGTGCATCCCCCCGATCGTCCAGACGATCGCGCGCGGGGCGCTGGAGAAGCGAAGTGTTTCACGTGAAACACCCCTCAGCCGGGGGCTCGGAATCCTGGGAAGGACCGTGGCCTGCGGGGACCTCTTCAGGCTTGCGGAAACCCGCGTGCGGGTCTCCTCGGACCTGGATCTGGTGACGGCCCGAACACCCAAGGAACAGCCGGGCTTGGCTTTACGCGCCGTCTGGCCGGGCGTATATTCACGGCCTCGCCCGTAGGATCGAACAACCCAACGGTCAACAGCATGTCGCGGGTTATTGCCATCGCGAACCAAAAGGGTGGGGTCGGCAAGACAACCACCGCCATCAACCTCGGTGCTTCCCTAGCCGTCGCGGAGCATCGAGTTCTGGTGGTCGACATGGATCCCCAGGGCAATGCCACGAGCGGCGTCGGCATCGCGGCAAGCCCCGAGCATGTAACCGTGTACGATGTGCTCGTGGGCGGCAGGGAGGCGGCAGAGGCGGTGATCGAGGCGGTTCAGTTCCAGTTCCTGGACTTTCTCCCCAGCACCCGCGACTTGGTGGGGGCCGAGATCGAGCTCGTGGGGGCTTTCTCCCGTGAGACGCTGCTACGGCGGGCTCTGCAGCCGATCCGCGAGAGGTATGACTACGTTCTGATCGACTGTCCGCCCTCTCTCGGCCTCCTCACCCTGAACACGCTCACGGCGGCGGACTCGGTGCTGATCCCGATCCAGTGCGAGTTCTACGCGCTCGAAGGCTTGAGCCAGCTCCTGAACACGGTCCGGCTCGTCCAGCGAGCCCTGAATCCCAGGCTCCAGATCGAAGGCGTGCTCCTCACCATGTTCGATCGTCGCCTGAACCTCTCCCGCCAAGTCGCGGCCGAGGCCCGCGAGTACTTTCGGGATCGTGTGTACCAGACGGCGATCCCGCGCAACATTCGTTTGGCCGAAGCACCGTCGTTCGGACAGTCGATCCTCCAGTACGACGTTCTCTCGCAGGGCGCTCAGAGCTACTTGGCTCTCGCCAAAGAGCTGCTCATGGCGCGCGGGCCCGCGGCGGCGTAGCCCTGTGGCCCGCACTGCAACCGAAGGACAGAAGCCGACATCCCCTCCCGTGAAGAAGGATCGGCTGGGTAAGGGCCTCGGAGCGTTACTCGGCGATTACCTGGACGCCGACGTCGGCGCCGGCGAGGCCCGCCGACTGCCGGTTTCGTCCATCGTGCCGAACCCGAAGCAGCCGCGGCGGACATTCCCCAAGGCCGAGCTGGACGACCTGGCTCGATCGATCGAAGAGAATGGCCTCCTTCAGCCCCTCTTGGTCCGTCTCGCGCCGGGGGCACCGGGCGGATACGAGCTTGTGGCTGGGGAGCGGCGCCTGCGGGCCGTCAAGCGGCTTGGATGGGAGGACGTCCCGGCGATTACTCGTCAGGTCGACGAGGACGCCCTTCTCGTCCTCGCGCTCGTGGAGAACCTCCAGCGCGAGGCGCTGAACCCCATGGAAGAGGCCGAGGGGTATCGGGCCCTCGAGGCCGAGCATGGACTCTCTCATGCGGCCATCGCTCGATCGGTGGGAAAGAGCCGCTCGACCGTGGCCAACATGCTGCGGCTGCTCCAGCTTCCGGCCTCCGTGCGGAGGCTGGTCGAGAGCACGGAGCTGAGCACCGGTCACGCGCGAGCCCTTCTGGGTGTGAGCGATCCCGTCCAGCTCGCCGAACTCGCCCGCCGCGCGGTCCAGTCCGGGTGGTCGGTGAGAGAGATGGAGCGTCGCGTTCGGCGGGGAGGCGTGAGGAAGAAGTCCGGCCCCCGGCCGCGCCGGAGCCGCGACCCCATCGTGGACGCCCTCGAACAGGAACTCCGAGAGGCCCTGGCCACCCGGGTCCGCGTCCGTGTGGGGAAGGGAGGAGAGGGCGTCATCGAGATCCCCTACCGCACGTCGGAGGACTTCGAGCGCGTATTCGAGCTCATCACCGGGCGCGACGCGTCGGAGGTGGTGGCGTGAGCCGGCGTGTTCTGCGGGTCATCCTCGTCCCGGATGCCAGCGAGAGCCGGACCTACGAGATCGGGTACAAGCGGCTCAGGCTCCTCAGGGGTCTGGGGATCGGACTCGGTGTGGTCCTTCTCTTCCTCGTCGTCACCTGGGGCTACATGGCGGCCCGGGTCGCGCATGTGGTGGAGCTCGAAGCCGAGGTAGCGGATCTCCGCGCCGACCAAGCACGCTTCCCCGCCTTGGTCCGCCAGCTCCACGACCTCGAGCAACAGTACGAAGGACTGCGTGCGCTCTTCGCTCCCGAGGGGGACCAGGCGAGGTCGGAGCTGTGGCTGCCGCCGCCGGCGTCCTTGAGCCGGTCCTCGAATGGAGACGAGAGCGGCGCCAGCGCGCCCGACAGCTGGCCTCTGACCGAGCGCGGCTTCATTACGCAGGGCCTCCTCGACCGCGTGGGTCGCGCGCACCCGGGGCTGGACATCGCCGTTCCCACCGGCTCATATATTCGCGCAGCTGGCGCCGGGCGCGTAAGCGACATGGGAGAGGATCCCACCTACGGGCGGTACGTGCGCATCGACCACGAGAACGGGTACGAGACCCTCTACGCGCACGCCTCCGTCACGGCCGTCCGGATCGGAGAGGCGGTTCGGAAGAACGAGGTGATCGCCTTCAGCGGATCGACGGGGCGTTCGACCGCCCCGCACCTCCACTTTGAAATCTTTCTCGAGGGCGCCCGAGTGGATCCTCTCGAGCTCGTACAGCAGCCTTGATCGGACACGAAGGGCACATGTTATGGTCAGAACCGACAAGAAGACCTCCCCCACCGCTCCCGAGGCGGTGATCTCGATCATCGGGATGGGGATGACCCTGACGGGGGACTGCGAGACGGACGGTGCCTTAAGGGTTGAAGGAACCATCACCGGGAACGTCCGAGCGGGCAAAGCCGTGGTGATCGGCAAGGACGGGTTGGTGGATGGCAACATCTATACCCAAGACGCCGTCATCGCCGGTCGAGTGCTCGGCTGCGTGCATGCGGAGTCCCGACTCGAACTGCAGTCCACGAGTCAGATCTCGGGTGGGATTACCGCCCGACGCATGCAGCTCGAGGAGGGCGCCACGCTTCAGGGCCAGCTCGCTGTCGGGGAGACAGAGCTGAAGCCCCGTGCGCCGGAGAGCTCCGCCGCGTCCGCCGCCGCTGGCGAAGGCGAAATGGGCCATGGGGAAGCCGGAGACGAGGAGATGCCCGGGAGTCCCGCTTTCGGGAGCGTCACCGACAGTGGAGCCTCGGTGGTGTCGGCGCCACCTGCGAGTGCCAACACGACGGCCTCGCCCGAGAGCTCCAAACCTCACACCGCTCTCGAAGGAGCTTCCCGGAAGACGCCGGCGCAGGAGCCTCAGAAGCCGCCGCGCGCCCGCGGAGCCGGCAGTCCGGGCTCTAATCCCGCTGCGCCAGCGTCGTAACTTTTCCACATTTGTCGAAATCCTGTTATTCTCTTGTCGTATAATTATTTACAGCGTCCTTAGCAGCGGTTTTAGTCTGTCTGGCGGCCCTGCTGCACCGACTTTTCCACAGCCCCACTGCATCCTCCGGTGAAATTAGAATCCCTGCTCCAATATCTGGAGGAGTACTTAGCCTTGGAGGGCTTTCCGGATCACCCATCGGCCCACAACGGCCTGCAGGTACAGGGGCCCGCCGAGGTCGAGCGGATTGCCGTGGCGGTGGACGCGAGCGAGGCGGTCATCCGGCAGGCTGTGGAAGTGGGTGCCGACCTTCTCATCGTGCACCACGGCCTCTTCTGGGACGGCGGCACGCGGGTAACCGGGCCGCGGTTTCGGAAGCTACGGTCGCTGATTCAAGGAAGTACGGGCCTTTTCGGCTGCCACCTGCCCTTGGACGCACATGTCGAGGTGGGCAACTGCGCCGTTCTCTGCCGAGAGCTGGGATGGAAGCCGTCGGGCCGGTTCGGCGGCTACCTCGGGCGTGAGATCGGCTGGTGGTGCGAGATCGATGCAGCGCGAGACGCCCTGGTGGAGCACGTAGGAGGGGTGGTGGGTGGGCCCGTCCGTCTCATACCGGGCGGGCCGGAGCATGTCTTCCGCATCGGGGTCGTGACCGGTGCTGCGGCGGACATGATTCCGGAGGCGGCGACGCTCGGCCTCGACGCCCTCCTGACTGGCGAAGGGCCTCATCACACCTTCAACGAGGCCATGGAGTTCGGGGTAAACGCGCTCTACGCCGGGCACTACGCCACCGAGACGTGGGGGGTCAAGGCCCTGGGCGCTCACATCGCAGAGCGCCTCGGCATCCCCTGGGACTTCATCGATGCACCGACCGGCTTCTGAGGCCCCTCCGATCAAGAGAGCGCAGGGAATGCATTGGATCACTTGAGGACCGGATGAAGTCCACGTTCACACGCACGTCCTCCCCTGCACGGCGAGCTGGCGTGCGGCAGCCACAAGCAGGGAGCCGGAGACCGTCTCGAACACCTCTTAAGTCCTCCGCTCAGGGGAAGTTGCCCCCCGTAGGGCTCGTGCGTACGATCACGGTGCACGCCGGCCGTACCATCGCTTGGAGGAGATCATGTGCCACCGATTCCTGACGGGCCCGGCCCTCGCCTTCCTCAGCGTGAGCCTTCTCGCGGCCCAGAGCGCTCCGACGCCCCGGTCGCACTTCGGATTCGAGATCGGCACCGAGCGCCAGCTGGCGAACTGGACCGCGCTTACCTCCTACTACGAGAGACTGGCCGAGGCGAGTCCGCGAGTGACGGTCGATACGCTCGGAGCGACGACCATGGGCCGTCCCTTCGTGATGCTCACCGTAACGAGCGAGGGGAACCACGCTCGCATGGACGAGCTCCACGCGATCCAAATGAGGCTCTCGGACCCTCGCCAGGTTACCGGCGAGGAAGAGTTGGCGCGCCTGATCGACACAGGGCGAACGGTGGTGCTCATCACGCACGCGATCCACTCCACCGAGGTGGGGAGTGCTCAGACCGCGGCGCGACTGCTCCATCGCCTCGCCTCGTCGAACGACCCGAAGGTGCTGGAGATCCTGGACAACGTCATCCTCCTGAACATCCCCTCCTTGAACCCGGACGGTACGGAGTGGGTGGTCGACTGGTACAACCAGTGGCTCGATACCGAGTACGAGGCCGTGCCCATGCCCTGGCTGTACCACTACTACGTGGGCCACGACAACAACCGGGACTGGTATGCGTTCACGCAGGTGGAAACCCAGCATACGGTCTTGGGCGCGCACAACAGGTGGCATCCGCATATCGTGCACGACATCCACCAGATGGGGGGCGGGGGAGCCCGCATCTTCTTCCCGCCGTACATCGATCCCATCGAGCACAATGTGGACCCGGCGCTGGTGACGGCCGTGAACATGCTGGGCACGTATATGGCCGCCGAGCTCACGGCCCAGGGGAAGAGCGGCGTGGTGACCAGTGCCATCTACGATGGCTTCACGCCGGCCCGTGCCTACCAGCACTACCACGGGGGAGCCCGCATCCTGTCCGAGACGGCCTCTGCGCGCCTTGCCACTTCCGTGATCGTCGATCCGAGCCGGATCGGCGGAGGGAGGGCATACGATGCGGCCGTGGCCTCGGCCAACTATCCGAATCCGTTCAGGGGTGGGGCGTGGGGGCTCCCAGACATTGTGGACTATCAGGACGCCGGTGCCATGGCCCTCCTCACCAACGCGGCCAAGAACCGCCACTACTGGCTCGAGAACTTCTATCGGGTCAACGAGCGGGCGGTCCGCGGTTGGGACGCCTGGCCCACCGCATGGGTGATCCCCGCCGAGCGACAGGATCCGAGCGGGCTCGCCTATGTGCTGCGTATCCTCCGGATGGGTGACGTGGAGGTTCACCGCTCGCGCCGGACCTTCTCGGCCGATGGGAACCGGTACGCCGCGGGCACGTACGTGATCCCGATGAATCAGCCGTATGCGTCCTTCGCGCAGACGCTCCTCGAAGTGCAGCGCTACCCCGACCTCCGAGAGCATCCGGGCGGCCCCCCCCAGCGCCCCTACGACGTCACGGCGCACACCCTCCCGCTCCTCATGAACGTCGAAGCCGTCGCGGTCGAGAGCGTTCAGCCCGGGCTCGCCGACCTTGTGCAGGGCGAGCCGATCGCGACGCCCGGCTTCGCCTTCGACCTTCCGTCGGGGCTCGCCGGACGCGGAGCTCCCAGGATCGCGATGTATAAGTCCTGGCAGGAGCCGATGGAGGCCGGATGGACCCGCTGGGTGTTCGACCAGCACGGTCTGCAGTACGACACCCTCAAGGACGCCCGCGCCAGGGAAGGCTCCCTGCGGAGCGACTACGACGTCATCGTGCTCCAGGACCAGAGCCTTCGCTCGATTGCGGAAGGGTACGGCGTCCGAATCCTTCCGGAACCGTACCTGGGAGGCCTGGGCGATGAAGGACTCGCGGCCCTGGAGGCCTTTGTGAACGACGGAGGGCGGATCGTGGCCATCGAGGAGGCGACGGAGCTCGTGGCGGCCCTCTTCGACCTCGAGGTCACAAGCGCTGTGGAGCGGCTGGAGTCCAGGGACTTCTACGTGCCGGGCTCCATCCTCGAGCTGCGGCTCGACACCGAGCACCCCCTGAACGGGGGGCTTGCCGAGTCGGTGATGGCCTGGTATTGGGGGAGCAGCCGTGCCTTCGACGTTCGGGATCCGGCCATCCAGGTGACCGCCCGCTACAGCGACGGGAATCCGGTCCGGTCGGGCTGGATCCTCGGGCCCGAACACCTGGCGGGGAAGGCCGCCATGGTCGAGGCGTCGGTGGGAAGCGGGTCCGTCGTGCTGATCGGGTTCCAGCCGAACTACCGCGCGCAGACGGTGGCCACCTGGCCGCTCCTCTTCAACGCGATGAACCCCGCCATGGGCGGCCGACCGCGGATCGAGGCCGGAGGAACCCGGTGAGGTGCGCGAGCTGTGGCGAGGACGGCGACGGACGATTCTGCTCGCACTGCGGCGCGGCGCTCGGGGGCGTCACGTGCCCCGGCTGCGGCCATGAGCCGCCGGCGGGGGCACGTTTCTGCAACCAGTGCGGGGCCGCCCTGGCCGCCGGAGCCAAGCCGACCAGAGCGTACGCCGGGGCGGCCACCCGGACAGACCCGCTGAATGAGCCGAATCGGGCGCTCCGGTACATGGCCGGAGCCCTGATCGTGGGGTCCGTGTTGGCGGTGGCATTTGCGGCGTACCTGGCCTACCGGCCCGATGGAGCCGCGGGCGGGCGGCCGCCGGCGGCACCCGCCGCTGGGGCTTCCTCCGTCGACCTCTCCACCATGACGCCGCGAGAGGCCGCCGACCGCCTGTTCAACCGGGTCATGACCGCCGCGGAAGCGGGGGATGCGGACGAGGTGAGGAACTTCCTGCCCATGGCCATCCGGGCTCACGAGATCGTCAACGACCTCGACGCAGACGGCAAGTTCCACCTAGCCCTGCTCAAGCTTCGGGGCTCGCTGACCGAAGACGCGCTGGCGTCGGCCGAGGAGATTCTGGAGGAGCAGCCGGACCATCTCCTCGGGCTGGCCGGAGCGGCCGACGCCTCGCTCGCCCTGGGTGACTCCTCCAGCGCACGCGTGTTCTATCAGCGGTGGCTTGACGTCTACGATTCCGAGATGGCCAAGGATCTTTCGGAGTATCGGGACCACGGCGAATACCTTCGCACCACGAGGGGAACGGCCCAAGCTCTCCTCGGCAGCGACTGACCCGCAGCAGCGCCGGGGATTGCTCCGCCCCGGCAGCCGCACGGTTCCTGACCCGTGAAATTCGGTCTTCCGGGGTGTGCACGTCGCAAGAGCGGCTTCTCGGGGTCGGACGCCAGATCGTCCAACGGCCGAGGCCGGCGCCGAGCCTCGGTACAGTGGCCGGCGGCGGTGTTTGCCGGAGGGGGGAAACGAGCCGAGCCTGCCGGGTATAGGCGTGGAGCTTCTCGGCTCCGCGTTGGGCGGCGGCTCGGCAACGACATGGGCCTCCAGGGTCGCGTGGTTCGTGCGGAGTCCAGAAGGAGGCTTGTGAGGCCCCCGGCTGAGGGCTTCTTTTAGAGGCTCGGTCGGCGCGCGCCACGAAGGCCGCGGCTCGAATCCATCCCAGGAGCAAGTGGCAGGTCAGGTTACAGGTGTCGAGATCCGCTACGGAAATGCAGAGGGGTTATGCCCCCGGCGCCAAGGACACGGGGGTCGTGAAGCCCAAGGGCCATGCGAGGATCCGGGCCCATGAGGGCTTGCATACGATCTCCGTCCGTGACCGGAAGCCGGAGTGGCTGAAGGTCCGAGCACCGGGCGGTTCCGAGTACCTGCGCCTCAAGAGGCTGATGCGGACCCAGTCCCTCCATACGGTCTGCGAGGAGGCCGGCTGCCCGAACATCGGGGAGTGCTGGGAGGCGGGAACCGCGACCTTCATGATCTTGGGCGACGTGTGCACACGCGCCTGCAAGTACTGCGGGGTGGCCCACGGGATGCCCACCCAGCTCGACCTGGACGAACCCCGGCGCGTGGCCGAGACGGTTCGGGCGATGTCGCTCGAGCACGCGGTGATCACCAGCGTGAACCGGGACGAGCTGCCCGACGGAGGAGCCTCCGTCTACGCCGAAACCATCCGGCAGATCAAGGCGCTCGTTCCGGGCTGCTCGGTGGAGGTGCTCATTCCCGACTTCAAGGGCGACGAGCATGCGCTGCACGTCGTGCAGGACGCCGGCCCCTCGATCCTCGGCCACAACCTGGAGACGGTCGAGCGGCTCCACCCCGAGGTTCGGCCCGGCGGCCGCTACTGGCGCTCCATCTCCTTCCTCGGCGTGGCGAAGCGGATCGACCCTTCGACGCTGACCAAGACCGGCATCATCCTGGGCATGGGAGAGGAGGCTCCAGAGATTCGCCAGGCGATGGAGGATCTGCGCGAGGCCGCGGTCGACATCCTGACCTTGGGTCAGTACCTGAGGCCTTCCCTGCAGCACATTCCCGTGGCGCGCTGGGTCGCGCCGGCCGAGTTCGCCCGCTGGAAGCGGATCGGCGAGGAGGAGTACGGATTCAGGCACGTGGAGGCAGGCCCACTCGTTCGGTCGAGCTATCACGCGAAGGAACAGGCGCGCGAGGTGGAGGCCGGCGCGGCCGGCCGCATCCAGGAGGCTCTCGAGGTCGATGTCCCGGCGCCCGCCGAGTGGATGCCCGGCCCCGGGCTCGTCCAGCTTGAGCTCGGCCGCCCCGGCCAGCGAGCCACCGGAGCCGACGGTCGTGCGAAAGGAAGGAACTGATGGCCGAGTCCAAGACGGCCGTGAGGCAGGCAACCAACAGCGGCCCCGAGCTCGAGGGCCTCTCGAAGGCTGAGCTCCACCAGCTCCTCCGCGAGATGCTGCTCTACCGGCGCTTCGAGGAGAAGGCGGAGGAGGCCTACGCCATCGGCAAGATCGGCGGCTTCTGCCACCTACACATCGGCCAGGAGGCCGTGGCGGCGGGATGCATCCTCCCCCTACGGGACGACGACTACGTCATCACCGCCTATCGGGAGCACACCCAAGCGCTCGCCAAGAGGCTCCCCGCCGACGAGGTCATGGCCGAGCTCTACGGAAAGGCCGCCGGCTCCTCAGGGGGGATGGGCGGATCCATGCACATTTTCGGGGCAGAACAAGGCTTCTTGGGCGGCCACGGGATCGTCGGGAGCCAGACGGCCCTCGCCCTCGGCATCGCGTTCGCGATCAACTACCGGCGCGAAGATCGGATCTGCATGTGTTTCATGGGAGATGCCGCCGTCAACCAGGGCGCCTTCCACGAGTCCATGAACATGGCCGCGATCTGGGACCTGCCGGTGATCTACGTAGTGGAGAACAACTCCTACGGCATGGGGACCCGATTCTCGAGGGTGTCGGACACGGAGATGGCCGTGAAGCCCACGGCCCACGGTGTGCCAGCCACCGTCGTGGACGGACAGGACGTCGTCGCCACCTATAAGACGTTCGAGAAACTGATCCGCCAGGTGCGCGGCGGAGGCGGGCCGCACTTCGTCGACGTCCAGTGCTACCGCTTCAAGGGCCACTCGATGTCGGACCCGGTCTCGGGCACGTACCGCTCCAAGTCTGAGGTGGAAGAGCGGAGCGAGAACGCCGACCCCATCAAGATCCTCCGGGATCGCCTCTTCGCTGCGGCGCTCCTGACCCAAGCGGAGCTGGAGGCCATGGATGCTGGCGCCCGGAAGGTCGTCGACGCTGCCCATGAGTTCGCCGACGCGGCGCCTGATCCGGAGCCCGCCAGCCTGTACGAGCACGTCTACTCGGAGATCAACGAGCACGGCCGCCTCTTCTTCGACGGCCGACGGCGGTAGCGGGGCCGATGGCGGAGCTGACGTACCGGGAGGCGCTCAACGCGGCGCTCGTCGAGGAGATGGACAGGGACGACTCCGTCTTCCTCGTTGGCGAGGAGGTGGCCGAGTACGACGGCGCGTACAAGGTCTCCAGGGATCTGCTCGCCCGCTTCGGCGACAGGCGGGTCGTGGACACGCCCATCAGCGAGCTGGGCTTCGCGGGACTGGGAGTGGGCGCGGCGATGGCCGGGCTCCGGCCCATCGTCGAGTTCATGACCTTCAACTTCTCGATCCTCGCGCTCGATCAGGTGATCAACAACGCAGCTAAGATGCTGCAGATGAGCGGCGGCCAGATCGGGATTCCGATGGTGTTCCGCGGTCCGACGGGCGCGGCCCTCCAGCTCGGCGCGCAGCACTCTCAGGCGTGTGAGACGTGGTACCTCCACGCCCCAGGGGTGAAGGTCGCGACGCCGGCGACGCCCGCCGACGCGAAGGGGCTGCTCAAGGCCGCCGTGCGGGACAACGACCCTGTGGCCGTGATGGAGGGCGAGCTCCTCTACAACGTGAAGGGCGAGGTTCCGGACGACGACGACTTCGTCATCCCGCTGGGAGTGGCGGACCGGAAGCGAGAGGGCGACGACGTCTCCATCATCACGCACGGCAAGATGGTGCACGTCGCGCTCCAGGCGGCCGGCAAGCTGGCGCAGGACGGGATCGAGGCCGACGTGCTGGACCTGCGCTCGCTCCGTCCGCTCGACGTGGACGCGATCCTCGAGAGCGTGGGACGGACCAACCGCGCCGTCTACCTCGAGGAAGGGTGGCCTTACGCGGGCGTCGGCGCTCAGGTCGTCTCCATCCTCATGGAGGAGGCCTTCGACGATCTCGATGCTCCGGTCCTGCGCGCCACACAGGCCGACACTCCCATGCCGTACAACAAGAAGCTTGAGGCCTGGGCGAAGCCCAGCGCGGGGTTGGTCGTCGAGGCCTGCAAGAAGGTCCTCTATGTGTAGGGACGCAGGATGGCCCGCAGGGGGTTGGTTGTCCGGCTCCGCGCGGTGCCCGACGGAGTACGATTCAGCACGACTGGGTCGCCCGGCCCGCCTTCCTGCCCCTGCGCTCCACCTGAACGGCTCCCCGATTGCGTATGGCTACTAAAGTCCACATGGAGGCCCTTTCGCCGACGATGGAGGAGGGACAGGTCGTGAAGTGGCTCAAATCCGAGGGGGACCAGGTCGCGAGGGGCAACATCCTCGCCGAGGTCGAGACGGACAAGGCGACGATGGAGCTCACGGCTCGGGGGGACGGGGTCCTGCGGGCCATCCTTGTGCAGGAAGGGGCCGCGGCCCCGGTCGGGGACGTGATCGCCGTGATTGCTGGCCCCGACGAGGACATCTCGGAGTTCGCGGCCCCCGTGTCGGCAAGCTTGGCCGCCGGAGCGGAGGGGGGAGCGGCCACAGCGCAAGCCCCCGCGACCGCCGCTGATGTGGCCACGACCTCGGCCCGGCCGGCCGAAGACGGCAGGCGAATCAGGGCGTCCCCCCTCGCGAGACGCCTGGCCGCCGACTCGGGTCTCGACCTCGCCGGCGTAACGGGGTCGGGCCCGGCCGGCCGGATCGTCAAGCTGGACATCGAGGCCGCACTGGCCGAGGGCGTGCCCCGAGCTCCGGCGCTCGTGGCACCGCAAGCGCTGTCGGACCCCGACTACGAGGACGTGCCGCTCACGCAGATGAGGAAGACGATTGCGCATCGGCTCGTCGAGTCCCTTGGCCCGGTCCCGCACTTCTTCCTCACCATCGACGTGGACATGGGGCGGGCCATCGAAGCGCGTAAGAGGATCAACGAGCTGCTCGAGCCCGAGGGACAGAGGATCTCGCTCAACGACCTCATCATTCGGGCCACGGCAGCCGCCCTCAGGCGTCATCCCGAGTGCAACGCCCACTGGCTCGGCGAAGGCGTCCGCCGCTTCAATCGGGTGCACCTCGGGGTTGCGGTCGCCGTGGAGGACGGGCTCATCACGCCCGTGGTGAGAGACGCGGACGGGAAGGGTGTCGCCCAGATCGGCGCGGAGGTTCGGGAGATGGCCGGACGTGCCCGTGAGAAGAAGCTTCAGCCCGAAGAGTACACCGGGGCCACCTTCTCCATCTCCAACCTGGGCATGTTCCGCATTCACGAGTTCACGGCGGTCATCAACCCGCCCGAGGCGGGGATTCTGGCCATCGGCGGCGTCGAGGAGCTCCCGGTCGTCGAGGACGGGCAAGTCGTGGTGTCCAGCCGCATGAAGGTCACCATGAGCTGCGATCATCGGGTGATCGACGGGGCTACGGGAGCCCGTTTCCTGGCCACGCTCAAGGGGATGTTGGAGGAGCCGGCCGCCATACTCGTCTAGCCCGGCCCCGGGGCCTGGACCCGCGCCGCCGCGCGCCGCGCCGGGCGCCGCGCCGGGCGCCGCGCCGGGCGCGACCCCCCGACCGCACCTCGCGTTCGCGGGAGGGTGCGCGCGTCGCCGGGGTCGCGTACCATGCGATAGCTCTCGGGTGTGGGATCCGAGGTATCGATGGAGGTGGCTGTCATGCCGATCGCGTGTGCCGTGCGACATTCCCTTCCCCGCGTTCCTTCGAGGTCGCTCGCATTTGTCCCGAGGTGCTTCGCATGCCTCGGGGTGATCCTCCTCGGAGCCGCCTCGGATCTCGTCGCGCAAACGAACCCAAGCAATCCCGGACCGCATCCCCCGCACTCGGGCGTACCGCAGAACATGCCTCCCGGCATGCGGGGCAGTCCCAACATCCACGTGCTCTCGCACATCCCCCTCGGTGGCTTCATCCGAGTCACGGACATCGAGATCGAGCAAGAGCTGTCGCGTCCGTTCGCCTACGTCGGCAAGCGATGGCAGCCCTCCGGCTTCGACGTGATCAACCTCGAGGATCCCGAGGACGCCGAGATCATCTACTCGTGGAGGATCGAGAACGCCGAGCTGCACCAGGGTTGGGGCTCGTCCGACGGGCGCTACTTCAAGCTGCACGGGCGCTACTACTACGTGCAGGGCACCTCCTTCCGTCAGGGCGGCCCCAACGCGGAGCTGGGGGCCATCGTCTTCGATGTCACCGGACTTCCCGACCCCTCGACCGTCGAGGAGGTCGGCCGCGTCTACTCTCCGGAAGAGATCCCGGGCGGGTTCCACAACATCTACATGTACAAGCACTCGGACGGGCGTGCCCTCCTCTTCGCGACGACGCGCTCTCCACCGAGCGTCCCGTATGGCGCCGTGGTCTACGACATGGAGCGGTTCTTGGCCGGCGACCCCGACTTCGGCTTGGTCGGAAGTGTCCCGCTGCCGGAGCCGAGGGGCACTTCCGATGGATACCACGACATCTACGTCGGCTACCATCCGGCTTCGGGCCAGGATCGGTTCTATGGCCCCGGGCCCGAAGTCACGATGGACGGGGGCATGTACGTCTATGATGTGACGGACGTCGAGAACCCGCGGGTCCTGGCCCAGATCGTCGGGGCGATGGGGCAGACCGGGGCGCACACGTTCGTGCCCACGCCCGACGGGCGCTTCGCCTTCAGCATGACCCTCGGCGAGAAGCCGATGCTCGTGTGGGACCTGAAGCCCGGGCTCGACGGCCAGGTGCCCAACATCACGAGGCCGATCGGCTCATGGGTCTCGAACTGGCCCAACACGCTGCATAACTTCGAGGTTCGCTGGCCGTACGTCTTCATCTCCGGCTACGAGGAGTCCCTCCAAGTCGTCAATGTGCTGGATCCGACGAACCCGTACACGGCGGGATACTACTACACGTACAGCGGGCCCCACGAGTCGCGCGGTCCGGGCGGCGTCAGCAACGGCGCCTGGGGCGTCGACGTGCGAAACAGCGACGGCCTGATCGTCATCAGCGACGGCACCACTGGCTTCTGGGCGTTCACGATGGACGGCTTCGAGGGCTGGAACGGAGAGGACTGGGGGATGCCGGACGTGTCGAGCGCGCAGGACTGGGACAAGGGGCCTGCGGGAGCGCCCAGGCCGGTGAGCTAGAGAAGAGACGTGACGGACACGGTCGCACGGCTCCTGAACTTCAGGCGGGGAGAGCTCCCCCTCGCGCTCCTCTCGGTGGCATTCCACTTCTGCGTGCTGTGCGGCTACTTCTTTCTCCGCCCGCTGCGCGACGCCATGGGTGTCTCGGGCGGGATGGACGAGCTCCGCTGGCTCTTTGTGGCGACGTCCCTCGTATCCCTGGTCATCGTCCTCGCCTTCGGAGGCGTTGTGGCGAGGATGAACCGCCGGCGATTCCTCCCGGGGGCCTACCTCTTCGTGGTCGCGTGCCTCGTCGGGTTCGCGGGACTGCTCATCGCAGACGCCGCCGCTGGGGGCGGGTTGATCGGGACCGACGCCGAGACCTCTGTGGCCCGGCTGGTCGGCTACGTGTTCTTCGTCTGGCTGAGCGCCATCAATCTCTTTGTGACGAGCGTCTTTTGGGCTTTCATGGTCGACATCTTCGACATCGACCAGGGCAAGAGGATGTTCGCTTTCATCGGCATCGGTGGAACGCTCGGAGCGCTCGCCGGCGGCTGGGGGACAAACCGGATCAGCGGCATGACCGATTCGGTCTATCTCCCGGCTGGGCTCATGCTGACGGGAGCCGCCCTCTTCGGCGCTGCCATTGCCGTGGTGTTGATTCTCGACCGCCTCGCTCTCGCCTCCGAGCACTCGCGGCATTCCGTAGAGGGCGCCCCGGCAGGCGCGAGAACGGCGCACAAGGCCCCGAGGGCCGAGATCGGCGGCACGGCCTGGGAGGGCGCGAGGGCGGTTGCGACTTCACCGTACCTGCTCGGGATCGGCGCCTACATCGTGTTGATGGCGATCGCCAACACGTTGATCTACTTCACCCAGGCCAACGTCATCCTCGACAACACGGACACCTTCAGCCAGAGGGTGGCCGGCTTCGCGTGGTTCGACATGCTAGCCCAGATCGCCACGCTCCTCACCCAGATGTTCGTGACGACCCAAGTGATCAGGCGTGTCGGCGTGGGCTGGACGCTCACGATCCTCCCGCTCGTGACCATGGCGGGCTTCGCGATCCTCTCGATTTGGACGCTCTACGGCGTGATGGCCGTCTTCCAGGCCGTTCATCGCGCCGCCCGCTACGCGGTGTCGAGACCGGCCCGCGAGACGCTGTTCAGCGTCGTTTCGCCTGCGGAGAAGTACAAGGCGAAGCCGATCGTGGACGTCTTCCTCTACCGTGGAGGGGACGTGGCCGGTGCGGGCGTGATGGGGGTCTTCGCGGCGCTGGGGATGACGCTCGCAGGGATTGCGGCGGCTACGGTGCCGGTGGCGGGCGCCTGGGGTGCGCTGTGCATCGCCTTGGGTCGGGCGCAGCAGCGGAGGGTCGAGGGGGACGAGGCGCTCGTTGCACAGCCCGACCCGGCGGGGGCCGTGTAAGCCTCCCTGCAGCTCGCCGCCGCCCGGACAGCCTCCGGGCCTCGGTCCGACATCGTCGGGCGGACGCCGCCCAGGACTACGGCGGCGCCAGCGATTCCCGGACTTGAACCCACCTGCTCGGGCGAATGAGGGGAGCGGAGCGAACCTGGACCCCAAGGGGCCGGGGCTTCCCTTAGCTGCAAGGGAATGCTGGGAAGGCTCGGCTCCGCTTCCCTGTGGGGCCCCGGGAAAGGGTTTACCTGCCCCTGTGCCCCTCCTAACTTCCAAAGCCATCCCCAGGGCCGACCGGAGATGCCGGCTCCGGGAGCAACCACCCAACCTTCTGATTTGCCCGCTCGCATGCTAGTCGGCGATCGGGCTCGTTTCTTGGAAGGAGAGTAGGGCGTGTCAGAACGGAACTTCGACGTTCTCATCATCGGTGCGGGCCCGGGCGGCTACGTAGCGGCCATACGGGCCGGTCAGCTCGGGCTGAGCACGGGGTGCGTGGAGGAGGACAAGCTGGGGGGAGTGTGCCTGAACATCGGCTGCATCCCAACCAAGGCCCTCCTCAACAGCGCCGCACTCGTGAACGAGATGGCGGCGGCGGCCTCTCACGGCATCATCTTCGACGAGGTGAGGGCCGACCTCGGGCCCGCACAAGAACGCAGCCGAGCCATCTCCGATCAATTGAGCCGGGGCGTGGCACACTTGTTCAAGAAGTACAAGGTGACCCACCTCCAGGGCCGTGGCCGCCTCCTCGGAGCGGGCAGGGTCGAGGTCGAGGAGGCGGACGGCTCGAAGGAGGCCTTCTCGGCCGCCCACATCATCCTGGCCACCGGGTCTCGCCCGAGGGACATCCCGGTCCTCCCCATCGACGAGGAGCGGGTGTGGTCGTCCACCGGGGCACTCTTCCAGACGGATGCGCCCGAGTCGCTGGCCGTGGTCGGCGCCGGAGCTGTGGGGATGGAGTTCGCCGACGTCTACAACGCGTACGGTAGCAAGGTCACGGTCATCGAGGCGCTCGATCGCATCCTCCCGGTGGAGGACAGGGACTCCTCCTCCGCCGTGGAGCGCAGCCTCGAGAAGAGGGGCGTGGACTTTTACACGGGAGCGATGGTCGAGAACGCCGAGATCGGTAAGAAGTCGGTGATCTTGACCTTCAAGGACGAGAACGGCGACCCGCAGACCCTCGCCGCGCAGAACGTGCTCTCAGCGGTCGGGCGCGTCCCGAACACCGAGGATCTCGGGCTCGAGGCGGCCGGTGTCGAACTCGACGAACGGGGGTTCTTCGGGGTGGACGGACTCATGCGGACCAACGTCCCCGGAATCTATGCACTCGGGGACTGCGCCGGGAACCAGCTCCTCGCACACAAGGCGATGCACGAGGGCGTGCTCTGTGTCGAGGCCATCGCCGGCCAGGGACACGGGTCGGTCGACTACGGAAACGTCCCCAACTGCACGTACTGCTATCCGGAGGTCGCCTCAGTGGGCCTCACCGAAGAGCAGGCTCTCGAGGCGGGACACGAGATCGGAGTGGGCAAGTTCCCGTGGCTCGGCAACGGACGTGCCCTGGCCGCCGGCCATACGGAGGGCTTCGTGAAGGTGATCCGGGACAAGAAGTACTCGGAGATCTTGGGTGCCCACATCGTCGGCCCGCACGCGACCGAGCTTATCGGAGAGTTCGTGGTCGGGCGTCACCTCGAATCGACCGTCGAGGAGATGGACCGGGCCATGCACCCCCATCCGACCCTCAGCGAGGCGGTCGCCGAAGGAGCGCTGGCCGCGCTGGGCCGGCCGCTCCACATCTAGAGGCGGGCAGGGGCCGGGCAAGGCCGACGTAGCCGGGACGCCGGGGGGGTCATGGCGACGCGGCCGGCCCGTGGAGCCCGGCCGAGGAGTGCGCCCTGAGAGCGGGGATCTTTCTCGAACCGCTCTCGCTCCGGGAGTTGGCCGGCAGGCTACGGGTCGCGGGAGGAGGAAGCCTGACCTGCGTGATGACCCTGAAGGAGCAGCTCAGGTCGCTGCCTGAGGAGTTCGGGAAAGGGCCTCGCTAACGCGGAGGGGGCTCGCATCGGAGCCGCGCTTCTAGACCAGCTCGACTCCGCTCTCGGAAAGCGCTGAAGTTATCCCCCTCAGCTCCATGATCCGCACCAGGGCCTCGCCGATCTTGTTGTGCGGCGTAGAGGCGCCCGCCGTGATGCCCAGCTCGAAGGGCCCCTCGGGCAGCCAATCGGTCTCCACCTCCTCGGCGCTGTGGGCGCTCAGAGGCGGCTTATGCCGAATCGAGCCTTCTTCCAGGTCGATGCACGCTGCGTCCTCGATGTGGTAGGTCGCGGTGAATTGCCTGCACATGTGCGCCAGATGATCGGTGTTCGACGAGTTGTATCCGCCGATCACGATCATCACGTCGGGTGCCCCTTCTTCCATCATCTTCACGACGGCGTCCTGACGCTCCTGCGTCGCCGAGCAGATCGTTCCGAAGGATCGGAAGCTCTCTTTGGCGTACGCCTCCCCCATGCCCTCGACCATCGCCTCCCGGATCGTGGCTCCCATGGCCAGAGACTCGTTGGCGATCATCGTCGTCTGGTTGGCGACTCCGATCTTCTTGAGATCCACGTCCGGATCGAATCCTTCGGAGCACTTCTCGCGGAAATGCCTCATGAAGTCGTTCCGTGACAGGCGCTCCGGACGACCGGCGATGTAGTCGCAAAGGAGGTCGGCTTCCTGCAAGTCCCGGACGATGATGTATTTTCCGCCCTCGTGTTTGCGGACCTGGGAGGCCGTCGCTCTCGATTCCTCGTGGTAGTGCTTGCCGTGGATCACGGCCGCGAACCCATCCCGCGCGTAGCTCTCCACTCGCTTCCACACCAGCAGCACGGACCCGCATGTGGTGTCCACCACGATGCATCCGATGTCCCTCAGGGTCTCGAAGTCGCCCAGGGTCACGCCGAAGGCCGGGACGATGACCACGTCATCGCCGGTCAGGTGCGAGAAGCCAAACGCCCCGTCCTCACCGCGCCAGATGAACTCGATGCCCATGTCCCGGATGCGCTGGTTCACATGCGGGTTGTGGATGATCTCGCCGACTAGGTAGATGCGCCGGTTCGGAAACTTCTTACGGGCCTCGTAGGCGTAGTCGATGGCCCGGTCGACGCCGTAGCAGAAGCCGAACTCCTCGGCGAGCCGCACGGTCACATCACCAAGGACGTGCCGGTACCCTCGGCTCCGAATGCTCTCAACCAACACCGAGTGGTAGTCCGAGTCGATGAGGGGCTGAACTTCGGCTTTGAGGCCGAATCCCTTCCGGAAATATGTCTGTTCCATGAGTCTCCTGCGCCGGCGCGCCTGGCGTGGGCGGGCCGCACGCCTTTCGGGACAAACTAACGACTCTGCTCGCTCTGGCGAAGAAAAGGGGGCCTCTCTGGAGCACCGTCTCATGCACCCGGGGTTCGGGCGGGGAGCGTGGCTGGATCCGGCGACGAAGCCATGGTGTAGAGACCGGACATGAGCTTCTTGGCCAGACTCGCCCTCCTGTTCGTCGTCGTTCCGCTGCTAGAGCTTGCCCTCCTGATACAGATCGGTCAGGTGGTCGGGTTCCTACCCACGATGGGCGTCGTGGTGCTCACCGGAGTCGCGGGAGCCTGGCTGGCTCGCCTCGAGGGCCTCCGGACCCTGTGGAAGCTGCGGCACGATCTCTCTCGGGGCCAGCTGCCCGGCCAGGCCATCATGGACGGCATGAGCATCCTGGTCGGTGCCGCGCTTCTACTCACTCCGGGCATCCTCACCGATCTCGTCGGCTTCAGCCTGCTCTTGCCGCCTACGCGGCACGCCATACAACGCAGCGTCCGGCGACGCCTGGAGCAAAGCCTTCAGGACGGCGCCATCCAGATGACGGTGTTGAGGAGCGGCGGTTCAGGGCCTCGGCCCCAGGAGCGCCCCCCATGGGACTCGGCCCACGAGCTCGACTGAGTCGTCCGGCGGGTCGTCCGCCACCTGGGCTCAGCGTCACGGGCCACTTCCCTTGAGGCGGCTTCCCGGTTCGCTAGTTTCCAACGCATGAACCCCCCTACTGCCTTCCTCGCGAGCCTCCTCGACGCTGCGGGGCCCTCGGGCTTCGAGGTGCTCCCCGCCCGCCTCTGGCGCGCGGAGGCCGAGACCTTCGCCGACTCGGTCACGACCGACGTGAGCGGGAACGCCTCCGCCACGCTGAACCGCGACGGCAGGCCGCGCGTCATGATGGCGGGCCACATCGACGAGATCGGGCTCCAAGTTACGCACATCGACGAGAACGGCTTCCTCTACGTGGACAAGATCGGCGGATGGGACCCTCAGGTTCTGGTCGGCCAGCGGGTCAGGATCCTGGGCCGGGCGGGGGACGTGCGAGGCGTCGTCGGAAAAAAGGCTATCCATCTCATCGAGCCCGAAGATCAGAAGAAGGCATCTGAGATCCGCCAGCTCTGGATCGACGTGGGCGTGTCTTCGGCGGAAGAGGCCGGCGAGCTCGGTCTGCGCGTGGGCGATCCCCTTGTGATCGACGCTCAGATGGTCCGGTTGGCAGGTGACCGGGTGGCCAGCCGGGCCGTTGATAACCGCATCGGCGCGTACGTCGTGCTTGAGGCGCTCCGGTTCCTCTCGGAGTCTCGACCGACAGCGTCCGCCGTGGCCGTCGCAACGGTCCAGGAAGAGATCGGCGGCAACGCGGGTGGAGGGGCCCGAAGCAGCGCCTTCGCGCTCAATCCCGACGTGGCGCTCGTCGTCGACGTGACGTTCAGCACCGACGTGCCCGACATCGAGAAGAAGGAGCTGGGCGAGCATCGGCTCGGCGGCGGGCCGGTGCTCAGCCGCGGATCCGCGGCTCATCCCGTAGTGTTCGATCGCCTCGTTGAGATCGCCGAGGCCGAGGGGATTCCGTACACCGTCCAGGCGGCGCCCCGGTCCACCCGCACCGACGCCGACTCAATCTACCTCAGCCGCGCGGGCGTTCCGACCGGGCTCGTATCGGTTCCGAACCGCTATATGCACTCACCCAACGAGATGGTGAGCCTGGCGGATCTCGCGAGCACGGCTCGCCTGTTGGCGGCCTTTGTCCGGGGTCTCGACGAGCACATGGACTTCACGCCACGCTGACCCCAGTGAGGCACGCGCGTGAGTCGCTCCGACGGGGGCTCGGCGCGACTTGACCCTGAAAGGGCCCCCGCCTACCCTTTCCGGTCCCAACAAGCGGCGGGACCCTGTGGGGGGGGCCGCTTCAGAGAACTGGATACTCATACAAATGCTGCGAACACAATGAGAGTGCTGGTGCAGGAGCTGCAGAGTCTGAGGGACGACGGGTTCCTTTCCGACGCGCTGCTTCGGCATGCCGTGAGGGGTATCAAGACGTCGGACGATCGCTGCGATTGGGTGGGGGTGTACCTCCTGAATCCCGAGGAGAACGAGCTCTGGCTGCACAACTACCTGGGGAAGCCAACCACCCATGGGAGGATCGCGGTTGGGGAAGGCGTGTGTGGCACGGCGGTCGCCAGGCGCGAGAACATGAACGTTCCAGACGTGCGCGCGATCGACAACTACATCTCTTGCGACCCGCGGGTGAAGTCCGAGATGGTCGTGCTGATCAGGGCCGGCGACGAGATCTTCGGGCAGATCGACATCGATAGCAGGACCGCGGCGGCGTTCACCGAGGTGGACAACGAGGCCCTAGAGGCCGTCGCGGACAAGCTGGCGGAGCAATTGGCTGCGGAGCACCGCTGAGCGGCCGGTGAGACCCCGCTGCGTCGCCAGTGACAATTCCGGTCCCTTCACCCTCGACGGGACGCGCACGTACCTGGTGGGCCATCGGCGGGTGGCCATCATCGATCCCGGACCCCACGTGCCGAGCCACGTGTGGGCCGTCCTGCATGCAGTTTCCGAGGCCGAGCACGTTTGGGTCCTCCTCACCCACGGTCACGCCGATCATGCCGGTGCGGCAGAGGCGGTAGCGGATGCGGTCGGAGCGGAGATACGGGGCGTGGGCGTACCGGCGGCGCGTCCCCTGGCGGACGCCGAAGCCGTTGAGACGGATCAGGGCCGTCTCCTGGGCGTCGACACCCCGGGCCACAGTCGCGAGCATGTGACGTTCCATTGGCCGGAAGCCGAAGCGGCGTTCCCGGGCGACCTGATTCTGGGTCGGGGGGACACCACGTGGGTCGGCGAATACGAGGGATGCGTGGCCGACTACCTCGAGTCGCTCGACGCGCTTCGCGCACTCCGGTGCCGGGTTCTCTATCCAACACACGGGCCTCCCGTGGAGGATCCCAAACAGACGCTCGATGCCTTTGAGGCCCATCGTCGGGAGAGGATCCGGCGGGTGCGGGAGGCCCTCACCGCACGGCGGGCCGCCACCACGAGCGAGCTTGTGACGGAGGTCTACGGAAGCGAGCTTTCCGACGATCGTGTCGTGCGCGCTGCGGCGAAGAGCGTGGAGGCCATCCGCGACTTCCTGGTGTAGCTACCGGATTTCCGCTGTAGTACACTGAGGTGCTGAGGCGCCAGGCCGCCCGGCCTGTCACGCCGACAGCTCTAACGCAACCGGCCATATCCATCAGCATGCCTCTAACTCCGTCACTCGAGAAGAAGCTCAAGAGCATCCTCGGTGACAGGTGGGTCATCTCCGACCCGGACAGGCTGCTCGCCTACGAGTCGGACGGTCTGACCGCCTACCGGTGGCCGCCTGCCGCCGTGGTGCTTCCGAGCGACACGGACGAGGTGAGCCGGGTCCTCGAGCTCCTCTCCAAGGAGGACGTGCCGGTCGTGCCGCGGGGCGCCGGAACCGGGCTTTCGGGGGGAGCGCTCGCCGGGGAGAGCTCCGTGATCGTGGGCACGGCGCGGATGAACCGGATCCTTGGCATCGATCCGGAGAACCGCTTGGCCCTGGTTCAGCCGGGGCTGATCAACGCCCATCTCACCGAAGCCGCTGATCCGTACGGGCTCTACTACGCCCCGGACCCGTCGTCCCAGAGCGCCTGCACCCTGGGCGGCAACGTGGCCGAGAACTCAGGAGGACCGCACTGCCTCAAGTACGGGGTCACGTCCCGCTACGTGACGGGTCTCACCGTCGCGACCTACGAAGGGCACGTGTCCCGCTTCGGCGGGTTCGGGAGGGAGTCCGCGGGCTACGACCTCGTGGGCCTCTTCGTGGGCTCAGAGGGGTGCTTCGGGATCGCCACCGAGATCGAGGTGCGCCTGCTGCCCAAGCCGGCAGGGGTCCGGACGCTGCTGGCGATCTTTGACAAGCTCGAAGACGCAGGCCGTGGGGTGACCGCCATCATCGCCGATGGGTTGCTTCCCGCCGCCCTAGAGATCATCGACGGTCCGACTATCCGAGCCGTGGAAGCGAGCGTCTACGCCGCGGGGTACCCGACCGACGCCGAGGCGGCGCTCGTCGTGGAGTTCGACGGTGTGGAGGCGGGGCTCGGGGCGGACGTCGAGCGTGCCCTCACCCACTGCAGGGACGCCGGTGCACGGGAGGTCCGGACGGCCGCGTCCGAAGAAGAGCGACTGGCGCTCTGGCAGGGCCGGAAGAAGGCCTTTGGCGCGATGGGCCGAATCGCGCCGGACCTCCTCGTGCAAGACGCCACGGTCCCGCGGAGCCGCCTGCCCGACGTCCTAGGCCGGATCTCGGAGATCGCGAAGCGATACGAGCTGAGGGTCGCCAACGTCTTCCACGCCGGGGACGGCAACCTGCATCCCAACATCCTCTTCGATCGCGGCGACGTGGAGGAGCTTGGCCGGGTGGAGGAAGCCTCCAAAGAGGTCATGGCAGCCTGTGTGGAGGCGGGCGGCACGATTACGGGCGAGCACGGGGTGGGGGCGGACAAGCGGTCGTTCATGTCTCTGGTGCACGGTCCGGACGAGCTGGACGCCATGCGCCGCGTGAAGGCCGTGTTCGACCCCTGGGGGAGGATGAACCCGGGCAAGGTGCTCCCCGATCCCCTCGAGCTTGCGGACGAAGTGGTCTGCGAGCCGCTCGAGGCCGCGCCGTGAACCCCATCGCGGCTCTCCTGGTGGGCCTGCTCCCCGAAGGGCGGGTCTTGAACGGCTCCCATGCGGACGCTTGGGCCGTGTGCGAACGGGTGCCTCAGGCAGTCGCCCTTCCGGAGACCGAGGACGAGGTGGCGCAGGTCCTCGGCGTGGCCAGCGAAGAGGGTTGGCGCTGCGTCCCGAGGGGAAAGGGAACGTGGCGAATGGGTGGGCAGCCCCCCGAAGGCGTGGACATCGTCGTCAGCACGACCCGTATGGATCGGGTGCTGGCTCACGAGCCGAGCGACCTGTTCATCACGGCCGAGGCGGGGATCGGATTGGATGCCCTCGCTCGGCGCGTGCTGAAGGGTCGACAGTGGCTCCCGCTCGACCCGCCCGGCGCGGCGGGGGGGAGCCTCGGAGCCACCATCAGCACGGCGTCGGCTGGCCCGCTCCAGGCGGGCTTCGGGACCCCGAGGGATCACGTGCTCGGGGCGACGCTCGTGACGGGAGACGGCCGCGTGCTCCGCCTCGGTGGGCAGGTGGTGAAGAACGTGGCCGGGTTCGACCTCCTCAAACTGGCTCTCGGGAGCTGGGGCACGCTGGGTGTCATCACGTCCGTGACGACCCGGCTGCACCCCGTGCCGGAGCTCGATCGGACGCTGCTGTTCCAGAGTCCCGATGCGCCATCGGCGGCGCTGCTGGCCCGCTCCGTCGCTGCTGCCCCGGTCACGCTCGCCTCCGTCGAGATGTTGACGCCCGGTGAGCGAGAGGGAACGAACGGCAGCCGCGAGCCTCTGGTAGCGGTGCGGATTCTGGAATCGCCCGCGGCAGCCGAGGAGGTGGATCGCATCATCTGCGACCAGGCTGCGGCGACCCCGCTTGCGCGCCTTGAAGGCAGGGATTCCCAGTCCATCTTCGAGAACGTCCGGGCGATGGAGGACGGGGCGGAGCTGGTGCTTCGCCTGAGCCTGCTTCCGTCCAGGCTGCCTGACCTCGTCGAGATGGCGGCGGGCTTCGCGGATCTCGCCGAGCCCGAGGTCGGCCGGGGGACCCGGATGGCTGCCCACGCCCATACGGGGGTACTGCGCGTCATGACCGCGCGCCTCCACCGGAGCGAGGGATGGCTGGACCGGGTCGTGTCGCTCTTGGCCGGCGCGAGGCGTTCCCTGGAAGCGGAGGGCGGCAGTCTGGTTGTCTCAGAGGGGCCGCCCGAGGTCACCGAGAGCATCGGGACTTGGGGGGAAGCCGGTCTTGCGAGGGAGTTGATGCGCAAGCTCCAGCGGGACTTCGATCCTGCGCAGATCCTGCCTGCGGGGAGGTTCGCATCGTGATCGGATGGTGCTCCGCCGCGGCCGCTGGGGCGCCCACCGGGTGGCAACCTCCGCCGGGGGAGGACTCTCGGTGACCGCCCGGGCGGACGGCGCCCTCGCCCAAGCCCTCCGGGCCCAGGAGGAGCGCCTGCTCCCCTGCGTCCACTGCGGCTTTTGTCTTCCGGCATGTCCGACCTACGTGCGGCTGGCGGACGAGAACGATTCACCGCGCGGACGGTTGCATCTGATGCGCGCCGTCGTGGAGGGCAGGTTGGCCGCCGGATCCGATGCCTTTCAGACCCACATCGACCGATGCCTGGGCTGCCGGGCCTGTGAGCCGGTTTGCCCTTCGGGCGTCGAGTACGGCCTCCTGCTCGAGAGCGCGCGCGATGCGGCCTACCGGGCGCGGAAACCTCGAATGTTGGTCCAGGTCCTGCTCTGGGTGCTCAAGCGGGGCTTCTGGCTCCGCTGGAGCATGCGTGCCGCAAGGATGGCGCGCGGCTTGGGCCTGGCGCGGCTCGGCGCGAAGCTGACTCCGGCCTTCCCTTCACTCCACCCCTTCCGGTTCGGGTTCGCGATGCTGGCGGCTAGCCGAGGCACTCGTTCTCCTTCGACCGACCGGAACGATCGGGTGGCTCGGCCGGAGCTTCCTGCCGGAGAGCGGGAGGGTGAGGGGGCCTGGAAGCCGCTTCGGATCGCGCTCCTCACGGGGTGCGTGCAGGCCGGCCTCTTCGCCCGCGTCAACGAAGCCACCGAACGGGTCCTCCGCGCGAGCGGATTCGAGATCGTTCCGGTGCGGGACCAGCGGTGCTGCGGGGCGCTGCACCTGCACGCCGGCGATACCGTGAGTGCGCAAGAGCTCGCTCAAGCCAATGTCGACGCCTTCTCGAATGCGAACGTAGACTACGTGGCGGTGAATGCGGCGGGTTGCGGAGCGGCGATGAAGGACTACGGCCACCTTCTGGAGCGTAGCGCGGAGTACGCCGGGCCCGGCCGCCAGATTGCCGAGGCGACCCGTGACCTCTCCGAGTTGTTGGCTGACGCGGAGATGCCCACCGGAGCTCCCTTGCCGCTTCGGGTCACCTACGACGCCGCGTGCCATCTCTGCCACGCGCAGCGGCTGAAGGAGGCGCCTCGGGCGATGCTCCGCGTGATTCCTGAGCTGGAAGTGTTGCCCCTGCCCGGTGAGGAGGAGTGCTGCGGAGGCGCCGGCATCTACGGCATGACCCACCCCGAGCTCGGGGGAAGCATCGGGTCGGACAAAGTGGCGGCGGTGGTCCGGACGGGCGCTTCGGCGGTCATCACCGCCAACCCCGGCTGCATCATGCAGATCGGCGCCGGGCTTCTCCTTTGCGGTTCGCCCGTCCAGGCGCACCATCCGGTAGAGCTCTTGGACGAGAGCTACCGGCGAGCGGGGTTGTACGGATGAGGGCATCGCCGAGGCGGGCGGCCGGACGACCGTGGAGGGGCGAGACCCCGCGGACCGGAGGACTTGTGTGACGGATCCCCTCGCCGAACGGATCGTCGAGTCCGTGTCCGGTCAGCGGGAGTCGATCGTGAGGCTCCTCGCCGAGCTGGCCAGCCTCGAGTCCCCCTCCCTCGTACCCGAGACCCAGCTGCCGGTGCAGTCCCTCCTTCGAGGCGCGCTCGAAGAGATCGGGTACGAGTGCCGTCACGTCCCCGGGAGGAAGACAGGCGGGCATATCGAGCTGTCTCCGAGAGGCCGCCGGGCGGGCCCGGCGCCTCTCCAGCTCCTCGTTGGTCACACGGACACGGTGTGGCCTGTGGGAACCCTCAAGCGCATGCCCGTCGATGTCGACCGGGAGAAGGGCGTCGTGCGCGGACCCGGCGTGTTCGACATGAAGGGGGGCCTCGTCCAAATCGTGTTCGCCTTGCGCGCGTTGGCCGAGTTGGACGTGCAACCCGCGATCACGCCGGTCGTGTTCGTGAACTCGGACGAGGAGATCGGGAGCCCGGAGTCCCATCCCCACGTGGAGCGACTCGCCAAGACCGCCAGCCGGGTCTTGGTATTGGAGCCCGCTCTCGGGCGGGAGGGGAAGATCAAGACGACGCGTCGGGGCGTTGGAGGATTCGAGATCCGTGTGGTCGGCAAGGCGTCCCACTCAGGACTCGATCCGGAGGTGGGGGTGAGCGCCATTGAGGAGATGTCCCACGTCATCCAGGCGCTGCACGCGCTCACGGATCGAGACAGGGGCACCGGGGTGAACGTCGGGACGGTCACGGGAGGCACGCGCGCCAACGTGGTGGCGGCCGAGTGTCGGGCACGGGTCGACGTCCGGGTCAGCACTCTCGCCGATGCACGGGCCGTCGAAGATGCGATCCGAGGCCTCGCCCCTACGACGCCTGGGACGCGCCTGGAGATCGAGGGCGCGGTGGATCGGGCTCCCATGGAAGCCACGCCCCGAAACCGAGCGCTGTGGGAGGCAACACGCGAGTGCGGACGCCACCTGGGACTCGAGCTGAGCGAAGGGCGCTCCGGGGGTGCCTCCGACGGAAACATTACCAGCCTCTACGCAGCCACCATCGACGGATTGGGCGCCGTGGGCGACGGCGCTCATGCACTCCACGAGTACGTAGAGATCGACAAGCTGCTGGAGCGCACGGCGCTCTTGGCTCTCCTCGTCATGATTCCCGATATTGGTCATGCAATTCAGCGTCATCCAGCAGTCAGTGAGTTGCATTTGCCACCTCGCTAGTTGCTTATGCAATACAAGGACCGCTATGGTTCATGAGTCCGCCGGGAACGCGCGTACCGATGCCCCCGGACCCCAGGGTGACGGTGGTGCAGATGGCGGCGCCGGCGCGGAGCCGGCCGCCGCGCACGTCGGAGCGGCCCGGGAGATCCTCCGCTCCTGCGTGTGCAGCCGCAGCCGCATGTTGGACCGCCTCCTCACCCGACTCTACGACGAGGCGTTGAGCCCGGCAGGCCTCGGGGCCAATCAGCTCACGGTGCTTGCGATGATCGCCTCGATGGACGGACTCCGGGGCGTGGACGTGGGCCGGTACCTCGAGATGGACAAATCCACCGTCAGTCGTGGCCTCGCCCTGCTGAAGGCGAAGGGCTGGGTGGAGGAGGTCCGAAGGGCCCGTGGCGGGAGGGCGCTCGCCCTCACCCCCGAGGGCGAGCGTGTTCTCAGCCGGGCGATGCCTCACTGGAGATCGGCTGGGGAGCAGGCGGATGAGCTCCTCGGCCGGACGAGTGTCGACGCCCTCCGGACGGCTGCGGATGCGTTCCTCGCGCGCCGAGCCCGGGGATGAGGCCCCGACCCGTCGACCGAACCGCAATCGCTCCAAGCGCTTTCCGTAGCTTCGTGCGCGCCGCACCTCACGGCTGCCGTGCTGGTCCCCGGCGTCGAAGGCGCGCAAGTTGCCCCTCCCGGAGAGCCGCCGTCTTGCCCGCTATGCGAGGAGCCGAACGGAATGCCGTCCAATCTTGCAATCCGTCCCTTCGAGACGACCGAGGAATTCCGGGAGTGCGTGCGCTTCCAGGAAGAGACGTGGGGCGCCGGCTTCTCGGAGCGTGTGGCCCTGGCCATCCTCAAGGCCAGCCAGCGAATTGGAGGCATCGCGGCCGGAGCCTACGACGAGAACGGCAGGCTCGCCGGGTTCGTTTATGGGATGACGGGGGTCGAAAGCGGAGAGATCGTCCACTGGTCCGACATGCTGGCGGTGCGACCGGAGCTGCAGGACTCGGGTCTAGGCGCCCGCCTGAAAGCCTACCAGAGGGAGCGGCTTCTCGAGATGGGGATCACACGGGTTCACTGGACGTTCGATCCCCTCGAGTCCAAGAACGCCCACCTGAACCTGAACAAGCTCGGCGCCGTGGCCCGCGAGTACGTTGAGGACATCTACGGCCAGACCGACTCGCCGCTCCACCGAGGCATCGGTACGGACCGCTTCGTCCCGACGTGGACGCTCGACTCGGAGCGGGTCGTGCGTCGCCTGGTCGAAGGCCAATCCGGGCCGGAGCCCCGGGCGGACGAGGGGGCGGTGCCCGCTTTCGAGGTTGTCGTGGAGCACGGGCTCCCTGTTCCCGCCGAGCCCGATCTCGCCCTTGAGGCGCCGCGCGTGCTAGTCCCGATTCCGACCTCCGTCCAGGAGCTCAAGAGCGAGTCGCTGGACGTGGCCGTGCAGTGGCGGCACGCCACGCGGGCCGTCCTGTCGTCCCTCCTCGGTCGGCGGTACGAAGTGCGGGAGCTGTACCGCCGTGTGGCTCACTCCGAGTACCTTCTGGCGGCCCTCGCGTAGTGCGAGGAGCCGCGCCGGGAAAGCCACCACACGCGCGCCCTTCAGCCCCACCGGACGAAAAGAACCCGTGAAGATCGATCGCATCGAGCTGCGAGAAGTGCGCATGCGGCTCACGGAGCCGTTCGAGATCTCGAGTGGCGTGGCCCACGATCGTCGCATCATGCTGCTCACCCTGTTTTCCGACGGTGCGGAGGGCTGGAGCGAGTGCGTGGCGGGCGAGACCCCTGGCTACTCCTCCGAGACAACGAGCACCGCATGGCCGCTCTTCACCGAGCTGATCCTTCCGACCGTGGTGGATACCGAGCCGGAGACGGCCGCCCGGGTGCTGGATCCGGTGAGCTGGATCCGCGGGCACCGCATGGCGAAGGCGGCCGTGGAGATGGCCGCCCACGATCTCGAGGCGAAGCTGAACGGGGAACGCCTCGCAGACCTGGTTGGCGGTGTCCGGGACACCGTCCGAGTCGGTGTGAGCATCGGGCTCCAGCCCACCGACGAGGAGCTGCACCGCAAGGTCGAGGGTTTCGTTGAGCAGGGGTACGCTCGCATCAAGATCAAGATCAAGCCGGGCCGCGACGTCGAGATGTTGGCCGGTGTACGTGAGCGGTTCCCCGACGTTCCCATGATGGCCGACGCGAACTCCGCGTACACGTTGGAGGATGCCCCCAAGCTGAAGCTGCTGGACGGGCTCGACCTGATGATGATCGAGCAGCCCCTCGCCTACGACGATTGCCTGCATCACGCGCGACTACAGGAGCAGCTTGAGACGCCGATCTGCCTAGACGAGTCGATTCACTCGGTGGGTGACGCCGAACTGGCGGTCGAGCTCGGGGCCTGCCGCATCATCAACATCAAGCCCGGGAGGGTCGGCGGCTTCCAGTCCTCGAAGGCGATCCACGACCTCTGCGTGGACAAGGGCCTCCCGGTCTGGTGCGGCGGCATGCTCGAGTCGGGCATCGGAAGAGCGCACAACGTTGCCCTGGCCACTCTGCCGGGCTTCACTCTGCCGGGGGACATCTCGGCGAGCCGGCGCTACTGGCACGAGGACATCGTGGATCCGGAGTTTACCGTGGAGGATGGGGAGATGCTCGTGCCGGAGGGTCCGGGCATCGGAGTAGAGTTGAGAACGGATCGCCTCGAGGAGTGGACGGTCCGCAAAGAGGTATTCGAGTGAGACTTCTGGAACAAGGTTGCAGTCTACGACAGCGCCGAGATGGCGGGCGCTTTCGCGGTCCCAGTCCCGAGCACGGGAGCCGGGGTCTCGCACCGGTCGATCCGGGGGTGAAGACCCCGGCACGATCCGTCAGGAGGTGAGGAGCTCAAGCACCAAGGGTGCCACGTCGAGTAGCGACGAGGGAAGCGGGTCTTGTTCCGCGGCGGCGCCCGCCAAGAGTCCGAAAGCGGGATTGCGTGTGTGCCCCCCCGTCAGATCCTCGAGGTTCCCGTGGTCGCTCGCGACCACAAGGGAGGCGTCTTCGGGCAGCCGTTCGACGATGCCTTGAAGAAACTGGTCGACCCTCTCCAGGGCCACGATTGCCTCCTTCGCGCTGCCCCGGTGGCCCGCGTGGTCGGTGGAATAGTGGGCGTAGAAGGTCAGGTCCGCCGTCGCTGCGATCCGGGCAAGGTTGGCTCCGGCCTCGCGGGGCGTGACGTGGGGCACCTCCACATGGCCCAGCCGGTCCCGCCATCCCGTGTTCACGATCTCGCTCGAGACGGCAGCGCCATCCGCGAGCTGGGCCGCGTGCCGCCCCAAGAGGCGGGCGGCGCTTGCGGCGAGGGGAGGGGCCGCCAGGAATCGTGACCGACGGTGCTCGAGGTACCCCTCCGGGTAGGCGTTCGCGAAGGCTACGGAGCAGCCGGCCTCCTGAGCTCTGCTGAGAATGTTCCTTTCGACGAGCAGCGGACGCAGACGGACCGGCACCCACGGCCCGAAGTGGCGCCCAAACATCAGCGCCGCGTTCTCGCCGGTCATCAGCGCTACTTGCCCGGTCCCGCTCTGGGGAATTCCGTCGACGCCGAGGTTGGCGTCCAGGGGAAGTGCTCGGGCTCGGGGTCCGACCACAAGCGGACGGTCGAGGGTAGGCAACGTTCCGCCGAGAAGATCCTCGAGGCCTGGCAATCGAGCCTGCAGAAAGGGGTTGCGATCGGCATCGGACGACCCGACTCCGATCCCGTCGATGAAAATGAAAAGGACGGACACGCGGGCAGAGTTCCCGCTAGAGGCCGATGTGGGCGCGCGCCTCTCCGGCGCCGAGACCCGTGATGCCCACGAACGTGCTCCCGACGCCATGACCGCGGATCACGTCGACCGAGCTCGGCGCAACGCTGGGGATCTCGGCCATGACGCGGATGAGCTTGGCGTTGGCGGCTCCGCCCCAGCCGGGCGGGCTGCATCGCCGCGCGCCCCGACTACTCGCCGGCTTGGAGGTCGATCACGGGGCGCACGTCCATCGTCACCTGTACGGCGATGTGCCCCATGTCAGCGCGATCCCGCAGTGCGTCGCGGATCCTCGGCTCGACCTTCTTGTAGGCGGCCATGACCCCGTCTCGGATCTCGACCCGCAGCACCTTGAGGGCGTTTACGTCGGGGCGGCTGGTCTTGGTCTCCTTCTTCGCCTCGACCAGACGCTCCGGGAAGATCTCGAAAGGTGCCATGCCCACGTCGCCGGGACGGGGGGAATCGATGTATTGAATCGCGACCGATACGTCGCCCCGGGCGTGATGCGCGGGGATGTCGCCCACGGCACGAAAGTGCGAGGCCAGCTTCCCGAGCTCCGCGTTGGACGCGGCCTTGACGTAGCCTCGCTCCACGATACCGAAGATACGGCGCATGCGCTCCGGCGTAGTTGCGTCGAGGTCCGGGATATCGGTGTCGAGGTCCCTGCCTACTGCTTGGCGATCCTGCCCCGCGTGGCCTTCCTCGTCCCGGCTTCGTTGCCGGTCGATGTTGTCCAAGATGCGATCAGGGTTCGTCCGAAGGCCCATCATCTCTCTTCATCGTAACGGGATGTCCCGTGGTCAGCGTGTCTGAGTCTACAACGATAACGTGGCTGGTCGGCCGGGGCCAAGAGGACTCGGTGGAGCTAGGGAATGATGGGGGAGTGGCCGCCGGCGAGACGGGACGTTTCCTCCATCGGAGGCGTGTGGTAGACTGGCGAGTTCGACCATGATTCCGCGTCCAGAATTGCTCACGGTGCCTCTGGAATCCGGCCGGGTTCGGAAACGTTGGCCCTGGCGGTTATCGTTCCTGGAAGAGCGTAGAGGGGTGCACGGGAACCGCGGCTTGGGGGGCAGCGTCGAGGTGAGAGAGGGAATCGAGGGACGCCGCACGGCGCGTGGCTTGACCGTTGGATTCGCAGTGCTCTTCGCCTCGGCTTGCACCGGCGACGGCTCCGGCCACGCTCCCTTCGTGAGCATCGGCACCGGGGCCGCCGGCGGGATCTACTATGCGCTGGGCGGCGCTCTCGCCGGCCTCCTGTCGCTGGCCGACTCGACGCGCGCCTATACCACGGAGGTCACGGCTGGCGCGGCCGAGAACGTCAACCGCATCTCGGCGGGCCAGATCGACCTGGCGTTCTCCACGACAAACACGATCCACGAAGCGTACTTCGGCGGCCCCGACTTCGGCGAGCCGATGGACGACCTCCGGATCGTTGCGCCGCTCTATCCGAACTTCACCCACGTACTCGTCTCGGCTGAGACGGAAGCGCGGTCGGTCTCGGACTTTGGGGGCCTGAGGGTGTCGGTTGGAGCGCCGGGCAGTGGGACCGAGC
Source organism: Longimicrobiales bacterium (assembly GCA_965218325.1). GTDB lineage: Bacteria > Gemmatimonadota > Gemmatimonadetes > Longimicrobiales > Gaopeijiaceae > CBDCKR01. Next base: position 428,721 of record CBDCKR010000002.1, read on the forward strand.
AGATGTCGCGGAGGATCCTCGAGGTGCACGGTCTGACGTACGATGACGTGGACGCTCGCTACCTCACTCTCACGGAGTCTGCAGCGGCGCTGAAGGACCGGGCCATCGACGCGGCGCTCATCAGTGCGGGCTATCCACTGGCCGCCGTTCGAGAGGCGACGGCCGCGGGTGGTGTCGGGATGATCTCGATCGAGCCCGACCGACTCCAGGAGTTGATGGATCGCTACCCGTACTTCGACGCAGGCGAGATTCCTGCCGGGACCTATCCGGGCGTCGACGAGCCCGTTCAGGCGGCGGTGCTGCTAAACTGGGTTGTGGCCCCCGAGCGGCTGTCAAACGATGTCGTGCGGGGCGTTCTGACCGTTCTGACCGAGGAGCGCATGAACTTGGAACGGGTGCACAACATGGTCCAGCAGATCGATCTCGATCATTTGCAAGACTCTCCCATCCCGCTTCACCCCGGGACGGAACAATGGTGGATAAGGGGACGATGAACCGACAGGCTGTGATAGCGGAGGAGGGGGTGCTGCCTTGCGAGCGGGAAGCATTCAGCCTTCCCGCAGACGTCCATTACCTGAACTGCGCCTACTTCAGCCCCCTTCCGAAGGTTGCCGAAGCGGCCGGCATCGCCGGGGTCCAGCAGAAGCGGACGCCCGCGGGCGTCCACGCTCCCGACTTCTTCGCGGAGAGCGATCGCGTACGGGAGCGCTTCGCACGCCTCGTGGGCGCTCCCGAGCCGAACCGCGTCGCCATCATCCCGGCGGCGTCATACGGGGTGGCAATCGCTGCGCGCAACCTGCCGGTCGAGCAAGGGCAGAACATCGTCCTGCTGCACGAGCAGTTCCCCGGCAACGTCTACGCGTGGCGTCGGAAAGCCGAGGAATCGGGGGCCGGGATCCGGACGGTCGTGCCCCCCGAGGGCCCGCGTCGAGGCTCCGCCTGGAACGAGCGTCTTCTGGAGGCCATCGACCGGGACACCGCCGTGGTCACCGTGCCTCAGGTCCACTGGACCGACGGGACCCTCTTCGACCTGATGGCTGTGTCGGCCCGGGCTCGCGAGACGGGCGCCACCCTAGTCGTCGACGCCACGCAGTCGGTGGGCGCCATGCCCTTCGACGTGAAGGAAGTCCGACCGGATGCACTCATCGTCGCCGGCTACAAGTGGCTGCTCGGGCCGTATTCCGTCGGCGCGGCCTACCTGGGACCCCGATTCGACGACGGCGTCCCCCTCGAGGAGACCTGGATCGGTCGCGGGCAGAGCGAGGACTTCCAGCATCTCGTCGAATACCAGTCTGCGTACCAGCCCGGCGCGATCCGCTACGACGTGGGAGAGAGATCAAACTTCATCCTCGTTCCCATGCTCTCCGCAGCGCTCAGTCTCGTGCTCGACTGGACTCCCGAGGGGGTGGAGGCCTACTGCCGACAGCTCTCGGAACCTCTGATCCGCGAGGCGGCCGCCATCGGCTTCTCGGTGGAGCAGGATGAGTGGAGGGCAGCGCACCTCTTCGGACTGCGGATGCCGGAGGGACTCGACCTGACGGCTCTCCAGGACGAGCTGGAACGCCGGAAGATCTTCGTGTCGCTACGGGGGAGCGCGCTGCGAGTCTCGCCCCACCTCTACAACGACGAGGACGACGTAGGAGCTCTCGTCGAGGCGCTTCGGGCAGCGGTCTAGTTGATTCCCCTCACGCCGGGCGGATCGAAGACGACCTCGGCCTGGTGCCCTACCCGGACGCCCTTCTCGGCGAGCCAGCCTTGCCTGACCTCGAGGGCGAACATGGCCGGCGCCGAACTGTGGTGGAGATCCTCGGTCTGGGCCTCCATCTGCTGGATGTCGACGATGCGGAAGTTCACGTCGAAGAAGGCGATGTCGAGATCCAGGTAGGTGTCCTTCATCCAAAAGGAGCGGTACTCCTCGGTCTCGAACACAAAGAGCATGCCCGTTCCGTCGGGGAGGCGGTCCCGGAACTGAAGCCCCGCGCTACGCTCGGCCGGGGTGTCCTTGACCTCCGCCACGACGGTGTCGGAGCTGAAAATGACGAGGGCGACATCGGGGCGAAGGTCGGTTGCCTCGGACGGGCGACGGTCCACTACGAGCGAGGCGTCGATCGAGGGGGGCGCCTCTTCCAACGGGAGCGCCCACCCGGCCGCTGCCAAGATGATCGCGAATCCCCTCATGTGCCTCCACCGTGTGAGCCCGGCCATCCCGGCACTGACCTTGGCCGACCACGGCCCCGACGACTCCCCAATCAGAACGAACCCTGATAGCTTTTCGGACCGAAGGACCCTTCAGTCGCGGTCCGCCTTCAAGTACCGATGCGCAACAAAGGCGTTCCCATGATCCACCCTGAGCTCTTGGAGATCTTGGTCTGCCCCGAGACGCGGCAACGGGTCCGACCTGCGGCCGCTGATCTGCTGGCACGGCTCAACGAAGCCATCGGGTCTGGCTCGGTCGCGAACCGCGGGGGCGACGCGGTGGAGGATCCAATAGAGGTGGGCTTGGTCCGCGACGACGGGAAGGTGCTGTATCGGGTCCGGGAGGGCATCCCGATCATGCTCATCGACGAGGCCATCGAGGTTGATCGCGTGACGTGACGTCCCGCCAACACGAAGACGAGTCCCGCTGGCCACCCAGTGTCAGGCTGCACCACGACCCACCCCAGGCTCCCATCGACGGCTCCCAGCAGCGTTGCAGCCCGATCTCGGCGATGGGAGCCTCGACGCTCGCTGGGCGGGCACGACCGGTCGATCCCTCGCCATGCGCGCCTCCAGGGTTCTCGCTAGATTCAACCCTCAGGACGCCTCACCGTACGGAGACGCACGTGTCGCTCATCGCCTTCCATCGGTTCCTGATCGCCGCCGCGATCCTCTTCTGCGCGGGCTACGGCGGGTATGAGCTGGTGCGCTTTGTCTGGGTGAGTGGCGCGGGGTCCCTCGTATTGGGCGCGGTGTTCCTGATCTTGGCGGCCACCCTCTCCTACTACCTCTGGCGGCTCAACCGCTTCCTCGGCTACGAGGACTGAGGGAGGAGAGCGGACGCCCTCAGGTCCCTCCTCCACTCGGTGGCGGGGCTCCCGACGGCCGTCTCTCCCAGTAGAGGGGCATGCGCTCCCGGGGGTGATTTCCGATCTCGTCCATGTCCTCGTCGTAGAGCCTCCCGTTCACCATGACCATGTTCACCGATTCAGTGTGTTGGATGGAATCTAGGGGGTTCTGATCGAGCACCACCAGGTCCGCCAGCTTGCCGCCCTCGAGTGAGCCCAGGTCGGCGTCCAGACCGAGGTAGCGGGCGCCGTTGATCGTGGCGACCCGAAGCGCCTCGACCTCGGTCATGCCGCCCTGCACGAACATCCAGAGCTCCCAGTGGGCTCCGAGGCCCTGGAGCTGTCCGTGGGCCCCCAGCGTGACCAGCCCGCCCGCATCCTGGATGGCCTTGGCCCCGCGAGCGATCGCGACATGGTTGAAGTCCTCGTCTCCAGCTGCCATGATGCGCCGCCGCGAGCGTGGATCCACGATGTCGCGGGGCAGGAACCGGAGGAGCCGCTCGTTCTCCCAGACGTTGGTGCGCTCGTACCAGTAGTTCTCACCGAAGAGCCCGCCGTAGCCCACCACCAAGGTCGGGGTGTACCCCGTCGAGCTCTGGCCGAAGAGCTGCGCGAGGTCGTCGTAGACGACGGACACGGGCAGCGAGTGCTCCACGCCCGTATGGCCGTCGTGCACCATGGTGATGTTGTTGTAGACCAGAGAGCCACCCTCGGGCACGACCATCACCTCGAGGTCACGCCCGGCCTGGATGATCCTCTGGCGCGCGTCCCGCCTCCGTTGGTTGTAGCTCTTCACGCTTGAGGCTCCGACGGCCTTCATGCGAGCCACATGGCGGTGGGCATCGTCGTTGCTGCTCACTACGGCCTTGATGTCGCCCTCGGCGCCGTACAGGATCGTGCCCGTCGAGAGGAGGCGTGGTCCGACCTTCAGGCCGGCCCGCAGCATCTCTGCGTTCGTGAATACGGTGGAGGTGTGGCTCGAAGGATCGTGCGAGGTCGTGACACCGTAGGCGAGGTTCGCCAGGAAGGACCAGCTCGCCTGGGGGATGATGCCGTCCGAGGGGCTACCGACGTGCGCGTGCACGTCAACGATGCCCGGGATGATCGTCTTGCCGGTCACGTCGATCCGGACGGCCTCGGTCGGCACGGCGACGTTGTTCGTGGGACCTAGCGTGGTGATGCGATTGCCGCTCACCACGATCGTGCCGCGCTGGATGACTCCTCCGTCCTCCCCGGAGTCGGTCCCGAGCGGGATGATGCGCGCGTCCACGAGCGCGATGACGCCGGAGGGCACGTCGCTCGCCTGCGTGAACCCGATCTCGAGGCCCCTCGCTTCGGGAGGAGCGGGCTCACCCGACCCCCCGGACACGAACGAAAAGGTCTCGGTGAGATCCCTGGTGAAGTACTCGGGTCCGAGACTCCAGTGGAGCGACCTCCCGTCGCCCGACCAGTGAAGGTAGTCGCCGGTGTTCTCCGAGACCCGGGCCACCGGATAGCCCTGTGCATCGGGGCCGAGGGTCACGGTGCGGCCGGAGCGCGGAAAGGCAGCCACGTACGTGCGATACCGCTCCGTGAAGGCGATCCATTGGCCGTCGGGAGAGGGGATGATCTCGGTGGCGTTCTCAGACCGGAAGTGGACGACCTCGTCGGCGTTGTACAGGTCCACGCTCACGAACCGGTGCTCCCCCTCGACCGTCTCATGCACGAAGGTGCGCTCTCCCGTATGGTCGAAGAGGGGCCTCGTCCCGCTACGGCGCACCCTCCGTGGCTCCTCAGAGCCGTCGAGCGGGACCACGAAGATACCCGGATCGGTGGCGTGGGTCGGACCGCGAATCTGATCGCCCCTCGTCGAGCGGTACACGAGCCATCGGCCGTCCGGTGAGAAGGAAGGCTCGGTGTAGTGTCCCGGCCTCGACACTACGTCCCGACCGCCGCTCCCGTCCGAGCGCACGACCCGGATGCGCCCTTTCCCGGCATCGGTCCAAGCCGCGTAGGCGATCCACTGATCATCGGGCGAGAAGGCTGGCGTGAACTCCACCGCGTCGCCACGCGTCAGACGCCGAGGCTCCTCGAGGGGCAGCTCCTTGAGGTAGAGCCTGCCCAAGGCGGAATAGGCCACGAATCGACCCGCCGGAGAGGTCGTCACGTCGCGGAGCATCTTCACCTCGAAGCTTTCGGGAGCGACCTCCTGCCTAAAGCGCAGGGCCTCGTGGATCGTCTGATCTACCTGGGCCGTGAACGGGATGATCCTGGCTTCTCCGCTAGCCACGTCCACGCTCCAGATCTTGCCCTGACCCCAGATCACGATGGAGCTGCCGTCCGGCGTCCAATCGTACTGCGTGTAGACGCCGTGGATCGCCCACGCCTCCTGCATGTCGCGGTCAAGGCTGTCGAAGAGCGGCCACTCCTCGCCTGTCTCGAGGTCGTGGATGAAGAGCACCGAGCCGAGGCGGACCCTTCGGATGAACGCCAGCTTGGTGCCGTCTGGAGACGGTTTTGGCGTGATCGACCCCCCGGGCCGACGGATCACGGTGCGCTCCTCGCCCGTGATGAGGTCCCGCCGGAGGACGGCGTAGATGGTCTGGTAGACGTTCTTGTCGTACTGGAAGGTCTCGCCCGGGTAGACGTTTTGGCTGTAGTAGAGGTAGCGCCCGTCATCGGAGGCGGCCGGCTCCCCTTGGTCCTTTTGCCAGCCCTGTCTCTCGGTGACCTGCAGCCCGTCTCCACCGCTGACGTGATACATCCACACCTCGCCCGCGCCGAGGGACCGCTCGTCCACAAAGTGCTTCCGCACGTAGACGTACTGCCCGTCTGCGGCCCAGGCCGGGCTGTTCACCTCGCGGTTCGCCTCCCTTGACACTTGGCGCGGGTTCGATCCGTCCGGGTCCACCAGCCAGATGTTGAAGTTGCCGTCCCGGTCGCTGACAAACGCAATGCTCCCTCCATCGGGGCTGAAGCGGGGTTGCATGTCGAAGGCCTGCCCCGACGAGATGCGCGTCGCCAGGCCTCCGACGATCGGCATGGTGTACAGGTCGCCGAGCAGGTCGAACACGAGGGTCCGGCCGGCCGGGCTCACGTCCACGTTCATCCAAGTCCCTTCGTCCGTCTCGAAGGAGAGCCCTGCAGCTGGCCCCAGAGACTGATCGACGTCCCATCCGGACTCCTGGGCGGAAGTCGTGCTGTCCTCCGGGGACGGCGCGGCGCTCTGGGCCGCGAGAGGGGAGGGCGTTGGCCGGGCACCGAGCAGAATGGCCATCAGGATCGACATCGGCTTGGTCATTGATATCTGGGCAAGCTCCGGGACGCGGGATCAGCGAATTCGGTCGGCCGGACTCGTTGAGTTAGCACGGCGAAACGGGGCAGGCAATCCCCAAGAAAAGGACGCCCCGGGCCTGGGTCAGGGGGCGTCCTTCGGCGAAGTCGAACCTGACCTGATGCGGCTCAGGCGGTCTTGTCCCAGGAGTTCTGGGCCAGGACGCCTCCGGCGAAGGATCCGTGAAATCGCTCCCTCACGGTGTCCCGCTTCGCTCGTGGGCTCCCCCATCGTGCGCGCGCTCCTTCTTGAGCTGCTTGTAGAGGAAGATGCCGAACGCTATGCCCAGGAGCACCGGCACGGCGGCCATGACCACGCCGCCGAGAAACAACCCAAGTCGCAGACCCTCGTTCTCCAACGCACGGCTCCGGCCGGAGGTCTAGAACTCGGTGATGACGGCCAGCACGAGAAGGACCGCCAGCGGAAGCGGTGAAGCAGCCAACAGCCAGAGTCTCCGCGGCTCGTAGCGGAGGTGCATGTAATACATCGCCACCAGGAGCGCCTTCCACGCCGCCATGATGACCAACCCCGTGGCGAGCAAAGTTTTTGGGAGATCGAGGAAGGCGTATCCGACCTCTGCCAGCGTCAGCACGAGGAGGACGAACCAGATCAGGAAATAACGAGGTTCTGTATGCTCTTCCATCACTTCCTCTCGTTCATATCAGGTAGACGATGGTAAACAGGATGATCCATACCAGATCGACGAAGTGCCAATAAAGGCCGATGACTTCCACTCCTTCGTGGTTCTCCTGTGTGTACCCTCCCTTGAGGGCCTTTGCGAATACAAACCAGAGGCAGAGCACTCCGAGCGTTACGTGTGCTCCGTGGAAGCCGGTCATGGCGTAGAAAGTGGCTCCGTAGAGCGGGCCGCCTAGGGAAGGGCCGTCGTGTGCACCTGCGCGGCCCACGGCGTGATAGCTCTCCGCCATCGGAAGGAATCCCTCGCTGCCCAAGACATTGTACTCGACGACCTGGATGCCCACGAAGAGCGTTCCAATGAGGATGGTCGCCAGGAGCCAGAGCTTCAGCCCCTTTTGGTCTCCCTGCTGAACGGCCGCGAAGGCCTTCACCATCGTCACGGACGAGCAGATGAGGAAAAACGTGTTCAGCGCGGTGAGGGGAACGTTCAGAACGAGGCCCGGCCCCGTCCAATGGTCCGGATGCGCAAAGCGCAGGATGAGGTACGAGCCGATCAGTGAAGTGAAGAACATTACCTCACTGAGGAGGAACACCCACATACCCAGCTTGTTGTTGTAGACCTTCATGCCGGGCATGGGCCTACGGTCCATCGTCGCGACTGCGGCTTGACTCATAGGTCAGTCTCCCGGCACGGGTTCGGGGGTCGGGGCCTCGACGCTCTGTCCTCCGGCCTCAACGGTGGGCGGGGGCACGTCCTGGGGATAGTAGTCCTCCTCCCGGTCGGGGTGAGCGTACTCGTAGGGTCCGCGGTAGACGATCGGCATCTCGGGGAAGTTGCCGTGAGGCGGAGGAGACGGGACGGTCCACTCGAGCGTATTGCACTTCCACGGGTTGTTGCCGGCCACCTTACCCCTCCGGAGGCTCCAGAGGAAGTTGACCGCGAAGATGACCTGGACCACCGCAAAGATGAACACGTTGTATGAGATGAACGTGTTCATCGGCTGGAGGCCCTGCAGAAACTCGTACTGGTTGGGGTCGTAGATGCGGCGCATCATCCCCTGAACGCCCAGGTTGTGCATCGGGAAGAACGCGAGGTTGTAGAAGGTGAATGACAGCGCCCAGTGCACCTTGCCCCAGCCCTCGTGCATGAGGGTGCCGAACAGCTTGGGATACCAGAACGTGATCCCCGCGAAGATCCCGAACAAGGTGCCGCCGACGAGCACGTAGTGGAGGTGCGCCACGATGAAGTAGGTGTCGTGGATGTAGATGTCGACCGGCGCCACCGCCATGAAGATCCCCGAGAGGCCGCCGATGATGAAGAGCGCCACGAACGAGACGGCGTGGAGGAGCGGCGTATCGAGGTGAACGTTGCTGCGCCACACCGTCCCCAGCCAGTTGAAGACCTTGATCGCCGACGGAACGGCGATGACCACGGTGGTGGCCATGAAGGTCATTCCGAGGAGCGGGTTCATGCCGCTCTGGAACATGTGGTGGCCCCACACGATCCATCCGAGGAAGGCGATCGACGCGATCGCGATGACCATGGCGTGGTAGCCGTAGAGGGGCTTCCGCGCCCTGCAGGAGATAATGTCCGAGACGAACCCCATCGCCGGCAGGATCAGGATGTACACCTCCGGATGGCCGAAGAACCAAAAGATGTGCTGCCAGAGCAGCGGCTCCCCGCTCAACTCCGGGCGGAAGAAGGCGGTCCCGATGGTCTGATCGAAGAGCAGGAGGATGAGCCCGCCCGTCAGGATCGGAACGGCCAGCAGCAGCAGCCACGCGGTGATGAAGAGCGCCCATGTGGCCAGGGGGATCCGGAACCACGTCATGCCCGGCGCCCGCATGTTGATCACCGTGGAGACGTAGTTGATCGCTCCCAGTATGGACGAGAAGCCCAGGACGATAAGGCTGACCAGCCAGAGGATCTGGCCCATGTACACGCCGGTCCACTCACCCGACGCGCTCAGCGGCGCGTAGGAGGTCCAGCCCGCGCCGGCTGCGCCTCCCTCCACGAAGAAGCTCGCCAACATGATGGTCCCCGCCACGGGTACGACCCAGAAGGAGAGCATGTTGATGCGCGGAAACGCCATGTCGTCGGCGCCGATCTGGAGCGGGATCAGCAGGTTGCCGAACACCCCCGCCAGCATCGGCATCAGCGCGAAGAACACCATGAACGTGGCGTGCATGGTGACCAGCGAGTTGTAGAACTCCGGGAGGATGATGCCACCCGGTGCCATGGTGTCGGGCAGAAGGTTACCGAGGGGCATTGGTTGGCCGGGGAAGCCGAGCTGCCAGCGCACCATCGCGGCCAAGAGGCCTCCGACCGTCAAGAAGAACAGCGCCGCGGCGAGGAACTGCCGGGCGATCATCTTGTGATCGGTGGAGAAGATGTACGTCTTGATGAATCCGAGCTCGTGGTGCTCTTCGTGGCCCACGTGGGCCTCGGTCGCGACCGTGCTCATCGATCATCCTCCTCGTCAGCTTGCTGGCTGTCGAGCCAAGCTTGGAAGTCGGCCTCGGAGTGAACCGTGACCGAACCCATCATGCGGTAGTGCCCGAGCCCGCACAGTTCCGCGCATGCGAGCGGGAATTCACCCGTGCGGGTCGCCTCGAACCAGACCGGCGTGTTCATGCCCGGGACCGCGTCCTGCTTTACGCGGAAGTCCGGCAGGAAGAAGGAGTGGATCACGTCCTCGGCCTGGAGGTTCACCTGCACCGGCCGGTGCACGGGTATATGCAGCGCGTTGCGGGACACGAAGTCGTCCGAGGTGCCGAGCTGGCCGTCCTGCCCCGGATACGTCGCGTTCCACTCGAACTGCTTCGCGACGACGTCGATCTGGTAGGCGCCCGGCGGGATGTGTGCCGGATCCCGGATCTCGTCCCAGAGCCCCTTGGAGTAGATGGCCAGCCCCATGACGATGACGAACGGGGTGATGCTCCAAACGATTTCGGCCTTGGTGCTGCCGTGCGTGTACTCGGCCCTGCGGCCCTCCTTATGGCGGTACTTCACCAAGAAGACCACGAGCGCGATCTCCGTGATGAAGAACACGATGCCCGTAATCCACAGGATCACGTAATAGAGGTCGTCCAGGGCCGGTCCGAACGTCGACACGGTCTCCGGCATGAGCCAGGAAAAGTTCATCCCACTCGTCTCCCGAGCTTGAGGTGTCCTCCCGCCGCCGACTGCAAATCTGGCCCGCCGGCCACTCGTTGCCGGCGGGCCATAAATATATCAGTCCTTGTCGGCGAAGGCGGTGTGGTCGTGGAGATCGACCGGCTCGCCCAGCGGAACCACGGCGCCCGCCATGGACGCGCTGAAGGTGAACATGACCTCGGCCGTTTCGCCCGTGGCGACCGTTACGTTCTGGGTCTGAGTGCCGTAGCGCTCATGCCACGCCTCGATCACGTAGTCTCCGGGCGGAAGCGTCGACAGGTCGAAGCTCCCGTCCGACCCCGACACCGAGTGGTACGGGTGACTCAACACGCCGATGTAGGCGGTCATCCACCCATGAACGTCGCAGCGGATCGGGACCATGACCTCCGTCGTGCCGAAGCTTCGCGTGCTCTCCATGTTCACGGGCTGGCTTGTATTGAAGCCGCGCTGCTCACTGGGGGAGGCGTTGATGTTGTGAAGCAGGCCGTCGCTGTTACGAATCGTGATGTCCTGGTCCGCCACCACCCCCAGCACATGAGGGAGATACATACAGCCGTCCTGATCCAGGAGCGCGGGGCCCGGAACCGGGAACTCCAGGCCCTCCAGCCCCTCCTTGACGTATACGAAGACGTTGGCAAGCGCGCCGTCGCTCACGACGACGTCCTCGGCCATGGGAGGTGTGGCGTGCTTGTCCGCGCACACCGTCTCGGCACTCATGTCGATGACGTCCATCGCCGGAGCCTCACCCTCGAACGCGATGGTACCGGCGATGTTGCCTGCCGTTGCCGCATCCACGGGGTTCTCCATCACCGCGCCGCCGCCTTCGGATGCCCCCCCCCCGCCTCCCCCGTCACCGCCCCCGCAGCCCACGGCCAGGAGCGCCACGAGCGCGGGCGTCATCACCCAGCGTATTCCTGTTCGATCCAACATGCTTCCTCCGATGCTTTGAATGGTTCGGCCTTTCGATTCTGATCAGGACTCTTCTGCCTGCTCATCACCCTCCCGCTCCCGCCTCTGCGCCCTGCCCACGACAAAGATGCCGAGCCCCGCCGTGACCATGATAGCCAGTGTGGGGGCGACATACACGGTGTTGGGTGTGGCGTCCTGCAGGTACAGGAAGTACCACGAGCTCACGGCGCCGCGCGTGTGGGACTCTCCGTTGTCGCCGTCCCACGCGAAGAAGGCGATCGGTATCGTCTCGCCCGTCACGAAATCGAGGTCGCTTACGTCCTCGGTGACGAGAGATCGAGTGAACATGACCTGCCACTGCCCGTACTCGTGAGCGGCGGTCACGACGAGGTCCTGACCCTCCTCTGGGTAGCTCTCCGTGCCGATTCCACGTGCCTCGCCCTCGAGGGCCGTCGTGCGGTCGCTCTGCCACTGCCAGAGGTAGACGGGCCGACGGTTGTCGCCCCTCATGAAGTACGGCCGCTCCATGCCCTGCGGCATCTGCATGGGGAACTGGACGAGGAGCTGGTCCGGAGACGCTCCAGCCTCGGGGGGATCGCCCTCCTTGGGGCCCATCAGCGAGATGACCTGCGACTTCCAGTCGGCCCACGCGGGGTCAGGGCTCTGGTTGGGGTCGCTCCAGCGAACTCGCACGGCGACCTCCTGTCCGTCGTGGAGCGCCTGCACCCACACCCCGTCGACTCGGGGGTCGAACCAGCGCGGCTTGACGATGATCTGTCCCGCCAGCGAGATGTAGGCCGGCTCCGCGGAATCCCAAAGGGGATCGTCGACGGTGGTGGGGAGAGCCACGTCTTCGAGGAGGGGCGCGCGCACGACCTCGTCGATCCCCGGAGCCTCCTCGGGAGCGAGGCTCCGCACATAGTGCGCCAGAGCCCAGAGCTGGTCGTCCGTGATGACCTGGGCGTCGACGAGGTCCGAGAAGTTGGGCATGGGCGTCCCGTCGAGCCCTGTGCGGAGGCTACGGTAGATGTCCTCGACGGTTCCGCCTCCGTTGAAGAACCAGTTCTCCGTCAGGTCTCTCGCCCGGATCGGAGAGTCGTTGTCGTCGACGAGCGTGGGTGAGGACTCGCCCTCCCCGCGCCCCTCCTCGCCGTGACACCTCCAGCACTCGATCGCCTCGTACTGGGCCCGGCCCTCCGCAAGGACCTCGTCCGACACGCGCGTCGGCCTTCCGAAGTCGAGGGGCTCGGGGGCGTCGTCGGAGAAGAACCGGGAGAAGCTCTTCAGGTACTGCACGAGTGCCACCCGCTCGTTCTCCGACAGCTGCTCCTCCCAGCCCGGCATGGTCGTGCCGGGCATCCCCTCGTTGATCACGTTGAGGATGTCCTCGTCCGTAGGGAGCTGGCCGGTGGCCGTCGACCGGATCTGGTAGAGGGCCTGCGTGAAGTCGCGCGGACGCGGCAGCATGATCTCGGCGCCGAGGCCGTTCCCGGTTCCGTCGACTCCGTGGCACCCCGCACACCACGTGTCGTACGTGACCTTGCCGAGGTCGCCCTCCTCCTGGCCTGCGAGGCCGCTCGGCCCCGCCGCGCCCACGAAGAAGAGCACCGCTGCGGTCGCCGCGAGAGACGCGAACCAGCCAAGAACCCCGTTCGGGAGTGGCAAAGGCAGGGGGCGTGCGGCGCGCATCAGTGCTCCTCCCCCGCACCGGCTTCTTCCTCCCAGGTGCGCGGCTCGTGCCCCGCCTGCTCGTACAGGAAGATGATCACGGACCAAATCTCGTCGGCGGTGAGGAAGTCTTCCCAGGCCGGCATCGCCGAGTTCCACGGCGCCCCCTCGTTGGGGAGCCCGGGCCCCCCCTTCGCGATCCTCCAGAACACGAAGCTCTCCGTGAGCTGCGCGATCGTGCCCACGTCCTCGAAGCTGAGGGGCGCGGGACTGAAGGCTCCGGAGTAGTGACCTTGCCCGTCGAGTGCGTCCCCATGGCAGGCGAGACAGTTCTGATAGTAGACCCGCTTGCCCTCCTCGTAGTGCTCCTCCAACGATCCGGTGGACCTCAACGGGTTCTCGAGCCCGGAAAGCTGCATCGTCTCGCCCCGAAAGTCGATCTGTCCGGGGGGGGCCGGATGGATGGACCGAAGGCTCGGCGGCGCGGCCACGGAGGGGCGGACCTGATTGAAGGTGCCGAAGCCCACGAGCAGCGGAATGGCCACCATGAAGACGACTCTCACGGTCCTCCGCTCCGGCTCCACCATCGTCCGATGGATGGGCTTCTTGAACTCCCTCCAGCGCTCTTCGTTGTCGCTCACCCAGATCAGAACGCCCACGGCGACGGTCAGCATGAACTGGAGGATCACGGAGTTCGGGACCGGTGCGCTGGCGATGCCGATGAGAGGCGGGAGGTACACGATGCCGTAGTCCAGCACGAGATACGAGAGGACCAGGAGCAGGACCACCTGACCGAACGGATGCTTGAAGTGCTTGCTCATGACCGCTCCGCCCCCCCTACTGTTGGCTCGTCAGGAACTGGACCACGGCCTCGAGCTGCGCGGCCGTGAGCTGGGTCCCGAAGACGGCGGGCATCAGGCCGATGAACGCCTCGTATCCCTCGGCGGCACCGGCCGCCGGGTCGAGGATTGACTGTCGGATGTAGTCGGCGTCCACTCGGCCGCCGATCCCGTCGAAGGGCGGCCCCATCGGCGTACCCTCGCCCGCGAACTGATGGCAAATCAGGCACGTGTTGGCGCGCAGGATCTCGAGCGGATCCAACGACGCGGTCGCCGGAGCGGCCGCCGCCGGCTGGGCAGCCGGGGCTGCGGGTTCGGCCGCGCCGCCCTCGGCATCGATGTCGGAGCCCGTGACCGTCACCTCGCCGCCCTGCGCCTGGAGGTAGGCCGCCACGGCCCAGATCTGCGCGTTCGACAGGGAGCGTCTCATGTCGGGCATGATCGGGTTGAAGCCCTCGACGAGGTAGTCGCCCGGGTCGGTCATCGACAGATACAGGTAGGTCTTGCAGTCCTGGCCGCTCACGCGGTTCGCGCAGCGCACCCCGATCGCTCCCGTGCCGGCGTGGTCGGTGAGCAGGTTCGGAGCACGGGTCCCCAGCCCGTGACAGGCGACGCAGCCGCCCGCCCCGTTGTAGAGAACCTCTCCCGATGAGACGAGCTCCGCCTCCGTCACGTTGGCGCCGAAGCTAAGCTCCACCGGCACCTCGGACTGCACCTGCGGAATTGAGTTCGCTACGAGCGTGAAGACGACGAGCGTCCCGAGGACCACGGAGACAATCCTCAGATTCTCTGCAAGCATCGTGTTGCTCAGTTTCCCGGTTCAGAGGTGCGCTGGCGCATGATCCAATTGCCGGTCCCCATCAGTCGCTCGCAGCCGGAGCCAGCTCCGGCCCCCGGGGCACCACGGCTCCGACCCTCGACACGACCGGCTTCTCGGCCAAGCCGCCGAGCCAGAAAATGAACGCCACTAGGCTCAAGAAAATCAACACGCACGCCGAGATCACGATGGACGCATAGCCGAGCGCCGGCGTGGCGGCCCACTCGCTCGTGTCGCGCATCACCTCCCAGATGTGCCAGTGCTGGCGGATGCCGCTGCGCGCAAAGCCCATGAGACCCATGAGCCATGTGAAGGTCACGGCGAGGATGAAGAGGGCGTACTGCGAGCGAGGCGGCATCTGCCCCCACCGGATGTCTCCTCGGGACTCGGCGCCCCGGGCGAGGGACACGTCGATCGCCACGACCCCCCCGATCGCGAACAGGACCACCAGAACCTGGTAGACGGAGAAGCCGATCCGGACGATCGCGCTCACGAAGTATCCATAGACCCCGTAGAAGATCACGACCGCCGCCGAGATGACGAACAGCGCGCCCTGGACCATCGTTCCGGTTCGAGCCCAGCTCACGGTGGGACGGATGTTCGCGCGCCGGTAGAGCAGGAACGACAGGAACGTCGTGAGGATCATGAGGTTCACGGCCGTGTTCTTGGCGCTCATGACCCCCAGCACGCCCAGGAACGGGTGGTGCGTGCCGCCCATAGCCGCGATCTCTTCGCGGCTGGCGATCATCGTGTGGGGCGTCGCCCAGACGATGACGCCCAGCACGAGCACGACAAGCATGTACTTGGTGTAGGGTGTGAACCGCTCTGCTCCCGGAATGCGCCCCATGCCCACCCACAGGTAGTAGTTGCCCGTGAGGAAGAGCACCCCGATGAGGAACGCCTGGATGATCCAGAGCCAGCTCATGAAGCCGCCCATCATGGTGATGCCCATTTGCTGGTTGAACTCGTAGATCTCGCGGCCCAGATAATAGCCGGCGAAGGGCAGGACGATGAGCGCGCCGATGGCGATGAAGTTGCCCACGTAGCCCATCCAGTCATAGTGGGCCCGCTCCTCGGACGTCTTGGCCATCAAGAAGCGATACGCCGCATAGGCTCCGACGATGGCGCCGCCGAAGACCACATTGGCGAGGAGGCGGTGGATGTTGATGGGCATCCACGTGGCGTTCGCGAACGCGCTCCAGAACTGGACCATGGCCGGAGCCGTGTCGGGGCCGACGTCCAGCGGCGGGCTCATCATGTAGGTCAACCAGGAGTTGGCGATGAACATGACGATGGTGCCCCAGACGTTGAGCAGGATCCCCAGCGACCAGTGGACGAGCTTGGCGCGCCCCTCCTTCCAGCGGTCCCACCCGTAGTAGTAGAGGTAGAGGGTGAAGGACTCGAAGAAGAAGAGGCCCACGTACACCCACATCGAGACCTCGAAGATCTCCGCCAGGTAGAGCCAGAGCCTCGGATAGAGCGTGATGAGGAGGAACACCAGGATCGCACCCCAGATCGCCGTTGCCGAGTAGGCTACGAGCAGGAGGCGCGTGAACTCCTTCGAGAGCTTGTCGTATTTCTCGTCGCCGCCGAAGATGGCGATCGCCTCGGTGACGACCGCGAACATGGGCACGCCGAGCACGAAGGCGGCGAAAAGCAGGTGGATTTCCGCGGCCACCCAGATCGCCACTCGGCTTCCGACCACCGGGAAATCGCCGTATTGGCGGGCGGCGACGTCCTGAGCCCAGGCGGCCTCCGGGAAGAGCTGGAAGGCCAGGCTCACCACCCCAAGCGCTGCCGCGAGCTTCAGGGTGCGGGCGTCGGGCGCCGAGCCCGGCCCCGTTCGACCCAGCAGCCGCGCCGTCACCTTCGCGGCTCGAAGACAGAGATTCACGCCGATCCTCCTCCATCGTCCCTCGCTCCGCCGCCGAGAAAGAACGGGAGCTTCTTCGAGAAGTCCACCGGGAGGCTCCTGCGGACCTCCGCCATGACCTCCGTATCTACCGATCGATATCCCCTCTCGCGGGCGAACTTCTCGACGCGTGCCGTCACTACTCCGCGCACGAAGCTGGGGACTTGCTCGATACGCGCCCGGGCCTCGGGGGTCCACGAGAGCTCGAAGGCGGGCGCCTGGCCGTATGCGATGCGCTCCGGCGGAGTCAGCACAGGAGCCTCGCCCGTTGGCTCATAGGCGCACGAATCGTCCGGGCCCATGTAGTCACCCCCCTCGGCGTAGGCTCGGGCCCGGCACCCGCCGCACACCTTCCGGTACTCGCACCGTCCGCAGCGGCCCGAGAGGTCTCCGAGGCGCAGCTCCCGGAACACTTCCGACGTCGTCCAGATCGTCCGGAAGCTCTCGGTCGTGAGGTCGCCGGCCACGACGGGGAGGTAGGGGCAGGGGGTCACCTTCCCCTCTGGCGTGATGCGGACGTAGTGCACGCCGCACGGGCATCGGGTCTCGTAGTTCAGGAGGGGCGAATCGGGATGGCCCTCCAGGACATGGCGCATCAGCTGCGGCTGGCACTTCGAGCGGACCATCATCCGGCCCCGGTACACCCTTTCGAGCTCGACCAGCTCCCTCAGAACGGCGTCGTTCTCCTCGGGCGTCATACCCCCCATGCGCTCTGCCCGGCCTGTGGGAACGACGAAGTAGACATTGAAGGAGACGGCCCCGGCCTCGGCCGACCAGTGAGCCAGATCGGCGATCTCGTGACGGTTCCCGGTGGTCACCGTCGTCTGGATGACGAAGTCGAGCCCCTTGCGCCCGCAGCGGTCCACGGCCGCCATCGTGTCCCTCAAGGCCCCGCCTCCGTGGCGGAAGCGGTCGTGGTACTCCGGCCGAAGCGAGTCGATGCTCACGGCCACGCCCTTGATCCCCGCGTCCATGAGGGACTCCATGCGCTCTTCCGTCAGCCCCGTTCCGTTGGTCCCGATCACTACTGTGGCGCCACGCGAGGTGGCCCTCTCGGCCAGGGCCTCGAGGTCGTCGCGCACCAGCGGCTCCCCGCCGGTGAGGATCAGCATCGGGCTGGGATTCACGTCGAGGACCTGATCCAGGACGCGGAAGCACTGCTCGGTCGAGAGCTCCTCCGAGGCCAGGTGCCAGGAGCCCGCCGAGATGTAGCAGTGCGCACACGTGAGGTTGCACCGCTTCGTGAGGTTCCAGGCTACGACGTGGGGCACGAAGCTCCCGCCGTGGCCTTCACGCCGAGCCTCTCCCCACTCGGCCGGGACCGGAGGCGTCAGCGGTGCGGAGGAGGAGGGCCCGTGGGCGACGCCGCGGATCACTCTTTGCCGGCTTCTTTGTTCATGAACTGCTCGATCGCGGCCTTCGCGTCGTCGGGTGAGACGGTCTTGAGGTCCACCGGACACTGGTCCGCGGCCTCGGCAACGTCTCGAATCGGGCAGCGGGTGACGCCGCTGGCTTTCGCCTCCTCGATGAACTTCCGCATCTCGGGGGTGATGCCGTCGACCCCCTCGGCCTCCGCCCGGATCTGCTTGGTCTGGAGCTCGCGGAACATGACCAGCATGGTGTCCATGTCGAACTCATCCGCCTCGATCATGGCCTGCTTGTTCTCGTCCATGACCCGGGTCGTGACCCGCCAGACGTCGTGCTCGCGGGCGAAGCGCTCCACGGTGTTCCTCGCCAGGGGCCGGGCGATGAGCGGCACGAGCTCAAGTCGCTCGTAGGCCTCCTGGGTCCACTGAACGGGGTCCTGCGCCGTACGCTCGCGACTCTGGGCGTGGCCCGTATGCGGACACTTCACCAAGGCCAGGGGGGCGTCGGGCAGCGGATCCGCGTCCAGTCCCTCGACCACGGTGCGCTTCATCGCCTCCTCGGCCTTCACCTCCGCCAGGGCGAGCTCCTCTGCCGTACCGATGCCCATGATCAGCTGCATGTGCGTCGGAAGGAGCCTCTGGATGGCCTCGTCGAGCCGGGCGCTGGTCACCATGGGCAGGCCGTCGGCCCCAAGCGGAGGGACCGCGGCGCCGAGCGACTCCTCCGACGGCGCCTCTCCGAAGGACGCTCGGCCGTTCGCGGACCGAGGCGGAGCCTCGCGGTATGTGCCGTTGGCTCCGGGCCCGTAATTGTCCAGCACGTACTCCTCGACCGCCTTGCGGGCGATCCCGAGGGCGAAGGGGGGCACGCGCAGGATCCGCACCTCGGCGTCGGGCGACCATTCCAGGCCCGACTCGCCGTCCTCCTCGATCCACGGAATGTCATCGGGCCGCACGTCCAGAGTGCCCACCAGGAGGACGTTGACGGGAGCGAGCCGGCACAGGTTGTCGGCCTGCGAGCCCATGTCCGTCCCCTCGATGCGGTGCCCGCCGTGACGGGCCAGGATCAAGAGGCTCGGGTCGAGCTCCTCGACCCACTGAAGGATGCACTGGAACGGCTTGCCGATGAGGATTTGGGTCTCGACCTCGACGTCGGGGAACTCGTCGGCCATGACCCGGGCTCGCTTGAGGTTGGCTTGCGCGAGCTTCAGGAGGCCCTTGTCGATGATGTTGTTGTGGAGCTCCTCCTGCTCCTCGAACTTGAAGACCTTCGAGGCCTGGACCGAAAGAATGTCCTTGATGTTGCCGAAGACCGCGTGGTGGTACTCGACGTCGAAGGCCGAGCAAACGTGGAGCTTCGCGCCGAATTCCCGGGCCATCTCGAGGGCCAGGCGCATGGCCTTGTAGGAATACGAGGATCCGTCGACGCAGGCGATCCAGTCGCCGCCTTCCAGCGGCTTGTCCGCGCGGACGATGAGGGTGTCCTTTTCCACGCCCCGGATCACGCGGGAGACCATCCCCCCCAGTTGGGAGTAGGCCTGCTTCCCGATGCCGTGGGCTCCGATCACCATCAGGTCGTACGCGCGTCCGCTCGAGCCGGCGAGCTTCTCCTCCTGCTCCTCGTCCTCGGCGACGATCCGGCCGTCCTCGCCGATCGCGACGTCGCTCCGGACCTTCGCGCCGCCGTCGTACTTGTCGGCGATGTTCGGATCGAAGCCGATCAGGCTCGGGAGGCGTCCGCTGCCTCGATTGGCTTCACGGATAATCTCCTCGTAGTTGATCCCCTCGAGGAGTTGCCGGGTGAGCGGCACGCCCGCGGCCTCGCACGCGCTCGCAGTCTGGTCCAAGAAGGAATCGGAGATGAGCTGGAGGCCCTTCTCGATCAGCTTGTCGTGGACCTTGCGCTGGCGCTTAAGCTCCTCCGCGGTCTGGAACTGGGCGGGCAAGCCCGTCTCCAGCTGCCGAAAGCGGACGTCGTGCAGTCGAGCCGCGTAGACGTGGTTTCCGGTGATCTGCCCCCCGGAGCGCGAGCACATCTCGATCGCTCGGTCCACCGCCCAGTGGGAGTGCGGGGAGTTATCTACGGGTACGAAGACCTCACGGTACATAAACACCTCGGGCAGAGCCCTCTCGCCGAGCGCCTTCGGCCGCCGGCAGCGCAGAGCCTGCCCGCTCCGGGTGGTCGACCGGAGACCTCCCTCTTCCCTCTCCCGCAGGAAGAAGGCTCAGCGATCCAGGCTGCACCGATCCAGCTAAGATGTCTAGCGCTTGGGCAACGTTTTCGCGTTACGGCCAGGTCTTCGGGGCCAGCGGACCGGTCGAGCCGTCCCGCAAGCCGAGGGATAAGCCCCTCGTGAACCTCGCTCGGTGTGACGCGTATGGAATGTCTCGCGAGCCTCTATCCGCCTCCTCCGAGGCTCAAGGATGGTACTTCCAGGATACAAGGGATCTTGTCGCGGGCCAGTATACCGCGTTTCTGAGACGTGTCAACAGACGGCGAGGGCGCCGCAAGGCGCGCGAGCAACGCCCACGTATGCGTCGGCCGTCAGGGCCCGTTTCGCACCGCCCGGAATCGGCTGTCGTCAGCCTACATGCCCTCCAATCCCAGCTCCGTGCGAGCTCGGTCCATGACCTCGGGCGTTATCTCCCGCAACCCCTGCTCCTTGGCCCAGTCCACGTAGATTCGCTTCACCATGCCGCGGACGAAGCCGGGCACCTTCCCGAGGCGCTCGGTCGCGTCGGGGCTCCAGGCGACCGGCGGCCGACGTCGGTCGGCCAAGGCGGGCTCCTTGGGAACGTCCTCCGAGGTCGCGAACACCTCCTCGCGACCCCCTTCCAAGGAGCTGCGCACCATCTCGAGGGGTTGGGCGGGCACCTCCCTCCCGCCGATCTTCACACCCAGGCTCGAGACGAGCTGGGTCTCCATCGGGTTCGTGAGCATGGCTACTTCGCGCCTGCACGAGCCACACGTGAACACGGCGGCCAGCGTGCCGTCACCCGGGAGCTGCCTCTCGGCGAAGTCCATCACGTCGTCACAGTCGAGGCAGAGGAACTTCATCGTGAGCGTTCCTCGATCGCAGCCGCGACCCGCTCCGCGAGGGCGAGGAGCGCTCGGCTGGAAGCCGCTCCGGGATCCTCGGTCACGAGGGATGCTCCCCGATCCGTGGACGCGCCGAGGCGCACGTCGAACGGCACGTCGGCCCAGAGCGGCACGCCGGATTCCGCGGCGAGGCGGCGGGCGCCGTCTCCCTTGAAGAGTTGAGAGGTGTGACCGCAGGAGGGGCACACGTGCTCCGTCATGTTGGCCACGAGGGCTACGGTCGGGATTCCCGCGTCCCGCACCATCCGGACCGCCTTGGACACAATGAAGCGGGCCGTCTCCGACGGGATGGTCACGATGAGCATCTGATCGAGCGCGGGGAGCAGCTCGAGGAGGCGGGCGATCTTGTCCGTTCCGGGCGGCACGTCCACCAGAAGCACGTCGAGCCGGCCCCAAGCCACGTCACCCAGGAACTCCCGCAGGGCTCCTGTCTCCATCGCGCTCTGCCAGATGAACCCGCCGGTAGCCGGCTCGCGCCAGCGAAGCGGCGCGTCCTCGTCCTGCTGGAGCAGCTCCATCGACATGACCCGCACGCCTTGGGGGCTCACGGGCGGCTCCACCCCCTCCGCTCGATCGACGAGGCGGGTGCCGGAGACTTGCAGCATGCGGCTGAGCGAAGGACCGTTGAGATCCGCATCCACGGCGCCGACCGCGAGCCCCCGCTCGGCGAGGGCGACGGCCAGATTCGCCGTGATGGCGCTCTTGCCGACCCCTCCCTTGCCGCTGGCGACGGCCACCACTGCGCGCACTCCCGAAAGGCGGTCCTCGAGCCTCCGCTGCTGCTCGACGACTTGTTCAAGGAGCCGCGATCCCGTCTCGTAGGTGACTTCCTGGTACGTCCTGATCTTGCGCATCTCGAGCAGCGGCCGTCGGGGCTACGGGACCAGTGAAGTTCCCTCTTCGTCGAGCGCCGTCAGAGCGTCGACCGGGCAGGACGAGCAGGCGTTCAGGATCCCCTCACGGTCCACGTTGGTGCCCTCCTTGAAGGACGCGACGCCCTCGTCATCGAACTCGAATACGTCGGGGGCGGCGTCGATGCAGTCCCCGAAACCTACACACAGGTCGCGCTCGATGCGGATGGTGAGGCCCGCCAGAGTGCGTTCGGAGGTGTTGCTCAATGCCGCTCCAGCCGGAGATGAGGGGGAGGTCGTTCGGGTGGTACGGGCGAATAACGTGTCCGGGGTGAGCGGAGCGGGCAAGGGGGTGGGTCCGGGCGAAGGGCGTGTCGAGACCGACCACGACGTTTCGGGGCCTGAAGCCTCGCAGCTCGCCGACTCCGCGCTCGCCTCACCCGGCAGCATCGGCGTCCAACGCCACCGGCGGTCATCCGGTCACCCGGGTTCGTGGACGCGCACGACCCGGAGTCGGGCGAGCAAGGCAGTCCGGTCGAAACACGACGGTCCGCTCTCGTTCAGCCTGGTCGGCTCTGAAGACCACCCTCAGCTGTCTCCGGACGGAGACGCAAGGGTGCCCTCCCCCACCGTCACGGCGTGGCCGATGATGTGCACGCAGCCCCCCCCTCCCGCCGGGCCGCGACCTCCTCCTTGCCGAGCACGCGGGCCCAGTACGGCCCGAGCGCCGTGTGGGCCACTCCGGTCACGGGGTCTTCGGCGACGCCGACCCACGGGCCGAAGACGCGCGATACGACGTCGACCGGATCCTCGTCCCCACGCGCGGCCTCGACACGCGCGGGGTCCGGCTCGGTCGCGGGAGAGCCGACGCTTCCCAAGGCCGTGACCGACAGCACGAGGACGTCCTCTTCCGACGTCGATCGAGCCCAGGTCCGAGGAGTTGGGTGTGAGGGCTTCGACGACCTCTGTGCTCGCCACCCGGACGATGTAGTTGAGGGAGCCGGCCAGACACTCCACCGCCGCCGTCGGGCCCAGGGCGGAGAGCACGTCGTCGCGGGCCTCACCTCGATGCACACGTCGGTCGGGAAGTCGGGCCGGAGGGCCCCGCCGGACTCGGCGTGCACGACCAGTGGGCCGCTTGCCGAGCGGAAGCGGGAGGGCCGTGGCCCAGCGTCCGGAGAACCTGACCGGCGGCCAAGGTCGCATGCCCACAGGGCGGGACCTTGACGGTGGGCGTGAACTAGCGCAGTCGACGTACGCCGGAGGGGTCGGGCGCTTCGACGAACGCGGTCTCCGAGAGGTTTATCTCCGACGCCACGAGCTGCATGGCGTGGGAGCTCAAGGGGTGCTCGACGGCGACCGCGGCGGGATTGCCCTGATAGGCCGACTCCGTGAAGGCGTCGACCTGCCGGAAGCGGATTCGAGCGGGCACGGGCACGGAGGCACCCTCTGCTGGCGAGGCTCTTTGGTTCGAGCGCGGCCTCGAGCGCGCCAAGCTCCCGGGCGGTGAGGTCGCGGCTCAGGAGACGTTGCGACGCTTGCGCCGGAGGAAGTCCATCATGATGTACTGCCCGAGCGTCTGGGTCGAGGTGAAGTAGGCCTTGCCGCGCGCGATCTCGCACACCTTCTGGATGAACTGCACGAGGTAGGCCTCCCGGGCGAGCATGAACGTGTTGATCAGGATCCCCGAGCGCCGACACGCGGCGACCTCGCGGAACGTCTGACGGAGGATGTGCTGATCGATGCCGCCGGAGTTCTTGTAGATCTGCCCGTCAGGCATGGTGACCGCGCTTGGCTTCCCATCGGTGATCATGATGATCTGGCGCATCTCCTTCTTCTGCGCCTTGAGGATGTTGCGGGCCAGCAGCAGCCCCCCTGCCGTGTTGGTGTGGAAGGGGCCCACCTGCGCCTTCGCCAATTGGCTGAGGGGGATCTCCTCGGCGACGTCCCCGAAAGTGACCACGTTCAGAGAGTCCCCGGGGAACTGGGTCCGGATGAGGTGCGAAAGGGCCAACGCCACCCTCTTGGCCGGCGTGAAGCGATCCTCTCCGTAGAGGATCATGGAGTGGGAGATGTCCAGCATGAGCACAGTTGCGCACGACGAGCGGTACTCGGCCTGGTGGACCATGAGGTCCTTGTAATCTAGATTGAGCGGCACCCCGATGCCCTCCCGCTCGATGGCGCTCTTGAGCGTGGCCGGCACGTCAAGGTTGAGCGTCTCACCGAACTCATAGGGCTTGCTCGAGGCGTCCGCCTCTACCCCGGTCGCCAGCCGGGACGTTTCGTGAGAGCCGAGGCTCGACTGGCCCACAGCCGAGAGGAGGTTCCGTAGGGCCCGGTACCCCAGGAAGTCCATCCCCTTCTGGGTGAGGTTGAACTGAACGTGTTCGGCCGCCTCGCGGGCCTCGTCGATCTCTCCCATCCCGGTGACGTCGTGCACCGAATCGGGCAGGGTTGGCGAGCCGTTCTCGAGCGTGATGTATCCCTCCTCGACCATCTTCTGGATGAGATCGTCCAGGAGGTCGGCGATCTTCTGCTGGACCGCTCCGTCCCCCTTGCCTTCCCCCCGAAGCTCGTTGATCATCTCGGGGGTGAGCTGGCCGCTCTCGATCAGCGCCCTGAGAAGCGCATTCTTGAGCGACTCCGTGGAGTCGGTGTCCTCGAGTCCGGACCACCCCCAGTAGGGATGGTAGTTGGGCCCGCCCGCAAATCCCCCGTTCAGCAGGAAGTCCGAGAGGAACTCCATGAGGTTCTCAAGGTTCAGGGCGTCGAGCCAGCGGCCCCGATACTTGGTGTAGGTTGCATAACGCATGCTTGCCGGCGGTGAGAGGAACTCCTCGACGCTTGCACGTAGAGTAGTGGAGGCTCGATCCCGTGGCCAACGGAGACACCCGGGCCAATGGACCCCATACCGGACGGCGGTCGAGACGGTTCCTCCCGTGCTCGGAGCGGAACGTGGCTGCCTGGCCCGGGCCCACCTACGTTCCTGGCCATGAGCACCGGACCCGACCGCGCCTCGCTGCGTCGTGACCTTCTGGAGCACTTCGATGCCCATCGACGCGACCTGCCGTGGAGGAAGAGCCGTGAGCCGTATCGAGTGTGGGTGTCCGAAGTCATGCTCCAGCAGACGCGGGTGCTCGTGGCGGCCCCTTACTACCGGCGCTGGATGGAGCGCTTCCCTTCGCTGGACAAGCTGGCCGATGCGGACGAGGAGGCGGTGCTGAAGGCGTGGGAGGGTCTCGGATACTACTCGCGAGCCCGAAACCTCCACCGCTCCGCCCGCATCGTGAAGGAGCGGTGGGACGGCGTGCTGCCGAACAACGCTCGCGACCTGCGCGAGCTCCCCGGCATCGGCGAGTACAGCGCGGGTGCCATCGCCAGCATCGCCTACGGGGAACCGGTGCCGGCGGTCGACGGGAACGCCAGAAGGGTGATCTCGCGGCTCTTCGACCTGGCCGATCCGTCGGCTGGCGAGCTTCGAGAGCACGCGGCCGAGCTCCTCGACCGGCGCAGGCCGGGCGACTGGAATCAGGCGGTCATGGAGCTGGGCGCTACGATCTGCCTTCCCCAGTCGCCCCGGTGCGGGGAGTGCCCCGTCGCCGAGGCATGTCGGGCGCGGGCGTCGGACACCCAGGAGCACCGACCTCTGGCGAGGCGGCGAGGGCGCGTCAGGAAAGCGACATTTGGTGTGCTCGTGGCACGACGCGGAGGGGAGTTCTTCCTGACGAGGCGTCCGAGGGGTGGACTTCTGGGCGGGCTCTGGGAGTTCCCGTCGATGCAGATGGCAGGTGGCGGTCTGCGGGACGCGTGCCGCGCGGTCGCCCACGGCTGGGGGGTGGAGCTCCCGTCCGAGGAGGCCGCGTGGGGGCCGCTACGACCGGTGAGGCATGCGTTCAGCCATCTGAAGGCGGTCTATCAGCCTCTGCTGGTCGACGGTGCGTCGGGCGCGCCGCCCGGTCGCCCCGTGGTCGCGACCCGGCGGTTCCACGCTGAAGACTCCGGGTGCCGGTGGGCCGACCCCGGCCGGATTGCGTCTCTTCCACTGTCGGCGGCGCAAAGAAGGATCTTGCAGCTGGCTTTAGACGAGCCACCTTCCGCTCGGGCCGCTAGGCGTTGATCCCGCCGAGGGGATCGAAGCCCTTGTAGCCCTTCCCGGGAGGGGGCTCGTAACGTGCCCGGGTGTATCCGCCACTCATCGAGCGACTGATCCGGCGCTCGGCCACCAGCGCCTCGAGGACGAGCTCGCAGGCTCCGGCTCGGCATCCGTCGGAGGCCGAGTTGTGCACCAGCCCGACGTGCTCCACGAGCTTCAGGAGCCCGGGCACCTGCCGGAACCCCTGCGCACAGGCTTCGGCCGAGCTGTCGGCTCCCACTTGGAGCGCACCCCCCGTCTCGAAGTACTCGACGATCTCCTCGACGTCCGCCCCACCGGCCCTGGCCTGGAAGACCTCGCTGGCCGCCTGGGCGATGAGCTCGCGCGCGATCCGCTCTGAGCCGTGCAGCTCTCCCTCGTACTCGAGCTCGATCTTTCCCGTGATGGCCGGGAGGGATCCGTAGATGTCGCTGAGGCGCGGAACCGCCCACTCCTCCTTCAGCAGGAGGGCCCTCCGCTCGGCGGACGACACGACGCTCTCCATCACGGTGATGGGCATGCGCTGGCTGACGCCCGAGTGCTGATCGATCCGCTTGTCTCCCCGAGCGAGGAACGCGATCCGCTCCACGACCTCGGCCACGAACTCCGGCACCTCGCTGGCAACGCAGTCGCGATCGAGCCAGGCTTCCTGACTCGTGATGTCCATTCCCACCGACAGGTCCACGGGATAGTGCGTCTGGATTTCGGCCCCGATGCGGTCCTTGAGGGGCGTGATGATCTTGCCCCGAGCCGTGTAGTCCTCCGGGTTGGCTGTGAACACCAGGAAGACGTCGAGGGGCAGGCGAATCGGGTAGCCCTTCACCTGGATGTCGCCTTCTTGGAGGATGTTGAAGAGCCCCACCTGGATCTTCCCCGCCAGATCCGGCAACTCGTTGACCGCGAAGATTCCACGGTTGGCCCTGGGGAGAAGCCCGTAGTGTATGGTGAGCTCGTCGGCGAGGATGTGGCCGCCGCGCGCGGCCTTGATTGGATCGACGTCCCCCACGATGTCTGCGATGGTCACGTCGGGCGTGGCAAGCTTCTCGACGAAGCGGTATTCGCGGGGGACCCACGCTACCGGGGCCTCGTCTCCCTCTGACTCGAGCAGCGTGCGGGCATACTTGGAGATCGGGCGCAGGGGATCGTCGTTGATCTCGCTCCCCTCCAGGATCGGCATCTCGGGATCGAGGAGGTCGACGAGTTGTCGGAGGATCCGGCTCTTCGCCTGACCGCGGAGGCCGAGAAGAATGAAGTGGTGCCGCGCCAGGATCGCGTTCACGATCTGGGGCACAACGCTGTCGTCGAAGCCGACGATGCCGGGGAAAAGCGCTTCTCCGGACCGCAGCTTGGCGATGAGGTTTCGCCGCAGCTCGTCCTTCACGCTCCGGGGCCCGTAGCCCGACGCCTTTAGATCTCCAACCGTGCGGGGTCGACTCATGGCAGCCTCTTGTCCGTCCGGGCGCTCCCTTTCGGACCCGTATCTCCGATGCGCCGTTGAGGGGGAAACGCTAACCTAACACCCGAATCGCGCTCCCGGTGCCGCCGCTCCGGCGGGCGGGCGCTCCACCTTGACCCGCTAGGTGGACTCTGGAACTTCGGCAACGAAACACTAGGATACACCGGGGTCGATTCGACGGATCCCGAGACGGGGGCGGACCTGCAGGGCCGGGCGTCGAGACCGAGAGAAGGAGTCAGGATGGGTGATCAGCGGCAGCTCGCGGGGGCGGTGCGCCCAGCCGAGTACCAACCTGCCCTGCCCGTGGATCGTATGATCCTCCCCGAAGCACCCGACCGCGAGGCCCTCCCCACGGACGCGATCTTCGTCGGCGGCGGCCCGGCGGGGCTCGCCGGGGCCATCGAGCTGGCGCGGCTCGTGGCCAGGGACAACGAGGAGGGCGGTGGGCTCGGAGACGTGACGATCGGGGTTCTGGAGAAGGCCGGCCAGTTGGGGGAGCACTCACTCTCGGGCGCCGTGGTCAACCCGAGGGCGTTCCGGGAACTCTTCCCCGACCTGGACCTGAGTGAGCTTCCGCTGAGGGGACCCGTGACCAAGGAGGCGGTCTACTTCCTCACGGAGAGCCGGTCCGTCCGTATGCCCACGCCCCCGACGATGAAGAACCGCGGCAACCGGCTGGCATCGATCTGCGAAATTGTTCGGTGGCTGGGGGAGAAGGCGGAGGAGCTCGGCGTGGACGTCTTCGCGGGCTTCGCCGTGGGCGGGCTGCTCGTGGACGGCGACCGGGTTGTCGGCGTCCGTACGACCGCCTCTGGGCTGGGCAGGGACAGCCAGCCAGGGGGCAGCCACTACATGCCGCCCATGGACCTGACCGCGAGAGTCACGGTGCTTGCCGAGGGCACGAGAGGCCCCCTGACGCAGGCCTTCCTGGACTGGCAGAGGATCGTCTCCGGGAACCCCCAGATTTACGCCCTCGGCGTCAAGGAGCTGTGGGAGACCGGCAAGCCGCTCGACCGTGTGATTCACACCATGGGGTGGCCGCTCCCGGGCGACACCTTCGGCGGCAGCTTCATGTACCCCTTCGAGGAGAATCTGGTCTCGCTGGGGCTGGTGGTCGGCCTCGACTACCCCGATGCTCGCTTCGACGTCCACGGCGTCTTCCAGCGCATGAAGCTGCACCCGCTCTTCAAGCCGTATCTGGAAGGTGGGGAGATGGTGGAGTGGGGGGCGAAGACGATCCCGGAGGGTGGATACTACTCCGTGCCCTCCCGGCGACACGGTGCGGGTGTGTGTATCGTCGGCGATTCGGCGGGCTTCGTCGATGTCCCGTCGCTGAAGGGCATCCACTACGCCATGCACTCTGGCATCCTCGCAGCCCGAGCCGTCTTCAAAGCGCTCAAGGAGGGGGACGTGTCGGAGCAGGGACTTCGCTCCTACACCGACGCGGTCGACGCCAGCTACATCATGCAGGACCTGAAGAGGACCCGAAATATCCGGCTCGCCTTCAAGAAGGGCTTTCTGGGCGGCTCGATCAGGGCCGGCCTCATGACCGTTTCGCGCGGGGTGCTCCCCGGCGGGAAAATCAGCGTCTCGGACGACGCTGGGGAGCCTCGAATCCTCGGTTGCGGCGGCCCGGGGGTCCAGCCGGACGGAAGGCTCACATTCAGCAAAGTGGACGCTGTCTACAAGGCGGCGAACCAGACGCGCGACGACATCCCGAGCCATCTGGTCGTCGGCGGCGACGTGAGCCCGGAAGCCGCCGAGATGTACGTGCACATGTGCCCGGCGGGCGTCTACGAGCGCGACGGCTCGGAGCTGCGGGTCAACGCCCCGAACTGCGTGGACTGCAAGGCCACCGACGTGCTCGGCCCCCGATGGACGGCCCGGGAAGGGAGCAGCGGTCCGGCGTACCGCCGGATGTAGGGTCTCGCAGCTGCCCCTCGCAGATTCAGCTCCGTACGGTCCCGGGTCAGACGCGCGGCGCGAAGGCAGCGGCCCGGCCCGCGGAACCCTAATCCGAGCTGATCTCGAGGATTCTCGTCGGGATTCCGTCCGGAGTCTGGATCGGGCGGGGCAGGACGCTCGGTATCGAGCGGCTGCGGAATGCCCGCAGGATCTCGGACGTTGTGGCGAACTCCCTCACGGACTCGAGCGTCTTGATCGTGGGGAAGACCATCGGTAGCGAACCCTCACGGGCGCGCTCCAGAGCCTCGGCAGGCGTGATCCAGGTCCCCGCCAGCACCTCCCGGGTGTGGATGGCCGGCTCGGACCCCGGCGGCACGGCCGCGGCGAAGAATCGGGTGTCGTAACGTCGCGGCTCCGCCACCGGAGTGATCCAGTGGCCGATGTACTCCATGGCGGCATCATCGATGAGCGCGTCGAGGTCCACGAGGGCCTGGGCGAAGGAGCACGCCCCCCGAAGGAGTTCGTCCCGGACCTCGAGCACCTCCGCCGAGGCGGCGGCCGTGGGCATCGGATCGCCGTCCGCCGTGCGAGCCACGAGGATGCCGGTTTCCTCGAACGCCTCTCTCACTGCGGCCAGGTAGTAGGCCGCGGCCGGAGGCCTTGCATCGTGGAGCCTCGTCCGCTCGCCAGCACGCTCCAACGTGAGGCCGGAGGTCCGGGCCAGGACGCCTGGGTCGAGGTCGGTCGCCTCGACCCGTCCACCGGGGAAGACATACGCCCCTGGGAAAAAGCGGGCTGTGTGCACACGCTTGAGGAGCAGGACCTTGAAGCCCCGCTCCGCGTCCCGCATCAGGAGGACGGTAGCAGCCGGCTGCGGAAGCGCCGGGCTGGGAGGGGGATCATCGATCCTCTCGACTCTCCCACTCGGGAGCCGGCTCCCCGGAACCCGGAAGCTCCAATCGTCCACGTAAAGAGCCTCTAGCGGCCGACGGCCATCCCGTCCTTCCTCGGGTCGGACCCGGCAGCCCAGCCCTTCTCGAGCTTGATGATGGCCTGGGCCCCGCCGAAGGAGCCGCCACCCGCGACCGAGAGCTCGTGACCCAGCGCCGTCAGGCCCGCACGCGCATCGTGGCTGATGGGACCCTCGATGAGCACGTCGTAGCCCGACTGGTGGCGGAAGCGAGGAGCGTCGATCGCGGCCTGGAGGTCCATGCCGAAGACGAGGATGTTGAGCAGCATCTGGGTGTGGCCCTGCGGCTGCATCGATCCTCCCATAAGGCCGAAGGTCATCCAGGGAGCGCCGTCCTTGGTTACGAATCCCGGGATCAGAGTGTGGAAGGGCCGCTTGCGAGGACCGGCCTGGTTGGGATGCCCGTCCTCGAGCGTGAAGCCGCCGCCCCGGTTCTGGAGCGCGAAGCCCGTGCCGGGGATCACGACCCCCGAGCCGAACGCGGAGTAGATGCTGTTGATGAAAGAGATCATCGTCCCCTCGGAGTCGACGGCCGAGAGATAGATGGTCTCGCTGTCGGTGACGGCCGGACCAGGTTGAGCCCTCTCCATCGCCCGGTCTGGATCGATGAGGACCCTGCGCGCGGCGAGGTAATCCTCGTCGAGGAGGCGCTCCACGGACACGTCCATATGGTCGCGGTCGGCGACATAACGACTGAGGTCGGCGAAGGCGAGCTTCTTGGCTTCGATGAGGTGGTGGAGATAGGCGGCGGAGTTGTGGCCCATGCCCTCGAGGTCAAACGGCTCCAGCATCTTCATCATCTGAAGGACCGCCACACCCTGACCCGCAGGGGGCAGCTCCCAGATCGTGGAATCACGGAAGCCGATCGAGATGGGCTCGACCCATTGGGGCTCGTGGTCTCGGAGATCGTCCAGCGTCAGGAAGCCGCCGAGTTCGGCCAGCCCGTCCACGAGAGTGCGGCCCAGCTCGCCCCCGTAGAAGACCTCGGGTCCGTGCTCGGCGAGCATACGATAGCTGTTCGCCAGGTCCGGGTTCTGGAACCACTCCCCGGCCTCCGGCCCCCGCTCCCCGTCGTACAGGAACGTAGTCCGTGCGCCCGCGTTCCGGGCGAGCTTCTCTTCGGTGTCGCGCCACTGGCCGGCGATGATCGGAGTGACCGGGAAGCCCTCCTCGGCGATGCGGATCGCGGGCGCCAGGACCTCGGCGAGAGACATGGTGCCGTAACGCTCGAGCAGCGCCACCCAACCCGAGATGGCTCCCGGTACCGTAACCGCCTCGGGCCCGCTGATGGGCATACGCTCGTGACCGCGTGCCCGAAGCGCCTCGGGGGTCGAGAGAGAGCCGGATCTGCCGCTTGCGTCGAGGCCCATGAGCTCCTGGTCTTCGGCCCACCACACGATTGCGAACATGTCCCCCCCGATCCCCGTCATGTGGGGCTCGGTGGCGTTGAGGACGGCCGCGGCCGTCACGGCCGCATCGATGGCGTTCCCGCCCCGCTGCAGGATCTCCAGCCCTGCGCCGCTCGCCAGGGGCTGACTCGTCGCCACCGCCTCTCTGGGGGCGTAGACGGTGGATCGACCGGCCATGCTGGCGGGCCTCACCTGCGCATCCGCCGCAAGGGCCGCGACCGGAGCTGCCAAGAGCGCCAGGTTGAGAGCGCGTAGGGCACGGGACATAGGTCGTTCTCCTTGATCATGAAGGCGCCGCGCAAGCTCCGATGGCTCAGCTTGGCATACCCGGCTCGAACATCGCCACCCCTCAGTCGAACAGCTCCTCGAGGCGCTCCGCATCCTCTCGGGCGCCCACGGAGGCCTCCCCAATGTGCGGAGATCGCAGCTCTGCCTTGCGCGGCTCGGCCGCTCGCGGCCTGTCTTTGCGAGCGCAATCGTAAGGCGGCCTTTGCGGGCGAGAAAGGCCACGTGGCACCGAGTCTCGATCATGGCGTCCCGAAAGTCGGGCTGATCCGAGTGGTGCAGGTATGTCGTCCGGAGTAGAGACGTAGCCTCCGCCAGGCGTCTTCCGGGCGTGGAATGTTCTCTCTCGGTTGTCCGCAGGGCGGCTGGATACGATGGAGCCCGGGTGGAGCAGGGCGCTCGGCCGCATGAAGGTTCCACCACAGGCGCTGTCTCTTCGGAGGAATTGCCGAAGTGAGGATGGGCCCAGGGGAGCGAGTCGGACCGCGCTCTCTGCCGACCCTCCCCAGGGGATCGATGTGCACCCGATTCCAGCGCGGTGAATCCCAACCGGCCACCGTCCGAGCCGGATGACGCGTCACGGAGCGGGTGGGACAAGCGTAGGCGGCGTGATTGTGCCCAACGAAGGCTGCCATCATGACAGGGCAACTGCAACTCCGGCATGTTCTTGCCGCTCCGGGGCTGGCAGGATTCCTGCAGGGACCGTCAATTGGGGAGTCGGAGCGTCCCGCACCCGTCCAGGGATGGCCAGGGGCGGGTCCGCCCGCCATTGGCTACGTGACATTCCCTGGCCTCGGTTGGGATCCGCATCCCCGAGGGGGTTCGATGTGAGGGATCATGGATGAGCGTTACACACTTCCGGTCTTGCCGCTTCGCGACACGGTCGTCTATCCCGGAGTAGCGGTCCCGATCTCCGCCGGGCGCGCCGGCACGGTCGAAGCCGTTCAGGAGGCCCTGGATGGAGACCGGAGACTCTTCGCCGTCGCTCAGCAAGAGAACGTCGACGACCCCGTGCCCGAGGTGCTCTACACCGTCGGGACGGTTGCCCGGATCATCCAGACCCACCGGGTTCGGGGCGGTGTTCAGCTGCTCGTGCAGGGCGAGGGCCGAGCCCAGGCCATCTCCTACGAGCCTGATGGCGAGGGAATGCTGAGGGCCGTCCTCCTCGATATGTCCCGACAGAGAAGCACCGACGCCGAAGGTCCGACCTTTCAGGCCCTCAACCATGAGCTTCGGGAGCGGGCTGCCGAACTCGGCACACGGCGTGGCGTGCCAGCCGAGGCGCTCAACCAGCTGATCCAGGGGGTGGACGAGCCGGGCGCCTTCGCCGATCTGGTGGCGTTCTACCTCGAGCTCCCCACCGAGGACAAGCAGGCCCTCTTGGAGACGCTCGACGACGAGCAGCGGATGCGCTCCGCGCTGGTGGCTGTCGAGCGGGAGCTGGCCCGCCTCGACGCTCAGGAGGAGATCCAAGCGAGGGTCCAGGAGGAGCTGGGCGAGCGGCAGCGCGAGATGCTGCTCAGGGAGCAGCTCAAGCAGATTCAACGCGAGCTTGGCGACGAGAACGAGCGGGACGACGTCGAAGAGCTTCGAGAGCGGGTGGGCGAGCTCGAGCTGAACGAAGAGCAGCACGCCGAGGTCGAGCGGGAGCTCAGAAGGTTGGAGCGGACAAGCCCGCAGTCCGCCGAATACCAGGTCATCCGGACGTTCCTGGAGTGGGTGACCGAGCTTCCCTGGAACATCCGGTCCGAGGACAAGATCGACCTCGCCCTGTCGCAGCAGATCCTCGACGACGACCACTACGGTCTTGAGGACGTGAAGGATCGGATCCTGGAGTTTCTCGCCGTCCGAAAGCTCCAGCTCGAGCGGATCGAAGAGGACACCGAGGAGGAGCAGGTCGAGCCGGCCGAAGCTGAGGAGGGCCCCGATGAGGACGCGGCGGCCGTGGAAGGCTCGCAGGGGGCGGGTGAAGCGGGGGAGCCGGAGGAGGCCCCCGCGGAAGCGGACAGCTCGCCGGTGGGCGGCCGCGGGCCGATTCTCCTGTTCGTGGGGCCTCCCGGGGTCGGGAAGACCAGCATCGCGCAGTCGATTGCGCGCTCGTTGGGCCGCAAGTACGTGCGCATCTCGCTCGGAGGTGCGCGGGACGAGGCCGACATCCGAGGGCACCGGCGGACCTACGTCGGTGCCATGCCCGGACGGATCATTCAGGGCATGCGTCAGGCGAAGTCGAAGAATCCAGTCTTCCTGCTCGACGAGGTGGACAAGCTCGGAGTCTCGTTCCAGGGGGATCCCAGCGCCGCGCTCCTCGAGGTGCTCGATCCGGCTCAAAACTCGAGCTTCACCGACCACTACCTCGGCATCTCATTCGACCTGTCCGAGGTGCTGTTCATCGCCACAGCGAATTACGCGGACCGCATTCCGGCCCCTCTCTACGACCGTATGGAGAAGGTCGACTTCTCCGGATACACCGAAGCGGAGAAGCTCGAGATCGCGAAGCGGTACCTGCTTCCCCGGCAGGAGAAGGAGAGCGGCCTACGAGAAGGTGAGCTGATCCTCGACGACGAGGCCATCCTCGCGATCGTTCAGGAGTACACTCGCGAGGCGGGAGTGCGACAGCTCGAGAGGGAGCTGGGCAAGCTCGCACGGAAGGTCGCCCGCAAGATCGCCGCGGGCGAAGCGGAGAATCTGGAGGGCAGCACCGACGTCATCCGAGAGCTCCTCGGACGGCCGCGGGTGCACCCCGAGCGGATGGCGGCCGCCGACACAGTAGGCGTGGCCACCGGCATGTTCTATACCCCGATGGGTGGCGACATAATGTTTGTGGAGGCCAGCGTCATGGCCGGCGAGGGCGGGCTGGTCCTGACCGGCCAGCTCGGCGACGTGATGAAGGAATCGGGCCGGGCGGCGTGGAGCTTTGCCCGCAGCAATCACGGGCGGCTGAGTATTTCCGAGGAGGCGCTGAAGGGGCGCGAAGTACACATCCACGTTCCGGCCGGAGCGGTCCCGAAGGACGGGCCATCTGCCGGGATCACGATGGCCAGTGCTCTCGTCTCGGCGCTTTCGGGGCGGAAGACGCGAAGAGACGTGGCCATGACCGGTGAGCTCACCCTCACGGGGAGGGTTCTCCCCATCGGAGGCGTGAAGGAGAAGCTCCTGGGCGCGCTCCGGTCGGGAATCACCGAGATCATCCTGCCACGCGACAACGAGGCGGATCTGGAGGATCTCAAAGCGGAGGTGAGAAACAAGCTCGTCATTCACCTCGTCGACGACCTCGATCAGGTGATCGACATCGCGCTCACCGAGGGCGAGTCCCCGGCCCCGAGGGCGCCGGCCAAGACGAAGCGGCGCCTCAAGGCGAAAGCGACAGCCTAAAGGCGAGCCGGTCGAGGCTTCGGCCAGGGCGACGGGCCGGCCCGGTCAGAGGATCTTGATCCTGCCGGGAGCCCCCGCGGTGACGCGGCCGACGGCGGCGGCTCGGGGGGCGTCGTTCTTGAGTTCCTTCAGCAACGCTTCCGCGCGGTTTTGCGGCACCGAGATGAGCAGGCCGCCCGACGTCTGGGCGTCGGTCAAGGTGAGGCGCTGGACCTCGTCGGCGTCACCGAAGTCGACGCGGTCCTCCAGATCCTTGAGGTTGCGGCGGGTGCCGCCCGGGACATGGCCTTCGGCGATGAGCTGCTCCACGCCCGACAGCACGGGCACCGACGCCGCGTCGATCTCGGCGGCGACGCCGGACTGCAGAAGCAGGTTGGCGAGGTGGCCCAAGAGGCCATAGCCGGAGATGTCCGTGGCGGATTGGACGCCCGCCCGCACCATCGCCTCCGCAGCGCCCCGATTGAGGACGGTCATGCTCGCCACGGCCGTGCGAATGACCTCCTGCGGGGCCTTCTCTGCCTTGATGGCCGTCGCGACGATGCCCGTCCCCAGGGCCTTCGTGAGCAGGAGTAGGTCTCCAACCCGTGCCTCTGCGTTGGTCACGACCGTTTCCTCGGGGGTCTCGCCCACGATCACCATCCCGTACTTCGGCTCGGCATCGTGCATCGAGTGGCCGCCCAGGATCGGAATGCCGGCCTCGCGGGCGGTGTCCGATCCGCCGCGGATGATCTCATCCACGATCCCCTCGTCCAGAAGCCGGCGTGGGAACGCAAGCAGGTTAAGCCCGAAGAGGGGGCGAGCCCCCATGGCATAGATGTCCGAGAGCGCGTTGGCCGCGGCGATCCTCCCGAAGTGGTACGGCTCGTCGACCAGAGGGGCGAAGAAGTCGAGGGTGACCACGAGGGCGCGGCCGTCGCTGAGCGAGTACACGGCGGCGTCGTCGCCGGTGGACGCGTCCACCAGCGCCTCGGCGCTCTCGATGGGGGTCAGGTGACGCAGGACCTGCGCCAGCTCGGACATGCCGAGCTTGCTTGCTCAACCGGCTCCGTGAGCCAGCTTCGTCAGGCGGATCCTGGGCCTCCCGTCTCTCGGTTCGTCGGACATCTGATTCCCGCTCGGTGGCGTCTTCCACGGCCCGTGGCCCCCCCCCGCACGAGCTGCGGATGGAAGGTGCCGCCAATCTAGACGGGGGCGCTTGGACGGGAAACAAGGTTAGATTTGTGCATGAGCGCTCCAACCCGATTCGCCCGCCGTCGGCCGGCTTCCCAGGAAACTACCACGATCCTCGGAACGCGGTTCAGAACGAGGTCCCCGATCGCTGCATCGCCGTCCCCCTCGCCCTCGCGATCATCCCGGAGGGACCGCGGCACGCTGTTCGGCATGCTCGGCCGGTCGAGCGATGCCCAGAAGCGCCTCTCGGTGG
This sequence comes from Longimicrobiales bacterium, assembly GCA_965218325.1. Classification (GTDB taxonomy): domain Bacteria; phylum Gemmatimonadota; class Gemmatimonadetes; order Longimicrobiales; family Gaopeijiaceae; genus CBDCKR01. Next base: position 465,289 of record CBDCKR010000002.1, read on the forward strand.
GTCGGGGGTGCGCCCCGCAAGCTGCTGCCGCCGCGCGCAGGCGATCGTTGGTCGAGCACCTCGAGCGAGAGAGCGGTGAGGCTCCCCCCGGGGGCCGAGGCTTGAGCGTCCGATGACGGGGCTGGCAAGAGAGGATCATGCGCGGGCAGGAGGCTCGTTCGGCCAAGTGCGAGGGGTCGAGGTCGCGCGGCACTATGGCGATCCGGCGGCGGAGTACGTCTCGGCGACGATCGCCGCCGCCGTGCGGGATCGGGGGCACAGGGCCCTCCTTCTCGTGACGGGGCGGGCGCCGGTCGACACCCTGAATGGCGTGCTCGCGGGCCGCATGCCCCGTCCCCCGGCGAGCCCGGCCGAGGGTGTGGTGAGGGGGCGCGCCGAGTACTCGGCCGTGCTCTCGGCGAAGGGACGGGTCGTCGCCGACGCGAGGGTCATGTGGGGGCCTGTCCCGCACGAGGAAAGCCTCTGGCTGGACGTCCCGCGTCCGGCTTTCGAACCGCTGCTGGCGCACCTCCGCCGGTACGTGCCGCCTCGTCTCGCGGCCGTCGAGGACGTCTCCGAGGAAGCGGGACTGCTCACGGTGATGGGTCCGGGGGCGCCCGCCCTGCTCGGGGAGCTCGTCGACTCGGGTGAGGGCCTTGACGTCTTCAAGGGCCTGAAGGAGGGTGACTACCTCACGAGCGGAGACGGGCGGGAGAGGGTGCTCCGAACGTCGGACGTCGACACTCCGGCTTGGGACGTCTTCACGTCGAAGGGGCGGTCTCGGGAGCTCTGGCGGCAGTTCCTCGACCAAGGGGTCGCCCCGGTCGGCGCCGGCGTCTGGGACACGCTTCGCGTGGAGGCTGGCCGACCGGCCTTTGGCCAGGACATGGACGAGTCCTGCATCCTGTCCGAGGTGGGCATCGTGGACCGGGCCGTGGACCACGCCAAGGGATGTTACACGGGCCAGGAGGTCATCGTCCGTATTCGAGACCGCGGCCACGTCAACAGGAGCCTGCGAGGGCTGCACCTCGGCGAGTGTCCGGCGCCGGGAAGCGATGCCGAGATCTTTCACGAGGGGGCCGTGGTGGGGCGAGTCACGAGCGCCGTCAACTCCCCTCGCTGCGGGGGCGCAATCGCCCTGGCCTACGTGCGTAGGGAAGTCCCTCCGGGAGGGGCGGTCGCGGCGGGATCGGAGGACGGTCCCGGCGCGACGGTCCGGGAGCTGGCGCCGGGGTGGGCGGCGCCACCGGCCCCGAGCGCCTCGGTTGGCAGCCGGTAGAGCCGCTCAGACGGTCTTCAGCCGCTCCCAGAGCACCTTCACCCGCGCCTCGATTTCGTCCCGCACCTCATTGAAGCCGGCAGGCGACATGTCACGGGGATCTTCCAGATCCCAGTCGTCACGCTCGGTGGCGGGGATGTACGGGCATTCGTCGCCACACCCCATGGTGATCACGAAGCCGTAGGGGCCGGGAGGAACGTCCGACACGGACTTGGGCCGGTGGGTCGAGAGGTCGTATCTCACCTCCCTCATAGCTCGCACGGCGCGGGGATTCACCTCTCCGGAGGGGCGCGAGCCGGCCGAGTGGGCTCGATGATGCCGTGGCGGTGAATCCGCGCGAGAGCTTCGGCCATCTGACCGCTGTTCGAGTTCTCTGTACAGACGGAAGAGCACAGTCGTCACGCGATCACTCGGATTCTTCGAACGCGAGCCCGGTTCCCTCTTGCTCTGGCGAAGAATTCCTTTCGCTCTCCGATTCACCAGCGCCGCCGCGTTGTCTGCGGGTCGGTCCCGGGAATCCAAGGCGAGAATCCCTGACCGGCAACTCAGCGGCCATTCGGTGTATCACAGCCGCTGGGCGAACCGGGCTGAGCCCGAGGAAACGCCTCGAGAGGCGGCTGGCCCGATTCGGGTAGATCGGACCTGCCGGTCGCGCTATTGTTCCATCCTTTGGATGTGTCTGTTGAAGTGATCTCGCACAGTAAGGAGCTGTCCATGCTCGGCCGTGTTACGTTTGGCAAGAAACTCCTGGCCGTCGGTCTCGGCGCCGCGGCCCTCCTAGCGGGCGCTGGGCCGCTGGTCGCTCAGGAGGCAGCCACGGCCAAGATCGGCGTCTTCAACGCTGACCGTATCATGGCTGAGTCCCAGGCGGGCCAGCAGGCGCTCGCCCTGTTCAATCAGCTTCGTGATCAGCGTTTGAGCGATCTGCAGGCGCAAGAGGAGGAGATCAACAACCTGCGCCAGCAGGCGCTCGGAGCGACTCCCAACACACTCGAGGCCGCGCAGCTGCAGCGGCAGCTCGAGGATCGCATGCTCCAGATGGACAGGCTCCAGGAGGATGTCCAGACGGAGCTCGCCAACCGGCAGAACGAGCTGACGGGCGACATCACCCAACAGGTGGGGCAGATTATCGAGACGATGGGGCAGGAAGAGGGCTATTCCCTTCTCTTCAATGCGATCCAGAGCGGGCTGGTGTTCGTGGACCCGGCGATGGACATCACGCCCGAGATCATCCGACGGCTGGACCTGATCAACCCCGGACCTGGCCCATAGCCCTCGCCGGGCCTCCGGGGCCGGAAGGAACATCACGACGACTCCCCCCCTTTGCACGGTGCAAAGCGCGTCCGGATTGACAGCTAGGCCGTCAGCGGAAGAGCTGCGGGCCCAAGTCCCACCCGAACCGGAGGCGGAGCAGCCGATCGCTATTCAAGCCCCAGCCGCCCCACGCGTCGTAGCCGGGTCCGAAGCCGCCTCGACGTCCGCCCCGCCTGAACCCCCTGTTCTGAGCGGGACCGCGGCCACGCCTCATCATCCCCCGCCCGGGGACTCCGCGTCCTCTGAGCGGCCGGAGCTGCGCCCTCTGCTCGTCCGTGAGGACGCCGTCGATCCGCTCCCGAAGGGCCTCCTGCTGCGCGATCATGGCTTCCCGGCGCGCCGTGCTCAGGTCGAGGAACTGACCCCGGGTGATCTCACCGTCGCGCAGCTGATCCCGCATCGCCCGCATCGCGAGCCGGGCATCGTCCTGTGCCGCTCGCGCATCCTCTTCGATGCTCCGGAGGCTCTCCACCTGCTCATCCGTGAAGCCGAGTTCCTCGCTCAGCCACAGGAGCCGATCCGCCGAGCCCATTCCAATGCCCCCCGGGCCTGCCTGGCCCCGGAGCGGCACGGCCAACAGTAGCGCAAAGACTGCCGCTGCTCCCGAAAGTCGCCTCATGACTCATTCCTTCCAGTGGATTGCGTGCGTCGTGTTGATCGGGCCTTGCCGACGGCCGGTGCCGAGACCCTGATCCGGCTTCTGTCTGATAGATGGCGCTAGCCGAAGGGTCGTTAAGGGGAGCCTGCGAGCTGCAGGAGATGCCGCGTCGTCAGGCAGCTCGGGACGATCCACTTCGGGCTCGAGGAGGTGGCGCCGAGAGGTCCTTCGCTGCTTCTGAGGCGCTCGAGCACGCCGACCGAGACCGCTCGAGGACGCCCAAACCGGTCCTTGCCCTGTCCCGTCCTCGATGCAACAAGCGTCTCACGGCCAGCTGGATCGAAGTGTATCAGCTCGGGCTGCGGCGTCCATGACGCTGCCCGTCGAGCGCCGGCATCTGATCGGCACCCGCATGGCCCGGGTCGAGGAGGCTCCGAGCCGATACATTGGGAGTGGGAGACCGATAACGACCTGATCCAAGGGGAGGAGAGGCCTTGAGGCACTTGATCGTGAGCTTGGCGCTCATGGGAGCTTTGTGTGCGCCGCGTGACGGGAGCGCACAGATCGTGGGGGGAGTCTTCGGCTCGTATGCGGTGGATGCCTTCGACGGCACAGTCGGGGCCGGCGTGCTGCTCGGCATCGACGTCCCAATCCTGCCGGTGGATGTCTACGGCTCGGGAACTTGGTTCTTCGCCGGCTGTGGCGGGTGCGGGCTGAAGGGCTGGTCGGTGGGCGTGAGCTTCAGGCCCCTCCCCTTGCCGCTGGCCCGCCCTTACGTGGTCGGTGGAGTGACGGACAGAACCCTCGACGACGCACGTGTCGGGTTGGTCCTCAAGTCGGGTGGGACCTTCGCCGGGCTCGGGTTGGACGTGGCGCTCCTGGGCATGCGGGTCTTCGCCGAAGGGCGCTACGAGTTCCTCGATGGGGAGCTGGCGCAGCCGGTTCTCAGGGCGGGTGTACTCTTCTAGCTCCCCGGTGCCTTCGAGCGGGGGCGAGAGCCTAGGGAGAGCGGTGTCCGGAAGGCGGGACGGCGCGGGTTCGGATGGCCCGCTCCTCAGGACGCAGTGATCGCCTGGACGATCTTGGGACCGTGGAATTTTCCGTTCTCGATGAAGATCTTGTTGGCGTTGTAGCCGGCGGCCAGGACGCCAGCCACATAGATGCCGGGGACGTCCGTCTCCATCGTGTTGGGATCATGCGCGGGAATGCCCGTCTCGGCGTCGATGGTCACGCCGAGAGAAGCCACGAACTGCCGATTCGGGCGCCAGCCCGTCATCGCGAGAACCCAATCGTTGGGGATCTCGACGACTGTGCCGGAGCTCTCCCCGGCGAGCACGACGGACGCCGGGCGTATCTCCAAGACCCGGTGCTCCCAGTAGACCCCGATCTCACCGTTCCTCAAGCGGTTCTGGATGTCGGGCACCAGCCACGGCTTGACTCCGCCGTCGATGCGATCACGGAAGTGGGCCATCGTGACCCTTGCCCCGGCCCGGTACGTCTCCAGGGCGGCCTCGACCGCGGAGTTGCCGGCGCCCACGACCAAGACGTCCTGGTCGTAGAACGGGTAGGGCTCCTGGTAGTAGTGCTTGACCTTGGGAAGTTCTTCACCGGGCACTCCCAGGTAGCTGGGCTCATGGAATCCACCGGTCGCCACGACGACTGCACAGGCCTGGATTGAGGCCTCAACACCGGCCTGCGAGCGCGTGCGCACGGTGAAGTCGGGCTCAAGGCCCTCGATCGAGGTCACCTCCTCGTACTGGTGGACGTCCAAGCCGCAGTGGCTGACCACGCGACGGTAGTAGACGAGCGCCTCCCGACGCGTGGGCTTCATCTCAGCGATCGTAAAGGGCACTCCGGCGATCTCCAGCTTCCCCGCCGTGCTGAAGAACGTCATGTAGTAGGGATAGTCCACCAGCGAGTTAGTGATGCACCCCTTGTCGTAGAGCGTGGCGGCAAGGCCGGCTTGGGCTGCCTCCGCGCCGACGGCGATGCCGCAGGGACCGGCACCCACCACGACCACGTCTTTACGCTCGCTCATTCTCTCTCGTGCGCTGTTGTTCAAGAGCGTCCAAGCTACCGAGGGCAACCACTGTTCCCAAGGGCGCCGATCGAGCATCTTCGCGGCAGGCCCAGCATCGGTCCGCCCCACGTACGCCGCCTCGGGCGCCCGTCCCTCTCTTGGAGCAGGCACTCACCCCAATGAGCACACCCGAGAGCGAGGGCCGTAGGGCGTTGAACCGGCTGCGTCGTGCGGTCGAGAAGAGCCGACGAGAAGTCGAGGCGCTCGGTGGCGCCCTCCGTCACGCCGAGGGGGAGGATTTTCCGGAGGCCGACTATGAGGACGCCATGAACAAGCTGATGGAGATCGAGGACTTCGTGGATCGCGAGTCCGCTCGCCTTCGGGAGAAGATCCTGACCGATGGGGGGTTGGAGCCCGGCCGGGTTCGGAGGGGGCAGGCCTCCTGACGTCCGAGGTGCTCCTCGGGGCCAGCGGAACCTTGGCCCCGCAACGGTCAGGTGGGCGTGGGAGCGCGTGAACAGACCCGGGGGTCTGGGCAAACAGGCGGGAAGGGACAACAGGACAACGGTAGCGTGGACGACAGTTTCACGAAGCTGACGGACGACCTGAAAGCCACCTTTCGGAGAGGCGTGGCAGGCCCCTGGCCGGACGAGCTGTTCGAGGAGTGGGCCCGCCGGGTGTTCGAGTATCAGTTTCGGGCCAACCCCACCTACTCGAGCTACTGCAGCAACCGAGGGGTGGATCCGTCCACCCTGGGAGGTTGGGAGGAGATTCCGCCGGTCCCCGCGTCCGCGTTCAAGGCGGTCCCCCTTGTCTCCGGCGACCCCAGGGGGGTTCAGAGGGTCTTCCGGACGAGCGGAACGACACGAGGGGCCGGGGGCCGCGGGGCGCACCACGTCCTGAATCTGGACCTCTACCGGGCCTCGCTCACCCCGAACATCGAGGCGCACCTCTACCCGGGGGCCCGCCTACGGCTTCTGGCGTTGGTGCCGTCGCCTGACGAGGCTCCCGACTCGTCGCTGAGCTTCATGCTGGGTGAGGCCCTGTCGGTTCTCTCGGCCGGGGACGGGAGCTTCTTCGTCCGGCCGTCGGAAGGGCTGGACGTGGCGGGACTCGGCCGAGCGCTCGCCGAGGCGACCGAGGAGGGAGTGCCGGTGCTGCTAGCCGGAACGGCGTTTGCCTTCGTGCACTGGCTCGACGCTCTCGCTGAGGGGGCCTTCCGCTTCGAGTTGCCCGCCGGGTCACGGATTCTCGAGACGGGGGGCTTCAAGGGACGGTCTAGGACGCTGTCTCGGCTTGAGCTCTACCGGGCGCTCTCGACCGCCCATTCCGTGCCGATCGGGCGGATCGTGAACGAGTACGGAATGACAGAGCTGCTCTCGCAATGCTATGAGCCCGTGCTGTCCGATCCGGAGCAGACGGTCTCGGCGGCGTCGCTGGAGGGCCGGCGGCACGTGGCGCCACCTTGGATGCGCACCCGGGTGCTGGATCCCGCCAGCCTCGGGCCGCTCCCGACCGGAGCGGAAGGACTCCTGTGCCACTACGACCTGGCCAACGCCGGGTCCGTCATGGCCGTTCTCACACAGGACGTGGGCTCGGTCGACGACGACGGACGACTTCGGGTCGCGGGTCGTGTGGACGGTGCGGAGCCGCGGGGCTGCTCTTTGGCCATGGATCAGCTCCTCTCGGCAACAGGCGCGCCGTGAGGTTCTTCGAGGCGGCGGCCTTCCCGGCGGAGTTCACGCCCAGCATCGCGTGGGAGCTTGTCGAGGTCGAACCGGGCGTCGAGGTCCGATACCCGACGATGGAGCGGACCGAGTGGAGCCGGCTCCTCGGGATGCTCGAGAGCAACGCCAGCGCGCTGAAGGACCGACCGGTGGCCGAGCTCGTGGGGAGCATCGGCCGCACGGCCGAGCGGTTTCTCGATCCCGAGGATCCCGTGCGGCACGAAGCGGTCGAGTGGCTCGTGCCCACTGCGGACATCTCCGCCGAGATGGCCGTCGAAGTGCTCGACGGCATGGTCCGGGATTGGACCGCTGATCGGTTGTTCGAGCTCCTGGAAAGGGAGCTGGGAGCGCCCGAGATCCTCGACGGCTTCCACCGCCTCGATTCAGGGAGGACGGTCCATGCCAGCGGACCTTCCCTCACCTTTCACGTAGGCGCCGGGACGGTCCCGGGAGTGAGCGTCACATCGATGATCCGTGCGCTGCTAGTGAAGTCGGCCGTGCTCCTCAAGCCCGGCCGGGGGGACGTCGTGCTTCCGGTTCTCTTCGCTCGCGCACTGTCGGAGGAGGATGAGGCTTCGGCGGATGGAGTGGCTGTGGCGTACTGGCCGGGTGGCGCCGGCCCGGCAGAGGAGCCGGCCCTCGAGACGGCCGACGTGGTCGTGGCCTACGGATCCAGCGAGTCGGTCGCGGCGCTGAAGGCGCGCACACCCGCCACCTCCCGCTTCGTAGCCTACCACCACCGTGTGAGCTTGGGCATGGTGGGACGCAATGCTCTGAGCCCCAAGGAGGCTGGGCAGGTGGCCAAGTCGGCGGCCAGAGCGGTGTCGCTCTTCGACCAGAGGGGCTGCGTGTCTCCCCACGTCCTCTACGCAGAGCGCGGGGGAGCCGTGGATCCCGCAGCCTGGGCAGGAGCTCTCGCCGAGGCCATGGGAGAGCTGGAGGCCGAGCTCCCCGGTGGGCGCCTGACCGCCGACGAGGTGTCGTCTCTGCACCAGCTTCGGGGCGTGGCGGAGCTCGAGGAAGCCGCGGGGACCGGCTCCCGCCTCTACAGGGGGGAGAGCGGCTCTTGGACCGTGATCTTCCAGGAGAGGCCCACCTTCACGATCTCCTGTCAAAATCGGGTCGTCTATGTGAAGGCCGTGGAGGATCTGGCCGAGGTTCCGGAACTGCTCTCCCAGGTCGGACGGCATCTGCAGACCGTGGCCGTCGCCGGGGCCGGAGAGCGACGCCGAGCGCTCGCCGAGGCTCTCGGCCGGGTCGGTGCGACCCGCATCACGTCGTTCGAGCACGCGCCCTGGCCCCCGCCGTGGTGGCATCACGATGGAGGGTCGGTCTTTAGCGGGTTGCTCAGCTGGATCGATCTGGAGGACGACTAGCTTCGCCAATGCTAGGGGGTCAGCCGTCTTCGACCAGCTTCCTGAGAGTATCGGCCTGCTCGCCGAGATATCCGAAGAGCGCCACCGTGTCGGGGTCACTCCTCCCCCGGGCGACGGGGCGGATCTCGTCGAGCATGATGCCGGCCGCCTCGCCAAGACCAAAGCCCGCCACTCCGGTGCCGAGGATCGGGAACGCGATGCTCTTGATGCTGTGCTCCTCGGCCAACTCCATTGAGCGCCGTGTTGCCGATCGGATCGTGCGGGCGGACGCCGCCTCGTCTCCCGTGGCTGCCGCGTGGATGACGTAAGGGGCGAGCAGATCGCCTCCCCCCGTCACCAGGGCATCACCTACGGCGATGGGTCCGTTCTCTCGAATGTAGCGATCGCACTCGGCTTGGATGGTGGGACCGGCACGGTTGCGGATGGCGCCCGCGACGCCGGCGCCGAGAACGAGGTGGTTGTTGGCCGCATTCACCACGGTGTCCCCATCGAACGCAGAGACGTCACCCTGTTCGCGACACGGATGCGGACGGACACGGGAGCCGCGGGGCGGGGAAGGGAGCGAGGGGCGCTACTCTTCGGGCTGCTCTTCCGCCCTCCAGAGCACCATCTGCCGGCGACCGTCCGAAGTCTCTTCCACGCGAACGGTCATGGCGTCACCCGGGGCGAGGCCGAGAGTGTCTCGCAGGTTCTGAGGGATCGTGATCCGTCCTCCGACCCCGACGGTCACATCCACGTAGAAGAGCGTACGATAGATGGCCATCCGGTCTCCTGGTGGTTGGTCAACAACAGACTAAATCTAAAAAGTTTGGGGGCGGCGGCAACCGAGGCCTCCTCCCCGGGGGTCGGAGAGCCCACTGAGTCGAGGGGAGCTATGCTGACCCAGATTCTGCGGGTCTTCCTCCGGGCTTTCCAGAAGCGGTGAGCTTTTCGAGCAGATGGATCTCCCCTTGCCCTTGCTGCAGGATCCGGCGTAGGGACCTCTCACTACCAGAACACTGCGTAGAGAACCACTGTCAGGATCACGACGACCGCACCCGCCCGGCGCCGACGCTCAAGGCCGCCCGGGCGATTCACTCTTTGTCGGGGAGGACGGACCGAAGGAGCCCCTTGAGTTGATGGTCCTCGAACGCTCGAGCTTTCCGAACCGCTTCTTCGTACGACTCTTCGATGATGATGGTAGTCGTACGTCGCGTAGCCTCCTCACCCTCGCAGTCACCGGGCGAGAAGCACAGGCGCCCTCGATAGCCGGACGGCTGCCGCGGGTCGTCGCTGAACTCGAGGTAGACCTCCCAAAAACGCCGGTCGTAACTGATGGTGGCGACGTGTTGTCCGTTGGAAGGAGCCGGTGGCCTTAGAGGGTCCGTCGGGGTCGTCATAGCAGAAAATTAGCACCCTCCCCACGACGCCGCTATGAGCACACTAACGAAGCTGCCGCGGGGTCCATTCCTGTCGAATCGCACGGCGCACGGCCGCGAGAGCGTTTCTCATGTCCCTATGGTCGGAGTCGTCCAGGGTCTGCCCGCCGAAGCGCGACCGGAGGTAGATGGAGACCAGGCTCTGGGCGGGTCGGTATGCCGGGTGCCCTCGGCTCCTGAGCTCTTCGACCAGCGTGAGCGGTGCGACGGCCTGTCCCCGGACGATGCCGGCCGTGCGGCAGCTCTCGCGCAACGCGAGGTAGAGCCGCGTCTCCGACTTGGCGCCGCGCGGGGTCTTGCGCATCCAATACACGCCGAACGCGAAGGCGAGCACAAGGAAGACCCCCCAAGACACGGCTGCGGGATCCCTCGAGGCACCGCCGCCCCGCGTGGCGCCGCCGACCGGCTGGTCCCGGTGGAAGAGCTCGGCGGCTCGGCGGAGCAAGCCGAACTGGGACTCCCGGTCGTAGTCCAGGATCCACTTGTTCCACCGGTGGTGGAGCCCGTCCAAGAGCAAGCGGCCCGGCCACAGCCATGAGGTCAGCGCCTCGGAGGTCCCGGCCCCGGCAGGCGTGGGGTCGAAGGCGACCCAACCGTATCCTGGGAACCAGGCCTCCACCCAGGAGTGAGCCTCGTTCTGCGTCACCGCGAGGTATTGGCCGAAGTCGCTCCACCGGCCGCCCAGGAATCCGTTTACCACTCGGGCGTGGATTCCGAGCGTGCGCAGCAGCACGGCCAACGCTGTGGAGAAGTACTCGCAATGGCCCTCGCGTCGGTCGAAGAGAAAGTAGTCGAGCGTGGCTTCGCGCGCAGTGCTCGGGAGGTCGAGGGTGTATCCGAATTGGGTGTGGAAGTACCTTTCGATGGCGCCGGCGCGATCGTAGTTATTGTCGAGTCCCTCGGTCAGGGAGCGCGCCAAATCCCGCGTTCGCTGGGACATCCGGGGCAGCTGGGTGAAGTAGCTCCGGGCGGGAGCGAACCCGGACCTCGCGGAGCGCAAGGCCTCGGGGTCCGGCGGTCCGGCGACCGAGACGGCCTCGTAGGACAGGCTGCCCGAGCCCCAGTAGATCGGGTCGCCCGCGTTGTCGAAGAGCGGCTGGATCCGCGGATTGTCGGCGCGCACCCCGAGAAGCGGGTGGAGGGCAACGAGGATCCTCGCGTCCAGCGGGGCCAGATGGATCTTCTGCCGAATCCGCTGAGAGCCCCACGCCGCGTACCAGCGATCCATGCCGAGCGAGGGGGGCAGTGACGACGAGCGGCTCCAGCGGACCCCGTCGAAGCGATCGTAGGACCGCCCTCTCCAATGCAGCCCGCCGAGGTCGGCCGGCCGTCCGTCGGGGAATTCCACTCGGAGGACGATCTCGGGGTTCGGGTAGATCCGGGAGCCATGATTCCCGATTGACACTTGGTCGGCAAACCCCGCGATGGAGGTGGCCGAGACGTCGCCCCGCGACGCCCAGCCCCTTGAGAATCTCGGAAACGCGACGAAGACGATGCCGCTCATCAGGAGCGTCACGCCGGAGAGGCTGGCCATCCCGAACAGGAACCTCCGATCCAGCACGGGCTCCGGGCCTCCGCTCGGGTTCACCTTCCTGTGGAGGTGGCCGACCACGAGAGCCACCGTGGTGAGGGCGATGTAGCACACGAACGCCACAGCGAAGAGCACGCCGGGCCGGTAGGCGGTCGATGCCAGGAGGAGCGCGAAGGTGAGTGCGTAGAGCCGTGCGTGATTCGGCGCATCGAGAGACCGCAAGGCCTCCGCGCTTAGCAGGAGCAGCAACAGGTCCACTACGGGAATCACCACGTCGTCTCCCACGATGAGGATGTGGTAGAGCGAGCGGGCGACCAGGATCCCGGCGATGGGCAGCCAAAAGCGCTCCAGCTTGAGCGACAGCGCCCGATCGGGCTGCCACACGAAGGCGACGAGGAGCGCCAACGAGGCCAGGACAGCGCTAATCGGCTCGACGCTGGCGCCCCCGGCAAAGGCGAGGAGGGCCAGGAGGCTCATGCCCACGACCAGACGACGATGGAGGAGCTCGAGCCTCATCCGGACCTCCTCCCCGGCCGCCGGGCGGGGGACCCCGGTGCTGTATGGTCCCCAGACCATCTGACGGGAGACACGTAAGCCCCGTAGGAAGAGCGTCCAACACCGGAAATCGACACCAGGACGCAGCGGGCCAGGTCGGTCGGGGGAGCCAGCCGGGGCCCGGAGCTCTGGAAGTCTACTCTCGCGAGGATGTCCAATACGCGCTCCAGTTGCCCGGAGCCGGTGCCGGGGTCCACATAGCCTGCGGGGGTCGCGAGCGCGAACTGCCGACCCTCTTGGAAGGCACGGGCCGCCAGCGACGCGGCGGCCTCGACCGCTCCCTCGGCGGGGTCGCCCGGTTCGTCTCGGGTGTCGAGGCAGATCCAGACGGTCTCGGCGCCGTCCTCATCGTAGTCCTTGAGCACCGGCTCACCGGTTCTCGCGGTGGCGCGCCAGTGGATGTCACGCGGATCGTCCCCCGGCCGATATTCCCGGAGGCCTCGATACTCCCCTCGGGCCCCGAGCGTCAGACCCGATGCGTCCGAGTAGCGCGGCCGGTTCCCGCGGCCGGGCGGAGCGGGCATGGGCACGGGGCGGTCGGCCCGCGGCCAGATCACGAGCTCGCCCGGAAGCGGGACGTCACGCTCTTTGGTGAAAAGGCCGAAGGGGAACGCGGTGGACAGCGTGATCGCCTCGAGTGGATAGATGCCCCGCCGGATAAAGTGGTTCTCGGATCGCACCGTGATCGATTCGCCTGCGTCGAGTCGCGCAATGAGGGCGGCTCCGGGCAGCCCCTCCTCGAGGAGGTAGACTGCGAGGGTAGGGAAGCGTCGCTTGCGATTGGTCACGTGGTAGGTGATGCGGACGGTCCTGCCCACCGTAACGCCCTGGGGGGTCCGCCTCTTCAGCTCCAGGCCGCGGAGGGCCTGCTCCGAGAGCCATCCCGAAAGCGCGATGAAGCCGAGCATGGCTCCCAAGAGGAGGTGCAGCAGATTGTTGCCCGTGTTGATCGCCGCCAATCCGACCGCGAAGGCCCCTGCGGCGAAAACCGCCCCGCCTGCGGTGAAGCGGATCCGGCGGCGCGGCCTCAAGCGGCGCCAGATGTCTCGCAGGCTGTCGAGGACAGTGCCCAAAGACGCCGAGAAGCCCATCCGTCGGTGCTCAGCAGCGGCTACACCGGGACAGGAATGTCCTCGACGATCTCGTCCACGATCGCACTGGCCTCTTCGTGCGCTTCGTGCGTGGCCGCCGTGGCCCCGATGGGGAGGATGCGGTGGGCCAAGCACGAGCCAGCCAAGTGCTGGATGTCGCTCGGCACGAGGAAGTCGCGGCCGCTGAGAAGCGCGTAGGACCTCGAAGCGCGGAACAGGCCGATCGCACCCCGCGGGCTGACGCCCATGCGGAGCCGCGGCTCGACGCGAGTGCGTCGCACAATCTCCATGAGGTAGCTGATGAGCGATTCTTCGGCCTGGACGTTCCCGACCTGGTGCTGGAGCGTGAGAACCTCGGCGGTCGTGAGGACCGCCGAGATGCGCTGCTCCCACTCCCTCTCGTCCGTCGAGTCTTGGAGGATCCGACGCTCGGCCTCCTCCCCTGGGTAGCCGATCGTGATGCGCATGAGGAAGCGATCGACCTGGCTTTCGGGGAGCGGGTATGTCCCGTGGTGCTCAAGGGGGTTCTGGGTGGCCATCACCATAAAGGGCTGGGGGAGCTGGAATGTTGTATCGTCCAAGCTCACGGTGCCCTCCTCCATGGCCTGAAGGAGCCCGCTCTGGGTACGCGGCGGCGCGCGGTTGATCTCGTCGGCAAGGACGAGGTTGGTGAAGATGGGCCCCGGCCGGGTCTCGAACTCGGAGGTGCGCGGGTTGTAGATCGAGACGCCCAGGACGTCCGACGGCAACAGGTCGCTCGTGAACTGGATGCGGCGGAAGGACAGGCCCACGGCTGTGGCCAAGGCGTGGGCCAGGGTCGTCTTGCCGACCCCAGGGACGTCCTCGAAGAGGATGTGACCCCGTGCCAAGAGCGCCGACACGGCGAGGCGCACCACCTCCTCCTTGCCGTGAAAAACCTGCTCCACCTCCCTGATCAGACGCTCGAGCTGGTAGACGGCAGGCAGCGTGTCCCGAATGGTCGTCCCGTCCGCCAAATCGCTCTCCCGCCGGAGTCCTCCGGAGGCCAGTCCAAAGTGGAGAAAGTATAACACTCACGCGGAGAAAAGGTTCTTTTTTCGCCCCTCAGGGAGCGTTGACACCACTCTGAGGCTCCGGTAGCTTCCTGCCGTTTAAGAAAGACAACTCCAGCTCCCCCCCATCCCTCCCCGGACGGCAGGGCTCTATGACGAAGCGATGGATGATTGTGTCGATCGTTACGCTCACGACCCTGAGTTCCCTGGCCTTCGTTCAGACACAGGACACGACCCCGGCGCCTGAGACTACAGCGCCTGAACCTCAATCAGGCGAGACCCTCGACGCTGCGGTTCAGCCCATCGCGTTTCCCCATAACATCCACGCCGGAGCGGATCGGATCGACTGCCAGTATTGCCACTTCTCGGCGGAGCGATCGGTGGATGCCGGAATCCCTCCGGTCCGAACCTGCATCGGGTGTCATCAGATCATCGGCGGAACGGACGAGCGGCAGCAGGCCGAGATCGCGAAAGTGCGCGAGTACTGGGCCAACCAGGAGCCAATTCCGTGGGTCCGGATCTACAAGGTCGCCGATCACGTCCACTTCCCTCACATGAGACACGTCGCCGCGAATGTCGACTGCGCCGAATGCCACGGCCTGGTTCAGGAGATGGGCGTCCTCGAGGAGGTCAACCAGCCCCTCAGCATGGGCTGGTGCGTGAGCTGTCACGTCGAGCGCGAGGTCTCCAGGGACTGCGCGGTTTGCCACTACTGATGCCGGGACCGACTCGATGAGCGACGGACTGAAGAGACGCGACTTCCTGAGGGTGCTGGGCGTCAGTGGGGCGGGTGCCGGCATTGCGGGCTGTTCGACCGAGAGCGTCGAGCGACTGATCCCGTACGTTGTGCCCCCCGAAGAGATCACCCCGGGGGTGGCCACGTGGTACACCTCCGTCTGTGGCGAGTGCGAAGCTGGCTGCGGGATGTGGGTGCGCACGCGGGAAGGCCGCGTGGTGAAGGTCGAGGGCAATCCCGAGCACCCGGTCTCCGGAGGAGCTCTCTGTTCGAGGGGACACTCGAGCATCCAGGGGCTCTACAATCCCGACCGCTTCACAGGCCCGATGGTCCGCCAGAACGGTGAGCTCCAGCCCATCTCCTGGGACGAGGCGGAGCAGATGGTGGCGGAGCGCCTCGGGGCGGCGGCGCAGCACGTCATGCTCACCGGCTTCGCCGGGCCCACGCTCATGACCCTCTTCGAGGAGTTCGCCGAGGCGCTCGGCGGATCGGTGAGCCGCTTTGACGTGCTCGCCGAGGCTCCGCTCCGGGAAGCCGGCCGGATCGCCTTCGGGCGGAACGTGGTTCCATGGTACGACATCGCAGAAGCCCGCTTCTTGATTTCCTTCGGTGCAGATTTCCTGGAGAGCTGGCTCTCACCGGTACGGGACGGGCGTGGCTTCGCCCGCATGAGCGGCGTCGACGAGCAGGGTTCGAAGGGGCGCTTCGTCTTCGTGAGCCCGAGGCTCTCCCTGACGGGGCAGAACGCGGACGAGTGGTTCCCAGTCCGGCCGGGGAGCGAGGCGCTGGTCGCCCTCGCCATGGCGAACGTCATCTCCGGCGCTGGCGCGGCCGCTGGTCCTTACCGGGACATCGTCAGCTCGTATACGCCGGAGAGTGTGGCGGACGCCACCGGCATCGCGGCCGAGAGCATCCGCGAGGTTGCCCTCCGATTCGCCGACGAGAGCCCGAGCCTGGCGCTCGGACCGGGCGTGGCCGGCCAGCATCGGAACGCGACCGCGACCAACTTGGCCGTGACGGTTCTGAACGCCGTGGCCGGCAACATCGGCAGAACGGTGCACTACGACTCGCCGCAGTTGAATGCACCGGCGTTCGGGCACGATGCGGTGCGACAGACTCAGATACAGATCGAGAGCGGCGGCTTGGACGTCATCATGGTCCACGGTGCGAATCCGGTCTATTCGATGCCGCGCTCCTCAGGGTTCCGAGAGGCCTTCGAGAGCGTGCCATTCAAGGTGGCTTTCGCCTCCGCACCGGATGAGACCACTGTGCTCTCGGACCTCATCCTCCCGGACCGGCACTTCCTGGAGTCCTGGGGCGATTCGGCAGTCCGCACCAACCTCATGGCTCTCCGACAGCCCGCGATGCAGCCGGTTCCCCTCTTCGACTCCAAGCAGACGGGAGACGTGCTCCTCTCCGTGGCGGCGCGGATGGGTCAGGACCTGGGATCGCCCACCTTCTATGAGCGGCTCCGCACGCGTTGGCAGGCCATCGCCGCCTCCGCCGGAGCCACCGACTTCGACACCCTTTGGCACGAGGCCTTGAAGACCGGTGTGGTGGAGATCGGCACACCTCCGTCCGGCGCGCCGGAGCAGCTCCGGCAGCCGGACCGCGCCCTCGTCTTCGACCCGCCCGACTTCGATGGCCAGGGCGACCTCCACCTGATGGTGTATCCCTCTCCGCGCTTCGCCGACGGGGCCTTGAACTCGAACCGGCCGTGGCTTCACGAGCTCCCCGATCCCGTCAGCAAGATTACCTGGCACTCCTGGGTCGAGATGCACCCCAGCCGAGCGGAGGCTTTGGGGCTCGAGACCGGAGACCTGGTCATGCTCTCGACCGATCACGGGTCGGTCGAGGTGCCGATTTGGACCTACCCTGGCATCCGGGAGAACGTGGTGGCCCTGCCGATGGGAGGAGGCCACGAGGGTGCCGGCCGCTTCGCGGACGGAAACGGCGTGCACCCTCTCGACTTGCTTCCGACGGAATCCGAGGCGCTGTCCGGAGGGCTCGTGCACTTTGCCACCCGGGTCACGGTCACGCCTACGGGGGGCCGAAGGCGAATGGCTTCGATCTCGGGCTCGGACAGCCAGAGCAATCGGCCGATCGCGCCCGCCGTGGCGCTCGCCGAGCTGACCGCCGAGGCCGTGCCGGGCGAAGAGGAGGAGGCGCACGGACCGCTGCAGGAGCTCCAGGAGGTCGGCGGCTTCGTGCCGGTGGTGACGGAGGGTCGTCCGGAGGATTTTCCGCTCCCGGGCGCCCAACACGGTGAGTACGGTGACGCGGAGCAGTTCCGGTGGGCCATGGCCATCGACCTCGATAAGTGCACGGGGTGCAGCGCCTGCGTCACGGCCTGTCAGGCCGAGAACAACGTGGCCTGGGTCGGCGAGCAGCAGGTGGCGATGGGGCGGGACATGGGGTGGATCCGCCTCGAGCGGTACTACGAGACCGTGGACGCCAGCCACGCCGGCCCGGTGGACGTGCGCTTCCTGCCGATGCTCTGCCAGCACTGCGGCAATGCGCCCTGCGAGCCGGTTTGCCCGGTCTTCGCCACCTATCACACGCCGGACGGCGTCAACACCCAGGTGTATAACCGCTGCGTCGGGACGCGCTACTGCCTGAACAACTGTCCCTACAAGGTGCGGGTCTTCAACTGGTACACCTATACGGACGAAGACCCCGTGTACGAGGGCCTGGGCCATGCGCCCGAACCCCTCAATTGGGCCTTCAACCCCGACGTGACGGTGCGCGAGAACGGCATCATGGAGAAGTGCTCGTTCTGCATCCATCGCATCAGGGGCGCGCAGGACCGCGCCGCCGTCGAAGGAAGCGAGTTGCTGGACGGTGACATCGTGCCGGCGTGCCAACAGAGCTGCCCGGCCGAGGCGATCGTCTTCGGCAATATCCGCGATCCCCGTTCGAGGGTCGCCCGGTCGGCGCAGAACGAGAGGGCCTACCGGGTTCTGGACGAGCTCGTCAACACACAACCTGCCGTGAGCTACTTGAAGAAGGTCACGTTCCACGAAGTGGAGTCGGGGACGCACTGATGGCGACGGCCACCGATCAGCCGCGGGGCGCCGTTCCCCATCCCGACGTCCGTAGCCTCGGGGAGGTCAACCGGGACGTCCTGAGGGCTCTCGAGCGGCCGGGACTCGGCTGGTGGCTGCTCTTCGCTGTGGCGTTGGCGGGCATCGGAGTCTTCTTCGGGTCTTGGGGCCTCCAGATGTGGAAGGGCATCGGCGTGAGCGGGCTCACCAGCCCGGTGGGGTGGGGTGTCTACATTACCTCCTTCGTGTTCTGGGTTGGAATCGCCCACTCGGGGACACTGATCTCTGCGATCCTCTTCCTCTTCCGCGCGCCGTGGCGCCAGTCGATCTACAGAGCCGCCGAGGCGATGACCGTCTTCGCCGTCATGACTGCGGGGCTCTTTCCGCTCATCCACGTGGGTCGAGTCTGGCACGCCTATTGGCTCATTCCTTATCCGAACAGCCGGTTCCTCTGGCCCAACTTCCGCTCCCCGCTCGTCTGGGACGTCTTCGCCGTGACCACCTACTTCACGGTCTCGGCGGTCTTTTTCTACCTGGGGACGATCCCCGACCTGGCGGCGGCGCGGGATGCGACCGCCGGCTGGAGGAAGAAGCTCTACAAGGTGGTGTCCCTGGGGTGGCGTGGCACCGACCGCGAGTGGCATCACTTCGGCAAGGCGTACATCTTCCTGGCCGCCCTGGCGACTCCACTGGTCCTCTCCGTTCACTCGGTGGTCTCCTGGGACTTCGCCATGACCATCGTACCGGGGTGGCACGCCACGATCTTCGCTCCCTACTTCGTGGCAGGCGCCATCTTCTCCGGTGTGGGCATGGTGATCACGCTCACCGTGCCCCTCAGGAAGGTCTTCGGCTTCGAGGCGTACCTCACCACCAAGCACTACGACGCGATGGCGAAGCTCTGCCTCCTGACGTCGATGATCGTGCTCTACGCCTACCTCTCCGAGTTCTTCATGGCCTGGTACAGCGGCGAGGAGGTTGAGCGCGCCGCGTTCTGGCACCGGGTCTTCGGCCACTATTGGTGGGCCTCCTGGATCATGCTGATCTGCAACGGCATGATGCCGGCTCTGCTGTGGTTCAAGCGCGTGAGGTACTCCATTCCCGCGCTCTTTGTGATCTCGATCTTCATCAACATCGGGATGTGGTTCGAGCGCTACGTGATCATCGTCACCTCACTCCATCACGAGTACGAGCCGTTCGCCTGGGGTGTGTACAGGCCGTCGCTCGTCGAGATGGGGCTTGGGCTCGGGAGCTTCGCCTGGTTCGGCTTCTGGTTCCTCCTGTTCACGCGCCTGCTGCCGCCCGTCGCGATCGCGGAGCTGAAGGAGGTGCTGCCCACACCCATGCGCACCGCCACCCAGGCCCACGCCGGCAGGGAAGGAAGTGCAGTATGAGTGCCACGGTCACCACTGGCCTCTTGGCATCGTACGAGTATGTGGACTCGGCGGTCGACGCGATCGAGAAGCTCAGGGAAGCGGGGCTGGGGAAGATCACTGCCTACATGCCCTATCCCGACCACCACATCGAGGGGGCTCTCGGCTACGACCAGAGCCCTGTTCGGGTGTGGACGCTCGCCGGAGGACTCTGCGGCGCGGCCGGAGGCTTCGCGTTGACCTCATTCACCTCTATGGACTGGCCGCTCGTCACGGGAGGCAAGCCAATCCTCTCGATACCGGCTTATGTGCCGATCGCCTTCGAGATGGCCGTTCTCTTTGGAGCGCTGGCCACGGTGATCGGCCTGTTCATCAATAGCCGGCTTCCCTACGTGAAGCCGATGGTGGTGTACGATCCGGAGTTCAGCGCCGGTCGGTTTGGGATCTACGTAACGCCCCCGCCTGATCGGGTCGGCGAGGCGCGAGAGATCTTGCAGGGGCAAGATCCGCTGGAGTTGCGGGAGGGTCCCGCAGGGGTGGGCCATGCTCGCTAGCGCGCGCCTGGGCGTGGTGTTGGCACTGCTCTCCGTGACCGCTGGCTGCACGCCCCTCGATGACGTGATGGCCGCGATTTTCGGTCGCCATATGCGGGACTCCCGGTCCTTCGACCCCTACGAGAACACGCTGGCTCCGCCCCTGAACAGCGTCCCGTTCGCAGCGGGCAACATCACTCCCGGGCCCGGCCAGCTGAATACGGGACAGCCCGAGAGAGGCTTCAACGCGCCGCCCTTCACCCAGGCGGATCTCTTCCAGCCCATCGTCCAAACGCTGCCCAACCCGGTGGCGGCCGACGAGGCCTCGCTGGCCCGTGGCGAGGAGCTGTTCAACCGCATGTGCGCCGTCTGCCACGGAGAAGCGGGCGTGGGCGCCCAGGCGTTCATCGTCGACAAATTCCGGCTCCTGATGGCGTTCAACCTGTCGGGGCCGGTGGTCGCCGGTTACAGCGACGGGTACATCTACGGGATCATCCGTGTCGGGCGCGGCCTCATGCCGCCCTACGGGCACCAGATCAGCCACTTCGATCGCTGGAACATCGTGAACTACGTCCGTGTGCTGCAACGGGAGGCGGGCAACCCGCCGGCCCCGGCGGGGGGAGACCAATAGCCAGTGACCCACATGCATGTCCCCGCCGACATTCCGGTTCGCTATCTGCCTCGCTCCAAAGGCGCCGACAGGCTCTTCCTGGCCATGTTCGTCGTGGGCCTGGCAGGCTTCATCTACGCCCTCGGCACCGACTCGAGCCGGGCTTGGGAGGCGTACGTCTCCAACTGGCTCTTCTTCACGGCCTTGTCGATGGGGGCGATACTCCTGGCCGTGGCGACTTGGATCACAAAGTCCAAGTGGAACTGGTCGGTGCGTCGGGTGAGCCTCTCGTTCGTGGCGTTCCTCCCCATCTCGTTCGTCATGCTACTGCCCATGCTGGGGCTCGGGGAGTCGTTCTTCCCCTGGATCGAGGAGATGGCCCACGACCCCATTCTCCAGAACAAGGCCGCGTACCTCAACGTGCCGTTCCTCGTTACGCGGAATGTGGTCGGGGTCACAGTCCTGTTCGGCGCCTCGCTGTACTTTGCCTATCTGGCGCTCCGTCCGGACATGGGGCTGGTCAAGGACGACGGCGATACGGACCGGGGGCGAGCGGCGTGGCGCGAGCGTCTCACGCAGGGCTGGAGGGGCCAGGAGGCCGAAGAGGTCCACTCCTATCGGCGCATGACCAAGCTGGGCCCCGCCTTCGTGATCCTCTACGCAATCACGATGAGCCTCCTCTCCTACGATTGGGTCATGTCGCTGGAGCCACACTGGTTCAGCACGATGATGGGCCCGTGGTTCTTCATGGGCGCGTTCTGGAGCGGCACCGCGGCAACCGCCTGCGCGGTGACGCTGTTGAAGAAGCGGGACGACTACTTCGACAAGGCCATGGGTCGGCAGCCGCTTCACGATCTCGGCAAGCTCACCTTCGCGTTCTCCGTCTTCTGGGCCTACCTCTTCTTCGCCCAGTACCTCGTGATCTGGTACGGGAAGCTGCCCTGGGAACAGGCTTGGATCATCCACCGGGCCGAGGAGCCGTGGGGTGGCCTGTCGGCGGCGGTCGTGGTGATGTGCTTCGTCGTTCCGTTCGGCTTTCTCATGGGGCGCAAGGCCAAGATGAACCCGGCGTTCCTGCGGAGCGTCACCTTCGTCATCTTCGCCGGCCTCTGGCTGGAGAAGCATCTCATGGTGGCGCCGTCCCTGCGTGACCACGACAAGCCCACGCTCGGAGCGAGCGAGCTCCTCGTCGCCCTCATGTTCCTGGGGCTGTTCCTCTACACGGTGAGATGGTTCCTTTCGACCTTTCCGGTCATCCAGGTCTGGCAGCCGATGGTGGACCCGGAGACTTCCGAAGCCGAGGTGCCGGCGCAAAGGGCAGCGGTGGGCTGATTCGGGGAGGATGGGCCACCCTTACGTACGGTTTGGGCGGCCTTGGTGCTCGTATATGTGCCGCTCGGCAGCTGGTATGAGCTCCTCCACCCCCGCCAAGTAAGCGCGAGCGCCCCCGTGGTTCCTCTTCGGAGAGCCCGGACATGACTCGTCGCCTCCGGTACCTCGGGTGCCGGTCCGGAGCGCACGCGTACCCCTCTCGGCATGGACACAGGTCCTCGAGGCCGCAACAGCCACATCGCGACAGGAAAACAGCGTGCACGCGACCAGAGACTCAGCCGGGGCGAACAAACAAAAAAGTGGCTAACGGGCTGGCTCTTCGGGTGTTTCGTCCCGGTCGAAGTAGCGCTGCATCTCGAAGCCGATGGCCCTTACGAGGCGCGCTTCACGGAGGTCCGGCTGGGCACGGGAGAGCAGCGTACGCAAGGTGCGGAGCACCCCCTCGGGGTGTCGATCGCCCTTGAAGAAGTCGATGCGCTCGAAGCCCCGCGCCAGGGCGTCGTACATCTGCTCCAAGTCGGCGTGGGTGGCCGGACCCGCATCGCGCTTGTAGCCCGGAAGCGGAACCTCCTCCTTGGCCGCGAGGTGGACCTCGTAGCAGAGCACGAGACAGGCCTGGGCCAGGTTGAGGCTGGGATACTCGTTGACCGTGGGCACCACGGCGATGGAGTGACAGAGGTCCAGGCCCTCGTTGGTGAGCCCGCGGTCCTCGCGGCCGAACACCAGTGCTACCGGGCCCTCCGCGGATCTCTCCGCCACCTTCGGCGCCGCCTCCCGCGGCCTCACGTAGTTGCGCTGGGCTGTCCGCGGGCGAGCGGAGGTGCCCACCACGAACACGGTGTCAGCCAAAGCGTCTCGGAGGGTCGGGAAGACCTGGGCGGACTCCGCCAGCTCGTCGCTTCGGTGCGCGATGCCGGTGATGCGACGGACATCGTACTCTTCGGGATTCACCAGACGGAGCCGGGACAGCCCCATGTTCACCATGACGCGGATGACCCCGGCGATGTTGACGACGTCTTTGGGCTCATCCAAGACGACGACGATATTGTCGAGGAGTGACACCGCCATCAGAGAGGTTGCTTACTGGTTGTCGTCTTCGCTGGGCGGCTCCAGGGTGCGGTCGGCGGGCGCGTCCTCGCCCCTGCTGAGCGCACGCTTGAAGTTCCTGATCCCCTCCCCCAGCCCGCGTCCGATCACCGGTATCCGCTTGGCGCCGAAGAAGAACATGATGATCAGAAAGATGAGAATCAGCTCCCACACTCCGAGGCCCGGCATTACTGGAGCAGAGCCCTGGCGATGGTCTGAAGCTGCATATTGGTCGTTCCCTCGTAGATTGTGCCGATCTTCGAGTCCCGAAAGAATTTCTCCACCGGATACTCGCGGGTGAAGCCGTACCCTCCGAAGAGGTCGACGCACAGGGACGTCACCCTCTGGGCCATCCTGGAGGAGTGCAGCTTGGCCATCGCACCTGGCACCAAGAAGTCCTGCTCGGCGTCCTTGAGGCGAGCCGCATTGTAGACCAGAAGTCGCGAGGCCTCAAGGTCGGTGGCCATGTCGGCCAGCTGGAACTGCACGGCCTGGAACTTACCGATGGGCTGACCGAACTGTTCGCGCTCCCGAACGTACCGCAGTGTGTGGTCTAGGGCTCCCTGGGCCGTACCGACCATTTGAGCCCCGATGCCGATGCGGCCCTCGTTCAGGGTCTCGATGGCTACTTTGTATCCCTCGCCCACCTCGCCCAGAACCCTGTGCCCTGGCACCCTCACGTTGTCGAGGATGATCTCGGTGGTGGAGGAGGCCCGGATGCCGAGCTTGTCCTCCTTCTTGCCGACCGAAAAGCCCTGCAAGTCACGATCCACCATGAAGGCCGTGATGCCTCTGTAGCTTGCCTCGGGGTCGACGGTGGCGAAGACGATGTACACACCGGCTTCGCTCCCGTTCGTGATCCAGAGCTTCCGGCCCGTGAGGAGCCAGTCGTCTCCGTCGTGCGTGGCCCGGCATGTGAGGGCGAACGCGTCCGATCCGCTTCCGGTCTCCGAGAGAGCATACGCGCCGACCATCTCGTTCGCGAGGAGCGGGAAGTAATGGGCCTTGAGTTCGTCGGCGCCCCAGCGTTGAATGGCGCTCACGACGAGGGTGTTCTGCACGTCGACCAGGGTTGCGACCGATGGATCGATCCGCGAAAGCTCCTCCACGACCAAGACGGCGGTGAAGAAGCTCGATTCGGCCCCCCCGAACTCCTCGGGCACCTCGATTCCCATAAAGCCCAGCTCGAAGAGCATGGGGAGGAGCGAGGGATCGATCTCCTGAGCCTCGTCCATGTCTGCGACGAGGGGGGCTACCTCGGACTCCGCGAAATCCCGGACGGCCTCGCGGAACATGTGCTCTTCCTCCGACAGCGAGGTGACGGCGGCGGGCGCTTCGCTGGCGAATGCTACAGGCATAGAAACTGTCTTTTCCCGCAGGTCAGCGGGGTGGTTTCCGTGGTTGTTCCACCCTCGGAAGTTATCTACGCGCTCCGAGAGTGAAAAGACGGGGTGCGGCATCGTCACCCCCGCTCGGGCCCGCCCAATTCGACCTTGACGCTTCTGCGAAATCCTCTATTGTGACCGCCCACGACACTCGACGACGGAGGAGCGATGTCCGAAATCCCCGAGGGGCTTCGATATACGGAAGAGCACGAGTACCTCAAGCCCGGCGCCGAAGACGGAGTCTATCAGGTCGGCATCACCGACTACGCTCAGGGTGAGCTCGGCGACGTCGTGTTCGTTGAGCTCCCGGAAGCCGGGGAGAGCTTCGACAAGACGGCGGCGTTCGGGACCATCGAGGCCGTGAAGGCGGTCAGCGACCTCTACTGCCCCCTGGCCGGGGAGGTGGTGGCCGTGAATCAGACCCTGGATGACGATCCTTCGCTCGTGAACACCGACCCCTACGGGGCGGGCTGGATGATCCTGCTGCGCGTGTCCGACGAGAGCGAAGTGGAGACCCTGCTCGATGCGGCCAGCTACCAAGCCTTGGTCGGCGAGTAGGCGCCCGATCTCATCGTCCTACCGCAGACTCTCAGCTCGAGGCGGACTCTTCCCGAGGAACAACATGTCGCTTGAGATAGATGCGAAGGGTCGCTTTGCGAGCCGGCACGTCGGCCCTCGTGATCACGAAATAGAGTCGATGCTTGCTTCACTGGGTGTGAGCTCCTTCAGCGAGCTGGTCGATCAGACGGTCCCGGACTCGATTCGCCTCAAGGGCGACTTGGATCTCCCCGACGCCACGCCGGAGCATCGGCTCCTTCGCCGACTCGAGGAGATCGCTTCCAAGAACCGAACCTTCCGCTCATACCTCGGGATGGGATACTACGACACGGTCGTTCCGGGGGTGATCCTGCGGAACATCTTCGAGAATCCCGGCTGGTACACGCAGTACACGCCCTATCAGGCCGAGATCGCCCAAGGACGACTCGAGGCGTTGCTGAACTACCAGACCATGGTCATCGACCTGACCGGTTTGGAGATCGCGAACGCCTCCCTCCTCGACGAGAGCACGGCGGCGGCCGAGGCCATGTCCATGCTCTTCGGGGACACCCGAGACGAAAAGCGGAATCGCTTCTTCGTCTCCGAATCCTGCCACCCCCAGACCATCGAAGTCGTGAAGGGGCGCGCCGGACCGCTGGGGATCGACGTCGTGGTCGGCGCGCACAAGAACGCCGATCTGGCATCGCTCAGCGGCCGGCTTTTCGGCGCATTGCTTCAATACCCGACCACCGACGGGGCGATACCTGATTACCGCTCCTTCTGCGACGCCGTTCACGAGCGCGGAGCAGGCGTCGTCATGGCCGCCGATCTCATGGCCCTGACGCTGCTCACCCCGCCCGGCGAGCTCGGTGCCGACCTAGCGGTCGGCAACACGCAACGCTTCGGAGTGCCGATGAATTACGGCGGCCCCCACGCCGCCTACCTCGCGGCCAAGGACCGCTTCAAGCGGAAGATGCCAGGCCGAATCATCGGCGTCTCGGTCGACGCGGACGGGGATCGCGCCCTGAGGATGGCCCTCCAGACCAGGGAGCAGCACATTCGACGCGAGAAGGCCACTTCCAACATCTGTACGGCTCAGGTGCTCTTGGCCATCATGGCCGGCATGTACGCCGTGTATCACGGTCCGGAAGGGCTGCGACGGATCGCCACGCGGATCCATCACCTCGCCGCGACGCTCGCGCACGGTCTCCGCGAGCTCGGCCACCGCGTGGTCCACGAGCACTTCTTCGACACCCTCCGGGTTGTACCCCTAGCCGTCACGGGAGGCGACATCCTCCGTCGTGCGCTAGAGTTGGAGATCAACCTGCGCGACTACGGTGACGGGACCGTGGGCATCGCCCTGGACGAGACGACCGAGCCCGAGGACCTCGACGATCTCTTCAGCGTCTTCGGCGAGGGATGGCCTCGGGGCGGCGGCCTGAGGCTGAGCGCCGGCAAGGTGGCCGAGGAGGCGTCGCCGGCTCTCCCCGGCGCCCTACAGAGGACGTCGCCGTTTCTGGAGCACCCGGTCTTTCACAGCTATCACTCGGAGACCGAGATGCTCCGGTACATCCACCGCCTGGAGGGTCGCGACCTGTCGCTGAACACCAGCATGATCTCGCTCGGATCGTGCACGATGAAGCTGAACGCCACGACCGAGATGATCCCCGTCACCTGGCGCGCATTCGGAGGAATCCACCCCTTCGCTCCCACGGATCAGGCCGAAGGGTACAAGCTGCTCTTCTCGGATCTGGAGACGTGGCTGGCCGAAATCACGGGATTCGACGCCACTTCGCTGCAACCGAACTCGGGCGCCCAGGGCGAATACGCGGGTCTTCTGGTGATCCTCGCGCTGCACGAGAGCCGCGGGGAAGGACACCGCCGCGTCTGCCTGATCCCTGCGTCGGCCCACGGGACGAATCCGGCAAGCGCGGTCATGGCTGGGATGACGGTCGTGGTCGTTGAGTACGACGAGATGGGCAACATCGATCTGGACGACCTGGCGGCGAAGGCCGATCGGTACGCGGAAGACCTGGCGGCCATCATGATCACCTACCCGTCCACGCACGGCGTCTTCGAGACGGAGGTCCGGAGGATCTGCGAGATCGTGCACGAGCGGGGCGGACGGGTCTACCTGGACGGGGCGAACTTGAACGCCCAGGTCGGTCTCTGCCGGCCCGGCGACTACGGGGCCGACGTTTGCCACATTAACCTCCACAAGACGTTCGCGATCCCGCACGGCGGGGGCGGACCGGGCGTCGGGCCGATCTGCGTGACCTCGGAGCTTGCACCATTCCTCCCCGGGCACCCGGTGATCGAGACGGGCGGGTCCAAGGCGATCCTACCGGTTTCGGCGGCTCCGTGGGGGAGCGGCGGGATCCTCGTGATCTCCTGGGCCTATGTCGCGCTTCTCGGGAAGGACGGAGTGCGCCGAGCCACCGAGACGGCCGTTCTGAACGCCAACTACATGGCGAAACGACTGCAGGATCACTTCGAGATCCTCTACCGGGGCGAGAACGGCCGCGTAGCGCACGAGTTTATCCTCGACCTGCGTCCGCTCAAGAAAGGCAGCGGGGTCTCGGACGAGGACGTGGCGAAGCGACTGATGGACTACGGATTCCACGCGCCCACCACGTCCTTCCCGGTCGCGGGCACGATCATGGTTGAACCCACGGAGAGCGAGTCGAAGGTCGAGCTCGATCGGCTGTGCGACGCCCTTATTTCCATTCGCGCGGAGATCAACGAGGTCGAATCCGGCACTGCGGACGCCGAGGACAACGTGCTCAAGAATGCCCCGCATACCGCAGCCATGCTCACGGCCACGGAATGGGGACACGCGTACTCGCGCGAGAAGGCTGCCTATCCCGCGCCCTGGATCCGAGACCATAAGTTCTGGCCGCCGGTTCGCAGAGTGGACAACGCGCACGGCGACCGGAACCTGGTGTGCGCCTGTCCACCCCTCGAGGCCTACGCCGAGGCGGTGGCCGGCACCGGCTAGCGCGAGGGAGCGAGTGCAGGACCCTCGAGGGATACGACCTTCAGGGACTCGCAACGACAACAGAGGATCCGACGATGGCGAGACTCGAGTTTCACGGTCACGCGACGTTCACGCTCACGACGGATGACGGCACCCGCATCGTCATCGATCCGTTCTTCAACGACAATCCCTGGACGGAGATCCAAGCCTCGGACGTCGAAGCCGACTTCGTCTTCTGCACGCACGGCCACCAGGACCACTTCGCGGACGCGATCGCCATCGCCAGGTCTACCGGAGCCACGGTGGTGGGGAGCTTCGAGCTCGTCGCCTATGTGCAGAGTCAGGGAATCGAAAACGCTCACCCCATGCACATCGGCGGCGCGTGGGGCTTCCCCTTCGGTCGCGTCAAGATGACGATCGCGCCGCACGGCGGGATGATCCACGGCGAAGGGGCCGAGGGGTTTACCACAGATTCCGCGGGTCTGCTCTTCGACCTGGGCCCGGGCAAACGCGTCTATCACGCAGGAGACACCGCGCTCACCCTCGACATGCAGCTCCTCAAGGACAAGGTGGACATCGCGCTGCTCCCCATCGGTGACAACTTCACCATGGGGCCCGAGGACGCGGCGACGGCGGTCGACTTCATCAGTCCGTCGGTGGTGGTCCCGATCCACTACAACACGTGGCCCTTTGTGGAGCAAGACCCGGAGGAGTTCCGCGCTCTCGTGGGCGATCGGGCGAAGGTCGAGATCCTAGAGCCGGGTCGGGGCTCGTACGAATTCTGAGCGGAATCCCACCGACCGAAGGGGCGGCCGTAGCTCCCGGAGCGCACTGGGGCCGCCGCGCCAGGCAAGCCCCCGACACGAGCGGGCTTCGCTGGCGGGTGGTGGAGCACGGTCCGGGCTCGGGCGCGCGCAACATGGCCGCCGATCACGCGCTGGCACGGTGCCTCCCTCAGGGGGAAGGCGTGCTCCGCCTGTACCAGTGGGCGAGCCCCACGGTTTCCTTGGGAAGGAACGAGCCGGCTCGGCGGCGCTACGACGTCGAGCGTGCCCAGCAGATGGGCGTCGATTTCGTGCGCCGGCCCACGGGGGGCCGAGCCGTGCTGCACGACCGCGAGCTCACCTACGCCCTCGTGCTTCCGCTGCAACGAGGCATGAGCCTTCGGTCCGTCTACCGGACGGCGAACACGGGGCTCGTGCGGGCTCTGGGCTCATTGGGTGTGGCGGCCCGCCTGGCTCCCGCCGACGGATCTCCTCCGGGCCCCGCCGCCGGCCCCTGTTTCGAGCGGCCCGCCGAAGGGGAGGTAACGGTCGGGGGCCGGAAGCTGGTGGGCAGCGCCCAGGCCCGGATTGGAGGGGCGATCCTGCAGCACGGGTCCCTTCTCGTGAATCCCGGACAAGAGCGTCTATATGGCCTCGCGAGTGAGGTCCCGGCGGCGTCCGCGCCGATCTGCCTGGAAGAAGTCCTGGGCGAGGTGCCCTCCCGGAACGTTCTCTCAGAGGCGGTGGTCGCGGGGCTGAGCGAGGTGCTGGGCGGAGTGTGGCGCACGGTGGGGGTCACGGAGCCCGAGCGAGCGGAGGCACAGGTCCTGGAAAGACACTATGCGTCAGAGGGGTGGACGTGGCGTATCTAGTGGTACCGAGGGCCAGCGGATACCTCTTACGGTGCCGCCGCAACCGGTGAGAGTGGGAGTCTCGCGCGGCGGGGGATCGGGACAAGTCTCCCCAGCACCCGTGCATGAGACCTCGCCTCTCTACCCTGCCGCGGCCCGCTCCAAGGGCCACCCGAACCCAAGGAGGCAGCACGCTCCCCGGAGACGCGCCAAGGCCGATGGATCCGACTGCAGGGATTCCCTCCCCGCCGTCCACATGCAGGGAAGAGCGCGGGGTGCGCGCGGATCTCTCCTCGCCTCGAGAAACGAGGGGCGGGCCGCTATGCGGCTTGTATCGAAGGCGTAATACGCGGGAGCCTTTTTGGGGAATTGGGCTTGACACGGTTGACGGCCCGCTCCACAATTCGGACTCTTGAAAAAATCAGGAGGTCTCGGTCTTCCACTTGAGCGGGCCGGGCCGCGTTGCTAATACACTCTATGCTGGAGGTCCCTTTGGTCGGTGTGATGCGTGTCTACAGCGCGCTGCTGCAGCTCCCCGGGATGGATCAGCCGGATCAGACCCTGGGCGAGCAGATGCTGTTTGTGTGGGACGAGACCGGGTTCATGCGCTACCCGCTGGCCCTCTGCGTGTTGATCGGCGTGACCGTCATCATCTGGAAGTTCTTCGATCTGCTCATGAAGTCCGTCCGGACGAAGAAGATCCTCGGCGAGGTCGACGAGCTCCTGGCCCAGCATCGGATCGATGAGGCGCTCGAGGCGACCCGGAATTCCGACGCCCCTGCGGCCAAGATCCTCTATGCCGGCCTGGACCGGCACGAGGAGGGCACGGAGCGTGTGATGAAGGCGATCGAGAACCAGGGGCTCATCGAGCTGAGCAAGCTCGAGACCGGACTGGTAGTTCTGGCGACGCTGACGAACGTCGCACCCCTTCTCGGCTTCCTGGGAACGGTGATCGGCATGATCATCGCGTTCCAGTCCATCGAGGCGGCCGGTGAGGTGGAGGCGACGCTGGTAGCCGGCGGGATCAAGGTGGCCCTGCTCACGACCGCGGCCGGATTGGTCATCGCCATTCCGGTCAGCATCTCGCACAACTACTTCGTGTCTCGGATCGACAGCTTGGTCATTGACATGGAGGAGTCGGCCCAGAAGATGATCGACGCGCTCCATGCGATGGAGGCGGATCGAGTCACGTAGTCGTATCGAGTTGACTTCTGGAGAGAAGGGCCGCCCCTGCGGGCGGCCCTTTTTTTCGACATCCGGCCGAGCCGGGGCGCTTCGGTGCCCTACACCTTAGTATTTGGCATGTAGAGAACATTCGGTTGCCTCGAAGCAGATCGTCAGGGTGCAGAGCACGGTGAGATTTGCCGGTTCACTTCTCTTCCTTGCCCTCCTGTGGGCGAGCCCACTCCGTCCGCAGGCTCCAAGCGCTTCGTCCGGTGACACGCGAGATGCGGCGACCCGTCGTGCAAGTGATCCGGTCCTCGACTCGGCCAGAGCGGAGGTGGACGCCAGCCGCTACTGGCACGCCAGTCGCCTTCTGCGCTCAAGGAGTGATGTGGCGCAAGGCCGGGATCCATCGGAGACGCTGCTTCTCGCCCGCGCGGATGCGGGATGGAGGAACTGGTCCGGGGTGGTCGCTGGCCTGGAAGGGGCGGACTGGCTGGATGAGCTCGACGGAGGGGAGGGGCGTCGGCTCCTGGCCCGTGGCCTCGAGGGCGCCGAGCGGTGGGCGGCGGCGGCGGACAACTTTGCGCTCTTCAGGAAGATCGCGGGAGATCAGCAGTCCCTGGCAGCCGAGGCGTCGCGGGAGGTGCGCTCCGCGGTGCGGGCCGGCCGATGGCAGGCAGGGCTGGAGGCCACTCGGGTGGCGGGAGCTGCTTCCTCGGAGCTGGTGGCGTGGACGGTGCTGGAGGTCGCCGAGTGGCTGTCAGACCACGGCGAAGTCGAGCGCGTCGCAGAGCTGCTGCCATGGATACGACGAGACTCGGCAGCTGCCGATGCCGCATGGGAGGTCGAGGCGAGGACGCTGTTGGCGGCCGGAGACTCTGCCCGAGCACTGGAGGCATATGGGCGGATTCTGCAGGCCGAGACGGTAGCTCGGCGGCGTGGCCGGGCGTTCGCGACGGTGGGGGCTCTGCGGCTCGCCCGGAACAACTCGGCCGGAGCCCGGCAGGCCTTCCAGGCCTCGCTGGCCGTCCACCCTCGTGGGGTAAGCGGTGCACAGGCCGCCAGCGCACTGCTCGACATGGGCGGCATGGACGTGGATCTCGCCCTCTTGGCTGGGCAGACTCTCGACCGCGCTGGCAACAGCCGACGCTCTCTGGAGGCGTACCAGAGGTTCGAGCGCCTGCTGCCGGACTCCGAGGAGCTGGATCCCGAAGTAGCCCTGACGGTGGCCCGCCTTCTCTCTGCCGTCGGCCGCTACGAGGAGGCGGTCCGTGAATTTCGGATCCTCGTCGAGACTGATGATCCCGACTTCGAGCTAGGGGTGCTGGATCAGTGGCTCCGCACCCGACGGCGACAGGGCCGGCGCGACGCCGTGACGACCATCCAAGGCTGGATCATCGAGCGCTTCCCGGGGAGCCGGCAGGCCGTGGACATCATGTTCGCGCGGGCCGATGCGGCTCAGGACCGTGGGGCGTATGCGGAAGCTTCCTCCGGGTTCGAGCGCGCCATGACGATGGCACCGTCCCTCGCCCCGGCCGGCCGCGCGCGCATGCGGCTCGGCCAGATGCAGCTTCAGGGAGACGCCGCGGCGGCGGCAGAGGTGTTCACGGGGTATCTGGACGACTTCCCGAACGGTCGGCGATGGGAGCAGGCGGCCTACTGGGCGGGTCGTAGTCTGGAGGCCCTGGGAAGGGAAGAGGAGGCTGAAGGCTACCTGGGCATGCTCCTCCAGAGGAGCCCGCTGTCGTACTACGCGGCCCTCGCTGCAGAACACCTCGGCCGGCCCTACGGCCCGCCGGTTCCGGTTGGGCCGAGCTCCGATCCGCCGGAATGGCTCCGTGCGGGGCTCGCAACGCTCGACCTCCTCATCGACGCCGGCCTCGACCGCGGCGTGGAGAGCGTGGTCGCTCAGCTCATCGCGCGGACGGGCCGATCCGCGCCGACAAGCCTGGATCTCGCCGACAACCTGATCGAGCGTGGATTCACGCTCGAAGGCATCGGTGTGGGCTGGGAGTTGCTCCGCGAGGGAGCCCCACAGAGCCTGCGACTCCTGAAGGTGCTCTATCCGTTTCCGTACCGGGAGATGGTGACCCGAGAGGCCGAGGAGGCGGGCATCGATCCGCTCTTCCTCGCGTCCCTGATCCGGCAGGAGTCGGCGTTCGCCCCCGCGATCCGCTCGCGCGCGGGAGCCGTCGGCCTCATGCAGGTGATGCCGGAGACGGGACGTGAGCTGGCGAGGGGGCAGGACATCCGTGGGTTCACCCCCGAGAACCTGGAGACCGCCGATCTCAACCTGCACCTAGGCACGACCTTCTGGGTGCAGATGGAGCGTCGCTACGGAGCCGGCCACCTGCCGCTGGCGCTCTCGGCGTACAACGCGGGCCCGACCAGAGCGAGGAGGTGGGGGCGGCTTCCGGAGGCGGAAGATCCGCTGAGGTTCACCGAGCGGATCCCCTTCAACGAGACGCGCGGCTACGTGAAGAACATCACGCGCAACCTCCACCTGTATCGGTTTCTATACCCTGAGGATTGATCGCGGCCGGCACCCTCGGCGAGCTTCCTTGACGATGGGCCCGTGTGCTGCCTAACCTTCGGAACGGGCCGGCAGATCCGGTCAGAGCCCCGGGCCGCGGGCCTGGGACCCCGAAGCACCCACGTTTCTTGCTGCACAAGGAGTGGTCGGATGGCCAGAGGGACCGTCAAATGGTTCAACGATTCGAAAGGGTATGGCTTCATCTCTCAGCCGAATGGTGAGGATGTCTTCGTCCACTTTTCAGCCATCGTAGGAGAGGGATTTCGCACTCTCACGGAGGGCGAGGAGGTGGAATTCGAGGTGACCACGACTGAGAAGGGGTCCCAAGCCACGAACGTTGTTCGGGCCTAGACGCTCCTTATTCCAAGTAGGCAAGGCCCCGCGGGACCGAAGGGTCCCCGGGGCTTTTTTTCATGTCGAGAGCCTTGCCCGATCCCAGCGCACGTGAGCCCTTCGACCTTCACGGGTCCGATGCGGTCTCGGGACGATGTCGATGTCGCGGACATCCGCCCGGAGCCTGGACACTCGAACGTCGGGACAAGGGTTCGTGGGGTGGTCGCCGGTTCGAGATGGAGCTTCCAGCCGCCCTGTGCTGGACCGGACCGGACCGGAAGCGCCAACGGTGGACCGCCGCCGGGGCCTGAGGCTTCTGGCCGGCCTCTGGCGCCACCTCTAGATTCTCCGCCTGATGACACCTGTACGCCTCCGGTTCTAAGTTCGAGATGGAGCTTCCAGCCGCCCTGTGCTGGACCGGACCGGACCGGAAGCGCCAACGGTGGACCGCCGCCGGGGCCTGAGGCTTCTGGCCGGCCTCTGGCGCCACCTCTAGATTCTCCGCCTGATGACACCTGTACGCCTCCGGTTCTAAGTGATGGATGTCCCCACGAAGGAAGCCCCCCGTCTTTTTCTGATCGACGCCTACGCCCTGATCTACAGGGCGTTCTTCGCGTTCATCAACCGGCCCCTGACCAACTCCAAAGGGGAGAACACCTCCGCCCCCTTCGGATTCGCGAACTTCCTCGTGGAGATCCGTGACGAGTACCAGCCCGACTACCTTGCGGTGGTTTTCGATGCGGGAAACAGCCACCGGGAGCAGGTCTATCCGGAGTACAAGGCCACCCGCGAGAAGATGCCCGACGAGCTGCGGGCCAGCCTCCCTCGTGTCCGGGAGCTCGTGGCGGGGTTCAACGACGCCCTCGTAGAGCTCGCCGGCTACGAGGCCGACGATGTCATCGGGACCCTGGCCGTTAAGGCGAGGGACGCGGGGCTGCAGGCGGTGATCGTTTCGGGGGACAAGGACCTGTACCAGCTGGTCGGCTCGGGAATTCACCTGCTGAATCCCGGTCGGGGCGGACCGACGGGTGTGGCGGCCGAGTGGGTGGACGAGAGCAACGCTCACGAGAAGTTTGGTGTTCCGGCCTCGCAGGTCGTCGACTACTTGGCTCTCGTCGGCGACTCTTCCGACAACATTCCGGGTGCGAAGGGGGTGGGGCCCAAGACGGCGCTCAAGCTCCTGGAGGAGTACGGAAGCGTGGAGGCGATCCTCGAACATGCCGGCCAGATCCGCGGCATGCGAGCTCGGGAGTCGCTCACCGAGCACGCCGACGACGTGCGCCTCTCGAAGCAGCTGGTGACGATCATGACCGATCTCGACATCGCGCTGGACCT
Source organism: Longimicrobiales bacterium (assembly GCA_965218325.1). Taxonomy (GTDB): domain Bacteria; phylum Gemmatimonadota; class Gemmatimonadetes; order Longimicrobiales; family Gaopeijiaceae; genus CBDCKR01. The sequence continues at coordinate 499,801 of CBDCKR010000002.1, forward strand.
CGAGGCGCTGCAGGTCCGCGAGCCGGACCAGGAGCGGCTGTATCGCTTTTTCGTCGAAATGGAATTCCGCCGCCTCATGCAGCGATTCGCGCCCCGACGCACTCCGAGGCCCGGCGTTGCGCCCTCCCCCCGAGCCGACACCGCGTCGGGAGCGACAGAGGTCGGAGGAACCGGAACGGAGGAGGCGTCCGGGGGAGGGCTGGGACCGACCGCGGAGCCCGATTCCCCTAGACACACCCTGGTCACCGAAGCGGCCGGCGCGGCCTTGGTCGTCCAGCGCGCCCGGTCCGCAGGTCGCCTGGGGCTGGCCGTCCACACCGCCTTCCCCGATCCTCATCGAGCGGCGCTGGTGGGCCTCGCCCTGGCCGTGGAGCCGGGCGAGACCTTCTACCTTTCGCTGGGGCACGTGCCCCCTGGCCAGCCCGGACTGGCTTTCGAGTCCACGGGCATCCCCAACCTCCCGGAGTTCGACGCCGAGGAGCTCGGCCCCCTCGTGGAGCTTCTCGAAGATCCGTCCATCGAGAAGGTGGGAGCGGACCTGAAGACTTCGGCCGTCGCTCTGGCACGGGCCGGTGTGGCGCTCGCCGGGATCGCCTTTGACGTGACGGTCGCCTCCTACGTCCTGGACCCGGGCCGACGGACTCTCGACTTGGAGGCGCTCTCACAGGACCTGCTCGGCTTTTCCCTGCCGCCCCATAGCGACATCGTCGGAAGTGGCAAGAAACGGATCAGCTTCGCCGAAGTGGACCAAGAAGCCGCGTGCGCCTATGCCGCCGGCCGGATCGACGCTGCTCTCCGAGTATGGAGGCGCCTCGCCGTCGACCTGGAAGAGCAGGGTCTGGCTGATCTCTTCAATGAGCTGGAGATGCCGCTCGTTGAGGTATTGGCCGGAATGGAGCTCAGGGGGATCCGCATCGACGCAGCCTTCTTCCAGAACATGAGCGAGCAGCTCGGCTGGGACCTCACCCTCATCCGGCAGGAGATCTACAAGGTGGCCGGGGTGGAGTTCAACCTGAACTCCACCCCGCAGCTTCGGGAGATCCTTTTCGAGAGGTCCGGCCTTCCCGTCATCAAGCGCACGAAGACCGGACCCTCGACCGACTCCTCGGTTCTCGAGGAGCTCTCGGCGCGAGGGCACGAGATTCCGAGACTCATGCTGGAGTACCGCGAACTCGAGAAGCTTCGGTCGACTTACGTGGACGCGCTGCCCCAGCTGGTGACCCACAGAACCGGACGGATCCACACCCGCTTCAACCAGACCGTGCCGGCCACGGGGCGCCTCTCGTCGAGCGATCCGAACCTACAGAATATTCCGATCCGGACGGACCTGGGGCGAGAGATCCGGAAGGGCTTCATCCCCGCCGATGGATACCTCTTCTACGGTGCGGACTACTCACAGGTCGAATTGCGGATCCTCGCTCACTTCTCGGGGGACAAGCCCCTTGTGCAGGCTTTTCGCGAGGGCGTCGACGTCCATAAGCAGACGGCGTCGGTCATCTTCGGCGTTCCCCTCGAAAAGGTCACGTCCGAGCAACGGGGGCTGGCGAAGACCATCAACTTCGCCACCCTGTACGGTCAGGGTGCCTTTTCGCTCGCCCGGCAACTCGGGATCGGTAGGGACGAGGCGAAGGCGTTCATCGAGCAGTACTTCACGCGGTTCAGCGGCGTTCGGTCCTATCTCGACGAGCAGGTTGCCATGGCCAGGGACAAGGGCTTCGTCGAGACGCTCATGGGGAGGCGACGCTACATTCCGGAGCTGAAGGCCAAGAACTGGAACGTGCGACAGTTCGGCGAACGAATCGCGCAGAACACTCCGATTCAGGGGACGGCGGCCGACATGATCAAGAAGGCCATGATCGACGTGTCTGGCGCGCTGGCCGAGGCAGAGACTGGGGCCCGCCTGCTCCTCCAGGTCCACGACGAACTGCTCTTCGAGGTCCCGGAGGGGGAGGAGGATGCTCTCGCTGAGCTGGTTATCTCCCGCATGGAGCGGGCAGTGGAGCTCGACGTGCCCTTGGTTGCGGAGGGGGGCGTCGGGAAGTCCTGGTACGACACCAAGCGATAGGCCTCGGGCCGCCCCAAGCCCCTTGAGTCCCCTTCGGGGACGATCCGGCTGGGCCGCCCCGACAACCATCGCGTTGAGAACCGCGGCGAGGGGGTTGTGAGGGCGCGGCCTTTCCGAGCGCTGAGGCCGTTCCGCAGAATTGCGCATAAGCCCCAAGTATAGCCGAAGGGGCCTCGGGGCGGGAGTCTCGGGGGACGCGTCCGGGCCCCTCGCCAGCTGTAGGGACGCCTGCTGGCACGACCCGGACCGGGCGCTCGTCACAGCAGGGGCGTCGGCCTCACCCCCACCTCCCGGCAGGTCCTCGCCCGTCACCTCCTCCTGCGCCATCTGGACGCAGGGGGCGTTGCCCAGGGGATGGCCGGAAGCACGAGCCCTTCGTTGGCACCACACAGATACGCGACGCCGAGGCCGTTCTCCCTCACCCGCTCGACGCGTTGACGCGAGTCGCCCACCGCAGTCGGCGAAGACGCGATGCGATCGCCCTTGCTGAGCGATGAAATGGACTCTAGCAACGCGCCCATCTCGCGGATACGCAACGAAGCCGGGAGCCCAGATCCTCCCTGGACTCCCGGCCCCGACACCCGTCAGGAGCGCGAACCCTTCCCCTACGAACCTCCCCCCTTGCGGGTACCCGGGCTCGGGATGCCCGGCCGATGCCCGTCCGGCCCCCGCTGCCAGGGGTCGTTCACTCCGGCGCCCTCGCAGACGTCGCCTGTGTCGAGGAAATGCGTGTGCAGGCACTCCAGCGTCGAGCCCAGGCTCTGCAGCAGCTCCGCCGTCTCCGGGTAGGCCACCCGGGTAAAGAAGCCGCCGCGGCCGCCGCGGGCCATGTCGGCGGTCGACTGACCGAGGCGGGTGAGCGCCTTCACGTCGGCTCCCTGCTCTACGAGATACTTGATCATCTCGTTGTCGCCGCGCGACGCCGCGTAGTGGAGCGGCGTGTACATCCACGAATCGCGCGTGTTCACGTCAGCCCCGTGCTCCTCGATCAAGTATCTCACCGCGGCTAGGAACTGGTTCGGCGCGTTGCGCACGCTGAAGGCTCCGAGCCCGAGATAGCCCCCGCCCGCCGCAGCGTGAATCGGGTAGGCGTTCTCGACGCCCTCGGGGATCGCCGGCAAGCCGGAGTCCTCCTGCTGCCGGCCGTCCTGCTGCCTGCGCTCCCGCATTCCGATAGCGGGCCAGCGTGTCGGGATGTTCGGATCGGCACCGTAGGAGGCGAGTAGCCGCATCGCCGGCAGATCCTGGGCGAAGGCGGCCCGCCAGAAGGGCGTCGCGCCCGTGAGGTCGATCCCCATCTTCGTGAGGCCGAACTCCCAGTACCACAGATGTGTGTTGAGCCGCACGTTGAGGTCCGCCCCGGCCTCCAGGAGCGCCTTCATGACGTCCAGGTACTCCGCCTGCTGATCGTCGTGCGCCCGAGGCTGCGGATAGTTGGACTTGGGAGCCCACTGGGTCTGGAGCGCCGCGAAGAGCGGCGTGGCTCCGTCGGTGAGGGCCGCAATGTTGGGATCCGCGCCACGCTCCAGCAGCAGCAATGCAACGTCGAACTGGCCATTCAGCGTCGCCATCAGGAGGGGGCTCGTGTTGTCGGCGCTCGTCTGATCGACGCCGGCACCCCCTTCGAGCAGAGCGCGCGCTGACTCCATGTGACCCTCCCGCACGGCGTGCAGAAGAGCGGACATGCCACCCGTCTTGCCGACGAGCACCTCGCGGTAGGGTGGGCGGACGATGGGGGGCCCCCCGGGATAGTCGGGTCTCAGGATCGAGAGCGCCTCCGCGTCGACTGCTCCCGGATCGTAGCCCGACATCAGGAACTCGCGCTGAGCCATGATGGCGGCCTGTGTCTTCGCAGGGGTCGGCTCCCAGCGCTGATCCTCGCCCTCGATCTCGCGAAGCTCGTCAAGCGCCTCCCTCAGACGACGGGCTGCCTCGCGATCGACGGCCATGCTGCGGAGCACGTCGACCGACTTCGTGCCCGCGTTGGGGTCCGCGCCGTGCTCGAGAAGCGCCACAACCGCCTCCGTACGGTTGTATGCGGCGGCAAACATCAGCGTCGTCTGGCCAGACGACGTCTCGCGTGCGTCGACGTCGGCGCCAGCCTTCAGGAGCGCCTTCACGACGCCCGAGCCGTCCACGGCCGCGGCGGCGAAGTGCAGCGGGGTGACTCCGCTGTTGATGGCAGCGGCGTGCGGATCGGCGCCCGCGTCGAGGAGCGCGCGCGCGATGGGCGCGCTTCCGCTGCGACTGGCGAGATGCAGCGGGGTGTAACTGCCGACGCGGGTCTTGGCCTCCACGTCGGCCCCCGCCGAGAGGAGCAGCTCTGCGACCGCGGCGTGGCCTTGCTCGGCGGCCCAGTGGAGTGCGGTCATCCCGTCGCCCGTCGTCGCGTTCGGATCTGCTCCCTCTGCCAACAACGCATGCACCACCTCCACGTCACCGTTCCTCGCCGCGTCGAGGAGCGACTCGTCCGTCGGAAGAGCCGCCGCACCGAGGGCGGCCGCCAAGCCCAGAGCAACCGCCGACTTGACGCGTGTCACGCTCCCCTCTCCTCTGCGGAGGTCATGCCCGGCGGGAGGCTCAGATCGAACGGCTCCGTGCTGTCGCCGAAGCTCTCCATCTCCTCGTGTCCCAGCCGGTGCATCAGGGTCAGGAAGACGTTCGCCATGGGCGTGCCGCGCGGAGCCCTGAGATGCATTCCGCCCTTGAGTGCCCCGTTCGCATGACCCACGAGAAGCAGCGGGCAGCGACGGTGGTTGTGGAGGTTCGGATCGGCCATCGGCGAGCCCCAAACGATCGCGGTCTTCTCGAGCAGTGACGCCTCGCCGTCCATAGTGTCGCGCATCTTGGCGAGGAAGTAGGCGAGCTGGCTCGTGCGGTACGTGTTGATCTTGTTGAAGTCCATGATGTCCGCGCGGACGTTGCCGTGGTGCGACGCCCCGTGGAAGCTCTTGTTGGTGCCGCTCTGCGGATGGGTCCGGTTCGACTGATCGAAGCCCGTCTTGCAGGTGACCACCCGCGTCAGGTCGGACTGCAGCGCGAGGACTTGTAGGTCGAACATCAGCCGCATGTGCGCTTCCCACGAGTCGGGCACGCCGGAGGGCGCCTCGGGCATCTCCCGCTCCTCGCCACTCGCGTTGCGAGCCTCGACGAGGTCGATGCGGCGCTCGATCTCACGGATGTGGGCGACGTACTCGTCAAGAGCCGCACGATCCACGGCCCCGATCTGGCGCCTGAGCCGCGCCACGTCCGCTGCGATCCAGTCGATGATGCTGCGGTCCGTCCGCCGCCGGGCCGCCCTGTCCTCGGTCGTGTCCCCGGCCCCGAAGAGCCGCTCGAAGACCACGCGCGGCTCCCGGATGGCGGGAAGCGGCCGGTTTGGTGAAGCCCACGCCAGCGACGTCGTGTATGCGCAGTGGTAGTTGTAGGCGCAGCCGCCGCCGCGGTCGATGCCCTCGATACAGAGCTCCAGCGAGGGCAGCGCAGTCTCTCGCCCGAATCGGCGTGCGTGAATCTGGTCGAGCGACGTGCCCAGATAGAGGTCGGAGCCCTGCGTCTGCTTGGGATGGGCCTGGGTCAGGAACACGCACGTCGACCGGTCGTGGTCGCCTCCGATCTCCTCGGCCCTGTAGGCTTCGGCCATGCGGCAATCCGTGTCGCTGACGATCGTCATGTAGTCACGGAACTCTTCCAGCGGCTTCAGCTGGCTCAGCTGCGCGAACTCGAAATCGCGGCCGACCTGAGAGGGGGCGAACAGGGCTTGGGTGTCACCCCAGTCGTTCGACCCGGCCGAGCCCATGGACTCCTCGATGCACACCAGGCGAGCCGAGCCGGGCGCCCGGCTCCGGTCACGCCATGGGCGTCCGGCGGGGACCATCGCATCCAGGAACGGCAACGCGACAGCGGCACCCGCGCCACGGATGAAGGTCCTTCGGGGAAGGTGTTTGCCTGTGATGAACTCCATAGTCTCTACATCCCTTGCTGGGGCTCGTCTGCTACGGCCTGCGCCTGCATCATCTGGAACGGGTCGCTCTTCACCACCCCCAGAATGAACGAAGACATTGGATAGTCGTGCGCTTCGGCCTCCCGGACGATCGCGCGGATCGCCGGTTGGTCGTAATACTCGGCGCGTCTGCCCATCGCGTAGGCGAGCAGATTCGCCGTGAAGTTTCTCACCAAGGGGATCGGGCGCTTCAGGAGCACCCCCGTGAGCTCGCTGGGCGTGCGCACATCGGTGCCGTCGTAGAAGGTGCCGTGCGTGTCGAGCGGCACGCCGTTCTCCCGGAAGCGGTACCGGCCGGTCACATCGTAGCTGTCGAGGGCCAGGCCGATCGGGTCCATGAAGCGGTGACACGCGTTGCACGTTGGGTTGGCCCGGTGCATCTCCATCCGCTCGCGCGTCGTGAGGGGCCGACCGTTCGAGGAGCCCTCGGTCGCCTCGAAGGCCGGCACGTTGGGCGGCGGCGGCGGCGGTGGCGTGCCCATCAACACCTCCATCACCCACTTCCCGCGTAGCACCGGCGACGTCCTCGAGGACATGGAGGTGAGAAGCAGAACGCTCCCGTGGCTCAGCACGCCCCGGCGCGTGTTCGGCGGGTAGGGGACGAGCCGGAACTCTTCACCCGACACTCCCGGGATGCCGTAGTGGCGGGCCAACCGCTCGTTGATGAAGCTGTAGTCGGCGGTGTAGAGGTCGAGTACGCTCCGGTCCTCCCGCACGAGGTGCTCGAAGAGCATCTGCGTCTCCCGCACCATGTCGTCGCGGAGCTGACCGGTGAAGTCCGGATAGAGGAACGGCTCCGGCTGGTTCTTCTCGGTGTCCTGCAGGCGCAGCCACTGCGCCGCGAAGCGCGTGGCGAGCGCCGATGCACGCTCGTCCGCGAGCATGCGCCCGACCTGCTGCTCAAGGACACCCGGATCCCCGAGTCGCCCGTCGGCGGCCACGTTGAGCAGCTCCTCGTCGGGGCCCGTGGCCCACAGGAAGAACGACAGGCGCGACGCGAGGTCGAGGTCGCTCAGCCGGAAGTAGTCGCCCGGGTGAACGCCGGCCGGCTCGCGCTCGAGCCGAAAGACGAACGACGGGTTCGCCAGAATGGCCTGGATCCCCGTGCGCACTCCCACCTCGAAGCCCCCCTCGGCGGCGGCGGTCTCATAGAAAGAGAGCGGGCCCGCAAGGTCCTCTTCGCTGACCGGACGTCGATACGCCTGTCGGGCCAGGCGCGAGAGGATCTCCTTCGCGCAGGCGTGGTCCTCGGCTGCGTCGGCGGAGTCCGGATAGCAGGTGAAGACCCTCCTCCGGCTCGGCGTCTCGGACACGCCGAAGGCCGAGCCCGGCCCCGTGATCATCAGCTCGCTCAGGTGCGGCAGCACCGTGATGCCGTAATTGGCCCAGGACTGCGAGTCCTCGCCGCCGACGAACGACCAGTTAAACGGGCTGAGCCGATCCTCGTAGGGGCCGTCGATCCTCCGGATAAAGGCCGCCGCGATCTGGCGCTGGCCGGCCCGGACGAAGATGGGCTCGGTCTTGATCGGCAGGCCGGAGCCGGCGTTGTGCGCCAGGGCCAGCTGCGTGACCGGCTCCCCGTCGATCGTGAAGTCGATGGTCTCGAAGCCCGTCGCCCTGCCAAAGAGGGTCTCGATCTGGAACACGTACTCGCCGTCCGCCTGGAAGTCGTGCTTCACGACCATCCCGCCCCGCGTGCCGAAGGGTGTCCCCTCGATCTGGTCCCACGCGTGCTGCGAGACCTCGATCGGGTTCGTGTACTTGGTCGAGGTCGAAACCGCCCGCGGGTTGCCCACGGCGAGCCGGCTGATGTCGGTCGCGGCCCTTAGGTACGACTCCATCAGCGTGACGGAAAGCCCCTGGGCGTCGGACATGTTGTCGAAGTTCCCAAGGTACGTGTCGGGCGGGAGCCAGCGCCCGGCGTCGACCTCCAGGTAGAAGAGATCGCGGATCACGCGGGCGTACTCGGCCCGGTTCAGCCTCTGGAACCTGCGGAAGCCCGGGTTCGGATCCGTGGCTGCCGCTTCGTCGATCGTCTTCTCAAGGGTCTCCACAAGCGCCAGGAGCGTGTCGGGAGCCGGCCGGGGCGCTCCGGGCGGAGGCATCATCCCGGCCCGGAGCTTGACGATCATCTTCTCCGCCGTCTCAGCCCGCTCCACCGCACGCTCGACCTCGAACTCCTGGAGCGACACGTTGCCCGTCAACATCACGTCGTTGTGGCACACGACGCAGTACTGACGGATGACGCCGGTAAGGGACTCGGCCAGGATCGTCGGCGCCGGGGCGGCCGGGGCATCGCCAAGGGAGGGGGGCTCGCCCACCCAGCTCGCCATGACCGGGGCCGCGACGAAGGTCAGCGCCCCGCCGGACAAGCCCGCTACGTACGCGTCGAAGGCTTCGTACAAGGCTTCGGGCGAGGATGCGGCCGGCGGCGACTCGACGGCGGCTTCGTAGGTGGCCGATGGCGATTGTGCGACTGTTTGGCTGACGGCCGACGGGCGCACCCCTTGCTCCTGACGCGGCATAGAGCCGAGGTGTCCCGCGTAGCCGGCGAGCACAGGCAGCGCAACGACTACAACGGCGCTGAGCCCTTCCATATCTCCGATGGCCCTCCGTCACAGTGTCAACGGGGTAAAATGCCACACGGACACCGGTTGTGCCAGAGTGGAGCTGACTCGCCCCCTCCTCGTGGACGCCGCGGCGATCGACCCTGTCAACCTTTGGTGCCGACCCAAGGCGCCCCTGAGGCTCAAGCGCCATTCCGGGAGCCGCATTCCAGCGTGGGAGCACAAGTAGCCTCCTCCGATTTTGACTCGCGGGTGCGGCACCCTCCTCGATTCTCGGGGGCGGCTCGACAGCGAAGCGGCACAGGTACCTGCGCCCAAGCGGGGGCTTGCGGCTGGTGGCCGCGCGACGCGGAGGCCGCAGGGCCGGCGGCCGGCAGTCATTCCGTGGGGGTGGACGCCGGCTATCTGATCCCCTCTCTCAAGCCAAGGCCAGGCGGGTCGAGCGCGGGACGCCGTGCGGCCCCGCGCACCCGCTGCCGCGCTTGCAACCGTGAAGCCCTCGATCATGGTGGCCGATGAACCGAGGAAGCACCCTTTCCATCGAGGATGGTGCTCACCGCGCGGCCGGTGGGCGAGGGGGTGCCCGGTTGGTGACCGCCCCACGTGCTCGCGAGGGCAACGAATCCGCGCAGGGACCCCGCTAGGCCCCGGAGCGTCGACCGGCGCGCATCCCGTCCACGAGGGTCGAGGCGGTCTGCCGGATCAGCACATCGATGTCCACGGCCGCCAAGATCTGTCCCTCGATCACCAGTGACGCCAGACCGTGCACGGCACCCCATGCCACGTAGGCCTGCAGGTGGGGATCGTGTCGCTTGATCGTTCCGCTCCTCTGGTGTGTCTGGAAGACGCCCACGAGTTCGTCGAACAAGGCGTTCGCGGCCTCGCGGAGCTCGGGTCGGTCCTCACGAGTGACCGCTTCCTTGCCGTACATTAGGCGATAGTGCCCCGGGTTTTCGAGCGCGAACCGCACGTACTCCTCACCGACCTGCCGGAGCCGCGCGACCCCTGCGCCCGGGGCGCCGGCGCCCACCGCCTCCAGGCGGTCTCGAAGGCGGTCGAAACCGGCGGCGGCGACCGCAACCAAGAGCGCGGACTTGTCTGCGAAGTGGCGATAGGGTGCGGACCGCGATACGCCTAGTCGCCGCCCGATCGCCCGCATCGTCACGCTCAGGGTCCCTCCCTCGTCGATCATCACAGCGGCTTCGGCGAGCAGTGCCGCCCGCAGGTCTCCGTGGTGATACGCGCTGCCGTCGAGGGTCATGCTCAAAGGTGATCATTAATGTTGACGACGTCAACTTCACCGCTTATGTTGACAGCGTCAACAGGCTCGGATCGACCAATCAACGGAGGAACAGGCAGATGGCCGCCAACGAGGAGATTTCCGGATTCCTGAAGGAAGGCTTGGCGCGGGGCCTGCCCCGGGAGCAACTCAAGGAGGTGCTCCTCGAGGCCGGCTGGCCGCGCGATCAGGTTCGAGGCGCCCTGGGAGGGTTCGCCGATGTCACGTTCCCGATCCCCGTCCCCCGCCCCGCGCCCTACCTCTCCGCTCGTGAGGCCTTTGTCTACCTCGTTCTCTTCAGCACGCTGTACATCAGCGCGTACAGCCTGGGGAGCCTCTTCTTCGCGTTTATCCATCGGGCGTTTCCCGATTCGTCCCTCGATCCGGCGGTCGCCTTGGAGGTGACGCGAGAGACGATCCGGTGGTCAATCTCCTTCCTCGTCGTGACGTTCCCTGTGTTCGCCTTCGTCTTCTGGACGAATGACCGGGCTGTCCGGAAGGACCCGGGTCGACGGCTCTCCCGGGTCCGGCAATCGCTGACGTACCTGACACTCTTCGTGGGTGCAGCCATCCTCATCGGCGTGGTGACGAGCATCGTCTACAACCTCCTCGGCGGCGAATTGACGGCCCGGTTCGCCTTGAAGGTCCTCACTGTCGGTGCGATCACCGGGTCGGTGTTTGGATACTTCCTTCGTGACGTGCGTAAGGAGGAGGTAGACGAATGAACCTCTCACCTCGATCCATCCTGTTCGGAGCCTCAGGAACGGCCGTTGCCACGGCGGTGGCGGTTGGGCTGGTCCTCCTGGGATCCCCCGTGCAGGAGCGCGAGCGCCGGATCGACGATCGGCGAGTGGCGGACCTGCACGGAATCGCGGCGGCTACCGATCTCTACTGGACTCGACATGCACGGCTGCCGGTATCCCTGGACGATCTGGCGGCCGAGCCCGGCTTGAGGATCAGCACCCGCGATCCTACGAGTTCGGAGATGTACGGATACCGGGCACTCAACGGCGGACGCTATGAGGTATGCGCCACCTTCGTTACGGATTCCGGCGCAGGGCCCCAGGAGCCCACCAGAAGCCCTCCGATCGTTCAGGCGAGCTGTCAGGGCTGCCATGGCGCGGGCCGCCCGGTCACCGCGAGCCGGGTCGACGATCCAGTCGTTGCGCACCTCCAGCTTCGGGACCTGTGGGCGCACGGGGCCGGACGGCGGTGCTTCCAGATGCAGGCGCAAGGGATGAGGCGGTAGGCGGGGTGAGGCGGGGGCGGGGCGAGACCTCACCCCCTTCAGAGCTCAGGCCGGTCGCTGTGCCGCCTGATGCGGCCCCGGGGAGACAGGGCCCGAAAGGCTCCGCCAGGGGGAACGGGCCTGGGCACGGGCTTCACCCTCACGATTCCGGTAGCCCAAGAGCTGGGGACCGGCGTTGCGCCGAGCCCGGCGCCGATGCCGACCCATGCGCGGCGCGGCGGAGAGGGCCGCACGTCCTTGGTGGTGGACGACGATCCGAAGGTGCTGGGCTACGTTCGCGGCATTCTCGAAGACGGGGGCTGCTACCCGATCGTGACGGGCGACGCGGAAGAGGTGGCCCGGCCTCGGATGCGCCGGCCGGCGCCCATTCCCGGCTCGGCCAACCTCTTCACGCCGGTAGAATGGTCCCCGAGTCAGAGATGGTCACTGAGGTCGTTCACAATCGCGGTCCGCGTCCCTGCGGGATGCGTCGACGAGTTAGGGATCGCGCCTCCCCGATCACCGTCCAAGATCGTCTGAACGTGACCCGAACGATCGAGAACTGTCCGAGAGACCCCTCTCCGCCAACGCCGAACTCCGCTCGTCTCCGCCTTGGGTTGTCCAAGGTGACGAGCGGAGCTGGCAGATGGCCTGCCAAGGCGATCGGCTACGAACGCCTCTCTCGCAAAAGAGCCCTTCCGGACCCGATGGCCCTGCGTCAGAGTGACTTCAGTCTTTCACTGCCGCGTACAGGCTCTTGCCCGTTACGACCAAGACCGCGCCGCCCAGGAGCATCACGAGATTCGCGATAATCTGGGTCACCACGGCCCCGACAGCGGGGACCCCTGCGAGGGCGTCTGCCGCCAGGATCAGCGCGATCGCAGCGACGAGGAAGGTCTGGCTCTCATCGTCGCTGACATTCAAGAATCCGACGATGAGGCCAAGCACCGCAAGTACCCAGCCAAACCAGACTTGCTCAATGCCCAAGCCTCCGACCACAGCAATCACTAGTCCAACGACGACAGAGCCCTTGCCCACTAGTGCCATTGTTCCTCCTCGGCTAGGTAACAGATTCGGAGATATATGAGACGTCACCGGAACTCTTGTCAAACGGGCGTCGCAGATTGCAACAGGTGCCGGGTCCCGAGAACTCGACCCATCGGCGGAGGTGACGAGCCTGCCGGCCCCGCACCAACGAGAGCCACAAGCCTTCGCACGGGCCTTGGAGGCGGAGGCGTGGCTGGGTGCCTCGACATTGATGATATTGAGTTAGGCTCGTTTGCGGTTTCGGCCAGATCCATGGGGGCGGCCAGCACCTGGCGCCGGACGACCAAGTGGCGCAAGCACCAGGCCAAATGCGTACGACGCGCCGAAATCGTCGATCGGGACGGGGGGGGGGTGAACTCTCTTCTCGGGGCGGACTTCGGCAGGCCTCTTCTTCTGCCCCGCGCCGAAGCCGGGTGCCGCCGGATGCTTTCGTGTCGGCCGCTTGAGGAAGGGGCCCTTCTCAGCCTCCGAGCTGTGCAATGGACCGGGGGTGATCCAGCACGGGCCGCAAGTCGTCGGTCAAGCCCCCTCTGCCTCTGCCGCGTCAAACGACCGGTCCAAGGACTGACAGCGCGTGAACCGGTTCCGATTTCTTGGACAAGGGGGCGGCCTAATCATGCCGCCTTGCGGGTGAGCTCCTCGCGGGCCTGGGCCGGGGTCCGGTAGGCGTGCCGCTCTAAGAGCCACCCGTGGTTGTAGGATTCGATGAACTGGCCGATCTCGTGTCTGGCTTCCTCGAGGCTCTCGAAGTCGTGGAGGTAGAGGCACTCCTCCTTGAGCGTGCGGATGAAGCGCTCCGCGACACCGTTGCACTCCGGCTCCCCCACATAGGCCGCGGTCGACCGTATCCCGAGCCATCGGAGCTCGGCCTGGAACTGGTGGGCCGTGTACTGCGGACCCCAGTCATGGCGTAGTCCGAGTCCGAGCGCGATCCTGGGCGCGTAGCCCCCCATATGGGTCCGCACGCCCTGGCGGACCGGCTCGAGGGCCGCCCAGCGGTCTCCCTTCTTGGCCACATGCCATCCCACGACGTCGCTGACACAGTGATCGACTGCCATGAAGAACCAGCACCAGCCGTCCGCCTTCGTGTAGAACCGTGTGGCATCGGTGCCCCACATCGGTGCCCCACAGCTCGTTGGGCGCATCCGTCGTGATCCGGCCGCTGTGGCTCCGGTCTCCTCGTGGATGCCCGCGGCGCACCGGCGCCAGCAGCCCGTGCTCCCGCATCAGCCTCAGCACGCGGTTCTTGCCCACACGGATCCCTCTCGGCCTCAGACGGGCTCTCACCTTCCTGTGCCCTTCGCCCAGGAAGTCGCTCTCCCGAAGAACGCCTCGGATCTCACTCACCAACTCCTCGTCCGTGATCTCCGTCTTCGGGCCCCGCTTGCGTGGCTCCCCAACCTCAGAGCCCAGCCCTCGAGCCCGCATCGTGTAGACCGTCGATCGTGCCACCCGCCACACCTCGCAGACCATCGTCAGAGGGTAGCGTCGCCCCGTCCCCAGACTCACTCGCTTCCGCGCCTCAAGAGCTTCCTCAGCTCGTCCCCGTGCCCCCTTTTTTCCAGGAGCTCTGTCGCCAGCTCCATTCCCATCGTCAGCTCACCCAACTTCGCCCGCGTCCGCATCAGCTCCCGCTCCGCAGGATCACCCCTCCGCCGCTTCAGCCCCTGCTGGCCTCTCTCCAAGAACACTCGCCGCCACTCTTCCAGATCCACCGGCGAAACCTGAAGCTCACGGCTCACTTCCCCCAAGTCTTCTCCCCGAAGCAGCCGCAGCACCACCTCCACCTTCCGCCGCGTACTCCATCGCTCCGGTAGCTCCTCCCCTCCACGACCTTCGGTCGCTTCCCTCTCCCTGCTCTCCCGCGACATATCCTCTCCCCCTCTCTCTGGACCCCAACTCTTCTTGCCAATCTACTGTCCAGACAAATCGGGGGCGGTAAACGCGGATCCCGTTGTTCCGGAACTGCTCCACATTCCGCGTGCCGACGGCGAGTCCGTGACAGTACCGCAGCACCGCGGTCTCGAAGCAGTCCTGTGGGGCGTGAGCTCGAAGCGCTTGGCGGGCTCGTCCCGGCGCCGGCCAGGCTCCAGGCGGCCTGTACGGCTCAGGAGTCCCGAACAATAATCGAGGCAAGACCGATCCCCCCGGCGGTGGCGACCCGAGCCAGGACACTCGGCAACGCGCGGCTCGGAGCTCGCCCCGAAGCGTCTTGGGCGGCATTCCGTCTTCCGGCGCTTGAGGATCCGGCGCACGCGGCCGACGCCGGCGATGCCAGGGACGGTCTTCCCGGTGGCCACGCCTCCGGCAATCAGGGCACGGATGCCTCAGTGCATCGGACGGGCCGCCGGCCCCTCGACTTCGCCCGTTCCCCGACGGGTCCATCCGGCCTGCGGCGAAGGGCGCTGACGCCAGCGGCTGATCTCTCCGTCCGCGTCGGCGCCCCCGCGGCTGCCTTCGACCGGGTCGCCTTGGCCACTTCGGTGGTGGGCCCCCTCCGACTAGACGGTAGTCCCGCCGAGGTTAGGGTTCCACCTGCACGTGGACCGGCTCGGTGACGAAGTCCGGGTGGCCGGCCCCCACTGCTCCGTGCATCAACATGAAGATCGCCTCGGTCTCGCCCTGGGCCCGTCCACGGAGCTGTCCGCCGAACTCACCCGGAGTGGCCTGCTCGAACTCAGCGATGGATTCGTCCGCGATGTCCACCTCCAGGTAGAAGTCGTCGTCCAGAGGGATGGGATCTCCGTCGTGGGCCACGAATTGGACCTGGATGTGGGCCGTTTCTTCTCCGGCTGCCACTTGCAATCCTCCGGTCCACGACCCGGTTGCTCCGTCGTAGCTGGCGATGGCCTGTCCGCTCCGGAGGAGGTGGACGCCTTCGACCTCTTCGCCGTGCTCTTTCTCGGGTTCGATGCCCCCGCTGCAGGCGGGGAGCATCAGGGTTCCGCCGACCAGCAGGGCCAGCGGGAGTCTCGTCACGGGCTTCATCGTATCGTACATCGTTCCCTGTATCTCTTAGTCGGTGCATCAAGTTGCCGCCGCTCGCTCAAGGACTGTGTCGCGTCCGAGCTGCGCAGCGACCTGTCTCGTGAAACAGCGTGTCCGGTCCACTACGTCCCCCCTCGATCGCGCCCAGCGACCGCTAGATCGCGCCGGAGGATCAAAACACCACCCGGTACGCAACGCTCAACGCTCTACCGGCCTCGGGCATGATGTCCTTCACCCGCGACAGGTGGTTTCTGTACTCGGTGTTACCCAGGTTGCCCAGGCGGATCGTGACGACGTGCAGTCGCCCGTCCAACGTGAGCCGCACACCGCCGGAGAGATCGAAGACCGCGTATCCATCGGTCGGAGTTTCGAAGGCCCCTGTCCTCTCCTGACGTGCGGCCATCCTCGCCTCGGCCTCCACGAACCAATCCACCGGCGCATAGCCGATCGCGAGCCGGCCCTGGAGTGGAGGCATGAGAGGGAGGGGCTCGTCTGTGGCCCGGATGGTGCCGCGGACGTAGGAGACGACGGCCTCAGCCTCGAGTTCGTCGAGCAGCAGCCACTGCAGCGCGCCTTCGAAGCCGGTGAGCAAGGCGTCCTCACCCGTAAACTGGTAGATGGGAAGTCGCACTCGGCTCAGCTCCCCTGTCTCGAGCGGGAAGACGTATCCTGCGATGGAGTTGCGAAACCACGTCGTCTCGGCGTTGAAGCCTTCGCCTACAAACCGCGCGAAGGCGTCGATGCCCGTTCCCCGCTCCGTGTCGAGCGAAGGATTACCTACCTCGAAGGCAAACGCCGCGAGGTGCGGGCCCTCCGAGTAGAGCTCGTTGACGTCCGGGGTGCGAAAGGCACGGCCTACGCTCGCTCCCACCGTGAGCTGCCCGGTCAGCTGTGCAAGGGCTCCCAGCGACCCGGAGGCCGCCCCGAACGTCCGGGCGCGAATGTGACCGATGTCCGAGAAGGGATCCTCTTCGAGGGGCCGCACTCGGACACGGTCGTACCGGAGGCCCGCCTCGATCCGGACCGGATCGAGGTCGATCTCCTCCAGCATGTAAGCGGCCACCGTCGTGCGCCGGGAATCCGGCGTGTGGAGCGCTCCTCCGAAGCCGAAGCTCTCCCATGAGGTCCGGGCTCCCACGGCCCCCGCGGAGAAGGGTCCCCAGCCAGAGTGCCGTGCCAGGGTCTCGCCGCTCACGGTCTGGCGCCGGAACAGCGTACCCAGGATGTCGGGGGGCTCGATCTCCTCGTGCCGGTACCAGGTGTAGCCGGCGTCGATCTCGATCGTCTCGAGGCGGCTCCCCGGGCGAATCACGCTACGCAGCCTGGTCGCGGCCCTCTGCATCTCGACGCGGACTCCGGTCCTGTGCCCGCCAATGAAACCGCCCGGGATGCCGTAGTCGTTCTCGTAGAAGCGGAACGCGCCGCCTGCGTAGCCCCAGTCATCCACCCACGACGATCCGGCCGAGGCGCTCCAAGTGTCGGTCTGGGTACCCTGCAGGGTACCCAGCGGCGTCTTCAGATCACCGCTCGCCCGCCGGGACGCCCCGATTCGCAGGGGGATGTGTTCGGCGAGGCCGAACGTCGCCTCCGCGCTGCCGCCCACGGTACTCGTCGCCGTCTGTCCCTGCAGAGTGGCGAAGCCCGTCGTATGGTGGGGCACCGCCGTCGGCACCTCGTCGCGAACGACGTTGATCACCCCACCGAGCGCGTTGCTTCCAAAGAGGATGGCGCCCGGGCCGCGGATCACCTCGATCCGTCGCGCCGAAGACGGCTCGAGCGCGGTCGCGTGGTCCGCTCCGCTGTTGAAGACGTCCCCGATCCGCTGCCCATCCTCGAGCATGAGGATTCGGTCTCCGCTGAGGCCGCGGATCACGGGATGGGCGGAGCCTGGGCCCATGCTGGTGACGGCTAGACCCGGCTCGGAGGACAACGTCTCCGCAACGGTTCCTGAGAGACGTCGTTGCAGCTCTTCTCCCGCAAAGACGCTGGTCGGCCGCAGAGTCTCGTTCGCCGCTCTCGCGGTGACCACCCCCGTTACGACGAAGCCGGGCAGTGCAAGTGCAGCCACCTCCAGCTCCACCGTAACCGCCTCGTCCGCGCCGGCGTCCAACTCAACCGTGACGGTTCGGTAGCCGAGTCGCTCGACCCTCAACGTGTAGCTCCCCGCGCTGGGTACGGGGATGTGGAAGGACCCGTCTCCGTGGGTGACAGCCGTCCGGCCAGTGCCAACCACGGCCACCGTGGCACCCGCGAGCGGCGTCCTGGACTCCGCGGCTCGAACGATCCCCTCAACCTCGCCTTCGTGTTCGACTTGAGCAGACGAGTCCGTGGGGCTAACGGCCAAGCCGATGGCCACAACCAAAGCTGCGAGGGCTGAGCCTTGTCTCATGCCTGATCTGTCCAGTTCGTCGACCACCCGCCAGGTCGCGGGAATCGTGCGCGAGCCACCGACGCCCTGCCACGTCGACGCCGTGGCCGAGCACGCTCGAGCGAGCGAAGGAGTCCGGGGATCCGGAGGAGATCAGGCGGGCGGAGGGGCCCGAGGGCCCCGCCCGCCAGACAGAACAGGGCTACTTGCCGATGCGTTCCTCGACGCTGGGACGGCCCCGAGATCGGTGACAGGCCGCAGGAGCGGATGAACGTCGGAGCGTACCACGCCCAAAGACAGGGCGCGCACGAGTTGGCAGTGGAGGTGACTGTGCCCTGGATCGCAGTGCCCGCCGCCCTCCCCATCCAGGTGTACCGCCGTCCCCAACCCTCTCGCGTCCAGCAACGCGTCCGCCGCCGGGATGGCGACCAGGGCGCTAGACTGGAGGATCGCGAAGGCGAGTACTCGGAGTCGGTGGGAATCCTGCATGAGAGAAGCCGTCGGCTTCATGGCGACGCAGTGAGTCCTTCGAAGCGTTCCAGAACCTCGCGAAGCTACTTCGGGCCGAGAGAAGCCGTCAAGGCGGCTCTCGAACCGCCGCGGGTTTGCAGGACGCTCGATTCCCTGAGGAGCGTCGCGAAGCGCATGACGATGATCCGGCGTCTCCCGAGACCGACATCGGGCTGATCCCGGAGGATGCCGGGAGCGGCCACGCCAGCGCAGCCGAACGCTCCGCCCGTGACCACGATGCGGCCAACGGGACACGGACTCCACGGCCCCCTGCAGCCGCACCGCCGCTTCCGCTTCGTCGGGGACCGTGAACTGCTGGGTGACCGGGTGCTTCGTGCGCATCAGGGCGGACCGCCAAGGACGTCAGCACGGCCAGCATGCCAGTGGCCCGAGGGAAGACCGGCCCAAGCTGCCATTGCTCCCTAGTGTCCTGAGTTAGAAGTTCATTGCATTAGTGGCTCGCGCATGGTAACTTGCCCCGAACCTGTTCCGGGAGGATGCCATGCGTGGACGTCCGTTGGCTCCCCTGACTCTCGATGACGCCGATCAAGAGACCTTGGAGCGTTGGGTGAAGCGACCCAAGACAGCCCAGGCTCTGGCGATGCGGGCCCGCATCGTCCTTCGGGCCGCCGAGGGAGCCGCAAATACTCAGATTGCCGACGAAGTGGGGATCACCAAACAGACCGTGGGCAAATGGCGCAAGCGCTTCGTGGGGGGGGGGCGTGGACGGGGGCGTGGACGGGCTGTTGGACGAGCCCAGACCTGGAGCTCCCCGCACGATCGGGGATGAGGATGTGGAGCGCGTCATCCGGATCACCTTGGAAGAAACGCCCAAAGACGCCACGCACTGGAGCACCCGCTCCATGGCGCAGCGCACCGGGATGAGTCAGAGCGCCATCAGTCGCATCTGGCGGGCCTTCGCGCTCCAGCCCCATCGCAGTGAAACCTTCAAGCTCTCCTCCGACCCCCTCTTCATCGAGAAAGTGCGTGACATCGTCGGCTTGTATTTGCATCCCCCGGACCGAGCTCTGGTCCTGTGCGTCGACGAAAAGGCCCAGATCCAGGCCCTCGACCGCTCCCAGCCCCTGTTGCCGATGCGTCCTGGGCAGATCGAGCGCCGTACCCACGACTATGTTCGCAATGGCACCACCTCCCTCTTCGCAGCGCTCGACACCAAGACCGGAGAGGTCATCGCCGAATGTCACAAGCGCCACCGCTCCATTGAGTTTCGCAGGTTCCTCGACACTATCGAGGCGACCGTCCCCCAAGGCCTCGATATCCACCTCATCGTCGACAACTATCAGACCCACAAGACCCAGATCATCAAGCGCTGGCTCCTCAAGCGTCCTCGCTTCCACCTCCACTTCACCCCCACCAGCTCATCCTGGCTCAACCTCGTCGAGCGCTGGTTCGGCGCTCTCACCGAAAAACAGCTCCGACGCGGCGTCTTCCGTAGCACGCGCGAGCTCGAGGACACGATCCTGCGCTACGTCGACATCACCAATCACGATCCCAAACCCTTCGTCTGGACCAAGTCCGCTGATCAGATCCTCCAAACTCTTGCCCGCTTTTGTACGCGGACTTCCGACTCAGGACACTAGGAACTCGGCCTGCCTGGGGGCGGGCCTGGACGGCGCGCGCCGGGATTCGGCCTGAAGCCCCCGCCGAGAGCTCCGGCACCCTCACGGGAAGTTGGCCGCGTCCGGATTCGCCTTCGCGATCGAGAGCCCTTGGTCTCGCTCAGCGGCTTGTCAACGCACACCAGGTCGATCGGAAGGCCGCCATTTCCTTTCGCACGGCGACGGCAGGAAGAACGGCCGATCAGAGGCCGGGCCGCGACGGTGAGAGCGAGTCCCTATGGCATTCCGGGAGGCGCGACGCGACGCATGGTGGCCTGCTCGAATGCGTAGGCGAGCTCGATCAGCCGGGGCTCGCTGCATGCCATTCCGGCGAAGCTCACGCCAAAGGGGCGAGGCTTCGGCTCGAATCCCTCGGGCCACGGTGGATCGGCCGCCTGCTCGAGGAAGCCGAACGGCACGATCACGGTCGGATAGCCCGGTCTGGCCGAGATACCGGCTCCGCTCGATCCCGGGAAGAGCAGCGCGTCGAGCTCCAAGGTCGTCATCGCCTCGTCGATCCCGTGCTCTCCGCTCAAGTACAGGCCGCGTTCACGGTCGGCCTCGTACTCGGCACGGGCCCGCTCCAAGTCGATCTCGTCCGCCCCGTCGAGTCGGGCCTGAGCATACTTCATCGAACCAGCCTGTTCATGCGCCAGGTTCCACTCACGCAGCTCCGTGAGCGTCTTGACCGGTGCCGACTCGCCCAGCGTCGCGAGCCAGGCGTTGAAGTCCCGCTTCATGCCGTAGTTGAGCACGCTGCTGCGCCCCCTTGCAAGGAGGTTGTGCTCGGGAGCCGGATCGATCACGCTCGGGATGTCCGCCGGATCGACAATCGTCGCCCCTTGGGTCGTCAGGATCTCGATCGCCTCGTCCATCAAGGCCCTGCCCTCGTCGGACAGCCCGCCGCGCCACTCCTCGGTGCCCGGGATCGGGACCGAATCGTAGTACGAGGCCCGAGGAATACCGACGCGAGCGCCCTGCAGGCCGTCAGCGTTTAGGAACGCCGTGTAGTCGCGGTTCGGCGGAGGCTCACAGCGCTGGGTCGCCGGGTCGTTCGGATCCGGCATTGCTCCCTCGAGCGCCCCGAGGAAGATCGCCGCATCCGTGACGTTCCGAGCCATGGGGCCCGCGATGTCCTGGTCGGCCGTGATCGGGATCACGCCGTGGCGGCTCACGCGCGCGACGGTCGGCTTGATCCCCGCCAGCATGTTTGCGTTCGACGGCGACAGGATCGAGCCCGAAGTCTCGGTGCCCACGCTCGCGGCCCAGAAGCTCATCGCGGTGCCAATCCCGGAGCTCGAACCTCCGGTCCCCATCGCGGGGCGGCTGTCGTTTCGGCCCTCCCGTGGATCCCGCCGCGGATCGTAGGGGTTCAGCCCGTAGCCCCCGACCGCGCTGTAGTTCCCGGGCATCCCGGAGGCCATGAAGTTCGCGAGCTCCGTCATGACCGTCTTCGCCAGGATGATGGCGCCAGCCTCGCGGAGGTTCGTGGCTAGCGTGGCGTCGTAGGGAGGGGAGTACGCCTCGAAGGCCAGCGCCCCGCCGGAGGTCGGAATGTCGGTCGTGTGGACGTTGTCCTTGAGAGCAATCGGGATTCCGTGAAGCGGGCCCCGCACGCGGCCCTCGGCGCGCTCCCGGTCCAGTCGGTCCGCCTCCGCAAGCGCGTGGGCGTTGACCGAGATGACGGCGTTCACGCGCTCCTCGTAGAGGGCGATCCGAAGAAGGTGCACCTCCACCAGTTCACGTGAGGTCACCCGCCCTTCCTCCATCGCTCGCTGCATCTCGGGGATCGTCGCCTCGACGACGTCCAAGCGTTCGCCGCCATCGGGCGGCGCGCAGGACGAGAGTGGTCCACCGAGAAGGGCGGCCACAAGCAGCAGGCCGGGCCGACGCTTGGACAGGGTCATGGGCCAGCTCCCTCCGAATAGGACATCGACCGGCCTTGGCGAGGCGGCCGGACGTGGCGGGCAACATGAGAAAGGGAGGGCCGAGCCGCCAGTCAGCGGAGCCCGGACATACGGGCCGCGATGTCCAACCACCGGGAGGGGAATGACCCGCGCATTCCTGCGGAGAGCCGCCTGTCGCCGGCCGCACGCAGCTGTTCCGCTCCTTGAGGCGTCGCGTACGCTGGGTGTTGGTCATGGACATCGGGCTCTGGCCGATCCAGTGGATCAGCAGGGCGGGTGGACATGGCCTCGGACGAGGACCGGCCCGGGGGGAGCTGGACGCCCTGGCGCGGCGACAGGCGCACGACCTCGACGGGTGGCAGTGCGGTGCCGTCGCGGGCGATGGCGGTGCGAATCTCCGGGTACTTGGGCCTGCGGCGGGTGGAGCCGGCCTACGACGCGGATCCGCCGCCCGTGCGAGGCGGTCCCGCTGTTCCGGCCTTCGACCGACGCTTTGCGCAGGCCGGCTTCACCAGGTCACGGAGTATGGGGAGAGCCGCGATTCAGCTCCCGGCCAGCCCCCGCAGCACGTTGGCCAACGTTCTCACCTTGACGGGGTCGCCGGTGCGTCCGGCCTCGTCCTCCAGCTCACCGGCGAGCGACCGGAGTGCGCTGCTCCGTGCCGTGCCCGACGCGCTCTCGGCCGAGCTCAGCGCGCTGCGCACCTCCGCGATCCGCCCCTGCGCCATCGACCGGGAGCGCTCGAGCTGATCTACGTAGGCACCCGCCAGGGCGAAGGTGAAGGGCCACTCGAACTTGGGCTGCCCCTGGGCGTTCAGGTGCTCGAGACGCACCGACTTGGCGGCGTCGATCTCGTTCTGTGAGAGCGCCTCGCTGGGCGTGAGCTCGAAGATGTCCAGTCCGCGTGCGATCTCGGAACTGACGATCACGCCGTTGTACCAGTAGACCGACCAGCTTCCGGCCATGTCCATCTGATCGGCGTTGGCGGGGCCCCGATCGTGGAAGGCGATCTCGGCGGGGTTTGCCGGATCGGTCCAGTCGAAGATCGAGATTCCACCCTGATACCACGCCTGGACCATGACGTCGCGTCCGGGGATCGGGATCAGCGAGCCGTTGTGCGCGACGCAGTTCTCCTGGGAGGTCTGGGGCGCCGGAAGCTTGTAGTACGACTCGAACTCCATCTGGTCGCCTTCGACGCTGAAGATGGCGTTCGCGCCCCACGCCGTGGGATCAGTGTCACGGCACTTGGGCGAGCCACCTCCGCCCCACTCGTCGGTGAACAGAACCTTCGTCCCGTCGTTGTTGAAGGTGGCGGAGTGCCAGTAGGCGAAGTTCGAGTCCGCCACGGCCGAGAGTCGCTTCGGATCCACCGGGTCGCTGATGTCGAGCAGGAACCCGTAGCCCTCGCACGCTCCGCCAGCCAGCCCGACCGCGGGGTACACCGTGATGTCGTGGCACTGAGTGGGCCCGAGCTCCGGACCGTCGCCCTGTGGGCCGGCCATCTGCGCGACGAGCTCCGGGAGGTATTCGCGGAGGGCGGCGCTGTCGGCGGCAGTCGGAGCTCCCGAGCCGCCTCGGGCCTGGATGATCTGGCTGAGCAGCTGCTGGGCGATGGCGTCGGGAAGGACTTGGTCCTGGCCTCCGAACGACGCGATGAACGCGCCGCGAGCCTGGGCCTCCTCGAGCTCTGCGATGTCCGCCGGTGCCGGGCCGTGCGACGGCGGGGCGAGGAGGTCGTCGAAGATGCGCGGCGAGGTGACGATCTCGGCCGCTGCGGGGTCACCGAGCGGCACGCGGATCACCTCGATCCGGAAGAGAGCCGTGCTCGGGTCCTCACCCGGCAGCCCGCCCGAGCATCCCGGCAGCTCCTCAGCCGCGCGTACCGGCGCCGATCCGGACACGTAGATGTAGACGTTGTCCGGGTCATTCGGAGCCTCCAACACCGTATGGGTGTGCGATCCGCGGCACGTCTGCACGTTGGCGATGTACTCCGGGTTCCGGATATCGCTGATGTCGAAGATGCGGATGCCCCTCAGGCGGTTCGAGCTGACGGCGTCGGGCACGCCCTGCGTCCCGCAGTCGAGCCGCCCCCCCATGCCCTCACCCGAAACGAAGAGGAGGTTGGCGTATACGGAGACGTCGCTCTGCGAGGCAGGACAGAGGTGCGTCTTTACCGAAGCCGGCCGGTTGGGGTCCTCGATGTTCCAGATCTGGAAGCCGTTGTAGTTGCCCTGGATCACGTAGTCGCCCAAGAACGCCAGATCCGAGTTCGTGACGCCCACCAACGGCTCGGGCGGCGGCGTGCTCGAAACGACCTGCAGGTTCCACGCCGCCTCTTCGGCGTCGAAGAGCCCGGCCTCTAGGCCCACGCGCGGATCCGGATCAGGCGGCGTGACCCGGAGCGGAGCCGGGGCAGCCGGCGGCCCGGCGCCTGCGGCACCCTCGGGTGCCGAGCTCTGACCGGCGCAGGCGGCCAACCACACCAGGGCGAGGGAAAGGACGAATGGCTTCGGAAGACGAGCCGACGCGCGCGACGGCTCACGGGACGACAGGGCGACGGAGGTCATGGCAAGGTTCCTCGAGAGGGTAGAGTGTGAGCGGGTCAGCGGCTCGGCTCCGGCATCGCCTCAAGCATGCTCCTCATGCGGGCGATCTCGGTGATCTGATCCACTTGGATGGCGGACGCAAGCTTGAAGGAGGTGTCGTCCAGCGCGGCTCCGTCGGTGGCGAACAACTCGTGCACCATCGTGACGGCACCTTCGTGGTGTTGGATCATGTAGGTCAGGAACAGCCGGTCGAACTCGAGACCTCTTGCCCTTTCGAGCTCATCCACCTGCTCGGGGCTCAACATCCCGGGCATGTCCATCTGGTGGTCCATGTGGCCCGAGTCGTCCACCGTGGGAGCCGGCCGCCCGCGATCGCGAAGCCAACGTTGCATCAGGGCGATCTCGTCCTTCTGAGCGTTGGTGATCCGCGCCGCCAGCGTCCGAATCTGTGGGTTTGCGCCGGCGTCCCCTGCGAAGGCCGACATCACGAGCGCCTGCGCGTGGTGGCTGATCATACCGGTCATGAACCGCACGTCCGCCTCGCTCACCCGCATGAGGGCGCTGTCCGCGCGCGTGCGGAAGAGCGCCTCGAGTTCGGCTGGGGTCATCTCGCTCGTCGAGCGGGGCGTTTGGGCGGCAGCCCCGCCCGGACTGGCCAGCGCCAGAAAGAGCAGCACCCCGCTCAGGGCCGCGAAGCTGGACTCGATTCCACGGGTGGTCATTCTCATACTACGCACCAGAATGGGTGGGTGCCGACAGGGAGTCTTGAAATATCTACCTCGACAGCAGATGCGCCACCTTGACAATCAGGCGCCGCTGTCGGTACTGAAGGAGCCCGGTCGGATCGTTGGGGTCACGATGCACATCGTCGTAAGCGACGTAGATGTCGCTTCCGTCCCGGTAGGTCCATCGGAGCCGACCGCTCGTGCCCCACTGGTTTTCGGACGAGTTGTACTGCGTGATCGCTCGTAGCGTCATCGTCGGGGAGAGCGCATAGTCGAGGCGGAACGAGGCCAGGTGGACGAGGAAGGAGTCCCCGGGAAGATCCACGTCGTTTCGGGTGTAGCTGGCCTCTGCCGAGAATTGGCTCGTGACGCGGGCGCCCACCGTGGCCTGTGTCTCGAGGCGCGTGCCGTCGAAGAATCCCTGAGGGGAATACAGGAGCCGGTAGTATCCGCGACGAGCCGGGTTGCTGTTGAACTGGATGCGCCACTCCTCGAACGAGTAGCTCCCGGGATCGACGGTTACGCCGTCGTGCACCGTGAACGGAGCGTCGAGCCGCTCGTAATGGAGGTTGAGCCACAGATTCAGGTAGGCTCCGCTCTGGAACGTCGTGCCGTTCATCAGGTGGTGACGACGCGTGACGAGCCGCCCCGCTTGGTCCGTCGTGTACGTGAGGTTGTACATCGGTGACATGGAGCGGATGCCCCAGAAGTTCCGTGGGTTCCGCTCCAAGTGGAGCTTCGTCTGGCGGATCCCCCTGCGCGGGAGGAAGCCGACCTCCGGGTTGAAGTCGTCACCGAAGTCCGCATGTTCGCCGTAGACGCGCCACCGCTCGCTCAGCCATGTGACGTTCAGGTACCCCGCGTAGTCGTCGGAGAAATCGCGGCCGCGGGCGAAGTCGGGGGCCGTCTCGGTCTTCGCAAGAAATCCCGTGGCCGTCAGGTTCGCGTGAGGGGCAAGAGTGCCGTCGATCGCAAGGGTGCGGTTGTAGTGATCCCCGTCGGTCTGCTCCTTGTTGATGAGGAGCGCCCCGACCTTGGAGCGCGTGAAGAAGTTCCGGGCATAGCGGGCAACCAGGAAGTTCTCACCGGAGAGCCCGAAGGCCTCGTCTGTCTGCACGTCCATGATCGCGATGTCGTTACGGCCGACCTTACCGGTGAGGCGCGCTCCACCGAGAATCGGCACGCTCTCGCCCGCGGGCGTCAGGCCGATCCTCCGGGTGAAGAATAGATCCGCCAGCCGATTGAACGACGACGCCGACCCGACGTTGAATTGCCCCGCGTTCTCGAGGAAGAAGTCGCGCTTCTCCGGGAAGAAGAGCGGGAAGCGGGTCAGGTTGACCTGCTCGTCGTCGACCTCCACCTGTGCGAAGTCGGTGTTGATCGTGACATCAAGGTTCAGCCCTGCGGTGACTCCGTACTTGAGGTCCAGACCGACGTCGCTCTGTGCGTCGTTCTCGGTCAGGCCCGCGTCCTGCACCCGGCTGGTGCCACCCGTGACGAACGGCGTGATGCGCAGGTCCCGGCCCCGGTTCAGCGAGTGGAGGTTGTCGATCGTACCCGCCAGGCTGACACGCGTTATGGTGTAGGGCTTGGGAATCGGTGTCCAGTATGCCTGCTCGTTCTTGCGCCCGATGTTGCGCATGAGGTTGATGCCCCAGCTCTGCGGCTCCGTGCCTGGGAAGCGCAGCGTGACCATCGGGATCGCGATCTCGGCGATCCAGCCTTCCGAGTCTTGACTCGCGGTGACGTGCCAGACTCCGTCCCAGTCCTTGTTGACGTTCGACGACGCCAGCCCGAACCCGGCCCGGCCGCCTTCGCCTTCGTTGACCACCTGCTGGTCGAGCTTGGCGCCGAGCGGGTTGGTCACGAACATGTAGGCGGAGCGCGAGTCCCTGAACGTGTCGAGGATGATCTGGAAGTTGTCCTCGCTCTTGAGCCGCTCCGAGTCACGGCGCATCTCGGTAGCCGTGATCGACTCGGGTTCGGAGTCGTATGCTCTCACACCGAAGTAGAACATCTCGCCGTCGTAGAGTACACGGACGTCGGTCCGCTCCGTCGCCGGCAAGCCCTCATTCGGCTCCTGCTGTATGAAGACGTCGATCAGCGTGCCCTCCTGCCAAACGGGGTCGTCCAGCGAGCCGTCGAGGTCGGGGCCCTGGGCGACCAGCACCGCGTCGATCGTATAAGGCTCGAGGCTCTCCTGCGCGGGGAGGGGAGACGCCCCGAGAGCCGCCCCGGCAGAGCACCGATGGTGTGAATCACGTATGTGGACGCCCCCTGGTGGGCAAGCCTGATTTCCGAACCGAGTCGGTGGCAGTCTGGTCAGGTACTGTCGTATGTCCGTCTATGGACGCCCCCGATAACGCAAGCATTTCTTCGAACGGCTCGGTGCCTGTGGTCAGGTGCTGTCGTCTATCCGGCCTGTTGGTGCAGCCTGTCGTGTCCGAGGCTGCGGGCCCGTATGGAGATACGCGGATCGGGTCCATATCGGCCTCGCAGGCTTGAAAGCCTTCGGACATACCCTGGTTTTCCCGATCCCGTCTCATTGACCGTTGCCCTTACCCGTTCGTTCGTCCTGCCCACATCTCCCAACAGCTTCTCTCCTTTCGCTGCCCGGTCAGGCGGCAGCGGCGCGAGCCCGGTAGATCTCCTTCTTCGTGGTCACGGCCCAGATGATGCGCGCCGTTCTGTTGGCCAACGCCACCGCGACCAGCATCTTGGGCTTGCGTGCCAACATCCTGGCCAGCCACGGGTCCGATGCGTCACGGCGTCGGCTCTCGTGGTGGACAACCGCCATGGCGCCCGTGATCAAGAGTCGCCTGAGGTCGCGCTGACCCATCTTCGATATCCTGCCAAGTCTGGGCTTGCCCCCGGTCGTGTGTTGCCGCGGCACCAAGCCGAGCCACGCCGAGAAGTCGCGCCCCCGCCGGAAGCTCTCCATCGGTGGCGCGAAAGCTTGGATGGCCAGCGCGGTGATCGGTCCGATTCCCGGGATCGTCATCAGCCGTGCCGTCTCTTCGTCCTCCCGTGCGCACACCCGGAGCTTCCTGTCCAGTCCGTAGATCTTCTCATCGAGCTCATCGATCCGCTCGAGCAGTAGTCTGCCCAGCTCGAGGACCGACTCCGGCAGGGTAGAGTCCCCGTCCTCGAGCACCCGGGCCAGTTGCCTGACCTGAGCGGTGCCCTGTGGAGCCACGATACCGAACTCCGCCAGGTGACCCCGAAGCGCATTGATCGCCTGGGTGCGCTGGCGCACCAGAAGGTCGCGCGTGCGAAAGAGCATCCCCTGGGCCTGCTGCTCTTCCGTCTTGACGGCCACAAAGTGCATGGTCGGACGCTGCGCCGCTTCCGAGATCGCCTCCGCGTCCGCCGCGTCGTTTTTCTGCCTCTTGACGAACGGCTTCACGTAGATCGGCGGAACCAGCCTCACCTCGTGGCCAAGCGTCATGATCTCCCGGCCCCAGTAGTGGCCACTGGCGCAGGCTTCCATCGCCACCATGCAACCCGGCTGCGAGGCGAGAAAACTCAGAAGCTTTCCCCGGCTCAGCTTCTTGCGGTAGGCCACCGACCCATCGGCCCGCGCCGCATGTACCTGGAAGCTGCGCTTTGCCAGATCGATCCCGATAATGCTAACCTCCTCCATTGGATGCCTCCTCCCTCAGATGGTCAGAATTGCTCAGTACCATCTTGGCACATTGCGATGCCGTCGGGAGGGGGCGTCCACTCCATCGGCCTCTTGATGCAGCCTTTGTTGGCCGCGGGCCCGTATGGTGTTCGTGAGATCGGATCCAAATCGTGAAAGCGGGCTCGCAGGCCCTCGGCTACTAGCTGGTTTTTCCGACCCGTCTTGTCGACCGTTTGCCCCTACCCCGTTTCTTGCGTCCTGCTGCCCACTTCTCCCGGCAGCTTCTCTGCTTTTCGCTTCTCTCCTTTCGCTGACTGCTCAGGCAGCAGCGCGAATCCGGTAGGTCTCCTTTCTCGTGGCCAGCGCCCAGACCCTCCGCGCCGTCCGGTTGGCGAGCGCCACTGCGACCAGCTTCTTCGGCTTGCGCGCCAGCATCCCGGCCAGCCACGGATCCGTGATCTCGCCGCGCCGGACCGCGTGCTGAACAACCGCCATGGCCCCCGTGACCAGGAGCCGCCTCAGATCTCGCTGGCCCATCTTCGATATCCTGCCCAGCCTCGGCTTTCCCCCGGTCGTGTGCTGCCGTGGCACGAGGCCGAGCCAGGCCGAGAAGTCGCGGCCGCGCCGGAAGCTCTCCATCGGCGGTGCGAAGGCCTGCAGTGCCATCGCGGTGACCGGCCCGACTCCCGGGATCGTCATCAGCCGTGCCGTCTCTTCGTTCTCCTGCGCGCTCGCTCGGAGCTCGCGGTCGAGTCCGTCGATCTTCTCATCGAGCTCGTCGATCCGCCCGAGCAGCAGCCAGCCCAGCTCGACGACCGCCCCCGGCAGGCCACAGTCCCCGTCCTCGAGCACCCCGGCCAGCTGCCTGATCCGGGCCCTGCCCTGCGGAGCGACGACGCCGTACTCGGCCAGGTGACCCCGAAGCGCGTTGATCGTCTGCGTGCGCTGGCGCACCAGCAGGTCGCGCGTGCGAAAGAGCATCCCCTGCGCCTGCTGTGCCTCGGTCTTGACCGCCACGAAGTGCATGGTCGGTCGCTGTGCCGCTTCCGTGATCGCCTCCGCGTCCGCCGCGTCGTTCTTGTTCCTCTTGACGAAGGGCTTCACGTAGATCGGGGGGACCAGCCGCACCTCGTGGCCGAGCGCCATGATCTCCCGGCCCCAGTAGTGGGCGCTGGCGCACGCCTCCATCGCCACCGTGCACGGCGGCTGCGAGGCCAGAAAGCTCAGCAGCTTCCCGCGGCTCAGCTTCCTGCGGTAGGCTACCGACCCGTCTGCCTTCGCCCCGTGCACCTGAAAGCTGCGCTTTGCCAGATCGATCCCGATGATGCTAACCTCCTCCATTGGATGCCTCCTCCCTCAGATGGTCAGACCTCTCAAGGTCCAATTCACTCAACACCATCTTGGCACATTGCGATGCCGCCGGGAGGGGGCGTCCACTCCATCGGCAAGGAATCTTTTAAGTTCAACTAGGACTGCACGATCTGCCATCCTTGCCGTTGGAACAGATCTGATTTCGGCGTACCGGATCAGCTGGAAAGCGGCGTCAGAATGGCGGGAATCCGAGGGACCGAAGTCGATTGCGTCCGCAGGCTCGTGGAGGGATGCGGGGTCCACCCCCGGCTTGGCTCTGCGTGCCTTGGGGTTCCTCCACGTGGAGTGGATTCTCGGCGACGCGCCCCTGGGTCAATCCGCGCCGCGGCAAGTGCAGCACCCCCCCCCCGCGACATCCTGCAGGTCTCTATCGACGAATTCGACCGCACCTGTGAGGAAGGCACCATGCTCGTCCTCACCCCCCATGCACCCGCACTACATTTGGCCACCGCTCCCGCATCGTCATCCTAGAAGGGCTCTCGAGCACATCAACCTCCGCGGCAATGTCTGGTGAGAGGGAAGGAGAACGTTACCTGCCCCGCAAGCACGACGGTCTGAGCGAGTGACGGGTAGAGGTGCTGGAGTCGGAGTGGTAAAGGTAGAGGACTTCCCTTGGGGGAAGTATCGCGAGGGCTCAGGTGAAACGCACCGCCTAGAACACCACTGCGCCGACGTGGTAGCCTGCTTCGAGGCGTTGCTCCGGGACCCTGTCCTGCGGAGTCGGTTCGACAAGGCTGTCGGGAACGGGGGCCTTGATCGCGTAACCGAGGCGCGGCTCACGGTACTGGCGTTTTTGCATGACTTCAGGAAACTGAACGCTGGATTCCAGTTCAAGGTAGGAAAACAACGGCCTGGAGCCCCACGCAAGGCAGGGCACATCAAGGAGGCGCTATGGGCGTTCGGGCACCCCGATGTGTGCGATGCTCTTGGCTTCCCGGACTTGGTGGAATCCTGGGGCCCTATAGGCCTCGAGCAACTGCTCCTTGCCGTGCTTGCACACCATGGTCGCTCGGCACCAGAGCCGACTTCTGGATCCGGTCGGGTTCAGCTTTGGACGGCTTTCGGAGGATACGATCCAGTCAACGCTGCCACGACATTTCGGCACCAGAGCCGAGAGTGGTTTCCAGAAGCGTTCGCCGCCGGTCCCAAGCTCCCTGAGAGTCCGGCCCTCGCTCATCTCTTCGCTGGCGTGCTAGCGATTGCCGACCAGATCGGATCCAACGAAAAGCTCTTTCGGCCCGTACCGGAGCTCGATCCAGGGTACATGGACAAAGCTCGAAATCTGGCCCGCGATGCCGTTCGCAAGCTGGGGTTTCGGCGCGGCGACTGGGTAGCCCGAGCCCCTGATACCGACTTCCAGACGCTTTTCGGCCACCAGTCCCCCAGGCCTCTCCAGAGGGCGGTAGCGAAGGCACCGCTTGACCGCCCCTTATTGATCCTGGAGAGCGAGACCGGATCGGGCAAAACCGAGGCCGCGGTGATGCGATTCGCGGCGCTGTGGCGAGCTGGGTTGGTCGACGGGCTCTATTTCGCTCTGCCTACGAGAGCTGCAGCCGTACAGCTCCACGCGCGGGTCAACGTAGCCCTGAAGCGGCTCTTTTCCGGGTGAGGCACGACTGGAAACTGTGCTGGCGGTTCCGGGCTACCTTGCGGCTGGTGAAGCCAGGGGATGGCGTGTCGGCAAGTTCGACGTGAAGTGGGCAGACGATCCTTTCGACGAAATGCACCTTGCACGTGGGTCCGCGGAGAGCGCTCGGAAGTTCTTGAACGCGATAGCTGCCGTTGGGACGGTGGATCAGGCGCTGCTGTCTGGTCTGGCAGTGAAATGGGCTCACTTCAGAGGCTCCGCACAGGCGCGCAGCCTGCTTGTAGTGGACGAGGTTCACGCTAGTGACGCGTACATGACGGAGATCTTGCGTGCGGTACTTGGAGGCCACTTGGACATCGGCGGCCATGCCTTGCTGATGTCCGCTACCCTCGGATCTGAAGCGAGGGACATCCTCACATACCGGGGGGAGTCGGCGCGGTCGCGAGACCACGCCTACGGACGCGAAAGCCGTTCCCTATCCGATCCTCACCCTCGCGGACGGCCAACGAAGGCACGAGATCGAGTCGTTCGCCGATACGGGCTACAGCAAACAGGTAGTGATGACCGCCGAGCCGATTCTGGGCGATCCGGCTCGGATCGCCGCCTTGGCGCTGAACGAGGCCCGGAGGGGGGCCAAGGTGTTGGTTGTCCGCAATACGGTGAGACAGGCCCGGGCGGTCTTTGCCGAAGTGCTTGGCCTGGGTGGAGAAGACTTGTCTCTTCAGGCTGGTGGCGGTCCCGCCCTCCATCACAGCCGGTTCGCGGTTGAGGACCGAGAGCTGCTCGACGAGGCGGTGGAAAAGGCTCTCAGCAAGGGGTGGGGCTCAGGGGGGCGAATCGTTATTGGGACGCAGACCCGCGAGCAATCACTGGATATCGACGCGGACCTGCTTGTCTCCGACCTGTGTCCGGTGGATGTTCTCTTGCAACGGATCGGACGCCTTCATCGGCACGAAGGGACCCAACGTCCGGCTGGATTTGCCGATCCGCGATGCATCGTCCTGGTTCCTGAGAATGGCCTGGAGGCAGGTCTGGACGGAGGGCTTCTTCGGTACGGGCTCGGCATGTCCAAAGACGGTGGTATCTACCGTGACCTGAGGGTGTTGGAGTTGACGCGCAGGCTGGTCATCAAGCAGCCTGATTGGATCATCCCCGAGAAGAATCGGACGTTGGTTGAGGAGGGCACCCATCCTGGGAGGCTGCGGGCTCTTGAGCAGGAACTTGGGGCCGCTTGGCAAGAGCAGTCGCAGGAAAACGACGGAAGGATCGCGGCGGAGCGGCAAGTGGCGAGGGGGCATGTGATCGACCGAAGCCAAGGATTCGCGAAAATCGTGTTTCCCGGTCTTGGCGAGATTGTGCGAACCCGCCTCGGTGAAGACGGGCCCAGGGTCAAGCTCTCGACGTCAATCGTCGGACCGTTCGGCCAGGAGATCACGACATTCAACCTTCCGGCGCATTTCTTCCGGGGAGCCGACGGGATGCCGACCAAGACGGAGAGGCAGTCCGGAGATCGCGCACGGTCAGAGTGCGCGTCACCCCGGCCGAGGC
Organism: Longimicrobiales bacterium; assembly: GCA_965218325.1. Classification (GTDB taxonomy): domain Bacteria; phylum Gemmatimonadota; class Gemmatimonadetes; order Longimicrobiales; family Gaopeijiaceae; genus CBDCKR01. Next base: position 532,785 of record CBDCKR010000002.1, read on the forward strand.
CGCGGAGATCGCGGAGAGAGCGTCGGCGGCCCGGCTGGCCCCTGCCGCCTACATGCGTCGGCGGACACTGGGGCGGCCGGTTCGGGTGACGGCCGTGCACCGGCTGGGAGCGGCCGAGCGGCTGGAGCTCAACCGGATCGGGGTGAACCTCAACCAGGTTGCGAAGGCCCTGAACGCGGGATCCCCGGACCCGGCCGGGACGCTGGCGGCCGTGGAGCGGGTGGCCGACCTGGTGGAGGGCCTGCTGACCGGCGAGGCGCTGGGCTGATGGTCGCGAAGGTGCCCTCGGCGGTGGTCTGGACGGAAGAACTAACTCGGGGCTTCTACAACTTTCGGGCCGAGCGCGCGAACGAAAACGCGCTCGCCATCCAGGAGGAGGGGGAGGACTGGAGGATGCAGCGAGCGGTGGCGCGAGCGTGGAAGCGGCTGCAAGAGGGGGAGCGAGTCGTGTACGATCCGGAGGTTGGCGGGTACTTCTCCCGCGGCGACCGCTGGAACACGTACCGCTTCAGCGAGGAGCCGCCGAAGCCCCAACCGAGCCAGGTGCCCAACCGCGACCGCGGCCAGGACTCCGGACCGAGCAGGTGAGCCGGATGGCCAAGAGCCAAGACCGAGGAGGGTCGCCAGGAGCTCCTCGAGGCGCGCGAACTCCTGGGACGCAGAAAGCGCGCCAGTCCTAGGACCTCCGCTGGCTGGGCTGACGGCTCCGAGGCGGTGGCGTTTGTCCGGGGCTTCCGCGACCACTCTCAGGTCAATGCACGGAGAGCCGTCTCGGGAGCCTCGTCGAGAATCCTTAGTAGGGCTCTCGCGGCGCCGGTCGGGCAACGCTTCCCCTGCTCCCAGTTGCGGATCGTCTCGTGCGGCACGTCGATCCGCTGCGCGAACTCGATCTGCGTCAGTCCAAGGCACCTGCGAATCCGGCGCGCATACCGTGCCATGTCCCGCATCGCCTCGGTGTCGTCCTGGTCCTGCTGCAAAGCGAGATCGTTCTCGGTCGTGCTGTCCAGCACCGCATGATCGATTCTTCCCTTGGGCAGGCTTCCCGGATCGCCGGGATCAAATCCTCACGTGCACCGTGCTCATGTTCCCGGACCTCCTTCCTGTTGGCCTTTGCGGGCCGAAGTGATGCGTATGGCGGAGCCGCGCATCGTGTAGATCAGGACGAAAACCCGTCCTTCTATAGCGCCGACAAGCCGGTAGCGATCCTCGCCGTAATCCCACCGGCGGTCCCGTCCTTCGATCCGGACCGGATCGAGGAACGCTCGGATGGCATACGCGAAATCGAAGCTGCCTCCTCGGGAGCCGTCTAGGAGATCCCCGAGGCGGTCCCGCGCCGTCCAGGAGGAGATGGCAGCGTCCGGATTCGGGAGCGTGCAACGGCCGTCCTCGGCCGGAGGAGGGCGCTAACCGGAGAACCGGAGGGCGACAACCGGAGAATCGCAATCCCATAAGTCGTTGCGGCACAACACCCGGACCTCATCTCCACCCCGACTCCGACAGAGGGAGGGGAGGGAGGGGGGAAGTATGCCGGTCGGCTCGGCTCCCTGGGGGTCGCCGACCGGCGCTCCCTCTGTCAAGCGATTGTGTTTCCGCCGCCTCGAGGACCGCAGGGAGGAGAGAGAGCCCCTAGCCTGGATTTCTCACAGCAACAGGTTGGCATCGGACACGACCCCCTGCTGGCGCTGCTGTCCGGCAAGATGCGGTCGGGCGCTGGCGGGCAAGAGTACGCTGAACCGTCTCGAACACGCGCCCGGGGACGGGAAGCCGGGGCGCTACCACAAGATCACCCACGATCCCGAGGCGCTTCAGGCGCTGCTCACCGAGTTGTTCATCGAGTCCTGGCCGGGGCGGCTGCCGCCGTCGCGGCTGGTGCTGGACATCGACTTCGACGGACGATGCGGCGCACGGTCGCCAGGGGGGCCGCTTCTTCCACGATGGAGTGGACGCCCCCTCCCGGCGGCATCGCAATGTGCCAAGATGGTGTTGAGTGATTTGGACCTTGAGAGGTCTGACCATCTGAGGGAGGAGGCATCCAATGGAGGAGGTTAGCATCATCGGGATCGATCTGGCAAAGCGGAGCTTCCAGGTACATGGGGCGAGGGCGGACGGGTCGGTGGCGTACCGCAGGAAGCTGAGCCGCGGGAAGCTGCTGAGCTTTCTGGCCTCGCAGCCGCGTTGCACGGTGGCGATGGAGGCGTGCGCCAGCGCCCACTACTGGGGCCGACAGATCGTGGCGCTCGGCCACGAAGTGAGGCTGGTCCCCCCGATCTACGTCAAGCCCTTCGTCAGGCGCCACAAGAACGACGTAGCCGACGCGGAGGCGATCACGGAAGCTGCCGAGCGACCGACCATGCACTTCGTGGCAGTCAAGACCGAGGCGCAGCAGGCGCAGGCGATGCTCTTTCGCACGCGCGACCTCCTGGTGCGCCAGCGCACGCAGACGATCAACGCCCTTCGGGGTCACCTGGCCGAGTACGGTGTGGTCGCTCCGCAAGGCAGGGCCCGGATCCGGCAGCTGGCCGGGGTTCTCGAAGACGGGGACTCGGGCTTGCCGGAGGCGGTCGTCGAGCTGGGCCGGCTGCTGCTCGGGCGGATCGACGAGCTCGATGAGAAGATCGATGGACTCGACCGGAAGATCCGGACGAGCGCGAGGGAGGACGAAGAGACGGCGCGCCTGATGACGATCCCGGGAATCGGGCCGATCACCGCGATGGCGCTGCAGGCCTTCGCCCCGCCGATGGAGAGCTTCCGGCGCGGCCGCGACTTCTCGGCTTGGCTCGGCCTGGTGCCGCGGCAGCACACGACCGGGGGAAAGCCGAGGCTCGGCAGGATATCGAAGATGGGCCAGAGAGACCTGAGACGGCTCCTGATCACGGGCGCCATGGCGGTCGTCCAACACGCGATCCGGCGCGGCGAGACGACGGATCCGTGGCTGGCCGGGATGTTGGCGCGCAAGCCGAAGAAGCTGGTCGCGGTGGCGCTCGCTAACAGGACGGCGCGGAGAGTCTGGGCGCTGGCCACAAGGAAGGAGACCTACAGAGTTCGCGCCGCCGCCTGAGCGGCCGAAGAAAGGAGAGAAGCGAAAGGCAGAGAAGCTGCCGGGAGATGTGGGCAGAGAAGGACGCAGGAACGGGGTAAGGGCAAAACGGTCGACAAGACGGGATCGGGAAAACCAGCTAGTAGCCGAGGGCCTGCGAGCCCGCTTTCACGATTTGGATCCGATCTCACGAACACCATACGGGCCCGCGGCCAACAACGGCTGCATCAAGAGGCCGATGGAGTGGACGCCCCCTCCCGACGGCATCGCAATGTGCCAAGATGGTACTGAGCAATTCTGACCATCTGAGGGAGGAGGCATCCAATGGAGGAGGTTAGCATTATCGGGATCGATCTGGCAAAGCGCAGCTTCCAGGTACATGCGGCGCGGGCCGATGGGTCGGTGGCCTACCGCAAGAAGCTGAGCCGGGGAAAGCTTCTGAGTTTTCTCGCCTCGCAGCCGGGTTGCATGGTGGCGATGGAAGCCTGCGCCAGTGGCCACTACTGGGGCCGGGAGATCATGACGCTTGGCCACGAGGTGAGGCTGGTTCCGCCGATCTACGTGAAGCCGTTCGTCAAGAGGCAGAAAAACGACGCGGCGGACGCGGAGGCGATCTCGGAAGCGGCGCAGCGTCCGACCATGCACTTTGTGGCCGTCAAGACGGAAGAGCAGCAGGCCCAGGGGATGCTCTTTCGCACGCGCGACCTTCTGGTGCGCCAGCGCACCCAGGCGATCAATGCGCTTCGGGGTCACCTGGCGGAGTTCGGTATCGTGGCTCCACAGGGCACCGCTCAGGTCAGGCAACTGGCCCGGGTGCTCGAGGACGGGGACTCTACCCTGCCGGAGTCGGTCCTCGAGCTGGGCAGACTACTGCTCGAGCGGATCGATGAGCTCGATGAGAAGATCTACGGACTGGACAGGAAGCTCCGGGTGTGCGCACGGGAGGACGAAGAGACGGCACGGCTGATGACGATCCCGGGAATCGGACCGATCACCGCGCTGGCCATCCAAGCTTTCGCGCCACCGATGGAGAGCTTCCGGCGGGGGCGCGACTTCTCGGCGTGGCTCGGCTTGGTGCCGCGGCAACACACGACCGGGGGCAAGCCCAGACTTGGCAGGATATCGAAGATGGGTCAGCGCGACCTCAGGCGACTCTTGATCACGGGCGCCATGGCGGTTGTCCACCACGAGAGCCGACGCCGTGACGCATCGGACCCGTGGCTGGCCAGGATGTTGGCACGCAAGCCCAAGATGCTGGTCGCGGTGGCGTTGGCCAACAGAACGGCGCGCATCATCTGGGCCGTGACCACGAAGAAGGAGATCTACCGGGCTCGCGCCGCTGCCGCCTGACCGGGCAGCGAAAGGAGAGAAGCTGTTGGGAGATGTGGGCAGGACGAACGAACGGGTAAGGGCAACGGTCAATGAGACGGGATCGGGAAAACCAGGGTATGTCCGAAGGCTTTCAAGCCTGCGAGGCCGATATGGACCCGATCCGCGTATCTCCATACGGGCCCGCAGCCTCGGACACGACAGGCTGCACCAACAGGCCGGATAGACGACAGCACCTGACCACAGGCACCGAGCCGTTCGAAGAAATGCTTGCGTTATCGGGGGCGTCCATAGACGGACATACGACAGTACCTGACCAGACTGCACCGACTCGGTTCGGAAATCAGGCTTGCCCACCAGGGGACGTCCACATACGGCTACTACGGCCACTACTGCTTCCTGCCGCTCTACATCTTCTGCGGCAAGCATCCGCTGTGCACCGTGCTGCGGCCGGGCAACTCCGGTCCCGCCGCCGGCGCCCTCGAAGCGCTCGGCCGCCTCGTCGCCCGGCTCCGCCGCGAGTGGCCCGGGCTCGCCATCCTGGTGCGGGCCGACTCCGCCTATGCCCGCGAAGACCTGCTGGCGTGGTGCGAGGACAACGGCGTGGACTACGTCATCGGCGTGGCCAGGAACTCGCGGCTCACCGGGAGGATCGGCCCGGAGCTGGCCCGCGCCGCCGCCGCGAGCTCGGGCTCGGCAGCGTCGGCGCTGGTCTCGCTCGCCGAGGCTCGAGAGAAGGCGCTGGCCAACCGCAAGCTGGCCCGCGAGGGCGGCGACCCGCTCACCGAGAAGCGCCGTATGCAGGGCGTGCCGAGCTTCGTCGTCACCTCTCTGCCCCGGACCGTCTCGGCCCGGATCGTCTACGAGCGCGTCTATTGCCCCCGGGGCGACATGGAGAACGCCATCAAGGAGCAGCAGCTCGATCTGTTCTCCGACCGGACCTCCGCCTCCCGCTTCCCCGCCAACCAGCTCCGGCTCCTCTTCGCCGCCCTGCGCCGCGCGCTCCGCGGCACCCGCCTGGCTCGCGCCACGGCTGGCACGCTCCGCCTCAAGCTCCGCGCGGGTCTACGGTCTCGGTGCGGAGGGTCAAGGTGGCCATGGACTCCGCACATCCCCACTCCGCCGCCTTCGCCCGGGTCCACGCCCGATGGCCGGGATAGAGCCCTCGGCCCGACGTGCCGGGCCTCCCCGAAACACACCCTGGCACTCTCCCTACCGGGACCCGTGCCTCCCGAGGTCACCATCCGACAATCCGCACCGTCCCTGATCGCCGTCCGGGCCCTCGCTGACGCCCTCTCGAACCACTCCGCCTGCTTCGCTGACCCCGCTTCGCCGCGCAACCGCCCGAATCCGACCTCAGCCCTGCTGCCGCGGCCTCGTTACGACGCCGTGTGAGAAATCCGGGCTAGGCGGCCGGAATCGGCCGAAAGCCTGAGCGGCACCCAGGGCTGCGCTGTCGGAGTGCGGGGCGGGATCAAGGATCAGAAGCTCGCCTCCGGCGTCATCGACATTGCAGCATTTCGTGGGGCAGGCGGCTCGCATCGAATGCCGGCCCGGTGGGCTTCTACCGCAAGCGCCACTGTCCTCTGAAGATCAGCGCATGGGTCGCCGGTCCGGTCGCGCTTTCCCGGTGCGAGGCTTCCAGGAACAGGCTTCCGCGCATGTCCGCCTGGTAGCGGACCCCGCTGTTGAACACGCGCGACCCGCCTTCGCCGAGATAGAACCCGGCATAGGGCGTTCCGGCGAAGGATCGGAGACCATACTCGACCTCGGCGTTAAGGACGCCACCTCGGCCTCGTGGAACGAGACCGTTCCCCGCCGCACCCATCGCGCCGTGCTCCCACAGCTGATGCACGCCTCCGGAACTTTCGCCCCAGGACGGCACCAGCCGCAGCGCCAATCCCTTGCCGAGGGTCTGGGGGTCGATCTGGATGCGGCCGCTGAAGCCCCACTCCCGGTAGCCCTCCTGACGCGTGGCCATCATCCGGCCCCGGGCCTCCGCCGTGAGTCCGAGCGACGGGCGCGCGTAGCGCAGGCCACCACCCAGTTCGAGCGCACCGCCCTCCGCCCCGTCTCCGCCGTCATAGCGCAAGCCGGTTTCCAGCGAGAGGGCGAGTTCGTCGCCCGAGTCGAAGTGGTGCGCGCGATTGCCCTCGACCGCCAGCCGTCCCCGCTTCATGTCCACGGCCAGGGCGTCCATGTCGCGGTTCTCTTCCACGTTGACGCGCGTCATCCAGACTTCGCCCTTGGCGCGCAACGAGGCTGAACCCGGCGCGAGCACGGTGGCGCTCCCGCCGAGGGCCGCGGTAAGCAACCGGGTCTCGCCGGAGCGGGCATTGCCGGTGGATTCTTCGATCGATACCTCGCCGCCGCCGTAGCCGGCCGTCGTCCAGATGGCCAGGCTCCGTTCACCGGAGAACCAGGCCAGGTATGGATGCACGCTGGTGATATCGGCTTCATAGTCGCCGGAGACGACCTGAGGGCCGGTCCGGTCCGTGAAATCGAAGGCACTGGTGGACCGGGACAGCGCCACGCCGCTGAGGAGATCGGAACGGAGCCGTGTGTCGGCTCCCGCGTGCAGGCTGAGGATGTCCCCGTTCCAGTCGGTGGCGCCGTTCCGGGGTCCGTCGAGAACGCGATAGTCGCCGGCTCCCCAGGCCATGGTGCGCGCGGCTTCAGTGGATTCCTCCTGACTGCCGTTGCCGGCCATGCCCAGCGGCATGAGGAAGGACGTTCCGCCCAACGACTGCCGCAGGCCCAGACCTCCGATGCCGGCGAGGGCGCCGAGCCCGACTGTGGGTGCGCCGGTGCGTCCGGTCTCGGCCGGTCCGGGATCTCCGGACTGGTTTGGGACGCCACCTCCGCGGCGGAGAGCCGCGATGGCGGGAGTGAAGATGGACGGGGCCGGTGACGCACCCGCAACGCCGCTGCCCATTTCGGTGGTCGTTCCGTTCCCCTGTGGGGAGCCCGGAGCGATGCCGCGGGCCACCATTCCCACCATGCCCGCCAGGGAGGAGAAACCGCCCAGGCTGGTGCGCGGCCTCCCCTGGCTTCCGGAGGCCGCACCCTCGATCCGATCCGTGATCGCCGATACCGTGCTCGCCGTCATCGCGGCGGCGGCGTAGGGCAGGATGTTCAGGTTGATTCGGTTGGCTCGCTCCTTCGGGTTGTCCGTGCGGGCGCTCGCGACATTGGACGGCGGACCCGCGCCGACGGTGTTGACCGCCCGGACGCGGTAGTACCGTGTCGTGCCCGGTGCGACCATGTCGGCGTAGCTGGTGGCCAACGAGGTTGCCAGGCTGATCCAGCCGGATTCGCCGTCGTCCGAGCCCTCGATTTCATAGCTGGTGACGGGAGAGCCGCCGTCGTATGCCGGTGGATTCCAGGACAGGTCGATCCGGGTGGTCGACGTGACCATCGCCCCCAGGTTTGTCGGCGCGTCGGGCAAGGTGGCATCGGTGGTGGCGGAGGCCACGTTCGAGGGCGGACCTGTTCCTTCGGCGTTGATGGCGAACACCCGGTAGTAGCGCGTGGTCGCGGGATCGAGGTTTTCGTGGCTGTACTCCGTGGCCGTCGAGCCGGTGTTGGCCATCAGGATCAACCAGCTGCCTCCCGAGCTGGTCGCGACATCGATTCTGTAGCCGATGACCGGTGAGCCGCCGTCGAAGGTCGGCGGGCTCCAGGCGAGGTCGATCTGGTCCGCACCGTCGGCCACGACGATAAGGTCGCCGGGTGCTCCGGGCAGGGTGGCGTCGGTGGTGGCGGAGGCCACGTTCGAGGCGGGCCCCACGCCCACGCGGTTGACTGCGGAGACCTGGTAGTGGCGCGTGGTTCCGGGCGGGAGCATCTCGTGGGCGTAGGTGGTGGCGGTCGAACCGGTATTCATCCGGAGGACGCTCCAGGTAGCGCCGTCATCGGTCGAGACTTTGATCTGATACCCCGTGATCGGAGCCCCGCCGTCGGAGGCGGGCGCACTCCACGAGAGGTCGATCTGCGATATCCCGTTCGCCGCTGCGCTCAGAGTAAGCGGGGCGCCGGGCAGGACGGTCGTCGTGGTGGCGGAGGCCACGTTCGAGGGCGCGCCCGTAGCGATCGAGTTGATCGCCAGAACTCGATAGTGGCGTGTGGTCCCGGGAGCGAGCCCGTCGTCCGAATATCCGGTGTGGGTGGAAGCGGTATTGGCGACTAGCCGGGACCAGGAGAAGCCGCCGTCCAGGGACATTTCGATCTGGTAGCCGGTGATCGCGCTACCGCCATCGTCGCTGGGCGCTTTCCAGGAGAGATCGATCCGGCTCGAGTCCACCACTTGGGCCATCAGTTCGGTGGGGGCGCCGGGCGGAGCGGCTTCCGTCGTGGCGGAGGCCACGTTCGAGGGCAAACCTGTTCCGATGGAGTTGATCGCGTAGACGCGGTAGTGGCGCGTGTTCTGCGGTTCCAGGCCCGTGTGCTCGAACATTGCCAGTGTCGAACCCGTGTGCGCCCGGAGAACGCGCCAGGTGGCGCCCCGGTCCGCGGATACCTCGATACGGTAGCCGGCGACCGGACTTCCTCCGTCGTGGGCCGGTGCGCTCCAGTACAGGTCGATCCGCCTCGAACCCACCGCCTGAGCCATCAGTCGGGTGGGGGGATCAGGTTCGGTCTTGGACGCGCCACCGCCACCCCCTCCACCGCCACCCCCTCCACCGCCACCGCAAGACTCGCATGGCGTGGCAGCCGCGGTTGCGGACGGACCGTGGCCGACGGAGTTGACGGCGCGCACACGAAAGGTGTACTCGATGTCGTTGTCGAGGCCGCTGACGGTCGCGCGCCTGGTGAGCCCGGTGGACTTCCAGGTGTCGCTGATCCCCCGCCTCCACTCGTAGCGCGTGATGGAGGCTCCGCCGTTGTTCTCGGGTGGATTCCAGGTGAGGGTGACCCGGCGATTCGCGGGTTACGCCTGCAGGTCGGTCGGGGCGCTCGGCGCGAACTCAGTCGGCGATGGTGTGGCGTCGATGCTGACTTCCGGGCCCTCGCCGCTGTCGTTCACGGCCCGGACGTAGAATGTGTACCCGGTATCGTTGTTGAGGCTGGTGACGAGAACGGTGGTGGCGGTGCCCGTCGAAGTCCAGCCCCCGATGCCCTGCTTCCACTCGTACTTTCTGATGGGTGAACCGCCATTGTTGGCCGGGGGGCTCCAGCGGATCCGGACCTGCTGGTTGCCGGGCTCCACCATGAGGTTTTGCGGTGCCCCCGGCCGGCCGGCCGGCCGGCCGGTTACGCTGGCCGACGGCCCCGCGCCCGCGGAGTTCACGGCCTGCACGTAGAAGGTGTAGGTCGTGCCGTTGTCGAGGCCGGTGACGGTCTTGGTCGTCTGGGTGCCGGTGGACTCCCAGGTGCCGGTGCTCCCCTGCCGCCACTGGTAGGTGAGCGCTTCCGTGCCACCGGTCTTGGTCGGCGGATCCCAGGTGAGGGTGACCCGCTGGTCGTCGGGGTCCGCATCCAGGTTGTCGGGCCGGCCGGGGCGGGTCGTCGGGGTCTGACCCGTCCTGTTGTCCAGCATGATGGTGAACGTTTGGGCATTCTGGCCCTTCAGGTCCTGGATCGGCGTGTTGACGCTCATGTTGCTGTAGGTCAGTTTCGCCATGTCGCCCGCCTCGACGCCCTCGGCGAACGTCAGCGTCACCGTGTTTCCACGAACGACCACGCGCCCCACGATTGGACACGCCTCCTCTCCAAAACTCATCTCCCCCGACTTCTTGATTTCCATCTTGAAGTAGAGGTCCGGCCTGGTGTTGACGCCCGAAAGGTCCTCTATCAGTGCCCTGTCGAAGATCAGCGTTACGACAGTGCCGTCGATCCAGCTGTCCACGAGTTCCGGCTTACGGTCGCTCCCTGTAATCCAGAAGTTGTCCGTTGCAGACGCCGACGTTCCACTCAGGGTGGCCGTTACCCAGCCGACCTCGCCCCCCTCGTCCTCTTCGTCGTCCACGACTTTGATCTTTGCCATGACCGAGTTGTCTCCGGCCATGGGCGTCAGGCGATATGGAGGCAACAGCTTCGACCCGTCTGATGCATGGATCGTGAAGTCGGCCTCCGGGGTGGCGGCACCCCGGAACGAGAGCTCGATCGTTTGCCCGACGGAAAAGGTATTGTCGCCGTTGAGGGTGACCTGCAGGGTAGTCTCGATGTCCCGCTCATTCTTGGGCCAGTCGTCCAGGTTCTCCTTGAGCCAGTACGGATCCACGGAAAGGGACAGGCTTTGCGCGAGGGCGGCCGAGGGCAGGCCGACAAGAAAGGTGACGGCGAGAGCCAGAGCAAGAGCAAATGGTTGGTGTATTCGAGCTACTACCAGGATCCGGTGCCGTCGGTCCGGGGGTATTTCAGTAGTCAAGTCGATTCGTCTCGAGTTGGCGTTCCAGAGAGCCCGGCCTCCGGGGGGGGGCATCCCTCCATAAGTACCGTATACGGTATGCCCCAATAAACACAAGCACGACAACACCTGTAATCTACCCATGAATCTTTGAAACGCTCGTTGGAACAACTGTCCGCCGCGCGAGGATGCAGGAGTCCAGGCAGCCCATCAGGCTTGGCACAGATGATGTGATTCACGGCACACTTGCCGTTGGACCAGGTGGTGCTACCGCGCCCGGTGGCCTCCCACGGTGTAGATGATTCGGTAGTCACCGACGCGGATGCGCAACAGCCCGTCGGCACCCTGAATTGTCACGGCACCGGGCGGCCGCGAGGTCGTGGCGAGCCCGTCGATCGCCCGGGCGATGCGTCGGCGGATGGTCCGATCGAGGATCTTCTTGAGTACCCGTTCTGCCGCGGGCTTCAGGTAGACGGTGTGTCGCGGGATGTCGGTCACGCGGGTGTTCGGCGCTCAGGAACCTCTGAAGGTGCGGTCCGAGTCACGCCCCGACCCGATCCTCCCGGCCGTCACCGTCCAGGAGCGCCCCGAGCGGGAGGCCGTACGGCTCGCCTTTGGCGGGATCGTCGAGGAGCGGAAGTCTCTGCCCGCTCAACTCCCTCTGCTTCCGGCCCCGGAAGGGCCGCGGGTTCCGATCCTCGAGCTCTCCGATTGGCGGGGTGTTCCGACGATGGCGAAGGGCCGGGGGGCTCCGCTCGACCTGCGGCTAGCCGTCGGGGCCTGCATTCTCACCCCTCACGCGGCGAGGGCCGCACGTGGACTGCTCGCGGTGACCGTCCGGGAGCTCCGCGACTTCCTGTTCCCGAACGGCTGGCAGCGCGGACGGGACTGGCCGCGGATCCGGGACGCGCTCTTCAGGGCTCGGGACTATGTGCTTCCGGACGGGCGGGGCTACTGGCTTCCCTTCGCGCTCCGGCGGGAGCCAGGGGAGGACGCAGCGCTCGACGACCTGGTCCTGATCGATCGAACTCCCCCCCGGATCGGCTCACGGTCCCATCATCGACCGGCACGAACTGGCCCGGTTGGGGGTGAATTCCGCCCCCCGGTTCCGCGCCTACATCGGGATCCCCCGCGTGGGCGGGGATAGACCTCCGCTGTGACCCTTCTTGTGCCCGCAATACGCGGCTCCCCCGCGTGGGCGGGGATAGACCGGTCAGAAGGATCGCCAAAGTGAGCGCTACATCGGCTCCCCCGCGTGGGCGGGGGCGGACCTCGACGACTTCGTCACTTCGTCGAATGCTACCGGCCGGGCGAACGCCACGAGAGGATGCCGATATGGCGCCCGGAGAACGAGGGCGGTCGTTGGAGGCGTTCGAATACGACGGACTCGCGCAGCGTGACAAGCAGAACTTGAACCTGCTGTGGTTCCACGACAGCGCTCTGGAGGACAGCGAGAAATCTCCTGGAGCCGGGAGTGCTGGCGGCCGGGATCGTGGATGACCTGCAAGCGACATTGGAGAGCGTTCTTAGGCCATTGCCGAGGAGCTTGAGCCAACGGGAAACGACATCGCATGAGGCGCGGGCGGGAGAGCTGACCGACCCTGGTGGCGAACGGGGATTATCCAGGTAGCCGGAATGCCCGGGTGGCAAGCATCGAACAGTTGAGTTCCGGACCCTCGATGAAGGCAGCCCGACAAGTGCCGACGGGGGCGTTCGACGAGCCGCTGGCGGTGGTGTCCGACAGGCCGCGTACTTTATCGGACATCGTCGGACAACGGCGGACTTTAGGACGTTTCCTACGAGTTGACTTCCTTGCGCACGGCTCTTCACCGTTCCGGGCATGGAGACGGTGAAGCAGCGATTCAAACTCGCGGGCGGGCGGCGCGATCGTCCACCTGCGTGGACGCGAGAAGGTGCTCGAACCGCTTGGCTGGACGAGACGCAAAGCCGAGCGGATCGCGCTGGTTTGTCTCCACAGCGGGGTGTTCACCCGCGCAGAGTGGGCGCGGTTCATGGAGGCGCAGCCCGAACAGTTGTGGCGCGGTGTGCACGCGCTGATCGCGCGGGGCTTGGCCGCCGAGGAGACCGTGCCCGGCATTCGGGGGATCGGACGGGTTTGCCGCATCTATGCCCGGAGCCTCTACGGCGCGCTGGGCGCCGAGCACATCCGCCACCGCCGCGACGCCTCGCCCGCCGTGCTCATGCGCCGCCTGTTTTCGCTCGACTACTTGATGGAGCGCGCGACCTGCCTTGGCTTCCCGGCGAAGCCGAGATGCGAGGGAAGCCCAAGCCGGGATCCTGGGGGCGCGCGCGCACGTCGAAGAGGCCGATGCGGCGCGTTGAGCGGGAGCGTCCGCGGCTGCGGCGGACGGGCTTGTCGGCCGCCGCTAAGGCGGGAGAGCCAGCTTACCCTACTGGCTATCTCTAGCCGCTACAAGCAATTGGGAGATTTCCTATGAGTTGACTTCCTTGCATGCGGGTCTTCACCGTTGTGGCCATGGAGACGCGGAAGCAGAAGTTCAACTCGGCGGTGAGCGATGCGATCGTCCACCTCCAGAGACGCGAACAGGCGCTCGCGCCATTCGGCTGGACGGGAGAAAAGGCCGGGTGGATCGCGTTCGTCTGCCTCCACAGCGGCGCGTTCACCCACGCCCAGTGCGCGCGGTTCCTTGAAGCGCACCCCGAACAGGTGCGGCGCGTCGTCCACGCTCTGATTGCCCAGGGTCTGGCCGCCGAGGAGACCGTGCCCGGCATCCGAGGGATCGGCCGCGTGTGCCGCATCTTCTCCCGGCGGATCTACCGGGCGCTCGGAGCCGAGCACATCCGCCACCGCCGCGACGCCTCTCCAGAGGTGCTGATGCGGCGCCTGCTCTCGCTCGACTACGTGATCGAGCATCCCGGCTTGCAGTGGCTTGCCACCGAAGCCGAGAAGGTCGCCGCGCTCGAGGCCCTCGGCATCGAACGCGGGCTGCTGCCCGTCAGGCTGTACCGGGCAGCCGCCGGCACCACCCGGCGCTACTTCCCCGTCAAGCTACCCATCGCGCTGGACGCCGAGCGCGCCGTCGGCGGCGGGCAATGGGACGGCGACGATCACGGCATCCGCCGGGTCGGCATCAGGCTCCGCGGTGGTGACGGTGACGCAGTCGGTGGCCTCGGTGGAAGTATCGCCGGCCACGGCCCCCCTGACGGTGTTGGGCGCGACCGTTCAGCTGACGGCGGAGGCGTTCGACGCGAACGGCCATGCGGTGGCGGGAGCCGAGTTCTCGTGGGAGTCCAGTGACGTTGCGGTGGCGACAGTCGACGGATCGGGCCTTGTGACGGCGGTCTCCGAAGGAGTGGCAACGATCACGGCGAGCGCGGGCGAGGTGGCAGGCTCTGCGGTGGTGACGGTGATGCAGCCCGTCGCCTCGGTGGAGGTGTCGCCGCCTTCGGAAACGATTGGGTTGGGCAGTACGCTGCAGCTGATGGCAGAGGGATTCGACGAGAACGGGGATGCGGTGGCCGGTGCCGAGTTCTCGTGGGAGTCCAGTGACGTGGCGGTAGCGACGGTGGACAGCAGGTCGGGTCTCGTCACAGGAGTCACCGTGGGCGTGGCCACGATCACTGCGAGGGCGGGCAGCGGACAGGGGACGGCCGAGATCACGGTTGCGAACCTGGATCGGGCGGCGCTGATCGCACTCTACGAAGCGACGGATGGGCTGAACTGGGTCAACTCCGAGAACTGGCTGACCGACGCGCCGCTCGGCGAGTGGTTTGGGGTGCGTACGGATGCTTCCGGCCGAGTCGTTGGACTTGATCTCTCCGGCAGGTGGGATAGCGACGAGGAACGTTTGGTGCGACAGGGCCTCGTGGGCTCGATCCCTCCCGAACTGGGCAGCCTCGCCAACCTGACAGCGCTGTGGCTCTCGTCCAACAATCTCGCCGGTCCCATCCCTGTCGAACTTGGCAACCTCACCCAACTCAAGTCCTTGCACCTGGATGGCAATGGTTTCTCGGGCCCGGTCCCGCCGGAACTTGGCAGGCTTGCGAACCTGGAGTCGTTGGTGCTCGAGTTGAATAACTTGACCGGCCCGATCCCCCCCGAACTCGGTCGCCTCGCCAACCTGGCATCGCTCTCCCTCTGGGAAAACGAACTAGCCGGCCCGATCCCCCCCGAACTCGGTCGCCTCACGAATTTGCGGGTGCTGTGGCTCTGGTCCAATCGTCTCACCGGCCCGGTTCCAGATGAACTCGGTCGCCTCGCCAACCTCGAGGGACTGGACGTGAGCGGCAATAACCTCGGCGGCCCAATTCCCGAGAACCTCCTAGAACTCACGAAGCTGGAGACGCTGAAGTTCGCAGACAACGATAGTCTTTGCGCGCCCGGTACCTCGGCCTTCGCCACATGGTTGGACGGGATCGAGAATCGCGACGAAACGACGCTCTATTGCAACGAGTCGGACGCGGCTGTACTCGATGGCCTCTATGAAACCGCCGGTGGTTCGGATTGGACCCATTCCACCGGATGGCGCGCGAGTCCCGTCCTGGAGGAGTGGTACGGGGTGGATGCAGACTTCCTTGGCCGGGTCACGGGCCTCGATCTGAGCCACAACGGTCTGTCGGGGAAGATTCCGGTCTCGTTGAGCAGACTGACCCGCCTGACGGCTCTGAAGATCAATGGAAACGACCTGTCCGGACGATTGCCGCTGGCGCTCACCGCCCTGTCGCTGCGGGAGTTGCACTATGCGGACACGGAGCTTTGCACCCCCGCCAACGGGTCGTTCCGGGAATGGCTGAAGACCATTGCGTCCCATGAGGGCACGGGCGTCGAATGCGGTACCGCATTCGCCTCTCTGGAGGTGGCGGAGGCGGCCCCTCTGACGTCCATCGGGGAGACCGTGGAACTCTCGGTGACCGGTGTCTCGGATGACGGCGCACGACCGGTCGACAACGCCCTTATCGACTGGCAGTCCTCCGACCCCGCCGTGGCCACCGTCTCCGAGGGCGTTGTGACTGCCCTCCGAGGCGGCAACGCCACGATCACGGCAAGCTATGAGGAGCACACGGCCGAGTCGGTCGTCTCCGTTTGGATTTCCACGCTGCGCGAGGGATCGGTGCGGGTGCTGTATGTCATGCCCGCCGATCGGGAGTTTCGCGCAGACTACAGTGCCGGAATTACGAAGGCGATTGTGGACATCCAGTCATGGTATCGCCGACAACTCGACGGCCTGACGTTCGACATCTACAGCGTCGTGCCGGAGCAGTGTCGCCTCCCCGGAAACGAGGACTACTACAGCCACGGCGACGTCTGGGCGAAAGTCCTGGAGGATGTCCAGCCCTGCGCGCCGGTGCAACATGGCACCTCACGGTTCACGTGGGCGCTCTATGTGGACGCGGAGGAGCGTTGCCCGGAAGCGGACGAGCCCCACGAGCTCGGACGAGGGGGGGACGGGGTTACCATGCTTCCATGGAATGACCTGGAGTTGATGGTGAGACGCGGGGTCGAATACTGCGGCCAACCGACGGGTAGAGATTTCTGGGGCGTTGTCGGAGGCCTCGCGCACGAACTCGGGCACACGTTCCACTTGCCGCATCCGCCCGGATGTGATGAGGGGCTTGCGACGTGTGACGGGGAAGCACTAATGGCGTATGGATACGGACAATACCCGGACACCTACCTGCGTGACGACGACGAGAAGGTGTTTCTGCGTCGGTCGCCGTTCATCAAACCGTAGTCGCCCCTGGACGACTGCAGTGATCGAATCGCATGTTCACGATGGGATTCAGCGCTCCGTTCCTGCGCGGGCCACTTGATCACAATCGTCATCGAAGACCCGCAACACATCCGTCAGCGGTTTTCGGAGGTCCAGCGAAGCGGCGAATGGCACCGGCAACCCCACCATCATCACGGCGTTGATTTACAGCGGAGTCATCTGCGTGGTCTTTCTCAGCCCCTCGCGACGCCTGCGGCGCCCAAGGTCGCACCTGTCACGGGCTCCGCCAACGTACCGTAGGTTCCCGTGTAATCGCGCTAATAATATACGGGATAATATACGGTACCAACGAGTCAGTCCAAGACTTACGATATCTATAACGCTCTATAGAAATAAGAGTTCCGACGATATAGGACCATCGTAGATATCGGATGATCCGTCACCGTCAGCCAATTGAAGGCACGGCTGCGGGTCACCTCGACGTCACGCCGGACGGCGAGGAGCCGGGGAGGCCCCGACCGGCAGCCCGGCCCTCGACGCCTGGCATGAGGGAAGTTCGCTGGGCGGAAGTGGTGGGATCCGAACCGGCGGTTTAACGTTAGTGATGCGCGGCTGTCCAGGCCGGTGGATAGACCGTCACCCCACGACACATGACAGAAAAGTAAAGAGTCGGTCTCATGCGAAAGCTCATCGTTTTTTCCGTCGCGGCGCTGATCGCCGTTCTTGCGACGCCGGGATGCAAAGAAAGTCCAACCACACCAAGTACAACCACACCGCCGGAATTCGAGCCCGGGCCGCTGGGTGCGGTCACTTTGGAGGCAGGCGAGGCCGTGCGGATCCGCATGCTGCTTTCGGTCACGGTCGCGCCGTCGCTGGGGGCCGTGTCCCGGCACGGGGCCGAGTTCGCCGTCGAGGACATGGGTCCCGTTCACGGGCGCCAGGTCGACCTGGGCGATCCGGTTGACACCAGTTGTTCGCCGGAAGGCGGCCGCGAAGGTGCGCTTGGAATCATCGGGGACCCGCAGGTGGCCGGCGTCATCGGAACAAACTGCTCGGCCGCGGCCGTGGCGGCGGCGCCCGTCATCAGCGACGCGGGCTTGGTCATGATTTCGCCGAGCAACACCTCGCCGCGGCTCACCTCCGACCTGGCCGGCAACGCGAACCCCGACTATCACGCCGGTTACTTTCGCGTGTCGTCCAACGACCTCCACCAGGCACGCGCCCTCTCGGACTTCGTCTACAACCAGCTGGAGCTGCGGAGCGTGGCCACCGTTCACGACGGCGACCCCTACACGTCCGCCCTCGTGGCGGCGTTCGCCGACGCGTTTTCGGCCCTCGGGGGCCAAGTGCCGGCCCAGGCAGAAATCGAGAAGGGTGACACCGACATGACGGAGGTTCTGGAGCAGTTCGCGGTCGCCGGCCCGGACGCCATCTTCTTCCCGCTGTTCGAAAAGGAGGGATCCGCCTTTGCCGCGCAGGCCCGGGCCTTCGACGGGCTTGAAGGGACGACCCTGATTTCAGCGGCCGCGCTGCTGGTCTCCGCGTTCCTGGAAACGCCGCAGTCGGAGGGGATCTACTTCGCGGGGCCGGAATCGGACTTTCGCTCAAACGTCAACGAGGTGACAGGACGGAGCGGGGAGCAGGTTCTCGCCGCGTTCGAGGCCAGGCACGGCGGGTTCCCCGGGTCACCCTATTGGGCGCACACCTACGATGCGACCACCATCCTCCTCTCGGCCATCGAGGCCGTTGCCGTGGAGGACGGTGACAGGCTGCACATAGACCGGGCGGCACTGCGCGAGCAGGTGGGGGCAACCGCTATGAGCGGCCTGGTCGGGACGCTATCCTGCGACCGGTTCGGCGACTGCGGCACGGGACGGATGAACATCTACCACCACGCGGACAGGAGCGTCACCGACGTTTCCAAGCTGCCGGTGGTCTACGTATACAGCCCCTGAGACGGTAGGCGGGCCGGTTTCCGGGGATCGTCCCGGCGATCCGACGGCCACCGGGGCTACGTGGCGGGTTCGAGCGGATGCCGGTGTCCGGTCACCCGGAACTTGAAGTTCTTGTCGGGGCAGACCTTGGGCAGCGAACTCAGCTTGAGCCGGTAGTTTTCGGGCGCCAGTTCAAGCTCCAGGTGTTCGGGGGTTTTGGGGGGATTCCGCAACCCGAAGCGTAAAGGGTGATCACAGGGGTGACGGAGGACGTTTTATGGAATACGTAACGCACAGTATATCATAGATTTATAGCTTATATGACGGCGGACTGGGCCGCCTACCTCGCCGGCGAGACTCTGGAACCGGAGGCCGCGCCGAGCCGCAGAAGGACCTCTGCCGATCCTCGAGCGCTGGCCGATTCCGCAGCCGAGAACCATTAGCGGCTCGGACCATGATCCCGCTCTCGCCCACGCTGGCGCATCAGGTCCAGCGCCCGCGTCCATTGGGATCGAAGCAGGGACGGCGGTCCAGGCTCAAGGCTACACAACGTACCGTAGCTCCGGGGGTGCGGACGGAGGTGCGGACATCCTGGCAGGCTCTGGGCCGCTCGGGTTCGGCACCCCTCGTCTGTGTGTGGAAGTCAAGTCTGAGAAAGCACCGATTGACCGGCCAACCCAACCGTCGACAAGCTGCTCAGAGCCGTCTCTAAGTTCTTCCTCGTTCCGCAACCTCGTCCGCAGCCAGCCATCCCATTCGGTCCGACGGATTCCCGCTCACATTTGTATATCTGAAGTGGTACACGAACCACTATTATGAATGATAAAGTATTGTATATCCACAGGTTACGGCTTTCATGGATAGTCCTGCCTTGCGTGGACGAGCGCGCTCGCCGGCGGCCATCCAGACGCGGAGATTGATCCGTGATCCCATTCCTCGCGGCGACGGGGTGGGTGGAATGACGCGCTCGGCGCGGTCAAGTGTTGGGCGCGACTGATCGCCTAACACGCGGACGCGGCTGGCCCGTTATCTTTGATCTCTCGAACAACTCGAAACTTCATTCGAAGATAGAACGCGGGATGACCGAGTCCGAAGAACTTTTTCGCCGCTTCTGCAAGTCTCAAGGCTGGCGGGTCGAGAGGATTGACGAGCACTCCGTGGCGGAGGGCAGCAAGGTGCCCGATTTCCGCCTCCAGTTGGGGGATGGTGCTGGTATCGTAGTGGAGGTCAAGCAATTCGATCCGAATCCGGAGGAACAGGAAGCAGCACAGGGAAGGGGGTCAGGCGTGCTAGGCGGCAAACCGGGACATCGGCTGCGTCAGGTGATCCCGAAGGCCAACAATCAGCTAAAGGCGCTTGGACAGTCTGACCCGGGAATGGTGGTCGTGTACAACCGTACCCCATGCACACTACACGACGACCCCTACGCCGTGCTCACCGCCATGCGAGGTGTGGATGTCATCGAGTACTACGTTCCGACAGATCAGGGCTCGCCTTTTCCCTCCGCGAACGACTAGGTCCCGGCAAGAAGCTGACTCCCGAGATGAACACATCGGTGTCCTGCATCGCCGTGCTGCGCGAGTTCTTCGATGGCGTCGCGATTCCTTTCGGTCTGTCCGGGCCGGAATCACCGGACACGGCAGGAGACCGCGAGTATGCTTTGGCTGTGTACCACAACCCGTTCGCCAAGCATCCGCTGGACCCAAGGCGTCTGGTCGGCTCGCGTGTGTCACACTACCGGATGAAAGAGGACCAGTCCTCATGGGAACCCTATCCCTCTGCCTGCAAGGATTTGCCAGCCTCTGTCCGCGCTGCAGTGGATGCCTTCTAAGGAGACTCGAATGATCCATGAGAGACTGCTCCTGCCCGCCCTTCGTGCTGCGATGGGTGATTGGACTTACTACATCGCCTCCATGACTTTGGAGGAACTCGCCCACCGGGTGACCACGGCCACCACCTTACACCAGCCTGAGTCCCCGGGCAGGGGATATTGCGGAATACCTGCTATCCCAACCGCAACGTCTGTTTGGGACGTTAGTGGTTGGGGTCTACGGAGGCGAGCCAGAATGGCTTGAGGTCGAGATCAAAGAAGGCGCCCGACCGTGGGACGAGAAGGATCAGCGCCTGGAAGGCACCATTGGCCTCTTGCGCCTATCCGGCGCAGAGCAGTTGTTCGCTCTCGATGGCCAGCACCGGCTGCTGGGAACGATGCAGGCGCTCGATGAGGACCCGTCCCTCGGCGACGAAGAGGTAGCTGTCATCTTCGTGGGACATGCTAACGACCGGGCCGGGCTCCAAAGAACGCGCCGCCTATTCAGCACGCTCAACAGGTATGCGAAACCGGTGTCAAGGCGGGAGATCATCGCACTCGATGAGGACGATGCTGTCGCTATCGTGACCCGGCGGTTGGTTAAGAGCCATCCGCTCTTTTCGGACCGAGTATCCCGCGGAGGGACCAAAGCGGTGCCTGTCAGTGATCGAATCAGCCTCACGTCGATCGTGGCTCTGAATGATTGTGTTGAGATGGTCCTCAAGACCCCCCCGGCGTGGAAGGAAGGACACAAGAAGATCCGTCCCCCGAACGAGATCTTGGACCAACTCGAACAACATTGCACGGACTATTGGAACATCGTGATAGGCGAGCATGAGGTTCTCGGAGAGTATATTGGAGTGCCAAGGGACGCGAATCCAGCTGAGCCCTTCCGCGGACGGCACGGTGGACACTTGTTTTTTCGGCCGATCGGAATACTGGCCCACACTTGGGCCGCGACCACGCTTAGCTCGAAGGAGGCGGTGGATAAACGAGCAGCAATCCATCGGCTAACAGTGGTTCCGATGGAGCTAGCCGACCCTCCATGGTCGGGGCTGCTCTGGGACGGAGAGAATCAGCGGATGATCACTTCGAAAGAAGCACAACGGGTTGCCCAGCGGCTCATCTACCACTCGGTGGATGGAGACCTCCGACACCTACGGGTCAATGAGGCCGAGCTACGTAAGGAACTCGCCGGGCTGCTCAACAGGGCACCCGAGGATGTCACGCTGCCTCGGTACAATACCTAGAAGGCTTCCTACGCAACGTCGGCCGTTGGTTTGGCAATGGGTCGGACGGGCTCGGGTTGGCTTCGGTGCCGGACGGTACGGTACGCAACCTAACGTCCCTGAAGGAGATGGCTGGCAGCCCTCCAACGGCTTCCACCCGATCCGTCCGCATTCCCGCCGTTTAGTACTGCATTCCGGCTATCTCGATACGGTGGAACCTGATAACGATCAACGGCAAGAAACGCAGATCGTGCAGTCCTGTATGACTTTAGGAAGTTTCTTGCCGTGATTCGCGCCATGCGTGCTCCGCTTACCCTTTGGGGCCACGCTTCGCGGGTCCCCGGCAGGGGCTGGCAGGGGGCTGTGCCCCCTCTGACCCCCCCAACGGCAACGGCGCGTCATGAGCGCTGGACGCGGCGTTTGGGTGAAGATTCGCGCCAGCGAGGCGGAGCGTGCCGAGTGGCACGCCAAGGCGCGCTCCGCGGGCTTGACGCTGTCGGATCTGGTGCGCCGGTCGGTTGGCCGGGTGCGCACCTGGACCGTGGCGCACGCCGAGGTGGAGCGAGAGCGCACCCGGCAGGTCGCGCGCATCGGCACCAACCTCAACCAGATCGCCCGATGGGCGAACACGCACAAGGCGGCGGCCGAGGCCGTCGAGGTCATCGCCCACCTGGTCGCCACCGAGCGAGCGCTCCGGGCGCTGGCCACCATCCGGAGCCCCGATCACGATGCACATTAAGTTTCTCGCGCGCGGCAGCGGCTCGGCTCGGACGGCCGCCGACTACCTACTGGGGGACCGGGACGCGACCGGGCAGCCGCGCGAGGGCGTTGAGGTCCTCCGGGGGGATCCACAGCAGGTCGCCACGGTGGCCGACGCGCTGGCGTTCGAGCACAGGTACACCTCGGGCGTGATCGCCTGGGCACCGGACGACGCCCCGACGGACGCGCAGATTGGCGCGGTTCTGGATGCCTTCGAGCAGACGGCTTGGGCGGGGCTGGAACCGGACCGTTACGCCTGGGCGGCCGTGCTGCACCGGGAGCGCGGCGGCGGTGCTCACGTCCATGTCCTAGCCGCTCGGTGCGACCTGGAGACCGGCCGGAGCCTCAACATCGCGCCTCCGGGCTGGCAGAAGACCTTCGGCCCGCTTCGCGACGCCTTCAACCACGAACACGGCTGGAGCCGGCCGGATGACCCGGCGCGGGCCAGGGTGCAGCAACCCGGGCACCACGCCTACGTCGACGCGGCGCGGCTGCGGGCCGGCCTCGCACTTGAGCCCGAGCCCCGCGACCTGATCCGCGACTACCTGCTCCAGCGTGTCGAGCACGGCACGGTGCGGAACCGGGCCGATCTCGTCGCGGCCCTGCGGGAGGCGGGCCTCGAGGTGCCGCGCCAGGGCAAGAACTACCTCACCGCCCTGGACCCCGAGACGGGGGACCGGTGGCGGCTGAAAGGAAAGCTATACGCACATGACTTCGAGCGCGAACGATTTGACCGAGCGGCTGCGGACGCGGCTGGAGACGGAACGCCGGGAGATCGAGGCATTGACCGCGAGCGAGCTCGAGCGGCTCGGCGAGAACTCGCGGCGCGCCGCGAGGAGCGCGCTGCGTACCATCGAGCGCGATACGGAGGCGGCGACCGGGCGGATGCGCACTCTGCTGCTCAAGGCCTGGCTCCGGCCCCTGGCGGTCGGCCTGAGCCTCTGGCTCGGCATCTTCGGCGGGAGCTGGGCGACGATGCGCTGGCTGTGGACTCACATCCAGGTCCGGATCGAGACGGCCGCCGCCCTCGACCTGGACATCGATCAAGCCCGCGAGACGCTGGCGCGCCTCGAGACGGACATCTGGGGGATCGCGCTACGCGAGATCGAGGGCGAGCGGTTCGTAGTGCTGCCGACCGGGACGCTGGCCGATCCGCCCTGGAGGTTTCGCGGTCGCCCGGCCGTGAAGCTGTCGAGAGAGTGAGGAACCTGTATGACCGCATTAGAGGAGCAGTTGACGAAGGCCTTGGAGAGGTTGTCCGCGCAGTACGAGACGGAACAGCGGCGGCACTCAGAGCAGGTCGCAGCCTTGCGGCGGCGTGTCGAGCGGCAGACAGCGCAGAGCGAAACCTTGCAGAGGCAAGTCGAGCGGCTCGACGAGCAAGTGACACGCTTGGCCGAGTGCTACAGGACGCTCGCCGCGACATCGCCCGGCCGCTGGATCTGACGCGCCGCCGGGGGCCGGGGCGCGATCAGGGTCCGAGCCGTTGATGGCTCCCGGCGGTAACCGAAGCCGTCTTCAACGAACCATCCCGGCGCGTGTACCTCAGGCCCCACCACCTGCTGCACAGCAAGGGCTACGGGCGGCTCCACGCGGAGGGGCGGACATGAACGAGAATCTGGCGCGGACGACCGCCCGCCGCGAGGTTTCGGGCGCGCAGATCGTGCAGTCCATCATCGAAAAGGGAATCGAATGATGGCACGCACGAAACGAAGCCGCCGGAGCTACGGCGCCGGCGAATGGGGCCGCAACCGGGTACGGGTCTTTCCCGATCCCAAGACCGGCCTGTTCCAGATCGAGTGGCGCGAGAACAGTCGCAGGCTCACAAGGTCGCTCAAGCACCGCGACTGGTCGCGGGCGAAGAGGCAGGCGGACGAGCTCGCCGCAGGCTTCGCCGGGCCGGACCCGCACGGCGAAGCGCAAGCCGAGCCCGAGCCGCTCACCCTGGGCACGCTTTTTGACATCTACGGTGAAGAGGTGACACCCACCAAGGGTGGGCAATCGCGGCTGCACGACAGGGCCGCGATGAGGATGTACCTGGGTTGCTTCGGCAGGGACCGAAAGCCCGCAACGCTCTCACAGCGGGACTGGGACCGGTTCATCCGGGAGCGCAGGGCCGGAAGGGTCGGCCCGAGCGGCAAGCCGGTATCCAACCGGATGATCCAACGGGACCTGAAGTTCCTGATCGCGGTCCTCAACTGGGCCGCCAAGTCCAGGGACGAGCAGGGCCGCCTGCTCTTGGAAGCGAATCCCCTGAGAGGCCTGAAGACGCCCAAGCAGAAGAACCCGGCCCGAATCGTCCTCGCCGAGGAGGAGTACCACGCGCTTCTACAGGTGTCCCGGCAGGTCGACTGGCGGTTCCGCGTCGCGCTGGTGCTCGCCCACGAGACGGGACACCGGATCGGCGCAATCCGCAAGCTCCGGTGGTCGGACATCGACATCGAGGGCAGGACCATCCGCTGGCGTGCAGAGCACGAGAAGTCGGGCTACGAGCACCGCACGCCAGTGACCGTCGAGGCGATCGCCGTGTTGGAATTGGCGCGGCAGCGGAACCCCGGGAGCGGCGACGCTCCGCTGCTGCCCGCGCCTTGGGATCCGTCGAGGTGCCTGGGCTCCTGTCAGCCACGCGGCTGGTGGCAGAAAGCGGAGGCGCTCGCGGGGCTTGAACCTAAGCGTGGGAGGGGCTGGCACTCCTTGAGACGGAAGTTCGCATCCGACCTCATGGACCAGCCGCTCAAGGTGCTCTGCGAACTCGGCGGCTGGAAGGAGGCCAAGACGGTGCTCCGGTGCTACCAGCGCGCCGACGAGGCACAGCTCAGGAAGGCTCTGGAGAGCCGCCGCAGCGTTCGCGCCTGAGGCCAATCAGCGGGAATCAATCGGCGGGAACCCCGTCCGGGATCCCCGTAAGCTCAATGATCCCACACAGATGTGAGCCTTTCCACTTCTGCCGCCCCGGCCTATCAGACGTCAGAGCCACTCCCAGAAGCGGCGCTGAGCGGACAGGAGGAACTCCCACGTTCCACCCGGGTCGAGGCCGCGCCCCACGTCGAAGTGCACAAGGTCCCACCCGAGGCCGACGCCGATTCCGGCCGAGCTCTTGAATCCGATCGTGCTCCGATCGAGCCAACCGTCGGGCAGGGTGTCGCGCGCGAGCCGCGTGGTGCCGGTGGCCGCGAAAGCGCGAATGGTAAACCACGGTGAGAGGAGGGGCCGGGCGCCTTCGATCCGAAGGAGTAGCATCCGGTTCCCGACGAAGGAGCGGTACGCGTAACCGGGGAGCGTGTGCCGCCCGCCCAGTAGGTGGAGCGACTGGACCGGGGCCTCTTCGGAGGAGAGCCCGAGGTGGAGACGGCCCTCCACAGTCGCGCCCGACGTACCCAGCTGATGCTCAAGGCTGGACTCCCACCAAAGCGATCCGTAGCTCCGGTTGTCGAACATGCCGATCCGTGCGGTGGCCGAGGTCCTGAGGCCCTTCGCGGCGCTTCGTCGCGAGTAGGTCGCTTGAAGGGCCCACCCATCCCCCTCGTTCACGGGGAGCACCGGCCGGTGAGTGCCGGTCCCGGTCGGGGGGTGGGTGAGGACGTTCTCACCCGAGCGATGGCGCTCCCAAAGTCCGGCGAGGCGGAGCGTCGCCCACGCGCTGCCCACGGCCCAGCTGTAGCTCAGCGTTGCGCTCGACCGGAAGTACGGGTCTGCGTAGTCCTGGTCCGCGAAGAGCCCAGCGAGGGTGTTCATCGCGCCGCTAGAGCCGGGAAGCTGCCCGCCGACGTCATTCAGCTCGTTCCACCGGAGCCTGAACGCGAATCCGACGTTGGAAGGGACGCGAGCCAGGGTCACGGAGAGCTGGCCCTGCTCGCGGCCGAACGCGTATCCGCCGTTGGACTGCAGCCTCCAGGTCGATCCGAGCATGAAGGCGGCTCCACCACCCACGAAGGAGCCTTCCGCTCGGTTGTGGCGGTAGAGCGAGGAAACGAAGGGTACGGAGAGCCGGGAGCGGTTCAACCCGCTAAGGTACCGTCGGCGTACGATCGTCGCGGCCTGTCTCCGGACGGCTTCGATCTCCGGAGAGACCTGGAGGCCCTCCTCCTCGAGCTGATCGTACAGGCCGGTCTCGAACGCAAAGGTCCTCCTGACCGCATGCGGTACCGACGAGACGGGCCCGCCGAGGAAGAGGTACTCGGGTAGCGAAGGATTGAACTGGTAGTTCCTCATCTCGAAGCGGGTGCGGATGACGCTTCCTGCGAGGAAGTCGATCGCCGGAAGCTCTCGCCTCAACTCCACCTCCTGGCGGTAGGGAAGCCAGTACTTCCTGTCCCAGACGGAGTTATCCATGGCGATGCGGATGTAGTCTAGATTCCCGTCCACGTATGAGGCCGGCGTAAACGTGAAGCTCATTCGAGCGATCGCCCCCGCCCGCTGCTCCAAGAACACGCTTCCGATCACACCCGGGGCGTCCGGATCCTTGGGTCGCACCTCGAGCTCGTACACCCGGATGTCGGGCGTTGGGCCCGGGAACGAGAGCGTGAGAGAATCGGCCAGCCGAAAGTCGTACACGGTCTCGGCACCTGTGGCCACAGGGTGCACGACGGCCTCCACTTCGTCGCCGTCGCCGAGGCGTATGCGATCCCCGAAGTCGTCTTGAACGATCGTGAGGTGGTCGAGGTGATACTTGATGTTTGTGGGCAACTGATTCTCGGCCCTCAGCCCGATGATGCGCTGCTTGGTCTCTGTAGGCGCCCGCCAGTAGATCTTGAGCGCGATCTGGTCGGTCCTCACCAGAGTGCGATCGTCACTGTCGGGACGGTCGAGGAGGAAGTAGACGTATCCACGAGCATCGGCTTCGTAGGAATGGAAAGCCGGGTCGGAGACGGCGGCCTGCCGGAGATCCCGCGCCTGCATCATCAGCCGGAGCGCGCGCGGCGTGTTCCAGGCGCCGTCGGATTGCGCGCTCAGCCCGGGCGTGACGGACAGCGAGGAGAGGGCGGCGAGGAGAAGCCGAGTCCGAATGCAAAGGGACGGGCCGGTGCTGATCATGCAGATCGTACGCGCTCTGAGCGACACCGGTTCCCGTAGAAAAGGCCCCGTCCACTCGTGGACGGGGCCTTGGTCGTCGAAGCACGGACGACCGTCAGTTCGCGCTCCAGAATCCCGAGAGAGAGTCGCCGTGAGGGCTCTCGCGAAGCTTCTCGAATGCCCGGTTGCGAATCTGCCGGATCCGCTCGCGGGTGACGCCCAGCAACGATCCTATCTCCTCGAGCGTACGCTCCTCGCCATCGTCGAGACCGTAGTACAGGTAGAGGATCTTCCGCTCGCGCTCGGTCAGGTAGCTTTCGAACATCGCCTCCAGAAAATCCCGCCTGGCGATCGCCTCGACGTCCTCCTCGATGTCGATGGCCTCGGCTCCCGCGAACCTCTCCCCGAAGCTGGCGCTGTTGCCGTCGCTCCGATCGATCGGCGCATCGAGGCTGAGCTCGCTCGCAGCGACGCGACGGAGCGCGCGGATCGTCTCGATCGGCTCATCCATCTCGCGCGCGATCTCCTGGATCGTCGGCGACCGGCCGAGCTGCTGCGTGAGGGCCGTGTCGATCCGGGCCAGCTTGGCCAGGTTCGAATTCTGGTTCAGGGGGATGCGGACGGACCGAGTCTGCTCCGCGAGGGCTTGCAGCACGGTCTGGCGAATCCACCAGACGGCGTACGAGATGAACTTCACGCCCTTGTCCGGATCGAACTTTTTTACGGCTTTGAGCAGACCCTCGTTGCCGATGCATACCAGCTCGGCGAGGCCCAGGCCCCGGCCCTGGTACTTCTTCACATAAGAGATGACGAATCGCAGGTTGGCGGTGACGAGGCGCTCGGCGGCCTCCCTGTCACCGGCCCGAGCCCGGCGAGCCAAGGCGCGTTCCTCTGCGGGGTCTTGGATGAGCGGGTATTCCTCGACGTCTTGCAGATATTGGTCGAAGGAATCCAAGCCTCGGGAAGTCGAGAACATTCGCTACGGGCGCCGTCTCTTGGGTTGGGAAGATTCGCGACGCTTGCAAAGACCGTGCCGTCCCTCGACGCAAGGCAACCTGCTAAACAGGGCAACCAGAAGAGCTTAGCGGGCGTCGCGACGAGAGAGACAAAACTTACAAGAGTATGTTTCCGGCGTAAAGGTTTTCGCGGGTCGTCGGTCGGGAAGGAGCGGGGCGATCTTCCGTGTCCTCATGGCGGTCCAAGGGGGGGATTCGGGCGACGCGCCGAGGCCACTGGAGCCGAAGGGCTAACGGCTGCTTCGACGCAGCTGTGGATCCTGAAATCCCTGCAGCAGGCCGAGCAGCTCCGCAGCCGTAATCCGAAAGACGGGCTCCTCGAACGCGTGGGGTCCGCTCACCGGAACCGCTAGGTCGATTCGGATCACCCCGTGGGTGCCACTCGGAAAGCCGACACGGAGTCCGGCGCCAACGCTCGCACGGAAGCCCGAGTCGGCCCCGAACGGAGCGCCACCGTGCCAGACCGATCCGGCGTCGGCGAATGCGGTGACGCCGAGGTCGAAGAAGCCGCCTGGAGAGGAGAGGTAGATCCGATCCTCGAACGACCCCATCAGGCGACGGCCGCCCGGCGCGTGGTCCAGGCTGTACCCCCGCAGGTTGGACGGCCCTCCGAGCGTCAGTTGGAACGGAACGGTCATGGACCAGCCGGACGCTCCGGAGAACCGTGCGACAAGCGTGTGCCGAGAAAGCGCCGACGGCTGCCAGTACGCATAGACGTCGAACTCGCCGATCGCGTCGTGCCACCCCTCCTGCGGCCCGTCGAGGATGTTGCGCGCCTCGAGGCCCAGGGCTCCCGCGAGAACCCAGCGGCCCGGCGCCAGCGCTCCGAAGACGCGGAGGCGCCCGAGGAAGTCGTCATCCTCCCGGGCCGGTTCCGAGGTGAGAAACCCGATGCTTCGACCGAGGGTCAGGGAGACTTCCCCACCCAGCGGAACATCCTGGACACCCCGCAGGGCGTCGAGGCCGGCCCGCCGCTCGAAGCGCAGGTTCCTCTGTCCCAGCGTGAAGCTCAGGCGAGTCACGGCGCTGCCTCGGGTCTGCCCCGAGACGATCCGGGCCAGCCCGGGGGGAGCAGGCACGCTGTTGGCGAAGTCACGGTTTTGAACGGCTTCAGGACCATTCTCAAAGGGCGTGAAGTCGAGATCGTCTCGAGAGATCCCGAGACCGAGGATAGTCAGCCGACCGGCCTGTCCGAGGCGTGCGGCAACTGTCAGCGCCCCACGCTTCCTCAAGAACGGGGTCACGATGTGCGTGTAGGTGCCGCCTTCCGGCAGGCTGTAGGCGAAGAGGTCCTCCCGCCTGCTGTAGAACTGGGTGGCGGTATACCGTCCGACTTCACCCACGAACGGATAGACAAAGGCCTGCTGGAAGAAGGGGCCGACACGCGTCTCTCCCGCGAGAAGCTGCGCGTCCCAACGGGTCCCCATGAACTGTGTCGTCTGGATCGCCCCACCGATCTCCCGCGCTTCGCGCCGCTCCCGGTAGAAGGCACGGGCCGACACCCCCCTCCCCAGCACGTTCTCCTCCGTGACGTCGATCCCGTTGAACTCGAAGCCCTCGTCGAAGCGCGCCCGGACCGTCAGCTGTAGGGTCCACTCGTCCTGCGTGTCGACAACGACGTGCACCGATCCGTCGTCCTGCGGCACCGCGAAGACGTCCACGCGCGCGATGAAGTCCAACTGACGGATGATTCTCTCAGACTCGGCGACAAGGAAGGGGTCGTAGCAATCCCCTACGCGGAAGAGGAGCTCCTCCTCGATGAAGTCCTCGTCGGTCTCCATGTGGAGCCAGTTGGCGAAGTTGAAGAGCCACTCGAAGGACTTGCCGTCGGTGAGGTTCGCCGTGTCGAAGACGGAGCGGCTGTTGATGAAGATGAAGGAGATCCGGCCGTTCGGGCACACCTGCCCCTCGAGCCGGGCCGCTCCAGCCGCGGCCAGCCCGGCGAAAAGGATCAGCGCTCCGGCGAGCCTCCGAGCCATGGACAATCCGGTGGTGATGTTTGACACTCGCTATTGCTCGGCTAAGCTAAGCGTTCTCTTCTGAACAAGGCTCCCCTGAACGTTCACGGAAACGCGACCTTGGAGTATCACACCAAGCGTCAGGGTGGCAAGATACCGGCAAGCAAGATAGAAGCCCCCCCGACGAAGAGCAGCGTATCCGACGCGGTTTCGAGAGCGAGATTCGGGACGTGGCCGAGCTCGACGGCGCGGATGTAGTCAGCCCGGTCCTGCTCGGAGGGAGCCGTCCCGCGCACTTTCCGGAGCGGAAATCCATGGTCGGAATGGCGTGAACCTGGCGACCGGGGCGTCGGTGGACGCGCGTGGTCGATCTAGAGAGAATTAGTGTCGAAATGCGGCCCTTGGGCTGCGGGGCCTACGACACGCGCGATACGCGATCCCCAAATGGCGCAAGAGAGGACTCGATAAATGGCGACGCAGGCCGAGGGAGTTCCGTCGGTGATCGGAGGCCGGGCCACGGGTCGTGCGGGACTGGGCACGCACGGGCTCGCACCGCAGAAGAAGGTGCACTGGAACCGGTCGCCGGCCGAGCTCTGCGAGGAGGCGCTGGCGAGAGGTGAGGGACGCCTGGCCCATATGGGCGGATTCACCGCCGAGACCGCTCCTCACACTGGCCGCTCGCCCAACGACAAGTTCACCGTGAGAGAGTCGGCGACCGGCGAGACGGTCGACTGGGGTGCCGTGAACGTGCCCCTTGGCGAAGAACACTTCTATCGGCTCCGTGAAGAGGTCGTCGCGTTTCTGAACGAGCAGGAGCTGTTCGTTCGCGACGCCCGTGTCGGCGCCCACCCCGGCCACGGACTGCACATCCGCGTGGTGAACCACAAGGCTTGGCACAACCTCTTCGCATACAACATGTTCCTCCGGCTCACCCCCGAGGAGCTCGCCGAGTTCCAGCCCGACTTCACGGTACTCCATGCACCGGGGTACTTGGCCGACCCGGAGAAGTTTGGGCTCAAGAGCGGCACGTTCATCGTCGTGAACTTCAAGGAGCGTCAGGTCCTGATCGGGGGCTCCAACTACGCCGGGGAAATGAAGAAGTCGATCTTCTCGGTGATGAACTACATGCTACCGGACCAGGGCGTTCTGCCGATGCACTGCTCGGCCAACCTGGGGTGCGAAGGGGACACAGCGCTGTTCTTCGGTCTCTCGGGCACCGGCAAGACGACCCTTTCGGCGGATCCGGAACGAGGGCTCATCGGGGACGACGAGCACGGCTGGAGTGAGTCGGGGATCTTCAACTTCGAGGGCGGCTGCTACGCGAAGACGATCAACCTGTCCCCTGAGGGCGAGCCCGAGATCTATCAGGCGGCCAAGATGTTCGGGACCATCCTTGAGAACGTCACCCTCGACGAAGCGACGCGCGAGATCGACTTCGACGACGGAAGCATCACCGAGAACACGCGAGCTTCGTACCCCCTCCACTACATCCCCAACGCGGTGGTTCCGAGCCTGGGGGGACACCCCAAGACCGTGGTGTTCCTCACGGCCGACGCCTTCGGTGTGCTGCCTCCCATCTCCAAGCTCTCGCCCGAGCAGGCGATGTACCACTTCGTGTCGGGCTACACGGCGAAGGTGGCAGGGACAGAGCGCGGGATCACCGAGCCGAAGGCGACGTTCAGCGCCTGCTTCGGGGCGCCTTTCCTGCCGCGGCACCCGGGGGAGTACGCCGGGATGCTCGGCGAGCGGCTTCGCGAGCACGGCTCGAGCGTATGGCTCGTGAACACAGGGTGGAGTGGGGGCGGATACGGTGTCGGGAGCCGCATGAAGCTGTCATACACCCGAGCGATGGTGCGTGCGGCGCTGTCCGGCGAGCTGCACGGCGTGGCCACCGCGGCCGATCCAGTCTTCGGGCTCCACATCCCGGACGAGGTGCCTGGTGTGCCCATCGGAATCCTCAACCCGCGCGGGACCTGGTCCGACGGAGCCGAGTACGACGCGGCCGCCGAGAGGCTGGCATCGATGTTCAAGGAGAACTTCAGCCGCTTCGAAGAACATGTGCCGGCAGGTGTGAAGGAGGCGGGACCGAAGTAGGGGGCGCCTCGGTTGTCAAGCATGCTGCCTGCGGCGTAATCTCCGAGCCCATAGAAGCGGGTGACCAACCTGCCCGAGCTGGGGCCAAGGCGACTCGTGCTCCCCTCCGCTTCCAACCGAGTGAACGGATGCTTATGGCGAAGTCCTACTGGCTCATGAAAAGCGAGCCCCACGTCTACTCCATCGACGACCTGAAGAGGGACAAGACCACCTATTGGGAGGGCGTGCGCAACTACCAGGCCCGGAATCACATGATGGCGATGAAGAAGGGTGACGAGGTCCTGTACTACCACAGCCAGCAGACCCCACCCGGGGTGGTGGGTGTGGCCCGGGTCATCGAGGAGGCGTACCCGGACTTCACCCAATTCGACGAGAAGGACAAGTACTACGACCCGAAGTCCAGAGCGGAAAAGCCGCGCTGGTGGATGGTTGACATCGAGTTCGTGAAGAAACTCGAGTCGGAGGTATCGCTCCTAGGCATCAAGGCCGTGAAGGCACTCTCCGACATGGTGCTCGTGAACAACTCCCGACTCTCCGTTCAGCCGGTTGGGAAGAAGGAGTTCGACATGATCCTGAAGATGGGTGGGGGTTGAGGTCGTATGGTCCGGCGATGCCGCGCCCCCGGGGGTCATCCCCCCGACTCAATCCGCAGCCGTGCGTTGTCCGAGCGGGAGGACCTCGTTCGGGAGCGATTTCCGTCGAAGGGAGGACCGCCGTGATCGTCGCTGCCAGATCTTCAATGCGCCTTGGTCTCGCTGCTGGACCGCTTGCGCTCGCGCTCGCGGCGGTGCCCGTATCGTCGCAGGGCATCCCCGACGATTTCAGCAACCTTCAAGTCCTGCCCGACGACATCAGCCGCCGTCAGCTCATCGGAATCATGGGGAGCTTCTCGGATGCCCTTGGTGCCGGCTGCGCCCACTGCCACGCCGTCTCCGACGACCTCGACTCTCCGGACGACGACTTCGCCTCCGACGAGAAGGCGACCAAGGACAAGGCCCGGGCCATGATGGCGATGGTCGAGGCGATCAACAGCGACCACATCGCACAGCTCCACAACCGCGGGGAGCGCAACTTGGAGGTTGCCTGCGTGACTTGCCACGCCGGTAGGCCCCAGCCAGCCACGCTCGCCCAAGAGTTGACGTGGGCCGCGGAGGATGGGGGTTTCGAGGCCCTCAAGGCGCGCTACGACGAGCTTCGGGAGGAGTACTTCGGCAGAGGCGCCTACGACTTCGGGCCCGGCTCGCTGGAGAGGGTCGCTCAGGTGCTGGCCCGGAGCGACGCCGAGGCTGCCTTGGCCGTGATCGGGCTTAACCTGGAGCACCATCCGGAGTCGGCTCAGTCCTGGCTCCTCAAGGGGCAGATCCACGCGTTCGAGGACCAGACGGACGCGGCCGTCGACGCGTACGAAAGGGTCCTCGAGCTGGCACCGGGCAATCGCGCAGCGACCCAGGCGCTCAGGCGCCTGAGGGGAGGCGGCTTCTAGCAAGATCGTGCCCGCAGCCCACAGCAGTTCCCGCCTACCCGCTCGGTCCCGAGCGTGTAGGGCCTTGCGGTGCGTATTGTGACGGTGCATTCGTGCGGTAAATTGTGTCTGCCCGACCGAGCGCTCCCCGATGAGGCAAGCAGGCAACCATGACAGATACGATGACAGCACCCGAGACGCGCACCGCGACCCCGGTGGTCGGCCACTTCATCAACGGCCGGGCTTTAACGCGCCCGAGCGATACGCAGGCCGTCTACGACCCGTCGAAAGGTGACGTCGTCCGCCAAGTAGCCTTGGCCGACAAGGAAACGGTCGAGGCGGCCATTGGCGCCGCAGACGCGGCGTTTCCCGCCTGGAGAGACACACCGGCCGCCAAGCGGGCACGGATCATGTTCCGCTATAAGGAACTGCTCGAGGAGAACCGTGATCGCTTGGTAGCGCTGGTGAGCGAGGAGCACGGAAAGGTCCTCGAGGACGCGGCGGGCGAGCTCCAGCGCGGCATCGAGAACGTCGAATATGCCTGCTCGGCCCCCGAACTGCTTAAGGGTGAGCACAGCAAGAACGTCGGTCCCTCGATCGACAGCTGGTCGGAGTTCCAGCCGCTCGGTGTGGTGGCCGGCATCACCCCCTTCAACTTCCCGGCGATGGTGCCCATGTGGATGTATCCCATCGCCCTGGTATGTGGGAACACGTTTGTCCTGAAGCCCTCGGAGCGGGACCCGAGCGCGCCGATGCTGGCCGCCGAGCTATTGACGGAGGCGGGTCTGCCGGACGGGGTCATGAACGTCGTGAACGGCGGGAAGGAAGCGGTGGACGCCTTGCTCGCCGACGCACGGGTGCAGGCCGTCAGCTTCGTGGGATCCACGCCCATCGCCGAGCACGTCTATCGCACAGGCACCGCCAACGGAAAGCGGGTGCAGGCCCTGGGTGGCGCCAAGAACCACGCTATCGTGATGCCCGACGCCGATATGGAGAACGCGCTCAACGCCTTGATGGGTGCCGCCTACGGCTCCTGTGGAGAGCGCTGCATGGCGATCTCGGTGGTCGTCCCTGTCGGGGACGAGACCGGGGACGCTCTGGTTGAGGGGCTCCGAGCTCGCATCGGGCGGATGAAGGTGGGCGCCGGATGCGAGCTCGGAAACGACATGGGCCCGCTGGTCACCCGCGAAGCGTACGAGAGGGTCCGGGGCTACGTCGAGCTCGGCCTGGAGGAAGGCGCCGACCTAGTCGTGGACGGTCGGGGTCTCGAGGTGCCCGGTCACGAGGACGGCTTCTTCCTCGGGGCCTGTCTCTTCGACAACGTGAAGCCCGACATGCAGATCTACGCCGACGAGATCTTCGGTCCGGTGCTGTGCGTCGTGCGCGCCAAGGGCATGCAGGAGGCGATGGACCTCACCGACGCACACGAATGCGGCAACGGCACGTGCATTTTCACCCGCGACGGCGAGGCGGCGCGCTACTTCAGCGATCACATCAAGGCCGGCATGGTGGGCATCAACGTCCCCCTCCCCGTACCCGTGGCGTACCACAGCTTCGGCGGTTGGAAGCGCTCGCTCTTCGGGGATCTCTTCGCCTACGGTCCCGACGGGGTGCGCTTCTACACACGCCGAAAGACCATCACCCAACGCTGGCCGTCGAGCGGTGTTCGCGAGGGCATCAAGTTCGCCTTCCCGAGCACCTCATGAGCGCGTGCCGGTCAGAGAAGAGGACCTGACGACCCGCCGCACGGTCATCCGACCACCGACGAAGCATATGGGCGCCCAGCGTTCCAATCTCAGGGTCCATCGGCAGGTGCTCAGCCAGCGGGGTCGGCCCAAAGTCCCTGAACACCCCCTCCCCGACCCTTCCCATCACGTGCTCCTTCAGCTCCGCCCGTAACGCCCGGCGCGAGCGCCGATCACGCAGACCGTGGATCACGGCTCGGCCCCCCTCCTGCTCCCATCTGCGACGCAGGCGACGGAAGTGCCGCAGCGTCAGCCCCACGAGCTCCGCTCCCCGCGTCGCGCTCACGTGACCCTCTCGCACCTGCTTCAGCACCGCCCATCGATCTCGGTCCCGCTGCCTCAATGTCAGCATTTCCTCCCCTGGAGCGGTCCGCTCTTGCCAGCTGGAGCGAATACACGCCGAAAGGGGTGCATTTCTATTC
This sequence comes from Longimicrobiales bacterium, assembly GCA_965218325.1. Lineage (GTDB taxonomy): Bacteria > Gemmatimonadota > Gemmatimonadetes > Longimicrobiales > Gaopeijiaceae > CBDCKR01. The sequence continues at coordinate 568,635 of CBDCKR010000002.1, forward strand.
GCAATGCCAAGTTATGGGCTTAGGGGCTCAATCGTCAATCTTGAGCACTTGCTGTGCCTTTCCGTCTGCGATCCCGAAGACGGTCTGAGACGATCCACGGCCCACGACGCTAGGCGTATCGAACCGCTTCCCGTCTAGGATCTCTTGAACGGTCAGCATTTGCATCCTCGGGTAGGGGCGTCCGTGGACCTTTAGATCACCCGCGCTGGCCCTGTACCGTCCAAAGTTGGCGGCCTGCCGATCTCCTGGGGGGTACATGACGACGAGACCGGCCATGAGCGCACGGTCATCCTCCAGAACGCCGCGCAGTTCCCTGAGGACGCTGATGCCCACCTGCCTCCCGCCCTTCACTTCGAGAGCCATAGACTGAAGGTCTCGTTCCCCTGGCATATCGAAGTAGAGCCGTCCGTCTATCCCGCCATCCGACGTCCGGCGAGTGGTAACGAAGCCATCCACTTGTTCCACGGCCCACTTCTGGAAGTGGTAAGGATCGCTCTTCCACAGGTCTTGTGCGCCCTCTAGGTTGCGCGGTACGCCCTCAATAGTGAAGTCCTGGCCCTCGACTAGGCGAAGCCTATCAATGAGCCGTACGCGGGCGACGCGCTTCACCGCATGGATCGCTATGTCTATCCCGATCCACTTGCGGTTGAGGCGTTCGGCCGCCTCCATGGTAGTGCCGCACCCACAGAAGGGGTCGAATATCACGTCACCCGGATTCGAGCTTGCCTCGATGATGCGCTCCAAAAGAGCTAGAGGTTTCTGAGTACGGTACCCGAGCCGTTCAGACTTGGGTGCGCCCATCGTGGACAACCCATAAATGTCAGTCATAACATCTTGCAGAGGGATCCCTTTTGCTTCTCTCAGATACCTCTTGAGTTTCGGCCAGGCCCCAGCAGTAGGCGGCCAATAAATACGTTGGTCGGTGTCCAGCTTGTCGAGATCAGCCGGAGACACCATCCAGTGTCGATTCTTGCTTGTTGGGTTAAATCCTCGCCACTCTTTTCCGGTCTCGCCGTGCCGGATACCACTTCCGGTGAGATCTCCCGTCCAGTATCGTCCACGCCCGTCCTCGTCATCGAACCTAAAAAAGCGGTCCTCGTACTCCCGACCATAGGGTTGCCGTACGTTCGTCCATGTGTACTGCGATCCTGCTGTGTAGAAGAGCAACACGTCATGTATAGGGCCGTATCGCTTGGCACTATTGTGGGAGTGGGCACGCTTCCAAACGATCTCATTTCGGAAGTTGCTGTGGCCGAATATTCCATCCATTAAGACCTTCAGGTAGTGGCTGGCAGTCGGGTCACAGTGTAGGTAGATAGAGCCTGTCGGCTTCAGGATCGGCCTCATGTGGGCCAGCCGCTCGACCATGTAGGACAGATAGGCTAGCAGCTTAGGGTTCGTGCCCCGGAGCGCGTTGAGCCAAATCCGCCAGAACTCTGCTACGGAATCCTCGATGCCAGTCTCCCGGAGCAGGATCGGCATATGCTGGAGTGCCCGTTCCCGCTCTTCGTCCATCGTCCAGGTATCGTTGAACGCCTCTACCTGATCGGGCAGCGCACGGCCCGTTTCGTCCTTGTAGATCGCGTTGTATTCGCGGTTCGAGTTGAACGGCGGATCAAGGTAGATAAGATCGACCGACCACTTGGCCATGTCCTGCATGATCGTCAGGCAGTCCCCATAGTAGAGACGGTTCATGCCATGCACTCTCGCAGGAACGACCCGAAAGCGTTGCGATCTCTCCGGTGGTTGTACTTCCAGGCCGCCTCGGCGACGAATAGCGGGGTGAGCCCCCGGCTGTAGTGGTGGTGCGTCCCGTACCAGGCGCGCTTGAGAAGGCTCCAGAATCCCTCAATCGTGTTGGTGTGCGTGTCGCCGTCCGCATAGGCGACGCCGTGGTCGATCGTGGCGTGGTACATGAAGGACCGAACCGCACGGTAGGCCCGGTATTCGTCCGTGATGAGCACGGAGCCCGCTGGGTCCAGGTGCTTCTTGAGAAACCGGACAATGCCCTTGCCCGTGAGATCCTTGGCGACTTCGGCTCTGACCTTACCGCCCCGCTCGACAACGCCAATAACCGGAGTCTTCGACGTGCCCCGGCCTCTCGGGGCGTGTGTGTCGTTTTCGCGACGGTTTCCCTTCCGGGGCCGACCACCGACGTAGGTCTCGTCGGCCTCTAAGATGCCCTGCAAGAGTCCCGTGTCGCTCCCGGCCATAGCAGCCCGGATGCGTTGCTGGACGTAAAGGGCCGACTGGTGAGTGAGGTCCAGGTCCCGGCCTAGCTGGTGGCACGAAAGGCTCTTCTTCGCGTTCACCATGAGGGCAATGGCCAGAAACCACTTCTGGAGCGGAATCCGCGTCTTGCAGAAGATCGTCCCTGACAGCACGTTGAAGCTGGCCCGGCAATCGTGGCAGTTCCACCGGCCCACGCGGGTGTTTTCGTCCTTGCGGGCAACGTCCAGGCTCCCGCAGAGGGGGCAAGCCGGGGTGTCGCCCCACCGGACATCCTCTAAATGCTCGATGCAGGATTCTTGAGTGGGGAAGCGCCGGAAGACTTCGAGCAGGTTCATCGGGTGTGTCCTTTCATGGTGTACTTGAAAGGTACTAGGCCACTCCCGAAAAGTCAAGCCCATAACTTGGCATTGCGTTTCTATTTCAAACAAACCGGGCAGTTCCATTTCAATCCTACAGTCAGTCAGGGAAGGCCTGGCGCACCTCCTCAGCGCACAGTTAGACTCGCCGCAGGTGCTGCGGGATCGCCGGGCTCGCCCGGACGGTTCCCGGGCCCCATCGCACAACACTGGAGGTCTGGATGCAGGCTAGCGGAGTCGCGACGGTGATGAAGAGTCAGGAGGTCATGGAGGGCCAGCGGGAGTTCATTTTTCCGTGCGCCAAGCCTCTCTACAACGAACCCCTCGTGTTGGCCGAGGCCGAGGGCGTACGGGTCAAGGACGCCGACGGCCGCGAGTACCTGGACCTCTTCAGCGGCATCCTGACCACGTCCGTGGGCCACTGCAATCCCAAAGTGGTGGCCCGGACTCAGGAGCAGATGGCCCGGCTGGGCCATACGTCCACGCTTTACGTCACCGAGCCCCATGTGGTGGCCGCGCAGCAACTGGCCGGCCTCGCCCCCGGCCGGCTGAGCCAAACGTTCTTCACGAACTCCGGGACCGAGGCCATCGAGACGGCGATCCACATGGCCTGCATCCACACGGGCCGCACCGAGATCATCGCGCTCCGCCAGGCGTATCACGGCCGCAGCTTTCTGGCTACCAACATCACCGCCGTTAGCGACTGGCGGCCGATGGCATCCACCTTCCCGGGCATCAAGCACACGCTGACTCCCTACCCCTATCGCTGCCCCTTCAAGCAGCCGTGCGACGAGAGCTGTACCGAGGCCTTCGTGCAGGATCTCGAGGACGTCATCCGGACCACCACCAACGGCCGCCCGGCCGCCTTCGTCGCCGAGTCCATCATGGGAGTCGGGGGATACATCGTACCGCCCGAGGGATACCTTGCCCGCGCGGCCGAGATCATAGGGTCCTACGGCGGGCTGTTCATCTCGGACGAGGTACAGGCGGGGTTCGGCCGAACCGGAGAACATTGGTTCGGAATCGAGCACTCGGGCGTCGAGCCCGACATCATGGTCATGGCGAAGGGGATCGCCAACGGCATGCCGGTAGGGGCCACGATCACTCGGCCGGCTATCGCCGCTTCGTGGCAGTCCAAGACGATCTCCACCTTCGGAGGAAACCCGGTGGCGATGGCGGCAACCAGCGCCACCATGGAGGTGATGGTCGAAGAGGATGTGCCTCGGAAGGCCAAGGAGCGAGGCGACCAGCTCCGCGCGGGCCTCATGGAGCTGCATCAACGTTTCCGGTGGATGGGCGACGTCCGGGGGATGGGCCTGATGCAGGCGATCGAGCTCGTGCAGGATCCGGACACCAAGGATCCTTCGCCGGAGAAGTCGAAGGCCCTGCTGGAGGCGGCCAAGGAAGAGGGTCTCCTCATCGGGCTTGGAGGACTCCACGGTCACGTGATCCGCCTGGGGCCGTCACTGCTGATCACCGAGGACGAGATCGCCGAAGGGCTGGAGCGCCTGGAACGGGCGTGTCATCGGGTCGAGGCCGGTTGATGCCGGGAAGCGGCGCCTCACATCCTTCGGGGGCTCGCGAGCCTCGGAAGTGGAGAACTAGCCGGTGACCGTCATCGTCGGGGTTCTCGTCGTCTGCCTCCTCGTGCTCCTAGGCCTCGGTCTGTGGGCGAGGGCGTATTTCGGGGAGCGTGGCCGGGTATTACGTCGCAGAGAAGAAGCTCCCGTCTTGGGTCATCGCCTTTAGCTCGAACTCTACGGGCGAGAGCGCCTGGCTGCTCCTCGGGCTCACCGGGATGGGGTACGCCGTCGGCTTCCACGCCCTGTGTGTGGTCCTGGGAGAATTCCTCGGCGTGCTGCTCGCCGGGAAGTACGTGGCACGCCCGTTCAAGGCATACACGGACCGGCACGACTCGATCAGGGTTCCCGACTATCTGGATGGCCGGGCGCGTCCTCTTCCCCGGGCTCGCCGACCAAGAGACGATCCTGCCCGTGATGAACAGCGCCCTCTTCCCCGCCCTCTTCTCCGGGATATTCCTCGTCGTGGTCCTCCCAGCCATCATGTCGACGGTGGACTCGCTTCTGATTCTGGCATCGTCCGCGGTGGTGCGCGACATCGTCCAGCCGATCTTCCATCCGGACGTCAGTGAGCGGAAGCTCTCCCTCTGCGGCAAGGGCGTTACGGTCGTGATCGGGGCTGTGGCCCTCGTGGCGGCGCTCATGGGGACCGCGCGATCTTCTGGTTCGTGCTGTTCCCCTGGTCCGGATTTGCCAGCGCCTTCACGCCCGTCGTCCTCTGCTCTCTCTCTTCTGGCGAGGAACGACGCGGGCCGGCGCCATCGCCGGTATGGTGATCGGGTTCCTGGCCGCAGTGCTGTGGGTCCTACTCTTCAAGGAGCCGTACTTCGAGCTCTATGAGATGGTCCCGGGGTTCCTGGTGGGGTTTGCGGGCACCATAGGCGTCAGCCTCGCGACCTCGCCTCCGGTCGGGGCCGCAGAGGAGACGGACTCCGTTCGCGATGTCCTGCGGGCACCGGTCTCCGGTTAGGCACCCGGTGCCGTGGAGGGGCGTGCGCTCGACTGCCCCTCACCGCACATCCTGCTCTTGGAGCCACCTCGGAAGCCTCGACTCTTGCCGCGGTCGGGGGCCATGGTCCTCACGGGCCTGCGGCGCCGCATCGCGCGCGAGTTCAACAACGAGCTTGACAGAATCGTCGGCAACTTGCGACCGCAACCGACCTCGGCGGCTGAACGTTAGTCACTCAGCCGGCACCACCACTCCGTCGGAGACGAGAGCGTCGATCTCGTCGGACCGGTAGCCGAGCTCGGCCAACACTTCTCGTGTGTGCTTTCCCGCCCGGGGCGGGGCCCTTCTCGCTCGAGGCCGCTCGTCGTCCCACTGGACGGGCATCGCCACGTCCCGGTAGTCGGGGATCTCTGGGTGGTCGGCACGGAGGAGCATCCCCGACGCCTGGACCTGTGGGTCCCCTACGACCGCGGCCATGTCCTGGATCGGCGCCGCAGGAACGGCATTCTGACCGAGGAGTTTCCGGAGTCTGCGGGTGGTGTGCTTACGTGTCGCCTCTGCCAGAACCCGAAAGAGGTCGTCCCGGTTCGTGACTCTCGACGGATTGCTGGCGTAGCGCGGGTCATCGACCAGCCCCGGCAGCTTGAGGGCCGTGCACAGCCGACGGAACGAGGCGTCGTTCCCTGCGGCGATCATCAGCTGCCCGTCTCCGGTGGGAAAAGCACCGTAGGGAACGATCATCCCGAACTGCGACCCCATCGGCTCCGGCACGACGCCGCGGGCCAGATACCCCATGAGGTGGTACGAGACCCATCCGAGGGCGGTGTCGAGGAGGGCGGTCGTCACGTGACAGCCTCTGCCCGTCTTGGCCCTCTCGTGCAGGGCCGCCAGGACTCCTACCGCGGCCCACATGCCGGTGCCGAAGTCCACGACGGAGCTACCGACGCGGGCCGGCCCTGTCTCGGGGTGCCCGGTGACGGACATGATGCCGCCGTGCGCCTGCATCAGAGAATCGTACCCGGGCGAGTCTTTCAGTGGCCCAGTAGGTCCGTACGCCGTCACTGACACGTAGATTAGCTCCGGTCGGCGTGCTTTGACCGATTCGTAGTCGAACCCGAGCTTCTCGACCACACCGGCCCGGAGCGACTGCACGAAGACGTCGGCCTCATCGATCAGCTTCCAGGCGATCTCCCGACCGCGCTCGTTCTTTAGGTCGACACGGACACTTCTCTTGTTCCGGTTGACGGACAGGAACAGGGGGCTTTCGCCGCCCCAGAACGGGGGTCCCCACGCCCGCGCCGAGTCTCCCGTCGGTGGCTCGATCTTCACGACCTCGGCACCGAGGTCGCCGAGGATCTGCGTGCAGTAAGGCCCGGCGAAATTCTGCGTGACGTCAACGACCCGTACCCCCTGCAGGTGGTTCATCACGGCCGTCCGACGGCCCCTTCCTCGAGCCAGCGCTGGCGTGTGGCCGTCCGCCTCAGCTCCCCGGGGCGTCGCTCGAACCACCGGGCCACGAGAACGATTTCCGCCGCCTCGTTGGCGTGGAGCGCCGCCGGACCTCGCTCCGTGCTCCGGTACACTTCTTCTACGGCCCTTGTCACCTGGTTCCGATGCTGCTTGGACTTGGGATAAGGATAGTCCCGGCGGATTCGACCCCGACGGATAAGGCAGAGGCGATCGTCTCCGGCGAATCCCGGCACCCTGTAGAGGAAGGTCAAGCTCTCTATACGACCCCTGAACGCGGCCAGCCGATCCTGGAAGGCCTGCAAGCGCTCGACCCGGTCCCTCAGCACGCCGGCATACTCGAAGTCGAGACGGCTCACCGCCTCGTTGATGCGTTGCTCGAGACGGACGAGCGGATCGCGAGTTCGACCCTCCAAGAACCGTCGAGCCACCGTGACTTGCCGATGATACGCGTCTGCGCTGGTTTCGCCGCAGCACGGAGCGAGGCACGTGCCGAGATCGGCCCGCATGCAGAGCGGGGTGCGTCCCCCGGCGAAGAGCTCGAGCTGATCGTCGAAGAACGCAGGTGTGGGCCCTGGGCAGTCCCTTAGCCCCACGGCGTGTGCGAACTCGCGAACCGTGCGTCGCACGTGCCTGACGACCGGAAACGGACCGAAGTAGGGCGACCCGTCCGATACCACCCGAGTGACCACCAGGATCCGCGGCGCGACGTCACGGGTCTGCTTCACGAAGGCGTAGATGCGCTTGCGCTTGTGTCGCACGTTGAAGCGCGGTTGCCAGCGCTGGATCAGCTTCATCTAGCGCGCAAGCGCGTGGAATTCACTAGGAACGTACTCCCAGCGGATTCGGCCGGTCTCGCGGATCAGGCTTGCGGCCTTGTCGCACGGAGCCGCCCGAAAGTACGAGAGCAGGCGCGTCCGTACCCGCACGGACTTCCCCACGTAGAGCGGGCGGCCGTCCGCACCGAGCATCCGATAGACGCCCGGTCGGTTTTCGGCCCGGGCGCGTACATATTCGCGCAGTGCGGAGGTGGGCACGGTCTCTAGGAGCCTGCGGAAGGAGTACCGTGGGTCGCGTTGCGGGTGCTCGGAGGAGCGACGACGCCATAGTCAGACCTGCGCCTCGAAGCTCCAACGACGAAGCTGGAGCCGGGTCACCCGAACCCGCCACCAAGGCGCAAGCTCATGTCGCCTCTAATGTAAGGGCACAGCGTGTGGGGCACGGCGGATTCTGCGTCTTTCCTCCTCACCGTCGCACTACTGACGACTCCGCCGCCGTTCCTTGCCTGAACTCGCGAAGAGCACCCTGTGCGCGGTCTACGGTACTCCGTCCACAGCCTTGCAGTTGGAGTCGCGGCACCTTCGTTTTTCCTTCGGGAATATAAGGGCCTCCGCCCCGCAGAGCCATTGCTGCCGGTGGCGCTGCCCAGCTAACCTTCCGGCCATGTTTCCGGAGAGCCGCGATCGGGTCATTCGCGACCCGCTATGGAATACCATCCGACTCGATGCGACGGCAGTGCGTATCGTTGACACACGGGCCTTCCAGAGGCTTCGGTACATCCGGCAGCTCGGCTTCGCCCACCTGGTCTATCCGGGGGCTACCCACACCCGGTTCGATCACGCCATCGGCGTCTATCACCTGGCCGTCACGGCGATCCGGAGGCTTAGGGAGAGGGGCCGCATGCCGGAAGAGGCTACGGACGATGCGCGCCTCGTGCCCTACGCCGCACTCTTGCACGATATCGGGCACTATGCGTTCTCCCACGCGCTGGAGGAGCTGGAATCGGACCTGCTCCCCGGTGACCACGAGGCGATCGCCTCGAGGTTCTTCGAATCCCCTGAGCTGAACGACGCGCTGGCGACGATCGGACCCGATGCGGGCCCACGCATCCATGAGCTGATCCGAGGGCGAAGCGACAATCCTCTGGGAGGCCTTGTGGCCGGCAGCCTGGACCTGGACAAGATGGAGTACCTGCGGCGGGACGCCCGTTTCTGCGGCGTGCCCTATGGCGAAGTCGACGTCGACAGGCTCCTCCAGGGCATCACCGTCCTCTCGGATCCCGAGACCGCGAAGCCCGAGGTGGGGGTCCACGAGAAGGCCGTGGCGGCCCTCGAGTCGCTTCTCTTCGCCAAGTACCAGATGTTCCGGAACGTCTACTGGCATCATGGCGTGCGCGCTGCGACGGCGCTCTACAAGAGGATCGTGGACGAAGCCGTTCGGGACGGCATCCTCGATCCGGAAGAACTCATCGGCTCCACGGACGAAGAACTGATCTACGAGACGGCGCGCCGGGCTCGGGAGGCGGACAGCCCGGTCGCGGAGCGGCTCTCAACACGTTGGCTCCCGGCGCTCCGCGGGCGGCGGCTGCCCAAGCGGGCGCTGGAGGTCACGGCTGCGGAGCTGGGCGATCGCGTCGTCGAGGACTGGGCCGTCTCCGAGACGCCCAGGAAAAGGGCGATCGAGGATCAACTGGCCGGCGAGGTCGGGCTGCAGCCGGGTGAGGTGGTGATCGACTTCCCGGCCAAGCGGGCCATGTTCCAGCTAGATCTGCTCGTCCAGAGACGGTCGGGAGAGGTCGAGCGCCTCGGATCGGGCGGCCTTCCCGGACTTATTGACCTACCGCGCCTCGCCCAGGAGCTCTACACGACCGCCCGGGTCCTGCGGGTGTTCACCTTCGAGCGCCGCTCCCTCGATCAGGATCAGGTCCTCAAGCGCATCACTCGTCGGGGTTAGCCCGCATCGGCGGCCGTCACGCCTCAGGCACCCTTCGACCGCCAGGAGACGAGCGTGGCGTTGCCGGCGCCCCTCGGGCGTACGCTTCGGTGACCCGGCGGTCACGGGCTCGTCGAGCCCGTCGGAGGGGAAGCCCCAGAGCGCGTCTTGAAGCTCACTGTCCGACATCAGGGGCTGTAGAGACCGTCGGCAGCCGTCTGGCATCACCTCGACCGAGGTGTCTACGGAACGATTGATGACATGTCGCCGAGTGCGCCCGACTTCCACCAGCTCCTAGGCCACGGTGTGGTCGCGGGCAATGCGTTGCAGGTTCCCGCTTCGCAGTAGGTGGGCCCTGCCGTCCCCCACCGGGCTGACAATCCAATCGCCCGTGTTCGCTGCATCGCACGCGCGGTCACGGTTGCGTGGACGGCATGCCCCGGAACCAGCAGCGAATGCGTCGCACGGGTCCGGCGCCGAATGGAAGGAACCGGAGAGCGCAACGAGATTCGCAACAAGCGGTCAACAACTTGCCCCGTCTACCGCCCCTTCCAGCCCGACGCCAAAGGCCGTCGAGATCATGTCACCGATTTCCCCAACGCGTTGCCACGACCGGGAAGCGTGTCAGAAGCACCCTCGAACATCTGGACAAGAAACTGGTACTATCATAGACTGCATGGCTGCCTACCCTTCGTTCGGGCACCGGTCGAAGAAGGCGACCCAACACAGAGAACCCGAGTGGTTAGGAGATGATAGACACTCGATGGCTACGGTTACGACGCGAAGGAAGCGAAAGGGACGGGGCAACCCCCTGGCCGGCTTCGACGCCAGCATCGAAGAAAAGACCGCCCTCGATCAGTATCTGCGCGACGTAAGTCGCCATGAGCTCATCACTCCCGACAAGGAGAAGGAGCTCGGTGCGCTTGCTCAGAAGGGTGACCAAGACGCGATCCAGGAGCTCGCGCGGGCGAATCTTCGCTTTGTCATCAGCGTGGCCAAGAAGTATCAGAACCGGGGCGTTGCTCTGACCGACCTCATCCAAGAAGGCAACGTCGGGCTGGTCACGGCCGCCCGGAAGTTCGACCCGGAGCAAGGCGTCAAGTTCATTAGCTACGCGGTCTGGTGGATTCGCCAGGCAATCCTGGCTTCTCTGGCGAACCACGGACGTGCGGTTCGGGTGCCCCTGAACCGGGCTTCCGACCTTGCGCGCATCTTCCGTGAGAAGGAGCGCCTCAAGCAGGAGCTAAACCGCGAGCCCACGTCCGAGGAGCTCAGTTCGGCGACGGACCTAAGGCCGGAGCTGATCGAGTCGCTTCAGACCCTCAACGCCGCCGAGATCAGGCTCGACGCCCCCATCGGCGACAGCGAGGACTCTCAGCTCGTCGAGCGGTTCATCACCGAAGAGGCGGCCGAGCCCGAGCAGGAGGTCGAGAGCCGGCTTCTTACGGAGACCGTGGGTGACGCTCTGAGCACGCTGGAGGCTCGCGATGCGCGCGTGCTCCGGCTGTACTTCGGCCTCGAGGGCGAGCGGGAGCACACCCTCGAGGAGATCGGGAACCTGCTGGGAGTGACGCGTGAGCGGATTCGACAGCTGCGTGACCGGGCCCTCCGAAGGCTTCGCGAAGGCCGCAAGGGAAGCGCGCTGGAGTCGTTCGCGGCGTGATCCGCCGAAAGCCCCGCCCCCGCTGGAATCGAACGATCGCAGCAGGGGGCGGGGCTCTTTTCGTTTGTGTCCCCTAGTGTCCCCTCCCCAACGCCCGGACGCCGCCCGCTCGAGCGCATGACCGGGATGGTCCACCTGGTCCGCGGTGGAGTGTACACCGTGGTCCTCGACTTGGGAACAGTTGTGCAGGCGTCTCTGCGCGGTCGCCTGAAGCGCGAGGAGCGCATCGGCGATCAGGTGGTCATCGGCGATCGAGTGAGCGTGGCCGAGGCCGGTGCCGAGAGCTTCGTCATCGAAGAAGTCTTGCCGCGCGAGACCACGATCACCCGTAGCGGCTCCGGCGGTCGCTCCGCGAAGGTCCTCGTCGCCAACGCGGATCGCCTTCTTGTCGTCGCGTCCGCCGACAAGCCCAAGCCGAGGCCCCACCTCATCAATCATCTGCTCGTCGCAGGCGAGTACGGGGGCGTCACTCCCGTGGTGGTGCTGAACAAGATGGATCTTGAGGGTGCCGCTGCCGTAGCTGCTGAGATGGAAGGCGTCTACGTCCCGCTGGGCTATGACGTGGCGAAGACCAGCGCGCTGACTGGCGAGGGCCTCGATGCTCTAGGGGAACATGTCGGCGACGGCATCTCAGCCCTCGCGGGCCCGTCGGGCGTGGGCAAGTCGAGCCTGATCAACGCTCTGGAGCCTGAACACGGGCTCAGGACGGGTGAGTTGAGCAAGAAGAGGGGCAGTGGCCGACACACGACCGTGACCTCACGCTTGATTCAGATGCAGTGTGGCGGCTTGGTGGCCGATACCCCGGGCTTCAGCGAGGTCGGAGTGTGGGGGGTGCGTCAGGGGGACCTCGCCCAATACTTTCCAGAGTTCCGCTCTCGTGCGTCCGCCTGCCGTTTCCGGGGGTGCAGCCACCTGCACGAGCCGGACTGCAAGGTGCTGGAAGCCGTCGGTGCGGGCGACATCGACGCTGGACGCTTCGGGAGCTACCGAATGCTCTACGAGGAGGCCGATGCATAGCACGCCATCCCGCCGATTCCCTCAAAGCCGGCGGCGATCCAAGTTACGGCGAGGCATCCTGAGGCTTGTGACCGCCGGACATCGGAGTGACGCGCAGGACCCCGGTGACGGGATCGTCCGCGACGGTCACGGGCCACTGGTACACCTGCTGGAGCGTGCCCTCTTCCAGCACTTCGCGAGGCTCTCCCTCGGCGGCGACCCGGCCGCGATCGAGGAGCAGAATCCGATCCGCAAATCGGGCAGCCAAATCGAGGTGGTGGGTGATGAGGAAGATCGTCATGCCCCCGTCCACCGAAGACCTGAGGAGTTCCAGGACCTCCATCTCGTGCCGGAGGTCCAAGCTGGCCGTGGGCTCGTCAAGCAGCAGCGCGTTCGGCTCTTGGGCGAGAGCTCTGGCGATCCGTGCACGCTGGAGCTCTCCGCCCGAGAGGGTCGAGACGAATCGATGCGCGAGATCCCCAACGTCGCAGCGCTCCATGGCCCGACGGACCGCTTCCCGATCGGTGGCCGTCTCGGGCTGGAGCGGTCCGAGGTAGGGGTAACGCCCCATGCCGACCAGATCCCGGACCCTCAGAGGAAAGGTCACCGACTCCGCCTGAGCCACGACCCCTACCTCTCTCGCCAATGCACGGCGATCCCACTCTGCTACGCTGCGGCCCGAGACGCGGGTCTTGCCGCTCTCCGACGGCACCATGCCGAGGAGGGCCCTCAGCAGCGTGGATTTTCCGGACCCGTTGGAACCGAGGAGAGCGTAGAAGGATCCTCGAGGCACGACCATCGAGACTCCGTCCAAGGCCGGACGGTCCGCCCCCCGATATCGGACAGTGAGATCGATGGCCTCCAGCGCCACGGACTTATGGTTCACAGGGCGGCTCCGCTCCACCGTGGCACGGTGCCTTCTGCCGGTTGAGGCGGTACGGTCAGGGAGCGCCATGGCCTCCGCTCCTGAGGCTGCCGCGCAACAGGACCAGGAAGAGCGGGACCCCCATGAACGCGGTGATGACGCCGATGGGCACCTCCGTGGGGGCCAGGATGGTCCGTGCAACCACGTCGGCGAGGATGAGGAAGAGGGCGCCCGCAAGGAAGGACAACGGAAGCAAGAGGCGGTAGTCTGACCCGACCACTAGCCGCACGCCGTGAGGCACGATGAGCCCCACGAAGCCGATCACGCCGGTGGCCGCCACGCCGGCCGCGGTCAGCAGCGAAGCCACGACATAGGCCGCCTTCTTCACACCTTCCACATTCGCGCCTAGATATCCGGCCGTCTCCTCACCGATCGCCATGAGGTTCAGCGGGCGGGCGAGGCTTGCGAGCAGCACCGTGGCCGGCACGGTGTAGACACTCACGATCGCCACGGTCGACCAATTGGCCCCGGCCAGACTGCCCATCATCCACAGGACCGCGCTGCGCACGGTACCGGCGTCGGAGACCGACAGGATGAATGCAATGCAAGCCGTGAAGAAGGCGCCCACCACGACCCCGGCCAGAAGGAGGACTCGTACGTCGACCCTGTCGTCGGCCACCGACGCGACCCGGAGCACGAGAGCGATGGCGAGGACAGCTCCCGTGAACGACGCTGCCGGGAGAGCCCAGGAGTGACTGGCTACGAGGCCAACGGCCAGAGCAAGGACGGCCCCGGTGGCCGCTCCCCCCGAGATCCCCAGGATGTACGGTTCCGCCAGGGGATTCCGCAGCAGTGCCTGGAAGACGGCTCCGGCGAGGGCGAGCCCCCCCCCAACGAGAACGGCCAGCGTCGCCCGCGGCGCTCTGAGCTCCAGCACGATCCGGCGATGGCTGGCCTCTCCGCCGCCGGTCAGTGCTGCGGCGACGTCGGACGGTGTGAGCGGCACTGATCCGAGCCAAATGCTCACGGCGAATGCTCCCGCCACAGCGAGCATCAGCACCCCCGCCCAAGCGAGGGGTCTCACCGGAAGGCTTCCGGGTGGATCACACGTGCGACGATGACGGCGGCCTCCCCGAGCCCGGGTCTGGACACCTCCACCGAAGCGGACACAGTCCCGTGAGCTACGATCGGGAGTCGGGGCGTGGGGCTGTCCTCGGAGAGGAGCATCAAGTCCACGTCGCGGCTAGTGCACTCCTCGAGGCTCACGGGGCCGTGCAACCCTTCGAGGTCGCCGAAGACGTTCTCCGCCCCTCCCGCCATGAGGAGCTCATGAATGTAGGTACCGGGTCAGGCCACCCACGGCGGATCCCGCCCATGACAAATGCGACCTTACGACGGGGTCGCCCCTCCACCCTGGCCGCCACGTGGTCCAGAACCTTCTGGATGCGCCGTAGGATGGAGTCGGCAGCTGTCGCAGCACCCGTGATCGATCGGATACGCAGCCGACTAGGAAGACAACGAGCAGCGTACTTCCAACTCCGGGGAGACGCGGCGACGAAGCTCGGACGGCGTTGCCCGTTGCTCGTCTCACGGCATACGTGGCGTCGGGGACGCCGGAAGACCGCGGGCGTCCCGGTATGACTCGACCCACGCACCACCCTCCTGCTTCAGGGCAGCGATCCGTACGAAGCTCTCATCTACGAGACCTCTAGGACGGAGACCTCGGCGGCACGTCGATTCCACCCCACTCCACGTTGTCGGAGGCCAGGGTAATCCATTACAATCTCGACCAACGGGACCCTCTGAACGCCTTTCTAACCATGCCGAAAAGCTATCCTGGCCCCAGAGGGAAATCAAAGGTGCCGCCGGACTGTGCAGAGGCTGCGGACGAGGTCGATCCGGCGGAGAGCGGTGCATCGTTGAGGAGCCGTCTGGCGTGGGTGCCCTCCTTCGTGGTGGGGGCTGCCGCAGGCACGGCTTCGGCCGTTGCCGTGGCCCTGCTGCTGTTCGCGGGTGAGGGCATGCTCCGGTCCTTGACGCTAATCGTCGCAGTCGAGTTGATGTCCCTTGGGATCGGGCTGTCCGCGCCACCGGCCGCTGAAGGGCCGGCGGTCGTGGAGTCCCTCCGCAGGCGATGGCTGGCGGCACTCGTAACGTTCGCGGCCGCTTCGACTCTCACGATCGCCTGGACGTTGGGGGAGGGCCTCGGCGGGGGCGCTACGACCCAGGCCTTCGGGCTCGCGTTCCTCGCGGCCCTGCCTCTTTACGCTTGCGGGCGACTCCTCGCGGCCATCGCGACGGTGCGCATCGGCGAGCGCAGAGTCGAACCCGGTGCGATGGCTGCCGTGGGTGGCGCGCTCGGGGTACTGGTGGCTGGCTTCAGCGGGCTCGCCCGCTTGGGTGCCCCTTCGCTCTTGCTCTTTCTCCTGATCGTTCTCTCGGGGACGGCCCTGCTGCAGGGGTGGATTCTGGAGAGCTTCGAGCAGGCGTTCGAGGAGGCGCCTGACGAGGGGACCGGCGATGCCCCTGACGAGGCAAGCCGAGCGGGGCTTGACTCACCGGATGAGGTCTGCCGAAAGATGTCAGACAGGTGACCGTGGGAACGCCCGACGTGCCACGCCAGGAAGGGAGTACCGAGGGCTCCGACGAGGGGCTGCCTCCGTGATCATCGCGCACCTCTCGGATTTGCACCTGGGTTACAGGGCGTATGCCCATGTGGAGCGGGGCCGAAACGTTCGAGAGGCGGACGTTGCCCGCGCCTTCCACCAGGCCATCGACCGAGTCATAGGGCTCAAGCCCGCGGCCATCGTGGTCGCCGGCGATGTTTTCGATCGCCCCGAACCCCCGCACTCGGCGCTGGTCGCGCTCGCGCAGGGACTCCAGGCCCTCCGGGAAGCGCTCCCGAAGACGCCTGTGCTCTTGGCCGCCGGCGCACGCGACACGCCAGCTCCGCTCGCCGATCCCGGGCCTCTCGCGGCGTTCGACACGATGGCCTCCGTGGAGGCCGTGACCGGAACGACGCGGTCGGTGTACTACTCCCAGTCGGGCCTGAACGTGACGCTCGTGCCGCATCGGGCCGTGCTACAGGGACCGCCTCCCCCGGTGTCTCCCAACCGCGATGCCCGCTGGAACGTCCTCGTGGGCTATGGATCGACGGACGGGGGGGACGACGCGATGCTGGCGTTGGACCCCTCGGACTGGGACTACGTGGCGCTCGGCTACGAACATCACCGTCGACGAGTCGGAGGGCCTGTGCACTATGCCGGCTCCCTCGAGCGAGTGGGGCCGACGCCCTGGGAGGAGGCGGCCGAGGAAAAGGGCTTCCTGACGTGCGAGCTGGAATCCCGGCGAGTCCGGTTCCACGCTATCCGTAGTCGTCCGGTTGTCGCCCTGGCCTCGATCCCGTACGAGGCGAATCGTCCGGATCGCCTGCGCGAGCGGATTCGGGAGGTCTTGGACGAGGTTCCGGGTGGAATTGAGGAGAAGATCGTGCGGCTTCGGATCGAGGGGCTTCCGCCCGACTGCCTAGACCTGTTGCATGGGCTGTTGCCCGAATACCGGAGCAGGGCTTTGCATCTGGAGGTCCAACTGGACCATCGGATCCCCGGGCGTGAGCCCGGCGACGCGATCTCGGAGCGCCTGGCTTTGAAGCTGGCAGAGCACCTCGCTGAGTATGGAGAGAGCTTCGAAGACTTGGTGTGTCTCGTGGAGGATTGTCTCACGACGCAGCCCTAGGAGAGTCGTGAATTGAGCCGCCCCGATCTGCGGACATCGTCACCGGGCCAGGACGGACTCCCGTTCGAGCTGGGTCCCGGCCTTGCCGCGCTCGTCGGCGGCAACGGGCCACTCCGCAGCGAAGTGCTCGGACAACTCGCCGCCCCTCTGGCAAAGGGTGACGAGCGCCTGGCGACGCTGGTCGCCGGACAGGGCCTGACGGCGCCCCCACAGGCGTGGCGGCGTGCGGTCCGCGTGTTGGCGCAGTGCTGCGGCCTCGACGGGGTGGACAAGAAGCTCATCGACCTAGAGGCCGGTCACTCCGCCGGGGCGAGACGGGCCAGAACGGATTCGGGCGTGGAAAACCTCCGTGCGCGCGTCCGCGAGCTGCGTCGACTCCCCGAGGCCGTGAGAATGAAGGAGCGCAAGCTCCGCGAGCTGCGAGCCGACGCGGCGGAGGTGAGTGGCGACATGGAAGTCGCCAACATGGATTGGCTGCGTGAGAGGCAGGACGCGGAAACGCACCTCCTCGCCTACCGCGATCGAGCCAGGGAGCTGAAGCTGCGGCTCCAGCAGTTCGAAGCCGGCGGTCCCGAGACCGCTTGCCCCACCTGTGATCGCCTGCTTGCCGAGCGGTTCAGTTCCGTGCTGACCGTCCTACGTGAGGAGTGGGAATCGGTTGTACAGGACGGCAGCTGGTGGAAGCGCCGCCGGGAGCAGTTGGATTTCAAGCCTTCGCAGCTGCAAGAGCTGGAGGGAAGATCGATTCTTCTTCAGGCGACAATCGAGGATTGCACGGAGGAGCTCGAGCGCCTGCGAGCCCGGCTCCCCGAGTTGGCGGAGGCCGAGGACAGGCTCGTGGCGATCGGCGCGGTGGGGACTTCGAGGGGTCGCAGAACGTCGACGGGAGCTGAGAACTGTACGGCGGCCGGCGAGGAAACGGAGCGCCGTCGCCGTGCCTTGGAGGCCCTCAGGGAGGAGCTGCTCGTCGACGCGCAGGACTCACTGGCGGGAAGGACGGGCCGATACCTCAATCGCCTGACCAGTAGCAGCGTTCTTGGCGTCGGTCTCACGGAAGATGGGGAGCCGACGGTTGTGCGGGATGAGGGAGCGCGACGCCCCCAGTCCGACGAGGAAGTGGCGGCCTACCTCTTTGCGCTGCGGCTCGCCCTCATCGATCTCGTGGCCGAGCACAGGGTCGAGTTCGAGGAAGTGCTGCTGGGCGACACCTTCGACCGCCTCGATCCCGAGGCGAAGGTTCGGGCCGTCGGACTCCTACGGGGCATGCTGCCTCGGGTGCCGAAGATCCTCCTCCTCTGCCGCGGTGAGATCCTAGAGACCATTCCGGAATCGTTTGACTGGATCGTCGACCTAGGTGTGGATCGAACCGGCGCGCCCCACACGACCGTGAGGAGCAGCGGAGTAGGGAAGCTACGCGTCCACTGAGAGGGTGGTCGCCGTCCGTCCGCCCCCCCCCGTCGATCCCATCCGGGTCGGACTTCCCGAATGGCCGCGTCCTCATTGGCGCGATCCCCATCCTTCCCGTCCGCAAGCGCCGCATAGGACCCCGTGACCGACTCCTCCCGCAGCAGGTTGCTGCGGGAGTGTGGACTCCCCTGCAGAAGGCGCCTGACGTCGCGTGGTTGAAACCCGCTTCAGGGGGAGTCACCATGCGAGAGCCGCCCTCCCCCCGCTCCGTCCCACCCAGCGCGGGTTGCTCCGAGCTATTGCGCCAGAGCCTGCCAGGCCATCAGCCGCTCCTCGTAGGGAGCCGCGATACCGGGATCGCCCCCCTGTATCGCACTCTGAACGAGCGCGGCGTAGGTCCACGCGTAGTAGTTCGGGATGCCGATCGTGGAGCGATCCGGCCAGTGCGCCCATGCGTCCGGGATCCCTCCCCGGTGAACGAACACCTGGTCAACCAGCGTGCGGGTCCGTTCTTCGTCGAGCCAGAGGCCCGTGACGGAGACGACACCGGGGTCCTGCATGAGGACGTTGCGTTGGCTCAAGTCGGGAGGACCGGGGTTGAGCCGAAAGGCGAGGCCTTGCCGAACGAGGTACGGGACCAACCCCAGGGATCGGGCCGCGTTCCCGCTGGAAGCGAAGTAGATGGGCCGATCGTCTATGCTGTTCTGGATCAGCGCCAGCGCGAACTGCTGCCACGGGAAGACCACCGTGCCGGCCTCCAGCCTCGCGACCACGGGGCCAACCGTGAAATCTCGGGCCTCCCCCATCCTCACGTAGCCTGCGGGGCCTGCAACCTGCTCGATGAGCGTGTCCTCGAGGGCTAGGATCGCCTTCTCGGGTACGCTCACCGCCGAGTCCATCACGAGCGCGACCTTGCCCACGGATTCCGCTTCGGCCCGAACGTTGGTGTACATCGCGGCGGTCGAGGTAGCCCGATAGGGACGCTGACAGGTGATCGTCGTCGGATCGGCTTCGGGATCCACGCCCTCAGGGCAGGGTCGAGTCAGGTCGCGGATTTGCTTGGTGTACCAATCCGTGTTGAGGTACGACGTCACGATCACGGTGACGTCCCGTCGAATCCCCTCGACCTCCTGCAGATACCACAGGGGGAAGGTGTCGTTGTCCCCGTTGGTGAAGAGCACCGCGTAGGGCTCGACGCTCATGAGGAGGTTGTATCCCCAGTCTCGGGCCGAGTAGTCCCCCCTGCGGCTGGCCCAGGACCAGTTGAACAGCAGCGGCAGGAGGGCGAGGGAAAGCACGGGCGCCGCTCGGAGGAAGGAGCCGCCGAGCCGTTCAGCGAACCGCTGCCAAAGGGCGGCAATGGCGAGTCCCGCCCAAAGCCCCCAGACGGAGAAGCTGACGATGAAGAAGTAGTCCCGCTCGCGAACCTCGTGATCGTCGATCTCCGGGGTGGGCGACGCGAGGGAGTAGCCGTACTTGAAGTTCAGGTAACAGACCAAGCCCAACGAGAGCGTGCCGAAGAGGACCAGCGTGTAGAGCCCCGTCGCCGCGTCCCTGCGAATATGCTGGATAGCGCCGAACGCGCCGAGCACCACGAAGAGGATGGTGAACGGGAGCCTGAGGAGGGGAAACACCGTCTCGGGTCCAGCCACACCCCGGGCCCACTGCCAGTCGAAGTACTGGAGGTAGTTGGCATACTGTGCCCAGAGCGGTGCCAAACGGGGGAGAAGGCTGGGCTTGTCGTACTGTTGTCGGGTGAGGACGGCCGACAGCTCCGCGCACCCCGCCTGTCCCCAGGTGACGATGCTCGTGAGAGCGCTCCGGACGCTCGAGCACGTGGGGTCGGCTTCGTTGATGACCGGGTCCAGGGCCGCTCGGAGGGGGAGGAACAGGTGGATGGAGAGACCGAGAAACACGGCCACCGCCCCGACCACGTAGAGTCGCCAGTTGAGGAGCGTCCGCGGTGAGATCAGCAGGATGAACACGGCCAGAGCCGGGGCGGCCAGGAACGCCATCAGGTGATTCCCGACCGAGAGCGCCAGGATGAACGCCATGAGCACGAGCAGGTTGTCGTCCCTGCCCTTCCCCAGGTTCTCTCGCCAGCGGAAGGCGAGCCACGTCAACAGAGCGATGGTGAAGAGCGAGACTGTGTACACCTTCTCGTTCACGTTGGACTGATTCCAGACGGTGAAGGCGGTGCCGCTGACCAGTGTCGCGGCCAGCGCTCCGACGAGCCGGACGTGCCGATGCCCCGAGAAGAATCCCAGGACGTGGTATAGGGCCAGGAACCAGAGCCCGTGAGCCAGGCTGCCCATCAACGCGGAAAACAAATTGACGTGGGTGGCTACCGTCAGCCCAAACGGCGTCAGGAGCAGGTCCCAACTCCTGGCCAGCACCACGAACAGCGGATTCCCCGGTGGATGAGGGATTCCGAGGATGTGTCCCGTCGCGATGTACTCGCTCGTGTCCCAGAAGGCCGTCGTCGGAGCGAGCGTGAGGACATACAATAGACCCACTCCGAACGCGACAAGGGCGGCCCACCGGTAGGGGGGGGCCTCGAAGACCGGACCGGCCGAAACTGCCCGATCGTCCTCGAGGACGAGCTTGGGAGCGGGCCTCGTGTCAGCGTTACTCATCTAGTCCCTTGGGGGAAGAACAGGTCTCCGCAGGCTCCAAGATAGCATCCCGAGACCACCGCTGAAGGGGGGAGTTCGCCACGAGCATCGTCCTCCAACCGCCTGCCGCGCTGGCCCTATTGATTCGCGAGGTGGAGGTTCCCCCAGTCGTCCATCGTGAGCCGCCATCCTTCGGGGACCCACGTCGTGGAGCTGTACTCCAAGACCACCGCCGGCCCCTCCACTTCGTGACCGGGCGCGACTTCCTCCCGCCAGACGCGACCGGCCTCCACCCAGCGACCCCCCACGTGAACCTGCGTAGGTATGATCGGGACGCTCCGGGTAGCGGGAGCGAGGCGCTCGATCTTCACTTCGGGACCGGGTGCGGAGGCAACCACGCGCAGGGTCACGGCCTCGACTGGCACGCCGTCACGGCGATATCCGTAGCGTTCCTCGTGGAGAACGTGGAAGGCGCCGACCCAATCCGCACTGGGCACGCGAAGCTCGAAGCTCTGGCCGGCGTAGCGGGCGTCGACCCATCGGTGGAGTCGGACCGCTCCCTCCTCGACTTCCTCCTGGCGGATCTCATCCAACACTTGCCGCTCGAGTTCCAGATACGCTTCCTCCACGGGCGCCTCCGCCCCGTCTGCCTCGGTGGAGATCAGCACCGTGCGTGACGTCTCGCGGGTGACGTCGGCTGCCAGCATGCCATAGGCAGAGAGGAGGCCCGGCATGGGTGGCACGATCGCGCGAGCCGCACCCAGCTTCTGCGCCAGGTCAGCCGCGTGAAGGGCGCCGGCGCCTCCGAACACCACGAGCGCAAAGCCAGCCGGATCGTAGCCGCGCTCCACCGAGATCACGCGCAAGGCTCTCTCCATCGCGGAGTCGGCGACGGCCAGGATCCCCTCGGCTGCGGCTTCGAGGCTTCCACCGAGACTCTCGGCGAGCCGAGTGAGGCTGAACGCGATGCGGTCTCGGTCAAGCGTGCCCTCACCCCCGAGGAACGCATCAGGGGGAAGTCGCCCGAGCCAAACGTGCGCATCAGTCACCGTAACGCCTTCACCGCCTTTGCCGTAGCAGATAGGCCCGGGATCGGCTCCGGCGGACTCCCGCCCCACCCTCAGGGCCCCTCCAGGGTCGATCCGGGCAAGAGATCCACCTCCGGCCCCCACCGTGTGGATGTCGATGACCGGAACAGCCACAGGCTGGCCGCCGATCTCGAACTCGCGCGTGTGAAGGAGCCCACCCGGGCAGAGCGAGACGTCCGTGGACGTGCCGCCCATGTCGAAGGACACGACGCTCTCGAAACCGGCGAGGCGGCCCCAAGCCGATGCCCCCACGACTCCTCCCGCCGGTCCGGAAAGCACGGTATGGATCGGCTCTCGGGTCGCCCGGGACACAGGCAGTGACCCTCCGTTGGAGCCCATAATCCGCACGCGGTCCGCCTCGGCCTCCCGATCCAAGCGCCCCAGATAGGCCGACATGGTGGGAGCAACATAGGCGTTTACGACCGTCGTGGATGTACGCTCGTACTCCCGGTACTCCGGCAACAGCCGCGCGGAAACGGACAACGGAGTGGAGAGCGCGGAGAGAGCTTCGGCGACACGCTCCTCGTGCGCGGGGTTCGCATAAGAGTGGAGCAGTACGACCGCGACAGACTCGGCTCCGTCGAGCCGCTCGACTAGGCCGTCCAGCTCATCCTGATCGAGCGGGGCCACGACTTGGCCCTCCGGTCCCATTCTGCCTTTTATGCCGAGGCGGTCCTCTCGCTGAACCAGCGGGCGCGGCCGGTGGCCGACCAGCGCGTAGAGCTGCGGTCGGTTCTGCCGACCGATCTCGATGACATCCTCGAATCCCGCGTTCGTGATCAGCTTGACACGCGCGCCGGTGCGCTCGAGAAGCGCGTTCGTCGCGACGGTGGAGCCGTGCAGGAGCAGATAGTCCCCTTTCGGCTGATCGAGCAGCGTCGCAACCCCGTCCAGCACGGCCTCGGCAGGGTCGGCCGGGGTAGAGGGCACCTTGAGGGCTCGAAGGTGGCCGGCTTCGAGAACCAGGACATCGGTGAACGTGCCACCCGTGTCGACGGCGACGACCCGCCGGCTCTTTCCCTTTGCCGCTTCGCTCATAAGTTCTCCAGGCCTCACTCTGCGGCCCCCTTCACGTGACGAACGCGGTCCATGCAGCTCAAGCCAAGCTTCGAAGAGTTCCGTGCACAGGCCCGTGCACAGGCGACCCGTGCCGGTGTCCTTCCAGTCTGGAGAGAGTTTCTGTTCGACGTGGACACTGCCGTCACCGCCTATGCCAAGCTCCGACGTCCCCCCTTCGGATTCCTCCTTGAGTCGGTGGTCGGGGGAGAACAATGGGCCCGATACACGTTTCTGGGAAGCGAGCCCGCCGAAGCCTGGCGCCTGATCCACGGCCGAGCCGAGACGTGGACCCCGGGTGGCGGCTGGACGCCCGTTCCAACCCAGGACGCTCTGGCCGACCTCGACCAACGGCTGCGGGCTCGCCAGCCACTGGCTGCCGGGGACCTGCCCCGGCTTTGGGGAGGCGCCGTAGGGTACTTCGGATACGACGTGGTGCGCCAGATCGAGCACCTGCCCGCCCCGCCCCCCGACGATCTGCAGCTTCCGGATGGCTTGTTCGTCTTCATCGATGTGGTGCTGGCCATCGACAACCTGCTTGGCCGCGCCATGGCGATCGCCACGGTCGAGGTGGAGGAGGGCGTCGGCGAGGAGGACCTCCGACAGCGGTACAACCTGGCGGCTGCGAAGACGCAAGAGCTCGTGTCTCGGCTCTCCGAAGAGCCTCCTCCGCCCCCACTCGAGTTGGGTCCGGAGCCCGCCGAAGACCCGACGTTCACGAGCACCATGAGTCGTGAGGAGTTCGAGGCTGGGGTGGAGCGGATCCGCGAATACATCATGGCCGGTGACGCCTTCCAGGTAGTCCTGAGCCAGCGACTCGAGATGGAGCTCCCCGCGGGGCCGTTCGATCTGTACCGTGCGCTTCGGTCCCTGAATCCTTCGCCCTACCTCTACTTCTTGGAGCTCGACGGCCTCTGCCTGGTCGGGAGCTCACCGGAGATCCTGGTCCGCGTCGAGGACGACGTCGTGACGGTGCGCCCCATTGCCGGTACTCGCCCCAGGGGTGCCACAGCCGAGCAGGATCGGGCCTTGGCCCAGGATCTCGCCGCCGACGAAAAAGAGTTGGCGGAGCACCGGATGCTCGTGGATCTGGGGCGGAACGACGTGGGCCGGGTTGCCGAGTACGGTTCGGTGTCCGTCCCCAACTTGATGACCGTGGAGCGCTACTCCCATGTGATGCACCTGGTCAGCCAGGTGGAGGGGAGGCTCCGACCGGGCCTGTCGTCAATGGACGTGTTTCGCGCGTGCTTCCCGGCCGGGACGGTCTCGGGGGCTCCCAAGGTCCGCGCCATGGAGATCATCGATGAGCTGGAGCCGGTCCGGCGGGGACCCTACGCCGGCGCCGTAGGGCACTTCAGCTGGGGGGGGGGCGCCATGGACACGGCTATCACGATCCGGACCGTCGTGGTGAAGGACGGCACAGCCTTCGTCCAGGCAGGCGCCGGGATCGTCGCCGACTCGGAGCCGAGTCGCGAATACGAAGAGACGCTCAACAAAGCCCGCGCCCTTCTGCGGGCCGGGGCCATGCTGGTGGTCGAGGACTGACCCGCCGGCACGCCCGCACGCTGCTCTTCGGCCGCTTGTCCACCGGTGCCGGCCTCGCATTCTATGCTGGGCGTGGAGAGCTTGCCCATCCTCGATGAGCTCGCCCGAGTTCGCGGCGCCTTTTTTCTCATTTCCCGCCCTGGCAGGGGCATCTGAGGCGATAGGCCGTGGCGCGCCGGCACGGTCCGGCAAGGCGGCTCTACGGAGGAGTGGAAGCCCAGTTCGGTGTCGATTACGGGGGCAGGCGGCTCAGCCTGGGCGCGAACCTCAACGTCCTCGCCAGAGAGACGCTTCTGATCGAGAATACCTTCACGCGCAGCCGGATTGCGTTCTCGGACGGCTCCGAGCACGTAACCAACACGCTGAACACACGCGCGTATTCAGCGTCGCCCACCCTTTTCCTGAAGGCATTCGTGCAGTACAACGACGACCGGAACCTCACAACCTGCACTGCTCCTCTAGTTGATCTATCGGCCCGGCAGCGACCTGGACGTCGTCTACAACCAGGCGTGGGAGACCGAGCTCCCCAGGGGCGCACGGGTCTCCATCCGTGCGCTGGCCATCAAGTTTACGTACTGGCTGCCGCTAGAGGGAGCCAGTCGCGACCTGCCTAGCCAGGGAGCTGAACTCCGCTAAGATCGTGATCCCAGACAAGCGTCCACGGCATCAGTCAGGTTGTCGACGCTGAACTGCTCCCGTAAGGGGTCCGGGGAGTCGGAGGGCCGTTCCAGCTGGCGGGGAGCCTTCCGGGGGGCAGAAGGCTCTTGGGCGATGGAAGATTGCCGCCACGCGGATCAAGGCGGGCGCGAGCACCGAGTGGCGCCCTTCTACCGTCAGATGAGACCGCGAATGCCCCACCGGTAGATGAAGCTCGTCAGGGCCGAGAGCACCAGCGCGCCACCCATTCCGCCAGCGCTCAAGGCAAGGGGCTCTTCGAACTCGAATATGCCCACTCCCAGCATGCCTCCGACGACAGCACCGAAGGCACCGAGCAACATGAGGAGGGGGACGTGGCCGGCCGTTTCCTCTGGACGCTTCACGACCGTCCGTATGAGGAGGCCGACGAAGGCTCCCATCACGATCCAAATGCCAACGCCGATCCAGTTCTCCATTGGTCACCGTCAGGGTCGAACAGTGGTCTCGATGTCCTGGCTTGAGGGAGGAAATCTAAGGGATCCGGGAGCCGGCGCCACCGGGCCGACGTCCCGGCGACGTCGGGAGGGTCGCTGTGCGGCACCCGCACGTTCATTGCACCCCGCAGCCCGTGAATCTGCGGCCGGGTCGCGAGTGCTGACGTGAGGGACATGACCCACCTGGCGGAGCCCTCGCCGAGGGGACGATGCAATCGGTGACGCGCCTACGGCGTGCGAGGACGAGGACGCAGGCGCTGTGTACCTCGAGAGCGGGATGGGCAAGAGGCGACATCTGATCTGGACAATCGAGGGCCGGCTCGTGAGACCGTGCCTGCGGGAACCGGGGAGGACCTGTCGCGCCCGGCGCGCGAGTGTGCGGGCCGCTTCTTCTTACGTGGGCTGGCCGAGGCGGGGGTCGGGCTGGATCTGGAGGAGGAGCCGCCCCGCCCCTGCTCCGACGCCTAGTCGCTCTTCCCCATCGCGCGCTTTAACGCTTCCAGCTTCGCGTCCACGTCCATGGGCGCTACCTCGTCGGCAGAGCTGAACTCCTCCAGCGGGTCGACCCGAAGGCTGTCGTCGTTCAGCGGCTCGTTCACTTCGAGCTGAGCCTCGCGACGTGCGTCATCCTCCTCGATGTCCTCAGCGATGCGATCGACCTTCGCGAACAGGTCCTCTGCCCCTTGAATGGAGTTCCGAGCCGAGGCCCGTTGGGCGGTGGTGGTCAGGGTCGAGCGGTTCTTCTCTGCAGTCTTGATCGCCTCGATCATCTCCTTGAACTCGCCCCGCCTCATGTCCAGCTCTTTCTTGAGAGCGCGGGACTTTTGTTCGAGGACAGCGTGTCGATGCTCGTGCTTCTCAGCGTACTCCCTGGCGACTCGGGCGGTCTCTTCGTCGCCGATCTCGACCGCCATTTTTTCCCGGCGCCGACACGTCAGGGCATTGTGGTTCTCGGTGTCGGCTGCTTCAATCGTCTTCTTGATGGCCGCTTCCAGGCGCTTGGTCTCCGCCTGGGTGTCTGCGGCCTCGCGCTTCATCTCCCTGAGCAGACGATCCACCGCCCCCGGAGCGTCATCCGCTTCCAGTTCTTCCTTGAAGTTGTCTACGGCTTCGCGGAAGGCGCGTCGCAGGTTGTCGAACATGCCCTAATTCTGGGCCATCGAGGTCAGTTGAAAAAGGGCTCGATTCTCTGGGCGAAGGAGTTTCTGGCGCGGTGGAGTCGGCTCTTCACCGTGCCGAGGTTGACCCCCGTGATCTGGGCAATCTCCTCGTAGCTCTTCCCTTCGAGCTCACGGAGTCTGAACACCAGGCGGTGGTGCTCCGGCAGCTCTTTCACGGTATCCTCGACGAGCCGGCGCAGGAATCGCTTCCGGTACAGGTCGTCCGGCCTCATCCGGAAGTCCTCGAACTGCAGGGGCCGATGGTCGTCGTCCCAGTTGCCGGTGAGCCGCTGGAAGAGGATGAGGGGGCTGCGGGAACGGTTGCGCAGCTCGTTCTTGGAGAGATTGCTGGCGATCGTGTAGACCCACGTGGAGAACTTCTTTGTCGTGTCGAACCGGTGGAGGTGGCGGGTCACTCGAATAAAAGCCTCCTGCACGAGGTCCTGGGCCCTGTCCCCGTCCCCGGTCTTGCGGGTGACGAAGTGAATCAGACGATCCCGATAGCGGTCATAGAGGCTCTCGAAGGCCCCGTCGCGGCCGTGCAGGTGGGCCGTCACTAGCTCCTCGTCGCTCAGCTGGGGAAGGGGCTCCTCCAAGAGGTACGTCGCGAACTGCTCGTCTATGCTCGGCTTTACCATGTGCGATTTCCAGTAGGATACGACCGTCGGTGAGAGCCATCGGGCTCGGCTTCTGAGTGCCATTACCGATAATGATTCTCACTTTCAGTTGGAATATGCTCCGTCGGGTACCCGCCTTCAAGGGCTGTTCGCGACACCTGGGGAGAAACCGCCCATGGGGCGACGCTCCAGGGTCGCTTGCCGATTCCCCTGCGAGAACCCCTCGTAGAGCGCCAGCTCGGGCTCGGGGAGGGTATCCAGCGACGCCAGAGCGGCCTCCGCGGCTGATTCCGCGACCGCCGCCGCCTCTTCCTCGATGGTAGTAATGTGGGCCTCGGCAAACCCCCGCCGTCTCATGTACTCTTCGAGGAGGCCGACAGGATCCCGGCGCCCCCAGACCTCGAACAACTCGGCCGGAACCAGTGGCCCGCGCTTCGGTCTCGTCGTGCGTGGCGCACCCCCCCATGCGGAAGGTCTCGGCAGAGACCACGGCCGGTCCCTGGCCTTCCCAGCATCGCTGAACGGCAAGCGTCGTGGCCGCGAGGACGGTCCAGCACGTTGTTTCCGTCGGCGGTCCAAGAGGGGATTCCGTACATGTCCGGCCAGCGGGTTATGTCCCCGCCGGAGTGGCGATCGAGTCGGGTGCCGCGGGCGACCTGGTTGTTCTGGATGACAAAGACCGCCGGGCCGTTCTGGACGGCGGCGAAGTTCATCCCCTCGTGGCAGGCGGCGGTACGGGTCTTCGGCTTTCTCGCTGTGCTCCTCGAGGGTTCGCTCGTACTCATCGACGAGCTCCGGATCGGGATCCCAGTCCACATACTCGGGGGGGTCGTAGGCGGCGTACCGCTTCATGCGTGCCGGTCGGTAGGGTGCGGGTTGAGGGCGACGTTGAGGGTCGGGCGGATGCGGGAAGCAAGCTACGCGGCCGGAGAACACGTGACAATCGCGCGGAGCGACGCCTGGCTGCTGGAAGCGTCGTCGCGGCTTGAGGCCAGCCCGCCGAGGTGGCGGAAGAATTCCTGGTACACCCGCCCGCCCGCCCCCTCAAGTGGCACAGGTGCCATCGTCGGTGCTCGCATCCCAACGGGCGTAAGAGGGGGCTTGAGGACGGGTGCGTTGCCGGCCGGGGAGTGCCAAGCGAGATTAGCCACAAGCCACCGCCTCCCCGACGCGCACCGGGGGGAGGCCAGACCGATGCCCCGGAATCCGCAATCCGCCACACCACCCGATGCTCCACAGGCAAACGCAAGAGTCGGCCGTCTACGGACCAGCGAGGGTCTCGGCCCTGGTCGCCCTCACCTTGCTGGAGGTCATTCGGGCGCATGATCGTCCTTCCGAGGTCTTCGAGGGGGAGGACACGACGATCACCATGCCCCGTCGACTCGGTCTGAGCGAGGTGGTGGAGCGGCAGATTCGCACGTATCAGGAGGGCACGAAACGGGGAAGGAAGGTCTCTGACGAGGAATTCGCCAACTTGGTGCGCCTTGTGACCAAGAGGCCCGACTCCGCCGAGACTTTCTTCGAGTGCGGAAGGCGCCTCGCACACAAGCCGAGGGATCGACGTGTCCGCTTCATGCCGCGTCGCCTCGCCTTGGCGGTCGCCCGCCGACGGGTACGCCGACGTTTGAAGTCCCTGTTCGGAAGGAGAGTGGGCGGGTTTGCCGCCGGTGGATTCACCATGGAGGGCCGTGCGCTCATCTTCATGCAGAGTAATCCGAGCGGTGATGCGTGCGCTCTCGTGTCGGGCCTCTGCTCGGCCGTCCTCGATGCTGCGATCCACGGCGCACCAACCGTGGATCACCTTGCTTGTGAGGCCCGCGGGGATGCCTTTTGCCGGTGGGGCGTTCCGGGGGGAGTCGCGCAGGTCCCTCGCCGCTAAGGGATCTAGGATCCGGATTTCGATTCTGCATGGGGCTCCCGGCGGCGAGCCCGATCACGGAGATTCATGGACGAGTTGTCGGCGGTAACGGTGATCACTGCCCTCCTGGCAGCTCTGATCGGCTTCCTCGTCGGAAGTCGCTCGGGTCGGTCAATGAGAGGCGCCATGGGCGGAGTTCGGCCCCGTTCCGCGGCGCCGGGTGGAAGGAGCGGTCTGGAGGCGGCACACAGGCTCGCCCTCGCGCGCATCGGATCGTATCTGCGTCAGAACGTCGACGCCCCGCTGTCGGCGGCTTTCGAGGACCGGAGGCTCTCGCTCAGAAAGGCCGCCGAGCAAGCCGTCGCGGCCGTCGATGACCTCCACTTCTTCCTCGAGGATCCGGCCGGAGACGTCGGCCAGGACGACCTGCTCCGCATCGTCAAGGGGGCGGTGCGCGAGTTCGAGGCGGCCTGGGACGTGTCGGTGCGGATTTCGGCGAAGGGTCCGGCGCGGGTGCGTGCGAACACCGAGACCCTCTTGGATGCCCTCTACCTCGTCCTTCACAACGCCGTGGAATTCGGTGACGGGAAGGGAGTGGTGGTGACCGTGTCGAGCGATGGAGAGTGGGGACGAGTGCTCGTGCAAGATGACGGACCGGGCTTCACGGCGGAGGCGTTGTCCAGGGCGTACGATTCCTTCTACACGACCACAGAAGGCGGGCTGGGCCTCGGGCTATGGCACGCCCGCCGGGCCGTGGAGCTCCAGGCCGGACGCATCCACCTGAAGAACCGCACGGGTGGGGGCGCTGAGGTGGAGATCGCACTCCCGCTCGCGTAACCCGGCGGCAGCCCGCGTTAGCCTCCTGCCGCCGCCTCGGTCGTGGTGCCAACGGCCGCGGTATCGGATCGGCCCTCCGCCGGAGCCCAGGACATCACCGCCAGCGCCGTGGTGAAGCTCAGAATCGTGGCGGCCATCAGAGTGTGGAGCGACACAGGGACGACGGCGAGCCTCAGGTGGACAGAGAGGAACCCGAGCCCCACCTGAAGGACCGCGAGCACCCCGGTCCCCAGGGCGATGGTTCTCGCCACCGACGAGGGCAGCTCCCGGATCGCTCGCACCATCAGAACCAGCAGGGTCGCCAGCAAGACGATCCCCAACACCCGGTGTCCGAAGTGCACCGTCACGGTGGCAGTCTCCAGTGGTGGCACCCACCGGCCGAGGCACAAGGGGATGTCCGGGCAGACAAGCCCTGCGTCCATGTGGCGCACGGCGCCTCCGAGAACCGACTGGAGGAACGTGAGGATCGCCGCTCCGAGAGCGACGGGTCGCAGGCCGACCAGGCCGCTCGCGGCCCCCTCGCCCGACGTCCACCGCGGTGAGGTGACGGCGGTCAGGGCCGTGGCCAGGGCGAGAAACAGGAATGCCAATGCGAGGTGGGTCGTGGATACGGCGTCGGGGAGCCGCATGAGCACCGTGAGGCCGCCGAAGACGCTCTGAACGAGGAGGAGGCCGATTCCCGCCAGAGCCCAGCACCTCAGAGCCGCGCGATGCCGCTCGGCCTTCCACACCATGTAGGTTGCTCCGGAGAAGATCAGGACTAGGCCGGCCGCCACCAGCCGGTGCAGATGCTCCCAGAAGACGCCTCCCGTCATCTCGGGCATCATCGTTCCGTAGCATGTGGGCCAGTCGGGGCACGCGAGACTGGACCCAGTGGCGTGCACGACACTTCCCAGCCAGAGGAGCCCGAGGGTCCAGACCGTTGTGATGAAGAAACCTCTATAGTGATGCACGGTGTTCATCGCATACCCTTGCTAATATCTTGGCCGGGCCGAAACTCCGAGACCCTGCCAAATTACCCATCCCGTCATGCATTCAATAGATGAGAGGACGCTTCCATGCCCCCGCAGGAGCGTTTGAGCCCGGAGAAGACCCTGGGCTTCCTTCGGCGTCTCACGCCGCTGGTCCGACCCCATCGCCTCGTTCTGGTGGGGGCCGGTTTTCTCATGCTCTTCAGCACGGCCATCGGCCTGGCGTTTCCGCTCATCGTACGGGAGCTGCTCGACGCCGCCTTCCTGGCCGGCAACTCCAGGCTCCTCAACCGTGTGGCACTCGGTCTGCTGGCTCTCTTCGGCGTGCAAGCGGTCGTGAACTTCGGTCAGAGCTACCTCACTGCCGCTGTGTCGGAGCGGGTCATCGCGGATCTGAGACGGGAGCTGTTCCGCTCGCTCGTCCGCCAGCCGCCGGGCTTCTTCGCCTCGAGACGGGTCGGGGAGCTCACCTCACGCTTGGCGTCTGACTCGGGCTTGATCCAGGATGTTCTTCGCTTCGGCGTTCCCGAGATCATCCGGCAGGGCGCCTTCCTCGTGGGCGCTCTGGCGCTCGTCACCATCACCAATCCGCGTCTCACGGTCGTGACCCTCACCGCGATCCCGTTCGCGGTACTGGTGGGCTGGCTCTTCGGCCGGCGGGTCCGGCGGTTGAGCACGCACATCCAAGATCGCTTGGCCGACGCCGTCTCCCGGGCGGAGCAGGTGTTCACACAGATCCGCACCGTGCAGAGCTTCGCGCGCGAGGAGCTGGAGGCGGGGGCGTACGAGAGCGAGGTGAACCGTGCCCGTGACGAAGGCCTCAGGAGAGCAGTGGCCCGGGCAAGCCTCACCGGCGCTGTGACGTTCGCTGCGTTCGGGGCGATCGTCGTCGTGCTGTGGGAGGGAGGCCGACTAGTGCTCGAGGGAGCGCTCACTCCGGGGACGCTCGTGGCGTTTCTCCTGTACGCGGTGACCATCTCGGGTGCGATCACTTCCCTCGCCGGGTTTTGGGGAAACCTCCAAGAGGCTGCAGGAGCCGCCCGGCGGATCTTCGAGCTCCTCGATCATCCGGTGGCCATCGAGTCACCTCCCGACTCGAAGCCGCTCCCCCGGCCGACCCACGGGATCGTGCGCTACCAGGCCGTCACCTTCCGTTATGGGCCCGACTTGCCGCGAGTCCTGGATGGGATCGAGCTTACGCTGGAGGAAGGGGAGACCGTGGCGCTCGTGGGCAGCTCGGGGGTGGGCAAGAGCACGCTCGCTGCCCTGATCCCCCGTTTCTTTGACGTCGAAGGAGGCTCTGTCTCGTTTGACGGCGTTGACGTACGCGACCTCTCGCTCCCTGAGCTGAGGCGTGAGATCGGCATCGTACCGCAGGAGCCCATGCTCTTCGCGGGGACGGTTCGGGAGAACATCCTCTACGGCAACCTTGACGCAACCGACGGGGAGATCGAAGAGGCGGCGCAGGCCGCCCGTGCGAGCGAGTTCATCGCCGGCCTGCCGGACGGCCTCGACCAGATGGTGGGTGAGCGCGGGGTCACGCTCAGCGCCGGGCAGCGTCAACGGGTAGCCATCGCACGCGTCGTGCTGGCGCGCCCGAAGGTCCTGATCCTCGACGAGGCGTCGAGCAGTCTGGACGCGGAGAGCGAGGCGTTGGTCCAGGACGCGCTGGAGCACCTCATGCGGGATCGCACCACCCTGGTCATCGCCCATCGGTTGTCGACCGTGATCCGGGCTGACCGGATCGTCGTGCTGGACCAGGGCACGATCGTCGGCCAGGGGTCGCACCGAGACCTCTTGGAGCGAAGCGACGTCTACGACCGGCTGTACCGACGGCAGTCGGGCGACGCCCTCGTGCTCTGAGGGCAGCGATAACGGGAGCGGAGGGCTTGCGCTACGCCGTCGGGGCGGGCTTCCGCGAGTCCGCCGACTGGGGCTCCGGCGCCACTGCCACAGGGGCGTCGCTCTCGACAGGCTCCGGGGCTGCGGATGGAATCCAATCTTCCTTGATCAGTCCCTCTTCGACCCAGTCGAACGTGCCCTCCATCACCTGCTGCGCCACGCTGTAGGTGGCCGCGTCGCTGTTCCGAAACAGCCGACGGAAGCGGTCCTGGATCCGGGTTCTCGCTTGCCGGCAGAACAGGTCAGCCAGGGTGTAGGGCGACCGATCCGACGGGTTCCCGCCGACGAGG
The DNA here is from genome assembly GCA_965218325.1 of Longimicrobiales bacterium. GTDB lineage: Bacteria > Gemmatimonadota > Gemmatimonadetes > Longimicrobiales > Gaopeijiaceae > CBDCKR01. The sequence goes on from CBDCKR010000002.1 coordinate 601,666, forward strand.
CTGTGGGCTCGCACGATCGTGCACACCATCACGAGAAGATCAGCCCCTATCTCCACGATCCTCCCCAGGACCGCCTGCCTCCGCTCGAGCCCGGGGCCGAAGCGCACCATGGCATAGAAGATGGACCGAGCCAGCTTGGCGGCAGTCCTGTGCACGAAGCACAGGTGGGCTGCGAGGGGCCCGAACTCTCGGTACCGCGGCCAGCGTCCCCAGGTGAGCCAGCGGCTTGGATACCACCACGCATAGTGCAGTCCCGCATGGAACAGGGCGGCTATGCGCTTTGCTCTCGGCGCCCTGGGATCGATCATGTCGCCGGCCACGCTCAGGTGGCTGTCGACCGCCTCCCGGGCGATGAAGAGACGCATGATCTCGCTGGAACCCTCGAAGATGAGGTTGATCCTGCTGTCCCGGAGCGCGCGCTCGATCGGGTACGGGTGCTCTCCACGGGCTCGCAGCGAGTCGGCCTTCTCGTAGCCTCGGCCGCCCCGAATCTGGACGGCGTCGTCGATGACCTCGTAACTCGTCTCGCTGTTCCACATTTTCGCGATGGCCGCCTCAAGCCTGATGTCGAAGCTCTTCGCGTCGGCCATGCGGGCTGTCAGGTCGACCACGGCATCGAGGGCGAACGTGCTTGCGGCCATCGTGCCGAGCTTCTGTGCGATGGCGTCGTGCTTTCCGATCGGAGCCCCCCACTGGAAGCGCTCGGAGGCCCACTGCCGGCACGACAAGAGGGCGCCCTTCGCTCCGACCGCGCAGAACGCGGGGATGGAAAGGCGGCCGGTGTTGAGGGTGATGAGCGCCAGCTTGAGCCCTCTCCCCTCTCGCCACAGCAGGTTCTCCGTCGGGACCTTCACGTTGTCGAAGCGAAGGACGCCGTTGGACAGGCCGTTGAGGCCGAGGAAGGTGCAGACGTGCCCGGCCTCGACGCCCTCCCACGATGTTTCAACGATGAACGCGCTGATGGGCCTCTTCTGCGGCACGCCCTCTCTCGCCGGGGTCCTCGCCATGACCACGATGATGTCTGCGCGCGGCCCATTGGTGCACCAGAGCTTCTCACCGTTCAGAATCCAGTGCTGCCCGTCCTCCAACAGCTCGGCCGTGGTGGACAGGTTGGCCGGGTCCGAGCCGACGTGTCGCTCGGTGAGCGCAAACGCCGAGAGCTCCCCTCCTGCGAGACGTGGCAGGTACTTCTTCTTTTGCGCCTCGGTGCCGAAGTAAATAAGCGGCTGAGGGACACCAATGGATTGATGGGCGGAGAGAAAGGCACCGGTCGACGCGCATCGGCTGGCCACGAGGCCGAGAGCCTTGTTGTAGTGGTACTGGGACAGACCCAACCCTCCGTACTCCTCGGGGATCTTGATGCCGAAGGCGCCGAGCTCCGCGAGACCGTCTAGCACCTCCTGGGGCACCCAGCGCTCGCGGTCGATCGCGTCACCGTCGATGTTCGCGATGCAGAACTCCTCGAGAGCTTTCAGGAACGGTCTGGCCTTGGCCTCCTGTTCGGGAGTCGGGTCCGGCAGCGGATGTACGAGATGAAGGTCGAGGCGGCCCTCGAAGAGACCCCGGGCGAAGCTCCGCTTCTTCCATTCCGTTTCCCGAGCGGCCTCGGCGACCTGGCGAGCCTCTTGTGCGCTGGCCAGGCTCTGGTTGGGCTCCTGCGACATGACCGTTCTCCCTGGTTGCGACTCGCGGCACTACAGCTGTCGGTGCGGCGCACCCCACGAATCTAACGCGCGTGGTTTGGTAGCGTCTGCCTCGGGCCGCAGCGAGGTCGCGTCGCGCCTCCCGGACCGGTCAGTCGCCCGGGCAGTCGGCCAAGATGAACGCCTCGATCTCGTCGGCTCGTGCCTCGGCGTCGGCCTCGCCGAGCTCAATGAGTCGGTGCAGGTAGTCCGGCTGAAACAGCAGGAGGCTCAGGAGGTCGGGGCTGGCAGTCTGTCGCGTGCCGAGGCCTCTCGTGAAAAAGCGGAAGGTCCACGGCAGCTCCGCCTCGAACTCGTTGGCGAGGCGCCCGAGGTCGACCGACGGGCGCAGGACCAGGAGGCGGACTGGCCGCAGGTCGCCCCGACCGCTCTCGGGCACTTGATCGATGAGGAAATTCAGCCGTTCGAGCCGCAGCGCGTCCTGATCGAGCTGATCGAGGAAGACCGAGTTGAGCAGGACACCGATCACCTGCGCCGGGGGTGGATACGACGTCACCGCAGCCACCCTGGCCTCGGCCGCTGTGCGGTCGTAGCGGGTGGAGACGGCGAGGATCTTCTCGGCTCCGAGATGCAGCGCCGGGGAGAGTGGGGTGGCGAGGCGCACCCCGCCGTCCCCGTAGTATTCATCACCGATGCGGATGGCCGGAAAGAAGAGGGGGAGGGCAGCCGAGCCCATCACGTGATCGACCGTGAGCGCAGTCTTCTGCGAGCGCCTCTGGGGTCGACTCCAGTCCCGGAGGTCACAGCCCTGAATCCACGTGATCGATTGCCCTGTGGTGTAGCTCGACGTGCTGATCGCGACCGCCTTCAAGCGTCCCACGGCGAGGTTGTGCTGAATCCCCGTGAGCTCGCCGCTCACGGCGTGCATGCCTTCGGTCAGGTAAGCTCGCAGCGGCGAAGTGTCCACGAGCCCCCTTACGCGCACCGCCCCACCCACGCCCCCGGACAAGAGCTGGAACACCCATCGCACGCTGGTCCAAGCCAGGGACGGCGCGTCGACTCGGTACACGTCCTCGACGTTCAGCCGCTTCCAGAGAGAGGCCAGCTCGTCCACCGCCTGCTTGAAGGAGCCGTGGTGCGAGGCGAGGTATGCGGCGTTGATCGCTCCGGCCGAAACTCCGGTGACGATGGGCACCTGAAGCGTGGGGAAGCGTCGCGCGAGGAAACGGAGGAACCCCACCTGATAGGCGGCGCGGGCCCCACCGCCCCCCATGACTAGCCCGAGATCGGGTCCGCCTCGGGGAGCGGCGTCGGGCGGACGGTCCGCGAAGTCTTCTGGCGTGGTCGACGTCATCCTTGGTGGCGTGAGCCGCGTGAGACGGCCTCGATGTCCCCGGGCGCTGGCCGAAGCGTCGAGGCGCGGTATGGAGCCGATGGCCGAGGCCCGATCACCGAGCCGAAGCTACAGGGTTCCGGCCTGCACTCGTGGCGCGCGAGACCCGGCCCCCTAACCGATTAACGGCCGTCCGATCGCCATCACGCCGAGAACCACCATCGCCAGCGCCGCCAAGGCCCAGGCGCCGTGTGGCGGGTAGGTCCTCTCCCCCTCTGGCCGCCGGCGCATGACCGACACCGGAACCTGAGCCGCCGCTGCGGCGAAGAGCATCATGAAGATGTGGCCGATCAGGATCGGAGAGAATCGCCCGGAAAAGACCAGCGCTAGACCGAGCAGGATCTGGAGGTGTAGGAGCCCCGCGAAGCTGGACGACAAGATGCGCATCCTCTTGTCGTACTTGCGCCCCGAGACGGCTCCGTAAACGGAGTACAGCAGGGTCAGGACGCCTGCGAGGAGGATCAGGTATCGGAAGCCGGAATGGGCCTGCAGGAAGAAGGTGTACATCGGACCTCGTCGCTTACATGGATTCGAAGGTTCCAGCCAACTGTGCCTCGAGGGCGGTCTTACGACCCTGGTGCTCGCGGGTCGGGGGGTAGAGGGTGCCGGGGCGCACAGCTCCTCCGCCCAGACTCTCGGAGAGCTGCTCGGCACCGCTCCGGATCACACAAAGCTCCCGGTCCCTTCCCTCCGGCCTCGGGCCGCCGCCGAACCCTCCGCAACTGAGGCCGGGCCGGGCCTCGTCGATGCGCCTCACCAGGTCCATGAGCTCCAAGAGGAACGCCTCCCGCTCCTCGTACATGGCCTGTGTGATGGGCATCATCGGATCACCTCTCACGTCTACCGTCTGGGTGGATACGGCGCCCCGCGCCGTGAGCGTCACAGTATACCGACCCGGAGACACCCAGGGTCCCATTTCACCGACCGGCCTGGCCAATCGTGGATCGTCGTGCCGGCTCCAGTGAGCCGGCTCGTCCGAGAGCGCGTGCCGCAAGTCCCAGTTGACGCGGTGGACGCCGGTCGCTGAAGGCACGATGAAGTCCCTTACCAGTCGCTTGGACGCGCTCGTCACTTGCAGCCGGGCTTCACCGCCTCCGGACCCCAAACTGTAGGTGATGAGCGCGCCGGAGACCGGATTCTCTCCGGCGAACTCCGCGTTGCCGCGATACGATGTATCCTTGCGGTAGCTGAAGATCGTGGCTCTCTGGATGCTGAAGACGTGTGCCGGGGCGGATGCCACGTCAGCCGTCCACTCTGCCAGCGGGCCGGTGTCGTCCAGAATCCAGACGCTCTGACCGTGCGTGCCGATGACCAAGTCGTTTTCCCGTGGATGGATGACCATGTCGTCGACGAGCGTTGTGGGCAAGTTCGGCATCTTGGCCCAGTTCGCTCCCGCGTCGGTGCTGACGAACACGGAGTGCTCAGAGCCGGCGAAGAGCACGTCCGCGTTGCCGGGATGCTCCACGAGCGAGTTCAGCGAGCCGGACGGAAGGCCGGCCATGAGGGACTCCCAGGTCCGCCCGTAGTCGTCGGTTCGTACTAGATAGGGATCGAAGTCTCCGTCACGGTGGGCGTCGAAGACCGCGTAGGCCACCCCGGCCCCCCTTCGAGAGGCGACGACGCGGCTCACGTAGGTGCCGTCGGCGACGCCGCGCACGTTCCGGCCCACCTCGTTCCAACCTCGCCCGCCGTCCCTCGACACCTGAACGTTCCCGTCGTCGGTGCCCACCCAGAGGATTTGCGGGTCCAAGGGCGACTCGGCGATCGCGACGATCTCACCATAGCTTGAGGTTCCGTCATTGCGTCCTAGCGTGATTTCGGATCCGTAGACGCCCATGATCTGGAGCTCATCACGGTCGATGTTGCGGGCCAGATCCTCGGTCCTCGCGAACGACTCGCCGCGGTCATGCGAGATGAAGAGCCGGTTGCCGCCCAGGTAGACGACCGACGGGTCGTGCCTCGACACGAGGCTCGGTGAGACCCAGTCCCACCGGTAGGGGGGCTCCCCTTCGGGCGCTCGAGGCCGAATGTCGAGCATGTCGCCGGTCTCCGCGTCCAGCCGGTAGTAGCCGCCACCGTTCGAGTTGGCGTAGACGAAGCGATGACTCGTCGGGTCCACCTGCTGATACATGCCGTCCCCGAAGCCGGTCTGCACCCAGTCGTCGTTGATGATGCCGATCCATCTGCGGGTCTCGGAGGGGCCCATCCACGAGTGATTGTCCTGCATGCCACCGTAGACCCAATAGGGGTCCCGGCTGTCGACGCCGATCGCGTAGAACTGCCCGATCGCAAAATTGTTGACCTTCCTGAAGTTCACACCCTGGTCGTACGTCTCCCAAAGGCCGGCGTCGCCGACCAAGTAGAGGTGACTTGAGTCGTTGGGGTCGATCCAGAGGCCGTGGTGGTCGGCGTGGACGCCCACGTCGTAGGTGGGCCGCTCCGCGATCTCGACGAAGGAGGTACCGCCGTCTTCGCTCTTGTACGATGAGGTGCCCAGCACATAGACGAGATCCTCGTCATTGGGATCGATGAAGATGTGGGAGTAGTACATGGGCCGGGGGTTCAGGGGGTTCACCCGCCTCCAGGAGTTCCCCGCGTCCTCGCTTCGGTAGGTCCCTCGCTCACGGCTGTCGGCGTGCTGGATGAGCGCGTTCAGCACAGTGGGATTCGACTCGGAGATCGCGAGGCCGATTCGACCCTTGTCCCCTTCGGGGATGCCGACGGTGAGGTCTGTCCAGGTGTCCCCCCCGTCGGTCGTCCGATAGATCCCGCTGCCGGGCCCGCCGCCGTTGAAGCCCCATGTCCGTCTCAGACGCTGGTAGGCTGCGGCGTAGAGGGTGCCCGGAGTCCGGCTGTCCATGACCAGGTCCACCACACCCGTGTACTTGTCGACGAAGAGGACCCGTTCCCAGCTTACACCACCGTCGCGAGAGCGGAAGACCCCCCTCTCCTCGCTTCCGCGCCAGAGATTGCCGAGCGCTGCCACGTACACAACGTCGGGGTCGGCGGGATGGACCAGCACCTTCCCGATGTGACGGGTCTCGGCAAGACCGAGGTGGCGCCATGTCTCCCCTCCGTCATCGGAGCGGTAGACGCCGTTGCCCCATGATGTACTCTGCCGGTTGTTCTGCTCGCCCGTACCGGCGTACAGGATCAGAGGATCGGACGGCGCGATCGCGACGTCCCCGAAGGTGCTCACCTCCTTGTTGGCAAAGACGTTGCGCCACGTGTGGCCACGGTTGGTGGTCTTCCACAGGCCGCCCGATGCGGAAGCGAGAAAGATGGTCGAGGGGTCGTCGGGGAGGGCCTCTACGTTGTGAATCCGCCCACCCGTCACAGCGGGCCCAATCAGGCGAGGCCGGAAGCTCGAGAGCTGTTCTTCGCGGATTGGCGCGCTCTGGGAGCTTACCTGAGCAGGAAGCAGCGCGAGGACGGTGCGCAGCACTGCGAAGTGCGTCTTGTGGTTGGCGTAAGACATGACGAACTCCATTCCTGATGGAACCCTGCCGGCGCTCAACCCCTGACCGTGGAGCCAGTCCGGGAGGACGATAGAATTAGGCCGGGCGGCATCGTCCTCGCCAAGGCCTCTCGGACGATGTCGAGCACCTCGTCGTCCATGTCTTCGGCTTTGAGCATCCAGCGGAGGTAGTCCGGCTCCGTCTGGGAGACCTGCACGAGGGTCCGACCTCGGTGTTTTCCCCTGCGGAAGACGCGTCCCTCGTCGGAGTCGTCGAACCACAGCTCGACCTCGGTCCGGATGGGAATGAACTCGTCGCAGTATTGATTGAGCCCATTCATGTCGCGCGGCAGATCGGGGTAGCGCTCGATCTGCGCCGCAAGGACGGCAGCCGTGGTGCGGATGTCGCCGAGGGCGCTGTGCGCTTCCTGGTGCTCGCGTCCGAGGTAGAATCGCGCCGCAGCCGAGAGGTCCCTGGGCTCCTCGAGATGGAAGATGCCCTGCACGTCGATGATCCGCCGCGACTTATAGTCGAACTCGATATTTGCGCGCTTGAACTCGGCCCGGAGCATGGGGAGGTCGAACCGACGGATGTTGAAGCCAGCCAGGTCACACGGGTCCAGGAGCTGATGCAGCGCCTTGGCCCGGGCGGCGAAGGGCGCCTCGGAGGCGACGTCCTCGTCCGTCATCCCGTGCACGGCCGCGGCCTCCGGATGGATGGGGATACCCGGGTTGAAGCGGCGGACGCGCTCCAGCACGTCGCCCTGGGGGGAGACGCGGAGGACGGCCATCTCGATGATTCGATCCTCCTGGATATTCAGTCCCGTCGTCTCGAGATCGAGGAAGATGAGGGGTCGGTCAAGCTCAACGGGAGGGAGCATCACGGGGCCTGGCGTCGTGTTTGCATCGGCCTATGATAGCGGGCATGGGGGCGAGAAGCAGCATGCAAGCGGTAGTTCTGGAGGGATTCGGGGGGCCCGAGGTCCTCTCCGTCCGGTCTTCTCCCACGCCGACACCAGGGGCCGGAGAGATTTCGGTGCGGGTCGCCTCGTCCGGCGTCAACCGGGCGGATCTCCTGCAAAGGTCGGGGCGCTATCCCGTCCCCGAGGGCTGGCCCGAGGACATCCTGGGCCTGGAGTTCGCAGGCGTCGTGGAGGCCTTGGGGCCCGAAGTGGAACGGTGGCAGGTGGGCAACCGGGTCATGGGGATCCTGGGTGGCGGCGGGTACGCGCAACGCGCGAAGACCCACGGCAGCGCCGTCGTGCCTGTGCCCGACACCGTCGACCTCATTGAAGCGGGCGCCATACCGGAGGTGTTCATGACAGCCTTCGATGCGGCGGTGATGCAGATGGAGCTCCGGTCGGGAGAGACGCTCCTCATCCACGCGGTGGGAAGCGGTGTGGGCACCGCCGCCGTGCAGATCGCCAACGCGCTCGGTGCCCGGACGCTCGGCACGTCCCGGACTCCCGAGAAGCTGGAGCGGGCGATGGCACTGGGGCTCGATCACGCCTTGACAGGCGACGAGCATTGGCCCGAGCGAGTCCTCGAGCTCACGGAGGGCCGGGGAGCCGATGTAATCCTCGATCTCGTGGGAGGACCCTACCTGGAGGGCAATCAAAGGGCCCTGGCTACCCAAGGCCGCCACGTCGTTGTGGGGGTACCGGGCGGGTCCGTGGCCACGATTGATCTCAGGGCCATGATGGGTCGACGTGCCACCCTGAAGGGCACCGTCTTGAGAGCCCGATCCCTGGAGGAGAAGGCCGCCTTGGCAACTGCCTTCGAGGAGTTCGTTCTTCCAATGTTCGCCGATGGCCGAGCAAGCCCGGTGATCGACCGCATCGTCTCGCCGGAGGGGGCCGCCCACGCGCATCGGGCGATGGAAGCCAATGAGAACTTCGGTAAGCTTCTCATCCGCTGGGAGTGAGACGGCTCCGGCTCCCCTCCCCTACGAGGACCCTGAGGTGAGCGACTCCCGGATGACCCTGGCCTGCTCCACCACATGGTCGATGTGCCTTCCTTCGGCCGGACTGGCCCGCTCGGGGCGAGCCACGTGGCTGAGCCTTACCTCTCTCGGAACGATCGCCCGGAGGCGGGGGCCGATGTAGGAGAGGGCTCCCATGTTCCGGGGCTCTTCCTGTACCCAGACCACCTCCCGCACCGAGGGATAGCGGGCAAGGATCTCCCCGAACTCGGAGGCCGGGAAGGGATAGAGTTCTTCGAGGCGTACCAACGCCACGTCGACCAGGTCATCCCGCAGCTCGCTGCCCTCGAGGTCGTAGTAGAGCTTTCCGGAGCAGAGGAGCAGGCGGGTGACGGCCTCCGGATCGATCCTCGACGGATCGTCCAAGACGGGCAGGAAGCTGCCCTCTACGAGATCGGAGACGGGGGAGATACACCTGGGATGACGGAGGAGCCCCTTGGGCGTCACCACGACCAGGGGCCGCTCCGGGCGGACGTGAGCCTGTCGCCGAAGGAGGTGGTAGTACTGTGCCGGGTTGCTCGGGCACACCACCCGCATGTTGTCTTCCGCGCAGAGCTGCAGGAAGCGTTCGAGGCGCGCGCTCGAATGCTCAGGCCCCTGGCCCTCGTAGCCGTGCGGAAGGAGCATGACCAGCGTGGAAATTTGTCCCCACTTCTCCCAACCCGACGAGACGAACTGGTCGATGGAGACTTGGGCGGCGTTGGCGAAGTCTCCGAACTGCGCCTCCCAGAGGACCAGGTTCTTGTTCGATACGACACTGTAGCCGTACTCGAAGCCCAGCACCGCCATCTCGGAGAGGGGGGAGTTGTGGACCGTGAAGCGCGCCTTTCCGTACTCCGCCAGCGGCACGTGCTGTTGGCCTGTCTTGGAGTCGTGGAGCACCAGATGACGGTGGCTGAACGTACCACGCTGCGAGTCCTGGCCGGTGAGCCGAACCGGAGTTTCCTCCCGGAGGAGTGAGCCGAATGCGAGCGCCTCGGCACGGCCCCAGTCGAGAGCGGAGGTCGGGCCGAAGTCCTCACCCCGCCTCATGAGCTGCCTCTCGAGCTTCCGGTTCAGCGTGAAGCCTACCGGGGTCGCCATGGTTGCGGTGTTGGCTGCCGCGAGCACGTCAAGTGGAACCGGCGGCACGGTACCCTGAGGCGGTCCCAGGTTGGCGTCGTCGATCCCATCGCGCGGCGGCTGAATCTCACCCCGCACTTCGTCCTGCGCTTCGCGGAGGCGCGCCGATACGAAAGCCGCCATCCCCTGTACATCTTCCGTGCTCAGAACCCCTGTTCTCACGAGCTTGTCGGCGTAAACGGCACGAACCGTGGGATGGTCGTTGATCCTCCCCGACTCCAGCGGTTGTGTGTAGGCCGGCTCGTCGCCCTCGTTGTGGCCGTAGCGGCGGTACCCGACCAAGTCGATGACGACGTCGTCCTGGTACTCCGCCCGGTACGCCATGGCGAGACGCACTGCCGTCAGGCACGCCTCGGCGTCGTCCGCGTTCACGTGGATGATCGGAACGCTGAATCCCTTAGCGAGGTCGCTGGCGTAGCGGGTCGAGCGACCGTCCTCGGGCAATGTCGTGAAGCCGATCTGGTTGTTTGCGACGAGGTGGATCGTCCCTCCCGTCGTGTAGCCCTTCAGTCTTGCGAGGTTGAGGGTCTCAGCGACGACCCCCTCGCCCGCGAAAGCGGCGTCGCCATGGATCAGGATGGGTACCACGGCAGCCGTGTCGCGCTCGGCCTCCTGCGTATCACCTCGATATTGCAGAGCGCGAGCCATGCCCTGGACCACCGGGTTCACGAACTCCAGGTGGCTTGGGTTGGGGGCAAGCGTGACTTGGATCGTGGATCCGTCGGGTAGGCTGCGCTCTCCCTCCGCCCCGTGGTGGTACTTCACGTCCCCAGTGCCTTCTACCGTGAAGGCGCCCTTCGCCTCGATCCCCTCGAACTCGCGTATGATCTCCTCATAGCCCACGCCGACAAAGTGTGCGAGGACGTTCAGCCGGCCACGGTGGGCCATGCCCAGGACCACATGCTCGCCCCCCCCCTCGGCCGCCCACTCGAGCGCCAAGTCCATGATGGGCACCATCATGTCCGCCCCCTCGATGGAGAAGCGCTTCTGCCCCACGTACGACTTGTGGATAAACTGCTCCAAGCTCTCGACTTCGGTCAGTCGGTGAAGCAGCCGCACTTGGTCTCTCTCATTGATGGGCCGTGCGTGGATCCCCGATTCCACCTGGTTCCAGAGCCAGCGGACGACGGACGGGTCCTCGAGGTGCTCGAACTCGTAGCCGATGGTGCCGCAATAGGTGTCCTGAAGCCTCTTCAAGGCGTGTGCGAGGGACTCGTCGACCACGCCTTCCAAGACCAGAGAGGCCGGTAGCTCCTGAAGCTCCTCGAAGCTCGTGCCGAAGAAGGACGGGTCGAGCTGGGGATGCCCCGGAGGAGGATACCCGAGAGGATCAATCTGGGAGAGATGGTGCCCGTGATCACGATACGCCTGCACGAACGACGTGGCCCTCGCCGCCACCGGGAGCAGCCGGCGCAAGTTGTCGGCCTCGCCCCGGATGGCCGCCAGCTCCGCGGGGGCCGCCGAGGTCGAGCCGGCGGCGGGTGCCTCGACCCTCGATGCGCTGCCGTTCGTGGAAAGGCTCTCGGGCACCATCAACCCGGCCTCCCGGGCGGCCCGTGGGCCCAAGCCGAAGAACCGCCGCCACTCCTCGGGCACGGCGTCGGGGTTACGGGCGAACTCTTCGTAGAGGGCCTGAACATAACCCACGTTCTGGCTGTCGAAGGGTCTCTCTTGCATCGCTTTCGGGGAGGGGGGGGTGGCCTAGCGTGCGCTCGACAGGGACCTCCGAATCGGGTTCCTAAGTTAGTGGAATTCTCTCCCTCCGGGACCCCCGAGGCGGGTCCTGACGCCCTTGTCACGACCAGAAACGAAGCGGTGCGTCTCGCCAGGCGGGCGTGTCAACGTCGGTTGAAAATGTCCCACTTGGGATGCCGGCGATGACCAGCCACAGGGGGTAAGGGCCTCCTTCCGCAGGGAAATGGGCTTCGCGGTGGCGGGCGCTTGGGTGGGCGGGTGTCGTTCGACAGGCGGGTGGCCCGCTCGCCGCCGCAATCGGGGGGCGGGCCTTCTTGATAAACACTGCTGGACCTCGGAGCTTTCGAGATGCTTGCCGACCTCCCTATTCCCTTTCATCCCGTTTCCGAGTGGGTGGAACGCTTCCCGTGGGTGATGGCCGGCATCACGCACGCCGGGTCCGAGGACGACCCCTTCGATCTGAGGCTCTGTGGCGACGCGCCTCCATCTGCAGCAGGTGAGCGATGGCGGGCCCTCCTCGAGGCCACGGGCTTCCGGGCCGTAGCGCATGCGCGTCAGGTGCACCAGGCCACCGTGGCCGTGCACGGCGCTCTTCCGGAGGGGGTGCACGTCGACAGCGGCCCGGCGGACGGCCACGCCACTTCCGCGGCCGGCGTGCTGTTGGCGGTCACCGTGGCTGACTGCGTGCCGATCTACGTCGTGGACCCCGAGCGCCGCGTGGTGGCCCTTCTGCACGCCGGATGGAGGGGTATCGCCAGCGGCATCATGGCCTCGGGTGTCGAGACGCTTGCGAGACGATTTGACACGCGGCCCGCGCATCTCCACGTGCACCTCGGCCCGGCTATTTGCGGGCGCTGCTACGAGGTCAGCCCCGAGGTCTTCGAAGCGCTAGAGCTCCCTGCACCCTCCCTCCCCACACCGTTGGACGTGCGTGCCGTCCTCGTCTCGCGGACCCGAGCCCTCGGCGTGCCGAAGAGCCACTTGACCGTCTCGGAGAAGTGCACACTGTGTGGGGACGTCGGCCTCTTCTCACACCGGGGAGGGAGCTCCGAGCGCCAGGCTGCGTTCTTGGGTATCCGCCCGTGAAGCCGACGGTCGGACTCTGCGAAGGTTGCACCTTCACCCGGGCGGTCGAGAACAGGCGAGGGTCTGTCTTCTTTCTTTGCCGGCGGTCGGAAGAGGACCCACGCTATCCCAAGTACCCGCCGCTCCCTGTGCTCACGTGCCTGGGCTTCAAGCCGGCGGCTGACCCACACGAAGGAAGAGGCGGAGACATAAGCGACCCCTAACCTCGCACGCGTGCATCGCCGGAAGGCTCTCGGGGCCGATCGCCGGGCCCTCTTGGGGGACCGCACACAGCTCGACTTCGGGCTGCGTGGTCCCGGCGAGGACCCGCCACGGGATGGGTCCGGAGCCCCATCCCTCCGCTCGTCACTGCGTCGTGCCGGCCGCCGCCGGCTGATTCCTCGGCAAGCTCGTCGGCCCACTTGGAGGTGCTCGCGGTCAGGTCGTCGAGCGATCGCATCCACTTGCGCGCAAGGGGTCGGACGCATTCCGCGCGGGCGGACACTGCTCCTCCTTCGCGGACCGCTGTGCTGAACGGCCGGGTTTAGCGTACACTAGATGAAGGAGTGCCCGCTTCCATCCTCGTTGGACCCAACCTGAGCGAGCTGCATGCCGGAAGTCTTGGCCTACATCACTTTGATTCTCACGGCAGGCGTGCTCGCCCTGCTTCTTCCCTTCGCGCTGCATCGGGCTTACCTGCTCGTGCTCTCTCGGAGGCGTGGAACGGCGATCCGGGATCCCTGGCCCGAGTCCGAGCTTCCTCGGGTCACGGTCCAGCTGCCCGTCTTCAACGAGGTCCACGTCATCGAGCGGCTCGTGGATGCGGTTTGTGGGCAGGACTATCCTCGGGATCGCTTCGAGATACAAGTCCTGGACGACTCTACCGACGGCACGGCCGACCTCGCCGCGTCGCTCGCCGAGGCGTGGCGGGCGCGGGGGGTGTCGGTGGAGCATGTCCGCCGTGGGACACGCGCCGGTTTCAAGGCCGGTGCCCTGGCCTACGGGACCGAGCGTTCGTCCGGGGACTTCCTGCTCGTTCTCGACGCTGACTTTGTGGCCCCGCCGGACCTGATCCGACAACTGCTTCCTCCCTTCCAAGACCCGGGCGTCGGCATGGTGCAGGCTCGCTGGGACCATCTGAACGCGGATGAGAGCTGGCTGACTAAGGGCCAGAGCCTCTTTCTCGACGGCCACTTCTTCTTCGAGCAGGGCGGTCGCTACAAGAGCGGTCGCTTCTTCAACTTCAACGGCACGGCCGGCATGTGGCGGCGCGAGTGCGTCCACACTGCGGGGGGCTGGACGTTCGACACACTGACCGAGGATCTGGACCTCAGCTACCGCGCCCAGATGGCGGGGTGGCGGTTCGTCTTTCTGGACGATGTCGGTGTCCCGGCCGAGATCCCGTCCACGGTCTCCGCTCTCGAGGTTCAACAGAGGCGCTGGTCGCAGGGAGGGATCCAAACCGCGAGAAAGATCCTTCCTCGGCTGTTGCGTGGCCCCTGGCCCCTGGCCGTGAAGCTGGAGGCCGCCGTACACCTCTGCGGGCACTTGGCCCACCCGCTGACGCTGCTCCTGGGTTTCTTGCTCCTGCCCTCGCAGATCGCCCGACGGACGCTGGCCATCGAGCATTATTTGCTTCCGGATCTCCTCGTGTTCACGGCGGCCACCGTGCCGTTTCTCGTGTTCTACGCCCAGGCGGCCCGCAGGCGAGGCCGGAAGGGAAGCTGGAGCTGGCGAGCCGTGCCCCAGGCTCTGGCCCTTGGCATCGGCTTGACGGTAGCCGTGACCGGGTCCGTGATGCGGGGTCTCTTCCACCGGGCGGACGATCCGTTTGTGAGGACTCCCAAGCTAGGCGAGGCCAAGCGCACCGCCTACCGCGCGCCGGTTCTGGCTCGTGACTTGATCCTGAAGCTCTTCATGGGGCTCGTGATGGCCGGGTGCCTCGCCGCTGCGCTGGTGGCGGGCTTCTACGGATCGGTGCCGTTCATCGTACTCTTTGGCTCCGGCTACCTCGGCCTGGGACTGAGGGGCCTAGGCGATCTCGGCCGTGTCCCGGCTGCGCCGCCGACGGGGAAGGGCGTCGAGGGCGAGCAGGCCGAACACCGGCATCCAGAGCACCAAGCGGGCCCATACGGGCTGCGGCCAGACTCCCTGGGCGTGATACGTATCGAGGCCCCAGTATCCAAGAAATACGAGCCCGCTTAGCAGGATCCAGCCCCGGCTCCGGCGCAGTGCGGCGAAGGGGAGAGCCCAGAGCACGTACCAGGGGTGGACTGTGTGGGAGACGAGCAGTCCTGTTCCCAGGATCCAGAAGAGCGCCCGCTCGGCGTCGTACGAGCGCCACGTCGTCCAAGCGATGACACCCATGACGATCAAGCCCGCCGCCACGCGCGGCGCTCGAGGACCGGGAACGATGCGCTCCAGCACGGCAAAGGCGCCCTCCTGGAACCGCCAGTGCTCGGCAAAGGTGGCGAGACCTCCCCAGAGCATCGGCCCGGCCGAGAGGTAGGGCAGGTAGAGCGCGCCTAGGGTGGCCCCGAATGCGAGCGTGAAGAGCCACCCGTGTCTCCGCCATAGGGGAGGCAGTGCCGCCGCGGGTGCGAACTTGGCGAGGGTGGCCAGGCCGAGGGCGAGGCCCGCGCGCGCAGGTCGGGCGCCGAGGTAGAGGACGAGCGCGAGGAACACGAGGCCCAGGGTCTCCACGTGCGCGTTCCAGGCGGTCTCGACGATCAGCAGAGGGGACCAGAGGTAGAGGATTGCCACGCCACTCGGGCTCCTTCCGGACCGGCTCGCCACCCGCACGAGGAGGAGCGCGGTCAGAAGATCGAGCGCCACCCACACCAGCTTCAGGCCCAGGACCGTCCCTCCCAGGAGGGCGTTCAGGAAGAAGATGACTTGAGCAAGGGGGGGATAGATGGTAGACACGGACGGGTTGTTGATGAGCCCGTGCCAGGGTGTTCGCACTGCCTCGAGCGCCGAATCCGCGGGTGCGTGCGCGTACGGATTGATGCCCTGAACCTGGACGTGCCCGTCCCATAGGTATCGATAGAAGTCGTCGGAGAGCTCGGGGGGCACCGGAAGCAGCGCCAGACGGAAGACCACCGCCCACACCCAGATGATCCCGAGCTCTGTCTGGGCGGACTGTCGTGACGCTTCTGCTCCGGCAGACCGCCATGAAGCGGCGCCGTCCGTGGAGCATACCAAGGCCTCGACCGCGGCGCTGCTGCCCCTCGAACGCCGTGTTCCTTCCGTGGCATACGCAGCCAGCGCGTACGCGAGAAAGGCACCGCCGACGAGCGGCAGGCCGGGCCAAGGGAAGCCCCTTCCAGGCCACCAGGCGGCTGCCACCAGGAGCCCGAACTCGACGGCGCCCATGGCCAAGAGGAACCGGCCCGAGCCCATGAGGGGTTCAGGGTCGGAAGTCGTTAGCTTCACTGTGGACTCCTCATCCATTGGCCAGCGACCCCGGTCCGCCCGTGACACGCTCCGTTGCCGTGCTCATCCCCGCCCTCGACGAGGAAGAGACCCTTCCAAGCCTCCTCGCTGACCTGCGGACTCGATCCGTGGGGCCGGTCGTGGTGGTGGACAACGGCTCCACCGACCGGACCCCCGACATCGCCGTCGACGGTGGAGCGTATCTGGTCACAGAGCCCGATCGGGGCTACGGGGCAAGCTGCCTGGCCGGCGTCGATTTCTTGCGGTCCATGCCCAGCCCTCCGGCCGTCCTGGTGTTCCTTGACGCCGATCACGCCGAGGGCCCCGCCCAGATTGGCAGGCTCACCGATCCGATCCTTAGGGGAGAGGCGGACCTCGCGTTGGGCGTCCGAAAGCGCGGAGGTGGCGGAGTCGGTACTCTCTTCCCGCACGCCCGTTTCGGGAACCGCCTCGTACTGTCGATGACCCGTCTACTCTTCGGACGGAGCTTTCGGGACCTGCCCCCGTTCAGGGCGATCGATTTCCGCAAGCTCAAGGAGATGGAGATGGACGACCGCAGCTGGGGTTGGACGCTGCAGATGCAAATCCGGGCAGCTCGACGCGCGTTTCGCATCACCGAGATCGAGGTCGCCCACGGTGCGCGATCGGGGGGGAAATCCAAGATTTCGGGCTCCGTCATCGGTACCGTGCGTGCGGGCAGCAAGATGCTTCTCACCCTGCTGCGCGAGCGCCTGACACGTCAGCCTTGAGAAAGGTGTCGACGATCTCCAGGGAGTTCGTTGGGCGCTCCTCTGCCGGGAGATGGCCACAGTCCTCCAGCACCTCCAGGGTGGCGCGAGGCATCTCCTCGCAGAGTCTCTCACCCACCCAGAGCGGCACGACCCGGTCCTGACGCCCCCATAGCAGCAGAGTCGGGACGTCGATCTCGGGGAAGCGAGCGTTCAGCTCGTCGAGATCGTCCGGGACGATGCTCAGCGCCGTCCTGATCAAAGCAAGGCGGTGCCGTGCCTTGCCGAGCGGCTCGGCGTAGCCCTTCACCTGCTCGCCGCTGACGGCCGACGGATCGTGGACGATTGACCGCAGCACCCACTGGGTGAGCCGGCGCTTTGGGACCGCCGCGAAGAGCAGCCGGGCTCGCCAGCCCATGCGGGCCAGCTTCACGAACGGGGGCAGGTGCTGCCCGTAGGCGGCGCTCGAGACGAGCACGAGACGCCGAAGCCGCTCCTGGTCCAACAGGCGTAGCGCCACCAGCAGCGCGACCCCCCCACCCATGGAGTGTCCGAAGAGCGTCAGCTCGCGAAGGTCCTTCTGGATCACGAAGCGATGGACGAGCTCGGCGTGGTCGTGCGGTGAGTAGTTGGGGTCGCAAGGAGCCGGCGCTGATCCGTGCCCCTTCAGGTCCACCGCCCACACCTCGTGATGCTCGGCCAGGGCGGGGATCCAATACCGCCAGGAGAAGGAGCTGGCTCCGTAACCGTGTAGGAGCACGATCGGTCGGCCGCCGTCCCCGTGGCGCTCTGCGCGGATCGGCAGAGTGTACTGCCCTCCCGCTGAGCCCGGGGCGTTCACTCCAGATCGATCCGCCGAAGGCCCTGCGCGAGGGCACCGTCGGCCCGAATGGCCAGGTGGAGCTGCTCCGGCGGCGCTTCGCGCGGACGAGCACCGACCGTGTCCGCACGGCTCGAGGAGGCGTCGACGTGTGTGTCGTCGGTGTGAAAAAAGCGCATCGTTGCCTGATATCGTGAACCGCGGGCCGGGGCCCCAAAGCTAGATGCTCCCGGTGGGCGGGGGCCAGGGTCGAGAAGTCGAGGCGCCGGGGCAATCCACTCCAGTGCGTCATGGACGATTCTTGTAGGGACGGAAGGGCGTTTCTATCTTTATCGATCACGGACACAGAGGCCCTCTCCGACCCCTGATCGTCGCGACGCCAACGTGCACAGGCTCTGCCTGACCTTCCCATGAGCGACACCTCCGAAGCGACCGTCCGTCGCCTCCGGCAAGATTCACCGACTGTCCACGATGTCTGCCAGCGGCTCGAGCGAGAGGTCTCCCCGGAGGAGGCCGAGCTCGTAGTCTCGTTCGCCGAGATCTTCTTCTCCAAGGCGATCCGCGAGTTGCTGCAGAAGCGCAGCTCCGACGGGCTGGCCCACTTGGTCATGGGTGCCTGGCGCTTTCTCCAGCGTTCTCGGCCCGATCGAGTCGATGTGGAGGTGTTCAATCCCGACGTCGACAACGAGGGGTGGTACGCGCCGGTAACGGTTCTCCGGACGCACATCTCTGAACGCCCTTTCATCGTCGACTCCCTCCGTGAGTTCCTGCACACCCAGGACCTCGGGATCGAGTCTCTCATCTACCCTGTCATTCATGTGGAGCGGGGCGAGGCTGGGGAGATCACTGCCGTCCGTCCCTCTCGCGAGGGGGCGCCGAAGGAGTCGCTCGTGCATTGCGAGGTGGCGCGCGTCGCGGATCCGGAGCTCCAGGACTACCTCGGTAACGAGGCGAGCCGCCGCCTCCAGGATGTAGTGCGCGCGACGGACGACTTCCAGCCGATGATACACGCCGTGAACGGCGTCGTTGCTGAGCTCGCGGAGCGCATGAGCGGGCTCGAGGCGCTCCGCGATGAGCTTGCCGAAATCCAGGCATTCCTGCGCTGGCTCCGGGACGGTGGATTCGTGTTCCTGGGATATCGCGTGTACGACCTGGTTGACGCCGAGCGTGGCAAGGCCATCGTCGTGGAGCCGGGGTCGGGGCTGGGCGTGCTGAGGAACGAAGCCGATTCGGCATACGCGGAGCCCGTGCTGGTCAGCGACCTTAAGCCCGGACTGCGAGATCTCGCCGAGAGAGGCCCGCACCTGATCATCAGCAAGACCAATGCCCTCTCCACCGTGCACCGGCTCGTGCGGATGGACTACATCGGGGTCAAGAAGCTCTCTCTCGACGGCGAGGTCCTGGGCGAACACCGGTTCGTCGGCCTGTTCACGTCGAAGGCGTACTCGGAGGAGGCAGAGAACATCCCGATCGTTCGCCGCAAGCTCGAGCTGATACTCGAGAATGCGGGGGCGGCCGAAGGCTCGCACGACTACAAAGAGATCAAGGCGATCTTCAGCTCCATGCCCAAGGAGGAGCTGTTCGTCTCTTCCGAGGGGCAGATCAGTGACGAGGTGCAGGTCGTCCTCACGTCGTATCACGCCGCCGAGGTCCGCGTCATGGTCCAGGCGGACCCCCTCCGCCGCGGCTTCTCGGTCATGGTCATCATCCCCAAGGACAGGTTCTCGGGCGAGGTCCGGCGGGCCATCGAGGAGGCGCTCGTGCGACGCCTCCAGGGGGAAGTTCTGAACTACCATCTTGCCTTGGGGGAGGGCGGCCAGGCTCGTCTGCACTTCTACATGGCCGCCCCTGGCGAGAAGATCGTCGGGCTCGACAGCCACGACCTCGAGAACCTCGTCCGTGAGCTCATCCGCTCCTGGTCGGACCGGGTGCGGGCGGGCCTGGAGAACGTACGCTCTCCGGACGAGGCTCGCCGCCTGACCCATCGGTATGGGGAGAGCTTCGGCCCGGAGTATCGGGCCGCCGCGGAGTCCACGGTGGCGGTGCAGGACATCCTCGAGCTGGAGGCGATGCTTGCGGACAACCGCATGGTGTCGATCTCGTTTTCCCCAGGGCGCGCGGAGGGGGAGGGTGGAGCCACTACCGAGTTGAAGCTCTACCTTCGGGGTGGACGGCTGATCCTCTCCGACTTCATGCCCATCCTGGAGAACGCGGGCCTGCGGGTCATCGCGGTCGTGCCATACGAGATCAAGGGGCAGGGCGCGCCCGATTCTATCATCTATTCGTTTTCCGTTCAGGACTCGGCCGGACAGCCGCTCGACGTGGAGCATCACGGGACGCGCCTGGCTGAGGCCATCTTGGCCGTCCGCTTCGGGGATGCGACCAACGACCGGCTGAACGCCCTCGTTCTGCTGGCCGGCCTCTCGTGGAGGGAGGTTGACGTCCTGAGAGCGTATGTGAGTTACGCCTTCCAGCTGGGGGCGGTCCCGAGCCGGCGGTCGCTGCCCGCAGCCCTCGTGAGCTCTCCGAACATCGCCCGGGTCTTCCTTGAGATCTTCAAGGCGAAGTTCGATTTAGAAGGACCTGCCACCAAGGAGAACCGCGAAGCGACTATCACGGAGCTGCGCGGCGTTCTCACCAAGCTCATGACGTCTGTCACTCTACTGGCTGACGACCGGGCTCTGCGCCGGATGGTGGTGCTGCTCGACGCCACGGTGCGGACCAACTATTTCCGGAACGGTGGGAGCTCGCCCACACGCCGCTCCGGCGGAGTGCCGTACATCTCCTTCAAGGTGTCCGCCAAGGCGCTCCGAGACGTGACCCGCACGCGACTCCTGTACGAGGTGTGGGTCCGCTCCTCACGGATGGAGGGGGTCCACCTCCGCGGGGCCAGGGTCGCACGGGGCGGGATCCGATATAGCGATCGGCCCTATGACTTCCGCACCGAGATCCTGGGGCTCGTGAACACCCAGATGGTCAAGAATGCGGTCATCGTGCCGGCTGGCTCGAAGGGCGGGTACATCACCCTCCGGAAGGTCACCGACCCCAACGACATGGCCGACGAGGCCCGCGAGCAGTACAAGACCCTCATATGTGGGCTGCTAGATCTCACGGACAATCTGGACCACGAGGGCAACATCATTCCGCCCGAGCATGTCGTCTGTTGGGACAAGCCCGACCCGTATTTGGTCGTGGCGGCGGACAAGGGCACGGCGCAGTACTCGGACGTGGCAAATGGCGTCGCGGCCGAATATGACTTTTGGTTGGGCGACGCCTTCGCGTCCGGGGGATCCCAAGGCTATGACCACAAAGTGGTCGGCATCACGGCCGGAGGTGCCTGGGAGTGCGTTAAGCGGCACTTCAGAGAGCGGGGGAAGGACATCCAGGCCGAGCCGTTCACCGTCGTAGGGATCGGAGACATGAGCGGAGACGTCTTCGGCAACGGCATGCTTCGTTCCGGACAGATCAAGCTCATCGCGGCCTTTGATCATCGTCACGTCTTCATCGACCCGGATCCGGATCCGGAGGCCTCGTTCCGCGAGCGGCAGCGCCTCTTCGCGCTGGAGCGGTCGAGCTGGGACGACTACGACCGTGACTGTCTCAGCCCCGGGGCCATGATCGTACCCAGGGGCGCCAAAGAGGTCGATCTCACGCCCGAAGCCCGCAGAGCCGCTGGCGTCCCCGACGACGTGCGTACGCTGGACGGAGAGGCACTGATCCGGGCGGTACTCCGGGCGCCGGCCGAGCTGCTTTGGAACGGCGGAATCGGGACCTACGTCAGAGCTCCCTTCGAGTCCCATGCCGACGCGGGGGACCCACCCAACGACGCCGTCCGGGTGAGATCTGACGAGCTCCGCGTCCGGATCGTGGGGGAGGGTGGCAACCTGGGCCTTACGCAGAGGGCACGGATCGACTTCGCCCTGCGGGGAGGGCGGCTCAACACCGACGCCCTCGATAATTCCGGTGGAGTGGACCTCTCCGACCGCGAGGTCAACCTCAAGATCCTCCTCAGGCCTCCGGTGCGCGTGGGGACCATGAGCGAGGAGCAGCGGAACCGCCTCCTCGAGGACCTCACCGACTCCGTCGCATGGCTCGTTCTCGCCGACAATGAGAGCCAGGGTCTCGCGATTTCACTGGACGAGCTTCGGGCGAACGCGGGGCCGGACGACTTCCGCGACCTCATGTCGGCACTGGAGAAGAGGGGCGGACTGGACCGTCTTGCCGAGCACCTGCCGACGTGGGAGGTATTGGTGGACCGGCTCGAAGAGCATGGGCGCTCTCTCACCCGTCCCGAGCTCTGTGTGCTGCTCGCTTACGCCAAGATGCAGCTGATGAGCCAGCTGCTGAAGAGCGGCCTCCCCGATGACGCGGCCACGGAGCACTACGTCCTGCAATACTTCCCCAAGGCGGCCGTCAAGGCCGCCGGCGAAGAGGGTCTGCGGCTGCACCGGCTGCGCCGCGAGATCGTCGCGTGTCAATTGACGAACGAGCTGGTGGGGCTCATGGGGGCGACTTTTGTGAACCGCGTGTCGCGGGATACGGGGCGCGAGGCGGCCGACGTGGCCCGTGCATGGCTCGTCGCAGCACGCCTCGCCGGGCACCGCGAGCTGGTCGGCAGAGTCCGAGGCGCCGAGGGGGGGCTCTCCTCGAAGGTGGCCTACCGATGGCTACTAGGGCTCTCACGAGTACTCGAGAGGACCACTCGCTGGCTGCTCGAGAACGTCACAAGCGCCCGCAGCACGGCCACGCTGATCGACGAGAATCGGGAGAAGCTCGAGAGCCTTCGGAAGAACTTCGGAGACTTCGTGGCTGGCGAGGACAAGATTGTATACGAGCACCGAGTGGCCGAGATCGAGCGACACGGTGCGGAGCCGGGTTTGGCCCGAAAGCTCATCACGCTCCGCTTCCTCGATCAGCTGCTGGAGATCCTCCGGGTGGCGCGGGAGACCGGATCGGAGCCGCTCGAAGCAGGCCGGGCGTATTACAGGGTGTCCGAATCGTTCCATATTCCGTGGCTTAGGCAGGCGATCTTCGGATCCGCGTCCGAGGACCGCTGGGAGCAACGGGCTGTGTTGGCGATGGCCGCGGACCTGAGCCGAGCCCATTCGTCTCTCACGAGGCTCGCCGTCGCATCCGAGGATGGAGGAGCGCCGGGCCCGCCCGCCGCCGAGTACGGTCGCTTTCGGAAGTTGATGGAGGAGATCCGGGCCGAGGAGTCCATGTCGGTATCAGGGCTTTCAGTGGCCGTTCGCGAGATTTCCGGGATGGCTGAGCGGGTGAACGAGCCAACCGAGTAGCGTGCCTTCACGCCGTTACGAGATCAGCAGCGTGATCGTCAAGCTGACCCCCTCCAGGTCGTCGGCGACCAGATTGGGCAGGTCTTGGACTCCCAGGACCATGCGGTATCCGGCCGCGAGCCCGAGTTGCACGGGCCCCGCAGCGCGCGCCCGGAGCACCACTTCGGGCTCGAACACCAAGAAATTGTCGACGCCGAGCTCGTTGCCCACCGGTGCCGCCCGCACCTCTGCGTTCCCCGCGCCGAGAAGGAGGCGTCCCGTAACCGACACCCGGTGGTCTGTTCTGGCCTCGTACCCGAATAGAAGGCCGCCATAACCCATCCGGAGGTCGGTCCCCAGGCCGGGACCCGACTCCACTAGGCGCACGGCCTCCAGAAGGCCTCCTCCGACCACGCCGACCGAGAGATGCCAGGGGAGGTGAAGGCTGGCCTCGCCGCCCAGCATCGCCTCGATCCCACCTCTGATCCTGGCACCGCGCAGAAAGGCCCCGATCGAAGCCGTTACGGAGTTGCTCGACACGCCTTCGTCGAGGTTCTGGGCGTGAAGGCCGCCGAGCGGGAACAGCACGAGGGCAGGAATGAGTTCGAACGCGAGCAGTGGGTTCGAGCGGAATGCCTTGCGGAGTATTGGGCTCTCCTCGTGCCGCGGTAGGATCGAACGGTACTTGAACCGTCCGAAATAAGGTAAACTTACCCTCCTCTCGGGGAACAGGGCGGACGTGGACGAGCCTCCCGACCGCAAAAGGGTTGAGATGTGGCGCATGTCGTGAGGATCTCCAAATAACGCTCTACAATGGAGATAACTGGGCTCTACGAGAGAAACCGGTCCCTGGGAGAGGCGTGGCTTACGAAGCTGGACTGGGCTTCACATGGCTCAAGCTCGTGGCCGTCGGCCTCCGGCGATCAGTCTTGTTCTCGGCGGCCGAGTGCAGCGAGGAAGCGTGAGACGTCGGCCACCGATTCCGCCGAGAGTTCATTGCGCACCTGCGGCCCGTGGGCTCCGCCGAGCGGGAGAGACTGTAACCACCCCACGGTGGGGTACGGCTGTCCAACTTGCGAAGCCTGCGTTACGCACACGAAGTTGCCTCATGGCCGAGATCCTATCGTTGATGGCTCTGGTGGAGCGCATACTCGATCACCTCGCGCACGGTACTCTCGAGGCTGGGTTCGAGGAGCCGATCCAGCGGGGTTCCGCTGCGGGTTTCACTGGCGTGGTGAGGGAGTCTGAGGGTCCCGAGGGTCTCGTGCTTGTCGTCCGCCTCTCCATCATGCGGGTCCCCGCCGCGAAGCGTGACGCGTTCATGGACCGGATTCTCAGGCTCAATCACGCGTTGCTGGGCCGCGCGGCCTTCTCGGTGGGCAAGGACGGGATCGTCTTTCTCACCGCCGGGCGTCCCGTCGAGGATATCGATCCGGGAGAGGTCATCGACCTCGTTCTGTGGACCTCCGAGCAGGCCGATCACTTCGATGACGTCCTGCTATCGGAATTCGGTTACGAGCACGCGCTTTGAGTCTTCCCCCTAGCAAGAGGGCCGAGCGCGAAGCGTCGGCGCGGGTTCGGCGCTCGATGGTGCGGATGTCGGGATACTATCTCCTCCTGATCCTCACCTCCGGAGTGCTCTTATGGGCGTTTCCATGGCTGACCCGGGCAATCACCCGGTCCCAGGAGGAGGGTGTCATCGGAGACGCCATCACGGAAACGTTCGGTGGGGTGCCGATCACCGGGGGAGAAATCGTCGAGGGGTGGGAGGGCCTGGCTGTCGAGGGGATCTCATTGCTCGGCGCCCTCGCCATCATGATCCCCGTGGCGTGGACGTACATCATCATCAAGAGGAGAGGGGGCTACGATCAGTCGGTCGTGCACACGCTCATCATCCTTCCGGTAGCCGTCACGGGCATCGTCATCGTGGTGAAGACCAGCGTGGCCCTGGCCTTCAGCCTCGCGGGGATCGTGGCCGCCGTGCGGTTCCGGACCACGCTCGAGGACACGAAGGATGCCGTGTACGTCTTCCTGGCGATCGGTGTGGGCCTGGCTGCCGGTGACCACCGCCTCGGGACCGCCCTCGTGGCCTCGATCGTCTTCAACGTCGTCAACCTGATCCTCTGGAAGATCAAGTTCGGCAACATCTACGTGGACCAGCTCGGGCGCACCACCGGCCTGGCCCTGGGAGATGTCGTTGCGGGCCCTGAATCGGCAAAGACCGCACTCACCATTGGCGACGAAGCGCTTCTGACGGCCATGCCGCAATCCGACCTCCAGGAGGTGGCTCACCGGGTAGCCCGCGTCGACCGCTACCTCGATGCCGAGACCGAGGTCCACAGGGAGAAGAAGCAATACCACATCCTGCTCGTCTACACGGAGTCCGTGGGTGACGTCCAGCAGCTCGTGGACAGTGAGCTCGGCCAGATGGCCATACGCTGGCGGCTCGCGGAGATCGTCCCCGGGGAAGGCGGAATCTCCATCCTCGAGTACCTCGTGCGGCTCAGGGATCACGTCCCGGCGGGCGTGCTGTTGGACGCCATCCGCCGGGAAGGCGGAGAGAAGGTGCGCGCCGCCGAGCTGCGGTCGCTCCAGGGATTGAAGAAAAGGAGCTAGCCAGCCGTGTGGAAGCCCGTCATCGTCACCCTCGCCATGGTTGCTGGGTCGTCGGTCGACGTACTGGCACCGCCGGCCCAGGCCGCTGCGGGAGCCGTAGCGGTTGAGGCTCCGCGCACGCTTCCCCCACTCTTTGCCTCGCACGCAGTACTCGAGCTCACGCTCGGGGCGGACTTCGACAGGCTCAAAGGGGATCGCAAGGAGGGCAGCGAGTACCGGCCCGGCCTTCTCGCCCTCACGGCGGACGACGGCTCCACACGCCAGATCGAGCTGAAGGTGCGAACCCGTGGGAAGTTCCGGCTCAAGACCTGCCGCTTCCCCCAGCTCCAGCTGAACCTCCCGAAGGGAAAGCTTCAGGGGACTGTCTTCGACGGCCAGGACAAGATCAAGCTCGTGACCCACTGCCGGGATGGGGACGGAGAGGAGCAGAACCTGCTTGAGGAGTACCTCGTCTACCGCACCTACAACGTGATCACCGACCAAAGCTTCAGGGTCCGCCTCGCCCGCATCACCTACGTGGACAGGAGCGGTGAAGAGGATCCCGCCACACGCTACGCTTTCTTCATCGAGGAAGAGGATGCCATCGCCGAGCGCGTTGGCGGAATGATCCTGCGGGTGAATCAGGTGCACCCCAAGCACCTGAGTGCGCGCGAGTCGGCTCGCATGGCCCTGTTCCAGTACATGGTCGGGAACACCGACTGGTCGATGGTCTACTTCCACAACGTGGAGCTCCTGAGAACGCCACAAGACCTGCATGTGCCGGTGCCCTACGACTTCGACTGGGCGGGGCTCGTGTCCCCCTCTTACGCGAAGCCCGACGCAAGCCTCGACATCCGGAGCGTTCGGCAGAGGCTGTACCGGGGGTTCTGCCGTCCCGACGTCGATTTTTCCGACCTCTACGCGGAGTTCATCGAGCTCCGCCCTGAGCTTGAACAGCTCTACTACGAGGTCGAGGGGTTCGAGGAGGACAAGAGGGAGGTTGCTCTGAAGTATCTGAACGAGTTCTACGACGTTATAGAATCCGAGGGCCTTGCCCGACGCCGCATCGAAGAGTCCTGCCGCGGGACCTGACCGGGTTGTCGCTGATGGCCCCGGGCGGCGGAGTCCTCGAGCACCGCCGGGAGCTCTGGCGGCTCCCGTCCGTCAGCGCCCGCGGTTTCGGGCATATTCGATTCTCGCGTATTGGTGTCGGTGGAATAGGGGAGGCCTCCCTCGAGGACGGAGGTGCCGTACGATGAAGGCCGCGTCGCTCTCGCTCCTGGCGCTCGGCGCCTTCACGCCTCCACTGATCGCGCAGGAGACGGTTGGCTACACCCTGCGGCAGGCCGTGGCGGGGCGCCCCGCCTACGAACGGAGCTGCGCGCAATGCCACCTGGGCACCATGGAGGGCTCCGCAGAGGCCCCCGAGCTGGCTGGCCCGAACTTCCGCACCTACTGGAGTGGCCGGCCAGCCAGGGAGCTTCTTGAGATCACCCTCTCGATGCCCCCGGACGCCGAAGGCTCGCTCTCCGAGGAGGCGTACGCGAACATCGTTGCGTACATCCTCTCGCGGAACGGCTTCCCGCCGGGCGACGGCGGGCTCACCGTTGACGCCCTGGGAGCGCTCTCGGGAGCGACGGGCGAGGCCCTTGCGCTCGCCGACATCCCGCTGCGAGGCGTGATGGAAACCAGTGGGGACGCCTGGACGCCCGGAGGCACGGAGACGTACGCGGAAATCACCGACTTCAGGCCCGTGACGTTGGCGGAGCTCGCCGACCCGGCGCCTGGGGACTGGCTGATGTACCGGCGCACCCTCGACGGCTGGGGCTACAGCCCGCTCGACCAGATCGACCGGACCAACGTCCACGAGCTGCGCCTCGCCTGGGTATGGGCTATGGACGACGGCGTCAACCAACCTACGCCGCTGGTTCGGGGCGGTGTGATGTACCTCACACACCCGATGAACACGATTCAGGCTCTGGATGCAGGCTCGGGCGAGCTCCTCTGGGAGTATCGGCGCGAGTTCCCTGAGGGATTCCAGGTCGGTTTCTCGCAGCTCCGCTCGATCGCGATCTACGAGGACAAGCTGTACGTGCCCACGAAGGACGCTTGGCTCGTCGCGCTCGACGCGCGGACGGGCGAGGTCGTCTGGGAGACTCGGGTCGCCGACTACCGGCAGGGCTACACGAACGTTGCCGGGCCGATCGTCGCACGCGGCAAGGTCATCAACGGGATTAACGGCTGCACTCGATTCTTCGAGGAATCGTGTTTCATCACCGCCCACGACGCGGATACCGGCGAGGAGCTGTGGCGTACCTTCACCATCGCGCGCCCTGGTGAGCCGGGTGACGAGACGTGGGGCAGCATCCCCTTCGAGCTGCGCGGGGGTGGCGACGCGTGGATCACCGGCAGCTACGACCCCGAGCTCGACCGGATCTACTGGGGCACCGCCCAGCCAAAGCCCTGGGTTTCGAAGAGCCGCGGCATGACGACCGAGGACGCGGCGCTCTACACGAATTCGACGCTCGCGCTCGACCCCGACGACGGCCGCATCGTCTGGTATCGCCAGCACGTGCCCGGGGAGTCGCTCGATCTCGACGAGACGTTCGAGCAGGTCCTAATCGATCGGGGCGAACGGCGTCTTCTGTACACGATCGGCAAGCACGGAATCCTCTGGAAGCTCGACCGAACGTCCGGCGAGTTCCTCAGCCATAAGGAGACCGTCTACCAGAACATCTTCCAGGCCATCGACCCCCACACGGGAGCCGTGACGTACCGCCAGGACATCCGCGAGGCTGGCATCGGCGACTGGGTCTTCGCGTGCCCCAGCACGGCAGGGGGCCACAACTGGCCCGCCACGGGCTACAGTCCCGAAGCGAACGCGCTCATCATCCCGCTCAGCCAGAGCTGCCTCAACATCTCCGGCCGGGAAGTGGAGCTGACCCTCGGTTCGGGCGGCACTGCGGGGAACAGGAGTTGGGAGGAGATGCCGGGCACGGGGGGCAACCTGGGTAAGCTGGCCGCGTACGACGTCGACTCGATGGAGGAGGTCTGGAGCGTCGAGCAGCGGGCCAGCTTCCTAACAGCGGCCCTGCCGACCGCCGGTGAGATCGTCTTCGCCGGCGACGTCGACCGCTACTTCCGGGCCTACGACGTGCACACGGGGGACGTGCTCTGGGAGACGCGGCTCGGCACGTCCGTGCAGGGCTTTCCCGTGTCATACACGGTTGACGGTGAGCAGTATGTCGCGGTCTCGACCGGAGTCGGGGGTGGCAGCCCGAGGCACGTCCCAAGACTCGTGTCCCCCGACATCCGCCACCCGCGCGGGGGTAACGCACTCTACGTCTTCAAGCTTCCGCCCCGCTGACGCCCTCGCCCACCTACGGTGGTCCGGTATTGCAGGATGAGATCGGCCTCTGCCCGACCTTCAACCGGTCCCGGATGGTGACCACGCCATAAGGCAGACGGGCCACGAGCGTCTCCTCCAGCCGCAGGAGGGCCGCTGCGCGTTGGCTGGATTGGCGCCGGCACGTCCGGCGCCACCGTTGTGGCACAGGCCCGCACCACACCGCGGACGAGGCGCGTGCGCCTGCGTGGGAGGCAACGAGCCGGCGAACCCCGAGCCCACCGACTGCGGCCCGGCCTACGCTTTCGTCCGCCCGACGTTACGCCGCACTGCCCGCAAGGCCCGGCCCACCCCTGTGGGCATCGGCGCTCGCGGCCCTTCATCCGCTCGCCTCTGAGGTTTCGGGCGGCCCTACGGCGGCGGCCGTCTCGTGTCGCAGGGGTCGGCGCGACGCACGATTGGGCGTGGCGGCGCTGTTGCTGAGCGGTTACAACGCGCTCCCCTCGGCCAGTCTTCCCCTCCGTTGAGACGGCGGCAACTGGGCCCGGCCGCGCGGGTCGGACCTAGGCGAGCTCGGGCTGGCGGCCCCTGACTTTTCGAAGCACCTGAAGGGAGCTCCTCGAGAGGTACAGCACTCCGGTGAGGCGGCCTCCCAGAAAGGCGATCACGGCGGCCGTGACCCCGACCAGATCGAGCCCCCAGCCGAAGACCACGAACAGAGCCGCGACCGTCACGACTTCAAGGGACGTGGCGACCGTGACGGGATGAGTCGTCCTCGCCTGCATCAAGACGGCCCTTTGAAGCGAGAGCAAGACCGAAAGGGCGGGAAAGGGCACGAGAATACGGGCAGGGAGGAGAGCGAAGGAGGTCAGTTCGGGCGTCAACCCCGAGATCGCCTCGAACCACACGGAGGCGAGGGGAGTGAAGGTCACCAGCCCGAGGGCGAGAGAGGTGGCCACACCGAGCCAGAGGGCGAACCAAGCGAGCTCAGGGAAGTGCTCGTGATGCTTGCCCATGAGGGCCAAGGCCGCCTCCTGGAAGCTCAACCCCACGGATCTGAACAGGAAGGAGAGCGCATGCACGACGGGAAAAACCGCCAGCGACTCGATCGGCGAGAGCGCCCGTCCCATGAAGAAGGTGAGCAGCGGCTGGACCGTGAGCCCGATAATTGAGGTCAGCGCCAGGGGGTAGTAGAAGCGGGCGATTCCCCAGTACCCCATCGGCTCGCCCGCTGCGGTACCCGCGGCGTCGTGTTCGAGGAGCTCACGGATCGTGCCGATGGCCATCCATCGCGCGGCGGCGGCTTCACAGCAGACTCCGACGGTCAGCGCCGCCGCACCGACCCACGCCCCCGGAAGCGAAGAGCCCCGATAGAGCACAAGGGCGGTGGCGGCCATGCTCGACAGACGGACGACGGTGCCCAGAGCCACCAGCCGCGTGCGCCCCGACCGGATCAAGACGCCCTGTATGAACCGCCGATACCCGATGGCTCCGGGCCATGGCAGGAAGATCCAGAGCGCTCCGTAGGTGAGATTGGCCACCTCCTTGGGCAGACCGAGCACGCCGTCCATCAGAAAGCCGTACACGGGTGGGATCAACACGAACAGAAGCAGGCCGCTGGCCAGGACGTTCAGGCCGTTCGTGAAGTTCCGGAGCCTGCGGTAGCTCTCGGCGTCCTCCGCTAGGGCCGTCGACGCGCTCATGAGCATGATGACCGGAGCCTCGATCAGGATCGCGAACGCGAAGGCCACGCCGTAGGCCGCGAGGTTGAACGTAGCGTCGGCTAGCCGCGCGATGACCGCGGCCACGAACGGTCCCTCGGAGGCCATCATGACCCAGGTGGCTGCGAGAGGTAACCAGAAGAGGAGGATGGAGGTGCCGGAGCGTTTCACGGATAAGCCGCCGAGTCGTGTGGGTGCGTCGGAGGGGCTGGTGCGATATGGCGGCGGAACGCCGGAAGGAAAGAAAATAACGGAGATCGCCTGCCGGGTCGCCGCTCCCTGGACGACGGACCTAGGCTCGGCCCGCGGGCGACGAGGGCACGCGACGGCGGTCTGGGAGGTACCGGGGCCCGCTCTCTGTGGCGCGGGAGGCCGCGGGAATGGGCCGTGCAGCACCCCGCAGCTGAGGCATGCCGCTTGGTGCGAGAGTCAGATTTTCCGCCGTGGGTTACCGCGTTCGACGAGGCCGTTCCAGAGGGGCCCACTTGGTGCAGGTGGCTTCCCTTTTCCGTTAACCGCACTAGAATCCGAGCGCAAACGTCTGGGAATACTTGACCAGAAGCGTTCGACGTTCGCTCAGGGGGCGAGCCGGCTCGAAGGAAGACCGGTCGGTGACCAGGCCTTCGTTCCAGACCAGGAAGAGATCGGTGCCTTCCCTCGGGTTGTAGCGCAACCTCAGGTTGACCGTCACGGAGTTGGCGGCGCTACTGTACTGGATCAAGGAGTCGCCGCTTATCCGGGTATCGAGCCGAACCGCGCCTCGGAGCCGAACGATATGCGCTGTGAAGCTCTGACTCCGCTCAGGGAAGACGACGTCCTCGATCCGGTAAGTGCCGTCGATCTCGAAATGTTTCGAGGGCGTCCACGTGGTCCCCAGGGATGCAGATGCGCGCCGGCCGTCGAAGAAGCCTCCGAACTCGGCTGCCACGTTCGCTCGGAGCAGAGCGTTGGAGGACTGTCGGAAGCGCACGGTTCCGGTCACGAAGTCGTATTCGCCTCGGAGCACCTCGGAGTTCCCCGGGAGCTGAAATCCCGCGTCGAGATCCTCGTGCGTTGTCCCGAGGGTCGCGGTGAACCGGTGCCCCGATTTGAGGGTTACCGCCAACTCCGGCACGAGCTGGGCCGTCTCAAGGGATCTGTCCTCGGACCGCCGGTATGCGGTTGCCCGGATCGACAGACCTGTGGTGAGGATGCTCGATTGCACCCCGGGTCTCCATCCGTAGCCGACCCGGGCGTCGCCCCTTGTGTAGTTGCGCCGGAACAGGAACCCGAGGCCGGGCTCGAAGGTCTCACCCGCGCGGGTCAAGTCGAGTACGTAGGTGAGGCCGTCAATGCCGCGCCGCTGCCAAAGGACGCGGCCGAGCGCTCGATCGAGGAAGCTGTCGGCGCCCCGGACGTTGGGATCGAAGCTCTGCGACCAATTCAGCGTCAGGTAGTCCTGCCCGAACAAGCGCACGAGGGCGTCGAGGCCGTACACAACGTTTCGTCTCGCTTCGTTGCCCAGCCGTGCGGTCAAGATTCCCCCGACGTACGTTGAGTTGGGCATGAGGCGGCGGATGCGGAGAACGCTCAGGTTTTCCCAGGACTCGCTAGAATCTGGGGCTGCAGTCTGTATGTTCAGGCCGCCGAGATCCCAGTGGCCCAAGCGGCCCACGAGCCGACTGCCACCGTAGATCCTCACGCGCTCTCTGTCGGCTAGCCCTATCCTGCGGGAATGGAAGAGTCGCTCGACGCCGCCCAGGGAGTAGTCGAAGAGGTTGCTCCGCTCCTGAAAGAAGAGCCGCTTCTCCGGGAAGAAGAGCGAGAATCGGGTGAGGTTGACCTGCTGGTCGTCCGCCTCGACCTGAGCGAAATCTGTATTCGCGGTGAAGTCGAGCGTGAGGTTCGACGTAATTCCGTACTTGACGTCGAGTCCTGTCTCAGTCAGTGCGTTCTTGTCCCTTACGAACCGGCTCCGCTTCACGTCGAGGGCGTGAGTGTGCCCCCACCCCAGGATGCCGTACGGGGTCACGTAGACGGGATTCGAGCCACGGGCGCCCCGGATCAGCACTTCCCGGGTTTGAGACGCTTTGTAGGCGCTGAATCCGCCCCACTGGGGCGAGATGGGTGGAAAGGTCACGAACTCCTGCTTACGGGCTATCACCCGTACGAGTGACATGCCCATGACGACGCCTGCCTCCGATCTCTGAAACCGAAGGCTCGAGAGCGGAATCCGCATCTCCGCATACCAGCCGTGCTCGTCCTGATGCGCGGCGGCGTCCCAGAAGGTGTTCCAATTGAAGTTCGGGCCGGCCTCCGTGTCATCGGCGAAGATGACGTCGGTTCGCAGGCCGGCAGGGGTTGTGCCGAAGAGGAGCGCCGTCTCCCTGTCGTTGAAGGTATCGAGCATGACGATGCACCAGTCACTGGCGTAGCCACTGAGGTCGCGCTCGAGCGATAGGCTGCGGACGCCCGACGGATCAGAGTCGTAGGCCCGGCAGGACACGTAGAGGTGGTCTCCGTCGTGCGCCACCCGGAACTCGGTGGCTTCGCTCGGCGGAAGCCCGAAGTCGGGTGTGTGCATGGTGGCCGGGAGTGCCGGAATCGCATCCCACGCGGCTTCGTCGACACGCCCGTCGAGCTCTATGC
Organism: Longimicrobiales bacterium; assembly: GCA_965218325.1. GTDB lineage: Bacteria > Gemmatimonadota > Gemmatimonadetes > Longimicrobiales > Gaopeijiaceae > CBDCKR01. The sequence continues at coordinate 634,571 of CBDCKR010000002.1, forward strand.
TCGCGCTCAGGCGGGGGATCAGAATCCGTTCGATGGCTCCCGTCGATTCCTGCCCTGTCACGGTGCCCGGAAGAGTCAGCTGAGCGACCTGGAGGAGCAGGTGGGCGAGGGCGAGGAATACTGGGGAGGTCGTCTGTCGCACAGTCGTAAGGAGGCGTCCGGAGGGTCCGCCCCCCCTACATCCTGAAGAGGTAGCTCATCTTGACGAAGAAGCCGTCGCTCGTGCGCTCTAGCCTGTTGAACCGGAACGACACGTCTTCGGTCATGCTGCTCCCGTACCCCGCGAAGATCACCGTCCCCGGGCTCGGCCGGTAGGAGAACAGCGCGTCGACCCGGAAGTCGTTCTCGGTCCACGCAAGCGCGGGTTCGAGCTCGCCCGTTTCGTTCCGGATGAAGATGGGGGCCTCGGTCCGCGACTGGTCGTGGAGGTCGTCGATGTTGGTTGCCTGGTACTGACCCACGAAGCGGAAGAAGATTGAGCGTGTGAGCTGGTATTCCAGCTTGAGGCGCGGGATGTCCACCTTGCGTTCCGCGCTCCAGTCGTCCGGACGCCAGCCTCGCTGGCTCACAAGCCTTCCTTCGATTCGGATCCGATCCGTGGGTCGCCAGGTCGCCTGGACTGTCAGGAAGCTGATGTACGCCGACGCCCACTCGCTGAAGTTCTCGTCCTGACCCGCGATCCACGAGACGCTGCCCGCGAAGCGTGGGGAGCTCGGAGTGGTCAGGCGTAGAGAGATCAGGTAGTTCTGGAGTTCCGGCGTCCCGACGTACGGTACGTATTGCGGTCCGGTGGGTGTCTGGAGCTCGACAAAGTAGTCCTGGTACAGGGTCGGCGGGTAGTAGAACTCCTCGATCAGAACCGAGACCCCAAGGGCCCATGCCCCGCGGAAGACGAAGTTATTGCCGAAGGTGAAGCGGCCGGCGTCGTCGACGCTGCCGCCCTTCATGAAGGTGTCGTACAGCCATGTGTACGAGAGGTTGAGGCTCACGCGGTACTGCTGGAGACGATCGTCTGGCTCGCCGTAGAAGGTGAGAGAGGAGGACCCGCCCATGCGCACGGTTCCCGCCCGCCGGATGAAGCCGCTGCCCAAGGCGAGATCCGAGTCGTAACCCGTAAAGTTGGTGTTGAAGCCGAACTTCCGACCCGCCCGCCTGAGGCTCAGATCCCAGAGGTAGGCGTCGTCCGTGACCCCGTTCCTTCGGTCGAGCGTCACGGCTCCCTGGGCCTGCAGATCGTAGACGCCACCGAGGATGAGCCGAGTGTCGCCGCCGATCACCCGGTTGAAGTCCGACCCCTCGATCCGGTCCGTATAGGCGATCCCGACCGTGGACTCTTCACCCACGTTCCTCTTGACCCGGAGGATGTTGAAGACCGGGTTGTCCCGGCCCGTCGCCGAGAGGTCCTTACTGTCTACCGCCGAGAGAACGCCGACCTCGGTTCCGGAGATCTTGCCGGTCAGCTTGGCGGCGGCAAGCGGATTCGCGATCCGCCGCGTGTAGATGAGGTTGTTCGGGGTCTGGAAGCTCTCGCTCCCCTCGAGAAAAAACGGACGCTTCTCGGGGAAGAAGAGGGACCGCTGCGGGTTGAAGTCGGTTTGCCCGATGTCGGCCTCTACCTGCGAGAAGTCCGGGTTGACGGCGCCGTTCAGCGTGAGGTTGTCGGTCAGGCCCCAGCGCACGTTGCCGCCCAGCTCGGGAGTGCGGCCGTCGTAGCCCCATCCGGTGTGGGTCGCGGCGCCGTCCAGAGAGGTGGTCAAGACGGGGTTCACGTCGAGGACCAGGCCCCGGTCCATACCGCGTAGCCCCTGGAGCGTCCCGCTCTGGGCCAGGAACGAGGCCCGACCGCGGAGAGCCGGCGTCCAGGTCTGGTCGGTCCCGGCATGTTGCACGCGGCGGATGACGTTGATCCCCCAACTCTGCGTTTCCGCCGGCTGGTAGGAGAGGCTCTTGAAGGGAATTCTGACCTCGACCTGGTACCCGTAGTCGGTGATCCTGCCTCGCGAGTCATAGAGGAAGTCCGGGGACAAGTCCACGGGACCCGTAGCGGGTCTGAGCAAGCTGACACGTTCGGCTCCCCGCTCGATCCGCATCCCGTCGGCTTGGACGCCGAGCGGGTTGACGCCGAAGACGAGCGCGCGCCGTCCGTCGTTGAAGGTGTCTAGGAGGAGCTGGATGTGGTCGTCGTTCTGGATGTTGTCGCGGTCGGCCAGCGTGGTATTTGCCGGACCATGCGGCTCGTACGCCTTGATCCCGAAGTGGATGGCATCGGCGGAGTACCAGACCAATACCTCGGTGTCGTCGGCGGCGGGGACGCCGTCCACGGGCTGGTACTGCGAGAAGCCGGTCAGGATGGCGGCCCGCCTCCAGACGTCCTCATCGAGCGATCCGTCGATGTCGATCTCGGCCTCGATCCTCGGGGTTGCGACGTCCACCTCGTTCCGAACACCGGAGAACACGCCGCCCGGAGCCCCGTTGGGATCGGCCCAGGAGCCGGCCGAGACCTGGAGCGCTAGCAGCAGGGAGGGAAGCACGGCGAAGACGCTACACTCTGAGGAGGTAGCTCAGCTTGACGAAGAAGCCGTCACTCGTCCGTTCGATCCTCCGGAAGCGGAACGACTCTTCCTCGGCCAGGCTGCTCCCGTAGCCCACGAAGATCACCGTGCCCGGGCTGGGCTCGAAAGAGAAGAGCCCGTCGATGCGGAAGTCGTTGCGCGTCCAAGCCTCCCCCGGCTCATAGATGCCTGATTGATGCCGCACCAGGATCGGAGCACCGGTCCGGGTGTCGTCCCGCAGCGCGTCCACGTTCGTGGCGTCGTACTGACCGACGAAACGGAAGAAGATCGCTCGGGTGAGCTGGTACTCGATCTTGAGTCGAGGCAGATCGCGGAGGCGGAGCGTGCTGTTGTCCGTCGTGCGCAGGTACTGCTGGCGTACGAAGCTCCCCTCCACACGAAGCTGGTCCGTGGGCCGCCAAACCAGCGCGTTCCTCCACAGGATCAGGTATCCCTGCGCCCACTCGTCGTAGTTCACGTCCCTGCCGACGAGCAGGGACGTGCTGCCGCTGAAGTGCTGCGATCTCGGCAGGGTGAGGCCAAGGCTCAGATTGTGGGTGGCGATCTCCGGCGTTCCGACGTAGGGAGTGAGCTCGGTACCCGTGGGGGTCGACGTTTCCGTGGCGTAGTCCGCATACAGCTCGAGCGGGTAGAAGACGCGCTCCGTGATGTACGATGCCCGCACCGTCCATCCACCGCGGAGCGTCAGGTCTCCGCCGATGATGGCCCTCCAAAATTCGTCGAGCCCCCCACCAGCCATGAACGTCTCATGACGCCAGTTCATGTCCAGGCTCACGCGCCCCGAGTACCGCTCGACCTTGGCGTCGGGCCGGCCGTAGCCCGTGACGGAGGTGCTCCCCCTGATCTGCACGATCCCCACCCGGCTGAGGAACCCGCTCCTGGCCACTAGCTCGTCGTCGAGGCCCTTGAAGAGGACGTCCCAGGTGAACGTCCGTCCCCGCCGGGCCAGACTGAGGTCCCACAGGTGGCCGTCCGTGAGGGCGCCGTCCCTTCGATCGAAGCTCAGCGCGCCCTGCATCTGAAGGTCGTAGATGCCGCCGAAGACCAAGCGCGCGTCGGCGCTTGCCAACCGGTTGTAGTCCGAGCCGTCCACGCGGTCCGTGTAGGCGATGCCGACGGCAGATTCCTCGCCCACATCCCGCTTGACGCGGAGCAGGTTGAAGACGGGATAGCGGTCCGAGTTGGAAAGGACCTTGTCGTCCGCGGCTGACAGGAAGGCCAGCTCCGTGCCTCCCACCTTGCCGGTGAACTTGGTCGCGGCAACCGGATCCGCGATCCGGCGTGTGTAGAGTAGGCGGTTCGGGGCCTGGAAGTACTCACTCCCCTCGAGGAAGAACGGCCTCTTCTCCGGGAAAAAGACCGCGCGGCGAGGATCGTACTGGGTTCGCCCCTCGTCCGCCTCGACCTGCGAGAAGTCCGGGTTCAGCGTGCCGTTCAGCGTCAGGTTGCTCGTGACTCCCCACCGGACATTGGCGCCGAACTGGGGCCGCTGAGCGTCGTACCCCCAACCCGAGCTCTGCGACGTGCCGTCGATGGCGCTCGTGACCACTGGGCTGATGTCGAGGACCAACCCCCGGTCGAAGCCCGACAGATCGCGCAGCGTCCCGCTCTGGGCCAGGAAAGAGGCTCTTCCCAGCAGCGCGGGGGTCCACGTCTGCTCGTGGCCGGAGTGTTGGACCCGGCGAATCACGTTGATCCCCCAGCTCTGGGTGTCTTCCGACTGAAAGGAGAGGCTCTTGAAGGGGATCCGCACCTCGACCTCGTATCCGGAATCGGTGAGTCGGCCCCTGGAGTCGTAGAGAAAGTCCTGGCTCAGGTCTACGGGGTCCCGGTTTTGTCTCGCGTAGTAGGCTGCGGCTCTGCTGGACGTGCTCTGCTCGACCCGCGACCCGTCCGACTGAACCCCAAAGGGGTTGACCCCGAAGACCACGGCGCTCCGACCGTCGTTGAAGGTGTCCAAGAGGATCTGGATGTGGTCGTCGTTCTCGATCTTGTCACGGTCCGCGAGGCTGGCGGTGGGCGGGCCGTGGGACTCGAAGGCTCGTATCCCGAAGTGGATTGCGTCGGCGGAGTGCCAGACGAGCACCTCGGTGTTATCGGCGGCGGGAAGCCGATCGACCGGCTTGTACTGCGAAAAGCCGGTGAGAACCGCCGCGTCGGCCCAGAGTGCCTCGTCCAAGATGCCGTCCACCTCGACCGCCAGAGCCAACCTCGGCACCACCACGTCCAGCTGACCCTCCGTACCGATGTAGGTGTCGGTGCTCGGCACGGGGGAGTCGCCCGGCAAGACGTCGGTTGCCTCCGGGGGAGTGCCTGCAACTCCACCGGCTACCTGGAGAAGCGCCAACAGCTGTACGACCATCAACGAATCCCGGCGCACACGAAGGGAGCAGGTCGCCTTCCGATGAAGTGTGTGAGCGGCAAACCTGAAATCTGGCACACATGAGTCGGCCTGTCATGGGAAGACTACGATGAGCCTCGAAGGCCCCTCCCGACCGCCCGACCTCCTGAGGCGGGGCCGCTACATCCTGAACAGGTAGCTGAGCTTCATGAAGAAGCCGTCGTGCGTGCGCTCCAGCCTGCGGAAGCGGAACGAATCCTCCTCCGTCAGGGTGCTCCCGTAGCCCACGAAGATCACGGTTCCCGGGCTCGGCTCGAAGGAGAAGAGCACGTCGAAGCTGAAGTCGTTGCGCGTCCACCCCAGCACGGGCTCGAATCCACCCAGTCCGTTCGGGACCACAATACGGCCATCGGTGCGACTGTCGTCCCGGAGGTCATCGACATTGGTGGCGTCGTACTGCCCCACGAAGCGGAGGAAGATGGCGCGGGTGAGCTGGTACTCGAGCTTGAGGCGCGGGATTTGGCGGACGCGAACGCTGCTCCAGCCGGTCTTCCGCCAATACTGCTGCAACGCATATCTCCCCTCCACCCGGATCTGCTCGGTAGGGCGGAAGGCCAGCTCGGACGTCCAGAAGAGGATCCACGCGCTCGCCCACTCGTCGAAGTTCTCGTCTTGGCCGAAGAGCGCAAACGTGTTGGCGCTGAAGCGCGACGACCTGGGCGTCCGGACGTTCACCACGATGTCGTAGTTGTCCAGGCTGGGCTCACCGACGAATGGCACGATCTCCGTACCGGTCGCCGTATTTCGCTCCACGTAGTAGCCGGTATACAGCTCCGGCGGATAGTAGAAGCGCTCGACGAGCAGCGACACGCCGAGCGCCCAGCCTCCCCGCAGCGCGAAATTGTTGCCCCAGCTGGACTTCCACCATTCGTCCAGGCCGCCGCCGTGCATGAAGGTCTGGTGGAGCCAGCTGAAGTCCAGGGTGAGGCGGCCCGTGTACCTCTCGATGAGCGCTCCCGGACTCCCGAAGCGCGTGAGACTGGGGCCGCCCCGGAACTGAACGGTACCGACACGGCTCAGGAAGCCGCTCCGTGCGATCAGATCGTCGGATATGCCCTTGAACGACACGTTGAACCCGAACTCCCGGCCCTGCCGTCTCAAACTGAGGTCCCACAGGTGTCCGGTCTGTTCGGTGCCCGAGGTCCGATCGAAGCTCAGGGCTCCTTGCATTTGCAGGTCGTAGATGCCGCCGAACACCAGGCGCGTGTCGGCGCTGGCGAGCCGGTTGTAGCTCGATCCTTCAATCCGGTCGGTGTACGCGAGGCCGACCGTGGATTCCTCCCCCACGTCCCGCTTGACCCTGAGGATGTTGAAGAGGGGCCTGTCCCCGCTGTCAGAGAGGTCCGAGTCCACCGCCGACAGAAAGCCCATCTCCGTCCCCGAAACCTTGCCGGTGAACTTCGCCGCACTGTGCGGGCTGACGATACGCCGAGTGTAGATGAGCTGGTTCGGGGTCTGGAAGTTCTCGCTGCCCTCCAGGAAGAACGGCCTCTTCTCCGGGAAGAACACCGCTCTGCGTGGATCGAACTGGGTCTGCCCAGCGTCGGCCTCGACTTGCGAGAAGTCCGGGTTCACAGTCCCGTTCATGGTCAGATTGCTAGTGACGCCCCAGCGCACGTTGCCGCCTAGCTCGGGGGTGGAGGCGTCGTAGCCCCATCCGTCCGCGTGATGGCTCCCGTCCACAGAGGACGTGACCACGGGATTGAAGTCGAGCACGAGTCCACGGTCGAAGCCCTGGAGGCCGTGGAGCCTGCCGCCTTGGGCCAAGAAGGAGGCTCTGCCCTGCTGCGCCGGCGTCCATGTCTGCTCCCGGCCGGAATGCTGCACCCGCCGTATGACGTTGATGCCCCAGCTCTGCACGACGTCGGACTGGAACGAGAGACTCTTGAACGGGATGCGCATCTCGACCTCATACCCGTAGTCGGTCAGCCGTCCTCTGGTCTCGTAGAGGTAGTCCGGGCTCAGGTCGACCGGACTGTTGCGTTCGCGAAGGCTGGCACGCTGCATGCCTCGCTCGACCCAGGTCCCATCGGACTGGACCCCCACGGGGTTCACCCCGAACACGGTGGCGGTGCGCCCGTCGTTGAAGGTGTCGAGCAGAATCTGGACGTGGTCGTCGTTGTCGATCTTGTCGCGGTCGGCTAGGGTGGAGTTGACCGCACCGTGTGGCTCAAAGGCCCGGATCCCGAAGTGGATCGCGTCCGGAGAGTACCAGACGAACACTTCGGTGCTGTCCTCGGCTGGCAGGCCGTCTACGGGTCGGTACTGCGAGAATCCCGTGAGGACGGCCGCGTCGCCCCACGCGGCCTCGTCGAGGACGCCGTCGATCTCGATGTCGAGATTGATGCGGGGAAGCGGTACATCCAGCTCTCCCCGGACGCCGCTGTATACGACGACGGCAGCGGGCGCCGACGACGGATCACCTGAGGCTGCAGCTTCTTGTGCGGCTGACGGAGCCACCTGCATCAGGGCCACTATGGGAACGAGCATACACCGCAACTCCCGCTTTCAGACTCGAGCGGAACGGAAGATGGCGAGATCCTGACCCATCCGGGCCCGCGAGTCTTGCCGGCCTGACCCGCGCACGAGCCCTCATCCCCCAAACCGCCCCGGCAAGACTCACCGAAACGTCATGCGCTTGTCGAGAGCGAATATCGCACTTGATCTCAGGACTTGTCAGGGGGACGCGGCGGCAACTACTCCCTCAGCACCACCCCGGGATCGATCCGGGCCGCCCGCCGGGCGGGGAGGTAGGCTGCCAACAGCGCAGCCGGCAGACCGATTCCGGAGACGAGCGGGTGCGTGAGCGGCTCGCTTCATCCGGCCTGGAGGAGGAGCTCTGGAGGGCTCGCGACACCGCCGGGGCCCCTCACCCCAGGCCCGCCGGCGCGCTCAGAGTGAGCTTCGGCCCCCGTTGCCGGGATTGAAGCCGACGCAGCTCTCGGGCCTCGCCACACGGGACCACGCGGATTCCGACCTGGCGCCCCCGCTGCCCCCACTGGAGGACGCCAAGGGCCGGCGGTAGCGGCGCAGCAACATGCGCTTCCGTCTCCCAATTCTCGCGCCTCCGCGTTCAGGTTGAAGACGCCCAGGGAGTCGATCGACCGGGCCCTGGCTCGAGGTGGCCTGCATTCCCAAACTTCCGGCCCTCAGCTCGACGGGCCGAGTGAGCAGCTTTCGAAGCCCGCCAACACCTCTACCGAGATCGGTTACTTTCGTTGACGTTCCGCCCGCTTCCTCCCTGAATTGAGCCGAATGGATCGAAGTCCGTTGGCGTGCCACCGAAGCTTGTTTCGTGCCCTCCTCTGCCTCGCCCTTTGGGCCGTGCCCGCTCGCGGCCAAGATCCGGGCGGCGAGATCCGCCAAAACGCCCTCCGTGTCTTCCTCGACTGCCGAACGTTTCCATGCTCTTCGGACTATCTGCGCACCGAAGTGGCCTTCGTCAACTGGGTACGGGACCGCACGCTCGCGCACGTCCATCTGATCATCACCAGCAGTCAGACCGGCGGCGGAGGCCGCCAGTACGTTCTCGACTTCATGGGGTTGCAGGACCTCGCCGGCCAAGACGATCAGCTTACCCTCACGTCACTCGGGACCGATACCCAGGATGAGATACTGAGGGGCCTCTCTCAGGTCATCGCGGCCGGGTTCGCGCGCTATGCAACGCTGATCGGACAGTTGACGAGCTTCGAAATCTCAGCCGCCGAAGAAGCCGCACCCGGAACGGAACGGCTCGTAGGAGCGGATCAGGTGCAGGATCCCTGGAGCTTCTGGGTCTTCGAGGTCAGCTCGAGCATCTATTTAGAAGGAGAGGAAACCGAGAGCCGCCGCAGGTACCGAGGGTCCTTTGAGGCACGGCGCACGACCGAGACCTGGAAATCCGAGTTCGAATGGTTTGGGAACTCCAGCAGGGACGAGCGTGAGCTGGAAGACGGCTCTGTGATCATGGATCACCGCACGAACTGGCGTGCGAACGTATTGCTCGCGTACGCCCTGGCTGATCACTGGTCCATCGGGACGATCTCGGGAGCGGGCGCGTCGACCCGGCGAAACGAGAACTTCGGCTCCAATGTCTCCGCGGTGCTCGAGCACAGCTTCTTCCCGTACGAGGACGCGCCGCGGCAATCCCTGACGCTTCGCTACGAGGTAGGGTTCCGGTACTTCGATTGGGAAGAGGAGACTATCTTCTTCGAGACCGAGGAACTCCGGCCCCTGCACGAGCTTCGGCTTCAGCTCTTCCAGCGGCAGCCTTGGGGTGAGTCGAGGGCCTCGATCGACGGACGCCAGTACCTGCACGATGCCAGCAAGTGGAGCATCGATCTCTCGGGGGAGGTCGAGTTCCGCATCGTGCGCGGGGTGGAGCTCGAAATCGAAGCTGGCCTAGAGTTCATCGAGGACCAGCTCTTCGTCTCTCGTGGGGGACTGACCGACGAGGAGATCCTCTTGGGACGGTTCGACCGGCCGACGGACATGGCGTACGAGGTTTCCGTCGGCCTTAGCTTCGAGTTTGGGTCGATCTACAATAACGTCGTCAACAATCGCTTCTGATGGCTGGCCGCGGGGCTGCGCCTCTAGGATCAGGTACACATCGCTCGAAGCTGGCCGGATTGGTTGTGCGGGCCCCCAGACCGGCACCTTCGCTCGATCCGGAGGGGCTCGGCGATGACGGAGCCGGATCGCCCTCCCAAGGAACCTGAGGAAAGGGAGGGGCCGATTCCGGACCCCTCCCTCCTAGAGGCGCCTCGGTGGAAACTCGGCGGATCAGGTCAGCACCTTCTGAGGGACCTGCTACGGCTCGAAAGCGCAGTGATCAGCGGCCTGGATTCCGCGACAGCGCCTTGTAGTACTCGTCCACCAGCCTCCGGAAGCCCGTGGGCACCTCGTCCGACCCGGAGACGAAGACCCGATCGCGGTCCTCCCCTTCAAGCTCCCGACGGAGCCCGAACTCGAACTGCCTCAGACCCTCGATGATCTGAGACTGGAGACGCTCGACCTCGGCCAGATCAGAGTAGATGCGCTCACTGTCCAACGCCCTCAGGGCCGCCACGACCTCGTCGAGCTGGCGCTCGTCGAGGACCTCGAGCTCTTCCTGCTCGAGGATCCGCTGAAGCTCCTGGGCCTCCTGGAGCCGCTCCCGGATCTCCCCGTGGAACTGGCGGATGTCGTCCGGCGAGATGTTCCCGGGCCGACGGCCCCCTCCTCGGCCGTCGGGCGTGCCGAAGCCGCCTTGGTCGGAACCACCAGGCCCCCTTTCGCTTCCTTGCCCCTGGCCCTGCTGCCCTTGTTGACTCCGCTCCCCGAGGCGTCGCGACATCGACTCCATGCCGCGAACCAGATCCCGGGTGCGGTCGAGGGCTTCTGTTTGATTGGTCTCCGGGGAGTCCTGCACGGCATCGACGGCCTGCCCGAGACGGTCCTCGAGCTCGTCGAACGCGCGTTGGGTCTCGGCCTCGAACTCGCGCGTGTAGTCCTGGTCTCCCGTGCCGATGAGGCCGCGCGAATAGCGCACGCGCTCCTTGAGCTTGTTGTCACGGATGGAGTTGGCTGCCTCGGCGAGCCTCTCCGCCGCCGCACGCTGGCTTGAGCGCGCATCGCCTCCCAAGCCGTCGATCTGTCCCTCGAGGTCCCGGAGCTCCTCGGCCATCGACTCCTTGCGCTCGAACAGGCGTCTCGCCGATTCCTGGAGAGCAGCCCCCTCCTGCTCGGTGAGCCGGTTCATCTGCCTGCTGATCTCACGTTGTTCTTCGGCCAGCGCCTCCGCTCGTCTCAGGGCGTCCTCGGTGTCTTCGCGCAGCCGGTTGACACGGTTGCTTTCGAGTCGGCGGCGGGCTTCATCCAGTCGGTCGAGAGCGGAATTCGCGACCGCCGCACCCGCGTTTCCACGCGCGGCGGCCGAGCGCCGCATATCGTCGGCGGCCTGCTGCAGCTGCCTCGAGACCTCCATCAACCGCTGGTCATTGGTTTCTCTGGCCAGCCGCTCCAGCTGACGCGCGGCCTCCTCCGTCTCCCCCGCGAGCTCGCGTTGCCCTCGCGAGGTGGCGCCTCCTCCTGCGGCCTGCTGGGCAGCCGCACGACGCTGCCGCTCTGCCACCTGCTGTTGACGCCTCGCTAGCTCCTTGAGCTTCTCAAGAGTCCCGTCGAGCTGCTCGGACGCCTGCTGTCGCTCCCCTCGCTGCAGGGTCTCGTACTGGTTCTTGAGCTTGTCGAGCTCGAGCTCGAAGAGGTCGGCGAGGTCCTCGGCGGAGGCGCCGCCGCCTCCCCCGCCGCCTCCCCCGCCGCCTCCCCCTCCTCCTTGCGTAACGGTGGCTTCGTACGTCTCCTCGGCCTTCTGTAGGTGGAGGAGGGCCTTCTGCTCCGGCGAAATGGCCTCCTTGGGCCGCCCGTCCTCAAGCAGCTTCTCGGCGTTCTCCATCTCTTCGATCGCCTGGGGGAGGAGCTCAGCGATGTGCGCGAACTGCGGGTCGGCCCCCATGCCGCGCGCCACGAGACGCCGGTGGAGTCCCGCCACCTGCTCGCGAATCCGACCCTGGGCCAGGCGGACACTCACGACGTTTTCCTTGAACTCGTCTTCGGGGAGCTCCGCCTTGTCGCGCACGAGGTTGAAGGTGGCCGCCACCACCTGTCGCTGGAGATCTGAGAGCGCCTCGTTCATCGGAGTGCCGCCGCCGCCCGCCCCGCCGCCGCCCTGCTCTCCCTGGCGGTAGTCGATGCGGAAAGGCCGGATCTGAACGAAGTAGATGTCGCTGGTGACGGTCCGGGCCCCGGTCGGCCGGTTGTTGTCACGGGCCTGGGCATAATAGGAGACCAGGTCGCCCGGCTCGAGCTCCAACTCTTCCAGGTACAGGGTATGGCCCGCCGTGACCTCGCGGGCCGGCGCGCCGCCGCTGTAGAGGGAGATCGTGTCTTCAGCCTCCCCGTTCGCCGAGTAGATCAGGGTTAGCCCTGCGATTCCGTAGTCGTCGTCTGCCCTGACCTCAAGGAACAGCTCCTCGATGGGGCTTGCCCGCGTGTCCCGTCCCGGCTTGGAGAACGAGACCGAGGGGGGCTGATCAGAGAGGACATCGATCGTGTACTGGGGCGAGGCGGAGACGAGCTCGCCGTCGGCACGGGCCAGCTCGATCTCGTAGTACCCCTCCTCCTCGACCCTAAGACTGCCCCCCCATGTGCCGTCTCCCAGGTCCGCCAGCTCGGTGGGCGCCCCATTCACCAAGACCCGCCCGCCCGGCGTGAGCATGGTGGGAAAGACCTTCAACTTCACCTCCGTTCCCTGGAGGGCGGCGATGTCGCCGCCGACTTCGACCGTATGCGGGGGCAGACGGGTGTAGGACGGGAAGTGGTACTCCAACTCGAAGCGTTCCACATAAGGCAGATCAGCGACCTCGATACGATGCGTGGCCGACCGGATGCCCGAAGACTCCACGAAATACTCGGTGTTCTCGTCCAAGCCAAGAAGGAGGAGCTCGAACCCTTCCGTCCCGCCGGGGAGCATCGAGAGCTGGTCGAACACGTCGGACGCCTCGGACTTGAAGAAGATCCGGACCTCGTCGCTCTCGAACCCGACGAGCTGGGCGGCCACGAGCTGGTCGGATCCGCGCGCGATGATCACATCACCCGGTGTCACCGCGATCGAGTACGGATTCACCGTTCCCACGTCCCGGTTCGGGAACAGCAGGGCCGATGCCCCGTGGCGGAGCTGGACCGGGCCGAGGAGCAGCAGGGCGAGCGTGGCGAAGGCGGCGGCCGCCAGGGCTCCGGACGCCCGATAGAGCCCACCCTGCTCGATTTTCCGGCCGTCGTTAACCTTCCGGACGCGATCGAGGGCGTTGTCAAGCAGGCGCCGCTCGAGGGCTTCGGACGCCTTCGCGTCACCGGCCCCGGCCTCGAGGGCGCTAATCACAGAGGCCTCGAGTGAGGGCTCATTCTCCTCGAGGTAGAGGGCCGCCTGCTCGTCCGATACCCTCCTCGAGAGGGGCCAGACGAGGAAGCGCGCCACCAGTCCGGCGACCGTGAGCCAGAGCAGGATCCGAAGAGACACGACGGCCGGGGCGCTGAAGCGGAAGAGCTCCAGGCCGTAGACCGAGATCAGGAACGCCACGAGGCTTGCTCCCAGCACCATCGCCATGCCGCGCACGGCGACGCGCGTGCGCCAGCGGCGCCGAATCCCGTGGACCACTCGCACCACTTCCCCGTGGCGGGCGGCTCTAGCTCTTCTGCGCTGCATAAGCCCTCCCCTCCTCCAATCTCTTCTTCACCGTGCGAGAAAGCCAGTTCGACACGACTGTCTCGGTCAGCAGCAGGGCCAGCGCTGCGGCCATCAGCAGCCGCCAGAGCGACTGCCTGCGCTCCTGATCCTCCGCTCCGACCTCGCCCGCCAACCGGCTCGTACTCCCAGGCTCAGCGTCTTCTTCCCTCGCAGATACTGCTCCGGCCAGCTCGGACGGGTCCATCGCCTCGAGCTCCGACTCAGCGACGTCGACGTTGGCCGCCACCGTGAACGGTCTGTCTGGATCGCTGCCGGGTGGCCGAACCTCGTAGAAGCCGCGCTCGGTGAGACCGAGGAAGCGCGGCGTTTCCACTGCGGGTAGCGACACGCTTCCTCCTCCGGGCGTGAGCACGACCTGCTCCTCGTCCAGCGAGAGCTCCTCCTCGAACCCCGACGCGAACACCGCCCCTTCAGGATCCGAAAGGTCGAGGACCTGTCCGACCGAATACGAGGGTACTTGCTCTCGGTGACCGCCGAGGTACCGCACAATCTGGTGTATGAATGGCAGAAAGACCGGCTGGATCACCAGATCATTCCAGAACGCATCCAGTGTGCTGGCCCACACCAGCACGCGGCCCTGGCCCTGCGGCCGCTCGACGAGGGCTGCTGACCCGTCGTCGAAGCGCGCCAGCACCTGATCCTCCGGATCCACCGTGATGCCACGCGAGCGGAAGAAGCGCGCTCTCGCGAAGTCTCCGCTCCGCGGTCCGCTGAACACCTCGAAGACGGGGTGCGCGTAGTCCAGGAATGCGAGCCGGGCGACGTCGCGGACGTGGTCCGTAGGCGCCCCAAACGGGCCCGGAAGGAGCTCTTCCATCCCGGACTGCCAGGTGCTGCGCTCTCCCAGGACAACCAGGAGACCACCGCCGTCCTCCACGAATCCGCGGAGGCGATCCGACATGGCCCCCTGGGGGAGTTGGACGTCGTTCAGCACCACGACGGCGGCTGCATCCAGATCGGCGGCGCCGATGTTCGTGGAGCGTCGGACCTCGATCTGGAACGCCGCTTCCTCACTGACCTCCAACGCGCGCTGCATGTAGAGGCTCGCGTCGGCGCGTGGACTGGTGCCCTCCAGGATGACCGCGCGCAGGGCTCGTCCGGGAGAGAGCACGAAGTGGAGCTCGTTGTCCCAGAGTAGCTCGTCCGGGCCCAACCGGACGATGCCACGGGTGTAGGGCTCCGAAAGGGTGAACGGATCGAACGTGACCGTCGCCGACCCCGTGGGATCCAGGGCGACGCTTCGGCTCTGAATCTCCTGGCCGTCGATTTCGAGGGCGATGGGTATCTCCACCGCTTCGGAGCCGTGACGCCGGGTCACGCGAGCCGTGGTGGTCATGCGCTCGCGCCCCGAGAAGAAGTCCCGTCGCAGCGTGACGCCCGCGACGGTGGCGTTGGGGGTCTCCCGATCCGAAATCGGGTGTACCGTAACGCCGGTCCCTGCGGGGAACCTCACGCCTTCGTCGCCCGACCAGCCCGAGCGTTGGAAGTCACTGATGATCGCCACCCTGCGGTTCGGCAGGTCGGACTCTTCCAGGATCGTCTGCGCGAGCTTCAGCCCCGGACCGAACCGGGTGCCGTAGGCGCTCACACCAGCCGTGTCCACCGCGGCGAGCGCGCGCTCCCGATCGGAGCTGGACCGAACTGCGGCCGAGGCGCCTTGCCCGAGGAGCACCAAGCTGGCACGGTCCGAGGCTTCGAGGCCCGACAGCACCTGCCGCGCCTCGGTCGTGGCCCGCTCCCAGCGGTCGCCGTATCCCATGGAGTATGAGTGGTCCAGCACGACCACCACCTCCGTGGGACCCAGCGTCGAGCCCACGGCCAAGTCGGCATTCTCGAAGAAGGGACGGGCGAAAGCCGCGACGAGCAACGCGAGCGCCAACGACCGTATGAGGAGGAGGACCCAGTGGTGGATCTTCCTCCTCTGGACCGAGCGGAACGGGATCTGACGGAGGAACATGAGCGACGGGAACTCGACCACCGTCCGGCGCTGTCTTTCCCTCAGGTGGACGACAATCGGGATGGCGAGCCCGGCCAGGGCAACGAGGAACAGGGGAGCCAGCCAGCCCATCAGCGGACCCTGCTGAGCTTCTCACGGCTCGACAGATAGCGGAACAGCGCGTAGTCCAGAGGCTGCGACGTGTCGAGAACCATGTAGTCGATTCGGCTGTGCTTGAAGAGGAGCTCCAGCTCGCTCGTATGTGCCCGTATCAGATGCCGGTACTCCTCCGCGAGCTCTTCGGGAACGACGGGGATCATCGTCTCGCTCTCGAGATCCCGGAAGCTGGCCGGGCTCTCGTACGGGAAGTCGAGCTCGGCCGGGTCGAGCAGGTGGAAGACGATCAAGTCTTGGCCCCGCGCGCGAAGATGTCGCACCGACTCGACGGCCTCCTGGGCGTCCTCGTAGAAGTCCGAGAGCAGGAGGATAATGCCACGGTGATTCAGGTTTTCGCCGACCTGCATCAGCGGGTCGCGCAGGGTGCCGGGGCGTCCGGGCACCGAACGGTCGAGAGTGTGGAGGATGAGCTCGAGGTGCCTCGTGGAGGGCGGGACCCAATCCACCACGCTGTGGTCGAAGGTGACGAGGCCGACCCGGTCTCTCTGCTTCTGGGAGAAGTAGGCGAGTGAAGCGGCCAGGTAGCGGGCGTAGTCCAGCTTCGTCGCGGAATGGGTGCCGAAACTCATGGACTTGGAGACGTCCATGATCGTGACAAAATTGGCGCTGGTCTCCGCCTCGAACTGCTTCACGTAGAAGCGGTCGGTCCGAGCGAAGAGGCGCCAATCGATGCGCCGGATGTCGTCTCCCGGCATATAGGCGCGGTGCTCGGCAAAGTCGAGGGAGAGGCCTAGGTGCGGCGAGCGGTGCAGCCCGTGAAGGAAGCCGTCCACCACGGTACGCGCGAGCAGCTCCAGGTTGTCGATCCGACCCAGAACGGCCGGGTCGAGGAACTGGGAGCCGCGGCTGGCCCCGAAGCCCGAGCGAGCCCTGACTGCCACGAAGGGTTCCCTCCTACAGGCCCGAGGAGGGCACGGGGACGGCTTCGAGCAGCTTGTCCACGAGCTCACCCGAGGTGACCCCCTCGGACTCGGCGTGGAAGTTGGTCAGGATGCGGTGGCGCATCACCGGATGCGCCAGGGCCCTGATATCCTGGAAGCTCACGTTGTAACGGCCCTGGCAGATGGCGCGGGCCTTGGCCCCCAGCGCCAGATACTGGGCCGCCCGGACACTGGCCCCGAAGGCGATCCAGTGCTCGACGAAGTCCGGGGAATCACCGTTGGGGCTCGGCCGGCTCGCACGCACAAGGCTCACGGCGTAGCGGAGTACGGCGTCGGGCACCGGTACTTTTCTGACCAGGCGCTGGAAGGCGACCAGATCCGGGCCCGTGATCGCGTGGTCGAACTCGGGCTCCTGGATTCCGGTCGTCGTGCGCACAACCTCGAGCTCCTCTTCCTCCGACAGATGCTCGATGACGATCTCGAACATGAAGCGATCCAGCTGCGCCTCCGGGAGGGGGTAGGTCCCCTCGAGCTCGATCGGGTTCTGGGTCGCGAAGACGTAGAAGGGCTCGTCGAGGGTGTAGGTCACGCCCTGGACCGTGACGCGGTGCTCCTGCATCGCTTCGAGGAGGGCCGACTGCGTCTTGGGAGGGGTCCGGTTGATCTCGTCCGCCAGCACGATGTTGGCGAAGATGGGTCCGGGTGCGAAGACCATGCTCCGCCGGCCCGAATCGGGCTCCTCCTGAATGATGTCGGTACCGGTTATGTCGGACGGCATCAAGTCGGGCGTGAACTGAATCCGTGAGAACTTCAGATCCAGGACCTCCGCCACCGTGTGGATGATCAAGGTCTTGGCCAGCCCCGGAACTCCGAGGAGGAGGCTGTTTCCCCCGACGAAGAGAGACAGGAGCACCTGCTCGATCACTTCCTCCTGTCCGATGATGAGTTTGCGGATCTCGGAGAGGATCTGCTCACGGCCCGTCTTCATCCGGTCGGCGAGATCGATGTCGTCCGGACTCTCGAGTGGAACGGCACCCGACTCATTCCGGTCGACTGCTTCCTTTTCTTCAATGAATGCCATGGGGTGCTCCGTTAGGTCGTAGATGCGGCCCGGTGACCTTTCGTCACCTTCCCGGTTTGCATCTTTTCGCCGCGCCGCTCGTGCGGCAAATGTCTATTCCGCTTCCCAGTTCGAGTCAGAAGCAAGTGGAAGAGGGCATCGAGTCGAGACAAGGAGGGCAAAGCGCCGCAGGGAGGGGCGTCTGACACCCAACGCAGAGTCTCGGCCAATCCTCGAAGCCATCCTTAATGGGTCATGGCGTAGATCAGGTAATTCACTCCGAGCTTGTAGGCCTCGTTCGAGAGGTCGATCGGATACCAACCGACGTCGGAGAATTCCCAGTACTCTCCGATGTCGTTGTTGTAGTTCGCGATCACCACCAAGCGCTTCTCGGGGTCGTTGTCCTCGTGCAGGCCGAGGTACATCGGCCGACTCCGAGAGTACGGGGGGATGAGCGTCTCCAGCGACTCGATGCGGAAGAACGAGTCGAAGATCGGGTGCGATTCGTCGAGCTGCACGAACTGGGCCCCCGGGATCACCCGTTTCATCTGGGCGTCGAAGTTGAGCCAGTCGGGCCCACTGAAGTCGTCCGCGATGAGGAAGCCGCCCTTCATGAGGTAGTTCCTGAGCCCCAGGATCTCCTCGTCGGAGGGATACCAGAAACCCGGCTCCGAGATGTAGGCCAGGGGGTAGCGCGTGAGCTCCGGATCGTCGGTATCGAAGACGTTGCCACCGTCCATGAAGGGCCGGATGAGCGTCGTCTCCCGGATGATGCTCATGAAGTTCCGCTCGGCTCTGGGAAAGTCGTGGGCCCAGGGGGGCTGCCCACCGCGCCCGCGCCCCCGGAAGCTCCGGCTCGACAAACCGGCGCCGAAGCGGATGCGCGCGAAGGTGAAGCGTCCGTCGTAGGGGACGTTCCCCGTCTGTAGGTCGTCGTCACTGGGCTCGACGGCGGTGGCTGGAAGCGTGACGGCTCGGTCGTCGCCGCCCACGGCACGGGCCGCCGGGACGGCGCCGACCCAGATCGTTGCAAGGCCGAGGCCGGCCATGGACAAGCTGGCCCACGCTCTCACGACCGTCCTCCTGCCCGAAGCTCCAGCAGGAACTCCAGCGCTTCTTCGTAGTTGGGCGCGATCTCGAGCGCCTGAAGGACGGCGCTGCGGGCTTCAGCCCGCCGGCCGTCGGCGAGGTAGGCGCGGGCCAAACGGTAGAAGGCGTTGGCCCGGTCCGTGGGCTCGAGTGCGACGACCGCACGCCTCTCCCTCACCGCGCCCGAGGTGTCCCCCCGCTTGGCATGGGCGCGGGCCAGGCGCTCGTGCAGCTCGATCTCGTACGGATAGATCAGCACGGCCGCATCGAGGGCGCGGGCGGAGGCGTCCACGTCCCCGAGCTCGTCCAAGAGATCGGCGTACTGGAGGAAGGCTTCGTAGTGGCTCTCGTTCAGCGACGTCAACCGGGCGAGGGCTGCGGCAGCCAGCTCGGTCTCGCCCCGCTGCCTGTGGATCTGGGCCAGATACCAGTACGGGCTATCGTCGCCCCCGTACTCGGGAAAGAGGCGCAATGCGGCGCGCAGGTGCTCTTCGGCCTCGTCGAGCCGGTTTTCTTGAAAGAGCGCCACTCCGGCCGACAGACGGGTGAGGAAGTGTTGGGGGTTCTCGCGGGCCAGGCGTGTGAGATCCTCGCTGGATTGGGGTTGCGCTCGCAGGCCCGCGCTCTTGGGGGGAGCCTCCACGGCGTTCAGCGCGCTCTCGAATCTGCGCCGAAAATACTCGTCGAAGTCCCTATCGAGGTCCTCCATCTCGATGCCGAGCAGGCGCTCCATCAACGCTTGCGTCGTCTCTCCGCCGCGGTAGCCGTGCAACATCTCGAGGATGGGCTCGAAGCCCCAGCGGCTCTCGATGTAGTCGAAGACCAGCGAGGCCATCAGGTACGAGTCGACGACCTGCTGGGGGTACGCCGGTTGCACGAAGCCGGCGTTCAGCTTGCTCACCGACAGCATCAGGCCCTCCTGAAATCTCCGCAGGAAGTCGGGCGAAGGCTGGTGGCCCCAACCCTGTCTGGCCCTTCGTTGCTCGTGGACTGCAAGACCTTCCGAGAACCAGCGGGGGACCTGGTGCTCGCTCAGTCCCAGGTGGAAGACGTGAGCCATCTCGTGCCAGAGGACCGAGGCCCAGTTGAACTCTCCCAGTCCCTTCGCGGAGGGTGAGTCCATGGCCACCACACTGCCGAAGCTGACGCCGAGCGCACCGATGCCGCCCAGCCCGATCGTGCGCACCGAGAAGTCGGTATGGCTCGGGAAGATCTCGAGCCGGATGGGCAGGGAGGGGGCGTAGCCCCCGTACCGCTCGACGAGCGCCTCGAAGGCCTCGGAGGTGACCTGCTCCACGTAGGGCCGCAGGACATCGGCCTCGCGGTCGTGAAGCACGAACAGGAAGCGCGGATCGTCGTCTAGGACGGAGTAGTGCTCGAAGCTGTCGAGGAGGGCCAGCGTGTTGAAGAACCACACGTTGTAGGGGTCGCCCCCGAAGGCCGTCTCGAGGGTTGCCCGTCCCTCCTCGATCTGCCCGAGCCGCAGCTGGTTCATGCCCAGGATGCCGTACGCTCTCCACGACTGGGGATCGAGGGCGATCGCCTCTCGGGCGAGCTCGGCCGCCTCCCGGTACTTGCGGCTCTTGACGCTCAGCTCCGCGATGTCGTTGTAGATTTCGCCGTAGGCGGGGCTGAGTTTCCGAACCCGGTCCCGTGTCCTCGCGTAGGCGTCCCACTCACCGTGCAGGTAGTGGCTGGCCGCGAGAGCGCTCAGGGCCTCGAGCGAGGCGGGGTTCACCTCGAGGGCCGCCTCGATCTCGGAGCGGGCTTCATCGTGGTTCTCCACCTCGAGATGCAGCCAGGCCCTGAACACTCGCGCCGCGACGAAGTTCGGGTTTTGATCGAAGGCTTTGCCTACCTGATCGGTGAAGCCCAGGCTACCGTTGAACTGCTTGGCCCGGGCCATCCCGAGGAGCGCTCGGGGGTGATGGAGGTTCAGGGAGAGGACGTCCTGGAACGCCTGAGCGGCCTCGGTGCCGTTGTACTTCTCGAGAAACAGCTCCCCGACCAGGACCCGCGGCTCCAGGTTGCCGGGGTCGGCGGCGATCGCTTCGTCGTACGCCCGGACGGCGTCCTGAAAGAGCTCGCTGTTGCCCCTCCCCAGGTAGCGGACGGCCGTGGCGATGGCCGTCAGCTCCTTCGAGGACAGGGTCGGAGCGTCGTTGTAGAGATCGATGAAGGAGTTGAACTCGGCCAGAGCCTCCTCCCGCTCCCCGTACGTCCACTCGAGGATCGCCCGGTTGAGGCGCGCCGTATGTCGGTCCCCGGCTCGCCCCTCCCAGCTGCGCTCGAAGTGCGTGCGGGCCTCGTCGATGCGGCCCATGTGGTAGAGCGCCTCGCCGATCGAGTTGGCGAGGTCGATGGCCAGTGCTTCAGGCGCCCGCTCTCCGGCTTGGAGCGCGTCCTCGTACCGCCCGACTTCGGCAAGCGCTCTCAGGTAGCTCACGTAGGCGGCCCGCCGCGCTTCGGCCCCGCTGCCGGACGGCAACGCCTCGCCGGGCGCCGCCAGGTCCCGAAGAGCTGCGATGGCCGAGTCGTACGCGCCGGAGCGCAGCTCCTCCAAGGCCTCCTCGCGGGCTTGCCCCCCGCCCTCGGCCCTGAGCCCCAGAGTAGCAACCGCGACGACGGGCGCGAGGGTGAGCCACCGTCTCATGAGCCCCCGCCTCCCCGGGCCTGGATCTGACGGTTCTTGAGCGCCAGCTCGACGAGAAGGTCTTCGAGAGCGGTCTCGTAGCGCTCCTCCTCCATCTGGTCCCTGAGGGCGCGAAGCTCCTCGATGCGCTCCTCCAAAGCGGCTTTCTCCTCGTAAAGTGCCCCGAGAACAGGATCGTCCGTGGACAGAGCGGCCGCGGCCGTCGGGCTCACTCCGAGGTCGAGCGAAGCCGCGAGGGTTCCGTCTAGGCCTCCCTCCAGATCCGTACTCCCCTCACCGTCGCCGTTGTCGTCGAGAAGCGCGTGCTCAGTGAGGAGGAGGCCGTTGTTCTCGTACTCTCGGGCCACCTCGATCCGGGCGTAGTCGAAGGCCTCGGACAGGGACACGCGACCGTTCTTGTCGAGATCGGCCCGGTCGCCGGCGTAGGCCTCCACGAAGTAGCCTGCGAAGATGGACTCGTTGCGCTCCATCCCTGTCTTGGTAGCCGTGACGATAGCACGGCCCGGTCGGGAGAGGGCGCCGATGAACCCGCCGCTGGCGCTCGTCACGTTGGCGAAGGAAACCCGCTGATCGGACAGTTGATCAAGCATGAGCGCGAAGTCTTCAGCGGCGAGGTCAGGGCCCGGTAGGTTGAAGCGGGACCCGTCGGAGGCGTAGCTGCCGTGCCCGATGAGCAGAACGAACACGTGGTCCCCTGGCGCGGCTTTGGCCGCGATCCCGACGAACGCCTTCTCCACGTTCTCCCGAGTGGAGCGATCGTCGATCCGGGGGTCGGCGTCCGGCCTCTCGCCGAGGTAGAGGAGGTGGTCTCGCCCGACACCGAGCCTCTCCGTCGCCGCATCCACGAAGGTGCCGCCCCACTCGAGGAACCGCTCCCGGTGCTCCGCGTCACCGCCCAGACCCCCGATCACGAGCACGTGCGTCTCCTGAGCGGTGACCGCTCCGGCCCGGGTGACCCACACCAGAATCGCAAACGCGGCGGCGAAGGCGCGGCTCATACCAGATTCCTCGTCCGCCGGTACCCCCACTCTGCGGCCATGAGGCCCAGCAACAGGATCAGGAGGATCGGCATGTCCCAGAGATCCCGCTGCTCCGTGAGGGTCACGCCGGCGCCCGTGAGGCCGATGTCCTCCGGTAGCGAGGACACGGTGCTGGGGGTATAGAAGCGTCCACCCGTCTCTTCCGCGATGCGCCGGAGGGTCGAGCCTCGCATGCTCGCGTCGAAATACTCGGCGACCGAGGGAGCTGCGTGCACGTAGGTGAGGGCCGTGCCGAGGGTGTCCGCGGCCCGGAGGGCCTGAACGGATATCTCGTAGAGCCCTGGCCCCGAGGCCGTGAAGTCAGCGTCGTAGCGACCGTCCTCGTCCACAGCCCAGTCCAGGGGTACGGTCAGGGAGTCGTTGTCGGGGCTCCGGATGGTCGCTACGACGCTGCTGTTGTTGACCCCGACGTAGGCCGAGTCGCTCACAAGAGCCGAGAGGCCGACTGCCTGGCCGGGTTCCACGAGCTCGCGTCCGCCCCGAGCGTCCACCCGATGCGGCACGCCGTCCGTCAGCCACCGAAGGAGCTGCCGCCAGAACGTCTCGTGCGTCTGATCCTCAAGTGCGACATCGGCGTGCATCTGCCACATCCAGGAGTCCTGGATGGGGAGCACGATGACCTTGCCGCGGCCATACCGATGATACGCCAAGACCACCTGGGATGTCCGGTCAACTTCGCTTCCACCGGTGAGGAGCTCCGTAGCGCCGGGCTTGAGGCGAGTGATGGGGTTGAGGGACGTCACGGGAGGCAGAGACTCCCATAGCCCGGTGACATCCTCACTCCCTCCACCCCCGAGCTGGGTGACGGGATGCGTAAGCCCGGTCCGGGTCGGGCTCACGTAGAGCTCGGAAAAGAAGGGTTGCCCGCCGCTCAGCTCGTCATCGAGGAAGACGGGGAGAGCCTCGGCCAGGGGCGTCCCCCCGTAGCCCCCCTCTCCGAAGGAGTTGCGCCCTCCCAGCACGAGGAGTCCGCCGCCCCGCTGCGAGACGAAGTCCGCGATCATGTTGAGCTGATCGGGCGTGAAGAAGCTCGCCTCGACACTGCCGAGGATGAGGGCCCTGTAGCGGAACAGCTCCTCCCTGGTCTTTGGGAATCCTGCCGCGAGTTCATCTGCGTCGTCGACATCGAGGCGCAGGAACTTGCTGTCGGCCGTTCGTTGTAGGACCACTACTTGGAGGTTCTCGTCGTCGGTCACGGCCCGTCGGAGAAACTTCACTTCCCACCGGGGCTCGCCCTCGAAGTAGAGGATCTTCTCCGTCTCGTCCACGACGTCTACGAGAACCTGGCGAACGTTGTTGCGAGTCACTCGCTCGCCGTCCTGAATCGGTACCCGGAACTGGAGGACACGAGGGCTACTCTCCTCGGCCTCGAGGCGGACTCGAGCCACCACGGGCTCCCCGTCTTCTTCCAACATGACGTCTTCGGCCGCCATCACCTGCCCGGCGTCCTCCACTAGGAGAGGCACTGTCCTCCCCGAGTAGCCGCGGTGGGAGACGATTACGTCGACGACGAGGGAAGTACCCTTGAGGACCGATCGCGGGATCTCGACGCGGCTGACCTGGACGTCGGGAGAGAGCGTTTCCTCGCCAAGGCCGACCGTATAGACAGGAACGTTCGCTGCCTGGAGGGGCAGGAGCGACTCGGCCAGGGTCTCTCCTGAGTTGTCCGCGCCGTCGGAGATGAGGACGAGGCCCGAAAGGGGCACGCCCCCCAGCTCCTCCTGGGCGTGGAGCATGGCTCCTCCGAGCTCGGTGCCGGTGCCTTCGTACGTCAGCTCCGAGACACTCTCCAATCGGCCCGAACTCCGGCTGAAGCGGAAGAACCGCAGGGCGAACTTGTCGCTGAGCCGGGCAAGGAGTTCGCTGCCCTCCGCCCCGAAGGTCCGGCGGACGAAGTCGCTTCGGGGCACTCCGTCGGTGCCCGTGATTTGCATGCTCTGCGAGTCGTCGATCAGGATGCCCACGAAGTTGCGCTGCGGCACCACCGACGTGAGGACGAGCACGGGTTGGAACAAGATGAAGACGAGTAGCGCGATCGTCCCAAGGCGAAGGCACGCCATGACCGTCCGAGCCGTCGGCGTCGTGTCTCCACGCGCTGCGGTGTAGGTGAAGACCGCCGGGATCGACAACGCGGCCACGAGCCCGAGAACCACCATGGCCGGCCACGGAGACCCGAACGCGAAATCACCCTCCTGGAAGAGGAGGGGGCGGTACTTGAACAAGAACTCGAATATCCCCTGCATTCACGTCGCTCCGCGGAGCCTCGTCAGTGGCTCATGGCGTACACGATCATGTTCACCCCCATCTCATACGCATAGGTCGAGTATTTCAGGGGGTAGTAGGGGTGGTCGGCCCATTCCCAGGCGTCGCCCAGATCGGTGTTGAAGTTGATGACCACCATGAGCCGGCCGCTCTCGTCGTGGATGCCCCTGACCATGGGGACGTACCCGTCCCTCTCGTGGGTCTGCCATCCCCTCACGCCGTTGTTGAGGTTTGGCACCTGCATGATCTCCTCGATCTCGTAGAAGGTCGTGAAGATCGGGTGTTCGAGCGGAAGGTCGACAATCTGGTAGCCGGGCAGCACGAGCTGCATCTGGTACTCGAAGTTGGCCCACTCCCGGGTCCCCCAGAAGTCGTCGATCACCAGGAATCCGCCGGCCATCAGGTAGTTCCGGAGCCCCTCTATCTCGGGCTCGGTGAGCGCCATTCGCCCCACCTCGAGGGCGTAGAGGTAGGGGAAGCGGCGCACGTTGAGATTGTCGAGCCGGACCGGATGCTCCCGTTCGTACGCGTCGAGGTTGGGGAGCAGTCGGTCAATAAACGAGAGGAAGATCTGGTCGGCCTTCGGATAGTCCGTGGCCCATGAGCCCCTCCTCCAATAGCCCCGGCCGTAGCCGGTATACGCGACACGGGCGAAATAGAATTCGCGTGGGAGCCCCTGGTCCTGAGCGACGTCTTCCGTGAGCGCAGCGAGGCCGGCGAACTCCAGCCCCTCGGAAACGGCCCCCGGAGGCAGGAAGCGGGCGCCCGCGATCTGTTGCGGGGATGACTTCGACGAGGGGGCGGTCGACGCTTCGGGGGGGATGGGTGAGCCGGCGAGAAGCGTGAGTGTGGCCGCACTCAAGAATGACACAGATGCGCGCACCATTCACTCCGATCTCGTCGTCAACGCTCCCGTTCCTCGAGGGGATGTGCCGGTACGTTGCCCCCCGAGGAAAGGTTCCTCCGAAAGGAGGAACCCCTACCGCTCGGCTCCGACGGCGGAGCCGAAGCAAGACACGGACAAGACACGTAATAGACGGGTAGGGTTCAGCGCGTCAAATGACAATACCGGCACGAAGCGTGCCGAGGGACAGCCTACCTCTGCCTCGACCTGCACGGTGCGGGGGCGGACGTAGACTCCAGCGAGGCCGGCCCTTGCAGGCCAGCAGGGCGGGGAGCCCCAGCCTCTTGGGTGAGATAGAGGGGGGTCGCCGGTGGCGGGGACGAGCCGCCGGGGGGGGGGCTGAGCTGGGAGGCACCGAGCTCCCGCGATTGCTGGTGGCCGACCGCAGAGGAGCGATCTGGGCCGGCGCAGGCCAGCTGTGACCGGAGACCTGCTGATCACCGCGGATTCCAGCCTCCCCCGCGTGATTGCCCGCCAGGCAGCGCCCCCTCTAGAATCGGGAAGAGTTCGTTCGAGCCCGCGTACCCACTCGTGACCTGGGGGTTGAGACCGGAGACCATGAACGTCCGGAGCTACCGTCGCGTCGCCGTAGGAGGCTTGCTGCTCCTGACGATGCCGGGCTGTCGCTCCGCCGTCCATCTCGAAGAGAGTGATCACCCCACCGTCCTGGCCCAACAGCTCATGCACGGCTCCAGCCCCTCGGCGCGCGGCCCCTACGCGGTTCTTAGGCTCACGTATGGGCACGGAGACGACAAGAACCGGCCCGAGTACAGGGACAGGGTGGCTCTTGCCACGGAGACCGTCGACGCGTCCAAGCTCATCGACCTCGGGAACGAGGCGAAGTCGAGAAACGGGTATTGGGGATTCACGCCCGAAGAGTTCCCGCTGAACGGGCGAGTGTGGTATCCCGACGGAGCGGGTCCCTTCCCGCTCGTTCTTGTGGTGCACGGGAACCACAACATGCGTGACTTCTCCGACCCGGGATACGGCTACCTGGGCGAGCTGCTCGCGAGTCGCGGCTACATCCTTGCATCCATCGACATGAATTTTGTGAACGGAGGCATCCGTCAGGAGAATGACGCCCGGGGGTGGCTCCTCCTGAAGCACTTGGAGGCGTGGACAGGATTCAACGAGAACGCCGAGAATCCATTCTTCTCGAAGGTGGACATGGGCAACATCGCCCTCATCGGGCACTCACGGGGCGGAGAGGCGGTCGGGCACGCGGCCGCATTCAACCGGCTTCGCCGTTACCCGGACGACGCCAACCTGACCTTCGACTTCAACTTCGACATCAAGGCGATCATCGCCATCGCTCCGGTGGACGGGCAGTACCTTCCCGCCGATCGCTTTGCCCCCGTGGAGAACGTGAACTACATGGTCTTCCACGGCTCTCACGACGGCGACGTCACGGGCTTTCATGGGCTCCGTCTGTACAAGCGGGTGAGGTTCACCGACGGCCTGCCCCACCTTAAAGCGGCGATCTACGTGTATCGGGCCAACCACGGGCAGTGGAACACCGTCTGGGGCGCTCACGACAACGGGCCTCGGAGTGGCCGCATTCTCGATCTGCGGGGGCTGCTTGATCCGGACGACCAGCGTGAGTTCGCTCGGATCTACATTTCGGCGTTCCTCGAGTACTCCCTCCGTGGCAACGGGGAGTACCTGCCCCTCTTTCGGGACCACCGGGTGGCCGGGGAATGGCTGCCCAAGACGATGTACGTGACCCGCTTCGAGGACCACACCTTCCGGCCTCTGGCGACCTTCGAAGAGGATATCGACGTGACGACCGGGAGCGCGGCAGGCGTGAGGCTCATGGGTGACAGCCTCGGCACCTGGAGGGAGCGTGAAGTGGTGCTCCGCTCACGGAATAGGCCGACGACATCGTCATCGCAGGCGAATCAGGCGGCCTGGCTCGGCTGGAACCGTGAGGTGAGGGGGTCCGCTGAGCTCGGCCGCCCGGCGACCTTCACGATCTCGCTGCCCGACACCCTCGGCCGTGCGTGGAAGCTGGGCGAGGGGGCGTTCCTTCAGCTGGCTCTGACCACCGTCTCCGACAAACCCGGGCCCAGGGAAATGGCGGGAGACAGCCTCACTGCTGAGGGAGACAATCGGGAAGACGAGGATCGGAAAGCCGAGGACGAAGACGCCGACGAAGGGGACGAGAAGCCCGTCGATCTTCGCATCGAGTTGGTGGACGCCGAAGGCCGCTCGGCCAGGGTGGCGCTGAGTGCGTACGGGCCGATTCGTCGACCGCTCGAGACTCACCTCCTGCGAAGGCGGGACCTGGAGGAAGAACGTTTCAGCGCGCTCTCCGAGCTGGTGCTCCAGACCTACTCGGTCCCGCTCGCCGACTTCACCCGGCTTCGCCCAGCGCTGGAGTTGAGAAGCCTCGCTGAGATCCGCCTCGTGTTCGACCGCACCGACTCGGGCACGGTGATCGTGGACGATGTGGGGATTTCCTTCCTGCATCCGGCCTTCACGTCCGTGAGGGTTGCGCCGGAGACATGACGAGGTACAACCGGAAGGAGCATGGCCGGTCGGAAGGGGTGCTGGGCAGGTCCCCAGGGCCCCGATCCCCGGCGGCCCAGTCGGGTGTCAGCGCCAGCTGATCCCGAATCGGTGGGCGGCTCCATGGAGCTCGAAGCCCTGATACGCGTATTCGAGCGCGAGGGCGTCGCCGTGGAAGCCGGCTCCGAAGGTGACCTCGTCGGCCAAACCGTCTTCGGACCTGCGCACGCCGACCCATCCCATGAAGGTCCGCCCAACGACGGGCCACCACGCCACTTCGGCTCCGAGGGCGGGGACCAGCGTTCCGTCTGCTTCTCTCGACAGCGCGGCTGACGCCCCGAGATCGAGCGGACCGACCTCCCACCTCTGGGCGGAGGCGCCCAGCGTCACGCGCCTGGCGAGATCGACCGACGCTCCTCCCAGCTCCAGCTCGGAGCCCAGGTTCTGAGCCGCTAGGCCGAACCGGATCTCCCCTACCTGAAGAGAGGCACCCACATCGGCCCCTACCGCCAGGTCCTGCGCGCCTCCCAGACGCTGCTCGACTG
Organism: Longimicrobiales bacterium; assembly: GCA_965218325.1. GTDB lineage: Bacteria > Gemmatimonadota > Gemmatimonadetes > Longimicrobiales > Gaopeijiaceae > CBDCKR01. The sequence goes on from CBDCKR010000002.1 coordinate 662,863, forward strand.
CCTTCACGCCAATTCCCCACTCCACGCCCGCCATCTCCAGCGCATACCCGGCGGTGGCCACGAGCTCGGCTGCTCCAAGCGTCCCCCGGCTCAACAGGCCGATCTCCCCCAACACCTCCCGGGCGTTCCTCGCGTCGGTGGAGTAGCTGAGGGTCTGGAGCCCCACCCCGACGACGCCTCGCCACCACTCGACCGCAGCGGAGACGGCCAGGGCGCTTGACTTCGAGTCGAACGTCTGAAAGTCCAGCCCGGCTCCCGTGGCGATGGCAAGGAGGGCTGGATTGTAGAAGATCGCATCGCTCCGACCTCCGGTGAGCTGGAACGCGCCACCCATGGCCATTGCACTCGTGCTGGCCGGGAGCTCGAGAGTGATGGGTCCGTAGTCGCGTGACTGTGCAGCCCCGTCCGACGAGACCGAGAGCGCCACCACCAGGATCGGCATCGTCTGCCAGGACCGACCTCGCCATGTTCCGCTGCCCGGGGTAGGGGCGGCCGCTCTCGGCGAAGCGCGTGTGATGATCTGTGGTCGCACGCTCGCTAGGCTTTCGGTTGATCCAGCACGATTCCCTTGTCGCACACCACGCACGTCAGCCAGGACTCGCCGCCGCACATAGGAGACGTCCTCTCACGGCGCAGTCTCCGCGTGCTCGAGAGGCCCTCTGCAAGCCGGGCATCCGGGGATCTCGCCCGCACGGGTCGGAAGTCGCGACTCACTCTCGTCTCGACGGTTCGAGGACCTGGCTCGGGGCGGCGGCCTCAAGAATATGCGGCTTCGTCCTGCGAGCGGCGCAAGCCTCGGCTTCAACTCTCCGCGGGCGGAGCGGGTCTGCTAGTACGTGGAGGTGCGAGGCCTCTTGGCGCGATGTTCGCCCTCGGTCCAGCGCATTTGCTATACTAGAGGCTTACCGATCACCCACGTGGGCGGCGTCCGGCTCGGAGCACAACCCGATGATCCCAGTACTCCTGGCAGCCCTTCAGCTCAGCGGCGCGGCGGCCGACACGACATCGTCCGGCTCTTACGCCCTCGAGTACGACGGCTCTTTGGGGCAGACGCAGATCGCCACCCCTCGATTCCTGAACCCGGACGTGAGCGTGGACGGGCGGATCGACGAGGCCATCTGGGGCACCGCCCCGGTCCTGACGGGCTTCACCCAATACGACCCGTCGGAGGGGATCCCCGCATCGCAGCCCACCGAGGTACGCGTCTTCGTGACAGGCGACGCGATCTACTTCGCCATCACGGCGTTCGACTCGAACGCTGGAGGCATCCGAGCGACCATGGCCGAACGAGACCAGGTCACCCGCTCCAACGACTATGTGCGTGTCATCCTCGACACTTTCAATGATCAGCGGCGGGCATACGCTTTCTCGGTAAACCCCTTCGGGGTCCAGCACGACGGCATATGGCTCGAGGGTGGGGGCCGCGGCGGTCGTGGCGGCGGCGGACGCTTCGGAGGAGGGGGAGGAGGCTTCCAGCGTCCTCCCATCGACGACAACCCCGACTTCATCTGGGAGTCCGCCGGACGCCTCACGGAGCAGGGGTACGAGGTCGAGCTTCGGATCCCGTACAAGAGCATGCGCTTTCCGGAGGTCCCTGTTCAGTCGTGGGGCATCCAGGTGACCCGTCGGATCCAGCGCAACGGCTACCAGCAGTCGTGGACGCCGAGCTTCGCGAATCAACCCAACAAGCTCATCGAGGCGGGGAAGCTCCTCGAGCTCCGGGACCTTGATCCCGGCCTCTTCATGGAGATCAACCCGGTCTTTACGGGGAGCGTGGACGGCGCGTTAAGCGACAACGACGAGTTCTTCCGGGACGATCCGAACGGCGAATTCGGCGTCAACCTGACCTACGGCATCACGTCGAACCTCACGCTGGACGGCACAGTCAATCCGGACTTCAGCCAAGTCGAGGCCGACGCGGGACAGATCGCCGTGAACGAGCGCTTCGCCCTCTTCTTTCCCGAGAAGCGTCCGTTCTTCCTCGAGGGGACGGAGATCTTCGGCCTTCCCCGACAGCTCGTCTTTACCCGCAAAATCGTGGATCCGATCGTCGGAGCCAAGCTCACAGGCAAGGTGGGCGCTGCCAGTATGGGCTATCTGGGGGCCCTGGACCGGGCGGGCAGCGGGGACACTTACGTAAATCTGGTTCGCCTCAGGCAGGACATCGGGGCGGCGTCCAACCTGGGAGCGATCTTCACCGATCGGACGAGGAACAGCGCCGAATTCAATCGGGTCGCTGGCGTGGACGGACGCTTCGTGATGGCTCGCCGATACACCCTCCAGGTGCAGGGCGCGGCGAGCTGGGACCGAAATGACGACAGCCCCACGTCGGCCGGAAGTCTCCTATATGTGCAACTCCAGAGGGCGGGGCGCGGGCTCACGTTCAACGCTCTCTTCGAAGACATGAGCGAGAGTTTCCGCCCCGAGAGCGGCTTCATCCGGCGTCTCGGCGAAGCCCACACCCAGACGCAGGTCTCATACAGTTGGTACGGAGGGCGCGGAGCCTTCTTGGAGCGATGGGGCCCGAGCCTCAACGTGCAGGCGTACTGGGATCACGACGCGTTCTGGAAGGGCAGCCGTTGGAAGGAAGCGGAGGCCCGGCTGAGCGTCAACTTCGCGATGCGGAACAACGTAAACTTGTGGCTCACCGGCACCCGGTCGGAGTTCTCCTCGCCGCCTGCGGACTACGAGGAGCTCGCCACGGTGACCGACGGTGTAGCTCAGCCATTCCTCCCGAGCCACGAGCTCTTCAGCGGACTCTACGCCTTCACCGCCTTCATGTATGCGAGCGGAGGGGAGAGGCTGCGCGGCCGGATCAGCACCGACTTCAAGGAGGTTCCCATCTTCGACAGGCTCACAGGCGCTCCGCTGGAGGTCGCCAGCAGCTGGGGAGGGGACGTGAGCCTTACGCTGCTGGCGACCCGGTCCCTGTCGGTCGAGACCGGCGTGCGCCATGCCGAGCTCAACCACAAGGCCGACGGGTCGCGCTACTCCAGTGCGACGATCCCCCGAATCAAGGCACAGTACCAGTTCAACCGCGCACTCTTCCTGCGGGCCACTGTGGAGTACTCCAGCCAGCAGTACGGGGACATCCGGCACCCCGAGACGAGCCTTCCGCTGGGACGGTGCGACGAGGACGGGTGCGAGCTACTGGCCGGGTCCGACGACAACGACATCCTCGTGGAAGGGCTTCTCTCGTATGAACCGTCGCCCGGCACCGTCTTCTTCTTCGGCTACACGCGGCAGATGAAGGACGCCCACCGCTTCGGTTTCGCGAGGGTGCAGCCGATGGCGGATGGCCTCTTCGCAAAGGTCAGCTACCGGCTTCGCATGTAGGGCCGTGTCTGAGCGCACCAACCCCGTGTCCGAGCACCGACCCCCGTAGTGTGGCCGGAGCGCTGGCCGCGAAGGCTCGTTGCTCGCCCCGTGGCGGCGTGCTATCCTCCCGTCCGGCAGTCAACCAATCTGATGTGAGACCGAGTGGCAAGAGAAGCGATCGAGATCGAGGGAACCGTCAGCGAGGTGCTCCCCAATGCTCGCTTCAGGGTGGAGCTGGAGAACGGGCATGAGGTGCTGGCTTACCTCTCGGGCAAGATGAGGCAGCACTACATCCGGGTCCTCGAGGGAGACCGGGTGAAGGTCGAGCTGTCACCCTACGACCTGAGCAAGGGTCGGGTCACCTATCGGTACAAGTGAGCTCGAGGCTCAGGGAGGGGCTGTCCCGTCGAAGGACACCACCGTCGCGCCAGCGATCTGGAGTGAAGGGCCGACATGAAGATGCTCGCTCGAGTGGCCTTGGCGGGCTTCTCGGGTGTGCTTCTCTGGCGGGTGCTGGGCCTCTTGTTCGTTGTCCTGAGTCAGAAGTTCTCGCACAACCCGGAGCCGATCGGAGCGGACGGCGAGATCGAGAAATGGTCACCGCTCCGGACGTCCCTGAGCTTCGAGTCCAGCGCGGCGATTCCCACGATGGCGAAGGCGTCGCGATACGGCTCGTGTCGTGCGCTCCGCCCGCTCGGGGTCCCCGCTCGTTGACCCCGGAGTCCGGCCCCGAGGACATGAGCCCTCCATCCCTTACCGTCCCGCCCGCTTGCCGTCAGGGAGGGTGCCTTGCCCGTTCGGGACTCGACGTTGTGCTCCTTCCGACGTCGCCGAGACAGTAGGTCTTCATGAAGAGGGCTGAGACGCGTCGGTGAAGCCCCGTACCACCAGAAGCTAGGTAGGATGCGGGTTCTCGCTGCTCTTCTCTTGACGGTCCAATGGGGGGGGCTTACCGTAGACCGGACCGAAGCTCGCCGGAATCAGTCGCGGCCCATTTGTCCCAAGTTCTCGTGCGAAGGCCCGAGGCACGAGAACCCGTTTTGGGGCTCGATCAAGGCCGGCAGAGGCCGCGATTCATTCCTTCGCAACGCAGTTTGAGGAGCAACGCAATGAACAAATCCGATCTGGTAGACGCCCTTGCCGACCGCGCCGGCATGACCAAGGCTGACGCCTCTCGGGCCATCGACGCACTCTTCGGCGGCAACGGGATCATCGCCGGCGCCCTGAGGATGGACAGCCGCGTACAGATCACAGGCTTCGGTACGTTCGAGGCGAAGCACCGCAAGTCCCGTACGGGCAGGAACCCTCGCACAGGCGCTGCGATTGACATTCCGGCTTCCAAGACCCCTGGCTTCCGCGCCGGCAAAGGGCTCAAGGACGCCATCCAATAGGCGTGGCCCGGGCGCGATAGCTCCCGGGAGAACGAGGACCGGATAGCGGCCACGCCCCGTCGCGGTCCGGACGCGCGGCCTCTTCGATCTCTTAGCCTCGCGGATCCTCGGATCCGCAGCCGCGGGCGCGTGTCCCCCTCCGGCCCCCAGGCTTGCCGCCCCCGCTCCTTCCTCCCCGATCGTAGTCGACACGCGTGCTGCGTCCCCGGATGGTCACGCCGTTGACTGCCTTGATCACCTTCGCGGCCTCGGACGGCCGCACCTCGACCAGCGAGTAGGTGTCCCGGATGTCGATCTTGCCGAAGAGCGAGCCGTCGACTCCGGACTCCCCGGCCAGTGTGCCCAGGAGGTTGCCGGGCTTGATGCCCTCCATCTCCCCGATGCTCACGAAGAGCCGGGTCCAGCCGTCGCTCCTGGTCGCTCTGTTGGCCCGGGCCTTGGAGGTCGGGTGGGTTGTCTCGGCGTCGGGGGCAGGTGGGCGGGACAGCAAGGAGAGGGCGGCCGCCGCGAGCTCCTGAGCGCTGAAGCGCTCCAAGAGTGGCTCTAGGATCAAGAAATGGGGAGCCAGGTCGTCTCGCTTCGCGGCCTTGACAAGCTGTCGCCGGATCCGGTCGACACGGTCTTCAACCGCTGATGGGGGGGGCGGGAGCGGCTTGACGGCGTATCCCGCTCGGCGGGCCGTGTCCCGGAAGTGGGGGACCTCGCGCGAGAGAAGGAGCACGGTGGCCGGACCGCCGGCTCCGTGACGCCGATCCAGCGTGTCGACGTCGAGGGGACAGTCCAGGCTGACCGTGGGCACCTGCTCGAGCGAGTCCACGCTCGCCAAAGCCTCACGGCCCTCCAGAGGTGCTGCGGAGAGCCACAGCGGAAACGGCCCGTCGCCCGGGGCACCGGCCATGTACCCGTGGAGGGCGAGAAAGTCTGCGACATCCGCGACGCGGTCTTCCGAGCGACAGAACACCAGAACGTGTCGGGCGTCGGCGGCCAGGAGCTCGGCCACGAGCGGGAGGAGGGCTTCCATCTTGTCCTCGCCGGCGATTCGAAAGTGAACCTCACCCCTTCCCGGCCCCGTCGCCGCCGATGGCCCCGCCACCGCGCGCGGCGGGACATGAACCGCCTTGGGCACGTGTGTTGAGACGAGCGTCTGGACGGCCTTGGTGATTGGCAGGCTGAGGACGACCCGCTGAGGCCCAGGCCCGAGATACTCGAAGAGGGTGGCGACCGACTCCAACCCTGAGGCCGCCTCGACCGCGCTGGCTCCATCCACGACCACGCACCGTACGCCCTCCAGGGTGAGCTGCGAGGCATCCACTGCCTCCCGGATGTGCCGGGGGGTCCCGAAGAGCAAGTCCGAGCGCTCGGGGCGGGCCCACGTGCCGCCCAGGGCGCCGACGACGTGGCCGGTGGATGTGGCGATCCTCCCGAGCGACTCCGCGAGGCCCGTGGCAGCCTCGGACGTTGCCGTTAGGATGACAGCCCCGGGACGGCCGGCGTCGACTTCGCTACGCTCGAGGAGGGCGACGCCATATGTGACCAGCGTTCCGGCTCCGGGCCCTACGCCTCCGAGGAGGTTGTTGCCGCGGCGCAGGACTGGAATAGCCGCTCGCTGGAACTCGCTGGGCTGCTCGAGCCCCTCCGCCGCGAGAGCCTCGACGAGTTCCGGTGGAGCTTCGAGATCCTCGAAGGAGTAGGTCACGAGGGGTCCCCGGAGCCTCGGCCGCCAGCGTCCCCCGGCTCGTAGGGGAGCTCGGTGAGGAACTTCTGGATCTCGTAGTCCATGCGCGAGGTACGCAGGCGGTCGCTCGACGCCACCACGTCGGTATAAGGGCCGTGACGGTGGACCGCGAGCGTCACGGTGCCCTCGCTGCCCGCGTAGGTGGCGCTGTGGGTCGAGCTCTTCGACTTGGTCAGCCCGATCCACGCGGGGAGGAGTTCCTCGGCCTTCGAGAGCACTCCCGATGGTGATAAGGCTGTCTTGCGCTCGTAGCCTGCCATGGAGTGTCCTCTTTCATCGGCTGGGCGGTGCTTTCCGCCCGTTGCGGACCGCGGTTCACCCCTCCGTCCCAAGGGATGGTCAGGTGACACGCGCCGCCCCCAAGAACCTTCGAAGGTCGTCGATCCGAAGCGGACCTTCAAGGCTCCTCGAGCCGATCTGGAGCGTGGGTATGCGCCCGACCCCCCGTGCCTCCGCCTCACGTCTCAGCACGGTCACTCGATCGGCATAACGATCCACGTCGAGCACGGCCTTGGTCTCGGTCAGATCCAGGCCCAGGGCTACCGCCAGATCCACGAGTACGTCCACGCGGCCGATGTCGGCTCGATCCTGGAATCGGGCCCGAAAGAGGGCGTCGTGCAGGGGACCCTCCAAGCCCTTTGCGGCCGCGTGGAGCCTGAGCTCGTGAGCCTTTCGGGTCCAGGGAAGAAAGGCCGAGAATGACAGTTCGACCTCCATCTCCGTGGCGATCTCGGTCACGGAGTGCCGATAGGCCTCCCACTCCGCGCTCTTCGGATCCAGGAATTTTTCGGGGGGCGGCCGAAGCTCGAACGGGTGACGCGTCACATCTACGTCGGAAGGCAGCAGTCGCGCCAATTGGATCTCCGTGACGTAAGAACCCGGATCCACGTAGTCGAAGTAGAGGAAGACCTGCACAGGCTCGTTCACCTCTGACCGCTGCTGCTGGAAATGGGTGGGATTGATCAGCCTCGGCGCGAAACCGGTGTGCGGCGGATCCGAAGCCCGCGCGCTCCGGGTTCCGGACGTACTTGATCGGGGGCTGGCCTCGCTTGATATTTCCGGATGGACTACAGCCCCAATATATCCCGGCTCCAACCCTCGGCCACCATCGCCGTCAGCTCGCTAGCCAAGCGCCTCCGAGCCGAGGGCCGCGACATCATCGACCTCAGTGCGGGCGAGCCCGACTTCGACACGCCGCGATGGGTCTCGGATGCTGCGGTCGAAGGCATCCGTGCGGGGAAGACGCGATACACTCCGACCCCGGGGATCCCGGAGCTCAGGCGGGCCATCGCCGGATACCTCGAATCGGTGGCGGAGCGCCCCATCGACTGGGAGGGGGTGGTCGTCGGCTCGGGAGCCAAGCAGTCGCTGTTCAACACGGCGTTCGCCCTCTTCGGACCGGGCGACGAAGTGCTCGTTGCCACACCGTATTGGACGAGCTACCCGCAGATCGTCTCCCTTAGCCGAGCGGATGCGATCACGGTTTCAGGCAGTTCCGATCGAAATTTCCTTCTGACCCCGGACGACCTCGACGCGGCGCATACCGAGCGCACGAAGGGGCTCATGCTCTGCTCTCCGTGCAATCCGACGGGAGCGGTGTACTCCAGCGACGAGTTGCAGGCCATCGCGGAGTGGGCGAGGGATCGGGACGTGGCGATCCTGGCGGATGAGATCTACCGGGAGATCTACTTTGGGGACGACCGGAGTGCCGCGCCGAGCATCCTGGAGCTCCCCGAGTCGTCGGTGGCGCGATATGTGCTCATCGATGGAGCCTCGAAGAGCTTCGCGATGACGGGGTGGCGGATCGGCTTCTCCTATTCGGACGTGGAGACGGCCCGAAAGCTCGGTGCCCTCCAGAGCCACACGACCTCGAACGCGGCCACACCCTCGCAGATGGCGGCCCTGTGCGTCTTCGCCGATCCGGTTCGGGCGCGCGAGGCAATCCAGGAGATGGTCGCGGCGTTCCGGCGCCGGCGAGATTTGGTCGCCGGCCTGCTGGAAGAACTCCTTCCCGGGCTTTCGTTCGTCGAGCCCGCGGGTGCCTTCTACTTCTTCATACGGGTGGATTCTCTTTTCCGGGACGGGATCTCGGGCTCGTCCGATATCTGCGCGTGGCTCCTCGAGGAGACCGGCGTGGCCATGGTCCCAGGCGTGGCGTTCGGCGACGACCGCTACGTGCGCCTCAGCTTTGCCACGTCGGACCAGCTGCTTCAGAAGGCAGTCGAGAGGGTCGCCACCGCAATCCGGGAGACGGCGTAGGGGGGGTGATCCGCGCGATCGGATCACCGAGAGGGGCTGAGATGAGCCCCGCTCACCCGCCGGCGAGGAGCCCGGACCATCTGCCGTACGGCCTGAGTCCACGTCCGACGCCATGAAGAGGTTCGCTGGACTCGGGTTGGGTGCGCGAATCGCTCGGTTCCTTCTCGGAGGGGTAGGCCTGGACGGAGGCACTGGGACCGAACGGAAGCCCCGGACTCACTCGTCCAGCTCTCGGCGCAGGTGCTCCACGAGCGCCGCACACGTCCGGTCGACGATGTCGAAGACGCGGTCGAAGCCGGCCGTTCCGCCGTAGTAGGGATCGAAGACGTCGGGATCTCCGTTCGCTTCCGGATCGAATTCCCTGAAGAGCCTGATGGCGGCGTCGGACCCGCTGCCGGACGCGAGGTTCTTCAGGTCCCTCAGGTTGCTGCGATCCATCGCCAGGATGAGTTGAAACTCGAAGAAGTCCTCCAGCCCCACCCTGCGTGCGCGACCGAGGAGCTCAATCCCGTTGCGCTCAGCCACCGCCCTGGACCGCGCGTCGGGGTGTTTACCCCCGTGCCAGGCTCCGGTACCCGCAGAGTCGACGGAGACCCGGTGCGCCAGTCCCGCCTCCTCTAGCCGGTGGGCCAGAACTCCCTCGGCCAGCGGCGAGCGGCAGATGTTGCCGAGACAGACGAAGAGGACGGATACCTCGTAAGGGCTCGTCATGGTCGCGTGCGTCTTTGAATCTCGAGCATTTGCCCTAAACTTATCGGCTGATTGCGAGCGCGCCGCACGCCGGTTCACAGTCGGATCGTGGAGCCTGCCGACACTCCCTGCAAGAGAACTCTCTTGGAAGACCAGACGCCAGATACGGCAGCCGAGGACGTGACCTTCGAGGAGCTAGGCGTGTCGAAGGAGCTGCGCGCCGCCATTCAGACTCTCGGATGGGAACGTCCAACCCCCATCCAGGTGAAGGGCATCCCGGCCGCGCACGAGGGACACGATCTCGTCGGGATCGCCCAGACGGGCACCGGAAAGACGGGCGCGTTCATGATCCCCTGCCTGGAGAGGGTCGTGGCGGGAAAGGGACTCCAGATCCTGGTGTTATGCCCGACTCGCGAGCTTGCCCAGCAGGTGTGCGACGATACGGACGCGCTGGCGAAGGGCACCAGAATCCGGTCGACGTCGATTTACGGTGGGGTCGCGTACGGTCCCCAGCTCGATGCTCTCCACAAGGGCGTCGAGGTCATCAGCGCGACGCCTGGCCGTTTTCTTGACCATATGGGACGGGGCAGGGTCAACCTCAAGACGGTGCGGACGCTGATCCTTGACGAGGCCGATCGCATGCTCGACATGGGCTTTCGACCACAGATCGAGGCGGTGCTTAAGGAGGCCCCCCGGGATCGGCAGACCATGTTGTTCTCAGCCACGATCCCGAACGGAGTCCACGATCTGGCCTCTCGGATCACCCGGGACGCCGTCTGGGTCGAGGCCGCTCCGTCAGGAACGAAAGCCGATGGCATCACAGAGCTAGTGTACTCCGTGAAGCCGGAGATGAAGCCAGACCTCCTCCTGCGGCTGCTGGAGAATCCGGAGTGGGAGCAGGTTCTGATATTTACGAGGACCAAGGCTGGCGCCGACGTGCTCAAGGCCCGTCTCGAGCGGCAAGGGATCCGGGCGGAGGCGCTGCACTCCAATCTGGGGATGGCCCACAGGACGAGGGCGCTGGAACGGTTCACCGAAAGGAAGGTGCGGGTCTTGGTAGCCACCGACATTGCCCAGCGCGGCCTGGACGTCGAGGGCATCTCTCACGTAGTCAACTACGATGTGCCGCAGGATCCCGAAGACTACACGCATCGGATCGGGCGAACTGCGCGGGCGGGGGCTGCGGGCACCGCGGTGACGTTTCTGACGGCTGCCGATCTGGGGGCATTCAAGTCCCTCACCTACCACATTGGGAGGGATCTCGACCGCATCCATCTCCCCGAGTTCGACTATGCGGGGACTCCGCAGGCGGGGGTGAGCGCGTCGCCGACTCGGGGACGACACTCGCGCTCCCCGACGGGTATGGGATCTCGACTCGCCGACGAGCTCACGAAGGAGGAACTAGCCAAGCTTCTCGAGTACTAGTCCTCGGTCTTCCAAGAGATGTCCGAACACGGGGCACTACGGGCCCACTGGGGAGGGCGGGCATGATACTTCGTCGGTACGGCAGCAACGTCGAGAGCGTCGAGGCGAACTCCGACTCTAGGGCGCTCACCGAGATTGGTTTTCGACTTGACCACGAGGTCTCCATTCGGGGAGATAACTTCTTCAAGCGACACGAGCGGCTCTCCGGGCACGACCTGACCGCTCGGGCGGAGGGCGAGGTGCAGGACGAGGTCGAGTCTGCCATGCTAGATGATCTGCTGGCGCAGCTCACGGCTCTCCAGGAGAGTCTCGACGAGGGCCACTTTCTCTTCATCGAGAGCGAGAGGGGCAAGGACTATCCCAAGACCGCGAGCCGGCACAAGAACGTGGTGGTCGAGGGTGAGAACCGGCTCTACTTCTATTCCTGCATCGATCCACCCCTCAGGGTGGCTATGTATCGCTCGGTGGGATAAGCCCCACTCGGAGTGAGTGACATGAAGGAGGCGAGGGAGCGTCTACGGGTGCGGTGAACGTCGCGCCCCGCGCTCCTTCGAGCTACGGAAGGACGGCTGGAGCCGCCGCGAACCCCGCTCGGACCCGTCATCAGAGTCTCGCCGGTGGAACGAAGGCTGCGGGATAGCCCCCTGTGTGCCAGAGCACGAGGCGATCTCCCGCCGGCACACGTCCGGTTCTGGCCCAATCGAGCATGGCTGCGGCGGTCTTGGCGGTGTACACGGGATCCAGGAGGATCCCCTCGGCGCGGGCGAGAAGCAAGGTTGCCTCCCGCGAGGCGTCGGTGGAGACGCCGTATCCCGCGCCGATGAAGTCCGCCGTGGGAAGCAGCAGCGCTGGCGGCAGCGACACAGAGGCTCCAAGCAGTTCGGCGGCACCCTGACACAGCTCTTCGGTGCGATCCACGATCTCTTCGATCCCCACGTCCGGACTCACTCCGACCAGCCTCACGTCCGTCCGATCGAGCAGGGCGAAGCCAAGGGCAAGGCCTGCGTAGGTGCCACAGGAGGAGGCGGAGACGAAGACCCAGGTCTTCCCGCTGGTTGGGGGAGCCTCCCACTGATCCACGATCTCGATGGCGCCACGAACGTAGCCCAGAGCGCCCAGCGGGGTCGACGCGCCCAGTGGGATGATGAGCGACTTGCCGCCGCTCGCCTCCACCTGCGCAGCCACCTCCCGCATGGCAGGATCGCGATCCTCCTGTGAACGCACGGAATGGATCTCAGCGCCGAAGAGCGCATGCAGATACGCGTTCCCGGTTGGAGGCTCCCGGTGGTCACCGTTCAAGACGAGGACACATCGAAGGCCCAGCCGAGCACAGGCCGCTGCGGTGAGGCGCGCGTGGTTGGATTGCTCGCCCCCGCAAGTGAGCACGCAAGTCACCCCCTCGAGGCGCGGAGGGGCCAGCTCGAACTCGAGCTTTCTGGCCTTGTTTCCCCCTAGCCCGAAAGAGGTCTCGGCGTCCATCTTGACCAGCACGTCCGAGACCTCACGGCCGAACACACGGGACAGATTGGGTGCCTGCAGAAGGGGTGTTGGCTCTCTGACGAATGAGCTCCGTGGCCACTCTTGGAGCCGCGCGAAGACCTCGTTCAATTCGCTGATGCCGGGTCTTGGGTTGACAATTCGGATCGAACGTTCGAGAACCGTGAGACACTAACGAGCACGCGGTTGGTCCGCGAGGACGTCTGATGGTCCCGAGGATCCCGCTCTACCGCCTGCCAGCATGCCGATAAGAGCCGCCGTCATGACGGCGCCCAAAGCACCCGTGGAGGTCTGGTCCATCCCGGATCCGGAGGTCGAAGTCGGAGGTGTGCTTCTAGAGACGATCGCGAGCGAGGTTTGCGGAACAGATGTCCACCTGCACCACGGGAGACTGGCCGGGGTTCCCTATCCCATCATCCCGGGTCACGTGAGCGTGGGCAAGGTCCTCGAAGCTCCAGGGGTGGAGACGGACACGCTCGGTGAGCCCTTGGCGGAGGGGGACGCGGTCACTTTTCTCGACGTGCACGAAGTGTGCGGCTCGTGCTATCACTGCCTTGTCGCTCGGCAACCGAATCGCTGTTCCAGCCGCAAAGTCTACGGCATCACGTACGCGGCGGATGACGGGCCCTTCGGCGGATGGGCCGAGCGCATCTACCTGCAGCCGGGCGTTCGGGTCCTTAAGCTCCCCGAGGGCCTCGACGCCCAGGATGTGATCGGGGGTGGATGCGGTCTCTTCACGGGCTTTGCCGCTGTCGAGCGGAGCGAGCTTGCCATGGGCGACGTCGTCGTGGTCCAGGGGTGTGGCCCGGTCGGGCTGTCTGCCGGAGCCTTCGCGAACCTGCGGGGGGCGGGACAGGTCTTGGTCATTGGAGCTCCGCAGGCGCGTTTAGAGCTGGGACGGGCGCTCGGAGCGGACGTGTTGCTGGACCTCGGCGCCACGACGGAGGCGGAGCGGTTGGAGACGGTGCGGCGTGCCACGAAAGGGCGGGGTGCCGACGTGGTGATCGAGGCTTCGGGGGACCCGGCGGCCATCCCGGAGGGTCTGGCGCTGCTACGCGATGGGGGCACTTACGTCGTGGCGGGCCACTACACCGATGCGGGTGAGATCGCGCTCAATCCGCACGTGGCCATCAACCGGAAGCACGTCTTGGTGAAGGGCCAGTGGGGCACCGATTTCCATCACCTCGTGGGGGCACTCCATCTCCTCAGCCGACACATAGACCGACTTCCGTTCGCTTCGGTGATCGGAGGGCGCTACCGCCTCGACGAAGCTGGGCAGGCGCTGGAGGACGTCGCTCATCTGAGGGTGACAAAGGCGATCATCACATCGGCGTAGGGTCCGGTCCGCGGCCGACCGAGTTGGGGGACGAAGGGCCACTGGATGGAGCCAAGCGGCTCCGGCCGAGGGATGCCGAGAGGGGGGGGCCGGGCCCCTATGCTCCGGGAACCGGCGCCACGAAGATCTTGCCCGCCAGCTCGGAGCCGATGACTTCAGTTCCGGTGGAGTCGGCCAGAGCCACCGTCAGAGGGCCGTCGGAGGGGGCTTGGGCCACCACCGTTAGTTGCGTTCCCAGGGTCAAGCCCAACGCCTCCATATACCGAAGACGCTCCGGATCCTCGTCTTGCACGGCCCGTATCTGGACCGTGGCGCCGGGGTCCATCTCGTCCAGCGTGGCGAAGTCGGAAGGTTCGATTTCGCCGGTCCGAGTGGGAATGGGGGCTCCATGAGGATCATGGCTGGGGTATTCCAGCACCGCCGCCATCCGGTCGATGAGCTCTTCAGACACGGCGTGCTCCAGTCGCTCAGCCTCGGCGTGGACGTCGTCCCAGGAATAGCCCAGGTGGACTTGCAGGTAGGTCTCCAAGATGCGATGACGTCGGATGATCCGGAGCGCCTCACGAGTCCCCATTTCAGTGAGCCGAACCCCCCGATACCGTGCGTGCTCGAGGTACCCTTCCTCGGCCAGTCGCTTCACCATCCCGGTCACCGACGCGGGTTGGATTTCGAGGATCTCGGCCAGGGAGCTTGTGGACGCTGGCTCACCCCGTCCCGTAAGGGAGTAGACCGCCTTGAGGTAGTCCTCGACCGATCGCGTCAGAGCCATGGGGAACGCGCCTTCCATGCGTAAACATGGCCGAAGGCCACGCGCGTGGAAAGCCCGGACCGACCGTGTCGGGGTGATGTGCCGGCCACGGGCAGGCGCTTCTCGGAGTCTTCGGCCAGTGTTCTCCGGGGTCGTTGGCGCCGGGAGAGCGTTCTCCCTATGATGGCCCCATGAACTTCGAGAAGACCACGGCGGGCATCCGGGTGACAGTGCGACCGAGCTTTTCCCTGTCCCACTCCGAGCCGGATGAAGGAAGGTTCGTCTTCACGTATCTCGTGGAGATGGAGAACCAGGGCGACGAGCCCGCGACGCTTCTCTTCCGCCACTGGCACATTCATGACGCGGCGGGCGAGGACTCCGAGGTAGACGGCGAAGGAGTCGTGGGCAAGCAGCCGACGTTGACGCCGGGAAACCGGCACGAGTACCAGAGCTTCTGTGTCCTTAGATCCCCGGTCGGCTTCATGGAGGGGTGTTACACCTTTGCGCGCCCCAACGGGCGGGAGTTCCAGGTCGCAATTCCCCGCTTCGACCTCAACGCGCCCCTCACGGGGGCCACGCCCGACGAGCCCGGGTCGATGAACTGATCTCGAGCCACCGGCGCCGAGATTGGGCCGCAGTGAAGCACGAGACGGCTGCCGCGGCGATCGCGGGCACCAACCCCGTGAGGGACCACTGAGGGTCCGACTGCTCGCCAGTCGGTACCAGACGATGCTCGGGATCCCCTTCGGTCCTAGCGGGCTGAAACCGATCCCCTCCTCGGTGCTGCAGATGGCCCGTACGGTGTCACCGCTCCGGGGCCGGCTCCCGCGCCGGCTTATGAGCACGCGACGGTCGGACGACCAGTGCATGGTGGACCAGGGACGGGCGTTGGGCGCTTGTGGCGGCTCCCTTTCTCCTGCTGGATGTGGACAAGCGGAGTCAGCGCGAAGGTGATGGTGCACGTTGAAGGCGTAGCCACTACCCGCGGGACACATTCGTTGGTGTAAGGAGCAGGAGGAATTACGTTTAACTGGTTTCCCGTCCGCTTGATCCGCGGCCGACCCGGGGAGGTTAAGTGTCCGATTCAGTAGTCATTGATGCCAAGCGCATCCTCCTGCGCTACGGCGCACCCATCAACGTCTTGGACCGGGTCTCGGATGAAGACCGCATCACGCTTGCCAGAGCCATCGCCAAGACGAATCTGCCTGAGCGGGAAAGGCGTCTCAAGGAGCTCCTCGCCCAGGGCGGGTACTACGCCGACGAGGGGTCCGACTGAGATCCGCGTCTCGAGTGGATCGCTGGCCCATGGGCTCGTTCGGGCCCATCGGCTCCTCATTGATTCCGGCTCGTCAACTCGTTAGGGGATCGCTCTCGCCTTGGCCCCGGCGAAGTCGCCTGCCTTCACGATCGTCATCTTGCTCAAGTCCAGGTACCGACGCACCGCAGAATTGACCTCTTCCACGGTGAGAGCCCGGATTTGATCCTCATGCGCGGCGTCCCACATGAGGTCGCGGTCGAAGTAGAGGCCCTGCATCAAGGCCCCCACCAGCGATGGGTCCTGCGCCCGGCTGAGCTGACGTGACTGCAGGTATCCCTGCTTCGCGATGTCGAGCTCGTCGGTGAGGAAGCCGTCGTCGAGGACCTCTTGGATCTCCTCCCGAAAAGCCGCTTCAAGCTTCTCCAGGTTCTCCGGCGCGTAGATGGCGAATGCCATGAATGCCCCGGACTCGTCGATGGGATGGCCGCTGATGCTGCCCCCCACTCCGTAGCTGAGCCCGTCCTGCTGACGGATCCTCTTCGCGAGCCGTGAGTTCATGACCCCGCCCCCAACCATGTAGCCTCCCAGAACCAGTGCAGCGTAGTCAGCGTCGTCATCCCGCAAGGGGAGGTTCTGCTGGGCGATGAAGACGGCGTTGGCCTTGTCCGGGGTTTCGATTTGAATGTTCTCGCCAGGTGGATCGACGAAGTCCATTGCGATCCGCCTCGCCGCATGCGGACTCTGCCAATTCCCGAAGGCTTCCTGAATGACGCCTCGCATCTCGGGTTCGTCGAAGTCCCCCACGATGGCCAAGGTGCCAAGCTGCGGACCGTAGAAGTCCTCGTAGAAGGCTCGGGCGCCCTCTAGCCTGACGGCTTCCATGGCCGTGACGGCCTCCTCTACAGTTTCGGTGTACCTCGGGTGTCCGGCGGGCACCGGATTCATGTGCCGACCTAGGGCGATCTGCGCTTGCGCGTTCGGGTCGGAGCGCTGCTGCTCGAGCCTCGACATACGCTGCTCCTTGAGCGTTTCGAACTCGTCGGCCGGGAAGGCCGGCTCCCGGACGATCTCGGCCATGAGTCGAAGAACTTCGGGCAGGTTCTCCCGCGTCGTCTGCACCTGACCGGTGGCCCGGCTCACGGCCCCGGTGACCGAACCCGATGCCTTCAGCCGGTCGAGCTCGTCCTGGATCTCTTGGCGGGTGTGTCCATTCGAGCCGCGCATCAGCATCGCGCCGGCCATGCTCCCGGCCGTGGCAAGGCCCGTCAGGGCCTCTTCGTCCCCGAGAAAGACGCGGAAGCGTGCTACCACGGTCTCGCCCCGGGTCTTTTTGGGTAGCAGCGCGACCTTCATGCCGTTGCTCAGTGTGTAGCGAGTGGTTCGGCTCTCGATGTTCTCTGGCGAGGGATCGAACTCCTCACCGGCCGCCACGGCCTCGCGTCCCGTGTAACCCTCCAGCTCGGCGGCGATGTCGGGGACGTCAGGAATCTTGGCCCGGTCCGGATCCTCTGTCGGATAGAAGAGGCCCACCGTGCGGTTGTCGGGCTTGAGATACTCCGCCGCGACGCGCTGTACCTCCCGGGGCGAGGCGTTCTCAATCCGATCCCGGTGCACGAAGAAGAGACGCCAGTCACCCATCGAGGCCCATTCGCTGAGCTGCAGCGCGATCCGCTCCGGGTCGTTGAAGACCTGTTCGACATTTTTCAGGAGCGCCGCCGCCGCGCGGTCGACCTCCTGGTCCGTCACCGGATTCTCAAGGACACCCTCCAACGCCTCGCTCATAGCTGCCGAGGCCGCCTCGAGATCGTCCTCGGCCCGGACCTGCGCGAAGGTGAGCAAAGGGCCGGCCTCGCGGAGCTGGTAAGCGAAGGCTCCTGTGGACGCGGCTAGTCCAGTCTCGACGAGAGCCTTGTAGAGACGGCCGGAGGGTTGGTCGCCCAACACGTGCGCCAGCATGTCCACGGCCGCGTAGTCCACGTGGGACCCGGGGGGGACGTGGTAAGACATCATGGCCAGCTGGATGTCTCCGACGCGGCGGAGCGTCACCATTCGCTCGCCGTCCTGTACCGGCTCGCGGGTGTAGGTCTCCCAGAGCCTGTTCGCTCCAGATCGGTCAGGCCTCGGGATTTGCCCGAACGTCGCGACGATGAGCTCCAGCGCTCGCTCTTCTTCAAACTTCCCGGCCACGATGAGAAGGGCGTTGTCCGGTTGATAGTATTTCCTGTAGAAGGCTTGGAGTCGGTCAATCGGGACGTTCTCGATGTCGGAGCGGGCGCCGATGACGGACTTCCCGTAGTTGTGCCACAGATAGGCTGTGGAAAGCGTCCGCTCCATCAGGATGCGGAAAGGGCTGTTCTCCCCTGACTCCAGCTCATTTCGGACGACCGTCATTTCCGATTCGAGATGCTCGGCGCTGATGAAGGAGTTGACCATGCGGTCGGCTTCGAGGTCCAGGGCCCACGCCAAGTTGTCGTCCGAGGCGGGGAAGGTCTCGAAGTAGTTGGTGCGGTCGTACGCCGTGGTGCCGTTGGGACGAGCTCCCCGCTCCGTGAGCTCCCGTGTAATGTCGGGGTGGTCAGGCGTTCCCTGGAAAACGAGGTGCTCGAGCAAGTGCGCCATTCCCGTTTCTCCGTACGACTCGTGCCGCGACCCCACGTTGTAAGTGACGTTGACCGTGGTGCTCAGCTTGCTTGCGTCGGGGAAGAGGAGGAAGCGCAGGCCATTGTCAAGCCGGTACTCGGTGACCCCTTCGACCTCGGTCACGCGGGTGACCTGCTGTGCGGCCAGCGACCCGGTCGCCACGAGTGCGAGAGCGGCGACACCAGCGGCGGATAGACGAGTCGAGCTACGGAGAGGCGAAGACATGGTTCTTCCTTCTCGGAGGAGTGCCCTGCGGGCACGTAGTCCCAAGGGTTACGGGTCCGACCGCGTGCGTGTACCCCCCGTCAACCCGTCTGTACGTTCACTCTCGGCCTACGCGGACGATTCAGAGCGGCGGCGCACTCCAAGGTCCGGAATTTCGCTGGGTCGCCGACCGCCGCTCGCCCGCAGAGGACTTGGTTGGCCCTATATTCCTGTCCGTCGATCTCCCGGAGGAGCTTAACCGGAGCTTCCATCGTCTTCATGGACTCCATCGGACACCTTCGGCAATCGGCGGTTCCTCGTCTAATGCGACGCGAGCGGTCATGGTGACGACGCACCCGCCGGAACCTTCCCGACTCGCCATGATTTGAGCAGGCGTGGCCCGGTTTGACTTTGGACCGAGCGGCCACCCGGTGTCGACGACTTTGCACGGGGGAGATGAATGGGTTCGGAGCTGTTTCCCGCCGCGATAAGGTGCACCGTGCTCCTGGCGTGGTGCGCAGTCACGGCTCTTTCCCCCGTCCTGCCGACGGAGGCGGAAGCCCAGTGGGTCGAGGCACCGGGGGCGGGATGGATCAGCGCCGAGGTGTATCACCAAGACACCCGCGACCGGTACGACTTGCAGGCTCGCAGGAACGAGATCCCCTTCGACGGCCGCGCGACCTCCACCGCCTTCTTTGTCACTGCGGCAGTGGGCCTGATCCCGAATTGGGACCTCTGGGCTCGGGGCTCGGCAAACTCGCTCTCGTTCTCCGACACGGGTGGCGATCGGTCGGAAGACGGCCCGGGCGACGTCAACCTCTGGTTGAGGGTGGCTCCGCTCAAGTACGTGGGTTCGGACCTGCCGTTTGCCGTCCGGGGTGGTGTGAAGCTGCCGGCCGGGGATGCTCCCGTCGACGCCGAGATCATCCCGTTGGGCGAGGGGCAGACCGACTGGGAGATCATGGCAGAGATTGGCCACTCCTTCTGGCCGCGTGCCGTTTATGTGAACGGTTGGGTCGGCTATCGATACCGGGAGCTGAACAAAGAGACAGCAATCGATCCGGGAGAGGAGATCTTCTTCCTCGCGCAAGTGGGCGGAGCGGTGGGGAGAATCCAGTACAAGATGGTCGCGGAAGGCTGGGATTCGGACACCCCCGTCCAAGAAGGCGTTCCCATCGCGTCCGGCCAGCGGCAATATCTTCAGGTGACGTCGTCCCTCTGGTATGAGACTCCTGCGGGGGCGTTCGAGCTGGGTTGGCGGTTGTCCCTCGCGGGGCGGAATCTGCCGGCGGGGGGCGCTCTCGTGATCGGGTACTTCGCCCGGCTCGGAGGCTGAGCCGGACCGCCCGCACCTAGGACGGGGAGCGGCCCGAGCCCGTGCTGGGCGTCGGAGAGGTCCTCTTCGCCGAAGAATCCCAGAGTCTGTTGCCGGTCCAGGGGCGGGCGGCCATCTTGCCCTGCGCTTCTTCTCTTGCGATTCCGGCCCATCATTCCGAACTGAACGACCATGCCGCGACCCTCCCGCGCTGCCCGCCCCGCGCCAGCTTCGCGTAGGCCCTCTCGACGGTCGGGATGCATGACTGGGTCCACCTCGCGCATGGCGGGCCTGGGCCGATGGCTCTCGCTCTTCGCACTCCTTCTCACGTGCGCCCCTGAGGGTCTCTTTGCCCAGGACCGCTACGATGTTGTCATCCGGAACGGGAGGATCCTCGACGGCACTGGAAATCCGTGGTTCCTCGGCGACGTGGCAATCCAGGATGACCGGATCGCGGCAGTGGGGGGCCTATCCGCGACATCGGGCCGGCGGGAGGTCGATGCCTCGGGCCTGTTCGTGGCTCCGGGCTTCATCGACTCGCACTCGCACGCGGGCCCCGGGCTGGCCTCCGCCGGCCTGAGCCACGGAGGGCCGCTTCTCGCCCAGGGCCTGACTCTCGTGATTGTCAACCCGGACGGCGGTGGCCCCGTGGACCTCGCCAGGCAGAGGGCCCAGCTGCTCGAGCGCGGCTTGGGGGTGAACGTCGCGCAGCTCGTACCCCACGGCTCTCTACGGCGGGAGATCGTGGGAGCGGGGGCCAGGGCTCCCACGTCGGCCGAGATGGAGCAGATGCGGGGGGCGGTACGCCGGGGTATGGAAGACGGAGGTTTCGGCCTGTCCTCTGGCACGTTCTACGCCCCGGGGAGCTACTCCGAGCCGAGGGAGATCGTGGAGCTCGGAAGGGTCGTGGCCGAGTTCGGAGGCGTCTACACGAGCCACATCCGGGACGAGTCGGACTACTCGGTCGGCGTCATCAAAGCTGTGGAGGAGGTCATCGAGGTGGGGCGGCAGGCCGGCATACCCGCGATAGTCACACACATCAAAGCTCTGGGTCCCCCGGTGTGGGGGTACGGGGGTGCCATCGTGCGTCGGATCCAGATGGCACGGGACCAAGGGATTGAGGTCTACAGTGACCAGTATCCCTATCCCGCCTCGGCCACCGGTCTGGGAGCTGCCCTCCTGCCCCGGTGGGCTGAGGCCGGTGGGGCCGACTCGCTCACGGCCCGCTTCGGTCGTCCCGAGACGGCCGCCCGCATACGAGCGGCGATGGTGGACAACCTGGCTCGCCGCGGGGGAGCCGACCGGATCCAGTTTCGTCGGGTGGCCACCGACGAGTCCCTCGAGGGCCGGCTCCTGTCGGACGTCGCCCGTGCAAGGGGCCAGGACCCTGTGGATGCGGCCGCCGATCTTCTGCGCCGGGGCAACGTGAGCATCGTATCGTTCAACATGCATGAGGACGATGTGCGCACGCTCATGGTGCCGCCGTGGAACATGACCTCGTCCGACGGTGGACTCGTCCCCTGGATGGAGGGCGTTCCCCACCCCCGGAGCTACGGCGCTTTTCCCCGTAAGATCCGCCGCTACGTGATTGAAGAGGGCCTCCTCGACCTCGCGGCGGCCGTCCGCAGTATGACGTCTCTGCCCGCGCAGGTCTTCCGGATTCCGGATCGCGGGACGATCCGGCCGGGGGCCTTTGCGGATCTTGTCGTCTTCGACCTCGAGCGGCTTAACGACCCGGCCACCTTTGCGGAGCCGCACCAGCTGGCTGAGGGCATGGTGGAAGTTTTTGTGAACGGTGAGGCGGCGCTCTCACGGGGTCAGATTACGGGGGCGACGCCCGGCCGGGTGTTGGCGAAGCGCTAGTCCCCGTCGGGAATCGGGTGGGGGTCGTCGCCGTCGAGCCCCGGCAGCTTCTTCGAGACCCACGCGAGATACCAGGGGCGTCGCGGCCTCGAGGGGGGACAGGGTGGCCGCTCGACATCTGCGTCGCCCGCCACCCGGCTGGGCCTCCACTTGAAGCGCGACCGCTCGGCTTCCTTCGCCTTTCGGGAGTAGAACCCGGACGGACGAGCCGGTGAGCAGCCGGTCGGCTCCCTCGCCTCCTCGTCATCCGGCTCGTGGAAGGCGGGCGCGCTTCGGAGGTCACGATGACCCCATCGGAAGCCGGGCTGATGGTCGGCCGGGGGATCGAGGACGCCCACCTCCGGTCCCTTTCTCCCCGGTCCTTCCCACCCGCACCGGGAGCACCAGCGCCACTGGATCCACCGCGAGAGGGGGTGCAACAGCCTTCGAAGCACGACGGAGCTCGTGGATCGGCCGCAGCGCGGGCACATGCGCCCGCGGGGCAAGATCAAGTACGCCACGGAAGTCGTCACCAGCAAGAGCATGGCGAGGATTCCTAGGATGGCGATGAGTGCCAGCACGGGATCACCTCGTGAGGGAGGTTTTTTCGAACGCATCGCAACGATACAAGCTTCACCAAGCGGGAGTCCAGGAAATCTTGTGCGGACCTGACGGAGGCTTACGCATGAATCACATCCAGCAGTTCATGGCGCGGCACTTCCGGCACTTCAACGCCCGGGAGACCTTGGCGGCGGCCGTGGCATACGATGCGCACGTGACCGCCGGCGGAAAGATGTTGGTGGCGCTCGCAGGAGCCATGTCTACCGGCGAGTTGGGCGTGAGCCTTGCCCGGGTGATCCGTCAGGGAAAGGTGCACGCCATCTCCTGCACGGGCGCGAACCTCGAAGAGGACGTCTTCAACCTGCTGGCTCACGACGAGTACGAGATCGTCGACGACTGGAGGGCGCTGAGTGCGGAAGACGAAGCCGAGCTCTACAGGAGAGGAATGAACCGAGTGACCGACGCGTGCATTCCGGAGAACGTCATGCGGCACGTGGAAACTCTACTATCGGAGCAGTGGAAGAAGGCGTGCGATTCGGGCGAGCGGAAGTTCCCCTCGGAGTTCCTCTTCGACACCCTTCGTGGCGGCGCCTTGGGAGAGCACTACCAGGTTGCCCCGGCGGACTCATGGGTGCTGGCGGCCATGGAGGCGGACATTCCGGTCTATGCTCCCGGGTGGGAGGACTCGACCACCGGGAACCTCTTCGCGGCCAACGTCATGATGGGCGTCGTGCCCCACCATCAGTGCGTGAAGTCCGGGACTGAGCAGTTCCAGGACCTCATGGAGTGGTATCTGTCGAGCAACGGAGTTGCCGACGGCAAGCCTTCGGTGGGCTTCTTTCAGATCGGCGGAGGCATCGCCGGCGACTTCGCGATCTGCGCGGTACCGTGCATTCTCCAGGACCTAAAGAGGGAGGCTCCGCTTTGGGGATACTTCGCCCAGATCACCGACGCTCCGGCTTCGTACGGCGGCTATTCTGGCGCTCCCCCGAATGAGAAAATCACGTGGGGGAAGCTGGCCGCCGACACACCTCGCTTCCACATCCAGTCCGATGCTTCGATCGTGGCGCCCTTGATCTTCTCGCACGTGCTGGGAGACTGACGCTCCTTCGCTGTTCCGCTCATCTCTTCGAGGCACCTACCCTTAGGCGGCGGCCATCAGGTTGAAGAGTTCCTTGAGCATGGTCCGACACGCTTGTCTTCGGCCAGGCGGGCCAGCACGGGGACTAGGTTGACGGCATCCCCGCACCAGTCCTCGGAGAGCACTAGGAGGTTCCAGATTCCGGGAATCTCCCGGGCCTCGTCGAGGAGCTCCGGACCGATCGACACCCGCTCGTAGATCCCGTGCCAGAGCTCTTTGTTCTTCTCCACCGACTCCAGGTAGGAAGCGAAGTCCGTGGCTGCCAGGTATCGATCTCTCAGCGACATAAGATCCAACCGCAGCTCTCTGATATCGTGCAGGCTGACCGCGCGGGCCGGTATCGCTCCAAAGAGGATCGGCGACCCCGATGCCGGGTTCCAATCGGTGCCTTCGCTCCTACTAGGTCTCCCGGTGCCATGGGGGACAAGGTGGCGTCCGTCACGCTCCGTCGCCGGCGAGCCATGCGCCCAAGCTCAAGACCCGGTCGGTCCGGACAGCACTCGCCTGCGGAGCCGCAACCGCTGTCCACGATACCCGACGGAGCCGCATATGGTGTCGCGGTCATGGATCTTTCCGCTTCCGCTAGACGCGTTATCTTGCGCCCGTCCTACTCGGCGGGACGGACACGCACCGTGCCCCCGCCCCGCCCGGCAAGACCACGCTCACGACACGTTGTGAGGAGAGAAGAAAGTGGAGCCGCCACCTTCCGCGGACGTTCCACCTTTCGGCCGGTTTTTCCTCCCCGGCCCCACCGAAGTTCATCCCGACGTGCTCCGCGCGCAGTTTAGAGCCGTGATCGGCCACCGGAGCCCCGCCCTCAGAGAGCTGATGGGCGAGTTGCAGACCGGTCTCAAGGACGTGTTTCGCACGTCTGCTCCGGTTCTGGTCTCCACGTCGTCGGCGACGGGACTCATGGAGGCCGCGGTGCGCAACGGCGTCCGAGCCCGAGTGCTCAGCCTCGTCAACGGAGCTTTTAGCCAGCGCTTCGCGGACATCGCCGTGGCGTGCGGGTTCGAGGTCGATACGCTGGAAGTGGAGTGGGGTGAGACCGTCCCGCCCCACGCGCTACGGGAGCGCCTCGCCCGTGGCGGATTTGACGCGGTGACGGTCGTGCACTCCGAGACCTCCACCGGTGCCCTGAACTCGCTTCGCGAGATCTCGGAGGTGGTCCGGGAGCGCGACGACGTCGTGCTCCTGGTGGACTCGGTGTCGGGAGTGGGGGGTGCCGAGGTCCTCACGGACGAGTGGAAGTTGGACTTCGTGCTGACCGGCTCGCAGAAAACGCTGGCGTTGCCGCCGGGCCTGGCCTTCGCGGTGGCTTCCGAACGGCTCATGGAGCGCTCGACCTTAGCCTTGAGGAAGGGCGTGTACTTCGACCTGGCGGCGTTCGGGAAGCACATCGACAACCTACAGACACCGAACACACCGGCCGTGTCACTCCTCTACGCGTTGGCGGAGCAGCTCCGCCGCGTCGCGGCCGAGGGGATGGTAAGCCGGTGGGCTCGTCATCGTACAATGGCGGAGCGTTGCGCGCAGTGGGCGGCTCGAATGCGGGAGGAGCGCGGTGTGCACCTCTCGATCCTGGCTGCCGAGGGCGAGCGATCACCGACGGTGACCTGCGTGGTGTTGCCCGATGGGATGGAAGGGCCCGGTGTCGTCTCTGCG
This sequence comes from Longimicrobiales bacterium, assembly GCA_965218325.1. Taxonomy (GTDB): domain Bacteria; phylum Gemmatimonadota; class Gemmatimonadetes; order Longimicrobiales; family Gaopeijiaceae; genus CBDCKR01. The sequence goes on from CBDCKR010000002.1 coordinate 687,888, forward strand.
ATGAGAGAGCGGGGCTTCGTCATCGGAGGAGGGTACGGTAGGCTGAAGAGCACCACGATCAGAGTCGGCCACATGGGCGATCACACGCCCGAGGAGCTCGATGTCGTCCTGGAGGCGCTCAAGGAGGTCCTCACATGAGCGAGCAGAAGTTCGTGGTCGTGGCGACGGACAAGATCTCCGCGTCGGGCCTCGAGCCCCTGACGGGTGACCCGCGGTTCGAGGTCCTAATTGCCAACGGCTGGGAGCCCGAGCAGCTCGAGGACGCCATGGCCAGGGCACACGGCCTCATCGTTCGGAGCTCCACCAAGGTCACTCGGGAGTTTCTGGAAGCCTCGCCCAATCTGAAGGTGGTGGGCCGCGCTGGAGTCGGAGTGGACAACATCGATCTCGAGGTCGCCACCGAGCACGGCATTCCGGTGATCAACGCGCCGGCGGGCAACACGGTGTCCGCCGCCGAGCTGGCCATGGCCCTCATCCTGACGCTGGCCCGCAAGGTAGTGTGGGCCGACAGCTCTGTGAGGGGCGGAGAGTGGGCCCGCCCACGTTTCTCGGGTGTCGAGTTACGCGGGAAGACGCTGTCGCTCGTGGGCGCGGGCCGGATCGGAGCTACTGTGGCCAATCGAGCCCAAGCATTCGGCATGCACACCCTCGCGTATGACCCCTACGTCACCGAAGAGCACGCCGACGAGCTCGGGGTGGAGCGGGTCCCATTGGCCGAAGCCCTGGCCCGGGGGGACGTGGTCTCCCTCCACGTGCCCCTCACGTCTGCCACCGAGGGCATGATTGGCCGAAGTCAGTTCCGGTCCATGAAGCCGACGGCCGTTCTGATCAATTTGGCACGTGGAGGCGTGGTCGACGAGCAGGCTCTGGTCGAGGCCTTGGAGGCCGGGGAGATCGCCGGCGCGGCGCTCGACGTGTACAACACTGAGCCGCTGCCGGAGCACAGCCCGCTACGGGATGCGCCCAACCTGATTCTCACGCCCCACCTAGGTGCCTCCACGGCGGAGGCGCAGGAGCTGGTCGCGTTGGAGATCGCCCGCGGCATCCGCGCGGCGCTCCTTGACGGCGATCTTTCCCGGGCCCTCAACGCGCCGGCCATCGGAGGAGAGGACTTCAAGGTGCTCAGGCCACTCCTGGCTCTCGCCAAGAACGTCGGTCGGGTGACCGCCGTGCTAGGGTGGGGTGGGATGCGTCGGGTCGACATCGCGCTGGCGGCGGAGACGGACGCGATCCTCCGCCCGCTGTCGGCGGCCGTGGTGACGGGTCTGCTCACGCCGGTCGTCGGCGGACGCAACGTCAACTACGTGAACGCCTTCCGCCGTGCGGAGTCCAGGGACATCGCGATTGGTGCGGATATCATGCCGATTCGTGCCGACTACACGGAGTACCTGGAGGTCGTGCTCGAGACCGAGCGGGGCAAGGTGCGTGTGTGCGGTGCTCTCCTTGGCGACCAGCTTCATCCCCGTATTGTGCAGATCGATGAGTTCCCGCTGAGCGTAAAGCCCGCAGGCTGCCTCGTCGTGCTCCGCAACAAGGACGTTCCCGGCGTCATTGGGAAGGTGGGCACCCTCCTTGGCGCCCACGGCCTCAACATCGCCGAGTACATGCAGGCCCGTACGGAAAAGGGTGGCGAGGGGTTGGCCGCGATCACGGTGGACGGCAAGGTGGGACCGGGCATCCTCGCGGCTCTGCACGACGAAGAGGAAATCTCCGACGCCCGGGCAGTCTTCCTGAGCGACTGACCGAGAGCTTCAGCCCGGCGGCGCACCTCGGCGGCCATCGGCCGGCAACGAAGCTTGGGTCACGGGTCGATGACGCTGTATTTCCTGAGGACCTGCACGACCTGATCGATATCGATGGCATCCGCCGTGCTGCCCATCCCGGACACCGTCCTCGCCTTCAGCAGCGAGTTGTAGATCGCCTCCTGGGTGGCTTCGGCAGCTGCTTCGAAGAGGGCCGACATGCGATCGTTGGAGACCTCCACGGACTCCGTCCACTCCTCGCCCGGCCTGCGCCTCACGCCTTCCGCCGTCGAGAACGAGATGACGTAGTCCCCCGAACCGTTCCCGGCGAAGGAGCCCGTGCGCGCCAAGCCCATGATCGCCCGCTTGGCGAGACGCTCGAGCTTGAGTGGAGAGAGGGGGGCGTCGGTGGCCACCACCATCATGATGGAGCCCTGGCCTTCGTCGGTGTCGCGCCACCCCATGGCTTCGCCGGCCTCGGCATCCTGGTCCCTCGTGCCTTGCTCGACGGATCCGCGGAATGCATACCGACCCAGCTCCTGTCCAACTGGAGCGCCGTCCATGGTGAAGATGCCGCCGAAGTTGGATTGGACCAGCACCCCCACGGCAAAGCCGCCCAGGCTCTGCGGCAGAACCCGGCTGCTGGTTCCGATGCCTCCCTTCCAACCGAAGGCGCGAGTGCCGCGGCCGGCCCCCACCGACCCCTCCTCGACAGGACCGCTGCTCGCGGACTCGATGGCCTCGCGGACGTGCTCCGGCGTGATGGGGCGGCTCCGAATGTCGTTCAGCCCTCCGTCGTTGGTCTCTCCGACCACGGCATTCAGGGACCGCACCCGCTCCATGCCCGGCTGCTCGAGCGCCCACTCCACCATCGCGTCGGCGGCCTTCCAGACGCAGAGCGTGCAAGTGAGGAGGATTGGTGTCTCCAACTCGCCCAGTTCCCGCACCTGGGTTACGCCGAGGAGCTTGCCAAATCCGTTACCCACGTACATGGCGGCCGGAACGCGGTTGTGGTAGAGGCTGCCCCCGTGGGGCCGGATGGCCGTGACGCCTGTGTTGATGCGGTCCCCCTCGGCCACCGTGACCTGTCCGACGAGCACGCCCTTCACATCGGTGATGGCGTTCAGCGGGCCGGGTGAGAAGACCCCCACGCTCATGCCGAGATCTCGGGCGCGAGGCCGGTCGCCGTCCTGGCTCGCGGCGCTCTGGGCGAGGGCCAACAGGGAGAGGCCTGTGAGGGTGAGTGCCCTTCGGATGATCATGACTTGAACTCCAGGTGCCGTCGGCATCAGGTGCGGACGGTGTCGATCAATAGCAGCGCCAGCAGCGCCGGCTGGTAAATGAGAGACCAGAGGAAGACTCTGCGGGCCCGTGCGCGGGATATCTCGGAGGCGGCCCCCAGAGAGAGAGCCAACGTGATCAACCCCAGGACCGCGGCTCCCGCCAGATAGATGCGTCCGGTTAGCCCGAGGAGGGTCGGCAGTGCGCTGATCAGCAGGAGGGAGACGGAGTGGTAGACCATGTGCCTGCCGATCCGGTCCCCCTCCGGGTCGGTCGGCGGGGTGAGGAAGAATCCCACCCTCGCGTAGTCCTCGCGCAGGAGCCAGGCGAGCGCCAGCACGTGCGGAAGCTGCCACAGGAAGGCAATGCAGAAGAGCACCACGCCACCGAACTCTATCGTGCCGGTGGCGGCGCTCCAACCGATGAGCGCCGGAAAGGCACCCGGGACCGCCCCCACGAGGGTGGCCAGATAGGAGCGCGTCTTGAGCGGCGTGTAGGCCAGGATGTAGGCGGCTGCCGAAACGGCGGTCAGGACGGACGGGAGCCACCCGAGCGTCACACCCAGGTAGATCAGGCCCGCCACGAGTAGCCCTCGGCCCAATGCGAGCGCCTCGCCGGGCTGGAGCCGGCCGGAAGGGAGGGGGCGTGTCCGGGTGCGCTTCATCATCGCGTCCAAGTCACGCTCCACGTACTGGTTGAGCGCTAGCGCCCCGGCCGTCCCGAGAGCCACTCCGACGAGGGTGTGGACAATCGGGAGAAGGTCGGCCTGACCTCGCGCCGCGACGTAGTAGCTCACGCCAGCCGTGATCATGACATACCCGGCGATCCCCGGCTTCGTCAGTTCATAGAGAGCCTTCAGCTTGCCCGGCCGTGAGCCCGCCGCCTGCTCCTCGACTGCCTCCGTCATCGACGACTCAGGGAGGGCTTGGTTTCGCACGGCGTCAGCGTCTCATCCCAGGGAGGCCAAGGTGTCCTTCATGGACATCGCCTGGCCCGTAAAGGCAGGTACGTCAAAGAGGGTGTAGGACGAAGCTTCGGTGAGGCGGAGCGCCATGAGCAGGTCGAGGAAGCGTCCCGGATGATCCGCCTCGAAGGCGACCACGAACTCCTGGTCATCGAGCCCATAAGAGTACGTCGTGTTGAGCTTCACATCGGGCCACTGATGTCCGACGCGAATGTGTTCGTCCATCATGCGCTGCCGGTCCTCATGGGCGAGCTTGTACCAGTCACGCGTCTTCGCCATGGGGTAGACGAACAGGTACTTCGAGCCCTGAGGGTTGAGCGCGATGCGCGACCGGTGCACGACGTCTTTTCCTCCATACGTCGCGAGGTACTCGTCCTCGTACCGGTTCAGGTATATGGACCGCTTGGTCATGGCGAAGTACGAATAGGGGATCGACAGATATCCGCTGAGCGACGTGTGGTTGAGCGCCGCTGCGAGGTCGTGGAGCTGATCCAGCTCCCGTCCGGCCTGCCAGAGAAGGAAGTCCGCGTCGCCTCGGGTCCCGATCAGCGCGTACGAGTAGATCATCATGCTGCGAATCCGCTCGGCGACGACGGCCTCAAATTCCTCCCTGTGCCGCTTCCGCTCCCCGGTGGGCAGCCGGCGCCAGGCCGGGTCCACTCGGAACACTGAGAAGCGCACGTACTCCCGCTCCTTCATCTTCTCCTGTTCCGCCTGTATCCGCTCCCAGGCGCCCGTCTCCATTGCGGGCCGCTTTGGCAGGTCGGGTCGAAGTCCTCTGGGCACGTTCTGCTTGATGTCGGTCATGGCTCAGCTCACTGCTGTCGGGTGCGGTCCCGGCGAGCAACGAAGTTGTCCAAAGGGGGAGGGGGTAGCAAGCCGAAACTAGCGGCCGATCACCCCAAGGCCCGCGAGTAATATGACGACGACTGCAACGGGAATGATGCCCATGACGAAGGGCATCCAGCTCGTACCCACCCGGACCGTGCCAGCGCCCAGGTTCACGTCGTCGCGAAACCCCTTCCATCCCCAGGAGATGGCCACATAGAGCGCCAGCGCCACGGCTCCGATCGGCAGAAGCACGCTCCCCGAGACGTAGTCGGTTAAGACGAAGAGGTCCATGCCGAAGGCGGTAACTCCGGACCAGGGGCCCTGCGAGAGCACGATCGGGACGTTGAGCACCATGAGGCCGGCTCCGATGAGGATGACCCCCTTCTTTCGTTCGATGCTCCAGGAGTCGGCGAGGGTGGTTACGAGTACTTCGATCTGGGCCACGGCCGACGTCACGCCGGCGAGGAGGAGGAGGAGGAAGAAAGCGACCGCGAAGATCTGCCCGGCCGGCATCCGGGAGAAGAGGTTCGCCGCGGTGACGAGAGAAGGCCCGGGCCGCTGTCGGGCTCGAGCCCGAAGGCGAACAGAGCGGGGAAGAGCACCAGCCCGGCGATGAAGGCCACCAGGGTGTCTACGGCCACGACAAGCGCCGCGCCACCCGGGACGTCGCTGTCGGTGCCGTGCAGGTAGCTCCCGAAGCCGAACGCCGTGGCCATCCCGATTCCGATCGAGAAGAACGCCTGACCGAGAGCGATGAGCACCGCCTCGCCGTCGAGGGCCGAGAAGTCGGGGCGCAGGTACCAATACAGCCCTTGGGCAGTGCCCGGAAACGTCAACGAGCGGACGGCCAGGGCCAACAGGATCAGGAAGAACAGGGGCATCGCGATCTGAGCGAGTCGCTCCACACCCTTGCGCACCCCCATCCAGACGATGGCACACATGGCCGCGGTGATCGCCGCCGTGTAGGCGAGCACGAGGGAGAACCGAGCGACGAAGCCCTCGTAGAGGCCGCCGTAGTCCCCGTGCAGGGGGTTCGCCAGGTCGCCGAGGATCGCCATCACCAGATATCCGGCGATCCATCCGAGCAGCATGAGGTAGTAGGCCAAGATGATCGTGGCGGTGGCGGTGCCCATCCAAGCGATTGCGTTCCAAGGGTGGAGCGGACTCCCCGTGATGCGCCTCATGCCCGCGAGTGGGGTCAGCCCGACCTTGCGCCCCAGCCCGATCTCGGCGGTGAGCAAGGGGATGCCGATGAGGATGCTGAAGGCGACGTAGACGAGGAGGAAAGCGCCCCCCCCGTTGCTTCCGGTTACGTAAGGAAAGCGCCAGATATTGCCGAGCCCCACGGCGAATCCCGCCGTGGCCAGAACGAAGCCGACCCGGCTCCCCCACGACTCGCGCGAACCCGACGGGGTAGCCCCTGGTATACTCATGCCCACCTGCCGATGCTGGATGATCGCGTCGGAATCTCGGCTGGCAGGCTAGCGATTGGGTAGCCTTGGACGAAACCCGAACGCGCGTCGGGCAGTACTGCAGTACTATAGGGGTGCCGAATGCCCCAGCGATGAGTTGACGAGCTTCTGATGACCACCCGACACGGCCACCATCTCAGCAATGAGGCGAGGCGTCTCGCCGAGCGCAAGTATTGGCGGAACGGCTTCCTGGTGTCGGTTGTGCTGCACTTGATGGTGTTCTTCTTCTGGTGGGGTGAAGGTTCTCTCCTATCACCCTTCGCCGCCGCCGGCCCTCGGGCCGGAGACAATCGCGCCGCGTCGGGCGGGATGCAGACGGTCAGCCTCAGGATCCCTCCGCCGCGCCCCATCATTCCTCCCAGGGTCCCCCTTCCCACCGTTGACCCCGTCCTCCAGATGGAGATGGAGATGGAGCAGGAGATCGAGATGGCCTCCATCCTCGGGGATGCGCCCGGGGTCGAGGGCCCCGGCATCGCCAACGGAGACGGTAGGGGCGACGGAGGGGACGCCGCGGAGGGCTTCTTCCGCATGACCCCGCCTTCACCCCGCGGAATGATCATCCCGCCGGCCAACGAGAGCGTCAGGGGGCAGGAGGTCCAAGTCTGGGTATTTGTGAACGCACTCGGACGAGTGGTGGCCGACTCGACGCGGCTGAGGCCTCCGACGTCGGACGGGGACTTCAACGAGCGCCTGGTGCGTGAGGCCGCAGAGTGGGTCTTCGAGCCCGCCAGGCAAGCCGGCAAGCCCGTGAGCTCGTGGTTCCCCTACACCATCACCATGTAGCGCGACCCGACAGGTCGCCACGCCGGTCCGCAACACGGACTCTGCGCTACGGCGACGCTCGAAGATGGCCGTTGCGTGCGTGGAGGCAGCGCTCCGCGAAGGGGCCGGTCTGGCTCAGGAGCCACTCGCCCCGAAACCCGGTGACGGGAGAGCGAGGTCCATGACCGTGGATGCCGGGCTCCGGACCTGTCGGCGTGCTCGTCGGCCCGTCGGCCGATCCCACCCCTCGGAGAATGTTGCCGCAGCCACTGCACAAGGGGCCACGAAGGTGTCGTCAACGACATGGCCTTCCGGGTGGGGATCGTCCGCCGCCCGGGCGCGCCCGACGACGAACTGCTCCTCTCGGAGCAATACGGATTCTTGGCCGCACTCGAGGTTGAGGCCGACGACGAACCGCATCGCTTCCGTGCCCGCCTGCGCTCGACGCGAAGCCGGAGTCGGTCGGTACCTTCTATCGTTCGCTGACCCAGTTTAGCTTCCCGCCATGGGACCTTCCGGAAAGCGCATCCTCTGGGTCGACGACGAGATCCAGCTGCTCAGGCCGCACCTCCTGTTCTTGCAGGCCAGGGGATACCACGTCGACGCCATCACGAACGGAGACGACGCCCTGGTGCTGATGCGCAAGCACGCCTACGACCTGGTTCTTCTCGACGAGCAAATGCCCGGGATGCGCGGGCTGGAGGTACTCAAGATTCTGCGCCGGGAAGATCCGCATGCCCGGGTGGTGATGGTCACCAAGTCGGAGGAGGACCAAACCATGACCGAGGCCATCGGACGGCGCGTGGCCGACTATCTCGTGAAGCCTACGAGCCCCCGCCAGGTGCTGTCGGTGGTGACTCGCATCTTGGAGGGCTCCAGCATCCGGCAGCAGCGGGTCGCGCAGGACTTCGCTTCGCGCTTCGGGCGGCTTTCCCTGAAGCGGCAAGAGGCCCGGACCCCGGACGAGTTCGCCGAGACGTACATCGAGCTCACGGATTGGCACGTGAGGCTCGAAGAAGCTGGAGAGGCGGGCCTCCTTGACACGGTCCAGGCGCTCATGACCGATCTCCGTGCTGATTTCGGTCAGTGGATCGGAAGGGAGTATCCCCGCTGGATGCGTGGGGAAGGCGAGCCGCCGCTCCTTTCCGTGGACATGGTTGCCGAGCACGTCGTCCCGCTGCTGGGCGAAGACCCTGTCTTTCTCGTCGTCCTCGACTGCATGCGGCTCGACCAATGGCGGGTCATCGCCCCCCTCTTGGCGGAGCACTTCGAACTCGAGGAGTCGTACCACTACTCGATCCTGCCCACGGCTACGCCGTACGCCAGAAACGCCCTCTTCAGCGGCCAGTATCCGGACGAGATCGCCAAGCACCGTCCCGGCTGGTGGGATCGCTCCGACGACGAGGGCAGCCTGAACGCCTTCGAGGACGAACTCCTGGAAGCCCAACTCAAGCGGCTCACCGGGCGGAAGGTGCCGGTGCATTACGAGAAGATCTTCACCGATCGGGACCGAGAGCAGGTGCGGGCTCGGGTCCGCTCCGCGCTCGTGCAACCTGGATCCGTCATCGCGCTCGTCTTCAACTTCGTGGACCTCATGACCCACGGGCGCAGTGAGTCTCCCATCCTCATGGAGGTGGCGAAGGACGAGGCGGCGCTCCGAGACTTGACGAGGGCCTGGTTCAAGAAGTCGACGGCCCTGTCCGTGCTCAGGGAGGCCGCCGCTGGCGGACACAGAGTCGTCATGACGACCGATCACGGCTCCATACTCTGCCAGCATCCGACGACCGTGTTCGCTCGTCGGGACGTCACCAGCAACCTTCGCTACAAGTTCGGCCAGGACCTCAGGGCTGAGGACTCCGAGGCGGCGTTCACGACCCCGCGCAACGAGGACCTTCGCCTTCCGGAGGGAAGGCTCGGAACGACCTACGTCCTGGCGCTGGGCGACTACTTCTTCGTCTATCCCACCAAGCTGAGGGAGTACCAGCAGCGGTATCGGAACTCGTTCCTGCATGGCGGCATCTCGCCTGAGGAGATGATTGTTCCGGTCGCGCGGCTGACGCCTCGCCCGACCGGCCCCCCGGCCCGTGGGCGGCTCCAAAGTGCCCGTCTGCGCCTGCCAGGTGGCTTCTGACCTCCGGGCGAGACTCAACGGTCGAGCTCACCCACACGCGGCCGGGCCAGAGTGGACCGAGCGCGGTCACGGGCGTGCCCGGCCGAGGGCGGGCAGCCTCCGATAGAGCTCAAGATACGGCCTAACCACCGCCTCCACGCTGTAGCGCTCTTCGACGGTTCGACGTCACGGGGGAGCGTCCACCTGCTCCACCTCGGCGTCGAGAAGGTCTCGAATGCGGTACGCCAGAGCTTCGGGGTTGGCCACGGGCACCATCAGGCCGCTATGGCCGTCTGTGACCAGTTCTTCAGCCCCGAAGCTGCGGGTCGTCACGGCCGGGACGCCGTAGTGCCAAGCCTCCAGGATCACGTTGCCGAGGGGCTCGTGACAGGACGGACACACAAATGCGTCGGCCATTCGGAAATAGTCTGCCCGGTTCGGTATCCACCCCGGCACGGACCTGCTCGGAGATGCCGAGCTGGCGCGCTTGCTCTTCGAGCAAGCCCCGATCCGGTCTGTCACCTGCGATCACGAGCGCCGCCGGGCGGTCACCGTCGGGCGGAAGGAGGCGGGCGAAGGCCACCAGGAGGTCGGCGAAGCCGTTCCTTTCAATGAAGCGCCCGAGGGAGAAGATGACCGCCGCGTCCGGCGGGATCGCGAGGACTTCGCGCACGTCCTGAGGCTCCGCATCCGGCGTCGGGTCTACGACGAAGTTGCCGGTGTGGAAGACCCGCTCTCGCGGGAACCCGAGGCCGGTAGGGTGATCGCAGATGCGTCTCGTGTTCCCGACCCAGGCGTCGGCGTGCCGGTAGGCGTTGGGTCGGTAGAATCCACCCATGCGTGCTACGTGCAGCGTCTAGCTGTCCCTCGGCACCCGGGTCAGCCGGCTGGCCCTCCCAAGGTACGTCTGAACCACTTGCGGCCGGTGTTGTCGTATGAGCCTGCGGATCCTCCAAGTCGTGACGATGTCGGCACCGTTGCGCATGCCGGTGCCCGCCCAGGGGATGCCGGTGAGCTCGTTGGCGAGCGGGCTGCCCGACCGGACGACGCCCAGGGACGCGTAGCCCCGGTCGTTGAGATCCCGAAGCAGCCTGGTGAAGAACGCCTCGGCGCCCCTGAGGTGGCGGCTGCCGATGGCGTGGATCGAGCGGATCGGGCTGGAGTTCTGCACAGTGGGAGAATACGGTAGCTTCCCGCCATGAACCAACCCAAGGAGGAGAGACCTTCGGGCCGACCCTCGTGAAGCCATACCTCCGCATTCTCTCTTATCTGCGCCCTCACACCGTCGTCTTCGCTCTGGCGGCTGTGGCCACCTTCGCCTTCGCTGCCCTCGACGCGTCTGCGTACGTGCTGCTCATCCCCTTCGTCGAGGCCCTCTTCTCCGGGCAGGGCGCCGGCGATGCGGTGCCGGGTGGGGCGGGGACGGGAGGCCCCGGGCCGTCCTCGGGCGCCTCGGACGTGGATCTGATGACCCGACTCCTCGACGCCACGGTGTACCGGCTCGTGGATGTCGAGGGGGACCCTCTCCAGGCGGTGCAGGGGATCATCCTCATGATCCTCGCGATCTTTGTCATGAAGAACGTCGTCGACTTCGGGCGGACATACCTGGTGGCGCGCGCCGAGCAATCGGTGACCCGAGATCTTCGCAACGAGGCTTACGATCATCTCCTCAAGCTGGATCTGGCCTTCTTCGGCCGCACCCGGGTGGGGCAGATCACTTCGCGCCTCACCCACGATGTCGAACAGGTCCGCCAGCTCGTCACCAGGGAGCTCGCGAAGATCCTCTCTTCGGTCTTCGAGTTCGCGACCGCCGTGGCGTTCATGATCATCCTCTCCTGGAAGCTCACCCTGGCGGCCTTCATCGTGATTCCCGGGACGATGGGCGTCTGGGGGCCACTGGTGAAGCGGCTGCGCGGAGGCGACCGGCGGGTGCTCGCTTTGGCGGGAGAGGTGGCCGCACATATCCAGGAGACGCTCTCCGGAATCCGACTGGTGAAGTCGTCTGCCTCGGAGGCGCTTGAGCGTGAGCGGTTCCGCGACATCACCGGCGCCTACTTCCAGACGTTCGTAAGCACTGAGCGGCTGCGGGCGCTGGCCGGACCGCTCACCGAGACGCTGGCGACCCTCGGGACCGTCGTCATTCTGTGGTACGGGGCACGTCTCGTTGTTGTACAGGGCGAGCTCAGCGGCGCTCAGTTTGTCGGGTTCCTGGCGCTCAGCCTGAAGCTGTATGCGCCGGTGAAGTACGCCGCCAAGTTTCCCGCCCTCGTGCAGCCCGGCCTCGTGGGGGCGGAGCGGGTCTTCGAGTTCCTCGAGGCGCCGGCGGAGATTCGAGATCGGCCAGGCGCGCGCTCCATGGCGGGGCCCGAGAGACGAATCGCCTTCGAGGACGTGCGCTTCGAATACGAGTCCGGCGAGCCGGTGCTCCATGGCATCTCCCTTGAGGTGCCGGCGGGCGCAGTCGTCGCCCTGGTGGGACCGAGCGGGGGAGGGAAGACGACGATCGCGGACCTGCTCGGGCGGTTCTACGACGTGACGGCAGGCCGTGTCACGGTCGACGACGTCGATGTGAGGGAATTCACAATCGCAAGCCTGAGGGGTGCCATGGGCATCGTCTCCCAGGAGACGGTCCTCTTTCACGCTTCCGTGGGGGCCAACATCGCGTACGGCACCTCGGAGGCGAACCAAGAGGATATCGAGCGCGCCGCACGCGCGGCCAACGCGCACGACTTCATCGTCAGGCTGCCGGACGGCTACGACACCGTGGTCGGAGAGCGCGGCACGCGGCTGTCCGGTGGACAGCGTCAGCGCGTCGCGATCGCGCGGGCGATACTCAGAGACCCGCCCATCCTCATCTTCGACGAGGCGACCAGCGCCCTCGACACCGAGTCGGAACGGCTGGTTCAGGAAGCCGTGGAGCACCTCCTCGAAGGACGGACGGTTCTGGTCATCGCCCACCGGCTCTCAACCGTACAGCGTGCCGACCTGATCATCGTGATCGAGGGCGGCCGCATCGTGGAGAGGGGCGACCACGAATCGCTCTATTCCGCAGGCGGGCTCTACCGACGCCTCTACGAACTCCAGTTCCTCGGCCCGCCCGCGTCTTGATGCGCATATCCCTTCGGCATCGTCTGGAGTTCGCTCTCTTCCGAGTGCTTGGCGGGACGATCGTCACGCTGCCAGAACGAGCGGCCCTCGGCCTGTGCTCGACTCTGGGCTGGGTCGCGGGAGTCGTGCTCCGCATTCGGCGCGCGGACGTGGATCGCCACCTCGAGATGGCTTTTCCGGAGCGCGACCCGGCGTGGCGCGGGCGCGTCGCCCGGGCGAGCTACCGACATTTCGCCCGCGAGGCGGCCACCACACTGCGGCTTTCGCGACTGGATCGCGGGGAGGTGGTGAGGAGGACCCACACCGAGGGGTTCGACGAGCTGCAAGAGGCAGTCGACACAGGCACGGGAGCGGTGCTCGTTTCCGGTCACCTGGGAAACTGGGAGGTGGCTGGCGCAGCAGCAGCAGCCCGGGGTATGCCTATGGACGTCGTGGCCCATCGCCAGAGCAACCCCCTCTTCGACCGGTACCTGGTCAAGACACGCACTCGGCTGGGGCTGAACGTTGTCGTGAAGAACTACGCGTACCGCCTTGCCCTACGCTCCCTGGCGGCCGGGAGACCGATCACCTTCCTGTCGGACCAGAACATTCGCAGGCGTGGGGTATTCGTCGACTTCTTTGGCACGCCCGCCGCGACCCCGAGAGGTCCGGCGCTGTTCGCCCTGCGGAGCGGCGCGCCTGTCTTCTTCGGTACCGCCGTCCGCATGCCAGGCTGGCCTTCCCGCTACAGGGTCAAGGCCGAGCGTGTGTCGGTGCGCCGGGATGTATCGACCGACAAGGCGATCTGCGAACTGACGCAGCGCTATACCTCCATCCTCGAGCAGCGCGTCCGCGAAGCTCCCGAACAGTACTTCTGGCAGCACCGGCGCTGGAAGACCCGGCCACCCTAGGAACCGCGCGGTCGGGCATCCCGTATTAGATTTCGGCTTATTCCCTGCGCCCGCTCTGCGGCCTGACCTGACTGGTGGAAGCCGTTGATCTACGTCTGCATTCCCGCCCACAACGAGGGCCGAAGCATCGGGGTCCTTCTCTGGAAGATCCGTAAGGTGATGCTCGAGTTCGAACGGGATTACGAGGTCCTCGTTCTCGACGACTCCTCCACCGACGATACTGCCGACGTACTCGAGCGGTACCGAGGCGTGCTGCCTGTGGATGTTTTTCGTGAGGAGCGGCGGGTCGGCTATCCCCGCGCAGTCGAGCGGCTGCTCCGGGAGACGCTCAAGCGATCGAGCTACCCCAAGAGGGACGCGGCCGTCGTTCTGCAGGGCGACTTCACAGAGGGCCCGGAGCACATCGTCCCGCTGGTCAAGGCTCTAGAGGGAGGCGCCGACATCGTGGCGGGCACGGTCGTGCCGAACGGGTGCCCCGTCCCGCGCCGGGTCCGGATGGCTCGCTGGATGGCTCCCCGCCTCCTTGGGAAGGCCCATGCCGCCGCTCCCGTATCCGATCCGCTCTGTGGATTTCGCGCCTATCGACTTGTCGTTCTCAAGAAGGCGCTCCGCGAGCTCCCGGACGCACTCCGGCTCACCCGCGACGGATGGGCAGCGAACTTAGAGTTACTGGAGATAGTGGCGCCTCATGCCCGGCGAATCACCGAGTCACCGCTGAGCCTCCGCCACGACCTACGTCAGCGGCCCTCGAGGTTCAGGGCGGTTCGAACGCTGCGGGGCTTGCTCGGGGTTCGGCGAGCGAAGTGGGAAGGTGTTGAGCGGTACCGAGCCGGATGATGCACTCGGCTGCGACGTGCGTGATTCCGTCCCTCGTCTCACCCTCGGTTCTCGTGGCTCGAGTATCGGCTGAGTGGGCCCACGCACGGGGGCCGGATCCCCATCCTCCACCTCCCCGGCGTGGCGCGCGGGGCGCCGATCCATCCGAGGGGAGCGGCGCCCCGTGTTCTCCGACGTTGCCGTGCTCCCGAGCGGCCGAGGCCGCTCGGGACAGGGGCATAGTAGTGACGGGCACGCTGCGCTGAGGCGCCTCTTAGGTGCCGGCCTCCCTTCGAACGCTCCGCCTGCGGGCCGTCTGGCTCCTCATCCTTCCGTTCTACTACTTCGCGACGCCTTCCTCGATGGTCATGGGCGTGGGTGCGGCGTTGGGTCTCGCAGGATTGGCTCTCAGGGCGTGGGCGGCGGGAATGATCGAGAAGAACGAGGTGCTCGCCACCACGGGCCCGTACGCTTACACGCGCAATCCCCTGTACCTGGGCAGCTTTCTCCTGGGGCTGGGTGTCACGATGGCCGGGGGGCAGTGGGTCTTCATGGCCCTCTTCGTTGGCTTCTACGTCGCCGTCTACCCGGCTGCAGCCGGCAGGGAGGCTGCGGGCCTGGAGGAGATCTTCGGCGAGGCCTACCGGACCTATGCCGCTGCGGTTCCGTTGTTTGTGCCGCGCCTCTCTCCGTACCGGGGATCGGAGGAGGCACGGAGAGGCGACCGAGGCTTCTTCGTGGCCCGGTATGTCAGGAACCGGGAGTGGGAGGCGGGGCTCGGTGCGCTGGCGGGTTACGGCCTCCTCACGCTCAAGATGCTGCTGCTCGCTTGAGGGCGTACGGACGTGTACTACGGCGCTGGGCCGCCCCGAGCGAGGCGAGTCCTCAGCCGGGGCTTAGCGACTCGCCCACCACTGCCTGGGGGCCACGCGCTCGCCGTGGTGGAGCTTGACGTCGAGCCAGAGCATCACGCGCCTGAGGGGCGTGCCCGCCAGCCAACGCCCCAGCCGGAACCACCACTTGGAGTAGTCCTTGTTGTAGGGACAGACGCGCACGCAGATCGAGCAGTCGGTGTTCTGAGCCGTCCAGTAGCTGAAGCACTTCTCCCCGTTCACCGACCACTTCCTCACGCCGCGTATGTTCGACTCGTTGTGGAGCTCGGTGCTGGGGTCTCCGGCGGGGATTGCCTTCACCGGGCACGAGTCCGAGCAGCGCCGGCATATCTCGCAGAACTTTCACGCCGAAGCGCACGGGGCTGTCATGGGCCAGGGGAAGGTCGGTGAAGATCTTCCCCAGGCGCACCCGCGGCCCGAACTCCTTCGTAATCAAGAGACCCAGCCGGCCGTATTCGCCCAGACCGGCCTGGATTGCGGCAGGAATCACCAGCGACGTGTCGTTCATGCTGGCCACGGCCCGGTACCCGAGGTTCTGGATGTACTGGGCGATGGAGAGGACGACCATCGCGTCACGGGAGTAGCCGTGCCCCGTGGCCGCTCCGCTCAGCGCCGAGGGCACGGTGCGGATCAGGTCGTGGTCCATCGACTGGGCCGTGACGATGACGCTAGTCATTCCCTCGGGGACTTCTTGCGGTTTTTCCTTGCGGCTGAGATCGCTGAACTTGCTCGTGTACATCCAGCGCTTGTCGAACCCAGAAATCCCGACGAGATCGGCCCCGAAGGTCTTGGCCACGTGCTTGATCTCGGCCGCCGCATCCGCCGGGCTCTCGAAGGTGACTGACCCTTCGCCAACCCCACGGCACAGGGTGAACTCGTCGTTGAAGCCCTCGCGGCGGCCTTCGCCCTCCTTGAGCTCTGTGAACACGTCGCTCACGTGCCAAGCTGCATTCCGCAACGCGTAGTCCTTCTGCGTGAACCCGTCTGCCTTGCGCCAGGTCTTGAGCGGCTCGCGGTAGGTGGCGTAGAAGAGCCGGGCCTTCTCGCTCATGATGCGCTCGTCCCACCAGGAGCGGCGGAACACGTCGTACTTCTGGTTGAAGCGCTCGAAGTCGTCCTGGATGTCGAAGCCTACGGCTTCGTCGTACTCGGATGATGACACGATTCCTCGAACCGTTCGGTGTCGGGCATAGGTCGTCCCACGACCTTGAGAGTACAGCCAGCGGAGTGTCGAGGCGAACCGCGGAGCTGACCCTTTCGATGGCTGGCTTCCGGCGCCCTCCCCGGCACCCGGCGAGCGGGTTCGGGGTTTGGACGACTGCTGAGGGTTCTCGGGAGGGATGACGGCCCACCGAGGTGGCCGTCCCAATCGAATACTGTTCATGGACCTACCTGAGTATCGACCTCAGACGAAACGGGCGTTGCTTGTCGTGTCGAGGATGGAGGGGGCCCGGGTGAGAAGGTACGTGGCCCGCCGTGGCGGGAGGCCCCCCGATCCTTCTGCAAGGGCTTCAGGGGTGCTGCGCCGGGAACCTCCGCTCCTCGAACACTATGGCGTCGTGTCGGTTAAGCATGAGGGCGGCGGTCGCCCCTATTCGATCCCGACCGCCCGCTGCAACCACCGCACGTAGGCGGTGATCTCCTGGACCATTTCGTCGGTAACTTGGGGAAGCGGCTCCATGTTGCCGAATCGCCAGTGGTGGGCGCGGACCCCGATCCGCACGGCCAAGAGGAACGCTGCATTCCCATGGTGGCTCGGCTCGTAAGTCATATGAGCGAGAGGGGGACCCTGATCGGTCCCGTCGGCTGCGGGCCCGTGGCAGGAGCTGCAGTGCTCCTCAAAGAGCGCCTTTCCGCGAGCGACCTCGGCGGGCGCAGCGGCCGCGACCTGGCGGAGGAAGACCTGCATCTCGTCCACAGGGGCAGCCGCACCTGAGTCACTTGCGGCCTGGCAGGTCGTGAGGGCCGCTGCCGCGAGCAGGGCCATCGATCCGGATACGGGTCTGCCTCTCACTTTCTTGCACTCCCTTGGTCTGCGCCCCGCTTGGTGGTCCGCGCCGCGACGGTCCCGCCTATAGGTAGGTGCGGACTGCCAGTTCCACCTTTTCCAGTACCATCTCGGTGGTGATGCGCTTCATCCCGTCACGATACTCCATCGAGACAGGGTACTCCTCGCCCGGGAACTCGGCGTAGCCGTCGACGACCAAGTCGTAGAAGCGCCGATATGGTCCGGTCCTCTTCGGATTTGTGTGACCGTAGAGGCCCACGACCGGGGTCTCGAGAGCTCTGCTGATGTGGAGGGGGCCCGTGTCTGGACTCACCGTCAGCACGCAGCCGTCCAGCAGATAGATCGCACGTCTCAGGTCGTCTCCGAGGGTGTCGATAGGATGGGCCTCAGTGAGGCTGAGAATCCGGTCGGCCATCGCCCGTTCCACGGGAGACGGTCCGCCCACGAGGATGGGTTGCAGCCCGTGGGTGAACTCGAGCTGTTCCGCGACCCGCGCGTAACCCTCGGCCGTCCAGTTCTTCGCCGGCTTGCTCGTACCCACGACGACGGCACACCCCGGGCGGTCGAGCTCGCCGAAGAAACGGGCCTGAGCCTCCTGCTCCTCGTCGGTGAGCTGGATGCCCCACTCCACGGGCTCGGGATCGACCCCCAGATAGCGCACGAACTCGAAGTACTGCTCCTGCACGTGCTGGGACGTGTGAGCCGGGATCCGGTCGTTGGTGAACAGCCAGTTGGCGTCCCGCGCGCGACCGGGGTCGAAGCCGAGTTTTCTCCTCGCCGGGAGCATGCCGGTGATGAGGCCAGCTTTGAAGTACACCTGCAGGGCCAGAGCCAGATCAAAGCGGCGCTCCTTGAGCCTGTGGCCCAGCTCGGCGAAGCTCATCCAGGCGTTGATGCCGCGACGGCGATGGTAGACGATGAGCTCGTCGACGGCTTCGTGCCCCTGCACAAGGACGTTCGGCACGGGCTGGAGGATCCATGAGATCTTCGTTGCGGGCCAAGCGCGCCGCAGAGCCGTGGCTACCGGAAGGACGTGGACCGCGTCACCGACCGCGCTTAGCATCACGATGCAGACGGACTCGGGAGGGCGCTGCATTCCGGTCATGGCCTTCTCGATCCGATCAGGATGACCGCCATTTCTTCGCCGCTGAGCTCCCCTGGGCGCTCATGCTGCAACTTGACGATCGACCGGGCCAGGCGCCGGCGAAGCCGGGAGCCCGCGTCGGTCGCCGGCCAGGCGCCGATGGCGCACCGGTCCAGATCGAGCAAGATCGCCTCCATGCCCTGCGACTTTCGTGTCAAGAGGATATTCCGGGCGTTCAGGTCCGGATGGCGGACGCCTCGCTCCACCATGCGAGCCACGAGCTGCGACGTGCAGCTCAGCGCCTGTGTGCGCACATCGGCGGCGGCGGGTAGAATCGACGAATCTGAAGTTCCGAGAAGCACGTCCGCCAATTCCCTGGCCTCCGGAACGTACTCCGTGACCAAGTCAGCGCGGTAGAACAGCCCCGCCCAATAGACCGCTGCGGCCACGACCTGCGGTGTCGCGATCCCAAGCTCCCGGACTCGGACGCTGCTCTCCAGCTCGCGGAGGCTGCGGGGACGTCCAAGACGGACGAAGCGATCGTCCATGAAACGCATGCTTCCTCCGCGCCGGTAGCGGCGGATCGCCCACGGGGGGCCCTCCCCTGCGGGATTGAACAACACCGGGATTGGACCTCGGCCGCTCAGCGTCAGGGTTGCGCTTGAGAGGCCCGCAGCGTGGAGGGACCGGTGTTGCCCGAGCGCCTCCCGAGCCCAACGCATCGCCCCAGGGCGCGCGACCAGCAGCACGCTGCCCGCCCGCGCCGCTTCGAAGCCCGGCACGGATACGTAGGACGGGTCGGCCGGGGTCCCGCTCATGCCTACTTCACCCGGCAGGTTTTCTCGGCCGCCCAACCGGGCTCCACGGCATCCTCCACGGTGATCCACTCCATGCGTTTCTCCCGCAGCTCGTATCGGGGACCATTTCGGCCCTCGCGCGGGCCGGCGCAGAGGCAGGTGGGGGAAGCAAGGCCTTGGTGCACCGCCGCACTACGAGGGGTGACCTCGCAGGGATTTCCCCGAAGAGAGGCCCAGGAGCGCCCCCGGTGCCTGCCTGCGGACGGAACGGGACGATCTCGTCCACCGCCAGGCCGGAGGCGATCGTCGTACTCACTGCGGTGCGTCCCCCATCGGCTCCGCCTCCACTAGAAAAAGCGACGGGCCTTCGTGGATGCGCCCCTTCACCTGAATGCGGAACGTATACTGCCCCGGCTCCGGGAAGATGACATCCTGGAGAGGCAGGATGATTCGAGTGCGGGCCGGGGGACTCCCGGCATCTCGGCGATCCACGTCGGAGTGTCCGCTGATCGTCATCGTCGTCCTTCCCGAGGGACCGACGAGCTCGACCTGGAACTCGTACCTGCCCTCGTCGGATCGGTCCCACTCGACTGCCAGCACGAGGACCATGTCATGCTTGGCCGGGAAGCCGGGCGCCGCGAGATCGTTGAACACGCCCCGCAGGTCCAGCTTGCCGTTCGGGGTCTGCTCGGCGTGGTCGCAGACGAGAGCGAGCTGTAGGCGCATCAGCGTTGCGGTGCCCCCCAGCCCCCTCCACCCGGCGAACGCACACTGATGACGTCACCGGTCCTGGCTCCGAACGACACCTTGCCCGGGAGTACGGTTTCTTCACCGTCCCGGATCATTACGTTTTCTCCGGGTGTGCCGTCCTCGCCCCCATGAGCCCCTGCCGGGGCGTGTGCCCGCCGCTCACTCAAGAGCGTCACCCGGCTGTCGCCGAGAAGGCAGATGTCCCTTCTGAGGCCGTCGCCCCCGCGGTGGCGTCCGGCTCCACCGCTTCCCCTGCGTACGGTGTAATGGGTGACCCGGAACGGATACGCGTGCTCAAGAGCCTCCACCGGCGTGTTGAGGGAGTTGGACATATGCGTGTGGACTCCCGAGAGCCCCCCTCCGGTAGGCCCTGCCCCCATGCCCCCGCCGACGGTCTCGTAGTATGCGAAGACGGATCCGTTGCGCGGATCCACGCCGCCCACCGTGATGTTGTTCATCGTGCCCTGCGATAGCGCCGGCACGACGTCGGGGAGCGCCTGGCCGAAGGCACGGAGCAACACGTCTGTGATGCGCTGGCTGGTCTCCACGTTGCCGGCCGCCACGCTCGCGGGGGGAGACGCGTGTACAATGGAGCTCTCGGGAAGGACGAGACGTACCACCGACATCGAGCCGCCTCCGGCCGGCAGGGGCGTCTTCAGCAGGGCCTCGACCACGCAGCGTACGACGTAGCGCACGGCGGAATCCGTGATGGCGGCCACGGCGTTCACACCTCCTGAGACCTGGTCGCTGCTGCCCGTGAAGTCGACGTTGAGCCCCTTGGCGTGACGAGTCAGAGTCACCCGAATCGGTATGTCCTCCCTCCCGAATCCGTCGTCGTCCAGCACGTCCTCGGCCTCGTACACGCCCTCCGCAATGGCCTCCAGGCCGGCCTCCACGAGCCGGTCGGCATACTCCACCAGGTCTTCCATCGCCCGCAACGTGGCACGTGCCCCCCGCCGGCCCGCGATCTCGAGGAGGCGAGTACGGCCGGCGTGCAGAGCGGCGAGCTGAGCCTCCAGGTCCCCCCTCCGCTCCGTCGGAGTGCGCACGTTGGCCAGGAGGAGGTTCCACACGTCGGTCTGACGCTCGCCGGCGCGGTACAGAAGCACGGGCGGGATACGGAGGCCCTCCTGGTAGATCTCCTGGGCCAGCGGCATCGAGCCGGGGCTGGTGCCGCCCACGTCCGAGTGGTGGGCACGCGAGGCCACGTATCCGAGGAGCCTCTGGCCGCCATCCAAGTGGACAGGGGAGATCAGCGTGATGTCGGGCAGGTGGGTGCCACCACGGAAGGGGTCGTTGAGACAAGCCACGTCCCCGCCCCCGAGGGCGCCCAGCTCGTCGAGGGCCGCCTGCACGCTCATCGGCATGGCGCCCAAGTGGACCGGCATGTGATCTCCCAGGGCTACCCCGACGCCCTCGGGGGAGAAGAGTGCACAGGAGTAGTCCCGCCGTTCCTTGATGTTCGGAGAGAACGACGCGCGCCGGAGCGCCACGCCCATCTCCTCCGTGAGGGCCGTGAAGAGGTGTCTGAACACTTCAAGGGTCACGGCGTCGGGAGTGGGGCGATCCGTCACGGTGCTCGGCAAGGGAGGCGGCGTCGGGTCACGGAGCTCTCGCTAGGCGCTGGTTGGCCGACCATGGGGCATGAATTAAGTTACACGGCTGAGACACGTAGTCGAAGCCCGGAGCGGGCGGTCCGATCCCGTTTCTGACATATGGGGAGGTGCCGGTGGCCAACGAAAAACTCTTCGCACAGGCTCGAGACGAGCTCTTCAGCCACATCAATCGATGTGGCGTGCTCAACGCGACCGATGAAGATATGACCACTTGGATGGAGGAGACCATCGACTATCTGGGCGAGCGCTACCCGGAGTTGGCCAAGCCCGACCTCACCGAGCTGCACTCCGTGGGGATCCGATTCTGCCAGCCGGCCGTCGACAATTTCCAGACCCAGGCGGCGGTGGCCGAGCCTCCCGACTCGGACTCCGAGGGCGAGGCAGAGCCCTAGGTCAGCGAGCCTTAGGACGCCCCGACCAGGTCCTCGGGGCCTGTCACGGGCTCTGCCGACAATACCCCGGACGAATGCGACGACGAAAACCCCCCCAGGAGGGGTAGCAGCGGTCGATGCAAGCACCGACGGAGCGCCGGGGAACTTGGGTTTCCCGCCGTTTGGCTTCCCCTCCCTCATGGCGCAACCCGTGACGAGCCGGAGCAACCTGCGGCGGCGCGCCGAGCCTCTTTCGACCTCGTTCAGCGCGTGATATTTTCCCCGGTCGTCTAGGGCGGCATCTGGCCGGGGCGGGGCCGAGCGGGCCCTTCCGCAGCCCTTTTTTCGGACTTTTTTTTCTCTCAAGAAGGTAGAGCTTGACTCGCCGAGTCCCGCGAAACCGCACGGGCAGGAAGAAGCG
This sequence comes from Longimicrobiales bacterium, assembly GCA_965218325.1. Lineage (GTDB taxonomy): Bacteria > Gemmatimonadota > Gemmatimonadetes > Longimicrobiales > Gaopeijiaceae > CBDCKR01. The sequence continues at coordinate 709,804 of CBDCKR010000002.1, forward strand.
GGACAGTGCCGCGGTCGAGGACGCCGAACCCTTCCCCCTTTCAGACGAGAAGGAGCTGCTGCGCCTCTACTACGAGGGGGGCCGCATGCCGTCCCCCACGGGTGGGTTCCTGATGGTGCTCCGAGTGCAGCCTGAGCCGGACGGTTCGGGCTCGATACTTCTCGAGTGCAACTCCTCGTCTCTTCGCTACTGCCTGAACGTGAAGAAGGCGACAGGGACCGAGCGGACTAAGGTCCGGGAGTTGATAGGAGAGGGTCATGAGCCGAAGTGCCCGCGGCACCCGAACCAGCCGCTCACTCGTGTCAAGAAGGACTTTCTCTGTCCGCTTTGCGGGGTACGGTACGCCAGGGCGTAGGTCTCGAAGGCCGAAGAAGGCGTACTGGTGTCGGCTCCGAGAGGAGGGCCGGTGACAGGGTGGTGATCGACATCGGCCGCCATTAACTTCCCTTCGGACGGCTCACCCTCCAGCTGAAGGAGCCACGTCGCGATGTCAGAGCGATTCCTCAGCTCCGAGGAATACGACGAACAGGCGCACCGGCTCTACAACGACGGCGATTACGAAGGGGCTCTCGAGATGCTAAGAGAGGGCCTCTCTCTGTATCCCAATGCCGTGGAGCTGTGCGTGGGGATGGGGTATGCACGTCTCGCGCGGGAGGAGTACGCCTGGGCGAGACAGGCGTTTCAGCGGGCGCTCGCCCTCGATCAGGTACACGAGGACGCGATGGTCGGGCTCGGAGAGACCCTCCTCCGTTTCGGAGAGCGGGAAGCGGCCTTCGGCCTGTTCGAGCGGGTGGCGGCCCTGGGGTTCGAGGACGATGTGGAGCTCATGCTTACGGTGGGACGGGCGCTATACCGAGAGAGCCTCTACGCGGAGAGCCGCGACGTCTTTGCCAAGGCGGCGGCGGCGCGCCCGGACAACGCCGAGGCCGCGGCCTCTTTGGGATATTCTCTGCACAGGCTCGGCGACGAGGTGAGTGCGGGCCTACAGATCCGGCGGGCCCTGCGCCTCGACCCGGACCTGCACGAGGCGCGGGTCTATCTCGGACACCTCCTCTACGACCGCGGCGACTGGGACGGAGCGCTGAGGGAGTTCGAGCGCGTACCCCCGCACGACCACTGGGACTCGCTGGCGGTGTGGCGGCTCATCGAGCTGACGCGGGCACTTTGGCACGTGGGAGACGGCGATGCGAGACTCGCGCCTTGGCGGGAGCGGCTCGCCGCGCTCGAGGCTCTCAGCGACCCCATCGACCAGCTCTTGGCCGAGGTCGAAGCCCAGGTCAATGAAGACGAGGGATCCTTGGCAGATCCCAGTCAGCTCGAGCTCTTCGAGCATGGGGAGCGCAACGGAGACGCCGAAATGCACCAGCTCCGCCTCGCCGACGGACATCTCTTTCGAGGGACGTGGCATGAGATCGTAAGGCAGATGCGGGATCACGCCGGCTTCCCCTCCGAAACCCTCTTGCACTACATGCGCCGCGCGGCCGAGCGCTGGCACGAGCAGTGTGGCGCAGAGATCCCCTTCAAGGATCCCAGGAGCTTCCTGGAGGCTGCGATCAAGGCGGCGCTCGTCCACCTCGAAGACTGAATTTCCTCGTAGGAGTAGCCTCTTGCCTCCGATGAGCGGAAGCCCGGATCCGCTTCCGCCAAGCCTTGCTTCCGGAGGTCGCCCGAGTCTCGACCAGACGTGCCCGAACGAAGCCGTTTGCCGTGGCCGAAGATCTGCCGGAACTGGGCGCCCTATTCGGTCGCGCCGCGACCTGATCGGCCTCGCGGTGAACCGTGGATTGTCCGTGTGAGTGGCCTCCGCCCATTGCGTGCCGCAAGGGTGGAGAGAAGACCGAGCCGCACCCGCACTTTTCTGTCGCCTTGGAACCGACGTAAGCGAGTGGGCTTCTCCGTCACCTGACGTTGGGACTCCCCTTCTGGCCGGCTCGGGTACAGAGGCGGCAGAGCGCGCATGAAGGCCAACCATTGGGAAGCCGTCTGGGGGTGCCTGGCGGAAGAGCCCGGGAAGCAGTTCGTCTAGGACCGATCCCGAAGCGCCCGCGAGGTGGCGGCTTGCCGGCTCGGGTCGGCCTCCAGGAGCCGAGACCCACGAACCGTTCCCGCGCTGGCGGGGTAGCCCAACGCCAGCAAACGCGCCCGTTCGCGCGGCTTCTCCTTCGACCGAAAGCACCCGACTTGTGAGGGATTGATGGGAACCCAGGCGCACTCCAAGGATATCGTGCTGCTGTCCGGAAAGAGGACGCCATTTGGGACCTTCGGGGGCAGCTTAAGGGACTTCACGGCCACCGATCTGGGGGTGGTGTCCAGCAGGGCGGCCATCGAGGCGGCGGGCATATCGGCCGATCAGGTCGACCACACCTTCTTCGGCAGCGCGCTGCAGACTTCGGCGGACTCCATTTATCTGGCGCGCCACGTCTCCCTCCGCTCGGGCGTCCCCGTGGAAAGGCCGGCCGTCACCGTCAATCGTCTGTGCGGCTCGGGCTTCGAGGCCATCGTTCAAGGCGCCAAGGAGATCCTGCTGGGTGGGGCCGACGTGACTCTGTGTGGCGGCACGGAGTCGCTGAGTCAGGCCCCGCACGTCCTCCGGGGAGCCCGCTGGGGGAACCTTCGTCTCGGGTCCGCGGGCGGCGCGCTGGAGGATCTGCTCTGGGAGTCGCTCTGCGATACGCACTGTAACCTGACCATGGCCCAGACGGCCGAAGAGCTTGCGGAGCGATACGACGTCACGCGTGAGGAAGCCGACCTGGTTGCCCTGAACAGCCAGCTACGGGCGCACGCCGCGTGGAATGAGGGTCGCTTCCGGGCGGAAATCGCCCCGGTCACGGTCAACTCCAGAAAAGGCGAGACCGAGTTCGGGCGCGACGAGCATATGCGGCCCGACACGACGCTCGAGGGCCTGGGCGCTCTCCGCCCCTACTTCAAGGAGGACGGCCTCGTGACAGCGGGGAACGCCAGCGGCATCGGCGACGGGTCGGCGAGCGCCGTCGTGGCGTCGGCGGAGTGGGCGGAGGAGAACGGCATCGAGCCGTTGGGACGCATCGTGTCGTGGGGCTTCGCGGGGGTGGAGCCTCGCGTGATGGGTATCGGCCCGGCACCGGCAGCCCGTATGGCGCTCGGGCAGGCGGGCCTGAGGCTCGACGACATGGACCTCGTCGAGGTCAACGAGGCCTTTGCCCCGCAGTATAAGTCGGTCGAGAAGGAGCTCGGCCTGGACCCCGAGAAGACCAACGTCAATGGTGGAGCGATCGCCATCACGCACCCGCTCGGAGCATCCGGTGCCCGCATTACGATCCATCTGCTCCACGAGCTGCGCCGTCGAGGTGGCCGCTACGGTCTTGGGTCGGCGTGCATCGGAGGCGGACAAGGTGGGGCTGTGGTCGTCGAGGTCTCGTAGGCGGGACGGGCATGGCTATCGCTGTGCCGCGAAGGTGGGCTTGACACCGCCACGGTCTCGCCGGCAATACATGCCTCGCGTGAACGGAGGCCGGGCTTGACGCTGGACGAGTCCCAAGGCAAGAGCCTTACGCGGAGGGAGTTCGAGGCCGTCATCAAGCGAGCCTCCGAGCTGGCCACCACGGATCCGGAGGACGAGGAAGGCGCCCTCAACGAGGCCGAGCTCTTTCGAATTGCCCGTGAGGTGGGGCTCCCCGACACGCACGTACGCCGCGCACTCACAGAGATCCGATCCGCCGAGGACCCGCAGGGTCTGATGGCCCGCTGGTTCGGGTCGGTCAGGGTCCGGGGGTTCCGTATAGTGCCCGGCGAGAAGGAGCGCTTGCGGCTCATGATCGACGAGTTCCTGGTAGTGGGGCACCTGCTCAAGCCCGTCCGCCAGGGGACCGACGTTTCCCTCTATCGGCCGGCGGTAGACTGGCTCTCCAACGTCGCTCGGGCGGCCGCTTCCCTGTCCCAAAGCGTCTACTGGGCGTCCGCCAAGGAGGTGGAGGTGCGCCTCGCGGAGGTGGATGGAGCCTCCACCTTGGTGGAGATCGACTTGGATCCGGGCGTTCGAGCCGACTACACGTCCAGGGCGGTGATTGGCGGGCTGGTGGCGGGCTGGTGGCGGGCGCCGCAGCCGCGTTCGGCGTGGCTGCTCTCCTGACCTCGGTCTTCGCCGCTTCGATCCTCGGTGCGTGGTCGCTGGGAATCGCGGCCGCAGGAGCTGTGGCCCTTGGAGTCGTCCGCGTCACCGGCCGCTACTCGGGGAAGCGCAGAGAAGAGGTCGTCCAGGAGCTAGAGGGCATCCTTGATCGACTGGAGCGCGGTGAAGACCTCTCGCCCCCGCCCGCCTCGTGGCGGAGGTGGGTCGGGCATCAGGCCCGGATGTTCAAGCTCCGGCTGTCGAGAGATGACGTAGATTAATAGAGGGAACGAGTGCTTCCGGTCGGTCGCCGTGCGCGCTCGCGGAGCACTCAACCGATCCGGAGGAGCCATGAACATAGAAAAGGTAGGCGTTGTGGGGTGCGGGCTCATGGGAAGCGGGATCGCCGAGGTGGCCGCGAAGGCGGGCTTCGACGTGGTCGTCCGCGAGGTGAGCGACGAGATGGTTGAGGCGGGCCGAGCGAAGATCAAGAAGTCCCTGGATCGGGCTGTGGAGAAGGGCAAGCTCGAGGGGGCCGCCCGCGAGGAAGCCTGGGGCCGGATCCGCTCGACGACGGATCTGGCCGACCTGGCCGACCGCGATCTTGTGGTCGAGGCCATTGTCGAAGACATGGACGCCAAGAGCGAGCTCTTTGCGGCACTCGACGAGTGGTGCGGAGCCGATGCGATTCTCGCTTCCAACACGTCCTCTCTGCCGATCACGAACATGGCGGCCGGCACGAGTCGACCCGACAGGGTCGTTGGCCTCCACTTCTTCAACCCGGTGCCGGTCATGAAGCTCGTGGAGGTTGTGCGCACGATCGCGACGAGCGACGAGGCGTTCGACGCGGCCTTCGCGTTCGCCGGCGCCCTGGGGAAGGAGCCTATCTCTGCCAAGGACAACTCCGGCTTCGTCGTGAACCTGCTCCTCGTGCCCTACATGCTGGATGCGATTCGACAGCTCGAGCGCGGCGTGGCGACCATCCGGGACATCGACAAGGCCATGACGTTGGGCCTCGGTTATGCCATGGGACCGTTCGCCCTCTGCGACTTCGTCGGGATCGACACTCTCCACCGCATCTCGGAAATCATGTTCGACGAGTACCGGGAACAGCGCTATGCGCCTCCTCCGCTGCTCCGGCGAATCGTTGCGATGGGTCGATTTGGCAGGAAGACCGGCCAGGGATTCTACGACTGGTCGGGAGAGCAGCCGACACCTCTTCCGATCTGAGGAGGATCCTCTCCGGCTTGCCGCACCCCACGAGCGGATACGGGTCTGCAGTCCGGAGATGCGATCCTTGCTCCGACGAAAGGGCGCGTTCTTTCCTTCTTGGTCCGGTGCGCCACCGTGCCCGGCTTCGCGGCGGAACAGCGGCTCCCGCTCGAATTCGGCGCCCTGAGGCGGAGGATCTTGGAGTTCGCCCTTCGATATGCCCGTCTCGAGCAAGTCACCAAAGCGGTGGCTCTAACCGCCGAGGTGCCGAAGGCGAGGTTCCGGCGACGGGGCCTGCGCTCGCCGTTCGCCAAACAACCGACTCCGCGCGCTCCGAGTCAGCTAGCTGTGGTGAGGGCCGCTTGAGGGAAGAGTCGGGGTCCTTGAGGAATTCCTCTGGCCCGGTCAGAGGCAGCGGAGCGATGGCTTAGCGGCGGCCGCGTCGCTGCCGACGCCGCTCCCGTCGAATGGCGGCCTCGCGCTTCCGCTTGCGCTGGGCGCTCGGCTTCTCATAGAAGCGACGCTTGCGCAGCTCCGAGTACAGCCCCGATCGCTGCACTTTCCGCTTGAAGCGGCGGAGCGCGCGCTCAAGACTCTCGTTGCTCTGAATGGTCACTTCCAAGACAGGCTGTCTCCTTCGGTGAGTTTCCCGGGCCGAGTGAGAAAAGCTAGCAGTAGCGGGAGCATCAGGGAAGCGTCCCTTCCCGATGGTGCGTGAGAGCGCAGAGTCGGTGCTGCTCTCGTTGGCGGGGTCCAGGGTCGCACAGCCGTTGGCCGGCGCCATTGCACCATTGTTTCCGTTTCGCCCACTGCGAAGTGACGCGGATCCGCGAGGCTTCCGAGGGCCCACCGGTAGGTGCGACTCGATCTCCCTGCGCCCCTGGCCGCGATGCTCGGGAAGGGTTTGCACACGATCCGCCAGGGGGATCGATTTCGAAAGCTGCTGTCACTGCCTTCGTTGGGCCTCTGGTTTGACCGTCTCGGAACGTCATCGCCTCGCGCATCTGCAGGCAGGCGTGGCGTACCGCAATGACGGCCAGCCGTCGGAGCCGGTCGCGGCGGCGCTCGGGACGATGGGCATGAGGCGAATCGCCGGGCGTCCTCCCTCGATGTCTACCGGGATGGGGATTTCGGGCAAGGGCGCATCCACTCTCACCGCGACGGCAACGAAGCCCGCCTTGGGACCGGGGACATCTCCTGCGAAGAGGAGCTTCAGGAGCTCTGGGCCGGCTCCTTTCCTTCACGTCGGCAACGCTGGCGGCCTTCCTGCGATCGATTTCGCGTAGCCCATTTTTTTGGAAAAATTTCCCTGAGTGCAGTGGTGCTCTTACGCCGACTTCTGGTCTGTAAGTGCGCACCGTTGCTGGCTTTCCAAATGGGATAATCGAGAAATAACCGTGTAACGAGCCGGTGAGGAACAGTTGATTTTCGACCAAAGTCCGCATTTATAAGTTATTACGTATCAACAAGTTACCAGGTCTCGTTGGGCGCACGACAATTTTCGGAGAAGGCTTGCGTCCTTGAAATTGCTCTGTATACTGGAGTTCGCTTCGAGGAGAAGTCGCCCTTCTGACAGGGACTTGGGTTTGCGGTGGGATCAACCGATCACGGTTGATATTTTGAGAAATTTCAACCCCCAACGTGGGGAGATCTACGCGCATGTGGGAAACCTGCTCCGTTCAGTTAAACGTCCAACTTCCCCGCGACATAGCGGAACAGGCCGAAGAGGTGCAGAGGACGGATCCCGACTTCCTGAGTCGGGTCGTGCTGTACGGGCTCACCCGCCGATCGATCTATCGCCACCTGCGCGAGCGGAGCCAGGCTCAAGACACGGCTGAGGTGCAGACGCAGCTCGCCACCTAGCGGATCTCGCCCGAGATCTCGGTTGGCCCCGCCTGGGACTTGACTCTCCCCTAGTGCCCCACGTAAACCTAAGAGCAATCGAGACCGGCAATTTGAGTGCTGAAGGGAGGCGTGCACCGCCGGTCTTAGAAGCAGTCGGGAGGCCGGACGTGAGCGATACGGACCCCAAGATCTCTCCGCAAGAACCGGGCAGCGAGACGGATTCCGTTCTGCGGGCGAAGTATCTGGAGTACTGTTCAGCTCAGGTCGCCGAGAACCTTCTCCTCTTGTCGCCCGACGAGATCTATCTGCTCGCGGAAGAGGCTCGCGGTCTAGAGGGAGGTCGGAGCGAGCCCATGTACGAGCATATGGTCCACTTGGCCACGGCCGGCATTTCCCGCCGCCTGGCTCTCCCATCGTTTGAGACTTGGGCGGAAGACTACGCCCGTAACCCGGCGCAGTACGAGGCTCAGTTCCTGGGTCTCTGGGAGGGTGAGGTCAAGGAGGCGCTGGACGTCTAGGGCTTCTCGTTTCGAGGGCGCCTAGTATGTTGTCCCGGGAGTACTTCGGCCATTCGAGCACCGATGCCTCGGGCACTGCCGCGTTGTTCCTCCTCGACGTAGCGACGTACTCTTCGTGGTCGCGCCATCCGGCTTCCGAAGCGGCCTCGGCACTGTCGCTTGGTTCGCGGACTTCTGCGAGGTCACGCTAGAACGGAAGGTCGTCATCGGGTTCGGCGATCGGTGTGGATGGGGTGGGGCTCTGAGGCGCGCCGCCTCCGAAGCCTGCTCCTCCGCTCGTCGAGCCGAGCATCACCATCTCCGTCGCGACGATGTCAGTCCAATACCTCGTCTGGCCGTCCTTCTCGGTCTGAGAGTGCTCGATGCGGCCTTCGACATAGAGCCGATCGCCCTTCTTCACCCACTGCTCCACGATGTCCACGAGTCTCCCGAAGAAGGTAAGCCGGTGCCATTCAGTTTTTTCCTGCTGGCCTCCCGAGCCGTCCCTCCACTGGCGGTTCGTGGCCAGGCGCAGCTTTGCCACGCGACTTCCCGACGCGGTTGCACGAATCTCGGGGTCGCTCCCGACGTTGCCGATGAGCATGACCTTGTTGAGGGACCGGCTCATTGCAGAGCACTCCTTGGAGTTCCGTTCAGGGCATAACCGGCTGGCGAGCCGGGCGGAGCGCAAGGTATCGAAGGCGCGAACGGGGCGCTATGGCGGGTGGCGACGCCCGGGATCCCCTCCTAGCTTTGACGTGCCGACGCCGGAAACCGGCGTTTCCCAAGTGAATTCTCGACACCGAAGGGCTATGAGCGACCTTCAATATGTCCGAGTGGAGTGGGATGGAGACTTGGCCGTTGTCGTAATTGATCGCCCCGAGAAGCTCAATGCGCTGAATGCCGAGGTGATCCAGGAGCTCGGCGACGTCTTCCGCAGTCTGCGCGACGACGCCGACATCCGCGGTGTTGTCCTCACGGGTGCGGGGGAGAAGGCCTTCGTGGCCGGCGCCGACATCGGTGAGCTCGCGAAGATGACCCCCCTGAGTGGAGTGCAGGTCAGCCGGGAAGGGCAGCGGATCTTCGTCGAGATCGAGCGCTTCCCCAAGCCGGTCCTCGCGGCGGTTGGAGGGTATGCGCTGGGGGGGGGCTGCGAGCTTACACTGGCTTGCCATCTGCGAGTGGCGAGTGAGAACGCTCGCTTCGGGCTCCCGGAGGTCGGGCTCGGGATTATCCCGGGCTACGGTGGGACGCTCAGGCTCTCGCGAATCATCGGGCTGGGCCGCGCCGTCGAGCTGACCCTCACGGGGAAGATGGTCGACGCCAAGGAGGCGGAGAGCATCGGCCTCGTGAGCGCCGTGTATCCTCAGGATGAGTTGTTGGGGCGGGCGAAGGAGTTCATGCGAGGGATCACGAAGAACGGTCCGGTCGCCGTGAGGATGGCTCTGGAGTCCATCTACGTCGCGCAGAATTCGGCGGCTGCCGATGCTCTGAGCTTCGAATCCGCCCTTTTTGGCTTGCTCGCTTCGACGAGCGACATGAAGGAGGGAATGACGGCGTTCCTCGAGAAGAGGAAAGCGGCGTTCGAGGGCGAGTGACCACCTCCTCGTAAACAGGTGCGGCACAAGCGCTTCCGGCTTCGAGAAGGGCTGGCTGCAACCGCCCCGAATCGTTAAATTTCTCCATGCTTGAGAGGCCATTCTTGGCACCCGTGCCTTGCACCTGAGCGTGCTGAAGCTCCGGCTCTTTCGCAACCTGGGGCACCAGGAGCTTTCCTTTCCGACGGAGGGCGTCGCGATTATTGGCCCGAACGCTCAAGGGAAGTCCAACCTGCTCGAAGCGATCTACTATCTGGAGACGTTCAGGTCGTTCCGAGGGGCGCCCACCGAACAGCTGGTCGGGTTCGGCGAGAACGTGTTCCGGGTTTCGGGAGGCGTCGAAGCAGCGGAGGGAGGCGGGAGCCTTTCCACGGAGGTGACGGCCGCCTACGAGGCGTCGAGTGGTCGCCGAAAGGTGACGATCGACGGGGTGGAGCCGGCTCGGATGGGAGACGCGATCGGTCGACTCGGGGCTGTGATCGTCTCGCCGTCCGACGTCGCCATCGTAAGCGACGGGCCATCGAGGCGTCGACGGTTTCTGGACATCGTTCTCTCGTTGAACGTGACCGGCTACGTGACGGCCTTGCAGGAGTACAAGCGTGTGCTGGCGCAAAGAAACGCAACGCTCAGAGCGGGGCAGCCGGCCTCGGTGATACGCGCCTGGGACGAGCCCCTGAATCGAAGCGCCGCTGCGGTCATGATGGCCCGTTTCTTCTGGGTCGAGGAGTGGCGGAATGCCTTCAGGAGCTACTACGAGGCCGTGAGCGGAGGACCCTCGGCGTCGATGGAGTATGTGCCCAACATGTCGGTTGGCTCTTGGGATGAGGAGAGTGTTCGCCGTGGCCACCGTGAGGCCCTGGAAGCCAGCTGGGCCCGGGACGTCCGGGTTCGGAACACGGGGGTCGGTCCCCACCGCGACGAACTCCTCCTGAGCTTAGCGGATGGAGCACGACCCATGAAAGTGCGGGAGTTCGGCTCCGGCGGGCAGCGCAGGACGGCCGCGTTGGCACTCCGGTTTGTGGAGGGCGACGCCATCCGGCGGACGCGGCAATCGGATCCGATCCTGTTGCTGGACGATGCCTTCGCCGAGCTCGACGACGAGCGGCGCGCACGGGTGCTCCGGCTAATGCAGAGCGGACGCTTCGGACAGGTGATCCTCACGGCGCCGAAGGAGAGCGACGTGCCTCTCCGGGGGGATGCGCTCGCTCGGTGGGGGATCCGCGATGGACGGATCTGCGCGTGAGCGACACCGGGCCGACTCGGGTCGGGGATCTGCTCGACCACGTCCTGAAGGCGCGCGGCGTCGGGACTCAGATGCGCAGAGTCGGAGCATTGGATGCGTGGGCGGATGCGGTGGGACAGAAGATTGCCGCCGTGACGAGACCCCGGGCGGTGGTTGCGTCGACGCTCTTCATAGACGTACGAAGTAGCGCCTGGCTCATGGAGCTCAACACAATGAAGCACGTGTTGCTGGACCGCCTGAACGAACAGTTGGGAGGAGACGGAGTGATCGAGACGATCGTACTGACGCTGATGGAAGGGGATGGCTAGGGCCCCCGAGCCGCGCTGGGGCGTCGGCCGGTACTCACAACCAAGCGAGCGGTAGATGGCGGAAAAGGAAAAGAAGAAGCAGCCGAACGGGGACTACATGGCGGAGCAGATCACCGTCCTCAAGGGGTTGGAGGCGGTACAGAAGCGCCCCGGCATGTACGTCGGATCGACCTCGGCCCGGGGTCTCCATCACCTCGTCTACGAGGTGGTGGACAACTCCATTGACGAGGCGATGGCCGGCTTCTGCACCAAGGTGCAGGTCACGCTCCGAAAGGAGGGATCCGTAGAGGTGATTGATGACGGGCGTGGCATTCCGGTGGACATCCACCCCGAGGAGGGGGTGCCGGGGGTGGAGCTCGCCATGACGACGCTCCACGCCGGTGGGAAGTTCGACAAGGACAGCTATAAGGTTTCTGGGGGCCTGCACGGCGTCGGCGTCAGCGTGGTGAATGCCCTGTCGGAATGGCTTGAGGTCGAAGTCGTCCGCGACGGGAAGAAGTACCATCAGCGGTTTGTCCGGGGTACAAAGGACAAGGAGCTCGAAAACGTTGGACAGGCCGCAGGGAGCGGCACCCGCGTCACCTTCAAGCCGGACCCGGAGGTCTTCACGGAGCTCGAATACAACTTTGAGACCCTGAACAACCGCCTACGCGAGCTGGCGTTCCTGAACAAGGGCCTCACGATCGTGCTCACCGACGAGCGGGACGGCACCGAGAAGACGCACCATTACGAAGGGGGTCTGGAGTCGTTCGTGGCTCACCTGCGAGGCGCCAGGCATCCGCTCCATCCCGGGGTCTTCTACTTCGAGGCGAGCCGCGAGGAGGCGGATATCGAGGTGGCGATGCAGTACGACGATGGGTTCAGCGAGAACACGCACACCTTCGTGAATAACATCAACACCCAGGAGGGCGGGGCCCACCTCACGGGACTCAAGGCGGCGCTCACGCGGACGATCAACGACTACGCCCGGCGTAGCAACCTCTTCAAGAAGGCCGATGAGAGCTTCTCGGGGGACGATGTACGCGAAGGGTTGACCTGCATCCTCAGCGTGAAGGTCATGGAGCCGCAGTTCGAAGGGCAGACCAAGACGAAGCTTGGCAACAGCGAAGTTCGCGGCGCGGTGGAGGCGGCCATCAACGAGCACCTCTCCATCTTCCTCGACGAAAACCCGAAGGCCGCGAAGGCCATCATCGAGAAGTCCCTGTCTGCTGCGAGAGCGAGAGAGGCGGCGCGCAAGGCCCGCGACCTAGCTCGGAAGAGGAGCGCGCTCGAAGGCGGCGTACTTCCGGGCAAGCTCGCCGACTGCTCCATCTCCGACCCCAGCCTTTGCGAGATCTATTTGGTCGAGGGAGACAGCGCCGGGGGTAGCGCGAAGCAGGGCCGCGATCGCTCGTTCCAGGCTATCCTGCCGCTCAAGGGAAAGATCCTCAACGTCGAGCGGGCCCGCATTGACAAGATCCTCTCCAACGAGGAGATCCGCGCGATCATCACCGCTATCGGATCGGGGATCAAGGATGACTTCGACGCGGAGAAGGCGCGATACCACAAGATCATCATCATGACCGACGCGGACGTTGACGGGGCTCACATCCGCACCCTTCTGCTCACCTTCTTCTTCCGCCAGATGCGGGACCTGATCGAGCGGGGCTACATCTACATCGCCCAGCCACCCCTTTATCGCGTCGCGAAGGGGAAGCAGGAGTTCTACGCGTACTCGGAAGCGGAGCGAGAGGAGTATACCCGGCGCCTCTCCAACGGCAAGGACGAGGACGTGCCGGCCCGCGGCGTCCACGTGCAACGCTACAAGGGCCTCGGCGAGATGAACCCGGACCAGCTCTGGCGCACGACCATGGATCCCGAAGCCCGCACGATTTACCAAGTGACGGTAGAGAGCGCAGCGGAAGCCGCCTCGATCTTCAGGCAGCTCATGGGCGGCGACGTGGAGCCCCGGCGGAACTTTATCGAGAAGAACGCAAAATACGTCCGGAATCTGGACATCTAGGGGGGCGGCCGCGGTCCGTCCCCCCGTACGGTCGGCCGCTGTCTGCGGCCAGGCTGGATCGCCGGTGCGCAACTGAGCGGCGAACGGAGGAGGATGCGGACCCACTCGCCACGCGCCGCCATCAAGGCCGGCACGCCCGGCTACTCGGAGCTCATGGGCAGTGCCTTCGCCGCGGAACGCCCTGTTTCGTTCCTGCACGGCGGGCGCGATACCCGATCCCGTCGCGGCGCCGGAGCGCGTCTCTGTGCGGACGCTTGAGTCGGGGTCACTGGAAGCGGTAACTTCGAGCGTCAGCCTGGGAACCCAAGGCGGGACGTCCCTGTTCCCGGGAAGGAGCGGTGTGGCCTCCCGAACGGTGCCCGTCGTACCTCGCGTCAGACCCGGGGGATAGCCCGTTGAAGGACCCGAAGAAGCTTAGCATGCAGGAGTTGGTCTCGTACCTGGCGGACAACGCCGGGCACTGGATCTCGAACCAGCGTGACCTCCACAGGGCCCACTCCGGGCCCCTGCCGGACACGACGATGGCCGCACTCCGGGGCTTCTTCGGTGGCGATACTCTCGATCGGGCTCGTTTGCGCCGTGTCCCGGTGATCGAAAATCCGCCGTTCTACAGAGAATTCGAGGAGGCGGGCGCGTCGATCCCCTTGGACTTCAGCGTTTGGGCGTCGATCACCTTCGGAGACGTCATTCTGGTGAGCGACGACCAGGTGCCCGGACCTCCTCCCTACTCCGTGATCTTCCACGAGATGGTCCACCTGGTGCAGTACGATGAGCTCGGGATCTTCGAATTTGCCCGTCGCTACGTAACGCCCTTCATGCAGAACCGAGCCAATTACATGACCATCCCCCTCGAGTCGATGGCCTTCGATCTCCAGGGACGTTTTGAGGGGTCGACCGGGGAGCCGTTCTCGGCCGAAGCCGAGGTGCGGGCAAACCTGGGAAAGCCCGGCCTGCCGTATGCGGGTCGACGAAGGGCACGACAATCGGCTGAGTGAGTGTCACGCGCCGTCGAGCTACGACGTCGCGCGCCAGTCCCCCGCTCAAGACCCTCACCCCTACTTTCTTGTCGGCGACTCCGGGCCGGTGTTGATCACATAAGCCCCGCGGCCGCCCTCCACCCTACCGGGCGCATGTCATCAACTGGAGGCTGAAGGAGACCGGAGCGATCGCGTCGGCACGACGGGTGCCGGTTCGAGCGCGCATGCTACGCTCGCGGGTTCGAAAAGCTCGCTCGCCGACTCGGCTGGCATCGTTGGCGGGTAGGAAATAACGGCCCCGACCGCGCGCCCTCTCTCCGAATCCCGAGGAGGGTCGAAGGCTGGAACCGAATCAGGAGGGCGGTGTCTGAGACCCGCACCCGGGTAACCCGGAAGGGCGCCCGGCCGTTCAGCGGCGGGGCCGCGGGGCCTTCCAGCGGCGCGAAAGGGGCATGACCATGAAGCAAGGCATCGTGCCGGAGCGACGCCTTCGTCGGCTCGAGCGCAGTCCCCTGCTCTTGGCGTCTGTCCTCCTTTCAGCCGTACCTGCCGGACTTCACGGTCAGCGAACTGGGTCCGGCCTTTTTTCGTCCCACGATGTTCTCGATCTGACCCTCGCGGCCGACTTTGTTCGGCTCAAGGCGGACCGGGGGCTGGAGAGCGAGTACCGCCCGGCCGTTCTCACCGTCACCACGGACCAGGGCTCGTCTCGCGCTATCGACATCCAGGTGGAGACGCGCGGGCGCTTCAGGCTCGCGAACTGCAGGTTCCCACCGCTGAGGGTGAAGCTCCCGGAGGACCCTGCCGTGGGAACGGTGTTCGAGGGCGAGGACGAGCTCAAGCTTGTCTGCCACTGCCGCGACGGCGACAGCGAGGAACAGGACGTTCTCGAGGAATACCTGGCTTACCGGACGTATCACGCGCTGACCAACAAGAGCTTCCGGGTGCGGCTGGCGCGCATCACCTACATCGACACGAGGGGCGAGGACGATCCGGTCACCCGGTACGCCTTCTTCATCGAGGACAAGGAGTCCGTGGCCGAGCGCCTGGGTGGAGTGACGGTGGATGGGTCTGAAGTCGACCCGACGAGCCTCAGCGCTGACGCCGCGGCTCGCATGGCGGTGTTCCAATACATGGTGGGCAACATTGATTGGGACATGCTGCGCTCCCACAACGTCGAGCTGGTGCGGACGAGCGAAGGTAGCCACATCCCGTTGCCATATGACTTCGACTTTTCGGGCCTCGTGGCCCCATCCTACGCATGGCCGGAGGAGAGCTCAGATCCTCGGACGATGCCAGAGCGGAGCTATCGTGGCTTCTGCAACCCGGAAGTCGACTTCTCGGCCCTCTACTCCGAGTTCCTCGAGCACAGACCGGAGACGGAGGAGATCTACCTAGGGCTGGAGGGGCTGGAGGAGGACACGAAGAGCGACGCTTTGGAGTATCTGGACGGCTTCTACGCCATCATCTCTTCGGAGCGGCGAGCCAGGACGGGTATCGAGGAGAAGTGCAAGCGGATCTAGTGGAGTGTAGGGTGCCACTTTGGCCAAGAAGCCCGCGGCGTCGAGCAGTACGGGGCGAGCGGTGTGTCACTCACCCCGCCCAGAGAGGCCCTGTGATCTTGAGCACGTAGACGGCTGCTAGGCCCAGCAGCCCGATGACCGCCAGGTAGTAGATGGTGGGAAGGATTGTCTTCCGGAGAGTCGAGCCCTCCCGGCCCAACAGCCCCACCGTCGCCGAGGCGGCCACGACGTTGTGGATCGCGATCATGTTTCCGGCTGCTGCGCCCACGGCCTGCAGCGCCACAACCATGGAGCTCGAGATCGCGAGACTCGTGGCCACACCGTGCTGGAAGGCGGCGAACATCAAGTTGCTCACCGTGTTTGATCCCGCGATGAATGCACCCAGAGCACCTGTGACGCCGGCGAAGAGAGGCCAGACGCCCCCTACGTTGTTGGCCACCCAAGCGGCCATGGTGAGGGGCATGGAGGCCAGGCCGGCCGCGTTGACTCCCGAGTTGATGTACACACGCACCATGGGGACCGTGAACACGAGGACGAAGCCCGCACCCAGGAGCACGCGGCTGGAATCCACCACCGCGGACTTGAGCGCCCTTCCGCTCATTCGGTGAAGGAGCGCGGTCATGCCGACCACGACGATGAGGATGGTGCCGGGCAGATAGAGGGGGGTCGTTGTGGCGCTCACCGAGGTGCCGAAGATCTCGGACCACTGAATGCTCACGCTCCGGAGGGCGGTGCCGAGGGGAAGCCACGGGAGCCGGCTCAGGACGAGGAGGACGGCCAGCAGCAAATAGGGAACCCACGCCTTCGCGGCGGACATTCGGGGGTGCTCCCCCTCTTCGTCGGAGATCACCTCCAGGCCGCTCACCCACTCCGACGGCCACGCGCCTCGCTCAGGGAAGTCCCAGGTATCGGCCGGAACTAGGAAACGCTTGCGCGCCGCGAACGACACGACGGCGAGGCCGGCCAGAGCGCCCAGCATGGACGGGAACTCGGGTCCCAGGAGCCAGGCGGTTACCGCGTACGGCACGGCGAAGGCCACCCCCCCGAAGAGCGCGAACGGGAATACGGAGAGCCCCTCAGTCCACGACTTCTGCTCTCCGAAGAAGCGGGTCATCATCATGACCATGAAGGTGGGCATCAGGATGCCCGTGATCGCGTGCAAGAGCGCGGCACGGGTCGTCACTGCTCTGACGTATTGGTCCATGGTGGCACCCGCCTCGGTCAACGCCAGCGTGAACTCGGGGCTGCCCACACCGCCCTGCACGCCGACCAGGACCGGCGTGCCCACGGCTCCGAAGGTCACGGGTGTGCTCTGGATCATCATGCCGATCATGACCGCGCCGGCAGCGGGGAAGCCCATGGCCACCATGAGGGGCGCCGCCACGGCCGCAGGTGTCCCGAACCCGGCGGCTCCCTCGATGAACGAGCCAAAGAGCCAGGCAATGATCACTACTTGGACGCGCCGGTCATCGCTGATCCCGTGGAAGCTCCGGCGGATCGCAGCAACGCCGCCCGAGCGCTCCAGCGTGTTCAGGAGCAAGATCGCCCCGAAAATGATCAAGAGGAGATCGAAGGTCAGGAACAGCCCCTGGACCGTCGAAGCAGCCACGTCGATCGCCGGCATGCTCCACACGCCGAGCGCGATCACGACCGCGGTCACGTACACAAGCGGCATCGCCCACTTGGCCGGGATGCGGAGGCCTACCAGCAGAATTCCTCCCAGGAGGATCGGGAGGGCGGCCAGGGTCGCCAAAGCGAAGGGGCTCACGTGCTATCCTCGTACGATAGGAACGGACGAGCGCGGTGCATCGTGCACCCCGGACCGCCCGCGAGCTTCGGCGCCGCCGGAGCGACCCGACAACATGCAGCCAAGCGCCGAGCGCCGCGAGGGGAAGTCTTGTCCAACGACAAGTGAGGCTGAAGGGGAGGTCGCTTTCCACCGAGAGGTGAGGCTGAAGGGCGGGGCGCAACGATCATGGGGGTATGATCGTGAACCTCTCGCTCGACCAGATTCGGACCGTCGACCAGATGCGGGCGTTCGTGGAGGGCGCCGATCGGGCCGAGATCACCCACCTCGACCGCGACGGGGCCTACGCCCTCATCACCGTGGCGGTGGAGCGGGTCCTCTACCCACGCCTCGGGAGGGCTGACAAAGGGACGGTTCTGCGCTTCCTCGAGAAGGCCACGGGCCTCTCCCGGGCACAGATCGATCGCCTCGTCCGGCAGCATCGCCGGACCGGCCACATCCGGGACCACCGCAACAAGCCCCCGGCAAGGCCCTTCCCTCGCCGCTACACGCCGGCAGACATCGCGCTCCTGGCCGAGGTCGACGAGGCCTACGGTCAACTCTCCGGCCCCGCCACCAAGGAGATCCTGCGGCGCATGTACGAACTCCACGGCGACGAATGCTTCCGTCGGCTCGGCTCGATCTCCAACGGCCACATCTACAACCTCGGAAAGACCCGCTCCTACCAGCGGGGCCGACTCACCTTCCACCAGACGCGATCCACCCCGGTGCGCATCGGCCAGCGCCGCAAGCCGACGCCTGACGGCAGCCCCGGCCATCTGCGCGTCGACACCGTCCACCTCGGCGACCGGGAGGGCAACAAGGGGATCTATGTCATCAACGTGGTCGATGAGGTGACCCAGTTCCAGCACCTCGGGGCGGTCCCCAACATCACCGAGTCCTACCTCATCCCCCTCCTCGAGGCCCTCATCACCGCCCTCCCCTTCACCGTCGAGGCCTTGCACGCCGACAACGGATCGGAGTACGTCAACCACCGCGTCGTCGAGCTGCTCAACAAGCTCCGCATCGGCACCTTCACCAAGTCGCGCCCCCGTCGCACCAACGACAACGCCCTCGTCGAATCCAAGAACGGGAGCATCGTGCGCAAGTGGCTCGGCCACACCTACGTCCCGGGGCCCCTCGCCCCCCGTGTCGACGCCTTCCTGCGGGACACACCCTCTCCCCCTTCCTCAACTTCCACCGGCCCTGCCTGTTCTCCGTCGACGTCGTCCGCGCCACCGGCCGTGTCAAAAAGCGCTATCCCCAGGCCCAGGTCGCCACCCCCTACGACCGCCTGCGCAGCCTCCCCGACGCCGAGCGATTCCTCAGACCGGATGTCACCTTCGAGGCCCTCGACCAGCTCGCCCTCGCAACCACGGGCTTCGAGGCAGCCCAGGGTGTCCAGCGCGCCCGCGACGAGCTCATGCGCACCCTCGCAAACCAGGCCCGCCGGCTCCGCCGCCTGACCCGCGACCGATCCGGCCCGTCGTAGTGCCCCGGCTCTCGGCATCGGCCGCGATCCTGCGCTTCTCTCAGCACTCGAGCTCGCAGAGCAACCCGCCGAAACATCGCTCCCGACCGCCGCCGATCTCTCCCCGGGCCCTCCAGGTCACCGGGCACGGCATCCTCCCCGCGCCTGGCAAGCTCCCGGGCGTCTGCCCTCCCGCGCTTCGCTTGGGCTCCCTTCCAACGAGGGACGCTTGCCCGCTCTCCTTTCCCTACCCGATTATCCGTCTCCATCAACCACCAGCCCCGTACCCAGGAGCCCCCTCACAACCCCTCGCCCCCTTCAGCCTCATCTCCGGGTTGGAAAAGACTGGGGAGCCGCAGCCCTAGAGAGATGCAGCCACCCGCCCGGTTGCCACTTGCGGCCGCGCTCCTCGAGGCGCACGGCCCTCGTATGGACGGCGGATGGCCTGCGGGGTGCCGACGAGCTGAGCAGGGGTCACAGGACCCTTCTCCTAATGGGCACCGGGCGGATGGAACTACGGCACTCCGAGCCGAGTTGGACGTTGGAGCGCGCGGCGCTCAAGTCGGATGACCGGTTCCTGAGGCTCGTCGGGAGTGGCGGAGAGGGACTGCTCGCCGAGGAGAACATGACTGGACGAGGGGGGTGTTGGACCCTGTGGGAAGCTAACGCGCCGAGCGGTTGTGGCGCCGGGACCCACCGGAGTGTGCGGCAGGGCCCCGTGGGGCGACGAGTTGGCACCGGTCCCGGCCACGGTCTATGTTCGGCGGGTTTTCGAACTCCGCACCACCCTGAGACAGGAGGACATATGTCGCTGCCCACCCCGCCGGTCCCTGAGACCCCCCGAACCTGAAGGGTCTACTGCCATGGAACACAATCCGGAGCTAGTCTGGTACCGCCGGCTTCACTGGCAAGTACTCATCGCGATGGGCCTCGGCGCTCTCACGGGAGCCATCTTCGGCACCCCGGCGGCCGATCACGTCGGCTGGATCGGCGACCTCTTCATGAAGCTCCTGCGGATGATCATAGTTCCGCTGGTGCTGACCTCGATCATCTCGGGCGTGGCATCCGTGGGCGGGGGTCGCAACATCGGTCGCCTCTTCAGCAAGACGCTCGGCTACTACGCACTCTCTAGCTTGCTCGCGGCGCTGACCGGTCTCTTCTTGGTCAACCTGATCCGTCCCGGAAGCAGTGCCACGATGGCACCAATGGAAGGGGGAGAGCTACCGGAACTCGCGACGCCGAGCTCGCCCGTCGAGCTCCTCCTCGACATCGTGCCGGAGAACGTTGTCCGAGCGGCGGCAGACGCCGACATGCTTGCGATCATTTTCTTCTGCATCGTTTTCGGGGCGGCGATCACTGTGTTGCCCGAGAAGACCCGTGACCCGGTCATCGCACTCTTCGAGGCACTCTTCCACACGATGATGCGCCTCACTTCAGGGATCATAAAATTCTTGCCGATCGGGGTATTTGCGCTCATCACGCGCATGGTGGGCACGACAGGCTTCGACGCCTTCCGCCCGCTCGCGATGTATGCCCTGACTATCGGGAGCGGGCTGACCTTCCACCTGCTGGTCAGCCTACCGATTCTGCTGATAGTGATCGGTCGCATCTCGCCGCGCATCCACTTCGCGAACATGCGCGAGCCGCTTCTGATCGCGTTTTCCACCAGCTCCTCCGGGGCCACCCTGCCGGTCACCATGAGTGTCGTCAAAGAGAAGGTGGGGACCTCGAACAAGGTCGCCTCTTTCGTGCTCCCGATGGGTGCCACCATCAACATGGACGGTACTGCGGTCTTTGAGTGCGCGGGTGCGCTCTTCATCGCCCAGATGCTCGGCTTCGACCTCACCATCGCGCAGCAGGCCGTTGTCGTGTTGACCGCGCTGCTGGCTTCGGTGGGCGCCGCCGCGGTCCCATCGGCGGGGCTGGTCGTGATCTTCGTTGTGCTCGAAGCGATCGGACTCCGAGGCCCGGACGTGAACGTGATCGTCGGCTCGATGCTCGCCATCGACCGGCCGCTCGACATGTACCGCACGGCCGTGAACGTCTTCAGCGATTCTTGTGGTGCCGCGATCATAGCACGTTCGGAAGGTGAGACAGACGTGGATGCGAAGATCCGATAGGACGGGAGCATAGTCCGCTCGCCGTCCCGCGCGGGACGACCACGATGAGCCAACGCGCCGTGGTCGGGCTTTCGCGCGCGATCCGCTTGCCGCACGCCACGGCGATGGTCGTGGGGACCATCATCGGCACCGCAATCTTCGTGCAGCCGTCGGAGGTCACCGGTCAGGTGCCGTCGCTCCGCGGTGCTGCGCTGGTCTGGATCGTGTCCGGGGGGCTCACTCTGATCGGTGCCCTTGTCACGGCCGAACTCGCCTCCACCTTCCCTGAAAGCGGGGGAGTGTACGCCTTCCTGCGGGAGTCCTTCGGGGGATGGTTGGGCTTCCTGTGGGGCTGGGCGATGTTTTGGACGATGCACTCGGGCATCATCGCCGCGATCGGGATGGTCTTTGCGTTCTACCTCGGCTTTCTGGTGGAGCTCACTCCCGTGGGCACCCGCGCGGTGGCGATCTCCGCTATCCTGCTCATCTCGGGCGTCAACTACATCGGGGTGAAGCAGGGGAGCGACCTCCAGACCGCGTTCACCGCCGTGAAAGTGTTGGCCATCGTCCTGATAGTCGCCTTGGGCTTTTCACTGGGGTCGCCACCGAACCTGGCCGTTGACGAAGCTGCCGCGGTCGGTGTCGCCGGCGAGGTCGAGGGAGCGGCCGAGATCGCGACAGCACCTGGGAGAGGGCTCCTCGGGGGCGGCACCTTCTCCGATTTCCTGGCCGCGCTCGTCGCCGGGCTCTTCGCCTTCGGTGGGTGGCACATGGTGACCTACAACGCCGAGGAGACGGTGGAGCCACGGAGGACGATTCCGCGGGCTCTGGGATGGGGCATCCTGACCGTGACCCTCTGCTACGTCGCTCTGAACGCCGTCTACTTCTACGTGCTGCCCCTCGACACGGTAATCGGCTCCGAGAGGGTGGCGGCCGACGCGGCCGAAGCCGTCTTCGGCTTCGCGGGAGGGGCGGCGATGACGGGGCTGGTCATGTTCTCCGCGTTTGGGGCGCTTGCGGGCATCGTCCTGTCCGGCCCTCGCGTGTACTATGCCATGGCGCGTGACGGGATGCTGTTTCGCTGGGTGAGCGGCCTCCACCCCCGCTATCACACGCCGCATCGCGCGATCGTGTTGCAGGCGGTGTGGGCGTCGATCCTGGTGGCGACGGGCACCTACCGTGCTCTCTTCACACGGGTCATCTACACAGAGTGGATCTTCTTCGGCCTTATGGCCATCGGGCTCTACATCCTCCGCCTGCGCCCCGGGGTCACCCGGACATATTCGGCGTGGGGATATCCGTGGGCGCCTGCGCTCTTTGCCGTGTCGGCCTTCGCGATCGTGGTGAATCAGGTGATTATCGATCCCTTCGAGAGCGCGCTGGGCCTCGGCATGGTGGCGATCGGCTATCCGGTCTACCGTCTCTGGGGACAGCGTCCCGGTCCCACTCTTCCAGAAACCGCAGCATGATCATCGACTTCCACAACCACTACTACCCGCCTGAATTCCTCGACGCGATCCGCTCGAGTCCGAGCAACTTCACGGTTACCGAAGACGAAGCGGGCAATCCCGTTCTGCACTCCCCGGGCGACTACAATGTGATCGTTCCCGGACATCGGGACATCGACTTTCGGCGCGCCGTCCTCGACGAGGCGGGCATCGACCGGCAAGTCCTCACCTTCACGGCCCCGGGCACGAGCATCGAGCCTCCGGACCGGGCCGCAGAGCTGGCGACGATCATCAATGATGGGCTCGCGAACGCCAGGGACCGCCATCCCGATCGCTTTACGGCTCTGGCCCACCTGCCCATGAACAACCCTGAAGCCGCAGCCGCCGAGTTCGATCGTGCGATCGGGAAGCTGGGCTTTCCGGGGGTGATGCTGTTGAGCAACGCGAGCGGCGTGCCTCTGGCCGACACGCGCTTCTGGCCGCTCTACGAGCGGGCGAACGAGACGGGCGCGGTCGTCTGCATCCACCCGACCTATCCGCTGGGGGTGGAGGCCATGGAGGAGTACATGCTGATGCCTCTGGTGGGCTTCCTCATGGACACGACGCTCGCGACCGCCCACCTGGTCTTCTCGGGAGTCCCCGAGCGCTTTCCGAGGATCCGCTGGCTGCTCTGCCACACGGGCGGAGCGATCCCCTTCCTCGCTGAGCGCCTCGATCGAGGGTTCGAGGCGTTCCCACGCTGCAAGGCCGACATCTCCCGGCCGCCCACCGACTACCTCCGGCAGTTCTATTACGACACCGTGAACTTCAACCCGGCGTGCCTTCGGCTTGCCGTGGACTTCGCCGGGCCCGATCACGTGGTGATGGGAAGTGACTATCCGCACATGATCGGAAGCCTCGAGAAGACGAAGTCGTCGATCGCCGCGATGGAGCTCTCGGCCGAGGCCGAGGCCCTCGTTCAGGGGGGAAACGCCGCCGGCCTGTTGGGCCTGTGAGCCGAGAGCCCCACCGTGGATCTGTAGGCTTCTGGCCTGTCTCTCCACGACCTTCGGCTCGACAAGGTTCGTAAGGCAGCCCAACCCCGGCACCCGGCTGCCAGTGGAAGCCCTCCAAGGATGGTCGACCGACTCCGTTCCGGGACGAAACAACGAGCCCGCGGTTGCCGCTTTCTGATCAAGCCAACAGCTCGCCGCGCAGGACGGTGACTGCCTGGCCGGAAAGCAGGACGCGTTCGCCCCGCACGGTCACTTGGACGAGGCCTCCACGTGCGGATGCTTGCCATGCCGTGAACGCGTCGCGGCCGAGACGGCGTTGCCAGTAGGGTCCCAGGCAGCAGTGCGCGGACCCGGTCACTGGATCCTCGTCTATGCCGGTCCGCGGGGCGAAGAACCGCGACACGAAATCGAACCCGCTCGTCTCGGCCCGGGCGGTGACGATGATGCCGCGGGCATCGAACTCTCGGAGGCGCCGAAAGTCCGGCGCGAGACGTCGCACGGTCCGCTCCGTATCAACCTCGACCAGGTAGTCGAAACGGTTCCGCCCGACGTAGGTCGCATCGACCCCAAGGGCGTCGGTCAGCCCGTCGGGCGCGGGCGCCGGCTCGTCCGGCTCCGCCGGGAAGTCCATCTCGATCCATCCGGCCTCACGGAGGACTGCCGACAGCGTGCCGGAGCGGGTGTGGAAGACGGCCGGCGTTCGCGGCGCGAGGTGGCCCTCCGCCCACAGCACGTGGGCGCTCGCCAACGTCGCGTGACCGCAGAGGTCAACCTCGACCGCTGGCGTGAACCAGCGGAGGTCGAACGTGCCGTCGTCGCGGCGTGCCAAGAAAGCGGTCTCGGACAGGTTCATCTCACGCGCGATGCGCTGCATCCAGGGGCCCTCGCCCGCCCGCGCCAGCAGGCAGACAGCGGCGGGGTTGCCGCCGAACGGCTCACGAGTAAACGCGTCAACCTGAATGATCGCTATCGGCATGTCGGTCTCCTCTGATTCAGTCAATTTTAACCCAGCACCCAAGATCCACGACACGGCCCGAAGGCTCGAAGAGTTGCGCGTCCGGGGGCACCCTCCCCTGCGCGACCTCAGAAGGGGACGGCAACCGCCTCACAGAGGAACTTCATGAGAGGCATGCTCGCTCGGAACACAGCGGCCAGCTCCTGGGGCAGGCCGGAGCTCGTAGCCATCCTCTTGGAGATCTGCGCCACCCCGATAAAGTCCTTGCGCTTGAGGTCCTCTACGAGCGGGTGCTCGGGGTCGAATCCTCGCGGGGCCCGCTTCAGTCGGTCACCTTCGAGCCTGTACGTGTCCTCGAAGCTCCTGGTGCCCACAGTCCGTTTCCAGGCCCGGGGGTCCTCGACGATCGCCCCACGGATCTTCTTGAGGCTCGGCGAATCTGGACGCCACATCCCCGCTCCGGCGAAGCACCCGCCGTTCTCCAGGTGCAGGTAAAAGCCGGGGGCGTGTGCGTCCTTGCCTAGGTCGTGCCTGAATTGAATCCCTACGTGAGTCTTGTACGGGGTCTTGTCCTCCGAAAAGCGGATATCGCGATAGATCCGGAACATCGAGCCGCCCACCGGGCGAGGATCGGCTCGGAAATGCTCGCTGATCTTCTTGAGGTACGGTCCGAATTCCGTGATGAACCGGATTGCCGGTTCCTTCAGGTGGTCCTCGTACCTGTGCTTGTTCTGCTGGAACCAGTCCCGGTTGTTGTGGGCTGTGAGGTCGCTGAGGAAGGTGAACGTCGCTTTCGTGAAGTACTTGCCCGCCATGCCGTCTCCAACGTCGGCCCCGCCCGGGCGCCGCCTCGGGGTGATGCGTCCGCGTCCGTGACAGACCCCAAGGTGGGAAGCTTCGCCCGGCCCGCAAGTCGGCCGCAGATCCTGCCACCTCTCGCGAGGAGAGGTTGCTCACGCTCCCGGCCGACTCCTAGTCTGATGCCATGGCACTTGAGCTGACGGCGGCAGAGCGTGCCCTCCTTGGGGGCGAGGAGGGGGAGGGGGCCAGGATGGCCATGTCCATCCTGGTGCGCATAGCAGAGGTGCGGGGAGCGGATCGGCTCATTCCGGTGACCGCGGCGCACATCGACAGCGCCCTGTATATGGGTGATGCCACGCTCGAGTATGCCGAACGCCTGGCTGACTTGGGTGCCAAGGTGGCCGTGCCCGCGACACTCAACGTTGCGGGCGTGGATCCCCACGGGTGGGAACGCTGGGCGGTCCCCCCCGAATGGGCTGAGAAAGCCCGCCGACAGATGGCAGCCTATCAGAGCATGGGGTGCGTTCCGTCGTGGACGTGCGCTCCCTACCAGACCGAGGAGCGGCCCGCCTTCGGGGATCAGATCGCATGGGGCGAGTCGAGCGCCATCGTCTTTGCCAACTCCGTACTGGGAGCCCGCACCGAGCGTTATCCCGACCTGCTAGATATCTGCGCGGCCATCACGGGCCGCGTACCCGCCGTGGGGCTGCACCTTACCAAGAACCGTGCGGGGCAGGTGCTGTTCCACTTCCGCGACATCCCTCCCGATCTTCTCACCTCGGACGAGCTATACCCCGTTCTCGGACATCTGGTGGGCAAGCTGGCGGGCGATCGGGTGGCTGTGCTCGAGGGCCTGGGCGTGACGCCTTCAGAGGACCAGCTCAAGGCCCTCGGTGCAGCGGCAGCGTCGTCGGGAGCGGTGGCTCTCTTTCATTGGGTGGGTGTCACCCCCGAGGCTCCGACCCTCGAAGAGGCCCTTCAGTGGAGGAGGCCCGAGGAGACTCACGACGTGGTCCTGGCCGAACTCCGGGCGGCCCGTGACGAGCTCTCGACGGCAGAAGGCGAGCGGCTGGATATAGTGGTCCTGGGCTCGCCGCACTTCTCGCTGGCAGAGTTCAGGGCGTTAGCCCCACTCCTCGCGGGGCGTCGACGACACCCCGACGTACGCTTTCTCGTCACTACGGGACGGGGCGTGAAGCTCATCGCGCAAGACGCCGGCGTGCTCGACCCTCTCCACGCGTTCGGCGGCGAGGTAACGGTAGACACGTGCATACTGACGACACCCATGCTGCCGCCCGAGATCGGGGTCCTGATGACCAACTCTGCGAAGTACGCCTACTACACGCCGGGGCTGCTCGGCCGGGAGATGGCCTTCGGCTCCACCGAGGACTGTGTCAAGTCGGCGGTCCTGGGTCGGGTCACCAGGGACGACACCCTCTGGAATCGCCCTGAGCGGGTGCTGGAAGACGACACGGGCTTACCGAGCCCACCGCCGCAGGCCGGCCGGCGGCGGCGAGCCCGGCGGATGAGGTCGGGCAGTTCCGTGACCCTCAGGGGCCGTGCGCTGATACCGGGAGACGTTACGGGGGTTCTGTTGGTGTCGCAGGAGCCGCTCAGCTTTTGGGGCGGCTACGACTCCGAAACCGGCGAGCTCATCGACCGCAGGCATCCGCTCTCTGGGGAGATTGCGGCGGGCCGGATCCTGGCCATTCCGGGTACGCGCGGATCGAGTACCACCACGGCCGTCCTGCTGGAGGCCATCCGTCACGGAACCGCGCCCGCAGCCATCTTGACCTCTGGGACCGATTCCTTTCTCGTGCTCTCGGCTGTGGTGGCCGATGAGATGTACGGCAAGGCGCTTCCGCTCGTCGCTCTCGAAGAAGAGGACTTCCGACGGCTGACCAACGGTGCGTCGGCGAGCGTGAAGCCTGACGGCACTGTCGTTACTTCGTAGAGTCCTGGCTTACCCGCGCAAGCGTGTGGATGAGGTCTCCAAGCGGTGAGTTGTCTCCGTTGGCCGAGTTGGCTGCGACGTGAAGCACGACCGGGCCGTCCGAATCGGGCGCCGTCCACTCTATTACCCAGGTTCCCCGCTCGAGGCTGACCGGCTCGGCACCGAGGTCGCTGTGCGACGCGTACTGGACACCCGTCAAGGTGTCGGTGGCGACCTGCGTCCGACGGTCGATCGGGCTCAAGGTTCCCGCTTGAAGCCCCCTCTGGGGGCCGTCGGCGAAGCGGGCAGCAGCCTGAAATCCGTTTCGCCCTTGACCGGATCCGGTGATCGAGAGCGTGAGTTGGTAGGCGGCTCCCCGCGCGCGTACGAATCGGGCAGCCCTTCGGCCGTCAAGGCTGCGGTGGGCTCGTTCAGGGCGGCGTCGGCGTGGCAAGCCTGACAGGTGGGCTCACCGAAGCCGCCCGTGTGGCCGAGGGGCGGATTGCTGAGGGTGCCCTCCCGAGCCGTCGTGGCCCCTGGGGACGGCCACGCCCAGAGAGCGGCCCCGAGGAGGGCCGCTCTCTTCGACAGACGCGGAAGCCTACGGGCTGCCACGCCCGCGTCACCCGTCGGTAGCTGTCCGGGGCCGCAACGGCGGTAGCTTGGCTTGGCCGATCGTGTTGGTATCGGCTCCGAACCAGATGGAGTTCGTGGCCTCCTCGTAGAACATGTGTCGGATCGTACCTCCCCCGCTGCCGACCTCGGTGATGGAGAAGAACTCCTCGGTGGCCGGATCGAAGCCGACGAACTTGTTGGGCTGCACGCCCGTCTCGACGAACCAGATCCGGTCGGAGGGATCGATCTCGACCGCGTAGGGCCTCGCGTCGGAGCCGGACGGGTTGTCCCACTCCTTGACCTCGCCGGTGGAGGGGTCCAAGCGCCCCAGCCGCCCGAGGCTGTAGTCGACGTACCAGATGATGTCGTGGGAGTCGATGACGAGGCGGCGCGGCCGCGTGCGCTCGTCCGGGAGATCGAAGACGGTGAGCTCCATCGTCTCCGGATCGACCGTCGCGATCTTGTTCGTGTTGAACAGGGCGATCCACGGGTGGTGCTCGGAGTCCATCTTGATCCCGTACGGCCTGCTCGACGACCCCCTGCCGCTCATCACCTCAGGCGCCTTCACCAGGCGAACGTCGCCGGTCTCGGGCACGAAGTGCCCGACGAAGTTGCCTCCCTGGACCGAGAACCACACATCGTCGTTGCCTCCGAAGACGAGCGTGTGGGGATCGCGGGCCGCCTCGTCCGGCATCCAGTACTTCTCGATTTCGCCGCTCTGAGGGTCGAGCTTGCCGATGTGGCGGACTAAGTTGCCCGCGTAGAAGACGGTTCCGTCGTCGGCGACGATCAGATTGTGAGGGCCGGTTCCGTCGTCGAGGGGGAATTGCTTGAACTCGCCAGTTTCCCTGTCCAGCCACGCGGCGTAGTGGCTGCGCCGCCCGACGAACCAGATCTTCCCATCCGGAGCCACGAAAGGGTCCCGGGGACGGCTCTGCTCCCAGGGCATCTCCCACTCGGCAATCTCGATCTCCTGGACCATTTGAGCCGGGAGCGAGTCGCTGGACAGCCCCAGCATAAGCACTCCGAGCGGAATCAGTCTTGTGATCCACATTGTCCTCTCCTTTCATCATGGCTTCCGGATCGTGCCTGTACTCTCGACACGCCGTCGGGCCCAGGCGTTGACGCCAAAGCTCAGGCGTCGAGCGGCTCCGAGTGCCGGTCCCCGCCGGCGGCTACCCTCACTTCCTCGAAGGCAGCGGCCGGCATGGCGTCGAGCTGCCGGTCCGTTTGGTCGCCGAGCGGCGTCCGTCTGAAGTTCGGCAGAGGATCGAGATCCTCAATCTACGACAGGCCCGGGCCCCTGTTCCAGCACCTGAGGGATGCTTGGGACCAGAAGGCATCGGCCCAGAGCCCCGCCAGGGGCCCGGCAGTGGCGAGGAAGGTGGGCACGGTCTCGATGGTCTCCAGCGCGGCCGCGGCCGCATCCGTGATCTCCTGATGGGAAGCGCGCGCCGTTCGGTCCCGCACGTACTTCTCCAGCGCTGTCGTCTTGAAGGATCCCGCCCCTGATTTTTCCGACCCTCTAGGCAGCGTGACCTCGTGACTGCGCCACGGCGGAACCGGACGGGCGGCTGAGACTCACGATCAGCGCGCTGGGGTGGTGACCTGGCTCTGTCGCCAGGCCTCGGAGCGGACCAAACACCTCCATACCGCCGTCGGCACGGCCGTGAGGGGAAATACGACGAAGGCCACGCCGAGATCCGGGTAGAGGGCCAGCAGCCACGAGATGGACGTCTCGGCAACTCCGAGGATGGCCACCAACGGAAGCGCGGCGGCCAACGCCGGCTCCGTTGCCAACCCGAGGACGATCGGTGGCGTGTGTGCCGCAGCCCGCGGCGAGCCCGCCTCCCTCCAGCGGCGATGCCACCGGATCGGCTGCGCAATCCAGGCTACGACCAGGATCAACAGCGCCACGTGCAGGATCAGCTCCCACGGAAAGTAGGTCCGAGGGGATCGCCCCGCGATGTGATCGAGGACACCGCCCAAGATCGCGCGCGTGGCGTTGGGTCCCGGCCCCCCCGTGCGGCTGGCGAGCACGATGATCCCGAGCTCCTCTCCGGGGAGAACCGCAATCAGAGCGTGAAACCCCGGGGCCGCTCCCTCTCGGTACCAGGCGCTTGGGCCCGCACTCGCAACCCGCATCCAGCCTCCTGCCCACACATCCCGCTCCGGGGCGTCCACCTCGGCGTCGACGGGCGGGAGCAGCGACTCGACGCCAGCGCTCGAAAGCAGTCGCTCCCCCTCGTGAAGCCCGTCGTTCAGCAAGGCCGCCAGGAATCGTCCCAGATCTCGAGCGCTGGAGGCCAAGTGGGTTGCCGGCGCCATGACCTCCGTGTACGCACGCACCTCGCCAGCCACGGGCCATCCGAACAGATAGCGGTGCCCGGGGACCGCCACCTCACCACGAGCGGTCTCGCCGTCGGAACCGAGCGAACGCATGCCCAGCGGCTCGAAGACCGATTGGGACATGTGGCGCGCGTACGGCTCTCCGGAGGCTGCCTCCAACACCATGCCCAACACCAAGAAGTCCAGCCCCGACGGATCCGATCGAGCTCCTGGATCGCGCGCGAAGTCAATCTGGTCGAGACGCCCGTGGCTCTGGACTCGCCGGTTGAAGTACGCCATTGTCGGCAGCCCGCTCCGATGCGTCAGAAGGTGCCGGATCGTCAGAGCTTCCGTGCGTGCGAGATCGGCGAAGGCCAGATCGGGGAGGTATCGACGGACGGGCGCATCGAGATCGATTTGCCCGTCGTCGACGAGCCTCATGAGCGCGAAGGCGGTCAACATCTCGGACACTGCGCCGAGGTAGAAGCGGCGGCCGGCCGCGTCGGTCCCCGACGCCCCTTGCCCATGCTCGTCGCCGGCGGCCCGGTCGAGCCCTGAGCTCCCCTCGAAGACCGGGCCGTCCGGCGTGACGACGGCCGTGACAACCGCAGGGAGTTGCCCGACTCGGGCCACGGTTGTGATGTACGCCGACAGGCCGGCGGCGTCGAATGGGCTCGGCTGCTGTCCCTCCGCCACGGCGGCGGACGCGGCGATCAAGAGGATCATCGTGGCGGGGCTGTGCAGGTCCCTCATTCGTCCGCGTTTGGTACGAGAAAGTTCGTTGGCCTCGGCCGTCAGCGGCCTCGTCGCGTCGGCATCTCCACGGCATCCCCAGGATCGGCACGGATCCCCTCGGCGTCGAGGCGACGGTTGAGGGCGGGCATCCGATCCGAGATCAGGGTGTTGAGCCGCGCGACGGTGCCGGGTACATCCTCCCAGCTCTCGTCGAGCTGTTGAAACTGGTCCTCCGTGGGCCGCGTCGTGGACCCCTCGATCGCCGACCGCACCTGCCGCACGGGAAGGTCGTCGAGCTCGTCACCGATGTCGTCGAGCTCCTCCCTGATTGCGTCGACCTCCTCGACCAGCGTCTCCGGTGCGGTGGCGGCGGCGTCCAGCAGGTCGGCGACGTCTCGGAGCTGCTCGCGCAGTCGCCGGATCGCCTGGCCGGCGTGATAGATGGGCGCCTGCAGCTCATAGGCCGACAGGATTGCCGTCTGCCTGGCCGTGAGATCCTCGCGCGCCACCTCGATGCGGGGGTCTTGGCGCACGATGAGATCTCCCAGCATCGTGGTCGTGCCGACCTCAATCTGGACCTGATAGACACCTGGGAGGACCTTGGGGGCCTCCTCCGCCGCGCCTCCTATCCCTCCGCCACTCTGCCCCTCCTCGGGCCCGTAGGAGCGATCCATCCGGAAATCCCACACGACCTCGTGCGCGCCGGCGGAGCCGGGTCCTTCGAGCGTCCGCACGGCTTGTCCAGTGGCCGTAGTGATCTTGATTGTGACGTGATCGCGTTCGGCCGCCGGCCGGGAATCGCTCACGGCCTCCGGGTCGGACGACCTGTCGTCTCCTTCACCGTCCCCGGCCGGCACCTCCGGCGCTCCCAGGCCTTCGGGGAGCCAATACCGGATCCGTGCTCCGTTCCCCGGATTGGGGAGCCGGAACTCGCCCGAAGCGGTCCACTCCTGGATGCGGAAGGTCCTCCGGTCCACCGCCCGTCCGACACGGAAGAGGTGCGGGTCCGACGCTGTCGCGGAGCCGCCCGCGACCTCTTCGAGCGGCGTGATGTTGTCGATGATCCAGATGCCCCGGCCGTGGGTCCCGATCACGAGATCGTTGTAGTCGGGTTGGATCTTGATGTCGTCCACGGGCACCGTGGGGAGGCCGTTCATGAGCGGCTCCCAGCTATGACCGCGGTTGGTGGAGGCAAGGACGCCGACCTCGTTCCCAACAAAGAGCAGATTTTCCTGATTGGGGTGCTCGGCGAGAATGTTGACCGACGAGTTGGGCAGCCCCTCTGTGATCGACCGCCACGACGCTCCGAAATCGTCGCTCACGTACACATAAGCAGAGAAGTCACCCGAGTAGTGCCCGTCGAAGGTCGCGTAGACACGGCTCTCTCGCACGTTCGAGGCCACGAGACGACTCACGTAGGTGTTGGTGGGAAGACTCTCGATATTCGGCGCCAGATCCGTCCAGCTTGCACCGCCGTCTTGGGTGCCCATGACCCGGCCATCGTCGCTGCCCGTGTAGATCACGTCCGGGTTCGTGGGCGACTCGGCCACCGTCGTCAGCGTGCTGTAGAAAGAGACGCCGTCGTGGCGGGACAGCATCGAGTCCGACGGCAACTCTCCCATGATGGGCAGTTGAGACCGGTCGATGTCGTAGGTCAGGTCCGGGCTGATCTGGCTCCAGCTCACGCCCCGGTCCGCGCTCCTCATGAGCATCTGGCCGCCCGTATAGACGGTGTTTCGATCGTGGACCGACATCAGCGTGGGCGTGTTCCAGTTGAAGCGGTACTGCGCGCCCTCGGGATCCGGATCGTCTGCTTGGGGATGCTCCTTCTTCGGAGGGGAGCCCTCTTCGAGGTCGAAGCTGGGTCGGGGAGCGATCGAGGTGCGCTCGCCTGTTTCGAGGTCCACACGGCTCACGCGCCCGTTCTGCGACTCGGCGTAGAGTACGGTCGAGTCCTCGGGGTCGATCCCCACGTAGAAGCCGTCGCCGCCGCCGATGTTCTGCCAGTCCGCGTTCCGGATGCCCTGGCTGTCCAGGGTGTTGCTTGGCCCGCACCAGCTTCCGTTGTCTTGGAGCCCGCCGCACACCCAGTACGGGTTTCTCCTGTCGAAGCCGATCTCGTAGAACTGCGCGACGGGAAGGTTGTCGTAGAAGCGCCAGGTGTCCGAGCCGTCGAAGGAGGTGGAGACACCCCCGTCACCGCCCAGGAGCAGGTGGCTCGAGTCGGACGGATCGATCCACAAGGCGTGGTGGTCGGGGTGGACGTTCTCGGCGCCGTCGGGCGTGAAGCTCCGCCCCCCGTCGTCCGAGCGCATGAGGTTTTGGCCGCCTAGGTACACACGCTCCGGGTTGTTGGGGTCCACGCGGATCAGGCCGAAATACATGGGCCGGGGATTGATGCTCGAGAGCCTCTCCCACGTGTCGCCGCGGTCGCGCGAGGCGTATACCCCGCCCTGGCCCCTTCGCGCCTGGACTCTGGCGAAGATCAGGTTTCCGTCACGCCGGTGGATGTCGAGCCCGATGCGCCCGAGGTCTCCTTCGGGAAGGCCCTCTTGCAGGCGCTCCCATGTCGCGCCGCCGTCCACGGTGCGGTAGAGGCCGCTCCCCGGGCCCCCGCCGTTGAACCCCCAGGCGGTCCTCCGGCGCTGGTACATGGCCGCGAAGAGCGTGTTGGGATCGTTGGGATCCATGGCCAGCTCGATCGCTCCGGTCTCGCTGTCCACGAAGAGCACCAGATCCCAGGCGGCTCCCCCGTTGGTCGTCTTGTAGACGCCCCTCTCGGGGCTCGACCGCCACAGGCTCCCGACTGCGGCCACGTATGCGATGTCCGGGTTGCGCGGATGCACCTGAATTCGCGAGATGTGGCGGGTCTCCTGCAGGCCGAGGTTCGCCCACGTGCGACCGCCATCCACCGACCTGAAGACGCCGTCCCCCCAGGGGGAGCTTTGACGGTTTTGCGGCTCGCCCGTTCCCACCCACACCACGTTCGGATTCGACGGGGCAAGCGTGACATCCCCGACCGACGACGTGGACTCATGCGTGAAGAGGGCGGTCCAGGTTGTGCCGTGGTTGGTGCTCTTCCAGACTCCTGCGGTAGCGGTGCCTACGTAGATGACGCGAGTGTCCGATTCGTCGACGGCCAAGTCGCTGATGCGTCCGCCGACGACCGCGGGACCGATCTCCCGCCACTTCAGGAAGCTCGCGAGGGTGTGAGGTTCGCTCGGTGGCTCTTGTGCCTGTGCCGGCATGCTGGAGACGACTGGTGCGATGCAGGCGAGGAAGTGTGGGATGAGGACGGTTCGGGTGCGGGAGATCTTCATGATTCGACTCTCTCGAAATCTGCGTCAGCGTCTTCCAACCCCGGTCAAGAAAGCCGTGGCGGGCCGCACAAGAGTGATCCATCTGACAAGTGTACGATCTGAAACACAAGGAGGCCGTGGCTTGACGGGGACGAGGCGTGGGTCGAAAGCTGCGGCTGGGGGATGGATCGGGTCAACGACGACATGGAACTCGATCCCGCCGCGCCCGGCGAGCGGCCCGGTCTCGGACCCGCGGTTCCGGCCGCCGCGGTCGTGGGCCTCGAACGTCGGGGCCGGAAGTCCAGCCCATGACGAAAGAGTCGTGAGCCCCTCCGCGAAGCTCGAAGCGACCGTTGCGCACTCACCCATCCGCTCCCCCAACGGTCCGTCGAGTGCCACGGCCGGGCAAGTCCGGGTCGTTAGCCCTCCGAGGAGGAGATGCGCTGAACTGAACCGCCGGGGGTTACACCGATGCCTTGCTCCGCAAGAAGGCTCCCGCAGGGCCTCTTACCTACGGCGCCGGCCTGACCTGGACGCTTCGTACATCTCGACCAACTCGGCGATGGGCGACTTGGCGACGACCTCGCCGACCAACTCTAGTGGCAGGTCGTCCAGCTCCCTGAATCGAACGCATGACTTGCCCATATTGAGCTTCTTGCCCGTCGCGCGGTAGCGCTCCCTAAACCACTCTGCCACCGATTCATCGGCGTATACGTTGGTGAGGTAGAGGGACACATGCCGCTTCTGTGAAGCGAGTGCGATGTACATCAGGGGCTGACCGTTGTACGTGTTCGCAACCACGCTCCGAGGCACAACGTAAGCGATCATCCCGTACTGCAGGGTCTCTTCGTAGCCGTCCGGTAGGTTGTCCAGGATGACGTTGCGCACGGCAGAGATTGCCTTCCGTCTGCCCTCATCCAGTTGGGACAGGTACTCCTCTACGGTCTTGGCCTCACTCAGCATCTCCTGCTCCCTCAGCTAGCAGATTCGAATCTCCGGCGCATCTTTTCACGCGTCCGACCGCCAGGGATGGTTGTCAGGCCCTCGGAAGCGTCCGCTGCTGA
This sequence comes from Longimicrobiales bacterium, assembly GCA_965218325.1. Lineage (GTDB taxonomy): Bacteria > Gemmatimonadota > Gemmatimonadetes > Longimicrobiales > Gaopeijiaceae > CBDCKR01. The sequence continues at coordinate 744,625 of CBDCKR010000002.1, forward strand.
GCTGGCAGAGGAGACGGCACGCCGATACACACATTGACTAGTACCGCTCGAGCACGAGCGACAGGTTCCCGTGTGGCGGCACCCTCTCTGCCAACTTAGGTGAGACACGGAGCGAGTAAAGAATTAGAGTAGGGCGAAGGCAGAGAAACCGAGGATGCCGAGACACCGAGAGAGAATGGAAGAGAATGGAATCGCCCCACTAACCTGGGAGGGTAAGCGAAGCGCGGCAGCTGCTCCGGACGCGGAGGTGGTAGATAAGCCGACGCGCCGACGGTTTAGTCCGTCGTACAAGCTGCGGGTCGTCGAAGAAGCGGACCGGTGCACGGAGCCGGGAGAGGTAGGGCGACTCCTGCGACGGGAGGGCTTGTACTCGTCGCACCTGACGACATGGCGCAAGGCGGTGCGGAGCGGGTCGCTGAGAGCGCTGTCGAAGAGACGAGGTCGAAAGCCGAGCGAACGGAATCCGCTGGAGGGGAAAGTGCGCAAGCTGGAGCGCGAGAACACTCGCCTGGAGAAGGAACTCGAGAAGGCGCGCCTGATCATCGACGTCCAGGGAAAAGTTGCCGGGCTGCTGGGATTGAGCCTCGAGGACGGGACGAACTCGTGAAGGCGGCCGAGGCGCTGGCCACGTACGTAGGGGTAAGGCCCGCGTGCACTGCGCTCAGGGTCGCCCGAGCCACGTTCTATCGTCGTCGGAGGCCATCGACCGGGCATCAGCAGCCCCGCCCGACCCCAGCCCGTGCCCAGCCCGTGCCCAGCCCGTGCCTTGAGCGAGAAGGAACGAGACAAGGTCTTCGACACGCTGTGTTCGGAGCGATTCGTGGACCGGTCCCCGGCCGAGGTTGTGGCGACCCTGCTCGACGAAGACGTCTACCTGTGCAGCGAACGTACGATGTATCGCGTTCTGGCCTCCCAAGTGCCAGTTCGAGAGCGCCGAGCGCAGCGGAGTCATCCCGAATACCAGAAACCCGAGTTGATGGCGACGGGCCCGGGCCAGGTCTGGTCCTGGGATATCACACGGCTGCTGGGGCCGAGGAAGTGGAGCTACTTCTACCTCTACGTCATCATGGACATCTTCAGCCGCTACATCGTGGGATGGATGGTGGCGGATCGGGAGAGCTCGGCCTTGGCCGGGCGCCTGATCCAGCAGAGTTGCCTGAAGCATGGCGTCCAGCCCCAGGTCCTGACCTTGCACTCGGATCGAGGAGCTCCGATGACGAGCCAATGCACGGCTCAGCTCCTCGCCGATCTCGGGGTGACCCGCTCGCTGAGCCGACCTCAGGTGTCGGATGACAATCCGTTCTCCGAGGCCCAGTTCAAGACCTTGAAGTACCATCCCTCGTTTCCCGGACGGTTCCAGGATCAGGGCCAGGCCAAGACCTTCTGTCGCTCGTTCTTCCGCTGCTACAACGCCGAGCACCGCCATGGTGGTATCTCGATGCTGACCCCCGAACAGGTCCACTTCGGGAATGCAGATCAGGTCATCGCCGGCAGGCAGGCCGTGCTACGCGAGGCCTGGGCCGCTCATCCCGACCGCTTCGTCTCCGGTGAGCCGAAGCCCAAACCGCTCCCGGAGGCCGTCTGGATCAATCCTCCAACCCCCTCCCTCACGACACAGGAGAGATTGCTCTCTAATTAATTCCCAAGAGTGTCTCACTGGCGTTGACAGGCTCCGGCATGGCTCCTTGAAATCGTGAGATCAGCGAAAGGGCGTAGTGGAGGAAGAGGCAGTGCAAACCGCCCGCGACGACGAGGTGGGGGAGGTAGGGGCTTTGCCAAGGTAGTTGTCTCCGTGCTTCCGCCCTGCTGGTAGCCCGATCATCCAGGTAAGCCATTCGTTCCTCGATCCGCTTCGCCCGCTTGTACAGAGATGGTAATGACCTGACGGTTGGCCCTCGCCGGAGCGGTGTCTAGGCTGCCTTCTTGTTGGCGTCCGCTTCCTGGCCTTGGCGGCCTTTCTGGCGTCGGCGAGGCCGGCCTTGAAGACCTGGTACGACGTGCGGCCCTCCATGCCTCTGCCGCGGTGCGGCCGCTTGCCGTCATAGGTCTCGAGGCAGGCCTCCAGATCGGTCTGCATCTCCGCGACGGTCTCGTGCCAGGTGGTGCGGCCCTTCGCCCTCAAGTGCTCGTCGAGGAGCGTGCGGTGGAAGCGCTGACGGCGACGAGGTCGCCGGGGTAATGGACTTCGATGTGGCGCTCGCGGAACTCGGGACTGAAGCGCTCCAGCAGCTCGATCTGCTCGTCGGTGAGCTTCACGCCCGCGGAGCCTTTCTCGCCCCCCTCGTGGTCTTCGGAGGGGTGGCGGCCTTACGATGTCGTGGGAAGATCTCGACCCGGTTTCTCTTGCCCGTGAGGCGCTCCGTTCATATCGAGGAGTTCGGCCGTCTGGAGATGGGCGTGAGCAGCCGGATGAGCGATGGCGCCAAGGCGGACCGGAAGTCGGGGATCAGGGCCTCCTTAGGGGGAGCCGCCTCTGCCTCGGGGACGACATCCGCGTGCCTCACAGCTCCGCTGAGTCGATGGCCGCCCTGCTGAGTGAAGAGTTGGACGGTACGGTGGACTGCGTCAAAACGTCGGAATAGTTAGGAGGGGAGCATGCCTCGGACCTGCGCATGGCGGCAGGCGGCCTTGGTCGGCGTCGCCGGGTTGTCGTCGCTCGGATGTGGAAGCGGGGCCTCCGATGCCGGAGACGGTGCGGAGGTCACTGCGTTCATAGGGGCTCGGATATGGGACGGAATCGGTGACGCTGCCGTGGACCGGGGGGTCCTGCTGGTCCGAGGCGGCAGGAGCATGGGCGTGGTCCCGGAAGGCGAGGCTGAGATCCCGGTCGGGGCGGAGGTCGTGGACCTCAGCGGTCGGACGATCATTCCCGGGCTCAGCAACTCCCACGGTCACGTCGGGGGTACGCTCGGTCTCGAGGGCGGACACTACACAAGGGAGAACCTGCTCCGCCAGCTTCACCTCTACGCCGCGTATGGGGTGACGGCGGTGTACAGCCTAGGCGGCGACGGACCCGAGGGGATCCAGCTGCGCGACGAAGAGGATGCGCCGGGCTTGGATCGCGCTCGTCTCCGTGTGGCCGGTGTCGTAGTGAGTGGCGAGACGCCGGAGGAGGCGCTCGAACAGGTTGAGGCCAACGCCGAGGCCGGCGTGGACTGGATGAAGATCCGGGTCGACGACAACTTGGGGACGACCCGCAAGATGACTCCCGAGGTCTTCACCGCCGTCATTGAGGGGAGCCATGCCCGAGGGCTACGCTTGGCGTCGCACCTCTTCTACCTCGAGGACGCCAAGGCGCTCCTGCGGGCGGGGACTGACCTTATTGCCCACTCCGTCAGGGACCTCGAGGTCGACGACGAGTTCCTGGAGCTCCTGGCGGAGAGCGGCGTCTGCTACTGCCCGACACTGACGAGAGAGGTGTCCACCTTCGTGTACGAGGACCGGCCCGACTTCTTCGACGACCCGTTCTTCCTCGAGCACGCCGATCCGGCCGTGCTGGCACAGCTCGAGGATCCGGCTCGGCAGCAGCGGGTGCGTGAGAGCACTTCCGCCCAGCGCTACAAGGAGGCGCTTCGCGTGGCGCAGCGGAACCTCAAGAAGATCGCCGACGCCGACCTCCCGATCGCTTTCGGTACCGACACGGGACCTGCGGGTCGCTTCCAGGGCTACTTCGAGCACATGGAGATGGACCTCATGGCCGAGGCCGGTCTGTCCCCCTTGCAGATCTTGCGCTCCGCGACCGCTGATGCTGCGCGCTGCATGGGCGTGGAGGACGAGATCGGGACGCTGGCGGCGGGCCGCTGGGCCGATTTCGTCGTGCTGACCGAGGATCCGCTGGAGGATGTCTCCAATGCGCGGAGCATCGAGTCGGTGTGGATCGGGGGCGAACAGGTGCCATGATGGCCGGAGGTCCTCAATCCTCCGCCAGCGGTTCCACGATCCGCCGCGCCGCGCCCTCGCTGCTGTGGGCCGCCTTCACGGGAGCCGAGCCGAGGGGGGGGAATCACGGAGGCGGCTCGAGGCACGTGGCAAGCTCAGTGGGGACAGCCCACGCCCTCTCGAGCCCTCGGACAAGGAGCTGGGGTCATGCTCGGGCGTCGATGAGCTGCGCTTCAGTCTCGAAGTCCGCTTGCGGGTCTGAGGCCCTTTGGATCTATTCGGGCCACCCACGTTTGCTATCGCACCGGGTCCGGCCGGGAATCCAGCAAAATGGACACCAATAGACCCACCAACCCCGCCGCGGAGGAGATCCTCGGGGGGTATTTTCCCGTTCTTGACCACGGCTTCGTGGCCCTCGTCGACTACATGGGCACCGACGAGGACGTGGAGCGGGCCGCCCGCGTGAGCTACGGCTATGGCACCCGCAAGGTGAGCCAGACCCGTGGCCTGATCCGGTATCTGCGCCGGCACCACCACACCACACCCAGCGAGATGGTGGAGCTGAAGTTCCACTGCGCCATGCCCATGTTCGTCGCACGCCAGTGGGTCCGGCACAGGACCGCCTCGCTGAATGAGTATAGCGGCCGCTATTCGCTCATGCCGCTCCTCTTCTACAAGCCGGACCGTGAGCACTTCGCGCTCCAGAGCGTGGACAACCGCCAGGGCCGACGCCCCGAGGCCGCTCCGAAGGAGGCCTACGACAAGGCGGCCGAGTACTCGGATCGTGTCCGCTCCGAGGCTTCGGAAGGGTACCGTTGGATGGTCCAGGAGGAAGTCGCCCGAGAGCTCGCCCGCATCGACCTTCCGCTCTCCACCTATACGCAGTGGTACTGGAAGACCGACCTCCACAACCTCTTTCACTTTCTGACACTTCGGGCCGATCCCCACGCGCAGTGGGAGATCCAGGAGTTCGCGCGCGTGATGGCCGGCATGCTGAAGCGCGTGGCCCCGCTCAGCTACGAAGCGTGGCTCGACTACAATATGGGTGCCGAGCCCATGAGCCGAGCCGAGATGGGAGTGCTCCGTCACCTGATCGAGGGTGACGACGAGGGCGCGCGCGCCCGCTCGGATGCGTCGGCCCTCACGCCCGACAAGCTCAAGGAGATGGGGCTTTCGGGTAGGGAGATACGTGAGCTGGTCGAGAAGCTCCGGCCCAGGGAGGTGCCGGACTACGAGCTGGACCTCTCGACGATGCGCCGGGCCGAAGATGTCGCGGCCGAGATGGAGGAGGCGGTTCCTGGCACCTTCGAGTAGACGGAAGCCCGAGTGAGCCGGGGCGGATCGGCGATCGTGAGGGCGGGCCTCCCGGCACTGGGCGTTGCCGGCCCGTCTCTCCTTCCTGCCCCGTGGCCTGAACGCCCAGGAGGGATCCCGCTGGCGCCCTCCGGCCGGCCTCTCGTCGAGCCGCCCTTCGCCCCCCCCCGGCCCGCGAGGCCCAGCTCCCCGGATCCTCCGTCCTCGCCAACCGATCGGACGGCGTGTGACGGACTCCACGGTGGGGTCCGAGGCAGGCGTACGTGTGGCGGCTTGTCTTCCCGCCGCCACCCGGGGGGGAGCCACCGCCTTCACGATCGGAATCGGACTTCGGAACCCGCCGCCGGCAGTAGCCGTTCCCCCGCGACGTGTGGGAATGTCGTGATGCAGGGCCCTCCTCCTCCTCAACCTGATCCGCGAGCCAGCGCACGGCGGACCTTCTTGGCGCTCTCCATCACGGTCGCCGCCCTCTTCGCCGGATCGCTCATCTTCATGGTCGTAGAGGGCGCGCGACGGCTCCCCGAAGGGAGGTCGGTGCTGGCGGTCTTTCCGATCCAAGGACTGACTCCGGGCTCCAGTCGCTACGCAGGCTTTGGGGAGGGCCTGGCTTCGTACTTCGGCCGAGTCGATCCGAGAGAGCTCGGCGTTCTCGGGCCCGCGAGCACGGCCGACCGCGTCGCAGCCGACGGCGACCCGCTGGAGGTCGGAAGGCAGCTCGCGGCAGACATGATCCTGGTGGGGCACGAGGTCGCGCGAGCGGCAGGGCCGGTGCTTGTCGTGGAGGTGTTCCGGGTGGACAGCGGCGCCCTCCTCTGGAGCGGCCAGTTCGACGTAGGGGGAGGGGATCTGCGCCAGGTGCGGAGCCGCGTCGGTATGGAGGTGACGGAAGCGCTGAATCTCCCCCGCTGAGAGCCGACGCGGCCCGTCTCGCAGGGCGGAGAAGGTCCAGCCCCAGAGGCCTGCGGGATCGAGTGCCCCGGCCCGGGTTAGGCGGCCTCGACCGTGCAGGTCGAGGAGAGGTTCCGGGCAACGGCGGCCCCCTTCCGCACGTTCGGTGGCGGGGCCAGGCGCCAGCTTGCCGCCTGGCGGGATCGACCGGTACCATAGTGCACCTTCAATCCACGGAGAGAGTCAGCATGGGTGACGTCGTCTACACGACCGATATCCGAATCGAGCGTGTCAAGGGTCCGGTGCGCCGCGCCTACCTTCCTGCGACGGAGGAGCCCGCCATGTTCGGCGTGCACGGGGCCATCGCGGAGCACTACGGAGTCGAGCCCGAGCAGGAGCTCGCCACCACACTCGACCACATGATCGCTGCCGCGGGTGGCTGACTGACCGGGACCCTCGGAGGCGCGCTGGAGGCGCGCGGGATCTCGGCGGCCGGCGGCCGGCTCACTTCCGCTGTGAGAGGTGAAGTCGAGAAGGAGGACGGCGTCCTCGTGATCAAGCGGATCCACGTGGTCTATCGTCTCGCGTGCGATGAAGCAGACGAAGAGACCGCGCGGCGCACACACGAGATGCATCACCCCTACTGTCCGGTGTACCGTACGATTCAGGGGTGCATCGACGTCACCACAGAGCTGGCGTTCGAGGCGTCGATCTAGCGCGCCCGACCGGCTCTCGGGGCAGTCACGGCCTGGCGTTAGCGCCTGGGTTCCGTCGCGGCCGATGGATCGCCCACCACACCCAGATGCTCGATGACCACGGCCACGCGGCGATTCTCCCAACCCTTCTCGGCGCCGGCCTGTCCGGGAGTCACGAGCCTCACCGGATCCTCTCCGTAGCTCACGGTCCTGACACGGCTGTCCGACAGCCCTCCCGACTCCACCAGATAGTTCCGGACCGCCTCCGCGCGCCGAAGTCCGAGGGCGCGGTTGTACTCCACCGATCCGGCCGGGTCGGTGAAGCCCTCCACCGTGAGGAGGGCCTCGGGGTAGGATTCCGTCACGACGGCTGAGAATCGATCCAGCACCGGAAGATCCTGCGGGCGGAGCGCGGTCTCGTCGAATTCGAAGTACACAGGTACATGGAAGCGAACGGCGCTCTCCAGTCGCTCCACCGTGACGTCGAACTCACTCCGAAGCTCCGAAAGGGACCGGCTCAGCCCATTCAGGCGTTCCGAGAGCTCCTCCATGCGTTCATTGCTGTGCCGGCTCAGGTCATCAGTCCGCTGCCGCTCGGTTCGGTCATCTTCCTCGATCTGGCGGCGCAGCGACTCGATCTCCGTGTCGAAGCGCTCCTGACCCACGTAGGCGCACGCGCCCGTCATCCCTGCGAGAACAAGGGTGAGCGCCGCCACGATGTAGGGTGTGCGTCCCGTGTCAGTCATCGATGGACAGCTCCTGGCTCATGGTGGTTTCCATCCTCCGGCACGCTCGTCGTGCTCGGACACGAAGATCACATGATGCAGGAAGGGTGCCAGTCGGCCGGGAAGCCGGCACGCGACACAGCCTGCCTGCGCTCCGGCCGTTCCGTGGCCATGTGTTGCCGGCGCTTGGCGGCGAAGCCGAGGATCCGACGGAAGGGGAAGTTCCCGGGCGTGATGGCGACGGCTGCACCCAGCGGCTGGGAGGTGGCGAGCTGAGCCAGGCGTCCGACTCGATCATCTCGGACTTCGCCATGGTTATGGTCGTTGTCTAGGCGGCTCTCGGCTTGATTTCGGTCAACGGAACGTGGAGGATGAGCCCTAAGGGCAGTGTGACGGCCAGAGGGGCCGTCTTCTTCTTCTTCTTCGCATCAACCCGACCGAGGCACTCGCGCCCTTGCACGACACGCCTCTACGAAGGATCGAGCTCCGGATCCCGGAGGACGACGGGAGCCCCAAGGCGTTCCCGTTCTCGCTCGCCACTCTCCAGGGGCTCGAAGCTCTCGAGCTGGAGGGTCCGGTCTGCTGTCTCGTAGGCGAGAACGGCTCGGGGAAATCCACGCTCTTGGAGGCCCTGGCCATCGCTACGGAGCTGCCCACCGTGGGCACCGTCAACGCGTCGAGGGATCGGAGCCTTGAGGAGCAGGCTCGCCTGGCGCGACACCTGAGACTCGTCTGGAATCGCCGCGGCCATCGAGGGTTCTTCCTCCGGGCCGAGGACTTCTTCGGATTCGCTCGCCGCTTGGTGGAGATGCGGGCCAGGTTCAAGAAGGAGCTGGTAGAGATCGATGAGGCCTACGCCGACCGCTCGGACTATGCCCGCATGCTTGCCAAGGGGCCTGCCAACCACTCCTTGGGCGAGATGGAGGATCGCTACGGGGAAAACTTGGATGCCAGCTCGCGGGGCGAGAGCTTCCTGAAGCTTTTCCGGTCCCGCCTCGTCCCTCGGGGCTTGTATCTTCTCGACGAGCCGGAGGCCGCCCTATCCCCTCAGAGTCAGCTCGCCCTTCTCGCCATGATCAAGGATGGTGTGGACACGGGCTCGCAATTCCTGATCGTTACGCACTCTCCCATCCTCATGGCCATCCCCAATGCCATCATCTACAGCCTCGATCAGCGACCGGTGGGTCGAGTCGAATTCCAGGAGCTGGAACACGTGCGGCTCATGCGAGACTTTCTGTCCCAGCCTGAGCGCTTCCTGAGGCACCTCTGGACGGACGGCGGCTGAAGCTGCGGAAGATGAGGCGAGCGCGGTTTCCCGGGGGTGGAGTCGGCCTCCTGGGAGGCACCGCTCCGAGGCGGTGCCGCGGGAGGGAAGCTCGCGACCGGCTGGGACGTTAACGGTCCGCCGACGCTGCGGCGACCGCAGCGGAGGTCACGGTCACACTCGCCGACCCGGCACTGACCGCCACCCCGGGGATCTTCGCGTCGATGATGGCGGTCCCCTCGGCCACGCCCGTGACTAGACCGTTCTCGTTCACGATGGCCACGGCTTCGTTGAAGCTGCCCCACACGAAGGCGGCTGCGGACACGATGTTGCTCTCGGTGTCGTAGGCCGTGGCCGCGAGTTGTACCGTGCCTCCTACGTCTACGAAGGGAGTCGCCGGCCGGATCGTGATCACCGCGATCCTGCGGTCGTCGACATCGAAGGTCGAACCGCCTTCGCAAGAAGCCAGAACGATCAGAACGGCCGGCAGCAGCACCCTGCCGAGCAAGCCTACTCTCACGGAATCGTACTCCTGACGGTGCGGTCGCACTCTCGGATCCTCTTGCAGGTGACAATAATTCTAGCCGAGGCTCTCGTCGAGATGCCAGTGGAGCTCGATGACCCCGAGTGCGAGGCAGGGTGACGGTCCGGCCCCTGGACGTCGGAGCCAAAGGAGAGCCTGCGCCGGTCCGAATGTACGGCGGGCCGCCTGCTTCGCTCCGAAGAGCCCGGAACGGATCGGGGCGGCTGGCTCGGCGGGCCGGCACGAGCTCGCGACCTGGGCCGCCGCTCCGCAGGGCGCGGCTACCGAGGTGAGCGTCAACGGATCGGTTCCGCTGGCGCCGCCCCGGGAGCGACTGGAAGCAGGTCCGATCGGACCATGAGCGGCCGCACCAGCCCCCCTCCTCGGCTCTTAAGGCCACGCGGAGCCCGACCTCTCCTGCTCTCTCACCCACGACGAACGAGGCGACGAAAGGGTTCCGCATTGAGGCGAGCGAAGTGCGAAGGAGGTGGAAGAACGAGGGTCGTGATGGCGGAATTCGATGCCCGTGTCCCGGTACAAGGCCGGATGGCCGCAGCCTAGATTGTCAGCCATGCCTGGCGAATCACTACGCGGCTGAGAGGGGAGACGATTGCCGCTTCCTTGTCCCGTGACGGCTCCGACAGCGGGTTCAACGAGGCCTCGGCTGGGGCGCCCGGGCAGGCTCCCCCGAGACGTCCAGGGCGTGGTGACGATCACCCGCATCCTCACGCTCCTTGGTCGGGTGGTGGCCGGGGCTGTCGACGACGCTATCTGCTTTTTGGAGTTTGCCGACCGCCGCATGCTCGGGACCCAGCTCGTCCGCCTTCAGAAGCACCTAGACTGTGTCTTCCTCCCGGGGACGAGCGAGGATCTCGAGCGCCTACCCGAGGAGCTGAAGACGTGCTTCGACGGTGGCTCGGCCGAGTTCGGCGTGTCCATCGTCGCTCCCGGCAACACCCTTCCAGGAGCAAGTGTGGGAGCGGCTTGGGGCGATCCCGCCCGGGAGCACGGAGGGCCACACGGACATCGCGCGGGAGATCGGGCGCCCGACGGCCGTCCGGGCAGGGGCGCGGGCCAACGCCAACAACCGAGTCGGCATCCATGGGCACCCAATGAGCCGGCACCGCATGAGTCTGAACCGTCGCAGGACGTAGGTGACAGGTCCGTGAAATAGTGGGTCTGGGACACCAGTTCCTGTGCGGGTTCTCTCAGGCACTTGGGCCAGAGTGCGCCGGCCCTGAGCCTCGGCCGCTGCCGAACGTCGCCTTCCTTGGATCAGCTCGAGATGCCCCCCCCCTCTTAAAGTAGGTTATATTCGGCCCATGTTGGCATCTCGTGGACTCTCTTGCGCAAGAGGATGCTCTATGATGCTCCGAACCGCAGCAGCTGGAACTGTTGTCCTGGCCCTCGTCCAAGCGAGTGGGCTGGCGGCGCAGGGCACACTCCAGGGAACCGTAACCGACCTCCAGACCGGCGCGCCCATCGCCGGTGTGCAGGCGAGCCTGCCCGAACTGAGCAGGGGATCCATCAGTGGAGTCGCCGGCACCTACGATATTGCGGATCTGCCCGCAGGTACCCACGAGGTGTTGTTCACTCTCATCGGCTATCAGCTGGTCACCCGGCAAGTCACCATCGCCGACGGCGAGACCACCCAGCTGGATGTGGCCCTTGATGAGGCCGCCATTGCGCTCGAAGGCTTGGTCGTGGTTGGCAGCCGGGCACGACCCCGGACGGTGACCGAATCGCCGGTCCCCGTAGACGTGATTTCAGACGAGGATCTCGTTCTTCAGGGCGACACCGACATGGCGAACCTGCTCCGCAATGTCGTACCGTCCTTCAACGTGAACGTTCAGCCGATCAGTGACGCGGCGACGTTCGCTCGGCCAGCCAACCTGCGCGGCCTGGCGCCCGACCACACGCTGGTCCTGGTGAACGGGAAGCGGCGCCACCGGACGGCGGTGATCACCTGGTACGGCAATGGCCTGGCAGATGGTTCGCAGGGTCCTGACATCGCGCTCATTCCAGGGATGGCACTCGAGCAGGCCGAGGTGCTGCGCGACGGAGCGGCAGCCCAGTACGGATCGGATGCGATTGCGGGCGTGATGAACTTCGTCCTCAAGAACGCCCGTTCCGGAGGGGCGCTCGAGGTCAAGTCCGGCGGCCACCTCCTGGAAGGCGACGGCGAGATGTACTCCGTTGTGGGCAACGTAGGCCTTCCGTTGGGCGAAACCGGGTTCCTCAACCTGACCGGCGAGTATGGCAACGCCAAGCCCACCGACCGGAGCGTGCAACGTGACGACGCGCTTGCGCTGATGGGCGCGGGCAACCAGTCCGTGCGACAGCCGGCGCAGATCTGGGGTGCTCCACAGATTTCGAACGAGATCAAGCTGTGGGCGAACGCGGGCTACCTCTTCAACGACAACGTGCGGTTCTACGCGCACGGCAACTACGTCAGCAAGCAGGTCGAAGGCGGGTTCTACTTCCGTAACCCCAATACGCGGAGTGGGGTGTTCGCCACCACCAACGCCGCAGAAGAGTCCATTCTTCTGGTCGGCGACATGCTCGATGCTCGGGATGGAGTCCTGGACGGTTCGGCCGGTTGTCCGGAAGTCCGGGTTGCGGGGGGAGTCGTGGCAGACCAGACGGCCTGGAACCGCGTCCTCAGCGACCCCAACTGCTTCACCTTCCAGAAGATCTTCCCCGGGGGATTCACACCGCAGTTTGGCGCCTACGTGCTCGACGCCTCGGCAGTAGCGGGCCTGACCGGTGTGAGTGACCGTCTCTCTTGGGATGCCAGCGCAAGCTGGGGCAAGTCCAACCTGGACTTCTATATGTACAACACGGTCAACGCGTCCCTGGGGCCGGACCAGCCGTGCAGCAACCAAGGCACGTCGCCCCACGTTCCCGAGCAGCTCTGCACTCCATACTTCAACCCGGGCATCTATGATCAGCAGGAAGTCAACCTCAACGTCGACCTCTCCTACGCCTTGAGTGAGCGGGTAAACCTCGCGGGCGGAGGTGAGTGGCGGAACGAGAGTTTTGAGATCATTGAGGGAGACCCCGCGTCATGGACTGAAGGGCTGCTTGCGACCCAGGGCTTCACGCCCGGCTCCAACGGCTTTACGGGCTTCGGACCCCTGACCGCCGGAGACTGGAGTCGGAGCAACTTTGCCGCCTACGGCGACCTCGAAGTTCGCGAACCGGAAGGTGCCTGGACGTTCGGCCTGGCGGGACGGGTCGAGAATTTCTCGGACTTCGGTACAACGGTGAACGGCAAGGTTGCCGGGCGCGTGAGCCTGTCCGAAGACTTCGGTCTGCGCGGCAGCCTGAGCACTGGATTCCGAGCGCCGACCCCAGGTCAGCAGAACGCCTTCAACATCTCGACGATTTACGACCCTGACTTGATGGACCTCACCAACAACGGCACTATTCCCTCAACTTCGTTGCTGGCCGACGCGTACGGGGGCCAGCCGCTGCAGCCTGAGAAATCCTTGAACCTTGCCATCGGCAGCGTCTACCAGCGGGGCAGCTTCAGTTTGTCCACCGACGTCTTTCAAATCAACGTCTCCGACAGGCTGACGACCAGCAGGAACTACAACCTGAGCAACCAAGACGTTGAACGCCTTCTGGCGGAGGGCATTATCCGACCCGGCGGTGTGCTCAAGCGCTTTCGGTTCTTCATCAACGACTTCGCCACGCGGACGCGGGGCATCGACATCGTTGGCGCCTACCAGATCCAGGGCTTCGGAGGGTCTACCACGACTTGGAGCACGGCCTGGAACTGGACCTCGACCAAGGTCACCGAGTTCAACACGGAGACATTGAGCGACTTGCGGATTCGGATTCTGCAGGAAGGGCTGCCGAACGTCCGTGGCAACGTCTCAGTCAACCACGTCTTCGCCAACGGAGCCAGGGTGTTGTTCAGGGCTAGCCACTGGGGTGGATACTATGACGGCGAGACCCCGTACTACACGGACAGCCCTTCTAACACCATCGACTACCCCTCCCGCCAGCTCCTGGACGTCGAACTGGCGCATACCATCCAGGACCAGTGGACCGTGACGGTGGGTGGCCAGAACGTGCTGAACACATTTCCCGAGCCGTACCCCGGAGCGGCCGCTGGCGTAGGCAACCAGTACGGCCAGTTCACGCCGTTCGGCTTCAACGGTGCCTTCTACTACGGGAAGTTGAGCTATCGATGGTAGGGGTTGATCGCACTTAAACCTGGGCAAGTGACCCCACACTCCTCGGGGGAAGTTGGCCGCGTGTTCCTGCCCCGGTTCGGTCTGCCGCCGGACCGGGGCCTTCTATTGCGCCCTTCGGGAGCTTGCGAGATAAGGGTGTGCTCGCTCAAGCGCGGCTTGGTCTCTCCCCCACCCTGGCGGGTCATGGTTGGTGTGCGGAGTGGGTCCGAGCCAGGTCGCGCGTGGTCGGGTGCGCCAAACCCGGCGAACGCGAACCTTAGTACGTCGCTCTGGAAACACCCTAGGGAAGTGGCGTCGGCCTGAGGGCGAGCCTTGAGCGCGGCAGGACCCCGCAGGACCTTGCGCCGACCGGTAGTTCGAAGAGCCACTGGTCCCCTGGCCGCGCCCTCGGCGATTCACCGTTGATGAGGTCCTAGGCCCGCCTGATGCCGAATGGGTCGTGGAGCCCTAAGCCCCTAGCGACCCTCGACAAGCCGAGCAGAAAGGGTGGAGGGGGATTGCACTGGGTCAGCGATGCAGCAATAGTGCAGGAACGGGACAGTGCCGCTTCGCTCAGGCCGCAACGAAGGGGACAAGACCCTTCCAAGGGCATCGATACACGCTCGGATTCCAAGGTGGCCGGAACGATTTGCGGAGCAGGATCAAGAAGCAACAGGACTGGATGATCGGGACCGGTGACAAGAAGGGCGTTTGACTTGGTAGAGGCTATAGTGCACCCCTCTTGCAACGTCGCGTAGCATGGATACTCCCCGAAAGATCGGCCAATACGGGAACGCGGGACACAACACGCCTCGCCTCGGCCCTGAAGGGCCGCTTTGCGTGTGCACAGAGGGCTCAGGATCTTGGCGCGAATGAAGATTGGCTACATCGACGGACCGCGCCTTCGAAGGGCGCTATTGGCCGCGTGCCAGTGGGCACAGCAGCAGCGGAGCGAGCTAAACCGAATCAATGTCTTCCCGGTTCCGGATGGAGATACGGGCAGCAATCTCGCCCTTACCGTGCAGGCCATCGTCGACCACTTGGAGAGCAGCACCGACCGGGCCGTTGGGGTGGTGGGGCGGCAGGCGGCGGACGCGGCGGTGCTCGCCGCCCGCGGCAACTGCGGCATGATGCTCTCGCACTTCCTCCTCGGCTTCGCGAGCGTGTTGGAGCATCGACAGCGCATCGATTCGGAGGATTTGGGCGTTGCGCTCACGGCCGGGGTGGAGAACCTCTATGCGGCCATCGAGCGGCCCGTCGAGGGCACGATCCTCACGGTCATGCGCGAAACGGCGGAGGCCGTTTCGAAGGCCAGCATGGCCGATATCGCGCCTCTCATGGAGCACATGCTCGAGAGGGCCCAGCACTCGCTTGCGGGGACTCCCGAGCTTCTTCCCGTGCTCAAGTCCGCGGGCGTTGTGGACGCGGGGGCCAAGGGCTTCGTGAGCCTAGTGGAAGGGGTGGTGCTGTTCCTCCACGGAGATCCCTTGCCGGCGAAGGCGAACGGCGACTTCGAGGCCGGTCCCCCGGCCGTGGCGACGGTGGAGTACCCCGCCAGGGAGGAGCAGTACCGGTTCTGCACGGAGGCCCTCGTCCGCGGCGGCGGGCTGCCCACTCAGCAGGAGGTACACGAGGAGCTGCGCCATCGGGGCGATTCGCTGATCGTGATCTGCTCCAATGACGTTCTCAAGCTCCACATCCACACGGACGATCCAGAAGACGTGTTCGCGTACCTAAAGGGCTTGGGCAATCTGGTGACGCACAAGGCAGAGGACATGGAAGCCCAGCACGCTGCGATCGGTCGTTCCGGGACGTCGCACGTGGCCCTGGCCCGTCGACCGGTGGGCGTCGTGACGGACAGCGCGGCCGACCTGCCTGACGAGATCGTTCGCGCTCACGGGATCCAGGTCGTCCCTCTAATGCTGGTGGAAGGAGATACGGTCTACCGGGACGGTGTGGACGTGACGGCCACCCAGTTCCACGAGATGCTCGCTGCCCAGGAGGCGCTGCCGACCACCTCGCAGCCGCCGCCCGCCTCGTTCCTGGAGGGGTTCAAGAGGGCCGCCGAGGACGCCGAGCAGGTGGTCGGGGTGATCCTCGGCTCGAGCCTTTCCGGGACGTTCGCGTCCGCGGAGGCGGCCCTTTCCAGGAACCCCGACGTGCCGGTCCGCCTCATGGACTCCCTCGGGGCATCCCTCCTGCAGGGTCTCCTGGTGCTGAAGGCCACCGAGCTAGCGGAGCTCGGAGAGGAGCCGGATGCGATTGTGGCCGAGCTCGACCGTATCCGCGCTCAGTCGGGGATCCTCTTCACGGTCGACACTTTCGATCGCTTGCTGGCCTCGGGGCGCGTGGGACAGGGACGGGCCTTCCTCGGAACCCTGCTGAACGTGAAGCCCATTCTCGGTCTCGACCGCGAGGGCAAGGTGTTCCCGAGGGGGAAGGCCCGCGGCAGGAGCCGGGTGATGATGGTGCTGCTCGACCTCATGGCCGAGGAGATGGGCACAAAGCCGCAGAGGGTCCGATTCGGAATCGTTCACGTGGGGGCACCCGAGATCGTGACGGAGGTGAGGGACCGGCTGCTCGAGAGGTACGGGTCGGTAGAGATCCTGAGCGCGCCGGCCACGCCCGTGATCGCGACGCACCTCGGGCCCGGCGCTTGGGGGGTGGCCTACCTCGTCGAGGACCCGTAAAGGATCCCGTCTAGGGAAGCGCGTTGCCGGTGGCTACGACGGCGTGCTCGGGCACGAGATGCGGGTGCTCTTCCGCGAGCTCCGCGGCCTCGTGCAGGATGATCGTTCACTGTGCCGGGCGTCGGCCGTTCGTCCTGGCCCGGGATGCCCCCAAACGATGTTTGTGGGCGCCTCGCTACCTCGAGAACGGCGAACGGGAATCGCCTCTAGTACACGTGGACATAAATACAATGACGTATATATAGACTGGCACTTGCGGGCGTGAGTCGCCATCTTTGGATCTGACCAAGGAGGCGAGAAATGCCCAGATCCAGCCCGTACGTCATCGCGTTGACCCCCAAGGAGCATAGTGTGCTGGAGGCCAGAACCCGTCGATATACGTTACCGTACCGTGACGTGATGCGCGCCAAGATCGTGCTGCTGGCCGCCGAGGGACTCGAGAACAAGGAGATCGGAGAGCGCCTCGACATGCCCCGGCCTGTCGTGAGCAAGTGGCGAAAGCGCTTCTTCCTCGAACGACTCGCGGGACTCGAGGACCGGTCGCGCGGCGGTCGCCCGCTGGCCTTTTCCCCCTCGGGTGGTCGCTGAAGTGAAGGCCCTGGCGTGTGAACTCCCCGCCAAGCTGGGGCTGCCCTTGTCGCGCTTCAGTCGCTCGGAGCTGCGCCGCCATGTGCTGGCCGCGGGGATCGTCGCCAACATCAGCGGGGTCACCATCTGGCGGTGGCTGCATGAGGATGCGCTGCGTCCCTGGAGTCGGCGGAGTTGGATCTTCCCGCGCGATCCGGAGTTCGCGACCAAGGCGGGACGCGTCCTCGACCTCTACCACCGGCGCTGGAACGGCCGTGCGCTCACCGGGGGCGAATTCGTCATCAGTGCCGACGAGAAGACGCAGATCCCGATCCGGAGTCGGCTTCACCCGATCACCCCACCGGCCCCGGGCCGCGTCACTCGCGTCGAGCACGAGTACCGGCGTCATGGCGTCTGTGCGTACATCGCCGCCTGGGACGTGCACCGCGCCCGGCTCTTCGGCGAAGTCGTCAGCAAGATCTCCATCGTCGCCTTCGACGCGCTCGTCGCCAAAGTGATGGCCCGAGAACCCTATCATTCGGCCAAGCGCGTCTTCTGGATCGTCGACGGCGGCACCATCCACCGCGGCCAGCGTGCCGCCGACCGTCTCCAGGCACAGTTCCACAATCTCACCCTGGTGCACCTGCCCACGCACGCGAGCTGGATCAACCAGATCGAGATCTACTTCTCGATCCTGCAGCGCAAGGCCCTTACGCCCGCTCACTTCACTTCCCAAGACGAGGTCGCCAACCGTATCCTCGGCTTTCAGCAGCACTACCAGCAGATCGCCTCCCCCTTCCAATGGAAGTTCACCCGACAGGACCTCACCCGTCTCATGGCCCGCACGCCCGGGTCCGCGACGCCCTCACTTGACCATGCCGCATGAGTATACGTCATCGAACTTCTGTACCGGTGTACTAGTCGCCCAACTGCTGGCGTCCGGAGACAAGTAGATCGTGAGTGGCCTGCTGGGCCGATGACAACTCCGACGGCAATGCCAGCACCAGCGCTCGCCCCCGGCTCGCCTCGGGGACGTAGAGGATCATGCGGTCGTGCGAGGTCGGCGGCTGGTAGGGGTGGGTGCGCCCCGTCGGGTCCACTTCGATGGGCTTGCCCGGCACCTGGAACTCGGCGAGACGACACCCGTATTCCTGCCAGGCTGTGAGCGGATCCGCCCCCCCTTCGGCGATGGAGGGGATGAGCTCCTTCTCGTAGGACTCGACCGCTTGGTGGTACGCCTCGAGGTTGGTGACCTTCATCGCTCGCAGGCGCTCCCTACAGAACACGCGGGGGTCCTGCACTCTGGTTCGCTTCAGCGTCTCCTCGAGGAGCTCGTCGGCTCGGCTCTGCTGGGCAGCGTCCATGATCCTACCGGTGACAGACGTAGATGTCGTTCGAGGCGGCGGCTCGCCCAACGTCGGTCCGCCGAAGCATTGATGCGCCGTTCACGCCCCTCTAAGTTAACCGCCCCCCTTCGAGTGCCCAGGAGCACCCCGATGCACCGGATGCAACCCAGCCCCGCTCCCAGCTATCACGGCAAGGATGAGTACCTCGATCTCTCGTGGGAGATGTTCGGTGAGCTCTGTCGGGCCCTTGCTTTCCGCGTGGCACGGGACTACCATCCCGACGTGGTCGTGGGCATCGCCCGCACCGGCGCTATCCCTGCCGCGATCGTGGCGTCGATCCTCCGCGTGGACTTCTACTCGATGAAAATCTCACGAAAGCCGGGGGACAAGCAGATCCTGCAGCGACCAGCCGTGCTCTCTGCGGCTCCCGTCCAGGCGAGGGGGAAGCGGGTGCTTCTGGTGGACGAGATCGCGACATCGGGCGACACCCTGCGGCTCGGCCTTGCTGCGATTCGCGACGTCGATCCCGCGGAGGTGCGCACTGCGACGAGCTTCGCGCGTACGCGCGGGTACACGGCGGACTACTTCGCCCTCGAGACAGACGCGACCATCGTCTTCCCCTGGGACCGCAAGGTGTTCGAGGGGGAGCGTCTCGTGGTGAACCCCCGCTATGAAGGCGCGGTAGACGAGTAGCCAGTCCGCCCCCAGCGCCGCTGAGCCTTCGTGTCGTCGTTGAAGTCCTCAGCTGCCAAGCAATCGGCTCCCGTATGCGATGGTCGGTAGCCACGGACGCGGGTGGATGAACTGAACCGGGACCTTCAGGTCCTCGGCGTGTGCAGCGTCCGCGATTGCGCCCACCAGCACATGCCGGACCTCGAGCTCGCAGTCAATCCCTCTCGGCTGGCTTGTCACGGGACCCCGGACCGCCCCGTCCGCCTGAAACGGACGATCGGAGAGACCAGACTTTCACGCTGCGTTGCCGAGTGCGAGCGCTGGACCGGGGTCTTCGGGCACGTTGGAAGGCACCGGACGGGCTCCCGAACATGCGCGAGCCGTGCGTATGGGTAATGGTGGGCGGGTGGACCGACCTACCGCCCAGCCCTTGTTGTGCGGAAGGGTCAGCCGCCAGCGGCCATGGAGTCCATGAACTCCCGATTCGTGTCGGTCCGCCGCATGCGGTCTAGGAGGAACTCGATGGCCTCGGTGGGGGGCATGTCTGAGAGGAAATTGCGAAGCAGGTAGACGCGGTTGAGCTCGTTCGACGTGAGGAGGAGCTCCTCCTTGCGCGTGCCGGATCGGTTGATGTCGATGGCCGGGAAGATGCGCTTGTCGGAGATGTGGCGGTCCAGAATGAGCTCCATGTTCCCGGTTCCCTTGAATTCCTCGAAGATCACCTCGTCCATGCGGCTGCCGGTCTCCACGAGGGCGGTGGCGATAATCGTGAGCGATCCTCCACCGTCGATGTTTCGTGCAGCTCCGAAGAACCGCTTCGGCTTGTGGAGCGCGTTCGCGTCGACACCACCCGAGAGGATCTTGCCCGAGTGAGGCACGGTCACGTTGTACGCACGCGCCAGTCGCGTGATGGAGTCCAGGAGAACGACCACGTTCTTTCCGTGCTCGACGAGCCGCTTGGCCTTTTCGAGGACCATCTCGGCGACCTGCGCGTGGCGGTCTGCAGGCTCGTCGAACGTGGACGAGATGACTTCGCCGTCCACGTGCTCCTCCATGTCCGTGACCTCCTCGGGCCGCTCGTCGATGAGCAACACGATCAGCTGTACGTCCGGGTGGTTCGCGGTGATGGAGTTCGCAGTCTTCTGCAGGAGCATCGTCTTTCCGGCCTTGGGCGGAGAGACGATCAGTCCGCGCTGACCCATCCCCACGGGCGCCACGAGGTCCATGACCCTCATAGAGAGGTCGGTGTCTCCGGGGACCTCGAGCGTGATGCGGTCCTCGGGATACCGGGGACGGAGGTTGTCGAATGCGATCCGCTGCTTGGCGTTTTCCGGATCGTCACCGTTGACGCTCTCCACCTTAAGCAGCGCGAGGTAGCGCTCGCCCTCCTTAGGAGGCCGTACTTGACCTAGAATCGTGTCTCCGGTCCTGACGTCGAAGCGCTTGATCTGGGATGGGCTGACGTAAATGTCGTCCGGTCCGTAGAGGTAATTCCAGTCTTGCGAGCGCAGGAAGCCGTATCCCTCGGCCAAGATCTCCAAGACTCCCTCTCCCCGGAGAACCACCTCGTTGTCGAGGAGATTCTGCTCGATCCTGAAGATGAGGTCTTGCTTGCGGAGCCCAGCGTAGTTGGAGATGTTGAGTTCCTCCGCCAGATTGTGGAGATCGCCAACGCTTTTGCCCCTCAACTGCGCGATGTCCACTTCTACTCCGGGTTGCACACCACCTTCGGCGTCTTGCGCCGCGATGGCGGGTCGGGGCTAGTTAGTGCATAAGGCTGGCGGGCGACGCAGCGACAACACCTACGAAGAGTCTGGAGAGTTCCGCACCCACCTGCGGAGGCGGAGCGTGGGGGTGCCTTGAGGGAATCGAGTCGATCTTAGTGGGCGACGGTCAGGGGGTCAAGAGCGCGTCCGGAATGTGGATGACCATTCTGGCGAGCTACCGGACCGGCTTGGTGGGAGACATCGAGTTCGTCATCGGCAACCTCAGAGCCGGGCTTTCCGGGGACAGCCCCACGGTCGTCGACGCCCTCAGGGCGTGGGGCGGGGCGACCTACGTGGCCGATACCGACGAGGGTGTCCAGGTCGTCCTTCTTCGAGAAAGCGGGACATCGACGCCCCGACCCTGGGCGATTCACGGGGTGCTTCTCCTCCTGACGTTCTTCACGACGCTCATGGCCGGGGCGCTCCTCAGAGGGATCGACCCCATGGAGACGGAGTTCCTCGAAGTTGGGAGCGTGTGGATTCCTTGGCCGACCACGGTCGATTGGGAGGCCATGGCGGTCGGCCTCCCCTTTTCTCTTGGCGTGATGGCCATCTTGATGGCCCACGAGATGGGCCACTTCCTGATGGCGAAGCGACACGGGGTCCAAGCCAGCCTTCCCTACTTCATCCCGTTTCCCGCCTACTACACGGCCGTCGGCACGCTGGGTGCCTTCATCCGAATCCGGGGACCTATCGTCAGGCGCTCGATCCTGCTCGATATCGGTGTGGCCGGTCCGATCGCGAGCTTCGTGCTTTCCGTGTTTCTTCTCTTCCTCGGTCTCGCCCTGTCGCAGCCTATGGAAGGGGCCACCGATGCTTGGATGCCCATGGTCGTGGAGTTCGCGGGCCAGCCCATCTGGTTGGGTTCGGGACCCGTGGTCCATGGAGTTCTCAACCTCTTCTTCCCTGCCGACCTGGGGGTGAACCCGATCCTCCTCCATCCCGTAGCCTTCGCAGCTTGGTTGGGGTTGTTCGTGACGTTTCTGAATCTCCTTCCGTTCGGGCAGCTGGACGGCGGCCATATCCTGTATGCCCTCTCACGGCGGGTGCAGCGGTGGGCGGCGCCCGCACTCTTGCTCGCTTTGTTGGCCCTCGGACGGGTGTGGTGGGGCTGGTGGCTGTGGGCCGTGCTCGCCGTCCTCCTAAACCGTGGGAGCCTCACCCACCCGAAGGTGATGCAGCCGCAGGTGAGGTTGGGACCTGTCCGGTCCGCGGTTGCGTGGTCCGCGATCTTGATCTTTTTCCTGACCTTTGCCCCCCTCCCGGTGCGTTTCTGAATCGCAGAGGATCTGTTCTACCGCGTTCTAGGAAGTCCAAGTCACAACGGCAGTTTGGTGCTTTTCACGGGAAGAAAGAGACTTGACAACGCCGCGAGTGAGTAGACATTAGCTTGCTTCTCGTTTCTTGGAATTTTCCTCGGAGGCGACATGGGGAGGCACAACCGGGAGGGCAGGGGCACGGATCAGCGGGGATACGAGCATCGGATCAACTATCAGCCGGACTGGCTACGGCTCGTGAAGGTGACCCGCACGCTGGACAGCGGGCGCCAGTCCACCAAGACGCTCTTCCGAAACCCGGCGAGCCGGCGCGAAGCGAGCCCCGGTGAGCGCGTCCGCACCCGGATCGTGTCTCCGGGGCAAGGCCTCGACATGGAGGTGGCCGTATCGGACCCCCGTCACTTCGTGTCTCGCGTTCAGATTACCTGCATGGTCCCGACGTCGGACGGCGGTGCCCAAGAGGTGGTGTATACCCTGGAAGACGACCTGCCGGCGGCCTCCCGCGGCTGAGACGAGACCCGCCGGCTTCGAGCCCGATGCACCGTCCGGCCGCCGCGGCTGCCCCACCCCGACTGTTCCCTTCCACTTCCCGCTGCATCTCCCGGCGGCCACGGCCGCGTAGGCAGGGCGCCCGCACACAACTCGGCTTGCCGTCGAGGACCGCTGTGTCCCGCCCGAACGGTGTTGCTCGTCGTCGCAAGTGTCGCTGCTATTCCTCCTCATGCCTCGTAGGATCGACTGTATCGACCCCTCTGGCCGCCTCACCGTACTCGTGTACGGGTGGACTAGCGACCGCATTCTCGGCCCGACTATACTTCAGCCCATGAATAGGGTGGCGCCGGCCGACTCGACCGTGTTCCGCACTGAGTCGCCTGACCGACCGGGTGGAGTGGGGGGAGGGCTCTCTCTCGGAGGCCGAGTGACTGCTCTGGCGGTTCCGGCCGAGGACCTGCCCGGCGTGAGCCTTCTCATGCAGGACTGTCGCGCGACCCGCGCACATATGCGCGGCTCTCCCTCTTGTGACGAACCGACGACAGATCGATGGCTGCGCCGAAGGCCAGGATAGAGCGCAGCTCCGGCGGGGTGGTGGCGCGCCGGATCGGGGGATCGGTGCACTTCCTGCTCATCAAGGACCCCTACGGCAAGTGGGGGTTGCCGAAGGGCCACCTCGAGGGGGAAGAGAGCTCGGAAGAGGCCGCTGTCCGCGAGGCGAGCGAGGAGACCGGCCTCGATCAGCTTGCGCTGGGCCCCTGTCTAGGGACCATCGACTGGTACTTCCGCCTGAAGGGCAACTTGATCCACAAGTTCTGCGACTACTTCCTCATGGCTTCGAAGGAAGGGGACCCTGATCCCGAGGTAGAGGAGGGCATCACGGAGTGCCTGTGGTTGCCCGTGGAGGAGGCGATGCGAAGGGTGGCGTACGACAACACGCGCCAGATTGTCGAAAGGGCCGCGGAGGTGCTCGAATCCAATGAAGTGGCCGGCCTCATATGACGAGGAGCGCACAGCCGGTCTGGCGGGCGGCTCAGGCGATGGCGGCCCTGCTGGTGCTCGGCCTCTTCCTCTTCAGCGTCCGGGATCTGCTGAACCCGTTCTTGCTCTTCTGGATTCTCGTCGTGGTCCTGCTCCCGTTCAGGGACGTGCAGGGGCGTGCAGGGGCGTGGGCTCCTAATCGTGGTGGCCGCGATCCTTACGCTCTATTGGCTGCTGGCCGCGACCGGTTTCTTGCTGGCACCGTTCGTCCTCGCCTTCGTCCTCGCGTACGTGCTGGACCCGTTGGTGGATCTCCTCGAGCGTCGGGGCATCGGCCGCACATTGTCCATCGTGATCCTGTCGCTTCCCCTAGTTGGGTTCGTCGCGGCACTCACGCTGTTCGGCGTTCCTGCGCTCATCGTGCAGGTGGATCAGCTCATCGAGGCGGCTCCCACGCTGCTGGAACGGGTGGGTGGATGGGTCAACGCTCTCCGGGAGCGCATCGTCCTCGCCAATATCCCCGGGCTGGACGGGGAGTCCCTCCCGGATCTGCGGACCCTCGACCCGGCGCGGGTAGTCGACTTCCTGCAGACGAGGCGCTCGACCCTGGCGAATGGGGCGTGGGCGAGCGTGCTGGGTCTCGGCCGCGGACTCGGCTCGGCCGCCACGCTGGCCGGTTACGTCTTCCTCACCCCCGTGCTCACCTTACTATCTGCTTCGGGACTACGACAAGATCATCGCTCGTGTGCGCTTGCTCCTTCCCCGCACCCGCGAGGCGGCCATTGTGAGCTGTGCCGCGGAATACGACGCGTTGCTGGCCAAGTACCTGAGGGGGCAGGTGACGGTCGCGCTCATTCTGGGGCTCCTCACGGGGGTGCTCCTCTTCGCGGTCCGGTTTCCTTATCCCTTCCTGCTCGGTGCCTTGGTCGGCGTCCTGGGGCTGATCCCCTTCCTGGGGCTCGTCCTCGCCATCATCCCAGCGATCATCGTGGCGCTGGTATCCGGGAACGTCGCGACGTCACTGATCAAGGTGGTCGCCGTGTACGGCTCCACGCAGATCCTCGAGGGCAGCTTCATCAGCCCGAGGATCGTGGGAGAGTCCGTGGGGCTCCACCCCGTGTGGATCGTTCTCGCCCTGTCGGTGGGCGGCTTCTTCTTCGGGTTCGTCGGCCTTCTGGTGGGGGTGCCCGTGGCCGTAGGCTTGAAGCTTCTGGTCCTGCGCGCACTCGACAACTATCGAAGCTCCGAGCTCTTTGCCGGTGGTCCGTCCGAACCCTGAAGTCCGGTTGGAGGTTGTCCGCTCCAAAGTTAGACTTCTACGCGGGCACCTCATTCGGGTTGTGCGACCCTCCGGCTGAATCCAGTCCATCGAATTAGAGCATGCGCGACGACATTCGGGACATCACGATCATCGGAGGGGGGCCCACGGGTCTCTTCGGCGCTTTCTACGCGGGACTTCGGGGAATCTCCACGCGAATCATTGACTCCCTCGCCGAGCTGGGGGGACAGCTTCTGGCCCTCTACCCCGAGAAGTACGTCTTCGACGTGGGCGGCATCCCGAAGATCCTGGCCAAGGACCTCGCGCGAGACATGGTTGCTCAAGGGACCCAATTTGACCCGGACGTCGTTTTGGACGAAGAGGTCCTCGAGCTCGAGCGGGACGGAGACCACTTCGTCCTCCGCAGCCGCACAGGTGAGTACGCGAGCCGGTCGGTGCTCATTGCCGGCGGGAAGGGTGCGTTCGAGCCGCGCCACCTCGATTGCCCGGGATACGACGACCTCCTGGGCAGGGGCATCGCCTACTCCGTCAAGGATCCAGGGGACTACCTCGGCAAGAGGGTGCTCATCGTGGGGGGTGGCGACTCGGCGCTGGACTGGTCGCTGAACCTGAAGGACCAGGCCGCTCAGGTCACAATGGTGCATCGACGGGACGGCTTCCGGGCCCACGAGGCGTCGGTTGAGCAGCTCCACGCCGCTCACGCGGCCGGAGATATCGATCTCAAGACCTCTTACGAGATCCGCGAGATCCGCGGAAACGGCAAGGTCGAGTCCGTGACCATCTACAACAACCGCACGTACGAGGACGTGGACCTTGACGTCGACGCAGTGCTCTGCTTCCTCGGGTTCAAGCCCGACCTCGGACGGATCAAGTCGTGGGGGCTCGAGCTGGACAAGAACAGGATCGTCGTGAGCCAGCTCATGGAAACGTCGATCGAAGGCGTCTACGCGGCGGGGGATCTGGTTTCTTATCTGGGAAAGCTGGACCTCATCGCGCTGGGGTACGCTGAGGCGGCCATTGCCGTGAACAACGCGGTCAAATACCTCAATCCGAACGCGCGGGTGAACCCGGGCCACTCGACGAACCTGGCCATCTTCAAGGGGAGATGAGGGAGGGAGGGCGCTCCGCAGGAGCGAGTCGGCCCACGGGAGACCGCCGGATGAGTGGACGTCGGGAAGCTCCGCGTGTTTCACGGATCGATCGCACGAAGGGGCGTCCCGTTCGGGGAAGAGGACCATGTCAGAACGACAACACGAACAAGTTGTAGTCATCGGCTCGGGCCCGGCAGCCTGGACGGCGGCCATCTATGCGGCACGCGCCACCCTGAATCCCCTAGTGATCGAAGGGGCGGGGAGCAGGACCATGATTCCCGGCGGGCAGCTCATGTACACTACGGACGTGGAGAACTACCCGGGCTTCCCCGAGGGCATCACCGGAACCGAGATGATGGCCCACTTCAAGGCGCAGGCTCTCCGCTTCGACACACGAGTCATCACCGAGGACGTGCTCGAGGTCGACTTCTCCGTGCGCCCCCTTCTGCTCAAGGCCACCAGCGGGAAGAACATCCGCAGCGACACCGTCATCGTCGCCACCGGCGCGAACGCCCGCTGGTTGGGGCTGCCCAACGAGGAGCGGCTGGCCCAGAGCGGCGGCGGGGTGTCGGCGTGCGCCGTCTGCGATGGAGCGCTACCCCACTTCCGCAACCAGGTGGTTGCCGTGGCCGGAGGCGGCGACAGCGCCATGGAGGAGGCCCTGTACATGGCGAAGTTCTCCAAGGAAGTCGTAGTCGTGCACCGCCGGGACGAGCTGCGTGCCTCGAGGATCATGCAGGATCGCGCCTTCGCCGAGAAGAAGATCCGCTTTGAGTGGAATCAGGTTGTGACCGACGTGGTGGGTGACGACGTCATCACCGGGGTGACGCTGCAGGACACTCGGACCGGTAAGCAGCGTCTCCTCAAGGTGGCCGGGCTTTTCGTGGCTATCGGCCACACGCCGAACACCGAGTTCCTGGGCGGGCAAGTGGCGCTCAGGTCGAACGGGTGGATCGAGACCCCCGTGCCCTGGCGAACCGAGACGTCCGTGCCCGGGGTGTTCGCCGCGGGGGACGTGATGGACGACTGGTACAAGCAGGCCGTCACGGCCGCGGGAACCGGCTGCATGGCGGCCCTCGAGGCGGAGCGCTGGCTGGCCCACGGAGGCGTGGAACGTGTGACGGCCGGGGTCGGTGCCGGGGGCTGATGAGCCGAATCACGGAGGGGCGTGACGGAGCATCGACCATGAGCCTTGCGGGCAGGGTGTGCATCGTGACCGGATCGACCAAGGGAATCGGCCGCGCCGTGGCCGAGGCTCTCGCCGATGCCGGCGCCGACGTGGCCGTGAGCGCCCGATCGGTGGGCAACGTCGAGCGTGTGGCCGCCGAGCTGGATGGATCGGCGCGGGGCCGAGTGGTCGGAATCCCCGCCGACGTGCGAAGCCCGGACGAATGCCACCGCCTGATCGAGGCTTCCGTCGAGGAGCTGGGTGCCCTGGACGTGCTGGTCAACAACGCGGCCGTCGGCGTCTTCAGCTCCATCGAAGAGCTTACCCTGGACGACTGGCAGACACAGATCGACACCAACCTCAGAGGGGTGTTTTGCTGCTCCCAAGCTGCGGTGCCCCATCTCAAGACGACAGGGGGATGGATCATCAACATCGGATCTCTCGCCTCCCGAAACGCCTTCGCCGGCGGCGCAGGCTACAATGCCAGCAAGTTCGGCCTCCTCGGCATGACGGAGGCGATGATGTTGGACCTGCGGCACTCGGGTATACGGGTGAGCATCGTCATGCCGGGCAGCGTGGACACGACGTTCTCGTCTCATGAGAGGGGAAGGGACTGGGCCCTCGACGCGGAGGACGTGGCCGCCGCAACCCTGCACCTTCTCTCGTATCCCGAGAAGTCGCTGGTGAGCCGCGTCGAAATGCGTCCCAGCCGTCCTCCGAAGCGTTGACCAATCCCTCCGGATCCTTCAGGCCGGGAACCCGTGGACGCGACTCGCGGCGCCAAGGGCCTGGGCGCCATGCAAGAGGGCTTCGGGGTACTTCAGATCGCGGCGTCTTCACGCACAGACCAACGAGGCACGTATGTCGAACGGGTATCGCATAGAGCGGGACTCCCTCGGCGAGGTGCGAGTCCCCGCTGACGCCCTGTACGGAGCTCAGACCCAGCGGGCATTCGAGAACTTCCCGATCAGCGGTCAGCGCTTCGGCCGGGGCTTCATCCAGGCGATGGGGCTCATTAAAAAGGGCGCGGCGCTCACCAACCTCGAGCTGGGCAACCTCGACGCCGAGCTGGCCGAGGGAATCGCGGTCGCGGCCGGGGAGGTGGCGGAGGGGCGGTGGGACGCGGAGTTCGTGCTCGACATCTACCAAACCGGATCCGGCACGTCGACCAACATGAACACGAACGAGGTCGTGGCGCGCCGCGCGCATCAGATACTCGGTGGCGAAGGGGGGAGCGTCCACCCGAACGACCACGTGAACTTCGGCCAGTCGTCGAACGACACCATTCCCTCCGCGATTCACATCTCGGCGCGGGTGGCCATCGAGCGCGACCTCATCCCCGCGCTCATGCTTCTCAGGGACGCTCTGGCCGCAAAGGCTGAGGCCTTCGATCACGTCATCAAGTCGGGACGCACCCACCTGATGGATGCAACCCCCGTCCGGCTGGGCCAACAGTTCGGCGGATACGCGAGCCAACTCACCAAGGGCATTCAGCGCGTACGGGCCGCTTCAGCCGAGCTCACCGAGTTGGCTCTTGGCGGTACCGCCGTGGGGACCGGAATCAATACGCATCCCGACTTCGCGGCGAAGACGATCGCACGGGTGTCCGCAGAGCTCGCCCTGGAGTTCCGCGAGGCAGAGAACCACTTCGAAGCCCAGGCGTCGAAGGACGCCGTGGTCAACGCGGCGGGCGCTCTGAACACGATCGCCGCGAGCTTCTTCAAGATCGCCGACGACATACGCTGGCTTGCCAGCGGGCCGACGTCGGGCTTGGCCGAGATCCGTATCCCCGCAGTTCAGCCGGGGAGCTCGATCATGCCCGGGAAGGTGAACCCTGTCATGCCCGAGGCCATGATGATGGTGGCGGCCCGGGTCATGGGGAACCACACGACCGTGACCATCGCCGGGCAGCGCGGAAACTTCGAGCTCAACGTCATGATGCCCGTCATGGCGCATGCCCTCCTGGAGTCCATTACCCTCCTCGCGAACATGGCGCGGACGTTTGCGGACCGGTGCGTAGCTGGGATTGAAGCCAACGAACAGAGGGCCCGGGAGTTGCTCGAGAAGAACCCCGCGATCGCAACGGCCCTCAATCCCTACATCGGATACGACAAAGCCGCGGAGGTGGCCAAGGAAGCCGCCCGGGAAGGTATTTCGGTGCGCGAGGTGGTGGAGCAGCGAGGGCTGATCTCTCCCGAGAGAGTGGACGAGGCACTCAACGTTCGGAAGATGACGGAGCCCGGGCTTCCCGATGGTTAAGCCGGGGCGCAGCAAGGATGCGCCGGGCCGGGCTCAGCCGGCCGGCGGACTAGGCGGTGTCCGGGTTGAGGCGGATCGCCCGACGCCCGGCACACCCTGCGCGCGAACAGGAACGCCAGAGCCTCCGACTCACGCGCCGGCCCCACCGGCATGAGTGCGGGCGTGCTTCGGCGACGCCGGTCTGAGGTGTCCCGCAGCCGTCTGCGTGCATTGCGCGTCCCCTTGGCGTATGTGCCTTTCGGAGCGCCCTGCATACTCGCCCGGGCGGTCCTATGGGCAGGATCGTGCCGACCCGATCGGCGTGAGTGAGGGCCCTGTGGAGGACGCACCGAAGTGATCATGGAACAAGTTCTTTCACGTAGGCGGGCTCTGCGGCCCGCTTGGGCTCTCGGGTCCCGGCGGGGGGGAGTCTCTCGCCCGAAAGGGAGGAGAGTGCACAGCTTGGCCGGGGCTTCGAGGACCCCGGGGTGACCGCCGCCGGCCCCGGCCGGGTCTCCTTGGCTCGCCGCGTCGGCGAGGGGGGGGCGGACGAGCTGGGCGCGCACGTCTCGGCGGCCGGGGGCGTGGATCGAGCTCCGGGCAGAGCTCAGGAGATCGAATCGTCGGTGCTCCAGCTCTTCACCAAGCAGCCGAGCCGGTGGGCGGAGCCGGCCATCGATCTCCACACCCGAGAAGAGTTTCACCGAGAGCGGCGGGCCTCGGACGTTCGTACGGCCGCGTCTCACGACTCGTACCTGATCAACCTGTCATCTCCGGATCCAGCGCTTTGGGAGCGTTCGCTCGGTTGTTTCGTTGGCGAGCTGACCCGCTCGGGCGAGTTGGGCCTCGACTTCGTGGTGAGCCACGCGGGGAATGCTACCGATGGCGATCTGGCTGCGGGGATCGAGCGGAACGCTGAGGCGGTCGGCCGCGCCCTCACCGAAGTGGAGTCGAGTCCCCCGTTGCTGCTCGAGCTCACCGCCGGCTCGGGAACCTCGGTAGGCGGCACCTTCGAGAATCTGGCCGGCATCATCGAGGCCGTTCCCCCAGGCGTCCGCGACCGGGTTGGCGTCTGCTTCGACACCTGCCACGCCTACGCCGCGGGGTACGATCTCGTGCGGGACTACGAGGGAGTCTTCCGCGCCTTCGACGACGCCCTAGGCCTCGAGCGCCTGCGTCTTTTTCACCTGAACGACTCCAAGGGCGACCTTGGGTCCAGGCTCGACCGGCACCAGCACATCGGACAGGGGGCTCTGGGCGAAGAGCCCTTTCGGCGTCTCATGACCGATCCGCGCTTCGGAGCGATTCCGAAGATCCTGGAGACTCCCAAGGACGGACACGCAGCGACCTCCGATCTCCGGAACCTGTCGCTGCTGCGATCGTTCCGTCCTCGGGTTCGGAGCTAGATCAGTCGGATTCCCCAGCTGGACAGAGCGGCAGAAGCCCGCCTATATTCGACGCTGGCGTGCTGGGGGGAAGCTCGTTTATTGAGCCAACACCCGCGAAGCCGGGACTGACTCCACCGGACAACGTCGCGCCCCCGAATGGGGGAAGGCGGAACTCGGCGGGAAGTCACCAACAGTGTCCCACGGCTTCAATAATCCTCCTCTGGTGCTCTTCGAGGGGCCGAGATCCGACGGGATTTCGGCCCCTCCCGCTTATGTGGGGGCCGCTTCGCCGTCGTCTTGCCACCCTCGGGCTTGCCGCAAAGACAGCCGTGCCCCTAGTCTAGGCTCGGCCAGCACAGGAAGTGTGCCCCCCCCCCCACCATCGAGGCGAGCGTTGAGCGGAGAGCTACGCAGAGCGGTCGAGGAGCGGCTTGCGATCGGCGCGCTCGACTACGAGGTGCCGAAGTCCACGGAACAGTGGAAGTACATGCTCGGTGGCACAACCGCCTTCCTCATCGTCGTGATCATCCTCACGGGCCTCTACTTGGCCCAGTTCTACAACCCAACGACGCAGGGGGCGCACGACAGCGTGCTGTACATCATCGCTCGTGCCCCTCTCGGCGACTGGGTACGCAGCCTTCATTTCCTGGCGTCTGGCGCGCTGGTGCTGACGGTGACGGCCCACCTGGGCTACGTCTTCTGGAGACGGTCGTACAAGCGACCGAGGGAGATGACATGGTGGGCCGGTGTGCTCATGGCGGCCCTGATCTTTCTGCTGGTGATCACGGGCGCAACGCTCCGGTACGACCAAGAGGGCTTCGAGGCGCTGCTCCACTTCGTTGCTGGGGGCAACCTGACCGGAGCTTTCGGTCGGTTCTTCACCGAGGACTTCACGCCCAGCACTTCGCTGATTTCCCGGATCTTCAGCCTGCACACGAGCCTCCTCCCGATTCTGCTCGTGTCGCTCATGGCGCTTCACTTCTGGCTCATCCGACACCTCGGGATTCATGCCGACTCGTCACAAACGGGCATGTTCCGCAACCACGCCACGCGTCTGGCCGGATACTGTCTCTTGCTCTTTGCCGGGTTGGGCGTCTTGGCTGTCCTGATCCCCGAGGGGCTGGGCTATCCGGCGGTGCCGGGCGTTGAGATCACGAAGCCCTTCTGGCCGGTGCTGTGGGTATACGGCCTTGAGAACCTGCTCGGGGCGTGGGGCATGATCCTGGGCCCCTCGGCGGTCTTCCTATTCCTGATGGCGGTGCCCTTGTTGGATCGCGACGAGGACGACACGCCGGAGCGCCACGGATGGCTGGGGTGGATGGGGCTCCTGTTGGGCGTCATTATATTGGGTCTTTGGCTGTACGGTGTGTTCGGAGAAGCTCGAGAGCACCTCATGTAATCGAAGGGGAAGTGAGACATGACTGCACGCGTTGTCGGTCGGATGGGGTCGTTGGCCTTGGGCGCGGTCTTGGTGGCCGCGGTCCACGGAGCCGTATTGAACAGCACCATGGAGTCGGTGGAGGCCGGACAGGTCCTGCCGCTCACCGGCGTGGACTTTCACGGGGGGATGACGGTCTCCCTCGTCCTCGTGGGCGTCTTCGAGGAGCACTCCCTGGGTGAGGCGACGGCGAACGACGAGGGTGACTTGACCAAAGAGCTGCTGATTCCCGCTGACATCCGGCCTGGCGACTACCAAGTGGTCGCCTACGAGCCCAGCGGCGCCCGGGCGGCCGCTTTCGACATCACTGTCCTGGCCGCCAGCTCGGTAGCTGCGGCCGAGCACAGCCAGGAGGTCGAGCACGCGGAGGTGGAAGCGCCGGCCGCGCGGGCCGACGAGATGATCATCGAGCGCTCGATGAGCGGCTCCACTTGGGGCGTGATCGGCCTCATGATCGGGCTGGCCGGAGGTCTGGGCACGGTTCTCCTGAGAGGTGCGCCCACGACGGAGTCATAACCGGCACCGCCGTCGGCCCTCCGGGGATGGGATCGCTCGACCGCAAGGCACAGACGGGGTCCCATCCTGGCCGTGGGGCTTCGTCGCCTTGCCGCCTGGATGTCCGGCCCTCGACAGCGGCGTCCCCTCCCATGATATCTCCGCTCCCCGAACTCTCGATCCTGCGCCGGGACGTCTGACTTTCTGGCCGTATTCTCGACCCGCCTCGGCCTCGCGAGCCCTGCCCTGCCCGACTCGAGTCTCCTCCTCCTCGGAGCTCGGATTCCATGAATTCTGGAATGATGGCGAGGTCGCTCCCCCAGGCTCTCTTGCTAACCCCGCTCGGGGCGCGTAACGATCCCTTCCCTTCAGAGACAACGAGTCGATACACGAGGTGGACAGCGATGAGGAAGCACACCTGGTTGATACTCGCCGTGGGACTGATGACCGCGAGCGCCCTCCACGCTCAGGACGAGCACATGGAGAAGGCCCGTCGGGTCCTCGACGCGATGCCGCTCCTCGACGGTCACAACGACCTGCCGTGGGCGATCCGACAAGACGAAACCGCGCCCTTCGACGTGGAGGCCTACGACCTTCGACGCACGACGTCGGGCCATACGGACATCGCCAGGCTGCGCGCAGGCCAGGTGGGGGCCCAATTCTGGTCGGTCTACATCCCCATGGAGGCGGTGGAGGAGGGAGCCGCGCGGTATCAGCTGGAGCAAATCGACATCGCCAGGCGGGTCATCCGGAAGTATCCGGACGTGTTCGAGCAGGCGTACTCGGTCTCCGACGTGGAGCGGATCTTCGGCGAGGGCAGGGTTGCCTCCGTGCTCGGGATGGAAGGAGGCCACGCGATCGAGAACTCTCTGGGGGCGCTTCGCGCCTACTACGACCTCGGCACGCGCTACATGACCCTCACGCACTCGGGCAACAACGATTGGGCGGATGCCGGAACCGATGAGCCGGAGCACGGTGGGCTCACCGAGTTCGGGAAGGAAGTGATCCGGGAGATGAACCGTCTCGGGATGCTCGTGGACTTGTCTCACACGTCGCCGGAGACGATGAATGACGTCCTCGACGTGGCCGAAGCCCCGGTCATCTACTCCCACTCCTCGGCCCGGGCGCTCACCGATCACCGGCGGAACGTGCCGGATCAGGTACTGCGCCGGCTTCCTGAGAACGGTGGCGTCGTGATGGTCACCTTCGTGCCCGTGTTCGTCTCGGAAGCTGCGCGAACGCACGCGGGTCCGGGCGACGCGCCGAGGGCGACCCTCAGCGATGTGGTGGACCACATCGAGCACATCCGCAACGTGGCGGGCGTCGACCACGTCGGCATCGGATCGGATTTTGACGGGATCGAGGACACGCCGGTGGGCCTTGAGGACGTGTCGGCGTTCCCAGCGCTGTTCGCCGAGCTGTCACGCCGCGGCTGGAGCGAAGAGGATCTCGCGCGGCTCGCGGGAGGCAACGTTCTGAGAGCTTGGCGCGAGGCGGAGTCCGCCGCACGCAGGATCCAGAGGATACGCCCTCCATCGACCAAGACCATCGAGGAGCTTGACGGCCGCCCTGTCTCGCAGGAAGACCGTAGCTGAGGTCCACTCCGTTGGCGCCGCCCTTGGGGGCGCCAACGCTCCTCATGGCCGGGGATCAGGACCTCCCCCGCGTCCTTGACGTTTGGCGAGTTGGGGTGGATGGGCTCAGTCGCGCCGCCCTCCACTTGGCCGGCGGGTGCCCCGAGCTGAACCGACACGACGTCTGCTAGGCTTTGGAGAGGTCTTCCCGGACCCGCCTCCGCGCCGCCAGGTTGCGATTGCTCGCCCGGAGAATACCGGCGTCGACCCAGGTCGGGGTCGTGCCTCACACGCGCTCGAACTGCTGCTCTTGGAGAACGCGTGGGAGCTCCAGCCTGGCGGGTCCAGGAGCGTCTCCGAACTCCCGTCGAGCCGAAGCGGACCATCGGAGCCCGCTCGAATCAGCGGCAGCGGGGGCAGCGCCCGTACAGCACGACTTCGTGGGATTCCACCACGAACCCTTCGGGGGCGAGACGCTCCACGTCCTGCGGACAGGCCTCGACGTCGTACGCCTGCTCGCACTCTCGACAGATGAAGTGATGGTGGTGCGGGCGGCCGCTCTGCTCGTACCTCGGCGGCTCGCCGGGGACCTCAACAGTGTGTAGCCACCCGTCGCTCACGAGTGTCTTGATGTTGCGATAGACTGTAGCGATGCCCAGCGATGGGACCAGGCTCTTGCCTGCGACCAGCACCTCGTCCGTGCTGAGAGGTCTGCGCTCACGGGTGAACACCGCGCGTATGGCCCGGCGCTGTCGGGTGTCTCTCTGCACTGTGCTCCCCCGGAACGTGAGAGACGGCCCCCGGCTCCCCGGGGGGCTTCCCAGGCCACTCCCCAGCTCTCGGTCTCTCTGACGAAATTCGTTCTTGATAATCCGTTATCGTTTATGCAGTTTCAAGTCCCGTTGGCAGTGCCGGTGACCATCGATCAACCGGGGGAGCCGAGACGCATGAACTCGGAGACGAGCTGGAGGGGCGTGTCAGGCCAGCAAGCACTGGTGGACGCCCGTCCGAGCGCTTGGATCGCAGCGGTGCTGACGATCTGCGCCGTTCACTGCGTCGTGACTCCAGTGCTCGTCTCGACGCTTCCGTTCTTCGCCGCGACGCACGCCCTCGAGGCGTGGCTCCTCGGCGCCTCCGCACTCGTCGTCGCGGCGAGCCTCAGGGCCTCCTGGCGACTCCACGGTCGTCCGATGGTCGGGGCGGTGGCCGCGGCGGGCTTGGGCATCTGGAGTCTTTCCGCGGCCGGATGGTTGGCGCCGCTACCCGAGGCGGCCACGTCGCCTCTCGGCGGCTTGCTGGTGGGCGTCGCGCTGGTCTGGAACGGCCGGCTTCGCCACCAGGGCGCATGCGGGCAGTGCTCCTGTCCGGCTCACGGAGACTAGAGACCACCACCACCACCCGCCGAGCCATGTGTCGTCCCGGCGTCGATCCACGCCAGCGAGCATGGCGCGACCGGGGCTGAAGTAGAGTTGCACCAGGATTTGAGCCCGGTCATCATGACCCTCGGACCGGACGGAGGCGGCATGGACATCGTCTACATCCGTGATCTCAAGATCGACACGATCATCGGGGTCAACGACTGGGAGCGCGAGGTGCGGCAGACCGTGAGCCTGGATCTTGAGATGGCTACGGATGTCACCGGCGCGGCGGACAGCGACGACCTCACGGACACCGTCGATTACAAGGCGGTAGCCAAACGGGTGATCGCCTTCGTGGAAGGCACCGAGTTCCTGCTCGTGGAGCGGATGGCCGAGCGGGTCTCGGACCTGGTGTGCCGCGAGTTTGGGGTGAAGTGGCTGCGCCTCAGAGTGAGCAAGCCTGGTGCGGTCACCGGCGCGGCGGACGTGGGGGTCGTCATCGAGCGGGGGGAGCACCGCTAGTGGTCGGCATGCGGGTCGGCGTTCGACGTCCACGGGTCGGTGGCCCCTAGGTGGTCCGCGCGTACATCAGCGTAGGCAGCAACGTCGACCGGGAACGGAATGTGGCCGCCGCGCTGGACGCCCTGTCCACGGCTCTTGGGGAGCTTCATCTGTCTTCCGTCTTCGAGAGTGCCTCGGTCGGATTCGAAGGCGACGCCTTCTACAACCTCGTAGTCGGGGTGGATACCGCCGTGACTGTCGGTGAGCTGGCGGAAACGCTGCGGGGGATCGAGGACGCCTTTGGGCGCCTTCGGGGTGTTCCGCGCTTCAGCTCCCGGACTCTCGATCTCGACTTGCTGACCTATGGAGACGTGGTGGGCGCGGTACAGGGCGTCCTGCTTCCGCGGAAGCAGGTCACTGAAGACCCCTTCGTGCTGGCTCCCCTTGCGGAGATCGCAGGGGACGATATTCATCCGGCGACCGAGCACAGCTACACCGACTTGTGGCGGCACTTCGAGGGGGACAAGGGCGCTGTGCGGCCCGTGGATTTCGTCTGGGGCGGGAGACCAATTTCACGGGCGCGGGGCTGAGAGAGGGTCAGCTCCCCACCTGCCCCCCAACCGCTCGCAGAAGTTGTTGACGAGGATGGGCTCCGGGTTGTCGGCCTCTTCGATGCACGCGATCAAGGATCGCTGATCGTCGGGGCTCGGAGTGTAGTTGTTGTGCCGCGCCACTCCAGATAGCCGGCTATGGAACAGGGTCCGCCGTCTAGGTGAGGCTACGACCACCGTCTATGGCGATGATCTGGCCCGTCACGTACGGCGCTCGCTCCGCCAGGAATAAGACTGCTTCAGCGATGTCCTGCGGATCGCCCCGGCGCCCCAACGGCACCCGCTGAAGCTGACGCTGCCTCCGCTCGTCCTCCTCCGGCTCGTCGCTTTCGGGCCACAGGATCGCCCCGGGGGAGACCCCGTTCACCCGCACCGCCGGAGCCAACTCCCGTGCCAGGGACTTCGTCATCATCGCCAGCCCGGCCTTGCTCACGCTGTACACCGAGTGATCGGCCAGCGCCCGCTCCCCGTGGATGTCGATCAAGTTGATGATGCTTCCCCCGCTCCTCCCCAAACTGTTCGCCAGTGCTTGGCTCAGGAAGAAGGGCCCCTTGAGGTTGCCGCCGACGAGCCGGTTCCAGTCGTCCTCACCGACGCTGCCCACCGGCGTCGGGTAGAAGCTGGACGCGTTGTTGACGAGCAGGTCGACGCGCCCGAATCGGTCGAGCACCTTGCTCGCCAGCTCTTCGGCCGCGTCCAGACCGCCCAGCGCCGCCTGAAAACAGGCAACCGATCCACCCCTGACCCAATTGAGCTCGGCAGCGAGAGCTTCGGCGGCGTCTACGGAGCCACGGTAGTGCAGTGCGATGTGATATCCGGTCTCGTGGAGGGTGCGGCACAGCTGGGCGCCGATGCGTCGAGCGCCTCCTGTCACCAAGGCCACCCTCGAGTCTGTGTTTCTCATAGTCGCCCAGTCTATCCCGAGTCGCGCTCGAACCAAAGTCTGGGACAAGGGTAGCTCATCCGCTAGCTTTTCGGCTGAGCCTGAGCTTGAACGATGCCGACGAGGACCCATGCCCCGGTTGAGAGTCACGACGGAGCTCGAGTTTTGCGCGGCGCACCGCGTGTACAACCCGGAGTGGACCGACGAGCGCAACCGGGACGTCTTCGGGGGATGCGCGAACCCCAACTGGCACGGCCACAACTATGAGCTCGTCATCACCGTCCAGGGCGAACCCGATCCGGAGACCGGATTCGTCATTGACTTCAGGCATCTCAAGGCGCTCGCGCAGGCAAACGTGATCGAGGACCTCGATCACAAGAATGTGAATCTCGAAGTCGCGTGGATGCGGGGACTGATCCCGTCGGCCGAGAACATGGTTGTCGCGATTTGGAACCGCCTCGGAGACGTGCTGCCGGACGGGGTCGAGCTCAGCAAGCTCGCGCTCCGGGAGACGGGCAAGAGCTACGTGGAGTACACCGGTGAGTAACGATCTTTCTGGAGCCTCCTTCGAGGACCTGGTAGCCGAGATGATCCGTAGGCTTGGTGACGATCCGAGCCGGGACGGCCTCAAGGCGACACCCGAGAGGGTGAGGAAGGCCATGGCCTTCCTCACTCGCGGGTACACAATGGTGCCGCGCGACGTGATCGACGGTGC
This sequence comes from Longimicrobiales bacterium, assembly GCA_965218325.1. Classification (GTDB taxonomy): domain Bacteria; phylum Gemmatimonadota; class Gemmatimonadetes; order Longimicrobiales; family Gaopeijiaceae; genus CBDCKR01. The sequence continues at coordinate 782,627 of CBDCKR010000002.1, forward strand.
CCTCTTCGACGATTCCCACAGGAACATGGTGATGGTGAAGGACATCGAGATGTACTCGCTCTGCGAGCACCATCTCTTACCCTTTTTCGGCAAGGTGCATGTCGCCTACATCCCGAACTGCAAGATCGTCGGCCTGTCCAAGACGGCGCGCCTGGTGGAGGTCTTCGCTCGCCGCCTCCAGGTGCAGGAGCGCATGACGGAGCAGATCGTCGAAGCGCTTTGGGAGCTCGTTGAGCCCGAGGGCGCGGGAGTGGTCGTGGAGGCGTACCACCTGTGCATGATGATGCGGGGGGTGCAGAAGCAGAACTCTAAGACCATCACGTCAGCCATGCGCGGGACGTTCCTCGCGGACCAGAGGACACGGGACGAGTTCTTGCGTCTCTGCACGACCAACCACAGCCCGCTCTCCGTGTAGTGTGCCGGTTCCGAAGTTCGCGCAGTGCGGCCGGCGAAGCTGCTTGGGACGCGGGGCGTTAGTGCCAGAAGGCCCGGTGTGGGGCCATGCATCTGCTCCTTACCGACCGACTCATCTGCCCCCGCTGCGGACCTGGGTTCGGGCTGATCCTGCTTGCGGACCAGCTGGAGGAACGGCGGGTGCTGGAGGGGGCGTTAGGCTGCCCCAACTGCCGGGATCGCTACCCGATCCGTCAAGGGTTCGGGGACCTTCGTCCACCGCCACGAACAGGTCTACCCGGCGAGGCGAAGCTCCAGGCGCCCAGCTCGCCTACCCTCGTGGAGTTGGCGGCGTCGCTGGGGATCACGGAGGGGGTGGGCCATGTGGCTCTCTTGGGCAGCATGGCGGGACACGCTACTGCGCTGGCGGAGCAGCTGGAGGTCGTGGAGGTGGTGGGGGTGGCCTCCGGACTACGGCACTGGCGCGAAGCCGAAGGCGTCAGCCGGCTCACCGCCGCCTTCGAGCTGCCCTTCCGGGCACAGAGTCTCCGTGGCGCGGCGATATTCGGAGAAGAGGAGCTGTTCGATCCGGAGACGGTAGCGCGCGTCGTGGCTCGCTTGGGGCGTGTCGTCGTATGGGGTGGCGTCGACGGTTGGGACTCGGCCCTCGAGGCGGCGGGAATGAGGGTGCTGGTTTCTGAGGCGAAGGTGGTGGTGGCCGCACGACCCTAACCCTGTCGTTGCGTGGCATTTGGGCCTTCTCTAGTTTCGTTCTCAACCCAATCCGGTGACTCACGGCGCGAGCTTCGCACGTGTCGCCGTACCCATCTGTCTCGCAGCTGAGCGTTCTCTTCATGGGGTGGTGGAAAAGCGTCTTCGGTAAGTCCGGGGAGACTGAGCGCGTCGAGTACTACGACGAGGGCGTTGCCTTGATGGCGGAGGGCAAGTTCCACGAAGCCCTCACGTCGTTCCGACTGGCCCTCAAGGAGTCGCCCAGTGACTCCGCAGTGCTCCAACAGATCGCCATGTCCTACACCCGCATCGGGATGACCGAGGAGGCCGCGAAGACGTATCGGCACGTGCTCCAGAAGGACTCGAATGCGGCCGGCGCCCACTATGGCCTCGCATTCCTCCTCGTGCGGGCCGGTCAAGAGCCCGAGGCGATCCTGCACCTTCGGGCATTCCTCGAGAACGCGCCGGCCGAGCAGGAGGCGGGGAAGTACGTGACGCATGCCCGGGAGATGCTGGCCCGCCTCACCGGGGAGGGCGGACCGACTCCTTCCGCCAAAGGCCATCAACCCAAGGAAGATGAGTTCTTCTAGGCAAGCGAGCCTCCGTTGGACCGGGCGGGGGAGGGCCTTCCGGGGCAGCGTGCGCCCGGGGCCGGAGGTAACGATCGACGGCGATGCCCTGGCCGGCGCGTCTCCGATGGACTCCGTCCTCCTCGGGCTCATGGGCTGCATGGGCATCGACGTGTTGCTGGTTCTCGAAAAGTCCCGTGTGGCCATGGGCTCCTTTGAGATTCGGGCCGACGCAGAGCGGCATGCCGGCCCTCCCGGTTACTACAGACGGGTCCGCCTTACCTTCGTCCTTGAAGGCGTGGCCGCCGAAGCGCGGCCCAAGGTCGATCGTGCGATCCAGCTCTCCCGTGACAAGTACTGCAGCGTGCTGCATTCGCTTCGCCCTGACCTCGCCTTCGAGACGCTCGTGGAAGGAGTCTGAGCGCCATCGGCCCCTTCCCGGCGAATCGCCGGGCTCCGGGTGAACGGATGAGCCCGGCGGCGATTCCTCTCGGAGGCCCGCTTGGAGTGGTCGATCTGCGGCCGCGCCTGTATCTGCCCCGGCGTCCTCGGCGCCGCACTTAGAGCGTTCTCGCCGCTCGCCGGGTTGCGTCCATCGTTGGGAACTTGGACACCACGCTCGCCTTCGTGTCGACTACGGAGCAGGCCGAGAAGCCCGACGGAGCGATGCGGGAGACCGGACGGGCCATCTTGGCCGGGGCATTCGAAGGGCATCCGACCCCCTCCCAAGCGGGCACGACGCCGTGGGAGGAGCTCTCGGAGAAGGACCGTAGAGCGGTCGGGGAGGCCGACGACGCGGTCTAGGAGCTGATGTGATGGGGAAGCGGGTGGTATGCGGCTCCGCGAAGGGGCTGGCGCGCCGTGAGGTCCCGAAGAAGATTGGCTTGGTCGCGTGGCCGTTCACCATCGCGGACGGCACCGTCACGACCGAGGCAGAAGGTCAATCGGAAGGCCGTCGAGGCACGGTACGGCGCGCTCATCGACACCGTCGACCTGGAAGGAAAATTGGGCCGGACAGTACTCTTGGAGCAGTGACAGAGATGTCGGACGTCCGCGTGGTCTTGGTCACCGCCGGAGACCGGGAGGCGGGCCTCGCCCTGGCCCGTGAGGTCGTGGAGGAAGGGCTCGCCGCATGCGGTAATGTCCTTTCTGACGTGACCTCCGTCTTCGCGTGGGACGGAGGCATGCAGGAGGAGCCCGAGGCTCTGCTGATCCTAAAGACGAGCGCTGAGCGTGCTCCTAGACTCGCAGAGCGGGTCGCGGAGCTGCATGCATATGAGGTCCCGGAGGTCCTGACGCTGGCGGTCGAGGGGGGGCACGAGCCTTACCTCGAGTGGGTGCGCCAGTGTACTCGGGCGGAGTCTCCCCATGGCGAAAAAGAGCCCTGAGCCGCGCTCGCATTGTTGCGCGGTCCGAGAACCGCTTTCCGTTGAGCCGCTTCCAGGGACAGGACGGCGTGCTCCTGCTCTCAGGGGCCACGGGCGCTCTCGTGCCGGTTGCTTGCCTGCGTCGTCCTTTCCTCTCTTGGACGGGGAGCACGAGGTGTGCGAGGGGTGAAGCTGCGACGGCCCACCGCGGCGGGAACGCCAGCGAGTGAAGAGGGCCCATTGAAGATGGGTCACGCCTTCCACATATTCCGGACGCGCAGCCAACGACTCGGACCTCGACGCTCAGAGCGATGGATCTTCTTCCCGGCGGCTACAACTTCATCCATATGGTGTTCTGGACGGTGGCGGGATTGGTGGCGGTGGGCACGAATGCGGTGGCGGTCATCCTGGTTACGGGCCTGGCCCTTCTTCTCCGGGAGTCCATCGGCCGGGGTTGAGCCTCGTCCCTCGCACCCTCCACGAACCGGAGCACAAGGTTGGTCCTGTTCCTCAAGATCCTAGGAGGCGTTGCCGCTCTGGCCCTCGGGATCTACTTGGGGGGTGGTCGCTACACGCAGACACCGGAGGAAGTCGCCGCCCGTTTGGGGAAGGACATCCCGCGGAAGGCCAAGCGTCACTTCATCTGGCTCAGTTTCCTCAAGGTGGGACCGCGGGGCTCCGATCGGCGTCGGGGACGCGAGCGCTTCAAGACTGCCGTCTCGCGCGACGTGGCGAGGCGGTCCGACGACTAGAGGTAGGCACCGCGTCCCATCCCCGTACAGCGCGCGTCCGCAGGGAGCAGGGCGGCCCCGCTCACCGTCTCCGCGGCGAGTGCGGGCGGGGACCCGCGTTGCCCGCCCTCACGATCCCCAAAGCATGTTCAGGATCACGAGTCCGGTCCCGATGAAGCCTCCCAACCAGTAGCCCAGCCGGACAATGATCTTGAGCTCCCTGTGCGTCACCTTTCGGACGAGCTCCTCCATCCTCGAGGGTGGAAAGGTCAGGACTTTCTCCTCGATGCGCCCGGCGACGTCGACCTGTCGAACCACGTCGGGCACCTGGGTCTGAAGCCACTCCCAGACGGGGTCGCTGAGGAGTTCCTCGACGGCCTTGGCCGCACCCTCGGGGAGCCAGTCGGAGGGAGTCCCGATCGGACGCTCTAGGATGTTCTCGGAGAGGCGGCGTGCCGCTTCCCGATAGAGCATGGCCGCAGCTTCGCTCCTGGCCCCCGCCACCAGCCATTCGGCCACATGATCGGGCGGCAGCTTCTCGAAGACCTCGCCCCAAGTCCGGGCGCCCATCTCGTCGAGCGCCACCTCGAGCTTCTCCACCAGGAAGCTGCGGGAGGTAGGGTCCTGTGCGACGCCGACGAACCATCCGACGACCGTCTCGCGAGCGCCGACGACGCTGGGGTCGTCCGGCTCTCCGATCACCGAAGCTACGGGGCGCCTCAAGAAGTCCACGATGGCGTCGTTGATCCCGCGGGCCATGGCCTCTTGCATGGCCTCTTCCTGGAGCATCTCCGCCAGGCGCTCGACCCCTTCGGTCTCGATCGTGTCAAGGACCATGTCCACCGTATTCTCGGTGATGATCAGCCTGGCGACCACCCGCTGGTGGAACTTGAGGTCGCTGAGGAAGCGGTGGAGGAGGTCGTGGATGAACGCCTCGAACTTAGCCCTCGCCTCCTTGTCTTCCACCAGCGATCCGAGCCGTTGGATCGCGAGGGGTAGGTAGGCGGCGATCGCCTTCTCGACGGCTCCCACGAGGCCGAGCGGAAGGACCTCCTCGAAGGTGCGTCGAGGCTCGAGGAGCCTCCGGGTCGCTCGATCGAGGTATTCGTCGATAGCATGACTGAAGTCCTCGCTCTCGATCGCGCCCGAGATCCAATCGTCCACGGCCTCCGAGATGGCCCCTTCACGGGCGGGTGTTAGGATGCCGGCGATCGGCTCATCCGCGATCGAGTGGACGATGTCCTCGGCCCGCGCAGAGAGGGCCTCGGCAAACCGGTCCGACTGCAGGTACTCGTGCAGTCGCTCGAGGGCGAAGGCACACACGTCCTCGACGATGCCCCCCACCTGCTCGTGCACGTCCTCGGAGATGAGGTCGCGCACCGCCCCCCTCTCCGTGTGAAGGAGAGCGTCGAGGAACCCGGAGAGGCGACGGTCGAAGGCCGTCCGGAATTCCTGGTCGGTGAAGATCCTCCCCAGATCATCTTCGGTGAGGAGTCGGGTGCCCACTGTCCGCCCCACCGCGCTCGCAAGGCGCGCCTGATTCTTGGGAATGGCTCCCTGGAGCATCTTCAGACGCCGATTCCAGACGCGGGGGGGCCGATAGGGATGGAAGAGCATCCAGATCGCCACGGAGTTCGTGAGCCCTCCTGCGAGAGCGCCGAAGGCGATCGTGACGGCCGCGCGCAACAGCTCTTCGGTCACGCGGCTACCTTGATGTCACCGTTGGACGTGGCGGACGAGCCCCCGGACCTCCGTCGAGTCGCCCGCAAGCACCAAGGGCCCGGAAACCTGATACAGGCCCTCGACGGGGAGGAGCGGCCCTTCCCCCTCTACGGCCCGCAGCTCCATGCCGTCGCTGGCCAGTGACAGCGCCATCTCACCGTCTTCGGAACGCACGTCCCACGCCACCGGAACGTCTCTCCGCGCTTCCTCAAACGAACGTAGCGAGCTCCACTCGACCTCGACCTCCGGCCACCGATACTCGTCCTCGCCCCTCCTGCCCCACGCCGAGTACCTCGGGGACCCGCCTGTCGCCTCGATCATGAGGGCCAGGCGTCCAGGCCCGGTCACGAACATCCACTCACCCGGAAACGGGCCCTCTCGCAGGTGCACCCGGCTCATGTCGACAACCATGCCCTCAATCCGAAGATTCCCGAAGTGCACGGCCCCCTGGTGAATGCGAAACGTCTCGCCTCGGCTCCCGCTCCAGTCCGACATGCCTTCGTCGACGATGACCTCCAGCTGGCGCGGGCCCTCCGTGTAGAGGATCGCCTCGAGGATGTCGTCGGGGCCTACCACCAGGTCCATCGCACCGCGGGGGTGGATCCGAAACGGGGAACGTGTCGAGGGGGAGTCCCATCGGTCGGTGAAGAACGGCTCCCAGAGCCCTGCCCGCGCGAGCCATGCCTCCGCGACTCGCTCAACGCCTCGCTCGGACGTGGAAGACCGGAACAGCCAAGGGACGATGATGGCGCTGTCGGCGCCCACGGTCATGAACACCACGTTCCGTTCGTACACCCGATCGTCGAAGTCTCGGTCGGGGCCGGCGCCAGGGCTGGGTCCCAGCGTTGACGCGGGGAGTTGCGGCGCCTCGTCCCCGCATCCTGCAAGGGTGAAAACGACGACGAGCAGAATCCGGAGTTGAACGGAGCTTCCGCCCCTCATCCGGCTTCCACGCTCCACGCCTCCAGGTGCGTAGGATCGAGGATGGCGCCGTCCTCAGCGTCCAGCGTCAGGTCGAGGTGTCGGAGGAAACGGCCGATTCGTCGGGTGTTCGCTCCCAGATCGCTTCGCCTCTTCCGTGAGCGCGATGTGACGTCGACCCGCGTCATGGCGTGCTCGTCAAGGCCGATCCGGATCTCGACATCGTCGATGAACTTGAAGACCGGGGTTTGGCAACTGACGCGGACATACCCCTCGACATCCTCGGCCTGGAGGAGCGTCCAGCGCGCGTTGCGCCCGACCAGATCGAGGCACGCGTTCCACACCTCATCGAACGGGATGGCGTAGGTCCGACCGCGAAGCCGAGGATCGGCCGACCGGGGGTCTGTCTCGGCCCGATTGGTGGTGAGGGCTCGCTCGAAGCGTTCTCTCATCAACCGGCTCGCCTCCCAGTCGGTATCATATAGTGACCGTGGCTTGGTATGCGCGGGGAGCGGATGTCTTGACCCGCGCTCCGCACTGGTGTTCCAACGTCGTGGATTGCCCAACGTACTCGGTCCCCATAACCTCCGCCCCCATGAAAGCTATCGTTCCGCTGGCCGGGAGGGGTACGCGCCTCCGTCCCCACACCTCCTTCACGCCCAAGCCCCTGATACACGTGGCCGGCCGACCCGTGATGAGCTACATCCTCGACGGTCTCGTTGAAATCGGCGTCGAGGAGATCGTTTTCGTCGTGGGCTATCTCCGCGAAGCGATCGAGGCGTACGTCACCAAGGCCTATCCTTACATCACGGCACGCTACGTCGTGCAGGAGGTTCAGGACGGAACAGCAGGCGCCGTTGCACTGGCCGAGCCGTTCGTTGACGACGACGTGCTGATCCTCTTCGGCGACACCCTGTTCGACGCCGATCTCACGCTGGTGCGCGATCTCGATCAAGCCACCGGGGGCGTCATCTGGGCGAAGGAGGTAGAGGACTACCACCGCTACGGCGTCATCGTCGCCGATGAAGGCTGTCACCTGGTGCGCATCGTGGAAAAGCCTGCCGAGTTCGTCTCGAACCTCGCCAACATCGGCCTCTACTACATCGCGGACTGGAGGCTCCTTTTCGAGGGGATCGCCCACACGCTGAATTCCAGCCCGGGGCCATCGGGCGAGTTCTACCTCACGGACGCTTTCCAGTACATGGCGGACTGGGGAGCCAAGATCCGGGTGGCTTCCGTGGAGGGCTGGTACGACTGCGGCGCGCCGGACACACTCCTCCACACGAACCGGTATCTGCTGGAGGGGGGCCGGGCGGGTGTGGACGAGGCGGCCACGGTCGAGGGCTCCAACCTCATCGGGCCGGTTCGAGTGGAGCGTGGCGCCGTCGTCAAAGGCTCCACGCTCGGGCCGAACGTCACGGTCGAGTCCGGTGCCCGCATCGAGGGATCCACGGTCGTGGACACCATGGTCGGTAGCGATGCAACAATCGACGGGTCGAACCTCTGGCACTCGATCGTGGGAGCTCACACGCAGGTGCGGGCGTTTCGTGGCCGGCTCAGGGTGGTGGACCACTCGGAGATCGTCGGCGGTCAGTAACGAGGGAGCGTGCCGCCGGGTCGAATCGCCGCCGTCCTCAGGACACTCCCGCCATCAGGAGTACCGTGTAGAGCGCCCGGCAAATGCCTTCCGGTCCCCCGGTGTTGCGATACCACTCGTCCAGGGTGTGAGCATTGCCGGCCTCGCCTCCGGCCCCGAGGGTCACGGCCGGAATGCCCATCGACATGGGGAGGTTGGAGTCCGTGGAGGAGGCCACGAGCTCGGGCTCTAGATCGAGCGCCCGGGTTGCGGCCGACGACGCCTTGACGAGCGGCGAGTCGGCGGGCGTCGCTCCCGGCGGGCGGCTTCCGATCACCCTGATGGTGAAGCCGAGTCGTTGCGCCGCGCCGGGCGCGGCAAGGTTCTCTTCGTTCACGCAGCGAACGAGGGTCGCTCGGATCCTCTCCTCGGCAAGGTCGAGGTGCTGCACCGACTCGCTGCGGACGTCGAGTTCCGCCCAAGCTTCGGCGGGGATGGCATTCACGCTCGTGCCACCTCCGAGACGGGACACCGTGAGGCTGAGAGGGGGGCGGGTGGGTGGGGGCCAGGCTGCCAGAGCCCCCACCGCTCGCCCCAGCGCGTGGATCGGGTTCGGGATACCCCAGTCGACCCACGAATGGCCTCCGCGTCCACGAAGCGTAATTCGGAAGCGGCGGGCACCGAGTCCGCGGTTCACTACGATGCGCGAGCCCGCGCCGTCCAGTGAGATGAACGACGAGGCCTCGTGGGCGGGCCCTCCCTCGCGGAAGATGTGCCGTACGCCTCTGAGGTCTCCGTTCCCCTCCTCACCCACCGTAGCCGCGAAGAGGATGGGCCTCCGAGTCGCGACGTTCGCCTCCACGATCGCCCTCGCTACGGTGACCAACGCAGCCAAGCCTCGCCCGTCGTCTGAGATGCCCGGAGCCCGCAGGACACCGTCCTCCGCGCTCACCTTGACGTGCGTGTCGGCGGGGAAGACGGTGTCCAAATGGGCCGACAAGGCTACGGGGCTGCCCGCCTCCTGTCCGTGACGCGTCGCCATCACGTTGCCGACGTCGTCGGTGTGGATGTCGGACAGTCCGGCGTCGTTGAGGAGCTCTGCCATGCGGCGACCGCGTGCCTCCTCGCCGAACGGAGGCGAAGGGATCTCCGTGAGCTCCACCTGATCCTGCAGCGTGCGCTCGTCGCTGGCCAACACGTAGTCGCGGGCGGCGCGAACTCCGGGATGGTCCAAGAGCTCGCTCACTCCGGCCAGCGCGATCTCAGGCATGCTGCTCGAGCCCTGGGCGCGGTCTCCTTGGGGAAGTCGCTTTCAGCGCTTATCCACCGACCTCGTATTTCGTAAAGGCACCGCCTGCCCACCGGAGCGAGTTCGGCCCCTCCGCGGCGTATACGTTGCCGTCCGCGTCGACGGCGACTCCCTCGCCCGCTGTGCCCTGATAGAGCCGCGTGTCCCTCTCGAAGGGCGGAATGAAGGCCGTGATCCGGTCCTCGTCGACGTGTCCGATGCGGACGCCGTTCCGCCAGTTGGGGTGGTTGGTCGGGCTTGATTCGGAGTCGATCGCATAGATCATGTCGTCTTCGGTGATGAAGAGCCCGCTGATCCGCCCGTACAGGTAGCGCGACTCGAGGTAGTTGCCTTCCTGATCGAAGATCTCGATCCGGTGGTTGCCCCGGTCGGCCACCCAGAGGCGACCCTGCGAGTCGAACGCCAGCGCGTGTGGCGTACGGAACTCGCCGTGCTCCAATCCGATCCGCCCCCACTCCTTGATGAACGTGCCGTCGGCGGAGAACTTGAGGATGCGGCCCGTCAGGCCCGTCTCCCGTGCCACCTCGATGTCGGCGTCGCCCGTCTGCCCCTGCCCGCTGTGACCGTCGGCGACGAAGATGCTGCCGTCCGGGGCGGTAATGACGTCGTTGGGCTGGTTCAGCTGGTTCGGGCCGTTACCGGGCTGGCCCGCAGTCCCAAGCGTCAGCAGGACCTCGCCGTCAGGACTGAACTTGAAGACCTGATGCCCGCGGGTGCCGGCCTCGTTCCCCGCGAAGTCCGTTACCCAGACGTTGCCGTCGCTGTCCACGTGGATGCCGTGCGGCGTGACGAACAGGTCGGCGCCGAAGTTCGCGAGGATCTCACCCGTGTTACGGTCGAACTTGAAGACCGGGGCGACGGGGTTGGTCTCACAGTTCACACTTCCACCCGACGCGGTGCCCGACGCGCACCGCTCGTAGGCCCAGATATGGCCGTCGATCGGGTCGATGTCGATACCGGCGGTCGTTCCCCACTCACGCCCTTCGGGGAGTTCTCCCCAGTTCGCTACCACGGCGGGATTGGGGTTCGGAATCCCCTCCCCCGTGATCGGGTTGCCCGCAGCCATCGAGGCCGGTGCTCCGGACTCGGTGGCACACCCCGGCAACAGGACAGCGCCGCAGGCGATGAGCGTAAGCATCGGGATTCGTGCAGATGACATGGGGTTCCCTCCTTGGCGAGCAGCCATTCTCTCAACGTGGCCACGGCGGTGCCGCAGTCTTTGGACAAGCAACATTGCGTGCAGGCGCCGAGTGCGCCAATCCGGTGACGCTTGGCGGTTCGCTGGCTATCTTTCGGTGCGAGCGCGGCTGGACCCGGAGGCTCGCATCATCGTTAGCCAATCCACGTGCCCATGGACCAGGAGCACCTGATTCACAACTGGGACTCCGCTGGCAGCCGCGCAATCGGCTGGGGTTCGGTCTCTGGCGTGGAGCTGGGCGATGAGACGCTCTCCGGCGTCGATGGCGGCGCGCGCCCAGGGAGACAGCGATAAGCCCCATGTCTGGACTCTTGAACGTGAAGGCCCGGCTCACCGCGCACGGATACGACCCTGACGACAAGACCGCTTGTCATACCCTCTTCGCCGCCGCCGAGGCCACCGATCACACGCTCACGGAGAGTGAGATCGTGGCACTCCTCCACGAAGGCTCCGGGCAGGGATGACCCCTTCCGCGCGGTCACAGCGCGTCCTGGTCGTCGAGGACGCGGCGGACATCGCGGCACTCGTGGCGTACCAGCTCGCCAAGGCCGGCTTTCGGGTCGAGACCGCGTCGGACGGTGTGGAGGCGTTGCGGGCGGTGGAGAAGGACGTCCCCGACCTTGTGGTCCTGGACCGGCTCTTGCCGGGGTTGTCCGGGGACGAGGTGCTTTCTCACCTGCGCGCCGCCGACGCCACTTCGTCGGTGCCGGTGCTGCTTCTCACAGCACGGCGCGAAGAGGGGGATCGGATCGAAGGCCTCGAGCTGGGAGCCGACGACTACCTCACCAAGCCCTTCAGCCCGAAGGAGCTCATCCTGCGGGTGAAGGCGATCCTCCGCCGGACGGTCGTGACATCCGATGGCCGGCGCGTGGTTTCCATCGGACCCCTGAAGCTCGATCTGACGGCGATGGAGGTCTTCCTGGACGACGAGGAGATCATCCTGACGCGCACGGAATTTCGGCTTCTGCAGGCGCTCATGGAGCGGCCGGGCCATTCGCAGAGTCGGCAGCAGCTCCTGGAGCGTGCGTGGGACGTGGAAGCGGCGGTCTCCGCTCAGATTCACACTCGAACCGTGGACATGCATGTCCGGCGACTCCGGGGGAAGCTGGGCCCTGTAGGTGAATGGATCGAGACCGCGCGCGGCTTCGGCTACAAACTGCGAGCGCCGAAGCGGCTCACGTGAACTGCGCGCCAGGTCGCGGCGGCCGGAGCCGCACACCGCGACCCGAATCACGTTGCCGCCGCCCTCGACTGTCCGTTGCGGAAGGCGCGCCTCAATCTGTACCATGCTTGTAAACGGGCGTTTGCCTGGCACGTCGCGACCCTCTAGGCCTTTCCTCGATTGATGTCCGACCCAAGAGCCGCGAACACCGTCCCAGCGCCGGGTGATGAGCCGTCCGAGCAGGAGCAGATCGGCACGGCCGAGCCTACGGATCTGGAGGATGCCGTCGAGCAACTCCTCGACGAGACGGGGATCCAGCCTCAGCCGCGACCCTTTCGCGACCTCGACGGCCTGAGGGGCAGGGGCGCCATCGTCACAGGCGGTTCGAGCGGAATCGGGCGAGCCGTCTGCATGGACCTTGCTCGGGCGGGAGTTCATGTGGCGTTCTGCTTTCTGGACACGGGTGAAGAGTCCCGGGCGGAGGCGCACGACGTAGCGACCTGCCTGCGGCAGATTGGAGGTGCGGTCTTCTGCGCGGCCTGCGACGTGCGCGAGGTCGAGCAGGTGAACGCCTTCGTGGAGCGAACCGTGGAGCGGCTCGGCGGCATCCACATCCTCGTGAACAATGCGGGGATCGGTCGTGACCGCGCGTTCTGGCGGATGGACGACAACCAGTGGTCCGCAGTCCTGGACACCAACCTGTCAGGCGTCTTCTACTTCACTCGGGCCGTGGCCCCCTTTCTTCGAGGGCAAGAGTGGGGCAAGGTCGTCAACGTGACCTCCGTCCACGGGCTGCGAAGCGAGTTCGGGCTCGCCAACTACGCGGCGTCAAAAGCGGGCATCATCGGTTTCACCCGGAGCGCGGCTGTCGAGCTCGGACCCAAGAACATCAACGTCAACGCAGTCGCGCCGGGCTACATTCGCACCACCCGACTCACGGCCGGAGTGCCTGCCGAAATCCTGGACCGAGCCCGAGAGCGCAGCGTTCTGGGAAGGCTCGGCGATCCTGTGGACGTGTCCAGCGTGATTCTCTTCCTCTGCTCCGAGGCCGCCCGGCACATCACCGGGTCGGTGATTCCCATCGACGGCGGATACCTGCTGTAGACCTGCAGTGATGTCAATCGCGCGCGCCGGCGGTTCGAGCACGGATCGGGAAGGTTGAGGAGATGACGTTCTGGGTCGGCACCAGCGGATTCTCCTACAAGGAGTGGAAGGGCAGGTTCTACCCGGAGGATCTGCCCAACGACGAAATGCTCTCGTACTACGGTGAGCGGCTCAACGCGGTGGAAATCAACAACACCTTCTATCGCATGCCGTCCAGGAAGCTACTGAACGACTGGTCCGGCAAGGTGCCCGCCGCATTCTCGTTCGTGCTCAAAGCATCGCGGAAGATCACGCACAACAAGAGGCTGAAGGACGCGGACGACGAGCTCGGCTTCCTGATGGGCGTTTCGAGCGAGCTCGGTGAGCGGCGAGGCCCCATCCTCTTTCAGCTTCCGCCGTACCTGAAGAAGGACGTCGAGCGTCTACGCGACTTCGTGGCTCTCTTCCCCAAGGCTTTCCGGTCCGCTTTCGAGTTCCGTAACGAGACGTGGTTCGACGAAGAAGTCTACGCTGTCCTGGCTGACGCGGACTCGGCCCTGGTGGTGGCGGATACCGGGAAGGACGGCGATCCGCCAGTGGTGCGGACCGCTTCGTACGGATATGCTCGATTGCGCAAGGAGGTCTACGAGCCCGGCGAGCTGGCCCGATGGGCACGGATCTTCAAAGATCAGGATTGGGGCGACGTCTTCGTCTTCTTCAAGCACGAGGACGAGGGCGCGGGTCCGGTTCTAGCCGACCGCTTCACCGCGGAGCTCGGGTAGCGGAGTCGACAGGAGGAGCAAGACGGCATGTCTGAAGGGGGCGTAGATCTCGCGGCGATGGTCGAGGGCGGAGATGGGATCGCCACGATCCGGGCGAGCGCCGAGTTCCGCGACTGGAACAATATCCGCTACCAGGCTGGCCTGTCGGCCAAGAACGTCGGGGCCCGAGAGCTTTCCATGAACGTGGCCACGATTCCACCCGGCGGGGTCGCCTACGCTCACGTCCACGTCGATTTTGAGGTCATGCTCTACATCCTCGAGGGCAACGTCCGCCACGAGTACGGACCGGGCTTGAAGCGCGTCTTGGAGAACCAGGCGGGCGACTTCATCTTCATCGAGCCCGGCGTGCCCCATGAGGTCTTCAACATGAGCGACACGGAGCCGGTGGTTGCGGTCGTGGCCCGCTCGGACGCCAGCGAGTGGGAGAACATCGTCGAGTATGACCGGAACTGCGAGGCGTGAGCCTCGGGTCGCAGCCAACATAGGGAGAGCCACATGATCGATCGGCGTCACTTCTTCTCGTTCGTCGCCCTGGCTGTTCTCTGGCTGGGCACCACCGGGCTCGCGGCCGTAGCCCTGACGAGTGTACAGGCCGATAAGGCTCAGCCCGTGCGGGCACCTCACGGCATGGTGGTGTCCGCGAGCGTGCACGCCAGCGCGGCGGGGGCCGATGTCCTGGCGACTGGGGGGAACGCGGTGGACGCGGCCATCGCTACGGGCTTCGCCCTGACTGTGACACATCCGGCGGCGGGCAACATCGGTGGCGGGGGCTTCATGGTGGTCCGCTTTCCCGACGGAACCTCGACGGCAATCGACTTTCGTGAGAAGGCTCCCCTTGCCTCCCACCCCGAGATGTGGCTTGCCGAGTCGGGCGAGTACTCGCGCACGAAGCACCACAACAGCCACCTGGCCGTGGGAGTACCCGGAACGGTCGCCGGATTCTGGAAGGCGCACCGCCTGTACGGGAGCCAAGAATGGCGTCGAAGCGTGAGCCCGGCGATAAGCCTCGCACGAGACGGTTTTCCGATCAGCGCACGGCTGGCCGGAGGTCTCCAGCGCCTCGTCGAGGGTCGAGGCGCCCCGTACGAGGGTACGGTCGCTGCGTTCTCGATCGATGGCGGGCCGCTCGAGCCAGGGTTCCGGCTTGTACAGACGGATCTGGCAAGGACGTTGGAGCGGATCGCCAACGACGGGCGCGACGGGTTCTACAAGGGAGAGACGGCGCGCCTGTTGGTGGCCGAGATGGAGAGGGGCGGCGGGATCATCACGCTTGAAGACCTCGCACGCTACCAGTCCAAGGAGCGAACGCCCATCAAGGGCATGTACCGGGGCTACGACATCATCTCGATGCCGCCGCCATCAAGCGGAGGCGTCGCTCTGGTGCAGATGTTGAACATCCTGGAGGGGTACGACCTGGCCTCGATGGGGCACAATTCAGCCGACTACATCCACCATCTGACGGAGGCCATGCGCAGGGCCTACAGGGACCGTGCCCGGTACCTGGCCGATGTCGACTTCGTCGACGTGCCGGTGCACCGCCTGACCGACAAGAACTACGCGACGCGCCTGCGGTCAGGGATCGATCCCGTGCACGCGAGCGTGTCCTTGCCTGCCGACGTCACCGAGCCTTACGAGAGCTCGGAGACCACCCACTACTCGGTTGTGGACCGAAACGGCATGGCCGTCTCCGTGACCTACACGCTCGAGGCGGGCTACGGCTCGGCCATCACCGTTCCGGGCGCGGGCTTCCTGCTCAACAACGAGATGGGCGACTTCAACGCCGGGCCTGGGCTTACGAGCGACAGTGGCCTCATCGGCACCGAGCCCAACTTGGCCCGTCCGGAGCAGCGGATGTTGTCGAGCATGACGCCCACCATCGTCGCCAAGGACGGCGACTTGGTCGGAGTAGTGGGTAGCCCCGGCGGGCGGACGATCATCAACACGGTCATGCAGGTGATTCTGAACGTGGTCGAGTTCGGCATGAACATCCAAGAGGCGGTTGATGCGGCCCGCCTGCACCACCAGTGGCTGCCGGACGACGTCCGCATAGAGGAGGGCGGTACGACGCCCGAGACCGTCGCGGAGCTCGAGCGGCGGGGCTATGCCGTCAGCGTGCGGGGATCTCAGGGGCGCGCCAACTCCATCATGATTGACCCCGAGACCGGCAAGCGCTTCGGGGCTCCCGACCTCAGGAACGTCGACGCCGCAGCAGTGGGGAACTAGAGGGTCCCAGGGCATGTGGGTGTGAGCCACCCGTACACGTCGTCCGCCTCGCCCTTGGCGACGGCGAGGAAATGCTCCTGCACCTTGCGGGTAACCGGACCGCCCGTTCCGTTGCCGATCGTGATGCGGTCGATGCTTCGAATCGGCGTCACCTCGGTTGCGGTCCCAGTGAAGAAGACCTCGTCGGCCGTGTAGAGGTCCTCGCGGGGCACCGGCCTCTCTTGCACCTCGAGCCCGAGATCTCCGGCGATGGTGACGACGGCGTCCCGCGTGACCCCTCTCAGCAACGTGCCGTCGAGTTCCGGGGTCACGAGGACTCCGGCTCTCACGAGGAAGACGTTTTGGCCGCCGCCTTCGCTGAGGCGGCCCTCGGGCGACAAGACCAGCCCCTCTGAATAGCCGTTCGCCACGGCCTCCATCTTGATGAGCTGGGCGTTGTTGTAGTGCCCGGCGGCCTTGGCCTGTACCGGGAACGTGTTCGGCGCCGGCCTGGCCCACGTCGACACACAGACGTCCACGCCGTTCTCCAAGGCACCTTCGCCCAGATACGTGCCCCAGGGCCACGCCGCGATGTACGTCTCGACAGGGCTGCTCGAGGGATCCAGGCCCGGGGAGCCGTATCCGCGCAGCACCATGGGCCGGATGTAGCAGTCCTTCAGCCGGTTACGCTCGACCGTCGCGCAACAGGCGTCCGCGAGCTCCTGCTCGGAATACGACGGATCCGTCCGGTAGATCTTGCACGAGTGAATGAGTCTCAGGAC
Organism: Longimicrobiales bacterium; assembly: GCA_965218325.1. Lineage (GTDB taxonomy): Bacteria > Gemmatimonadota > Gemmatimonadetes > Longimicrobiales > Gaopeijiaceae > CBDCKR01. Next base: position 799,156 of record CBDCKR010000002.1, read on the forward strand.
GTGCGCGTCCAACCTGAAGATGTGCGGACCCCTCGGCGTGTCGTAGCAGCGTATGCCCTCGAACATGGACGTCCCGAACTGCACGGCCGTGCTCAGGAGGTGGACAGTCGCGTCGTGCCAACGGATGAACTCCCCGTCCCGCCATATGTACTCAGCTTCGACGAGTCTTGCCGCCATTCGATGCTCCAGTGTCCCTATCGGTTGCGCGGAACGCTCCCCTCATACCATACCCGGCTCTTCGGTGTGCCGCTTAGTCGTCTCTAGATGACCGAACGGATGGCTCCTCCGTCCACCGGGATCGAAACCCCCGTGATGTAGCTCGCCCTTTCAGAGGCCAGGAAGGCCACGAGGCCGGCGAACTCGTCCGGCGAGCCTATACGCCCCATGGGGATCTGGCTTTCCCAACCGGCAAAGGCCTCCTCGGGCAGGAGTCCGGCACGCTCCGCCGCGGCAGCCGCGAGCTCCTCCAGCCTCTGCGTCCTCGTGTAGCCCGGCATCACGTTGTTCACCGTGATGCCGAAGCGGGCTTCTTCGTTCGCCAGCGTCTTCGCGAACCCGGTCACGGCGGCCCGGACGCTGTTCGAGAGGATCAGGCCGTCGACAGGCTGCTTCACGGCCACAGACGTGATGTTGATGATCCTCCCCCATACCGCCTCGCGCATGCCGGGGAGGACTTCGCGGGTCAGGTTCAGGACGCTGTACAGGTTCTGCCCAACCGCCTCGCTCCACGTCTTGGGGGAGTGGCTCTCAAAGGGCCCCGGAGGAGGCCCGCCCGTGTTTGTTATGAGTATGTCAATGCGACCGAACTCGGCCTTCGCGGCCGCCATGAGACGATCGATGTCGGCCGGCTCACTCAGGTCGGCGGGGACTGCCACCACCTCCACCCCCGCCTGGTGGGAGATGGCTTGCCTGGCCTCCACGAGGGCGCTGACCCCCCGCGCGCAGATCACCAGGTTGGCGCCCTCTCTCGCGAGCTCCGCGGCGACCGCTCGCCCCAGCCCCTTGCTCGAGGCCGCGACGAGGGCGGTCTTGCCCTTCAGTCCTAGATCCATCCCGGTTACGTCCGGAGATAGTCGTCGGTGCCCGACAGCCAGTCCTCGCGGGGCGGCACAAAGATGTCCAGGTCCAGCGTGTCCTCAAGTGCCTCGGCCTTGTGCGGTACATGTGCCGGGATGTGGAGGACCTCGCCCGTGTGCACGTCGATCTCCTGGGATTCGTCGTCGCCGATCCAAAAGCGCAGTGCTCCCTTGAGAATGTAGGTGAACTGCTCGTTGTGATGGGAGTGGCGAGGGACAACCGCGCCTTCGTCGAGGTAGACGTGGGCCAGCATCCCCTTCTCGCCGGTGATGAGGCGGCGGCGCAGCTGGGGGTTCAACTCTTCCTTGGGGAGGCTCTCCCACGGGATGTGTCTAACGGAGGCATCGTTCATGTCCCATGCTCGATCTGAGGATTGGATTGAGTGCTTCGACGCTGCAAGAGACCATGCGGATCACCGGCGAGCAAGGTGGGCTTCCCCGACGGGGGAACGGATCGTGGCCGCAGTGAGTTGAGTACAGCAAAGGCGTCCAGACATCTGAGGAAGCCCCATGATCCCGGCCTGGCCTCCCACTTCCTACATGCTCGTCTTGGGTCTGCTCGCGGCGTGCGCCACAAGGGCGTCGGAGGCGTCGGGCCAGGAGCACCCGGCCGTTGCCGGCCGGGACGCTTGGATTACCGATTTCGCGAGGCACACGGTTCCGTTGGAAGAGATTATTTCCGGCGGGCCGCCCAAGGACGGAATCCCCTCTATCGATCGGCCCTCGTTTGTTTCGGTGCGGGAAGCCGACGATTGGCTCGAAGATCGCGAGCCCGTCGCCGTGGTGAGGGTGAACGGCGTGACCAAGGCCTATCCGCTCTCGATCCTCATCTGGCACGAGATCGTGAACGACTGGATCGCAGGTGACCCGGTGACCGTCACGTACTGCCCGCTCTGCAATGCCACCCTCGCCTTCGACCGCCGCATCGACGGCCGGATTCTCGACTTCGGCACGACCGGTCGCCTCCGACACTCCGACTTGGTGATGTACGACCGCCAGTCCGAGACGTGGTGGCAGCAGGCCACCGGCGAGGGGATTGTCGGCGAGCACGCCGGCCGGCAACTGACCCCCGTCCCGGCCACGGTCATGAATTGGCGAAGCGTGAAGGAGCAGATGCAGGAGGCCCGGGTGCTCTCGAGGGACACGGGCTTTCCGGCCGACTTTACCAGGCGATACGGGCATAACCCGTATCAGGGTTACGACCGAGGGGGCGGGCCGTGGCGTCGATTTTTCCGGCACGGTCGAACGGACGACCGCCTTCCGGCGATGGAGCGTGTCGTCGCGCTGGAGGGAAACGGGGAGTATCTGGCGATTCCCTTTTCGGTGCTCAAGGACCAGCGCGTCGCGCACGTGCGGGTCGGGGACCTCGTCGTCGTCTTCTGGGCCTCGGGCACGGCGAGTGCCGTGGACGACTCGAACATCGCAAGGGGGCGGGACGTGGGCTCCTCCACGTCCTTCTCGCCTCTCGTGGATGGCAGAGCGTTGACCTTCGAGCCGGACGGGAACGGCCGTTTCCGTGATCGGGAAACGCGCTCGACGTGGAGCCTCTCGGGACGGGCCGTAGAGGGCGAGCTGGAGGGCAGGCAACTCGCCGAGGTCGTGCACGGGAACCACTTTTGGTTCGCCTGGGGAGTCTTCCGTCCCGAGACCCAAGTATGGAGCGGAAGATAGGCCTAGGTCCGACATCTACCGAGCGGCCCTTGCCGACCTAGCTTACCGAGCGCGCTATGACCTCTGCGGACACGTGCCGAGCCCGGCCTCCAGGAGACTTCCATGTCACACAACCCGCGCAAGACCGACGCCGAGTGGCGAGAGATTCTCACGCCCGAGCAGTACAGGATCCTGAGGAAGAAGGGGACCGAGCGGCCCTTCAGTGGGGAATACCACGACCGAAAGGAGCGGGGGACCTACGCCTGCGCCGGCTGTGGCGCCCCCCTCTTCGACTCCGAGACCAAGTTCGACTCGCGGACGGGCTGGCCGAGCTTCTACGACGTGGTGGAGAGCGACAATATTCGGACGGAGGGCGACCGAAGCTTCTTCATGCGGCGAACCGAGGTCTTGTGCAACTCGTGTGACGGTCACCTCGGACATGTGTTCCCAGACGGCCCCGAGCCAACCGGTCTGCGCTACTGCCTCAACTCCGCCGCGCTGAACCTGGAGACGGCCGCCGGCGACGAGCCTGGTGCGGGCGAGGAGCCCGACTCCTCGGAGTAGCGTTGGGGCGCGAGCGGCGGGAGGAGGTCGCTTCGAGGCGGATTCGGGGGGCGCCGCCACCGCACCGCACCCTCTAAGAGGACTGCCTCGTGTTCTCCTCCGCTCCACTCGGCGTGATGACGAGCGGTCGCAGGGGCCGCGACGGCACGGAGCGGGGTGTATCCCCCTCCGGGCTTTGGATACCTTTAGCGACCCAGCCGACGAGGTTGCGACGTCGCCTGGGACCCGGCGACGGGAGGTCGATGACACCTCGGAGGACTTCGGGCCGCCGGGGGCCGACCTCCCGACCGCGCGTGTTTGGGGCATAGTTCCTGCCCTCTCCGGCTCTGCCGGGGTGCGAAGGCCACGCGAGTGGGGCAGCGCCGGGGACGGAGACCGCACGCGCCTTCGTTCCCGGCGTTCGGGGGAAGGTGGCAGGCCTATCCGATGCCGACCCGCCGGGGCGTGTCCCGCGACGTCGAGTCGAAGATCGCCTTCTCCATCGGCGCGCAAGTACCGTGCGATGGCAGAATGAAGAGTATGCTTGCGAAGAGACTATCGAGACTCAGCCTGTGCTTGGGCCTGATTGCGCTTCTCGGCGCCGCCGCGTGCGAGGATGTGGAGCTCACGCTGCCGACCGAGGCCGAGGCGCGCGCCCACTACGAGTCGGCGACGGATTTGCGCTTCCGTATGAGCGGCAACGTGCTGGAGATCTTCGTGAACCAGCCGCTCCAGCAGGTCCGCCGAGGAGGCGCGCTGTGGGCCAAGGTCGGGCCCTACATCTACCTCTTCGCCGAAGAGACCGAGACCCTGCTCAGGAGGTTCCCTGGCCTTTCGGGCGTGCGTGTGATCACGCAAACGAGTCGCCGAGACACCGAGGTGGCCCGAGCCTTCCTGGGACGGCAAGAGCTCAACGAGCTCACTTGGCGGAGGTCCAAGAACATCGCGGGCAAGGCGCGGCTGGACGGTACCCGGCGCCCCTCTTACCTGGAGGATCTCGTCGAGTGGGGCGAAGAACATACCGAATTCCAGTACAGCGACGAGTTCACGGGCCGCTGATGCCCTAGGCAGGCACGCTCGCCCTCCGACTTCCCGTTTGATTGGTCCACCCCGACGACTGAGCGACGATCGATCGAATGACCAGGACCGTCACCGTGATCCCCGGCGATGGGATCGGGCCGGAGGTCATGGACGCCACATTCGAGGTCCTCGGAGCCGCCGCCGCAGATCTCGAATACGACACGCAGCTCGCAGGGTTGGCCGCGATCGACGCCGTCCAGACCCCGCTTCCCCACGCCACGCTCGACTCGATCCGGCAAAGCGGCCTCGCGCTCAAGGGACCGCTGACTACGCCCTCCGGATCGGGCTTCCGCTCCATCAACGTGGCGCTCCGCAAGGAGTTCGACCTCTACGCGAACGTGCGCCCCGTCCTCACGATCCTCCCAGGGGGCCGCTACGAGGACATCGACCTCGTCCTCATCCGCGAGAACACGGAGGGCCTCTACGTCGGAGTCGAGCACTTCATCGGCATGGGGCGGGATCCCAAGGCTGTGGCCGAGTCGGTCATGATCGTGACGCGCTTCGGAGCCGAGCGCATTCTCCGGTATGCCTTCGACTACGCCCGCAGGCATGACCGCAAGAAGGTGACCCTGGCCCACAAGGCCAACATCCTGAAGTACACGCAGGGACTCTTCCTGGACATCGGACGGGAGGTCGCCGCAGACTACCCTGAGATCGAATGGGAGGATCGGATCATCGACGCGACCGCCATGGCTCTGGTGCTCGATCCGTACCGCTTTGATGTCCTGGTGATGGAGAATATGTTCGGCGACATCCTGAGTGATCTGATGGCCGGCCTGGTGGGCGGCCTCGGATTCGCCCCCTCCGGAAACATCGGCGAAGATACGGCCATGTCGAGGCGGTACACGGCTCCGCCCCCGACATCGCGGGGCAGGGCGTTGCGAACCCGACCGGGCTTCTCCTCTCGGCGTGCCTGCTTCTCGACCACGTCGGGCAGGCTGGGGTCTCGGATCGCATCCGCTGTGCGCTCTGGCGAGGCGCGCACTCGGGACATGGGGGGGGAGGCCTCCACCGTCGACTTTACCGCAGCTGTGGTGCGGGCCTTGAAATGAGCTGGAGAGAGAGCGACCCGGACCAGGTGGCCTGCGCCCGCTGCCTCGAGATGAAGCCCAGGGCTGACGTCGACCGCATGCTCTGGTGCGAAGTGTGTCGGACGGCCGCCCTGGAGCGAGCCAAGTCACGGAGTTGGCGGGTGGGCTTGCTCGTGGCCGGCGTCCTCGCCCTGTGGATCTGGCTCTACGTCCAGCCGTCGGATCTTGTGATCGGTGGCTGGATCGGCACCGTTCTGGCCGCGTGGTACGTGGCGGCTCGAGTAGCTCGGGAGATCTTCTACGCAGCAGCGCGCATGAAGCACCGAAATGCCGCCGAGGCCGTTCCTCCGAAGCCGGATCCGAACTAGCTTCGGCAGCCATTCCACTTTCGACCTACGCACCGTAAGGCATACCCATGGCAGGAAAGTACCAGGGGATCGACTTCTACGACGTGGACGGTCTCCTCAGTGAAGAGGAGCGCATGGTCCGCGACACCGTGCGCGAATGGGTGGAGGACCGGGTCATCCCCCTGATCGGTGAGGCGTACATCGAGCGCCGCTTCCCGCAGGAGATCATCCCCGAGCTCGCCGAGCTCGGCATGCTCGGCGCCAACCTTCCGGAGGAGTACGGCTGCGCCGGACTCAACAACGTCGCCTATGGGCTCATCAATCAGGAGCTCGAACGGGGCGACTCGGGCATCCGCTCCTTCTCCTCGGTGCAGGGCGCTCTGGTCATGTATCCCATCTACGCCTTCGGGAGTGAGGAACAGAAGCAGGAGTGGCTTCCCGAGCTGGCGTCGGCAAGGAAGATCGGGTGCTTCGGCCTCACCGAGCCCGACTACGGGTCCAACCCGAGTGGGATGATCACTACGGCGAAGAAGACCGACGACGGTTGGCTGCTCAACGGCACCAAGATGTGGATCACGAACGGCTCCATGGCCGACGTGGCGATCGTCTGGGCCCAAGTCGGCGAGATCGGCGACCCTTGGGGGGTTCGCGGCTTCATCGTGCCCACGGACGTGGACGGCTTCTCGGCCCGAGACCAGAAGGGGAAGCTATCGCTGCTGGCCTCCGACACGAGCGAGCTGTACATGGAGGACGTGCACCTGCCTCACAGCGCGTTGCTGCCCGAGACCACCGGGCTTAAGAACGCACTGACGTGCCTCACACAGGCTCGGTTTGGGATCGCCTTCGGAGCCGTGGGCGCCGCAATGGCGTGTTTCGACGAGGCACGGAGCTACGCGAACGAGCGGGTGATGTTCGGCGGGCCCATCAGCGGCAAGCAGATCCAGCAAGTTCGGCTGGCGGACATGCTGACCAAGATCACCCAGGGCCAGCTCCTATGCATACAGCTCGGTCGCCTGAAAGATGCCGGGACCGTGACGCCTCAACAGGTCTCACTGGCGAAGCGCGCGAACTGCGACATGGCGTGTGACATCGCGCGGGAGGCGCGGCGGCTCCTCGGGGCGAACGGGATCTTGGTCGAGTACCACTCGATGCGACACATGGCCAACCTGGAGTCGGTATATACCTACGAGGGTACGCACGACATCCACGGGCTGATCCTCGGTCAGGCAGTGACCGGCATCTCGGCGTTCTAGCCCCCGGAGCGTCTGCAGCCTCGGTTGACCCGATCTTCGTCGACGACCGGGCAAGGAGCCCGTGCGCCGTGCGCGTTGGCGAGAACATGTAGTCGCTGCGGCGACCACGGACGTGTCGAACAGCTCTCCCCGACACATCCCTTCGGCCGGTGGTTGAAGTAATGCCGCCGTGGGGCAACCCTGTTGGAGTCCGGGTCGAGTCTCTATAGGTTGTTTGCCCGACATGGGAGCCAGATGTGCCCGCCTCGCTAGCTCAACTGGTAGAGCAACTGACTCTTAATCAGTAGGTTCGGGGTTCGAGTCCCTGGCGGGGCACTGTTGTGGGGCAACGACTTACGAGACTGCTGCTCCTCTTCCGCAGGGGCGTTGGACACAGTTCTGGTCACAGGTCACCTCCGACACCGCGTGATCGCACGAGCCCCCCGAGATTCTCTGCAAGCTGCACTTTGGGCTCCCAATCGTCGGCGACGTACACGAGATCGGGCGTCTCTTGAGTCGTGCCGCCCTGTTTTTCCCGGCCCGCGCGGCCTTGCTCTCCATCGCCCAGCGGCGCTTGATGCCGTGCCACGCCCGGCCCGTCACGTGCGCGCCACCGGCTCCAGTGTCCCCCCACTCGTCCAGCGTAGGCGGCTTCTTGCGTGCGCCGTGGAAAGGCACGCATTCCTGGTGGGTGCGAATCCCACCCAGTAGCTGTTGCTCCGACTGGTAGTAGCCAGAGCGGTTTACGGAGGCAACGACGTAGGCTGAAGCACTCTGGCAGAAGGGCCTCGCACGATAGGTGATACCCTAAACGGGCACGAAGCTGGAAACGGCGGAGACGGCCAAGGGAGGAGCTAAGTCGGTAGGAGGCCCAGCGACCACGCGGGCCGAAACGTGTGAGTGAACGCTGAGCAGGCCCCGAAACGTCTAACGCGGGAGCCGACCCTCCGCAAGAAAGGGGAAGGCCGCCGACCGGTGGGAAGAGAGCAAGGAGAGCACCGCCGGTTTCCGCCGGGGTAGTGGCGTCGGCACGTGTGGAAGATGGAATGCGTAGCAACACGGGAAGCCCTGCCGGTGTCGTGCACACGACAACCGGAACCCCGCGAGGGGCAGGCCGGGCCGGCAGGGTGGCGGATGGGCCCGTAGTACTGAGGACGCGGGGTAATGCCCGTCGAGGGAAGGGGCCCTGAGTTGGGAGCGGTACGGAACGGAGGCAGGGACATGACCACTGACGCGAGTCTAACAGGGTCGGCGAGCGTTCGGAAACTCCAGACCGTGCTACATGCGAAAGCGAAGGAAGAACCCGGCCGGCGTTTTCATGCCCTCGTCGACAAGGTATGGAGGCAGGATTTCCTGCTGGAGGCGTGGGGGATGGTGCGGCGCAACGGTGGAGCGGCTGGAGTGGATGGCGTAACGGTCGCGGACATCGAGGCGTACGGAGTGGAGCGTTGGGTCGGGGAACTGTCGCGGGATCTGAGGGATGGCACCTACGAGCCGAGTCCGGTGCGACAGGTGCTGATTCCGAAGAAGCAGCCAGGGAAGTTCCGTCCCTTGGGGATCCCATGCCTGAGGGACCGGGTTGCGCAGACGTCGGCACTGCTGGTGTTGTCGCCGATCTTCGAGGCGGACCTGCGGCCGGAGCAGTACGGATACCGGCCGGGACGAAGCGCCAAGGACGCGGTCAGACGGGTCCACCGCTTGCTGAACAGTGGCCGCAACGAAGTGGTCGATGCGGACCTCTCCAACTACTTCGGCGAGATACCGCACGCCGAGTTGATGAAGAGCATCGCGCGCCGCGTGAGCGACGGGCGGATGCTTGGACTCATCAAGGCGTGGCTGGAGATGCCGGTGGTGGAGGAGGACGGAGAGGGCGGCACTCGCCGCACGAACCGGGCGCGAAGGGAACGAAAGGGAACTCCGCAAGGAGCTCCGATCTCGCCGCTACTGAGCAACATCTACATGCGGCGGTTTATCCTTGGCTGGAAGGTGCTGGGCCATGCCCGGCGCCTTGGGGCGGAGATCGTGAACTATGCGGACGACTTCTGTGTGCTCGGGAATGCCCCGGCGGCGGAGATGCTGGCGGTGGTCAACCGGCTCATGGGAAAACTGAAGCTGCCGGTCAACGCCCGGAAGACCCGATGCCTCCGATGCCCCGAGGAGTCTCTCGAGTTCCTTGGGTATCGCATCGGCTGGAACTATCGCCCGAAGGACGGAAGCCGGTACATCGGCACTCGGCCGAGCGTGGCGAGCGTTCAAAGCATACGCCGTAGGATCAGGACGCAAACGGACCCACGGTACGAGGGCTGGCCAGCGGAGGAGGTCGTAGGGCGCCTCAATCGGATGATATCCGGATGGGCAAACTACTTCACGCTCGGCCAGGTCAGTCCGGCCTACGGGGCCGTGGATACGTACGCGACCCAGCGGCTGCGACAGTGGTTCTGTCGGAAGCACAAGGTGAAATCAGGAAAATACGTGCGATTTTCCAGCCGATGGCTGTGGGAGAAATGCGGCCTCACGCGCCTTGCGACGACGACACGACACCTTCCGTGGGCGAAGGCATGATCCCAACTGAGAGCCGGATGCGGGAGATCCGCACGTCCGGTTCGATGAGCGGGGACTGGAAACGTGACTATGGGAGCCGGTCTGAGGCCCGGAGCGAAAGCTGCGGAATAGCCACCGGACCCTAACGTCGGCGCGCCAGTCCTCGACTCTACCGAGCACGTAGGGGCCTGGAGCCCCAATGAGCTCGGTCGTAAGCTCCGCAGCCCGGCCCACGACCACCGCTTCTCCATCGGCTCTGGCCTGGGACCTCGGTCATCCGGATCCACTTCTCGACCTGGCTCTCGAAGTTGTCCCCTAACCAGCAGGCGGGCGCCTCTCGCACGGCCGGCTCCTCGACGATTTCGGGGGAGAAACGACTTGGGTCAGCCTCCTGAGCCGGGATCCCTGCAGTGCTCGTCCCCGCGGCAAGGGCCAGGAAGGTTAGGAGGATCTCAGGTCGCGGCTTCGGGAGGGCAGGTTCCTGCCGCGTCGAGGAGCTAGGCACGGAGATCTCCCGCGCCTCGTGCATCCAGCAACCGTCTTCATCGAGGGAAGACACCTCACCGGACTCCTCCGCCCGAACTGTCGACTTGTCCCTTTCCACTTACCCCGTCAAGGGCCTCCAAAGCACCGAATACAACGATCCCACCGACTATCGTGCCAAGGACGCCTGTCTTGATCCACGAAGACCGTTGTTCCTGGAGCTCGAGAACCTCGCTGAGTTGGATGGTGAGGGTATCTTGATTGGCGAAGCTCCGCCCGCGGCCGCTCTGTATCCGTGCGAATACGACATGGACGGAGATTGCGTCTTCATCAACGGCGACGATGGTCCCCGCCAACTCCCGCCGAAGCTCTCCGGTGCGCTCGCTGACCCGGATCGCCTCAGCTGCCGAAAGCCGAGCACGAATTCTCGTCCCAGGTCGGGGAGCGCTTTCTATCGGAACGTATGAAAAACACCCCGCGAGCCCCAACGTCACGACTGCTGCCAGCCCCCTTACCCAGTATGTCACTATCGCCTCACATTCGGGTCAAAGAGGATACGCTGATTGAACGCGTAGATGAACACATGTGGCTTCTCGACAGGATCTCTCAGCTCGTTGTAAAGCTCGTTCTGGTCAATTCTGACCTTCATCCAGACCTCAGCGCCGGAGGGCTCAGCTCCCTCGATCAAAACATAGAACCGCTGCTGGCCCCGGACGTCATACACAGTATCGAAGGGCAACGAACGCAGTGTTGTGTCCGCCTCCACGAGGTGGACGTCCACGTCGCCGGGCCCTCGCACCACCGAGGTGAACTCCCGAGAGACCACGACGGGTGCCCGGGTCTGCCCGTTTCCGTCGAGGATCAAAGTTGCGGTCCCGGGTGACTCGTCATCGAACCAGCCGCATGCCCCCGCCGCAATGAGCACCACTTCGATGAGCACGAAGGACGCCCGTGCGTGGGCTCGGCTGTTCATGTCACGCTCCCCCACCTTAGACCATCGTCAAGTAACAAGCCGTCCCTTGGGATCTCGGCGAACTTCAGGCGAGTGGAACAGTGGTGATGGACTTCACCGAGCAGCTTGTGCGATCACTCCAGTAGGGACACTAGCGGTACGTGCCGCGGCGTCTGCGATCGCAAGGACTCCCCCCATCTAAAGCACCAGGGCATCATCGGCCATGCCAGCCGCCGCATTCTCTTCGCCCCCGACCACAGCGCGGAGCTTCACCTCAGCTCGCCTAAGGTGACTTGTCACCCAATCCGCGCATTCTTCTTGACGGCCTTCCAGCAAGAGATCGACTACTCTCCGATGCTCGGCCGCCTGCGCGAGCGCGAACTCGCTGTCCTCCTGATCGAGCCAGACGAGCGCCAGCTGGAGCTCGCCGAAGAGGGCCCGGACGAAACCGCTGATGCGACTGCTTTCCAAGAAGTCCACGATATGGCAGTGAAACTGCTTGTCGAGCTCTCCGATGCGAGGCCAGTCCAGAGTGTCGCTCGCCGCGTACATCTCATCGACGATCTCGGCGAGCGCGCCGAATTCATCGAGAGGCCTGCCCTGGCTCGCAAGCACTGCGACCGGCTCCAATGCCGCTCGGACCTGGTAGATATCGCTCACGTCCTCCTCGGTGAGCGATCTGACCATCGCGCCACGATGCAGGTTGTGCTGGACGAGACCCTCGTAGACGAGACGGCGAATCGCCTCCCGCATCGTATTCCGCGAGATGCCAAACGCACGCGCCAACCGCACCTCCTCCAACGGAGTCCCAGGGCGCAGGCTCCCGCGGAGGATTCTCCCTCTGAGGGCCGCGGCGGCCTGATCGGACGTGCTTTGTCGGTCGATGTGAAGGCTTCCGGCGTCGTCCACGGGGGTCGTTCTCCGTAGGAGGTTGAGTGCAGCGAGGCGCGGATCTACTATCTCTCTCCTGTGAGTAACTCCTTGCCGGCAGCCGCGCAGATCCTAATAATACTAATGACCACATGTTGACCAGTTTGTCAAGTGACCTCTAAAGGTGCCCATCAACGCCCAGCCGAACCAGGAAGCCACCAAGAGGCCGATGCAATATGGGGGTCTGGGCACGTTGAGAAGTGCACGGTGTTCTCCGATGACGATAATCGGATATGCGTGAGCGGCGTGTGCGAAGCAGAAAGCTTCAGGCCCACCTGAGCATGCCGGCGCATTCGCGACGCCGCTCCCACGAACCTCAGTATTCCGAAAGGGGCGAACATGCCGAAGATCTTTGATCTCCCGCAAATCAATGCCGCTCTGGAACACATCGATGTCGTCGGCTTCATCAAAGACGGGTTCGTTGCGTACTCGCGCGGCGACGTGGTCGTCCCGCCGGTGGGCGAAATGCTCTTCGAGGATCCGCGCGGTGAGGCTCACATCAAGTACGGGTTCATCAAGGACGACGACTATTTCGTGATCAAGGTTGCGAGCGGATTCTACGACAACATAAAGCTCGGGCTGCCAACGAACTCCGGCCTCATGTTGCTCTTCAGTCAGAAGACGGGCGAGCTGCTCTCTGTGCTGCTCGACGAGGGGCATCTCACCGGCGTGCGGACGGCAGCCGCGGGCGCTGTCGTGGCCATGTACATGGCGCCGAGCAAGGTGCACCGGATCGGCATAGTCGGTGCCGGCGATCAGGGCCGGCGGCAATTGCGCATGCTCGATTCGGTAGTTGATTGCCGCGATGTCACGGTCTGGGGCCTCAGCCACGAAGAAGTCGAGGCCTATAAGCGCGATATGGAGCCGCTCGGCTACCATGTCGATACGACGCTTGAGCCTGCCGAACTCGCTGCGGCCTGCAATCTGATCGTTTGCGTCACCCCGGCTCGAAGCCCGTTGCTCCACAGCGAAGACGTCCAACCCGGCGCACATATTACCGCGGTGGGATCGGACACGCCGGAAAAGCAGGAGCTCGATGCGCAGATTCTAGCGCGGGCCGACATCATCGTTGCCGACAGCATCGAACAGTGCAAGTCGAGAGGCGAAATCTATCAGGCCACTAGGACAGGGGTGCTCGACCGGGCGGAGCCAGTCGAGCTTGGGGACGTCATCTCCCATGAAGAACTGCGACGCTCATCGGACGATCAGCTCACCATCGCTGACCTGACCGGGGTGGCGGTGCAGGATGTGCAGATCGCCAAGGCGGTCTACCTGACGCTCGAAGGTAGCCTGCCTGCATCCTAAGTGACCGATGAATGAGCTGACCCGCTCGGGCGGGCCACATTTCACCAGCACCGCGGTGAGCGCGTCCGGCTTCGGCTTTCCCTGGCCCTGCGAGCACTGCGCCCGTCCCCTGCGGCCCTCGGAGCCTTTGATCTACCCAGGCGGCCCAGGACGCCGAGGCATCCCGTGCCCGATAATCGGTGTTCATCGATTTGAAGTCGGTCCATCGCTTGCGCAGGCGTCGCGATGAGGTAATCCGCAGGTGCACCGGCTCTGCTATCGGGTGCCGAAGACGAGCTCCGCTATTCGCGTAGTAACCTGTCTGGTCATGCTCTGACCTTCAAACGTCTGATGACCCAGAACAACGATAACAGTCCGGGCATCTAGGTATCTGCGAAAGATAGCCCTATCGCTGGATCCGAAAGATCCCCCGCCGCTGTGCTGAACTAGAAGGCCGTTATCGGTCTGGGCCACCTCCCATCCGAGAGCGTAGTTATCCAAAAAAGGCGCGTAGAACTTCCTCTTGGCTTCGGCTGAGAGAATCTCCTCCCCTTCGAGGGCAAGATGATAGCGATACAGATCGCCGGTGGTTGTCAAGATGCCACCGTTTCCGAGAAGGTTCCAGTAAGGATAAGGCCGTTCGAGAAGACCCCCAAGGTCTTCGTCCCCGGCATAGTAGTGAGAAACGAGATGCTCGTCCCACGGTGGTAGTCGATAGCCAGTCACGTTCATGCCAGCCGGCTTGAAGATATTCTCGCTCAAGTACTCTTCGTATGACTGTCCTGAAACTATTTCGATGATTGCAGCCAGTACACTGTAACTCGAATTCGAATAGTTGAACTCTTCTCCGGGAGTCGAAATGAGAGGCGCATCCAACGCCTCCTGAATCGTCTCGTCGCGCGGTGCTACCTCAAAATCGCCGTTCGTCCAGTCATCACCTGTGTAGTCAATCAAGCCGGCCGTGTGAGTGAGCAACTGATGGAGAGTTATATTTTGTTTCTCTTCAGGAACATCGGCGAAATACTCCTGAAGAGAGTCTTCCGTGCTTAACTTTCCCTGCATCTCCAGCTTAAGTATCCCCGCTGCCGTGAATTGCTTCGTGATAGAACCTATGACGATGACACTCTCAGAGGAGTTGGGAATGTTCTCGGAGCGAATGGCCATTCCATAGCCCTTGTTGAGCACGACCTCGCCCTCGTTTGCCACAAAAACGCTTCCGGCGAAGCGATCCGGTGTGAGCCCTAGGATATAGGCGTCAATCTCGGCCCCGAGGTCACCTCGTACAGTATTCTCCGGAACGGTTGGGAAGTCGCGGTCATCGCCCGTGGCGTCCGCAGCGTCTTGGCATGAGGGCGCCACAATACAGATCGCAAGGCACAGAACAATCGATCTCAGGAGTCCCGGTGGCCTAGTCATGAGAACCTGCCTCTTGGTGACCGTGCGTTAGAGGACTGCCCAGGCACCGCAAGCCTTCATCGCTCCCTTCAGCATCAGTCGTCTTGCCGATAGCCCGGCCCTCGAACGACCATGCCCGGCCGGGCATCCGTGATCTCTCCCTGCTCAAGGACGATTTCCCCGTTCACCAGGACGTATTCGATGCCCGTGGAGTATTGGTGAGGCTCCTCGTACGTGGCATTGTCGATGACGGTTTCCGGATCGAAGACGACGATGTCGGCGTAGAGTCCCTCTCTCAGCATCCCGCGATCCTCGACCCCGATGCTCTCGGCGGCCAGGGAGGTGGCTTTACGGACCGCCTCCTCCAAGCTGATAACGTTCAACTCCCGGACATACCGGCCGAGGATCTTCGGGTAGGTGCCATATGCCCTAGGATGAGGCAGCCCGGCGGACAGAGGCCCATCGGGCGCCGCCGCCCTTCCGTCCGTGCCGAATGCCACCCAGGGCTGTTGCATAGCCAAGCGAAGGTCCTCCTCGTCTGTGAGATGAGAGACGAACCCGGCTCCTCCTTCCTGGATGATGTCCATGATCACGTCCTTCGGATCCTTCCCGAGTTCAGCCGCGATCTCATCCAGCATCATTCCCTCGATGGGTGCGAAGTTCTCGTTCCCTTGCACATCGACGATCCTGAAGTTAGCTGCTCCACCGGCACCGAGGTACTCGTTCTCCCATTCAGTGGTTGGCACATCGAGTTCGCTCTTGATGCGTTCCCGAAGGGCCGGATCCGCCATTCGCTGCCGGATTTCCTCACCACTGCCTTCCCGAGCCCAAGGAGGAAGAAGGGCTCGTAGGCCCGCGGCTCCCCAAACGTAGGGATAGACATCAGCGGCGATGTCCAGTCCCTCTTCCCTCGCCTGGGAGATACGGTCAACCACCTCAACCATCTTGCCCCAGTTATCGATATACGCCGCTTTCAGGTGCGTGATGTTTGTCCTAATTCCGGCCTCGCGGGCGATGTGGAAGACCTCGTCGAGAGACTCGAAGATGGCGTCTCCCTCGCTGCGCTGATGGGTTTGGTAGACACCTCCGTAGCGAGCGGCCACCTGAGCCATCAGGAGCAGCTCCTCCGTCGAGTTGAAGCGGTCCGGGGTGTACATCAGCGCTGAGAACACGCCCAAGGCCCCGTCTTCCATGGCTTCCGCCGTAACTCTCTCCATCTCTGCGCGCTCTTCCGAGGTGGCTGGGCGGTCTTCCAGCCCCACGGCTAGCTCGCGGATGGTCCCGGTACCAGCGAACGTCGCGAAGTTAATGGCCGCTGGGTTGGCTTCGAGCCTGGCTAAGAACTCCCCGAGCGTCCGCCAGTCCGGGTCGATCCCGAACCGCTCGTAGGAGGAGGCCCGTTCGGCGACATACCGATCGTCGACGGGCGCGACCGACCGGCCCTCTCCCTCCACGTCGAGCGTGATTCCCTGCGTCACCTTGCTAGCGACACGGGGATCCACCAGGAAATACCAGGACGCATGGCTGTGAAGGTCGATGAAGCCGGGCGCCACCACATGTCCTGCGGCATCGATAACGCGCTCGGCTTCGGAGGCGGACAAATCTCCTATGGCGGCGATCCGCTGCCCCCGAATCCCCACGTCGCCCGCGTACCCTGGACTGCCGGTTCCGTCCACGATCTGAGCGTTGGTGATGAGCACATCGTATCTGCCCGAAGCCTCGTCATCGGCCTGAGGCTGACAAGCGGAACAGAGTAGTGCCACCGTGACTAGGAACGCCGCATTTAGCTTGCCAGCCTTCATCTCTCTTCCTCCATGGTTTGTGCCGAGTCGCGAAGCACCCTCACTCCGCCTTGGTCGTCGGCTTCCTCTTACAGATCCACGTAACCGATCCCGTCCCGATAGCTCAGCCGCGTGCCGTATGGCTCCGACAACCGAACAAGCCGATCTACAATCACCTCTCCCTCCTCCTCCGTCGCCATGATCGGGTTGCCACGCCAATGACGCGGCTCGTGTTGTCCCATGACGACGGGGTAAAGCTTGATGTCGGTGATCTCCCGTCCGTTCTCGAAGGTGATGTACGGGACCACCGTCTCCCAGTAAGCGCTGCCGTTCACGAAGTCGCTGAAAGCGTAGTCGAATGCGAGTGACGGGTCGAGGGCGTAAGGATCCTGATCGCTGGCCACGAACTCCTCGGCCCCGATTTGATTCACGGTCTCGTACTGGAATATGGTGTTGCCCAGGCTATAGAAGATCGGCTTTCCTCGGTACATCTCGAGCCCACGGAGAATGTGCGGTCCCGTTCCGAAGAAGGCGTCGGCCCCTGCGTCGATGCATGCACGCGCGAAGGTCACGAGGAAGCGGGCCGGCACCTCGCGGCCCCGATACCCCTCGTGGGCGTGGATCGTCACGATCACGACCCTGGCGTTCCGACGGGCCACCTTCACCGCGTCGGTAATCCGCTTCAAATCCTCGGCGTTGGGCTCGCTGAACGTGTCGTTCACCTCACCCCGCACGAAGCGGTTCCCCATGAACGTGAGTTCGTTCGAAGGCGGCTCCCCACCTTCCCTTCCGGTGGCCTCAGCGACCGCCTGTCCAACCTCCCTCAGCTGCTCGAACTGCTCCGCTTCGATCTGATAGCTCCGGCTCCAGCGGAGAGGGTTGAGGCCCGGGCGTCCCTTGGCGTGCGGCGTCGTGTAGGCGGCCGTGCTCCAGGAGGGGAACGTGGAGGCGCAACTCACCTGACCCACCCGTCCCCCCGGGCTGTCGAAATAGCCAGGGCGTGAAGCATACTGCAGGTCCGGCCCCGACCCGGCGTGCTTCAACCCTGCGCGCTCCACATTCTTGATGGTCTCGAGGACCCCTTCCTCCCCGTAGTCGGCCGTGTGGTTGTTGGCCATCCCGAGAAAGTCGATCCCCATCCAGGCCAACTCCTCGCCGCCCCAGGGCTCGCAGATTACCGTCCCGTCTTGGCCCTTCCCCATCGGATATCCGATGCGGTGATCGATGATGTTCATTTCGCAGTTGCCCCAGGTGCAATCGGCACTCCGGAGCAGCTCCACGAACTCCAGGAAGCGGGCTTCCCGCTGGTTTCGGACCCGGCGCGTTAAGATGATGTCACCCAATGCGGCGAGCGTAAGGGTCTCCGGTATTTCCCAGAGATTGCCGGGGACGTAGGGCGCGGCTCCCACCGCGGCCGCCGCGCGACCCATCCCCCCCACGAACTTTCTCCTGTCCATCCGATCACTCCCTTGAGCTGGAGGCATACTGTCAGGCATCTCCCATAACGACCTTCCCCCAGGCAACTGACCGTGACCTGCGGTCGGTCAAGTCGCCCTGGCTGTGCGCCCCCGTCGCTACGGGACCACGGCCGGGACCCCTCGCCGCTCCGCTAGAGCGTTGAGGGAGGGGAGCTCGCTCTCCATGAGCCGCTCCAAGTCCGAGAGCAGCTCGGTGAGCTCTCGATCTAGATCCTCGTATCGCTCGTACGACGCGTCCGTAGGTCGAGTATCCGCGCTGAGAACCGAGTTCATGACAAAAAGGAGCTGATTGTCGAGCTTCGTGCCGAAGTTGATGGCGTCCTCGGCAGCCTCGAGTCTTGTTTCCCTCAATGATTCTTCGATCAGGGTCAGCTCGGTCAACAACGGCTCAGCCGCCTGAGAGATCTCCTCTCCGACCCCCATTACCGCGGCCCGTCGCTCCAACTGCTCGATCTGGCCCCGGACGGCGTGGATCCTCCGAATGCTCCGGTGCGTTCGCGTCACTTGGTCCCGAACCTCCATCGCCAGCTCCAACTGCTCGCGGAACTCGGCATCGGTCGTAACCGCCCGTGGATCCTTGAGCACCCGGAAGGACTGGGTCTGGTCCCAATCGCCCACCTTCATGCGCACCCGATACGTCCCCGGGACCGCCTTGGGACCATCGGTTCTCCCCCATATCACCAACCCTTCGATGAGCTCGGGACCCGGATATTGAAGGTCCCACACCCAACGGTTCATCCCCAGGTCCGTCCCAAGCTCGCCGTCCTCCCCGCTGCTCGACGCCGTCCGAATCACTTCGGCCTCTGAATCAAGCACCTCGAGCGTCAACTCGTCCCTGGGGGGCTCGCCCAGATGGTAGTGAACCACCACCCCGTTCGGCGGGTTCTCACCCACCCGGGGACCGGCCGCGCTGGCCCCGGCCACTCGGTACGCGGCCCGGGGCGGGTAGAGGTACGCCTCCGACGCCGTCACCTCATCGGTGAGGTGATGCAAGGGCGTCAGATCGTCCAGAATCCAGAACGAGCGACCCTGCGTCGACACGGACAGGTCTTGTTCGTAGACCGCGATGTCCGTGATCGGAGTCACCGGGAGGTTGAGCTGAAACGGCTGCCATCTTTCGCCGTCGTCGAAGGAGACGTACATGCCGTACTCCGTGCCGGCATAGAGCAGACCCCGCCGATCGGGATCCTCCCGCACCGCCCTTGCGAAGTGATTCGGCGGAATGCCGTTGCGCCCGTCCGTCAGAAGGTCCCAGCTCTCGCCGTAGTCGTCGGTGCGGAAGATGTACGGCCGGAAGTCGTCCTCGCGGTAGCGGTGCACGGCGATGAACGCGCGGCCCGGGCCGTGGGCCGACAGATCGATCATGTTCACCGTTCCCCACTCCGGCATCTCGCGGGGGGTGATGTTCTCCCAGCTCGCCCCTTCGTCCCGCGAGATGTGCATCAGCCCGTCGTCCGTCCCGGCCCACAGCAGGCCCGGCGTATGCGGCGACGCCTCGAACGCGAAGACCGTGCCGTACGTCTCCGAGGTCCAGTTGTCGAACGTGATCGGACCGCCGGAGTCACCCTGCTTCGTCTTATCGTCTCGCGTCAGGTCCGGGCTGATGATCGTCCAGTTCTGGCCCTCGTCGCGCGAGCGATGAACGAATTGCGAAGTGTAGTAGAGGATCTCCGGATCGTGCGGCGAAAGCCGGATGGGGGCGTGCATTTGATGGCGGTACTTGAAGTCAATGGCGGCCTTCCCCTCCCCGAGCTCGGGGTAGGTCATGATGCTGCGAGCCTCGCCGGTGGCGTGATCGTACCGCGTGATGGTCGCCTCATTACTGCCCGCGAAGACGATGTTCGGGTTGTCGGCACGCACCGCGATGTGGCCTTGCTCGCCACCCCCCACGGCGTACCAGTGCTCCGAGACGCCCCTCAGCTTCCGGCTCGGGATCGAAATCGTGCTGTTGTCCTGCTGTCCCGCGTACAGCCGGTAGGGGAACTGGTTGTCGAGGCTAACTCGGTACAGCTCGGCCGTCGGCTGATTCGCCTGCGTGGACCACGAGACACCGCTGTTGAACG
Source organism: Longimicrobiales bacterium (assembly GCA_965218325.1). Lineage (GTDB taxonomy): Bacteria > Gemmatimonadota > Gemmatimonadetes > Longimicrobiales > Gaopeijiaceae > CBDCKR01. The sequence goes on from CBDCKR010000002.1 coordinate 819,022, forward strand.
TGACAGCCGCTCCTCCGTCGTTGCCCAAGACCATGATCTGGGGGTTCGTCGGATTGATCCAGAGGTCGTGGTTGTCCGCGTGAGGAACCCGGATCCGCTCGAAGGTCACTCCGCCGTCCACCGACTTGAAGAATCCGACGTTCAAGGCATAGATCGTATTCTCGTTCACTGGGTCGGCGTAGACGTGCATGTAGTAGTACGCCCGCGACCGGATCCGCCGGTCGGTGTTGATCAGGCGGAAGCTCTCCCCCGCGTCGTCGGACCGGAACAGACCCCCGTCGTGCGCTTCAACGATGGCCCACACCCTGTCAGGGTTCGCCGGCGAGATAGTCACCCCGATGCGGCCCTTGATCCCCTGCGGCAGACCCTTGGTCAACTCCTCCCAGGTGTCCCCGCCGTCCACGCTGCGGAATAGACCGCTCCCCTCTCCACCGCTGCTCAGCGTCCACGGCTTCCGCACCGCCTCCCACATCGTCGCGTACAGAATCCGCGGGTTCGAGGGATCCATCGCCAAATCGACCGCCCCGACCTCCTCGCTCACGAAGAGCACCCGCTCCCACGTGCCTCCCCCATTGCTCGAGCGGAACACGCCCCTCTCCGGATTCGGCCCAAAGGCGTGCCCGAAGACGGCCACATACACCAGGTCGGGATTGGTCGGGTGGACCCGGATCCGCCCGATCTGTCCCGCGTTAGGAAGCCCCAAGTGCCTCCACGACCTGCCCCCGTCGACCGACCCGTACATTCCGTCGCCGGCCGACACGTTGTGGCGTATGCATACCTCCCCCATCCCGACGTACAGGATGTTCGGATCGGACGACGCCACCGCCATCCCGCCCACTGACGCGCTCCCGAAGTAGTCGTCCGAGATGTTGTGCCAGTCCTCGCCGGCGTCATCCGTTCTCCAGACGCCGCCGCCCGTCGACCCCATGTAGAACGTCGTCGGCTTGTCCGGAACGCCGGCTACCGCAGACACGCGGCCGCCCCGATACGGGCCGACCAAGCGGTACTCGAGAGCCTGAAAGAGCGACGCGTCGTAGCGAGGGGGCAGAGCCTCCGCCTCCGAGCCACTCTGAGAAGCCACCGCCGTGGGCTGTGCCACCGATGCGAGTCCGACCAGCGTCACGACGCAGAGGAGACGCGATGCCTCGCTCACCCGAGATCCCATTGCATCCTCTTGTTTCTTCGGCTTGCGGCTAGCCGTCCCGTTCCAGTGAGGATCAGGTGGGCATTCGCCCATGCGGAGCGCGAACGCGACTTCCCAGCCCAACGACCCGTCAATCGACGGAGCCGACGTGGGCAGCGATCGAGTCGAGCAGCTCGGAAAAGAGCGCCAGCCCCTTCTCGCGAACCTCTCGCTCCTCCCCGTACCCGAGCCGGAAGAAGCCGTCCGTGCCGATGTGGTCACCGGGCAGAACCAAGTACGCTCTTCTCGTCACGCAGTCGCTCGATGAGCGCGGTAGAGTTCAGTGCGAGGTCGTAGTACGCGATGGCTCCCGCCCTCGGCGCGGTCATACGAAGGCAGCCCGCATGATCCTCCACCCAGTCCTGTACGATCGGGGAGCTGAGTCTGCACGATCCTGCGCGTTCGCTCGAGAATCGTGGAGCGATGGTCGGGTTGAAGCACGAGTTGACCAAGGCGATCGGACAGCGCACCCGGCGCGATCGTCGTGGGCAGCGCTGCAGACCGAGATCGGGTTGGCCTCGGCCGTCCCGTTGGTGACGAGGATCTGGTTGGGGTCCGAGCCGGGGTAGAGGGCACTGATCAAGCTACGGAGTTGTTCCGATCCGTTCGTCTGTGAGTAGCCGAGACGTGCACCACGGAGCTCGGAAAGCTCCAGCATCTCATCAAGCTCCAGCGGAAGGACCCCGCTCTCAGCGAGGTTGTACCGCACCCGATTCTCCCAAACCGACTGCACCCTCTCCATTTCAAAGATCTTCAGGCGCATGAGCCCTCCGTGACTGACGCTGAAGAGTAGGCTCTGGGGCGGGTCTTGGAAGTCACCGCCACGGGGTAGCGGATACTGCGAGAGGCCGGCCGGGCCCACTTCTCTCGAGCGTCGTGACGGGCCACCTGCTAAGCGCCCGTCGGTTCCTCACTGTCCTCCGATCTGAGCGGCCTACGGCCTCAGTTGACGAGCGTATTGGATTCACGTTCGATCTGCGTTATCGGGAAGAACACCCCCGGCGTATTGTAGGCCTCGGAGGTCGCCTGCCACAGGTTGGCCCGGTCGCCGTAGCGGTAGAGATCCCCAAGGCGCCGTCCCTGGAAGAAGAGGCTCACGAAGCGCGAGTGTTTGAGCACATCCACCGTGCTGGCGGAGTGCGTGTCCGGGTCGAAGGGAGTCAGGCCGGGATTCATCGCACGCACCTGATTAATGTGCGTCACCGCACCCGCCTCGTCGCCCGACGCGAGCGCCGCTTCGGCCAATATCAGATGCATCTCCCGTGCCGACACGATGGTGAGAGAGCCCACGTCTCGCGTCTCGGTATAGTTGAAGATCAAGTCGGACAGCACGGGGTCCGGGATGCCGTCGATCACATCGTTGAAGATGAGGTCCTCCGGCTTGCTCGAGCCGCGACCCGGGTAGGTAGCGAGATCGTCGTCGAACCGTAGCTCCTGTCGGTTGTTGATCTGTCCTCCGACGTAACTCGTAACCGTCGTCGCGCTGTAGGCGAACTCGTATGTCCAGTCGAGGTCCCCGACTATGGCCAGCACGGCTGCCGCATCCCCGTTCGCACCAGGATCGTTGACCCACGGATCCGACGGAGCCATGCCTGGGGGATTCAGCTTCTGCCAGATCGCCGCAGCAAACCTCGCGCGTGCTCGCTGGGCGAGTAGCCGAAGCTCAAGCTCGCTGGCTCCCTCGGACCGGGCTATGGTCACGCCTTTGGTCAGGTATTCGATGGCCGTATCGTACATCCGGCTCATGTTCTCCGGGCCGATCGGGGGCCCCTCTTCCGCTCGGTCGGATAGGACGAAGTCGTCCCAACTGTCTCCGATCAGGGTGTAGACGACCCCGCCGTAGAGATAGATCCGGGCGAGATCGGTCGGCTCGAGAAGCTCCCCGGCCGACTGGAATCCCTCGAGTTTCGTAATCGTCTCATCAGCGAGCCAGCGAGCCTGTCCGAATGTGATCCAGGCCGCGTCTACGAACTCATTCAGGGGGTCGCTGATTGTTCCCTGGTCAAGCTTGAGCCACCCCTGTCGCGACCCGATCCAACGCACTTCGTCTGTGGCCGTGGAGGTGAGGGCCAGCATCCTCGACCATGACGCGGCCACGGACGAGAGTGTGCCGTTCACGAGGGCTGGCGCGGCCGACGGAACCTCCAGGTCATCGGCATTCACGTTGTTGGGGTTCTCCACGTCGAAGATCCCTGCGCAACCGACCGACCCCAGGGCCAGGAACGCCACGAGAGAGGAGCCTCGACCAAGGGGCGCCGCTGCAATCCACCTAAAGTGCCGCTTCATCGTTCCCTCCTATCTCTTAGAAGCCTGCGCGGAACCCGATGGCAAACCGCCGCTGCTGCGGGAGTCCGTACATGTCCACGTTCAGCAAGAAGTTGTTCTCGAGCCCATCTAGGCCGATCTCGTCTCCGCCGCGGCCGGTGTTGTTTGCTTCCGGATCGACGCCGTAGTATCCGGTCCACAGCAACAGGTTGCGACCCGTGGCGGTAACGGCGAGGGTTTCCAGACCGAGCCTGGACGCTACCGACCGGGGGACGTCGTATGTGAGGCTTAACTCTCGCAGGCGGATATAGTCGGATCTATCGACCACGTTGAGGCCACTCCGGGGCGACAGGCCGGTGATCGCCGTGGCCCACTCCATCGCGGCGTCCAGTCGCTGCTCAGCCGTGCTGGCAGGGTTGTTCATCGTGGCCTCCACCCGCGCGGACCGGGGGGTGTTCCGAGACCAAGAGCCCTCCTCCCTGAACGCGTACGTCAGGTTGTAGGTGTGCACGTTGTACGCGTACTCGAACGACGTGGAGAACCTCAAGTTTCCGAGGAACGAACCTCTAAGCCCGAAGGACCCCTGCCAGTCCGGGATCGGCTTTCCCTTGTAGTGATCCAGAGGATCACCGTCACCGTCCTCGTCCGCCAGAAGCGGATCCAGACCCAGGTCATCGAGATCGTGTGGCGTGGAGAGGTAGCTCAGGTACTCCTCTCTCGTGTCGGGCTGACCGTCGCCGTTCGAGTCGAACGGTACAAAGCCCGGACCTACGTCGAGGAGCTTCGCTCCCAAGAACGATCCCGGCGAGTAGCCTTCGGCGAGGAAGTTCCGGTACCGGGGATAGGAGCCTCCGACCTTGATAGGTGGAGCACCGCCCAAGTCTTCGACGATTTCGTCTAGATACGCGCCGTTCACGAAGACGTCGAGTGAGAAGTTGGGCCGGTCAACAAGGTACGCCACGACACTGACGTCGAGGCCCTGCGCACTCAGCAGGCCGATGTTCACCAGCTGCGTGTTGACGAAGCCGCCGCTGACCGGGAACTGCCGGGCTACGAGGGCGTCCCTCACCTCCCGATTCCAGTAGGTCAGATCAATGGACGCTCGGTCGTTGAAGAACCCTACTTCGCCGCCGACCTCCCACTCCGTCGAGACCTCGGGCTTGAGGTCCGGATTGCCGAGATTGTCAGGCTGGAGGCCCGCTCCTTCCTCGGAAGGGAGAGGGGCGAAGGTCGTGAACTTGTCGAATGCGCCGGGTTGGAGACCGGACTTCCCGATGGCCGCCCTGAGGCGGAGCGTCGAGAAGGTGGAGCTCGCCCACGCGGACCTCTGGCTCGGTACGATGGACAGGCCCGCCTTCGGGTAGAAGGCCCGACCTGCCTCCTGGCCGAAAGCGCTGTGCTCGTCGAAGCGACCGCCTACCGTTGCGAAGATGAAGTCCTGATAGCCGAGCTGATTCTGGACGAACAGCCCCGCGTTCACCTGCTCCAGGACCTGCTCGAAGACGCCCTGGTCTGACGCGGCACCGACCACCTCGAGCCCCGGCCCCGGAAAAACCTCGCCGAAGGAGGAATGGATTCGCTCCTTGTTGATGAAGACCTGCCCGCCCCCAACAAGGTTTGAGGTCCAGTCGGTGCTGATCCGCCAATCCCAGATCGCCTTCACGTCACCCGTGAGCTGCCGTTGAACCCGATTGCTCACGCTCCGCCGGCCCTGGGTATCGTTACTCGTGAAATTGTCCACGTCCCACCCCAAGGGTACCAATTTGGCGCCGAACTGGCTCGTGAAGTCGACGCCGAAGGTGGCGTCGAGATTGAGGTCCCAGGCAGCACGCGACAGCGCACCCCACTGCGTTGACAACGAACCCGTATAGTGTCGGACATTCTGCTGGGTCGTAATCTGAGAGGCCTCGCGCGACGTTGCGAAGAACGTTGACGCTAGAGGGTTACCCGGACCGTCACATATGCCGAAGCTGATCAGGTTCGACCCACGGCATGTTCCCTCATTGGGGTTCGCATCGTTGATGAGCCCGATTGGGCTATAGAGGGTGTTGTTGTTCTGGGGGACCTCCATACGTCGATCGGTGAAGCTCGACGTGAGCCCGATACTCAGCCCGTCGACGGGGAAGATCTGAACGCTGGCAGACCCCTGCGCTTTGCGATCGGTGTCTTGGGCTGGCCCCAGCTCAGTAAAGCCGAACGGACCGTTCTGATATCCGTACGTACCCGAGAGGAAATAGGTCACCGTGTTGGTCCCCCCGGACACGGAAAGGCTGTTGTTGGTGTTCCAACCTGTCTCCACGCCGAAATGGTAGAACTCGGGAATGCTGTAAGGTTCGTAAGGCCGGATTGTCCGCCCGTAAAACTCGCTGAGGCGGGCCGCATCCGACTCTGACGCTGTCCAGCCCGACAGCGGGTCGTAAGCTTGATCCATGTCGTAGTTGGAGGCGCCCCAATCGCTAGACAGGGTCCACCGCGGTGGCCCGCTCCGCCCCTTCTTCGTGAAGATCTGGATCACACCGTTTGAGGCCTCTGTGCCGTAGAGCGTCGCCGCAGCGGCCCCCTTCAGAATCTCAACGCGCTCGATCGACTCGATCTGGATGTCGTCGAGTCGGGAGGGTTGACCACCTCCGCCCGTGGAAATGTACGGAGAGTGGTACCCCCCACCTCTGTCCACTCGAACTCCATCGACGTACACGATCGGCTCGTTGGACTGGGAGAGCGAGGCGCTCCCCCGAATCCGAATTCGTGCGCCTTCGCCCGTGATGCCACCTTCGGGCATGGCTATGACGCCGGGCTCACGACCCTGGAGGATCTCCGAAAAGGACAGGGTCGGCGCGTTCTCGAGGTCGGCGAGGGAGATAGCCGCGATCGTGTTGCCCAGCTTCCGCCGCTCCGTCTGCTGGCCTGCGCCGGTGACAACGAGTTCATCGAGCGCGATGGCCGTCTCGTCGAGATCGAAGGTCACCACGGCGTTCTGGCCTGCGCCCACCTGCACGGTTTGGTCCACCCGCCGGTACCCCAAGAACTCAGCTCGGACTACGTGCTCCCCAGTAGGAACGTTCAGAAGAAGAAAGCGCCCCTCGGCGTTGGTGAGCGAACCGATGCCCGTGTCGACCAAGAAGACCTGAGCACCATCGATAGGCCGCCCTGAGCCGGCATCGCGAGCCTGTCCAGACACTGTGCCCGTAGCCTGCGCCATCACGGGAGCGGCACCCCAACCTAGAGCAAAGCCGGTGATGAGCACGATTCGTGCGGTGCGTAAGAACGTATCCATGTTATTGCTTCCTTCCTTGGGGGAGACGTTCCAGAAAGACCCCGACCTCAGGAGATTGCCGGTTTCGAGGGAAGGATTCGATGACGAACGCCCGTCTCTGGGTGAGTGGAGCGAAAGTAGCAAAGGAGAGGCGTCATACAATCGCTAGTAGATTGATCGCATGATGGATGTTTCAACAAGGCCACTATAACCCGCCCCCATCCTCCACCGCAAGAAGCTTGAGCTGCTCTCCTTGGAGGGGAGATGCTGACGTTGAGCAGCGATCGAGGGTGACTGGTTTGGTGGGTGCCAGAGGTGATCGATCTCTGAGGCGAAGTGGGCCTCAGAACGTCAAGTCCCCTTGCCCGGCGGGCTGACGCCCGGCGCTTCCGCGTGTCCGATGCTGTCCGGGACAGAGTGGGGAGCTCGCACCCAGGGGCCCAATCGCTTGCCTCGTCCGTACACGAGGCTCGGGAGTTCCTCGACCTCGGACAACCGTGTCGACGCTGGATGCCCTACAGAAAACGCTGCCGAATGGTGGCCTCGCCGCGCACCTGGCCATTGCTTCCGCGACGTCAGCGTTCCACTACGGTGCCCCTCCGCGAGCCGAGGATGTCTCCGATCTCCTCCAGAGCGCCGATCCCAGCCCAGCCACCAGTTCGCTCCACGAAGGTGCACGCCGCCTCGACCTTTGGGCCCATGGAGCCGGCCGGGAAGCGGTGCTTTCTCAGCTCTTCCGGCGTGATCGACCGGATCGGCCTCTGCTCGGGCGTACCCCAGCCGAGGTAGACCGCGTCCGCGTCTGTGGCCAGGAGCAGGCAGTCCGCCTCCACCTCCTCGGCCAGGAGCGCGCTCGCGCGATCCTTGTCGATGACCGCCTCTACCCCGTGAAGCTTGCCGTCGTCGCGGTACATTGTGGGAATGCCCCCGCCCCCCGAGCAGATGACGATCGTGTTGTGCTCTAGGAGCCAACGCACCGGGCGGATCTCGAACACCCGGCAGGGCAACGGCGACGGCACAACCCGCTGCCAACCGTCGCCCTCCGGAGCCACGGTCCAGCCGCGCTCCGACGCCAACGCACGGGCTTCCTCCTCGTCGTATACCGGGCCGATGGGCTTGGTGGGATTCTCGAAAGCCGGGTCGGCAGGATCGACCTCGACCATGGTGAGGATGGTCGCGAAGGGTCGCTCGAAGGGCAGCAGGTTTCCGAGCTCCTGCTCGATCATGTAGCCGATCATCCCTTCGCTCTCGGCGCCCAACACGTCGAGGGGGGGCGGCGGGTGCACGTCCTCGTAGGCCGCGGCCTGGAGCGCCAGAAGGCCCACCTGAGGTCCGTTCCCGTGTGTGATGACCAGCTCGTGCTCGCTGGCGACGGGCGCGAGCGCGGCGGCTGCGATACGCACGTTCTTGCGTTGCACCGCCGCCGTGGGCGGCTCACCCCGCCTCAGGAGCGCGTTTCCGCCGAGGGCGACGACGATGCGCATGGCGCGGTTGGCTAGCCGGCCAGGGTGGCCACCATCACGGCCTTGATGGTGTGCATGCGGTTCTCCGCCTGGTCGAAGACGATGGACTGCTCCCCCTCGAAGACCTCGTCGGTGACCTCCATGCCGTCCAGGCCGAACTTCTGGAAGATATCCTCGCCTACGGCCGTCCGACGGTCGTGGAAGGCAGGGAGGCAGTGCAGGAACTTGGCCGGGGGCTCGGCCGCGAGGCCCAGCAACTCCCTGACCTTTCCCTGAGTGAAGTCCTCAAGCTTCAGGAAGCTCCGACCCCTGGCCACCCTCGTCGGGACTTGCGTTCCCAGTGGGGCCGCCTCGCGAGGGAGTAGCACTTAGCCGCCAAGCACTTCGGCGATATCGACGAGCGCGTCTTTAAGCACCGACTGTTCGGTCACGAGAGGTGGCGCAAACCGAATCACTTGCTGATGTGTCTCGTCCGCCAGGATTCCGCGATCCTGAAGGGCCTCGCAGAAGGGTCGAGCCGTACGCGAGGACCTCCTTCACAACACCGATCATGAGGCTCCTGCCGCGGACCCTCCTCGACGTGAGGGGAGTCGATGGCTCGCAGCCGAGGCATGAACCACTGCCCTAGCTCGTCGGAGCGGTCGGAAGGGCGCTCCTCAATGGACGACCCGGAGTGAAGCTCGCCCAACCGTGGCAGCAAGTCGGTTCCCCCCGAACGAACTGTCATATCTTTCAAGAAAGATTTGGTTGCAAACGCTGACAACTTCAAGCGATGGACCGATCGAGCTCTTCCAAAGCGTGCGCGATGTCCTCGGGTCGGTTGTATAGATGGGGTGAGAAGCGAACGAAGTCGCCCCTTAGTGAAACGACCACATTGGCGCGACCTAGATTTGCCACGACCTCGGAAGAGTCCGTCTCCGGGAACTTCACGGAGACGATCGCTGTTCGCTCCGAATCCTCCAGCGGGGAGACGATCTCCGCCCCTCGTCCTTGCAGCCCCTCGATGAGCAGATCCGCCAGGTGGAGGTTGTAGTCGAAGATCCGCTTCACGCCTACCCCGACCAAGTACTCGATCGACTTCGTGAGCCCGACGGCGCATCCGTACCCCATGGTGCTGAACTCGAAGCGCCGGGCCGTGCTCGGGAGCTCAAGCCTGTCCGCCCTCAAGTCCCACATCTCCTTGTGGCTCCGCCAGCCGATCAATCCGGGATTGAGCGCTTCATGGAGGTGTGGGGCGAGATACATCACCGCTGCTCCGAAAGGGCCGCAGAGCCACTTGTAGCCGGCGGAGACCATCGCGTCGACGCCGGAGGCTGAGACATCGATCGGGACCCCCCCGGCGGACTGAGTCACGTCCACGACCAAGAGCGCGCCGTGATCATGAGCCACTTCGGCCAGCTCGGTCAGGTCGTACATCTGACCGGTGCCGTACTCAACGTGCGAGATGCACACGACCGCGGTTGAATCGTCAATGAGGCGAACCACCTCGTCAGGGTTCACATACCCGTTGCGTCCCCGAGCGAGTCGAATCTCGCAGCCTGTGTACCTCGAGACCCGAGCCCAGGGATAGAGGGTGGTCGGGAACACGACGTCCGTGCTCACGACGTTTGTCTCGGGCCCGGGCATGATGGCCCAGGCCAAGGAGCACAAAAACTCCGTGGCGCTCGCGGCTACCGCCATGTCGGCGGGCTCGGCCTCGAACAGGCGTGCTGCGGCGCGGTGCAGATCCTGGAAGACCTGGTCTTCGGCAACCTCGTTGAAGTTGATCGTGCCGTTGTTCGCCAGGTCGTCCTGCCACTCGATGGCGGCCTCCGCGCCACCGCGATACATCAGTGCTACCGATGCGGAGTTCAAATACGTGGACCTTCGGCTTGCGGGAAAGTCGTTCGAATCAACCAGGATTTCCAATGGTGTTCTCCTTCCCTGTGCCGGCGAGTCTGCTGGATCTCCTACGTCCCTCGACGGCTTGGGCACCCTCTCAGCGGAGGCACCGATCGAGCTCGTCGCGTACGCGCTCAATGTCCTCCGGTGCGTTGTAAAGGTGAGGGGAGATGCGGATGGTATCCCCTCGGCTGGAGACGACGACCCCAGCGGCGTTCAGACGGCCGGCGATCTCGGCAGAGTCTCGGCCCGGGAACTTGGCGGCCACAGTGCTTGTCCGTTGTCCCTCGATCAGTGGAGAGACGATCTCCGCGCCCTGCTCCCCGAGCACGCCAACGAGCAGATCAGCCAGGCGGAGGTTGTGCGTGTTGATCCGGTCGATCCCTACCCCGACCAGGTATTCGATTGACGTCGTGAGCCCGATGGCGCATCCGTACCCCATCGTGCTGAACTCGAATCGTCGGGCGCTCCTCGGGAGCTCCAGCCGATCCGCTCTGAGGTCCCACATCTCTTCGTGGCTCCGCCAGCCAATCAGTCCGGGGTCCAGCTCCCCTTGGAGGCGCGGAGCGAGGTACATCACCGCTGCTCCGAAGGGGCCGCAGAGCCACTTGTAGCCGGCAGAGACCAAGGCATCGACGCCGGAGGCCGAGACGTCGATGGGGACAGCTCCGGCCGATTGGGTCGCGTCCACCACTAAGAGCGCGCCGTGGGCGTGAGCAACGTCGGCCAGGTTGGCCAGGTCGTAAAGCTGGCCCGTCCGGAACTCGGCGTGGGAAATTGAGACGACGGCCGTGCGGTCGTCGATCGAGCCGAGTAGAGCGTCGGGGTCCGCATACCCATCGGTGGCCGGGGCAAGCCGGATCTCGCAACCGGTGGATGTCGAAACTCGACGCCAGGGGTAGTGGGTGCTCGGGTGTACGACCTCGGTGCTTACCACGTTGGTCCGGGGACCGGGAGCCACGGCCCAAGCGAGGGAGCAGAGGAGCTCGGTCACGCTCGTGGCGACGGCAAGGTCGTCGGGCAACGCGTTGAAGAGACGCGCCGCAGCCCGATGCAGATCTTCGAAGACCGCTTCCTCGGCGGTCTCGTCGAAGTTGATCGTTCCGTTCTCCGCAAGCTCCCGCTGCCACTCGACGGCGGATCGCTCGGCGCCTCGGTACATGAGGGCAGCGGAGGCCGCATTCAAGTAAGTTGACCTCCCGCTTGCCGGGAAGTCCTCGGGATCAACGAGAGGCCCGCCTCTAGCTTCCTTCGACCTCCACCGCTCCCAACCCATAACGCCTTCCCTTCCGTGACGAGGCGCCGTCAATGCCGGCTTTCGGCCCGCGCATCTCCGGGCAAGGCCCCGTTACCGATGTCTAGCCCGCCCGCGCAAGGGCTCCGCGCCAGTCGACTCCCAGGTCGGTGGCGATGTCGATCACTGCCTCCCATACCTCTTCCGACACAGGTATGCCGTCCCGCAGCCGGTGATCCTGTTCCCTGAACCCGCGCTCCCCGGGCATCAGGATCTCGGTTGATTCATCTGACAGACCGGTGGACTTCACCTGCCGGATATACGAGTCGACTCTCTGCCGGAACTCCTCCACGTTCGTGAAGTGAGGAATGTGAATGGCCGCGCATATCGCTCCGGACTCGCCGCGTTTGATCTTATCTCTGCCGATGGGCATTCCAGGCAGAGCCCCAGAAGCCAGTTCAACCACGGCGCTCAGGGCGTATTCCCGGACCGTCTCGAAGAACTGTAGAGGCGGGCTAGGAAACGGTGGTACCCAACCGACCGGTGTATCGTGATATGGCTGGGCCTTCGTGATCGACATGTCCAGCAGCACGGGCCTCTCTTCCCCGGCGGGGATCGCGGCGGAAAAGGGATCGATCCCGAGGATCGGCTCATTCCCACCCCAGGGTGCCACATACGGATTCGTGTTGTTGAACATGACACCGATGCATCCATGCTCCACGGCCATCATCGTATAACCGGCGAGCAAGCCCGTGTCGCCACAATTCCTGATGGCGATACAGGCCGTTCCTCCAGCTTCCGCCTTCTCGATGGCCAATTGCATTGCCGCCTTACAGACGACCTGGCCGAGTCCGCCATGAGCGTCGAGCACAGCCGAGCTAGGGCTCTCCCTGATCAACTCAGTCGCCCCGCCAAGTCGTATGATGCCCTCGCGAACAGGGAAGATGACATGTTTGTGGAGCGACTTGAGGCCCTGCCAGTCCATGCCTCGTAGATCCGCAATCACGAACATGTGCGCGAAGCAGTCCGCTTCCTCCCGGGAGCCCCCGAGCTTGGTGATGAAGGCCCGGTAGAGTGAGCGGAGCTCTTCGGCATCGAGTTTCATCGGTGCATCTCTCGTCACGCGTTTCCGTTCTCGGAGCCGCAGAATGCGGTCACGGCCTCTCCGACCGCCTTCACGGGCTCTTCCCGCCGGGCCCTCCGACGGAGACGCGGCCCAAGAAACGGTGTGGAGGAGCCGTCGGACGTCGGCCGCCAAACAAGAATGGTCGTGCCACGGTCAATGAGCGCTGGAAGCGTCTCTCTGGCCGGCACGTCTCCAGTAGAAGTACACGGGAATACCGAGGGCCAGGACACCGAGCCCGGAGAACGACTCCCAGGGCCTCTGAATCAGGCTGTTGATCACGAGCGCCACGACGGACGCCAAGAAGAGAGCGGGGACGGCCGGGTATCCCCACACCTTGTAGGGGCGCGCGAGGTCAGGATGGGTACGCCGGAGGGTGAAGACGCTGGCCGCCGCAGCTCCATAGAGCAGGATCACCGCGAACGTAGCGTAGGTGAAGAGCTGCTCGAAGGTCCCTGACAAAGCTAGCACACACGCCCAGAAGCACTGAAGCCAGAGAGAGACGTGAGGTGTGCGGTAGCGGGGATGCACACTGGCCACCGATCGAAAGAAGAGTCGGTCTTTCGCCATCGCATAGTAGACGCGCGCGCCCGCCAGTATCGACCCGTTCGTTGACCCGAACGTCGAGATCGCGATCGCCCCAGCAATGAAAGCAGCAGCCCAGGGCCCCAGGAGAGCTGAGGCCGCCGCCTCCGCCACGCCAAGCACCCCTTGCATCTCCACGATAGGCAACGCCAGGACGTACACCACGTTCACGAGGAGGTATATGGCGGTTATGACAACTGTCCCGAGAATGAGCGCTCGTGGCAGAGTCCGGCCCGGCTCTTTGATCTCGCTGGCAGAGAAGTTGAGATTGCTGAAGCCGTCGTACGACCAGAGCACCGCGATCAGGGCGACCCCGAAGCCACTTAGGAGCGAGGGACCTTCCCCACCGCGGATCACTGTCGGTAGTTCCTGGCCCGAGCCGAGACCGGCCCAAAGACCCAGGACGACGAAGACCGCGATCGCCGCCACCTTTAGAACCGTCGAGACGTTCTGAATGAGCGCTCCGATGCGGAGGCCGCGCACGTTCATCATGGTGAGGAAGATGATCGTGGCGACCGCTACAAATTGTCCGGCGGATAGGGAGAGGCTCCTCCCCCCCACCATGGTAGACACGAGCGTATTGTCGATCGCGAGCGCGGGAAGAAAATAGCCCAGGTACACGGCGAAGCCCGTCGCGACGGCGGCGACTGCACCCGGTTGATATACGAGAAAGATGACCCAGCCGAACAAGAATGCCGACAGGGGCCCGTAAGCCTCCCGGAGATAGACGTACTGGCCACCGGCCTCCGGCATCGCCGCTCCGAGCTCGGCGTAGGTCAGCGCTCCCGCCACGGTCAGCAGGCCACCTACGGCCCAGACAGTGAGTAACAAGCCGGGGTGTGGCAGGGATTCGGCCATGACGCCGGTGGTGAGGAAGATGCCCGACCCGACGGTGATTCCAATGACGAGGAACGTAGAGTCGAGAAGGCCAAGCTCGCGCACCAGCTCGGGACTGTCGTTGTGCGGCGTATTGCCGCCCATTCAGCTTACCAGCCCCGCATGTTTACAAACGATGTTGGTTGCGCGCACGAGTGCGCGGACGGCGAGCCGGGTAGGCTCCTCGATGAGCTCACCGTTATCGGCCAGAGTCCCCATCCCCGGCCCGAGGAACATGTTGCCACTGTAGATCGTGGCTGGGTGGATGCCCATTTCGTCCATCGCGGAACCGATGGGATTACTATCAGCAAAGAGGTCCTCCAAGGCGAAGATCGGCACGCCGAAGTCGCCGTCCTTCCACGTCTGCTCGTAGTTGACCTCGATCCCGCCCATCGTATACGACTTCGTGATAATCAAGTCTTCCCGGAAACGCTCGGGTTGCAGGCAGGAGAACTCCTCCACCACGATGCTGTGCATGGCGTCGATGGGCCCTGTGACCCGTTCCGGCTCGTCTCGAAGGACCTTCAGCACAGCCGTTAGGCCGACGACCGCATCCCGACCCGGGTCGACCAGCGAGAACACCGCCTTCCCGTGCGAGGTCACGCCACCGCGAACGGTCCCGCCCAGCCCCAGCCCCTTCCGAATCGGAACCATGCATTCTTCCCTGCCCACGAGGAGCCCACTGATGGGAGCGCGGCAGGCCTTGTCCATACTCCAGAGCATCACGTCGGCCCCGATGTCCGCCGGCGACAGCCCGATCACGGGACAGCAGCTTGCGGCGTCCACGATGTACGGCACGTCGAACTCGCGCGCGAGCTCACCGATGTACTTCTTTAGGAGGGGGACGCCGTTGTCGTCCTGTTCACCGTAGCCGTACCCCGGCGTGTCGTAGCCGATGCTCTCGAAGCCGACCAGCTGGCTCGCGTGTCGTTCCGCCGCGACGGAGAGGGCTCTGCGCGTCTCAGCGGCGTCCGTGGCGGTCAACAGAGGTACGGGATTGAAGCGAATGCCGTGGCCCTCGTAGCGCGCCCCGGCAAGCCGCACGAAGACAGCATCAAGGTTCGGGAGGCTCTTCCCCTCCACCGCCAGCTCTCCAGCGGTCACGGCACGATCAGCAATGAGGTTCTTGTACCTGGGAGGGAAGGGCCTCCCGTAGGCCGCCATGAACTCGTAGTCCTCGCCGTAGGGCGCAATGAAGCGCCCTCGATACGTCTCTCCCTTGCGCATGGTCGGGGGTGCGAAGAGCGTTTCGAAGCTAACCCGGAGCGCGGCCTCGCAGGTGTTCGTAACCGCCCCGTCGTATTCGTCTCCAAAGAGATCCTTCACGACCCCTCGCAATTCATCCTCGACGGCACGCATCGGAAGGAGAGGGCCGGTGTTTGCTGCGACAATGGCGTCGAGCACGTAGCCAGGTAGTGGCCCGGGGCATGAGGAGCTCCCTGCGTAGAGCCCGACGCGGTCGCGCCACTTCTCAAGACCCAGTTCGCGCGCAGCCTCCCTGGCATCTTCGTGAATCTTCGCCCTGTTCTCGTGAATCTGCTGATACCATTGAAACCGGTACTTGGGCGTCATGATGCTCCCCTCCCAGGGAAGGCGATCGTTTCACTACACAGCGCCCCGCATGCGCACGGCGCGCGACAGCGCCCCGGCCTCACGGGAGGCTCGAAGCGTGATGAGGGCAGCGCGGATAAGACCCCGGTGTATGTGGGCAGACTCCCATAATCATGCAAGCTGGACGGCACTTTAGTCAGTTCTCTGCGGGAGATGGATGGGCTGCTCATCACGACCCTCTTGCGTTCTCGACAGCGAACCCTTGTCGAGGGGCATGAACACCATAAGTTATGATCACATGTTGAACGATTTGTCAAGTGAACTATAGCTATTGGTTCACCAGTCCTCTTACCGGCATCCAGGAAGCAAGCCACGAGCGACCCGCTGTTTCACGGAAGCAGCATCCGCACCGAGGCTCATCTCCTGGAGAGTCGGTGAGACGTCGAACGCACCTTGGGGGCGCAGCCTGCGATGGGCCATGACCTACCAGCGTGAGACCTTAACCTCCACAATCCTGCCCCTCCCGCCGAGGGGAGCCTGAATGGAGCGCGTTCGCATCTTGATCCTCGGCGCCGCTGGGCGTGATTTTCACAACTTCAACCTCGTCTACCGTGACGAACCCTCGGTTGAGGTTGTCGCTTTCACTGCACAGCAGATCCCGCACATCGCCGATCGCCGTTACCCGCGCGAACTCTCCGGTGACCTCTATCCTGATGGAATCCCCATCTACGAAGAGGGGCGGCTCGAGGAGGTCGTGGACGAACTGAGCGTTGACCGGTGTGTCATGGCCTACTCTGACGTCTCTTTCCATTACGTCATGCAGCTGGCAAGTCGGATCAACGTGGCCGGGGCCGACTTCGAGCTCCTTGGGGCTCGCCGCACGATGCTGAGTTCCAAGCGACCGACCGTGGCCATCTGCGCGTCCCGAACTGGGGCGGGCAAGAGCCAGACGAGTCGGGCAGTCGTTGGTGTGCTACGAAATGCGGGCCGCCAAGTGGCCGTGATCCGCCATCCCATGCCATACGGCGATCTGGCCGCACAAAGAGTGCAGCGCTTCGCGAGCTACGAAGATCTGGTGCATCACCAGGTCACGATCGAGGAGCGCGAGGAGTACGAGCCGCACCTGGCCCAGGGATCGGTGGTTTATGCCGGCGTAGACTACGAATCGATTCTCAGGGAGGCCGAGGCCGAGGCGGACGTAGTGGTGTGGGAGGGTGGAAACAATGACACATCGTTTATCGAGCCCGACCTGTACTTAACGATCGTCGATCCTCATCGGCCGGGGCACGAGCTCGGCTACTATCCCGGTGAGACTAATGTCCGGCTCGCCGACGTGGTCCTGATCAACAAGGTGGACACTGCGCATCCCGATGCGGTGTACGAGGTACGGCAGAACGTGCGCCACTTGAATCCCAGTGCGGTAGTCCTCGAAGCGGCGTCCCCCCTCTTGGTGGACGATCCCGAGATCCTCCTGAACAGACACGTGCTGGTGGTGGAGGACGGGCCCACACTGACGCACGGAGAGATGGCCTACGGGGCGGCGACCATCGCCGCCCGGCGGGCTGGGGCCGCATCGATCGTCGATCCCCGACCGTGCGCCGTTGGGGGAATCGCCGACACCTTCGAACGATACCCTGGCGTCGGGCCGCTGCTCCCGGCCATGGGATATGGCGAGAAGCAGGTCCGCGACCTGGAAGAGACAGTGCGACGGGCTGCAGAGAACGGAGTCGAGGCGCTTGCGATCGGAACCCCCATCGATCTCTCCAAGCTCATTGAGATTCCCGTCCCCTATACGCGTGTTTGCTACGAGCTCCAGGTGCTGGGCACGCCCACGTTGGAGGATCTCTTGGTACCGATCCTGAACAACGGCGGCCTGAGGTCCGCGGGGATACAGCCATAGCCCCGTCAGAGACTCTAAGAGGGCGGGCGACCTCAGGGAGCAGCGGGCGCAGCAGGAGCCTCGAAGCCCCTTCCGCCATGGACCACCGAGCTCGGAAAAAACGGAGATTCACGATGTACACTCTGCAGCCAACGCGAAGTCTTCTCCTTCTCCTTTCGCTGGCGGCGGTTGCCGCTCCGTCCCTCACGGCGCAGAGGGGTGGTTCGTCGGAACCGCGGTTTGATCCGTCTTTGTACCGGGCGCTGGAGTTCCGGCTTGTCGGTCCCTACCGCGGGGGACGCGTCACCGCAGTAGCCGGGGTTCGCCACCTGCCACACACATACTACATGGGCTCTACCGGTGGTGGGGTGTGGCGAAGTGACGACGGCGGCGAGCGCTGGGTCAACATCTCCGACGGTCAATTCGCCAGTGCATCGGTCGGAGCGATCGCGGTGGCCCCGTCGGACAGGAACGTGCTCTACGTGGGGATGGGCTCCGCCTGCATTCGTCACAACGTCTCCCCCGGCGACGGCATGTACAAGTCGATGGATGGCGGGCGGACCTGGCGGCATATCGGCCTGGACGCGGCCGGTCACATCTCGCAGGTTCGGGTCCACCCTACCGATCCCGATATTGTCTACGTCGCCGTGCTCGGTCATGCCTTTGGCCCGAACCCGGAAAGGGGAGTGTTCCGATCGCAGGACGGGGGGGCGACGTGGGAGCACGTGCTCTACGTTAGTGACGGCGCCGGCGCGGCTGATCTGGCGATGGATCCCTCCAACCCACGCATCCTATACGCCGCCATCTGGGAGGCGGTGCGCCAACCGTGGACGGTAGTAAGTGGCGGCGAGGACAGCGGTCTCTACAAGAGCGTGGATGGCGGCAACAGCTGGGCAGAACTGACCGAAGGCCTTCCAACGGGTATCAAGGGTCGCATTGGCGTCGTGGCTTCCCCGGCCAACCCGGACCGGGTGTGGGCTCTGGTCGAAGCGGACGAGGGAGGCCTTTACCGCTCCGACGACGGCGCGCAGAGCTTCCGCCTCATCAACGACGACCCCGTGCTCACTGTACGCGCGTTCTACTACACCCACCTGGTCGCCGATCCCGTGGACGAGCACACGGTCTATTCGATGGCCCAGGGGGACGGGTTCTTCAAATCGGTGGACGGCGGGGAGACGTTCGAATCGATCCCGGCTCCTCACGGCGACCACCACGCCCTGTGGATCAATCCGGACAACCCTGAGAACATGGTCAATGGCAACGACGGTGGGGCCGCCGTCACCTATAACGGGGGCCGCTCGTGGTCGACGATCATGAATCAGCCGACGTCAGAGGTCTTCACCGTCAGCACGGACAATCGGTTCCTCTACCGGCTGTACGGCGCCCAGCAGGACAACAGCACGATATCGATCGCGAGTCGGACTACGTCCTTCGGCATCACCGAAAGAGACTGGCATGCGGTGGGTGGCGGCGAGCAGGGTGAGGTCACGGCCGATCCCCGGAATCCAAACATTGTGTTTTCGGGGAACTATGAGGGGATCATCGAGAGGTACGACCATTCTACTGGCCAGGCTCGAAACGTACAGGCCTATCCGCAATTCGGAGAGGGGCAGAAGTCGAGGAACTACAAATACCGGTTCGCCGTGCTCGCTCCCATCCGCTTTTCTCCGCACGATCCCGGAGTCCTGTATCACGCTTCCAACTTCGTGCACAGATCGAGGGACGACGGGCACAGTTGGGAGGTGATTAGCCCGGATCTCACACGGGACGATGTGGAAAAGCAAGGAGTGGTCGGCGGTCCAATCGGAGGAGACTATACCGGAGTCGAGGTGTACGGGGCCATCCTCGCTCTTGAGGAATCGCCAATCACGCCGGGGCTTCTGTGGGCTGGTAGCGACGACGGCCTGGTCCACATCTCACGGGACGGTGGACAGCAGTGGGAAGACGTGACGCCGCCTGACCTCCCTTTGTTGGGCACGGTGTCAACCATCGAGCTGTCGGCACGTGAACCCGGCCGCGCTATCGTTGCCGTGCATCGGTACCGATTGGACGACTTCGCGCCCTACATCTTTCGCACGAACGACTACGGGGACACGTGGGAGCTACTCACCGACGGATCCAACGGGATCCCCCCCGATCACTTCGTCCGAGTCGTTCGTGAGGATCCAGACCGGAGCGGTCTCCTCTACGCTGGAGGGGAGTTCGGCTTGTACGTCTCCTTCGACGATGGAGAGAATTGGCGATCGTTCCAACTCAACCTCCCAGTCACGCCGGTCATGGATATCGCCGTGCACCGGAAGGACCTAGCCATCGCTACTCAGGGGCGCTCCTTCTGGATTCTCGATGATCTCACACCCCTGCACGGGCTCACCGATGATGTGGCCCGGGCCTCCACGCACCTCTACGAGTCGAGGGATGCGTACCGGCTCGACGGGGGCAGTGGCCAGCAGCCCCGGGTCGGCACGAACCCCCCAAACGGCGTGATCGTCTACTATCAACTCGGCCAGGTGCCTCAAGACGAGGTGACGCTCGAGTTTCTCGACGCGGCCGGGGAGGTGGTTCGGACCTTCTCGAGCGCTTCCGAAGAAGTGCCCGTGGAGGCCGGGCTCAACCGGTTCATCTGGGACACTCGCTATGAGGGCTCAGGCGGTGCCGGTGGCTACTCACTCAGGTCCACTCCGGGGCCCAAGGCGGTTCCTGGAACCTACCGGATCCGGCTCCGAGTCGGATCATGGTCTGCGACCCGGTCCTTCGAATACCTGAAGGATCCACGCATCGAGACTACACAGGCCGAGCTTCAGGAGCAGTTCGATCTTGCGATCCGCATTCGTAACCGCGTGACCGAGACTCACAGCGCTGTTCGCGCCATCCGCGACGTGCGGGACCAGCTGGAAGACCTTGTCCAGCGAGCAGCCACGGACGATCCGGACCATCCCATCGCCGCGGCAGCCCGGACGCTGGACGAGGCGATCACGGCCGTCGAGGAAATGCTGACTCAGATCCCTGCCAGGAGATTCATTTTCGTGGCCGAACCGCGGCTTGGCGGTGAGTTTGGATTCCTGTACAGCACCGTCACTGGTTCGGACACGAGACCGACCGCCGCCGCGTACGAGCGACTTGCGGACTTGGAGTCGCAGTTGTCCGAGCAACTTGGGACGGTGAGGAACGCGCTGGCCTCAGGGCTCCCGGCTCTCAACGCCCTCGCTCGGGAACATGGGATTGGAGTCGTTGTGGCGCCCCCCCTCTAGCGGCACCAGGAGGAGTGGCAAAGCAACCGGTGAGGAACGGTCCGCTCACGGTCTTGAGGGGGGCTGCTCCACGTTGACGTGGAGGATGACAGCATATGCACGGGGTGGGCGCCCAGGTGAACGAGATCTGGCGACAAGCGTCCCGGTGCGAGACATCGATGCGCAGGAAGTCTTCCTCTTTGACCGCCCTGCGACCGCTATCCGCCATGTCCCGGACCTTGACCTCTTGTCCCAGGCGACTTCTCTCTGAGCGGTGAGATGGCCAGCCTGAGATGGTCCGGGAAGCGATTCGAGGGGGCCAGCCGTCTCGCGGTACTCACGGCCGCGTGCCTCTGGGGGGCTTCGGGCACACTCAGCGTGATGCTCTTTGGTCTCGATGTTCCGCCTTCGAGTGTGGCCTTCTACAAAATCGGCATTGCGAGCCTCGTCCTTCTGACGGTCTGCCTCGTGGTGCGTCGCGACCTTCTCCGGGGGAGCCCCGCCAGACTCGTCATTCTGGGCGGTGGTGGCGGGCTGATCATTGGTGTGTTCCATGTCGCGTATCAGCTCGCGATCGAAGCCACCGGCGTAGCCACGGCGGCGGCCCTGCTCTACCTGTACCCCGCCCTCGTAGTGGTTGCTGCACACCCCCTGGTGGGCGAACGGATCACGGCCAAGCGACTGACGCTCGCGCTCCTCGTCGTCACCGGTATCTGGCTGACGGCGCTGGGAGCGAAGGAAGCGAACGTGAGAATAGATCCTGTCGGTGCCTTCTGGGGCCTCCTCGCCAGCCTGGCGTTCTGCAGCTATGTGGTTTTTGGTCGATACGCGGTGAAGCGCTTCGGCTCCATGGATGCGCTCGTGTACAGCACAGTCGGTGGCACGCTGCTCGTGGGTCTCGCTCTCGGGGTTAGCGGACATGGGCTCATCATTCCGACCGGGCGTAACGTGTGGCTTCTCCTGGCGGTCTACGCGACGGCAACGATACCGATCGCGCAGCTACTGTTCTTCGTCGCCTTGAAGCGGCTCGAGGCAGGAGAGGCGGCTATCCTCGCCGGAGTAGAACCACTCATAGCCGCCCTTCTCGCTTTCGCTCTAGTAGGCCAAGGATTGACTGCAATCGGGTGGCTGGGGATCATCCTAGTTACGGCGGGGGCGGGCACCGCGGTTGGGCCCGGGAGACGTCCCTCGCAGTCGAGGTGAGGGACACATCGCGTGAGGAGGTAGTGGGCCTCGAGCGAGACCGAGTCGAGCTCCCAATCTTGGGCGACGCTCTTCGCGAGGAATCGTCCGGCAGGCATCCGTCATTCTCCTCTTCAGGAGTGCGCCCTTCGCCGTCACATACACCTCGGTTGGTCGATTGTCGATAGGACACTGGAGCACAGCGTCCTCGCACATCTCCTCGACAGCCTCACGAAGTTCACCCATCCTGCGCCTCCTTCCGGGCCTCGGCCGCATACCAGGCCTCCTCCCGCACATCCACCTGTGCGTTCCCCGACTCCTCGGCCCGCTCCTCCAACGTGCGGCGCTCGGGAGCGGCACCGGCCACGGCGCGTGCCGCTTCTTCGCGGTTTGCGGGGACAGACGCTAGGTGCTCGCCTACCCCCGGCGCGGAGGCCTCTGCCAGTCCCTGTTGAACGTCTCCTGTCTGAAACTTCGATGCTCTCACCTACTTCCGGGTGAAGGATGAGTGTGGCGGGCGGGCTCGTCGGCCCCGGCGTGAGCGTTCCGTCATCGGGAGCGAACTCCCACAACGTCGAAGCCTCCAGTCAGTTGTATTGCGTCCAACATTGTGCACGCAATTCCTTGGATTTTCGGGTCTCAGAGCCTGAAACAGACTCTTGATCAGTAGGTTCGGGGTTCGAGTCCCTGGCGGGGCACTGCACAGCTCTATGATGCATCATGACTGGGGGTACACTTCCTGGAGGGTCTGGAGTCCGTGTCTTCGGGTGTCCAGATGGCGGCCAAAGCGCCATGTCCGGGGCGTTAGAGACTCGTCCTCGGTGGTCGACCAGCCCGCCGCCCGGCGGCTGCAGGTTCCATCTACTGCAGCTTGAGCCCTTCCTTTGCCTCACCCCGATCTTGGCTCGGGCTACTCGTGGCGGTGCCACTGACTCGCTTGGACGAGCTGCCAGGGGCCTTGGGGGGGCTCACCCGAGACGCCGGTCTCCTCTAGCGGCCTCCGGGACACGTCCAACTCGCGTCGCGGGCCGCTCTTTCGCGCTCCCGCTAGAGGGAGGGGACGGCGTCGGTGAGAAGCTCCAGCCCCGCCTCCAGGGCCCGTGCTCCCGCCTGCGCCCCGGTGTACTTGCCGATCCGCACTACCACGAGCCCGTGTGATGGGATCATGGTTGCGCTCTGGCCTCCCGCGCCCAACATTGCGTAGGAACCGGCGGGAACTGGCAGTGAGAGATGCCGATTGACCCACACGTGCGCACCCCCGTAGACGGGCCGGCCGTCCGCGACCCAGGCCGGGGCCGGCTCGGTCGCGTAGGCGACATATCCCTCCGGGAGGATCCGCTCCCCGCCCCACACACCATCCTGCAGGTACAGGTTGCCTAGGCGGGCCCAGTCCCGCGCCGAGAGGAAGGCGTATCCCTGACCAAGAAAATTCCCGTAGATGTCGGTCTGAATGTGCCCATCTCGAATCCCGATCCGATCGAACAGATTCCTCCAGGGAAAGGAGTGGTAGGCCTCACCGCGTCCTTCCACGGCGAGTCGGATCAGGTAATTCGCCAGAACCGGGTCCGTGTTTCGGTAGCGACCGACGGTATTGGGCTCCCACTGCCGGGGCCTTGTCGCAGCCCACTCGTACGAATTTGTCGTTCCAGTGTAGAGGTACAGGTGGTCCGGATACCCGATAGACGGGTCGAAGTCGGGGTCTTGGGGCGCCCGAATCCGAAGGCCGCTCGACATCCTCATAATGTCGCCGATGCGAATGCTCTGCCGAGGATCTCCCTCCCCCTGCCACTCCGGAATCGGGGCCGGCTGCCAGAGCTCGTATTCTCCTTGCTCGATGAGAACACCCAGGAGTGCCCCGGTCAGGCTCTTGGCCATGGACCAGCTCTCTAAGGGCGTATGGATATCGATCTCTTCTGCGTAGCGCTCTCCAAGAATCCGGCCGTTGCGGGTCACGACGAGGGCCAGAGTGCGAGCTTCCGGAGGTCCGAAGCCCACGTCCAACCCTTCCTCGACCGCAGCCATGTCGATGCCGGGCGGGAAGGAACGGTCCGCGAGAACGTCTCCCATTGGCCACGGCGCGGCGTGGGCCGGCGGGAGACCGCTCTGCACGACGGAGGGAGTGAAGCGAACAGAATCCTCTCCGATCGCGTGGGCCACGCACCCCTGGCTCCCGTACCTCTTGGCGGTCCGTGTCAGGCCATCGGGCAGGGTCAGACTCACCATCTGTCGTTCGAAGTCGACGATGGTGTCGACGACGTGGTGTCGATGCTCGAAGGGAGCCGAGAACCCGCCGACGTTCTCGGCGGCGTCGCGAGGATCAAGCCCGGTGAGGAAGACGGCTGAGCACAGCGTGTTCGCAAAGCCCGCCGTATGGTGGTGGAGAGCCTCTCCTGGCGGCAGCTCGTAGGGAGTATCCAACTCCAGGGCAAGACCACGGGCGACCAGGGGCGACACCTCCGGATCTCCACCCGCCCCGCCCCCCGATTCCTGGGACGGGCCCCCCGCTTCGGTGCCGCACGCGGTGAGGGCGAAAAGAAGGACGAGGACTAGAGTCTCAGAGCCAGCTCTACGCTTCATCACGCCTCCCCACGTATGGGTCATCCTCGGAGCTCGACCGGGACTGCGGCCATCGAGCCGTGCTCCGTTCGCGAGCCATCATAATCGCGGAGGCCCAGGTAGCCCAGTAGCTCCTTGAGCACGAACCAAATGCGCAGCGCACCCGCCGTCGGCGCGCTTTGGGCCGGCTACTCTGGGCCGACTCGGTCTGAGAGTCTGGCCGCAGCTCCAAGGGAGGGTCCCGGGCGTCGCACGGCCAGCGTCCTCTTGCCGGCGCCATCGGCGGCCCGACATGGGCTCGGTCCGTGACGGGTTGCGGACGTGCGCATTGTCCGGCCATTGGCTTCCGGGCTCTCGCGGGACGCTGGGGTCTCAGAAGACCCACGCCCGCTAGGGCTCATAGCCCGGAACGGTGGGCCCCCATCACTCGATCCAATCGTGCAGCACCCGTGCGGTTTCCTCGGCGTGGCTGGTTTCGTCACGCACCATGTCTTCGAGCTGCACGGCCAGACCTTTGTCGCCGAAGGCCTCGGCCTCCTGAGCCCGCCTCGTGTAGTCCGCGACGGCTTGTAGTTCCGCGGCCAACACGGCTTCAAGCATTTCCTTGTTTCCCGATGCCGGAGGCACGGGCCGGGGCACCGTCGTCGGCTCTCCTCCCAAGGCTACGATCTTGTTGGCGAGGTAGTCTGCGTGGATCCGCTCATCTTCGATTTCCGCCCCAAAGAACTGGACTAGTTGCAGTCGGTACGGTCCTGAGGCCTTGGCTGCATAGGTGAGGTATTGGATGATCGCCCCTAGCTCGCCGGCCAAGTCTTCGTTGAGGTGAGCAACGAGTTTCTCCTTTGTCATGGTACCTCCCGTGTCAGGTTGGACGCGTAGGCCGAGGCCTGCAAGCCGGGGCGAAACCTCAGAACCCGTGTCTTCTCCGCGGAGATCCAAACGCAGCATCGCCGCCCTCCCGGGATCTGTTCTCAACCACGTCCTACACGTTCTCGACGTTGATGGAGCGTTCTCCAGCCAATTTGTGACGCACGACTCATCGCCGGGTATGGTTCTTTTTGCTTCTTCTCGCTTACCGGGCTGCCAACTGATCGAGACATCCGGTGGAAACCCGTGGCCGGCCGTCAGCCGCCCGGGCCCTACGGCCTCGGCGTCAACGTGAGCGGACGAGCTGCGGTACCCCGGTCTGGTCCCCCAGTAGAGGTCACCGCCCGTTGGCCCGCCCGGGCCCATGTCAGGGTCGCTCTGAAGTGTGAACGTTCCGAGGACGACGCGCTCGCCACTCTCGGCGACGACTCCCTCGATGGCCGAGCGAGTGGCAGCCGGGACCCCACTCTCCCGTGCGGAGGGGACGATCCCCCTCCACCAGGAGCTGCGGTTGATGGAGATCCAGTACCCGTTCAGAGAGAGAGCCACCGACCGAGAGAGGTCGATTGCGCCGTCATCGTCTAGCGCCAAGAGCCCGGCGATGCGGAAGGGCCGCATCGTTCTGGTTCCCGAGCCGTAGTGGGTGCACGAGCTGGCTCCGAGCGCTTCGTAGGAGAAGCCTCGCTCTAGGTCCGAGGGGGTATTCTCCGACCTCGGCGGGCGAGGGAGAAGGTTGGCGGTGACTCCGTTCCCGTACGCTCCCGTCCACAGCGCGGCATGAGCGTGCCGCACGGTCGCCTCGTTCAGCACGTCCACGCCTAGGAGAATCGCACCTCGAACTCTGTTCGAATCAGGACGAGGCGGTCCCGGCCGCGAGCGCCCGCTCCGGATCCACGCGGTCCACCAGAGTTGGCCAAGGAGCTGCGCTCCGACGGACAACCGGTCCACAGCGAACCGCAGCGCATCGTCGTGCGGAGGTGACTGCGGGTCAAACCCCACGTCCCGTTCGAGCTCATACAGCCGATGGACCTGCGAGTTGGAATCATCAATGAGGTCCCAGACGGCCCGGTACACGTCAGAGATCTCCTCGGGCTCATCGGGCAGCGCCCGGACGACATCTTCTGGTTGAAGATGAGAGGAAATGAACCTCGCCTCGAACCGAGCATGGAAGTCACGGTCGGTAGTGAAGCCTCCCGAGTTTGGCTCGCTCGCTTCGTCCCAGCCGTTGAAGTGGATCGTCGCGTGGTGCGGGTTTGAGGCGTCCGTCGCGTAGTGCCCCAAGATCCCCGCGTCGTTGATGATCCGCCTCTCGATCCATGTGCGACGCTCCGGATCAGATTCGCTGCGCCATCTGCCAAAGCCGCTCTCAAGCCTTTGGTAGAGCTCAAGAATCCGGAACGGAAGGAACCCGACCTGCTGGTGGGGGCTGTCAATGCCGGCCGAGTGGAGCGCCTGACTGAAGGACCACCGGTCCCGCGCTCTCCTCACCTCGGGGGGCACCCGTTCAAGATCGATGTAGTGATCGTACCGAAAGCCCTCACGCATCTGAGGGAGGTGACCCTCGCGCCAGCGATCGGGCTCGGGGCTCAGGTAAACCAGCTGCTCGCGCTGCACCCGAAAGAACTCGGGCATCGCGGGAGGGAGGCGCGCGGCCGCGGCCTCGGCTGCGATTCGGTGGCCGTACTCACCCCAAGGTCGGGCCTCGCTAGGGCCGGCCGTGTCTGCGCGCAGGAACGCCGCGCCAACCGCGAGGAGTGGGAGAGGGCTTCGCAAGGGACCTGGATTCGCAGAAAAAAGGGTGATCAGACCCACTCTAGCCTGTCCCGGTGAACTACCGAACACAAGTCTGCGGAGTGCCGGGGGAATCCAGCCTGTGACGGGATCGTAGCTCAAGGGTGCCGACGCGGAGGCATTGAGAACAAAGATGTGCTGAGTGGGCGAGCTTGCCGACCCAGGCGCGGGCATCCCCACAGTGTTCTCATAGAACACGGCGGCATAGTACTGGCGGCGTACGCAAAGATCGTGGTGACATGTCCCAAATATTCGGAGGTGGTCTTCGTTACGCGAATCCGAACCACGCGGCGGATCCTCGCGCGGGCCACGGACGAGGGAAGCGCGGACAAGATGGAGAGGGCGGGAGTGGACCAAGTCGTGAACGGTGCACCGAATCGGCGCGAGCACGATGGTGCAACTCCTGACCAGCGCGGGCCCGGAAGCTGCTCCCTGCCAAACCCAATCTGCAGCCCGAAGGCTCGAGTGACGTGGGCTCGTCGGAGGCCTACATGAGCCTACTGACGACCGCCGAGACGGTCGAGGGGGTGTGAAGCGGACGGGCTCCGCCATCTCCTCCTTGCCCTGGTCCCAGGTACGCGTGCGACGGAGCAGGCGTCAGATGGCGATCGGATGACGAGCGGGCGATCTCCGGCACATGGCCTCACCGTGGGTGACCGGAGTATGCCATGGCCGCAAGCCGGAGCTGACCCGGCGGTCTCACGCGGTGAACACAACACCTTGGCAATGGTCAACTTCACTGCTAGGAGGTGGTGATGCGTCCACGTGCGGAGGGGCGGCCACCCGCCACGTCGGCGAGTGCGTTCTCCGCTTCGACTCGCGGTCGGGGAGCGAGAGGAGGTTGCGCGAGGGTGGAGGGGGCGTAGTTCGTGCCCACCCCATGACTACACGATGAGCTTGGTCTGGCTCACCGTGGTCTCCGCTCCCTTCTCGGCGGGGGCCTCGGAGCCCTCCTCGGCTTCCTGTGCATCGGGAGCGGACACGCCTCTGCCCGACCCCTTCCCGAGGCTGCCGGACCCGCCGACCGGAGAACCATCGCCCATGTCCACGCCGCCTCGGAAGCCCGCGCCGTCCTCCAGCACAACGCGCGGCGCTACAAGATCTCCCTCCACGTCCGCCGAGCTGAGCAGAACGATCTGTTCCTCGGCCGTGAGATCGCCCTGCACCTTACCCTCGACCGTGACGATGCGGCCCACGATGCTGGCCTTGACATCCCCCTCCGGACCGACCGTCACGGCATGCGACCTCAGATCCACCGAGCCCTCGACACGGCCCTCGATCAAAAGGTCTTCGCCTCCCCTTACCTCACCCTTGATCCTGATCTTGCGGCCGATCATCGCCAACTCGGGCGTTGGGGATCGAACGCTAGGCGTTTCGACACTCGGAGGCGCAGGCTGGCCGGCGGGTTCGCTCGCTCGGCCAGACGTCTCGGCTTTCTTCCACATGATGAGCCTCGGCTGCGTCCCTCAATCCGGGTGGCCCGCTCCCCGCAGCACCCGTCGTCACCGCTCTTCTCCCGCAGAGCGAACGTATTCGCTACAAGCTGCGCTCGAGCCACATCCCGTGCAAGAGACCCGCCACCGAGATGGCCTCGTCCGTTTGAGCCTTCTATAGCCCTGACACCGACCCACCTTCAATTCGCCACCAACCTTGTGCGCGAGAAGGCGATCGGTCCTTCCGGTCCCTTCTACATCACGGAGAGTCATTTTCGGAGCCCGTCCCCTTGGTCACAAGCGGCTGCGGCGGCTCCCTCCCTGTCTTCCTAGTGGCCGAGGACAACGGTGCCCTCTGGGTGAGCTGTGGGACTACCAGGCCGTGAACACCGTCTTCTCGTGATTCTCTTCCTCGTACAACGCGTCGACCATCGACTTGTATCGCTCTTCCACCACGCGACGTTTGACTTTCTGCGTGGGAGTCAGGGATCCGTCCTCCACGGTGAAATCTTGGTCCAGGAGCAGGAGCTTCTTGGGCCTCTCGAATCTGGACAGGTGCCCGAGCTCTTTGAAGACCTCATCGGCGAGCAGCTTCTGCACCTGCGGATCTTCCAGAAGTGCGCGGCGACGCGTAGCGGGAAGGCCGTGGGCGCGCGCCCACGATTCGAGTGCCTCGAAGTCCGGTGCAACGACTAGCGTGATGAACTTTCGCCGGTCTCCGATCAGGACGGGCTGATCGAGATAGCGGTTCTTCTTCAGCTCATTCTCGATAGGCTGGGGTGCCACGTTCTTGCCCCCTGCAGTCACGATGATGTCTTTCTTGCGGTCCGTGATGCGCAGGAAGCCGTCCTGATCGATTTCGCCGATATCGCCCGTGTGGAACCAACCGTCGGGGCTGATCGCCTCAGCTGTGCGCTCCGGGAGGCAGTAGTATCCTTTCATCACTTGCGGTCCCCGTACGAGGATCTCGCCATCCTCCGCGATGCATTCCTCCGTGCCCGGAACCGGCTTGCCCACCGTCCCGATTCGGTAGTTCTCCGGAAAGTTGCGGGGGCTGTTCACATTCGTTACCGGGCTCGTCTCTGTCAGCCCGTACCCCTCCAGGATCACGACCCCGGCGGAAAAGAAGAAACGATTGATATCGGGCGAGAGGGGCGCCCCTCCGCTCATGAAATACCGGAGCCGTCCGCCGACGGCCGCTCGGATCTTTCGGAAGAGGATGCGGTCTGCGAGCGAATAGGTCAGACAAGTCCAGGCGCCGGGCTCCCTCCCGGCCAGCTTCGCGTCGGCCCATCGTGCACCGGCGGCGACCGCCCAGTCGACAACGACTCGCTTCAAGCCCTCTGCCTCCCTTACGGCGGCGTACACCTTCTCGTAGAGCCGGGGCACGGAGACGACGAGGGTTGGCTGTATCTCCTTCAGGTCCTCGGTTACGAGTTGGATCGAGCGTGCGTATGCAATCGGGCACCCCACGCTGAAGAAGAGGTAGTCGACCATCCTCTGGAAGACGTGCGAGAGCGGGAGGAATGAGAGCGTCGAGTCTCGGTCGTCGATCGGTAGGATCTGGGAGCAGGTGCGGACGTTCGAGTGGAGGTTGTTGTGCGTCAGCATCACCCCTTTGGGGTCGCCCGTGGTTCCAGAGGTATAAAGGATCGTTGCCACTTCCTCCGGTCGAGTTCTTCCGGCCTGTTCCTTGAATTCGGAGGGGAGAGCGGTCTGGTCGACCCGGGCATCCCTCAGGAACTCTTCCCACGCGATCGTCCGTGGGGGCAGGGCGTCTGGAGGATCGAAGACCACGATCCAATCGAGAGACTCACACTCCTCCCTTACCTGCTCCACCTTCTCCAACTGAGCCGTGTCGGATACAAAGACCAGGTGCACCCCCGAGTTGTTCAGGATGTAGCGAATCTGGGTCGGAGTGAGCGTGGCGTAGATGGGTACGTCGATGACCCCCGCGCACAGGCAGCCGTAGTCCGCAAGAGCCCATTCGGGGCGATTGTCCGAGAGGATCGCGGCGCGGTCACCGCGATCGATCCCCAGAGAGCGGAGTGCGGCGCCTACCTCCCGAACCCTAGATGCAACGGCCTCATAGGAAATGTCTGTCCAGCCCTTCTCGTTCCTGAAACGGAGGGCCGGCCGGGATCCGAAGCGCTCAACCGCTTCGAAGAAGAGCTCGACGAGCGTACCCTGGTCCAATTCAGCGGGGATCGCCGCGTGGTCTCGGCTCGACATCATGACGATCCGGCCCAGAGAAAGGAGGGCCGGTTAGGGCTGCACCCGCGCGATCGTGCGGCCAGCCGGTCCCGACGTGGATCGCCGAAAGCTCCAGCTCCCGATCCGAGCTGACACGACACTGCAATGCTCCTTGTCCTGTTGGAGTGGCGCCCCAACGCGGCCCGGCGGCCATGTTGGTCGCAGCGAGCACGAACTGTGGAAGAAGGGTCCGCGGCCACGGGCCAGCTCCCTGCGCCGCCGCTCCAGCCGTCCACCGCGGTGATCTGCCTTCGAAACCCCGGTGAGTTGGGTGCACCTGCCCTCGGCTTCATCGACTCCTCCTTTCTCTCTCCCTCTCGCGGTGTCTGCTAAACCTTTGAGGATGGACACTTACGCTCATGAAACGCACACCTAGTGTCCTGAGTTAGAAGTTCATTGCATTAGTGGCTCGCGCATGGTAACTTGCCCCGAACCTGTTCCGGGAGGATGCCATGCGTGGACGTCCGTTGGCTCCCCTGACTCTCGATGACGCCGATCAAGAGACCTTGGAGCGTTGGGTGAAGCGACCCAAGACAGCCCAGGCTCTGGCGATGCGGGCCCGCATCGTCCTTCGGGCCGCCGAGGGAGCCGCAAATACTCAGATTGCCGACGAAGTGGGGATCACCAAACAGACCGTGGGCAAATGGCGCAAGCGCTTCGTGGGGGGGGGCGTGGACGGGGGCGTGGACGGGCTGTTGGACGAGCCCAGACCTGGAGCTCCCCGCACGATCGGGGATGAGGATGTGGAGCGCGTCATCCGGATCACCTTGGAAGAAACGCCCAAAGACGCCACGCACTGGAGCACCCGCTCCATGGCGCAGCGTACCGGGATGAGTCAGAGCGCCATCAGTCGCATCTGGCGGGCCTTCGCGCTCCAGCCCCATCGCAGTGAAACCTTCAAGCTCTCCTCCGACCCCCTCTTCATCGAGAAAGTGCGTGACATCGTCGGCTTGTATTTGCATCCCCCGGACCGAGCTCTGGTCCTGTGCGTCGACGAAAAGGCCCAGATCCAGGCCCTCGACCGCTCCCAGCCCCTGTTGCCGATGCGTCCTGGGCAGATCGAGCGCCGTACCCACGACTATGTTCGCAATGGCACCACCTCCCTCTTCGCAGCGCTCGACACCAAGACCGGAGAGGTCATCGCCGAATGTCACAAGCGCCACCGCTCCATTGAGTTTCGCAGGTTCCTCGACACTATCGAGGCGACCGTCCCCCAAGGCCTCGATATCCACCTCATCGTCGACAACTATCAGACCCACAAGACCCAGATCATCAAGCGCTGGCTCCTCAAGCGTCCTCGCTTCCACCTCCACTTCACCCCCACCAGCTCATCCTGGCTCAACCTCGTCGAGCGCTGGTTCGGCGCTCTCACCGAAAAACAGCTCCGACGCGGCGTCTTCCGTAGCACGCGCGAGCTCGAGGACACGATCCTGCGCTACGTCGACATCACCAATCACGATCCCAAACCCTTCGTCTGGACCAAGTCCGCTGATCAGATCCTCCAAACTCTTGCCCGCTTTTGTACGCGGACTTCCGACTCAGGACACTAGAACCGGATCGTGCCGTGTGCCGCAAGGCCGTAGGTGTCCGGAGCTAGGGGGTGGTTCCGACGCTCGAGCTCCAGGCTCACGTTGGCGGACCGGCCCGCCGACAAGAGACTTCCCACTCGATAGCCCCGTGGAGCCTCGTCACCGAGCCTCACACTCACGTAAGGAGTGAGCGCCGCCCCGCTCCGAGGGACTCCGAAGCCGTACCCGAAATGGGCATCCACACGCGTGCCGACCGCATCGTATAGGCTCGGGTCGGTGGAGCCGCGCTCCCACAAGTGCTGCACGCCGCTCAAGGTGCTGCCCCAAGCTGGCGCGAGGCCGACAGACGGGCCGCGATCGGGCACCCCGGGATCAAAGAGGAGCAATGCGCTGAAGCCCCATTCGTCTATCGTTCCTTCGTGCATCGCCAGCCACCGGGCCTGGCCCTCGGCCGTGAACCCCGCCCCGGGGTGCCGATAGCGGAGTCCGCCGCCCATTTCGAGGCCCGCTCCAGTCTCTCCGTCTCCCGCATCGTGCCGCAGGCCCAGTTCCCCCCAGGGACCGAACGATTGGCCGGACGAGAACACGTACTCCTGGCTGACCTCGGTCGTGAGGCGGAAGCGTTGCAGGTTCACCGCCACCGCATCGAAGGCCGCGCTAGCCGCTGCCGCGACGTCCATGCGTGCGATCGCCCACTCGCCCTTCACTCTCACACTTGCTCCCCCGCGTGCCAGCAGGCGGCCGTTAACGCCCACCATGCCTGAGTTCAGCGTCGAAGGACTCGTATGGACACCTCCGGCGAGGTCGTTCGTGAACTGAAGCTCCCCCCAGCCGTGGCCGAACGTTCCCCACACGTTCACGTCGGGCGACACCGACCAGGCAAGATAGGGGTGGACGCCGGTCAACCTCAGCTCGTATGCGCCCCCGCCGTCCGGACCGCCGAAGCCGCCGATCCGGAAGTCGAACGAGCCCCTCGAGCGGGATACGGACAATCCCGTCAGGAGATTGGAGCCGAGCCGCATGTCGGCCCCTAAGTGACCACTGAACACGTCGCCGCTCCACGGGACCGCCCCGTTGTCGCCGCCGCTGAGATTGCGGTGGTTGCCGCAGCCCCACGCCGCGAGACGCCCGCCGCTGCCTTCTCCTTCCTGAGACGATACTAGGAACATCAAGTCGTCCAGCGCCCGCTCCACGGTTAGCGGCTCAGTGCCTGCCGCCCCCCAGCGCCCGGATGTCAGCGCCGGAGAGAGCGACAAGCCGGCGGTACCCAGGTCCCTTGGGCCCCGGGCAGCTGGGCGCAAGAACGCCTGCTCAATGCGGCAGTTGGCGGTGAATCCCATCGCCCGTCCCATCTCAGGGAGGACGATGCGGTGGACTGCGCCGATGCTTCGCCTCGCGTCGTCGGTGATCGTTCCCACCCCGGCGCCGTCTGCCACGGTCGCCCCTTCCACGCCGCTCAATTCCACTGTGAACCGCTCGACGCTCTCCAGTAGCTGGTCGGTCAGCGTCTCCACCGCCAGCGTATGGACTGTCTCCCCAGGCTCGAAGCGCAGCGTCCCCGCAGCAGCCGTGTAGTCGGCACCTGCCGCGGCCGTCCCGTCCACGGTCCGGTAGGATACACTGACGGCCAATCCACTGGCCGAGCTCAACCGTACGACGAACTCCGCCGTGCTGCCTTCCCGCACTGTCGGCGCATCCCCGATCGTGAGGCTGGGCGCTTCGTCATCGTCGACGATCCTGCCGACGCCGGTCGGGTCCGTCAGGGTCGCCCCAGAGGCCGCACTCAGCCGGACCGTGAACGTCTCCGTCTCCTCCTGCTCGTCGTCCTCCAGCGTCTGCACGTCGACCCGCTTCGTTCTCTCCCCGACCTCGAACGTCAGCGCCCCGTCGGCGCTCGTGTAGTCCGTGCCCGCTACGGCCGTCCCGTCCGTCGTCGCGTAGGAGACCGTCACCGGCCCCGTCGCCTCCGAGCTCAGCGTCACGTCGAACGCCGCGAGCCCACCCTCCGTCACCTCCGCGTCCGCGATCCGCAGCTGAGGCAACGGCTCGCCGGGACCACCGTCGTCATTGTCGAGGATGGTTCCGACGCCGACCCGGCGTGCCACCCTCGCCCCAGAGGGCTTGCTCAGCCGGACCGTGAACCTCTCCCTCTCCTCCTGCTCGTCGTCCTCCAGCGTCTGCACGTCGACCCGCTTCGTTCTCTCCCCGACCTCGAACGTCAGCGCCCCGTCGGCGCTCGTGTAGTCCGTGCCCGCTACGGCCGTCCCGTCCGTCGTCGCGTAGGAGACCGTCACCGGCCCCGTCGCCTCCGAGCTCAGCGTCACGTCGAACGCCGCGAGCCCACCCTCCGTCACCTCCGCGTCCGCGATCCGCAGCTGAGGCAACGGCTCGCCGGGACCACCGTCGTCATTGTCGAGGATGGTTCCGACGCCGACCCGGCGTGCCACCCTCGCCCCAGAGGGCTTGCTCAGCCGGACCGTGAACCTCTCCCTCTCCTCCTGCTCGTCGTCCTCCAGCGTCTGCACGTCGACCCGCTTCGTTCTCTCCCCGACCTCGAACGTCAGCGCCCCGTCGGCGCTCGTGTAGTCCGTGCCCGCTGCGGCCGTCCCGTCCGTCGTCGCGTAGGAGACCGTCACCGGCCCCGTCGCCCCCGAGCCCAGCGTCACATCGAACGCCGCGAGCCCACCCTCCGTCACCTCCGCGTCCCCGATCCGCAGCTGAGGCAACGCCTCGCCGGGACCACCGCCATCATCGTCGACGATCCTGCCGACGCCGGTCGGGTCCGTCAGGGTCGCCCCAGAGGCCGCGCTCAGCCGGACCGTGAACGTCTCCCTCTCCTCCTGCTCGTCGTCCTCCAGCGTCTGCACCTCAACCCGCTTCGCTCTCTCCCCGACCTCGAACGTCAGCGTCCCGTCGGCGCTCGTGTAGTCCGTGCCCGCTGCGGCCGTCCCGTCCGTCGTCGCGTAGGAGACCGTCACCGGCCCCGTCGCCCCCGAGCCCAGCGTCACATCGAACGCCGCGAGCCCACCCTCCGTCACCTCCGCGTCCGCGATCCGCAGCTGAGGCAACGCCTCGCCGGGACCACCGCCATCATCGTCGACGATCCTGCCGACGCCGGTCGGGTCCGTCAGGGTCGCCCCAGAGGCCGCGCTCAGCCGGACCGTGAACGTCTCCGTCTCCTCCTGCTCGTCGTCCTCCAGCGTCTGCACCTCAACCCGCTTCGCTCTCTCCCCGACCTCGAACGTCAGCGTCCCGTCGGCGCTCGTGTAGTCCGTGCCCGCTGCGGCCGTCCCGTCCGTCGTCGCGTAGGAGACCGTCACCGGCCCCGTCGCCCCCGAGCCCAGCGTCACATCGAACGCCGCGAGCCCACCCTCCGTCACCTCCGCGTCCGCGATCCGCAGCTGAGGCAACGGCTCGCCGGGACCACCGCCGTCATCGTCGACGATCCTGCCGACGCCGGTCGGGTCCGTCAGGGTCGCCCCAGAGGCCGCGCTCAGCCCGACCGTGAACGTCTCCCTCTCCTCCTGCTCGTCGTCCTCCAGCGTCTGCACCTCAACCCGCTTCGCTCTCTCCCCGACCTCGAACGTCAGCGTCCCGTCGGCGCTCGTGTAGTCCGTGCCCGCTGCGGCCGTCCCGTCCGTCGTCGCGTAGGAGACCGTCACCGGCCCCGTCGCCCCCGAGCCCAGCGTCACATCGAACGCCGCGAGCCCACCCTCCGTCACCTCCGCGTCCGCGATCCGCAGCTGAGGCAACGGCTCGTCAGGACGGTCGTCGTCAATGATTCGCACCGTAACGGGGGCCACAGCGTGGAGGAAGGTTGGGCAGTTGGAGTCCTCGTCCCAACCTCGTGGGTGAAGGTCACGAACTCGTCCTCCATATCGTCGTCCTGGACTGCGTGAATCTGAACGTTTCGCCACGGCGTCGGACCCGAGCTAGAGCCCCGATTCGTTTCCCAGCCGACGGATGGCACCCAACGAAGGCCCTTATCGTCGAGGAGGCCGTCCGTGTACACCACTCCGTCGACTTGGACAAAGACCCACCATCCGTCGGCGGCCGGTTGCTCGCTGAGCCTTAGGTTGTAGGTGACGGATTCACCTTCCCTGATCGTCAACGTGGAGGTGGAGACCTGTACTTCCCCTTGCCAGCTGAAGATCGGAGGGTCGGTCTGGGCGTGTAGCTGGTGCAGGGCAGCTCCAGGCAGGAGCGCCGAGAGCACTATTGTGGAGGCGGTAAGCCGTCGCAGTCTCGAGGGGGCGGCCGAGCCCCAGGCGAGCCCACGCTCCGAGGTCATCCTCCGAAGTAGCTCACCAGCCGCATTCGAGGTTATGCGGACTCGTGGAACGCATCGGACTGGCAGGAATCATTCTGCAACTTAACCAAAACTGCTTGGCAGCCTAGTGTCCTGAGTCGGAAGTCCGCGTACAAAAGCGGGCAAGAGTTTGGAGGATCTGATCAGCGGACTTGGTCCAGACGAAGGGTTTGGGATCGTGATTGGTGA
Organism: Longimicrobiales bacterium; assembly: GCA_965218325.1. Taxonomy (GTDB): domain Bacteria; phylum Gemmatimonadota; class Gemmatimonadetes; order Longimicrobiales; family Gaopeijiaceae; genus CBDCKR01. The sequence continues at coordinate 855,651 of CBDCKR010000002.1, forward strand.
TGTCGACGTAGCGCAGGATCGTGTCCTCGAGCTCGCGCGTGCTACGGAAGACGCCGCGTCGGAGCTGTTTTTCGGTGAGAGCGCCGAACCAGCGCTCGACGAGGTTGAGCCAGGATGAGCTGGTGGGGGTGAAGTGGAGGTGGAAGCGAGGACGCTTGAGGAGCCAGCGCTTGATGATCTGGGTCTTGTGGGTCTGATAGTTGTCGACGATGAGGTGGATATCGAGGCCTTGGGGGACGGTCGCCTCGATAGTGTCGAGGAACCTGCGAAACTCAATGGAGCGGTGGCGCTTGTGACATTCGGCGATGACCTCTCCGGTCTTGGTGTCGAGCGCTGCGAAGAGGGAGGTGGTGCCATTGCGAACATAGTCGTGGGTACGGCGCTCGATCTGCCCAGGACGCATCGGCAACAGGGGCTGGGAGCGGTCGAGGGCCTGGATCTGGGCCTTTTCGTCGACGCACAGGACCAGAGCTCGGTCCGGGGGATGCAAATACAAGCCGACGATGTCACGCACTTTCTCGATGAAGAGGGGGTCGGAGGAGAGCTTGAAGGTTTCACTGCGATGGGGCTGGAGCGCGAAGGCCCGCCAGATGCGACTGATGGCGCTCTGACTCATCCCGGTGCGCTGCGCCATGGAGCGGGTGCTCCAGTGCGTGGCGTCTTTGGGCGTTTCTTCCAAGGTGATCCGGATGACGCGCTCCACATCCTCATCCCCGATCGTGCGGGGAGCTCCAGGTCTGGGCTCGTCCAACAGCCCGTCCACGCCCCCGTCCACGCCCCCCCCCCACGAAGCGCTTGCGCCATTTGCCCACGGTCTGTTTGGTGATCCCCACTTCGTCGGCAATCTGAGTATTTGCGGCTCCCTCGGCGGCCCGAAGGACGATGCGGGCCCGCATCGCCAGAGCCTGGGCTGTCTTGGGTCGCTTCACCCAACGCTCCAAGGTCTCTTGATCGGCGTCATCGAGAGTCAGGGGAGCCAACGGACGTCCACGCATGGCATCCTCCCGGAACAGGTTCGGGGCAAGTTACCATGCGCGAGCCACTAATGCAATGAACTTCTAACTCAGGACACTAGCAGTCAGCGCGCAGTACAGACTGGCGCGCCTGGCCCGTTCGGTAGTTCAGGGAGAGGGCGCGAGCACGGCGAGCACAATCAAGCGCTCGTGGCTCGTGTTGCGAACGCCGTGCGCCACACCCTCGGGCGCGACGAGCATCTGTCCGGCCTCCATCTCGAGCTCTCGATCCTCGAGCAGGAACACACCGTGCCCCTCGATCACGTGATAGACCTTGTCCATGCCCTCGTGGGCGTGTAGCCGGTGCTCTTGCCCGGGCTCGAAGGAGTTGAGGCCGACGAGGATTCGCTCGGAGCTGAAGATCGTCGTCTTGCCCATCTTGCCGGGATTGAAGACGGCGTGCTCCTCGGGGCGGATGGCGCGTGCGTGGTCCATGAGTCTTGTCACCTGCGCTTCGTGACTCGCCCCCGGGGGCGTTGCGGCGGGCGGGCGTCGCAGCTCTCCTCGAAGGGCGCTCGGCCACCCGGTCTCGCCGAGGCCTCCCCGGCGTGGCGCCTCCCTTCCGGAGGTGAGCGCCGGGAGATGCGAAGCCTCGTGGGCGGGGCCAAGGTAGAGAGCGGCTTTCGGCGTCACAAGCGCCCGTCCCGCTGCCGTCCTGCTCACGCCAGCCGCGGCATCTTGCTCTTGCCGCAGTCTGCCGGAGCCGGATGGCAGCGCTGGACCCCCCATGCCGTGAGCCAGGACGGGTTGCTCGCTGCCGCAGGGGTCCCGTCGTATTTTCCCCCGACCAACTATCCGCGTGAGGCAGGTGTCTTCGCTCAGGCGGTCACATCACGTTCGCCTTCTTGGAGGTACCATGCACTTGCTGCGCCCCCTTCTGATGTCTCTGGCCCTCTTGGCAGTTTCGGGGATCCCCCTCCTAGCCCAGTCGGGGTCCTTCGGGAACGCCGTCATCGTCGGGGACCGAGAGCTGCTCATCGCCGAGCCCAACCCGACGTTCCGGGCCGGTGCCGTCTACGTCTATCGCAAGGTGGAAGGCGAGTGGCGGGAGGTGACGCAAGTCCTGGCGCCCGACACGGAGCGGGCCGACGGCTTCGGCACGGTGCTCGCCGCGACCGGAAGCACGCTTTTCGTGGGGCAGCGGAACGGGCCCCTGCACACCTACGAGCGCGGCGGCGAGAGCTGGCGACACACGGGCACGATTTCGGGAGACGGCGTGGAGGGCACGGAGCCGGGCTGCGGCCAGTACGGGTACTGCGGCACCGACTTTGGGATCGAGCTGGCCGCCGACGGGGAGTGGCTGCTGGTCGGCGAGCCCGGAACCATCCCTCCTCCACTCCGCCGTCGCGGTGCTGCGCCTGAGCCCCCGCCCGCGATCCCTCCGGGCGTCGTGCACGCGTACCAGCGGTCCGCCGACGGCGCCTGGATGCAGCGCGGCAGCTTCCAGCCCGCGGATGGAGTGGAGAGTGACCGCTTCGGGGCGACCATTGCCCTCGAGGGCGGCCTGGCTCTGATCGGCGCTCCGAACTGGAGTGTGGAGGGCGATCGCAGGATCGAGGGCGTGGGCCGCGTCTACGAGTTCCGGCTGGAGAACGGCGAGTGGCGGGAGGCTGGCGTGCTCGACTCCAGACTTGAACAGGGCGCGAACTTTGGCCTGTCGGTTTCGATGCAGGGCGACGTGGCCGTCATCGGCTCCCCAGGAAGCGGAGAGGGCCACGGAGCGGCGTTTCTCTTCCACCGCGACCCAGAGAGCGGCGCCTGGTCGGAGGACTCTCGGCTGGCGGCGTTCACCAGCATTGCCGGAGATCGTTTCGGCGACGCCGTGGCGTTGGACGGAACCGACGTCTGGGTAGGTGCGCCCGCCCCGCGAGGCAACGACACGGGTACGGTATACGTCTACCGAAGGCAGGACGATACGTACGATGCGCCGAGGCGGGTCCGCCTTACGGAGACCGTCACCAGAGACGCGTTCGGCGACAAGATCTACGCTTCGGGAGGGGTGGCGGCCGTCGTGGCAACGGGGACGCATCACCAGTCCGGGGCGGTCTACGTCTACGAACGGGGTTCCGACGGCGCCTGGGAGGGCGGCGAGATGCTCGTGAGCGCTCCTGACGCCCTGGCAGCCCTGCTGGGCGAAGAGCGTAGGTGCACGGATGGAACGGTCGGTCCCTTCGACTGCGACGACGTGGAGCTCCTGGCCTTCGTGCCGAACTCGATCCTGCGCGCCGGGGCCAGCGCGCGCGGCGTGCGGACAAACGACAACTGGGGTTGGACCGATCCGGAGACGGGCCGCGAGTACGCGCTCGTTGGCCGGAACGACGGCACGTCGTTCGTCGACATCACCGACCCCGTAAACCCGGTGCTGATCGGCGACCTGCCCAAGCCCGACGACACGCCCCCCTCACAGCTCTGGCGCGACATCAAGACCTACAAGAACCACGTGTTCATCGTGGCCGACGGCGCCGGGAATCACGGCATGCAGGTCTTCGACCTGACGCGGCTTCGGAGCGTGACCAGTCCGCCCGAGCTCTTCGAGCCGGACGTGCACTACACGCTCATCGCCAGCTCGCACAACATCGTTATCAACGAGGAGACCGGCTTCGCCTATACGGTGGGGAACCGCGCAGGCGGAGAGACGTGCGGCGGTGGGCTCCACATGATCAACATCCAAGACCCGCGGAACCCGGAATTCGTGGGGTGCTTCGTTGAGGAGCGGGGCACGCACGACTCTCAGTGCGTCATCTATCGCGGACCCGACCAGGACTATCGGGGCCGCGAGCTTTGCTTGAACCTGAACGGAGGGTACTTCGCCATCTCCGACGTGACCGACAAGGACAACCCGGTGGCCGTGGCCCGCTCCACTTCACCCAACTCGGCGTACATCCACCAGGGGTGGCTGACGGAGGACCACCGGTACTTCTTCGTGGACGACGAGAGCGACGTCGTCCAGGGCAACGTTCCCACCACGCGCACGCTCATCTGGGACCTGAGCGACATTGATGACCCGGTGCTGATGCAGGAGTTCATGGGCTCGATGACCGCGAGCGCCCACAACCTGTACGTGAAGGAGAACTACGTCTATCAGGCAAACTACCGGTACGGGCTGCACATTCTGGACATCTCGGACCCGGAGAACCCGCGCGAAGTTGGCGCGTTCGACACCTCGCCGTACCAGACGGGACCAGGCTTCAGCGGTGCCTGGAGCAACTATCCGTTCTTCGAGAGCGGCACGATCATCGTCACGAGCCTGCAGGAGGGGCTGTTCGTCCTGAAGAAGCGGGACCAGCCGGTCTTCTAGCGGTGCACCCACTTTTCGGGGCACGTCGCGGGCAGACGAGGCGCCAGGCCCTCGCCGCGCGTGAGGAGCGAGGGCCACCAGGGGCGGCCGTGTCACCACGTCACGGAGATCAGGGAGGCAGCGCCCCCGACCTAGGGATGCGAGGAGCCTCTCGCGCCACCGGCGGCCGGCGAGCCCGCGTGGCGCTGGGCCTGACCTCGCGGCACGCGGGCCGTGTTGGCTCGTCCCCCGAAGAGCATGCTTCTGCCCATCACGACGGCCATCTCACGGTACCGTCCCCCGTCCCCCCCCAGAAGCCTGTGATCTTGTTCCGTGGCTGCGGCGTACCGGTGAGCGCGCGGCGCGGGACAGCCCGGGTCAGACGACGAAGATCCGCAGGATCAGGTACGTCGCGTACATCCCGAGCAGTGAGAGCGCTTCGCCTCTCTGCAGCCCGCTGTTCCGGAGGAAGAAGAGGAGGGTCACGGCGGTGACGATTACCATGACGGGGACGTCGACCAGTAGCGTATGTCGGTCGACGGCGAGGGGGAAGAGCACGGAGCTCGCTCCCACCGGGACCATCAGATCGAAGGTGTTGCTGCCGATCACGTTCCCCACCGACATGCTGGAGTGACGCTTCATGGCAGCCCGGATGGACAGCGCCAGCTCGGGCAAGCTGGTCCCGGCTCCCACTAGGAAGATCCCGATCACTGTCTGACTGACATCCCACGTCTCGGCGATGGAGATCGCTCTGAGCACGGCCACGTGTGCTGCGACCACCACGGTAACGAGGCCCAAGCCGACGGCGAGGAAGTCGATGACGGCTCGCCCTTCCGTCGCCTCCGGGGTGTGGGTGCCGTTGCGCTCGCCTTGGAGGAGCGCGAGGAGATAGGTCAGGTACCCGGCCATGAGCACCGCACCCTCGACTCGCCCGATCCGTCCGTCGATCCCCACCAGCGTGAACACGCCGATGGCCAGCAACAGGACGATGCCGTCGCGCTTGATCATGCTGGGGGCGAGGCGCAGCCGGGCGAAGAGCCCCGATGCCCCGAGCACCAGAGCAGCCTGCGCGACGACGCTCCCGGTCATGTTGCCGACGACCACTCCGGACGCCTCGATGCCGCGCAACTGCTCCATGCCACCCACGACACCCACCACAAGCTCGGGTAGCCCCGTGCCAATGGCCAGGACGGTGAGCCCCACGAATCCCCGCGAGACACCGAAGCGTGCGCTGATCCGAAGGGCGCCTTCCAAGGCGAAATCGGTGCCTTGCCACAGGGCCAGAAGTGCGAGGAGGAGGAGGGGGAGGTCCAAGAGGGCTCCAGGGACCGGTGATGGGGGCTGTGGTGGACCGCCGAGGATACGGCGCGGCTTATCTCGCGGCAACGGGCCGGGGCGGATTGCATCTCAGGGTCCGTCGGCTCCGGGCCCGCCAGCCGGTCGCCCCGCGACTCGTGATCGGAGCGCCGCCGCCCGGGCAGGGCCAGGGGGGCCGAGACCCCCTAGTGTCCCGTTTGAAAAGTTGCGTGTGATAATGAGCTCGCTAGTCGGCGGTGCCGATCAATGATCGAGCGGGCGCTTGGGGTCCACGTGAACGGCTTTGCGGACTCCTCATTGTGGACTTTGATGAAGCGATGGATTTCGTCCCGCAGCTCCTCGACGCTGGTAAAGACGCCTCGGTGCAGAGAGCGGCGTTCGAGCTGGGAGAGCCAGCTCTCCACGGCGTTCAACCAAGAGGCGCTCGTGGGTGTGAAGTGGAGATGAAAACGAGGGTGCTTCTCCAACCAGGCCAGGACCTCTTTCGTGCTATGAGTGCTGCTGTTGTCGAGAATGATGTGAAGATCAAGATCAGGGTCGGTGTGAGCGTTGATCTGACGAAGGAAGGCGAGGAACTCCCTGGCTCGGTGTCGGCGGGTGACGCGACCGATGACCTTGCCCGTCGCCAAGTCAAAGGCAGCATAGAGGCTGCGGGTACCGTGGCGCGTGTAGTCATGGGTCCGACGCTCGACCTGACCCTGCCGAAGAGGGAGCATGGGTTGGGTGCGGTCCAAGGCTTGGATCTGGGTCTTCTCGTCCACCGAGAGCACCATGGCGTTGTCCGGAGGATCGAGGTAGAGCCCCACCACGTCCTGGACCTTCTCGGCGAAGTTGGGATCGGTGCTGATCTTGAACGAGCGTAACCGGTGGGGCTTGAGATCGGCGCCGCGCCAGACTTCGCGGACCTGATGCACCGTCACGCCCGCATACTTGGCCATCAGGCGGAGGCTCCAGTGAGTGGCCTCGCGGGGAATCCTTTCGACGGTCATGCTCAGGATCTCACGAGCCTTCTTCTTCGGAAGGGACCGCGGCCGTCCGGGCCGAGACCGGTCCTGGAGGGCCTCGAGTCCCTCGCGCTCATATCGGCTGCGCCATCGATAGACCGCGTTGCGCGACAGACCCAGCCGCTCGGCGATCTCGGTGGAGGTCTCTCCGTCGGCGAACCCCAGAAGAATCTGTGCGCGCTCGGCAAGCTTCTTGGGCGTGTTGCCTGCTCGCAACCACCCTTCGAGCTCCTCCCGGTCCCGCTTGCTAACAACCGTTTCCTTCGGCGGTCTGGCCATAGACTACAATCTACGGCTCACTTTCTGTTATGCAGGCCTATTTATCGAACAGGACACTAGGTTCCTTGCGGATCCCCCGGCGGTAGAGCCTCGGGCGCAGGGTCGTCTGCGGTCTCGTTCCGCGGGATCTCGCGCTCCACGATCCCTGCGAGCCGATCCATGAGCGCGGCGAGCGCCTGCTGCCTGCGTCGCGCCGCGATGCCGAAGATGGAGCGGGCGATCAAGTAACAGCCCCCGATGACTCCGAGCGGAAAGGCGATGCCGAGGAGGGCCGAGCCAAGCACGCCCGCGCCCACGCCGACCCCCACGCCCATTCCGATCCCGCCGCCCCCGCCCCCGAGCAGTCCCGCGAAGAGGCCGGCGGCCAAGCCGTGCAGCCGCTCCTCGATTCGGATCTGCGTCTCTCCGTCCCGGGAGGACACGGCGAGCTGGAGGGACCGGGTGTCGGAACGCCAGGTCAAGGTGCGGCCGAAGAGGCTCGGCACGCCCTGCCCGGTGTCCACCTGTTGGATCTCAGGAACGAGGAGCTCGAAGACCCGCTCGGAGACTTCGCCCGGAATCATGCGCTCGAGCGAGACCGTAGGCGACGCTCCGAGGAAGGCGGTGGCGAGGCCGGACGAGGGCCCCCCGGCCTGCACCTCGGCGGCCGCCCGGCGCAGATGCGTCGGATCGATCCCGGCCTCGGCCGCGATCTCCTCGAGCTCCTTGAGGGTCAGGCCCGCTCCGGAGGGCTCGGACGCCGTGTCCTGAAGCTCGGTGGCGCGCTTCAGGATCAGGCCGACCTCGCGGTCACCGAAGCGGCGGAATGAATCGTCCGGGGTGCTCATGCCGGCAATCTACCCGGCCCGGACCTTCGCCTCAAACCTCGGATCCGACGCGACGGCTGGTGGGCTGGCTGGCTGCGAAGTACAATTGCACACCGCTGTTCCATCAAGGAGGGCCTCCCGCTAGCCCGCCTGTCAGGAGGTCGGCATGCAACCACGCATGGTGAGATCCTACCCGGCTTTGATCCTCGTAGCTCCGCTTCTCCTCGCGTCCTGCGAAGGTGCCCCGGACACGGGAGAGGAGGGTGTCGTCGAGAGCGACAGGTACGAGGACTTGCTCACGCTCCATTCCGAGTGGCGCGACTTCCAGAAGCCTGCCTTCACCGAGGGGGTGCCCGACTACACGGCCGCAGCCATGGCCGAGCAGGCGCAGGAACTCTCCCGCTACCAGGCCCGGCTGGCGTCGATCGATCCGGAGGGGTGGCCCGTACCGCAGCAGGTCGACTACCACATTGTCCGGGCCGAGATGAACGGCTTGGAGTTCGACCATCGAGTCCTCCGGCCGTGGGACAGAAACCCCGCGTTCTACATGCTCATCCACGGCTCGCAGAGCGACGTGCCCGCGCGCGAGGGCGAGGTGATGCACGGGGTCATCGAGCTGTGGCAGTACCAGTTCCCGCTGCCAGAGGCCGACCGGGCGGAGCTGCGCGAAGGCATTCGCGCGATGCCGGCGATCCTCGAGCAGGCCAGGGAAAATCTCGTCGTGGACGCCGCGGACCTGTGGTTCGTCAGTATGCGGGCCATGGGCGGGGTGAGCCGGACTCTAGGCGGTCTCGCGGAACGAGTGGCCGATGACTATCCGGGGCTCTCGGCGGACGCGACTCGAGCCCAGGAGGCCGTGGACCAGTACGTCGCGTGGATCGAAGAGCGTCATCAGTCGATGACCGCGCCCTCTGGGATCGGGGTGGAGGAGTACGACTGGTACCTCAACAACGTCCAGCTCCTGCCTTATACGTGGGCCGACCAGGTGGCGATCGTCGAGCGGGAGCTCGGACGCTCGTGGGCCTACCTGAAGCTCTCGGAGAACAAGAACCGAGACCTCCCCGAGCTGCAGATGGTGGGCAACGAGGCCGAGTATCAGCGGCAGTACCGGGCAGCCGTCCGTGAGTTCATCGACTTCCTGGGGCGCGAGGACTTCATGACTGTGGCGGACTACGCCGAGCCCGCCCTCTTGGCCCGGGAGGGGAGCTTTTCGCCCCCGGCAGGTGATGTGGGGTTCTTCAACCACGTGAGCTACCGGAACTTCCTGCCCATGAGGGCCCACGGTACTCACTGGTTCGATCTGGCCCGCATGGACGCCGAACCGCATCCGAGCCCCATCCGCCGGGTGCCGCTCCTCTACAACATTTGGTCTGCGCGCGCCGAAGGCTTCGCGACCGGGATGGAGGAGTTGGTCATGGGTGCCGGGTACCTTGACGGCCAGCCGAGGGCTCAGGAGCTCGTCCACGTCCTGCTCGCCCAGCGGGCGGCCAGGGCGCTGGCCGGCCTCAGAATGCACAGCAACGAGTACACCATCCAAGAAGCGGTTGATTTCGCGTCCAAGTGGACCCCTCGGGGCTGGATGCCCCCGGAGAGCAACACGGTCTGGGGTGAGCAACAGCTCTATCTGGAGCAGCCCACTTACGGAACGAGCTACGTCATCGGCAAGGTGGCCATCGACAAGCTGATGGCGGATCGGGCGGAGCAGCTCGGTGATGACTTCGACCTCGGGCGCTTCATCGACGAGTTCCACGCTTCCGGGATGATCCCCGTCTCGCTCATCCGGTGGGAGATGACCGGCCTCGAGGACGAGATCGAAAGGCTGTGGTAAGGAGACTCAGTGGCGCGTCCCAGGAATTCGCGGGCTCGAATCGCCCCGATCTCTCCTGGACACGACACGTCGCTTGTTCCTTGACATGCCCGACCGGCGCGTCAAAGCTCTCAAAGCGCCCAGGTCTGACTGGGCCCTGGTCGTTCAGGGGAGAATGATGGTGAAGACGGTACTCGGCTTGCGCAGCAAGCATCCTCCGAGAGCCCGCTCTTCACCCGCAGTGTGCGCCGCCGCCGTCGCCCTGGTCGTTCTCCCGCTGCTGCCGACCAGCGCCTCCGCGCAGATGGCCCTCACCGTGGACGAGCAGCTGCTCAGCAGGGTGCTGCCCCAGGCGACGAGCTTCACCGAGAAGATCGGCGATCCGCCGGTCTACCACGGCTTTGCCGACGATCCCAACGGCGGGGCGCAGAGTCTGGTCGGCTATGTCTTCCTCACCGCGGACCTTCCACCCGAGGAGTTCGGGTACAGTGGCTCCATCGAGGTCCTAGTGGGCGTCGGCCTGACGGGCAGGCTGACGGGGGCTGCCGTGGTTGCGCACCACGAGGCGCTGGCCGCTTCCAGGGGCGACTTCCTGAGAGCCCCGGGCGTCGAAGAGCAGTATGCGGGCAAGCACGTCGGAGAAGCGTTCCGGATCTACCGGGACATCGACGGCATCAGTGGGGCCACGATCAGCGCGGGCGCGATGGCGCGGGGCATCCGGAACTCGGCCCGACGGGTGGCGATGGCCTACCTGCAGCGACCGTCGCCGACGGTCACGGCCGCGTCCGACGGAGGAGCTCTGACGGCCGAGGCCCTCGAGCGGCTCAGCTGGCTGGAGCTGGTCGCGCACGGCCTCATCGCGAAGCTGGCCGTCGTCCGCCACAACGCCCTCGGGCTCGATCTCTCGTTCGCGTACGTCGGCAACGAGAGGCTCGGCGACATCCTCGTGGGCGCCGGTCCTTGGCAGGCGATGCTGGAAGACGTAGGCCCGCGGGGCGAGGACTTCCACCTGATGATCCTGGGTCTCGACGGCAGCTTCATCGCGGGGTTCAGGCCCACGGGCCTGACGGCGATCCAGGACGGGACTGCCTACCCGCTTCCGAGGAATCAGGTGGTCTACTGGGGACGGCCGGAGCAGGGCAAGCTGGCGGAGCAGGTGTTCTACGCCGCGATGCTGCTCGTAGACCGGGCGATCGACGTGAGCCGGCCGTTCACGATCCAGTACGACGACAACCAAGGCGATCCCATCGGCATCGAGTACTCGCTGCCTCCCGAGATCTTGGCGTTCGTGCGCGGGGGCTCGGCGCCGGCCGCGAGGGAGACCGTCGCGTCGTCGCACGAGGGCCCCCCTCCGGCCGGGAGCGCCCCGGAGGCTGCGGCCGGGACGTCGAGTGCAACTGAAGCGGAATCTGCCACAGACTCTGGCGCCGCGAGCGCGGAAACGGCGAGCGCAGACGACGGTGCCGACGGAGGGGATGGAGAGCGCACGGCGGCCTCTGCAGGAGACGGCGCGGCCGCAAACGAGGCCGAAGCGTCCGAGGCCCAGCCGGAGACGGTCGTGGTCGACTCAGCACGGGCGCCCACGGTCGACGCGGGCCAGGACTTCAACTTCGACTTCGCCGAAGAGGACGACGAGTCCGCCGTCTCGCTGATGCTGGCGCAGGCCCGCTGGAGCCGGGTTGTGGGCCTCCTCATCATCCTCGGGCTCGCCACCCACGCCTTCCTCTTCAAGGGCGTGGCGGTGCGCTGGATCGCTCTCGGCGCGACGCTCGTGTATCTGGGCTGGATCGACGGCGGGTTCCTGTCCGTATCGCACATCACCAGCGGGATCGCAGGCGGCCCGGGCGTCTACCTCGGCGATCTGGCCATGCTGATCATGATCGTCTTCACGGTCGTGACCACGCTGCTGTGGGGCCGGGTGTTCTGCGGCTTCCTCTGCCCGTTCGGGGCGCTCCAGGACTTCATTGAACGCGTGACCCCGAAGCGGTTCCATCGCCGGATGCCAGCTGCGATCCACGACCGGGCCCTGTACGTGAAGTACGGCATCCTCGCGCTCATCGTCGTCGTGGCCATCTTGCGGAGTGATCTCTCCATCTACGGCTACTTCGAGCCGTTCGGCACCGTGTTCTTCCTGAGCACATCGGTGCTGATGTGGAGCATCGCAGGTGCCTTCCTCTTGGCATCCGTTGTGATCCCGCGGTTCTACTGCCGGTACGCGTGTCCGCTGGGAGCGGCCCTGGGCGTCGCCTCGCTGGTGTCCTTCTTCCGCATCCCGCGCGTCGAACAGTGCGACGTCTGCAAGGTGTGTGAGCAGTCGTGCCCCACGGGCGCGATCCGCGGTCCGGACGTGGACTTCAAGGAGTGCGTCCGCTGCAACGTCTGCGAGAGCAAGCTGCTGGTCAAAGCCGGCGTCTGCCGGCACGACATGGAGACGGTCAACTCTCGGCTGGTACAGCTCCAGCTGGCGTCGCCGGCCGGAGGGGACTGACCCTCGTCTCCCCCCCGGTCCACCCCGTCTTCTCGGACGGCTGCGAGCAGGGCCTCGGCCCCTCGGGGGGGAACGGGGCCCTCCTTGGCACCACGCGGAGTCGGAGTGGCTCTTGCCCGTCGTCGTCACGAGCCACACCCATACGGGACCCTGCGCAGCGGACGAGGAGAGAATCGCTCCCGCTCAAACAGTCGTCATCCTAGCGGGCGATCGAGACGGCGTCGCCGCTTGTGCCTGTGATGCCCCTAGCTTGCCCGGATCCTGCGGCTCCGTAACTCCTCGTCGAAGGCGACGATCTCGTAGTCGTCCTCGAAGCCCACTCGGTCGGGGGAGGGGAGGTATCCGCTCAGGTCCATCTCCGCCTCGGCGAGCTGGCGGTCGAACTCGGCCAACGCACGCTCCGACGCCTCCTTTGACGTGTCGGCGCTCGAGTAAACGACGTCGCCCAGCTCGCGGTCTTCCAGGCTCAGCTTCCGGCGGATCGTCTCGCTGGCCACGAACTCTCGTCGGATCGCGGGGAAGTTGAACGCGAGCACGCCGTCCTCCGCCGACGAGACGTCGGCGTCGAATTCGGCGGCGAGGCTCTGGAGCGCGGCCTCCACCTCCGAAGGGTCGAGGGGCTGGTCCCTTATCCGGCGCCGAACGTAGCTAAGGGCGCCCTCGACCGTCAGGGACGACCCCAGCCCTGTCAGAGCTTCCCGGTAGACCATCCCAAGGACCAGCCGCCTTACGTTCCGGGCCTTCCGCCTCTTGTTCTCACGCCGCACGCTTGCCGTGCGGACGAGCGGAACACCGAAGAAGAGCGCGCTGAAGATGACTGGGATGAGCACGAGGCCGACGAAGGCGGCCGGCCCACCCATGCCGAGCTGGGGGAAGATGAACCAGGGCGCCGTGGCGCCCGCCAAGAGATTGAATCCGTTCATCCCGGCGATCAGCACGTCGTGCTTCTTCTCGTTGCCGGTGAGCTCGAGCAGATGCTCGAGCCGCAGCCAGGCCGGATTGGGCTCCTTGGCGGTCACACGGCCATGGGCACTCATCATGAGCTCCGGAAACGTGTAGACCAGCTCCCCACTGCGCGACACGGTCGGCTCGCCGGCATACGATCCCAGCAGTCGGCCCATCTCCTCCTCGGCCTCGGGACGCAGGAGAGCGTTGTGCTCCATGAGCTCGGCGGTGGTCAGTACACCGTTCCGCGCTCGGATCAGCCGGATCGTAGAGCGGTCGAGCTGCTTCTGCGTGGGTTTCGGCCGATCGGGACCGAAGACGAAGGCGAACACCTTCTTGTAGAACGGCGGACGGGTGTCCTTCTCCAGCGTCTGCTCCCAGCGGTGGCCGTAGTAGGGCCGGCCGAGTCGCCAGTGTGGTGTCCAGATGTAGTACCAGAGCCAGAAGCTCGGGAAGTGGAAGTGACCGTGACCGCGATGGCCGCCGCCGACGCGTCCCCAACTGCCACCGCTCCGACGGTCGCCGCCTCTCGACATCATCGCCACGATCGCTGCGATGACCAGAGCCACGAAGACGACGAAGTAGACGACCAGCATGATGACGATCCATGCCTTGAACGCAGCTCTCAGGAACTTCGCCGTCCCCTTCTGGAGGCGCTCGAACGTGGACACCCGGTGGCGCCGGATCAGCTTCCGGTCGAAGAGGTAGACGAGCTCGCCCGAGTCGGAAACCTCGAGGTGCCCTTCGTGGGTCTCTAACAGGCCCTTGAGGGTTGCCTCCACCTCGTTGCGGGGGAGCCCTGCGTTGGAGACCACGTCGCCCACCGTGGCCCGGCCCCCCAAGAACCGGAGGGCTTTGAGCACGTCGGGTCGGGCTTCTGCTACGGCGGTGCTGGCCAAGTGCGCCTCGTTGCGAACATTTCCGAAGTTGTCGGTGTCCCCCGGCCATGAGTGACGCGGCGATTCGACGCCAGGCGCCGCGGGACACCAGCCACAGCCAAGGAACAAGATGGCGGTTCCTTCCTTGGAATCCCAGGGCCCCGTCGTTCAACCGCGCCCTCCTGCAGCCAAGCACCCGCTCGCTGCCCGGCCGAAGGCGGAGCGTCGGCACATCGAGTTGATCGTACTCTTGATCGGAGATCACTGAGCCTTCAAGGCGCGAATCGAGCAGAGGCTTGCCGACAACGCGAAGGCCGGACGATCGACGGGCCACACGGAGACCGGTTCGTCGCGGCCGAGGGTGTCTCCTCGGCCTGCGGGCAGAGTGACACGTAGCGGTACGTCCTTTGCCCTCTCCCGCACGACCTGCTGGATTCCCGTGACGTGTTGCGGGTCATCCGATAAGTTCCGGCTATACCACCCAGCCATCGGCCGGCGAGACAAAGGGCCGGCCAGGAGGACCCCATGCTGCGAGCCCGATGCTCTCCCGTCGCTGTAGCCGCCCTGTTGACGGCCGCTCTCGTCCTTGCTCCGACCGTTGCTCGAGCCCAGACCGACTACGAGACAACCCGCATCGCCGATGGCGTCTACCAGTTCCGCTGGATGGGGCACAACGGCTTCTTCATCGTGACACCGGCCGGCGTCGTCGCCGTGGACCCGATCTCCCCGGAGGCTGCCACCCAGTACGCCCAGGAGATCAAGAGCGTGGCCCCCGACGCTCCCCTCGTGGCCATCATCTACAGCCACCAGGATGCCGATCACGCCACCGGAGCTCCGACGCTCATGAGCGAGATGGGCCGGGAGGTGCCGATCCTCGCGCACCGGAATTCGCTAGCCCCCCTCACGGCAGCCGGCAGCGCGGACCTGCCCGTGCCGACCGTCACCTACCAGGAGTTCATGTCGATTGCGCCCGGCGGCCGTCTCATCGAGCTCCACTACGTGGGCTCGAACCACACCGACAACTCCACGGTTGTGTTCGTGCCCGACGTCGCGGTTGCGTTTGCCGTAGACTTCGTGTCAAACGATCGCGTCGGCTTTCGGAACTTGCCGGGCTGGGTCTTCCCTGACTTCTTCGAGTCGATGACGGCCCTTCTCGAGATCCCCTTCGAGACCATGGTCTTCGGGCACGGGCCGGCGGGCGACCGGGGCTCCATCCACCGCCAAATCCGCTACTACGATGAAATCCGGTCCGCCGTGAGGAGAGCCTTGGCGGCCGGGTGGACGGAGGATCGGGCGGCGGAGGAGATCCGTCTGCCCGAGTTCAGCGGTTGGGGCCAGTACGAAGCCTGGTTCCCGATGAACGTCGGGGCGATCTACCGTTGGATGGCCGGGATGTAGGATCCCGCATCCTGCAGGCGTGCGCACTGAGGGCGGAAGAGGACGGGCCGGGATCGACTACGACCGTCCGGCACGCTTCTTCTCTGTACTCGACCCGGCCCGGCAAGCCAATGAGCAGTCGCCGCGTAGCCCCGGTGAGGGTCATCCCCCCGGACGATGAACCGCCCCCGGGGTAGAGCCACCCGACCTCCGTTTCGTGGGTGGTGTTGCCCAACTGTCTCGACGCCTCAGCGAGCTTCAACGCTCACCTACGGTAAGTGCTGGCCCGCGCGAAATCCGGCCATTAGTCTTAGTCCCGCGACCGAACCACGATCCTTCAGCAGGATACCTAATGTGAACGCTGTCGCCCTCCTCCGGCGGGCTCGTCGTGGGCTCCTGGGCCCGCGGATCGTCGCCCTCCTGATCCTGCCGTTGGGATCGTCGTTGTCGGCTCAAGACGACAGCGTGGGCCCCCTCGCCGAGGGCTGGACCGTCTCTGCCATGGGAGGGAGGTTCAGCTACGAGCCGTCGGGCGACGCCAACTTCCCCAGCTTCGGCGTGCGGGCGGACAGTCCTATCTCGGAATACGCCCGCTTTGAGGTGGAGACCTGGTACAGCCGCCCGGACGTACAGCAGGACGAGAACTTCCTCTACGATCCTTCGTTGCCCACTGAGAGCGCGAATCTCTTTGGGTTCACGGTCGGGGTGCAGTTGCGCTATCCCTTGGGCCCTTTCGAGCCGTATGGAGGGGGGAGTGGGGGACTCTTCGCGCGGGTCGACGACGACTCCGGCGGCCAGCGGTTCTCGCGAAACACCTTCATGTTTCCGTTCGGATTTCGACTTTGGGTCTCCGACCAATTCGGCATCAGGGCGGAGTATCGCTTCCGAGAGGACACCCACCAGGGGCTGACTGTTTCGGACAACGAGATCAGCGGAGGGGTCTTCTGGACGTTCTAGGGAACGACGGGGAGCCGTCGGGTTTAGGCGTATGCATACCTACAGAGTGTGAGATCCGGCACTTCGGCGCCGGATTCTCCGTCTGCGCGAAGCGCTAGGGCGCGCGAAGTGGGGGTCGCCGTCGACATCCTTCGGGATGCCGGCGGAGGAAAGTCCGAGCTCCACAGGGCAAGGGTGCCGGGTAACGCCCGGGCGTCGGCCTTGGTCGACGACGGAAAGTGCCACAGAGAGTAGACCGCCGATGGCCCTGCGGGGCACAGGCAAGGGTGAAAGGGTGCGGTAAGAGCGCACCGGGCCTCCGGAGACGGGGGTCGCACGGTAAACCCCACCCGGAGCAAGGCCAAATAAGGGATGAGGAGTTGCCCGCTCCGCCTCAATCCCGGGTAGGCTGCTAGAGGCCGTCAGCAATGGCGGTCCCAGATAAATGACCCCCCCGTCGCTTCGGGGGCGGACAGAACTCGGCTTATTCCGCGCGTCCGTTATCGCGCCCGTCGCCTGACCGGCGGCGGGCGTGTTTCGTGTGCCAGGCATGGCCTGTGTCTGGAGTGAGAGTCTCAAACGGACGGAGGTAGCACCGAACCGGATAGCCGAGGGCAAGGGTGCCCGTCGCGAGGCGGGATCTGAAGGAAGCCGTAGGCGAAGCGCGGCCCTGACGAACAGGAACCGGATGGAAGGCCAACGGCCGTGGGGTGAGCCGGCGAAACACGGCGAAGCCCGAACGCTACCCAGACGCGGCGAGGGTAGATCCGGCGGGGATAGTGGGAAAGAGACAGGGCTTACCCTGGGAGGCCTCTGAGTCTGTCCGGACGAACCGGACTACATCGTCAGCGATGGCGGTGGATGGGCCTGGAGGAGTCAGCAGAGGCCATAGTAGGCCGACGGAGTGCATGATGCGCTTGGACCCAGCTTCGTCGGGCGAAGGGCCGAACTTCTTATGTGCAGGGAGACAGACCGGACGACTCGATGGACGCGGAGCAGCAGAAAGGCATGACGGACCAACTCCCGCTGTTTGGGGAAGAGGCCATGGTGCGCCCCTTGAAAGGTGGAGAGGCCGGAAGCCGATCTGCGCGTACAGGGGGGAGCGGCAAGCGACGTCGGTGTCGGAAGGGAATCGAGCCCGGGCAACAGACACCCTGATGGAGAGGATCTGTGAGCGAAAGAACCTGAATCGGGCCTACAAGCGAGTGAAGGCGAACCGAGGGAGCCCGGGCGTCGATGGGATGACGGTGGGCGAACTGGGGGCCTGGCTTGCGGCCCACAAGGAGGAGTTGGTCGCCAACTTGCTGGACGGGAGCTACCGGTCACGGGTGGTGCGCGGGGTCGAAATCCCGAATCCCGGCGAAGGCTATGCGGTCGTGGTGGATATGGATCTGGAGAAGTTCTTCGACCGGGTCAACCACGATGTGCTGATGGGACGCCTGGCCCGACGCATTGCCGACAAACGTCTGCTGCGGATCATCCGCCGGTTCTTGGAGGCGGGGATCATGAGGCAGGGCGTGGTGATGAAGCGATACGAGGGGACTCCACAGGGCGGGCCGCTATCCCCCTTGCTTGCGAACCTCCTGCTGGATGAGGTGGACAAGGAGCTGGAGGGGCGGGACCATCGGTTTTGCCGGTACGCCGACGACCTGAACGTGTATGTACGGTCGAAGGTTGCCGGGGAGCGTGTGATGGCGTCGTTGACGCGCTTCGTAGAGAAGCGGCTCCGGCTGCGCGTGAACCGAACGAAGAGCGCGGTAGCACATGTGAGCGAACGCAAGTTCCTCGGCTATCGGCTGCTCGCGGGCGGTAGGCTGACCATCGCACCGGCAAGCCTTGAACGCGCCAAGGATCGGATCCGAGAGATCACACGCCGCAACAGGGGCATCAGCCTGGAGCGGATGATCTCGGAACTGAACTCGTTCCTCACCGGATGGGTGACGTACTTCCGCTATGCCAGCGCGAAGACGCACCTCAAGCGGTTGGACGAGTGGATCCGGCGGAAGCTGCGATGTATGCGGCTGAAGCAACGAAAACGGGGACGGTCGGTGACCGCCTTCCTGGTCAGCCTGGGTGTGCCGCATTGGCGGGCCCGAACGCTGGGCGGAAGCGGACGTGGCTGGTGGCGCATGGCCGGAAGCCCTGGGGCGACCGAAGCCATGAGCATCCAGTGGTTTAGAGACCAGAAGCTCGTCAGCCTCACCGAGAGGTATCTTGAGCTACAACACTAAGGAGAACCGCCGGATACGGACCCGTATGTCCGGTGGTGTGGGAGGACGGGGGGCGTGAGCCCCCCTCCTACCCCATCGTTTCGGTGCGGCGCGGCCACCTCGCGCACGACGGCTGCCGCCCATGCGGATCTCTGGTTTGACCGGAGCGCTTTCGCCCTTGGCCCTCGGGGGGCTTCAGCGGTCCCGTGTCTCGGCGTGCACTGGAACGAGGACGAGGCCCCAGAAGTCACTTGCGGCGTGGCCCGTCGCAAGGTCGTTCACCTACCTTCTCCGCGAGGACCTCCCGTGGGTGCCGAAGTGCGGAAACGCTGTCGGCGAAGCCGCCTCTCGAACCTTGACCCGGGCCGTGAAGTGGCGATCATTAGCGTCTCGGCGGTGCCAGTGGGCCGCCGGCATGCGCCCGTAGCTCAGCTGGATAGAGCGCTGCCCTCCGGAGGCAGAGGTCACAGGTTCGAATCCTGTCGGGCGTATCGAGAAGACCCCGGGGGTGCGGTTGCACTGGGGTCTTCTTCGCTATGTACGGTCGATTCGGACGTGCGATTCTCCGGCTGGAGCCCTGGGGCATCGAGGGCATCCTCACGTGCGAGCCAATGCCCGGGAGAGAGAGACCGTTCTTCAAGCCCTATTTGGCTCTCCTCGGTTCCGAACGCCAGGATTGTTGCGCGACGAGCGTGGTGTCTTGCGGGCGGAGGTCAGATCGATGCTTCGCCCCGGGTTCCGCTCCCTCAGCAGCAGCCCGACCTGTTCGCCGCTCGAAAGCGCGCCGTGTCCTCGGGCTCGGCACAAGGGGACCCTCACCCTGTAAGGGCTGGTCACGCCCTGCATCCCGCGTGGGACATCTTCAACCGACGTTGCCACCAAGCGAGCCCGGCGACAATTGACGCCCTGCCTACTCTTGAGGAGAGCTGCGGGCGCCCCGGGTACCTTCAGGGGAACGCGGGAAGTGCTTCCGTGGCACGCCGCTAGCAGCTGATCCGCGTGCGATTCCAGCGGCCTGCGGCCCGCGCGGATTTCCGCAACGCGACTGCGCCAACGCCGGGGCATCCCGTCAATGCCAAGACGCGCACCGAGCACCGCACCCCAGACGTCGGCTTGGTCGCGCTCTGGCGAGCTCTTGGCCCGGCAGCAGGCGCTACACTTCGATCCTGGGGACCGGTTTTCGTACACCAATTCCGGGTATTTCCTGCTCGCCGAGATCGTCACACGCGTCAGTGGAGTGAGGGCCAGTGCCTTCGCGCGGGAGAGCCTCTTCGATCCCCTGGGCATGACCAATACGCGCTTCTACGATGAGCCGAACGCGATCATCCCCAACCAGGCTCTCGGTTACTCGTTAACACCCGAGGGCGGGTATCGCCTGGACATCCTTCGCTCAGACGTCATCGGCGACCTCGGCGTGATCACCACGGTTGAAGACCTGCTTCATTGGGACAACAATTTCTATGACAACAAGCTCGGGGGACGGACGAACGACCTGATCGCGACGATGTTCACGCGAGGACGAACGGAGGCCGGAGAAGAGCTGTCGTATGCATTGGGCTTGGAGTTGGGCACCTATCGTGGCTTGAATACGATGGGGCATGGTGGGTCAGCGGTCGGGTATGTCGCGGAATTCTTGCAGTTTCCCGAGCAGAGGTTTTCCGTCGTTGTTTTGTCGAACCTGAGCTCATTTCGCTCCGGACGCCTGGCTCGGCAGGTCGCCGACCTATACCTTGCTGATCAGTTCACCGGGCCGCAAGCCACCGGCGGGCAGGCCGGACCTCGACCTACGGCTCCGGCGGGCATCTCCCTGTCGATCGCCGAGCTCGAAGCGTTTGGCGGTGACTTCTACAGCGAGGAGCTCGACTTCACATACTTCTTCGATGTCCGCGAGGGCGGCCTTCACCTCGAGCTTCGCGGAGATCGGATGAAGTTGATTCCGTATCCGGACGATCGTTTTGGCTGGGGTCGACGAGAGCTGAGCTTCGCCAGGGACGAGAGCGGTGCCGTATCGGGTTTCGTGCTCAACGCCGGTAGTGTGCAGGGTCTGAGATTCCGGAAGGTCACAGGCCGCGTGCCGTGAAAAAGCCTAGCTGAGGGTCGCCACGCACGTCATGAGCGCCTCGATTCTCTCGACGTTGATCTCGACCCCGATCCCGGTCGGCACCAGAGGAAGGTTGCGCTCAAGGTCCTCAAGCCTGAGCTAACCGCGGTCTTGGGATTGGAACGGTTCTTGGCCGAAAGCAGGACGACGGCAAGCCTCCAGCACCCGAATATCATGCCGCTCCATGACTCGGGTGCGGCCGACGGCTTCCTGTTCTATGTGATGCCATTCGTAGAGGGAGACACACTCCACGACCGACCTGACCGGGAGTGCGGTCGGCTCACGCATGACCTACGTTGTTGCGGGCATGCAGTACATCGCCCTCACGGTTCGGGGTATTTCGCCCCGTCTCGTTGCACTGGCCGTGAACTGAGCGCAGGGGTGAGGAGGCAGACCGCATGTCGCAGAATAACGGGCTCGATCGCAGGGCGTTCCTGAAGAACGCCGGCGTCACGGCAGTCTTGGGAGCGGTTGGTGCGAGGCCCGCGTCGGCGGCCGAGGTGACGGGCGTCCTAGGCCAAGTGTTCGACTTCGACATTCTCATCGAGGATGGAAAAGTCGTTGATGGAACCGGAAACCCCTGGTTCCACGCGGACATCGGAATCACCGGAGATTCCATCATCGCGGTAGGAGATCTCGCCTCCAAGACCGCCCGGAAGACGATCGACGCTGAGGGTCTGGTTGTGTCTCCGGGATTCATCGACGTGCACGCTCATAGCGAGCGTGGCTTCGGGGAACCGGATTCCCACGCAAATCTCAATTATCTGCTTCAGGGTGTGACGACAGTCGTCACGGGAAACGACGGGGGAGGCACCTTCAAGGTTGCCGAGACCAAGACGAAGTGGGAGACACTCGGTATCGGAACCAACGCAGTCCACCTGGTTGGATTCGGCGCTGTCCGAGAAGAAGTCATGGGGGTGGAACCGCGTGAGCCAACACCGGAGGAACTGGAGAAGATGCGGTCGTTGGTTCGACAGGCGATGGAGGAGGGTGCCTGGGGAATGAGCTCGGGTTTGGAGTACGTTCCCGGCCGCTATGCTACTACCGAAGAAATCATCGCTGTGGCGAGAGTCGTTGGCGAGTTCGGTGGGGTCTATTCGAGCCACCAGCGCAACGAGTTCGATGGCGTACCGGAAGCCACCCGGGAAACCATCAGAATCTCCGAAGAAGCCGGAGTGCGGGGCAATTCCACTCATCTCAAGATCGCTCGAAAGAACAACTGGGGGGTGATGGAAGAGGTCGTTGATCTCATCAACGATGCTCGGGCCCGAGGGGTCGAAGTCGGAGCGGACATGTATCCCTATCACTTCGCATCAGGAGGGACCATCCTCCCAATGACAAGCAATGCCGGCTGGGCCCCTTTCCATCTCCCGAACGATATGGAGCCATTTGCCGAGATCAGACAAGAACTTCGGGACCGGAGCTTGCCGGATTTCGAGAGACAGACGTTGAGAGACCACTACATCGATGAGCTGGCGGAAGCTCTGTCCGACGAGTCAAAGCGGGAGCAGATAAGAGTATCCGTGCTAGTGGGTAGGCCCAATAGACCAAGCGCCGTGGCTCTGGCGGGCTGGGATAGCTACCTCGTCGTCGTGGCTAAAAAGAACGCGGACTTGATAGGACGGATCCTCTCTGACATTGCTGAGGAACGGAATAGAGATCCGTTTGATGTCGCTGCAGATCTCGTCATCGACGAGCCGGACATGTACGTCGCGTGCGGCGTCATGTCGGAGGACGACATGGCGTTGGCGATGAAGCAGGATTGGCTGATGCTCTCCAGCGACGGAGGGGCGTGGCCGATTGTGAAGGAGTCCGACGCGCCCACCATCAGTCATCCCCGCTCCTTTGGTAGCCAAGCCAGAGTGCTCAGCAGGTATGTTCGGGAACAGAAGATCTTGACGCTGGAGAATGCGATCAGAAAAATGACTTCCCTTCCGGCCCGGTTTCTTCGAATGGAGGATCGAGGGCTGCTCTTGAGCGGATACAAGGCGGATATCGCCATATTCGATCCCGAAACCACCCTAGAGAAGGCCACCCACGCTGACGCCCGCCAGTACAGCACGGGGACTCATTCCGTCCTCATAAACGGAGAGATAACGATCGAAGAAGGCCGTTACATTGGTGCGCTCCCTGGGAAGCTTCTCACGCCCTATTCCTGAAGCCAGCCATCCGAAGAAGGTCTTCGTTCCAGCTTTCCATCACCGGAACGAGCACGCCTCGAGACTGAGACGCTCACGGTCTATGGCTTCCTGGGAGTACCCCTTTTCCGCCTTAATTGCACAGTGGCAGTCCACCATCAGCTGATCGATCTCGCTGCTTGCTCCGAGAAGCTTCTCCACGAAAACGAAGGCCCCAGGACCCTGATACAGTCGTCGTCGAACTCACTAAGGGATGTCCGGGCGGAGAACGCGCCTCGCCGCGGCGGCGCGGGGGCGAGGAGCATGAGCCGGACGCCGGCGCCGGACGCCCTTCGCTCCGACGAGTTCGTGCCAACTCGCCGCGCTCCTGATGTCACGCGCCGCGCGTGCGACCAGCCCGATGCTGCCGGCGCTCTTCTCGGGGCTCGGAGTCGGCCAGATGCCATCGGCCGCTCTCCGGCCGGATCGGCCGGAAGCCAGCCATGCAGACCAGCCTGCTCCCGTTGATCTCCGGATGTCTCGGGAGCACCTTCGCAGCCACCTCCGGCACGATCATCGCAGCACGCGTATCCTGGGGCTACCAGCCTTCGGGGTCGTGGAGTACGATCTATCTGGAAAGTGAGGCGATCCACATAGTCGTCCGCGACATCGTCCGACAGCGTAATCCGGCCACCGGCCTCGGCGACATCGGGGTGGTGCGGATTGACCCCGCTGTCGATGACCGCTACCGACGCTCCTGCACCGTGAGACCCGCCAATCCGTGGCGCTTCGTCAGGGGATGCATGTCTGTTTTTCAGGCGAGCAGTCGTGATGGGACGACTGGTGGTTCGTCCACCCAGACCTGCGGCTCTCTGACTCCCAAGCCTCTAGGGCGACGCCAACATCCCTCGGTGTCTCCCGACGGGGTAACCTGGGTGTCTCTTACAACTGAAGGTCGATGTTAAGGGTCTTGCTCACGCCGAAGATGATCGTGAACTCTGACTTTCCGTCTGACGTGTCCGACAGCTCCCGATCGCTTAGGATGCCCGATATCGTGAAGTCCAGGTCAGCCGCCGAGAAGCCGTAGCCTGCCTCCCCGTAACTCCCCTCGAAGTCGTCTCCAAAGGTGCCGAAGGTGCCGAAGAAGCCTCCGCTTTCCGCCGTGATTCCGAGGAACCAGTAGGTCTCCTCCTCACCGAAGCCGGCGTACTCCCCGATCGAGAATTCGACGCTCAACAGTCCGATCCCCGCGCCAAAGTTGGCTTCGAGGTACGTGTCGTCGAAGTCATTGGGATAGTAATATCCCTTCCCGCCCGCGCTTAAGGTCAACGCACCGACGTCAACCCCGAGTCCGCCGTATAGGTTCAGCTCGGTGCCGTCGCCTACGTCCCCAGCCCACGTGCCCAGATACACCGGTCCCAAGGCCAGATCGAGTCCGGCACTTGCCGAAGAAGTCTTCTGCAGGGCCCCGCGGAAGTAGTATTGGCTCACCCAACCCCCGTTCGCTAAGAGCTCCGCCTCCTGTCCCTGCGCGCTGAAGGGGGTAAGGAGGGCTAGCACGATCGTAGCTAACCCGATGGTCTTCTGCATTTCCTTGGCCTCCTAAGGGGAAATGTAAGTATGGCGCTCCTCGCGCCCGGCGGGCCTCCCGCCTCTTGTGTCGACACAGTCCCGCTCCGTGCCACTCCCGTTACACGCTCTGGTCCAACTGGGCGCCGATGCTGTCCCGCCTTGGAGGCACGAACTGAACCGGTTCCCGCTTCCTAGACAAGTGGGCGCTGAGAGGCTTCTGAAGTGACCCCCAAGAGTTGGACCCTGACCTCTGGGTTGATTGTGCTGTTCAGCCCTCGCGGTCGGAGTTCTCGATGATATCCAGCTACAGGCCACACGGCACGCCGCTCTTCGTGGGGCTGGACGTGGGCTCGAACGAGGTGATCGGCGAGACGTACAAGCGCCGCCGCCATCAGGAGGTGCTCCGCTTCCTCCACAAGGTCCAAAACACGATGCCCAAGGACTGACAGCGCGTGAACCGGTTCCGATTTCTTGGACAAGGGGGCGGCCTAATCATGCCGCCTTGCGGGTGAGCTCCTCGCGGGCCTGGGCCGGGGTCCGGTAGGCGTGCCGCTCTAAGAGCCACCCGTGGTTGTAGGATTCGATGAACTGGCCGATCTCGTGTCTGGCTTCCTCGAGGCTCTCGAAGTCGTGGAGGTAGAGGCACTCCTCCTTGAGCGTGCGGATGAAGCGCTCCGCGACACCGTTGCACTCCGGCTCCCCCACATAGGCCGCGGTCGACCGTATCCCGAGCCATCGGAGCTCGGCCTGGAACTGGTGGGCCGTGTACTGCGGACCCCAGTCATGGCGTAGTCCGAGTCCGAGCGCGATCCTGGGCGCGTAGCCCCCCATATGGGTCCGCACGCCCTGGCGGACCGGCTCGAGGGCCGCCCAGCGGTCTCCCTTCTTGGCCACATGCCATCCCACGACGTCGCTGACACAGTGATCGACTGCCATGAAGAACCAGCACCAGCCGTCCGCCTTCGTGTAGAACCGTGTGGCATCGGTGCCCCACATCGGTGCCCCACATCGGTGCCCCACATCGGTGCCCCACATCGGTGCCCCACATCGGTGCCCCACATCGGTGCCCCACATCGGTGCCCCACATCGGTGCCCCACAGCTCGTTGGGCGCATCCGTCGTGATCCGGCCGCTGTGGCTCCGGTCTCCTCGTGGATGCCCGCGGCGCACCGGCGCCAGCAGCCCGTGCTCCCGCATCAGCCTCAGCACGCGGTTCTTGCCCACACGGATCCCTCTCGGCCTCAGACGGGCTCTCACCTTCCTGTGCCCTTCGCCCAGGAAGTCGCTCTCCCGAAGAACGCCTCGGATCTCACTCACCAACTCCTCGTCCGTGATCTCCGTCTTCGGGCCCCGCTTGCGTGGCTCCCCAACCTCAGAGCCCAGCCCTCGAGCCCGCATCGTGTAGACCGTCGATCGTGCCACCCGCCACACCTCGCAGACCATCGTCAGAGGGTAGCGTCGCCCCGTCCCCAGACTCACTCGCTTCCGCGCCTCAAGAGCTTCCTCAGCTCGTCCCCGTGCCCCCTTTTTTCCAGGAGCTCTGTCGCCAGCTCCATTCCCATCGTCAGCTCACCCAACTTCGCCCGCGTCCGCATCAGCTCCCGCTCCGCAGGATCACCCCTCCGCCGCTTCAGCCCCTGCTGGCCTCTCTCCAAGAACACTCGGCGCCACTCTTCCAGATCCACCGGCGAAACCTGAAGCTCACGGCTCACTTCCCCCAAGTCTTCTCCCCGAAGCAGCCGCAGCACCACCTCCACCTTCCGCCGCGTACTCCATCGCTCCGGTAGCTCCTCCCCTCCACGACCTTCGGTCGCTTCCCTCTCCCTGCTCTCCCGCGACATATCCTCTCCCCCTCTCTCTGGACCCCAACTCTTCTTGCCAATCTACTGTCCAGACAAATCGGGGGCGGTAAAACTCCTCCTTGAGCGTGCGGATGAAGCGCTCCGCGACACCGTTGCACTCCGGCTCCCCCACATAGGCCGCGGTCGACCGTATCCCGAGCCATCGGAGCTCGGCCTGGAACTGGTGGGCCGTGTACTGCGGACCCCAGTCATGGCGTAGTCCGAGTCCGAGCGCGATCCTGGGCGCGTAGACGGCCATATGGGTCCGCACGCCCTGGCGGACCGGCTCGAGGGCCGCCCACCGGTCTCCCTTCTTGGCCACATGCCATCCCACGACGTCGCTGACACAGTGATCGACTGCCATGAAGAACCAGCACCAGCCGTCCGCCTTCGTGTAGAACCGTGTGGCATCGGTGCCCCACATCGGTGCCCCACAGCTCGTTGGGCGCATCGGTCGTGATCCGGCCGCTGTGGCTCCGGTCTCCTCGTGGATGCCCGCGGCGCACCGGCGCCAGCAGCCCGTGCTCCCGCATCAGCCTCAGCACGCGGTTCTTGCCCACACGGATCCCTCTCGGCCTCAGACGGGCTCTCACCTTCCTGTGCCCTTCGCCCAGGAAGTCGCTCTCCCGAAGAACGCCTCGGATCTCACTCACCAACTCCTCGTCCGTGATCTCCGTCTTCGGGCCCCGCTTGCGTGGCTCCCCAACCTCAGAGCCCAGCCCTCGAGCCCGCATCGTGTAGACTGGAGTTACCCCGAGTTGGAGGACACTTTCAAGCGTTGGATTTCAACGAGGAGGTGTCAGGATGTCGGGGAGCGGACGGAGGTACGCGCCTGAGTTCAAGGCGCGGATGGTGGAGTTGGTGCGGGCGGGCCGAAGTCCGGACCGTCTGGCGGCAGAGTTCGAGCCGTCGGCGACGGCGATTCGGCGCTGGGTGGAGCAAGCCGACCGGGACGAGGGTTTGCGCAAGGACGGCCTGACGACGGCCGAGCTCAAGGAAGTACGGGAGCTGAAGCGTGAGCTTCGCCGAGTGAAGCTCGAGCGCGATATCTTGGCAAAAGCCACGGCCTGGTTCGCAAGGGAGAGCGGATCGATCCCCAGAGGGGATTGCGGTTCGTGAGCGATCACCAGGCCGTCTACCCGGTGCGCACGATGTGCCGTCTGCTGGGTCTCTCCCCCAGCGGATACTACGCGTGGTGCCAGCGCGGATCGTCGCGTCGAGCGCGCGAGAACGCGGCCCTAACCGAGGAGATTCTGGAGATTCACACACGTAGCGACGAGACCTACGGAGCCCCGCGCATCCACGCCGAGTTGCGGGCGCGCGGACGGGGCGCGAGCCTGAACCGGGTGGCGCGGCTGATGCGCGCGGCCCGGATCGAGGGAGTAAGCCGGCGCCGGAGAGGCAAGACGACGCGGCGGGCCTCGGGAGCGCAGCCCGCGGCCGATCTGGTCGAGCGGGACTTCTCGGCCACGGGCCCCGACGAACTCTGGGTGGCCGACATCACGTACGTTCCCACTCAGGCGGGCTTCCTCTACCTCGCGGTGGTGGTGGACGCTTGGAGCCGCCGGGTGGTGGGCTGGTCGATGGCGACGCACTTGAGAACCTCGCTGGTGCTGAACGCGTTCGACATGGCGCTGATGCAGCGGCAGCCCGACGGAGTGATTCACCACAGCGACCAGGGGGGCCAATATACGTCCTACGCCTTCGGCCGCCGGTGCCGGGAGGCGGGGGTGCGGCCATCCATGGGCTCGGTGGGCGATGCATACGACAACGCGATGTGCGAGAGCTTCTTCGCGACGCTGGAGTGCGAACTCATCCGGCGGCGATCGTTTGGCACACGGGGCGAGGCCCGCCGAGCGGTCTTCCAGTTCATCGAGGGATGCTACAACCCGCACCGGCGGCATTCGAGCCTCGGCTACGAGTCGCCGGTCCGCTTCGAGGCCCGGTCGCGGCGGGATGCCGCGTGAACACCCACCCATGCCGGGGAGTCTACGAATGCTGCGCGTCCATGGCCCAGTCGCTCTCTCTTCCGCTCCGCCTGCAGCGAAGCGGAAGCTCTTCACCCCCCGGAATTGGGCTGATCACAAAAACAACCACTCTCAACCGTCCACCAAAACGGGGTAAGCCCAAACAAGTTGTTGGCACCCCAATCCCACCAGAATCCGTTCGCCCACTTGGAGGGTGACCTCCATGTCCGCGATCGCCGCCGCGTCGGTCGTCGTCGGCTCCTCCCTCGGGCGAACACATCGAGTCCAGCGCATCGCCCAGGTCGATGTCGCGGCCGTGCACGGCGCCGATGTCCCTGACGGCGAGTTCGACGGTGTGCCGGGCCGCCGCCCCCAGCGACGGCGCCACGCTCATCGAGAGCAGCGACCGGATCCGCACCGTCTCGCATCGTCGCAGGATGACCGCCCCCAGCGGCCCCGGTTCGAAGCTGGAAGGCCCCGTGCTTCCGTCGCACGACACGGTGAGCGTCGCCGCAAGCGTGGCGAGCACCGGCAGCAGCGCAGCCCGCCGCCGCCGCCGCGCCTCGGCCGTGCGGCCGGGTTCCATCCGATGCGGTTCGCGAGGTGTTCGAGCGCTTTCTTCATCATCTTCTCCTGTGGGCTCCGACTGGGGTTCCCCGGCCTTCCGGCCTGTGCTACTGACGGTTCGACTTCGCTCTGCGACGCGCTCTCGGGCGCTTGAACATGCGGTCCCGGGTCGCGACTGGGTTGTGAGCGTTTCGGGCTTGCTCGGCCGCCGCGGCGGGCTCTGGCGGGGCGCTCCGTTCTTTCCTTGGCGTGGCAGGGTCACGTTGCGTCAACTTCATGATCTTCATATAGAATCATATTAATTGCGTATATACACGCTCCAGACCCAGAATACTTGCTAATACGTTGGTAATCAATGTATTAAGGACGTAATAATATTGGCCTAACAATATGTCGTAATCGATATGGATGAACACAAGCCTCCCGGAATTCCAGCGACCGGCGGTCTGCTCGCCTTCGAAAGCGCCGCCCGGCTAGGCAGCCTGTCCCGCGCTGCCAAGGAACTACGGACCTCGCAGCCCGCCATCAGCCTCAGGGTGGCGAACCTCGAAAAGCAGCTTTCGATCCGGCTTTCCGAACGGTCCCGGACCGGGGTGACCCTGACCGATGCCGGCGAACGCTTCCATGACTCCGTCAGCACCGGTCTCGGCATCATCCGGGGGGCGGTCGCCGAGCTCACGGCATGGCAGAGCGGAGAACAGGTAGTGATCGCCTGCTCGCACGAGGCATCGCACTTCTTGTTGTTGCCGCAATACGGCGCACTGCGCGCCGCGCTCGGCGAGCAGGTCGGGATCCGGATCCTGACGTACCACCACGAAACGAAGAACCTGCCGCGCGAGCCGGCCGCGGACGTGGTGCTGGGCTGGGAGGCGACGATCGGGGCCGAAGACCGCGTGGTGATCCATGGCGAAGCGGTGAGGCCGCTCTGCTCGCCCGGCTATGCCCAGGCCCACGCGGAAGTCCTCAGCGGACCGGTCAGCGGCTGGAGCGGGCTCACCTTCCTCGATTTCACACGGCCCAACGAGGGCTGGGCGTTGTGGGAACACTGGTTCGCGGCCTCCGGACGTCCGGAGCGTGCACCCCGCTACATCGGCTTCGACAGCTACACCTTCATGCTGGAAGCGGCCGCCGCCGGCCACGGCATCATACTGGGCTGGCGGCATTTCATCGAGCGGTACATCGACAGCGGGGTGCTGGTCGAACTCGCCGACCGCTTCCTCGAATTCGACAACCACTACTGCGGCCTGCTCACCGAGAAGGGGCGAAGAAATTCCGTCGCACACGCGTGCCTGCAGTTCCTCAAGCAGTCAGGGGGAGGTCGGTCTGCGGAGAGGACCCCCACTTCCCAAGGAACGGGTCCCTAGCCCTCTTTCGCACAGGAGACATCCCGTGCGACATGCGGTTGCAGCGAGGCCCGTCTGCGTGCCAACGGGAGCCCCGAGGGTCAAACCCGGAGGTCGGGTCAATAAGTGTGTAAACGTGTCAGGCGGCAGCCTTCCGCTGTTGGGTTGAGACGGGCTTTCCGTCTTCGAACTTCCTTCCTTCCAATACGTCGCTGAGCAGGTGGGGAGCATCGAGTCTGTGGAAGCGCTTCTCGGCCACCGTCAGGAGCTTCCAGATCAGGGCCGTAGCGCTCTCGACCTTCTTGAACCGCTTCGCTGCGCTCGTCCTGAGGCGTAGCGCGGCGAACGGGCTCTCCACGACGTTTGTGGTCCTCAGATGCTTCCAGTGGTCCTCGGGGAAGTCGTAGAAGGTGACCATCCGCTCCCAGTCGTCCTCGAGCACGTCCACCGCTTTCGGATACCACGGCCTGTAGCGCTTCTCGAACGCCTGACGAGCCTTCACGGCCTCGGCCCGCGTCGGTGCGTAGACCACAACCCTGAGAAGGTCCTTGCCCTCCGGCTGCTCTCGCTTCGGCAGCCGGTCCAGGACGTTCCTCATCTTGTGGTTCCAGCACCGCTGCTCACCCGCCTCAGGCCATACCTGCCTCACCGCCCCCCAGATCGCCGCGTTGCCGTCCGCCATCAGAAGCTTCGGTGCCTCGATGCCGCGTGCCTTCAGCTCCCGTAACACCTCAGACCAGGACTCGACCGACTCTCGGTAGCCCGATCTCAGGGCCAACACCTCTTTCGTTCCGTCTCGCATCGCGCCCAGCACGCAGCGCGGCCTTGTCCCGCTCCAGCCCAGCCTTCACATAGATCCCGTCCGCCCACACGTGGACGACCTCTCGATCGGCCAGCGAGCGCTTCGATCAGGCCTCGAACTCCGCTGCCCACCCCGCCCGCAGCCGCCGGATCGATGACTTCGATAACGGTGCCCCCTCGCCCAGCAGCCCCCGCATCGCCAGCTCGAAGTCTCCCTCAGCCAGCCCGTGCAGATACAGCTCCGGAAGCAGAGCACCCACCTCCTTCGTCCGCCTCGCGAACAACGGCAGCACCCGGCTCTCGAATCGCTCCTCGACGCCCCGAACCCGAGGACGCCGGAGCGTGATCGTACCTGAGCTCATCGCCAGCCGCCTCGGAGCCTGTCAACGCCAGTGAGACACTCTTGGGAATTAATTAGAGAGCAATCTCTCCTGTGTCGTGAGGGAGGGGGTTGGAGGATTGATCCAGACGGCCTCCGGGAGCGGTTTGGGCTTCGGCTCACCGGAGACGAAGCGGTCGGGATGAGCGGCCCAGGCCTCGCGTAGCACGGCCTGCCTGCCGGCGATGACCTGATCTGCATTCCCGAAGTGGACCTGTTCGGGGGTCAGCATCGAGATACCACCATGGCGGTGCTCGGCGTTGTAGCAGCGGAAGAACGAGCGACAGAAGGTCTTGGCCTGGCCCTGATCCTGGAACCGTCCGGGAAACGAGGGATGGTACTTCAAGGTCTTGAACTGGGCCTCGGAGAACGGATTGTCATCCGACACCTGAGGTCGGCTCAGCGAGCGGGTCACCCCGAGATCGGCGAGGAGCTGAGCCGTGCATTGGCTCGTCATCGGAGCTCCTCGATCCGAGTGCAAGGTCAGGACCTGGGGCTGGACGCCATGCTTCAGGCAACTCTGCTGGATCAGGCGCCCGGCCAAGGCCGAGCTCTCCCGATCCGCCACCATCCATCCCACGATGTAGCGGCTGAAGATGTCCATGATGACGTAGAGGTAGAAGTAGCTCCACTTCCTCGGCCCCAGCAGCCGTGTGATATCCCAGGACCAGACCTGGCCCGGGCCCGTCGCCATCAACTCGGGTTTCTGGTATTCGGGATGACTCCGCTGCGCTCGGCGCTCTCGAACTGGCACTTGGGAGGCCAGAACGCGATACATCGTACGTTCGCTGCACAGGTAGACGTCTTCGTCGAGCAGGGTCGCCACAACCTCGGCCGGGGACCGGTCCACGAATCGCTCCGAACACAGCGTGTCGAAGACCTTGTCTCGTTCCTTCTCGCTCAAGGCACGGGCTGGGCACGGGCTGGGCACGGGCTGGGGTCGGGCGGGGCTGCTGATGCCCGGTCGATGGCCTCCGACGACGATAGAACGTGGCTCGGGCGACCCTGAGCGCAGTGCACGCGGGCCTTACCCCTACGTACGTGGCCAGCGCCTCGGCCGCCTTCACGAGTTCGTCCCGTCCTCGAGGCTCAATCCCAGCAGCCCGGCAACTTTTCCCTGGACGTCGATGATCAGGCGCGCCTTCTCGAGTTCCTTCTCCAGGCGAGTGTTCTCGCGCTCCAGCTTGCGCACTTTCCCCTCCAGCGGATTCCGTTCGCTCGGCTTTCGACCTCGTCTCTTCGACAGCGCTCTCAGCGACCCGCTCCGCACCGCCTTGCGCCATGTCGTCAGGTGCGACGAGTACAAGCCCTCCCGTCGCAGGAGTCGCCCTACCTCTCCCGGCTCCGTGCACCGGTCCGCTTCTTCGACGACCCGCAGCTTGTACGACGGACTAAACCGTCGGCGCGTCGGCTTATCTACCACCTCCGCGTCCGGAGCAGCTGCCGCGCTTCGCTTACCCTCCCAGGTTAGTGGGGCGATTCCATTCTCTTCCATTCTCTCTCGGTGTCTCGGCATCCTCGGTTTCTCTGCCTTCGCCCTACTCTAATTCTTTACTCGCTCCGTGTCTCACCTAAGTTGGCAGAGAGGGCCTCGGCTTGCCGTATCCGTTGCGGTAGCCCTCGGGCGTATCGATCCCCGCCCTGCGCTCCGACTTCTCCCGACCGAGCAGCTCCGTGACCTCTTCCTCCAGGATGCGCTGGATGAACTCCTGCGCCTTCTCCCGTACCATCCCCTCCAGCAGCTCCCACATCGGCCTGCTGGACGCACCCTCCGGTCCCCCGATATCCTCTCTCATGAGGCGACGTTCCTTTCCCCGGGCCCTCACCCGGGCTCGCTGGTTAACTCTCAGCGGAAAGGTACGTCGCCTCTCTTTTTACACACCCTTCTATGGGGCTGGCGGTCAAGACGCACCTTCCCCACACGCCGTCGGCTCATGTTTTGACCGCCGGCGTCCGCATGGCTTGGATTGCCGGTTCGACGACTCAGGGTGGGGAAGGGTGCGCTCACACGGTACGCATCGCAGTCCGGAAGACGTTTACAGCCGTCGCGTTCTCCGCTCAGAGCGGGAACCATCCTTCTATCTGGGGCTCTGTGGCCCATCGCTTCGTTCGGCTCTCCAGGGGTGCATAGCCTTTGGTTGGGGGCTTGGGCTCTCTGCCCCGGCCCATGGTGTGTATGGATGCTGTCCCCTGTAACCGGTCCGCTTCCGGTTCGTCGGACCTCATGTCGTGACCGCCTTCGACCCCACGCTCGCCGATCCCGGCCCGGTTTACTCCGTCGCTTCCAGTGCTTCCAGTCTCTTGGGGTCGTAGGCTTTGCCCGTGCGCCACACCGCCAACACGATCGAGGCGAGCTGACGCGCGATCGTCAGCTTCGCCAGATTCGGCTTCGTGCCCCCCTCCAGGAGTCGCTCGTAGTGGCGGTACAAGGGCTCGTCCCCGGCCCGACCGATCACCGTCGTCGCTGCGCCCTTGAACACACGCTTCAGCGTGTGGTTGAAGTTCCGGTTCAGCCCCCGCGTCTGCTGTACCGCCTCCCTCACCCACCGCCCACCCGGGGCCCGCACCCAGTCCGACGAGCTCCGCATGACCACGCCCAGTCCGCAGTACGCCCAGAATCTGCTCCGGCTCTGGAACCGGTATGGCGTCACCACCACCGGCAGCAGCTCCGCCGTCCGGATCGGACCCAGACCCGGGCATGTCTTGAGCACATGCCACTCTCGATGCCGGCGTGCTTCCGCCAGCAACGCCTTCTCGGCCTTCGCCCTCAACGCCATGAGTGCGTCGTGCTCCTCGTACAGCAACCCGGCCGTCGCCCTGCTCGCTTCCGGCAGCCTGGCCAACCACTCCTCCCGCTCGCGCTTCAAGTAGACCGAGCGTCCCGCGCCGCAGGCCACTCCTCTCGAGCGCAGCACGCTCTTGAGCCGGTTCTTCACCCGCACGGTGTCGCCGACCAGGAAGCCGTAGCCCTTCGCCCGTTCCCCCAGCCGCCTGAACTGGCCCCGGTTCTTGTAGACCGTCGTCTCCAGTGATCCGATCCGCAGCTTCTCCGCCAGGGCAAAGGCGTCCAGCTTGTCGGTCTTCGGGCCTCGGCTCTTTCCGACCCCCGCCACCGTCAGCTCCTCCACGTGCGGCTTCAGCACCTCGTATAGCCACCCCGACAGCGTCCCTTCCTCCAGGCACAAGTGCCGGTTCCGCGGAATCCCTCGCAGCACCTCGATCAGCGCCGCAGCGTTCGTCTCCACCACCTGCGAGCCCAAACGCTTTCCGCTGGGTCCTACAATCCCCAGCGTGCAGCTCGACGCGTGTGCGTCGAGTCCGATATATCTCTCCATGGGCATCCTCCTCCTGGGTGGGTGGGTTGCTTCCTTGCGCCAACAATGATGAAAGCGCACCCGCTCCCCGTGGAGAACGCCTCTTCGTCTTCGGCCTGCTTCGCTGCTGATCGGTACCGGTAGCGGACGCCATGCCCCTATGATGCCTTTGTTCCTACCTCCAAACCCGCGATCCGCACGGCGAGGCAGCGGCAGCGGCAGCGGGCCTTGAGGGGGCCAACTCCAAGGCCGGCCCCTTCCCTGGCCTCAATCCCAGTCGCCCTCGACGTCCCTCCGGAGCGCATCAGCCAGCTCGGGATCCCGGCCTCGACACCTGGAGCGTCTCCGGCATGCGTACGGCCACCATCAGCCCGGAGAGTCCGGTGAGGGTTGCCACCGCC
Source organism: Longimicrobiales bacterium (assembly GCA_965218325.1). Lineage (GTDB taxonomy): Bacteria > Gemmatimonadota > Gemmatimonadetes > Longimicrobiales > Gaopeijiaceae > CBDCKR01. Next base: position 890,390 of record CBDCKR010000002.1, read on the forward strand.
AAGATCGCGTGATGCATACCGAACAAGTCGGCCAGCGAGCCCGCCATGAGCCCCCCGACTGCGTAGCCGCTGTCGCGCCAGAGCCGGTACACTCCGACAGCCGAGCCACGCCAGCTTGGATGAGCGACGTCCGCAATTGATGCGAGCAGGGTCGGGTACACCATGGCGGTGCCAATCCCCAGGAGGGTGGACGCCACGAGCCATCCAGTGAACCCACTGAGCAGGGCGATGGCCGCCAGGGCCCCCCCTTGCAGCAGCATTCCCCCGGCGATCAGCCACTTGCGGCCCACGCGGTCCGACCACGCTCCGGTCCAGAGCTGGACCACCCCCCACGAGCACGGATAGACGAACGTGAGCACTCCGATGTCCGCGACGCTCAGCCCGGAGGCGGCGAAGAAGAGCGGAAAGAGCCCCCAAGCGAGACCGTCGTTCAGGTTGTTCACCAGCCCCGCATGGCTGACAGTGGAGAGGGCTGGATCCCTCCAGCTCACCACAGCAAACACCTCTCGAGTGCTGGGCGTGGGGGGACTCGGGTCGAGCGGCACCCCCTCTTGGGCCTGTGCCGCCTCGAGGGCCGCGTGCTCCTGGGTCTCTCTCGCGAAGATCACGGACAGCCCCAGACCGCAGGCCACGAACGCGATTCCGAGATAGAAGGCCTCGGGGCGGAGCCCGAACGCTTCGGCGATGTAGCCGGTCGCGAGCGCGGAAAGAGCGACGGCGAGATACCCCGCGAACTCGTTCAGGCCCATGGCGAGGCCACGCTGCCTGGGACCCGCAAGATCGATCTTCATGATGACGGTCGTTGACCACGCCAACCCCTGGTTGACCCCGAGCAACACGTTCGCCCAGACCACCCAGCTCCACGACGGCCCCCACATGATCATGAGCGGGACCGGGATCCCCACGAGCCAGCCGATCACCAGGATGGGCTTCCGCCCGTAGATGTCTCCCAGCCGCCCTGCGAAGAAGTTCGTGGCGGCCTTCACCAGGCCGAAGGAGACGAGGAACGAGAGCGCCACGGTCGTGGACGCCAGGCCGAACGCCTCAGCGGCCAAGAGGGGCAGGACAGTGCGCTCGAGCCCGACCATCGCACCCACAAAGCCGTTGATGAGCACCAACAGGCTGAACTGGCGCCAGTTCGCACGCAGCCCGAGCTCGACGGAGGCCGAGGCACGGGGCCGACCGGAGAGCTCGCTTGGCACTATGGGCCCAACTCGCACGTGAGCGGCACGAGGGAAGGGGCCGGCCTGAACGATCCTGACTCCGGGCTCAGGATCGGCCACCCGTCTGGGAGGAACGCCATGGCCTCTCCCTGTGGCTTCCGGAGGGCCGGCAGGTTCAGGCGGCTGTTCTTCAGCACGGTTCTCGGTCCAAGTCCTCGCAATCGCGGTTCCCCTCGTCGACCCCCACCGAGGCCCGCAGAGCTCCCGCAGCGTCGAGGGCGTAGAGGTCGAGCTCGTGCCCCAAGTCGTTGTGGGTCCTTGCGGCGAACGGAGTCGCCGATGCTCACTGCCAAGCTGCTCGTCTCCTCCAGAAACCCCGCAAGCACCTCAGGAGGACCTTCCAAGCGGCACCCCGGCCCGCTATCCACCGTGGGACCGCAGTGAAGGCTGGCAAACAGCACGCAGAGCGCGGCCCTCTCACCGGAACGTGGGAGCCGCTTCACAGGCGCTGCTAGCTGCTCGCTGACGTTAGGGCGTGTCGGCAGCTGCCGCCTTCACCAGGACGGTGTCGATGATCTCCTCGAAAATCTCGAGCGGCAGGGCGCCGGCGAAGGGCGCATATCCTACGGCAATGAAGGTCGGCGTTCCTCGGACGCCGGCCTGTCGAGCCAGGGCGGTATGGGCCTGGACTCGCCAGAGGAACTCGTTGCTGCTCATGCAGGTCTTGTACTTTTCGATGTCGAGCCAGACGTCCGCGGCGAACTCCTCCAAGACCGCCTCCGGCTCCGAGGCCGCCTTCCAGTCCGCCTGCCGCCGGAAGAGGGTCTCGGCCATTGCCTCATAAGCCTCGCGACTCTGGCCGAGCGCGCACTCGGCCGCCAACGTCGCAGGGACGGAGTTGGCCCAGTTGCCGATGACGAACGGCACCGCCTTCCAGAGCACCTGCCCCCCATTGATGTACTTGTCCGTCAGAGCGGGAAGCGTCTCCTCGTGGAACTTCCGGCAGAAGCCACATCCGAAGTCGAAGAGCTCGATGATCTGCGCTGGAGCGTCCGGGCTCCCGAAGTCGACACCTAGAACGGCGAGGTCGATCTCCCCGGTGCGGGGCCCAGTTGGCGCGGGTCTGCCCAGCGCTTGGAGTGGCGCGGCCGCCCGCGTCTCGGAAGCCCGGGACGACAGGAACTCTCCCGCCCCCCGCGTCGTGAGGCGCGCCTCTCCTCCGCCCGCGGCCTCCTCGTCCGAGCCGCACGCACCGGTGGAGAGCGAGAGGGCGGTGCCCGCAAGCAGCGCGGCCGCCCAGGCGCTGAGCCTCGGCCTTCGGGTCGATGCGCTCGAAGGGGTCATCACATTTCCAAGTCGATCCACTGCCCGAGGTCGGCGAGCGACGCCGAAACGGACGCGAACTTTCCGCTAACGAGCAGAACTCCCGCCACGATCATAAGGATCCCTGCAACTCTCCGGGCCGGCAAGGCCCAGCGGCGGACCGCCTCGAAGCTCGCAAGAAACCAGTTGAACGCGACGGCCGCAACGAGGAATGGAATTCCCAGCCCCAACCCGTAGGCGGCGAGAAGCGCGGTGCCCCCGAACACGGTTGGCTCCATGGTGGCGTAGAAGAGGATGGTGGCGAGGATGGGACCGATGCACGGTGACCACCCCGCGCCGAAGACCACCCCGACAGCGAGCGAGCCGAACGCGCCCGAGGGCTTCGCCCTCAGGTGCACCCGGAGGTCCCGTGCGAGTGCCGGAAGACGCACCCAGTCGAGAAGCAGCGTTCCGAACAAGATGACCAGCACGCCGCCCAGTCGCGTGACAGCTGGGAGCATCCGGTTGAACGCCTGCCCGGCTGACGTGGCGCTGGCTCCCAGCGTCATGAAGACGAGCAGGAAGCCAACGATGAAGAACGAAGAGTGGAGGGCCGCCGTCCGGCGGACGTCGCCGGAGCCCTGCTGGACGAGCTCGTCCAGCGTGAGCCCTGACACGTAGGTCACGTACGCCGGCACGACCGGGAGCACGCACGGTGAGAGGAACGACACGAGGCCGGCGACGAAGGCGAAGGGGAGCGAGATGCTGACGGAGTCCATGGGTGGGCGCTTCTGGCTCGGGCTAGCTACCGTACTCTAGATCCCGACCTCCTTCAAGAGCCTCCCGCTCCGTGTCGCATTTGAGGGCGGAGCGGAGTGCCATGCGCGCGCCTCCAGCCCGCTCCCCTTGAGCTTCCCGCGGAAGAAGAGCTGGCCGAGTTGGAAGATTTCCGGCGAGGTCGCCGGAAATAGGTTGGCCGTCGCGCGCATGGGCGTGATCGATCGCGGCCCCAGCCCAGTGAGGATCGTCACGAACAGGGCCCTCAAGATGCTGCGCGCTCGTAGCGGACGTTCTTGGCAACTGCGGCGGTCGGGCACCGTCATCCGGACGGGTTGGGTGGCGTCCTGCTCCACGCTCCGGCCGGTATCGTGAGCGGACTCGAGCCTGGTCAGCTTCCTCCTCGGGCTCTTCCAGCTTACCGGTCATGCGTCCCTTGAGGTCTCGGTCGTCATCTGTGGCGGGCCCTGTCCGGCCAGATCCCGCTGGCCGGGGAGCTTGGCGGTTCGGTCGAGAGTCACGACGGTGCCGGCAATCTTGTCGTGGATCGCCTGCCGGTTCGGGTCCCAGTAGATCTGGGCGAAGCCCAGCAGCCCCGTGGCCAGGCCGGCCGTGTAGCCACCCGCCCGCTCGAAGGCATGCCACCACGTGACGGGTTGGCCGTCGAGCCGGACGACCCGGATACCCATCGCACGCTTGCCGGGAGTCTGGCCCTTCATCCGGGGCATGAGCACCGCGAAGTACATGGTCCACCATCCCAGCCCGAAGCCGAACGAATCGGCCCGGTCCGCGAGCCAGCCGAAGAGACCGGTGCTCGCCCGGGCCCCTTCAAGCTCGGCCTCGGTTCGTTCGAGATCCTTCTCCGACTGGTCGAGCCGATCCTGGAGCTGCGTGATCGTGTCGGCGGCCAGTGCCATCACCTCGGCTCTCTCCCTCTCTGCCTCGCGGGCAGCTGCCTCCACCGCCGTGTCCGACGTGAGTTCGGACTCGCCGACCCCCACTCCGTCGACCCCGCCGACCTCGTCCGGAATGAGCTCGGCGAGGACTTCTTCCACTTCGTCAAGCGTTCCGGTCTCCTCGAGCCGGCGGGCGAGCCGTGTGGCTTGCTCGACGACCTCTTCAGGCGACTCCCCCATCACAATCTGGACTCCCTCGGAAAGTCTGGGGAGCGCGTCATTGAGCCCTCCGGGGAGGTCGATCGGAATGGTGTCCCCTAGGGTGGTGAATACGAGTCCTGTCGCGGCGTCCTCGTCGATCCGGTCACTCAGGAGGCGGAGCCCCACGAAGGTCGTGATCGTCATCAAGAGGGCAATCATCGCCATGCCGCCGAGGAAGAGCCTGAAGACGGTCGACATCCGATCGCCCTTACCGCGCTGCCTCGCCCTGCTAAAGAAGAACACTGCGACCACGACGCCCAGCACGAACCAAAACCCGCTGGTGAGCACGGTGACAAGCCCGACCAGCATGAGGTCGATGAGCAGAGCTACGGCCCTCCGCCGTGGAGGTGCGAGAGCCTTTCCGAGGAGCTGGGGGTCCACCGAAAATGCGTCGGCGGTGATGATCGCCCGGGGGTCCGCGTAGTTTGGCATCGGAAGTGGGTACGGGGATCAGGAGCGGCGCTGCCGCATGACCACGTAAATCCCCACGGCAGCGCCCAAGAGCGCCGAGCCCCAGAGCACGCGCTTCGCCCTCTGCCGGCTGAGGATCGTGGCGGACGCTGGTGGAGCCGCCGTGTCGGCCTGTACGGTGGCGCTGCCCCGACTCTTCGGTGCCGTCTTGGCTGCCCCTCCGGCCCTCGAACGCGCGAGCGAGGGCTTGGAGGACGGCTCTGCGGTCGTGGGCGGGCCGTCCGCCGGGCTGTCGAAGCTGCAATCCGGACACCGCACAAACCCCTTCTCCATGGCGGTGCGGTTGGGGAAGACCAGCTCCGTCTGGCACTCGGGGCAGGGGCCGCCCGCCGGGAGCGGGCGCACGAGCCCGTAGAGCCGGCTCTTGGAGAGGTCCATCTCCTCTGCGAGCTGGTTTACGCTCCTCCCGGATCTCCAGTAAAGCTCGTTTGCCCGGTCGGCAAGCTTCTGGTCCCTTATGTCGCTGGAGGGCATTGGAGTGCTCACGGTTCAGGCCCGGTGGCGGGGCCGCGGACAGGGGCCTAGAGTGGGACCTCGGACTTGATTCGGACCGCTTCGAAGAAGATAGCGAGCCCGCCAGACTCGTGCGAGACAACTGCTGGAGTTGCGCTTGAGGATTCCCGTGTCCCATGGGCATTTGGAGGCCGTGCTTCGCACGCCTCTGGGCCCCGCCCAGGGAGCCGGAGTCGTCTGTCACCCCCATCCTCTTCACGGAGGCACGATGCACATCAAGGCCGTGTTCCGGGCGGCCCAGGCGCTGGCCGACGCGAGTGTCGCGGCGCTTCGCATTAATTTCCGCGGCGTCGGCCTGAGCACCGGCAGCTACGGGGAGGGGATCGGCGAGAAGGACGATGTGGCCGCGGCTCTGGATTGGCTGGAGGAGGCGTATCGGGGATTGCCCCTGGTGGCGGGGGGGTTCTCCTTCGGATCCATGGTATGCCTGAGCCACGCGGTGACCGATCCGAGGGTCGTGGCGCTCTTCGCCATCGGCCTGCCGGTGCGGCTGTACGACTACTCCTACCTGAAGGACGCGGACAAGCCCGTCCTCCTCGTGCAGGGCGAAGAGGATGAGTTCGGGAGCGGGCCGGAGCTGGAGCTTGTGGCGGCCGAGATCGGTTCACACGTGACTCTGGTCCGGATCCCCGGGACGGACCATTTCTTCAACGGGCGCATCGACGAGATGAAGGGGGCGCTCACGAGCTTCTTCCAAGGCGGCCCCGGCGGAGAGGTGCTATGAGAGATCGACAGCGAATCCTCGACAACCTGGAGAAATTATATCGCGACGAGCTCCGTCGAGGCTTGGGGGCCGAGGGCTTGGACCCCGCGCGCCTCGACTTCGAGTTCCAGCGCGACCAAGTCTACCTGGAGGTTATGCTCGACGTACGGGATCTCCTGAGTGGAGCGCCCGAAGACGCGAAGTCGGAGCCTTCGCTCCTCGAGAAGGCTCAGCAGCTCCGCAACCTGACCCGGCTTCGCTGACGCGGGAGCCATCGACATAAGACCCGTAACCTGTATTTCTACTTAGAGTTGACTGGATCGACCACTTGAAGATCTACACCAAGACAGGAGACCGGGGAGACACCGGCCTCTTCGGAGGCGGTCGCGTGCCCAAGAGCCACCCCAGGGTCCACGCCTACGGGACGGTCGACGAGCTCAATGCGTTCGTGGGCCTCGCGGGGGAGGCTGTGTCGGACGGCGGGGTTCGGGACCGGCTGCAATCCATTCAGCACGATCTCTTCTCCATCGGGGCGACCTTGGCTACCAGCCCCGCCAGAGCGAGCCGCCTCGAGCCGCGGACGCCCGTGCTGCCCGAGGCTCGGATCGAGGACATGGAGGAGTGGATCGACGAAGCCACTGGCGAGCTTGAGGAGCTTAGGGCCTTCATCCTCCCGGGCGGAACCCGGGCGGCGGCCCTCCTCCATGTTTGTCGCACAGTCTGCCGCCGGGCCGAGCGGGCTGCCGTGGCGCTGGCAGAGTCAGAGGTTGTGGGGGAAGGGGTCCTTCCTTACTTGAACCGTCTCTCCGACCTCTTCTTCGTCTGGGCACGCCTCGAGAACCACCGGGGAGGCGAACCCGATGCGCTCTGGGTCAAAGAGTGAGGTGATCTACAGGGCCGCTGGCTCTCGCCGCCGCCTCTCGCCGCCTTCTTGCTGGACGCACGGCGGTCCCCGCTCGAGCCGCGGAATCACGAACCGGATCCCGAAGTAGAGGCTCCTTCGCCGTCCGGCTCGGAGAGCCGGCTCAAGCCGGTTCTGGGGAGCGGGCCTCGGCTCGGGCTCGTGGTGCCGGCCGAGCGTCTCCGCCAGGAGTGACACGCCCATCCTTGGGAGGAACTGGCCGCGCCCGCTGGGCCGACGCCCAGGCCGCGCCCGCCTACCTTCCGAGGGCAGACCAACTTCCGCCCAGGCGCGGGCATACCCACTGTGCCGCACTCTCGGCGCGAAATACGCCACTTGACGGCCTTTGTCTTTCTTGCCTAAATGAGGGGTTCCACGGACCACGCAAGCCCGGTTCCTGTTGACACCCAGGCCCACGAAGTCAGTCAAGACAGACGGCAACCATGACCTACATTATCGCCGAACCCTGCATCGGTACCAAAGACGCGAGCTGCGTAGAGGTGTGCCCCGTCGACTGTATCTATGAGGGGGACGATATGTACTATATACACCCGGACGAGTGCATCGACTGCGGCGCCTGCGAGCCCGAGTGTCCGGTGCAAGCCATCTTCCCGGACACCGACGTGCCGTCGGAGTTCACGACGTACATCGAGAAGAACGCGGTCTACTTCGAGAAATAGGCCAGGGCTCCCGCATCGAGAAGCGAACAGGAGAGCGAAAGAGGAAACGAGGCCGCGCAGACACTGTATGGACGAAAAAAGAGACGGAGGGACGCCGACGCGCACTCCGTCTCTTTTCTCGTGCCCCGTGGCCCCGCTGACTCCGGAGCCGGCACGACAGAGTCGAGTGCTAGATACCGAGCTCGCGAAGCCGCTCCAGGGAGATGGTCCCCGGAACGGTCTCATCCGTCGGCAAGTCTACGGTCTCCTTGGGGGTGACCTGCTTCGTCGAACGGATGAGAAGAAGGCTCGCCACGGCGGCGGCGGCCCCCAGGATGCCCAGCGTCACCTTGCGAATGGTGCCCTCCCGCATGTCTCTCTCTGGTCGTTACGCCCGTCCACCCCTAAAGCACGAATCGTGCCTGATCGACCCGAGCTCGTGGGTTCGTGCTTAAGTGTTTGAGCACAAATAATATACGTCAGGTCTCTCGATTGGTTTCAATTCAGACGGTTCCGAGAATCCGAGAGCGACTTGCAGAGAGAGCCGGAAAATCCGTCCCTTAGCATCCGGAAGGGTGGCACCGGGAACACCCGGAACTACTCGCCCGGAGCCCGGTACCCTCCGGTGCGCCGGGCGTCTGTGCCGGGCGAATCGAAGCGGGGAGGACGTCGAAGGTGAGTCAGAGCTCGACGACATACTCGGACGCGGTCAGCCGCGGGGACCCCCTGGCGCTGGCGCAGGCTCTGGTCGCAACTCCTTCCGTCAATCCAGTGTTGGAGGACGGAGGCGCCGGCGAGGCGGCGATCGCTGAGCTGACAGCCGGGTGGCTGAGCGAGTGGGGCCTCGAGACCGAGACGATTGAAGCGGCCCCCGGGCGCTGGAACGTGCTGGCCCGCATGGGTGACCCCGACCGGGGCCCGACCGTCCTCCTCAACGGACACCTGGACACGGTCGGCGTCGCGGGTATGACCGTTCCTCCCTTCGGCGCGGAGATCCGGGACGGGCGGCTGTGGGGCCGGGGCGCCTGCGACATGAAGGGCGGCGTCGCGTCCCTGCTCGCGACGACGGCGAGGCTCGCCAGGGGGAATGCGCTTGCCGGAGCGGTGATCGTCGTGCTCACTGCCGACGAAGAGCACGCGAGCGTCGGCATGGAGGCCGTCGTGAGCTCGGGCGTGAGGGCGGATGCAGCGATCGTCTGCGAGCCCACGAGCCTGACGATCATGCCCGCGCACAAGGGCTTCGTCTGGGTAGACGCGCTCTTTCGCGGCAGGGCGGCCCACGGATCTCGCCCGGACGTCGGTGTCGACGCCATCGCACACGCCGGACTCTACCTGGCTCGCCTCGAGGGCCTCAGGACACGGCTCGAAAGGGCAACTCCGCACCCGCTCCTAGCGCACGGCTCCTTCCACGCTGGCACGATCTGCGGAGGTTCGGCGCCCTCGGTCTACCCGAGCGACTGCAAGCTCGTCCTGGAGCGGCGGACGCTACCGGGTGAGACGCCGGCTCAGGTGATCGAGGAGCTCCAGGCCGTCCTCGACGAGCTGGCCGCCGAGGTCCCTGCTCTCGACGCTGAGCTTGTGCAGGGGCTCAGCCGGCCAGCGACCGAGGTCCCCGAGGCCTCCGCTCTCGTACAGGGGCTCGCGTCCGTGTGCTCCGTCCAGGGCGTGGAGCCCGTGGTGGAAGGCATGACGGCCTGGGTAGATGCTGCGTTCCTGAACGAGGCGGGCACGCCGGCCGTTTGCTTCGGACCTGGATCCATAGGCAAGGCCCACTCGGCCGACGAATGGATCGAAGTGTCGGAGATCTCGACCTGTGCCAACGTGCTGCACCAATTCGTCAGGGACTTTCTGAGCGAGCGCAGCGAATGAGCGGAGGGAAGGGCCTCCGGCATCCGGCGTGTGGGAAGCGGCGCGCTCAGCAGTGCGCGTCGTAGGCGGCTCTGAGAGCCTCGGCGATCTCGAAGGGATGCCGTCGCTCGATCTCATGCCGCTCCATCATGTAGACAAGCTCACCGTCCTTCAGAATGGCGATGGAAGGCGAGGAGGGCGGATAGCCCGTGAAGTAGTCGCGGGCGCGGTCCGTCGCTTCCAGGTCTTGCCCCGCAAAGACCGTCGTGAGCACCTCGGGCACCGTGTCGTGGGAGAGGGAGAGTGCCACAGCTGGCCGCATCGCTCCCGCCGCACATCCGCAGACCGAGTTTACGGCGACCATCGTCGTCCCTTCCTCGGTGCCGAGCACCTCGTCCACCTCGACCGGGGTCCTGAGCTCCCTGAAGCCGGCACGCACGAGGTCCTCACGCATGGGCGCGACCATCATCTCGGGATACGGCATTCCAGTAGCTCCTTTGGAGGGTGAGATGCGGGACTGGGCCTCCGATACCCCCGAACGTTCGGAAAGTGCTCCCGATCCGGGTTGATCCCGCCAAGCCGACCCGTCACCTTACTCCGTGTGTGCAATCCCGCATTCACGCCCGCTTTGCCATGGCGTCCATTCTTTCGGGAGCTGGCCAGGGGGGGCGCAGTGCAGCGTGTCCACCACCACCGAAGATTGTTGCCTCGAGGTGAACGGAGCCGTGTACGAAGCGGGCGCTCCCCGCCACTTCACGCTCCCGGAGACGCTCCGGTATGCGCCCGGAGGGCCGCGATAGGGGCGACTGCTGCTCGTGCACTGTCCTCGTCAATTCCCGTCCCGACCCTCTCCTGTATCACTCCGATCTGGCAGGCCGATGGACATGAGGCGACGACCGTGGAGGGACTCGCCGCGGCCGAACGCGCCCTCATCCTCTCGAGGACGCATTCGATCCGAATGGGGCTGCCCAGTGCGGCTCTTGCACACTCGCGGACCCCTTGCTCCGCACCCGCTGCTGGGGCGCACGACCCATCCGGGAGGGACGAGATGCGGTGGCACTTGCCGGCAATCTCTGCGCGTGCGCGGGCTTGTACGAAGGTCTACGACCCGCCGGAAGCCGCGGCCAAGCGAATGGACGGCGCGTTCGCCGACAGGGGAGGGAAGGTCCGGAGATGCAACAACCTCTTAACTCCCAGTCCGACTTTACGTTAATGGGATCACGACTCCATAGGGTTGACGGCTTGGCCAAGCCTATGGGGCAGGCACGGTACACCGACGGCCTCGCCTGTCCGGGCATACGCCAGGCGAAGACCCTCCGCGTGTCTGGCGGGTCCTGCAAACGGCCAAGGAGGGCGGCCTACTGGCTGAGGCGGAATGGGAGCCAGCGCGGGTTCCCGAGGCGGCGCGCCTGGGCGAGGGAGGCTATGGCGATGCGGACCTTGGCCAGTGCGCTGCTCGCGACGCTCGTGGCTTGTGGCCAGGAGCGGAGCCCCGACGAGGACCGACCGGACACAGAGCCGGTGCCGGAGGCTGGTGCGGAGAATACCGCGCAGCCGGGGCCCCGGACCCTTCCGGGCATGGAGGAGGACTGGGGGATCATGCGCGCGAAGGCCCGCTGGGCCTACGCCAACGGTCTCGACACATTGCCGATTGGCCAAGTCGTGGCGCGCATCGGCGAGCGGTTCGTCGGGACCCCCTACGCTCCCCACACGCTCGAGGTCCGAGGGGAGGAACGACTCGTCATCGAGCTTCAGGAGCTCGACTGCGTGACGTTCGTGGAGACCGCCCTCGCGCTCGCCCGCTTCGTCCACAGCGCTCCCGAGGTGATCCTGGATGCCCCGATGGGGCGGCACAGGGCTCACTACTCCGGCATTCTTCAGGACATCCGATACCGGAACGGGACTCTTGAGCGCTACCCTAGCCGGCTCCACTACTTCAGCGAGTGGATCTCCGACAAGCACGGCATGGGGATCGTTCGGAACCTCTCGCACGAGCTGGGAGGCGTGCCGGACGACGAGCCGATCGACTTCATGACCAGCCACCCCCATGCCTACCGGCAACTCGGAGAGGATCCGGCCTTCCTGCCCGCGCTCGGGGAGATCGAGGCACGCCTCAGCGGCGAGCTCCGCCACTACCTGCCCCAAGGCCGGATAGCCGAGGTCGCCGCCCGCATCCAGGACGGAGACATCATTGCGGCCACCAGCACCGTGGCCGGCCTGGACGTGGCGCACACGGGGATCGCCCTGTGGAGGGACGGAACGCTCCACCTGCTCCACGCGCCCCTGGTCGACGGGGTCGTGGAGGTGAGCGAAGTGTCCTTGGCCGAGCGGGTCCGGGGCATCGCCGGGCAGGACGGTATCATGGTCGCCCGACCCCTGGATCCATAGCGACCCGATGCTGCGGCTCCCCCTCGATCCCACTGACTCGACACGGTGCGGCAGGCCGTCCCTTGGGATCCCCGGATCCGGCAGGACGGATCTGATCCCGATCATGCAGCACCGCCTCTTCACGCCCCGGACCCTCGTTGCTCAAGGGCAGCGACGAGAAGAACGGTGAACTGGCTATCAGTGCGGTGGCTCCCGTTACGTTCATATCACGGTATCCTTCAGTCCGACTATGCTTTACGGCGTTCGATCATCGGCTGGCCACGTTTCCGGACCACAGCTCTGGAACCATTGAGGCCAACGTCTATCGGGAGCCAGAGGCAGGTACGGCCTCGGACAGGTAGCCCCGGCCGCCCCCTTCGCCTTAGACTGTCCTCCCATGACGACCCGAGACCTGACCCCACGGAGCCCGAAGGAGTCGGTCTCCGAAATCACCGAGCTGATGATGCCGGGGCATGTGAACAACCTCGGACGCGTCTTCGGCGGGGTGCTCCTCTCCCTGGTCGACCGGGCGGCCGGGGTGGCCGCGATGCGGCACGCCGGCCAGCCGTGCGTCACGGTCGCCATCAACAAGGTGGAGTTCCTTGAACCCATCTACGCGGGCGAGCTGGTCATCTGCACGGCCCGGGTCAGCTACGTGGGTCGAACGTCGATGGAAATTGAGGTGAAGGTGGTGGCCGAGCATCCGATCACCCGGAACCGACGCCGCACCAACGAATGCTTCCTGACCTTTGTGGCGATCGACGAGCACAGTCGGCCCGCGCCGGTGCCCCCGCTGGACCTCACCACGGACGAGGAGCGGCGGCGCTACGAAGAAGGGAAGCGCCGTCGCGAGCGGCGCAAGGCGCTCAAGGGCGAGACGGGCGCCTGACCGTGCCGCTTCCCCTCGGAGCCCCGGCTCCGGAGTTCGAGCTTCCGGTCGTTCCCACGGCGGACCCACTGCGCCTGGCCGACTACAAGGGCGACCGGATCGTCGTCCTCATGTTCTTCCCGCTTGCTTTCTCCTCGACGTGCACCGCCCAGATGTGCACGGTGGCGGACAACTACTCGGCGTGGCAGGACCTGGACGCCGACGTGATCGGGATCAGCATCGACTCGCCGTGGACGAACCAGAAGTTCGCCGAGGAGTGCGGGGCGCCGTTTCCGATCGCCTCGGACTTCAACAAGGACGTGTCGGCCGCCTACGACGCCCTCTACGACGACCTCATGGGGTTGAAGGGTGTCACGCGGCGGATCGTATACGTGGTTGATCGGGCCGGCACGATCACGTACGCCTGGGAGGGCGAGCACGCGGGCGTCATGCCACCCCTCGACGAGATCATGGCTGCGGTGGAGACGGCGAGCTGACGGCCGGAAGTGGCCGGGCGGTGTCGCACGTGCCAGCCGGATCCTCACCAACGGGCCCACCGCCCCGGGCGTCACCCCCCCCACTGGATGTCCGCTCAGCGCCTGCGGCGCGCCCGAGCAGTGCCTGAATGGGGCTCGGCGCCTCCGGCCCGGGTCTCCTTGCGCGGGCGCCTCGACCGGGTCGGCTGCGGAGCGGAGGCGCTGGGGGCGGCCCAAGGGGGGAGTCGCCGCTCGGAGCCGGTCATGTTGCGGACGACCCCCAGGCCGGTATGATGAAGATCTTCACTGATCATTGGACGCCCCGCCTGCGGGGCCGCGAAGGAGCGGTACCATGAGACGCATGCTTTGCCTTATCGCCGGACTCTCCGCGGCGCTCCCGATGTCCGCGGGCGCGCAGCTCGCCACGGAGCTCTCGAGCCAGGTGCGCGACCGCTACGTGACCGTCTCGGCTCCGGCCTTCGTGCTACGCAACGTCGCGCTCATCGACGGCACGGGCGCACCTCCGCAGCGCGGGGTCTCGGTCGTGGTGGAAGAGGGACGCATCACGCAGATCGGCACGAACGTGGACATCCCGCAGGACGCGGACGTCCTCACCTACTCGGGCCACACACTCATCCCGGGGCTGTTCGGACTCCACGACCACATGTTCTACACGGCGGCGGGCGGACGGGGCGCTCAGATGACCTTCACAGGTCCCCGGCTCTATCTGGGCGGGGGCGTGACCACGATCCGGACCACCGGAAGCCGGGCTCCCTACTCCGAGATCAACCTCAAGTCCGCGATCGACGCGGGGCGAGAGCCCGGGCCCAGGATTCACATCACGGCGCCCTACATCACAGGGCCCGAGGGGAGGGTCACCATGACCCACCTCAGCTCGCCCGAGCAGGCGCGCCGTTTCGTGGCGTACTGGGGTGAGGAGGGAGCCACGTGGCTGAAGGCCTACACGAACATCCGCCGGGCCGAGATGGCGGCCGTCATCGACGAGGCACACAAGCGGGGCATGAGGGTCACCGGCCACATCTGCTCGATCAGCCACAGCGAGGCCGTGGACCTGGGCATCGACAACATCGAGCACGGGCTCTCGACCAATACGGACTACCATCCGAACAAGGAGCCCGACCGCTGCCCGGCCAACAACAACATGGTAGCGCTCAACGTCGAGGTGAGGGGCCCCGAGGTGGAGGCCACGTTCCGGAAGATGATCGACGCCAGCGTCGCCATGACATCCACGCTCCCGGTCTACGAGCTGTCGTACCCGAATCGTCCCACCAAGGACCCCCGTGCTCTGGAGGCGATGGCTCCGGAGGTACGGGCTGCCTATCTGGCCGAGCGTGAGCGCATCGACAACGACCCGAACCCCCGGCTGACCGTGGACCTCCTGAAGAACGCGATGGCGTACGAGGTCCGCTTCGTGGAGATGGGCGGGCTGCTAGCCGCTGGTGTCGATCCGACGGGGAGGGGTGGAGCCTTGCCCGGCTACGGAGATCAACGGGGTGTGGAGCTCCTGGTCGAGGCGGAGTTCACGTTCCCGCAGGCCATCCAAATCGCGAGCCTCAACGGTGCGAAGATCCTGGGGGTGGACGACGAGCTCGGGAGCATCGAGGTGGGCAAGATCGCCGACATGGTGCTCCTGCGCGGGGACTTCACGGGGGATCCGTCGATCATCCGGAACACCGTGATCGTGTTCAAGGACGGGGTGGGCTACGACTCGCGCACGCTGCTCGACGAGGTGAAGGGGCGAGTGGGGATCAATTGATAGGCATGACCCGCCTGTTCCCGCTCGCCGCCCTCGCGGGGGCCGTCCTCGGAGGGGCGACGGGCGCGGACGCTCAAGGCCGCGAGGAGCGTGCCGTGATCGCGGCCGCTCAGGCCATGTTCGATGCCATGGAGGCGCGCGATCCCGAGGCATTCCGGGACGCAATGATGGAGAACGGGTTCCTGATGGCCGTCGGATTCGAGACGACGAGCCGGACCACGCGGGAGGAGTTCGCGAGGCGACTGGCGGACCAGACGACTCCCATGCACGAGCGCATGTGGGATCCCGAGGTCCGCATCGACGGGCCTGTGGCGATGCTGTGGGCGCCCTACGACTTCTACCGGGGCATGGAGTTCAGCCACTGCGGGACCGATGCCTTCCAGCTCGCCAAGACTCCCGAGGGCTGGAAGGTCGTGACGGTCAGCTACACCGTGCAGAGACCGCCGGACTGCAGCACCCACCCCGACGGGCTTCCCGGAGGCTGAACGGGGGATCGGGGTCATGGACCTTCCTGAGTCAGATCCGGAACACGCCTCCATTCCGCGGGACGCCTTCGAATCTCGCGGACCCCAACGACTCCGCCACGAAGGCGTCCCCCGTCAAGATCACGAAGCACGCCAGGAGCCGCTGGGCCGCGATGCACGGGAGCCGCCAGCATCCGAGGCGGATTACCGGACTTCGCTCTGAGGGAGGGGACATGGGGGAATTCCTGCTGAAGTTGATCCTGATGGTCGGGCCGATAGCGTGGGCGAGTGGCGGCACGCCTTGGGCGCAGTCGTCGGAAGCGCTCTTCGACCGCGTCTACGAGGAGCTGCGACAAGGCCCGGAGTACGAGAGCGGGGTCCCCACGGGGCGCATGGAGCGCACCCGGAACAACCGCAACGGGCTGCTGCACCGGTATCTGCTCTTCGTGCCGGAGACGTACGATTCCGGTCGTCGCTATCCGGTGAGCGTGTATCTGCACGGGGGCGTGGGCCGTCCCGATCCAGGGCCCGGGGGCAGCTGGGCACGCAACACCGAGCACCTCACGAGCGAGGACCACATCACCGTCGTCCCGCTTTCGACTCCCGAATCACTCTGGTGGCAGGCGAGCCAGGTGGAGAACCTGGACGGAATCCTCACCGAGGTGAAGCGGACGTACAACGTGGACGAGAACCGGGTGTTCGCCTCCGGGGTCTCGGACGGCGGCACGGGCGTCTATTTCCTGAGCTTCCGGGACACCACGCCGTGGGCTGGCTTTCTGCCCTTCATCGGCTACCCGGGCGTGCTCTTGAATCCGCGTGTCGGGGCCGACGGAATGATCCATCTGGCAAATTTGGTGAACAAGCCGCTCTTCATCGTGAACGGGGAGACGGACCGGCTCTATCCCGTCCGCTACATGGAACCGTTTCTGGAAGACTTCCGGAGGATGGGCGTCAACTTCGTGTTCAAGGCGAAGCCCGGCGGCCACGACACGAGCTGGTGGCCCGAAGAGGCGCAGAACATCGCGGAGTTCATGAGGACCCATCCGCGCGACCCGCTCCCTGATCGCGTGATGTGGGCGACGGAGCGCGCAGACCGGTACAACCGGGCTCACTGGGTGATCATCGACGAGGTGGGGCACATCGCGGGCGACGAGGACCGTAGCGACCTTGGGGCTCTCACCTACGACGGGGCCAGCGGGCTGCTCGATGCTGTGCGGCAAGGAAACACGGTCACGGTGAAGGCCTACCACGTGCCCCGGTTCACGCTGCTGATCTCTCCCGACGCCTTCGATCTCGATCGGCCTATCCGCACCTTGACCAACGGAGAGGTATCTTTCGAGGGTCGAGTGGAGCCGAGCGTCGCGACACTCCGGAAGTGGGCAACTCTCGATCATGACCGAACGATGCTCTTCGCGGCCGAGATCACGATCGTGCTGGAGTCGGAATAGGGGGACAGGGGATGAGCTTTCCCGGCTACCGTCCGCGACGGCTTCGCCAGAACGAGACCTGGCGACGCGCGGTTCGAGAAACGCGGCTGGCGGTGAACGATCTCGTCTATCCACTCTTCGTCGTCGAGGGGGAAGGGGTCAAGGGCCCGGTGTTGAGCATGCCCGGGATCCATCAGCTCTCGATCGATCAGGTCGTGGCCGAGGCGAGGGAGGCTCATGAGCTCGGCATTCCTGCCGTCCTCCTCTTCGGCGTACCTGCCGACGAGCAGAAGGACGCCGAGGGGTCGGCTGGCTACGATCCCGAGGGGCTCATTCCCCGGGCCATCCGAGCCATCAAGGACTCCTCGCCCGACCTCCTCATCTGGGCCGACGTCTGCCTGTGCGGGTATACGGACCACGGGCACTGCGGGGTGCTCACGGAAGAGGGGGATGTGGACAACGACTCGTCGCTTCCGCTGCTGACCCGGGCCGCGGTGGCCTACGCCGAGGCCGGCGCCGACGCGGTGGCCCCCAGTGACATGATGGACGGCCGCGTGGGCGCCATCCGGACGGCTCTTGACGTGGCCGAGCTTCCTGACGTGGTCATCGTCTCGTACGCCGCGAAGTACGCGTCGGCATACTACGGTCCCTTCCGCGATGCTGCGCACTCAGCGCCGGCCTTGGGGGACCGGCGCTCCTATCAGATGGATCCGCCCAACAGCGACGAGGCGCTCCGCGAAGTGGAGCTTGACATCGAGGAGGGTGCCGACGTCGTCATGGTGAAGCCCGCCGGGCCTTACGCCGACATCGTTTTCCGGGTCAAGGAAGCGTTCGGCATGCCGACGGCCGCTTACCAGGTGTCGGGCGAGTACGCGATCATCAAGGCCGCGTCCGAGCAAGGTTGGGTCGACGAGAATCGCGTCGTCATGGAGAGCTTGGTGGGGCTCAAGCGGGCCGGCGCCGACCTGATCCTGACCTACTTCGCCAAGGACGTCGCCCGAGCGTTGAGGGGAGAGGCGTGACTTCTCCCTTCCTCGCCGCGTGCCGCCGGGAGCCGGTCGCGCATCCTCCGGTGTGGATCATGCGGCAGGCTGGCCGCTACCTGCCGGAGTATCGAAAGATCCGGGCAGACGTGGACTTCCTGACCCTCACCAAGACCCCGGATCTGGCAGCCGAGGTAACGCTTCAGCCCATCCGACGTTTTGGCATGGATGCGGCCATCCTCTTCAGCGACATCATGACGCCCGTGGAAGGGATGGGGGTCGCACTCGACTTCGCGCCCGGACCCGTCGTCGAGAGCCCCGTGAGGAGTCGAAGGCAGGTTGACGCACTGAGGATCCCGGATCCGGAGGAGAGCGTGCCGTTCGTCCTCGAGACCGTGCGCATCCTGAGCCGGGAGCTGCCCGCCTCGGCGCCTCTGATCGGCTTCGCGGGGGCTCCCTTCACGCTCTTTTGCTACCTCGTTCAGGGACAGGGGTCTAAGACGTTCGCGGAGGCCAAGGGCTTCCTCTTCGCCGAGCCGGAGGCATCGCGGGTGCTTCTCCGGAAGCTGTCCGACACGATGATCGCCTACCTGCGGGCTCAGGCCCATGCGGGTGCCCAGGCGCTCATGCTCTTCGATTCTTGGGCGGGCCTGCTGGGGCCTGATGCGTACCGGGCCTGCGCCTTCCCGGCGGTCCGAAGGGTGATGGAGTCGCTTCGGCCGCTGGGAGTGCCATTGATCTACTTCCCCAACCAAGGCGCGACCCTGCTGGAGACGGTGCGCGGATGCGGGTCGGACGTCGTGGGGATCGACTGGAGGCTGCCCCTCTCACGTGCTCGTGAGATCCTCGGTCCCGACATAGCCGTCCAGGGGAACCTGGATCCCGCAGCCCTCTTTGCTTCGCGCGACGAGCTCGGGCGTCAGATCGACCAGGTGCTCGAAGAAGCGGGTCCGGCGCCCGGGCACGTGTTCAATCTGGGGCACGGGATCGAGAGGACGACGAATCCCGACGCGGTGGCCTTCCTGGTGGACCGGGTCCACGAAGCGTCGAGCCGGGCGGTCGGCGCGTCCGGGGCAGGATAGACGACGGCCGAAGCATCATCGTCTATGGCCGTCGGGCCGCCCTCGGCGCCAACGTCGCTGAAGATGTCAACGATTCCATGGAAGCTCGACGCCAGGTTCCGGCCACCGTCGCCGGGGAGCACCAAGGGGAGTTGTTACATCACGAGCAGCTACTACCTTATGTTTCGTTCCTGCAGGGCCTGTAGCTCAGGTGGTTAGAGCGCACGCCTGATAAGCGTGAGGTCGGTAGTTCGAGTCTACCCAGGCCCATTTGCTCTCCTTAGCGGTTCGGCCGGCCCGGGCTTCGGTTTCTTCGCTCCTGCCGCCATGTGGCTCGCAGTCACGCTCGCACGCAGTCAGGAGTCGACGAACCGATCCACCCACTCCGCCCTCATGGCGTCGTTTGTTGGACCCATCGACCCCCAGGCCGACTCGGCTGACGGGGTGCAGCTCTCGTTCCCTCTAGGAAGGAGGCCCTCATGTTTCGCCGTACCATGAGACTGTTGGTCCTGGCTCTCATCCCGCTACCCGCAACGGGGCAAGGGTTGGACGCCACGGCCGAGCTCATGAGAGCACTCACGGAAGCGCCGGGACCTTCAGCATTCGAGGACGCAGTACGAGAGATCGTCGTTCAGGAGTACGAGGCCCTGGGAGCGTCGATAGAGTACGATGGGCTCGGATCCGTGCTTGCGACGCTGCCGGGTTCTCCCGACGGTCCGAGGATCATGGTGACGGCCCACCTCGACGAGGTTGGGCTCATGGTCCAGTACGTTACTCCGGGTGGCTTCATCCGTGTGAAGACGCTGGGCGGCTGGCTCCGACAAGCTCTTCCCGACCAACGCTGGGTGATCTTGGGAAGGAATGGACTTGTACCCGCTGTAAGCGGACTCCGTACGACTCATGTGACCCCACCCTCCCAGAGGGACCGGGTCTGGCCGTTGGAGGAGATCTTTCTTGACGTTGGGGCTAGAACCAGGGAGGAAGTCGCTGCGCTGGGCGTGCGTGCGGGAGACGGCATAGCTCCGTGGAGTCCCTTTATGGTTCTCCCGAACGGGCGATACGCTGCCAAGGCGTGGGACGACCGCGTGGGTCTCGCTGTGATGGTCGCAGCTGCCCGCCGCATTCAAGACGAGGGCATCTCGATTCCCGCCCGGATCGTATGGGTTGCAACGGCGCAAGAGGAGATTGGCCTGCGTGGAGCCCAGACTTCTGTGGTCCTAGCTCGGCCAGAGCTTGGAATCTCCCTCGAGGCCGGGGTCTCTGCCGACTATCCGGGAATCGGGCCGACCCAGGCACAGGAGCGGCTCGGGAGGGGACCTGGGATCTTCCTCCTCGATAGCTCCATGGTCCCGAACCGCAAGCTTCGCGATTTCTTCTTCCAAGTCGCCGAGGAGGAAGGCATCCCGCTGCAACCCGATGTTCTTACTGGGTATGGCGAGGACGGAGCCGAGATCCAGCGCTACGACACGGGTCGACCTTCGGTGAACATGACTGTGCCCACTCGGTATCTGCACGCTCACACCGGCATCATCCAGCGCTCCGATTTCGACGGAGCGGTGGAACTCCTCATCGAAGCGCTCCGTCGGCTTGACCAGGCAACGGTGCAGGAGCTAGCGAGCTTCTGAGCGATCCAACCGGCTTCAGATTGGATCGCAAGGCGCTTTGCCCTCGGACCTTGGGGACGGTCACCCTCCGCGACCGCCGGGGGCAATCTCGCCTCACAGATTGAGCCAGGAGTTCACCCTTCACGAGGAAGATGTTGTCGGGGCGGAGACGGAAGAACTCGACCGTCTCGTGCGCCAAATCGAAGGTGCCGATCCGGGTCCGCCTCGAAGGGGTCTCTGGGGGATGGCAAGAGCAGGAAACGTCCAAGAGCACGGGCCAAGGGCGGAAGCCGACCTCTTCAGCCGGCCTCGCGTCCGCCTGCCTGGAGTCGAGCGAGAGAACTGGAGAGCGTCGCGCACGCTTGCTCCATGCACGTGCACACACCGCACGCGCGGCCGCCTAGCCCCCTCAGCTCTTCTCCTCACCTCTCACCGGCTGGGTTCCGATCTTCTCCGGTGCCGGGTGCGCATTGTAGGCGGCCGACTGCCCCGGCGGGATGGTCAGGTACTCCCATGCACCCCCTCGGAACCACTTGCCCAGGTACACGATCTGGCCGACGTGGTAGGCGACGTGGGCCATCGCACGGAGGAGAGCCTCGTCGACCGCGTGCGGGACGCTGCGGATCAGGACTGTCGTTGCGAGGTCCTCCTCGGTGAGGTCCGCGAGCGCGGCAAAAAGCGTGCTCCAGCCTCGCTCCCACTTCTCCATTATCTCCGAGGGGGATGCATTGCGGGCCTCGAACTCCGAGTCGCGGTTTCGCCAGGGCTTCTCGCCATCCGCGGTCAGGAAATCGGTGAAGCGGGATTCGAGATTACCGGCGATATGCCAGACGATTACGGCCCCGGAGTTGGCGTTTCCCGGGTCCGCGACCAGGTCGTCGGCTGCCATCTGCCGAAGGGCGCCTTCGCCGAGGCGCTTGTAGCGTCGGAATTCGGCTTCGATGCGGGAGAGGAGCTGGTTCATGGGGTTGCGTCCTAGGAGCAGAGAGAACGGGTTTGCTGATGGCGGCGGCTCAACCCCAGGCGCAGTCGAGCGGCATGCCTCACTGTGCGGGCCGGATCTCGCAGGGACAAGAGTTGGAAGCCCCTCAAGCAAGGGGCTGACACCCCTGTCCCGACCCCTTCTCATTTTACCACCAACCCCCGTTCTCTCCCAGCGTGACGAGCTCTCCACCCGCCACCCCGGCCTTCCTGTGAGAATGCAGGCTAGGCCAGCCTCCGCTGAGGCCGTAGCCCCACAGGCCTCCGGCACCGGCAGACAGTGTCGGCCGGCGCGACCTCACCGAGGCGCACCGCCACGCCGGGGAGCGAGCACACGCTTGCTCCCTCCGTTGGCTTTCCGATGTCTCCTGCAGGAGCACGGACCTGAGGCGAAGCCGATCGGTCGGTCTCCGGACGTCAGCCGCCCGTCGGATCCCGCATCACCCCTGCGAAGAGAATGACGCCGGAGAGGCGTTCTCGGATCAGGTAGATGAACGGCCGGTCCGCGGCGAACAGCGATGGGACGCTCGTGGTGCTGACTCCCACCGCCGTCTCCGCGGCCGCCTCCGTGCCTTCCTCGTTGACTTCGATGAACGTCTTCTGCTTGACGTGGGAGAGGTAGAGTTGCGGAGGGGGTGGGGAGATGGCCCCGAAGTCGGCCCGGTCCACTTCGAACGCGTCCACCATCCCCAGCGAGCGGAGGACGTCCTTGAGCTGCTTCTCGTACTCGATCCGGAACTTGGGCAACACGACCACGATCTCCTGCTCTACCAGCCGCTCGACGAGGCCGTCCCAACGCGCCGGGTCGAGGGAGGCGACCTCCGCGCCCAGTCGTCTCCGATCCGGCAGGAGAATGGTCATGACGAAGGCCCCGCCCCCGTACGGCAGCTCGACCACCTCCAGGTTGTCAGCGAGCCCATACGCGAACCGAGCCCTGACCTCCATCATCGGTACGGGCTTCGTCGCGCCACCGTCGAGGTGGAAGGGGCGATCCTGCGTTCTCGAGGGATCGAACTCGGAGGTCCAGGGACCCTTGAAGTAGACCGCGTTGATCAAGAACATCACCGTCAAGGGATCGATGGGCGGCTGCACGATGTCCCGAATCCGTCCGTCGGTCTTCTCCTCGACCCACCGGTTGATGCGCCCCGCCGCCGACGGGTCCGAGAAGTCGAGCGCGTCCACCTCCGCGTCGAAGAACGTGCGGGCGGCGTCTAGGAAGGCCGGCTCGACCCTAAACCTGTCGCAGTACCAGACGGAGTTCGCGGTCCGCATGCTGAGGGAAGGATCGAGGTCCACGAGGAGTTCGAGGAGGCTTCGGTGGCCGGCGTTGATCTCGTCCGTGGAGACGGCCTCGTACCCGAGGGCGTCCCGCATCTGCTCGTACGTCGCCCCGCGCGCTCCGTTGAGGGTCATCCCGAGCGCCATCGATGCGCTCAGCGGGGAGACAAGGATGTTGGAGGTCGGGTCGGCATCTATGACCGCGCGGAGCAGTCGCCACGAGAAGGCGTTGCCCGCGTCGAGGACCTCGACTTCTTCGGCCGACAACGAGCGGGGCAGCTCCGTGATCGATTGCATCTGCTCCGGCGCGAAGAGGTCCGAGCAAGCCGCTGCCCACGGCAGGGCCGCAACGCTGGCAGCTGTGAAGGCGAACGCACGTCTCTTTCGTGAGCGTTCCATCATGGCGTTGCTCTTCGTCCAAGCTTCCAAGGAGACGACGCTTCCCCCGCTGCGGGGTGAGCACGCGTCCGCCAGCGGCGTAACGGCCCGGGAGATCTCCCCCGCTGGCTCGGGTGCTTGCCCGCGTGCCCGCCACCTGGAAAAACGACCGGGAGGGCGAGGACGTGACGAGGCGCCGGCTCGGCTGGGGCTTTGGGACCTCCACTCCGTGTCCGGCAGCCGGTGGTCGAGCCCGTGGAGCCGGGGGCACGGAAGCGACGAGACCCTGACGTCGTTCCCCTGGAAGATCGCCAGAAACTGCTCGATCACGAATCCCTCCCTGAGGACGCTGCCGGGTCGGGATCGGCTTGGGGGCGACCCTGAGAGGCGGTGGGACGGCTCACGGCTCGGTGGCAGCGCGCGGGTCTGCTGGGGCAAGCCTCGGGTCCGGATGCGATTCCGCCAATGGGGGCTCGCCGTGCGGGGCGCCTGAACCGCTTGCGGGGACCGCGTGCCGCGGGCCAGCTTGAGCCGTATCGCTTGAACCCCCTCCGAGGAGCCGCAATGAACACCTTCCGTGGCCGACTCTCCGTCCTCTCCGCGCTCTTGATCGCGGCCTCGTGCTTCTCTGCGATCCCTGCGGCCTCGCAGAACGACGGCGCGCCCTCCGAATTGGAGATCCCGCGCGGCTACATCCTTCCGGACCAGATGGTTCAGGACCTCTTCGCGGCCGACCCCAACTACGTGACCCTCGACCAGATCAGTCCGGACGGTGACCACTTCGTCATCCCGCTCTCGACCGAGCTCTCCACGCTGGCGGAAGTCGGGGAGGAGACGCTGCGCCTGGCGATGCTCGAGATCCGTGCGCCCACCGACCGCCCCTGGCACCTCGACACTTACGGATTCTTTGGCTTCCGCTTCTACTCGCTGAGCGAGCGCTCCTTCACCGATGTCAAGCTTCCTGGCGACATCTTCGTGAGCGACCTGATGTGGTCGCCCGACGGTGCCAGTCTTGCCTTCCTCGCGCACCTTGAGGAGAGGACCGAAGTGTGGATCGCACGGCCTGATGGCGCGAGCGTCCGGCCCGCCGGTGACGCGCGCGTTATCGCGACGCTCGGCACCTCCTCACGTGGCCAGGGCTCGGCGCCTTCTCGGATGCTCCAGTGGACGCCCGGCGGTTCGCTCATCACGCTGGCCGCTCCTGCGGATCGGGGAGGCGAGCCCCCCGCCCCCGCACTTCCCGCCGGACCGGCGATCCGGCACACGAGGGCGTCGGCGACGCCCACGCGCACCATGCCGTTTCTCCTAGAGGACGACCACGACTCGGACCTCTTCGAGTACTACACGCGCAGCCAGATCGTGGAGCTTGCTCCGGGACGGCCGCCCCGCTCCGTCGGAGCACCCGGGATGTACGAGTCGCTCTCGCTGAGCCCCGACGGACGCCATCTGATCGCGACCCGGATCGGGCGCCCCTTCTCCTTCATCGCCTCGTACGCCGGCTTCCCGCGCGTGACCGAGGTGCTGGACGTCGCCAGCGGAGAGGTGCTCCGGACCCTAAAGGAGCGGCCCTTACGCGAGGGCGGCGGGGGACCGAACGGTGAGGACGAGGAGCCTCGCGCCTGGCAGTGGCGCCCCGACGGGAGCGGGATCTCCTATCTCCACCGGGCACCGGGTGAAGACGGAGCGGATTCGGACCGTTCGTCTCGGGCGGACCGCATCATGCTCCTCAGGGCGCCCTTCGGGGAGGGTGACGAGGAGGAGGTGGCGCGAAGCGAGGATCCGGTGTCTGGAGTGACGTATTCAACGGATGGACGCCACCTCTTCGCTGCAGTCGGAAGGGATGGAGACGGGGCAATCCGCTACTATGGGCTGCGAGGTGGGCCGTCGGAGGGACGCGACGTCGTGCCGTTTCACGACCCGGGGGATGCGCTCTTGCTTCCCGGCGACCTGCTCACCGGTCGCACCGCGAACGGGCTCGAATACGCGTGGATGTCGGTCGATGGCGTGAGCACCTATCTCCGGGGCGACG
The DNA here is from genome assembly GCA_965218325.1 of Longimicrobiales bacterium. Taxonomy (GTDB): domain Bacteria; phylum Gemmatimonadota; class Gemmatimonadetes; order Longimicrobiales; family Gaopeijiaceae; genus CBDCKR01. Next base: position 915,577 of record CBDCKR010000002.1, read on the forward strand.
GTTGGAAGGAGGACTATCGGCCGCAGCCCTTCGTCGACCGGCTCTCCCTCACCGACGCGTCCGCAGAGCGTATCTTCGAGGGCTCGCCCGAGAGCTTCGACCAGCCGCTGGTGCCGCTCGATCCGGACCTCGAGCGCATGATCGTGAGCCGCGAGGGCAAGAACGACTTCCCGGACAGCTTCCTATGGACCCGGGATGGATCCATGGAGAACCTGACCCACAACGTGGACCCGTTCCCTGAGCTCACCGCTGCGAGGCGCATCGACTTCGACTCCGCCCGGCGGGATGGACTGAAGATTCAGGGGCGCGTCTCGCTGCCTGTGGACTATGTGGAAGGCACCAAAGTCCCGGCGATCTTCTGGACCTATCCCCGCGAGTATCGGAGCGAGGACGACTTCGCGAACGCAACGTTCCGCGCCCGCAACCGCAACGCCCACACGCGCCTTACCTGGCTCCGCTGGTCGGACATCTGGCTGACGCAGGGGTATGCGCTCGTCTACCCGGACATTCCCATCGTCGGGGAGAACTACAACGACTACTACATCTCGAACATGGTGGACGGGATGTACGCTGCGATCCGCGCCGTCGACGCGCTCGAGGTGATCGACATGGACCGGATCGGGCACGGTGGGCATAGCTACGGGGCGTTTGCCACCGCGAACTTCCTCGCACACACACCCTTCTTCAAGGCGGGCATCGCGGGGGATGGGGCGTACAACCGGTCACTCACACCGATGGGCTTCCAGGCCGAGCCTCGCGACATCTGGGAGGCGCCCCACATCTACATGGAGATGTCCCCGTACTTCAAGGCGGACCAGATCAACACGCCGCTGCTCATGTACCACGGGGCGGACGACAACAACTCGGGCACCTACCCCATCCAGTCGGAGCGGATGCTCCAGGCTCTCACCGGGCTTGGGAAAACGGCGGCGCTCTTCGTCTATCCGTTCGAATCGCACACTCCGCGCGCGATCGAGAACAACCTGGACATGTGGGCGCGTTGGATCGGGTGGTTCGACACCTACGTCAAGGGCGCCCCGGTCACGCCCCCGCCCGTCTCGGCAAGCGGCCCGGGCGGGCGCCGGTAGGCGCGCCATCGTCGACGAAGAGCGTGCCGCTCACGAAGGAGGTAGCCCCCCAGTTGGAGGCGGTTTGACCGCCCTCCGTCGCTCGGCTCGCACCGGGGGATCCGCGCAGGCGGTCGCCACCCCTCGGCACCAAGCAGGGGCAGGCCGTAGTTCAGACCGGCGGACCCTCGAACGGCGCGTGCGGCGGGCCTGCCGTCACCGTCAGGAGCAGCCCGTGCCGAGCGGGAGAGCAGCCAAACCCTAGGAGGCGCTGGAGAAGGAGCGTAAGAGTCGTAAGGAGGAAGCCTGGGAGGCAGCCAAGGCGCCCGCCGGCGAGGTCCGGTCCATCGGCGGGCTGGGGAGCAGGCGAAGCGACTGAAGCAGGACCAGTCGGGAGCGGCTAGCGCTAGAAGTGATACTTCATGCCAAGGCTAACTCCCACAAAGGAAAAGTCACTCGTCGACATCTTGCCGCTCACGGGTTCGCTGCCATCACACCGCACGTTCGGCACATGGCTGCGCAACGGATCCCAGACTACGGTTCCTACAAATGTATCGGAGGTCATCCAGCGGCCTCGGACGTCTACTGAAACCGCGTCCGCCACGGGGTAATCGAATCCAGCGAGAAGCTGGTAACTGATCTGTGTATCCTCCATGGTGGCCTGCGCCGAGCTGGACGTACCTGCCAGATTGCGCGCGATTTGCTCGGCGTTGGGCTGCCCTCGGCCCGTGGCTATGGGGGCAGGGTCGGTGTTTCTGGACCACACGCTGGCGTAATCCGCATTCGTGGTGCTAATCCCCATACCCAGTCCCACGAACGGCGTGCCGATCGTGCCGGGCAGATCCAGGCATATGTTGCCCATAAGGCTGCTCGATGAGACGAGACCCAACCACTCCTGTGCCAGTAACAGTTCGTCGTTCAGCTTGTCGGCGTTTACCCCCTCGGCGGCAAGCACCCCGGACCGCTGCGAGTAGTCGGAGGTTCTCAGTAGGTACTCTGCTTCCGCTCGCACCCTGCCGTGCAGCCGATATCCCATCACGGCACCGGCCACAACGCCGCGGGCTCCATCGAACGACACTCCAACTGTCCCCTACGCCACGTGCCTCGTCGGTACAGCCAGGCACTGCGGCATAGAGCGGGTTGATAAACTCATCGCACACGCTGGCGCGGTCGTTGCTATCACCCACCATGGTGACTGCGGGAGAAAGGCCCGCCCCCAGTTCCACGCCCACATAGAACCGTCACTCATCCTGAGCTAGACCGGGCGTGGCGAGGGGAAGCAGCACGGTGTAGATCACGATGAAAGCACACAAGCAGCGAGTTCGTATCATCACGCCCCCTGCAGAGCTGTGGTGGTCCAGAGACGCGAACGGGCCGTTCTGTCGCTTCGACACAAGCTGAGCCGCGGTCGGTAGATGTGCAAATGTTCCGTTGTTCGGCGCGGACGGGCCTTCCGTCGCTGTGCGATGTTCCTTCGTACACCGTCCCTGATGAGGTGGGGGCTCCCTCCCCCGATGTACGCTCGCCCGCGCCAACTCCAAGCCCCCTCAGATCTCCCACCTCCTTCGTCCGCACGGCAGCACTCGGCTCACCAGCACGCCCTCTCTGCCAATATCAGTGAGACACCTGGTACCTTTGGGATTACTGAAGGGGGCGGAGGTGGATGGCGATGGTAGAGGGGAGAGATACGATGATTGGTATGGGTGTGGGCGCTTGGGCCCTGGGGGGCGAGGAGCGTAGCGACGAGGCCGCCAGGGCCCAAGTCGCCGAGCGGAATCGGGCACGGGATCCGGAGGTTGTGGCCAAGCCGACCCGCCGGCAGTTCACCGCGGAGTACAAGCTCAGGATCCTGGAAGAGACCGACCGGTGCTCGGAGCCCGGCGAGGTTGGGCGGATCGTGCGTCGGGAGGGTCTGTACAGCTCTCATCTCACGGCATGGCGAAAGGCACGGCGCGAGGGCTCTCTGAAGGGCCTGACGCCGAAGCGGCGGGGCCGCAAGCCGGCCCGCCGCAATTCCCTCCAGAAGAGGGTGGATGAGCTCGAGGCCGAAGTGGCCCGGCTCGAGAAGCAGCTTGCCACGGCGGAAACGATCCTGGAAGTCCAGGGAAAAGTTGCCGGGCTGCTGGGGTTGAGCTTCGACAGCGGAAAGAACTCCTGATGGCCGCTGCCTCCCTGGCTCGGGAGGTCGGCGCCGCGCCGGCGTGCCGAGCACTGGGTGTGGCGCGTGCCACGTTCTACCGGCGCCGTAAGCCCACGACCGGGCACCAGCAGCCCAGGCAGCGCCCCGCCCGGGCACTTGATGAATCCGAGCGCGAGAAGGTGCGTGAGACCCTCGCTTGCCCGCGCTTCGTCGACCGATCTCCCGCAGAGGTTGTGGCCACCCTCCTCGACGAGGGCGAGTACCTCTGCTCAGAACGCACGATGTACAGGATCCTCCAAGAGGATCACCCCGTGCGTGAGCGGCGCAGTCAGCTCACGCATCCCCCCTACACGAAGCCCCAGCTCGTGGCCACGGCACCGAACCAGACCTGGTCGTGGGACATCACCCGGCTTCTCGGACCCGAGAAGTGGTCGTACTTCTACCTCTACGTCCTCATCGACATCTTCAGCCGGTACGTGGTCGGATGGATGGTCGCCGACCGCGAGAACTCCGCGCTCGCCAGCCGGCTCATCCAGGAGAGCTGCCTCAAGCAGGATGTCCAGCCCGAGACGCTGACCCTGCACTCCGACCGCGGGGCCCCGATGACCAGCAAGTGCACGGCCCAGCTGCTCGCCGACCTCGGGATCACCCGCTCGCTCGGCCGTCCCCGGGTCAGCGACGACAACCCCTTCTCGGAGGCGCACTTCAAGACCGTCAAATACTACCCCAACTTCCCCGGACGCTTCGCCGACATCGGCGCGGCGATCGACTTCTGCCGATCCTTCTTCCCTTGGTACAACCATGAGCATCGCCACGGCGGAATCGCGATGCTCACCCCGGCTGATGTCCATCACGACCGAGCCCGTGACGTGCTCGCCCAGCGTGAGCGCACTCTCCAGCAGGCGTGGTCCCAACACCCTGAACGCTTCGTGCAGGGGATCCCCACGCCCCAGCCTCTCCCAACGGAGGTCTGGATCAATCCACCAGCTGCGGCTCCGACACCGCAGCCCGCTCACTAATTTATGACCCCGGGTGTCTCACTCTTGTTGACAGGTTCCGACGCTCCTCGAGGCGTCAGGCTCGCGGACGCCTCAAGGCGATCGCCCCCACCCCATCTCCCGATGCCTCCGGAAGCACCGACCGCCGCTCGCCGCTGTGACTTCTCACGGCCCAAACAGCTGTGTGACCTCAGCCTCCAGTACCTAGTGGCCGAGAGCCGGAGCCGGGGGGCGATTTCGATCAGATTTTTCTCATCGGGGACGGGAGTCCACGCTGGCCGAAGCTTGGTGGCTCGGATGGCAGTGGCGCCCGAACCTCCGCCGTACTCCGCGGCACCGAGCCTTGTCCTGAAGCCCCTCGGTTGCTAGAGTTGCGCGGTTCCCTGCAAGGGAGGGGCGGCGATGATTGCCGACCCAATGAGTGCGAGTGCGTGGGCGGCAAAGCATCGGTTGACGCTGGAACACGATCTCACGCCGGATGCAGCGTGAAGCGCCTGGCGTAGCAACGAGAAGGGTGCATCGCATGGACATCGAAGTCGCGGAGGAGCGGAACGCCGAGGTGTTGGTGCTGTCTCCCATCGGACGGCTCGACAGCGGAAACGTGCGCTCGTTCGAGTCGGTCGTCATGGATCACGTAAGCAGCGGAGAGCGGCGCGTGGTCGTCGACTTCAGCCGTCTCGACTTCATCAGCAGCGCGGGCATGCGGGTGCTCCTCATCGCAGCCAAGGCGCTGAAGGCGGGCGAGGGAACGTTCGTTCTCTGCTCCATGAAGGAGCACATCGAGGAAGTCTTCAAGATCAGCGGCTTCAGCCAGATCATCCCCATCAAGGACTCTCGCGAAGCAGCCCTCGCTGCCGCCTCCTGACGGGGATCACACCTCGTAGGCCTCGATCACGTCTAACAGTCCAGTCAGGGTCCGCCAAAGGCTCCGAGGACTGGGGCGACGTCTTCGGCGGCGACGTCATGGCCGCGGCCTTTATCGACTGACTACCTGCACCACTGCCATATCGTCAACAGACATCGAGAATCCATTGATGTCTAAGTGACATCCTGAAGTACATCTAACTTGATTGATTTACATAGGTTTACGCCTACATCAGCAATGCATTGTATTGCCCGTGATATTCCTTGATATCCAACTCCATCCCCTATGTCATGAGGTAATGGATGACGTAACCCACACGTCCGCTCCATCCCGGAAGACGAAGCCGAAGGGCGCCATCCGACAAGGCCCTCTCGACCGCGTTCGTGCGCTCGGCCCCTCCGGGCAGGCATTGCGACGGCAATGGGCTCTACCTCTTCGTCCAGCCGAGCGGATCCCGGAGCTGGGACCAGCGCCTCGTCATCCGCGGCCGGCGGCGGGACTTCGGACTCGGCAACGTGCGCTGGCCTCTCTCCTCCTTGACTCCCCCCACCTCCGTGAGGGTAGAGAATCCGAACCACCACTTAGACTGTATGTCAGATTAAATTGTAGCTTGTCCAGCTAATGGTTCTCGGCAGCGGAATCGGCCGGCGCTCGAGGAGCGGCGGAGGTCTTTCGGCGGCTCGGCTCGGCCTCCGGTTGTAGAGTCTCGCCGCCACCGCTCCTCGAGTGTCCGAACCCTCGGACGCCTCACCGTGATCGTCCCCAAGCTCATCACCAGCCGCCTCAGCTTGCCGTGATAGCCAGCAGCCTCGTCCACAACCCGCTTCCGCCCCGATTTCCCACGGCCCAGAAGCTCCGTAACCTCTTCCTCCAGGATGCGCTGAATCAACTCCTGGGCTCGCTCCCTTAGCCTACTCTCGAGCACCTTCCCCATCGGCCCGGTGGACTCGCTTCCCACTTCCGTGATATCCTCTCTCATGAGGCGACGGTCCTTTCGCCGGGCGCCGGCCAAGGTCCCGATTCCTCTCCGACGGAGCACATCCCACAGCTTGTCCACTTCATTGCCACGGCTGGCCCCGCTTCACCACGGCCCGCTTGGGGCCATTCTTGCAGTCGCCGCCCTGGCGCTTTCCCTCCCAGCCAGCGCCGCGGCACAGGACGACGTAAGCGGTCGAGCCTCTTCCGAAGACGGCCGGCCTGTCGGGGGCGCCACCGTGCGCATCTTCCCGGTCGCTGACTCGACCCGGTGGCGGATCACCGACACCGACGGTCTGGGCTTCTTCGCCTTCCGCGACGTGGCGCCCGGGGCGTACTTCCTCTCCCTGACCCGGATCGGGTACGCCCAGTACCGGGAGCGCATCCAGGTCACCGCAGGAGCGCGCACCGAGCTCGAGATCACGGTGGCGAGCCAGGCGATCGAGCTGGAAGGCGTGGAGGTGGAGGCCGAACGGAGCCGCTCCAGCTTCGAGGAGTCCGCCGGGGTGACCGTCCAGGACATCAGCCGGGAGGCCATGAAGGCGATTCCGGGGCTTGCGGAGACGGATCCGCTCCGGGCCGTTGAAGTGCTCCCCGGGGTGACCACGGTGTCCGACTTCTCGGCCGCGTTCAACGTGCGCGGCGGATCGGCGGACCAGAACCTGATCCTCCTGGACGACATCCCCATATTCAATCCCTTCCACCTGGGCGGCGTCTTCTCCGTGTTTAACGCCGACATGATCGGCCGGGCCGAGCTTCGCGCCGGGGGCTTTCCGGCGGAGTACGGCGGACGAGTGTCGTCGGTGCTGACCGTCGAGTCGGATGTGGGCGACGGCGAGATCAGTGTGGACGCCGGCGTGAGCGTGCTGGCGTCGCGCGTGGCTTTGGACGGGTCGCTACCCGCCGCCGCCGCCAATGCCCTGGGGCTCGCCAACACCCGCTGGCGTGTCTCCGGGCGCCGCTCCTACTTCGATGTGCTGCTCAAGCCCTGGACCGAATTCCCGTACCATCTTACTGACCTGCAGGGCGTCTTTGAAGCGTGGACGAAGGGTGGCAACCGCATTCGCGTCACGACGTACACCGGCAGTGACATCATCGACCTCTCGGACGTGGGCGACAATCCGCTCAAGATCCGCTGGGGTTGGGGGAACGACGCTGTCGGCGCCTCGTGGACGAATCCGATGCGAGGGGGCGGCGCCATGGACGTCCGGGCCTCCTTCTCACGCTTCATCGCGGACTTCGACTTCGTGGACCTGGAGTCCAGATTCGGCACCGAAGTCCAGCAGGCAACCTTTCAGGCCGACCTGGAGCGGCGTCCGACGGCGAGGACGCGGTGGAAGTCCGGAGTCGTCGCAAAGCGGCTGGACTACGACAACAGCCTCGTGGCCGGCGGCACGGTCTTAGGGGAGAGCATGGGGGATGGCTGGGAGGCCGCGGCCTACAGCCAGGTCCACTGGGACCCCAACTCGCGGTGGCTTTTCGAGGGCGGGCTGCGACTCGATCACTGGCGTCCCAACCCGGGTGGCAGCGAGACGACCCTGTCGCCCCGCTTCGCCGTCAAGCGCTTCATCCGGGACCGGAGCGCGGCGATCCGCCTCGCTGGCGGCCGCTATTCCCAGTTCCTCCATTCGCTTCGGGACGAAGAGTTCCCCGTGGGACTCGACGTGTGGGTGCTGGCCGGGTCGCGCGCGCCCCGGGTCGTTTCGGACCAGCTGCAGATGGGTGTCGAGAGCTTCTTCGACGACGACGAATGGTTCGCGTCGCTGGAGGGGTACTACCGGACATTCGACGGCGTGATCACGCTGAACTCTGCCGAGGACCCCAACGACGACCTGGACGATCTCCTCGCCGGGGACGGTTACGCGTACGGCGTGGACCTCTTCATCAAGCGGAACTTGGGGCTGACCACGGGCTGGATCTCGGCCTCCTTCCTCAAGACGGAGCGGACCTTCCCCGACACGCAGTCGGGCTACCTCCCCTTCCCCGATTTGACGTATCCGCCCGTTTTCGACCGCCGCGTCGACATTGACGTAGTGCTCCGCCGCCCGGTCGGCTGGTGGGGACTGGAGGCGGGCCTTCGCGCAAACTTCGGAACCGGACTGCCTTACACGCGCCCGCTGGCGACCTTCGAGGTCTTTCGGCGGCGGCTCGTGGAGGGGATGTTCAACTTTGACAACGAATCCGCCGTGGTGCCGGGTCCGCACAACGCGGCTCGGTATCCGGCACGCCATCGGCTGGACCTGTCTTTCCGAAAGCCCATGGAAAAGGGATGGGGGCGACTGACCCCCTACCTGAGTGTCATCAACGTGTACAACCAGAAAAACGTACTCTTCTACTTCTACGACTACGGAGCAAGCCCGCCGACGCGCTCCGGGGTCTCGATGATTCCGTTCCTGCCGACGCTGGGCGTCGAGGTGTCGTTCTGATGGCGGCCGACACCCCCATCGCACGCCACGCTGGGCGTCGTGCGGCTGCTGGTCGTGCCGCCCCCGCGCTCGCCGCCTCCGCTATCCTCGCCTCCTCCTCCATCCTGGCCCTGGGCTGCGAACTCACCGAAGTCACCGTGTTCGAACCGGAGGACGTGATCATCGCCGAGTCTCAGGTGGTGCTCACCCTGGCCCCCGACTATGCGGCCGACATCTCCATGACCGCGCTGGCGCTCCTCCACAGGACCAACGAGCGCGACGGCAGCCGCAGGGTGATGGGGGCCACCGTGCGGGTGTCCGGGGAATCGGGGGCCACGGTTCAATTCGTCGAGCAGGACAGCGCGGCGGTCTGCCTCGTCCCCCGGGAGGAAGTGCGAACCACGGTCTTCGGGAATGACTCCACCGTCGTCATCCGAACAGTCGTTCCCTTCAACGAAGCCTCCTGCTACCGTGCGGAGCTTTCGCCCTCCCCCTTCGCCCCCGGCGAGCGGCTGTCGCTGGAAATCACCGCCCCCGACGGCCGCGTTATCACCGGCGCCAGCCGGACCCCCGGCGCCTTCTCGTTCATGGGACTGGCCCAGGAAGGGGGCTCCTGCCGACTCGACCCCGACACGAACTACCGCTTCAACTGGACGCCCTCCGAGAACACATGGGCCTACATCGCCGACACCAGAATCGAAGGACTCGGCCCGGCGCTCGCCCCGCAAGACATCGAGGCGCCCGATTCGCTGTACCTCGTGGGCCTCGCGATCAGCCGGGAAGACACGGAAATCGTGTTCCCGCGCGACTTCGGCGTCTTCGACTTCTTCGACGGCGACGACAATGACCGCGACATCATCCGTGCCCTGAACGAAGGGCTTCCCGGGGGTGCCTGGGCTTCGATCTCCCTTGCCGCGACCGACCGCAACTGGGTGAACTGGGCCCGCCGCGGGAACTTCAACCCCTCGGGACTGGTCCGCATCCCTTCCCTTGTCGGAGACGGGACGGGCGTCTTCGGCACCGCGGTTCAGCGGCTGGTTTCGGTCACGTCGGGTCCGGACGGGGTAGGGGAGCTGCCGCTGTGCGGGCCTGCGGCGCCGTGAGGTTTTGAAACCGTCACGCGCCGCGCCACCGTCCTCTTCAGCGCTAGCGGCTCCGAGTCGCCGTTGACCACCACCGTCACGCGATGCTTGACCTCGGTTGATCGCTCGGAGCTCGTCCACAGACTTCCGGTACGGTCGAATGGATGCTCGTTCAAGAAGAGGGATCTAATGAGGTGATCACTTTGTATTGATCCATGGTAACGCTATTATTATCAATATGTTACGACACATACTCCGGGGACATATCGTATCGTGAACATCCGCGGCAACAGCTACCGCATGCCCGCGCACTCCGAGCTCTGAAAAACGCTGTATCCCGAAGCCGACGACCCCGCCCCCCCTCCACCCCAAAGCGCACCCCCCCGGCATAAGGAAAGACCCTCACCCCTAGGGCTCGTCACCTCCGGCATCCCTAGTGGGACATTTTCAACCGACGTTGACATCATGGCCCGTTCCTCTGCGTGCAGCGCTGTTTGAATCGCCTGCACCGCAGCAGCAGCAGTCGGGGCCTACCGGGCGAGCGCGCGGTTCTGCGGCGGCGGCAGCCCCCCGGCAGTCACATGAGCCAAGAAAGCCGAACAGGTGGTCGTAGGAGCCGTCGAGGTTGGCGAAGCAGCACGGCTTCTCGCGCAGTTCCAGCGGTCGCTGCGAGTAGTGGGACCGAGACTCGTAGATCTTCTCGAGCGTCCTGGATGTCCCGGGCGGAGCGATGCAAGCTTGCCATAGTTCGTGCATGCGGCAGTGCAAGCCAATCCATTCAGCTACCCTACAGCCAGCCACCTTCTCATCCCAATGGGATAGCGCCGCAAGCTATTGGTCGCAGGCGGTCTTCTGCGCGGGCGGCCTCGGAGCGACATGGCGAAGCGTCCGCCTCTCGACGTGCACTTGCCGCTCTACTCCGGGCCTGTCGCTCTCCACCATGGAGACGCGCACCTCTAGACTCGATTCACCGCCACCGAAGAAGGCACCCCGGGTTGGTGCCGCGTCCCGGAGCGACGACAGAGGGTCGGCACCGCGACGGATGCCATGGGCTGCAGTGAAGGCGTCGAGAGCCGGACAAGGGAAAGCGAGACGGCTCGAATGCAGGTACTCCCAATAGCGAACCGGGTCCGCCGCCTCCGCAAGTGCGTCCCAACTCGCCGTTCCCGCCTGGCCTAACGGGTCCAGAGGGGCAGCGACCTCGACGCACGACGAGGAACGCACGACGATGCACAAGTGCTCGCGATGGATGTCGACTAGGTGACAGACATTGCCGAAGGAATCCTCGAAGGCGATTGGCGCTGCGACGGGGTCGATATGGAGGGCAAAGTCCAAGAGCCGCTGGTTCCGGCTCTTGCGCGGCCGCAGCCGAAGCGCCAGTAGCCTTCCCCGCGCCGCCTCGCGATAGCCGAATTCGGATATGTGCTCGATTTCAAACCGTCGCTGTTCGGGCGCGGTCACGATCGCGGGATATCCTCTATCTCGTACTCGAAGTAGGTGACTTGGATGTCGTCATGGAGCAGGCGGCAAGACTGCCTGATTCCCTGAAGCATGGCACGCGTGGTGCCTTCGTCCTCGGGATCGTGGTTCGGCCAGTCGTAGTCGATGCTAGCCGCCATCCGGCCGGCCCGGCGCCCCGCCTCGACGGAAAGCGGTCGACCCATTGAGATCACGTCGAGGGCATCCGACATCATCTCTAGGCCAAAACGGATCGAACGAGAGAGGGTGAGTTCAAGCGGTCGTCGCAACACCCCTGTGTTGAGGGGTTTGTTCTTGGGTCCCTGCCTTCACGAGATAGTAGATCGGCGACAGCGACGGGGTCCAGACCCACAGGGCATTCTTGATGTCGCCCAGCCCTGGGGGAGTCAGAAGCGACCGAAGGTCGTGGAAGGCAGGATGCCGGAGCGGTGAACGCTTAGCCCAAGGTGGAGGTTTGGTTCAGCGATCGTAGGAGATCATCCAGAGTTTCCGCCGGGGTTCGCCAACCGAGGGTCTTGCGGGGACGACTGTTGAGAGCGGCCGCGACCGCGGCCAGATCGTCAACCGTATGTCTGCTGAGGTCGGTGCCCTTGGGAAAGTACTGTCTCAACAAGCCGTTGGTGTTTTCGTTCGTGCCGCGCTGCCACGGGCTTTGTGGGTCGCAGAAGTAGACGGCGAGGCCAGTGTCGATGCGAAGCTGTGCGTGCTGAGCCATCTCTGCTCCTTGGTCCCATGTCAGAGACCGGCGGAGTTGCTCGGGCAGGGTCGTGATCGACGAAGCGATCGCGTCCCGGACGGCTTCGGCACCGTGTCCGGCCAACGCTGGACCGTTCTTGGTCCTGGGTTCGCCGTGTGGCTTGAGGCGGGGGAGGTGGAGCAGCATTGTGAACCGGGAAGTCCGCTCGACCAGCGTTCCGATCGCCGAACTGCCCAGGCCCAGGATCAGGTCGCCTTCCCAGTGCCCGGGAACGGCGCGGTCATCTGCCTCGGCCGGTCGCTCGCTGAGCATGATCTCGGGGCGAACGAACGTCTTGCCCCGACCGCGGGTGCGAGCTCGAGGCACCCGTAGCGCGCGTCCCGTCCGAAGGCACGCCGTCAGCTCCCGCCGCAGCGCACCGCGTCCCTGAACGTAGAGTGCCTGGTAAATGGCTTCGTGCGATATCCGCATGGACTCATCGTCGGGGAAGTCGATCCGTAGCCTGTTGGCGATTTGCTCAGGACTCCACGAGGCTGCCCATCGTCGGTCTTGTCGGGGACCGCGACGTCGCCCGGTCCAACGCACATCCGGGCCCGGCACGGCCGCTCCGCCTGCAGCCGCCACCAGACCTCCGAGGCGGTCCTGCACATACTGCCTCAGTTCGCCGTTCGCAGCGAGTTTGGCAACTTTCGGACGCTTCGCTCTCCGATCGGCATGCCATTGGGCGGTTGTGGCCCGATACTCGAAGCTCCCACTTCGTGTGGCTGCGTTGCGCCGCAGCTCTCGCGAGATCGTTGACGCTGCGCGGCCCAACTGCCGGGCGATCTCGCGCACGCCATGACCGCGGGCTTGAAGGACGGTAATCTCTTCTCGCTCGACGAACGATAGGTAGCGCCCCGACGGAGGACGAAGACTGAAAGGTGGCATGCCACCACATTCGCGAAACCAGCGCGTCCCGACAGCGGGAGACACGCCGGCTGCCACCGCCGACTCCTCGCTCGACGATCCGCGAGCAACTTCTTCCCAGAACCTCTGCCGATGCTCCCGGCGTCCCACCGGGGGACGACCGGGCGAACACATCGGTCGCCGCAAAGCTCGATCCGCGCGCCGGCGCCTGTTCGGCTCCATCGCCACACCTTCCCGAGGTGTTGCGACGACCGCTTGAATTCACCGAGCAAGGGGTCGGTGACAAGGAAATTAACCACCGTGGCTGGCCGGACTTCAAGCGAAAACAGACGGCCATATGCGCGCCGTGCTCCGCAGATTCGAAGCAGCGAGAGCCAGTCCGATTCGGGATGCTGCTCGCTGGCCGGAAAGATGGCCAGCTGCGCATCAATCAGCCCGGCGAGCAGTTGCGTCCGCTCGACGAAGCGGCCGAGCTGCAGAAAATGCCAACTCTCGTCGCGGTACATGGTGCTGTCCGCGATGCCCGAAAAGGTTCCTAACGTATTCTCGGTGCTCGGATAGAACTCTCCGGGCCGGTCCTTCCAGATACTCTCCATGCCCACATCGCGCATCTCGAGAAACACGACGTTGAGACAGGCCCACAACTCTTATTGATGGTGTTGCGCACCTGACGGGCGTTCTCGCGTGCGGTGCCCAGACAGCTCCGGATCGCATCGGGATTGTTGTCCTCGAACGTCAGGTCGTGGGCGAGAGTAAAGGCGTCCGCCAGCATGAAGTGGTCGTCCCCCAGGTTCGATCCGAGGCTGCCGCCAAGGGGCACGCGACCGAGCGCGGAAAATAGGCGTCGCCAGCTCAGTTCGATTTCCTCGACTGACCGATCCTTGAGGGTTTCGAACTGTTCCGTCAACAGGCGGCAGCCATGCTGAGCCCGCTCAAGGCATCGTCCGATCCAATAGAGGCCCTGCGCGTTTCGCGACAGCATGTCGTCAGGGAGTCAAGACCCAGAGGTCCTTCCCACCGCCGCCCTGGCTCGAGTTGACGACGAGCGAGCCGGGCGTCAGGGCGACTCGACAGAAGGCCCCCGGTACCAGGCGTGTTTCGCGACCGTGCAGCACGAAGGGCCGGAGATCGACGTGACGCGGGGCGGCGGCGCCTTCCGACAGACAGGGCGCGCACGACAAGTCCAGGGTGGGTTGGGAGATAAAATTGGCCGGATTTTTCCGGATCTCTTCGGCGTAGGCCGTGCGCTCGGCCGGCGTGGCGTGCGGTCCGACGAGCATGCCGTAGCCGCCCGACTCGCCGACCATCTTGACGACCAGACGATCGAGGTTGTCAAGAGTGTACTCCAACCCTTTCGGGTCGCGGCAGAGATGGGTCTCAACATTGGCAAGCAGCGGCTCCTCGTCCAAGAAGTAGCGGATCATGTCCGGAACGTAGGCATAGACGCTCTTGTCATCAGCTACCCCGGTCCCCGGCGCGTTCGCTATCGTGACGTTTCCTAGCCGGTAGGCGTGGAACAACCCAGGCGTGCCGAGCTGCGAGTCGGGCCGGAAGGCCAACGGATCGATGAAATCATCGTCGATCCGGCGGTAAATCACGTCGACGCGCCGCAGCCCCCCCGTCGTGCGCATATGGACGAACCCGTTGTGGACGAGGAGGTCGGTTCCCTGCACGAGCTCCACCCTCATCTCTTGTGCGAGGAACATGTGCTCGTAGAAGGCCGAGTTGTAGACACCTGGAGTCAGCAGAACAATGGTAGGATCTGAAACGCCGGGCGGCGCGAGCTCGGTCAGGGTCTGACGAAGGACCGCACCGTAGTGCTCGATGCCGCGTACGCGATGGCGCCGAAAGAGGTCGCGCAGGCTGGTCTTCACGGCCTGCCGGTTGGCCAGCATATAGGACACCCCTGACGGCACTCGCAGGTTGTCCTCCAAGACCATGAAGCCGTCATGGGTCCGCACAATGTCGGTGCCGCAGACGGACACGAAGGTTCCGAAGGGAACTTGCACCCCGCGCATTTCCGTCCGGTATTGGGGACAGCCGCGGACGAGGTCAACCGGCACGACACCATCGGCAAGTATCCGGCCCGCACCATAGATGTCGGAGAGGAACTGGTTCAGAGCTTTGAGCCGTTGTCGCAGCCCACGTTCCAGGAAATCCCAGTCTTCGGCGCTGACCAGCCGCGGGATGATGTCAATCGGGATAATCCGCTCCTGAGCGCCTTCTTCTCCGTAGACGGAGAAGGTGATGCCTTCATGCAAGAACGATCGCTCGGCGCGCTCCTGCAGGTGCGCAATCTCCTCAGGGGGCGTATCCTTGAGAGTTGCCCATAGCTCCTGACAATGCGCACGAGGTACACCGCCAGGGTCGAACAGCTCGTCGTAGAAGGCGGGATCCGTATGATAGTCCGCGAAGAGATCCCTTCTCCCCCGTGAACCCCGCCCGCTACGACTTTCATCAGGCTTTCCCGGGTTCATCGTCGTCATCGAATCGAATTACTTTGAAGCGTTGGCGCGACTCCGCTCGTGGCGGTCATGATGGCACAATTCACGGGGTCAGGCAATTCTGCGCCTCTGTTGTGCACTGGCCAAAATTGGCGGAGCCACCGACGGCGTTGGCCCCACCTCCTCTCGGGTAGGGGTGAGGTTCGAGGAAGCAGCGGTACGCTGAGTATCTTCGGTTCGGGCCGGCCGGCTTCCGGACCCTGCGTCACCCTCGCTCCGCCGGAACCCCCCGCCCGACCGCCCTCCCTCCGGAGACGATCGCTCCCTGTCGAGGAGCCCGACTATTGCGCTCCTCGAGGGACTGCCGACTGCCCCGTCCTACGACTACGAGGGCGAGCACGCACCCCGGGGCCGGATCTCCTTCGTCGTGAGGACCGACTCGCATAGGATCTGGCAGGTCTCAAAGTCTAGCGCGAGGGCGCGGAATTTGATTGGGGAAGGACAATTGTACTGCGGCGTCGACCGGGAGGGGCAACTCCAAGGAGCCGGTTGGTCTGTCCGTTGGGGTAGTGCACCGGTAACTTAACCACTATCTATTCTTTCTAAGCGCCCTGATTCCGCCCTCCATGCCGCCCGGGTGTCGTCGGGGCTTGCCGCACACGGAGGCCACGAGAGTTCGCTGTCCGTGGCCCACCGTGCCAAGCTGGTCCAGAGACCGGATTGCGTGCGGCGCATGGATAGAGAATCTCATATGACTACACAGATATCTGGTAACGTCCGCGCGCGTTGGCTACGATTCCGGTGGCGAGCCGGGTGCGCTGGCAGTGCACTCGTGCGTTCGGGCTACGCATTCCAAGGCGGTCGCAAGACCCATCCCTCTGGGCCGCCGCCGGAGATAACGGAGGTGACGCATGGCTGAATTTGCAAGCGGAGAGCTTCAGTTCATCTTCAACACGTTTTCGTTCCTTCTCTGGGGCGCGTTGGTGATGTGGATGGCGGCCGGCTTCACCATGCTTGAGGCCGGCTCGGTACGCACCAAGAACGCCTCGGTCATCTGCCTCAAGAACATTGGTCTTTACGGGATCGCCGGGATCTCCTACTACCTCGTCGGATACAACTTGATGTACGTCGACGTAGGCAGCTTCATCGGTTCCTTCAGCTTCTTCCTCAGCCCGTCGCCCGACGAAGTGGCGCTGCTGGCGGGTGTCGAAGGCGCGCGGGAGGCGGTGGCCGCCACCAACTACTCGGTTATGTCCGACTGGTTCTTCCAGATGGTGTTCGTGGCGACCGCCGGGTCCATCGTCTCCGGGGCGCTGGCCGAACGGGTCAAGCTCTGGTCGTTCTTCTGCTTCACCCTGGTGCTGACGGCGTTCATCTATCCGACCGTCGGAGCCTGGACTTGGGGAGGCGGCTGGCTTAACGCAATGGGCTTCCAGGACTTTGCCGGTTCGAGCATCGTGCACGGCACGGGCGGGGCTGCCGCGCTGGCCGGAGCGCTGATCATTGGGCCGCGGCACAACAAGTTCCGTAGCGACGGTACGGTGCTGAGCACGCCTCCGTCCAACGTGCCAGTGGTCACCCTGGGTGTGTTCATTCTCTGGTTCGGCTGGTTCGGGTTCAACGGCGGTTCCCAGCTCGCCCTCGGAAGCGCGGCCGACGTGCTCGCGATGAGCCACGTCTTGGTCAACACCAACCTAGCGGGAGCCGCCGGGGTCATCGCCGCGATCGCGGTCTCGCGGCCGATCCTCGGGCGCATCGATCTGCTCGCGGGTCTGAACGGCGGCATCGCCGGCCTCGTCTCGATCACCGCGGGGCCTGACATCACTAGTCACTATTGGGCCATCGTGATCGGTGCGATCGGCGCCGTTGTCTGCACCGCCGGCATCAAGCTCCTAGAGAATTTGAAGGTGGACGACGTGGTCGGTGCGGTGCCCGCGCACCTCTTCGCCGGCACCTGGGGTACGGTCGCCACGGCCATCGCAGCAGGCGCCAATATCGGCGTGCAGTTGATCGGCGTGGTGTCCATCGCCGTTTTCGCGTTCGTAGCGTCGTGGCTTACTTGGTTGGCGCTGGATAAGACGTTGGGCGTTCGCGTGTCCCACCAGGTTGAGCAGATGGGCCAGGACGTCGCGGAGCTGGGCATCGACGCCTACCCCGAGTTCGTGCTGATGCCGGAGCTGGACTAGAAGGGGACGTACGGGATGTCGGACGCCGGAGCATTGGACGCGGGCGAGAACCGCCCCGGAGTCGCGGGGCCGCCCACTGGAAAGAGCGTCTGCGTCTACCTGGGCGGCAACCTCGGGCGGGAGCAGCGCTACATCGACGAGGCCGATGCCCTCGGGCGACTGATTGCGGCCGAGGGCATCGGGCTCGTGTACGGCGGCGCGAGCGTCGGACTGATGGGCGTGCTGGCGGATGCCGTGCTGGAGGGCGGCGGCTTCGTCACCGGTGTGGTCCCCCGGCAGCTGTCGTACCAGGAACTCGCCCACGAGGGACTCAGCAAGCTCCTCGAAGTCAACACGATGCACGAGCGCAAGCACCTGATGCAGCAGCTGTCGCAGGGCTGCATCGCCCTGCCCGGCGGGTTCGGCACGCTGGAAGAGATCTTCGAAGCCCTGTGCTGGTCGCAGCGGCCGCTGGAGATGCACGAGAAGCCGTGCTGCTTCGCCAACCTCGACGGCTACTACGACCACCTGTTCCGGTTCCTGGATCGTGCGACCGCCGGGGGGCTGCTGCTTCCGCAGAACCGCGCGCTCGCCCGGCAGGCCCCGACCGCCACGGCAGCGTTGCGGATGATTCAGGAGGTGTGGAACGAAGATGAACAGGCCATGCTCGACGTGATCAGAGCCTACGAGGTGTAGTTCCCCGTCAGGAGGCGGCAGCGAGGGCTGCTTCGCGAGAGTCCTTGATGGGGATGATCTGGCTGAAGCCGCTGATCTTGAAGACTTCCTCGATGTGCTCCTTCATGGAGCAGAGAACGAACGTTCCCTCGCCCGCCTTCAGCGCCTTTTTACCGCCCCCGATTTATCTGGACAGCAGATTGGCGACAAGAGTTGGGGTCCAGAGAGAGGGGGAGAGGATATGTCCCAGGAGAGGGGGGAGAGGGAAGCGACCGAAGGTCGTGGAGGGAAGGAGCTGCCGGAGCGATGGAGTGCAGGGCGGAAGACGGATGTAGTGCTGCGGCTGCTTCGCGGAGAAGATCTGGGGGAAGTGAGCCGCGAGCTTGGGGTCTCGCCGGTGGATCTGGAAGAGTGGCGGCGAGTGTTCTTGGAGAGAGGCCAGCAGGGGCTGAAGAGCCGGAGGGGTGATGGGGCGGAGCGGGAGCTGATGCGTACACGGGCGAAGTTGGGTGAGATGACGATGCGGATGGAGCTGGCGGCGGAACTCCTCGAAAAAAGGGGATTCGGGCAAGAGCTGAGGAAGCTCTTGAGGCGCGGAAGCGAGTGAGTTCGGGGACGGGACGACGCTACCCTCTGACGATGGTCTGCGAGGTGTGGAGGGTGGCGCGTTCGACGGTCTACGCGGTGCGGGCTCGAGGGCTGGGCTCTGAGGTTGGGGAGCCCGGGAAGCGGGGGCCGAAGACGGAGCTGAGCGATGAGGCCTTGGTCGAGAAGATCCGCGAGGTGCTCCGGGAGAGCGACTTCCTGGGTGAGGGGCACAGGAAGGTGAGAGCCCGCCTGAGGCCGAAAGGGATCGGAGTGGGCAAGAACCGTGTGCTGAGGCTGATGCGGGAGAACGGGCTGCTGGCGCCGGTGCGCCGCGGGCACCCGCGAGGAGACCGGAGCCACAGCGGCCGGATCACGACCGATGTGCCCAACGAACTGTGGGGCACCGATGTGGGGCACCGATGCCACACGGTTCTACACGAAGGCGGACGGCTGGTGCTGGTTCTTCATGGCAGTCGATCACTGTGTCAGCGACGTCGTGGGATGGCATGTGGCCAAGAAGGGAGACCGCTGGGCGGCCCTCGAGCCGGTCCGCCAGGGCGTGCGGACCCATATGGGGGGCTACGCGCCCAGGATCGCGCTCGGACTCGGGCTACGCCATGACTGGGGTCCGCAGTACACGGCCCATCAGTTCCAGGCCGAGCTCCGATGGCTCGGGATCCGGTCGACCGCTGCCTATGTGGGGGAGCCGGAGTGCAAGGGCTATGCATCATACTGCACCCTGTTGGCAGGTTGGGACAGGAGCTGGGGGGATGGGTTGTCGATTGGCCAACTTGCGCCCCTGCTGCTTGGCGGGTGGGTGGCCGATCGGGGGTTCATACAGGCATTGGTTCCTGTCGTTGTAGGGGTGGGCGCGGAGCAGCCCATGATTACGCCATATTTTGATGGTTCTGGTCGAGACCTGGAGTCTGGCAGCGATTTCCGTGAGGCTCAGCAGCCCTTGAGCGCGTAGCCGTTGGTAGCGGGTTTTCAGGCCGTAGGCTCGGCGTAAGACCTGTATCCGTTGTGGCCTGAAGGCGATGCCATGGCCCGTACGCAGCCCGCGGCCGTTTAGGATGGCCGCGATCTGGGTGTCGGTGTGGTTCTCGGTGAGGCGGTCGATCTCGGCCACGACGTGCTCGGAGGTCCGGTAGAGTTGCCAGGCGGGCGGTTCGGGGGGCAGCTGCAACTGCCGCGTCGCACCGCCGCGCAAGCGTATGCCCAAGGCGATATCGGTTCCGCGCGTTAGCGTGACGTCCTCGATCAGGAGGCGCGCCATGCGCTTACGCTCGCGCTCCGGTGTCGCGGGGTCGTTCCACAGGCGCGGGAAGTCGGTGGACAGGGCAAGGATGCGCTGGCGCTGGGCGTCGTCGGGTTGCCCGGGATCCTGGGCGCGCTGTTGCTCGAGTTCCTGCTGGGCGTGGTCCAGGGCACGCAGCCGGGCGTTCCACTCGGCCTCCAGCACATCGGCCACCAACCGGTTGTCGGGATGGGTCTGCATGAAGCGCTGCCGAGCCAGGTCCGCTTCATGGCGAGCCCGTTGCACTGCCTGGGCCCGCCAGGCATCGACCTGCTCGGCGCGTGCCGCCAGTTCGTCCTGTACCTTGAGCGCGACGGTCAGCGTCACCGGCGTCATCAGTTCCACCAGCAGTGCCCCGACGGCGCGGTCGATGCCGGCGCCGGGGATGGACTGGCACTTGGCGCTCGCGGTTCGGATACCCTCGCGCTGGCAGACGTAATCGGGCACCTGCCGGCCCCGGCGGATGTGATAGCGGACCGTCATGCTTCGGCCGCACACGCCACACAAGACCAGACCCTGCAACAACGCCGGCCCCTCCCGGGGCGGACCGCGGCGGCGGTCGGCGCCGTGGGCCAAGGCGTTGCTGCGCAACTGCCGCCGATTGGCCTCGAAGCGTTCCCAGCCGATGTAGCCGGGGTGGGCATTGCGCAACAGCACGGTCCACTCCCCGAGCGGCAGGCGCCGGCTCTCCACGCCGCCGCCGGGAAGCCGCCGCTGCCGGCTGCGGCCGAACGCGTAAGCCCCCGCGTAGCGGGGATTATGCAGCACCTGCAGGACGCGCGAGTGATCCAGCGGCTGCCAGTGCAGTTCGCCCTTGCGGGGCCCGGTGCGCGGCCGCCGCGGAAAGTGCAGCCGGCGCTCGCGGAAGTGGCGCACCGTGGCGGTGGCGGCGCCGGTGCGCTCGAAGGTATCGAACAGCATCCGCAGGCTCTGTTGCACCTGGGCATCGGGGTCGAGCACGACCCGGTCCAGCGGATCGTAGAGCAGTCCCACCGGGAGCGGCAGCTTCAGGGCGCCGCGCCGGGCCTGGTTGAGCAGGCCCCCGCGTAGCCGGGCATGCAGCATGTGCAGTTCCGCCTCGCTCATCGTGCCCTTGAGTCCGAGCAAGAGCCTGTCGTTGAAGTCCCCGGGACAGTAGACGCCGTCCTCGTCGAGGATCAGCGTGTCGCTCAACGCGCAGATCTCCAGCAACCGATGCCAGTCGGTGGAGTTGCGGGCCAGGCGCGAGACCTCGAGTCCGAGCACGATGCCGGCGCGGCCCATGCCGACTTCCGCGACCAGATGCTGGAACCCCTCGCGGTCCCGGTCGGCCCCGGATTGACCGAGGTCGGTGTCGATCACGACGACCCGCTCGGTCGGCCAGCCCAGCGCCACCGCTCGCTCGCGCAGTGCATACTGACGGCGCGTGCTCTCCGTGTTCTCGACCACCTGACGCACCGTGGACTGGCGCACATAGAGGTAGGCGTCGCGGCTCAGGTGGCCGGCGCTCACCTTCCGATGCGCATCGCTCATGCCGCTCTCCCCGTCAGGTGGGGGCGGACCATCGCCATCAGGATGTCCATCGCTTGGCTCTCCACGCCCGCCGGCAGCGGACCAGGCGAACGCGGCCCGTCCCCGATGCTGGCCGGAGCGGGCAACGTCGCCAAGACACGCAACCAGGCGGCGACGCCGCGGCACGTCAGAACGGCGAGCCCGTCGCGATCCTGGAGAGGCCCGGACCGCAGAGCTTGACCGCGCAATCGCTCGTAGCCTTGAGCGCAGGCCGCGGCCGGCCACGGCGGCGCATCGGAGTGCCTGGGCTGGGTCACAGGCGTTTTTTTTGCCGCGCCAGCACCCGCTCGACACTGCGCCGGTGCACCGAGAGGCCGAACCGCTCGCGCACCAGTTCGACGAGTTCCCGGGAACTGGGCGGCGGTTGTTGCGCCCGGGCGGCGCGCAAGGCCGCGACCACCTCGGCACTGAGCTTGTGCGGCCGCCGCGGTCCGGGCCGCTTCGGCAACAGCGCCGGCAGCCCGCCCGCCTCGTAGGCACGTTGCGCCAGGTAAAACGTAGGGCGGGACAACCCGAATCGGGCGGCGCTGCCGCTGACGGACTCGCCGTCCTCGCGCACACGGCGCAGCATCTCGTACTTGACCTGCAGGAGATCGCGGGGATCGAAGAAGGCGTTGTCCAGGAACCGGGGGTCGCGCACGCGCTCGGGGTGAGGGTTGAAGCAGCCGTGTTCGCGCAAGGTGCGCGTCTTGTCGTCGATGGGGCGACGTGCCATGAAGACATCTCCGGCGATGCGTGAAATAGAGTGTCAACATAACTATGACTATATGTGAACCGGCGTCAAGGCGGAGACCGCATGCACTCGACTCAATAACGTCTATGCCACAAGCATATCTGGATGAGAGGACGCTGTAATCCGGCGCATCAGACCGGGTCACACCGATGACGCGGTTAAAATCATGCTTACACATTAGGCATAATCCCCTTTACAACACCCCCACCCAAACATGTCCGCCAGGGCCAGCAAATCCTCCACCCGGAACGCCGAACGGCCCCCCGCGACCTCCACGAACGGATCCTCCACCGCGACACTGGTCCAACCCACCGGAATGTGCGCCAGCACGCCGTCTTCGCCCATGTAGTACACCCGCTCGATTCCCCAGCAAAGCTTCCTCTGGATCAGCTCGAACTCGCGGCCCCGCAGCGGATGAAAAGGATGCGTCACCCGGAAGGTTCGACCTGCTTGCGCCGCTTCGGGTGCAGTCGACGACTTAGTCCAACGGCTTCATCGAGCGCTTCCACCGCACGCTCCTCGACGAGCACTTGAGGGTGAAGGGCCGCACCACCTGGTACGAGACCGTCGAGGAGATGCAGCAGGACCTCGAGGCGTATCTGGAGACCTACAACCGCAAGCGGCCGCACCGCGGTCGAGCCATGGAGGGCCGCACGCCCTATCAGGTCTTCAAGGCCGGTCTCACCGACGCCAGGAAGGCCGCAAAGGCCAGGAAGGAGGAGGCTAAGACGAAGGCAGCCTAGACACAGCTCCGGCGAGGGCCAACTGTCAGGTCATTACCATCTCTGTACACACTGCATTACGCCAAAGTGATCCACCGAATTCGCTTGGCATGCCAGGAGCAGTGGTCGTAGATGCTCTCCATCATCGAACGGATCATCACCACAATCTTCACTCCTCTTGGAGTTGGTTTCGCGATCTATCAAGTGGTCAAGACGAAGAGAGCTGCAACGGCGGCGAGGGATGCCGCAGATAAAGCTTCGAGTGCCTTGAAGGGAAGTCTAGTTCTGTCTGACCTTTCGAAGTTCTCCAGCTCTATGGAAGTCGTGAAAGGTTATATCCGATCTCACCGGAATGAAGCGGCGTTGCTTCGTGTCCACGATGTGATCTCCCAATTGATACATATATGTCAGGCAACACAAGACACCCGCAAAGAGACAGCAATCCGTCAGATTATAACCGATCTAACTATTATTAGAGGTCGACTAGAACGTCAGGTCGCCTCCAAGCAGCAGGTCACTGCCGAATCGTCATCTACTGGTTTCGACCAGACTGAAACCCTAGAATCTCTGTCGACTATATCAGACAGAGTCAATGAATTGGTGGCACAGCTAAAATTCACTTCACTAATGGACTCCGATGCCAATTCCTAGTATCTACTCCACCCTCCTAGAACGTATTGGAGAAAGGACAGACGCAGGACAGGTCTACTGGCAGCCGACCACCGACGCGACCACATTTGTAGTGCATCTTAAGAAATGGTCTCTGACGATCGATCGGTTCATTCCCCAAGAAAGTTACGATAACGATCAGTTAGTTATTAGAGTTGTCATACAGAGCTCCGTCGGTAAAGAGCTAGATTCATTCCATATTGTCGAGGGAGAATCCGGGTTTCAAGAGTTGGATATCCTATATGCCTCCGCACGGTATGGGGCACTAAAAATTGAGGATGCCGTTAAGGAGATACTAGAAGAGATTGAAGGAGATTCGGATATCGGTTTTCCATTCTGATAGTCTTACTTTACGATGCGACCACTTGTTGTCGGGGTATGGTTTTGTCAGAGATCCCGGTCTCACTTTTCCGTCATGGCAAACGCTCGTGGACCCGAGGTAGCATGTGAGGGGACGACGATATGAGCCGCGATAGGCACGGATAGAGGTGTCACTTCCGTCTCAGCGCGTCAGGCTCATCCTCCTTGGGATATATGTCCTACTATTGGTAGGCTTGTCACACCTTGTACTTCGTAGATGCGGCGATGGAGTTCGCGAAAGGAGCAATCCAAGGCGCGCAGCACTTCTCTAGGCGGGAGATCCACTTGATTCGCCACCGTTTCCAACAAACTTCCTTCTTTTGGCATTCGGTTACCTCGCCTTAGGGTCGTCCTATCGCATGGAGACCGTCATTCACGCCACCCAACCCGCCGACAGCACTTCGGCCTGTTCAAGCACCGTGCGCGTCGCCTTCTCCTGCTTGTCGGGCGGGTACCTGTGCTTCCGCAGAATGCGCTTGACCAGCCGCCGCAGGTTCGCGCGGACGTTCTCCCGAAGTGTCCAGTCGATCTTCACGTTGTTCCGAACCGTCTCGACCAACTCGCGCGCGATGTCGCGTAGCGTCTCATCGCCGAGGATCTGCACGGCGCTGTCGTTCGTTTCGAGCGCATCGTAGAAGGCCAGCTCGTCCTCGGAGAGCCCCAACGCCTCGCCGCGGGCATTCGCCTCGCGCATGTCGCGGGCAAGCTGAATCAGTTCCTCGATCACCTGCGCGGCCTCGACGGCCCGGTTCGCGTAGCGGCGGACGGTCTGCTCCAGCATCTCGGCGAAGGATCGCGCTTGGACGACGTTCTTTCGCTTGCTTGTGGCCAGTTCCCCCTTGAGCAGCTTCTGGAGCAGTTCGACCGCAAGGTTGCGCTGCTTCATGCCCCGCACTTGGGCGAGGAACTTCTCGGACAGGATCGAGATGTCGGGCTTCTCAAGACCGGCTGCGGCGAAGATGTCGACGACGCCCTCCGACGCCACGGCTCGCGAGACGATTTGCCGGATGGCGTAGTCGAGTTCCTCCTCTGGACGCGGCTCACCTTTGGCGCGCTTGGCGAGCACCGACCGGACGGCCTGGCAGAACGCCACGTCGTCGCGGATCCGGATCGCCTCTTCGTGGGGCACTGCGAGCGCGAAGGCCTGCGACAGTTCCCGCACGGCCCGCAGACAGCGTTCCTTGCCGTTCTCCTGCGCGAGGATGTGTTCCTGCGCTTCCGGCAGCAGGCTCAGCCGCTCCGCCTCCGTCCCTCCGATCCACTTGGAATGGTCGAAACCGTGGAACAGGCCTCGGCACACTTCGTACTTCTCCAGCATCACGGCCACCGCCTCGGACTGATCCACGGTGGTCCTTCCCGTGCCCCCGCTCTCGGTGTAGGTCGCGAGAGCGCGCCTGAGTTCGTGGGCGAGCCCGAGGTAGTCCGCGACCAGACCGCCCGGCTTGTCCCGGAAGACCCGGTTCACCCGCGCGATGGCCTGCATGAGCCCGTGCCCGCGCATCGGCTTGTCGACGTACATGGTGTGCAGGCTCGGCGCGTCAAAGCCGGTCAGCCACATGTCCCGCACGAGCACGACCCGGAGGGGATCGCCGGGATCGCGGAACCGATCCGCCAGCGTCTCGCGGCGCGCCTTGTTGCGGATGTGTGCCTGCCAGCTGGGAGGATCCGATGCGCTGCCGGTCATCACGACCTTGATTCGGCCCTTGGAGTCGTCCTCGTTGTGCCAGCTTGGACGCAGGCGGGTCAGCTCGCGATAGAGGTCGATGCAGATGCGGCGGCTCATGCAGACGATCATCGCCTTGCCTTCCATGGCCTCGATGCGCCGATCGAAGTGCGAGACGATGTCATGGGCGATGAGCTTGAGGCGGTGTGGAGATCCGGCGACGGCCTCGAGCTGAGCCCACTTGGTCTTGAGCTTCTCCTTTCGTT
This sequence comes from Longimicrobiales bacterium, assembly GCA_965218325.1. Lineage (GTDB taxonomy): Bacteria > Gemmatimonadota > Gemmatimonadetes > Longimicrobiales > Gaopeijiaceae > CBDCKR01. The sequence goes on from CBDCKR010000002.1 coordinate 941,324, forward strand.
CGACTTCCTCGCCCTCGGTGGCCTCCTCGAAGTCGGGATCGATCTTCGGCCGCTCTGCCTCGTCCAGTGCCAGCTTCGCGAGTCGGCTTTCGTAGTAGATCGGTACGGTTGCACGGTCCTCGACCGCTCGCTCGATGTCGTAGACGCTGATGTAGTCGCCGAACACGGCCCGCGTGTTGGCGTCCTCTAGTTCGATAGGCGTTCCTGTGAAGCCGATGAACGAGGCGTTGGGGAGCGCGTCGCGCATGTGGCGGGCGTAGCCATCTATGAAGTCGTACTGGCTGCGGTGCGCCTCGTCGGCGATCACCACGACGTTGCGGCGTGGCGACAACTCCGGATGCCGGTCGCCCTTCTCTTCCGGAAAGAACTTCTGGATCGTGGTGAACACCACGCCCCCCTGCTCGACGGCCAGCTTGGCCCGCAGGTCGGCCCGGTCCCGGGCTTGGACGGGAGCCTGCCGGAGGAGATCTTGGCAGCGGGAGAACGTGCCGAAGAGTTGATCGTCGAGGTCGTTGCGGTCCGTCAGCACCACGATCGTCGGGCTCTCCATCATCGGCTCGCGCGCGATCCGTCCGGCGTAGAAGGCCATGGTCAGGCTTTTGCCGGAACCCTGGGTGTGCCAGACGACTCCGATGCGCCGGTCGCCGGGATCGCCGCCCGGCGTGCGAACAGACCCATCGCGGCCAATGGTCCCGTGCGTGTCTCCCGCCCGTTGCATCCGGGTCGCCCGCAGCGTCTCGCTCACCGCCGTCTGCACTGCGTGGAACTGGTGATACCCGGCCATCTTCTTGGCCAGCTTGCCGCCGCCGTCGTCCTCGAAGACGATGAAGTCCCGGACCAGCGTCAGAAACCGATCGCGCTCGCACGCCCCGGCCAGCATCACCTGCAACTGGGGCAGGTGCGGGTCCGCCAGCGTCTCGCCGCCCATCGTGCGCCACGGCTTGAACCACTCGCGCCCGGCTGTGAGCGTGCCCATCCGCGCGTCGATTCCGTCCGAGGCGATGAACACCGCGTTGAAGGCGAACAGGTCCGTGAGTTCGGCCTTGTAGGTCTGGATCTGATTCCAGGCCGTCCACACCGTGGCCTTCTCGTCCGCCGGGTTCTTGAGTTCGATCAGGCCCAGCGGAAGGCCGTTGACGAACAGCACGATATCCGGTCGCCGCTCATGCTCGCCCTCGACGACGGTGAACTGGTTGACTGCGAGCCAGTCGTTGTTCGCGGGGTTCTCATAGTCGATGACCAAGACCTGCGCTCCGCTCACGGCACCCCCGGCGGCCCGGTACTCGATGGTCACGCCATCCACGAACAAGCGGTGGAACGTGCGGTTGCGGGCTTCCAGGGTGGAGCCTTCGGGCCGGATGAGCTTGCGGAACGCGTCGTCCAGCGCTTCGGCGGGCAGATCTGGGTTCAGCCGGTCCAAAGCGTCCCGCAGCCGTTGCTCCAGAACGACTTCACGGTAGTCCGCTCGCTCCACGCCTGCCGCGTGCGGAGCAATGTCGGGACCGTGGGCCACCTTCCAGCCGAGGTCTTCGAGCCATTCGAGCGCGGCGGCTTCGACCTCCGACTCGGTGAAGGAAGCAGAGACGTGTGTCACGTGACGGATTCCAACGCTCTTTCGGCTTCCGGTACGCGGATCTCCCCCGAAATGAGCTTGGGGAGGAGGGTGTCGCGCAGGCTGGCCAGCGTCCGGGATTCACGGTGAGTCGCTCCCATTCGGTTCACCAAGGGCGCGGCCAACGAGGAAAATGCCAGTCGGACCCGTGCGTCTGGAAGTGCCACGGCCGTGTCCAAGACGGCCCTCGGCCTTACCGCCGGATACGCACCGCCGTCCGCGAGATGAGCAAGCCGTTCGATTGCATCCTGTGAAGTCGCCGCGCACCAGACCAGTTCCCGCTCAGTCGGCGTGGCGGGACGCAACACGGCGAAGGCGGTACTACCAGTCAAGCTATCGCGGTCGATGAGCGCGAACGACCCGTTTCTCGGTCGAACCGTTCCCACGATGGTGTCACCTCGGCGTAGCACTCGGCGTCCGCGGCTAGGCGCGTCTTCCCATGTGAATTCTTGAATGTCATTGATGGAGCCCCACTTAGTGTTCGCTAGGTCCACATACCGAATACAGTCCGGTGCGTTGCGGCTACTCCATGATTCGGGATTGAGACGCGCGAGGTCGGCCAGCGTTCTCCGGCGCCACCCCTCCGGCATCTCCCCCATCTCGGAATCCACGAGCCGGTCGGGGAACAGGTCGGCGATGTCCTGCGAAAGGCACGTGTCCCGGCCCTCCATCTTGGCCCGAACCGGATCGAAATCGACGAACCAGGACTTGAACAGCGCCCGCGCCATCGCCTCCAGCGTCTCGTTAGTCCGACGGTTGAGGTCGATCTTGTCGTCCAACGTGCCGAGGACTTGGGCGATGGCTCGTTGCGCGGGGGCGGATGGCGCGGGAATGGTGAGTTCGGCCAGGTCTTTACCGGTGATTCCAGCGACTGCAACTTGACGCCGGATCGTGTCAAGAAGGTGCAACCCCAATGGGGAGCTGAAGAAGTAGTACAGATAGAGTGAGTCTGATCTCGTCGGGTCCGGGCGGGCGCGTATTATCGAGGATTCGAATGTCGTCGGTTCATCTACACGGAGAACCACACAGCATTTTCCGGCACCCTCAGCTACCAACGAACGCCGCGCGAAGAGCAGGTCACCCTCGACAACCGAGAAGCGTTCCATCTCGGATTTCGATAGATCTACTCTCTTCATCGGTACTGCACGGAGCCTGGGATGTGCGAAGAGTTCGCCCATGTTCACGATCATTATTCCATGGCCCCGGTATTCCTTACGCTTGTAGATCCCGTTCCGAACCGATCCTTCCAGCAGCTCCTTGAAGTGAAGCATCGGCCAGTTCTCTGGGTCGGAGGCGACGCGAGTCGGGCGAGCGTACCACTCGACGCCCTGACACCCGATATGTTTGCGTAACGTTCGATCTCTTAGGGAGTCGTACAGAATCAGATCGACGGACTGCGCCATCGGAATCTCTTCGACCGCTGCGGAGAGACGAGCCTGATCCGTCAACGTCAGCCGCTCACCGAACAACGCGATGTCCACATCGGACGTTACGGTGTTCGTCCCGGTCGCTCGGGATCCGAACAACACGGCCCGCTCCACCCGGTCGTTGGCCGCGATCACGGCGATGATCGCCTCGCGATGCGCGTCCTTGAGGCCGTCCGTCATGGCGCCCGCCTAGCGTCCAGCTTTCGATGGAGTCGCAGCAGGACGGGGTGGTAGTCTTCCTTGATCAGGGTCTCCGCCTCCTGAGCCACGTCGATCAAGTAGGCGTGGCTCAACAAGTTGCGCTTGCCCAGCGCGTCGAGCAGGGTCTCGCAGTCGCTCTCGTCGATGTAGTCCACCTCGAAGCTCTTGCGGATCACCGCTCGCGGTGTCTTCACGTCATGGCCGTCGTAGAAAAGGAGGTCCTTGAGCACCTTCCAGGACAGCTCGAAACAGAACTCGAACGTCTTGATAAGCCCGGCTAGCTCCAAGTAGTTGTACCGCTTCCGATCACAGGCATCCGTCAATTGCAAAAGCGCCGTTCCGAAGCTGTCTAGCCGCTGCTGCCATCGCCGTTCGTCCGAATTGCTCACCGCCCGATGCCTCCGAATCCCAGCGCATTCAGGTTCTCGGTAATCGTGGCTTCGAGCCGGGCACCTTCGGCCTGCTGTTCGCGAAGCTCCGAGACCAGCCGCTTCATCTTGTCCTCGAACGGCTCGCCGTCGTCCTCCTGCGGCTCCACGCCGACGTACCGGCCTGGCGTCAGCACGTGACCGTGCTTGAGGATCTCGTCCATTGGGGCGCTCTTGCAGAAGCCGGGAACATCGGCGTAGCCGTTTCCCTCCTCGGCGGCCCGCCAAGAGTGGTAGGTGCCCGCGATCCGCGCGATGTCCTCGTCGGTCAGTTCGCGGTGCGTCCGGTCCACCATGCGGCCGAGCTTCCTCGCGTCGACGAAAAGAGCTTCTCCACGCCGACTGCGCCCGCGTGCCAGGAACCACAGGCAGGCCGGGATCTGGGTCGAGTAGAAGAGTTGGCCCGGTAGAGCGACCATGCAGTCCACGAGCTCCGCCTCGAGCAGGTTCTTCCGGATCTCGCCCTCACCGGACTGATTGGACGACATCGAACCGTTGGCGAGCACGAACCCCGCAACGCCCTTCGGCGCGAGGTGGTGAACCATGTGCTGCACCCACGCGAAGTTGGCGTTGCCCTTCGGCGGCACGCCGTAGCGCCAGCGCTTGTCCCCGGCCAGACGCTCGCTGCCCCAGTCCGAGACGTTGAACGGGGGGTTGGCAAGGATGAAGTCCGCCTTCAGGTCCGGATGGCGGTCGTTATGGAAGCTGTCGCCGTGGGCGATCTGCCCCCCGATCCCGCGTACGGCCAGGTTCATCTTGGCGAGCCGCCACGTCGTGTAGTTCGATTCCTGCCCGTAGATCGAGATGTCGCCCCGCGTGTTGCCGCCGTTGGCGTTGCCGGTGGCGTGGGCGTGGATGAACTCGACCGACTGCACGAACATACCCGAAGAGCCGCAGCAGGGATCGTAGACCCGCCCCCGGTAGGGCTCCAGCATTTCGACGAGCAGCCTGACGACGCAGCGGGGTGTGTAGAACTCCCCGCCCCTCTTCCCTTCGGCGCTCGCGAACTGCGAGAGGAAGTACTCGTACACGCGACCGAGCACGTCCTTGGAGCGGGCTTCGGCGTCCCCGACACGGATGTTGCCCACCATGTCGATCAATTGGCCCAAGCGCTGCTTGTCCAGCGCGGGCCGCGCGTAGTCCTTGGGCAGCACCTCCTTCAGCGCCGGGTTGTCCCGCTCGATGGCCGCCATGGCGCGATCCACGGTCTGGCCGATGGTCGGCTGCCGCGCCTCGGCCTTCAGGCGCGCCCACCGGGCTTCCGCCGGCACCCAGAAGATGTTCTCCGCGATGTACTCGTCGCGGTCCTCCGCAGCCTCTTCTCCCCAGTCGGCCAGCGCCGCCGTGCGGCGTTCCTCGAAGGCGTCCGAGATGTACTTCAGGAAGACGAGCCCGAGCACAACATGCTTGTACTCGGCGGCGTCCATCGAGCCGCGAAGCGCGTCGGCCATCGCCCACAACTCGGCCTCGTAGCCGGTTGTGGCTCCGCTGTTGGTCTGCTTGGTGACCACCTTCGTCAATGTCCTTGTTCGTCCGTCGGCGTGGATCGGGAGCGCCAGAAATATGACACGCGACGGGTTGCCGTGCATCCTCCGGGCACCGGTCGGGATGCCGTGGTCAGTCGGCGCTCCGGGTTCGGGGGTTCGCGAGGCCCGTTGAACGGGTTTCCCGGAGCGCTCGCGGGGGTGCTCCGCCACCGCATTGGCGGCGGCCGCCGCCGGCTTTCGGACAACGTCGGACGACTACGGACAACACGGACACTCAGGACATTTCCTACGGGTTGACTCTCCCCAAACAGGTCTTTCATCGTTCCTGGCATGGAGACGGTGGAGCAGCAGTTCTGTTTGCGGGTGAGCGCGTGCCGGCGCACCGGCGCTTCAATGACGCGGGACGACCGATGATCGCCCACCTGCGAGGCCACGAGAATGCTCTCGCGGCCTTCGACTTAACGGGCCGCCGGGCCGAGCGGATCGCCTTGGCGAGCCTGCGCGGCGGCGTGTTCACCCGCGCGCGGCTTTCGGAATGGCTCGGGCTCGACCGCTTCAACGCGGTAGCGACCAGATCGAAAAGGGCCCGAATGGGGGCGCTCCGGCGGCACGGTGCGCGAGGGAAGCCCAAGCCGGGATCCTCGGGACCTGTGAGCACGTCGAAGAGGCCGGCGCGGCGCGTTGAGCCGGAGCGTCCACGGCTGTGGCGGACGGGCTTGTCGGACGCCGCTAAGGTCGGGGAGCCAGCATACTCCTTGGGGCCACACTCCGTGCGTCCCCTGCGGAGGCTGGCGGGGGGCTGTGCCCCCTCTGACCCCCACAACGGAAACGGCGCATCATGAGCGGTGGACGCGCCGTTTGGGTAAAGGTTCGCGCCAGCGAGGCTGAGCGTGCGGCGTGGCACGCCAAGGCGCGCTCCGCGGGCCTGACGCTGTCGGATCGGGTGCGCCGGTCGGTTGGCCGGGCGCGCACTTGGACCGTGGCGCACGCCGAGGTCGAGCGCGAGCGCACCCGCGAGCTGGCGCGTCTCGGTAACAACCTCAACCAGATCGCCCGGTGGGCGAATACCCACAAGGGGGCAATCGAGGCCATCGAGGTGATCGGCCACCTGATCGCCATCGAGCGGGCGCTCGCGTCGCGGACCCTTCCTGAATGCACGGACGGCGATGCTCGTTAAGTTTCTCGCCCGCGGAACCGGCTCGGCGCGGGACGCGGCCGACTACCTCCTCGGCGAGCGGGACGCGGCCGGGAAGCCGCGCGAAGGCGTCGAGGTGCTCAGGGGAGATCCCCACCAAGTGGCCGCCGTGGCCGATACGCTTCCCTTCGAGCACAAATACACCTCCGGCGTGATTGCGTGGGCGCCGGAGGACGAACCGACCGACGAACAAATCGGCGCGGTTCTGGACGCCTTCGAGAAGACCGCCTGGGCGGGACTGGATTTCGACCGATACGCATGGACGGCCGTGCTGCACCGCGAGCGCGGCGGTGGCGCTCACGTGCACGTCCTCGCGGCGCGGTGCGACCTTGAGACCGGACGGAGCCTCAACATCGCCCCTCCGGGCTGGGAGAAGACGTTCGGCCCGCTCCGGGATGCCTTCAACCACGAACACGGCTGGAGCCGCCCGGACGACCCGGCGCGGGCCAGGGTGCAGCAACCCGGTCACCGTGCCTACATCGAGGCGACGCGGCTGCGGGCCGGTCTCCGGCTCGAATCCTCCCCCCGCGACCTGATCCGCGACTACCTGCTACAGCGCGTCGAGCACGGCACGGTGCGGAATCGCCACGATGTAGTCGCCGCGCTCCGCGAGGCGGGCCTCGAAGTGCCGCGCCAAGGCAAGGACTACATCACGGCGCTGGACCCCGAGACCGGAGACCGGTGGCGGCTGAAAGGAGGGCTGTACGCCCATGACTTCGAGCGTGAACGACTTGACCGAGCGGCTGCGGAGGCGGCTGGAGAACGAACGCGGGGAGATCGAGGAGTTGACCGCGAGCGAGCTCGAAAGGCTCGGCGAGAACTCGCGGCGCGTCGCGAGGAGCGCGCTGCGTTCCATCGAGCGCGATACGGAGGAGGCGACCGGGCGGATGCGCGAGTTGCTGCTAAAGGCGTGGCTCCGGCCGCTGATCGTCGGGCTGAGCCTCTCGCTCGGCATCTTCAGCGGAAGCTGGGCGACGATGCATTGGTTGTGGACGCGCATCCAGAGCCGGATCGAGATGGCCGTCGATCTCGACGTGAGGATCAAGGAGGCCCGGCAGACGTTGGCTCAGATGGAAGTGGACACCTGGGGGATCGTGCTCAGGGAGATCGAGGGCGAGCGGTTCGTGGTGCTGCCGTTCGGGACACTGGACAATCCGGCCTGGACCGTGCGCGATCGGCCTGCCGTGAAGCTGTCGAAAGAGTGAGGGAGCTGTATGAGCGGGTTGGAACGGCAGTTGACGGAGGCCTTGAAGAGGTTGTCCGCGCAGTACGAGACGGAACAGCGGCATCAATCGGAGCAGGTCGAAGGCTTGCGGCAGCAGGTCGAAGCCTTGCGGCGGCATGTCGAGCGGCAGACCGAGGAGAACGGAGCCTTGCAGATGCGAATCGAGCGGCTCGACGGGCAAGTGACACGCTTGGCCGAGTGCTACGGGACGCTCGCCGCGACCTTCCGCTTACGGTGACGGTGATGCGCCAGCGCGGGCCGGACCGCGACTCTGGTCCGAGCCGTTGATGAACGAGAAGGTGGCGCTGACGGCATCTCGCCGCGAGGTTTCGGGCGCGCAGATCGTGCAGTCCATCAATCGAGAGAGGAATCGAATGATGGCACGCACGAAACGAAGTCGGCGCAGTTACGGCGCCGGCGAATGGGGCCGGAACCGGGTCCGGGTGTTTCCGGATCCCAAGACCGGCCTGCTCCAGATCGAGTGGCGGGAGAACGGGCGCAGGCTCACGAGGTCGCTCAAGCACCGCGACTGGTCGCGGGCCAAGAGGCAGGCGGACGAAGTCGCCGCAGGCCGAGCCCCCTCGGAACTCCGGGACAAAGCGCAAGCCGAGCCCGAGCCACTCACCCTGAAGGCGCTTTTTGACATCTACGGTGATGAAGTGACCCCCACCAAGGCCCACCAGTCCCAGAAGTACGACGGGGCCACAATGGAGATGTTCCTCAAGTTCTTGGGCAGGGACCGGAAGCCAGCCACACTGTCCCAGCGAGACTGGGATCGATTCATACGGGATCGGCGGTCGGGCAAGGTCGGCCCGAGCGGCAAGCCGGTGTCCGATCGAACGATCGAACGGGACTTGAAGTTCCTGCTCACGGTCTTCAACTGGGCCGCCAAGTCGAGGGATGAGCGGGGCCGCCTGCTCCTGGACTCGAACCCGCTGAAGGGCCTGAAGACGCCCAAGGAGAAGAACCCGACCCGGGTCGTCCTTACCGGTCCGGAATACGACGCACTGCTAGCGGTGTCGCTGGAGATGGACTGGCATTTCCACGCCGCTCTCGTCCTCGCGCATGAAACGGGACATCGCATCGGTGCCATCCGCCAGCTCCGTTGGTCGGACATCGACCTTGAAGGCGGAATGGTGCGGTGGCGTGCGGCACACGAGAAGACAGGCTACGAGCACCGGACGCCGGTGACCGCCAAGGCGATCGCTGTTCTGGAAGAGGCGCGGAGGCAGGACCCCGGGATCGGAGACACTCCCGTGTTACCCGCGCCCAAGGACCCGTCGAAAAGCGTGACCCGCTCAATGGCGCGCGACTGGTGGAACAAGGCCCAGACGCTCGCGGGACTGGAACCCAAGCGTGGCAGAGGCTGGCACTCCCTGAGGCGCAAGTTCGCCTCCGACCTCATGGACCAGCCTCTCAAAGTGCTCTGCGAACTCGGCGGGTGGAAGACGGCCCAGACCGTGCTGGAATGCTACCAGCAGGCCGACCAGGAGCAACTCAGGAAGGCCCTTGAGCGCCGGCGCAGAGCCAGCTCCTAGGCCAATTGGCGGGAGTTAGTTAGCGGGAACTCCTACCCTCGTTCCCGTAAGTTCAATGGGGCTAGGTAGATGCACACTACCGACCTCATGCTCCGGAGGCAGAAGCGAGGACCACGACGCAGCGGTCGCGACGCTACGTCTCATCGGAACCGGGGAAGCGACATGGAGGAGACAGCGAGAACCAGGGCGGTTCCGTTGCCCTCCTCCGGATCGGGCGGTGCACGGATCGTACGACGGGGTGCCTCGCAAATCGTCAGCCGCCGCAACTTTCTCGGCCAGGGCGCCAGCGCCCTGGCCGCTCTCTCCTTGGGACCCACTGGCTGCTCGGACGACGGGATGGGACCGGGCGACGGGGTGGACGACAGGAACGGCGCCGACGTTGAAGGGCAGTCGGTCGACGTGATCGTGGTGGGCGCCGGTCTGTCCGGGCTCGTCGCCGCATACGAGTTGGTCCGGGCGGGGTACAACGTCAAGGTCCTGGAAGCCCGAAACGAAGCCGGTGGCCGGGCGCGGACACTCCGCGAGCCCTTCGACGATGGGCTCATCGCCGAAGCCGGTGCCGCCCGGATCCCACCCGACCACGACCGAACGCTCGGCTACATCGATCACTTCGGCATCGAGACGTCTCCGTTCTATCCCCAGGACGGTGAATACCTGCTGGTTCCCACGCAGGGAGATCCCTACAGGGAGACTCCGGACGTGTTCCTCAGTGGGCGGGATACGTGGATCAAGATGCCGGAGGGGACCGATGTCCTGCCGGCGGCCTTCGCCGAAGCGCTCGGAGACCGCGTGCGGTACGGCTCGCCGGTGACGAGGGTCGTCCAGGAGGGCCTCCGGGTGCTGGCCACCTACGGGAGCGGCGCCTCCACGGAGGACCTGGAGGGCAACTACCTCATCTGCACCGCCCCCCTCCCCGTGATCCACCAGATCGCGTTCGAACCCGCCCTCTCGGAGGAGAAGCGGGCGGCCTTCGAAGCCGTTCCCTACCAGGACGTCACCCGAGTCTACGTTCAGCATGCGGGCCGAATCTGGGAGGACCACGGCTTGAACGGGTGGGGGCTGTCGTTGGGGTTGTCGTCGGTGGAGGAGTTCTGGCACCCCACCTGGAACCAGGAGGGGCCCCGGGGACTTCTGATGTCCTACATGTTCGGAAACAGGGCGCGCACGGTCGCAGCGATGGAGCCCGCCGCCATCGTTCCCGAGTTCATCGACCGCTTCGACGGCTTCTTCCCGGGCTCGGGCGAGGTCGCGGAGCGCGGGACCTACTTCGCGTGGGAGCACCAGCCTTGGATTGGGGCGGCGTTCGCCCGGAACAGTCCGCCGTTCGAGGAGCATCCGGAGCTGGCCTCACCCGAGGGCCGCATTCACTTTGCTGGCGAGCACGCCTCGGGAAAACGAGCGTGGATGCAGGGAGCCCTCCAGTCGGGCCTGCGAGCCGCCTCGGAGATCGATCCGGAGGTGACGGGGGAGAGTTCCACCCAGGCAGTGACGATCTCACGGAGACGGGTGCCACGCCGTTTCGCGGCCGGCCCAGGCGTGCCGGGATGGTTGGCGGTGTGACTGCTCGTTGCCGCCCCTGTCGCTCGCACGGTGCGGCTCCTCAAGCGCCCTTGGAGGACGTCGGCGAGCTCAGGATCTCCCTCGCCGCGACGGACCGAGTGGTCTACGAGCTCGACGCGGCGCCCGAGATCGGCGAGTCCGGCGGCGCGGGCGATACCGCAGAAGCCGGCCGCAAGAGCAGCCCAGTCCGACCCTGGGTGTAGGACGATGGTCACACCGTAGTCGGCGAGGATCACGGGCCAGAACGGTGTGAGATACTCGAGTCGCGACCCGGCAAGGGCGTGGTCCGCCCCGCGCTGATCCTCCAGGGTGGCATGGCGGGGTGCTAGAACATATGGAAGGGCCGGCCCCTGCGGGACTACCGTGGGGTAGCCGCCCACGTTCGTGGCTCGCTCTCATTCGAGGCAGCCGGGGTTCCCGGTGGGGTCGTGGCTCGAGCGCTCGGCACCGCGTTCTCAAGCGGGTCGACGGTGCGTTGCCGGGGTGGCCTCTCGGGTTGCATGCAGGGTCGTAGACACTCCGTCGGGATCGGGCGATCTTACGCTGCCTCAACCCATGACGGACCAGGCCGGGAGCGGATCGTGGCCGGCCAGGAATCCACACAGGAAGATCCATGAACGACGTCCTGAAGACCCTCGGCATCCAGCAGCACAACCTGGGAGGATTCGGTGGGGAGTGGATCGGCTCGGGGCCGGAGCTCGAGGTCACCACCCCCATCAACGGATCTGTGATCGCGACCGTCCAGCAGGTGACCGAAGACGAGTACGCTCGGATCGTGGACCGGGCCCACGAGGCCTACCTCCACTGGCAGACGGTGCCGGCGCCCAAGCGGGGTGACCTGGTCCGGCAGCTCGGTGACCGGCTTCGCGGGCTGCAGTCCGATCTCGGCGCCCTCGTCACCCTCGAAATGGGGAAGATTCAAACCGAGGGCGAGGGCGAGGTCCAGGAGATGATCGACATCTGCGACTTCGCCACCGGGCTCTCACGGCAGCTCTACGGCCTCACGATCGCGTCGGAGCGCCAAGACCACCGCATGATGGAGCAGTGGCACCCTCTGGGGGTCGTCGGCGTGATCACCGCCTTCAACTTCCCGGTTGCAGTGTGGAGTTGGAACGCGGCTCTGGCCTGTGTCTGCGGCGATGCGGTCCTGTGGAAGCCGGCGAGTCAGACGCCGCTTACGGCGATCGCTGTGACGAAGATCGCGCAAGCGGTCTGCCAGGAGAATGGGGTCGATCCAGCCATCTTTTCCCTGGTGGTGGGGAAGGGTGCAACAGTGGGCGACCGGCTCCTCCATGATCGGCGCATACCCCTCGTGTCCGCCACCGGCAGCTGCGAGGTGGGCTACCGGGTGGCCGAGGTGGTGGGTAAGCGGCTTGGCCGCACGGTCCTCGAACTGGGCGGCAACAACGCCATCATCGTCACGCCTCACGCCAACCTCGATCTCGCCCTGCCTGCCATCCTCTTCGGTTCGGTGGGCACCGCTGGCCAGCGCTGTACCAGCACGCGGCGCATCATCGTGCACGAGTCGATGCGGGATGAGCTCGTGAGCCGGCTCACGTGTGCGTACGAAGGAGTGCAGGTCGGAGATCCCCGAGAGCCCGGCACCCTCATGGGGCCGCTCGTGAACCTGGGCGCCGTGGAGGATCTACAGAAGGCGATGCAGAGAGTCCGGGAGGAAGGCGGAGAGATTCTGTGCGGGGGCGAGCCGCTCGGCGGCGAGCAGTACCCGGGCGGGCACTACGTGATGCCGTGTATCGCGTCGGCCAGGAACCAATACGAAATCGTCCAGGAAGAGACCTTCGCCCCGATCCTCTTCATCATCGGCTACGGCGATGGGTCGTCTTCACCGCGTGAGGCGGTGGATGAGCTCGAGGAGGCGATGGCTCTCCACAACGGGGTCCCGCAGGGGCTTTCCTCAGCAATCTTCACGGACCACCTGCGCGAAGCCGAGTACTTCCTGTCCCACCGCGGGAGCGACTGCGGGATCGCAAACGTAAACATCGGAACGAGCGGCGCCGAGATCGGCGGCGCATTCGGCGGCGAGAAGGAGACCGGTGGCGGTCGAGAGTCCGGATCGGACGCCTGGAAGGCGTACATGAGACGCCAGACCAACACGGTCAACTGGGGCACGGAGCTGCCCCTGGCTCAGAGCATCGAGTTCGGGTCGTAGCGGTTCTACCCGCCCGTGCCTCCGACTCTCGAACAACCCCGCCCACCCGGAGCACGCCTAAACGAGGAAGCCCGTGATCGCTGGGACGACCATGAGAACGAGGCCGGCGAACCCCTCCAGGCCACCCACTTCCATACAAAGGTCCACAGGTCGTGATGAATCAAGACCGTCGAGTCGTGCGTATACAACTTCATGTGGAATGAACGACACGAGGCGTGTACGACGCCTGACAGCGGTGAGGAGGTTGATCTGTGGCACGCTGCAGCGCTACGACGAAGAAGGGCTCGCAGTGTCGTCTGAAGGCGCTCGAAGGCTCCTCCTTCTGCGCGGTACACATTAGCCAGGACCCGGCGGCTCCCACAGTCCGAGAGGCCATCGAAGAGCTCGAAGACCGGCTCAGCGAGACGGTGAAGGCAGTACTCGGATTGGCCATAGTCGCCGGCATCGTCCTCTCGGTGCTGCTGAGGCGACGCTAAGCGCACTCCCCTTCGGACGTAAGCCCCCTCGAGCGGCAATGCATCCACTCGATCTCGTCGATCAGCTCCGTCCCGCCAAGGGTCCAGTGTCCTGTCTCACGTCACGGTAGAGCGAAGGCGATCCATTCTGGCTCGTGCTGGCGATCACCTACCGGGACGACGAGGTACTGCTCTCCGTCGTGCAGATATGTCATCGGACCGCCCGTAGTCCCCACACCCAGGTCGGTCTCCCAGATCACCTCGCCGGTCGACTTGTCGTAGGCCCGGAACTTCGTCCCCCACTGGTATTCGCCGCCGGCTCCCCCAAACACGTCGCTCCCTTCTCCGAGGAAGAGGAGCGAGGCCGTGACGAGGGGCACGGGCCGGCTCGAATATCCGAGGGGAGGGAGGTCCAGGTCTCGTAGCATTGGATGGTTTCGCGGCCCGTCGCCGTTAGGAACCATCCACGCATGGTCCCCCGTCTTCAGATCGATCGCCGTGATGCGACCATACGGTGGCTTCGTGAGCGGCAGGCCCTGCGGGCCGAAGATCGGCGAGGGGGCGACTCGGATGTACTCCATTGTCCCCTCCACGCTGTCCGGCCGAGCGGCAACGCCGGAGATCCCGGGGAGCGTGTGCGACACGACGTAGAACATTCCCGTCTCTGGATCGAGCGCCGCCGAATGCCAGTTGGCGGCTCCCCACGATCCTGGGACCTGAATCGTCCCCTTCTTCTCCCCTGGCTCGTCACCGACGAGCGTCGGCGGCGTGTAGAGCGGGCCCAGCACATAGTCTTTGACGAACTCAAGTGCGTCGGCCCGGAGCTCCGGCGTGAAATCGATCAGGTCGTCTTCGGTGATGCCTTGACGGTCGAATGGGGCGGGTTTGGTTGGGAACGGTTGCGTAAGCGACAGGTGCTCCCTCGGTACCTTGGGATTTTGCGGAACCGGCCGCTCTTCGATGGGCCAGATGGGCGCGCCGGTTACCCGGTCCAGCACATACAGGAAGGCGTTCTTGTTCGGCAGCATGACGGCCTGCACTTTTCGTCCGTCGACGGTGAAGTCGCCCAGCACCGGAGTCCCCATGTTGTCGGACTCCCAGAGACCGTGGTGGATCATCTGGAAGTGCCAGGCCCGCCTTCCCGTCCTTGCATCGAGTGCGACGAGGCTGTTGGTGAAGAGGTTGTCGCCGGGACGAAAGCCGCCCCACATGGAACCGCTGTTCGCCGAGAGGGGGACGTAGACGTAGCCGATCTCGTGGTCCGCACTCAAGCAGCACCACGATCCCAGGTCACCCGCGAACCGCCAGGAGTCGTTCCCCCATGTCTCGGTCCCGTACTCACCCTCTCTGGGCACGACATGGAAGGTCCAGAGGAGCTCGCCGGTCCGCACGTCATAGCCCGTGATGTCTTCCGGCTCCCGCTCCATCACCCGGGCGCGGTCACCTGCTCCACCCCGGAGCCCCGCTACCACAATCACGTCGCTTACCACTACGGGGCCGGCCGCCCATCCAAAGCGCAGCGCGTCGGTGCCCTCCCGGGTAAGGAATACCCTTCCGTTCTCTCCGAAGCCACGAGGAGGCTCACCGGTAATCGCATCCAGTGCGTAGAGGTATTCGCCGCGCACCGAGATGATGCGCCGCTCGGTACCGTCGCTCCAGAACTCGACGCCTCGGACGCTCTGTCCGCCGATCTCTTCGGGGGAGGGTGGGGGTTGCCGCCAGATGGTCTCACCGGTGGCGGGATCCCAGGCCTCGACTAGGCCTACCGCGTTCGACGCGTACAACACACCGTCGACCAGGATCGGCGTCGTCTTGTGGTATTGGTTGGGACGCAGCTCCGGATAATCCCGCGTGAAGGCTCCGTCGAGGCCAGGGCGCCGCCACACAACCTCGAGATTTCGTACGTTGCTGGCGTCTATCTGCTCCAGTGCCGAATACCTCTGAAAGGTGTCACCCGCGTAGTGTATCCATCCCTCCTGGGCGGCGGACGAGAGCTTGCCGGTTGCAAGAAGAACGAGCGTTAGGGCCGCGACGATGCTAGGGCGAGGACACGACACAATAATCTCCCTTTATTCCACGATGGCCGCCTTGTGGACGGCGGTCTCTCACATGCCTGATCGGACGGATTCGCTGCTATTCCGCCGGGTCGGGCGCTTCCAGCCAACACTGGCGGGATGTCTATGACTGACGACGGGGATGTCTATCACTGAGGCCGAGCGGTAACACCACGCAGAGCGCGCAGCTTGCATTCCGTATACAGGGCACGGAATGCATGACTGACTTATCACGAGAATAGCGGAGGCGCAACTGCATTGAGACCGATCGCTTGCAGCTCGGCCGGTGCGGGCCGCCTAGGGTGTAGCCAGCTCTCGGGGACAAGCGCGGAGCGGTGCAGTCGGAGCAAATGGTCCCTTCTCAGCACCCTCTTCCAGACCGTTGAACCACGCGGCGCAGCTGCCCCCCCCCGGATCTGAATGAGAACTCCCCCACCCGGTCGGGAGGGGTCGCTGTCACGTTTCATACGATGTCCAGCACCTGCATTTCTTGGAGATCCGGAAGAAAGCTGTGGGGCCTTGAGGGAGTACTAAGCGGGCGTCGCTGGCCGGGCGCACGCTCCCCGCGCCTCGGTCGAAGCTGACGTGCATCTTTGGGTGCTCGCCGATTTCCGCTGCGAGTACCCAGTCCTGGGACTCGATGAGAGCTGGTACACGCCGTATGGGCCTGGGGCATCGTCAGGGTCCGCCGTCATGCCGGAGACGACGAGCTGGATTTTGGCTCCTGCCGCGTCCGCACGCCGCGATCGGAGCCGCGAGCGTCCCAGCGATTCATGGAATAAGGCTTACCGGCCCTTGGCGTCCCCCCGCTGTCGGAGCTGGTGAAGCCGGTGTTACCGCTCAATCGGGGGATGAGCCCACCTGGGCCACGATTGTGCGAGATGGTTGCGCGGTGGAAGACGGGTCGAGAATCACCGAGTGCTATCGCGTCACGGGGTGATCTGCACGGAGACGGTGTTGGCCAACGTGCCATCCCGGGCGTCCAGCACCGTGCCCTCCACCAAGAAAGTCCCTGCTGTCTGAAAAGCGTGTATGAACCTCCCTGAAGCTGAGGTCACGTTCGTGGTCGCGATGGAGTCGACGACCCCGTCGCCGTACACGACGATGACTCCCACCAGCAACGGGCCCGTGGCCTCGAAATTGAACTGCATGGGGTCGCCCACGGTCGCCACGGCCGATGTGGCCGAGAGCCTGATCGAAAGGACGTGCTCCAAGATCATCGAGGAGCTGCAGGCTACCGAGACTGCGAGCAGCGCTGCCGGCCAAGAGCGACGTCCTCACGCTCCGTCTCACGGCGGCTCCCCGGACGTCACGCCCGGTCCGCGTCCGTGCCCCCGTGGACCTTCTCGGGCGGGGAATCCGATCCGTGGATGGAACCACCACCCACTAACGAAGGCTCGTCACCGCGATGACCCCCCCGGTATGGCCCAACCCGAAGCGCGTGGTCGCATCGCTCGGCGACAGGTACGCAATGGTGTCCACGTCCACAGCGGGTATCCCTCGGAGCTCGTCCAACTCGCCCCGTCGCAATCCGTCCACGTAAACGGTAGCGTAGGGGTTCGGGTTTTGGATCGTTCGCGATCCGCGGGCCCGCAGCCACGCGGGTCGCAGTTGCGCGACCGCATCGTGTGCGGTAAGGAAGGTGGCCCCTTCGATGTCGGCCTGTGTGATCAACCCCGACCGTGATGCCCCGGCCGGTCCGCCTGTCGTCGTGCAAGACGCCACCGCCAGCAAGAGCAAGAGCGCAGCGTGCCCCAATCGACACGAAGGCACGATCGAGGCATCGAGAGATCGATATAGACGCATGGCTACCGCCCCTATCTGATGCACGAGTTCTCGTACGTAGCTGCCCGGAAGTCGATCCCTACCTGCTCGGGTTCAAGCGGTGCCCCCCGCCCAGAACACCCGGTCAAGTTGTCGGCCATCAACGCACGCCCCGAGAGGGGGAGGAAGGCTTGCAGATAATCTACACAGGGGTTCGGGAGTCAGAAAGGCCGCTTCCCCGTAGCACGCCCCCCCGTAACCCGCCCGGAGCTTCCACACCACGCGAACCCTTGGTGCCTTCGCGGCTGGAATCTGCGGGTTGAGGAATGCAAGCTGAGGAGTCAGATACCGGATCCCGCCTGGGCCGAGGTCGAGGCATCTGCGCTGACTGATCAGGTCTAGGCTGCTGCCCGCAACAGAATCCTCGCTACAGACATTGAGCCTGGCGAAAGGGGGGAGCTCGGCTCGGCCATGGGCATGAAGAGAACGCCTCTGCGCCGGGCGCTCACCCGCCTCGCGTCCGAGGGCCTGCCGGCGCCGCTCCCGCACCGGGATCTTCGAGTACTCGAGTTGTCGTACTCGACCCTACTCGATCCGGATGCCTTCGTCAAAGCTCCGGAACCGCTGGCGGCAAGCCTGGCCCTTCCCAAGATGAATCAATCGGACTTCTCCGAGCTGGACGAAGTCAAGCGACCAATGCAGGAGTCCCTGGCGGAACGGGGATGTCGAAGCGGGGATAGGCCTGCACAATCGCTCCCGCCGCCTCATTCTCGGAACCTAGCGGCGACTAGAACCCGGACACACCTGGCGGTCAATCCTCCAGCACGGGGCGATCACCGACCGTCTGAGGGCGGGATCCCCGAGCGGGCCGTGGAGATCCCGGGGGGCAACCTGAGCTTCGCCACGATGGCTCTCTTCGGGGAAACCGCGTCGGGCGATCTCCGGCGGCTCAGCCGGAAGATGGCGCTGATCGAGTAGGCACCGTGCGGGGGTGATCAGGCCCCCGCCGGATCAACGGGGACGTTCCGCCTCGATTACGATCTCGTCGAGCATCGGGCCATCGGGCCTCAACTCCTCTTCACCGGACGGGTATTCGTTGCGGCTCAGGAGGAAAGCGACGATATCCACGTACGCCTGAGGGCTCAAGATAAAGGGCGCTCCTTGGGGCATCGTGGCCCGTATGGCTGCGTAGAGGTCGCCCACGCTACGACCATCCCATTGGAGGCGAAAGGCGTTGCCGACCAGCGCCGGTGCCATGCCGTCTCCAAGCAGATCCTCGAGATGGCAGATCGTACACTCTTCCCGATACGATGACCTGCCTCGCGACGCCTGGTCCGACGTATACACGCCGTCCCACACCGACCTATCTGCCATCCGTTGCTTAGCGATGCTGGCTTCGTGGCCCGGTGAGGTTGGACTCGCGGCAACGGTGGGGAGGGGGGCCTCGGCCGACATGAACACCAAAATCACGAGGACGGCGGCAGGCGTAGGCGTGTGCCTCCACCGAGCGGTATTCACCCGAGCCCTAGGGCGACCCACTCCGCTGGCTCCTCCCGTCCGCCGATGGGGACGACGATGTACTGCCTTCCCTCGAACATGTACGTCATGGGTCCACCGGTGACCCCGGCTGGCAGCTCCGTCTCCCAGATCACCTCTCCGGTAGCTTTGTCGTAGGCACGAAAGCTCTTTCCCCGCATGTTCGACTGAACCCCCCCGAACACGTCACCGCCTTCGCCCATCAGCAGGAGAGTCTTGGTGACCAGCGCAACGGGCCGGCTGGCGACGCCGAGGTGCCCCACGTCCAGATCCTCGAGCGCGGGGTGATTCTGTGGGCCCGGCCCGTTGGCCACCATCCAGACGTGTTCACCGCGATTCATGTCGATCGCCGTGATTCGTCCCCAGGGCGGCTTCGTGATCGGCAGTCCATCGATGTGGGGGGCGTCTCGATTCGGGCTCCAGTAGTCCATCTCCGAGCTCGGATCGGCGGCCTCCGCGATCCGGTAGACCCTCGGGATGGTATGGGCGTATGCGTAATACATGCCCGTCTCCGGATCGAACGCACCCGTATTCCAGTTTCCCGCACCCCACGAGCCGGGAACCATGAGGGTTCCTTTCTTGCCATCTGGCTCGGCGCCGACGAGCGACGGCGGCGTGAAGATCGGGCCCATCACGAAGGAGTCGGCCACCGCACGTGCCCGGTCGCGGACCTCCGGGAAGTCGATGAGATCGCCCACGGTCAGTCCGTGCCTGGCGAACGGAGCCGGCTTGGTCGGAAACGGCTGCGTCGGCGAGGTGTGCTCGCCCGGCACCATCGACTGTGGCACGGGACGCTCCTCGATGGGCCACACTGGCTCACCGGTCACCCGGTCGAAGGTGTAAAGAAAGCCCGTCTTGCTCGGCTGCATCACTGCCTGGATGCGCTTGCCGTCGATCACGACCTCCCCCAGCGTCGGCGGGCCGACGGTGTCATACTCCCAGACATCGTGGTGGACCATCTGAAAGTGCCACATCCGCTCTCCGGTCGCGGCATCGAGAGCCACCAGGCTGTTGGAGAACAGGTTGTCGCCCGGACGATGGCCCCCGTAGTAAGCGGCGGTCGGAGCCGAGAGGGGCACATAGACGTAGCCGAGCTGTTCGTCGGCGCTTAGGCAGCACCAGGACCCCAGGTCGCCCGACTCCCGCCACGACTCGTTGCCCCACGTCTCGACGCCGAACTCTCCTTCCCGGGGCACGACGTGGAAGGTCCAGAGGAGCTCACCGGAGCGCACGTCGTACCCGCGCACATCCTCTGGCGCGCTGCCCCTCCAGAGCATGCCTGAGTCGCCGGCTCCATCCAGGATGCCCCCGACGACGATGACGTCGCCGACGACAATGGGGCCGGAGCTCCAGGTGAACCTCCGCGCGGAGGGCGGGACCAGGTTGACCCTCCCCGCCTCGCCGAAGCTGGGAATCGCCTGGCCGGTGTGTGGATCGAGGGCGGACAGATAGCCACCGCGCACCGCGATCAGTCTCCCGCTTGTTTCGTCCTCCCAATAGTCGACTCCCCGAGAGCTCTGCCCGGCCGCTTCCTGCAGCGTCGGAGCGAACGGCTCTTGCGCCCAGATCGTTTCACCGGTCGCAGGATGGAACGCTTCGACCAGGCCCACGCCGTTCGGCGCGTAGAGGACTCCATCGATCAGGATCGGGGTCGCTCTCAGATTCCCAGAGACCCTCAGATCAGGGAAGGACTCCATCAATGCGGGGGTGACCGCCGGGCGCCGCCAAACGATCTCAAGATCGCCGACGTTGTCACGGGTGATCTGATCAAGCGGCGCGTAGCGCGTGAACGCCTTGTCCCCGCCGAAGTAGTCCCAATCGCCTTGCGAGGGTTGTCCGTTGAACATCTCGCAACCCTCGACTCCCACGAGGCAGACCAATGAAGCTGCACGAATCAACCGAAGCATACCTTGCAAGGCCAGACTCCTTGATTTGGCTGTGGGAAGGGACCCCAAGAGCTTCACGGTCGCTCGTAGACCACCCTGCCGTCTAGGATCGTGAAGTCGACCTCGACCTCCATCGTACGGTCCGGATCTATGGCCAGGAGGTCTTCTGACAGCACCACGAGGTCGGCGAGCTTTCCGGGCTCGATGGTGCCCTTCAAGTCCTCCTCCCACGTGAGGTAGGCCGCATTCCGCGTGTACGCCGTGATGGCGTCGGACATCGAGATGGCTTCGTCTTCGGGCGCGTATGTCTTGCCGGACATCTCCTTGCGGGTCACCGCGGCGTAGAGCCCCACGAGCGGCCCGATCGGGAGGATGTCGCTGGCGAACGCCATGAAGATCCCATGATCGGTGACAGTCCGAACCGGGTTGTTGTGGGCAGACCGTTCGTCGGTGAGGTTTCGGACGTATCGCCCCTCAAGCGTGTACGTGAAGTTGGGCTGCTGAGATACGTGGATGTTGTACTCCGCCATCCGACGAAGCGTCTCCTCTGGTGGAGTGACGGTGAAGTGGTTGAGGTAGTGGCGGTGGTCGTATCGCGGTGATTCATCCAAGACGCGGGCGAAGACGTGGACCGCTTGGGCGATCGCCGCATCACCGATGGCATGGAAGCCCATCTGCCAGCCGGCGTCGTGGAGTCCCTGTACGACTTCGTAGAGCTCAGCGTCCGGGTACAGGCCGTACCCGTAATAGTCGGGCTCGTCTCTGTAGTGCTCCAGCGTCCACGCGGCCGGGCCCGTGAACCCTCCGTCCACGAACATCTTGATCGCACCCACCCGGATGCGCTCATCCCCTTGCCCGGTCCGGAGCCCTGAGGCTCGGATACCGGAGACCATCTCTTCCGGAGCACCTCCCGAGGGCCGGATCTGCACTGTCGCCCGGGGCAACGTGCCCCAACGCTCGTCGTAGATCGACTGCCACTCGGCGAACCCGGAGGGGGAGTGACCCGCCAGGATGATGCTAGTGATTCCCTTGGCCGGCAGAGCCTCCAGGTTTTCGATCAAGCTCTCTCGCAGCTCCTCGGGGGCGGCCTCGGGCACAAAGCGACTGACCATGCCGGCCGCCTCGCGAATGATCCCGTTGAGTCGACCCTGAGAGTCCCTCTCGATGAGGCCATGTTCGGGTTGTGGCGTGTTCTCGTCCACGCCCGAGATCGCGAGGGCGAGGGAATTGGCCACCGACGAGTGCCCGCCGGCCCGGCTGATGATCACCGGGTTCTCCGACGCGGCCTCGTCGAGGTCCCAACGGGTAGGGTTCCGCTTTTCGGCGAACTCGTCCTCAGACCATCCGTATCCCGTGATCCACTCCCCCGGCCCCAGCTCGTCCGCCTTGGACCGCACCTTCTCCATGAACTCCTGGATCGACGCCGTCCCCGCAAAGTCGATGTAGCGCCTGGGATTGCCCCTCACGTGAAGTATGGGTGTCGATGAAGCCGGGCGTGACCAGGCGGCCCTGGAGGTCCACGCTTCGCAGGGCGGAATACCGCTCGACCATCCGGTTGCTGCCGACGGCCGCGATTCGATTGCTCCGGATCGCCACGGCTTGGTGGATGGACTTCGTCGCATCCGCGGTGAAGACCTTGCCGTTGTAGAGGAGCAGGTCCACGTGTTCCTGGGCGGTGGCGCTCGAACCTGCCAGTCCGCAGAGCCCCGCCGTGATCCACGCCCAACCGCCGGGCATCCTCATGTCTCGTCCTTGCGGTGTTCCTGCGTGCGCCGGCTACTGGCCCCGTGCGGCACTCGGCGCGTTGTCAAAGATAACCCAGTATTTCCGCACTGTATCCGACTTCCACTTGTACTGCGCTCCCTTCGGGACAAGTGCCACATCCCCGGGACCGAACGTCTGCTCACCGTCCGGCTCGATCAGGGTCACCGAGCCCTTGAGGAAGATCATGAGCTCCGCGTATCTCGTCGTTGCAACTTCTACCTCATGAGGGGCGGTCTCCCACACGCCGACGGAAGAACTGCGGCTTCCGGCATAGTACCGGTGTGAGATCGTCTGTCCTTCGCCCTTCAGCCCCCCGCCCGGCGGTCCGTCCGGATGCAGGCGCATGATGGTCCGAGTGGACTCCGACGCTGCCGCCGTGGAGGTCGCGTCGGCCTCGTGGTCGAAGATCACATAGTACTTGCGGAGCCGGTCCGGCTGCTTCCACGTCACCGTCATGCCTCGAGGAATGAGGGCGGCGTCCCCGGCGTGGAAGATCTCTTCCTGGCCGTCACCGTCGATCAGCGTCAACGATCCGTCGAGCAGATATATGAACTCGGAATACTTGGTCGTGTACGGCTCGCTCATCAAGCGAGTGGCTTCCCACACTCCCGAGGTGATGCGCTCGTTGCGCTCCGAGGTGTAGTACACGTGCAACTTTTCGTCGTCATTGCTCTCCATGCCCCCGCCTGGGGGACCCTCAGGGCTGTAGCGGAGGATGCGCGTCTCACCTTCCGGCAGTGCTGCTCCGGCCACCAGTGCGGCGAGGAGGAGTAGGGCGAGCTTCTTCATGTGACACCTCCGTTGATATTCCCGAACGACTGACGGCCCGACCCTCCGGCCCGGCTGCGGCTACCGATTTCGGTGCCAACGCCATCTGCAGGCAACGGCTCCATTGGCCTCCGGCTACCAACCTCCCCGACGGCCCGAGCTCAGGGGAGGGCCAAGGCGACGAACTCGGGGTCCTGATCCCTGCCGCCCACGGAGACCACGATGTACTGCTTCCCATTGTGCAGATAGGTCATGGCCCCCCCCGTGGTCCCAGCGCCCAGGTCGATCTCCCAAACGCGCTCTCCGGTAGCCTTGTCGAGGGCGCGGAACTCCGGGCCCCACATGCCTTCCGGCGTACCCATGATTGCGTCGCTGCCCTCGCCGATGAAGAGGAGCGTCTTGGTCACCAATGGCGTCGGACGATTGGCGTTGCCGAGCGGGGGCAGATCCAGATCGGCGAGCAGAGGATGATTGCGAGGACCGTCCCCGTTCGCGACCATCCACAGGTGCTCACCGCGATTCATGTCGATGGCGGTGATGCGCCCGTAGGGGGGTTTCACGATGGGCAGGCCTTCGATGTCGGTGCGTGGGCGCCGAGATCCTCGCGGCCACCCGTACTCTAACGTCGCGTCGGGATCGGTGAGCTTTGCCAGCCTTCCCACCCCCGGAAGCGTATGGGACACGGCGTAGTACACGCCCGTCTCAGGGTCGAAAGCGCCCGTGTTCCAGTTCGCTCCGCCCCACGCTCCGGGGATCTGGAAGACGCCCAACTTGCCCTCGGGCATCTCGCCGATGGACACTGGCGGCGTGAAGAGCGGAGCCAGGATTAGCGAGTCGGCTAGCGCGAGCGCCTCGGCTCTCAGCTCGGGCGTGAAGTCGATCAGGTCGTCCTGCGTCACACCCTGCCGATCGAAAGCCGGCGGTTTGGTGGGGAACGGTTGCGTCGGAGAAGAGTGCTCGCCGGGTATCGTTGACTGGGGGACCGGCCGCTCCTCGATGGGCCACACGGGCTCCCCCGTCTCTCGGTCGAGAGTGTAGAGGAATGCGGTCTTGTTCGCCTGCATCACCGCCTTGATGCGACGCCCGTCCACGGTGATGTCGCCGAGGATCGGCGGGCCCATGTTGTCGTACTCCCAGACATCGTGGTGCACCATCTGAAAGTGCCACACCCGCTCCCCGGTCGCGGCATCGAGCGCCACCAGGCTGTTGGAGAACAGGTTGTCGCCCGGACGATGGCCCCCGTAGTAGGCGGCGGTCGGAGCCGAGAGGGGCACATAGACGTAGCCGAGTTCCTCGTCTCCGCTTAGGCAGCACCAGGAGCCCAGGTCGCCCGACTCCCGCCACGACTCATTGCCCCACGTCTCGACGCCGAACTCCCCTTCCTGCGGCACTACGTGGAAGGTCCAGAGGAGTCGGCCAGTCCGCACGTCGAAGCCCCGGACGTCCTCACGGACCGCCTCTTTGACGATGCCTCCGTCGCCGGCCCCGTCGCTGTTGCCGGCGATCACCACGACGTCGCCAGCGACGATCGGGCCCGAGCTCCAGCTGTACCGCTGCGCAGATTCAGGCGTGAGATTCACTCTCCCCAGCTCACCGAAGCCCGGATGGGGGTCGCCCGTATCGGCGCTCAACGCATAGAGGTACTCGCCCCGAACCACGAATATGCGCCGCTCGTTCCCGTCACTCCACGAATCCAACCCGCGTGTGGACTGTCCGCCCGCCTCCTCCGGCGAAAACGGCTCCTGAAACCACACCGTCTCACCCGTGGCGGGATCGAACGCCTCGACAAGGCCCAGCGCGTTCGGAGAGTAGAGGACGCCGTCGATTAGGATCGGAGTTGACTTCTGATAGCCCGGAGGCTCCAGGTCCGGAAACGCGGCTGTCAGCTCCGCGTCGACACCGGGACGGCGCCAGAGGATCTGGAGGCTCCCGACGTTGTCACGATTGATCTGATCGAGGGAGGAATACCTCTGAAACGCCTTGGAGCCGCCGTAGTAGCTCCACTCTTGTGCTGCTTCTCCGGGGACTCCGGGGACGTCTCCCGTGCACGACAACAGGATCGCATACGCTGCGAGGGACACCCCCGCACCGATCCACCGTTGACGACGACACACGGCTCTCTCCTGTCTCAGCTAGGTACATCGGGGCTGGGGGACGCTGCGGCGATGCATATCGCCATTGGTTGGCTCGCCAGCCGATTCTGAGTGCTGTTAACTAATGTCGGCCAATCTAGGTGTCAACGAGCCGCGAAGGAGTGGCGGGGCTCACGAATCAAGGGCTCGTATACGAGTATGCAAGTTCGAGCTCTCCTCGTCCGGGTATCCGGCCCGCTACTCACAAAGGCTTCGGACTCGCTCCCCTGAGTCTGGCCCGGCTCCAGCTGATTCGCTATCGAGAGACTGCGCAGCGAGGGGTCTCGCCAGCTGTCGATTGACTCGATCGGAGGAGTGTGAAGCACGCGGCACTCGTCCTCTCTGCTTCGCGGGGATGGCGTCTCCTGCGGTGGCGGCCCCGGAGCCCGCCGACGTCATCCTGCACAATAGCAATTCACTGCGGACGACGTGGTCGACGTGGCTGTGGGGCGATCGTGATCCGGAGCAACCAGATCGTCGCAGTCGGTGGAGAGGGGCTTACCGAGCAGTATCGGGCGTGGCGGACGATCGATCTCCAAGGACGATTGGCGACTCCGGGATTCATCGACAGCACATCGGTGGACTTTGTCTCGCCACGGCGGTGGGCACTAAGGAGTCGTGGAGGACTCTATCTCGTTTCCGCGCGGTATACGCCGACCCACTGCCCGTTGCGGTTCACGTAGATCGCCGTCATGAGCCAGTCCACAGAAGGGCTCGGCCAGCCGATGGTCAAGGCGTATGCGAGGGCCACGGCGTTCTCATCAAGCCTCTGGAGATGCACTTCGGGGCCGAGGGAGAACTCTCCCACGGTGTAGCCGGTCATATCGTCAATGACCCGCTCTATCGTGTGGATTCCCGGCGGGTGCACATAGAACCCATCATCCCCGGAAAGCCTCCGGATGAGTGCGGCGTCGCGGTCCTTGAGCGCCCCAAAGAACTGCCGCTCGCTCTCCAACAAGTGTTCTTGAAGGGTATCGTCCGACATTGGCTCCTGGGCCATCACGACTGAGGGAGTCGCGACCGACGCCAAAGCGGTCAGGACGAGCAACACGATGTTCGGGATCGAAACCTGGACTCTCTTCATGGTCTTCTCCTGCGAACCGCCGACGATGATCCCCGAAAAGGGATAGAAAACGAAGGTCCCACTGCCAGACCGGGATAACGTGAGAGGTCAGTCCGGACCCGTCAAGCACGGAATCTCTGCTGGGACCCGATGATCGAGACCAGAGTGTGCCCTTTCTGAACACAGGACCGGTGATTGTGAAGCCCCGATCGATTTTCTCACGCGCTTTGGCGCGCTTCGCTCGCCGTCGATAGAATCATAGCCTGGGGACCATGAGGTTTGAGCTACTCTGAACGACTTTTTGGGGAAGCTCCTTACGGGAGAAGAGGAGTCATGAGAACGGAGCGCGTCGGAGCGACCCTTGGCATTGTCTTTGGGCTGGCGGTCCTTCATGCCTGCGTTGGTGAGGACCAGACTGCGTCTCGGGCTCAGGGAGCGGTGGTCAAGGGTGGGGACGACAGAACTGGGGGATACGATGCCGTAGCCGGCTGGTGGAAGGCGGCGCCAAACCACGACTCGGTTTGGGGGTGGGGCGAGATCGGTGGCGTCGCAGTGGACAATCCAGACCGCATCATCGTGGCGACATGGGGGGACCAGAAAGCCGACGGGCAGCTGAGAGATCCTGTGACGAACCTCATCGTGGTTGCCGACCGCGATGGGAACATCGTGGAGAGGTGGACGCAGTGGGACTCGATCATGTACTGGCCCCACCAAGTGTACATCAATCCCTATGATCCCGAGCGCCACATCTGGGTCGTCGAGCGCGACCGAGCTCAGGTCCTCAAATTCACCAACGACGGAAGCAAGTTGGTAATGCGACTCACTGACCCCGACCACCCCAGGAGCCAGGAAGAAGCTAGGGAGAACCCACGCCCGGGTCCGTACAGTTACGGCATGCCGGCGGTGCTGGCCTTCCTCCCGGACGGCAGCTTCTACCTCGGCGATGGTTATTGGAACTCGCGCATCGTCAAGTACGCCGCGGACGGTGCGTACCTGATGGAGTGGGGGGAGGTCGGGAGTGGTCCCGGGCAGTTTGACCTCGTCCACGGACTCGCAGTGGACCGGGCTCGCCGTGTTTACGTTGCCGATCGTTCGAACAGCCGCATCCAGGTCTTTACCGAGAACGGTGAGTTCATTGAGGAGTGGCCCGACATCGACTCACCATCCGGCATCGTGATCGACGAGAACGAATGGGTTTGGGTCGTCTCGGCTGGACTAAATCGGATTCTCAAGTACAACCTGGAAGGCGAGCTCCAATACCACTGGGGCACTTATAGTGCGAATGACAATCGAGGTGGCCTATCGCGTCCGCACCAGCTCGCCGTTGGCGATGACGGCACGGTCTATGTGGCCAGCTTTTACGGCCCATGGGTGAATAAGTTCGTTCCGAAGCCGGCTGCGGACCCGAGCACGCTCGTCGGCCAGCCGCTGGTCCTCCCAAGGTGAGCGACCTGCCTGGGTCCACCGGCGGCTTGGAGGGCGAACCCAATGCCCATCAAGTGGTTTTTTGGCAAGACTCTCGCACTCGAGACTCCGCAGCAGTCCCCTGGAAGTCAGACTCGCCGCGTGCCAGCCTCCATCTCATGGCGAGACTCGAGGCTCCACCGGACACCATCAAGAAAGGGAGGTCATCGTGTCGGCATTCGAAAACGCCACGGAGTTTTTCCACGCCTGCGACTCGCTGAAAGGCTGGGAAGGATGCAGGCAATACGTCGCTCCGGACGCCCCCGTTCTCGGCGCAGAGCGAGCCACTCGTCGACGTGAGTACGGTGGAAGCGTACACCGAGTGGATGGTAGGGCTTGGGAGGACACTTGAAGGCTGCACCTACAACCTTCACACGTCTTCGTACGACGAGGCGAACAAGACCGCCATGTTCTTCGCGACGTTCACGGGAAGGCATGTGGGCGAAGGCGGACCAGTTCCGCCGACCGACATGGAGACGAACACACAGTACGTGTACGTCCTGACCATGAACGACGAGGGGCAGATCGAGAAGGTGTGCAAGATCTGGAACGCGCCGTGGGCTATGAGGGAACTCGGCTGGATGTAGCTCGATGTCCGATCCCGTCACCCTTCTGCTGCACCAACTGCTTGTATCGTCGAGCACCGGCCACTGCGAATCCTGGGAGGAGTTTGCTGATGTCTGCGACCACCGGACGTGATCACGGGTATTTTTTTCGCCGAGCGCGATTGCGTAGTCGCGCGAGACCTCTCGGCGATCTCATGCTGGCCGTTGTGTTGCTCGCGCTCCCGACGGGCAATGCTGCCGGGCAGGTTGGTATCTTTTATCCGAACGTTCCCGGCGAGCTGCTTCTGGCGAACGACAAGGTCGTTGTGCAGAAGTTCATCCTCGAGCCGGGGCAATGGGAGGGACTGCATACCCACCCTGGCAACCAGATCTACGTTCATATCCGCGGCGGCGAGTGGACGGTGCGGCGAAATGGTCAGGAGAGGGTGTCTCACGCCGAAGACGGTTCGGTCGGATGGTCGGGGGTTACCACCGAGGACGAGCAGCATGAATCGGGCAACACGGGGAGTACTCCGATCGAGCTGGTCTGGGTAACACTGCAGCCCTGCACGCTGCTCTCGAACCATCATGTCAGTACGTTTTATCCTGACATCCCGGGGGAAGTGTTGCTGGAGAACGACCGCGTTGTCGTGCAGAGGTTCATCGTGGAGCCGGGACAGTGGGAAGGGATTCACTCTCACCCGGGCGACCAGGTCTACGTCCACGTCAGAGGTGGTGTCTGGTCAGGTCGACGGAATGGGCGCGAGAGTATCGGCACGCAGCCGTCGAGAGCGGGCTCGGTCGGCTGGATGGAAGCAGTGGAGCTGAGCGAGCAGCACAACTCCGGCAACACTGGCGACACGGCGATCGAGCTGATTTGGATCACGCTCAAGCCGTGTGAGCCGGCTTGAGCGCGAGCTCCGTCCCGTCATGATGCGAGCCTACGGCCGAGACAGGAGTCCAGCCTCCTCGAGCACGAAGAGCTGGTGGTCAGCCGAGCGCCGCAGACAACGCCCGGTTGAGGTTCTGCGTGGCGGCGTTGAGCTCACCCGTGATGAGGAACAGCGCTTCGGCGAGCCGTCCGTCCGCCTCCGCCACGAGCTGACGTAGGACGAGGCACTTCCGCCGCTACCACCCCGCCCGCCTTCGTGCGCCGGTGAATCTCGGCGACGTCCACGCTCACCGGACGCGGCTTCTGTTCGAAGGCGACGCTCCAGTCGTCGCTGGTATGCCGGGGGGCGTCCATGGACACAAGCTCGGCAACGTCGTGGCTCACCTGCTGAAAAAACAGCATGCCCAGGTGAAGGCGACGATCCGGGCTACCTAGAAGCTCGAGGCGAAGAGGGGCGAGCAGAAGCTCGACCACTTCGCCGGCTCGAGCGCCATCACCCCTCCGCTGCGGCCAGCCTGCGTGAGGGACTCAGCGAGATGTTCACGATCAACCGACTCGGCCTACGGCCTCGTCTGGGGAAGTGTTTGGGGTCGACGAGCCTGATCGATAGCTCCCACTCGGGCGTGAGGCAGAAGACCCGCAGGGTGACGAACTGGAAGAACGGGGCGGTGGCGCTCAGGTGGGCCGCGGCCTCGTTCCCGGAGACCGAAAAGAACTACCGGAGAATCATGGGCTACGACCAACTCTGGACGCTCAAGGCCCACCTTGAGGATCACCCGCCGGTTGCCCAAATGAGAATGGCCAGTTAACGACGAGATGCCCTGGAGCCATCACCTCCAACTGCCAACGGGACGCCCTCGGGTCCGTGGGCGCACTGCTCAGGTAACCAGGGATCCTGGTGAGGCTCCGCGTTTTGTTTCTTCTATTTGAATCGAGCCGAGTTGTCAAACGCTCACATACGACGTCGTGCGAGACGCACCGGACCGGGGGACCGACTCCGCGCTCGACTCCCTCAGCTCAGGAGGCGCTTATTCTCGGGGTCGTAGAGCGGCTGCTTGATGACGCGCGCGGCCCGGTTCTCGCCCAGAATCCCTACGGTGAGTTCCGTCCCGGGCTCGAGGTGCGCGGCCGGCAGGTAGGCCAGAGCGATCGTCTTCTCGACCGTGTGCCCATAGCCGCCCGAAGCGACGTAGCCGATCCTCTTCCGGCCCTCTAGGATCGGCTCGTAGCCGTGAGGATCAGCATCCGAAGCGTCGACGACGAGGCAGGCGAGCCCGCGCTTGAGCCCCTGCTCTCGTTGACGGAGGAGCGCGTCA
This sequence comes from Longimicrobiales bacterium, assembly GCA_965218325.1. Classification (GTDB taxonomy): domain Bacteria; phylum Gemmatimonadota; class Gemmatimonadetes; order Longimicrobiales; family Gaopeijiaceae; genus CBDCKR01. Next base: position 971,806 of record CBDCKR010000002.1, read on the forward strand.
CGGCCGATGAAGTCGCTCTTCTCGAAGTCGACGAATCGGCCCATCCCGGCCTCGAGGGGGGTGTAGTCCGCCGACATGTCGGAACCCCACATGCGGTAGGCCTTCTCGAGCCGCATGGAGTCGAGCGCTCGGTAGCCAAAGTCGACAAGCCCGTAAGGCTGGCCGGCTTCGATCAAGAGATCGTATAGATACCTCTGGTACTCCATGGGATGGTGCAGCTCGTAGCCGAGCTCGCCGACGTACGAGACCCGCAGCGCTCGTACGGGAACCATGCCTGCATACAGCTCGCGGCAACGGAAGAAGGGGAAGGCCGTTGGCGAGCAGTCGGCGTCGGTGATCGCTTGCAATAGGTCGCGCGAGCGCGGACCCGCGAGCGTGAGAACCGCATTCCTATTCGTGACGTTCCCCAGCTCGACGCTCTGGTCACCCGGCAGGTGGCGCGCCATCCACTCGAAGTCGTGACGCTCGGTCGCGGCCGCGGACACTATGTAGAAGCGATCCTCTCCGAGCCTCGTCACGGTGACATCGCACTCGATGCCGCCCCGCGGCGCGCACATCTGTGTTAGCGAGATTCGGCCGATCGAGCTCGGCAGTGCGTTGGCGCAGAGGCGGTCGAGGAATCCCTCCGCGTTCGGCCCCGAGACCTCGTACTTCGCAAAGCTCGTCTGATCGAGCACTCCTACCGACGATCTCACGGCAGAGCACTCGGACCCTACGGCAGCATGCCAGTTTGCGCGATGAAACGAATACTTGTCTCGCGCCGGACCACCTCGGGAAAACCACAGTGGGCGCTCCCACCCGAAGCGGGCGCCATGGACCGCTCCCTTGGCCAGCAGTCGATCATGGAGTGGGCCCGTCTTCAGCGGCCGCCCGGCCGGGCGCTCCTCTTCGGGGTAGTGGATGGCGTACTCGCGTTTGTAGACATCGCAGGCGCGTTCCGTCACGTACTTCGTCGAGCTGGCGTAGCCGCCAAAGCGGCGCACATCCAGTTCCCACATGTTGTCACTCGGCTGCCCCTCCACGATCCACTCCGCGGCGTACTTCCCCGCGCCGCCGCCGAAGACGATCCCGAAGATGCTGAAGCCGGCCAGGACGTGGAAGTTCACCAGACCGGGCACCGGCCCCATCAGACAGCGGCCATCCGGCGTATAGCCGTCGGGTCCGTTGACGATGCTCTTGATTCCTGCGTTCGCAAAGGCGGGCACCCGCCTGGCGGCAGCCTCGAGCACGTCCTCGAGCCGGTCGAGATCGGGTGGAAGCAGACTGGCGTGGAAGTCATCGGGGATTCCGTCGAGTGCCCACGGCTTCGTGTTGCGCTCGAAGGCCCCGACGAGCAGAGCGCCTGTCTCCTCTCGAACGTAGAAGGAGGCATCCGGGTCACGAAGCACCGGCAGTTCGACTTCGAGAGAGGTGAGCTCTTCGATCGGCTCGGTCATGAGATAGTGGTGCTCGAGAGGCACGATCGGGAGCTCGACCTCGACCATGCGGCCGACCTGCCTCGCCCATTGGCCAGCGGCATTGACCACGACCTCGGCGCGGATCTCGCCTTTCGAGGTGTGGACCAGCCAACCGCTGCCGGACGGCTCGATGGCGGTCACGGCCGTGTGCAGGAGGATCTCCGCCCCCCTGGAGCGAGCCCCCTTCGCGAACGCCTGGGTGAGGCCGCTTGGATCGACGTGTCCGTCTGTCGGGAGGTGGGCAGCTCCGGCGATGCCGTCTAGGTCGACGAGCGGGAAGAGCTGTCGAGCGCGCTGGGGAGAAACAATCTCGAAGGGAACGCCCAACAGGTCGGCGATGCCCTTCTGGTAGTTAAACTCGTCGAGGCGATCCTGCGACGCGGCAAGCCGTACGCTCCCGCAGCAGTGGAAGTCGACCGCATGCCCGGTCTCGGACTCGAGCGATGTGTACAGCTCGAGGCTGTACCGGAGCAGCTTCATCAGGTTGTAGCTGGCGATGAATTGCGTGCAGAGGCCTGCAGAGTGCCAGGTCGATCCGCCGGTGAGCTCGTCCTTCTCCACTAGGATGACATCGTTCCACCCCAGCCTTGTCAGGTGATAGAGCAGGCTGCAGCCTGCCACCCCTCCCCCGATGACGACGACTCTCGCTTCGTTTGCCACAGTTTCGGAAGCTGTCCCGGCGCTAGTTGAAGGTTCCCGAAAGGGGGGAAAAGAAGGTGGTGGCTCCGGGGGACTCGATCCAAGTAGGATCGGGCAGCGAAAACCCCCAACATGGAGTCACCACCATGAAGAGAACGTACTAGGTAACGGATCGGGCGGACAAGCGCGCGATCAGGGAGTTCCTGAAGCGGACACGGTAGAGCAATTGTAAGCCATTGACGGCCGACCTGCGTCTTCCGTTGCTCGATCTCCTTGAAGTTGCAGGAACAAGCTCGTAGGGCTGGCGGTCCTCGCGGCCGCAGAACTCCCGACCGTTGTCGCCCAGCACCGTCTGGACCCTCACCCCGTGCTCCTCGAAGAAGGGGAGTACATGGTTGTTCAGGATCTGGACGCGGTCACCGGCATCTTCGAGGTGTAGAGCCGGGCCCACACGTAGCGGCTGAAGCAGGCCAGCACCGTCTGGATGTAGACCTTGCCCACCCCCTTCAGTGTCCCCGCGAAGAAAGTGTTCGACGGCCACCAGCTCACCCATCTTCTTCACCTATGTGCCGTTCCCGGTACTCCGGGTCGAAGCGGTCCAGCGCCTGGATCTGCTCCTCGGTGAGCTCGACGTCACTCTCCCCGGACCGTCTTCTCCAGCCTCAGGAGCCGCTCGTGCCTCGTCTTCAGATCGTTGCGGATCCACACCCCTCTGACGCCTCCCGAGCTCACCTGCACGCCCCTGAGCATGAGCTCGTCGGCCACCCGCTGCGCCCCGTGCGTTGGATGCGCCAGGGCGTGGGCCAAGATCGCCTCCTCGATCTCCGGGGCCACGCGGGAGGACCTCGACTGGCAGCCCGCGGACGGGATGCGCGGGATCGGGAAGATCTGCCGCCACCTGTACCGCGTGGACATCTGGTTCCTGAAGCAACTCGGCATCACACCCGTGATCGACGAGGATGCCCCCGGCCCGGCGGAGGAGATCGCCGCGCGCATGCGCACGATCCAGGAACAGATCATCGCCGAGGTGAACGCCTGCGAGAGCGACGCGGATCTTGCCAGCCAGCATACGTCACTGGAAGGGAAGTCAACCTCGAAGATGGGGGAGGCGGTGATCCACATCGCCCAGCACTACCTCTACCACCTCGCGCAGATCACCTATCTGCGCCGCATCCGCGACTGCGAGTGGTCCGCGCCGCTGGACGCGTGGGAGGCCGCGACCCACATCATCAGCGACCGAATTCTGAAGTAACCCCGTACCTCCGCCTTGCGGGGCGGGGTACGATCACGTCCTCGGACACTGCTCGGCCTCCGTAACTGAGTTCCTCTGACTCGGTAACCGTACCGGCGACCCGGGCGGTCGCCTCGTCGGCAGGGTCGACTCCGGCCAGCACATTGAGGGAAACCGCCACATCGTAAACGTGGCGAGCCATCGGGCCAGCCATGTCGAAGGACAGGCCGAGCGGAATGATGCCGTCCCGACTGAGGAGACCGTACGTCGGCCTTAGACCCACGATGCCGTTGGCGGACGCCGGAGCTCGGACCGAACCACCCGTGTCGGTCCCGAGGCCGAGAGGCGCGTACGCGGCTGCGATGCCAACTCCCGTGCCAATCGATGACCCCGAAGGCGTCCGTTCGAGGTCGTGTGGGTACCGTGTCACTCCCCCAAAGGAGCTCAAGGGGTCGCCGGAGGCCAACTCGCTCATGTTCGTCTTCGCCAGGATGACCGCCCCGGCGTCCCGAAGCTTCCGCACGAGAAACGCGTCATCGGGAGGCAGCGAGCCGGCCAGCACGAACGACCCGCCGGTCGTCGGCATGTCATGCGTATCGAAGTTGTCCTTCAGGAGAATGGGTACACCGTGCAGCGGTGACAGCGGTCCACTTCTCGCCCTTTCGGCATCGAGGGCTCGGGCCTCCGCCAACGCGTTGTGATTCAAGGCCAGCAGTGCGTTCAGTTCGGGACCGGCATCGTCGAATGCCGTGATAGGTGCCAGGCTGAGCTCGATGAGCCTCTCGGAAGTGAGCTCGCCGGAATCTAAGGCGGCGTTGATGTCGGCAATGGTGGCCGTCGTGAGCTCGAATGTCTCTTCCCGGAGCTCTTGCGAGGCCGCAGGGGCAGCCAACAGGAGCGCAATGGCGAGCGGGGGTATCAGATAACGGTGTGGCATACTGCCCCTTCTACATTGAGAGCATAATTGTGTCGCTGCCGGTCAGAGTGCGAGGCGGTCGCTCGGCAAGCAAGGCTGTGTCCGGATGGGCGGCCTCGGTGCTATCGCTGTGGCCGTACATGTTTCGGGATTGTTCTGTCTCGGGGCCGCGTCCAGTGGGCAATGGGACGATGGGTGATTCGCCGAAACACGATCGTAGCGATCAGGCCCACTGCTCCGAACCCCGCGACCGACGCGAACACATGCTGGTGGCCCAGTACGCCGGGGGAGTTGTTGAGCAGGACGCCCATGAGGGGACCCACGAGAACGTCCGGCGTGAAGCCGACCAGGGACACGACCCCGATCGCCCTCCCCCTGGGAATGCCAAGGGAACGGCGCCTTCCGCCAGCAATGCGAAGTAGACGCCTCTGAGAGCGTAGATATCGACGCTGGTCGCAGCGATCGTGGCGATCAGCATCCAAGCAACCCTGGGGACCAGCGATCCCGAAACGATGAGGAGACTCCCCGACACGAGGATCGCGAACCCCCACGCCAGACGGCAGGGCATTTGGCACGCCCCACGTATAGGGATTATATACAGTTCTTGACAACCTCGGACCGTCTAAGCATATTTTTATCATGGAGGAAACGGCAATCTGAAACGAATTCGGATACATGAAAAAGGGACCGGGCAAAGCGGACCGACACGGCATCAGCGTCATGGAATTGTTCGATATGTTCCCCGACGAAGCATCGGCGCGCCAGTGGTTCGAGGCCGTACGTTGGCCCTTTGGTGAGCGCTACTGCCCCAAGTGCGCTTGCATGAACACGAAGCCCGTCAAGAACGAAAAGCCGATGCCCTACTGGTGCCCCGATTGCCGGTCCTACTTCTCCGTCAAGACCGGGACAGTCATGCAGTCAAGCAACCTGGGACTCCGTACGTGGATCTTCGCCATGTACCTCATGAGCACCAACCTCAAGGGAGTCTCGAGCATGAAGCTCCACCGCGACCTCGGGATCACCCAAAAGACCGCATGGCACATGACGCAGCGCATCCGCAAGGGATGGGCCGAGGGTGAAGCGTGGGCTCTCGGAGCGTGAGAAGGCGAACGCGGAGTTGCTTGAGGCGATCGAAGAGAGATCCACGAGCATAGCGGAAACACTTGAGAATGGCGTAGATGGGCGGTGGTGGGTGAGTCGCGTGGACCCTCAATCCGAGGGACAACGGCATGGGGCCGGAGCGTGATGACCTGATACCGGAGCTCAGGTCAGATTTGTTTCGTGGCCTGAGTCTCCCCTCCTGCTCCTTCACTGAGTGCTGCGGTATGAGACACGTAACCGTAAGCTCAGAATGCCCAAACTGAATCCGGCGAAATCTTCGAGCTGGGGTATTGTAGACTGCTGCCAGCACCAACCCGGGAGCATCGATGAAGTTGCGCACCACGCACGATAGGCTTGGCCCCCCCAGGGTTACGTCTTTCCTGGCGACCCTGGCACTCCTGTTCGTCCTGGGATGCGGCGACACACCCACCAAACCGAACGGCGACGGGCAGGGCTTCACCGCTGCCGTCACGCATCGCGGCGCCTTCCACGCTGTGGCTCACCGCGGAACCGGGGTCGCCGAGGTCCGAGTGGCACCAGATGGCTCGCGCTCTCTACGCTTCACCAACTTTCAAACCGACGCCGGCCCCTCCCTCGAGGTGTACCTGGTCGCTGCTCCCGACGCGTTCGACAGCCAAACCGTGCTCGACGCCGGGTACGTTACGCTGGGCGCGCTATCGAGCCCCTCGGGAAATCAAAGCTATCCCGTGCCCTCCAATGTAGATCTCGGTGTATACAGGTCCGTATCTATCTGGTGCGTGCCGTTTGATGTGAACTTCACCACAGCTCCCCTTACGCCTGTGGCCGGCACATAAGTGACTCGGAAGAGGGAAACGCAGTCATTGGGAGTTGGAGTGAGTCGAGAGGAAAACTATGGCGGAAAGTGACGGTGGCGTGCTGGCAGGCAGGCTTCACGATCTGATTCTTCGAGCGGTACCAAATGCTGAGACCGTCTCCAAGTACGGAGGCACGCTGTACACGCTGTACCCCGATGATAACGAAAGGCAATTCTGCGGCGTATTTTCATACAAAGAACATGTACAGCTTGCTTTCACTATTGGTGCTTGGCTCAAAGACCCAAGACATCTATTGAGCGGCCGCGGCAAATATCGCAGGCATATCAATTTCAGGGCACCCGAAGAGATCGAAGTGAAACCAATTTCCGAGCTCTTACAGCAGGCAGCTCAAGAATCCAGGATTGTGGATTGAGGGGGAGGCTCCGTGGATTTGAAGACACCATTTTCTCCCGGGACAAGCGGGTGATCCTATCGCAACGCACCGAGATGGCGCTCTTCGACTGACGAACCAGCTGCACCTGAGTCTCGATGCGGTGGCGGTCAACTACCGACGCACCCCATTCGATCTCGTCATAGGAGCGCTCCCCGGATGGACGGGGTAGTCAGGCCCTCGAGGCGAGAATTGAGGCGGAGAAGAACATTGTCGACATCTCGTTCTTCGGGGAGGATCCGTTCGTCCTCGATGAGTTGACCCACGCAAGCGGCGTGACAGCGGTGGTCGACTGCGGTGTCGCGCCGGGCCTGAGCAGCCTCGTGCTCGGGATGCTGGAGCGCGAGTGCGACCGCATGGAAAGATTCCGTTGTCTTGTGGGCGGTCTGCCTGAGCACATGCGGCCCCCGTGGAACTATACTGCACCCTATTCCCCGTCGGACGTGATCGAGATCTACACGCGGCCGGCACGACTGGTTCGTGATGGGGCCGTCGTCCCGGTGCCGGCTCTGACCGAGCTCGAGTAGATCGAATTCCCCGGGATCGGCCTACTGGAGGCATTCAACCACAATCGCCCTGGCGGCTTCGCCTATGTTTCCGAGGGCTCTCCGGGGTTTGTCGAACAAGCGATCATCTTCGCTGAAATGGACTGAGGGCGAACCTGACGCTGATCGTCTCGCTGTCTTATGACGTGAGCCTGCAGGGAGGCCCTATCATGGGAACTATCCAGGAATTTCTTAGCCAGGCCCCACGCGCATGGGGCGCGTACTTCGATCGACCAGGCCCTCGAACCCTATCTCTATGCTCGCTCGATCCTCATCACCACCCACAAGCCTCTGGCGGCCCTCGGCCAAGTCCTTCAAGATGGTGACCTCGCTGAGGGGATCCTCGACAGCGTCCTCGAACGCGGCGCTCACTTCCAGATGCGCGGACGCTCTTATTGCACTCGCCATCTCAAGAAACAGCCCCCATCCCCCAACAAGAAAAGGAGGGATCAGCAGCGTCACTTACGCGCCCCGTTCGCGACAAAGCTTAGAGATAAACCGCGACAATCTGGAGGTCGCACCGCGGCCTCAATCCTTAGAGACGCGGTGCACCCGGCAGCTATGGGGCGCAGGCTTCGCTCTAGCCTCCAGCTCCCCGAAACGCTGTAGCTGGGCTACATGCTCCTGGATGGTTCAGCGCTAGACGGCAATGGCCCAGAAGCCAAAGCAGAACGAGGCGACCGAAAGGTCGTGAGATGATCGCGGATCGATATTCACGGCACTCTTGAGAGCGACCAAATGGACGAACACTATCGAATCGAGGCAACCGGACAGATCATCTCCCCAGGGCTCGTCGTTTTTCGCGATCTGGTCGAAAGCAACATCAAACGGATGATCGAGATCGCTGGTGACGCGTCGCGACTGCGCCCGCATTGTAAGACCCACAAGATGCGGGAAGTTGTAGAGCTACAGATGGATCTGGGGATTACAAAACACAAATGTGCGACGTTGGCCGAAGCGGAAATGTTGGCCGAAGTAGGTGTGAAGGATGTCTTTCTGGCCTACAACATCGTAGGACCGAATCTTGGCCGTGCCGTCAAGTTCGTTGAAAAATTTCCGCACAGCGCACTTTCTGTGACAGCGGATCACGCCAAGCCGATCCGTCAACTTGGCGAAGCGATGTCACAAGCTGGGCGGACGGTGGACGTGTTGTTGGACATCGACACGGGACAGCATCGAACAGGAGTCGTCGCAGGAGCCGGCGCGAAGGTGCTCTACGAACAGATCGTCAACAACGCAGGTCTCAATCCAGGTGGATTGCACGTCTACGACGGACAAAACCATCAAGCCGATGTCGAAGAGCGACGAACGGCGGTTGACGAATGTTGGAATCAGGCGATCGGTTTGCGTGACCAATTGGTGTCGGAAGGTTGGCCGGTCCCGCGGATCGTTGCAGGCGGCACGGCGTCGTTTCCTCTATACGCCGAAAAGGACGATTCCGCCCTGGAGCTAAGCCCCGGTACGCTTGTGCTGCATGACGTTGGTTATTGCGAGCTGTTTCCTGATCAGCACCTCGTCCCGGCCGCTTTGATCTTGACCCGCGTCGTCAGCTGTCCGATGTCGGACCGTGTAACGGTTGATCTCGGATACAAAGCCTGTGCAGCGGATGAACCGATGGGTACACGAGTCGAGTTCCCCGACTTGCCGGATGCGAGACAGGTTCTGCAGGATGAAGAGCACTTGGTATTGGAAACCAAGCGGGCGTCTGAATTTGCTCCGGGTGACGAGCTGCTTGCCATTCCCCGTCACATTTGTCCGACGTCGGCTCTGCACAAGCAAGTGTACGTCGTTTCGGGTGGGAAACTTGCGAGCCGCTGGGATGTTGCTGCGCGTGACCGATGGTTGACAATATGACCTGACCAAGATCTTATCCGCCGAATCACCTCAACGCAGGATTCATCGAGGACACAGTAATGAAGATCGTTATCGTGGGCGCCTCTGGTGCCGTTGGGAAAACTGCGGTCGATGCCCTGTCTGGTCGCCATGAAGTAATCAGCGTTAGTAGAATCAGCGGTGATGTGCAGATGGATATCGAAGACGTCGACAGCATCCGTGCAATGTACCAGCAGGTCGGAAGGGTTGATGCCGTGGTGAGCGCTGTTGGCCATGGCCATTTTGGTGCAGTACATGGAATGACCAGCGACCAATTCATGGAGGGCATTTATCACAAGACATTACCACAGGTCAACTTGGTGTTAGAGGGCTTCGATTACGTGAATGACGGTGGGTGCTTCACCCTGACGAGCGGTGTGCTGAACCGAGACCCGATCCGAGGTGGTTCCAGTCTTGCTGCCGCCAATGGCGCACTCGATGGTTTCGTTGTGAGTGCTGCGGTCGATATGCCTCGCGGCATTCGCATTAATGTGGTCAGCCCCGAGGTCTTGGAAGTGTGTAGAGAAAAATACGACGGTTACATGAGAGGCCACGTGCATGTATCAAATGAAGCGGTTGGTCAGGCTTACAGTAAGGCAGTAGAAGGCTGTCTGAATGGACAGGTAGTGATTGTGGAGTAGTGCTATTGGTTCTTCCGCAGCATCTGTGGGTTGATCTGGCTCACGAATATCGGTTGGCTCAGCTCAATCGAAGACTCGCCGCATTCGTGCGATACGCTCGCGGATATCGTGCTCGTTATAGAGTGCAAGAGACAGGCGCAGGAAGTTGCCGGGCCTGCCGTCGCTGGAGAAAGCGGACCCGGGCTGAACCCCGTTCCGAAATTCCCTTGTCTGTCGCTAAAGGATGCAGTGGCGACGTGATCACCAAACGTAGCCCGAAAAAGTAGCCGCCGTCAGGCCGCTGCCAGCTACCCAAATCGCCGAACTGTGACCCTGGATCCTGCATGAGGGGAGTAGTATAGGGAAGAAAAACACCGTCTAAGGCCTTAGGTTGAGGGTACTTCGTCCAAGAAGATTCCTCGCCACAAAAGGCACCCAGACGGTGCGCAACCATCGTATCTGTTCTCGGCCCCATGTACAAGGTGAGAGCTCCCCGCTACGGATTCGTCACAGCGCCCGGAATCTGACCGATGGAGGCGGGCTGATTCTGGTCCGGTATCTGTGGGACGGCATGGGCCTGGGCTCCTGGATCGACCGTCAGAGCGAAGGGCTTGCCGGCTTCTTCCGTCCCAGCCTGATGGTCGAGGTGTGGGTCGTCCTGCTGCTCTACGGTGGGCGCGTGCTCGACGATTTGCCGCTCCTGGACCGGCGCGGCATTCGACGCCTGTTCGGCTGGACTCGCCTGCCCGATCCCACCACGTTCGGACGCTGGTTGCGCCGCGCAGGTGAGCCGCTCGTGCCCCTCCTCGACGAACTCCTGTGGCACGTCGTGTGCCGGCGCTGGAGACTGGGGGGCGTGCCCCGGGCGCTGACCCTGATCCTCGACTCCACCGTCAGCGTACGCTACGGACTGAAGCAGGCGGGCGCCGAGCGGGGCTACAACCCACACAAGCCCGGCCGGCCGTCGCACCATCCGCTTCTGGCCTTCGTTCAGGAGACGGGAGACTGTATGGGCATCCGTTGGCGCCCGGGCAACGCCCCCACCGCTGCGGGGGCCGAGGCGTGGATCGCCGACTTGGTGGGGCGCCTGCGCTCCGTGGGGGTCGAGACCATCACCGTGCGTCTCGACAAGGGCTTCTTCAGCCGATCCATGGTACGGACCCTCGATGACCTCGATGTCCGTTTCCTGCTCAAGCTCCCTGCCCACCGCTGGCTTGCCGACCACCACCAGCCCTGGCGTCGCTCTCGCAAGGGTGAGCACATCTTCCCCGGTCATGAGCTCTGGACCACCTCCGGCTGTCTGTGGGGCGTCCGTCTTCTCTCGCTCCAGACACGGCGTCCGCTCCAAGGCCCAGACACCCTCACGCTCGACACCTACGAAGTCCCCCTGAGCGCTCACGTGCTCACCAACATCGAAGGCATCCACGCCCTCACCGCCTGGCGCCGCTACAACCACGGTGCGGTCGTCGAACAGAGGATCAAGGAACTCGGCCAGCTCGGAGCAGGGGCCACCGCCATCGATCACCTCGACGGCAATGCACTCCTGTGGGCTCTCGGAGCCATCGCCTACCAGCTCCTGCACACACTCAGGACCACCGCCCTCTCTGGAGCTTGGCGCACAGCTCAACCCAACCGCCTCCGGCTCTGGCTCCTCCGCTTGCCCGCCAAGCTCACCCGCCACAGCCGCAAGCTCTACGTCCAGTTGCTCCGTGACGATCCCGCCAGACCCCATATCCTGCTCGCTCTCAGACGCCTCGCTTCCGGACTCCCGCCTCCTCTCCCAGCCTGACGACTCCCGCCCCCCCCTCCTCTAGGCCCTCTCCCCTCCAGTCGTCCTCCCCGTCTGTCCAACACCGCCCTGCCCACTCAATACCACAGATCCGAGCCGCCTCTTTTCCCTCCGGCAGCCCCCCATATCCCCGCCAACTTCCCCTCCGGTCCCATCCACACCCACAAGTCCCCTATTTCACCTCTCCCTGCAGGATCCGGGGTGACTGTAGTGAGTCCTATATTTCCGCAACGCGAAGGTCAGCGTACTTTGGTGTAGTACTGGCTGTTTCGCCACATACGGGTGACGGTGTCGTTCTCGAGCTCGAAGACCCACTCATCTCCGAGCTGACCATCGTGACGAACGTGACGAAAGCGATGCCGGCCCGTCTTTTCGAGCTTGGTGAGCCCCCCCATGGGATCTTCCGTCGGTAGCCAAACGGTTGCCAGCTGGTGGCCCCAAATCACGACCGCCACCTCCCCCCAGGCCACCGTAGTGTAGAGACCGGTGTAGCGGCGCAGACCCGGATCAGGGGCACTTGCCTTCTCCGGAGACTCAATGACTTCGGAGATGGCGTTGCCGACGATCTGATGAGCCCGTCGAGTGATGAGCCCCGGGCTCGCCCTTGCACCTTCGGCGTTGATCATGGCGATGGCGGCGATCTTGGTGTCCGGCTGCAGCCTCAGGGAGGTGCGGAAACCAGGACAGGCACCACCGTGTCCTACATAGGTTCTTTCCTCAGTTTGCGGGTCATCTCCCTGGTAAATACCGAACCCGAGCCCCCAGTGTGAACCCTCGCTGGCAGACAACTCGGGGTCGACCCGGTGCACACGGTGCATCTCGCGAAGGGTGCTGGGTCGCAGGATCGAGGCTCCGGCACTCGATCCTGCGGTAGAGTCCTGTGCGCTGCCGAGAAGGCTAAACTGCCAGGCGGCAAAACGGGCCAGATCTTCCACCGTCGACGCATAGCCTGCCGCTGGCGCGAGGGCACGGGTCTGAAACAACGCCAGTTCATGGCGCTGCCCTGAGCGATCCAGCGGTGTATACCCGGTGGCGAGTCGCCCCCCCGCCAGCCGCACGGGGATATCCGTCGTCGTATTGGTCATGCCCAGCGGCTCGAGAATCCGCTGCCGAACGTAGCTGTCATAGGGCATGCCGGAAGCTGCGCTAACGATCTCCCCTAGGAGCGCCATTCCGAAATTCGAGTATTCGAAGTAACGATCCGTGGGGTAAAGCGTGCTCTGGCTGCTCACACGCTCCATCATCGCTTCTCGGGTCGGAAAGGGGAAGGTCGGATCCGTCCAGTACGGAAAGGGCGACTCGCGGGGCAGGCCGGAGGAGTGCGTCAGCAAGCCACGCACGGTGGCCGGCGGGGCATCGGTGTAGGTCTGCTGGATGTCGAACCAAGGCAGGTGTTTCTCCACGGGGTCGTCGAGATTCAACTTGCCGGCGTCGCGAAGCTGCATCACCGCGATGCTGGTGAACAACTTCGAGACCGAGCAGATGCTGAAGATCGTCTGAGGCGACATCGACACCTCGCCCTCGAGATCGGCGTAGCCAAAGCCCCGGCTCCAGAGCAGGTCCTGATCATGGACAATGGCGGCCGAGATCCCCGGGATGTGGTCGTATGCCAGCCGGGCATCGATCCACACTTCGAGCAACTCGAGGGCCGAGATCACTCGTGGATCGTTGCGGATGTCGGTCTGTTGCCTAACCGCCACGGCCGTTGGGGCTGCGGGGTCTGGACTCAGCCCAAGGACCGAGCCGAGAGCAACCGGAGCAATCAAACAAAAGGCTAGGAGGCTGCGCATGAATCACCACCATCGTTGGGTTTTCCAAGCACCGCTTCGTCGGCAACACGGTGCATGCCGCCGCGACCCTATAGGGATAAGGAGATGATCTGGCTGATATCTTCGATTCGATAGCGTCGTCCTTTGGGTCGCTCTCATAAATCTCATGATATCTTATTACCCAACGTGGCCCCGGTTGGCAAACGGTCTACCGGCCAGAAGGCAGGTAGCAAACCTGCCCCACATGCCTACTACGATGTTTCGGACTATTTCTGTGCGCTCTATGAATTTGCTCTTGTTGTGCGGGGGGTACGCATGAGGAAGTCGGAGCTGGACATCAGGAGCGAGACCCTGGCGGCGGCGGAGCGCATACATCCGCACATTCGGGAGACGCCCGTGGAGCGCTCCGTCTGGCTCAGCGGGGCCGGGAAGTGCGACGCCTACCTCAAGCTGGAGAACCTCCAGGCGACCGGCTCCTTCAAGCTCAGGGGCGCCGTGAACAAGCTCCTGTCCTTGAGCGAGGCCGAACGCCAGAGGGGAATCGTGACCGCCTCCTCGGGGAACCATGCGGGGGCAGTCGCCCACCTGCTGCACGGCTTCGGCTGGCCCGGTACGATCTTCGTGCCCGAGGGCGCCTCGGGAAGCAAGGTCGAGATGCTGAGGCAGCTCGGCGCCGACCTGCGCTTCCACGGTCTGGACTGCCTCGAGACCGAGCGATTCGCGAAGCTGAACGCCGAGCAGAGCAGCCGGCTCTTCGTCTCCGCCTGCGACGACCCCAGGATTATCGGCGGACAGGGCACAATCGGGCTAGAGCTGGAACGGCAGATCGACGGAATCGACACCGTCTTCGTGCCGGTGGGCGGCGGCGGTCTGATCGCGGGGATCGCGGGATGTCTGAAGGGAAAAAACGCTGGGATCGAGATCGTGGGCTGCCAGCCGGAGGCTTCAGCCGTGATGTACGAGTCGGTCAAGGCGGGGAAGATCCTGGAGCTGGACTCGCTGCCCACGCTTTCGGACGGCACCGCGGGCGGAATCGAGGAGGGCGCGATCACCCTGCCGATCTGCCGAGACCTCGTCGATCGTTTCGTACTGGTGAGCGAGGATGAGATCAAGGCGGCGATCCGACTCTTGCTGCTGAGGCACCACACGCTGGTGGAGGGGGCGGCGGCGCTTTCGGTCGCTTCGTTCCTGAAGACGGCCGACCGCTACGCGGGCAAGACGGTGGTGCTCATTCTGAGCGGCGCCAAGATCAGCCTCGACACGTTGCGGCAAGTGCTGGCGTGACTCGTCACACCATTCATCCGGAGAGGTCAGTTGCCATGAGGAGACATTCGTTCGTCGAGCTCACCGCACGGAGTATGTGAAGCATGGCTGGAGTCGAAGGGCGCGTAGCTCTAGTCACGGGCGGGGGCCGCGGAATAGGGCGTGCCACTGCAGAGCTACTGGCGTCACGTGGCGCCAAAGTGATGTGCGTTGCCCGCAGCCAGAGGGAACTGGCAGATGTCGGGCTCCAGTATTCAGTTGCAGATCTCGGAAGTCCAGAGGGCTGTGCGCACGGGGTCGCGGAGGCTGAGCAACGACTGGGGCCGATTGAGATCCTTGTATGTAACCACGGTATCGGCTCAGCGCACGAGCGTCGTCTGGGAACAGCAACCAGACGTTTGGAGTGAGACGATGCGGGTCAATCTTGATGGTCCATTCCATCTCTCGAGGCTCGTATTGCAGGGAATGATCGAACGCCAATTCGGGCGCATGGTTTATACGAGCTCTACGGCCGGCTTGATCGCCGAACCCGCCGGAAGTGCATACAACAGCTCCAAACACGGGCTTCTGGGACTAATGCGGTCGGTCGCGGCGGACGGCGGAGCTTACGGTATTACATCGAACGCTGTTTTGCCCGGCTGGGTTCGGACGGAGATGGCCGAACGTTCGGCCCGCCAAGAGGCGAAGGATCGAAGTATCACAACCGATCAGGTGTGGAAGGAACGGGCGACATCGTATCCGCCGGGCCGCGTTGCCACGCCCCGGGAAGTAGCCGAGGTGATCGCATTCCTCGCATCTGAGGAAGCCAGTGGCGTAAGTGGAGAGGCGATCAGGGTTGCACTCGGCAGCTGGTATTAGCGCGACATGATTCTCCCCTGAGCCAAACTGATTCTAGGGTCTACACGCGCCAAGAGCGTGACCAAGTCCACTCCACAAACGACAATGCGAAAGGCGGCTGACGGTTCGGGGTCGGCTCTTTCGCCTAATTCCTTGTTGGGATTCGCATGAGATATATTCAATCAAAAACTCGCCGTATTCGTGCGATACCCTCGCGGATATCGTCTTCGTCGTAATGTGCAAAAGAAAGGCGTAGGAAGTTGCTGAGCCTGCCGGCACTGGAAAAATCAGACCCGGGCTGAAACCCTGTCTGAAGTTCCCTTGCTTTGTCCCGAAGGGGCGCAGTGTCGACGTCATCGTCAAAGCGCAGCCAGAAAAAGTAGCCGCCGCCAGGTCGCTGCCAGGTGGCCAGATCGCCGAACTGTGACTGTAGTGAGTCCTGCATTGCCTCAACACGATTGCCATAAGTGCGTCTAATCTCGTTGACATGTGTTCGTAGTAGGCCGAGATCAATGGCATGTCGGACGATGTGCGAGGAATAGTGACTTGTGCTGCCAGCACTGATGATGAAGCCGTTGTCGAGGAGGCGCTTGCGCAACCCAGGGCCGGTCTGTATCCAGCCGAGGCGCATCGCCGGGGCGAGAATCTTTGAAAATGAGCCGAGCGACAGAACAGTGTCGCTCTCGATCATCGTACCGAATGCTGGTGGCGGCTCGTCATAGTAGTAAAGAAGCTGATAGACCTCGTCCGCGAGGATCAGGAAGCTATGCTGCTGGCTAAGCTCGATCAGGCGAAGACGGCGCTCGCTGTTCATGCAGTGTCCGCCCGGGTTGTGGTAGCTAGGGATGATGTATATGAAAGCCGGGTCGTGTTCAATCAGCAGTGCCTCCAGCACGTCGATTTGCATGCCGTTCTCATCGATCGGTACGCCAACCACTGTCAATCCATGGCCGCGAAAAATTTGAAAGGCCAGAAAGTAGCTCGGCTCCTCGACAAACACGGTGTCTCCCGATTTACTGAAGACCGTCGATGCGAGATCCAACGCCTGCGAGTTGCCCCCGGTAACAAACAGCGACTGCGGAGTGACGGTGGCGTCGTATCCTTCGCGTAGATATCCCGCCAGCGATTCCAGAAACCGCTCGTCGCCCGGCAAGACACCATAGTTCAACTCGAACGGATGTGCGTCGCTGAAAAACGACTCGCTGGCTTGACGAAGCATGTCGACGCGCAGCAGGTCGGCTGAGGGCTGGCCGATGCCCAGGTCGATCGTGCCCGCCGCCGGCGCGCCGTCATACGTTACAGTTCCACTCACGATGGCTTGTTCCCCTGTTCAGAGCGATAAACGTATTGGCGTCGGCATGCCCGCCATCCATAGGGCTGCGAATATAGCATGCCGAAGTCTGGGTAGTGTCACGATATTTCTCGAAGAGCGGGAGGGTGTTCGCCGAGGGGTGGACAGCCCGGAAAAGAAAGAGGAAGTTCCTTTTGAGTTGTTCATCATCACGTGAACCCGGGGAGTCCGGGCCTTCACGCGCAGGTCCGGAACCGGAAGCTTCCTCACGGAGAAGATGGTCGAAGTTGAGCGGGCCACGCAAGCTGAGCTGCGTCAGGATTTTCGCGCGCTGTTTCAGGGCGCGATCCGTGTGACGCTTGAGATGGTGCTGGAGGAGGAGTTGAAGGCGATGGTCGGAGCACGTGGTTTCGAGCGGGTTGGGAGCTGGAAGGACCACAGGAACGGCACGCACCTGAGGCGCCTGCTCACGAGCTTGGGTCAGATCGACGTGATGGTCCCGCGTAGCCGGGAAGGCGGCTCGCCCGCCGACGTGATGGGCCGCTACCAGCTTAAGGACCGAAGAGCTTGACGAGATGAGGGTGGAGGCCTACGTGAGCAGCGTGTCCCAGCGCAAGATGGGCGACGTGACCGAGGCACTCATGGGTGAGCGAGTGGGGCGCTCGACGGTGAGCCGGGTCGTGAGGCGGCTCGAAGAGGCCGAAGAGGCGCTCAGGAGCGCACCCATCGAGGGAGCCCGCCCCTACCTGTACCTGGGGACGCGACGTTGCTGGATGCCCGCTGGGCCAGGGAAGTCGAGAACGTGAGCGCGCTCGTAGCCTACGCGGTGGCCCCGGACGGCCTCCGCTGGCTCCTAGGCATCACGCTGGGCGCTGAGGGGAGTCACAGGACAGCGGGTCAGAGCTCCTCGAGCAGCTCTTGGAGCAAGGCCTTAGCGGCGTCGAGCTCGTGTTCGCGGACGAGCACGCGGGCCTGGCCGATACGGTACGCCGCTTCCTGCCCGAGGCTGGCCGCCAGCGCTGCACCGTGCACCTGCAACGCAACGTCCTGGCCACGGTCCCGCCTCGCCTGCGCAAACGTGTGGCGCGCGAGGTTGCTGCCGTCTTCCGGGCTGGCGGAGGCGAAGAAGCGCCTGGCCGACATCACAGCACGTTGGCACAAGGAACTCCCCGAGGCGATGCAGGTGCTCGAGCAGGGCTTCACCGCCCAGGCCCAGTGCTACGCGTTCCCTGAGCCCCACTGGGCCAGGCTACGCACCACCAACGGGCTTGAGCGCCTGACGCCGAGATCAAGCGCCGGATCCGCAGCGCCGGTGCCTTCCCCGACCGAACCAGTGCGCTCCGCCTTCCAACATGAGGCATTCCGATGGTAACCGTACTCAACCTCGATGAGATCAAGCGTCTACTCGACGCCCCGCAGCTGATCCAGGAGATCGAGACTGGATTTGTTCTTTATTCCGAAGGCAAGGTGAACGTCCCGCCGGTTGGATTCTTGCACTTTGATGACCCACCGGGCGACGTTCACATCAAGTACGGCTTCGTATCCGGTGGCGACTACTACGTCATGAAGATGGCATCCGGGTTCTACGACAACCCCGAGCTTGGCTTGCCCGTCGCCGATGGCGTGATCTTGGTTTTCAGTCAGAAGACCGGTGAGCTCAAGCTGATTCTGTTGGACAAGTGCTGGCTCACCGAAATGCGCACCTCTGCCGCTGGGGCGGTTGCGGCGAAACACCTGGCGGCACAAACCGTTCATCACATCGGAATCGTCGGAACTGGCGTGCAGGCTAGGATGCAGCTCGAAATGCTGCGGACCGTCGTCGACTGTAAGAGCTGTTTCATTTGGGGTAGGGATCCCGCGAAGGTGCAGCAGATGATCAAGGATCTTCGTGAGAGCGAGAGCATTCAGGCTTGGGGATTGGATATCCAAGCGGCAGAGACACCGGATGACCTGGTTTCGCAGTGCAATCTCATCGTCACGGCGACCTCGGCCAAGAGTCCTTTGATCCGGGCGGATCAAGTGAAGAAGGGTACGCATATCACCGCGATGGGGTCCGACGATCACGGAAAGCAGGAGCTCGAGGCCGCGCTCTTGGCGAAGGCGGATCTAGTGGTCGCGGACAGCATCTCACAGTGTGCCCAGTACGGCGAGTGCGTACATGCGATTCAAGGAGGACTGATCGAGGAAGGGTCCATCCTCGAGTTGGGCCAGGTGATCAGCGACCCGGCAATTGGACGAACCAGCGAAGACCAGATCACGGTTGCGGATCTGACCGGCGTCGCCATTCAAGACATTCAGATCGCCAAGATGGTCGATCGCACTCTCCGGTAGGATCAGCACAAACGAGGCGGTATTCATGACGACCGTACATCAGCAGCAGCTTGATATACCCCAGTTGGTTCTTGAGGCCAGCGAGAGGTGCAAGGACCACCTTTTGCCCACCCCTCTCGAGTACTCCATGTATCTCAGCGAACAGATCGATGGCGAAGTCTGGCTGAAGCTGGACTCGATGCAGCGCACCTCTTCCTTCAAGTTTCGTGGTGCGATCAACAAGATCCTCTCGCTCACCGAAGCGGAACTCGACCAGGGGTTGGTTTCGGCATCGACAGGAAACTATGCCCTGGCGATTGCCGAAGCCGCGAGAATCAGGGGACGCCGGGCCACGATCTACGTTGCCGAGGACATCGAGCCTTCGCGCCTGGAGCTGTTGAGGGCCCACGGCCTGGATCTGGTCGTATGTGGAGGCCTGGCCTGGGATGCGGAGAAAGAGGCCCGGCGGATAGCAGAAGAAGACGGCAAGATCTACGTGTCACCCTACAACGATCCCATCGTGGTCGGCGGACAGGGAACCTGCGGGTACGAGATCTCCAAACAACTTCCCGATCTGGATGCGGCCTTCTTCGCCTGTGGGGCGGGGGGATTGCTCACCGGCTCGGCCGGCTGGCTGAAGTCCCACAACCCCGACGTAGAGGCCTTCGGCGTCTCGCCGGAGAACTCCCCCGTAATGTACGAGTCCGTACGAGCCAGCAAGATGATCGAGATGGAGACTCACCCGACTCTGGCCGACACGTGCGCCGGCGGCGTGGATCTGGACAGCATCACCCTGGATCTGTGTCGGCAGTACGTGGATGAAATCATGTTGCTCACCGAGACGGAGATCGAAGACTCTATCCGCCTTCTGTTCGAGCATCATCGTCTGGTGGTCGAGGGTTCGGGGGTGCTGGCCGTCGGAGGTCTGCTCAAACGAAAAGAACAG
This sequence comes from Longimicrobiales bacterium, assembly GCA_965218325.1. Taxonomy (GTDB): domain Bacteria; phylum Gemmatimonadota; class Gemmatimonadetes; order Longimicrobiales; family Gaopeijiaceae; genus CBDCKR01. Next base: position 991,619 of record CBDCKR010000002.1, read on the forward strand.
TTCAGGGGCAAGAGCGTCGTCGCCGTCGTCTGCGGACGGAACATCGACCTGGACGTCTTCAAACGAATCATCGGGTAGTTATCGCGCGTCGACAACCAGCTTCCCACACCGTGCATCAGCCAGTCGGCTATGGGCTGAAAGAGCGGCAGGTCGCCCGATCTTCCATGAGCGCGATGTTGTGGATGCCGGGCACCTTGGAGCAGCCCACGCCCTGGCCTATCCCCGACTCGATCATCGCAATCGCATCCGGCCCGATCGGCGTGATGCAGTGCTCCTTGCCGAGAAGAACGTGACGATGGGTGACCCAATGTTGGTTCAATATGAGACCGTTTAATAGATTTGGTCTACACGGACCGTGTATCATGCCATCGTGAAGCGGACAACCACGGCCTCAGCACCCCACTGCGCTCCCTGAGAGGATCACCCCCAGAACACCGCATCCTCCCCGATCGGCGTCATGCTGATCTTCCCGCAGGAGATCGGCCCGGGCCCTCTCGAGATGCTCGGTGATGGCCCTCATCGACGCCTCGACATTCCGGCTACGGAGGCTGTCGTAGAGTTCGCGGTGTTGGCGGTTGTAGCGGGCGATCCGCTCGGGGTGAGGATCGTGTCCCTGCTCAGGTTCCACTGGCCAATGGCCGCGCACGTGGTTGATTTGCCGTAGATTCACGTCCACAACGGATTGCGGGTGCATTCAGCCAGGCTGGACGTGGAACTCCTTGTCTCGTCGGGAAAAGCTCTCCGGATCGTTCCCTGAGGCCTCGATACGATCGAGGGTTTCGCGCAAGCGATCCAGATCCCACGCCGTGGCGCTCGCGACCGCCAAGCGGACCATCTGAGGCTCGATCGTGAGGCGCGCTTCGTTGAGCTCGAGCGGGCTCGTGACCTCGGCGATCTCGCCTACTTGCGGGGGCTGGGCCAGTATGAGATGTACGTGCCGCTACCGATCCGCCTGACCACCAGTCCCGCGTCTTCGAGGTGCTGAAAGCGCCCTGCGCACGGGGTTGTTCGGAAGGCCTTGAAGATGCGGGCCAGATCCCGTTACGACGCCAGCTTGTCACCGTCCGTGTGGACGCCCTTCAGGATAGCACGCTGGAGATGGGCCGCGACGGCCTCCGATGCGCGCATCTGCGCTTCTGTCTGCGGAAGAGTTACTGCGGACGCTCCTACCCCGGGCGCCGCCTGCCTCTGATCGCCGGCTACGGACGGGTCCAATCCCAGCGTTTGCCTTGCCGGCTGCTCGAGGTCGGCCACTAGTCCAATCCGAACGCCAGCAGCACGTTCCCCGGTGCGCCGCCGAGGATCGCGTACCCGGAGCCCATGTACAACATCCCATCCACGATCGTGGGCGCGGTGCCGCCGATTCCACCGCCGAACCCCCGAACACCGTTCACGGTCTCGAACTCCCGCTGCGTGGGGTATTCCCAGAGAACCGAGCCGTCCTCGGCCGAGAACGAGCGCAGCACTCCATTCCACGATCCCGTGAGCACGGCGCCGGGCACGGCGCTCGCGGCCGCGTCATTGGCCGAAGAACACCCTCTCGACTCGGGATCGGCGCAGTCGCTCGGCTTCTCGATCTCCGTGTACCAGGCACGCGAGCCATCGCTTGGCCGCATCGCCGCGATGGCGCCGGTCCCGTCGCGGAACGACAGTGGCTTGAACAAGTACTCGCCGTCGAACGCGCCGCCGAAGGGGGAGCTCGAGCCTTGCCCATCGCCGGCCTGGCCGACCCAGAGGATGGCGCCGTTGTTGTCGGGATCGAGCGCGGTGATCCGCCCCAACTCCTGGGCTTGAATGATCATGCGCCGACCGTCAAGCGCCGTGTGCAACACGGGCGCCCCCGCCGGATCGTCGTCCGGATCGTTCACGTAGCCTGGGCAATTGATCCGCAGCTCTTCTGGCTCCACCCCACACCCACCCGGGTGCCGGTCCATCGGCACCAGCTGGGTCGACCATTCCCGCCCGCCGGTGTCCATGTCGAACGCCATGACCGAGTTGCAGGCGCCTCCGTCGAACCCGACGGCGTGCGGCTCCTCGAAGAACTCCGAGATGTAGCAGGTGCCGGCGGTCGCGTACACTCTGCGGAGCTTCAGATCGAGCGTCGGTGCCTGCCAGATCGCTGCGCCGGCCGGACCGTACAGCTGTGTGCCCGCCGAGTTCCTCCGCAACGGTCGCGGACGCTCGGACATGGTAAAGGTCTTCCACACCGGTCGCCCAGTGTTCACGTTGATCGCCGTGAGGCTGCCCTGGAACTTGCAACACTCGTACGTGATCCGCCGTCCAGGCATCTGCTCCCACGACGAGACTCCTACGTACAAGTGTCCGCCCGGAGAGGGATCCAGCGTCGGCGGGCCGGTGATCTTCGCGGCCTGATGGTCGTCGGGGAGTATGCTCCAGAGCTCCTCTCCCGTCTCCGCGTTGACCGCGCTGACATAGCCCATGTAGTCGCCGAAGTAGGCGGCGTAGCGAACGCCGGGAATCTCCGTGATCTCGCCGATGATGACCGCCCCGCGTACCTGCCCGGGGGCCTCGTACGACCAGTATACGCAGCCCGTCTTGGCGTCGAGGCCGTACACGAAGTTGTTGTCGCTACCGATGAACAGCGCCCCACCAACGACCGTCGGCTGAGTCCACGCGGCCGAGGCAGCACCCGGAAACGCGAACGCCCACTTGAGCTTCAGCTGCGGGATCTGCGCGCCGGTCAACCCACCGGATTCCTGCGGCTGAAACCGGTACGACTTCGTCGGATCGGGAGCCCAGCCGTTCCAACTCGGCTTATCGAAAGGATCGTTCAGGGTCAGCGGACCGCGGCACTGGTTGCTCATGGCGGCCGCAGTGCGGTCGGCCGAGCCGCCGAAAGGCTTGCCCGTCACCAGCTCCGCCATAGCCCGTAGCTCGTCCTCGCTGAAGCGCTCGGCATACGTCACCATCGGCCCCTCTTTCAGAGCAGCGAGCACCCGCTCCGGCTCCAACTGCCGAAGCGTCTGCCGGCTGGGGGCCAAGCTCTCGGAGCTGCGGTTGTCGTGACAGGTGGCGCAGTACGATTCAAAAGGATCCACCATGCTCACTGCAGACGCCGTCGGCGGCGCAGGCTCCTGAGCTCCGGCGGGTGACGGAAGTGACAGCGCCATCAAGGCGGTTAAGGCCAAGATCACCGTCACGGCATGTCTCAACAGCACATGTCTTAACATCATATTCCTCCGGCCTAGGGGTGTGCGCCCGGACACCAAACCGGCAAGCAAGGGTCCCATGGAAAGCGGGACAAAGGTTTGGTGCCCATCAGCTCCACGGGAACGGGCTGTTCAAGATCGGGTGTAGGTTCCTTCTGCGTAGCGCGAAAAGCGAAACGGCTCCAGTAGTGTGGCGGTTCTCCGAAGATTTCCTGCGCCACCAGCTTGCCGACGTCGATCATCTTGTATCCGTGTTTGAAGTCGGCGATGAAATAGCAGTGCTCACGAAAGACATCGAAGATCGGAAAATTATCCGGCGTGAAGGCACCGATGCCTCTGGAGGGTTCTCTCTTGATGTGGCTGATCTTTCCCTCGAACCGCTTCTGGCAGTGCGCCAACGCCGAGCACCACATGTGCGCAAACTCGGGTCCGACCACAAACTCGGGAGAGGCCGGACCATAAGGATAGACCGCCACCTCATCGGGATCGGTCTCGACCTTGATGGGTGCGGCGCCTCCCTGAATGCCGCCGAGGTTGGTGGCGGGCTTGTATATAGATCCTCCACATCTCGTCGGTGACTAGCGATCCGTCCTCGTCGGAAAAGAGGGGGGCATTTCTGTCCAAGTGGATAACCGGAGCCATTCCTCCGTCGTTAGTTCTCTGGAGTCCGGGATCATGCCGAGGGTGCCCTCCTGGCGGCTCCAGTACGTCCACATCGGCACATCGTGGCGCACCTCACCGTTCGCCGTCCTTGACCGACACCTGCTTCGGGAGATCCATCATATCCTCGCCTACCCGCCCCGCTTCTCGTGTAGCACGGACGAAACGCCGCCGACCTGCCAGTCCTGGAACAGGCCCTTCTTGTACCGATCACAGTTGGCTTCGCCCTCGACGAGCACGGACTCATGCCCCATCCCTCTCGTTGCCGAGCGATCGCTGCGACGTCGCCGTGCATCGCTTCCGGGCTGATCTGCATGTAGCCAACCGGGTGGTAGGCGAACGCTCCGGGTCGCTCTCTCAGACCTCCACCGACTGTACCATCAGCTCGCGTATGGCCGGCTGAAAGTAGTTGTTGCGGATAACGCCACAGGTGATTCCCGGAGGCTCCGGCCGCGATGCCGCCCTTGGTCCAGCACCGGGATGTCTCGCCCGCTACCCTCCCGGCGGGACTTGAGCTCGAGGGCGAGATGGTAAGCGGTGCTGAGGCCGTGGATGCCGGCACCGATGATCAGATACTTCGCGTGTGAGGGCAGTGCCATTCAGGCCCAACTCCGTGGAATCACCTACGTGACCGGGGTTCTCAAGCTGGTTCGGATCCCGCCAAGTGCGTGTGACGGTAGCACCATTTGTATACCATGACTACCGTAGTTGGGAGTTGCCCCCGGAGTTGCCCCCCTACGGTGGACACCTAATCTCTTGGGAGAAAGGAGTCCAGCATGGGAAGAATGAGGCTGGCGTACGCACCAGAGTTTCGGGAGCAGATGGTGGCGTTGGTGCGGGCGGGGAGGAAGCCGGAGGAGCTCGCTCGGGAACTCGAGCCTTCGGCCCAGTCGATCCGCAACTGGTTGGTTCAGGCTGACTTGGATGAAGGGCGAAGGACCGACGGGCTGACGACCCAGGGAGCGTGAGGAGCTCCGGCGGCTGCGAAGAGAGAACAAGCAGCTGCGCACGGAGCGCGAGATCCCCCCCCGCAAAGCGGCGGCCTGGTTTGCTCAGCAGACCGGCTCGGTGCCGGATCGGCGTTCGAGTTCGTGAGAGCCAACCAGGAGAGCCTCCCGGTGCGGCAGATGTGCCGAGTACTGGGCGTCTCCCCCAGCGGGTACTATGCATGGCGCAGTCGAGCGCCGTCGGCGAAGGCGGTCCCCAGAACGGGCGACTGCGCGAGCGGATGAGGGAGATCCACCCGTTGAGCCGCGAGACGTAGGGACGGCCTCGGATGTACGCCGAGCTTCGCGACGTGGGGGGTCAATCACAAGCGCGTGGGTCGGCTGAAGAAGCTTGAGGGCCTCGAGGGTGCGAGCCGCCGAAGGAAATGGCGTACGACGAAGCGGGCGAAGGACGTATGGCCCGCCGCGGACCTCGTCGAGCGAGACTTCCGTGTGAGAGGTCCGGACCGGCTCTGGGTGGCGGACGCGACCTACGTGCCCACCTCAAGCGGGTTCCTCTACCTGGCCGTGGTGGTGGACGTGTGGAGCCGCCGGGTGGTGGGCTGGTCGATGGAGACGCATCTGAGGACGGAGCTCGTGCTCGGGGCGCTGAACATGGCGATCTGGCAGCGGCGGCCCGAGGCGGCGATCCATCATTCGGATTAGGGAAGGCCAGTACACGTCAATCGCTTCCGGGCTACGCTGTAAGGAGGCAGGCGTGAGGCCCTCGATGGGCTCAGTGGGCGATGCCTACGACAACGCGATGTGCGAGAGCTTCTTCGCCACGCTCGAGTGTGCTGATCGAGCGACAGCCGCTTCACCAGCGTCGGCTCGTGTGCCCCCTCCGGCAGCACTGCGATCATCACGCTGTCCTTGTGGACATCCATCCCGACGTACACCTTGGTCTTCTTCTTCATAGGGCCGGTCTCCTGTTCCGGTGCGACTTCGAGTCGCATGTGGCTCTGGCACCTCCGCTCACGGCAGGCGCTAACCCACGGTAATCCGGCAAGGGCCGGTCCTTCCATATGTTCTAGGGGAGGAGTGAGAGCCCCAATTCTTACCTGTCCACTGAAAGGGGGCAGCTCCAAGTACGGCTATCTCTGGGGCAGGACACTAGAGGTGGCAGTACCTCCTGCGGGGCTTTGGCTTCGGCCTCGAGGCCAGTGAAACCCAGGAACGATGGAACGGTGACATGGCGCGTATCGCGATCGGCGGCTTCCAGCACGAAACCAATACCTTCGCGCCAACGCTGACGCCCTTCAGCGAATTCGAACGACATGACAGCTGGCCGGGGCTCACGCGCGGGGCGGGACTAATCGACGCAGTTGCTGGCATCAACATTCCCATCACCGGCTTCATTGAGGCGGCAAAGGGCACTCACGACCTGGCGCCGATGACCTGGTGCGCGGCCGAGCCGTCGTCCTTCGTAACCCGCGAAGCCTTCGAGCTCATCACTGCCATGCTGTGCGAGGACCTCTCTGCAAAGGGGCCGTTCGACGGAGTCTATCTCGATCTCCACGGCGCAATGGTGGTCGAGCATTGCGAGGACGGTGAAGGTGAGATCCTGCGCCGGGTGCGTGAGGTGGTGGGCGATGACATTCCGGTGGCCGTCAGCCTCGACCTCCACGCCAATGTGACCGAGGCGATGGTCGACCACGCCACTACCCTGTCGATCTACCGCACCTATCCCCATCTCGACTTCGACGCCACCGGTGCACGCGCCGGTGTCCTGCTTGATCGCATCCTGGACGGTGAGCGCTTGGCCAAGGCGTTTCGCAAGGCGCCGTTCCTGGTGCCCCTGACCGCCCAATGCACCGATTTCGAACCCAACCGGTCACTCTACCGGCAGGTCAAGGAGATGGATGGGGTCGCGGCGGCGAGCGTCGATCTCGCCCTCGGGTTCCCCCCCGCCGACATCCACGAATGTGGTCTCGGGGTGGTCGCCTACGACCCCGACCAGGGCGCGGCTGACGCTGCCGCCGATGCCCTGTTCACGGCGCTGCTCAAGGCCGAGGTTGAGTTTGAAAACCCCCTCTTCGACGCCGACACGGCGGTACGACGCGCCATGGCCAATGACGCCAATGGGCCCGTGGTGCTGGCCGACGCCCAAGACAATCCCGGCGCCGGCGCCACCTCCGACACGGTGGGCCTGATTGACGCCCTGGTACGCAACGGCGCTCAGGGCGCGATTCTGGCCATTCTCGACGACGCCGAACTGGCGTCGAGGGCCCATGAACTAGGCGTCGGCGCCACTTTCGCCGGGGATCTCGGTGGCAAGTCCGGTCAGCCTGGCCAAGGCCCTTATCGAGGGCGGTTCCGAGTCGACGCCTTGGGCGACGGGTGCTTTACCTGTGCAGGCGAAATGTTTCGCGGCACGACTACCAACCTCGGCCCCATGGCCTTGCTGGGCATTGAGGACGAAGCAGCCGAAGTGCGCGTGATCGTCGGCAGCAGCCGCTTTCAATGCGTCGATCAGGCGATCTTCCGCCACCTCGGGGTTGAGCCTGCCGAGCAGCAAATCCTGGCGGTGAAGAGCTCGGTTCATTTCCGCGCCGACTTCGATTCGTTCGCTGCCGAGACTCTCGTTGTCGAGGCACCGGGCTGCCATCCTTGCCGGCTCGAAGGGCTCGATTACCAGCACCTGCGCGAGGGCGTGCGTCTCGGTGCCTTGGGACCGGTGTTCACCCGTAACGGGTAGCGAGGTCACCAGGTCATTGACCCGACCCCGGTCATGAACGGTAGTGGGCGACATCTGGAACTACACGCTCCTCGCAGCGCCGTAAGTTGGGCAGTTATGGATCGGCTCGAAGCGGCACTTTCCCTAATCCGGACCGACGCTCGAAGATCTGGAAGATCTGGAAGATGTGATGCGCTTCGTGGTCAGCCAGGCACTCAGCTTGGAAGTACACGTCGAAGTATGGAACGATGGATGGTACCCGACGCGATGCCACTCGTCTGGAGAGAGCCGCTCGAGTGTCCTCATGAGGCGACTTCGATACTTCCAGGAAGGACGCTAGCGTTTCCGTAAACGGTCGCCGGGTGAAGCGATCGAAATCGACGTCTCCCTCGGGAGCCTACCGGTCGAATCGCGGACCGTCTTCCCTCAACATCGCCTCGATACGCTCCGCGAGGAGTCCCTGTACCCGCTGCAGATGACAGACGAGCTCATTCACGGACCACTTGCCCGCCCTAGTACGTGTCCGAAGTTGCGTCTTGTCCAGGTCTGAGGTGAGCCTTCGGACGTCCTCAAGCCTGTCGGTGCAAACGAGTGGGGATCTCAGGGTAGAATGCCCCTTCAACGCTCTCCCGATCCTCTTCCATTGCCCCCTCCTAAGGTAATGCTCTGCACGGACGAGCTCCGGCCTCCCCAGGAGAGGAAGGGGCCCGCTGCACCTACCGCGAGGACACTTTCGGCCGATAGCCTCATCCGGGCGCTAGAGCCCCATCCGCATGGGCGGCGCCAGGGTCATGCGTCAGTCTAATCCGAACGCTAACAGCACGTTCCCCGGTGCACCGCCGAGAGTCGCGTACCCGGAGCCGATGTACAAACATTCCGTCCACGATCGTGGACGCGTTCCCGCCAATTCCGCCGCCGAACCCCCGTACACCGTTCACGGTCTCGAAGTCCCGATGCATGGGATATTCCCATAGAATGGTGCCAGCCTGGGCCGTTAGGCGAGCTCGCAACGATTGCCGACAGCCGCCTTTTGCGCCGCGCCCATCTCAGGATTATCATCTGGCTTGATGGGACTGGGGGCGGTCGAACCGGGCCCGAGGTGAGACGGATTGCCCAGGGACGCGGTTGAGCGGTCACACCTAGAGAAAGCGGAGGGCCATGCGATGCTCGCGGAGGAAGCGTCGGGGGTCATGGTGAAATCCGTCCGTCGCCGCAGTTGCAGAGCTCTCCGGGTCTTCATCGAGCCTGCCCGTCTGGCAGCGGTTCCCGAGGAGGAATCATGCGAATGATTCGGCTACTGATCTGGGCCGTCGCCCTGGGGCCTCTGGCCGGCTGTTACTCTTATGCGACGTTGGCCGGCTGGGAGGCGCTGACTGTCGATGGGGACATACGTGCTCGGGTGACAGAAACGGCGAAACTGAGGCTGGACGGAGTCCTCCCCGAGTACGACAACCGAGTCGAAGACAGTGAGCTCGAGGGCAAGATCGTGGAGCTGAGCCAGGCGGACCTCGTCCTACTCGTCAGGGGAATGGATGAAACTGGCTTCCGCCAAGAGCAGTTGGGGCAGCGATTGGTAATCTCTCGGAGCGAGATCCTCGGGCTCGAGAGCATGCAGCTCGACACCTGGAAGACCGGTGCTGCTGGGGCCGCCGCCGCTGTGGCGCTTACCGCGTTCGTTCTGAAGCAGTTCACGGGGTTCTTTGGCGGCACTAGTGCGCTACCAGGTGGGCCAGACCCAGTTCGATGAGGCCAGCCGTGGGCTTCACGGCACACCTAACACGATAAACCCGGACGAGATCGTGGGAGGGTTCTAGCGCCGAGGCGCGTACGCACCGCGTAGTCCAGGAGCTGACCGGCGAACGGACGTCTCCGTCAGTCGATCCCAAACGCCAGAAGGACGTTGCCCGCCGAACCACCCAGAATCGAATACCCCGATCCGGTAAACAGCATCCCATCAACGATTGTCGGCCCCCCAGGACCACCGAACGCACCCCCGTGGCCCGGCACACCGTTGACCGTGTCGAACGGGCGGTTGGTCGGGAATTCCCAGATGATCCTGCCGTCGCGGCTCGAGTACGCGCGCAAGACGCCATCCCTGGCGCCAGTGAACGCCACGCCCGGCATGGCCGTCGTCCCACCCGTCTGTCTCGTGCCGCAGGAGCGCTGATCGGCCTCGCTGCAGCCGTCAGGCATCGGCAGCTCTGTGTACCAGACCCGCTCCCCGTCCGATGGCCGCATAGCACCCATGGCTCCCGTCCCGTCTGGGAAGCCGAGGCCCCGATAGAAGAGCTCGCCATCGAAAGCCCCGCCGAAGATGCTGCCGGTGCCCATCGTGTTACCCACCTGGGAGACCCAGATCTTCTCTCCCTCATTGTCAGGGTCGATGGCCGTGAGCCTGCCGCTCTCTTGGGGCACCATCAGGACCGTACGCCCGCTGGGCAGGTCGTACAGGATCGGCGATGCGGAAACGTCATCGTTCGGGCCCCTGACGAACCCAGGGCAGTTGATTCGCGACTCTTCGGGAGTCGTCCCACACCCGCCGCGGTTGTCATCGTTCGGACCGTGAAATGATTCGGGAGTTGGCAAGCCCCTGCCTCCATGGACGGCCCACGAGATCGAGGGCACAGAGGTGGACCGACGAGGCGTGCGCGCTGTGGTTGGGATTCGGTCAGATCCCGGTGATGGTCTGTGCGTGAGCTACCGGTTCTGGCTCCGCTCGTGTCGGGCGCACCGCTCTTCGGATACTGGCTCTTCGATGGGGACGCGATGCTCGACTACCGATTGGACTTGCTGGACCAAGGAGCTACGACCCCCTTCGGCGGTGGCTTGACCCCAGCCCCCTTGCGTATGAATGATAGGGATCGGAGGGGGGCGTGATGCCAGCGAAACACCAGCGAATCGTGCCGGTCGGGGGTCCGGCCCCGGGAAGCCGAGGTCGGTGGATACCGGCCACTTGGCTGATCTCTGCCGTCGCCATCGTCCTGGCCGGGTGTGGCGCCACGGAATCCGGGCAGGCCGGACCGGCCTCCTGGGAGGACGACCTCCAGCCCATCACCCCCGCCGACTGGGACCGCGGCAAGGCCGCGCATCTGCTGGAAAGGGCAGGTTTCGGAGGAACGCCCGAGGAGATCGATCGACTGGCGGCGATGAGTCCAGAGAAGGCGGTCGTGTGGCTCGTGGACTACGCGTCGATTCCAGACACACTTCCCGCATTCGATGCGTCACCGATCTGGGACCCTGGCATGGACCCCTTCCCCAAGAGTCGAGCCGAGGCGGTGCGGACAGCCCGGGAAACGGGCGAGGCGATGGGAGTCCCGGTTCTGCCCGCGAGTGAGTCACGACGACTCCAGCCGGTCGTCAACCAGTTCTTCTACGGTCTGCGTTCGAACGCCTACGAGACTCAGCGGTTGGCACTGTGGTGGGGCGAGCGGATGCTGCGTACCCAGCGGCCGCTCGAGGAGAAGCTGACCCTGTTCTGGCACGGTCACTTCGCAACGGGAAACAGTAAGGTCCGGGATACGCGGATGATGGAGCGCCAGCACCTGATGCTTCGCACCAACGCCATCGGCAACTTCCGGGACCTATTGTTAGGGATCCTCACGGATCCAGCGATGCTCGTCTATCTGGACAATGGGGAAAACGTCAAAGACCACCCCAACGAGAACTTTGGCCGGGAGTTGCTGGAGTTGTTCACGATGGGAGTGGGCAACTACACGGAGCACGATATCCGTGAAGCCTCCCGTGCGTTCACCGGCTGGACCAATGACGTTCTTGAGTTCAAGTTCGACGAGACCCAGCACGACTTCGGCGCGAAGGCCTTCCAGGGCCAGACGGGGTCGTTCGGTGGGACCGACATCATCGACATCATCCTCGCTCAAGAGCCGACGGCTGAGTTCATCGTCGGCAAGCTCTACGGGTACTTCGTGCGCGAGGAGCTGAGTGATCAGACACGCACCTCCCTCGGGGGGACGTTCCGCGACGCCGGCTACGAACTGAAGCCGCTGCTGACCCGCATCTTCCTGTCCCGGGACTTCTACAGCCCCAGGTCATATGCCACGCAGATCAAGAGCCCGGTGCAGCTAGTGGTCTCGACCTATCGCAAGCTTGGTCTCGACGAGATGCCGACGATTCCGGACTTCAACCGGCTGACGTCTCGTTTTGGTCAAGCGTTGTTCAACCCCCCAAACGTGGCGGGATGGGCCGGCGGACGAACCTGGATCACGCCCGGGTCTTTGCTCGAGAGGGGCAATTTGTTCCGCACAGTTCTGTTCCCGGACGCCGACTCGTTCAGAGCGCCAGATAGGGTTCTCCCCGGAATCTATGCGAGGGTTGGGCGCCGGATTGACGCCGGGATGAGTATCACGGCCGCCACTCAAGAGGGTGACGCAGAATCGAGCATGCTAGCCGATCGTGACGAGGATTTCAATACGCGGTATGGTGGTTACATGGGCTACATCATGGCGTTCGACCGACTCAAGCCAGTGCCCAGACATACACCTGACTTCGACCTTGTCGCCATGGTTAACGAGGCCGGCGTCAGTGATGTCGGTAACGTCGTTGACTACTTTGTTGCGCGGTTCCTTCGCCTTGAGTTGGAGGAGAACGACCGTGAGGCCCTCGTCGATTTCTTGCGTAACGAGCTCGGCGGAGACCGGGTCGAGCGCTCTGACGCGCAGACCGAATCTGCTCTGCGTTCCTTGCTGTATCTCGTGCTGAGCACGCCGGAGTATCAATTGGCGTAGCGAGGGCTAGACACCCTGAGTCTGCCGGAGAAACTGGAGCAAGGCCATGCTTGTCAAATGCAGCTGCTCGCGACGTGATTTCATCCGCCGGGGCTTGTACGGTCTCGGTCTCGGCGCTGGTGTGCCGGTGATTCTGAACCGGACGTCGGCGGCACTATCCGCGCAGGCTCTGCAAGGCACGAGCATGGAGGCTCGCCCTGAGCGAATCCTCGTGGTGGTGGAGTTGTCCGGTGGCAACGACGGACTCAACACCGTCGTGCCGTTCGGCGATGACACCTACTATCGAGTTCGCCCGAATCTGAGCATTCCGGAGCAGGACGTCATCAAGGTCGCAGATGGGCTCGGCTTCCACCCGGCGCTCGTCGGGTTCGAGCGGCTCTACAAGGACGGTTTGATGGCGGTCGTTCACGGCTGTGGATACGAGAATCCCAGTCTGTCCCACTTTTCATCGATGGGGTTCTGGCACACCGGTGTTCCAAACGGAGGCGAGCAGCTCGGTTGGATGGGGCGACTGGCCGATGGCGTCTACGACCACGATGCCCAGGGCAACATTATCGTCAACGTGGGGAACCGGCAGTCTCTCGCAGTGCAAAGCCGCCATCACCCCCCGCTCGTGTTCAATGACCCGAACGCACTCAAGCGAGACGGCAACGAAGCCGAGCACGCCGTGTTCGAGAACCTCGACCGCGCCAAGGCAACCGATAACAGAACGTTGGACTTCCTCTCGGCGACGGCTGAGAATGCTGTTGGTGCGGGCGAGGTAGTCCGCCGCGCGGCCTCGTCGTATCGGACACCGATCGACTACGGCATCGGTGGTCTGTCCGGATCACTCCTGCGTGTCGCCTCCCTGATCGCGGCGGAGCTCCCCACGCGGCTCTACTACGTCAGCTATGCCGGGAACTCCTTCGACACCCACGTCCATCAGGCCGATCCCCATGCGCGATTGCTGGCCTACACTGCCGACGCCGTTCGAGGATTCATAGAAGACCTGCAGCGGATTGGCCGGGCCGACGACGTTGCCGTCATGATGTTTACCGAGTTCGGTCGCCGGGTCGAAGAGAACGCCAGCCTCGGGACCGACCACGGCACGGCGACTCCGATGTTCGTCTTTGGCACCGGGGTGGAAGGTGGGATGTACAGTCCCCACCCGAGCCTCACAGACCTGGACGACGGGAACCTGAAGATGACGACGGACTTCCGTCGCGTTTACGCCACGATGATCGATGAGTGGCTGGGCTATGAGGACACGGCGTCGATTCTCAGGGGCACCTTCCCGCCGCTCGGTGTGTTCGCCTGAGTCTGGGCCGAGGCGTTTCACCTTCGCGACTCAGGACTGGACCTCCTTCACTCGTCGGAAGGAGGGTTCCCCCTCTGATCCCCCAGCAGTGGTACGTCGGTCGAGGCTCGAGGTCGTCGCCAGACTGAGAGCACACCCCAGGCTTCTTGTCCCTCTGGTGGGGGGTCCACCCTGCTCACCCACCACCGCATGCGTTCTTCCCAAGCGAAGTATTACGAAGGTCTGAGCGCACGCCCGATCGGCCGAGCGTTGGAGACCTCATGTTGACCGGTCCGGTCCTCCCCCTCACGTTGTCGCAACCCGTCAAAGAGATTTCGCCTTGCCCCCGTGAGGGGCTCTTGTCTTACCGATCCCCAGAGGGGTGGTTCGCATGGACAGTAGGGTGACCGAGCAAACGATCGCCGCGCAGGCGCGCGCCGAGAAGAGCAAGCTCAAGAAGGTCATAGGGCCCCGCGACCTGATACTCTTCTATATCGCCAGCGCCGCTTCCATGCGCATCGTGGCCCTATCGACCGAAAACGGTCCGAGCGTGCTGGGGCTCTGGGTGCTGGGCTTCGTCCTCTTCTATGTGCCGCAGGCGTTCACGACGGTCGAACTCACCTCCCGGCACCCAGAGGAGGGTGGCATCTACATCTGGGTACAACGTGCCTTCGGCGACTTCCATGGTTTCATCACGGCGTGGTTCTACTGGGCTACCCTCGTCGTCTACTTCCCCGCGGCTCTGATCTTCTCGGCCAGCAACGCGGCGTTCATCATCCCGCAGTGGTCGTATCTCGGCGAGCGTCCAGGGTTTCTGATGGCGTTCTCGCTGGTCGGGGTCACCATCATCGTCGTGGTCAACGTCCTCGGTCTCGATGTCGCCAAGCGTCTCCACAATGCCAGCGGCTATCTGAACATGGGGGTGCCCGGATTGATGATCGTGGGGTTGGGCCTCCTGACATGGGTCAACTACGGCTCGGCAACCGAATTCTCTTTGCGCACCGTGACCCCCACGTTCGGAGGACTTTCCGACGTCATCCTGCTCGCGGCGATCGCCTACGCGTTCGCCGGCCTCGAGGCGGCATCGGTGATGAGCGAAGAGGTGCAGGACCCTAGGCGCAACGTCCCCCGAGCGCTCGCCATCGCGGGTGTGATGGTGCTCGGCGTGTACACCTTGATCTCCTGGACGATGCTGACGGTGCTCCCGGCGGACCAGGTAACGGGTCTGACCGGGCTGCCCGACACGGCTCGAGTGGCCGGAACGAGGCTGGTCGGCGCCACGATGGGCGGCGTATTGGGCTCGCTGGTTGCACTCTTCCTCTGCGTCGCGTCGTTCGGATCGGTGAGCGCCTGGATGGCGATCGGCGCGCGGGTGCCGTTCGCCGCCGGGCTCGACCGCTACCTCCCTGCCACCTTCGGAACCCTGCACCCCAAGTACGCCACCCCGCACGTGTCGGTGATCACGCTCGGGATCGCGACGGTGGGATTGATCATCCTCGGTAGCATGGGAGGCACCGCACATCAGATCTATCGCATTTTCATCAGCCTCGAGATCATCACCTACTTCATCCCGTACCTGTACATGTTCGCGGCGCTGCTCGCGATGCAGCGGCACCCGGCAGCGGAAGGCGTCCAGAGGGCGCCGTTCGCGCCCTATGGCGCCTACTTCGCTGGCGGTGTCGGCTTCGTAGTAACCGCTGCGTCGCTGGTGTTCGCCCTCATACCGAGTGAGAGCGTCGCCGACCCGACGATCTTCTACATCACGGTCTTCGGGACGGTGGGGCTGCTGGCGATCGTCGGCGTGGGCTTGTATGCCAACGGCAAGTTGCGGCGGCAGCGTCTGGGAGCCCCTTGAACACACACCGAGAGATCCTGCGGGAGGCCGTCGGAAAAAAGATCGTGAGCCCGGCGTAGCGGAGACGAGGTGTGGGCGCGGCAAGTCTACCGAGTCTCCGAGCGTCGGGCACAAGTCGGGTGCTCGGGGTATCGAGACCCACCGTGCGGTACCGGAGTCGTCGGGGACGGGAGAGAGCCACTCAGGCGGCGGATCCGAGAGATCGCGGGGGCTAGGGTAAGTTTCGGGTACCCTCTGGCGCACTTGCTGCTTCGCAGGGAGGGGTTGGGTAGTGAACCACAAGCAGGTTCGTGCACGACACGCTTTCGGGCGGACGCACGGTCCGGATGCTCAGAGTGCTCAATGTGCATACAAGGGAGTGCGTGGCGCTCCGGGCGGGACGAGGGTTCAAGGAAGGAGATGTGGCCGAGACCCTGAGCGAGGCTGAAGCGGCGAGAGCGGACCTGCCGGAGGTGATCTCGGTGGACAACCCAATAGAGTACACCTCGAAGAGCCTGGACCACTGCCTATTCGAACAGGGTGCGACTCGACTTCAGCCGTCCGGGCAAGCCGACGGACAACGCCCACATCGAAGCGTTCAACCCGGTACTTCGGCGTGAGTGCCTATCGCTACATTGATTCCTCGATCTTGAGGACGCCCAGCGGGTCTTCGATCGCTGGCGGGCCGACTTCAACAACCTCCGTCCCCATGGTAGCTTCGCCCGCTCTACGCCAGCCGACTTCGCGGCTGGCGCTCTCTGCACTCGAGGCCTTGAGAAGCTCCAAGAAATCACACATCTAGTGGGCTAACTTTGGGGTGCACTGCACCGGCTGCCGGTCTAACCTAGGAAGGTACCGTACCTGGGGGCACGTTATGTGAATCCAGGCGAAATCGCTAAAAACAAAAGAGGGTACCGTGAAGATCTCACTCCAAGAGCTAACAAATCTCTCAAAGAGAGCACTTTCCAAATATGGCTATCCAGAAGAAGAAGCCACAATAATTCTAGATATGCTCATGTATGCTCAATCGCGGGGAAACGATCAAGGCATTGTCAAATTAATTGGCAAGGGAATACCGCGACATGAAAAAGCACAAACACCCACCATAGAAAAAGAAACCTCGACCACCGCCATAATTAATGCCAACTTTTCAATGGAAGCCGTTGCCTTGGATCAAGCCGTAAACATGGTAATAAAAAAAGCCAAGGGGATGGGTATTGCGATAGTAGGGGTACATACGGGTGATGGATCCTCTGGTGCCATTGGTTACTGGTCACGAAAGATCGCGGACGCAGGTTTGGTTGGCATTACGATGTCAAGTTACCCCTTCGGGATGGTCCCTCCTCATGGTTCTTATGAGCCTTTGTTTTGTACCAATCCAGTAGCTTGGGGTGTTCCGACTGAGGACGAACCGATTGTGTTGGATATGTCGTCATCAGGGATATCTTTCTTTGGTTTACTGGAAGCACAAACACAAGGAGTCCAAGTAGCTGAAGGACTTGGCTATGACAAAGAGGGAAACGACACGACAGATCCTGCAAAAATAATGGAAGGGGCGATACAACCGTTTGATAGAGGAGTCAAAGGCGCCGGGCTTGCTCTAATGGTTCAGATCATCGGAGGGGCTTTGGTTGGTGGAGATTTCCTGAATGAAAGCGACAATGATGGCAACGTCGTAATTGCGATCAACCCCGAAGCTATGATCGGAATGCAGAGATTCATCGAAGAAACCACCAAGATGGCCATTGCGATGAAGCAAGCGAAGACTCTCGAAGGAGTAGAAGAAGTCATGGTTCCGGGGGAGCGTGGAGATAGGATTAGATCAGTGGTATTGAGTAGTAATGAGATAGAAGTAGAAGACAATTTGTTGAATTGCCTGAAGAGTTTTGTGGAAAGCAACTGACCACGGGGACGTACAGGGACGGCGGTGACCTGACACTTGGCCCTCGCCGGAGCTGTGTCTAGGCTGCCTTCTTGTTGGCGTCCTCCTTTCTGGCCTTTGCGGCCTTTCTGGCGGCCGGCAGACCGGCCTTGGAGACCTGATACGGCGAACGACCCTCCATGGCTCGGCCGCGGTGCGGTCGCTTGCGGTTGTAGGTCTCGAGGCAGGCCTCCAGATCGGCCTGCATCTCCTCGACGGTCTCGTACCAGGTGGTGCGGCCCTTCACCCTCAAGTGCTCGATGTCCTCGAGCTGCACGCCCTCACGGTGCGAAAGCCAAGGGATGGTGTGGGGCGAGGGATATGCCAGCGGGTGGCGGGACAGTAAGGGCTGGGGCGTTTGGGATTCGCCCCCGTGTACAGAGATGGTAATGACCTGACAGTCGGCCCTCGCCGGAGCTGGGTCTAGGCTGCCTTCTTGTTGGCGTCCTCCTTTCTGGCCTTTGCGGCCTTTCTGGCGGCCGGCAGACCGGCCTTGAAGACCTGATACGGCGAACGACCCTTCATGGCTCGACCGCGGTGCGGTCGCTTGCGGTTGTAGGTCTCGAGGCAGGCCTCCAGATCGGCCTGCATCTCCTCGACGGTCTCGTACCAGGTGGTGCGGCCCTTCACCCTCAAGTGCTCGTCGAGGAGGGTGCGGTGGAAGCGCTCGATTAAGCCGTCGCCCTGGTTCCTGAGGATGCCCGTCCTTCACGGCCCTCCACAGGTGCTGGGACTAACATAGGATGTGGTACCGCTCTTGGGGGCAGGTCAGTAGAGTGGTACCACTCGTAGGACCCACCTCGCATCTCGCACCTTAGGGGGTGATCTGCACGGAGACAGTGTCGGTTAACGTGCCTGCTCGACGGTCCTCGAGCGTGCCCCTCACCAAGAAGGTTCCCGCTGCCTGATAAGCGTGGATGAACCTTCCTGTTGCGGAAGTTGCGTTCACGGTCGAGACGGTGTCGACGACTCCGTCGCCGTACTCGACGAACACTCCCAACAGCGACGGGCCAGTGATCTCGAAGTTGAACTGCATGGTTTCGCCGACGGCCGCTTGGGTCGACACCGCCGAGAACTCGAACGAGAGCACATGCTCCAAGCGCGTCGTGGACTTGCACGCGATCGCGACGAGGAGCAGCACCGCAGCCAAGAGCGACGTCCTCGCGATCGCTCTCGCGAGCGTGCCTCGGCCCTCACCCGATCGACTCCATAGCCTGCATGGACCCTTGTCAGTCGGACGCTCCGATCGGAAAATGGAATTCACCGTCGACTAGCGAAGGGTCGTGACCATGATGATCCCCCCGGTATGGCCCAGCCCGAAGCGCGTGGTGGCATCGCTCGGCGACAGATAATCGATGGTGTCCACGTCCGTGACGGGTATCCCTCGGAGCTCGTCCAGCTCGCCTCGCCGCAATCCGTCGACGTAGACGGTGGCGTAGGGGTTGGGGTCTTGGATCGTTCGCGCTCCGCGGGCCCGCAACAATGCGGGCCGCAGTTGATCGACCGCATCGTGCGCGGTTAGAGCGCTGGTCCCTTCAATCTCGGCCTGTGTGATCTCTCCAGTCCCCCCTCGCGATGCCCCTCCCGAGCCGCCTGTCGCCGTGCACGATCCCACCACAAACAAGAGGAGGAGCGCGGCGTAACTCGGCAGACGCGGCCGAACGGACGAGGCATCGACGGGTCGAGGTATACGCATGGCTAATCCCCTTGGTTGGGAAGGCTGGCGGATCCGCCAGCCCTTCGAGCCCCTTTGATGGCATCCGTCACCAGAGCTTGTACGGAGGGGGAGAAGGCTTCCAGACAATCTATGCGGGGATGCGGACCTCAGAAAGGTCGGCTCCCAGTCAGATGCCGGACGTAGGCGGGGCCGGGCGCCGACATCCCTAAGACGTTCTGTTCGACCTCCCTCGATCCGGACCTGGGTCGTGAGAGCCCTGGAACCGTGGCCCAACACCCGGCGTTTCCGGGGGCGAATCACGGCGGATGCTCCGGAGGCGCCGAATCGAGGAGGCACGTTGGGGCGGGGCGAGAGGCCGCGTCGCCATCATCCTGGACGGTCCGCTTCGATCACGATCTCGTCGAGCGTCGCCCGATCCGGGCTCAACTCCACTCCTCCGGACGGGTATTCGTTGCGGCTCAGTATGAACGCGACGATGTCCACGTACTCCCGAGGACTCAAGATGAAGGGCGCTCCCTGCGGCATCGTGGCCCGTATGGTCGCATAGAGGTCACCCACGCTCTGGCCATCCCATTGGACGCGGAAGGACTCGCCGACCAGCGCCGGCGAAACGCCGTCTCCAAGCAGATCCTCGAGGTGGCAGATCGTGCACTCGTCGCGATACCCAGACCTGCCTCGCGACGCTTGGTCCGAGGTATACACGCCGTCCCAAACCGACCTGCCTGCCGGCTCTTGCCTCGCGACGCCGACCACTTGGCCCGGCAAGGTCGAGGCCTGGGCGGCTTCGGGGGGGCAAGGCGCGTCCGTTGGTGTGAAGACCAGCAGCGCCAGGACGGCGCCAGACGCGCGCCCCCGCCCGGCTCGATTCACTCGAAGCCCAGGGCGACCCATTCCGCCGGATCCTCTCTGCCACCGACGGGGACGACGATGTACTGCTTTCCTTCGAACATGTATGTCATGGGTCCGCTGGTGACCCCGGCCGGCAGCTCGGTCTCCCAGATCACCGCCCCCGTGGCCTTGTCGTAGGCACGGAAGCTCCGCCCCCACATGTCCGGATGAACCCCCCCGAACACATCCCCGCCCTCGCCCATCAGGAGTAGAGTCCTTGTTACCGGGGCGACGGGCCGGTTGGCGACGCCAAGGGGTCCCAAGTCCAGATCCTCGAGCGCCGGATGATCCAGTGGGCCCGGCCCGTTGGCGACCGCCCACACGTGCTCACCCCGATTCATATCAATCGCTGTGATGCGTCCCCAAGGCGGCTTCGTGATGGGCAGGCCATTGATGTAGGGGGCGTCCCGATTCGGGCTCCAATAGTCCATCTCCGAGCTCGTGTCGGTTGCCTCCACGATCCGGCAGACCCTCGGGATCGTGTGGGCGTAGGCGAAATACGTGCCCGTCTCCGGATCGAACGCGCCCGTGTTCCAATTTCCCGCTCCCCACGATCCGGGGACCATGAGGGTTCCTTTCTTGCCGCCCGGATCAGCGCTCACGAGTGAGGGCGGCGTGAAGATCGGACCCATCACGAAGGAGTCGGCCAAGGCCCGTGCGCGGTCGCGAATCTCCGGGAAGTCGATGAGGTCGTCCAGCGCCAGGCCGTGTCTGGCGAACGGAGCCGGCTTGGTCGGAAACGGCTGCGTCGGCGACGTGCGCTCGCCCGGCACGGTCGACTGGGGCACGGGACGCTCCTCGATCGGCTATACCGGCTCACCCGTCACCCGGTCGAAAGTGTAAAGAAACCCCGTCTTGCTCGGCTGCATCACGGACCGGATGCGCCGACCATCGATGACGAGCTCGCCCAGGGTCGCAGGGCCGACGGTGTCGTACTCCCAGATATCGTGGCGCACCATCTGGAAGTGCCAGATCCGCTCGCCGGTCGCGGCATCCAGCGCGACGAGGCTGTTGGAGAACAAGTTGTCTCCGGGACGATGGCCTCCGTAGTAGGCCGCGGTAGGGGCGGAGAGGGGCACGTAGACGTAGCCGAGCTCCTCGTCCGCGCTGAGGCAGCACCAGGAGCCCAAGTCGCCCGACTCCCGCCACCACTCGTCGCCCCACGTCTCGACGCCGAACTCGTCCTCCGACCACCCGTACCCCGTGATCCACTCGCCCGGGCCCAGCTCGTCGGCCTTGTCCCGCACCTTCTCCATGAATTCCTGGATCGACGCCGTCCCGGCGAAGTCGATGTGGCGCCTAGCAGTGCCGAACACGTGAATGTGCGTGTCGATGAAGCCGGGCGTGACGAGGCGGCCCCGGAGGTCGATGGTCCGCAGCGCGGAATACCGGTCGAGCAGCGCGTTGCCGCCGACGGCCACGATTCGATTGCCCCGGATCGCGACGGCCCGGTGGATGGACTTCATCTCATCTGCGGTGAAGACCCTGCCGTTGTGCAGAAGCAGGTCCACGGGTTCCTGGGCCGCGGCGCCTGACGCTGCCAGCCCCAGGAGCACCGCGGCCGTGATCCACCACCGATCGCCGGGCGCCCTCATCTGTATCCGTCGCTCTCGGGTGGGTGGGCCGGGGGCTAGGGGCCCCGCGCGGCGTCACGCGGCGCGTTGTCGAAGATGACCCAGTACTTCCTTCGCCCCGCCCCACCCTCCCGGGATCTGGAAGACACCCAGCTTACCCTCGGGCATCTCGCCGAGGGACACGGGCGGAGTGAAGAGCGGGGCCAGGATGAGAGAGTCGGCGAGGGCCAGCGCCTGAGCTCTCAGCTCGGGCGTGAAGTCGATCAGATCCTCCGCCGTCACACCCTGCCGGTCGAAGGCCGGCGGCTTGGTGGGAAACGGCTGCGTCGGTGAGGTGTGCTCACCGGGGATCGTCGACTGGGGGACCGGCCGCTCCTCGATGGGCCACACGGGCTCACCCGTTATGCGGTCGAAGATATAGAGGAACGCGGTCTTGTTCGGCTGCATCACGGCCTTGATCCGGCGCCCGTCCACGGTGATGTCGCCGAGGATCGGGGGACCCATGTTGTCGTACTCCCAGAGATCGTGGTGCACCATCTGGAAGTGCCAGATCCGCTCGCCGGTCGCGGCATCCAGCGCGACCAGGCTGTTGGAGAACAGGTTGTCGCCAGGACGATGGCCCCCGTAGTAGGCGGCCGTCGGGGCCGAGAGGGGCACATAGACGTAGCCGAGCTCCTCGTCCGCGCTCAGGCAGCACCAGGAGCCCAGGTCGCCCGACTCCCGCCACGACTCGTCGCCCCACGTGTCGACGCCGAACTCGCCGTCCTGCGGCACGACGTGGAAGGTCCAGAGCAGCCGGCCGGTCCGCGCATCGAAGCCCCGGACGTCCTCGCGCAGCGCCTCCTTCAGGATGCCTCCGTCGCCGGCCCCGTCGTTGTTGCCGGCGATCACCACGACGTCGCCGACGACAATCGGGCCCGAGCTCCAGCCGTACCGCCGAGCGGACTCGGGCGTCAGGTTCACCCTCCCCGCCTCGCCGAAGCCCGGATACGGCCTGCCTGTCGCGGCGTTCAGCGCGTAGAGATATTCTCCCCGCACCACGAAGATCCGTCGCTCGCTGCCGTCACTCCACGAGTCCAATCCGCGCGTGGACCGTCCGCCTGCCTCCTCCGGCGAGAACGGCTCCTGAAACCACACCGTCTCGCCCGTTCGGGGATCGAACGCCTCGACAAGGCCCAACGCGTTCGGGGAGTAGAGGATCCCGTTGATGAAGATCGGAGTTGATTTCA
Source organism: Longimicrobiales bacterium (assembly GCA_965218325.1). Taxonomy (GTDB): domain Bacteria; phylum Gemmatimonadota; class Gemmatimonadetes; order Longimicrobiales; family Gaopeijiaceae; genus CBDCKR01. The sequence continues at coordinate 1,014,254 of CBDCKR010000002.1, forward strand.
GGTAGCCGGGAGGCTCCAGGTCCGGAAACGCGGCCGTCAGCTCCGCATCGACACCGGGGCGGCGCCAGAGGACCTGGAGGCTCCCGACGTTGTCACGGTCGATCTGATCGAGGGGGGAATACCTCTGAAACGCCTTTGAGCCGCCGTAGTAGCTCCACTCCTACGGTGCTTCCCCTACGCCGGTCGTCGTTGCCCGTGCACGACAGCAGGACGGCGCACGCGAGGAGAGGCATTCCCCCGCCGGACCACGATCACGACGACACACAGCTCTCTCCTGTCTCACAGTAAGCCCGTTGAGGCCAGGGGACGGCTCTGGTGAGGCCGAGGTGCGGATGGTCGGTGCCCCGCCCATTTCCAAGTGCTGTGAACCCGGATCCTGCAGGGAGAGGTGAAATAGGGGACTTGTGGGTGTGGATGGGACCGGAGGGGAAGTTGGCGGGGATATGGGGGGCTGCCGGAGGGAAAAGAGGCGGCTCGGATCTGTGGTATTGAGTGGGCAGGGCGGTGTTGGACAGACGGGGAGGACGACTGGAGGGGAGAGGGCCTAGAGGAGGGGGGGGCGGGAGTCGTCAGGCTGGGAGAGGAGGCGGGAGTCCGGAAGCGAGGCGTCTGAGAGCGAGCAGGATATGGGGTCTGGCGGGATCGTCACGGAGCAACTGGACGTAGAGCTTGCGGCTGTGGCGGGTGAGCTTTGGCGGGCAAGCGGAGGAGCCAGAGCCGGAGGCGGTTGGGTTGAGCTGTGCGCCAAGCTCCAGAGAGGGCGGTGGTCCTGAGTGTGTGCAGGAGCTGGTAGGCGATGGCTCCGAGAGCCCACAGGAGTGCATTGCCGTCGAGGTGATCGATGGCGGTGGCCCCTGCTCCGAGCTGGCCGAGTTCCTTGATCCTCTGTTCGACGACCGCACCGTGGTTGTAGCGGCGCCAGGCGGTGAGGGCGTGGATGCCTTCGATGTTGGTGAGCACGTGAGCGCTCAGGGGGACTTCGTAGGTGTCGAGCGTGAGGGTGTCTGGGCCTTGGAGCGGACGCCGTGTCTGGAGCGAGAGAAGACGGACGCCCCACAGACAGCCGGAGGTGGTCCAGAGCTCATGACCGGGGAAGATGTGCTCACCCTTGCGAGAGCGACGCCAGGGCTGGTGGTGGTCGGCAAGCCAGCGGTGGGCAGGGAGCTTGAGCAGGAAACGGACATCGAGGTCATCGAGGGTCCGTACCATGGATCGGCTGAAGAAGCCCTTGTCGAGACGCACGGTGATGGTCTCGACCCCCACGGAGCGCAGGCGCCCCACCAAGTCGGCGATCCACGCCTCGGCCCCCGCAGCGGTGGGGGCGTTGCCCGGGCGCCAACGGATGCCCATACAGTCTCCCGTCTCCTGAACGAAGGCCAGAAGCGGATGGTGCGACGGCCGGCCGGGCTTGTGTGGGTTGTAGCCCCGCTCGGCGCCCGCCTGCTTCAGTCCGTAGCGTACGCTGACGGTGGAGTCGAGGATCAGGGTCAGCGCCCGGGGCACGCCCCCCAGTCTCCAGCGCCGGCACACGACGTGCCACAGGAGTTCGTCGAGGAGGGGCACGAGCGGCTCACCTGCGCGGCGCAACCAGCGTCCGAACGTGGTGGGATCGGGCAGGCGAGTCCAGCCGAACAGGCGTCGAATGCCGCGCCGGTCCAGGAGCGGCAAATCGTCGAGCACGCGCCCACCGTAGAGCAGCAGGACGACCCACACCTCGACCATCAGGCTGGGACGGAAGAAGCCGGCAAGCCCTTCGCTCTGACGGTCGATCCAGGAGCCCAGGCCCATGCCGTCCCACAGATACCGGACCAGAATCAGCCCGCCTCCATCGGTCAGATTCCGGGCGCTGTGACGAATCCGTAGCGGGGAGCTTTCACCTTGTACATGGGGCCGAGAACAGATACGATGGTTGCGCACCGTCTGGGTGCCTTTTGTGGCGAGGAATCTTCTTGGACGAAGTACCCTCAACCTAAGGCCTTAGACGGTGTTTTTCTTCCCTATACTACTCCCCTCATGCAGGATCCAGGGTGAACTAATCTCGGCCCCTGGGCGTGTCAACGATCCGGCAAGGATGACTCGGGGGGGTCGAGGATCGCCTGCAACGGCACAGACTCGACTTCAGTCCCTGCGTCCCGGGCGTATCCGGCGCTGTGGCTCCGCACCAAGCCTTGAGGTGCTCCCGCAACTCGATTCGGCCGGACCCGATTCGCCGTCGAAGGACGTCGTCGCGAGGTGCCTCGCCAGCCGATCGGTCGACTCGATGGAAAGGAGAGCGGGGAACGCGGCTTTTGCGCTCTATCGGCTGACGAGCGTGGCGTTCCCGAGGTTGCCCCCCGCTGTCCTCATCCCCCGGACTCGAACTCGGCTCCGGGGCGCTGATACTGCACCTGTCCCGCGATGATCGTCATGTCCACCTGGATCTGCATGAAACGCTCCGGGTCCGCGGTGAGCGGGTCCTCGGAAAGGACGACCAAATCGGCGAGCTTGCCTGGCTCGAGCGTGCCGAGCGCCCCATCTTCGAAGCCCGCGTAGGCCGTGTGCATGCGGATCAGGTCCATCGGCGAAATGGCCTCCTCGGGTGAGATGACCACGCCGGACCGGCTGGCTCTCGTCACCGCGCGCGTCAGGCTGAACATCGGATTGATCGCGAACGTCTGGGTTCCCGCGGAGTCCGCGTTTCCGGGGAGCTTGAAGCCTTCCCCGAGCAGCGTGGCCAAGGCGTATCGCCTCTCCTGAGGGGGCGGGGCGACAGTGTTCGACCAGAGGAAGGCCACCGTAGGCACCGGGATGATGCCCAACCGCTTGAGCCGGGCCACTGACTCCATGCCGTACAGCGCGTTGCCGAAGTGCTCGATCCGGTGGCGGTGGTCATCGCGCGGAACGGCTCTGAGGGCTGCCTCGTAGGCGTCCAGGGCCGCTTCCTGTGCCTCGTCCCCGATGGCGTGGAGCCAGAGCTGCCAGCCGGCCGAGTGCGCGTCCAGGACCTCCTGCCTGAGCCTCTCGGAGCTGCGGGTCAACCCGAAGTTCTCTCGGCCCGTCATGGCGGCCGCCTCTCCGGAGCCGTCTACGAAGAGCTTGATCGCTCCCACTTTGAGCCAATCGTCTCCCAGGCCCGTACGAATTCCGAGTGCGAGCAGGTCTGACAGATCGGCTAGCGGCTGATGGCCCGGGGAGATCGTGAAGTTGAGACGGACGCGCACAGGGAGCTCTCCCCGGCCGTGGAGCTCCTGATACGCGCGTACACCGCCTGCCGTGGCGGGGAGCTCGTAGACGGTTGTCACGCCTTGCTTCAGGTACACGTCGGTCAAGGTCCTTCGGATCGCGTCTCTGACCTCGTTGTCAGGGTAGGGAGGGACCGCGAGGAGATCGAAGGCTTCGACGAAGATGCCGGTCGGGTTGCCGTCCGCGTCCCGGTCGAGCCTCCCGCCCGGAGGATCGGGGGTGTGGCGGCCCAGGTCACTCAGCTCGAGGGCCTTCGAGTTCGCCACCTGGAGGTGCATGCTCCAGCGTAGCACGACCGGATGGTCCGGAGCCACCCTATCCAGCTCTTCGCGGGTCGGCATCGGCTGTCCGTAGGTGCCCTGGCCTACGATCCAAGAGCCCGGCGGCAACTCCGCGACCCTCTCTGCGACCTTGTCGAGCACCTCGGCGCTTGAGGTGAGCGGCGGAGCGTGGACATCGAGCAGCATGTGGAGGAATCGGGCCGTGTGCTCGACGTGTTGATGGGCGTCGATGAAGCCGGGCAAGAGCGGTCGCCCGCCCAAGTCCAGGACTCTCGTGCCGGGGCCGATCCAGCGCTCTATCTCACCCTCGGAGCCAACCGCCACGATCCGTTCACCCCGCACGGCGAGCGCGTCGGTGACGCGGTGGAGCTCGTCGACCGTGATCACCTTGCCGCCTCGAAGCACGAGGTCGGCCGGCACCGGACCGCCCTGCCCGACGAGGCCGGACGCCCCGGGGCCGAGAACCAGCAGGGCAGCGAAGAGGGCTACGCGCCTGCCGATCACGGCGGGTCCTTCAGTGTTTGCCTCGGGCCGAAAGTTCCGCCGACCTCGCCGCCAATGCCGGAGAGGAGGGCGCTCAACACGAGGGCGGCACCACCACCCAAGAGAAGAAATGTCCGCGAGCGGCTCAGCTCCCGCCGAGTCACCCTCACAATGGCTCCAGGGTCGACCTCGATTCGCTGGAACATGTCTCGGGAACGGGAGCGTGAATTGGCGAAGTCGATCACACGGACCAGCACTTCGATGGCGTTCTCCTCGTGCGACACCAACTCTCCTTGGACGGTTGTGGGTGAGTCCGGCAGCACCTCGGAGAGGTTGAGGCGAACAGCCTCGTTCTCCGTGACTTCGACACGGACCGATTCCCCGACGGGTGGGAGACCGCTCCCCGGCGAGGTGGGCACATAGACGTAGCAGCCCATCGTGAAGAGGAGGAGGGTGCTCGTCGTGGGAAGAATCCTGCCGTTACGCATCAAACGCTCTCCGAGCAATCGAATGGTTCCGTCGAACAAGACCGCTGCGGCCGTCCTTGCGCGCACGGCGCGCTCCCTGCACACGTACCGCGCAGCGACCACTACGGTATCGGACGACTCGGAGCGCCTGCAAGTCTTCCCTCGAAAGAGATCGCAGCCTTGCTTGCCCCTTCGCCGGTTAGTCCATTATATACACTTGCATCCATGCGCGCCCGGGAGCGGGTCGAAGCGCTGCGGGTCCCAGATCGCATCGTCGGACGTGGACTCGCAGGGAGTCGTCACCGCCAGAACGCCGCGCTGGTTCCGTATTCGGAGAGAGCCCTCGGTCACAGATTGAGCGAGGGCCCAACGAGCAACGATTGCGAAGGAGGTTGGCCATGGTTGGATCGAATCGTCAGCGCACCGCCCTGAAGCGGCTTTGGGGGAGCGGCGGGGCCGTCCTTGCCCTCTGCCTTGCGCTCGTGACGCCGGCGGCGCTCCAGTCCCAGGCCCCAGCCACGGGCACGGTAACCGGCCAGATCGTCGAGGCGCAGTCGCTCCGCCCGGTTGACGGAGCGCAGGTGTTCTTGGCGGGTCTGTCTCAGGGCACCCTGAGCCGCGCGACGGGTCGCTATTTGATCGTGAACGTCCCGGTCGGGACGCACGAGCTGAGCGTGGAGCGCATCGGCTTGGCCAGTGCTACGCAACAAGTCACCGTCACGACCGGCGGAACGACCGTGGCCGACTTCCAGCTCGAACAACAAGTCCTCGGCTTGGACGAGATCGTCGTCACCGGGACTGCCGGACAGGCCCGCCGACGCGAGGTCGGGAACTCCATCGTGCAGATGAATGTCACGGACATCGTGGAGCCCCTCCAATCCACATATGCGCTTCTTCAGGGGCGGGCAGCCGGCGTCAGCGTAATCTCGAGCTCGGGGATCATCGGGGACAACACGAAGGTCCGGATTCGGGGGAACGTAAGCGCCGCACTGGCTAACGATCCCCTCATCTACATCGACGGTGTGCGCGTCCAGAGCGGGCCGTACCAACCCATGGAGTCCATCAACTGGGGTGCACAGTACGGCGTATCCATAACGCCCGCCCCCCTCGACGACATCAATCCTGACGACATCGAGCGGATCGAGATCATCAAGGGCGCCGCGGCGACAACCCTCTACGGCACCGAGGCCGCCGCCGGCGTGATTCAGATCTTCACGAAGCAGGGGAGGACCGGGGCTCCCCAGTGGAGCGCCTCGAGCGAGATCGGCGTCACGACTCCGAACATCCACGGGACGACACACACGCTGAGAGGCACGCCCACCAATTCCTTCCCTGAGTGGGATGGGGGAGCCTGTTGGCCACAGTGCTTCACGAGCAGGCTCGGGGGAAGCGCGCATTACCTGTACCTGGATCACTGGATGCGCGACGCGGCCCTCCAGCAGAAGTACGGCATGTCGGTTCGCGGATCGGCGGGCGACGTCGCCTACTTCATCGCGGGTTCGTGGGAGGACGACGAGGACGTCTTCGTCACCGCCGGCCAAAAGGTCTATGGGCTCAGAAGCAACTTCCAGGCCGCCCTTTCGTCGTCCTTCAACTTCGATTTCAACGCCTCCTGGAACAGCCGGGACATCCGGAACATCGGGTGCGGAGACAACCTGTTCGGCGTCTGCGCACGCTCGTCCTACGGCGGCATCATCCGGCAAGAGGCGGAGGAGCTCGATCCTCTGGTCTACGACCCGGAGTACTTCACCCAGATCGACCGCTTCATTACCGGGGGGACTCTTCGCTTCCAGCCCACCAGCAATTTCTCGTCGCGGTTCACGATGGGCTACGACCGGGCCATGAACCAGGGCCGCAACGGCGTGCCCTACCAGTTCGGCCCGCATCCGCGGGGATTCAACTCGATCCAGGAACAGATCAACGAGCTTCTCACCCTGGACTTCGTGACCACGTACAATTTGGATCTTGGCTCGGACTTCAACACCGACATCTCGGCCGGTTTCCAGAGGATCGACGAGAACCGTCAGACGATTATCGGGGAGACCGACGGTTTCCCGGGGCCCGGTGAAACGACTCTGAGCAGCGGGGCTACGAGCCAGGCCCAAGAGGACCGTAGCCGCGTCATCACGGGCGGCGTGTTCGGTCAGGCGCTGTTCAAGCTCCAGGACAAGTACTTCTTGACCGCGGGCGTTCGGGCGGACGGCAACAGCGCGTTCGGTCAGGACTTCGGCTGGCAGGTCTACCCGAAGGTGAGTGGCTCCTACATCATCTCGGATGAGGACGGCTTTCCGGAGAGTCTTGGCGTCCTGAAGCTCCGGGGCGCCTGGGGCACCGCGGGCCGGGCGCCCGGCGCCTTCGACGCCGTGCGAACCTGGGCGTCAACTTCGTGGGGCGGTCAGAGTTCCTTCGCGCCCGACAACCTGGGCAACCCCCTACTCGGGCCGGAGAGGACCGCCGAGTGGGAGGTGGGCTTCGAGAGCAGCACCTTCAACGATCGCCTGTGGGTCGACTTCACCTACTACAACCAGCTCACCGCGGACGCGCTCGTGTGGGTAAGCACCCCGCCGTCCCAGGGAGACTGGACCAGCCAGCTCGAGAATATCGGAGAGCTCAAGAACAAGGGCATGGAGCTCTCGATCAGTGGGATCCTGATTCAAGGCCGGGAGTGGACCGTGGATGCGGGCGGAGACATCTCGACCAACTACAGCGAGGTCATCTCGCTGGGCAGGGCCTCGTCTTCGTCCTCGATCGTCGAAGGGGAGGCGTTCCGGGTGCAGAGAGGGTACAAGGTCTTGAACCCGTATGAGGTTGCAGATCCGATCTTCTTCAACGACGGGCCCTCGGGCCAAGGCCCTGTGGAGGACCGGGATTACCACTACTTCGGGCCCAACCAGCCGGAGCTGATGATCACGCCGCGGGTGACCGTCGAGATGCCGAGGGGGATGGTGCTCACGGTCAGGGGCGAGTACAACGGCGGCCTCTGGGGAGAGGACGGCGCGAGCCGGTGGGCGATGATCGAGGGGAACCAGGAGTATCCGATGTGCTGGGACGCCTATCCCCTCATCGACGCGGGCCGGATCGACGAGCTTCTGGCGATCGAGAAGGCGAGGTGCCTCACCGGATCGAAGTACTTCCAGCACCGGGCGTTCATCTACCCCAGGGACTTCTTCAAGCTGCGTGAGGTGAGCCTCTCGGTGCCTCTGGGCTTCTTGTTCTCCGGTGCGTCGAGCTCCTCGCTGACCCTGTCCGGCAGGAATCTCACGCGTTGGGTGAAGGACGAGCACTATGCGTACGATCCGGAGACCGGGGGATGGGTGCCCGGTTGGTCCTCCCTGCCCAATGCCTGGCAGCGACCCGCACCCCCGAAGGTGTTCACCGCGGCACTGAGCGTGACCTTCTGACACGTGGTCCTTGGACGAGGAGAGACAAATGCTGTATGCCAAAGCCACAAGGCCGCGTGAGACCCTCAGTTGCGCGCGGACCGAAGATGGAAAAGAGAGAGTGAGAGCGCCGCTCGGGCCCGTGGCGGCCCTGGTGTTCGGGGCGGTGTTGCTCGCGGGCTGCGACTTCGAAGTCACCAACCCGGGGCCCGTCTCCGACGAGTTCCTCGACAATCCGGGGGCTCATCAGGCGATCATCAACGGCGCCCAGCGCGAGTTGAATTACGCGATGAACACACAGGCCATGGACGTCGGAAACCGGATGCGGGAGGTCACGGCCGGCGACGCCAGTCCATGGGAAGGGATGACCTACAACGCCTTCCTCGGGCAGGGGGGGAGCCCGCCCGGCTACATCGACACTTGGGGCCCCGCGCACGCGGCTCGCTGGATCACGGCCGACGCCCTGAGACGCTTCGCAGAGGTGGAAGCGAGCGCCGATGTCGTCACCCAGGCCCATCTCTGGCACGGCTGGGCCCTCCGGATCATGGGCGAGCACTTCTGCGAGATCGCCTACGACGGGGAGTCGGCGTTGCCCGGCAGAGATGCCTTGGAGCGGGCGGAAGCGAGCTTCACCGCCGCGATGTCGGGTGGTGGCACCGAAGAGACGACGATGGCCGCGAGGGCGGGACGTGCCCAGATCCGGGTGAATCTGGGTGACTGGGCCGGGGCCGTGGCGGACGCCTCCGGCGTGCCCACGGATTGGTCCTACCTCCTGCGCTTCTACCAGGGCCCATGGCGGTACAACAACGCGTGGGCCCAGTGGGGTAGCAGCGAGGGCGCCGGCAACCTGGGGGCGGCTGGAGGAGCCTATACGATCTGGAACACGCAGTGGGTGGACTACTACACCGAGACCAATGACCCGCGGGTCCCCTGGGTGGACACCGGCATCATCCAGGACACTTCCCTGACGGAATGGACCGTCAAGGAATTCCCGTTCTACGCGCAGTCGAAGTACACGGACCTCGACGCCGACATCGAGCTGGCGTCGGGGGAGGAGATGCGGCTCATCCAAGCGGAGGCCTTGCTCCGGACCGGGGACATGGCCGGGGCGATGGCACTGGTCAACGGCCTTCGGGAGCGGGCGGGAGTGGATCCGGTGGCACCCACCAACATGGACGAGGCTTGGACGCTCTACATGAGGGAGAGGGGCATCGAGCTCTGGCTGGAGGGCCGGCGCATGGCGGACGTCCGCCGCTGGACGGAAGACAACACGCCCGGCGAGCTGCACCCGCTCGAGCTGGGGATCACCCCGTTTGGTGGTCCGGACCTCTCGAACCGGGTCCTCTGCATGCCGATCATTGATGATGAGGTCGACCAGAACCCGAACCTCAACTAGCTGCTCAGGCGGTTCGGTCCCGGGCTTCTAGTCCGGCGCCGCGAAGGAGAAGGGGGGAAGAAGGCGTCCCTGCCGATGTCGACGGGGGCGCCTCTCCCTTTTTCGAGGACGTGCGGCTCGCGGCTGGCGCTTGTCGCCGGCCGACCGGGTTCCGCAGATGGGCCGGTCGGCGTCCGCTGCTCTCGAACCGCGCTCGCAAGAGCCAGTTCCGTCCACTGAGCCTGGGCCCGCCCGAGGGTTCCCTCCGCCCCACCGTCTCGGCGGCGGGCACCTGGGAGGAGGGCGGACCCCGAGAAGGACGCCCCGCCTTCCGGTGCTCGCGGCGTGTCGTGTCGGGAGAAGGAGCCCGGCACCTCGGTCTTCGTAGACGCGGGTCTCGGTCCGTCGAGGCGGGCCGTCCAGCTTCGACTGGCCCGGGTTACCGTCCTCCATCGACCGAGCCGCGCGTCGTTGGGCTGGAAGAGCGGGGGGCGACCAGCGGGGTGACCGCTCGCTGGTCCTGAGCCTCATCCCGGATTCGGACTTCGCAGTTCGATCAGGATGATCCCATTCGCGGCCTCGAGGTACTGGGCCGAGGCGGCGGGGCCTCGGAGCACGCGGATTCGCCGCACGTCCGCCGCCGGAATATCCTGCAGCATCTGGAAGGCATGGTCGAGGTTGTCCCCCATGCGTACGCCGTCCAGATAGACTACGGGTGCGTTGTTCTGTGTGGCAGAGCTCTCGCCACGGAGGCGGACTGTGGCCGGTGACCCCACCTCACCGCCGCGTGTGATGCGCAGCCCCGGGATCCTGTTGCTCAAGAGGTCGAGCGCCGTGGAGGCTTCGGTGCGCCCCCTCGCGTCGATCTCTCCTTCCGTGTGGCCCCTGGCTCGTGCGGCCGCCTCGTCACCCTCCGCCGTCACTCGCAGCTCGCCGAGGAGGAACGCCAGCGGGAAGAGCTCGATTTGCAGGAGAGCCGCTTCGCCCGCCGTGATCGAGATTGCCTCGACCACGGCCGCGTAGCCGGGTCGCTCGAGCCTCATCACCACGCTCCCGGCCGGAACGCTCGGGAAGTCGAAGCCTCCCAGGGCGTCGGTCACGATCGCCGACGCTCCACCGTCGATCCAGACGCTCACCCCCTGCAGCGGCTCGCCGCTCGCTTGGTCCAGCACCGTCCCCGCGACCGAGCCATGATCCTGCCCGGAGAGGCCTGGCGTAGCCGCCGCCACGATGAAGAGCAGGGGCGCAATGAGGGTTGAGCTGCGCGGCACGGCGCGTGCGTGCGGCATCCTGTCTTCCCCTCGGAGGTCGGGGCAGCTTGGCCCCAAACATGAACCTACACTACGTTGTCTCGATACACTCCGCTGTGTTGCCGCGTTCCTTGAGGGAATCGTGGAGGCTCGGGTCTGGGTGGGGTGGGGAGCCCCTCGGTCGGGAGCCTCTGGAAGATCCGGTGTCGGCGGTGGCGAGCGACGGGTCGTGGGACCGGATGGCCCGCCCGACCCTCGCTCCTGGTTCGCCCCAGCAACGAGCGCGATCTGTGGGTCCATGGCCCAGCCCCCTTCGCGGTGTGCGCTACGACCGAAGACATGGCGCGAGGTTCTCTGAGGAAGGCCAAGCAGCGGTGAGGTGCATCGTGAGATCAAACGGTAATTGTATACTTGACGCAAGGACAATGAGATCGTAGCATGGAGCGATGCGGAAGATCGGGGCGGTCGTGCTGATGGAAGTGGTCATCGGGGCAGTCGGGCTGTTCATTGAAGAACGATTCGCGGTGCCCGGCGATGTTCTGTGGGCTGGTGTGGCTATCACGGGGATGGTCGGCATCGTATTGCTCTACAGCCCAGAGATCATTAGACGGGTCACGGTCTCGCGTCCAGAGAACCCGGGGGACGAGTCTCCTCCCCCACCATATCCCATCTCAACCACATGGATAAGTGGGAAAGAGGCCTTCGAGATGGTGCGTCGCTCAACACTGGTGAATCCGCCTCCGAGTTGGTCCGATGATCTGCTGAAGCCTGAATGGCGTGATATTCAGCAATACAAGAAGGCGCGAGCCTCCGAAATGGCGTCGATGCATCTGGGGGATTTCAGGATAGAGTACCCTGACGCCGTACGTGAGGGTGAAGATGGTCGCGAATATGGGGCACAGACGCTTGCTTGGTGGATCGGCAAGAAGATTACCGTAGAGGACTATGAGGGCTAGAATTTTTCGGTATGGTGCCGGATCGCGAGGGCTACGTCCGATTCAGCGTCACCACGCCCCCAGTAACCGGCTCCCCGTACCAGAAACAGTAGAAGGTGCCGGAGATGGTCGTGACATCACCCCGGATCCTGCAGGGAGAGGTGAAATAGGGGACTTGTGGGTGTGGATGGGACCGGAGGGGAAGTTGGCGGGGATATGGGGGGCTGCCGGAGGGAAAAGAGGCGGCTCGGATCTGTGGTATTGAGTGGGCAGGGCGGTGTTGGACAGACGGGGAGGACGACTGGAGGGGAGAGGGCCTAGAGGAGGGGGGGGCGGGAGTCGTCAGGCTGGGAGAGGAGGCGGGAGTCCGGAAGCGAGGCGTCTGAGAGCGAGCAGGATATGGGGTCTGGCGGGATCGTCACGGAGCAACTGGACGTAGAGCTTGCGGCTGTGGCGGGTGAGCTTGGCGGGCAAGCGGAGGAGCCAGAGCCGGAGGCGGTTGGGTTGAGCTGTGCGCCAAGCTCCAGAGAGGGCGGTGGTCCTGAGTGTGTGCAGGAGCTGGTAGGCGATGGCTCCGAGAGCCCACAGGAGTGCATTGCCGTCGAGGTGATCGATGGCGGTGGCCCCTGCTCCGAGCTGGCCGAGTTCCTTGATCCTCTGTTCGACGACCGCACCGTGGTTGTAGCGGCGCCAGGCGGTGAGGGCGTGGATGCCTTCGATGTTGGTGAGCACGTGAGCGCTCAGGGGGACTTCGTAGGTGTCGAGCGTGAGGGTGTCTGGGCCTTGGAGCGGACGCCGTGTCTGGAGCGAGAGAAGACGGACGCCCCACAGACAGCCGGAGGTGGTCCAGAGCTCATGACCGGGGAAGATGTGCTCACCCTTGCGAGAGCGACGCCAGGGCTGGTGGTGGTCGGCAAGCCAGCGGTGGGCAGGGAGCTTGAGCAGGAAACGGACATCGAGGTCATCGAGGGTCCGTACCATGGATCGGCTGAAGAAGCCCTTGTCGAGACGCACGGTGATGGTCTCGACCCCCACGGAGCGCAGGCGCCCCACCAAGTCGGCGATCCACGCCTCGGCCCCCGCAGCGGTGGGGGCGTTGCCCGGGCGCCAACGGATGCCCATACAGTCTCCCGTCTCCTGAACGAAGGCCAGAAGCGGATGGTGCGACGGCCGGCCGGGCTTGTGTGGGTTGTAGCCCCGCTCGGCGCCCGCCTGCTTCAGTCCGTAGCGTACGCTGACGGTGGAGTCGAGGATCAGGGTCAGCGCCCGGGGCACGCCCCCCAGTCTCCAGCGCCGGCACACGACGTGCCACAGGAGTTCGTCGAGGAGGGGCACGAGCGGCTCACCTGCGCGGCGCAACCAGCGTCCGAACGTGGTGGGATCGGGCAGGCGAGTCCAGCCGAACAGGCGTCGAATGCCGCGCCGGTCCAGGAGCGGCAAATCGTCGAGCACGCGCCCACCGTAGAGCAGCAGGACGACCCACACCTCGACCATCAGGCTGGGACGGAAGAAGCCGGCAAGCCCTTCGCTCTGACGGTCGATCCAGGAGCCCAGGCCCATGCCGTCCCACAGATACCGGACCAGAATCAGCCCGCCTCCATCGGTCAGATTCCGGGCGCTGTGACGAATCCGTAGCGGGGAGCTCTCACCTTGTACATGGGGCCGAGAACAGATACGATGGTTGCGCACCGTCTGGGTGCCTTTTGTGGCGAGGAATCTTCTTGGACGAAGTACCCTCAACCTAAGGCCTTAGACGGTGTTTTTCTTCCCTATACTACTCCCCTCATGCAGGATCCAGGATCACTGCTTGCGCTGCCTTTGTACTCGCATTGTACAACGTCTGGTGGAATGACGATCTCGAAATACACGTCGACGGTGGGATGGGAGTACTTGCCGTTCAGGCTGCCGGTGAGAGAAGTCGAGCCGAGTGCCGGATTGTTGGTCGAGTAGTTGCCGGTGAGCTCGCCGTTGGTGTCGGTGATATGAAGCGTCCAAAGGGCGGAGTTGCCACCGCCTGTGGATGTCCCCGACCAAGTGCCGGTGAGAGTGGGAGGCTCCGACGCGAAGGGGAGTTTGTCGCAACCCGTGATGGGCAGGAGAAGGACGAGAAGGAAGACGGCGCGAGTCATGAGAGGTCTCCGCGTGAGGGTGCCGGGCCATTGGCACCAACACGCAGGAAAGCGGAAAGGCCCTGCCTATTCGCCGGAGGCCGGGGAGCTACCCCTGCCTCATGGATCGGTTGTTGTATTCAGCAGGTAACCCGACTCGGGTACCTGCGTGCTGTGCCAAGCGCCAACGGTATATCCCGACGGCGCACGGCGCAAGACAGCTTAGGCGAGCTTCAGGGAGTTTGGGTCCATACAGGCAAACGGGACGAGGGCCACCCGAGCGACGAAGGTACTGGACGTTGCGACATCGGCCAGGGTAACCGTGACTCTTGCGAGCCAACTCTTCAAGCGGTTACCCTGGAGCTACAGGGTTGTTGTGTACCGATCCAATTCCTTCTGAATTGGGTTGGTTTTCATAGGGCCTCACCTCCTTCGGGATCAAGCTCCCTTCGTCGCTCGAGTGGTGAGGTTGGCTCTCGGCGGATTCCCCTCCGCCGAGAGCTTTCTCTTGTCTTGAATCTAGGCGACCAGATCCCGGTATGCGAGCGGGTTCGTGTCCATGATCCTGCGGAGCGTGTCGCGGAAGATCGAGGGGTTGCCGCGGTTGTTGAACCGCCATTCCAGCTCTTCCAGATAGCGGTCCATGTGCTTGGCGCTCATCTTGTGGAAGGTGCCGACAATGGAGCGCTTGAAGAGGCTCCAGACTCCTTCGATGCTGTTGGTGTGTACGTCGCCGATGACCCATTCCTCGGCAGAGTGGTTGACGGTTTCGTGGCGCGTGTCCTCGTCGCCGATCCCGATATAGCTCTTGAGGTCGTCGGTGTAGATCGCTTCCGCCTCATCCTTTACGGTACGCTGGATGAACTCGTGGAGAGTTTTCCTCTTGATGTTGGGGATGCGCTGGATGCGAACGCGGCCACCGCGCTCGATTGCCCCGGCGACCCAGTGCTTGTTGTCGCGCCAGTTCCCGCCCTGGCTTTTGCCGCCCACCATCGTCTCGTCCACTTCGATGACACCGACCAACGTGGGGCCGCTGAAGGGGTCGTTGCCCATCGCCTCGCGGATGCGGTGGCAGAGGAACCAAGCCGTTTTGTAGGTGACGCCGAGGGTGCGGTGAAGCTGATGGGCGCTCATGCCCTTCTTCGACTCGCACATGAGGTAGATGGCGAGGAACCATTTGCGGAGCGGAAGATGGGAGCGGTGCATGATCGTCCCGGCCGTCACGCTGAACCGATAGTCACACGAAGAGCAACGCCACTGATCGCGGTTCTCCACTTCATCAACGTCGGTATCTCCGCACCGCACACAGGCCACCCCAGACGGCCAGCGAATCCGCTCCAACGCGTCTCGGCACTTCTGCTCGTTATCGTACTTGTCAATCAATGAAACAAGGTTGATAGAAGTCATGGCTCAGACCCCCGGAAAGAAGCGACGGCGTAAGAGGACGGTCCCCCGAAACATCGGGGAACGGACAGACCGCGAGATCATGGATGTCGTCTTTGGCAAACGGATTATGAAGCAAGTAGACCGTGTGCTCGAAGACCCAAAGAACCGCGATGCATCGTCCATGCAATCAAAATAACAGGGCGGGGCTTGTGCGTCAAGTATACAATTACCGATCAAACGGGTCGCTCGCAATCGTGCTTCTACTGATCGGCGCGGGCTATGCCGCCGCTCCTCACCTGCCGGTGGCTCGGCCCCACGCCGACGAGGCCCGATTCGTGAGGCGGATCCCGTGGACAGCGGATCTCATACCGAACGTCTTCGGTCTTTACAGCTCCGAGCTCGGCCTCACGCGATCCGACGTTGCGCCCAACATTGGGGACACCCTCACCGTGGGAGGACGCTCGTGCATGTGGGTCGGCGTCGTCGGTCTCGACATCGACGATGGCTACGCGTTCGACATCGACGAGCCCGCGGAACTCGCGATCACCTATGTGCCGGAACGGACGACAATGAGTGAGATCCGGGTCGCGTGGGACCAGAGCGGCGGAGAGGGGAGGGGGTCCACTCGGCTCGAGCCCGAATCAGGGGCTCCGTTCCGGACAGCGACCATGACTCTCGACCGAGCTCGCCTCGCAGGACAAGGAGCTCGCGGCGTAGACATCGCGCTGGGGAATTCCCGCGGCGAGGCGGTGGTCTGTGACGTCAAAATACGGCGTAGCGGCACAACGCCTGCACGGCCGTCCCCCGGCCTCGTGCGCCTCGAGGTGACTGACGCCGCCACTGCACAGCCGATCCCCGCGCGGGCGGGTCTGTACGACGCCACGGGTCGACTGCCCCTTCCCTCCACGTCCGCCGTCATGGTCCATCGGTTCGCCGATCACGTGAGGAGGCTCTGGGTGAGCCGCCGGGATTCGTGGCCCTCGGAGAGCCGACAGGTCTTCTACGTCGACGGTAGCTACGAAGCGCAGGTGCCCGCGGGAACGTACGAGGTGGTGGTGACGCGCGGGCCCGAATACCGGGCCCATCGCGCCACGGTGGAGGTTCCTGCGGGAGGCCGTGTGCTCGCGGCCGTTGCGCTTGAGCGATACGCGGACCTCCCCTCCCAAGGATGGATCTCGGGCGACGCCCACATTCACCTTCCGCGCGACAGCGTCGACGAGGCCGCGGTCCAGATTCAGGTGGCCGCGGAGGACGTGCACGTCGCGAACGTTCTCCAGATGGGCAATATCGCCGGCGTCCACTTTGCCCAGCCGGCCTTCGGCGAAGCGGGCCGCTACGAGGAAGACGGGTACGTCGTCGTGTCGGGCCAGGAGGATCCTCGGACGGGGCATCGGGGGCACACGATGCACTTCAACCTCGATCGGCCAATCCATCCGCCACCATCGTCGTACTTCCTCTACCACGAGGTCTTCGAGGAGTCCCAGAGACAGAGCGGTGTTTCGGGGTACGCCCATCTCGCGCCCTGGTTCAACCCCCGACGCGGGCTGGCGCTCGACGTTCCCTTCGGCTTGGTGGATTTCCTTGAAGTCCTGCAATACGGTCGGCTCAACACCGAGATCTGGTATGACTTTCTGAACCTGGGATTCCGGCTCACTCCGGCGGCCGGGTCCGACTATCCCTACCTGGACCTGCCGGGTACCGTCCGACAGTACGTGAAGATCGACGGTTCCGCCACGCCGGAGGCATGGTTCGAAGGGTTTGAGGCGGGAAGGACGTACGTGACGAGCGGACCCTTCCTGGAACTCAGCGTCGGCGACCGTTCGATGGGCGAAGAGTTGGAAGTGGAGGCGGGCAGCCGCGTTGAGGTGGTCGCTGAAGCGCGACTGAATCCCGACATCGACCGGCTGGACCGTATCGAACTCGTCGTGTCGGGCGAAGTAGTGGCCACGGAGCTGGCCCCCACGGGCGAGGGGGTCACGCTGCGGACCCAGATCACGGTAGGCGAGAGCGCATGGCTCGCCGTCCGGGCCTACGGTGCCCAGGAGAGCCGCCAAGGCATGACCGTGGCCCACAGCGCGCCCGTCTATGTCGTGGTGGACGGCCGTCCCACCTGGTACGTGAATGTGGTGCCGGAGCTGGTCGCGCGTTACCAGGGGGAGCTCCGGGAGATGATGGACACGCCGATCGATCCCGAAGAGGATCTGGAGCCCTGGGAGACCAGAGAACTCCTCTTGGCTCACTGGGAACGCCAGCGCGAGATGCTCAGGGACCGGGTCGCTCAGGCCCACGAACGTCTCCAGGGCATTCTGACGCGCGCAAGCCGCTAGCAGTTCGCGGGGGCGGGGCGGGGAGTCACCGGCGAGCGCCGAGTCTTGGGGCGGGCACGGCGCGGGCCAGCCGGACGCAAGAAAGACGAGCCCACGGAGCGTAGGCGCGCGTCCGTCGCAGTCGCGGCTTGCGGGGTCTGGCGGTACGGACAGAATCTCCAGATCTTCTCTTCGCCGGAGCGTGGCGGCCCCTCTTCCGGGTCCCTCCGGCTTGCACGGCCCGGCCCAGGAGAGTCCAATGACCCCCTCACCTCCAGCGAGACGCCCTGGCGGCCCTGTGGCTTATCCGGAGTGGCCCCGATGCGGCTAGCTGGCAGCAACCACGTGGTCTTCAGCCCTGGGAGCCCAGGCCCAGGCATCTTGCGGCCTTGGAGCGGAAGGGTGGCCACGGCTCAGGAGATCGACGAACGATGCTAGAGAGCGTAAACCCCGCGACCGGAGCGAGTCTGGCGACGTACGACACGCTCCCGAGGGAGCAGGTGTTCGACCGCCTTTCCGCCTCCGAGGCCGCCTACCAGATGTGGAGAGAGACAGCGTTCTCCGATCAACGAGCCCTGCTTCGGAAGGCCGCCGCCATCCTGCGAGATCGCTCCGACGAGTTCGCCCGCCTGATGGCCGCGGAAATGGGCAAGGTCGTCCGAGAGGGTCGGGCCGAGATCGAGAAGTGCGCCTGGGGATGCGAGTACTACGCCGACCACGCCGAGGGATTCCTCGCCCCCGAGCGGGTGGACACGGACGCGAGCCGGAGCTTTGTCGTCTTCAATCCGCTGGGCATCGTACTGGCGGTCATGCCCTGGAACTTCCCCTTCTGGCAGGTCTTTCGTTTCGCGGCGCCGGCCTTGATGGCCGGCAATGCGGTGCTTCTCAAACACGCATCGAACGTTCCGGGCTGTGCGCTTGCGATCGAGGAGGTGTTTCGGCAGGCGGGCTTTCCCGGCCAGGTCTTCGGGACTCTCTTGATGGAAACGTCGATGACGGGGGACGTAATCCGCGATCCGCGGATTGCCGCGGTGACGCTCACGGGGAGCACCGCCGCTGGCCGGGCGGTGGCGGCTCAAGCCGGAGCCGCTCTCAAGAAGACCGTTCTTGAGCTAGGCGGCAGCGACGCCTACGTCGTCTTGGAGGATGCCGATCTGCATCGGGCCGTCGAGACGTGCGTGGCCAGCCGGCTGACCAACGCCGGGCAGAGCTGCGTGGCTGCCAAGCGTTTCTTGGTGGTCGAGCCCGTCTTCGAGGAGTTCACGAGTCGCTTCCTCGACCGGATGGGATCCGTCCGAATGGGTGACCCAGTGGCGGAGGACTCCGACATCGGCCCTCTAGCGCGCCACGACCTGCGCGACGAGTTGCACGAGCAGGTGCGGAAGAGTGTGGCACAAGGCGCACGACTGCTACTGGGGGGCTTCATTCCCGAAGGCCCCGGGGCCTACTATCCGCCCACCGTTCTGGCCGACGTTGCGAAGGGGATGCCTGCGTACCACGACGAGCTCTTCGGCCCGGTGGCGTCGATCATCACGGTTCGCGATGAGGAGGAGGCCATCGAGGTAGCGAACGATTCGATATTCGGGCTCGGCGGAGCCGTCTTCACACGCGACGTGGAGCGCGGTGAGCGGATCGCATCGAGGCGGATCGAGGCCGGGCTGTGCTTCGTAAACGCCTTCGTCAAGTCGGATCCCCGGCTTCCCTTCGGTGGAGTGAAGCAGAGTGGATACGGGCGTGAGCTTTCCCATTATGGAATCCGCGAGTTCGTCAACATAAAAACCGTGTACGTGGCGTAGGCGTGCAGGACGCCCGCCCCTCTCTGCCAATATCAGTGAGACACCTGGTACCTTTGGGATTACTGAAGGGGGCGGAGGTGGATGGCGATGGTAGAGGGGAGAGATACGATGATTGGTATGGGTGTGGGCGCTTGGGCCCTGGGGGGCGAGGAGCGTAGCGACGAGGCCGCCAGGGCCCAAGTCGCCGAGCGGAATCGGGCACGGGATCCGGAGGTTGTGGCCAAGCCGACCCGCCGGCAGTTCACCGCGGAGTACAAGCTCAGGATCCTGGAAGAGACCGACCGGTGCTCGGAGCCCGGCGAGGTTGGGCGGATCGTGCGTCGGGAGGGTCTGTACAGCTCTCATCTCACGGCATGGCGAAAGGCACGGCGCGAGGGCTCTCTGAAGGGCCTGACGCCGAAGCGGCGGGGCCGCAAGCCGGCCCGCCGCAATTCCCTCCAGAAGAGGGTGGATGAGCTCGAGGCCGAAGTGGCCCGGCTCGAGAAGCAGCTTGCCACGGCGGAAACGATCCTGGAAGTCCAGGGAAAAGTTGCCGGGCTGCTGGGGTTGAGCTTCGACAGCGGAAAGAACTCCTGATGGCCGCTGCCTCCCTGGCTCGGGAGGTCGGCGCCGCGCCGGCGTGCCGAGCACTGGGTGTGGCGCGTGCCACGTTCTACCGGCGCCGTAAGCCCACGACCGGGCACCAGCAGCCCAGGCAGCGCCCCGCCCGGGCACTTGATGAATCCGAGCGCGAGAAGGTGCGTGAGACCCTCGCTTGCCCGCGCTTCGTCGACCGATCTCCCGCAGAGGTTGTGGCCACCCTCCTCGACGAGGGCGAGTACCTCTGCTCAGAACGCACGATGTACAGGATCCTCCAAGAGGATCACCCCGTGCGTGAGCGGCGCAGTCAGCTCACGCATCCCCCCTACACGAAGCCCCAGCTCGTGGCCACGGCACCGAACCAGACCTGGTCGTGGGACATCACCCGGCTTCTCGGACCCGAGAAGTGGTCGTACTTCTACCTCTACGTCCTCATCGACATCTTCAGCCGCTACGTGGTCGGATGGATGGTCGCCGACCGCGAGAACTCCGCGCTCGCCAGCCGGCTCATCCAGGAGAGCTGCCTCAAGCAGGATGTCCAGCCCGAGACGCTGACCCTGCACTCCGACCGCGGGGCCCCGATGACCAGCAAGTGCACGGCCCAGCTGCTCGCCGACCTCGGGATCACCCGCTCGCTCGGCCGTCCCCGGGTCAGCGACGACAACCCCTTCTCGGAGGCGCACTTCAAGACCGTCAAATACTACCCCAACTTCCCCGGACGCTTCGCCGACATCGGCGCGGCGATCGACTTCTGCCGATCCTTCTTCCCTTGGTACAACCATGAGCATCGCCACGGCGGAATCGCGATGCTCACCCCGGCTGATGTCCATCACGACCGAGCCCGTGACGTGCTCGCCCAGCGTGAGCGCACTCTCCAGCAGGCGTGGTCCCAACACCCTGAACGCTTCGTGCAGGGGATCCCCACGCCCCAGCCTCTCCCAACGGAGGTCTGGATCAATCCACCAGCTGCGGCTCCGACACCGCAGCCCGCTCACTAATTTATGACCCCGGGTGTCTCACTCTTGTTGACAGGTTCCGCGCCGCAAGGAGGGAGGTATCACGCATGGCGCTTATCACGCTTTCGGTCAACGGTGAGGAACGTACCGTCGACGTAGCTCCCGACGCGCCCCTTCTGTGGGTGCTGCGGGATGTTCTCGACCTGACCGGCACCAAGTTTGGTTGCGGTGTCTCCTTGTGTGGGGCCTGCACGGTCCACCTGGACGGCAGCCCGGTGCGTTCGTGCGTTACGGCGGTGTCGTCCGTCGGAGATCGTCGCGTCACCACTATCGAGGGCCTGGCCCAGGACGGCCTGCACCCGGTACAGCGTGCCTGGATTGCCGAAGAAGTTCCGCAGTGCGGCTACTGCCAGCCAGGCGCGATCATGACGACGGTGGCTCTGCTCGCCACCAACCCTCAGCCGACCGACACCGACATCGACGAAGCGCTCGGGGGACACATCTGCAGATGCGGAACCTACCAACGCATGCGCGCCGCCGTTCATCGTGCGGCCAACGGAGAGCCTGGCGGCGCTCAGGATCAGGGGGGTGACCGATGACCAGAGTCAACAAGATGTCGCGTCGTGAGTTCCTGGGCACGACGGGCGCGGCAGGTGCCGGGCTGGTCCTCGGCTGCTCGCTGACAAGGCCGTCGCAGGTCGTGTATCAGCCCAACGCGTTTCTCGCAATCGAACCGGCTGGCGGCGTGACGATCTGGACCGCGAAATCGGAGATGGGGCAGGGCGTCAAGACCGCTCTGTCGATGATTGTTGCGGACGAGCTGGATGCGAACTGGGAGGATGTGGTTGTTCGGCAGGCCGACTACGACCCTCGCTTCGGCGACCAGACGACCGGCTCCAGTCTCAGCGTTCGAACCTCGTGGGAGCCCCTGCGGCGGGCGGGCGCAACGGCCAGGGAGATGCTGATCTCGGCGGCAGCGGCGCAATGGGGTGTGGCGCCCGCGACGTGCCGCACCGAGCGTGGCGAGGTGAGCCACGGACCCAGCGGGCGACGGCTTGCATTCGGTGAGCTCACGGCTGCGGCTTCGGAGTTACCCGTGCCCGAGGACGTGCCGCTCAAGAGCCGGGAGGCGTTCAATCTGATCGGTACCTCGGTGCCCCGGGTCGACACACCGCGAAAGGTGGATGGTAGCGCCGTTTTCGGACTGGACGTCAAGGTGCCCGGGATGCTGTATGCGGTTGTGGCATGGTGTCCGGTGTTCGGGGGTGACGTCGAATCTGTTGACGACGAGCAAGCCCGTGCAGTTCCGGGCGTGCGTGACGTGGTTCGCCTCCAACGGACCGCGGTTCCCTACCCCTTCGGCAACGACATGGGGGGAGAGGGACACGAGAACTACACGCCGGCCGGGGTGGCCGTGATTGCGGAATCCACTTGGGCCGCCCTCACCGGCCGTCGGGCGTTGGAAGTCACTTGGGTCGAGGGGCCCGGTGCAGATCTGAGCACAGAGAGTGTGCGGGCCGAGATGGAGTCGGTCGCTGCGAGTCCGGGCGAAATCCAGAGGGACGACGGCAACGTGGACGAGGCTCTCGCGAGGGCCGCCCGGACTCTGGATGCGGTCTATGAGCTTCCCTTCCAAGCACACGCCCAGATGGAGCCGGT
Source organism: Longimicrobiales bacterium (assembly GCA_965218325.1). Classification (GTDB taxonomy): domain Bacteria; phylum Gemmatimonadota; class Gemmatimonadetes; order Longimicrobiales; family Gaopeijiaceae; genus CBDCKR01. Next base: position 1,036,437 of record CBDCKR010000002.1, read on the forward strand.
CAACTGCACGGCCGATGTGACCGCCGACGCCTGCGAACTCTGGGCACCGACGCAGATTCCCGAGGCAGCGGCCGCAGCCGCTGCGCAGGTGCTCGGACTTCCCATCGAGCGGGTGCAGGTCCACGTGACCTATCTCGGTGGGGGATTCGGACGCCGCCTGGCCCAGGAGTACGCCGCGGTCGCGGCCATGCTCTCGAGGGCCGCCGCCGCTCCCGTGAAGGTGGCCTGGACTCGGGAGGACGACATCCAGCACGACTACTACCGGCAAGCGAGCTATCACCGGATGAGGGCGGGACTCGACGCTCAGGACCGCTTGATCGCTTGGCACCAACGATTCGTGACCACCTCCATCAGCACGTTTTTCATGGGCCCGGATGTCCCGTGGGCCGCCGCCGACGAGGTCAGGGCGCAGGACTTCCCGTGCTTTGCCGTCCCCAACTTTCGTGTTGAGTACAGCCCGACGAGCCCCCTGGTACCGCGCGGGTGGTGGCGGGCGGTGGAGCAGTCGTTCAATGCGTTCGCGACGGAGTGCTTCATCGACGAGATCGCCGATGCGACGGGGAGCGATCCCGTGGCGTTCCGTCTCGAGTTGATCGGCGAGCCCCGGAGGGAGCCGTTCTCGCGGGCGGAAGACGTCGACATGGGGCGCCTGCGGAACGTGATCGAGCTGGTCGCCGACCGCGCGAGCTGGGGAGCCCCGGTACCGGCGGGTCGGGCGCGGGGCATCGCAGCCCGCTTCTCGTTCGGGACCTACGTGGCCCACGTGGCCGAGGTCTCCGTCGCCTCGGATGGCAGCCTTCGCGTACCTCGGATGTGGTGCGTGGTCGACTGCGGGACCGTGGTCAACCCCGACACCGTCGAGGCCCAGATGGAGAGTGGCATCGTGTTCGCCCTGACGGCCGCCCTCAAGGGGGAGATCACGGTACAAGGGGGCCGAGTGGAGCAGAGCAACTTCCACGACTATCCAATGCTGCGGATCGACGAGATGCCGCTGGTCGACGTTCACATCGTAGCGAGCGACGAAGCCCCGGGCGGAATCGGCGAGCCCGGAGTGCCGTCGGTCGGGCCCGCCGTGGCAAACGCCGTCTTTGCCCTTACCGGCCGACGGATCAGAAAGCTGCCGATCCTGCCCTCGGACTTGAGGGAGGCGTAGGCGGCAGCCCGGTAACAATGATGTCTTCCGACAACGCACTCGCGAGCCCCGCTAGGGTCGCAACCACGGGTGAGTCGTTTGGCGTGGTCTGCCGGCTCGCCAAGTCGCGGTAGCTCGGCTATGGTTCTCGAGCATCGACGGGATGCCGTCGCGCCATCGATCGGGCCGCGCGCTCCGTCCCACTTTCCGCGCTCATGAGGTTTGCTCGCCCATGAAGGGACTGCCAAGAACACTCGCCGCGGCTCTCACGGCGCTGCTCGTCTTCTCGACAATCCTGTCCCCGCCGGTCGGGGCCCAGCGCGGGCCGTCCGCGGGGCCGGACGGCGCAGGCATCCCCATCCACAACCAGACGGTGATCCGGAACTGCTCGTCCTGTCATACGCGGGACGACTCGGGCCGCATGAGCCGACTCTCGTATCTTCGGAAGACACCGGAAGGTTGGCAGTCGTCCCTCCGCCGCATGATCGCGCTGAGCGGCGTGGACGTCGATCCCGCGGCAGCACGAGAGATCGTGCGCTATCTGTCCAATCGGCACGGCCTCGCTCCGGAGGAGCTCCGGCCGGGGACGTTCGACGTGGAGCGCCGCATGATCGACTGGCGGTACGAGGCCGACGAGGACACCAACGAGGTCTGTTCCGCGTGCCATTCCATGGGCCGCGTCATCATTCAGCGACGGACCGAAGAGGAGTGGAACCTCCTCATGGCCACGCACCGCGCCTATTACCCGCTGGTGGACTACCAGGCTTTCCGCTACATGGGTCCGGCTCCGGGTACTGCCCGCGCACCCAGGGATACCTGGGATCCCATGGCGAAGGCCGTCGAACACCTCTCCGAGGTCTTCCCGCTCGAGACCTCCGAGTGGACCGAATGGGCCGCCACGATGAGGCCTGCGCGGATCGCCGGGACGTGGGCGATCACGGCCACGCAGACCGGACACGGTCCTCTCTTCGGCAAGATGGTGATCGAAGCCGTCCCAGGGACGGATGACGCGTTCACGACCGAGTCGACCATCACGTACGCCCGCTCCGGACGGACGGTGACGCGCCGGGGGAGAGCGACGATCTACACGGGTTACCAGTGGCGGGGTTCTTCGACACTGGACAACGATCTCGATCCGCTGCGCGAGGTCATGTTGGTCGAGCGTGACTGGCAGGAGATCTCGGGCCGGTGGTTCGGGGGCGACTACGACGAATTCGGGCTGGATGTCGGTCTGGAGCGGGTTCGTGGCGACCCCACGGTCTTGGGCTTGGAACCGCGTGCCCTGAGGAGCGGAGCCGACGAACAGGAGGTCTCGATCTTCGGTGCCAACCTGCCTGCCGGGCTGAGTACCGATGCCGTGGACCTTGGACCGGGGATCACGGTGGAGCGTGTCGTGCGGGCCGCCTCCGGTTCCATCACGGTCGCGGTAGACGTGGACGATGACGCGTCCATCGGCGCGCGTGACGTCTTCGTCGCAGAGGCCGGCAGGCCCGGGGCCGTTTACGTATACGACGACTTGCATTCGATAAGAGTGAATCCTGCGTGGGGGATGGCGCGCGTGGGGGGCGCCGTGATGCCGAAGGGCTACATGCAGTTCGAGGCGCGAGCCTACCATGACGGGCCGGACGGCACGACCGGGACCGCCGACGATGTGGACCTCGGTATGGTCGACGCCACGTGGAGCCTGGAAGAGTACTCGGCTACGCTTCACGACGACGACATCGACTTCGTCGGCAGCATCGACCGGAGTGGCGGGCTGTTCACCCCGAACCTCGATGGGCCCAACCTGGAGCGGATCGGCAATCGCAACAACGTGGGCGACGTGTGGGTCGTGGCGAGATACGCTCCCGGAGCTTCCTTCGACCAACCGCTGGGGGCTCGGGCACACCTGATCGTCACGGTGCCCCTCTATATGCGATGGGACCCCTGGGGGGATATCCGATGATGAGCCCATTCGGCTCGGGCCGGTGTCGGCCGCCCCATCCTGGCCGCCGGCTCGCAGGAGGACGTTGAGGAGGACGAAGAGGTGAGTTGCGAGTCGCCCGACGCTTGGAGCCTCCAGTGTTATTGACAGGAAGGTCGAGTATGAACAGACCATGCGGTATGGCCCCGCCCAAGGGCTGGGTCCTGTGCGCAGCGCTCCTCCTGGGGCCGGCCGGGCTAGCGGCCCAGAGTGCGACCGCCGGCGTCTCCGGAGGAAACGGCACGATCTATTTCGGGGCGTACGACGGGTTCATCCATGTCATCGAGGAATCGACCTTCGAGACGGTCGACAGGATACAGACGTCGAGCGGCCTTCCGGGCCGGTTCACGATGTCGCACGATCGCGAAACGCTCTACGTCACGGATCTCTCGGGTCACTTCGTCGACGTCATCGACCTTCGCGAGCGCCGCTCCATCGAGACCTTCACGCTCGACTGGGAGAACGTCGACTTCCGCATCGGACTCGTCGAGGTCGATCCCGACGAGGCGTACGCGATCGTGGTCGGCACCAGGGCCATCAAGTATCCTGACCGCTTCGAGGTGAGTCCGAACCTCATCCTGCGATACGACCTCGAGACCCATGAGGTCACCGACACGATCCCCTGGCCGGACGGCCACGAGCGATACGGCTACTATTCCGGCGCGAACCTCATGTTTTCTCCAGACGGCGAGCTCCTCTACTTCTTCGCGGACGACATCGTCGTCCTGGAGACCGATGGCTTCAAGGAGGTTGATCGGTGGGAGATGTCGCGTCCGGTGGAGCCCGGCCTCGGCCGGGTCCGCTGGAGCGTCACAGCCAACTACTACGACGAGGCGGGATTCTTCACGGGGCTCTTCCGCGTGACCGATCCGATCAACAACCGACGCATGATGGGGATCGCGCGCGTGAACCTAGCGGCCAAGGAGGTCGATTTCTACACCGTGGGGCCCTCAGAGCCCATCGGCGAGTTCCGGCTCGCTCCGGGCGGCAAGAGGGCGTACGCGCTCTACGACGAGATCGGAAGGTACGAGTTTTGGACCTTCGACCTCGAGAATCGGCGGGTGGCCCAACGCCAGGAGTTCGCCGGGCGGTCGCGGATGGGATTGGCGGTGAGCACCAACGGGGAGCTGCTCTACGTCCATACCGCAGGCCACACCATCGATGTGTATGACGCCGACAGCTACAAGTATCTGGAGACGGTCGAGATGAGCGGCGACATGATCGACATCCACCTGCTCCCCGGGCTCGACGTTCGGTAGGCGATCCCTCGGTCAGCCGTCTGGCCGGGATCGACTCAGCGGCCGCCTTCGGTGATCATCACCCGCTCGAGCGCCGCCCGATCGGCGATCAGCTCCTCGTCTCCGACAGGGTACCCGTTGGCTCTCAGCAAGAAGGCGATGACGTCGACGTACTCCTGAGGGCTGAGGATCGCCGGTGCTCCCTGAGGCATCGTGCTCCGCGTGATCCCATACAGCTCACCCACATGCCGCCCGTTCCACCGGACAGTGAACGCGCGGTCGACCAAGCCGGATGCGACTCCGTCTCCCTGGAGATTCCTGAGGTGGCAGAGTTGGCACTCAGCGGCGTAGACGGCCTCGCCTCTCGCCGCCTGCTCTTCCGTATACACCCCGTCCCACACCGACCTGACGACTTGCCCCCGCACCGAATCCACCGCGTCTGACACCGACGCAAACACGCCCGGCACGGCGGCGTGACGAGGGCGGTTCGCATCGCGCGCGGCGACAAGGAGCACGGCCAGGACGACACTGCCGGCGATCGCCGAGAAGGGCCTCACGACGCTCGACGAAGCTGGCAGTCCGCGTCGCCTCTGAGGTTCGGCTCGATCTGGAGCTCGATCACGTCCCCGGGGTCGACGTTGAGCTCCCGAGTGACGCAGGTCCGTCCAGCGAGCAGATCGATTTCGATCCGCAGGGAGCGGCTGTACGGCCAATCGAGCCTGAATGTGGCGTTGCCATGGCCGGTCACCCTCCCGAGACGGCGGCGTGCACCCGTCACGACCGCGTGGAGAGTGGCGTCGGCGAAATTCCGGTTGAGAACCTGGATATGGACGAGCTCCTCGCTGGCCTCGAACGGGTTCCTGATATTGCTCCCGCCACCGCAGCCCGCGATCGCCCCCGACAAGAGGCACGCCAGGAGGCTGAAAGCGCAGAGAGTGAGAACCCGGTGACTATCCGTCTTCTCCATACCGTCGCCTCTTGCGCCACGCCGGCCATCGTCTGGCCCTCTAGGCGGCCACGCGGCCGCCTAGAGGGGATCCCGACCTTACGGAAGCCCGAGTGCAACCCATTCGGCCGCGTGGTCGGGTCCTCCGATGGCGACGACGATGAGCTGCTTCCCCTCGTGCATGTACGACATCGGCGCGCCGGTCGTGCCCGCGTCGAGCTCGATCTCCCAGATCACGTCTCCGGTAGCCTTGTCATAGGCGCGGAACGTCCTCCCCCACATATTCGAATAGATCCCTCCGAAGACGTTGCCACCTTCGCCGATGAACAGGAGCGCCTTCGTGACCAGCGCCGCGGGACGGCTGCTTATGCCGAGCGGGGGAAGGTCCAGCCCCTCCAGAGCGGGATGGTCAGTCAAAGGATCGCCGGTCGCGGCCATCCAGGCATGCTCCCCGGTGTTCATGTCGATGGCGGTGAGCCGTCCCCACGGCGGCTTCGTGATCGGCACTCCGTCAACGGCGGGCTCGTCGCTTCCGTCGAGGCTCCAGTCCATGTCTCCCCAATACTCCATCTCCGACTCGGGATCGTCGCCCTTGGTGAGTCGGATGATCCTGGGCAGCGTGTGAGCGACCGCGTAATAGAAGCCCGTCTCGGGGTCGAAGGCCCCGTTGTTCCAGTTCCCCGCGCCCCAGATGCCCGGCACCTGGAGCAAGCCGTGCTTGCCCTCGGGGTTGTCCGTCGCGAGCGGAGGAGGCGTGAAGATGGGGCCCATGACGAAGGAGTCAGCCAGTGCCAGGGCGCGGTCACGCAGCTCCGGAAAATCAATCAGGTCGTCCACTGTCAGGCCCTGGCGGGCGAACGGAGCCGGCTTGGTCGGAAACGGCTGCGTCGGTGACGTGTACTCGCCGGGCACGGTCGACTGCGGCACCGGCCGCTCCTCGATGGGCCAAACCGGCTCGCCGGTTACTCGATCGAAGACGTACACCCACCCGGTCTTGCTCGGCTGCATTACCGCGTCAATACGCTGCCCGTCTACGGTGATCTCGCCAAGGGTCGGAGGACCGACGGTGTCATACTCCCAGAGGTCGTGGTGGACCATCTGGAAGTGCCATACGCGCTCGCCCGTCTCGGCGTCGAGGACCACGAGCGAGTTGGAGAAGAGGTTGTCACCGGGACGATGGCCACCGTAGTAGGCGGATGTGGGGGCGCCCAGCGGCACGTACACGTATCCGAGCTCTTCGTCCGCGCTGAGGCAGCACCAGGAGCCCAGGTCACCTGAGTACCCCCAGGACTTGTCTCCCCAGGTCTCCACGCCGAAATCGCCTTCTCGCGGCACCACGTGGAAGGTCCAAAGAAGCTGGCCGCTCCGCACATCGTAGCCCCGTATATCCTCGCTCTGGCTTCCCCGCCACCGATTCCCCGAGTCGCCGGCCCCATCAAACGTGCCTGCTACAACCACGACATCTCCCACTACGATCGGGCCGGAGGTCCAGGTGAACCGCTCGGCCGGGGGCCGAACGAGGTCCACCCTCCCGTCCTTTCCGAAGTTGGGATCTGTCCGGCCGGTCTCCAGATCGAGCGTGTACAGATACCCGCCCTTGACCAGGATCAGACGCCGGTCGGTAGCGTCGGTCCAGTAGTCCAATCCCCTGGAGCTGGCTCCGGCAACCTCGGCCAGGGTCGGGGCAAACGGCTCCTGGAGCCAGAGCGTCTCGCCGGTCCCCGGATCGAAGGCTTCCACCAAGCCTACTCCGTTCGGCGCATACAGGACCCCATCGATGAGGATCGGCGTGGATCTCAGGTTCCCCAGCCGCCTGGTCCCCGATACCTCGAGATCGGGATAGGCTTCTACGAAGGAGGCGTCCACGCCCGGGCGCCGCCACAGGACCTCGACGTCGGCGACGTTGTTGCGATTGATCTGGTCGAGAGGCGCGTACCGGGTGAACGCCTTGTCACCGCCAAAGTAAGTCCAGTCCTGGAGCTCGGGGGTCCCGCCGACGTCGGTCGCGCAGGCTTCGATGCCCACTAGGCCTACAAGCAAACCCGATGCAATCCATCGAGACAGATGCGGCATGACCAATACCTCCTGTGCAAAGGCCCTGATCCGGGACACGATAAGATGAGGATACGGGCGCGGGCATAGATCCGCTCCTCATTGAGACGCTTGGCTCACGCACATCAGCGATAGGCGAGCCCGTAGGCTTACCAAGCTGAGCACATGGTAGAGTGGATCCCAGTCGCGGACAAGGATCGATGGGCGTTGGGAAGGCTGAGGAGCTCGCCCGCGGTGAGAAGCTCGCCCGCGGATCGAACGACCAGGAGGCCAGAATGGGGGCCGCCCGCACGACGGCTCGCGTCGCCGAGGGATCCGCCCGCCCCTTGAATCCGTTGTCCCCGTGGCGTACCATGGCTCATCTTGCTCGCGAGCAAGCAAGAGCGACGGTCTCTCTTGCAGGGGGTGTATCATGGGGACCAGTTCCGCACGCGCGGCAGCTCCCGTTCGTTGGCCGGTGACGCTGTTTCTGGCCTTGTTGGCGCTGCCCGCCGTCTCACTTTCTGGGCAGGAGCAGCACGACGGGGCGGTCACGTTCTCGAGGGACGTGGCGCCGATCGTGCAGGAGAACTGCCAGATCTGCCACCGGCCGGGGTCGGTCGGGCCGTTCTCGCTGCTCAGCTATGAGACGGCGAGGCCCTTCGCGCCGCTGATCAAGCAGAAGGTGTCCGCGCGGCAGATGCCTCCGTATCACCTGGATATGGGAGTGGGGATCCAGGACATCAAGGACGACTGGAGGCTGAGCGAGGAGGAGATCGCGACGATCGTGGCGTGGGTCGACCAGGGAGCGCTCGAGGGTGACCCGGTGGACCTACCGCCGGCGATCGAGTGGCCCGACCGCCAGCTGTGGCAGCTTGAGGACATCTTGGGTCCGCCCGATCACGTGATCAAGTCGAAGCCGTTCGACGTTGCGGGAGAGGGGGGCGACACGTGGTGGCGTCCGAGGGTGCCGACGGGACTGACCGAGGAGCGGCTGGTCCGGGCGGTCGAGACGCGGCCGTCCTTCCCTGCGGGGCGTCAGGTCGTGCACCACGCGATTCCGAGGCTCTTGCGGCTGAATGAGGAGGGCGAGTACGAGCGGTTGGGCAACCTCTCGGAATACGCGATGGGCAAGGTTGGCGAGATCGTGCCTGCAGATGCGGGGCGTCTGCTGAGGCCGGACGACATGATCGAGTGGGACGCCCACTACTACCCGATGGGCTACGACGTGCCGGGCGACCAGGTCGAGCTCGGCCTGTGGTTCCACCCCGAGGGACACGAGGCGGAGTTCGCGCAGGATCTGCAGCTCTACCGCCTGGATGGTGACATCGACCTGCCGCCCTACGGGACAGCAATGACGCAGGGCTTTCATCGGTGGGACCATCCGGTCCGGATCGACAGCTTCCAGCCCCACGGGCACGTGCACCTGCATGCGATGTCGATTCAGGCGATCTACCCGGACGGGGAGGTGGAGCTGATCAACATGGTGACTGGCTTCGACGCGAGGTGGCACCACAGCTACATCTACGAGGACGATGCGGCGCCGCTGCTTCCTGCGGGCACGGTGGTGGTGCTCACCGGGTGGTACGACAACACGCCCGAGCACTCGCTCACGCCGGATCCGGAGGTGTGGTACGCTCGGGGCAGCCGGACGATGGACGAGATGTCGCATGCCTGGATCGCCGTCACGCACTTGGATCAGGAGGGCTTCGAGCGGCTCGTGTCCGAGAGAGAAGCGAAGGGGAAGCTGGTCAGCGACGGAGGAGGTTGATCCGACTTCGGAGCGTTGTGCGCCCCCACCTCTGAGCGCAACCGAGCCACACTCGAAGGAGCCCCCCGAGAGGCGGGGGGCTCCTTCGGTACGTCCAGGGCGGGGAAGGCCGCGCTTGGCGGCAGCCGACTCGCTGTGTTTGTCTTGCTGGCCGCCGCACCGCTCGCGGCACACCCGGCATGACCACCCGCTCTCCCGTTCAGTTCAGCATGATGGTCCTCCGAAGAGCGATGGCCTTCGGCCGCGAGGCGGGGGCGGAGGCGCAGATCGTGAGCAACTGGGGCTCGCCTAGGGCAGGGGGGGGGCGCCTTCGCGCCTGACCGATCATTCCTTACGGGGTTGCTTGACGCGTGTGCCTCCGGCCCAGTATACCTCATGGGCGTTCCCACTTCGGTGCGTGGGTTCCGCACCCGCGTGAACGAAAGCGCACCCAAATGGGGGGACGCCTCGTTGTCTTGGGGCGGCTGGGTTTCCCGAGCGACGGGGAGGAAGGCTCCAACCGCACCTTTCCAGGAGACCTCTGAGCTATGTGTGGTATCGTCGGGTTCTGGGACAAATCGCACGATGAATCGGCGCCGCTGGGCAGGACCATCCTCGAGATGCTCGACGCCCTCGCTTGCCGGGGCCCCGATTCGGCGGGAGTAGCCCTCTACGGCCCAGCGCACAGCGACAGGCTGGTGTTGAAGATTAAGCTGGGCGACCGCGGTCCCTACGAGCAGAAGAGCGAGCAGGTGACCGAGCGGGCGGGGACGCTGGGGACGGTTCGGGAGGCGGTGACCACCGGACCCTACCTACGACTCGTGCTCGCCGACGGGGACGACCCAGGCCAGTTGGAGCGCCTGATCGAAGCCACCGATGACGAGATCGAGGTGGTCAGCCTGGGGCGCCGGTTGGAGATTGCCAAGCAGGTTGGTTCGCCCGGCGAGCTGGAGGCCAGCTACGGCGTCTCCGCGTTCAAGGGCAGCCACGGCATCGGCCACACGAGACTCTCTACGGAATCGAAGATCGATCTGAGCCATTCCCAGCCGTTCTGGGCGCACGGCTATCCCGATCTGGCGATCGTTCATAACGGCCACATCACCAACTACCACAAGATGCGGCGCAGGTACGAGCAACAGGGCGTCCGCTTCTACACCGAGAACGACTCGGAAATCATCGGTGTCTACCTGGGACTGCACTTGAAGGCGGGCAGGACGCTCCCAGAGGCGATGGAGGCGTCGATGGAGGACCTGGACGGTTCCTTCTGTTATCTGGCCGCCATGCCCGACGCGCTCGGTTTCGCCAAAGACCGCTTTGCCCTCAAGCCGCTGCTCTTCACCGAAACGGGAACCTTCGTCGCGATAGCCACCGAGGAGATCGCCATCCGCAACGCCTTCTCGGGCTCTTATCAGGTGGGCGAGGCGCAGGCAGAGGAGGTCCGGGTATGGCAGAGATAGACTGCACAGGACAGACCACACGCGAGATCAACGTGGCCATCAAGGGGCTGATGGAGCGGGGCGAGGTCGATGTGCTGGTTCACGAGCCTGCGGCCCGGCACAACCTGGCCGTGGCCGTCCTGAACCAGGCCCGCATCACCTTCGACGGCAGCGTGGGCTACTACTGCGGTGGGATGATCGACGGTGCCAGCATCGAGGTTCGGGGCAGCGCCGGCTGGGGGCTGGCGGAATCGATGCTGAGCGGCACGGTAGTGGTGGGCGGCAGCGCGGGCAACGGCGCGGCGGCCTCGATCCGGGGCGGCACCGTGGTGATCCACGGCGATGCGGCAGCGCGCCTAGGGGTGGCCATGAAGGGTGGTCTCATCGTCGTGGCGGGGAACTGCGGCTATATGGCCGGCTTCATGGGCCAAGACGGCACGATGATCATCTGCGGCGATGCCGGCCAGGCGTTCGCCGACTCGATGTACGAGACCACGTGCTTCGTCGGCGGAAAGATCGCCGAGCTGGGCAACGATGCCGTCATCGAAGCGCCGACGAGCGAGGACCAGGACTTCTTGAGGGAGACCCTGGCTCAGCACTTGCCCGAGCACCCACGCAAGTCGCCTGAAGAAATCGAGCGCTTCAAGAAAGTCGTGTCCGGCCGTCAACTCTGGAACTTCAACAAGAGCGAGCGCACCCTGTGGCGCGAGGCCCTGTAGGGCGTAGGATGGTCAGCGCATACCGTCCAAGGTGTGGCGCTGTGTACCTCTTCAGTCTCCGACAACCTGCTTCGTAATCGCACCATGGGAGAGCAAGCCGCCATGCCCGAACCTCCTCACTTGAGCCAGCCGCTGGTGCAGCAGAGCGGCACCTACACCCCGGCCGTCATCGAGGACATTCAGGTCAAGTCGGAACTGGGGCGCTATCGAATCCGCGGCTTCGGAACCCTGCGTCCACGCACCTGGGCCACGTTCGACGACCTGACCTTCATCCCCGGCTCGCTGACGCGCATTCCGTTGGAGGGTTACCGCGAGCGCTGCACCACCAAGACGGTCTTGGGCGGGCGCTACGCCAGCCAGCCAATCGAGCTGGACGTGCCGATCATGATCACCGGTATGAGCTGGGGGGCGCTCTCCTACAACGCGAAGGTGGCACTGGCCAAAGGCGCCCGCATGGTCGGCTCGTCGAACACGACCGGCGACGGCGGAATGCTGCTGGCCGAACGAGAACACAGTGAGTCTCTGATCTACGAGGTGCTGCCCTCCCGCTACGGCATCAATGTTCACCACTTGCGCCAGGCCGATGGTATCGAGCTGACGATCGGCCAGGGCGCCAAGCCAGGGACGGGGGGCCTGCTGCTCGGCAGCAAGGTGCTCGACAGCATTGCCGAACAGCGCGACCTGCCGCTCAGCGTGGACCAGCGCAGCCCTGCCCGTCATCCCGACTTCCTCGGGCCGGACGACATGATCGTCAAGATCGAGGAGTTGCGGGAAGCGACCGATTGGCGCGTGCCGATCTTCGTCAAGATGGGTGCCACCCGGGTGTTCGACGACGTCCGCCTGGCCGCGAAGGCGGGCGCCGACGTGGTGGTCGTCGACGGCATGGAGGGAGGTACCGCTGCGTCGGCGGAAGTCTGTCAAGAGCACACCGGCATCCCTACTTTGGCGGCGGTCTGCGAGGCCCGGGCGGCGCTGGAGGACATCGGCGCGAGCGGCGAGGTGCAGATCGTCATCGCCGGCGGAATCAGGCACGGCGCCGACGCCGCGAAGGCCATGGCCCTCGGCGCCGACGCCGTCTATATCGGCACCGCCGCCTTGATCGCGCTGAACTGCAACAAGCCTCTCTATACGGAGGACTACCACGCCCTCGGGACCGAGCCCTACCACTGCCACCACTGCCATACCGGCGCCTGCCCGGTCGGCATAACCACACAGGACCCCGAGCTCATGCAGCGGCTCGACATCGACGAAGGTGCCGAGCGGGTGGCCAACTTCCTGCAGGCCATGACGGCGGAGATTCAGATCCTGGCACGGGCCTGCGGCAAGGCCGACGTGCACGATCTGGAGCCGGAAGACCTGCGGGCCCTGAGCCTGGAATCCTCGATGATCTCTGGCGTACCGCTCGCAGGTACCAATCGCGTGTTAGGTGGCTTTCCGGGCTGGAAGGGTCCAGCGTGACCACCCGCGGTCTGCCGGGGCGGCCTCGGGTGCGCCCTAAGCCGTTGTCGCGAGTCCGCACGGGCCGACTGGCTGCGGGTCTTCGGGGGACCACCCACCAACAGGACGAAGTCCATGGATAACGAGCTAAGCGCCTTGTCGATCCTCTTCACCGAGTTCTACTACTGGGTCTGCGTCGTCCTGATGTTCCTCATCCACGTCGGATTCTGTCTCTATGAGGTGGGAGTGTCCCGGCGGAAGAATGCGCTCCACACCCTGATGAAGAACGCCATGCTGATCCCGCTGATCACGGTCACGTTCTTCTTCTTCGGGTGGTGGATCTACTTCGCCTTTCAGAACGGGCCGGGCATCACAGGCGGCCTCGTTTCGGCCCCGTGGTCGCTGCCGTGGAACGAGCTGATGGGCACTCACATGGGCGGGGAGCCTCAGAGCGCGGGCCTGAGCACCGACGACACCATCCTCTGGTCCCGACTCAACGGCGTCTTCTGGGCGGCGTTCGTCGTCTTCGCCTGGACCACTGGTTCCATCATATCCGGCGCGGTGATCGAGCGCATCCGTTCGGGCGCGTTCTGGATCTTCGCGGTGCTGGTGGGCTCCGTGCTCTGGGTCCTCGACGCTTCCTGGGGGTGGTCAGCAGCCGGCTGGATGGTGCAAGTGCTGGGCTACCACGATGCCTATGCGTCGGGCGTGGTGCACGCCATCAGCGGAGGTGCGGCCCTCGCCATCCTCTACCACCTCGGCCCCCGCATCGGCCGCTTCCGGCCTGACGGCACGCCCCGCGACATTCCACGACAGAACACGTGGCTGGTCATCATCGGCCTGTTTCTCATCTATACAGGCTTCTGGGGCTTCTATGCGGCGTGCAACGTGCCGATCTTCGACGTCGACCTATCGGACGGTGGCGTCTTCTTTTCGGCCACCACCATATACCTGACGCCGACCACGCTGAGCGCCATTACCTTCAACTTCCTGATGTCCTTGGCCGGAGGCCTGATCGCCGGCTATTTCCTCTCCAAGGGGGATGCGTACTGGACCTTCAGCGGTGGACTGGCCGGCATCATCACCGCCTCCGCCGGCAACGACCTGTATCACCCCCTCCAGGCCCATCTGATCGCTGCGTTCGGCGTTGCCTGCATCTACAAGCTGCACCACTGGGTGGAGCGCCGCTTCAAGATCGACGACGCGGTCGGGGCAGTGGCCGTGCACGGCTATTCGGGAATCATCGGCGTGGTCATCGCCGGATTCGTTCTGTGGGGCTATCCCAGCTCGGGCGACCCCTCTTTTGCCCCGATCACCCCGTGGGGTCAAGCGATCGGAGCGATCATCATGTTCTTCGGCCTCGGCTTCGCGCCCTGCTACCTGCTCGGATGGGTCCTCAAGAAGCTCGACCTGCTTCGCATTCCGAAGGCCATCGAGCTCGCGGGCATGGACCACGAAATCAGTGCTCAGTTGCAAGCGGATACCGAGGAGCTGCATCAGGCAGAACTCGCCGTCGCAAGGGGAGGATAACATGCAGACCGGATTGGTACCGAGCTGGAACGTCGACCCGATGGAGCTGGGACCGCTCTATCCCTTCGTCGGCTCCGAGATGATCCTCTTTGTCGTCTGCGTCGCATTGTGGGTGGCCTTCACGGTTTGGCAGATGAGATTCGAAACGGAGCGCAACGACGCGGCGGCGCAAGCCCTCGCCGAAAGGCAACGCCGAGGCGACACTACGGGCGAGAAGAGCAATCCGTAAAGGTGGCGTGGCGGCAATCGATCAGCACGCATGATGAGAGGAGAGACGCGATGACGCTGAAGGCAGTGAAGTCGTTGATACGGGAGAAGGACCTCAAGTTCTTCCTGTGCTCGTTTGTGGAGATGAACGGCATGCCGAAGGCCAAGGTCGTGCCTACCACCCACATCGACGGCATGGCTTCAGAGGGCGCCGGCTTCGCCGGTTTCGCTGCCGGCAACATGGGCCAGGGCCCGCACAGCCCCGACATGGCCAGCCTGCCGGACTTCAACTCGATCACCGTCCTGCCCTGGCGCCCTGACACTGCGTGGGTGGCCGGCAACATCGAGGTGGAGGGCAAGCCCTGGGACTACTGCCCGCGCACCATCCTTGAGCGCCAGCTGGAGCGCGCCAGCCAGATGGGCTATCGCTTCAAGGTGGGCGTCGAGCCCGAGTTTATGCTGCTCAAGAAGGGCCCCGATGAGCGCTATGTGCCCTACGACGATCTAGATGTCCTGGAAAAACCGTGCTACGACCTGCTCACGCTGCACCGCAACCTCGATCTGATGACGACCCTCATCAGCTACATGCAGGAGCTCGGCTGGGAGCCCTCCGCCAACGACCATGAAGACGGCAACTGCCAGTTCGAGATCAACTGGCGCTACGCCGACGCGCTCACGACTGCCGACCGCCAGACCTTCTTCCGCTGGATGACCAAGGTCACCGCCGAGCAGCATGGCATGCTGGCAACCTTCATGCCGAAACCCTTCTCCCGTCTCACCGGCAACGGCGCCCACTACCACATGAGCCTGTGGGATAGTGACAACCGCAACAACCTGTTCGAGGACGAGAGCGACGCCAACGGGCTGTCGCAGGAGGCCTACTGGTTCATGGGCGGGGTGCTGGAGCACGCCCGAGCCGTAGCGGCCGTGGCCAACCCCATCGTGAACAGCTACAAGCGGATGATCCGCGGCGCGCCTCGATCCGGCGCGACCTGGGCTCCTGTCTATGTCACCTACGGGGGCTCGAACCGGACGCAGGCGGTCCGCATTCCAGCGGCGGGGAGGATCGAGAACCGCACCGTTGACGGAGCCGCCAACCCTTATCTCGCCTGCGCGGCGATGCTGGCTGCCGGCCTGGACGGCATTGAGAATGAGATTGATCCGGGTGAGCGCAACGATGACAACCTGTATGAGGTGCCTGAGGAGACTCTGAGAGAGCGCGGCATCGAGTTCCTGCCCTCCAGCCTGATCGAGGCCATCGACTGTCTGGAGCAGGACCCGGTGGTCAAGGAGGCGCTAGGCGAGACCTACGCGGACTACTACATCGAGGTCAAGCGGGAAGAGTGGCGCGAATATCACAGGGACGTCAGCCAGTGGGAATCGGACCGTTACCTCCCCATCTATTAGGCGGCCTCCCTCCCTGGGTCCTGGGCCGCTAGCGGTTCGGGCGGATCGCCATCGCGGACGCGGATGCCGTATGCCTGACGCAGGCCGCATTTGACTAGGCGCACCGCGCGGTCCAGGAGCCGATCACCGACGTCATCCGGCCCGAGAGTTCCAGTATATCCCGGCCCGAGCGAACCTGAGGGAATTGGCCAGCGGCGGTCCTGCGCTTCGTCCCTAGCGCTCCGGGCGTCGATTCACGGCACTCACTCGACGCTGCAGCGCAGGACCTTGTTCGGGGGGTGCCCCGAGTAGGAGGCGATCCGCCAGCCGTCTTCCACCTTGGCGAGGAAGTACGACACGCCACCGACGGACATGATGCTGCCGTCCGTGCGCGTGCGGGTGTTCGTGCCGCTGACGATCGCTGAACCTGCGTTGAGGACGCAGGCGGTCTCGGTCGTGAAGATCGATCGATTCCAGCCCCGCTCGATCAGCCCAGCGATCGCCGCCTCGAACCGCGCGAGATTGTCAGCCTCCGTCGTCGAAACCGTGACTCCGTTTGCACCGATCGACATCCACGGCAGGGTGAAGATCTCGGTCGATAGCGCCTGGGGATTCCTCTCGTAGTAGTAGTTGTAATACCGCTCGACGTGACGCTGCGCCTCCGCCTTGATGACGGCCTCCTCAGAGGCCGTCAGAGCCTGGCCGGCCACGACTCCGGGACCGGCCAGGGCGCCGAAGAGAGCCGCGACGAGAAGGGTGCGGTGAACGTAGTTCATGGATTCCTCCTGTGACCTAGCCTCCCCTGCACCGGGGGCCACCAGTGTGTGAAGACGCGTTCCCCACCAGGCCGGAGTCCGGTCCGGGCGGCGGAGTGCAGTAGCGTTTCCGTGAACGTCTGTGCGTAGCCCCGGCTGACTGTGATCAACACACCGTCGCGTGCCGCCGTCACGACCTGACACGGGACATGCAGGACGAGTCCTTGAGCCAGGAACGCGGGCTCTCGTTCCGGCGGGAAGAGGTCGAGGTTGCTCCCGTGCTCCATCACGCCCGGGGCGGCTGCTCCCACAACGGCGAGCCAACAATGTGAGTCGGTCGTATCCGTGTAGGAGACGTCCGTGGGCGTCTTGGGAGGGGGCTCCGGCCCCACGTGCCAGATCAAGGCTTGCGTGCCGTTCATTCGGCTGATCATGAGCCCATCCGCGACCGACACCTCCCCGGGCGTGGCGGGCACGTGGAGCCCGAAGGGCCGGCGCTCGTCGATTCTGCGGTCCTGGTAGTCCCAGCGCGGGCGGTGGCTCAAGTCGACCAACCAGGGACCGGGGCGGTCGCCTCCACCGTCGGCTCCGGTTACGGCCCTAGCCCCCGGTGCGTCCGCGTAGGCCAGGACCACGTCCCAGTCGCCCTGTCTCTCGACCTCAACGGGGGTGGCGTCGAAGCGAACCGCTGACCGGCGCTTGGCCGCCGGAGAGGGTTCCGTCATCATACGCGCAACCGCTTGCCGTCGGGGTCGTAGAAGTGGGGCGGCACCACGGTCGCGCTCCAGCGCGCGGCCCTACCGCCCAGGTTCTCGTAGATGTGGAGCGTGCTGTCCGGCGCAGCGAGCTGGTCCAGCACCAGGGCCATTCCGAATCGCCAGCCCACGGACTCGCTCGATCGCGTCGTGCAAACGAAGCCCGCGACGTCACCTCTCTCCACGACGAGAGCGCCGTCCTGGGGATGGGCCGCGGGGTCGTCGAATCGAAGGCCCACCAGCTTCATGCGTCCCGGCTGCTCCCCGCACGCCCGCAGGGCGGGTGCGCCCACCTTCTTCGAGGCGGTGTCCTCCCGGTCCCACATCCAGCCCATGCGGACATCGAGGAGCGTGACCCGCTGCTCGGACTCGGAGCCGATGATCAGGTGTCCCTTCTCGGCCCGCATGCAGTACTGCGCCTCGAGCCCGAAGGGCTGGATCCCGTACTCCTGTCCGGCTTCCCATAGAGCATCCCACACGTATTGGGCGTAGCTAGCCCCTACGTGTAGCTCGTACGAAAGTTCTCCCACGAACCCCAGCCGGAGGCAGCGAGCCGGCACTCCATCGCCGACAAGGATCTCCCGGTACCCCATGTAGGGGAAGGCCTCGTTGGACAAGTCCTCGTCGGTGACTTTGGCGAGCACGGACCGCGCATTGGGACCCGCGATGTTGATGGAGGCCAAGGTGTCCGTGAGGTTCACGAGGTTGAAGTCCCATCCGTCGTATCGGGTGTGGTAGCGGAACCACTCCACGGTCACGCCGGCGCGGGCCGAGCTCGTGGTGAAGTAGCAATCGTCTTCGCCGACGGGTACCACGACGCCGTCGTCCACGATGTTGCCGAGGTCGTTGCACATGGCGGAGTACTTGCATCGGCCGGGCTTCATCTTCGTCATGTTCGAGACGTAGACGCGCTGCAGGGCCTTCATCGCGTCGGGACCCCAGAGACGGAATTTCCCGAGCGGGGAGCTGTCGAGGAGTCCCACGTTCGTCCGTACGTTGCGGATCTCGTCGCGGCACGTGAAGTCTTCGCTGAAGTACCGAGCGCGCTGCCAGACTCCCGCCCACCGGAAGATCCCGCCTCTCACCGTTTGGTCGTCGTGCAGGGGAGTCCTCTTGTGAACGTCGTGCTCGGGTCCGGCGACGGTGCCCAGCGAGGCCGGGACCACCGGGGGACGCACCGTCGTGGAGGCGACGGCCCCCGCCGGCTCGCCGCCGATTTCCGCCATGGCCATCGCCGCATTCTGGCCGGGGACCCGGTACTGACCCGGGCCGAGCCC
Source organism: Longimicrobiales bacterium (assembly GCA_965218325.1). Classification (GTDB taxonomy): domain Bacteria; phylum Gemmatimonadota; class Gemmatimonadetes; order Longimicrobiales; family Gaopeijiaceae; genus CBDCKR01. The sequence continues at coordinate 1,054,999 of CBDCKR010000002.1, forward strand.
GAAGTTCCCATAGCGCTTGGCGAGCTCAGGCACGTCGAATCCCAGCGCAGCGCACTGAACGGCGTTCTTCCATGTGCCGTCTTCATCGAAGTCGAGGAACGCCTTCCTCCCCTGTCCGATGCCCGGACCATGCACGATCCCGCAGCCCGGCGGCGGGCCGGGCAGATCGGCGAGCCTTCTGCGCAGATCGGTCAGCTCCTCCCCGACTTCAGAGTCGGTCGCGTCAGCGCTCATCAAGGCCTCGAGACCGGCCATAGCACCCGACGCCTCGATGCTGTCGACATTCGTGAGGCCCAACACGCCACCGGCCGCAAAGACCCGTGGTGGGAGGCTCTCGAGCTCGAACGTGCCCGTGTGGCGAGAGTGGGTGAAGCGTGCCCCGGCCGTCGACAGGACTCCGATGTCTGGCTGCCTGCCTGCGCTGGCGACCAGAAGGTCGCAGGCGAAGCGTCGGGGAGCGCCGTCGGCCAGAGGAGCGATCGCAACACCCCTAACGCATCTTCCGCCAAAGGCCCGACTTGCCGCATGGCCAGGCAGGAACTCGATGCCTGCTTCTGCCAATCTCCGGACGAGCTCCGAGTCTTGGCCGTCAAGTCTGGCATCGGCCACCGCCCTCACCCGGACGCCGAGGCTGGCGAGGTCCAACGCGGCCTCCAAGCCGAGATCGTCGCCTACGCTGAAGACTGCGGTCTCTCCAGGGTCTACACGGTAGGTGCGGGCAAGACGCCAGGCTGTATCCACCTGTACGACGCCGGGTCGGTCGTTGTGTGCGAAGACCAACGGCCGCTCGATCGATCCTGCCGCAACCACGACGGTCTGCGCCCGGCACTCCCAATAACGCTCGTCAAACCCTTCTCCCTCCCCGCCCACCTGGAAGCCCGTCAGCAGGTTCTCGCCCCAGATCCCGGTGACGGGCGCGGACCGGAACGTGCGGATCCCCGAGTGCTCGTCCACCCGCTCGGCCAGGCGACGTGCGCGCTCGTAGAGCGGAAGACCTTCGTGCTCCCGCACCCGCCAGTCGAGATGACCACCGAGCCAAGGCCGGCGCTCGAAGAGGACCACTCGCACGCCAGGGCGTGCCGCAGCGAGCGCGGCGGCCATGCCGGCCGGACCCCCGCCGACCACGGCGACCTCGGCGTTGAGGTAAAGCTCGGATCGCTTCAGGTCGCTGCTGGGCGCTGCGACCTCCAAGACGCCCAGACCCGCCAAGGCGCGCATGCGGTTCTGGAAGAACCGCGCGGCCCAGGCCGGCCGGTGGAAGAGGTGGTAGTAGAAACCCGCAGGCATCCATCGATCGAAGCGGTCGAGAAATCCCCAGAAGTCGAACCTGGGGTCCCCTCTGACGTTCTGAGCCCCGACCGACATTCCGCCCCCGAGGAGCACCGTACCCGCCGACTGGTTCGGCACGCCGTCGATCGTCACGAGCTGGCTCGAGCCCTCGCCCTCGAGGTCGTAGAGCCCCCGCGGGCGGTGGTATTCGAAGCTGCGGCTCATGACGCGAACCCCGGCAGCCCACAGGGCCGAGGCGACGGTGTCGCCCTCACATCCCTGGCGGCGGCGGCCCACCCACCAGAAGGGGACCTTGCGGTCGGAATCGATCCTCTGAGTAGGGGAAGGGGGCAGCCGGGTCATGCTCCCTCTCGGGGTGCTTCTTCACGATTGTTCCCCGGATTCCTCCAGGTCGAAAACCACACGCCGCACCCCCCGGCGTGATACCACCACTCCTCCTGCGGCTCCGAGCGGGTCATGCGGAACTGCACACGGCGGAAGTGATCTTCGCTCGCCAGATTCTCCTGCGGGGGCGGTGCGCCACGCTCGGGCCCGCCGTAGTTGAACTCGTAGACGTCGCGGGCGCCGCACACGGGACAGGTGAGACGGAAGGTCATGGCCGGTCAGTCCCAGTGCCCGTACTTCATCACGGTCGCCGTCTCGCCCATGTGGCGGTTCTCGAGGAATCGGCTCAGAGCGAACGGAGCGAGGATGTCCGGCGCCTCCTGCCGGGCGATGAACTCGGCCATGTACTTGCCGGTGACCGGTCCCGACTTGAAGCCGAAGTAACCCCAGCCGAGGTCGAGGTAAAGCCCGTCGTACATGACGTTGCCGTCGAGGATCGGCGCCATGTCAGGTGTCATGTCGGCCAGCCCGGACCAGATCCGGAGGAAGCGGACGGCTTTGAGGCACGGCAGGATGTCGGCCAGGGCTTCGGCCTGATGCTTGAGGTAGTAGGCGGTGACGTCGGTCGTGTAGTTCACCTGGGGATCCATGTGCGCGCCCGTGGCGATCTCGCCCTTGAGCGTCTGATTCGCATAAACATGATAGGCGCCCGAACTCACCACATGATGTAGGAAGGGCTTCAGCGGCTGGGTCACCATCGCCTGAATCGTCAGTGGATGAACCGGCAGCTCCATGTCGAGCATCGCGCAGATCTGGACTCCGTATCCCCCGGCCATCACCCCCAGCTTCTCACATCCGATCGGGCCCGCGTTCGTGCGCACCCCCGTCACGCGATGGCCCTCGACGTCAATCCCCTGGACCTCGACGCCCTGGTGGATGGCGACGCCGTGCGCGCTCGCCCCCTTCGCCAGTCCCCAGACCACCGCGTCGTGTCGGACGATCCCCCCGGGCGGATGGTACATCCCGCCGAAGATGGGAAAGGTTGGTCGGTCCGAGATGTCCAGAGCGGGGACGACCTCCCGGCACTGCTGGGGGTCGAGCAGCTCCGAGCGGACGCCGCTGAGGTTGGCGGTGTTGATGGCAAGCCGGAGGCCGCTCAACGCGGCCTCGGAATGGGCGAGGTTGAGGTTGCCGCAGTTGAAGAACATCAGGTTGAAGTCGAGCTCGTCCGTGAGAACGGGCCAGAGCTCCAGTCCCTCGTCGTAGAGTCGCACGCTTTGCTGAGTGCGTTGGTTCGCGCGTACGATTGCGGTGTTCCGGCCCGATCCGCCAAAGCCGAGGTAGTGGCTCTCCAGAACGGCCACGTCCCTGATGCCGTGCTCCTTGGCGAGGTAGTAGGCTGTAGCGAGCCCATGGATGCCGCCCCCGATGATGACCACTTCGTAGTGGCGCTCGAGGGGGCTCTGCTGCCAGAGTCGGCCCGGCCGAGGCAGCCAGCTCACGCCTTGACCTCGAACCCGGGGCCGCCGCAGACAGTGCCGTCCACGTCGGTGAAGCCCATCGCGGGGTGGAGCTCACCCGCTTGGTCGCGGGTGACCGCAGCGGCGTACCCGATGCTGGACCCGATCACTCCGGCGCCCGTGACAACCAATTCCGCTGTCGCTGTGTTGCGCATTCGCGTGAAGTTGTACTCAGTTCCGGTAACCTGTCGCTCGAACTCGGTGGAGGGCACTTTCGGGGCCGATCCCCACGTTGGAGCATGGCGGGGGTGAGGTGGCCGAAAGATCTTCGGAGGCCCGATCCGTGGCAAGGGAGTTGACGACGCTCGATGACAAGACGCGTATCTCTTCACACGCAGATCCTCGCGGGGCTCCTCGCGGGCCTGGCGGCTGGAGGGCTGGCCAACAGTCTCTGGGAGGACACCGCCGGGTTGGAGTGGACTCTCACCTACGTGTCGGGGCCCGTCGGGCAGGTCTTCTTGCGGCTCCTCCTCTTGGTCGTGATACCACTGATCGCCACCACGCTGGTGCTCGGCGTGGCGCAACTTCGCGAGACGAAGCGCCTGGGCAGGATGAGCGCCAAGATGCTCGGGTTCTTCTTGGGCACCACCGTGTTGGCGTCCGTCCTGGGCCTGATCGCGGTGGATTTGGTTCGGCCCGGGGGCGTGATCGATCCGGAGCTCCGGACGGCGCTCGTGGAGACGTACGCCTCGCAGGGCGCCGAGATGGTGGCCCTGGCAGGGGAGGGTGCTACGGTCTCGAGCATCATCGACATCGTTCCGCGGAATCCGATCGCGGCCGCGGCGGACGGCAACCTTCTGGCGGTGATCTTCGTGAGCCTTCTCTTTGGCGTGGCGCTCGCCCGCATGCCGCGCGAACTCGCCGATCCCGTGCTGCGCGTGACCGAGGGCATCGCCCTCGCCGTCATGGAGATCATCGGGTTCGCCATGCGGGTCGCACCCCTGGGCGTCGCAGCGTTGACCTACACCGTGACGGCTCAGTTCGGGCTCGACATGCTCGCGGCGCTCGGACTCTATGCCGGCACCGTGCTGGCGGGGCTGGTGGTCTATCAGTTCGGGTTCCTCGGCCTGATTGCGAGAGTCTTCGGCGGGACGGCTCCCCGGGCCTTCTTCCGTCAGGCCCGGCTCCCGATGATCACCGCGTTTTCCACCGCGAGCTCGGCGGCCACGCTGCCCACGACCGTTCGCACCGCGGAGGACCTGATGGGTGTGCCGAGGGAGGTGTCCGGCTTCGTCCTCCCGTTGGGAGCCACCCTGAACATGAACGGGACCGCATTCTTCGGCTCGGTCACGATTGTGTTCCTGGCCCAGGCATTCGGGGTGCCCCTGAGCCTCCCAACCCAGGGGCTCATCGTGGTGCTCATCGTCCTGACTTCGGTGAGTGCGGCCGGCATCCCGAGCGGGGCCATCCCCATCCTAGTCGTGATCCTGGGATCGGTGGGCGTGCCGGGCGAAGGCATCGCGCTGATGCTCGGGGTCGAGCCGATCCTGGGGATGGCGCGCACGTCGACCAACGTCACCGGCGATTTGGCGGCGGCTCTTGCGCTCACGCGCAACGAGGCATTAGGCGAGCCAGCCTCCGGTTGACGAACGCCGACGCTATTTGCCCTAGCGCCCCTCGGACGAGGGACTCGCCAGGGAACTCGTCACCGCCAGCGCCATCACCGGGTAAAGCGTCCCGGTATACGTGATGAAGTGCCACGTCTCCGTATTGAGCGACTTCGTCCACCAGCGGCCCGATTGTCTCTGGTGCCGCCTGAGCCACTCGACGCCTCGCTGTACGGCCGGGTGCGTCGGCGGCACCCCTGCGGACGACAGCACTACAACCGCCAAGCCGGTTTGGTGGCCATCACTCGCGGGATCGCCGAAGTCCGTCTCGGCTCGCAAGCGTTCCGCGCGATTGCCCCGCCCCCACTGCTCGGGCTCAGCGAAAGAGCGAATCGACCATCCCCCGTCCGGGCGCTGACGGTCCAGGATCATCCTGACGATGTCCTGCTTCCTCTCGGCGCTGATCACGCCCGGCAGGTACTGGTCCGCCCAGAGCAGCGCCACGCGAGCGTAGTCATGCGGCGGAGCTACCCGCCGCAGGTACTCTCGCAGACTGGATATCTGACTCTGCAACTCGGCAGAGGTCGCTTGCTCAAGCCATCCCGGAGCCATGCCCACACCCATCGCCGCGACGGTCGCAAGCTGAAAGGCATCCGACTCGAACGGCGGCCATGTTTCCAGCGAGTGCCAGGCCCCGTCGTCGCGCTGAAGGCTGAACATCAGCTGAAGAGCTTGCTCGGTTTCGGGGGACAGCCGCTGGTCCAAATACGCATCCCAAGATGCCAGAGACGCGGCCAGGTGCACGACTCCTGCAGGGTTCGCTCCCTGCTCGAGCTCTTCGGGGTCCTCGGTGAGCCTTTCTCTCAAACGCTCTTCGAGAAAGGCGCGGAACGTCGCATCGGGCTGACCAAAGCTCCCGGCGAGTTGCGGACGAAGGATCCCGTACCAACCCGTGGTGTGACACGAGACGCAGCCGCGGTCGTTTGCCCACGCTTTGGCTCCGCCTTCCACGTAGGCGATCGCCCGCTCGATAGACAGATTCTCCGCCACCGGTTCATCTGCGGACGCCGGCGGAATCGAGACCTCGCCGAAGTGGTACTGGTACAGACGGTGGTCGCGTTCCTGCTGTGCGTGAAGCTCACAGCCGAGAAGTGAAGTCCCAACAGATAGTACGATTCCGGCGCGCATGAGTCTCATGACGAGAGCAGTCTCCCACGTCCTCGGATTGGGGTCTCGGACTACTGCGATCGTACACGCCCGTTCGCTGCCACGCAATTTCGAGGCATGAAGAGGCATACCCTGGTCGCGGCATACGCCGCCGCGACAGCCAACTCCGTCGTCAATCTGTTCATCCCGCCGAATGGAGGCCAGATTCATGCCTGGTTGGGGAGGGCGGCAGGGACGGCAGACCTACTCCCAGGGCCGCGAGACCTCTTGGTCCCCGGGGGAGCTGGGCACGCGCGAGACGGGCGTGGGCGCGCTTTCCCCCGCTCGGATCGACGGAGGGATCGACCGGGCCGCTGCGGGACGGAGGACCACGTGTTGGCCAGAGCTCCGATGATCGCCTCGATCGTGCTGGTGGGGTCGATTGGGATTCAGGGGGGGTGGGGACCCCCACCACTCCTGGGGCAGATACCCGTCGATACAGGGCGGCTGACGCAACCAGGGCAGGCCGTCGTGATCCGCGGCGGCTGGTTGTTCGACGGGGTCAGCGAGTTCCGGGTACCGAACGAGGGCATCCTCGTCCGGGGGGGGAAGTTCATCGAGGTGCGAGGCGGCCTGGACGCATACGATCTTCAGGGTGCGCGCGTCGTCAATCTGGCCGACGACGAGACCATCATCCCGGGGATGTTCGACCTTCATGCCCACTTCCGGATGAGCCTGGCGGGGTCCGGTTCGGTGGATGAATTGACGTACGTCCCTGTTCTTCACCTGGCCCATGGAGTGACGTCGACCTACCCGGCCGGCGCCACCGGTCCCGCGGAGCGCCTCATGCAAGCTCGGTGGCGCATCGACAGGGGGGAGCAGCTCGGACCGAGGATCTTCAGCTCAGGGCCTTACTTTGGGAACGCGCGCAACGAGTGTCCGGGCGCCCTCACATACAGTCACGACTGCGAGCTGTGGCCGAACGACATCACAGAGCAGGAGATCCGCCGCCGGGTGCAGGCCTGGACCGCCGAGGGCATGAAGAGCGTCAAGATCAAGCAGTCGAGCCCTGAGGAGTTGAGCGTGATCGTGGATGAAGCCCATAGGCTAGGCCTTTCCACCACCGGTCACATCTACAGTTACGACAATCGGTCGGACGACGTCGGGTACCGAGATGCCATTCTTAGGGGGATCGACCGGATCGAACACACGCTCGTGCCGCCGACGATTCTCTTCGCCGGACTGGCCGAGCCCGGCACTCCAGCCTTCAACGAGCGGGTCCAGCTCTATCTGGACCACAACGTCTACTACGACAGCACGAGTTTGCTCTTCGGGCGTGCCACGCTCCTCAACGAAGGCGTAGACCTCAGCTGGTTCGACCGGGAAAAGTACTATACCCCGTACGTTCAACGGTTGCGTGCCCAACAGGAGCCCGGAGCGGGCGGGGGCGGCGAGGCGGAAGCCTACGCGAGGATTTTCGCCTACCAGCGACGGGCGGTGAAGGCCTTCTATGAGATGGGAGGGGGGCGCCTGATGGTCACCGGTACCGACACCGGCCTTCGCGGCGCCGAGCTGCCGGGCGAGCTGCTGACACTGCAGGAGATCGGAATCCCGCCCGTGGCCGTGCTCAAGGCGGCGACCATCAACGGCGCTCGTGCCCTTTGGGTCGGTGATCAGCTCGGCAGTATCGAGAACGGCAGGCTCGCGGACCTCTACGTGCTTCGGGGCGACCCCACGGCAGACGTCCGCGCCACGCGCCACGGGCGCTACGTCATGAAGGCTGGTGAGCTGTACGACGTCGAGGTGCTTCGCAGCGCGGTTGCAGGCAGGATCGGGCCGGAGAGCGCCGAAGAGGTGGATCGCTGGCAAAGGAACTGAGCGGCCGCTGTGGACCCGAGGAGGACGAGCATGACTAGAGCTCCATCAAACCTATCGTTGGCCCTGATGGCATGGGTCGGGCCCGGGGCACTCCTGTGCGCCGGCTCGCTCTGGGGGCAAGCTCCGGCGGACACGGGGCGTCTGACGGAGCCGGGTCAGGCGGTCGTGATTCGTGGGGGGTGGCTCTTCGATGGGGTCGCGGATTCTCGCTCGCCGAACGAGGGAATCTTGATCCGGGGCGGGAAGTTCCTCGACGTGGACGGTGGCCTCGGTGACTACGACCTGCGGGGCGCGCTCGTCATCGCTCTCGACGATGACGAGACGATCATGCCCGGCATGTTCGACCTCCACGGCCATCATAGAGTCGGGCTTGGCTCGGACGACCGAGAGGAAACCAGATGGGTGCCGATGCTGCACCTGGCGAACGGCGTCACATCCACGTTTCCCGCTGGCGAGCTCGATCCTGAAGGGATGATGTATGCTCGTCAGCGCATCGAATCCGGGGAGCAGATCGGGGCCCGTATCTTCAACTCCGGACCTTACTTCGGCAACGCTCGCAACCAGTGTCCGGCCGTCAGGACGTACCGGGACAGCTGTGAGCACTGGCCTGATGACATGACGGACGAGCAGATCCGAGATCGCGTAGGCGCGTGGGCGCTGCGTGGAATCACGAGCATCAAGGCGAAGCAGGCGAGCCCGCGCGAGCTTGGGATCATCATCGACCAGGCCCACCGGCATGGGATCACGGTGACCGCACACCTCCACAACTATGCCGGTCGCGGCACCGACGTGAGCGTGCGTGACGCGATCCTCATGGGCATCGACCGCGTGGAGCACTCCTTCGTCGACCAGCATCTGATTCTGGCCGGCGAGGTGGAGCCCGGGACATTGGAGTTCGAGAGGTGGATACGCCTCTTCCTCGATCACAACGTCTACTTCGACGGAACGAACTGGCTCTACGGCCGGGCCGTGATCGAAGCCGATCCCAACGTCGACGCCAGCCGGCTTGCCTTCGATACGGACCGATTCCTCACCCCCTATGCGCGCAGCCTTCGGTCGGAGGGCCGTCAGAGGGCTGGGGGGGAGCCGAGGAACGACCTCACGGAGCGGGAGAGGGAGTGGAACCGTATTAACGGCACGGTCGGCTATACGGCGGTCTTCAAGAACAAGGCGCCCGGGTTGCTCAGGCTCCACGAGTTGGGTGGGGGGCACCTCATCACCACGGGGACGGACGACTGGAGCGGCTTTCGTATCCACAACGAGCTGTTTGCGCTGGCCTACATCGGCCTGCCCCTCGAGGCCGTCCTGAAGGCCGCGACGATAAACGGCGCGCGCGCCCTGGGAGTCAGTAGTTGGCTCGGCACGATCGAGGCAGGCAAGGTCGCCGACCTCTACATTGTGCGAGGCAATCCTCTGGATGACATCCTGACGACCCGGAACGGTCACCTGGTCATGAAGGCAGGACAACTATACGACGTCACAGCTCTCATCCGAGCGTCGGAGGGAAAGCTGGGTCCGACGGGTCCCTAAGGGATGACGCTGCTCTTCCCCGGGGGCCGAGAGGACATCTGCTCTTCGACCCCGAGAACCAACTACTTGCTGCACTGAACGAGAGACCCAACCATGAGCTCCCGACTCAGAACCCTCACGATCGTGCTGTTCGCTGGCCTGCCGCCCTGTACCGCATCCGCTCAACTGTCCTCCGCCGAGCGGGCGCTCCTCGCCCGGCTCGACGTTGCACGCACCACCGCCGTGACTCGCCGCTTCTCCGAAGAGATCGTCGATAACCGCTCGGGAGCCGGAGCCGGATCGGTGGTGGCCGGGAGTCCCGACGAGAAGCTCGTCGCGAACGTGATCGAGCAGGAATTCCGGAAAATGGGAATCGCGTCGGTGCGGCAGGAGCCCTTTCCGGTGCGCCACTACCAGTACGGCGAGGTGGTGCTGACGGCCGACGGCGAGCCGATCGAAGCCGTCAGCCTCCACGCCGCCGGAGGCACCTGGGGCACCCGCGACGGTGTGCCGTACGCCCGTGGAAACGAGGGCGGTGGCCGGAGCGTACGCGCCGAGCTCGTGGACGTTGGTGCCGGCTACTTGGCCGACTACGTCGCAGCGGGTGACGTCGGGGGCAAGGTGGTCCTAGTGCGGAGGGGAGGCGGCTGGCCCACGTACCAGATCCTCGAAGCGGCGCACCGGGGCGCGGCGGCGCTCATCCTCTACGACTATCGAGAATCGCTCGAAGAAGCGCTCAAGCAGGACAGCATGTGGTACCATGAGCAGCTTTCGACCGTGTCGATTCGGACGCGCGACGCGCGTCGGCTGCAGGACGAGCTGATGCGCGGCCCCGTGGAGATCGTGCTGGAGAACCGCATCGACGTCGCCGACGGCACTTCCCAGAACGTGGTGGCGACCGTCAGAGGAACGGAGCTGCCCGACGAGTGGATCGTCATGAGCGCCCACTACGATCGCTGGTTCCAGGCGGCCCAGGACAACAGCGTCGGCGTCGCCGTGATGCTGGAGCTGGCTCGCGCCTTCTCGTCCGACTATACGCCCCGTCGCAGCCTGATGTTCGTCGGGGTGGGCGCCGAGGAAGCGGGCGTCGAGGCGACCGAGTCCGATTGGCTGGCCGGTTCGTTGGCGTTTGTAAGGGCCCATCCGGACGTCACCCGTTCAATGGCGTTCACGCTCAACATCGACACGGCGGGCTGGACCGCCGACCGAGGCTTGCTCGCCGGCACTCACGACGTGCTCCCGTTCCTGCGGCAGGTGGTTGCGGACTTGGGACTGGAGGACCGACTGACGGTTTCGGGCGGGATGAGCAGTAACGTGGACGCCTGGAACTACGGATCGGTCGGCGGCGGAGCGGTTGGCTACATCTTCTGGGGGGACCCCTTCAGCGGGGGTTCGTACACGCAGTACTACCACACGCAGCTCGATCTGTACCGACCCGAGGACTACGAGAACCTCCCCCACGACCTGCGAGTCGGTGCCCTGAGCGTGAATCGGATCGACCAGGCCACGATCCTGCCCATCCACTTCAGCGGAATCGCCGAGTGGGCCCGGGCGGGCCTGGAAGCCGATCTCGACAAGGTCACCGGTGTGTCGGGCGAAGCGCTCAGGGCGGTTCGGGACTTCGTGGCCAAGGCCGAGGAGCTGGAGGCGGCGCGGCAAGGGCTGACCGACCCCCCACGGATCGAAGCGCTCAACCGCCGTCTGATGAGCGCCAGAAAAGACTTGGTGCCGTGGCTCGTCTCGCGCGGTGGCAACAACCCGCTTCGCACGGGTGCGCATGCCACGTCGCTCTCATGGCTCTCACAGGCGCTGGCGGCGGCCGAGCAGGGAGACGCATCCGCCACCGTCGCGGCCCTCGAGGAACTCCAGGTGGTGAGAGCGGCGGCTCGCGTTTCACCCGAAGTCATGGAGGCCGAGCGGCTGTACTGGTACACCAGCGACGACTGGAGCGTCGCCTTCGAACACAAGCCGCGTCCGGTGAGCGTGGATGTCGCCGAGATTCACCGGCGCCTGACGGCGGGCGGGCCGGTAGCGGCGGAAGTGCCTCGCCTACGTCAGCTCACGGCGGAGACGCACGGACGGCTCGCCGAAGCGCTGTTCCTGATCACGGGTAAGCTCAACGCCGCCACCGAGAACCTCGACCGGGCGTTGTCAGCGGCGCTCCGCTGACCGATCAGCGCGCGGAGCCAACACGCTTTCACATCAGTCCTTCGACGGTGCACCCGTCTACAGAGTGATGTCGTTCAACGGAGTCGGCGTGGCGTAGGTCCCGTACCAGCGTGGTTCGGAGATAGGAGTATTGGTGGGATCGGGGTCACTGCGTACCCGCACGCCGTCGATATAGATCAACGGCTGATTGCTCAAGGCTCGACTCCTGTTGCCGCGCAGCCGGATCCCGCCTTCATCCCCCATGTGCATCAAGACCCGCTTTTCTTGGCGGGGCTAACCCAAGGTCTGCATGTGGCAGACTATGGTGGTCGTACTTTGCTGTCCATGATGAGTTCTGGATGAGGTCGCGCAGTTCTTGGAACCGACCCTGGATCGGTGGGTCCCTTGGTTACCGTCTTGGAGACCTCTTGGGAGATTTGGTTTACAATCGGTGGCGATGGCGGTAATCATGGAACACAAATGGTTGCCGGAGCGAGCGTGGTGTGGGCTTGCGGAACCCCACGGCTTCCGCGAGCTGTGGCGTCCACTTGACTGATTGAACGGAGGGACCTCGAATGACACTGCCCTCACACACGAAGTATCTGGTCATCGGTGCCGGCATGCACGGGCTCAGCACTGCGTACCATCTCGCCCTCGAGCTCAAGTCTCGCCGGCGGGGCAGCGGCCGCGACATCCTGGTCGTGGACAAGAGCGGTATCGCGGCCGGAGCCTCAGGGATTGCCTGCGGCGTCATCCGCAACAACTACTTCCAGCCCGCCATGCGCGAGCTGATGGTCCATTGCGTGGAGGTTTGGGAGAGCGACCCGGAGGGGTTCGCGTACCTCCCGGTTGGATACATGCAGATCAGCCCGGAGGCCATGCACGAAGACGTTGCGAAGATCGCCGAGGAACAGCGTGACATCGGATACGAATCGGTCTTCGTCGAGGGCGAAGCCGAGTGCGACCGATACATGAAGAACCTGTTCCACGACTGGAAGCCCACCGGCGTGACCTCCGTGCTCCACGAGAAGCGTGGCGGCTATGCCCACAACGCGCCGAGCGTCCGCGGCCTCGCCAGGAAGGCCGAGAGCGAGGGCGTGCAAATCATGACCGGCGTCCGGGTGGAGGGCTTCGAGCTCTCGGGACGGTCGGTCGGCGCGGTGGTGACGAACCGGGGGACCATCGACACCGACTTTGTGATCGTGGGCTGCGGCCCCTGGGCGAAGCAGGTCTGGGACCTGTTGGACCTACCGAAGAGCGTGTCGATCGAGGGAGGCAACGGCGCGGCCGGCCGCGCCGTTCCGATGTGGACGTATTGGAGCCTGCAGGAGGGGACCCTCGGGGTCGATCCCAAGCTCCAGCGAACCAACGACGGAGCCATGCCGCCGGTCATCCACTTCGACTGCAGCGAACCGCTTTACTCCGACGAGGACGGATCGCTGATCACCGACCCGATGTGGGGGATCTACTACAAGCCGGACACGAAATTCGGTGGTATTCAGGGGGGGGCGGCGCCCTACAGGATCGAAACCGATCCGGACGACGTGGCGGTGGATCCATACGGCCCCGCGTCTCCTGACTTTGTGGTCGGACCCGAGTTCGCCCACATGTGGTGCTCGGCGCTGGCTCACTGCCAGAAGCGGTTCGAGGGACAGATCGGGCACTTCAAGAGGGAGCCCTCGGGAGGGATCGGTGCCTTCACGCCGGACAACTTTCCGGTCTTCGACGTCTTTCGTGAGAATTGCTACTTTATCGCCGACTCCAACCACGGATACAAGATGATCGGCGTCGGCAAGCTCGTGGCGCAGGAAGTCTGCGGAGAAAGGACTGCGCTCCTCGAGCCATTCCGCTTTTCGCGATATGCCGAGGGAAACCTGCACCCGGTCTCGCACAGCCCGTTCCCGTGGAGTTGATCGGCGGGACTCCGGAAGCGATGCCGGCCGGACCCAGAGCCCGGATGAGTCGGCGTCTAGGGGGGTGATCCCTCGTCAATACCTGTTGTCCTGCTTCTTGTCGTCGGACCCTGGCTGGCCAGCCCTGGGCCCGTACCAACCTGAAGGCCGGAGGCTACGATGTTGAGACCAGTTTTCTTGACACGTGCCGCGAAGGCGGTGTTGTCCTTGTCCGCTCTGATTGCACTGTCACTCCCATCACCGGCTCAGGCTCAGGAGCCTGAGAGGCCGGCCTCCGCCGCGAGCATGGTGTCGCCTTTTGAGGCGGTCTGTGCCTCGTGTCACGACAACCGGAGTGCGGAGAGCCTGGCTCCCAGCCGGCAGACGCTCCGGCAGCTGGAGCCGGAGCGGGTGCTCGCCGCGCTGAAAGAAGGCCCGATGACGACGTTCGTTGAGGGCTACAGCGAAGACGAGCTTCGGGCCATGGCGGAGCTCGTGACAGGCAAGCCCTTCGGCGGCTCGGCCGACCGCACCGCAGCGGCCATGAGCAACCAGTGCAGCGGTCCACTGTCGCTGGACGATCCGTTCGAGAAGCCGAGTTGGAACGGGTGGACTCCCGACCCGACCAAGTCGTACCGGTTCCAGCCGGAGGAAGCGGGCGGGCTGACCGGCCGGGACATCCCGGAGCTGAAGCTCAAGTGGGCCTTCGCATTGCCCGGTGCTGCCTCGGCGGCGTGGTCGCAGCCGACCGTCGTGGGTGGGGCGCTGTTTATCGGGAGCGACAACAACTTCGTGTACGCGCTCGACGCGAAGACGGGCTGCGTGCACTGGTCGTACGAGGCCCCCGGGCAGGTTCGCGGCGCGGTCAGCGTCGGTGAGGTCACGGAGATCCCCGGCGCCAACTACGCCGTCTACTTCGGCGACTACGTGGGCTACGTGACCGCGGTCAACGCGGAGACGGGGGAGGAGCTCTGGAGCATGCTCCCCGACGACCATCAGGCGGCGAAGATCACGGGCCCGCCGACGCTCGATCCCTCTCCTGGCGGACACCTTTACGTAGGAGTCTCGTCGTGGGAGCAGATGCCTGGGCGGCGGATCACCTACGAGTGCTGCAAGTTCCAAGGCAGCATCGCGGCGATCAACGTGAACACCGGGGAGGCGGCGTGGAAGACGTTCACCATGAGCGAGCGACCGAGGTTGCTCCGGCGGAACTCGGCGGGCACCCTGCTGTACGGGCCGGCCGGCGCAGCGATCTGGAACGCGCCGACGCTCGATGTCAAGCTCCGCAGGGTGTACGCGACCGCCGGCACCTGCTACATCTCGGAGTTCTTCGAGCAGGAGGTCGGGTTCGACGGCGGTGCGTGCGTCTCGGTGATGGCGTTCGACATGGACACGGGCGCCAGGGTATGGTCCACCCAGCTGGTGCCGATGGACCGGCACCCGGGCGGATGCGGCGCGGAGCCCGAGGAGCAGCGAATCAACTGTCCCGGCTACGTGGGCGATCCGGACGATGATCCGTCGGGCGCGCCGGTGCTGTACACGGCGGCTGACGGCCGACGCATGATCATCGAAGGGCAGGAGAGCGGGCGGATCACTGCGCTCGATCCCGACAACAACGGGGCCATCCTCTGGGTTGCGCAGGCCGGCGATCGTCTGGCCGCGTCCAACGGCGGCTTCGGCGGCGCGTTCGACGGCGAGTACTACTTCAAGCCGTTGCCCTTCCGCGACGGGACAGGAAGCATGGCGGCGCTGCGGGCAGCGGACGGCTCCCGTGTCTGGCACACGGTGACAGAGAAGCCGACCGATTGCCCCGATCCCGAGTCGCGTCAGTGCTCTTCGGCCAACTGGTCGTCGGCAACCGCGGTTCCGGGTGCCGTGCTCACGGGATCGTGGGACGGCGTGCTGCGGGCCTACTCGGCCGAGGATGGCTCGATCCTCTGGGAGTACCCCACGCAGCGAGAGTACGAGACCATAAACGGTGTCCCGGGCTTCGGCGGTGGAATCGGGGGCGGCGCACCCACGATCGTCGACGGAATGATGTACCTCGGCTCCGGGTATGCGATTCTCGGCGGTGCGTCGGGGAACGTCCTGTTGGCGTTCGGCTTGGACTAGGGTAGGACCACCTGCCTAGGCGGCCCATGCGGACGGTAATGCGGGACCCTAATGCGGGCATCGATCCGAGGCGGACGAGCCCCGCTGGAGGCCGACCGGCCCCCAGCGGGCCACCCACGGTCGAGCCCGGGGAGACGACCGCGCGAATGCTCGCCTCAGAGGCTATCTCGGCACAGCTCCGGCGCGCCATCTTGGAAGGCACACACGAGTACGGTGACAAGCTTGCGCCGGAACGGGATCTGGCCCGCGTCTTCGACGTCTCCCGGACTACCGTGCGCAACGCGCTGGGCCGGCTCGAGAGTTTGGGACTGGTGGTCAGGCGCGTCGGCAGCGGCACGTACGTCTCATACCGGCCGAGCCCGGACATAAGTGAGATCGCCGAGGTAACGAGCCCGCTCGAGCTCATCGAGGTACGCCTCGCGCTCGAACCACCAATGGTCCGGGTGGCGGTAACAAGCGCCACGGCGCTGGATCTGGATCGCCTGCGTGAAACGCTCGAGCGGATCGAGGCCGTAGGCAACGATCCAGAGAATTTTTCCCGATGGGACGAGGAGTTTCACCTCCACCTAGCCGAATGCACGCACAATCCGTTGCTGACGTGGATCTACCGCGCGATTAACGAGGTGCGCGGCCACAGCCAGTGGAACCTGAGCAAGGATACGATTCTCACACCCACGCGGATCGCCCGCTACAATCGGCAACACCGCACGCTGTACGACAGCGTCCGTAGCCGGAACGTCGAGGCGTCCGTGAGGGCCATCACCGAGCATCTCGAAAGGGCCCGGGGCGACCTACTCGGCGAGGGGGAGAGCGGCACCACGCCGGCCCTGGTGGAGGCCGTCTGGCGGTGATTCCGTGGGGGAGCACCGTGGCGTGCTTGAGGCCGTGCTGCCGCCCGTCGGCTACTCCCTCACCCGTGAAGGCGGTGCCGGTCCGCTCCGATCGAGCGCGCTTGCGTACGGTCCCTCTTCATACCATCGTCCACGCCCATCGACCAAAGCTGTCGAGAGGTCCTATATTGGACCAACATTGGGTGACTGAACCAGAGGTCGTCACCTCTCCTCAACGAGGGGCACGGCGTCGCACCGATCTAGCCGGATGCGATTGCCGTGATCGATACGGGGAACACTGAAAGGGAAACATGACCGATCTAGAAGCCCATGTGGGTGTGGACGGCCGCAGCGCGCTGGTCAAGGAGGTTCGCAGGCAGATTGAGGCGCTGGGCATCGAGTACATCTACTACCAGTTCGTCTCCGTTACCGGCCGTATCGTCGGTAAGGGTGCTCCAGCCGACCACTGGGAGAAGTTCGCGGAGAAGGGCTTCCAGTTGGTGTACGGCTCCACCGCCAACCTGTTCACCGATCGGCACGGCAACTACATCGGGTACGGCCCCGAGGCATCGGAGCTCGTCGGGATTCCCGACCCTGAGACGTTCGTCCAGTTGCCCTGGGACAAGCGGGTCGGCCGTGTGTTCTGCAGATGTTTTCGTAACCGGGAGGAGCTTGAGGACCCGGGGGGCTTCCTGACGTCCGATTGCCGGGGCAACCTTCGCCGCATCCACGAGCAATTCAAGACCGACCACGGGCTCGAGATGCGGCACGGCACCGAGCCCGAGATGATGTGGCTGAAGAAGGGTGCGGACGGAGGGCCGGACGGCGGCGCCACGCGGCCCTACTGCTACCACATCGACCAGTTCGAAACGCTGCGTCCGGTCGTGCTGAAGGTGACGGAGTACAGTCGCGCCATGGGGCTCGACATCATCCAGGGTGACCACGAGGACGCTCCCGGCCAGCTCGAGCTCAACTTCACCTTCGACGACGCGCTCAACACCTGTGATCGCTTGACGACGTACCGCCAGATCTGTGCCGAGGTCGCCCGCGAGCACAACATGATCGCCTGCTTCATGTCGAAGCCCTTCATGGGCGTGTCTGGATCAGGATGCCACCACAATGTCTCCTTGTGGCGCGGCGGTGACAGCCTCGTCAAGAAGCTCGGTCAGGATCCGCTGCCCGGCATGGAGGATAACTTCAGCTACCGGGAGGGCGGCGAGAATGTCTTCCTGCCCGAGCCGGGTGAGCGTGTCCCGTCCGAGCTTGGACGGCACTGTCTCGGGGGGCTGAAGCAGCACCTGCCGGCGCTGACGGCCATAGGGTGCTCGACGGTGAACTCGTACCGCCGTCTGTACGAGGTGGGCTACTGGGCTCCCGTCTACGCCGACTGGGGTTTCCAGAACCGTACGTGCGGGTTGCGCGTTTCATCGCCGGACCGCTTCGAGTACCGCGCGGTCGATTCGATGGTGAACCCCTACCTGATGGCGGCCGGGATTCTGAAGGCGTTCGATGACGGCATTCGCACCAAGGCCAACCCGGGGCCCCCGGAGGATCGCAACATCTACGAGGCGATCGCGGAGGGCAAAGACGTCGTCAAGCTGCCCTTGTCTCTCGGATCAGCCCTGGAAGAGCTTGCCGCGGATGAGGTCGTCAAGTCGGCGCTGCCCGGCGAAATGTACCGAGTCTACACGCACTACAAGCACGACGAGTGGGAGCGGTTCCTCGCTCAGACGACCGACTGGGACGTTGAGACCTACATGGACTGCCTCCCGTAGCATGACGAGATAAACGACAATGTGTGGAATTGCCGGCATCATTCACCGCGGAGAGACGGGCGACGTGGGAGCGGAGATGACCTCGATGCTCCAAGCCATGAAGCATAGAGGCCCCGACTCGACCGGATTCGCCTTCTACGGAGTGCCGACTGAGGAAGAGCTGCTGGTGCGCTTCAAGGTCGCGGAGCGCGAGGATCTCGACTCAGGGGTCGAGATTCACGGGCGGATCAAGGCGCGCCGAGCCGAGGTGGACAAGCGCATTCAGTCCATGGGCGGTGAGATTCTCGTGGCGGAGGAGCCGACCGAATACGCTTTTCGCTACCGCGTCCGCTTCTCCCCGAAGCTCGACAGCCTGGCGCGCTTGGCCGACCACATGGAGGACGTCGAGAGTACGGAGGTGCTGTCCATGGGCCGGGCGCTTGAGCTCATCAAGGATTTGGGCGACGCCACCGAGGTGAGCAATCAGTACGAGGTGACCGACTTCGTTGGCACGCACAGCATCGGTCACACGCGTATGGCGACGGAATCGGATGTCGACATCTGCTCCGCCCATCCCTACTGGGCCTACCCGTCGAGTGACGTCTCCGTGGTGCACAACGGCCAGCTCACCAACTACTGGACCCGGCGTCGGGAGCTGGAACGCAGCGGCCACCGCTTCCTGTCCGACTGCGACTCCGAGCTGATCGCGGTATACATCGCCGAACTGACCGAGCGGGGAAAGTCGTTGGAAGAGGCGATGCACCAGTCGGTTGAGGAGCTTGACGGTGTGTTCAGTTACCTCGTTGCGACCCGCGACTCCTTGGGGCTGGCCAAGGATACGATGGCCGCCAAGCCGATGGTGCTGTACGAAGGCGACAACTGCATTGCGATGGCATCCGAAGAGGTCGCCATCCGGACCGTCTTCCCGGAGGAGATCGACACCTTCGATCCGTATGCCGGAGACGTGCGCGTGTGGAGCACGCAATAACGCCCCCGGCATGAGGGGTTCCGAGAAGGGCACGGCCGCCGAAGCCCAGATGCAGAAGCATAGCCGAAGCGAATAGGAGGGGACGTTGGGGGAACAAGCGAAAGCCGAGCTGACCGGTGTGCACGCGGAGAAGCTGCTGGGGCGTTCCTACCAGACCTTCTTCCGAGCCGAAGAAGAGGACAACCTGGTCTATCCGGACAGTGTCGACGTCAACGTCGACCGCAAGGCCGAGATCGACGCCGCGGACCTGGACGCGAGCGCCACCAACGTTCGCATCCGCGAGCTGATGGACGAGGGATACGGGCACATCCTCGTGCGCAACCCGGGGGCCATGCACGCTCTTGGAGTGGGAATCCTCAACAGGCTGAAGCTGGAGTTCGATGGCTCCCTCGGCTACTTCGGCGTCGGCTTGCTCGATGGCCCGAACGTGAGAATCAGGGGGCGGGTCGGCTGGTCGTGCGGCGAGAATATGATGGCGGGCACCGTGGTGGTGGAGAAGAATGCGGGGTCGTCGTTCGGCGCTGCGCTGCGCGGGGGTGATCTCGTCTGCCTTGGAGACGTGGGAGCGCGAACCGGGATCAACCAGAAGGGCGGAACGATCATCGTAGGCGGACGCACCGGGATGTTGTCGGCGTTCATGATGCAGCGAGGACGCATGATCATTCTCGGAGACGCGGATGAGAATCTCGGCGACTCCATGTACGACGGCACCATCTATGTCGGAGGCGAGATCGCTTCGCTGGGGATCGACGCCGTGCCCGGAGAGATGACCGACATCGAGGCCGCCTGGCTGGAGCGCAAGCTCGCCCTTTATGGCCTCGAGGCACCCAACGGCGTGAAGAACCTGCAGAAGATCGTTGCGGGCAAGCAACTCTGGAACTACGACAGCCTCGAACCCACCGAAAAGAAGATCGTGCTGTGACGGACGACAACGGCAAGCGCAGCAAGGACAAGCTGGGGCAGAACTTCCTGTTCCCGCCCGACGTCATCGACGACATCCACATCAAGTCGGATCTCGGCCGATACCGCATGCGCGGTATGGCGCTGTTCAAGAGGATCCCGACGTGGGACGACCTCACCTTCCTGCCCGGCACGCTCACCCGGTTCGTGATCGAGGGATACCGCGAGAAGTGCGTCACCGAGACCGTGCTCGGCCCGCAGGCGAAGCGCCCTCTGGTGCTCGACATCCCGATCTATATCACGGGGATGAGCTTCGGCGCCCTGTCTTACGAGGCGAAGGTTGCGCTAGCACGGGGCGCCACGATGGCGGGAACTGCGACCTGCTCCGGAGAGGGCGGCATGCTGCCCGACGAGCGCAAGTACTCGTCCAAGTGGCTCTACCAGTGCATTCAGTCGCGCTACGGATTCAACCCGCATCACCTGCGCCTGGCCGACGCCTGCGAATTCTTCATCGGACAGGGGTGCAAGGTTGGTCTCGGAGGGCACCTGATGGGGCAGAAGGTCACCGATCAGGTGGCCGAGATGCGCAGCCTCCCGGCGGGGATCGACCAACGCTCGCCTGCCCGTCACCCGGATTGGTTGGGGCCGGATGATCTAGCGCTGAAGATCGATGAGATCCGTGAGGCGACCAACGGCGAGATCCCAATTCAGTTGAAGCTGGGCGCCGCGCGCGTCTACGACGACGTTCGCATGGCCGCCAAGACGGGCCCCGACAGCATCTACGTAGACGGTATGGAAGGCTCCACCGGGGCCGGGCCCCACCTCGCCACCGAAGAGACCGGTGTGCCGGGCATCGCCGCCGTGCGTCAGGCGCGGCACGCGCTCGATGACGTCGGCAAGACCGGCGAGATATCGCTCGTCTACGCCGGAGGCATCCGCAATGGAGCCGACGTGGCCAAGGCGCTCGCTTTGGGGGCCGACGCGGTTGCGATCGGTACGGCGGCGATGGTGGCGCTCAACTGCAACCGCGACATCCCGGAGGCGGACTACGAGGGGACGGTCGGCGTGCTGGCGGGTCATTGCTATCACTGCCATACCGGTCTCTGCCCGGTCGGCGTCGCCACCCAGGACCCGGAGCTTCGCAAGCGGCTGGACCCCGACGAGGCGGCGGTCCGCGTGTACAACTTCCTGCACACGCTCACCATCGAGTGTCAGATGATGGCCCGCGCCTGCGGCAAGACGAATGTCCACTCGCTCGAGCCCGAGGATCTGGCGGCGCTGACCTACGAGGCTTCGGCCATGGCCGGAGTGCCTCTCGCCGGCACTCGTCACACGGTCGGCCAGCCCGAGATGACCCGATTTTGATCGCCGAGCGCGGACAGCGCGACGCCGGCCAGGCTTCCTTGTCCCCGTGACCGGGAGAAGGTATGCTGATCCAGGAGGCCAGAGAGACACGTGAGCGACGAAGCACTGAGCACGGACGAGTCCCAAGAGAAGGATGTCGATTACTACCTCAAGTCGAGCGGGCTGGACACGGACCGCGAGGTCGAGATCGGCCAACACATCGGCTACCGGTACGACGTCAATCTGGTGCCCGACTACTCGCTGCTGACTCCCCTGTTGGAGAAGTACATCGACCTCATGGGCTGGAAGGACCTCAACTGGTTGGAAGATGTCCATATGGGGTACGAGGAGGGTCGCGCGGCCGTCTTCGACCGTAACATCAACGGCTGGGTCGCGATGCCTGAAGACATGGAGCTGCCCGACACGCAGCAGGAGCGCGACATGGTCGCCCGCGAGCTGTTGCTGAAATTTCAGATGTCTTCGCACCACCCTCTCGTTGACTTGGGCCAGGTGCACAAGAAGTTCTGATCCGTTCGGAAGAGAGCAGTGGCTCCGAGACCCGGGGCGGCTGGTGGCTACAGTAGAAAACAGGAGGCACCGATGCACAGCTCAAGGAAGAGTCGTCGAATCCTACCTTCGTCCCTGGCCCTCGCAGCCGTCTTCGTGGGGGCTTGCATGGCAGAGGCTCCGGAGTCGGGGGGCGACGTCGAGCAGGAGGCTCGAGACTTCGTGAACTCGCTCACGGACACCTACCTCGCCAACGACGTCGAGGCCTACATGGCGCACTATGCCAGGGATCTGACGTGGTGGGGCCCCGGGGGTCGAGGAAGCTGGGACGCATACCACGATTCCTGGACCGAGTATGTTGCGAGCACCGGAGGTGTGGCCAGGACGGAGATCGCGGACGTTCAGGTGCAGGCATTGCCGTCGGGGGAAGCGGCGGTGGTCTCCTACCGGTTGACTGCCGACTACCGGGGTGAGGGTGACTCGGTCAGAACGTCGAACTTCCAGATGTCGACGACGCTCATGAAGCGCGACGGACAATGGAAGGTCGTCCACCTGCACTTCAACGGGGCGGGGGACTAGCAGGGTTAACTGACCCCCCTCGGGGGGCCTGCGCCAGATCGCGCTCAATCCGGCTCACACGGCTTGAGCGTGATCTATATCCGCTCGATCGTCGTATCCACCGGCGTTGCCCGAGTCCTGCGGCTCGCGCAACTCCACCGCCTCCATCCAGCCGACAGAGCCCACTCTCGACGGCTGGGTGCCGGGCGCGAGCGTGAGGAGCAGGAGGGCCAAGTAGTTTTTCGTGCCGGTACGGGGCTCGCGCTCCGCGCCGACTGGCGCGATCATTCGTGATGTCTCTTTCCGGGTTCCATCCGGCGGTTGCCGGCTGGTTCTGCGATCGTTTCGACGCGCCCACGCCCGCACAGCGCCGGGGCTGGGCTGCGATCCGCTCCGGCCGGCCCACGCTCATCGCCGCGCCCACCGGTTCGGGCAAGACGCTCGCCGCGTTCCTGAACGCACTCGACGAACTTCACTGCGAGGGAGAGGAGCGGGGGATCCTCCCGGACGAGACGCGTATCCTCTACGTCTCGCCCCTCAAGGCACTCTCCGCCGATATCCATCGCAACCTCGTGGAGCCGAGGAGAGAGATCCGCCGGATGGCGGCGGCGCTCGGACTGTCGACGGTGAAGATCACGGCCGCCGTCCGCACGGGAGACACGCCCTCGTCGGAGCGGCAGGCGATGCTGCGCAAGCCGCCCCACATTCTGGTCACCACGCCCGAGTCGCTGTATCTCCTGCTGACGGCTAGGCGCAGCCGCGAAGTCCTGCGCACTGTGCGCACGGTCATCGTCGACGAGATCCACGGGGTGCACGGGTCGCGACGCGGTGCGCACCTCGCGCTCAGCCTCGAGCGTCTCGAGCATGTGACCAAGCACAAGCTACTCCGAATCGGCCTCTCGGCCACCCAGCGGCCGATCGAGGAAGTGGCGCGCTTCCTCATCGGCACGGGTCGCGTCGACGACGAAGGGGCACGTGACTGCGCGATCGTCGACGAGGGACACCTCCGGGTCCTCGACCTGGCGATCGAGGTGCCCGGCTCGCCCCTCGAGGCGGTGATGTCCCTCGAGGTCTGGGAGGAGGTCTACGACCGACTCACCGCGATCGTCGAGCAGCACTGCACGACGCTCGTCTTCGTGAACACGAGGCGATTGGCCGAGCGGGTTGCCCGGGACCTGGAAAAACGGCTGGGTGCGGACGCGGTCACGGCCCACCACGGAAGCCTGTCGAAGGAGGCCCGCCTCGACGCCGAGCGTCGCCTGAAGGACGGCACGCTCCGCGCGCTCGTCGCCACGGCATCGCTCGAGCTGGGGATCGACATCGGAGCGGTCGACCTCGTCTGTCAGATCGGCTCCGTCCGTCGGATCACCACGCTGCTCCAGCGCGTGGGACGCTCCGGCCACACCGTGGACGGAACCCCCAAGGGCCGCGTGTTCCCGCTGACGCGCGACGAGCTCGTCGAGTCGGTCGCGGTTCTGCGGGCGGTGTGCGACGGCGAGCTCGACCGCATCCGACCCGTCGACGCACCTCTCGACGTGCTCGCGCAGCAGGTCGTCGCTGAGGTGGCCTGCGAGGAGTGGGTCGAGGACCGCCTCTTCGCGCTCGTGCGACGTGCACACCCCTACCGCGACTTAGAGCGTGAGGCGTTTGACCGCGTCGTCGAGATGGTCGCACGCGGATACGCCACGCAGCGTGGACGCCGGGGCGCCTACCTACACCGGGACGCCGTCCAGGGCCGGCTGAGGGCGCGGCGCGTGGCTCGCATCTCCGCGATCACCTCCGGCGGCGCGATCCCTGACAACGCGGACTACCGCGTCCTCTTGGAGCCTTCGGAGACCTACCTTGGCTCGGTCAACGAGGACTTCGCGATCGAGAGCATGGCCGGCGACATCTTCCAGCTCGGCAACGCCTCGTGGCGGATCCTCCGGATCGAGCGCGGTACCGTGCGTGTGGCGGACGCCGCCGGGGAGCCGCCGAGCATCCCGTTCTGGTTCGGAGAAGCGCCGGCGCGTAGCCCTGAGCTGTCAGCGGCAGTATCCAGGCTACGCCGCGACGTGGGAAACAGGATCGAGGACCGTGAGGCGGCCGAGCGCTGGCTGGGCGCAGGTGGCGGTGTGCCCGAAGCCGCGGCCTGCCAGCTCGTGGAGTATATCGCGAACACGAAGCATCTTCTCGGCGTGGTCCCGACCGATGAGACGCTCGTGCTCGAGCGCTTTTTCGACGAGGCAGGTGGGATGCAGCTCGTGCTGCACGCTCCGTTCGGGAGCCGTGTCAACCGTGCGTGGGGGCTCGCGTTGCGCAAGCGCTTCTGCCGCAGCTTCAACTTCGAGCTGCAAGCGGCGGCCACCGAGGATTGCATCCTGCTCTCGCTGGGACCTCAGCACTCCTTCCCGCTCGACGACGTCTTCCGCTACCTGCACCCTGCGTCCGTGGAGGACGTGCTGATCCAGGCGCTGCTTGACGCGCCGATCTTCCAGACGCGCTGGCGGTGGAACGCGACACTCTCACTCGGCGTGCTGCGCCGGCAGGGCGGACGTCGCGTACCGCCGCAGATCCAGCGGATGCAGGCTGAGGACCTGATGGCGGCGGTATTCCCCGACGCGGCTGCGTGCCTCGAGAATGTCGAGGGTGATCGCGAGATCCCGGATCACCCGCTTGTGCAGCAGGCCGTCCGGGACTGCCTCCATGAGTGGTGCGACCTAGAGTCGCTCACCGCTCTGCTGGGCCGCATCCACGCCGGCGAGCTCGAGCTCGTCGCTCGGGATACACCCGAGCCCTCACCTCTGGCGCACGAGATCCTGAACGCCAAGCCGTACGCCTTCCTCGATCCCGCACCCTTGGAGGAGCGGCGGACGCAGGCCGTGCGAACCCGCCGGGCGCTGGAGCAGACGTCAGTGGCCGAGCTGGGCGCACTCGACCCCGCCGCGATCGAACGGGTGCGCGATGAAGCCCGCCCCGACGCGCGGGACGCCGACGAGCTGCACGACGCGCTGCTGACGTCGGGATTTCTGACGGAGAAGGAGGCGGAGGCGGGCGGAGCGGAGTGGCAGGGATGGTTCGAGGATCTGGTGGCGGACCGGAGGGCTGTGCGTGTGCGGATGTCGGCCGAGGTCGGCGCGAATGCTAAGCGAGCGGGAGGCGATGCCGACGGTCGGATTCTTTGGGTGGCCGTGGAGCGGGGGCCTGAGCTGTTAGCGTTCCTCCCTGAGCTCGAAGTCGAGCCTGCGCCGCCGGAAGGATTTGACGTGCCTGCGTGCGATCGGGACGAAGCACTGCGCAGCGTGCTCCGTGCCCGGTGCGAGGTCCTCGGGCCTGTCACTGCCAACGATCTCGCCCGCCCCCTGGGAATCGGAGCCACCGAGGCGGAGCGGGGCCTCCTCGGACTGGAAGGTGAAGGCACGGTCCTACGCGGCGCGTTCACGGGTGGACGCAGCCCGGGCGACGCCGCGGCAAGGGAGTGGTGCGATCGTCGGCTCCTGGCGCGTATCCACTGCTACACACTGAACCGCCTTCGCGCCGAGATTGAGCCGGTGAGCGCCGCGGACTACATGCGCTTCCTCTTCGGCTGGGGACGCGCCGCACCGGGATCCCGCACGAGCGGCGCCGAGGGGCTTGCTGAAGTCGTGCGCCTACTCGATGGCTTCGAGGTGCCCGCGGCGGCATGGGAGGGGGATGTCCTACCGGCCCGCTGCGACGAGTACGAGGCGACTGATCTGGACATGCTGTGCCTGACGGGGCGGGTCGGCTGGGGCAGGCTCTCCTCGCCCGACGGGAATGGGCCCGGGCGGTGGGGCCAGGGCCCCCTACGTTCGAGCCCGGTGGCGCTCTTCCTGAGGGAGAGCGGGCCGGCTTGGCGCACCCTTTCCGGTCCTGGACGCGACTACGAGCTGTCGGCGCACGCCGTAGAGGTGCTCGTCGCGCTTCGGGGTAGCGGTCCCTCCTTCTTCCACGACCTGACCGACGCGACCAAGTTGCTCCCAAGCCGCGTTGAGGAGGCGCTCGGCGAGCTCACCGCGCTGGGAATCACGACCTCCGACGCATTCATCGGCCTGAGGGCGCTGCTTACCCCATCGGCCAGGCGACCGGTGCACGACGGGAGGCCTCGACGTCGCTCCGCTTCTCCGTTCGGCGTCGAGGGGGCCGGCCGGTGGTGGCTGCTGGATCCCCGTCACGCAGAGGTGGATTCGTGGGTGAGGAAGCGGCCTGCGGGAGCGCGTGATGCTGGCGAGGGGCACGGACCTCTGGCCGGCGGGTCACCGCGCCGGGGTCGCACAGCTGTCGGTGCGCGAGAGGCCGCCGTCGAGACGTACGCGCGAGCGCTCCTGCGACGCTACGGCGTCGTTTTCCGCCGCGTCCTGGAACGAGAGGCATTGGACGTGCCCTGGCTGGAGCTCCTGCGCACGTACCGGCGCCTCGAGGCGCGCGGTGAAATCCGAGGCGGCCGCTTCGTGTCCGGCTTTGCCGGAGAGCAATTCGCGCTGCCCGAGGCGGTGGGCAAGCTTCGCACCGTCAGGCGCCAGGAGCCCTCGGGCGAGCCGATCGGGATCAGCGCCGCCGATCCGCTGAATCTCACGGGCATCATCACGCCGGGGCAGCGCGTGCCCGCCCTCGCCCGCAACCGCGTCCTGTACAAGGACGGCGTGCCGATCGCCGCACTCGTGAGCGGCGAGGCGATACGATTCGACGGCCACCCGGGTCGCCCGCCGCCTAGCGTCGAGAAGGCGCTGATTCGGCGTCGCATTCCACCTGCCGTGCGCGCCTACCTGGGTTCGGGGGGCTGAGGCAAGGCCGCCTCGCTCAACCCGGTGGCTCCCCCCGTGCCGCCGACCCTCGAGGTGCCCGTCGACGAAAGCACCCGCGCCGTCAGGCTCTTCGGCTCACAGACCCTCTCCATCAAGGTGTCGTCTGCCCGCCGTTGCGGGTTCGAGGCCTGCCAGCGAGGGGTCACCTGGTATACCGTGCCGCTTCGGTCCGGATCTCTCTCGAGGCCCTCCAGCGGAAGCGATGGGACCAGGGATTCTCCTTGCCCTCCACGACGTCGGCGACTATCTCGCCCAGCATCGGCGCGAACTTGAAGCCGTGTCCGCTGCCGCCGGCTGCCACGACCAGCCCCTCGCGGCTAGGGTCGTGGTCGATCCAGAAGTCGCCGTCCCGGGAGTCGCAGTAGAGACAGAGGCGCCGCCTGAGAACCGGCGCGTCGGCGAGCCCTACCCGCTCGCGCAGGAAATCGCGGAACTTCTCGTCGTTCTCGAGCGGGACCACCTTCTCGCTCCTCGGATCGACATGGAGCCCGTCGCCGTGATTGGCGACCTTAAGGGTCCCGTCGGGCTTCACCGGGAAGCCATACCAGCCCGTGTTGGCGATGTCCGCGCTCCAAGGCGGAAAGCGCTCGGGCAGATACGGCTCCGGATCCGGGGGACCGAAGTGGTAGACGGGCTGGCCCACGGACCAGAGCGCGTCGCCCAGCCAGGGGAGCAGGGTCGGCGTCCACGCCCCGGCTGCGACCACGACCACCCCGGCGGCGTGCTCCTCACCGGTGGTAGTCACCACGCCCGAGACCCTTGAGCCGCGCTCCAAGAGCGTCGCCATGGCCTGGCCCTCGACGATCTCCGCACCTCTGTCACGAGCCTTTCCAAGGAGCCAAGAGACCGTGTCCGCGCTCTCCGCCCACCCGGCTCGGAGGTTGAAGTAGCCGTCCGGGTAGTGCTCCTCGCTCCAACTCGGGAAGCGGCGGGCCAGATACCCCGGAGCCAGCCGCTCGAGCGGGTGGCCCATCTTGCCGAGCACCGCCCAGCTGTCGTGCTCGAAGCCGCCGGGTTTCATCTTCTCTCGAGCCAGGATGAGATATCCGGTCTCGTGGTACAGCGTCTGCCTTGCCTCGGCGTTCCATTGATGCCATCGGCGAATGCACTCCCCGACCAGTTGCGCGTAGAACGCATCCGGACCGTAGTCGGCACGGATGACCTTGCTGATGTCCGTTGAGCTGGCGTCGGGGTGGGGGAGGGGACCCGGGTCGAGCAGCTTCACAGGATGACCGCGGGTCCGCAGTTCCAGGGCGGCCGTGGCTCCGAAGATCCCCCCCCCAACGACGAGCACCGAGCTGGGTTCCGGTTGCACGTTGCTCCCTTCCGGTAAGAGCGCTCTTCGATGGAGGTTCTGGCTGAATCGCCCGGGACGGACGACCTTTCGCAAACCTTGTTCCGGGACAGACGTCATGCAACTACGGATCCTAACGGCGGAGGACGTGCGGGCCTGCCTCGACATGCGGGATGCGATCGACGCCATGAGGACGGCCTTCACCCAGCTCTCGTCGGGGGACGCGGTCGTGCCCAATCGGCTGGCGGTACCTTCGGCAAAGGGTGTGAGCCTGTTCATGCCTGGGTATCTCCCCGAGGAGGGGTGCCTCGCCGCCAAGATCGTCTCGGTGTTCACCGGCAACAGGGAGAGGGGAGTGCCCGTCATCACCGCAGTGGTCTTGGTGCTCGACAGCGAGACCGGTCAGCCCGTGGCGCTCATGGACGGCACCTACCTGACGGCGCTCCGGACGGGGGCCGCGGGCGGCCTCGCGGCCGAGATCCTCGCTCTCGAAGAAGCCTCCGTTCTAGCGGTCTTTGGAGCCGGGCCGCAGGCCCGCACGCAGATCGAGGCGGTCCGAGTGGTGCGACCCGTCCGGGAGGTCCGAATCGTCTCGATCGTAAGATCCGAATCGGAGGCTCTGGCTGCGGAGCTCAAGGGTGTGGACGTGGGCCTTCCGGACGACCCAGGCGACGCGGTGGTCGGTGCCCAGGTGATCGTGACCGCGACCGACAGCTCGGAGCCTGTGTTTCCGGGGGAGCGGGTGGATCCCGGGACGCACGTAACGGCCGTCGGTGCTTTCACGCCGACCATGCGAGAGCTGGACGCCGGGCTCGTCGGGAGGGCCAAGGTGGTGGTGGATGCGCGATCCACCGTCATGGAGGAAGCCGGCGATCTGGTACAGGCCATCAGGGACGGCGCATTCTCCTTGGACCGCATCCACGCGGAGCTCGGAGAGGTGGCCAGCGGACATCGTCCGGGGCGGGAGAGCCGCGACGAGGTGACCCTCTTCAAGTCGGTGGGGAGCGCCGCGCAGGATGCTGCCGCTGCCGGTCGCATCCTCGAAGCGGCGGAGCGGCAGGGCCTCGGGACCACCGTGGAAATCTGAGAGGGAGCCCTCCGACTCTACGCGCGGACCCCTAGGCGATCCCCAGCACGCGGCCGAGAGCGAGCGCCAGCTTCCCACCTTCGCGGACCTCGCGGCGCAAGGACGAGAGCCGGCCTCCCTGCTCGGCGTGGGTGAACAAGGCGGTGATGGTCGTGTCGACCGTTCGTTCCGGCGGGAACGAGGCCTGCATTCTCAGCGTCTCGGTGTAGGGGATGAGACGGTCACCCTCTCCGTGGATCAACTGCACCCTGACGTTAATGTCCGCCAGGAAGGGCTTCGGGTTCATGAGCGAAGATGAAGCCATGACGGCGTCGGCCAGCCGCTTGGCGAAGTCCCCGTGCCCGCTCAGATCGGGCTCACGATCCGACGGGGGAGCGAAGAGGTCAAACAGGTGGGTGCGCTCGGGGGCCACCTGTCCCCGAAGCTCGTTCTTAAGAATGTCGTACGAGGGGTCCCATGCCAGGATGCGCCGCTCCCCCGCCTCTACTGCCAGCCGCCAGAGCGCGTCCGCGACATCCCTCGCGTCCCGGTACTCTGACATGGTGGTCAGGTGGTTTCCCCCGATGATCCATCGCCCGTAAGGGTCCGGCCGGGTATGGCGTGTGACTCCCTTCCATTCGTGCTCTCCCGTCATCTGGAATCGCACCATGCTTTCCATGTCGCAGTAGCCCCCGAAGCCCACGGCGCCCCCGAGCTGCTCCGCGATGTCCTCGTGGGCAGCGGCGATCATGACCTGAGGAGCCCCGAACGAGAAGCCGATGATTCCGTAGGGGCCGTCGTCGGCAGCCTCAACGCGGCGAAGGCCGGCGAGAGCGGCCCGGACGGTGGGAAGCGTGGACTCGGGGGAGAGGCGCAGGTCCTTCCACTCGGGGACCTGCGGGACGAGCACCGCGGCGCGAGACGACGCGAGGGCGCGCACGAAGCGAAGCAGCGTGGGGTGGAAGCGACCTGGCCGCGTGATCCCGTGGAGGACGATCCACCCCGGCAGCTTCCTGCTTGCGCCGCGCGGCAAGATCACCGAGGCCGGCACCTCTCGGTCCCCTCGGTTCAAGAGCGTTTCGTACTCGACCGTGTCGGCTTTGCCGGTGAGCCAGCTCCTCACGGCGCGGAAGGTTCGGATCGTGCGCATATGGCGGCTCAAGCTACGCCAGGGCCGGAGGAGGCCGCCAGCCGCGCGGGCTGGGCATCCATCTCCGGGGGCCCGGCTGGCGGGGGAACCGTGAAGGGCGGCTGGGCTACAAGCTGCTGCGGGCCCGGTGACGGCCATCACTCCTCGGATCGGGGTAGGGGATGACGAACTATCGACCGGCGTATGGAGCTGGCGCCATCGTGGGATTGGCGGTCTTCACTCTCTACGCGTTCACCCTCGCGCCGACGACGGCGTGGTGGGACGCCAGCGAGTACATCACCACGGGGCACATGCTCGGTATCCCGCATCCGCCCGGGAACCCGCTCTTCGTGTCGATCGCCCGAGTCTGGAGTCTGATGCTGGCCCCGTTGGGGCTGCCCGTGGCGGTCCGCATCAACCTCCTGGCCGCCGCAACCAGCGCCACGGCCACATTCTTCTTCTTCCTGATGAGCCACCGGATCCTCTTCACGCTACTCGAGGAGCGCCGGAAGGCCATCGCTGGCGCGGTGGCCGGTGCGCTCATCGGCGCCACGGCCTACACCGTGTGGCATCAGTCGAACGTGAACGAGAAGGTCTACACGGTGAGCGTGGCCATTGTGGCTGCCGCCTCGTGGCTCCTTCTGCGGTGGTACGATCGGCGGGACGAGCCGGCCGGCTTGAGGGCGTTGCTGCTGGCGCTCTACGCAATGGTGCTGGGCGTGACCAACCACCTCATGTCGGTGCTTCCGCTGCCCGCCTTCGGCCTCTTCGTCTTGTTGGCCGGGCCCGCGGTTCTGCTGCGCGCTCGGTTCTGGGTTCGGGCCATTCCGTTGGTCATCGTGGGCTTGTCGTTCAACGTCTTCCTCCCCATCCGCGCTGCCCAGGACCCGATCATCAACGAAGGCGATCCGGTGTGCGACTCCGCCGTGGATGCGGCGGTGGCCATCTACACCAACGGAAAGGCCGGCTGTCCGGCTCTCGCCTCGTCGTTGAGCCGGGAGCAATACGCCAAGCGTCCCATCAGTGAGCGGCAGGCGCCGCTCCGGGATCAGTTCTTCAACTACTTCCAGTACTTCGACTGGCAGTGGGCAAGGGGAGCCTCCCTGGACACGCACCCGACGACCGCACGCCTTCCGGCGACCGTGCTCTTCATAGCCCTGGGCTTCATGGGCTTTCTCGTAGTGTGGCGGGCGGACCGCTACATCTTCACCTACCTGGCCGCGCTCATGGCCACGCTCACCTTCGGCCTGGTCATCTACCTCAACTTCAAGTACGGGTTCTCGCTCGCACCGCACATCACCGGCCAGCTCGCCCACGAGGTGCGCGAGAGGGACTATTTCTTCGTGGCCAGCTTCATCGTCTGGGGCAACTTGGCGGGGCTGGGGCTCGCGGGCTTCTGGGCGGCCCTCTCGGATCATTGGGGCGGGAGAGCGGCCTACTGGAAAGCGGCTCCCGTCTTCGTTATTGCCGTGATTCCGCTGGCCTCCAATTGGGCGTGGGCGAGCCGGTCGGGTGACTACGCCGCCCGGGACTGGGCCTACGACCTCCTGATGAGCGTCGAGCCCTATGGCATCCTCTTTACCAACGGGGACAACGATACCTTCCCGCTCTGGTACCTGCAGGAGATCGAGGGTGTGCGGCAGGACGTAAGCGTCATCGTCCTTCAGTACCTCCACACCGACTGGTATCCGAAACAGCTCCGAGAGATGACCGAGCCGGAGCGGCAGAGGCCGTTCGACGAGGCATTTGCCGTAGGGTTGTATCCCCCGACTCCGATCCCGGACTCGGCGATCACCAGTGCGAGCGACGAGCTCCTCGACACCGTCGGGTCGGGGAGGATTGCCGAGGACCTCAGCCTACCGCTCGGCGGCGTCGTGGTCACCTACCCGGCGGGCGCGTACCTGGACCGGGGCCACCGGCTCGCGCTGAGCTTCATCCACGACTCGATTGGCCAGCGCCCCATCTACTTCGCGAGTTCCGCCGGGTTGCTGTCGGAGATCGGTCTGAGCGAATGGGGCGTCCGTCACGGCCTCACCACCAAGCTGGTGATGCGGGACCTGGAGGCCGAGCCTCCAGAGGGGTCGATTCAGGGGACGGATCGCATGGGCGCCGAGTGGTTCGACATCGAGCGCAACTTTAGGCTCGTGCGGGAAGTGTATCGCTATCGGGGAATCCGAGGCCGCGGGATCTGGCAGGACCGGAGCACGCTGAACATCCCGCTTCACTACCAATTCCTTTTCGCACAGTTGGCCGATGTCGCGGTCCTCGCCGGAGCCCCCATGGAGGAGGTGAGCGCGCTGGCGGAGGAGGCTGCCGCCTTCAGAATCACGGCTCAGGGCGGGCTTCGCTACGTGTCGTCAGCGCAGTAGGGGAGCCGCTCCCCGTACGGGATGCGGAGGCGGGGAACCCGCGCCGCACCGCGGGGTGCAACTTCGCCAGATTCCGACACCCTTTGTTGAGGAAGACATGACCTTGACCGATCGTGCCATACCGGAGCTCGGACCGCTCGAGCTGACCCGATACGCTCGCCATTTGGCGTTGTCCGAAATAGGGCTCGAGGGCCAGCAACGCCTCAAGGCAGCCCGTGTGCTCGTGGTGGGCACGGGAGGCCTCGGCTCACCCCTGGCGCTTTACCTGGCTGCGGCGGGAGTCGGTACTCTCGGCCTCGTCGACTTCGACGAGGTGGATGCCACCAACCTCCAGAGGCAGATCCTGCACGGGACCAAGGACATCGGGCGCGCTAAGCTCGAGTCGGCCAAGGACCGTCTGGCAGATATCAATCCCCACGTCGATGTGATCACGCATCCCGTGCGCTTGAGCTCCACGAACGCCCTTGAGATTCTGGGGCCGTATGACATCGTCGTGGACGGCACCGACAACTTCCCGACGCGCTACCTGGTCAACGACGCGTGCATCCTCGCGGGAAAGCCGAACGTGTATGGTTCGATCTTCCGTTGGGAGGGTCAGGTTTCGGTCTTCGGACTCGACAACGGGCCTTGCTACCGCTGCCTCTTCCGGGAGCCGCCTCCGCCGGGGCTTGTGCCCAACTGTGCCGAAGCCGGAGTGCTGGGGGTCCTGCCGGGGATCATCGGCTCCCTGCAGGCCCTGGAGGTGGTGAAGCTCGTCCTTCGGGAAGGCAACAACCTAAGCGGGCGGCTCCTCATCTTTGATGCCATGGACCTGACGTGGAGGGAGGTGGCGCTGCGTCGCAACCCGGATTGTCCGGTCTGCGGAGACTTCCCGACCCAGACGAGCCTCATCGACTACGAGGACTTTTGTGGGCTCGGCTCGCACGACCCAGATGTCTCCGAGCAGGCGGCCGGCGCCCCGACCGATGGGTCGGGTGCCGGAGCGGAGGACGGGGGCGGCGTCGGGGAGATTGGCCCGAAGGCGCTGAAGGAGCGCCTCGCCGGCACGGAGCCGCCGCTCCTCCTCGACGTGAGGGAGCCCTACGAGTGGGATATCGCGAGCCTCCACGAGTATGGAGAAATCCGTGTTCCGCTGGGTGAGCTCCCGGTGCGCATGGACGGGCTGCCCCAGGATCGAGGGATCGTCGTGTACTGCCGCTCCGGTGCGCGGAGCCTCGCGGCGGCGACCGCACTCGTGAACGCCGGGTTCCGGCGTGTGGACAACCTCACGGGGGGAATCCTCGCCTGGGCGGACGAGGTCGATCCCAGCCTCCCCAGGTACTAGTCTGGGTCCAGGCGCCCGAGGACTCGCCCGGGGTGCGAGCCTCGGCGGCCTGCGGGCGGCGAAGCGGATCGTCCGGCACGAGCTTGCGCGTGACGATGCGCCAGGTGCCCAAACGTCCTGACGCGTTCGTGGGGGGGGGCTTGGCCTACCTTGAGGCGGAGGGGTAGCCGCTCCCGCAGGTCGTTCGGGTCACACTTCAGGAGGGGAGCGCGGCCGGATGCCTCGGTACTGACATGGCCGAGACGTTCCCCGGACACCCCACTAGAAGCTCGCCAGATCCAAGATCGCCTCGAGAACGTCTTGGGGCTGGGGGAGGATGACCTCCTCGAGCCGGGGAGCGTAGGCGACCCAGGTGTCCAGCGAGGCCACGCGCCGTACGGGTCCGTCGAGCCAGGGAAAGAGCTCGTCCGAGATCCGGGCGGCGATCTCGGAGCCAATGCCCCACGAGAGCGAGTCCTCGTGGGTGAGCAGGACCTTGTTGGTCTTCTTGACCGAGGCGGCCACGCAGTCCATGTCAAGCGGTGAGAGCGTGCGCAAATCGATGACTTCGCATTCGATTCCGTGTTCGCCCGCCGCCGTCCTCGCGGCGTCCATCGAACGCTTTACCAGAGCGCCGCACGTCACGATGGTCAGGTCCGAGCCCGGGCGAACCACCTTCGCCTTGCCCAGGGCAATCATGAAGTCCTTGCCCGGATAGCGCGCCTTGTTGTGGACCTGCCGGTAGAGGTGCTTGTGCTCCAGGAAGATGACCGGGTCGTCACAGCGGATGGCCGTCCTCAGGAGGCCGTTTGCATCCAGCGCGTTCGACGGCAGCACCACCCGCAGGCCTGGGGTGTGCGTGAAGAGCGTCTCGCCGGTCTGTGAGTGGTACGGCCCGCCGCCCTTGAGGTATCCTCCGTACGGCACCCGGATCACGACTGGAGCCGCGAACGCTCCACCCGTCCGGTAACGCATGGTCGCCAGCTCGTTCCGGATCTGCATGAAGGCGGGCCAGATGTAATCGAGGAACTGGATCTCGATCACCGGTTTGAGGCCGCGCTGGGCCATCCCGATCGCTCGGCCCACGATGCTGGCCTCGGCCAAGGGGGAGTTGAAGACGCGTTGTCCGCCGAAGCGCTTCTGGAGTCCGTACGTCACCTTGAAGACCCCTCCCTTCCCCTTGACCTCGCTCAGGACCTCCTCCCTGGAGGCGTCGGCCACGTCCTCGCCGAAGACCACGATCCGGGGATTCCTCTCCATCTCGTCGCGCATGCACGCGTTCAGGAGATCCACGACCGTCAGGTCCCGGTCGTCCGTGAACTTGGGCTCGTCCTCGCGGTCGAACTCGGGTCCCGTCGCGTCGACCTCTTCCGAGTAGAGGTGCACGAGAGCCGTCTCGGGAGCCGGCTGAGGGTGGCTCAAGGCTTCGTCGGCGGTAGCAGCCACCTCGGCCATGATCTCGGACTCGAGGGCATCGAGCGCCTCGGGCGTCGAGATCCCGCGTTCGATGAGGAGCGTCCGCGTCTTGAGGAGCGGATCTCGCTTCGCCTCCTCCTCGCGCTCAGCCTCGCGCCGGTACATCCGCTCGTCGTCCGACATGGAGTGTGAGTACGGCCGGATTGTATGGGCGTGAACCAGCGCCGGGCCCTTGCGCGCGCGACAGTGGGCTACCGCCTCGCCCGAGGCTGCGTAGCTCTCCGCGACGTCGGTGCCGTCGCACTCCACCACTAGGAGATCCGGGAATCCAGCCACGAGCCTGGAGATACTCCCCCCCGCCGTGTTGACCTCCACCGGGACGGAGATGGCGTATCCGTTGTCCTCGATGAGGAAGACGACGGGCAGCTTAAGATTGCACGCGATGTTCAGGGACTCCCAGAACTCACCCTCTGACGTGGCTCCGTCTCCCCCGCACACGAGCACGACCTCGTCCTTCTGGAAGCCGACGACCTCGTTCTCGAGATCGGGAACGCTGTCGGCGCGCTGGCCGGCGTCGGCGGCGCCGACCGCTTGCAGGAACTGGGTGCCGGTGGGGGACGAGGCACTCGCGATATGCAGCTGGGGGTCGCCGAAGTGCGACGGCATCTGACGGCCCGCGCTGTTTGGGTCGGCGTGGGCTCCGACGGCTCCGAGGAGGTGGTCCAGGGGGGTCTGCCCGAGGGCGAGGGCCAAGGCCCGGTCGCGGTAGTAGAGGTAGAACCAGTCGTGACCGCTGGTCATGTGGGCGGCCATGGCCACTTGGATGGCCTCGTGTCCGGCCCCGGAGATTTGGAAGAAGATCTTGTTCTGCTGCTTGAGGGCGATCTCGCGGTCGTCTAGCCGCCGAGCCGTGACCATCACACGGTAGGAGTCCAGCAGCCAGTCGGGATCGAGCCCTGGGGCCTCCGGCGTGGCGATGATCTCCTGCTCTTTCTCTTTCGTTCGCATCTACTTCCGAAGATCGAGTTTCCGTCCCGTAGCCCGGAAGATAGCCAATCGCCCAATCAGAGTGGAGCGGGCCGGTGCCACGCTACGATGTTGGTTCGGTGCGCGTCTTGAGCTGCTCCGTCAGCGCGTCCGGCTCGCCAACGGGAGCCTGACAGGCGTGGCCCTCGCAGACGTAGGCGGTGGGTCTCCCGTCCCGCATCCCGCGATCTTCGAGAAGCGGGATGGCTTGATCGAGGGTCTCGCCTGGGGCGACGCCCGCCAAGGTCCGGTTGGGAAGGTAGGGTGTCAGCGCGGCGCGGAGCAGGGCGCCTGCGTCCGGATCATCCCGGTCGCCGACGATCGCGACCTCGACGGGGGGAGCCACCGCGCGGTCCAGCGCGGAGAGCAGCCGGCCGAAGGCTGCCGGGAACCGCGCCAGCGATCCGGCCTCACGGTCGAGCACGCGCTCGGAGACCTCCTGATGCGAGCTGTCCCCAAACAGGTGAGCCGACCTGAGGAGCAGCTCGACCGCAAGCGAGTTCCCCGATGGGGTCGCGTTGTCCATGATGTCGCGGGGTCTGACGATGAGCTCTTCGCCGTCGGACGGGGCGTCGTAGAACACCTCGTGCTCCTCATCCCAGAAAAGGTGGAGGATGCGGTCCGTGATCCAACGGATCTCGCCGAGCCAGCGCGGATCGAGGCTGACCTCGTACACCGTGACGAGGGCGTTGCCGATCGCTCCGTAGTCTTCCAGGAAGGCGTCGATGTGTGCCTCGCCGTCCTTATGCGAGCGGCGCAGCCGGTCATCGGTGCGCATCTCCGAAAGCACGAACTCGAGCCCCCGAACGGCGGCTTGGAGGTAGCCCTTGCGGCCTAGGGCTCCCCCGGCCTCCGCCAGGGCTCGGAGCGCCATGCCGTTCCAGCTCGCGAGGATCTTCTCGTCGCGGAAGGGAGGCTCTCTGAGGTTCCGAGCCCGGAGCAGCCGGTCTCTCGCCTCCCGAAGGAGCGCGGCGAGTTCCTCGGGCCCCAGGCCCTCGCTCCGAGCCACCGCCTCGAGATCGTGAGGCAGGTGCAGGATGCTAAGGCCCTCGAAGTTCCCCGCCTCGCTCACGTCGTAGCAGCGCTCGAATAGCGCGGCCAGGCCGGGGTTGAGCACCTCCCGGACCTGGGACGGAGTCCACACGTAGAAGACACCCTCCTCCCCCTCGGAATCGGCGTCGAGGGCGGAGTAGAACCCCCCGTCGGGAGCGCGCATGTCACGCAGCATGTGGTCCAGGGTCCGCTCGACCACGTTGCCCAGATCCGGGTCGCCGGTGATCTGAAAGGCGTTCAGGTAGACCCGCGCCAGCAGGGCGTTGTCGTACAGCATCTTCTCGAAGTGGGGCACGAGCCAGCGCGCATCGACCGAGTAACGGTGGAACCCGCCGGCCAGATGATCGTGCATGCCTCCCCGCGCCATCTTCCGCAGCGTATGCGTCGCGATGCCCAGGGCCTGGTCGTCGCCGGTGCGGGCATGGACCCTCAAGATGAACTCCAAGGTCACGGGCTGCGGGAACTTCGGCGCACCTCCGAATCCTCCGTGGATGGGATCGAAACGGGATGCCATGAAGCGGTACGCATGATTGAGGAGGTCCGCTCCGACGAGCCGGTCTCCGTCTCTGGTCACCGGACCTTCACCGGCCTCGGAGCTGGTGCGCTCGAGGATCGTCCTGAGTTCGCCGGCGTTCTTCCGTATCTCGCCCCGCCTCTCTTGGTAGGCGCTCTGGATGGCGCCGAGGACTTGGCGGAAGGAGGGTAGCCCGGGTCGTGGCTCCGGCGGAAAGTACGTGCCGCCGTAAAAGGGCTCTCCTTCGGGGGTCAGGAAGGCCGTGAGCGGCCACCCGCCCTGTCCCGACATGGCCTGGACGGCTCTCATGTACACCGAATCGATGTCCGGCCGCTCCTCCCGGTCCACCTTGACGTTCACAAAGCCGAGGTTCATGACCTGAGCCGTGGCCAGATCCTCGAACGACTCCCTCTCCATTACGTGACACCAGTGGCACGCCGAATATCCGATGGAGAGGAGGATCGGCACGTCGCGAGCCTTCGCCCAAGCGAAGGCTTCGTCCCCCCACGGGTACCAGTCCACCGGATTGTCTGCGTGCTGCAGGAGATAAGGACTGTTTTCGTGAGCCAGACGATTGGCCACGCGGCACTCCGGAGTCTGAGCGATCCAGCACCTTAGCTGACACGGAACGGTCCAGCCAGCTACCCCAATGAGCTCAGGGCCTTCCACACGGTCCGCGTGGAACTTATGCACCGGGATGATCGTTGTATTCGTTCGGGGCCGTCTGCGAACTCCTGGCATCAAGTGTTTCCGGATGCGCTTGCGGCGCGTCCGTGACCCTGAGGATCGGCATGGGATCGGCGTATTTCAGCCTGATGAAGGCAGCCGTACAAAAGCCCTCGCTCTTGCCGGGACTCCTGCGCACCGCGTGGGCATTCCGGTCGCATCGGTGGTACCGGAGGCCCCCCTTTCTCCCCATTCCGCCGCGCGATTATCTGAGATGGCGGATGGAGACCGCATACGGAGACACGGACGCTGAGCTTCCGGTGGGGGAGGTAGAGCGGTATGTCCGTTGGGGCGGCGAGATGCGGAAACGCATGAGAGCGAGGACGGCAGAGTGACCAACCTCGTGACCATCTTCGGCCTCGCGACGGCGCCGGACGTCCCCGACGGATGCTGAGCGATCATCGACCCTCGAATCCCGGCGCGTTGGCCGGGGATGCGCTCCGGCTTCCGGCGGCCGCTTGACGGGCCGCCCGGTCCGCTCCTGATGAGCCCCTCGTCATGATCGAGTGGATCGGTGCCAGCGTGGCGGTCTACGGTCCGCTCCTCGTCGGTGCTATGGCTCTGTTCGAGACCGCCTTGATCATCGGCCTCGTCCTGCCCACGGAGCCGACCATCATCGTCGCCACAGCCCTCGCGCTCGAGGGGCACTTCAGCTTTGCGGCCGTGGTGGTCGCCGCTCTGGCGGGCGCTGCCCTCGGCGACTCGTGCGGATTCATGCTGGGGCGCTTCGGCCGTCGGCGATTCCTCAGGAGCAAGGGGCGTCTGGGCAGGATGACGCGTCGGCACCAGGACCGTACGTCGGCTCTCTTCGAGCGACACGGCGTGCTCGCCATCAGCCTGGCCCGTATGATTCCCTTCGCGCGCACCCTGATGCCCCTAGCGGCCGGCGCCACCCGACTCTCATATCGGCGCTTTCTCGTCTTCAACCTCTTGGGTGTCGCCGGCTGGGCGGTCATGGGGCTGGGCGTTGCCTATGGCGCCGCCCGGGGCTGGCAGATCGGGGTGGAATCGCTCGGCATCAAATGGGCGGCCGTCTTGGTGATCGTCGCGGTCGTGCTGCTCTGGGCCTTGAAGCGCCATTTCCGACCCGAAACCGGGCCGGACCCGCTGTCCGTCGGACTCACCGGCAACGTCGCGGCTGGCAAGTCGGCCGTCGCCGACTCTTGGGCGGATGGGGGTGTGCCGGTCGTAAGCGCCGATGAGCTCTCCCGCGCGGTCGTGAAGCCGGGGAGCCCAGGCCTGGCGGCCATCGTGGAGGCCTTCGGCGAAGGAATGCTCCGCGAGGACGGGTCCTTGGACCGCCCGAGGCTCCGCAGGCGGGTCTTCGAGGACGCGGAGGCCAGGGCCACCCTCGAAACGATCCTACATCTGCGGATCTGGGTGGCCCGGGACCGGTGGATGAGGGAGCGGTTCAGTGAGGGCGCCACGCTCACGGTGTCGGAGGTGCCGCTTCTCTTCGAGGCGGGGCTCGATGGCGACTTCGACGTTACCGTTGTCGTGGACGCGCCCGACGACGTACGGCTCGCGCGGCTCACGGGCGGGAGGGGACTCGATCCCGAGGAAGCGCGGAGGATCATGGCCAGCCAAATGGAGCCGGGCCTCAAGCGTGAGAAAGCCGATCACCTGCTCTGGAACGAGGGTAGCTTCCAAGAGCTGGAAGCCTCGGCGGCTCAGCTTCTTTCGACCCTGCGCAAGGCGGCCAGAGGCGACGGCGGGCCGGCTGCGGGGCGCCTCAGGATTGACCTGCACACGCACACACGAGCGTCCTTCGACTGCCTCTCGCACCCGCAACGCGTGATCAAGGCGGCGTGGGCGAAGGGCGTCGAGCGCATCGCGATCACGGATCACAACCGTCTGGGCCCGGCGCTGGAGCTGGCGCAGGAATTCCCGGACACTGTGATCGCCGGCGAGGAGGTGAAGACGGCCGAGGGGATCGATGTGATCGGTCTCTATCTTCGGGAGGAGATTCCGAAGGGCACCTCCGCCATAGAGGTTTGCCAGCGGGTGAAGGAGCAGGGAGGCGTCGTCTACCTCCCGCACCCCTACGCCCGTGGCAAGGGCGGCGGCGGGCGCTACGCGGAAGAGCTTGCTCCCCTGGTCCATGTGATCGAGGTTTTCAACGCACGGCTCCATCCGGGTAGGCTGAACGAGCCCGCTGAGGAGCTCGCGGCCCGTTGGGGCAAGGCGCGGGGAGCCGGCTCCGACGCCCATACCCTGGGCGAGGTGGCCGGCGCGTTCGTGGAGGTGGAGGACCACCCGAACGAGCCGGGGGCCCTGCTCGAGGCTCTCGGGAAGGCGCGAGTCCGCGGCGTCATGGCGCCCTGGTCCGTGCACTTGGCCTCCACGTGGGCCAAGGTGAGGAAGCGACTGCCTTCTCCGACTAACGATCGGTCATGACATACCAGACTCCGCAAGCCAGGTCCGCCGCCGTCGCGGAGGTTCTGGCGGCCCTGGACGGTGCGGAAGGCGCAATCCTCACCACCCACGTCAACGCCGACGGCGACGGCATCGGATCCGAAGTCGCACTGGCGGCTTGGCTGCGCGCCCGCGGGACCCCGGCGCACATCTTGAATCCGACTCCGGTGCCGCAGGCGCTGCGCTTCGTCGTCCCGGACGATTCATGGGTCGTGGATCCGTCGACCTCCGAAGCCCGCGAGCTGTGCGCCGCTGCCGACGTGGCCGTCGTCCTGGACACGGGTGAGGTGCCTCGCATCGGGCGGGTGAGGTCGCTCATCGCGGGGCTTGCAAACGTCGTCGTCGACCACCACCCGCCTGGAGACCAGCCCATCGCCGGAGTCTCCTTCCGAGACCCGAGCGCCTGCGCGACAGGCGAGCTGGTGTTCGACATCATGACGGCTGCCCGCGGGCCGTGGCCCGCCGAGGCTGACCTGGCCATCTACGTGGCCATCCTGACCGACACCGGATCTTTCCGCTTCAGCAACTCCTCTCCAGCGAGCCACAATATCGTGGCCGAGCTGCTCGGCCGCGGGGTGAGCCCCGAGGACACCTACCGGCGCGTGTACGGGACCTTTTCCTATCGACGGGTGCGGCTGCTCCAGAGCGCGCTGGAAGAGCTCGAGGTCGATCCCGACTCCCGGGTCGCATGGATGACCGTGCCCTCCGAGGCTTACGACGAGCTGGGCGCTACGGCCGACGACCTCGGGGGGCTGGTGGACTATCCGCGCTCCGTGGAGGGAGTGGACGTGGGCCTCCTCTTTCGGAAAACGGCGCAGGGTGGTATCAAGGTTTCGTTCCGCTCCAATGGGGAAGTGGACGTGAACGAGCTGGCCCGCCGCTTCGGAGGCGGGGGTCACAGGGGCGCCTCGGGCGCCCTGATCGAAGGCGTCTTGGAGAAGGTGCGAGCCGACGTGGTGGCGGCGACCCTCGCGGCGGTGGAGCGCATGGGCGCCGCGGGGTAAGATGAGGCGTCTGAACGAGCGTGACTCTGGGTCGGCGGACGCCGTCCGTCCAGACCAACAACGTGGAGAGCCGCGGTGAAGGATGATCGCGGTCCAGGAGTACCGGAGGCCATTCCCAGGACGCTCCAGCTGGTTGCGCGGAGGCTGGGCGAGGGCGAGATCGACCGCCTGTGGGTCTTCCCGCCGTTGATCCGTGGCCGAAAGGAATGGGGCCTGGTGGCGGCCAGCTGCTTCACCCACGGCGGTGCCCGGCGGCTATTCACCGCTCAGTACTCGGCCGAGAGGTCGGGAACGAGCCTCACGGTGGACGCCGGGATGGCTGAAGAGGGTCAGGCTCCGCCGGAGCGGCTCCTGCGGGTGATGACCGGTGTAGTACGGAGAAGCGAAATCGATCTTGGCGAGCCCCGCACCGTGGAGATCGCAGGCGATCCAGCGAAGTTTGAGGCGTTGATGAACGAGTTCAACCCGTCGCTTCTGGAGGACGCTCTGACGTGAAGCCGGTCCGCGACCCGTCTCCCTTCGCCCGACTCTTCGGGCGCTACCTGAGGGAGCAGGGACTGCCTGTGACCCATCAGCGCGAGGCCATCGCACGCGTCGTCTTCGGCTCGGACGAGCACCTCTCAGTCGACGACATCGAACGCGTACTCCGAACGAGCGGCCAGCGGATCGGCAAGGCCACCATCTACCGGACCCTGGATCTGCTCGTGAAGAGCAAGCTCGTGGCGGAGCACGACTTCGGTGAAGGCTTCAAGCGGTATGAGCATCGCCTTTCGCTGGAGCCGATTCACGAGCACCTGATCTGCCTCAGCTGCGGCAAGGTCCTTGAGTTCCAGAGCCCGGACCTGCACAGGATCGAGGCCCTCGTCACCGCCCGACACAGCTTCCGGCCCGCCCATCACAAGCTGGAGATCTACGGCCTCTGCAAGGAATGCTCGGACGCTGGCGTCGAGCTCACTCCCGGGGGGCTGGTCTGCCCGATCGAGACGCTGTAGCCCCACTCCGCGGACCCCGTCCCAGTGCCTAACCGCAGATCGTCCCAAACCCCGGGTCGCGGCTTCGGACCCGAGAGCGCCTCGGCCCAACGCATGGGCCTGCCACCAGGCCTCTCGGACCTGCCCTGGGAGTTGCCGCACACATTCTTGGGGCTGGACGAGGAAGCGAGCGATTTCGGACGGTGCCGGGCCGTCATCCTGCCCGTCCCCTACGAAACCACGACCAGCTACGGAAGAGGAGCGAGCAGCGGGCCCGCAGCCATCATCGAGGCATCCCGCTACATCGAGCTCTACGACCAGGAGCTCGAGAGCGATCCCTCGAGGGTCGGCATCCACACGCTGCCGGCGCTGGAGTTAACCCGGGACGGCGCCCTGGCCGCTATGGGCGAGCTGGAGAGCGCCTACGCCCGCGTGGCGGAGACGGCCGAGGACCGGTTCCTGATCATGCTCGGCGGCGAGCACACCGTCTCTTCACCGGCCATCCGGGCCCAAGCCGCACGGCTCGGCGGTCTCAGCGTCCTTCAGCTCGATGCCCACGCCGACTTGAGGGCCGAGTTCGAGGGGTCCATCCATTCGCACGCCTGCGCCATGGCGCGGATCATAGATGTAGCAGATCTGGTTTCGGTCGGCGTCCGGGGGGTGTGCGGGGAAGAGGTGGAGGTGGCCCGCTCGAACGACTCCGTCACGCTGATCTGGGCCGATGAGATGTGGGAGGACGACGCCTGGATGGACCGGGCCGTGGCCGCCCTGGGTGATCCGGTCTACCTGACCCTCGACGTCGACTACTTCGATCCCTCGCTCGTGCCCTCGACGGGGACCCCGGAGCCTGGGGGAGGGGACTGGTATCGTACGCTCCAGTTCCTGAGGCGCGTATTCCGCGAGCGAACCGTCGTCGCCTGCGACGTGGTCGAGCTCGCCCCCGCT
Source organism: Longimicrobiales bacterium (assembly GCA_965218325.1). GTDB lineage: Bacteria > Gemmatimonadota > Gemmatimonadetes > Longimicrobiales > Gaopeijiaceae > CBDCKR01. The sequence goes on from CBDCKR010000002.1 coordinate 1,099,279, forward strand.
CCCGGAATGCACGCACCGGACTTCCTGGTGGCGAAGCTGGTGTATAAGCTCATTGGGTACCGCTTCGAGGGCGAGGCACGGCCCGCTGACCAAGGGTCTCGATGAGTCCACCTGAAGACACCATGATCCCGTCGGCGCCGGAAGGGCTTGCTCCGGCCCCGGCTAACGGGGCGGCTTCGCCGGCTGCGATGCCCCCTTCGACCCCGCCCCGGGGATTACGCGAGCTGAGCGCCGACATGCTGTCCCGGACAGCCGGGTCTCCGGAGGTCGCCGGAGGTCGCCGGCAACACCGCCGGCCTCCAGTTCGACAGCCCCTTGCCCTCGATGCGTGGATCGACGCGATCGAAGGCGCCCGCCGATACGTGCATTTCGAGAACTACGTCCTCCGCAACGACAAGGTGGGCCGGTCGTTCCGAGACGCGTTGGTCGAAAAGGCCGGGCAGGGCGTGGAGGTCCGCCGCCTCCACGACTGGGTGGGTTGTTGGGCACCGCCAGGCCGCTATTTCACACCCCTCCGGGAGGCGGGAGTAGAGGTGCGGGCATTCAACCCCCCGTCGCTGGGCGATCCCTACGGCCTCTTCCAGCGAGACCACCGCAAGCTGGTCGTCGTGGACGGCGAGGTGGCGTTCACAGGTGGCTTCGTCGTGGGCGAGGAGTCGGCAGGCCGCGGAACCGAGCCGCCCTGGCGTGACACCGGCGTGGAGATCCGCGGCCCGGCCGCGGTGGCGGCCGCCAGGGCGTTCGGGCGCATCTGGGAGGTAGTGGGCGAACCGCTTCCGGACCACGCCCTGGAGGGCCTCGCGACTCCGGCGGGCGAGACGTCCGTATGGGTCATCGAGGGCGAGCCTCGCCGAAGCCGCATGATGCGGACTCTGTCCCTGATCGCTGTGATGGCCCAAGAGCGCCTCTGGATCACGGATCCGTACTTCGTGGCCCCGGCCACCGTGGCCGAGGCGATGACAGAGGCGGCCACCCGGGGCGTCGACTCCGGCTGCTCGTGTCCGCGAACAACAATTGGCCCCTGGTCGGGAGCCTGTCGAGGGTTGGCTTTCGGCACTTCTTGGATCACGGAGTCCGGCTCTTCGAATGGCAGGGCCCCATGATCCACGCCAAGACGGCGGTGGCCGACGGGCTTTGGTGCCGCGTAGGGTCCAGCAACCTGAAACGCCTGGAGCCTCCTGGGGAATTGGGAGATCGACATCGGCGTCAAGGACGCCTCGCTCGCCGGACAGCTCGAGGGCCTATTCCTCGCGGACCTGGCGTCATCGTCGGAGATCGTGCTGCCCGGGAGTCGAAGCGTTCGCACCCTCGAACAGGCGGAGCACCAACCCGCGCTCAGCGAGATTCCACAAATTTCACTTGAGCCGGAGGGCGGGTTGCCCTCGCGGATCGAGCGATGAGGGAGACGGGCGGAACCTTGAGGCCCTGGCAGATTGCCCCGTTCGTGCGCGCCGGAGCCTCGTTCGGCGGAGCCCTGGCTGGCCGCCGCACGTTGGGGCCGGAAGATCGGGCGATCCTTGGGACCGTCTCCGTCGCGGCAATCGCGGCGGCGGCCGTCGTCGGCTTCTTCCCGCGGATCTTCGGATGGGCGGGGGCGTTCGTGTTGCTGTGGCTCGGGGTGGTCACGGGCGTGCGAGCCATTTGGCAACGCCTCCGAGCGCATGATGCTGTAGCGGAGGATGCCGACGAAGTCGAGTCTGCTAAGGGGAAGAGCGGGGCCACAGGGAGAAGAGGCGTCGACGGGGAGAATAGATGACCGCGCCGGTTGGAATCACCGTAGCGTTGTTGGCGGGAATCGTCTCGTTCCTCTCGCCGTGCGTGTTGCCGCTGGTCCCCAGCTACCTTTCGTTCGTGACGGGGATGTCCCTCGAGGACCTCCAGGAGGGAGTGGACCGCAGGGCGACGCTCGTCCACTCACTTCTCTTCGTCGCAGGCTTCAGCGTGATCTTCATCACGCTTGGCGCCTCCGCCTCGTTCCTGGGTGTGTTCCTGCGCTACTACGAGGTGTGGATCGCTCGCATAGGCGGCGTTCTGATCGTAATCCTGGGACTCCACCTCACGGGCGTGTTCCGGATTGCACCGCTCATGCGGGAGCGAAGGGTCCACGTGAAGGACAAGCCCGCCGGATACGTCGGCACATTGGGGGTCGGTGCCGCCTTCGGCGCCGGATGGACCCCCTGCATCGGTCCCGTTCTCGGCGCCATCCTCACTCTCGCCGGCACACAGGACACAGTCTGGTCGGGCGTGATGCTGCTGAGCGTGTACTCGATGGGGTTGGCAATCCCCTTCCTGCTCTCGGCGCTCGCACTGGACCTCTTCCTGGGCGCGTTCGCGAGATTCCGCCGCTTTCTGCCCGCGGTGGAGAAGGCCTCGGGCGTGATGCTCATCATGCTGGGCCTGCTCCTCGCGACCGGCTCGTTCACGATCCTGAGCACATACCTGGTGCGCTTTACACCCGAGTGGGTGCTCCGGAGGATCTAGTGTCCCGGGCGTAGGAAGCTTCAGTCGCCAGCGGCCCCCACTGCGGTCGACTCGATGTCCTGCTCCAGCATCTGCTGCCTGAGCAGCGCGGCGTAGGTTCCGCCTGAGGCCATGAGCTCGGAGTGCCGGCCCCGCTCAACGATCCTGCCGTCGTCGAGCACCAGGATCAGGTCGGCGTTCATGACGGCCGAGATCCGGTGGCTGATGATGAAGGACGTGCGGCCGGCCATCACCGCCGCGAGATCGTCCAGAATGCGCGCCTCGGTGTGGGTATCGACGGCGCTGAGGGCGTCGTCGAGGATCAGGATAGCCACGTCGCGCGCGACGGCGCGGGCGAGCGTCGCGCGCTGCTTCTGCCCGCCCGAGAGGTTGATGCCCCGTTCACCAAGAGCAGTCCCGTAGCCTCTCGGGAAGCTCCGGACGGCCTCATCGAGCTGGGCGATGCGTGCCGCTTCGGCCACGGCTTCCCGCGGGCCTTCGAGCGGCCCCTGCGGCGCCGTGTGGGTCGGGCGCCCCTCCATCGCCCCGGCGTCTCCCGGCAGGCCCAGACCGATGTTCTCCTCGATCGTGGTGGAGAACAGGAACGGGTCTTGTGGCACCATGCCGACGCAGGCCCGCAGCTCGTTCGGGTCCAGTTCGGTGAGGTCGATCCCGTCGAGGAGTACCTCGCCGTCGGTCGGATCGTAGATCCGGGGGATCAGCGCAACGAGCGTGGTCTTGCCCGCTCCGGTCGGGCCCACGACGGCGACGGTCTGCCCCGGCTTCGCCACGAACGAGACGTCCTCGAGGACCGGGCGCTCGGTCCCGGGATATCGGAAGGACACGCCCCGGAACTCGATCTCCCCCCGTGCGCTCCCGAGCCGGGCGGGGTGCTCCGGCGCACGGATGTCGGGCTCGGTTGCAAGGATCTTGTTGATGCGCCCCATGCTCGCCGCACCCCTCTGGTAGAGATTCACCACCCACCCGAGGGCGATGAGGGGCCAGATGAGGAGGGCCAGGTAGATCTCAAAGGCCACGAAGGCACCGATGGTGATGCGGCCCGCGATGACCTCCAGCCCGCCGAGCCACAGCACGATCACCATGCCGGCGCCCGAGAGGAGGGCGAGGATCGGGTGGAACAGGCCCGCGACCCTCACGAGGTCCATGTTCCGGTCCATGTACTGGCGGTTCAGCTCGTCGAATTGCTCGGCCTGCGAGTCCTCCTGGAGGTAGGCCCGCACGATTCGCATGCCCGTCAAGTTCTCCTGCACCATCGCCGACAGGGTGGAGAACTGCTCCTGGATCTGCTCGAAGCGGGTGTGGATGATCCGGGCGAACGCGAAGACCGCAGGGGGGAGCACGACCATCGGGATCAGCGCGTAGGCGGTCAGGCGGGGGCTGATCCACAGCATAAAGCCGGAGGTGAGCAGGAAGCTCACCAGCGTGTTCACCGAGTACATGGTTGCCGGGCCCGCGGCCATGCGAACCGCCAGCGTGTCGTTGGTCGCCCGCGCCATGAGGTCGCCGGTGCGGGTCGATCCGTAGAACGCGGCGTCCAGCCGCAGGAGGTGCTGGAAGAAGTCGTCGCGGAGGTCGCACTCGATTCGGCGGCTCAGCCCGTTCAGGAGCTCGCGCATCCCGAACTTCGCGGTCCCTCCGACGAGGGCGACTCCCACGATCGCCCAAGCGAACAGAATGATGCGGGCGGCCGTCATGTCCGGATCGCCCAGCCCGTCGATGGCCAGCTTGACGAGGTAGGGCGTGGCCATGGTGAAGAGGTTGCTGACCACCACCAAGAGCAACCCGGCTGCCACTCCCCTCCGGTACGGCCGGAAGTACGGCAGGAGCGTGCGGAGCTCGTCTATCGCCATCGGGGGGGCACCCTAGTCACCGTCCCGCCTTCCTCGCGTTCCCCGCCACCGTGCGTGCGCCGCCGTCCACCGGCGTCCACGGCCCGTCTCGCTCCTACGGGAATGGGGTGCCGTCGATCTGGCTTGCTCTGGAAGGGTCAACGAGCGTGCCCCCGGTGTACTGGGAGTGGCGGCTGCCGAGAGAGGGTGTTCGGTTGCTGCCGGAAAAATACGAACGTTAGCTTGTGCCAGGGTGCCGGATGCCGCAAGCGACGATCCCGAGCGAGTTGGCGAACGAGGGGTCGGGAGCGGGAGCGCAGCCAAGTCGGCCCACTTCCACGGAGGAGCGGTCGGGACCTTTGATGCTCGATGACCGCCTTACGGAGCAGAGAAACCCGCGCTCCGCACGCATCGATACGCTCTCGTCCCTCGAGATCGTCGATCTTATCAACGCCGAAGACCGGATGGTGGCCGACGCCGTGGCCGACGAGCGCGGAGCCATCGCCCGGACCATCGACATGGTCGTGGGGGCATTCGAGGTGAACGGACGCCTCATCTACGTGGGAGCGGGCACTTCCGGACGGCTCGGGGTGCTCGACGCGGCCGAGATGCTCCCGACCTACGGCACGGATCCCTCGATGGTCCAGGGCATCATCGCGGGCGGCTTCGAGGCGCTCGTCCGCTCCCAGGAAGGGGCGGAGGACAGGCCGGACGACGGCGCTCGGGAGGTCGACGGGCGGGACGTGGGCCCAGCGGACTTCGTGCTGGGGATCGCCACCTCCGGAACGACTCCCTTTGTGCACGGCGCGCTGGCCCGAGCCCGCGAACGGGGCGCCCGTACGGGCTTCCTGCTCTGCACGCCTCCTTCACCACAGCTGGTGGAGGCGCACGACGTGGTCATCGCCCCTCTGGTGGGCCCTGAGGTCGTCACCGGATCGACGCGCATGAAGGCCGGAACCGCGACCAAGATGGTTCTGAACATCATCACGACCGGGGCCATGATCCGGATCGGCAAGGTGTTCGGAAACCTCATGGTGGATTTGCAGGCCACGTGCGAGAAGCTCCAGGATCGAGGCGAGAGGATGCTCATGAAGACCTTGGGGTTGGAGCGGCCTGAGGCCAGCGCACTTCTCGAGGCGGCGGGTGGGCACGTGAAGACGGCCCTCCTCATGGGGAGCCGTGGAGTCGGATGCGCGGAGGCGGCGCGGATGCTTCGAGACGCCGGCGGTGTCCTCGCGCGCATTCTCGGTGACCTTAGCGGAGAGCACGGCGAGGCTGGTGTCGGGGGCCTGGACGGAGATCCTTCGGAGGACACCGGCCCGGAAGGGAGTCGATAGGATGAGCTCGGGAGAGCTGGTGGTGGGCCTCATGTCCGGAACGTCCCTGGACGGAATCGACGCCGCCTTGGTGCGCTTCGAAGGGAGCTCTCCCGAGGACTTCCAATGGACGCTTGTCGCCTTCGAGATCACGCCGTACCAGCCGGATCAACGGGCGCTCCTGCACGAGGCCATGGAGGTCGGAACGCCGGAAGGGCTCTGCCGCTTCGACGCCGCGGTGGGGGAGTGGATGGCCGAAGCCGCGCTGCGGCTTTGCGAAGGCGCCGGGGTGAGGTCCTCAGGGCTCGCGGCGGTAGGGTGCCACGGTCATACGATCTGGCACGTACCGCCCGAGGACGGAGTGCGGGGAGCCACATTGCAGCTCGGCGATGCGGCCACCGTGGCCGAACTTACTGGGGCGCCGGTCGTCAGCGACTTCCGGAGCCGGGACGTGGCGGCCGGGGGGCACGGAGCGCCCCTGGTCACGTGGCCGGACTGGCTTCTCTTCTCCGCACCGGGCCGTCGACGCTCGCTTCAGAACATCGGAGGCATCTCGAACGTGACGTGGCTTCCGCCGTCCGACTCGGGAGAGCCGCTGCTGGCCTTCGACACCGGACCGGGCATGGGCCTCGTGGACGAAGCGGCCCGACTCGCCTCCGACGGCAGGCTGCCCTTCGACGTGGACGGCAGGCTGGCCCGGCGCGGCCGCGTCGACGAGAACCTGCTGCTGAGCCTCCTCGACGACGACTACTTCCGCTCGGACCCTCCCAAGACCACCGGCCGGGAGCGGTACGGCCGCGCCTACTTGGATCGCCTCCCTAAGGGACTAAGCCCTGCCTCCAACGAGTCGGCGTGGTGTGACCTGATAGCCACGCTCACGGCGCTCACCGCGCGAACGATCGGTGCCGCGTACCGCACCTGGGTGATGCCGAGGGGGGTCGATGAGGTGTTTCTCATGGGGGGCGGATCGAGGAACCCGGTACTTGCCGAGGCGATCGGAAGGGAGCTCGCCCCGGTACCGGTGAAGGACGGGGCGGAGTTGGGTGTCGATCCGGACGCCCGGGAAGCGCTCGCGTTCGCAGTGCTCGCATGGGCGCATCTGCATGGGGTCGGATCCAACGCGCCCGACGCCACGGGGGCACGCGGCACCCGGGTGCTCGGCTCCTTCACGCCCGGGCGAGCCCCTTGATGACTTCGCCGGAACGCGGGGAGAGCGGCCACGCGGCCCGCCGCACGCCGCCGACATGGGTGGAGCTCCTCGTCGTAGCGCTGGCCTGCCTCGCCATTCTCCTCCCGGCCCTCAACCCGGCCCCACACAATGGGGGTGACAATGCGGGGTACGTCTCGCTCGCCCACTCCCTGGCGGCAGACTTCAGCTACGTCGAAGCCTGGGACCCGGAGGAGCCGCCACACACGAAGTATCCGCCCTTCTATCCCGCGCTCCTGGCCGGAGCGATGCTCCTCGGGGCCGAAGCTTGGATCACCTTCAAGCTGCTCTCGGCGCTCTTCGTGACCGTGGCGGTAGTGCTGTCGTACGGCTGGATGAGGGACCGGCGCGGGACGGGACTCGCTGCCGGAGCGGCCGTGGTTCTGGCCTTCTCGCCCGCGTTCGTGTGGTCGAGCAACTGGATCCTGTCCGACCCGCTCTTCCTGGCTCTGACGCTCGGGTGTCTCTGGGCCTTTCATCGCTCAGGCGAGGGAGGGCGCACCGGGATCTGGATTGCCGCGGGATGCGCGATGGCCATCCTCGCAACCTTCACCCGCACGGCCGGCCTCCCGCTCATCCTAGCGGCAGGGGGAGCATTCGCTCTCCAGCGCCGATGGAGGGCCCTGCAAGCCTTCGCGGTTGCCTTCGCCATCCCCAGCGTCGCTTGGTGGCTACGCTCTCGGAGCGCCGGCCAGGCCCAATACATCTCGGAGTTCTGGCTGATCGACCCGTACCAGCCGCACCTGGGATCCGCCGGAGCAGAGGACCTCGCCCGCCGAGCCTTGGACAACCTGCAGGGCTACGTCTTCACCCATATTCCCGGGGGCCTGACCCTCTGGTTCCCTGCGCCGTTGATCTTGCTCGGACTCCTGCTCGTAGCGTTGGCCGCGGTCGGATGGGCGAGACGTCTCCGGGAACGGGCCACCGTGGCCGAGCTCTTCCTCCCTCTGTACTTCGGCCTGATCCTGCTCTGGCCCGAGGTATGGTCGGGAGACCGGTTCGCGCTTCCGCTCTATCCGCTCGTGCTCTTCTACGCCGGAGAGGCTCTCCTGGTTGGAGCGGTGCGGCTGCACCCCAGGGCACCGCTTGTGTGCGGGCTGATCGCCGCCTTGCTCCTGATCGTTCCTTCCGCTCGGGGTTGGAGCGACGCGAGGCGCCAAGCGGCGGCCTGTCGCGGGGCGGCGCAGGTCGCCGGCCCCTTCGCGTGTTACGGCGAGAGCTTCCGGGAGTTCGTGGCGGCGGCCCGGTGGCTGGGTGAGAATGCGCCGGACGGCGCAGGTGTGTTCAGCCGAAAGCCGCGCATCCTCTTTACGCTGTCGGGCGTCAGAAGCCGGACCTACCCGTTAAGCCCAGACCCGGAGGGCTTCTTCGAGGAGGCGAATCGGGCGGGGGTGTCCTACGTGGTGCTCGACCGGCTGGACGGGCTGGCGACGGTGTACGTTGCCCCGGTGCTGAGGGCCCGGCCCGAGGCATTCTGTGGTCTTGTCGAAGTGGGGAGGGGGGAGGCGCCCACGCAGATCTTTGGCCTCCTCACCGAGGTGGAGAGCGGCGTGCCGGAGAACGAGGGACGCGACACCGGTGCGAGCGTCGGGATCACGCCCTGCCAGGACGGGATGCTCCGAAGCGAGCCGAGGAGGTTGCCTCCCTATACGGCCGCGCGCCTGCCCCTCCTGGCCCTTCCTTCACCGTAGAAGAGGCCAAACGCGGCACCGAACGCCACATGGTCAGTGAGGGATCCGGCGGGGGCCTCTTCCATCGCGAAGAGCGCTGCGAGCAGGGACGTGGTGCGGTGGGGGCTCGCGGCTCCCAAGATGCCGTCGAGCCCCCCCAGGGGCGCGGCCACGTACTCGATGACCCCGTAGGTGGCGCCCCGGAACATGGGAGGGCCCGGCAGGCGCAGCTCAAGCACCGAGCCGTAGAGGACTCCGCGTCCCGCGCCCATCAGGAGCTCGCGCACCGGATCGGGCGCCGTGCCGTTCTCCGCCGATGAGCCGTTCGCCCTCGCCCTGAGCAGGCTCAAGAGGAACGCCGCACCAGCGCCAGCGAGGACGGCCCGTGCGGTGCGTACCGTGCCTGGGCGGCTGCCCGCCAGGGCGGAGATGAGCCGGTGGGCGACCGCTCCGCCACCTGTGGCGAGAAGCTGATCCACGACAGAAGGCGACGACAGACCGTCACCTTCGTCCGCCTCCGCGCTTACCTTCCTCGGGGCGGGCACGCGCTGGCGTGCGGTTTCCAGCGTGTAGCCCAGCTGGTACCAGAGGTTGTTGGAAGATTCGCTCATTGCCAAGGGGGCTCAGTGTGATCGAGGGGAGATCCCTGGGGTCGCGCCGTGCCGCGACCTTCGCTCTGTCTCCCGAGCTCGGTGATCGGAACCCCGGCCAAGGGTGATGACACGGTTCGGGTTTGACAAGGTCGGGCGGCGGCGGTGACGCGTCCGCGCTTCGCGCCAGGGCCCCTGGCGATGGTGCTGTGCGGAGTGTGGGCGGCCGCTGCGGCCGCGCAGGTACCGCCGGACGAGCGTTGGCGGAGCCTGGAGACCGCTCACTTCCGCGTCACCTTCCCGGCCGAGCTGGAGGAGACGGCGCGGAGGGCTGGGGAGCGTGCGGAGCGGGCGTACGACTCGCTGAGTCGACGGTTCGTCGAGCCTCCGGACGGCCGGATCGAGCTTTTGGTCACGGACCACGCCGACCGGAGCAGCGGCTTCGCCAGCGCGCTTCCGTACAACCAGCTCACAGTCTTCGTTCGCCCCCCCATGGAGGGGTACAACCTGACCTACTTCGACGACTGGCTGGAGCTGGTGATCACCCACGAGCTCGTGCATGTCTTCCATCTCGACTATACGGGACCGCTCGGGTCCCTGGTGAGACGGGTGCTGGGACGCAACTCGGCCGATTGGCCCTTGTTTCCCGGCTACGACGTGCCGGCCTGGATCAGCGAGGGGATGGCGACCTACTTCGAATCGGCGCTCACCGGGTCCGGCAGGGTGAAGGGGAGCTTCCACGACATGGTGCTTCGTACGGCCGTCCTCGAGGACGGGTTCGAAGGACTCGACCAAGCTTCGGGACTCTCACCCACCTGGCCTGCCGGAACCCGTCCCTATGCCTACGGCGCGTCGTTCGTCGACCACTTGCTGGAAGAATACGGGGAGGAGCGGGTGGTGGAGTTCGTCGATGCCATCGCGCGGCAGCTGATCCCGTGGCGCTTGAACTCCGGGGCGGAGAACGCGTTCGGCATCGGCTTCAGGGAGGCCTGGACTCTGTGGCAGCAGAAGCTGGAGGCGGAGTACGCCGCTCTGGCCGACTCGCTCGCTGGCTACGCACCCATCACGAAGGGAGAGCCCCTCACGACGGAGGGTCGGAGGGCGTTCTTCCCGAGGGTCTCCCCGGACGGGAGCCGGCTCGCCTACATGCGCGCCGATGGTCGCACGGACCTCCAACTGCGAGTGGCCAATCCCGACGGTTCGGGGAGCCGCAAGCTCTCCCGCCTGAATAACGTTGCGAACTTCACCTGGCTTCCTGACGGGGCGCTGCTGGTCGCGCAGGAGGAGTTCTCGGACCCCTACCGGATACGGCTGGATCTGTCGCGCGTCGACAGCGTTGGTTCCGAGCGCTGGCTGACAAGGGGAGCGCGGCTGGACCAACCCACGCTTGGCCCCGGAGGTCGATCCGCCGTCGCCGTTCAGGACGGCGACGCGACCAACCGGCTCGTACGGGTTGATCTCACAACGGGCGAGATCGAGCCTCTCACGGAGTTCACGGTGGGGGAGCACTGGGCGTATCCGGCGTGGTCCCCCGACGGGCGCTGGCTCGCGGCTTCCAGATCGAGACCGGGCGCCTCCTACGATCTGTTCATCCTGGACGCCGGGGGGCGTATCGTGCATCGCGTCACCGGTGATCGGGCCATCGACCAGGCGGCCACCTGGACGCCGGACGGGCGCTGGCTCCTTTGGTCGTCGGATCGGAGCGGCATTCCCAACCTCTACGCCGTCGAGATCGATCCCTCGACCGGGACGCTGGGAGCGGTCCGTCAGATCACAAACCTGCTCGGCGGGGGCGCCTATCCCTCTGTGGATCCGCACGCCGAATGGATCTACTTCTCAAGCTATCACGTCCGTGGTTGGGACGTGGAGCGCATTCCCTTCGATTCGACCACCTGGTTCGAGCCGCTTCCGCTCCGGTCCGAGTACGAGCGCGGAGGGGAGGCAGCCGCCGAGCTGTTTGCCCGCCAGGTGACGGCCGCATCGCGTCCGTACAGGGCTCTTCCGACCCTCGGACCCCGCTCGTGGGAGCCATTCGTCCGCTCCGCAGTGACGCGGGAGGGGAAAGAGTTGCTCCCGATGGGTTTCGGCGCCCGAATCGACGGACGAGACCTGGTTGGTCGGCACGCGTACTCCCTCGAAGGCGCGTTCAGGGGGAACGGGCGGGCGGATCTGGCTCTCTACTACACCTATGCCGGGTGGCTTCAGCCCTTCGTGGGAGGGTCCTTCACCCAAAGTCACTCCTTCGACGGCCCCTTCTCCTTCGAGCCCGAGCCCGGGGACACCATCCCGACCTTCCTCGGGGAGCGGGAGCGCACGCTGCGGGGCACGGCCACGTGGATCCGACAGCGGGTGCGGACCCGCGCCACCCTGTCGTTCTCGGGCGCGCACATCTGGGACGAGCTCGAGTTGCTCGACGAGAACTTGGAGGCGAGCCCGCACACGCCTCCAGGACCCAACCGACGGCTGGGGGAGGTCGCGACAACCGCTACTTTCAGCAACGCGCGTTCCCACGCCTTCTCGACCAGCGCGGAGGCAGGTGTGGGGGTGTTGCTCCGGCTCCGAGCCCGCCACGAACTCTCGCTCCCGAGCTCGCTGCGCGGGGTTGCCGGAAGCGACGGCGGCTTCAGGGAGATGACGAGCCGGGTCCGAGGATACCATGCCTTCTCGGGTCCGGGCTTCTCGCGCCACGTCGTGGCCTGGCGGGCCTCGGTCGGAGCGGCAACCGGACCGGGGGCGAATCGGTTCCACTTCAACGTGGGCGGGGCGCAGGGCCGCCACGAGCATCTGACGGGGCTCAAGCTGTTTGGCGGCACGCCGCTGCTCTTTCCCGTGAGGGGATACCTCATGGGCCAGCGTGCCGGCCGCTCCGCATGGAGCGCGGCCCTCGAATACCGCTTTCCTATCCTGAACGTGCACCGGGGATGGCGGCTCTTTCCGCTCCATATCGACCGTGTGAGCGGCTCCCTCTTCGCCGACGCGGGAAACGCCTGGGGGGACTCGAATCCAGAGGTGGACGTCCGCCACCCCAGACGGACAGCCCTGGGATCTGTAGGGGCCGAACTCCAGATCTCGGTGCTTGCTCTCTTCAACACACGGATGTTCTTCAGGTTGGGGGCCGCCGTGACGTTGAACGACGAGGCGAGCGACCCGCTGTACCTACGCCTTGGGACTGCGTTCTGAGGGTGCCGGTATCGCCGCGTCGCGAATGTGCGGGGTGGCGCGGAGTACGGGCTCGGCAGCGGGCGCGGGCGCTTTGCCCTCGATCACTGCTTCTCCCCCGCCAACTCCGAGGGGCGAGGTGTGGCGGTCCGTCTCCAGGGGCTCGGAGTGCGCGCCTCTTCCCTTACCGATCGATCGCTGCCACCGCGGGACTGGTTCCCGGTGGACCCTAAGCGCCGGCCCCCGGCACAGACCGGGAAGCCCTTGACCACAAGATGTAGGGAGTGTATGTTAAAGACCCTCAATATTTCGTGGTGTCCAGGGAGTCCTTCCACAACGCAAGCGCACTGGCGGCGCCGTCGTTCGCCAGCTTTTCAACGTTTGAGGGGTACGCATTTCCACCGACTTCCCACACTCGGCCATGGAGCAGGAGCGTCATGAAGCAGAAGTCCCGTTCATCAGGTCCGCATATCTTCGATGACGTGGTGCCGGACGACGTTCCCGCCGCGAATCTCTCCGAGAACGCGAAGATCGTTCTCGCGAAGCGCTACCTGAAGAAGGACGAACACGGAGGGCCGGTCGAGGTGCCGGAGACGATGTTCTGGCGCGTGGCGAGCGTGATCGCCAGGGCGGACAGGGAGTACGGGGCTTCGGACGCGGCGGTCGGCGAGCTCGCCCGTCAGTTCTATGACCTGATGACCACCGGCAAGTTCGAGCCAAACTCCCCGACGCTCATGAACGCCGGCCGACCCTTGGGTCAACTCTCGGCGTGCTTCGTCCTTCCTGTGGAAGACGCCCTCTCGAACGGTGCGAGCGGCATCTACGACACGCTCAAGTCCATGGCCCTCGTGCACCAGTCGGGAGGGGGGACGGGATTCTCGTTCTCGCGGCTGCGGCCGACCGGCTCCCAGGTTCGCACTACGATGGGCGTGGCCTCGGGGCCCGTGTCCTTCATGAGGCTCTACGACGCGAGCACCGAAGTCGTGAAGCAGGGTGGCACCCGACGCGGGGCCAACATGGGAATCTTGCGCGTGGATCACCCCGACATTCGATCGTTCATCACGTCCAAGGACGACACCTCACAGGTCACGAACTTCAACATCTCGGTCGCCCTTACCGACGCCTTTATGGACGCGGTCCGCAACCGCGCCAGCTACGACCTTGTAGACCCCAGGACCGGGAGGGTGGTCAGGCAGGAAGACGCGCGCGCGATCTTCGACATGATCGTGCACGGCGCATGGAAGACGGGCGAGCCCGGCACCTTCTTCATCGACCGGGCCAACGCCTTCAATCCGGTTCCCAAGCTCGGATCGTACGAGGCGACGAATCCCTGCGGCGAGCAGCCCCTCCTCCCGTACGACGTCTGCAACCTCGGCAGCATCAACCTAGCCGCGTTCGTGAAGGAGCACGCGGAGCAGGAGCACGCGGAGAAGCCGACCGACCGGATCGACTGGGATGGCCTTCGACAGACCGTGGCTCTGTCGACGCACTTCCTCGACAACGTCATCGACGTGAACCGGTATCCGCTGCCGGAGATCACGGAGCTGGCCCAGACGATCCGACGAATCGGACTCGGCGTGATGGGTTGGGCCGACATGCTCATCAAGTTGGGCATCCCCTACGACTCGCCCGAGGGTGTGGAGATGGGCCGCAGGGTAATGGGCTTCTTGAACGAAGAGGCGCGCCTCGCCTCGGAGAGACTCGCCGAGGCCCGCGGCGTGTTTCCGGCGTGGAAGGAGTCCATCTGGGGTCCCGACGACACCTGCGCGCGCGACTCGGAGGGATGGCGCATTCGCCTCGAGCGCCGCCTGCGGAACTGCAACCTCACCACAGTCGCGCCGACCGGCACCATCTCCATCTTCGCCAGATGCTCCGGTGGCATCGAGCCCATCTTCGCCGTGGCGTTCATGCGCAATCAGGCGGGGGCCATGATGCCCGATGTGAATCCGGACTTTGTCGCGCGGGCGAAGGCGGGGAGCTGGTACTCCGAGGACCTCATGACGCGCATCGCCGAGGAAGGGCACATCCACTTCGACGAGGTGCCCGAAGAGGTTCAGGAGGTCTTCAAGACCGCCCACGACATCACGCCCGAATGGCACGTGCGGATGCAGGCGGCCTTCCAGGAGCACACGGACTCGGCCATCTCGAAGACCACGAACTTCCCACGGGAGGCGACCGAGGCCGACGTCCGCAAGATCTACGAGCTCGCCTACGAGCTCCGCTGCAAGGGCGTCACGGTCTACCGGGACGGCTCGAGGGCCGGCCAGGTGCTCTCGACCGGAAAGACCGGGGAGGCGAAGAGCGAGGAGCCCGGAGGGAGCCCCGCGGTCGTCGCCCCCGAGCAACTGCTGGCCGATGCCCGCGCGGAAAACCACGCGCTCCGGGTGGAGCTGGAGCGGGTCCGGAGCGACCAGCGCGAGAAGGACCTCACGGCGGCGGCGGCGCGCCACAAGCGGCAACGTCCACCGATGCTGCGAGGTCGCACCTTCAAGATGAGGTCTCCCCTGGGCGACTGTTACGTCACCATCAACGAAGACGAGGACGGGCGCGCCTTTGAGGTCTTCTGCACGCTGGGCAAGGCCGGGGGCGCCGCCACGGCCGATGCCGAGGCGGTCGGCCGCCTGATCTCGCTGGCTCTCCGCTCCGGCATCCCGATCACGGCGGTGAAGGATCAGCTTCGCGGCGTCTCGTCGGATCGTGCCGTCGGCGTGGGTCCGAACAAGGTGCTCTCGCTTCCCGACGCCATCGGACAGGCCCTCGAGAGGTACATGGCGGAGAAGGACGGCGTGCAGGAGACGCTGCCCCTCGGCGTGGCGGCGGGGGCCGGCGGCACAGAGGCCCAGGCGGTTGCCTCCGAGGGGCCGCACAACAGCTTCTTGGGCAGCTGCCCCGAGTGCGGCGCCGGACAGCTCTCCTTCGAGGAGGGCTGCGTGAAGTGCCACGTCTGCGCGTACAGCGAGTGCGGATGATGGACACATGGGCCGCGCGCCTCGCGCAGTGACCCGCCGATCCCACCTCTTCCGGGCGCCTTGCCCCGCCTCCCCCCCCCGGGGGAGGCGGGGGGCAAGGGGGTCCTCCACCCCTCAATTCCGGTTTCCTTTTGGCAGTGCTCGCCGTATGATCGGAGCAGAAATCGATCGTTCCCAGGTTTCGGTGTGGCGGTGGCCCGGAGCGTCCCCGGGATTCTTGTCCCGCCGGCTCTTTCCCAGGAGGCTAGCTATGTCCGGTTACGCCCGTCCCGAAGTTCTTGTCACCACCGACTGGGTGAGCGAGCACGGCGACGACCCGGGGGTCAGCGTCATCGAGGTGAACGTCGACACGGAGCTCTACGAGCAGGGGCACGTGGCTGGCGCGATCGGGTGGAGCTGGAAGACGCAGCTAGCCGATCAAGTCTGCAGGGACATCCTTTCCAGGGAGCACATGTCGGAGCTGCTCTCCGAGTCCGGCATCAGCCCCGACACGACCGTCGTCCTGTACGGAGACAGCAATAACTGGTTTGCCGCCTGGGCGTTCTGGCAGCTCAAGATCTACGGCCACGAGGACGTGCGCCTCATGAACGGCGGTCGTAAGAAGTGGGAGGCCGAAGGACGAGAGATGACGACGGAGGCTCCTTCCACTGCGCCGACGAACTACCAGGCCGGCGACCCCGACCTCTCGCTGCGGGCGTTCCTGCCCGAGGTTCAGGCGCAGGTGGCCGACAACGCCGTCGAGCTCGTGGATGTCCGGAGTCCGGCCGAGTTCACCGGTGAGATCCTGGCTCCACCGGGGCTCCCTGAGACGTGCCAGCGCGGCGGGCACATCCCGGGTGCATCGAACATCCCGTGGGGCCAGGCGGTCAACGACGAGGACGGGACGTTCAAGTCCCGGGACGAGCTGGCTGCGGTCTACGGCGAACGCGACATCACGGGTGAGCGGCCCATCATCACGTATTGCCGGATCGGGGAGCGAAGCAGCCACTCGTGGTTCGTGCTGAAGTACTTGCTGGGCTACGATGACATCAAGAACTACGACGGCTCATGGACGGAGTGGGGCAACCTCGTCGGCGCCCCGGTGGAGACGGGCGCGGCGGAGGCCTAGAGGGCCAGAGCGCGAGGCAAAGTTCCCGCATGATGTCGCGCTTACTTGTGCGGGGCGGCGTGTTGACGGAGCCGAGTGAGCGGGGCGAGCGATGAAGTGGCCGCACCGCTCGGCAGGGTGCCGGGCGACGACCGGCGACGTCCGCGCCGAGCCGAAGGGCTGATCGGGGCGCTGTCGAGCAACGCGGTCGGCCGGGCCCCAGCCGCGCGGGGAGGGCGTGGGGCTCGCGGGAGAGCTCATCAGCGAAGCGTGAGGATCCCAGGGCCTTCGTCATGAGCGGAGCCGACCTCGACGAGCAGGCGTTCCTTCCCGGACAGCGCTGCGAGACTGCCTTCCTTCCGAAGCCGTGCAGGGCCGGGGAGCGGTCGGGCACCCCTCGGGCCGCCTCCCCCAGCGGAGGAGCCGACCGCTCTGCCGCGGCCTGGAGGCAGGAGCCTCGGCCACGAGCCGCTTGACCCGGCGTTTTCGGAGCCCCATCCTCACCTTCCCAGCACGGCCGGGTCCTTTGACGACCGGCCGAACCTTCTGCCTCAAAGGGAGCTGGCCATGCCAGTCGTTTCAGTGCAGGTAAACGGGCAAGCGGTCTCACATGAAGTGGAAGCGCGCACGCTTCTCGTAGACTTTCTTCGGGAGACCCTCGCGCTCACCGGGACCCACGTCGGGTGCGACACGAGCCAGTGCGGGGCGTGCGTCGTGCACGTGGGCCGCAATTCGGTCAAGAGCTGCACGATGTTGGCGCTCGAGGCCGAGGGCGCGGAGGTGACGACCATCGAAGGAGTCGCCACCAACGGGGAGTTCCACCCCATGCAAGAGGCCTTCAAGGAGCATCACGGCCTGCAGTGCGGTTTCTGCACTCCGGGCATGGTGATGAGCGGCCTCGATCTGGTGGCCCGCAACCCAGACCCGTCCGAACACGACGTGCGCGAGTGGCTGGAGGGCAACCTCTGCCGCTGCACCGGCTACCACAACATCGTAAAGGCCGTGCAGGCGGCGGCCTCGACGATGGGAGGCTGATCATGGCTGAGAACGGAATTGGTGCCGCCGTCCGGCGGAAGGAAGACGGCCGCTTCCTCACCGGGAAGGGACGCTACACCGACGACATCAACCGCCCGGGCCAGCTCTACGCGGTCATGGTACGGTCCCCGGAAGCGCACGCTGACATCATCGCCATCGACACCGCCGGGGCCGCCTCGGCTCCGGGTGTGGTGGCCGTGTTCACGGGCGCGGATATGGCGGCGGACGATGTTGGTGGCGTGCCCTGCGGCTGGGGCATCACGAACAAGGACGGCTCGGCCATGGTAGAGCCGCCCCATCCGGCGTTGGCGGCGGGCCGGGTCCGACACGTCGGCGACATCGTGGCGGTGGTCATCGCCGAGACCAAAGCCCAGGCGAAGGAAGCCGCCCGCCTCGTGGACGTCTCCTACGAGAGCCTGCCCGTGGTCGTGACCTCCCAACAGGCCGTCGCCGAAGGTGCACCTCTGGTCTGGGACGAGGCCGAGGGCAACGCGTGTTTCGACTGGGAGCTGGGAGACAAGGACGCGACCGAGGCCGCCTTCGAGGGAGCCGCGCACGTCGTGTCGCTCGACATCGTGCAGAACCGCTTGGTCCCGAACGCCATCGAGCCGCGGGTCGCGATCGGCGACTACGAGTCGGCGCGGGACGAGTACACCCTCTATACGACCACACAGAATCCGCACGTGATCCGGCTGCTCATGGGAGCGTTCGTACTGCAGATTCCCGAACACAAGCTCCGGGTCGTGTCCTTGGACGTGGGTGGAGGCTTCGGCTCGAAGATCTTCCACTACCCGGAAGAGGTCATCACGATGTGGTCGTCCATCAAGATCGGCCTCCCCGTGAAGTGGACCGCAGAGCGCTCGGAGTCGTTCATGTCGGATGCGCACGGCCGTGACCACGTGACCCACGCCGAGCTGGCCCTGGACGATGAAGGGCGGTTTCTCGGGCTCAGGGTGAGCACCCTGGCCAACCTCGGAGCGTACCTTTCAACGTTTGGGGCAGCGGTGCCGACGTGGATGTACGCGCCCGTATTCGCGGGGTGCTACTCCACGCCCTCCATCTATAGCGAGGTGAAGGGGATCTTCACGAACACGGTTCCGGTGGACGCGGTACGCGGAGCCGGCCGCCCGGAGGCCGCTTTCATGTTGGAGCGCCTCGTCGACACGGCGGCTCGCCGGCTCGGGATCGACCCGGTGGAGATTCGCAGAAAGAACTTCATCCAGCCGGATCAGTTCCCGTATCAAACGCCTGTGGCGCTGCAGTACGACATCGGGGATTACAATGGGACGCTTGATGTGGCCCTGGAACTGTCCGATTGGTCGGGCTTCGAGGCGCGCCGCGAGGAGGCGCGCGGCCGAGGCAGGCTCAGGGGTATCGGTCTTTCGACGTTCGTAGAGGCGTGCGGTGCCGCCCCGTCGGCCCTGGCGGGCGCGCTCGGCGCCCGTGCCGGACTGTATGAGTCCGGCCAGGTGAGGGTGCATCCCACCGGAAGCGTGACGGTTTATACCGGAAGCCACAGCCACGGACAAGGTCACGAGACCGCCTTCGCACAGGTTGTGACCGAAGCTCTCGGCGTGCCCTTCGACCAGGTCGAGATCGTGCATGGAGACACGGGACAGATTCCGTTCGGCATGGGCACCTACGCTTCCCGATCGCTGGCGGTAGGGGGCTCGGCGATCCAAAAGGCCGCCGAGAAGGTCATCGCCAAGGGCACGAAGATCGCGGCCCACCTCATGGAGGCCGACGAGGCCGACGTGCGGTTCGAGGACGGTCGCTTCACTGTGGCCGGCACCGACAAGTCAATGGGCTTCGGCGACGTCGCGCTGGCCGCGTACGTGCCGCACAACTATCCGGAAGGGCTGGAGCCCGGCCTGGATGAGACGGCGTTCTACGACCCCGCCAACTTCACGTATCCGGCCGGGGCCCACGTGGCCGAGGTGGAGATCGATCCCGAGACCGGCGGCGTCGAGCTGATGGCGGTGGTCGCCGCCGACGACGTGGGGCGCATCATCAACCCCATCATCGTGGAGGGACAGATGCACGGCGGCCTGGCGCACGGGATCGGGCAGGCGCTCCTGGAAGACTGCAAGTACGACGACAGCGGGCAGCTCATCACGGGGTCGTACATGAACTACTGCATGCCCCGCGCGGCCGACCTGCCCTTCTTCAAGACAGGGCACAACATCACGAACTGCACCCACAATCCGCTGGGTGTGAAGGGAGTCGGCGAGGTCGGGTCGATCGGGATCCCCCCCGCCATCGTGAACGCCATCATCGACGCCATGTCCCATCTGGACGTCGAGCACATCGACATGCCGGCGACCCCGGAGCGCGTGTGGCGCACCATCCGAGACGCCCAGGCCTAGAGCGGAGGCGAGACGACAATGGATGACTTCACCTTCCATCGCCCCGGCACGATGACCGAGGCGCAGGCCGCGATTCGGGGCGCCGAGTCCGGGAAGTTCCTGGCCGGAGGCCAGAGCCTGCTTCCGATCATGAAGCTGGACATGGCCGCGCCGAGCGACGTGGTGTCGCTGGCGGGACTTGACGAGCTACGTGGCATCCACCGCGACGGTGACGCTCTGTCGATTGGCGCCGGGATGACGCACGCCGAGGTGAGCGCGTCCGCAGAGGTTCGCGACGCGATTCCAGCGGTCGCCGATCTGGCCGGAGGGATCGGGGACGCGCAGGTGCGGAACCGAGGCACGCTGGGCGGCTCCGTGGCACATGCGGATCCGGCAGCGGACTATCCCGCCGCCCTCGTCGCGCTTGGAGCGACAGTGGTGACCGATCGCCGGGAGATCGCCGCGGAGAACTTCTTCGTCCGCATGTTCACAACGCCCCTGGACGACGACGAGATCATCACGTCGGTTCGCTTCCCGATTCCCGAGAGGGCCGCCTATGCCAAGTCCCCGAATCCGGCTTCGAAGTATGCGCTCGCGGGCGTGATGGTCGCGCAGGGAGGGGACGGTGTGCGCGTCGCGGTGTCGGGTGTGGGGTACAACGTATTCCGGGTGGGGGCCATGGAAGACGCCTTGGCGTCAGACTTCTCGGCGGGAGCTCTCGGCGGCACCGGCGTGGACGCCGGCGGCCTGGTGTCCGATTCGGACGCCAGCGCCGAGTACCGGGCCCATCTGGTCTCCGTCTTGGCCCGCCGCGCGGTGGAGGCGTGCGTATAGAAAAGCGCGTATCGATCCCCGATTCGGTCGACGAGACCCTCGATCTGCTCCGGGGGCAGCGCTACGTCGCGGACCGGCCTCTCGCGACGGCTGTCTACCTGTCGCTGCATCTGGGAAGACCTCTTTTCCTCGAGGGCGAAGCCGGGGTGGGCAAGACGGAGGTCGGGAAGGTCCTGGCAGTGGGACTCCGCCGCCGGCTCATCCGCCTTCAGTGCTACGAGGGCCTCGACGTTTCGTCCGCGGTCTACGAATGGAACTACGCGCGCCAGATGATCGAGATCCGGATCGCCGAAGCGGCCGGAGTGACTGATCGCGCGAGCCTCGAGTCCGACGTCTTCTCGGACGAATTCCTGATCCACCGGCCACTTCTGGAGGCTCTCGATCCACGCCCTGAAGGGCCTCCCGTCCTACTCATCGATGAGCTTGACCGCACCGACGAGCCCTTCGAGGCGTTCCTCCTCGAGCTCCTCTCCGACTTCCAGATCACCGTGCCCGAGGTAGGGACGATCCGGGCGAAGGAGCCGCCGGTCGTGATCATCACCTCCAACCGGACCCGCGAGATCCACGACGCCCTCAAGCGCCGATGCTTTTACCACTGGATCGACTACCCGACGAGGGAGCGCGAGACGGAGATCGTCGCGCTCAGAGTGCCCGAGGCGGCTGAGGAGTTCACCTGCCAGGTGGTGGACTTCGTCCAGCGACTCCGCCAGGAGGACCTCTTCAAGATGCCGGGCCTCGCCGAGTCGATCGACTGGACGCGGGCTCTGCTGACTCTGGGGCGGTCCGGTCTGGACGGTGACGTCGTAAACGAGACCTTGGGCGTCTTGCTCAAGTACGAGGACGACCTTGCTCGGGTGCGCGGTGAGCCGGTCGAGGTCATCCTCCAGGAAGTCGTCTGACTTGGAATGCTGAGAGCATCGTGTCTCAACATTCCGGTGGAGTAGGATCCGGCGGCGGGGAGTCGCGTGGTGGAGGCGACCCTTCCTGGGGGGAGCAGCTCGCGGAGCGGATCACGGATTTCGCTCGCCTGCTCCGGCGGGCCAAGCTCCCGACCGGCCCTGATGACGTGCTCAGCGCCATGAGCGCGTTGCCTGCGGTGGACATCACGAATCCCCACGACTTCTTCTGGGCCATGCATGCAGTCTTCGTGCGGCGCGGTGAGCACCGGGCCGTCTTCAAGGAGGCCTTCAAGCTCTTCTGGTCCGAGGGGCCGCCCTCCAACGGCGTTCCGGAGGGGTTCCGATCCCTCCCGAAGGTGCCCCCACCGGGGCAGACGCCCGTCCAGCGGAGGCTCGCGGAAGCGTGGGCGGAAGGTGGCGGTGGGGCTGAGGCGGAGCGCGAGAGGATGGAGGCGGGCCTCAGGATGACCTACTCCGCCCGCGAGGCCCTGTCCCAGAAGGACTTCGAGCAGATGTCTGTGGGGGAGCTCGAGGCCGCCCGCGAAGCGATTGCCCGACTGCGGCTACCGATCCGCGACCTCGAGACCCGGCGTCGCAAAGCCCACCCCAGCGGGACGGAGGTGGACCTGCGGCGCACGCACCGGGCGACGCTCAAGGCGGGTGGGGCCACGATCCCGCTGGAGTGGAGGGCCCGGCGCCGCCGACCTCCCACGCTCGTCGCGCTTTCCGACATCTCGGGCTCGATGAGCGGGTACACGCGCATGCTCCTCCACTTCCTCCATACTCTGACCAGCGACCGGGGCCGGATGCACACCTTCCTGTTCGGTACGCGCCTCACGAACGCCACCCGGCATCTCCGCCATCGCGACGTGGACGTGGCCCTGGAGCGGCTGGGTCAGGTGGTGGAGGACTGGGACGGCGGCACGCGTATCGGTGCCTGCATTGAGGAGTTCAACCAGCACTGGTCGCGGCGGGTGCTGGGTCAAGGGGCGGTAGTGCTTCTCATCACCGACGGGCTGGACAGGGAAGGGGGTGGGGGCCTCGAGGCCGCAATGGCCCGACTCCACCGCTCGTGCCGCCGGCTGATCTGGCTGAACCCGCTGCTGCGCTACGAGGAGTTCCGGCCGGAGGCCCGGGGCATCCGGGCGATCCTCCCCCACGTGGACGACTTCCGGTCAGCCCACAGCCTGAGCAGCCTGGCGGAGCTTGCGGACGTCCTTGCCCGACCGTCTACTCCCGCCCGAAGAGGCGCCGGAGCCACGATCCGAGGGATCGGAGGAGCAGCGGGAGCAGGCGCAGCTCCGGCGCCCTAGACGCCGCCGCGCCAGCGCCCTCGGAGGCGGGCGACCCTCCGTCTTCGGCGCGCTCGCCCCGATCGCTGAGCGCATCCCCGGCCAGCTGGTCCGCCAGGCAACGCGTAAACTCCTTCAAGATCTCCGCGGTGACGGCCTGGATCATGCCGCGCCCGAACCGGACGATCTGGCCGGCGAGACGAATGTCGGCCAAGACGGTCACGGCCGAGCGGCCGCCCTCGAGGTTGTGGATATGGGTTTCCATCGTCAGCGTGGCCGTCCCGGATCCCCGCTTCTCTCGACCCTTGCCCTCCATCCGGAGGATCCGCTGCCCGTGATCCACGTCGGTGAACACCGCCGACCCCTCGAAGTGCATCGCCACCGCGCCGAGCTTGACCTTGACGGTACCCGTGTAGTTCCTGTCGTCGGTGGCTCCGGTGAGCTCGGCTCCCGGCAGGCACCCCACGATGCGCTCGGGTCGGGTGAGGTACGCCCAAGCCCGGCCCGCTGCCGCGTCGAGCTCGAAGCGTTCTTCGATCTTGAGAGTGGACATGGCGGCCCTATCGGATCGGGTGGTGATCGGTTGGCATCGTCGCAGGGTTCACCGGTCGTCTGAGTGGTGCGCCACTGGGCGCCGAGAGCTTCTGTAGCGCCTCCGGGCTGTCCACGTCGGTGAAGATGCGGAGTAGCTTGACCGGCACCTCCCGCACCCTCCTGGGTGTCGGGACATGAATACGCTGACACGCGCCTCACCCCTGAGCACACCCACCTCGGGAAGCAGATCTCATGTCACGTCCCGCCGCAGCTCTCCGATCACCTCAGCCAGGATGGCCACGGCGATCTCGCCCGGTGTTCGGGCCCCGATGTCGAGACCTACGGGCGCTCGAATTCTGGAGAGAGCTTCCTCACCGAAGCCCTCCTCCGTCAGGCGCTCGAGCCGACGGCCGTGCGTGCGTCGGCTCCCGAGGGCTCCGATGTAGAAGACGGAGCTGCCCAGCGCGGCCGCCAGTGCGGGGTCGTCGAGCTTCGGATCGTGAGTCAGGGTCACCACGGCCGTCCGATGGTTCAGCCCAAGCTCGTCTAGCGCCGGCTTCGGCCACTCCAAGATTCGGTCTACGCCGGGAAACCGAGTCTCCGTGTTGAAGGCCCGACGGGGATCCACCACCGACACAACAAAGCCGGCCTCAGTGGCCATCCGGGCCAAAGGCTGGGCGATGTGCACAGCTCCCACGGCGACCATGCGGCGGGGCGGATTGTGCACCATAAGAAAAGAGCGTCCGCCGGGACCGAGCACCGGTTGCGAGCGGTCGCTGAGGAGCGCCTTGCGGGCCTCCCCGCCGAGCGGCTCGCCGTCGTCCGAGCTTACCTCCAGCGGGTAGAGCAGCGCCTGCTCACCGGTGTCGAGGTTGGTGGCGAGGACCACCGCTCGACCCCGGACCCGGTCCTCGACCAGTTGCTTCAGCAGCTCGACCTTCACTCCACTCTCTCGACATAAATCTCCACCTCGCCGCCGCAAGCCAGTCCCACCTCCCATGCCTCCTCGTCGGTCACACCGAAGCGCAGGAGCGTGGTGCCCCCCTGGACCATGAGCTCTTGGGCTTCTTGGATGACTGCGGCTTCGACGCATCCGCCCGACACGGAGCCGACGAAGTCCCCGTGCTCGTTGATGCACATCTGGCTGCCGGGCTTGCGGGGCGCCGAGCCCCATGTCCGGACGACCGTCGCCACGGCCACGCTCATGCGTTGTGCCTTCCACTCGGCGGCCTGCTCAAGGACGTCGAGGGGAAGGGGAGTGTTCATGAGCGGCTCTCGGCGGGAAGCGGTACGATGTCGATACCATACGCGGGCCGGCACCCGGATGAAACCCCGCGGCTGCGAGGGGCGCTCTCGAGAAACCCGGGAAGCGCCGCGGGGTTCAAGCCTGCGGGCCTGCTTCAACGAACGAGCACCGCACAGTGCTCGCCCGACACTCAGGACGAGAGAACGTGACCCCGGACGAATTCCTTGATCGCTTCAATCGGCTCCTCTCGTGGGAGGATCGTTACCGCTATCTGATTCAGCTGGGCAGGAAGCTCGAGCCCTACCCGGAGGAGCATCGGGACGAGGACCATCTCGTCCCCGGCTGCTTGAGCCAGGTGTGGCTCGTGTCCCTCGGGCCCTCCCCTGAGGGCCGCTTGCAACTGCAGGCGGACAGCGACGCCCACATCGTGAAGGGGCTCATCGCCGTCCTTTTCATGCTGTACGCCGACAAGACCGGCGAGGAGATCCTGACCGCGGACTGCGAGGGCTTGTTCGAGCGCCTCGACTTGGGCCAGCACCTCTCCGTCAACCGGCGCAACGGCTTCTACTCCATGAACAGGAAGATCCGCGAGTACGCCGCCACGGCGCTCGCCGCGGAGGGCTGAGGGAGAACGTCGCCCGACCATAGACGGGGGACCGCCGCGACGAGATGTCGCTCCAAGGGTCGTGGGCCCCGGGGGTGTCCGGTTCACTCCAGGAAGGCCCATAGGAGCTGCCTTCTCCTTCTGAGCGAAAGGCATTGAAGCGTCCAGATCCGCCCGTGCACACCCCTGAACGGGCTGATCACTCCACCCCTGAGGTTGCGATCGGGGTAGTGGACCTAGGCTCTCGCGTCCCGCGCGTGGGCCGGCACCGTGCCCCCCCCCGTCCTGAAATGCCAAGCGCGGTCCATCGTGGCCGGTGCGCGCGAGCGCCTCGTCTCCGATGGCGTGCAAGTCGTCACGGGCGTGCGGAGGGTGGCCCTGTGACCCGCTTTCCGTGAGATTGTCGGCCGGATTGAGCCTCGGGTAACGAGCACCGCGGATGTGCCCCCGGCTGAGCGGCGAGGGACATTCTGCAGCGAGGAACATGTGACGAACGGAAGGCTCCTGACGGTGGCCGTGCTCCTGGTGGCTGGGGGGTGCGGAGGTGGAGACGAGCAGGGAGGTACGCTTTCGGTCCGGGTGGAACGCCCGGCCTTCGACTCTTCGAGGGCCTTTCAGGACCTGGAGACGCAGGTCGCGTTCGGACCGAGGGTTCCGGGTACGGAAGGCCACGCCAGGCAGCTCGAATGGATGGTGGCGCAGCTCGCCGAGCTTGCCGACACGGTCTTCCTCGACGAGTTCCAGCACGTCACGGGGCAAGGGGACACGCTGCGCCTCACGAACGTCATCGCGCGCTTCGGCCTCGAGAGCGATCGGCGGCTCCTGCTCCTCACCCACTGGGACACCCGACCCAAGGCGGACCAGGGCCGGAGCGCCGAGGACCGCGAGCAGCCCGTGCCCGGCGCCAACGACGGTGCCTCCGGCACGGCCGTGCTCCTTGAGCTGGCACGCATGTTTGCCGAGCAGGCTCCCCCGGGCGGCGTGGACCTGCTCTTCAACGACGGAGAGGACTATGGACCCACCACGGCCGACATGTTCCTCGGGGCCGCCCACTACGCCGAGGAAAGGGGAGCGGAAGATCCGCCGGACTTCGCCATCCTGCTCGACATGGTGGGCGATGCCGATCCTCGGTTCCCGGTGGAGGCCTACTCCCTTGAGGCTGCTCCCCAGCTCGTCCAAAGGGTCTGGGGGATCGCGGCGGACCTCGGTTATCGGCGGTACTTTCCGCTGGACGAGACAGTGCGTGTTGTGGACGACCACCTGAAGCTGAACGATGCCGGGATCCCCACGATCGACATTATCGACTTCGACTACGGGCCGGGGAACGGACTCTGGCATACTCCCGACGACGCTCCGGAGAACACGAGCGCGCAAGGGCTCCTCGTGGTGGGAGCCGTGGTGGCAGAGTTCGTGTACCGTAACCGCTGAGAAAGAAAATCCACTCGGGATCGAGAGAGCATCGTGAGTGACCCCCCCACCGTGACGGCGGCTGTCGTGCAAGCGTCTCCCACTTTCTTCGACCGGGAGGGGGCGACCCAAAGGGTCGCCGAACTGACGGCCCAGGCGGCGGCTGACGGCGCCCGGCTGGTGGTCTTCCCCGAGGCGTACGTGGGCGGCTACCCCTGGGGGCTGGCCTTCGGCACGGCGGTCGGAGGGCGGAGCGAAGCCGGCCGGCGCACCTGGCAGCGCTATTGGGATACGGCGGTCGACGTGCCCAGTCCGGCCACCGAGCGCCTGGGCGAGGCGGCACGCGAGGCAGGGGCCTACCTGGCCGTGGGCGTCGTCGAGCGTGACTCGACCTACGGCGGCGGAACGCTCTTCTGCACGCTCCTCTACTTCGGACCCGACGGCTCGCTTCTGGGAAAACACCGGAAGCTCAAGCCTACGGCGGCGGAGCGCATCATCTGGGGTG
Source organism: Longimicrobiales bacterium (assembly GCA_965218325.1). Lineage (GTDB taxonomy): Bacteria > Gemmatimonadota > Gemmatimonadetes > Longimicrobiales > Gaopeijiaceae > CBDCKR01. The sequence goes on from CBDCKR010000002.1 coordinate 1,126,288, forward strand.
AGGGAGACGGCAGCACGCTGACCACGGTCGACGCCCCCTTCGGCCGCATCGGTGGCCTCATCTGTTGGGAGAACTACATGCCCCTCGCCCGCATGGCAATGTACGGGAAGGGCGTGGAGATCTACCTCGCGCCTACCGCCGACTACCGGGGCCGCTGGCAGGGAACTCTGCAGCACATCGCGCTTGAGGGACGCTGCTTCGTGCTCGGGTGCAACCAGCACGTGACGTGCGGCATGTATCCCGACGACCTGGAGATTGCGGGCGAGCTCGAGTCCTGGCCAGAGACTCTCTGCCCCGGCGGAAGTGCCATCTACGACCCTGCCGGGGACTGCTTGGCCGGCCCCCTCTTCGACGTCGAGGGGATCCTGACGGCCGAGCTCGACATGGGGGCCGTGGCGCGGGGGAAGTTCGACTTCGACGTCGTGGGCCACTACGCCCGACCCGACGTTTTCCGTCTCGAGGTCGACGAGCGTGAGCACGCGCCGGTCGCGTATGGCATGCCTCCTTCTTGAGTCAGCCTGGGGGGTGAGCCCATGCGGGCTTGCATTCCCCTGTTGTCGATTGATTATCATTGACTCGATTCTTCCGGGACTCCCGGACCTTCATCCAAGCAGGCGTCGGAAGGACGCCACGTGAGCATCTCATGATCCAAGCCGGTGCATCGAAGACCCAAGCGTATTTGACCGAGGCCGATCAGTTCAGCGCCTACAACTACAAGCCCCTCCCGGTGGTTCTCGACCGGGGAGAGGGGGTTTGGGTTTGGGACGTGGACGGCAACAAGTACCTCGACATGCTGTCCGCTTATTCCGCCTTGAATCAGGGGCACCGCCACCCGGAGATCATCCGGGCCGCCGAGGAGCAGATGGCCAGGCTGACGCTGACCTCCCGGGCCTTCCACAACGATCAGATGGGTCCGTTCCTCCGGGAGCTTTGCGAGGCCACGGGCTTCGAGAAGGCGCTCCCGATGAACACGGGCGCCGAAGCGGTCGAGACCGCGATCAAGACCGTGCGAAAGTGGGGCTACCAGGTGAAGGGCGTGCCGGAGGGACAGGCGGAGATCATCGTCTGCGAGAACAACTTCCACGGACGCACGACCACCATCGTTGGCTTCTCCTCGGAGGATCAATACCGTGAGGGCTTCGGGCCGTTCACGCCCGGGTTCGTGATGGTGCCGTACGGCGACGTAGACGCTTTCGAGGCCGCCGTCACCGGCGACACCGTCGCCTTCCTGGTGGAGCCGCTTCAGGGTGAGGGCGGCGTGGTCGTGCCCCCGGAGGGGTACCTGAGCCGGACGGCCGAGATCTGCCGCGAGCGGGGCGTCGCCTTCGTGGCCGACGAGATCCAGACGGGCCTGGGGCGGACAGGCCGGCTCTTCTGTTGCGATTGGGAGGATGTCAAGCCCGACGTGCTCATCGTCGGCAAGGCCCTCGGCGGAGGGGTCTACCCCACGTCCGCAGCGATCGCCGACTCGGACTTCATGGACCTCTATCGACCCGGGGACCACGGCTCGACGTTCGGCGGCAATCCTCTCGGTGCCGCCGTGGGGCGGGCCTCTTTGCGGGTGATCCTGGAGGAGAGTCTGTCGGAGCGCTCTGACGAGCTAGGCAGCTGGTTCATGGACGAGCTGCGTGGCATCGACTCGCCACACGTCGAGGAGGTCCGCGGCCGCGGCATGATGATCGGCGTCGTCATCAACGAGTCCTCGGGGACCGCGCGGCCTTTCTGCGAAGCCTTGCAGGACAAGGGTATCCTGGCCAAGGAGACCCACCACCAGGTGATTCGCTTCGCGCCGCCGCTCACCATCGAGGAGTCGACGCTGGAGGAGGCTCTGGTCGAGATCGAGGCCGTTCTGACGGCCTGAGCCAAGCCGCCCGATGCTCCCTCGGCCAGGGAGCATCGGGCGCTCCTGCGGGCCCTCGGGGCAGGGGCGCTGGCCAGCCGTAGGAGCTGTCCCCTGGAAGGCGAGCCCTCCGGGTGTCCGTGGACGAGGCGTGTCGGTCCGAGATCCTCGCCGGCCCCGGGGCGTGCCGGCAACGGTTAACCGGGGGCTTGGCTGACCGGCAGGACGCTCCGTGGCAAGACCGGGGATGCGATTCGCGGTGTCCCCAGTGGCGTCACGGGGACGGCGTAGCGGAGGGGAAGGGTCAAGATCAAGTTCCGTTCCGCCCGCTTACTTCCACTCGATGGTGCCCTGCCTGCTCGTATCGACCTGCTCGGCTTCCCCTTCGCCGAGAAGCGCGCTCTCGATCTGCGCGTAGAGGAACTCCTTGGCCTTGGCATCCCGGGGATCCAGTCCGTGGTGATTGATGAGCAGCGTCTGGTGCTGGAGCCACTCGGCCCAGCAGTCAGAGCAGATCTGGTTCCGAATGCGCCCTCCCAGATCTGTGCGGAACGGCGCTTTGGCGAGCTTGGGCTTGTCTGGCCCGCAGCGGCGGCAGTCGATCGTCTCCACGGCAGCTTCGGCCCCTCCGATTGACACGAGTTTCGGCGCCACAGATCGTGACGAGAGCACGCTTACCCACTTGAACCGACGGAGATCCGTTCAGGGCAGCGTGCCAGCCGCTGAGCCGCCGACTCGAGTGAGGAGAACACCGTGCCCGCGACAGTGTTTCTGGGAACTGGCCACTACGTGCCCGAGGAAGTCATCACGAACCAACACCTCTCGGAGCTCATGGACACCTCCGACGAGTGGATCGTCGAGAGAACGGGAATCCGCGAGCGACGCTGGATCTCCGAAGGTGAGACGGGAGCCACGATGGCCTTGAGAGCGAGCACCGACGCCCTCGAGCAGGCGGGGGTCGCGCCGCAGGAGCTCGACGCCATCATCCTAGCGACGCTCAGCCCCGATCACTTCTTCCCGGGCACCGGGGTCTTCCTCCAGCGGGAACTGGGTTTGCCGGGGATTCCGGCTCTGGACGTGAGGGCCCAGTGCACCGGCTTTCTGTACGGCCTCTCGGTGGCCGACGCCTGGATCAAGAGCGGGCAGTACGAGACCATTCTGCTCGTCGGTGTGGAGATTCAGTCGACGGGGATCGACGCCACCACTCGCGGTCGCGACATTGCCGTTCTCTTCGGGGACGGCGCGGGGGCCGCCGTTCTCGGCGCCCGGGAGGAAGGCGGCCGTGGCGTGCTCTCGACACACCTCCATGCCGACGGGCGGCTCGCCGAGATCCTCTGGTGCGAAGCTGCCTCGAGTGCGAGGCACCCCCGGATCACGGTCGACGACCTGGAGGCGGGCCGGCACTTCCCCACCATGGTTGGGAAGGAGGTCTTCAAGCACGCTGTGACCAGGATGCCCGCGGTTGTCGAAGAGGCGCTCTCGGCCAACGGGCTGACAACAGAGGACATCGACCTCCTCATCCCGCATCAGGCGAACGCGCGGATCTCGGAGATGGTCAGGCGCCGCCTCGGGCTCTCGGAAGACCGCGTATTCAACAACATCGAGCGCTACGGGAACACCACGGCGGCGACGCTTCCCATTGCGCTTTCGGAGGCTGTGGAGGCCGGCCTCCTCAAGCGGGGAGACCTGCTCGCCCTGACCGCCTTCGGATCCGGATTGACTTGGGGGGGCTCTCTCGTTCGATGGTGAGGAAACGCGGGGGCGGTGCGTTGCGGATAGCGGCGGGCATCCGGTCGCCAGTTGCGCTCGGCTTGCGACCCCGTCCGCGGCCCGTAGTGGACGGCCATTCCTGATCGGCTTATTTTTTTCAGCGGCCCTCCGTCCGCGAAGGAGGCTTGGCAAATGCTCACCAAGACACAGCTGAAGCATATCGAGGAGAGGCTCATGGACGAGCGCGCAAGGGCGCTCAGGGCCCTTGGTCTCTTTGACCGAATGGCAAAGCTCGATCGCGAGTCCATGGACTCGGATCTCTCGGCCTACACGGACCACATGGCCGACCAGGGCACCGAGGCTATGGAGCGGGAGAAGGCCGCGCTCTTCGCGACCAAAGAGGGCCGCTACATCTACAGGCTGGAAGAAGCTCTGCGCCGGCTCTACAACAGCCCGAAGACGTTCGGGCTTTGCCATACGTGCGGAACCGAAGTCGGATTCGAGCGCCTCGACGCTTTGCCCCATGCCCGGTACTGCATCGAGTGCAAGCTGAAGGAAGAGGAGGCCGCCTGACCGAGCGTCGCCTCCGGGAATGGGGATCCGTGCGAGGCGACTCGGACGGGTCCTTTCCGTTTCGGAGGTCTCCGCGTCCTCGCGGGCTCAGCCCGGCAGGGTCCCCAGCGGCGCCCCGCCGATGGCTTCGCGCCGCTTGTCGCCCGGCAACCTCGACGGACTCGCCCTCGCTTTCGGGAACAGCCTGCGCGAACTCAAGCAAGGGCCCTACGGCGACCCGTGTGCCCGGGACGAGGCCGAGTTCCTCCTCACCCCGGCGGTCGGTTCGGTCCCGGCAGTGGAGCGCCCGGGTGGGTCCATGACGAGTGTCGAAGGGTCATGGAGCAATGGGCTTCGGCTCGGCAGCGCGGAGGCACAAGCGAGGCCTCCGATAGGGGATTTGCCGAGCCTTGCCGGACCGTTCGTCCCGGGTGAGCTTCAACGGAGTCCTCGAAGCTGACCCTAAGAGGTTCCCCGAACCGTTCTCAAGAGACGGATGCTCCGTACCAAGATCGTCTGTACGCTGGGTCCCGCCACTTCCTCATCCGAGCGCATTCACGCGCTGGTCAAGCGTGGCATGAACGTCGCCCGCATCAACATGTCCCACGGCGACCACGAGGGGCACGCGAAGCGCATCGGGCACGTGCGCACGGCGGCCGAGCAATGCGGGCGTCCCGTAGCGATCATCGCCGATCTTGCAGGGCCCAAGATCCGGGTGGGTGAACTCCCGAGGCCTGTGACGCTCGCCCCCGGGGATCGGGTCACGCTCGCCGCCGAAGGGGCGGTCCGGGAGGGAGACATTTCCACGACGTGCGCTCACCTGCCGGAGGACCTCAAGCCGGGCGATCGCATCTTTCTGGGCGACGGCCTTATCGAGCTCGATTGCGTCGAGATCCAGCGGCTGAGGGCCGCCTTCGACGTGGTCCGGGGCGGGCTCCTCGCGAGCCACAAGGGGCTCAACATGCCCGGCGTGGACGTGCAGGGACCGTCCCTCACGGAGAAGGACCTTACGGATCTGGACTTCTTGTTGAGTCAGGGGGTCGAGTACGTGGGCCTCTCCTTCGTGCGGAGGGGGGCCGATGTCCGCGATCTGAATGAGAGGGTGGGCTCACGGGCTCTGGTGATCGCCAAGATCGAGATGGCCCGGGCGGTCGACTCGCTCGACGAGATCGTGCAGGCGGCAGATGCCGTTATGGTCGCTCGGGGCGACCTCGGGGTCGAGCTCCCGTTCGAGCAGGTGCCCATGGCACAGAAGCAGATCGTGCGGGTCGCCATCAGGTACGGGCGTCCGGTGATCACGGCGACACAGATGCTCGAATCGATGATCGAGAATCCACGGCCGACGCGGGCCGAGGCCTCCGACGTGGCCAACGCCATCCTCGACGGGACGGACGCGGTGATGCTCTCGGGCGAGACCGCCATCGGAGAGCACCCACTGGCCTCGCTGGAGGCCATCGTCCGTATCGCACGGGAGATCGAGTCAAGCGGGGCCTTGGACCACTGGCGCGTCGGCGGTACGATCACGGACGCCCACCCGAGGGGAGGCGCCACCGACCGGGAGCACGCGGTCGCGTCGGCCACCGTCGAGGCGGCCCGCCGCGTAGATGCGCCGGCCGTGATTGTCATCACGAGGAGCGGCAAGTCGGCGAGGCTGGTCTCCAGTTATCGACCTTCGGTCCCCCTCTTCTGTGTGTGCACCGAAGAGCACGTGTGTCGGCAGATGTCGGCGGTGTGGGGTGTTTGGCCGGTGCTCGCCGCGGACCAGGAAGTGTCGTACGACTCCCTTACGGACTCTGGGAAGCGCGCCGTGATCGAATCGGGGGTAGGCGCGGCGGGCTCGTCGATCGTCGTGACGGCTGGATATCCCTTCCACACCTCGGGCACCACGAACACCATGCGCGTGGAGATACTCTAGTGGTCCAAGATCGGATACTGGTCTCATGGGCCTGCGGACCCCGGCGGCGAGACTCCACTCGATGAAGCTCACCTTTCTGGGCACCGGGACGTCGTTCGGCGTGCCCGTCGTGGGATGTGACTGCGCCGCGTGCACCTCCGACGATCCGCGTGACCAGCGCACTCGGCACGGGGCGGTCCTTGAGCTGGAGGGCGGGACCGTCTTGGTCGACACACCCCCGGAGCTTCGCCTGCAGCTTCTGAGCGCTGGCATCCAGGTTGTAGACGCGGTTTGGTACACCCATGCTCACGCCGATCACGTCCACGGGATCGACGATCTGCGCGTCTTCACGGCCCATCGGCGGCGGGACCTTCCGGCCTATGTGCCAAGCGAGTGCCGCGACCTCCTGAGAACCCGGTTCCGCTACATCTTCGACGAGCGCTATCAGCCGCCGGCCGGCACGTCCAAGCCCGAGATCCGCTTGTACCCCTTCGGCCCGTCGGAGCCGGTCACGGTCGCCGGGCACGTCTTCCAGCCCTTGGCGGTCCCTCATGGACCGGTGACGGTCTACGGCTTCCGGGTCGGAGATCTGGGCTACGTGACCGACGGAAAGTGTCTGCCGGAGAGAGCGATGCAAACGCTGCGCGGCGTCCGAGTGCTTGTTCTCAACGCGCTCTGGTTCGGCCGACCCCATCCGACGCACTTCAATGTCGAGGAGGCTGTCGAGGCCGCACAGAGCGTAGGCGCGGAGCACACCTACCTGGTGCATCTGAGCCACCGGGTTCGACACCAGGAGCTCCTCGACCGGCTCCCCGAAGGCATCCTCCCGGCCTACGACGGACTCGCCATCGACATTCCATGACCGGGATTACGCTCGACTACTCCAACATGATCACCGTCAACCTCGACGGTGAAGGGATCGAGCCCGGGCGACTCGAGGCGGACTTGGCAGAACGGTTCCGTGGGGCCCACGAGGCTGTGGAGGCCCGCCGCCGCGCGGGAGAGATGGGGTTCTTCGATCTGCCCTATGCCACGGAGACCCTGGCCCGCACCCAGGAGCTGGCCGACGTCTACGGACAGTGGTTCGACAACGTGGTGATCCTCGGGATCGGCGGATCGGCGCTGGGCGCTCGCACACTGCGGGACGCTCTGCTGGGACCGCTGTGGAACGAGAAGGACGCCGAAATGCGGGACCACTTCCCGCGCGTCTATGTACTCGACAACGTCGATCCCGACCTGATTCGTGACGTGTTGAATCACCTCGACGTTCGGCGCACTCTTTTCAACGTGGTCAGCAAGTCGGGCTCGACGGCCGAGACCATGGCCCTCTATCTGCTGCTGGAAGGCCTCCTGATCGACGAGGTAGGACCGGAGAAGGCGCGGGGCCACTTCCTCTTCACCACGGATCCGAGCGAAGGCCCACTTCGAGCGATCGCCGCGGAAGAGGAGATCCCCAGTCTCCCGATCCCTCGCAACGTGGGTGGTCGCTTCTCGGTCCTGTCTCCAGTTGGCCTCCTCCCGGCCGCTGTGGCCGGCATCGATACGACGGCGATCCTTGCCGGAGCCGCTCGCGCCGACGATCGCTGCCGCACGCCGGTCCTCAAGGAAAATCCCGCGGGGCTGATGGCCGCGCTCTTGCATGCGGCGCACGACGAATTCGGTAAGTCGATCCACGTAATGATGCCATACTCGAGCCGCCTCCGGGCGTTCTCCGCTTGGTTTCAGCAGCTTTGGGCGGAGACGCTAGGAAAGGCGCGCGACCTCGAGGGCAATCTGGTCCACACGGGGCCGACGCCGCTCCCTGCCGTCGGGGTCACGGACCAGCACTCCCAGGTGCAGCTCTTTATGGAGGGCCCGCCAGACAAGGTCGTCGTGTTCCTCGCCATCTCGGGTGAGCCTGAGTTCGAGGAGCCCCAGATCGGGGGGCACCGTTCAGGCATCGAGGGGGTCGGCTACCTCGGAGGTCGCGGTCTGGGAGAGCTCCTCCATGCGGAGCGGCGTGCCACCGCCGAAGCCTTGCGCCAACGCGGACGGCCGAGCATGACGTTCGAGGTGCCGTCGCTCGACGCGGAGTCGTTGGGTGAGCTCTTCATGCTGATGTGCGTCGCCACAGTGTATGCGGGCGCGCTCTACGGGGTGGACCCTTTGAATCAGCCGGGTGTCGAACTCGGAAAGCAGCTGACCTACGGGCTCATGGGACGACCCGGCCACGAGGTGCCCGAGCTTCCTGACCCCGACCCGCGCTGGAGGGTGTAGCGCACTGCTCCTGCAGTGCGCAGTGCGCACCGGGCTGCTCGCTCCCTGCGGAAGGTCCGGGTCCTGTAATCCGCCCACGTGGCGCGGTATCTTGGACACGGCGGAGGCTTCTTCGTGTACCGCCGCATGAAGCACACAGGAGTGGATTCGATGCGCAATCAAGGTGACGTCCCCTACATCATCGTCGAACGGGCCAGTGGCGGAAACTTCGGCTCCTTCTTCCTCGGTGCCCTAGTGGGTGCGGGGCTGGCTCTCATATTCGCCCCGCAGTCCGGGGAGGAAACCCAGGAGGAGATCAAGGAGAGGGCGCAGAAGCTCCGCATCGCCACCGAAGATAGGATCCGAGAGGCGCAGAGCACGCTCGAGGAACGCTTGGACACGGTGAGGGACGGCGTGCAGGCCCGTGTTGGCATCGTCAAGGAGGCCGTTGAGTCGGGACGGCAGGCCGCCTTCGAAGCTCGGAGCGATCTCGAGGCGCGGCTCGAGCGGTCAAAGGCCGCAGCCCGCGCGGGCATCGCGGCCGCAAAGGAGACGGTTGCGGTGGATGAGGGCGGGGCGTCCGAGGAGGCCGCCGGGAAGTAGTATCTGACGCGGGACCCTCGTGACCGGAGAGGCTAGGGGGGCTCTGCTTGGCTCGTGCCGCAATCCCTTCCGTGAGTTCTGGTCCCGGTCTAGGGGTCTGCGGAGGACAGCGTCCCGTTCATGGCTGGCGCCATCGGCTCGAAACCCGCCGGTCGCACTCGCGCCGCTGACCCCTCGCAGGCGATCGTCGGCCTTCTAGCTTCGAGCGATTGGCTGGCCGCAAGCGTCATGTCCATCTCCGACGAAGTCGTGAACTGGGCTTCGGAGGGCACGCCATGTCGGTCGCGAATTGCCGCTCCACGTCAGGGAACCGGACCACGCGGGTCGTGCTCTTCCGCTGGATCTATTCCGCCTCGGCAGGGTTATTCTGTCCGGAGAAATCGCCCAGGTGGAGACCACGTGCAGGGCGCGGCCGGTGCCGATATAGACAGCCCTGGGAGGATCCTCATGAGACTCGACACGTGAGCGACCAAGACGGCCGAAGAGTCGTCGGGCGGAATCGCAAGGCCCGCCACGAGTTCGAGATTCTGGACACCTACGAAGCCGGAATCGTGCTCACGGGACCCGAGGTGAAGTCCCTTCGGGCCGGTCAGGTGGCCTTCCGTGACGCCTTCGCACGCATAGAGCGCGGCGAGGTTTGGCTCCACAGCCTCCACATCGCTCCCTACGAACAGGCCAACCGCGCCAACGTCGATCCCGAACGGCCGCGTAAGCTCCTCCTCCACCGAGAGGAGATTCGGCGCCTCGTCGGGAAGGTCGAAGAGAGGGGACTCACGTTCGTCCCCCTGGAAGTCTACTTCCGAGGGAGCTACGCCAAGGTGACGCTCGCCGTCGCGCGAGGTAGACGTCGGTACGACAAGCGCGAGAAGCTCAAGCGCGAGACGCAGGATCGAGAGGCGCAGAGAGCCATGGACGAGCATCGGTGACCGGGAGAATGAAGTCGAGGCGATCGGGTAGCTCTGCCGTCGTCTGGGCGACGGCGATCTCGACGGTGTCCGGGGCCATCGCCGGTGAGGCTTGGGCTCAGGAGCCCGTGACGATGCGAGGACCCGACGGGGCGACGGCGACGCTCCCCGTCGACCGATCCCGCGGCTACGCCGCCGTGCGTTGGGAGGAGATGGAGCGTTTGGGGTGGGTGGTGGAGGCGAGCGACTCGACGGTGCGGGGGACGATAATCAACGGTGGCGCCGTGGTCGAGTTCGCCTTCGGCAATCCGCTTTTCCGGTGGAACGATGACATCCTCCAGCTCGTCGACGTGCCGTTCATGGAGCACGGGTCTGGGTACGTGCCCTTGCAGTTCGTCCTGGACTATCTCCCCGTAAGACTGAGCGAGACGTATGCCTACTTGCAGGAAGGGGGTGTGCTGGAGATCCGTGACGCCGCCGTGTGGACAGGATTGACGTCGGCGGAGGCGGTCCGGGCACCGTCTCGACGCGAGGAGCCTCCCGCCGGGAGTGGGGATGCGCCGCCCGTGGTGGATGACGGCCTCGCGGCCTCCGAGGAAGCCCGACGGGCGAAGCGCGTGGTGATCATCGATCCGGGACACGGCGGAAGGGATCCGGGCTCGATCGGGTCCGGCGCTCGGAGGGAGAAGGACATCGCGCTCGCCGTGGGTCGCGCGCTCGCCCGGGAACTCGGCGGGGACGAGAGCTTGGAGGTCCACCTGACGCGAGACCGCGACTTGCTGGTGCCTCTCTGGGAGCGCGGGGAGCTCGCGACCGCCTGGAAGCAGGACCGCCCCGGCGTCTTCGTGTCCATCCACGCAAACGCTCTCCCGGGCCGCCCCTCCATACGCGGATTCGAAACCTACTTCCTCTCGGAGGCTCGCACGGAGCACGAGCGGCGGGTCGCGGCGAATGAGAACGCACCGCTCCGGATGGAGGGAGGGGAGGGCGCACTCCAAGGGACTGGGGGAGATCTGGGATTCATCCTTCGAGAGCTCCGCAACCTCGATCATCAACACTGGTCGTCCCTTTTGGCCGAGGGTGTGCAGAGGGAGTTGGAAACCGTCCACCCCGGCCCGAGCCGGGGGGTCAAGCAGGGACCGTTCGCCGTCATCACGAACGCCCTCATGCCGGCGGTGCTGGTCGAGCTAGGCTTCCTAACGAACCGCGAGGAAGAACGAATCCTCTCACAAGGGGAATTCCAGGCGAAGCTCGCGGGGGCACTGGCGCGTGCCATTCGCGACTTCTTCGACCGCTACCCTCCCGGACAGGGGGAGGCCATACCCGGCTCGCGACCGTGAGCCCGGCCGCACCCGCCGCGCGCTCCGGCCGTCCGGGTGCGCGCCGGCTTCCTGCGGGGCGGGTGTCCTTCAACGCCCCCTACAGCGCCATGGAGCCCTACCGTCCGGGCCCGGCCCCGGTCGACACGCAGGCGCACCGCCAAACGGCAGGCGCCGGATGGAGCTCCTCGCGGCCTACCGGTTCGACGTTAGCAAATCGCGTTCTTCGCGGCAGCGGATACCGCAATTGACCATCTCGAAGCTCCCCGCGTCGCCACCCAGCCGTTCAGGCCTCCCTGGGCGGCCAGGCCAACTCCCCGTGGTCCGGAGAGGCACGTGCGGCCGCTCGGGCTCTGGTCACGCATCCGGACGCGAAGGGGTGGCTCGACGACGGCATCCGGGCCACGCTAGACTAACGCGTGGCCCGCCGGCTCCCCGCGGGGGGGACCGGGTGAGCGATCTCAGCGATGTGCACATGCGACTAAGTCAGACAGTCTTCGGAGCGAGCTTCAAGAACCCGGTTCTCCTGGCTGCCGGCACGTGCGGCTTCGGCGAGGAGCTCCGGGATGTTCTTGATCTCGACGCGCTCGGGGGCATCGTCACCAAGTCGGTGACTCTGGAGCCTCGCTACGGGAACCCTCCGCCGCGGGTGGTCGAGGTCGGTAACGCCATGCTGAACTCCATCGGCCTCGCCAACCCCGGGCTTGAACGGGTGTGCGCCGAAAAGCTGCCTTGGATCGAGGAGCATCTTGCGGGCGTCCAAGTCTTCGTGAGTGTGGCCGGACACGTGCCGGCCGAGTACTGGCGCGTCGTAGAAGGGCTCGAAGCGGCCGGAGGCTTTCTGGGCTACGAGCTCAACCTCTCATGCCCCAACGACAGCCGGCTCGAAGGCCTCCCCTTCGCGCTCGACCCCGACGCCCTCCACGAGGTCGTGACCGGCGCGCGGCGGCTCACCGAGCGTCCCCTGCTTGTCAAGCTTGCGCCCAACGTCCCGGACATCGCTCCCGTGGCCGAGGCGGCCGAGGCCGCCGGAGTCGACGGAATCACGCTGGTCAATACGATGCCCGGGCTGATCATCGACGTCGGGCGCCGGGCCGCGGCGCTCGGGGCCGGTCCGGGCGGTCTCTCGGGGCCGGCTCTCCGCTCTGCGGGGGTTCACGCCGTGTACCGCGCGAGGCAGCGAACCTCGGTACCCCTGGTCGGGGTCGGCGGGATCACGGACGCGGACGATGCGCTCCAGTACATCTTGGCCGGTGCTTCCCTGGTCCAGATCGGAACCGCGACCTTCGCCGATCCGCGGGCGGCGGAGCGCGTGGCGAAAGACCTATCCGGCTACTCCGCTCCTGGCATCCACAACATTCGGGACCTAGTCGGTGCCTTTGAGAGCGGGGAGAGCCCGGTAGGAGCACCCGGAGGGGGGCACTGACCATGACCGAAGTCATCGTGGCGCTCGACTACCCGACCGCCGAGGAGGCTCTGGCCTTGGTGGACACCCTGGGCAGTGCCGGTGACTGCTACAAGGTGGGACTCGAGCTGTTTTCGAGGGAGGGCCCCGGCGTCGTCGGGGAGCTGATCCAGCGAGACAAGAGGGTCTTCTTGGATCTCAAGCTTCACGACATCCCGAACACGGTGGCGAGGTCGGTGGCTGCTGCGCGTGAGCTTGGCGTGGACTTCATCACCGTCCACGCGACGGGTGGCGCGCCGATGATGGCAGCCGCCGCAGAAGCCGCCGCCGGAGAGCTCATGCTTCTCGCCGTCACAGTCCTGACCTCCATGGCCGTGCCCGACGTCGAACTCGCGTGGGGCCGGGAGCTGGAATCGATCCGGGGCGAGGTCGTTCGATTGGCGGGGCTGGCGAAGGAGTCGGGCGTCGGCGGGGTCGTGGCGTCGGCGGAGGGGGCTCGCGCTCTCAAACGACTGGTGGGATCGGACCTGTTGGTGGTCACCCCGGGGATCCGACTCGGTGGGGACGATCCTCACGACCAGGCCCAGGTCACCACGCCTGCCGACGCCGCTGAAGCCGGCGCCGACTATCTCGTAGTTGGACGATCCATCACCGGAGCCCGGAAGCCGGCCGCGGCCCTCGCGCGGGTGCGCAGCGAGCTGCAAAGCGCAGCGCAAGAATGCTCTGAACCCGAGCCCGAGGCCCCTCCCGCAACGGACGGGAGCGGTGCATGAGGCTGCGGCCATGGCTGCTCGGGGGGGTGCTGGCGGCTCTCGCAATCCCGTCCGCCAGGTGCCTCGGCCAATCCCTAGAGGAGGCCTCGGCCGAGTTCGCGAGGCGTTGGGGCGCCGGCGAAGTCTCGAGCCTGGAGAGGAGCCTCTCCCGGAGCGGCGTCCGCCTTCAGTGGGAAGCGCGTCGAGTCGGCTCGCTCGACCGGCGCCACGCTGGAGCCTCGATCCGTGAATACCTCGCCAGCCGGCAAGGCCTCGCGACAAGTGTGACCCGCGTCGAAGAAGTCGAGGGGGATCCTCCAAGGGGATACGCCGAGATCCGGTGGGAATCCCGCATCGAGGGGACGTCTGACATCCTCGCTAGGACCGTGTTCGTGGCCTTCAGGGCAGAGGGCGACGGCTGGCACGTAACGGAGGTCCGGGTGCTCCCCGTGACGCGGTCGCGGAAGCTGCGCCCATCGCTCACATAACGAGGAACCACCAACTCACACCGACGGTGGCGCATGGCCCTGAGAGTCTACGATACGCTGACCCGCTCGATGAAGAGCTTCGAGCCGCTGAGTCCTCCGCACGTTCGCCTTTACGCCTGCGGACCCACGGTCTACGACTATGCCCACATAGGCAACTACAGGAGCTTCCTGGTTTACGACCTACTGTACCGGTACCTGGCATGGTCCGGCTACGACGTGCACTTCGTCATGAACCTCACCGACGTGGATGACCGAACGATCGAGCGGGCCGCCGAGGAGGGGCAGCGGATCACCGCCTATACCGCTCCCTACAGCGAGCAGATCCTCCGAGATGCACGAACGCTCGGCATGCGCCCGGCGAAGAGTTACCCCCTCGCCACCGAGTATGTACCGCAGATGGTGGCGTGGGTCGAAAGGCTCGAACAGCGGGGGCTAGCGTACGCCGCGGAAGACGGATCGGTCTACTTCCCCATCGGCTCCTTTCCTTCGTATGGACGCCTCAAGGGGCTCGATCCAGAGGCAACCCGGCCGGGTGCGCGCGTTGCCGACGACCGCTATGAGAAGGAGGACGTGAGGGACTTCGCGCTCTGGAAGGCCGCGAAGCCGGTAGACGAGGAAGTGGGTGCCGCCTGGGACTCGCCGTGGGGAAGGGGACGCCCGGGCTGGCACCTGGAGTGCTCGGTCATGAGCGTCAGCAAGTTGGGAGAGACGCTGGACATCCACATGGGCGGCGAGGACCTCGTGTTCCCGCACCACGAGAACGAGATCGCTCAATCAGAGGGGGCCACGGGGAAGACCTTCGTGCGCCACTGGGTGCACATCAAGCACCTCATCGTCGAAGGTAAGAAGATGTCCAAGTCTCTCGGCAACACCATCACGGTGCGCGAGCTCCTCGAGGAAGGGGTCGAGCCGGCGGCGATCCGGCACCAACTCATGAGCGCCCAGTATAGGCGTGAACTGAACTTCACGGGCGACGGGCTGGAGGCGTCGGCAGCGGCGGTCCAACGGCTGCTCGACTTCCAGTCACGCCTCCAAGAGGCGGAGCCGACGGACGGCGCCGAGCCCGAGGCTCTCGGCCGGATTGCGGAGGAAGCCATCGACGCCTTCCGCGAGGCGATGGACGACGATCTCAACTCGGCCGAAGCGTTGGCGGCCCTGTTCGTCTTCGTGAACCGTGCCAATAGTGAGTTGGACGCCGCCAAGGCCATCGCGGCCGAAGGCCTCACGGCCGCGCGGGAGGCCTTGGCCTCGATCGACGAGGTGCTCGGGCTGCTGGCCGTGGCGCGCGAAGGCCTCAAGGTGGATGAAGACGTGGAAGCGTGGGTCGAATCGCTGATCGAGGAGCGGCGCGCCGCTCGGGCGAGCCGCGACTTCGAGCGGGCCGACGCCATCCGGGACGAGCTCGCCGTCAAGGACATTGTACTCGAAGACTCCCCGGCCGGGACGCGCTGGAAGATTGTGCGCTGACCACTCGGTGGTCCGTTCCTTTGACGATCTCCGGCTACGGTGCGTAGCCTCTCCAACGTGTCCGGGTCGGAGGGTTCAATCCACGCCTTCCGTTCCGAGGCGGTGTCGCGGACCGAGTACTGATCACGGACGGAGGGGTGGGCCTACCGGACCTGCCCTAAGGGGCCTCCTGCTGGCGGCTGTTAACGCCGCGCCCGTCTACGGGTAAGCCCGGCGGCCCGGGCCGAGAGGGTCGAACCGACCTCAGTGTGCGGTTAGCTTACCCCGGTGCCTCAGCTGGCGTAGCTCAATTGGCAGAGCAGCTGCCTTGTAAGCAGCAGGTTATCGGTTCGAGTCCGATCGCCAGCTTTGCGGGAAAGACGATCTGGTAGTTGTTGAGCGACTGTGCAACATCCCTCCTTGCCAGCCTCCCGGAGGCCATTGAATTCGGTTTGCGTCCGGGCCTCTCCGATCCCCACCCCTCTGCTTGCTGGGCGGCGGTGGCGACTTGGCTGGCCGGGCCAATGCCGGGATACCTTGAAGTCGGGCATGAGGCAAAGGCCGCCGCCTAACGACCATCGCCGGATTTGCAGCTGATGCACAAGTCGCCCTTGGATCCCGTCACGTGGATCCAGTCTCCCGCCGGGTTGTGCCCACGGGCCGTGGCACGAATGGGGCGTACGACCCCCTCGCCGACGGATTGTCGACACGGTTCGCGCGTGCCCTCATTTGACGGCCGCGATAGGCTCTGCAAATGACACGATATCGCCGCCGCAAGAGCCGGTTGAGAGTCGCTCCTCTGGCTCTCGCGCTCGCTTCGGAGTGCGGCGAAGAACCGACCGGGGGGCTCGTGCGTCCTCAAAGAGAAGCAGACGGGACGTGCAGCATACCCGAGGATCTCATCTTCTCCGGCGGCGTCGGCCGCGACGGCATCCCGGCCCTCAGCGACCCCGCACTCGTGCTTCCCGACGATCCCGATGCAAGCTACGTGCGGAGCTGGGATCGTGTGATCGGCATGAAGATTGACGGCGAGTACATCGCCGTTCCGCACAACATCTTGTGGTGGCACGAGATCGTGAACCTCGACGCCTTCTCCACGCCTCTGGCTGTCACCTACTGCCCGCTCACCGGATCCAGCATGGTCTTCGACCGGACCAACGCGGGAGGGGCCGAGTTCGGGGTGTCCGGCCTGCTCTTTCAAAACAACCTGATGCTGTACGACCGGAACGAGGAGCAATCTCTCTGGCTGCAGATGACGCGGGGAGCTCGGTGTGGGCCTCGCGATGGTCAGATGCTGGACATGGTCGCGGCGATTGAGGTGCGGTGGGAGAACTGGCTGGAGCTTCACCCCGGCACCAGGGTCGTCTCGATCGATGACGCGCTCGTCCGCGACTATCAGTTGTATCCCTACGGAGACTACGAGAGCCTGGAAAACCCGAGGACGCTTGTCCCCCAGGGTGACCTCGACAACCGCTGCCCACCCAAGGAGCGGGTGCTGGCGATCCCCTACGCGAGGGGCGGTGGCATCGCCTTTCCCTTCAACGCCCTCGACGCGGGCGACGACCATCGCGTCGTACGCACCACACTCGACGGCGAGGACGTGGTCGTCCTCTGGGACCACGACGCGAAGGCGGCGGCGTTCCGGACGGCCGTTGACGGACGGACTCTGGCTTTCAACGTAGTCGAGGGGCGCTACGTCGACGCTGAGACGGGGAGCGAGTGGACTGTGGACGGCCGCGCCGTCTCGGGCAGCCTGGAGGGGCGGGAGCTCAAGGCTGTGCCGGAGGCGTACGTCGCGTTCTGGTTCGCCTGGGCCGCCTTCGTCCCCGACACCGACCTCTGGCTGGCTCAGAACCCAGCCCCCGCGCCACCGCCCGACGCGGGCGCAGCCTCTAGCAGCCCGTGGAAAAACTCCTACCCGCAGCGTCGATAAGAAGTGATTTAGATTACAGGCGAACCGGGGTCTCAGCCATGGAGGGCGGGGATGGCGATAGGCAAGCGGGGCAAGGGGCGGCAACAGGAGTTGTTCGTGGCGGCGAGCGAGATTCGCGCGCTGGGCAACCCCTTCTACCGTGCACTGAACAGGCTGCTTGAGGAGGAGGGTTTCGACGAGTTCGCGGAGGAGACGTGCCGCGAGTTCTATGCGGAGAAGCGGGGTCGGCCGGGCATACCGCCCGGGGTGTATTTTCGGATGCTGGTGGTGGGGTATCTGGAAGGGATCGGCTCGGAGCGGGGGATTGCGTGGCGGTGTGGGGACTCGATTTCACTGCGTGAGTTTCTCGGATACGGGCTGGAGAGGAACCCGCCGGAGCATTCGGGCCTGTCGAAGACGAGGAAGCGGCTGAGCGTGGAAGCGCACGCGGCGGTGTTCAGCCGGGTACTGGAGGTGGTGCAGGCGTCGGGTCTTCTGAGCGGCAAGACGCTGGGCGTGGACTCGACGACGCTGGAGGCGAACGCGGCGATGCGCTCGATCGTGCGGCGCGACGACGGGAAGGGCTACGAGGAGTGGCTGGAGGAGGTGGCGCGGGCGTCCGGGATCGAGACGCCGACGCGGCAAGACCTCGCGAAGCTGGACCGGAAGCGTCCGAAGAAGGGCTCGAACCGGGAGTGGGCGCATCCGCACGACCCGGAGGCGCGGATCACGAAGATGAAGGACGGAAGGACCGGCCTGGCGCACAAGTTCGAGCAGGCGGTCGACATGGAGACCGGCGCGGTCGTGGCCGTGACGGTGCAGACGATGGAGGGGGGAGACACCGCCTCGCTGCCGAACACGCTGGACGAGGCGCAGCGGCAACTGGCGGAGATAGAGGTGGAGCCCAGGGAAGTGGTGGCCGACAAGGGATACCACTCGAACCAGACGATGACGGGTGTGCAGGACCGCGGGCTGCGGAGCTACGTGAGCGAGCCCAACCGCGGCCGCCGGAAGTGGAAGCGGAACCGGGACGCGCAGAAGCCGACCTATGACAACCGCCGGCGGATCCAGGGCAACCGGGGGAAGGAGCTGCTGCGCCAGCGGGGCGAGAAGGTGGAGCGGGGATTCGCGCACCTGCTCCTGACCGGAGGGCTGCGCCGCGTCCACGTCCGCGGGCGGGAGGAGATTCGAAAACGGATCCTGATTCAGGCCGCCGCCTTCAACCTCGGGCTTCTCATGCGCAAGCGGTACGGCTTTGGCACCCCGCGCGGTCTGCAGGGCCTCGCCACGGCGCAAGCGGCGCTCGCATGCCACGTCAGCACCGCCGTCCTGCACATGATTCGCCTCTCTTGCCGTCCGTTTGGCCTTCTTGGCCCCATTGTCGCCTCTTCAGGCCGCAACACCCGCCGTAGCCACAAGGTCAGCCCGGCCTCCGTGCTGATCCCCCTCACCCACCCGGCGGCCTGCAACCCCCCTTCTTCCACGGTCTGCTAGGAGGGGTAGCGCCGGACCTTCACCATAGGCAGCTTGTCGAGGCGGCTGCCTTGAACGGAGCCGCAGGGCTCACCTCCGCTTGCCAGCTTCCCACGAACTGGTACTTCCATGCCCCTGGACTCGAACAGCCTTCTCCTCGATCTACCTCGCATTCCTTTCGACCAGATACGGGCGTCGCACGTCGTGCCGGGAGTGCGGCGGATCCTGGACGAGGCCCGCCAGAACATCGAGTCGATCTGCGCTGCCCCCCTCCCGCCGACGTATGCCAACACGGTCGAGCCGCTCGATGATTTGACCGAGCGCGTAAAGATGCGCATCGCTCCGGCCACCCACCTCCTATCCGTATCGGAGACTCCAGAGCTTCGGGAGGCCTTCAACGAGGTCTTGCCGGAGATCACGGAGTTCTGGACTGGGATCACGCTCAACGAGGCCCTGTGGGCGCGGTTAAGGGCCTTCGCGGAGACGGATGAGGCGGCCGGCCTGAGCGGAATTCACGAGCGACATTTCGACACCGTGCTGCGCGACTTCCGGAGGGCGGGGGCAGAGCTGCCTCCGGAGGGGAAGGACCGGCTCAGGAAGATCCGCCTAGAGCTCGCCCAGCTCCAGCGTAAGTTCTCCGAGAACGTTCTCGACGCCACCAACGCCTACACGCTGCTGATCAAGGACGAGGCTCGGCTGGACGGGATCCCCGACGCCGACCGCCAGCAGGCCCGTCGGAAGGCGGCCGACGCGGGGAAGGAAGGCTGGCTCCTGACGCTGGACTATGCCTCCTTCGAGCCCGTCATCAAGTACGCCAAGGACGGAGCCCTTCGGAAGGAGCTCTTCGCCGCGTACGTCTCTCGCTGCCGCGACGGCGAGTTCTCGAACGTTAAGATCATACGGCGGCTCCTTGAGCTCCGGCGAGAGCTCGCGGAGGTTCTTGGCTATCCCGACTTCGCCGACTTGCGCCTGGAGGACCACATGGCGAAGACGGGTCAGGCGGCGTTCGAGTTCGTCGAGCAGCTGACGAGGAGGACTCGCCCGTATTGGGAGCGCGACACCAAGCAGCTCAGCGAGCACGCGGAAGCTCTTGGTCTCGACGCGCTGTACCCGTGGGACGCGGCCTTCGTCAGTGAAGACCTCCGTCGCGTCCGATACGACATCCACGATGAGGCCACTCGCCCGTACTTTCCCCTCGACCGGGTGCTCGAGGGTCTCTTCGAGGTTACGAGGCGTGTGTTCGGCCTCGTCGTGCGCGAGCGCTGGATCTACGAGACCTGGCACCCGGACGTGCGCTTTTGCGACCTCTTGAACGAGGACGACGGAACCCACCTGGGATCGTTCTACGCCGACTGGCATCCTCGCCCCGAGAAGCGGCAAGGCGCGTGGATGAACGACCTCTCCACCGGGGGGCCAAGCGATGACGGCTTCGAGCCGCACATCGGCATCATCGCCGGCAATCTCACTCCCCCAAAGGGAGACCTCCCCTCACTTCTCACCCACCGTGAGGTCGAGACGGTCTTCCACGAGTTCGGGCACCTCCTTCATCACCTCACCTCTCGGGTGCCGATCGCCCCAAGGGCCGGCATCAATGTGGCTTGGGACTTCGTCGAGCTCCCGTCGCAGATCATGGAGAACTGGACTTGGGAGGAGGGGGCCTTGCCGCTCTTCTCCGGCCACTACGAGACTGGCGAGCCGTTCCCCAAGGAGCTGTACGATCGGATAAAGAAGGCGCGACGCTTCCTGGGTGGCTGGAAGCAGATGCGCCAGCTTGCATTCGGGTTCGTCGACCTTCGACTCCATCGGGACGAGACGCTCCCGCCCGACCATGAGATCATGGCGTACATTGAGGAGCTGATGGAGGGGTACGCGCCGTGCCCCACCTTCGCTGCGTCCCACGCTGCGGCCTCGTTCAGCCATATCTTCTCCGGCGGATACGCCGCTGCCTACTACTCCTATCTCTGGTCCGAGGTGCTGGAAGCCGACGCTTTCGGGCGGTTCAAGCGCGAGGGGATCTTCAAGCAGGCGGTCGGAAGGGCTTACCTCGACTGCATTCTCACGAGAGGCGACAGCGACGAGCCCGAGGTGCTGTTCCGAGACTTCATGGGCCGCGCTCCCGATCAGCAGGCCCTTCTCGAACGCAATCTCGGATCGCCGCTCGAGGAGTCCTGATCCCACCCGCCATCGCCCGGATTAACCGTCGCGTTCAGGGCTTGATGACAGATTCGCGAGCGGTTAGCTTTTCAAGCTTGCCCGGATAAGAGCCGCCTGGGTCGGGCCGGCTGGCTTCGTTCCAGGGAGACGAGGTCGCGGGGTAGAGGCCCCGGAACCGTAGCCGGTGGGGTACCGAAGCGGTCAAACGGGGCAGACTGTAAATCTGCTGGCATAGCCTTCGTAGGTTCGAATCCTACCCCCACCACTTGAGTCCCAGGAGCTTGTTTGCGGGAGTAGCTCAGTTGGCTAGAGCATCAGCCTTCCAAGCTGAGGGTCGCGGGTTCGAGTCCCGTCTCCCGCTCTGTAGTAGGTGGCGCTCCGATAGCTCAGTGGTAGAGCGCCTCCTTGGTAAGGAGGAGGTCCCGGGTTCAAATCCCGGTCGGAGCTCTGAGGTGCCACAGGTGAAAAAAGAAGAAGGAATCGGACCAACCTAACGAGAGGAACGATGGCGAAAGAGAGATTCGAGCGCACCAAGCCTCACGTGAACGTGGGGACGATCGGACACGTGGACCACGGCAAGACGACGCTGACGGCTGCGATCACGTACACGCAGGCGGGGAAGTTCGGTGGGGATGCGGTCGACTTCGACCACATCGACAAGGCACCGGAGGAGCGGGAGCGGGGGATCACGATCGCGACGGCTCACGTGGAGTACGAGACGGCGAGCCGGCACTACGCGCACGTGGACTGTCCGGGCCACGCGGACTACGTGAAGAACATGATCACGGGCGCGGCGCAGATGGACGGGGCGATTTTGGTGGTGAGCGCGGCGGACGGTCCGATGCCGCAGACCCGGGAGCACATCCTGTTGGCGCGCCAGGTGAACGTGCCCTACATCGTGGTCTTCCTGAATAAGGTGGACCTAGTCGACGACGAGGAGCTGCTGGAGCTGGTGGAGCTGGAAGTGCGGGAGCTGTTGAGCGAATACGATTTTCCGGGCGACGACATACCGGTGGTCCAGGGGAGCGCCCTGAGGGCGATGGAAGCGGAGGGCGAGGGTCCGAATGTGGAGTGCATCGGGGAGCTGATGGATGCGATCGACAGCTACATCCCCGAGCCGGAGCGGGACGTGGACAAGCCGTTCTTGATGCCTGTGGAGGACGTGTTCTCGATCACGGGCCGTGGGACGGTGGCGACGGGGCGGATCGAGCGGGGGGTGATCAAGAAGGGCGAGGAAGTGGAGATGGTGGGGATGGGAGCGGACCGCAAGACGGTGGTGACGGGGGTGGAGATGTTCCGGAAGCTCCTGGACGAGGGGCGGGCGGGCGACAACGCGGGTCTGCTGCTTCGTGGGGTGGGCAAGGACGAGATCCAGCGGGGCCAAGTGCTGGCGGCGCCGGGTTCGATCACGCCGCACACGAAGTTCAAGGGCGAGGTGTACGTGCTGACGAAGGAAGAGGGAGGGCGACACACGCCGTTCTTCGATGGCTACCGGCCGCAGTTCTACTTCCGGACGACGGACGTGACGGGAGCGGCGCACCTGCCGGAGGGGGTGGAGATGGTGATGCCGGGCGACAACGTGCAGATGGAAGTGGAGCTGATTACGCCCATCGCGATGGACGAGCAACTGCGCTTCGCGATCCGCGAGGGCGGGCGCACGGTGGGCTCGGGCGTCGTGACCGAGATCCTGAACTAGGTGAGTGGGATTCGGTTCGGATCGGCGACGGGCTCGAGACGTGTGCCCCCTCCCCGCCACACCGTGGCCGGGACGCTGCGGAAAAGCACTGTCCCGGGCCTCGCCGCGGCCGCCGAAACCCTCGGATCCCAACCCCAATAGCGTGACTTCCGGGTCGCGTCTGCGCGGGCCGCAACGGCAACGGAGAGCTGGAGCAGGAAGGTAAGAGATGCCACGGGACAAGGTCATCCTCGCTTGCACGGAGTGCGAGGAGCGGAACTACCACAAGACGAAGAACAAGCGCCTGCATCCGCAGCGCGTGGAGCAGCGCAAGTACTGCCCGCGGTGCAAGCAGCACACGCCGCACAAGGAAACCAAGTAGCGAGTCTGCACATGGCGATCGGCGAGAAGATTACCGCTACCCGGGACTTTATCGAGGAGTGCTGGGAGGAGCTGGCCAAAGTGACGTGGCCGGACTACGAGCAGCTGAGGAGCGCCACCCTCGTGGTCATCGTCTTCGTGATCCTGATCTCGGCCGTCATCTGGATCATGGACGTGGCGTCGCGAACGGTGATCAACTTCATCATGGGCATCTTCGGGGCCTGAGCGAGACCAGCATGATCATGGCGGACTCGAAGTGGTACGCGGTCCAGACCTACTCGGGGCACGAGAACAAGGTCCAGAAGCTGATCCAGCGTCGGATCGAGGAGGAGCCCGGCGAGGGCGAGGCCAAGGAGATCCGCGACGTCGTCGTCCCGACCCAAGACGTCGTCGAGATCCGCAAGGGCAAGCGCGTCACGGTCACGAAGCGGCTTTACCCCGGATACGTGCTGGTGAACATGGATCTGAACGAGCGGACCATGCACGCCATCAACAACATCCAGGGGGTCATCAAGTTCGTCGGCACCGGGAAGGCGCCGCAGCCGCTGCACGAGGACGAGATCAACAAGATTCTTGGCATCGAGGTGGAGAAGGAGGACGACGGGACGCAGGAGGAGATTCCGTTCCACGTCGGCCAGGTCGTGGAGGTCACGCAGGGTCCCTTCAGCGACTTCTCGGGCACCGTCCAGGAGGTCTACGTAGAGAAGGGCAAGGTCAAGGTCGAGGTGTCGCTCTTCGGGCGGCCAACCTCGGTCGAGCTTGACTACACGCAGTTGCAGGGGTTCTAGGGACCCCGGCGGCAACGTTTCGGGATAGGAAATGGCGAAGAAGGTCATCGGCTTCATCAAGCTTCACGTCGCGGGAGGGCAGGCGAATCCCGCGCCTCCCGTGGGGCCCGCGCTCGGCCAACACGGCGTGAACATCATGGAGTTCTGCAAGCAGTTCAACGCGAAGACCCAGAAGCAGCCAGGCGTGACGATTCCGGTGGAGATCACGGTCTACGGAGACCGGTCGTTCACCTTCATCACCAAGACTCCGCCCGCGTCCTTCCTTATCAAGAAGGCCGCGGGCGTCGACAAGGCGTCGGGTCAGCCCAACCGCGAAAAGGTGGGCACGGTGACCCGCAAGCAGCTCGAGGAGATCGCCGACACCAAGATGGTGGACTTGAATACGGAGGACATGGACGCCGCGGTCCGGATGCTCTCGGGGACGGCCCGTTCCATGGGAATCGAAGTACAAGGTTAGGAAGACGACGCCAAGGCAAGGGCGGAAACTCCCCCGCGGAGAGATGCCCGGGCCGCGGCCCTGATCAGGAATCGCAGGAAGCGAGTGGGGGAGCAGCGACACCGAAGGCAGCCGGGAGCGAGAAGGAATCCCCCGTGATTCCCCGGAGGCGAGTCGAAGTACCACTTGTGAGAGCCGCCACAAGTGGGAGGATGAGAACGAGACGGTTCAGACAACATGCCAAGACACGGTAAAAGATTTCGTGACGCCAAGGCCAAGGTGCCGGTGGGCGTCCAGTTCAAGCCTGATGATGCGGTCCAGATGGTGAAGGACCTGACGTCGGCGAAGTTCGACGAGACCGTCGAGGTCGCAACCTGCCTGAACGTCGATCCACGAAGAGCGGACCAGATCGTGCGGGGCACGGTCGTCCTCCCCCACGGTACGGGGAAGACCGTTCACGTGTTGGTCATTGCACAGGGGGAGAAGGAGATCGAGGCGACCCAGGCCGGGGCCGACTACGTGGGCACGGAGTACCTCGACAAGATCCAGGAGGGTTGGCTGGAATTCGACGTGTGCGTCGCCACCCCAGACCTCATGGGCAAGGTGGGCCCCCTCGGTCGGATCCTCGGTCCCCGTGGGCTGATGCCCACGCCCAAGGGGGGCACGGTGACCTTTGACGTGGGTCGCGCCGTCAGGGAGATCAAGGGCGGGAAGATCGAGTACCGCGTGGACAAGACCGGGAACGTGCACGCACCCATCGGTCGTGTCTCCTTCTCATCCGAGCAACTACGCGAGAACCTCGGAGCCATTATGGACTCCATCGTTCGAGCCAGACCGTCTGCGGCCAAGGGCGTGTATGTGAAGAGCGTCACGCTCTCCAGCACGATGGGCCCGGGCGTCGCCATCGATCCGAACTTGTTTCTCCGGAGCGCATAGATGGACCGCACTGAAAAAGAGAGCTTCGTCGTGGAGTTCCGCGAGAAGATCGAACAGGCTCCGGCGATGTACCTTACGGATTTCACCGGCCTCGACGTGAAGTCCATGACGACGCTCCGGCGCAACCTCAAGGAGTCGGGGGCCGAGTACCTGGTGGTGAAGAACCGCCTCGCGATGCGCGCCCTCGAGGAGATGCAGATACCGGATATCGCCGACGCCCTTCTTGGCCCTACCGGCGTCGTGTTGGGCTACGAGGGAGTGGTCGAAGCCGCGAAGGTCGTCAGTGACTTTGCCAAGGAGCACGGCGACAGGCCGGTCTTCAAGCTCGGCATCCTCGATGACCGGGTGCTCTCGGCTGAGGAGGTCGGCCGTTTGGCCAAGCTGCCGGCCAGGGATCAGCTCCTCGCTGAGCTGGCCGGCGTCCTCGAGGCGCCGATGGCCGCGTTGGCGCGCGCTCTGGAGAGCAAGGTGCAGGAGGTGTCAGCTCTCCTGGATGCTCTTAGACAACGGAAGGAGAGCGAGGGGGAGTAGTCTCCCGGCTCGCACGAAGAACCGGAATTTCACAGCCCCACCCCGGCGTCGGACCGGGTGAACTGAGGAGAGAGCCACAACCATGGCCACTAACCACCAAGAGCTTCTCGAGACCATCGGCAAAATGACTGTCCTTGAGCTGTCGGAGTTCGTCGATGCATTCAAGGACAAGTTCAACGTCACCGCGGTGGCCGCCCCCGTGGCGACCGCCGGCGCGCCGGCGGCCGCTGGGCCGGAGGCTGTCGAGGAGAAGGACGAGTTCGACGTCGTGCTCGAGGGCGTCGGCGACAAGAAGATCCAGGTCATCAAGGTGGTCCGGGAGGTCACCAGCCTGGGCCTGAAGGAAGCCAAGGAGGTCGTCGACAGCGCCCCCAGCACTGTGAGGGAAGGCGTCGCGAAGAACGAGGCCGAGCAAATCAAGGCCAAGCTGGAGGAGCAGGGCGCAGCCGTAGCCCTGAAGTAGGTCGCACTCGGTGACGTCACCTCTCGGCTCGATTGGTAGCCGTCGGGTGAGACCCATTGAAGCTGGGGCTCATCGCCTGAGGGCCAACTCCCGTCGGTCCCCGGAGGCGTACGCCTGCATCGCCCGGGCTCACGCGCCTCAATTGTCGTCCAACACGTGCTCGCTCGGCCTCCCCGCAGGGTGCAGGCCGGCAAAGGGGGAAACCCTTGGATATTAGGAAAGACGATCGTCCGGTCGTGAGCTTTGCAAAGCTCAAGTCAGTCATGCCGATGCCCAACCTGTTGGACGTCCAGCTCCGCTCCTTCGAGAAGCTCGTCGAGCCCGAAGTGGACCCCACGGAGCAGTGGGACTTCGGGCTGGACCGTATATTCGCGGAGATCTTCCCCATCTCCGACGTGAACGAGAACTTCACACTCGAATACGTGTCCGCCGCTCTCGGAGATCCGAAGTACTCGGTCGAGGAGTGCATCGAGCGGGACATGACCTACGCCGCGCCTCTCAAGGCGAAGCTGCGCCTAATCGTCTGGGAGGAGCTGGAGAGGGGTGAGAGGCGTGCCGGCGATATCATCGAGAAGGAAGTCTATCTCGGTGACCTGCCGCTGCTGACCGCACTCGGCACGTTCATCATCAACGGCGCCGAGCGGGTGGTGGTCAGCCAGCTCCACCGTTCGCCCGGCGTCGTGTTCGAGGAGAACATCCATCCGAACGGATCGAAGCTGCACAGCGCACGCGTCATTCCGTTCAGAGGCTCGTGGGTCGAGTTCACCATCGACATCAACGACGTCTGCTACGTCCACATCGACAAGAAGAAGAAGTTTCCCGCGACGGCCCTCTTGAGGGCGTTCGGCTACGGGACGGACGGGGACATTTACCAGCTCTTCTTCGATACGAAGAGCGTGGACCCCCGCGTGGTCGACAAGCAGGGCACGAAGGAGATCATCGGGAGCGTCATCGCCGAGGAGATCATCGATCGCGATACCGGTGAGATCCTCATAGCACTGGCCACCGAGGTCGACGAAGACGTCGCGGAGCTCCTGGAGCGGACCGGGTGCAAGAGGGTCAAGCTCTACACGAGCGACAAGGGCTCCGGCCGTGCCGAGAGCCCGATCGTCAGGAACACCGTCCGGAAAGACCCGACCGACAGCGAAGAGGACGCGCTCCACGCCATCTACTCTCTCTTGCGGCCCGGTGGCGCACCCAACCTAGAGACGGCTCGGACGGCGCTGGAGCGCGTCTTCTTCCACCCGAAGCGTTACGACCTCGGGCGTGTGGGCCGTTACAAGATCAACAAGCGTCTGGGCATTGACGCGCCCAGTCACGAGACGGTTCTCAACAAGGACGACTTCGTCGAGATCCTTCGCTACCTGATCGAGCTGAGCGAGGGTCGAGGACAAGTCGACGACATCGACCACCTCGGCAACCGCCGGGTGCGGACGGTGGGCGAGCTGATCGCGAACCAGTTTTCGGTGGGCCTCTCCCGGATGGCACGGCTCGTCAAGGAGCGCATGTCCATCAACACGGATCCTGAGAAGGTCAACATCGACGACCTTGTCAACGCCCGAACGGTGTCGGCCGTCATCCAGGCCTTCTTCGGCTCGTCTCAGCTCAGCCAGTTCATGGACCAGACGAACCCGCTCGCCGAGATGACGCACAAGCGGCGCCTCTCCGCCCTGGGGCCGGGCGGTCTCACACGGGAACGAGCGGGCTTCGAGGTGCGGGACGTGCACTACTCCCACTACGGGCGCATGTGTCCGATCGAGACACCCGAGGGTCCCAACATCGGGCTGATCACCTCGCTCACCACCTACAGCCGGATCAACAAGCTGGGCTTCGTCGAGACCCCCTACCGCAAGGTCGAGAACGGCAAGGTCACCGACCAGATCGAGTGGCTCTCGGCGAACGAAGAGGAGGAGGTGCGGATCGCCCAGGCCAACGCGCCCCTGGACGACAAAGGCAGCTTCGTCAACGAGTTCGTCCTCTGCCGGGAGCGGGGAGACTTCCCGCTGCTACAGCCCAAGGACATCGACTACATGGACGTGGCGCCGGACCAGCTCGTATCGGTAGCGGCGGCGCTGATTCCGTTCCTCGAGCACGACGACGCCAACCGAGCCCTCATGGGCTCGAACATGCAGCGGCAGGCGGTTCCGCTCCTGTACACGGATGCGCCGCTCGTGGGCACGGGCCTAGAGTTCAAGGTGGCGCGGGACTCGGGAGCGATCATCACGGCACGCCGCGGAGGACGCGCGGTGCGCGTGACGGCCGACGAGGTCGTCATCGACACCGGCTCTGTGATGCCGGGGAAGACCGATCAGCCGCTCGCAAAGCTGGCCCAGTACGACCGGTACCGACTCAAGAAATTCTGGCGCACGAACCAGGACACGGCCATCAACCAGCGGCCGCTAGTGGAGGACATGCAGAAGATCAAGCCCGGCGACATCATTGCTGACGGGCCTTCGACCGACAACGGCGAGCTCGCGCTGGGACGCAACGTGCTCGTCGCCTTCATGCCTTGGTACGGATACAACTACGAGGATGCGATCGTCATCAGCGAGAAGCTGGTGAAGGACGACGTCTTCACGTCGATCCACATCCAGGAGCTCGAGTTGCACGTCCGGGACACGAAGCGCGGGATGGAGGAGATCACCCGCGAGATCCCGAACGTGGCCGAAGAAAGCCTGGTCGACCTGGACGAGTGCGGCATCGTGCGCAGTGGGGCTCGCCTCACCAGCGGCGACATCCTGGTGGGAAAGATCACCCCAAAGGGCGAGACCGAGCTGTCACCCGAGGAGAAACTCCTGACGGCGATCTTCGGGGAGAAGGCCAAGGACGTGAAGGACTCGTCCCTGCGCGTCCCTCCGGGAATGAGCGGGACCGTCATCGACGTAAAGATCTTCTCGAGACGCATCGACGATCCCCTCCTCGAGAAGGAGCACGGGGCGAGGATCGGTGAGCTCCGCCAGCTGGAGCGCGAGGAGATCAGGCGGATCACCGCAGCTCGGGATGAGGAGCTCAAGGAGATCCTCAGCCTCAACACCGTGACGCTGGCGTTGAAGAAGGGGACGGTGGAGCCCTACCTGGATGAAGGGACCAAGCTCACCAAGGACATCCTTGGGGACCTGAAGTTCAACAAGCTCGACCTCAGCACGCTCAAGGTGAAGAACAAGCAGGCGAGCGAGCGCATCCGGCGGGTGGTCGAAGAGGCCCAAAGCCGGATCGAGCGGGTGAAGAGCAGGACCGAGGAGCAGATCGACAAGGTCTTCCAGCCCGATGAGCTACCGCCGGGTGTGGTGCAGCTCGCGAAGGTCTATATCGCGGAGAAGCGCAAGATCTCAGTGGGCGACAAGATGGCGGGGCGTCACGGAAACAAGGGGATCATCGCCCGCATCGCCCCCGAGGAGGACATGCCGTTCCTTCCCGACGGGACTCCTGTAGAGATCGTGCTCAACCCCCTGGGGGTGCCCTCCCGCATGAACGTCGGGCAGGTCCTGGAGACCCACCTCGGGTGGGCGGCCCGGGTCCTCGGATTCGAGGCCAAGTCGCCCGTCTTTCAGGGGGCTTCCGAGGACGAGGTCGGCCTCTTGCTCAAGCTTGCGGGACTCCGGTGGGCCGACCAATGCCTGGACATCAAGACAGAGATGCCTGCCCTCGACGCGGGCTCGACCCTCGGGCTCATCGACTTGGCTGACGAGCTGCCGCCGAAGAAGATCGGGGCTCAGAGCGCCGCAAACGGCTCCGATCCGGCGAAGAGCGGGATTGGACGCACGCTGGACGCCTACCTCGGCCTGAGGCTCTCTCCGGAGCACGCCACCTTCTTCAAGGGGCTCCGGGACTACCTGGTCGCAGCGGGGAAGGAGCTGGCCGAGAGCCGGGATGGGACCTTCTCACAGGAGTTCCCGGCCATCGCGCACCTCAACCGGAAGCGAAAGCTGGACGAGGGGCTCGACGCGGCCGCCCGCGAGATCATGCGGGCGGCGAACATCCTGCCCAACGGTAAGGTGTTCCTGAGGGACGGACGGAGCGGACGTGAGTTCGACTTCCCCGTCACGGTGGGCATGATCTACATGCTGAAGCTGAGTCACCTGGTGGACGACAAGATCCACGCCCGCAGCATCGGGCCCTACTCGCTGGTGACGCAGCAGCCGCTGGCCGGCAAGGCGCAATTCGGCGGACAGCGTTTCGGGGAGATGGAGGTCTGGGCGCTGGAGGCGTACGGAGCCGCACACACACTCCAGGAGATCCTCACGGTGAAATCCGACGACGTGACCGGCCGTTCCAAGGTCTACGAGGCGATCGTGAAGGGAGACAGCCTGCCTCAACCCGGCATTCCGGAGTCGTTCAATGTTCTTGTGAAAGAGCTTCAGGCCCTGGGCCTAGGCGTAACGCTCGGCCGGGAGGAATAGACGATGATTGATTTTCCCAGGTCGAGAGAGCAGCGCTCAGCGGACTTCGACCTCATCCAGATTCGGATCGCTTCTCCAGAGGAAATCCGGTCCTGGTCGTTCGGTGAGGTGACGAAGCCCGAGACCATCAACTACCGGTCCTTCAAGCCGGAGCGGGACGGACTGTTCTGCGAGCGCATCTTCGGCCCCGTCAAGGACTGGGAGTGTCACTGCGGGAAGTTCAAGCGCATCCGGTTCCGGGGCCACGTCTGCGACCGCTGCGGCGTCGAGGTCACGCTCTCCAAGGTCCGGCGCGAGCGCATGGGCCACATCGAGCTGGCCGTGCCGATCTGCCATATCTGGTTCTTTAAGACTTTGCCAAGCCAGCTGGGATACCTGGTGGGCATGGCACTGCGTGACCTCGAGAAGGTGATCTATTACGCCTCGTACGTCGTGACGCACCCCGGCAAGCAGGACGTCGAGTTCCTCGACCTTCTGGACGAGGACGAGTACTACGATCTGCGCGTGAAGTCACGCGATCGGGGCGACGACAGATTCAAGGCGGAGATCGGAGCCGAGGCGGTTCGCACGCTTCTGAGGATGCTCGACAGCCCGGAGCGCCGAATCAACGACCGCAACTCCGACGGCAAGGGTCTGGACCGCCTCGCTCAGTGGCTCAGGATCGAGATCGCCACGGAGACGTCGCAGCACCGCAAGAAGAAGAAGCTGAAGCGGCTCAAGGTCGTGGACGCCCTCCGCAACTCGGGTGGCCACATCGACAAGCGCAACCGGCCCGAGTGGATGATCATGGACGTGGTCCCGGTGATTCCTCCCGACCTGCGTCCCCTCGTACCGCTGGACGGAGGGCGCTTCGCCACCTCCGACCTGAACGACCTGTACCGTCGGGTCATCAACCGAAACAACCGGCTCAAGAAGCTCATGGACATGCGCGCTCCGGAGGTCATCCTTCGGAACGAGAAGCGCATGCTGCAGGAGGCCGTCGACGCGCTTTTCGACAACGGGCGTCGCTCGAAGGCCATTCGCGGTCGCGGAAAGCGTCCCCTCAAGTCCCTGTCGGATATGCTCAAGGGGAAGCAGGGACGCTTCCGCCAGAACCTGCTCGGGAAGCGCGTCGACTACTCGGGCCGCTCGGTCATCGTCGTAGGGCCCGAACTCAAGCTGCACCAATGCGGGCTGCCGAAGGCCATGGCGGTGGAGCTCTTCAAGCCGTTCATCATCCACGAGCTCGAGAAGCGCGGTGAGGCCGAGACCGTCAAGAGGGCCAAGAAGATCGTCGAGCGTGACGATCCCAAGGTCTATGAGGTCCTCGAGGACATCATCAAAGACCACCCCGTTCTGTTGAACCGGGCCCCGACGCTCCACCGCCTGGGGATCCAGGCGTTCGAGCCCGTGCTGGTCGAGGGGAAGGCCATCCGGATCCACCCGCTCGTGTGCGCGGCCTTCAACGCCGACTTCGACGGGGACCAGATGGCTGTCCACGTACCGTTGTCTTTCGAGGCACAGCTCGAAGCGCGAGTGCTGATGCTCTCGAGTAACAATGTCCTGCTCCCGTCGAACGGCCGGCCGGTTGCTGCGCCGTCGCAGGACATGGTCATCGGCGGCTACTACCTGACGAAGCCGTCGCTGGAGACCTCCGACCTCGAGGCGGTGGCCTACAACAGGAAGGCACCCAAGAACCAGCGCATCGCGGCTGACGAGGCCCTCGACGAGATCTATGCCGACGCCCCTCGCTTCTCCAGCTTCGGAGAGATCGAGATGGGACTCGAGAGCCGCTGGCTCCGATTCAACAGCCCGTGCTGGTACTGGGTGGCGAAGCACCCCGAAGAGGACGGAGACCACGAGGGCCAGTGGCTCCGCAGTACGGCCGGCCGGGTTCTCTTCAACTCGATCATTCCAGCGGAGCTGGGCTTCTTCAACCAGACCTTCGGGAAGAAGGAACTGGGAGACCTCATCTTCGACTGTTTCACGACCGTGGGGTTGAGCCGGACAACGGCGTTTCTGGACAACCTGAAGGACTTCGGATTCCGGTACGCCACCATCGGCGGGGTCAGCGTCGGAATCGTGGACCTCGAGGTGCCCGAAGACAAGCTGGAGATCCTGCACAACGCGGGAGAGCAGGTCACGCGCTTCCAGAAGGCTTACGCGAACGGCTACATCTCCAACGGTGAGCGCTACAACAAGGTCATCGACACCTGGACCCACGCAAACAACGATGTGGCCGACGCCATGGTGGGGCGGCTGGAACGCTCTCAGGAGGGCTTCAATCCGGTCTACATGATGATGACGTCCGGGGCGCGAGGAAACCGTGACCAGATGCGTCAGCTCGCCGGGATGCGTGGCCTGATGGCCAAGCCGCAGAAGAAGCTCACGGGCGGGATCGGCGAGATCATCGAGAGTCCGATCAAGTCGAACTTCCGGGAGGGGCTGAGCGTGGTGGAGTACTTCATTTCCACCCACGGGGCGCGGAAGGGTCTCGCGGACACGGCGCTCAAGACGGCGGATGCGGGCTACCTCACGCGCCGCCTCGTCGATGTCGCGCAGGACGTCACCATCATCAAGGACGACTGTGGCACGATCCTTGGCCTCGAGATGACGGCTCTCAAGGAGGGTGAGGACATCATCGAGCCGCTCACGGACCGGATCGTCGGCAACGTCGCCCTCGAGGACGTCTATGATCCCATCGACGGAGAGCTGCTCGTCGAGGCCGGCCAGCTGATCGAAGAGGGTACGGCGGACGCGATCGAAGCCGCGGGCATCCAGGTGGTCAAGATCCGCTCGGTACTGACCTGCGAATCGAAGCGGGGCCTGTGCCGTATGTGCTACGGCCGGAACCTGGCCACGATGCAGCTCGTCGACATCGGCGAGGCCGTCGGGATCCTGGCGGCTCAGTCGATCGGAGAGCCTGGGACACAGCTCACGCTCCGGACCTTCCACATCGGAGGGACGGCAGTGCGGATCGCCGCCCAGACGCAGCGCCGCTCGAAGATCGACGGCATCGCGTCCCTCGAGCGGGTCACCACGGTCCCGACGCCCAGCGAAGAGCTGATCGTCACCTCGCGCGAGGGGCAGATCGTGCTCAAGACGCCGGAGGGCCACGTACGCAGTCGCCTGAGCGTGCCGTACGGGGCGACTCTCGCGGCCGAAGAAGGCCAGGTCATCGAGGGGGGCGACCTCCTCTTCAGTTGGGACCCCTACTCCGAGCCCATCGTCGCCGACGCCGGCGGGATCGTGAAGTTCGTCGACATCATCGACGAGCAGACGATGAGGGAGGAGCTTGACGAGTCCACGGGTCGTCGCCAGATGACGATTACCGAGGACCGTGACAAGAAGCTCCACCCGACGATCCAGATCCGGAGGAAGAAGAGGAAGACGGAGAAGATCCGGGAGTTCATCATTCCTGTGGGCGCGCAGCTCACGGTGCGGGACGGCGAGGAGGTCAATCCCGGCGACATGATCGCGAAGATCAGCCGGGAGGTCTACAAGACCCGGGACATCACCGGAGGCCTGCCGCGTGTGGCCGAGCTCTTCGAGGCACGCCGACCCAAGGATCCGGCGGTCATCACCGAGATCGACGGTATCGTGAGCTTCGGTGACATTAAGCGGGGCAAGCGAGAGGTGATTGTGACGCCTGAGTCCGAGGACAGACAGGAGAGGGCCTACCTGGTTTCCGTCGGCAAGCACATGCGTGTGCACGAGAATGACCGCGTGCGTGCGGGTGACCGCCTGTCCGAGGGGCCCATCAATCCGCACGACATCCTGAAGATCCGTGGCCCGCGGGCTGTGCAGGAGTATCTGCTCAACGAGATCCAGGAGGTCTACCGGCTGCAGGGCGTGAAGATCAACGACAAGCATATCGGGGTCATCGTGCGGCAGATGCTCCAGAAGGTCCGGATCACCGATCCGGGCGAGACGGAGTTGCTCGAGGGTGAGAACGTCGACCGGACCGAGTTCCGTGAGGTGAACCGCCGGGCGATCAGGGACGGCAAGAAGCCAGCTCGATCCGAGCCGCTGCTGCTCGGGATCACGAAGGCGAGCCTCACGACCGAGTCCTTTGTCTCGGCTGCTTCCTTCCAGGAGACCACACGCGTGCTGACGGACGCGGCGGTCCGGGGAGCGAGGGATGACTTGAAGGGGCTGAAGGAGAACATCATCATCGGTCACCTCATCCCAGCCGGAACCGGTGTCCATCGGTATCAGGAGATCGAGTTCATGGTCGAGCAATCGTTCTACGAAGAGGAGATCCTGCCGCTGACCGATCCCGGTGAGCTCATCGCGGGGCTAGAGGGAGTCACGGCGGACTAGGGCCAAGCGGCTCGCCCGTCGCCCTGTGTAAGGAACCGGCGGGCCACGGGGAGTTGCCCCGTGGGCGTTCCCGCTCAATGCTCGGGCCCCTGGGGGCGTGCCTTCGGGCATGACGCTGCAGGAGCGAACCGGGAAGGGTGCGGGAAGTCGCGGTTTGCGGCTTGGATCCTCCCTAGGCGCGAGAACGCTGTGCGTGACGGGCCGGGAACTCGTCCTTGGTGCGGGCCACGAGCTCCCACAATCCCCCGCGTCTCGGGCCGCTTTCGCCGCCGGAGGGCCTGTTGACACTCCCCAGGGGCTCGTTTAGGTTTCTAAGTCTTTTCTGCAAACGCACCGCGGCGTCGGCGGCCGAACACCGGAGACCGCGCTGGCACGCGGTTTTTGACGACATGAGCCTAGGCTGGACATGCCCACCATCAACCAACTCGTTCGCAAGGGACGGCGCGAGGTTCAGAAGAAGACCAAGTCCCCTGCGCTGCAGAAGAGCCCTCAGAAGCGAGGGGTCTGCACCCGTGTGTATACCACTACACCCAAGAAGCCGAATTCGGCGCTTCGGAAAGTGGCCCGGGTGCGGTTGACAAACGGGTATGAGGTGACGTCGCACATCGGGGGAGAGGGGCACAACCTCCAAGAGCACTCAATTGTGCTCATCAGAGGTGGACGCGTGAAGGACCTGCCCGGCGTGCGATACCACGTCGTGCGAGGAACCCTCGATGCGTCGGGCGTGAGCGCTCGACGTCAGGGTCGGTCGAAGTACGGCGCTAAGAGACCCAAGTAGGAACAGCATGAGTCGTCGTACGAGAGCCGTACGTAGGGAGCTGATCCCCGACTCGAAATATGAATCGACCGAGGTTACGAAGTTCATCAACAACCTCATGGTCGACGGGAAGAAGTCCCTTGCCGAGAAGATATTCTACGGAGCCTTGGACATCTGTGAGCAGCGCTCCGGCCAGCCCGGCCTGAACATCTTCCAACAGGCGCTCACCAATGCCAAGCCGGCTCTCGAGGTAAAGAGCCGGCGCGTAGGTGGCGCGACGTACCAGGTTCCCATCGAGGTCCGACCGGGGCGTCGGACTGCACTTGCGAGCAGGTGGCTCATCGGATTCTCCCGGAGTCGTGGGGAGAAGACGATGGCTGAGCGACTCGCGTACGAATTCCTGGCTGCGAGCCGGGGTGAGGGCGCGACGATCAAGAAAAAGGACGATACGCACCGGATGGCGGAGGCGAACAAGGCGTTCGCCCACTATCGCTGGTAGTCAAAATCCGCTTGAGTGCCAGTCGCCTCTGACCAGGCTCTGGAGGCTCAACCCGTTGTCTCTCGCGCCCAGGGCGTCGGGGCACGGAGCGCGGAGGCTGCCGGTGATCGGCTACGGTGGCCCGAAGGAACGATGCGCTTCCTGCTTCGAGCGACCCGTGCGCTTTCTCGCGACAGGGGGGAGGCTGCCCGAGAGCCGTCGGCAAGGGGCGATTCGACAAGACAGACTAGAGATAGATGCCCAGACGTACACCGCTAAGACACCTGAGGAACATCGGCATCATGGCTCACATCGATGCCGGTAAGACCACTACGACGGAGCGCGTCCTCTACTACACGGGACGCCTCCATCGGGTTGGCGAAGTGCATGAGGGCGCCGCCCACATGGACTGGATGGAGCAGGAGCAGGAGCGCGGGATCACGATCACCTCGGCAGCTACGACGTGTCACTGGCAGCGCTGTGGCACGGAGTATCGGATCAACATCATCGACACTCCCGGCCACGTTGACTTCACCGCCGAGGTCGAGCGCTCCCTCCGTGTCCTCGACGGGGCGGTGGCCGTGTTCTGTGGCGTGGGCGGCGTAGAGCCCCAATCCGAAACGGTCTGGCGCCAGGCCGATCGATACAGAGTCCCACGCATTGCCCTGGTCAACAAGATGGATCGCATCGGCGCCGACTTCGAGCACGTGCTCGGAATGGTGCGCGAGCGACTCGGGGCCAACGCCTTCGCCGTCCAGTACCCGCTCGGCGAGGGCGATCTTTTTACGGGTCTGATCGACGTAGTCGGCCAGAAGGCCCTCCACTACCGGGAGGAGCTTGGGTCTGAGGTGACCGAGGGTCCGATCCCGGATTCCCTCGTTGAGAAGATCGCCGAGCTCCGGCGCGACGTCATGGAAGCCGCGGTCGAGCATGACGACGAGTTGCTGGAGAAGTACCTGGGAGGCGAGGAACTCAGGGAGGACGAACTCCGTCGCGCGATTCGCAAGGCTACGATCTCCGGCAAGCTCTTCCCGGTGTTCTGTGGCTCCGCGTTCAAGAACAAGGGCATCCAGGCGATGCTAGACGGCGTGATCGATTACCTCCCCTCCCCTCTCGACATTCCTCCCATCCAAGGCCACCTCCCTCAGCGCGACGAAAGCCGCGAGGTCCGTGAGGCGTCCGACGACGCCCCATTCAGCGCTCTTTCGTTCAAGATCATGACCGATCCCTTCGTCGGAAAGCTGACCTATGTGCGGGTCTACTCAGGCTCGCTGCCGTCGGGGAGCCGTGTGCTCAACGCGACCAGGAATCGGAAGGAGCGCGTGGGACGACTCCTCCAGATGCACGCGAACAAGCGGGAGGAGAGGAACGAGGTGTTCGCCGGTGATATCGCCGCGGTGATCGGCCTCAAGGAGGTCAAGACCGGCGATACCCTGTGCCATCCAGAGCAGCCCATCATCCTTGAGGCCATGAGGTTCCCGGAGCCGGTGACCTCCGTGGCCATTGAGCCCAGGACCAGGGCGGACCAGGACAAGCTCGCCACGGGGCTCGTGAAGCTTGCGGACGAGGACCCGACGTTCCGCGTCCAGACCGATCCAGAGACGGGCCAGACGATCATCAGTGGCATGGGCGAGCTCCACCTTGAGATCATCGTCGACCGACTGAGGCGGGAGTACAGCATCGAGGCCAACATCGGTCGCCCGCAGGTCTCATACCGGGAGACCATCCGCAGCCGCTCTGAGAAGGTCGAGGGCAGGTTCGTCCGTCAAACAGGTGGACGAGGCCAGTACGGCCACGTCGTACTCAATGTAGAGCCGCTCGATGCGGGCGTCGGATTCGTCTTCGAGGACATGGTCAAGGGTGGAGCGATCCCGAGGGAGTACACCAGCTCGGTCGAGCAGGGGGTCAAAGAGGCGCTCGAGACCGGCGTGCTGGCCGGCTATCCGGTCATCGACGTGAAGGTCGAGCTTATCGACGGCTCATACCACGAAGTCGACTCGAGCGAAATGGCCTTTAAGATCGCCGGATCGATGGCGATCAAGGACGGCATCCGTAAGGCGAGTCCGGTACTTCTTGAGCCCGTCATGGACGTAGAGGTGGTGACGCCTCAAGACTACATGGGCGACATCCTCGGTGACTTGTCGTCCCGGAGGGGCAAGATCGGCGGGATGACGGACCGGGGCGATGCCCAGGTCATCGGGGCCAGCGTGCCCTTGGGCGAGATGTTCGGCTACGCTACCGCCCTGCGCTCCTTGAGCCAGGGTCGGGCCGTATACACGATGCAGTTCGCCCACTACGAGAGAGTGCCGCAGGGCAAGGCTGAAGGAATCATCAACGCGAACGGCGGGCGCTGCTGACGAGCGACCATAAGGGCCGGGCTTCGGGGGGCCTTCAAGGAAAGACGATGGCGAAAGAGAGATTCGAGCGCACCAAGCCTCACGTGAACGTGGGGACGATCGGACACGTGGACCACGGCAAGACGACGCTGACGGCTGCGATCACGTACACGCAGGCGGGGAAGTTCGGTGGGGATGCGGTCGACTTCGACCACATCGACAAGGCACCGGAGGAGCGGGAGCGGGGGATCACGATCGCGACGGCTCACGTGGAGTACGAGACGGCGAGCCGGCACTACGCGCACGTGGACTGTCCGGGCCACGCGGACTACGTGAAGAACATGATCACGGGCGCGGCGCAGATGGACGGGGCGATTTTGGTGGTGAGCGCGGCGGACGGTCCGATGCCGCAGACCCGGGAGCACATCCTGTTGGCGCGCCAGGTGAACGTGCCCTACATCGTGGTCTTCCTGAATAAGGTGGACCTAGTCGACGACGAGGAGCTGCTGGAGCTGGTGGAGCTGGAAGTGCGGGAGCTGTTGAGCGAATACGATTTTCCGGGCGACGACATACCGGTGGTCCAGGGGAGCGCCCTGAGGGCGATGGAAGCGGAGGGCGAGGGTCCGAATGTGGAGTGCATCGGGGAGCTGATGGATGCGATCGACAGCTACATCCCCGAGCCGGAGCGGGACGTGGACAAGCCGTTCTTGATGCCTGTGGAGGAC
The DNA here is from genome assembly GCA_965218325.1 of Longimicrobiales bacterium. Classification (GTDB taxonomy): domain Bacteria; phylum Gemmatimonadota; class Gemmatimonadetes; order Longimicrobiales; family Gaopeijiaceae; genus CBDCKR01. Next base: position 1,165,184 of record CBDCKR010000002.1, read on the forward strand.
GTGTTCTCGATCACGGGCCGTGGGACGGTGGCGACGGGGCGGATCGAGCGGGGGGTGATCAAGAAGGGCGAGGAAGTGGAGATGGTGGGGATGGGAGCGGACCGCAAGACGGTGGTGACGGGGGTGGAGATGTTCCGGAAGCTCCTGGACGAGGGGCGGGCGGGCGACAACGCGGGTCTGCTGCTTCGTGGGGTGGGCAAGGACGAGATCCAGCGGGGCCAAGTGCTGGCGGCGCCGGGTTCGATCACGCCGCACACGAAGTTCAAGGGCGAGGTGTACGTGCTGACGAAGGAAGAGGGAGGGCGACACACGCCGTTCTTCGATGGCTACCGGCCGCAGTTCTACTTCCGGACGACGGACGTGACGGGAGCGGCGCACCTGCCGGAGGGGGTGGAGATGGTGATGCCGGGCGACAACGTGCAGATGGAAGTGGAGCTGATTACGCCCATCGCGATGGACGAGCAACTGCGCTTCGCGATCCGCGAGGGCGGGCGCACGGTGGGCTCGGGCGTCGTGACCGAGATCCTGAACTAGCGACGCGGCTTCTTGCACCCCGCCGGAGGGTCGCGCGGGGTTGGCCTGGATGGAAACGAAGGGGCGGGTTTCGGCCCGCGAGAACAGGACGGGTCGCGGCGGAGAGAAGACGGGACGGCCGGGGGGCGGAGGAGGCAGGCTTGCCCGAGCCGCGGGACCCTGCTGTAGAGCCTGCGGGGCCCGCCAGTCCCGCAACGAGAGGATGATATGGCGGACAGGATACGGATCAGGCTGAAGGCGTTCGACCACTGGGTCGTGGACCAGACGGCGGCGGACATCGTGCGCACGGTGCAGAAGACGGGTGCGAGCGTGCGTGGCCCGATTCCGCTGCCCACGCGGCGCGAGCGCTGGACGGTGCTGCGCTCGCCGCACATTGACAAGAAGAGCCGTGAACAGTTCGAGCTTCGGACCCATAAGCGGCTCATCGACATCGTCGAAAGCCGCCCGCAAACGGTCGACGCGCTAACCAAGCTCGATCTGCCCGCCGGCGTGGACGTCGAGATTAAGGTCGACTAATGCCCGGACTGATCGGAAAAAAGATCGGAATGACCCGAATCTTCGAGGAAGATGGAGCCGTGGTCCCGGTGACTGTCGTGGAGGCTGGGCCATGCCCGGTGCTCCAAATCAAGCACGACGAGACCGACGGCTACTCGGCGGTACAGTTGGGCTTTGGCGCCAAGAAGGACAAGCGAGCCACCCGGGCCGAGAAGGGCCATGCGGCCAGGGCAGGCGTGGAGTCGGTCCCCCGCGTCCTGCGCGAATTTCCGATGGCCGAAGGCGACGACTTCCAGCTGGGACAGTCCATCACCGTCGAGGTCTTCGAGGCGGGCGACTCGGTCAAGGTGACCGGCACATCGAAGGGGCGCGGGTTCCAGGGTGTGGTGAAGCGCTGGGGCTTTGCCGGGCGACCTGCCTCGCACGGGCATCCGATGTCGAGGGTTCCGGGCTCGCTGGGCCCTGGGACGGATCCGTCCCGGGTCATCAAGGGCAAGAAGCTGCCGGGCCGCATGGGTGGACGGAGAGTCACCCTCGGCAACCTGCAGGTCGTCAGGGTGAACGCGGAGCGCAACCTCCTCTTCATCAAGGGCGGAGTGCCGGGGTCCAAGAACAGCTATCTGTTAATCCAGAAGTGACGCATGCTGAAAGCGCCCTACTACCAGACTGACGGAGCCAGAGGGGGGGAGCAGGACCTCCCCGAGTGGCTCTTCGACGGCGTCGTCCACGAAGACGTCCTCCACCAAGTCGTCAAGGCCTACCTGTCCAACCAGCGGCAGGGCACGGCTGCGGCCAGGTCTCGTGGGCAGGTGGCCGGCGGATCCGGCAAGCCCTGGAGGCAGAAGGGCACCGGACGCTCCCGCCAAGGCACGATCCGGGCTGCGCAATGGGAAGGGGGCGGCATCGCGTTCCCGCCGATTCCGCACTCGTGGCGGCAACGGGTGCCCAAGAAGGTCCGGGCACTCGCCCGCCGCTCGGCGTTCAACACCCGGGCCCAGAGTGAGCACGTGATCTTGGTGGATACCCTCGACTTCGAGGCCCCCAAGACCAAGCAACTGCTGTCGCTCCTCGCCGTCATCGGGGCGGAGGGGCACGTCCTCATCCTCACGGACGGACACAGGGAGGGCGTCTACCTCTCCGCGCGCAACGTGCCGGACGTGGAGGTCCGGCCGTTCGGTCAGGAGTCCGCCTACGACATTCTCCGGGCGAACGTAGTCGTGATCGAGAAGGCTGCCCTAGACGGGGCCGTGCCCTCGGAGGCCGACCAGGAGGCTGCTGCGAGCCGCGATCGAGACGAGCCGGAGGTCAGAAGCCGCGAGCGGGCAGCCGCCGAAGCTCAGGCCGAGCGGCGAAAGGCTCGCAGGGGCCACCAGACGCAGGCGAAGCAGGCGGCCCCACAGGCCGAGGCGCTTCCGGCTCCTGAGGACGGCGGCGTCGACGTAGGCACGGTGAAGCTGCCGAAGGTCGCCGACCTCTCGGACTTCCTGGCCCAGTTCGATTCGGTGGACGATGTGAAGGCCCTCAAGGCCCGAGAGAGCCGCAAGACGGCTCAGGCGTACTATGACGCGCGCGTGATCGATCTTTCGGGTGGAGCTGACGCGGAGGAGGAGGTCGACGATGCGTGACGTTTACGACGTGATCTACCAGCCGGTCGTCACAGAAAAATCCGCCCAGGCAATCGATGAGGACAACGTTTACACCTTCATCGTCAACAAGCGCGCCAACAAGATCGAAATCGCACGGGCCGTGGAGAAGCTCTGGGACGTAAAGGTCGATCGCGTTCGCACGATGCGCTATGCTGGGAAGGCCAAGCGTGCTCTGATGGGCCGCATGTCTCGGAATCCCAACTACGGGCGGCGCCCCGCCTTCAAGAAGGCTGTGGTTCAGCTGGCTGAAGGCGACCACATCGAGTTCTACGAGGTCGGATAACGCCGATGGCTATCAAGAAATTCAAGCCGGTGACACCGGGGAGCCGCTTCCGCTCGATCATCGACAACTCCGACATCCTCACGAAGGAGGAGCCCGAGAAGTCCCTCTTAGAACCGCTCAAGAAGTCGGGCGGACGAAACCACCACGGACGGATCACTTCTCGGAGGCGGGGCGGAGGGCACAAGCGCCGCTATCGTCGGGTTGATTTCCGGCGCGACAAAGTCGGGATTCCCGGAAAGATCGCCACCATCGAGTACGATCCGAACCGGAGTTCGAACATTGCGTTGGTCCACTACGTGGACGGCGAGAAGCGCTACATCCTGCACCCCAGGGGCCTGCAGGTGGGCACGACCATCATGTCGGGCCCCGAGGCGGATATCCGCGTCGGAAACGCGCTGCCGCTCGGGAAGATCCCCTTGGGCACCGTGGTCCACAACATCGAGCTCAAGCCGGGCAAGGGGGGTCAGATGGCCCGCTCGGCGGGCACCGGGGTGCAGATCGTCGCGAAAGAAGGCAAGTACGTTGCCCTGCGATTGCCCTCCACTGAAGTCCGGCAGGTGCTCGACACCTGCATGGCCACCATCGGTCAGGTCGGCAACATCGAGCACAACCTGCAGAGCATCGGAAAGGCCGGGGCCAACCGGTGGCGTGGCCGGCGCCCGAAGGTCCGCGGCGTTGCGATGAACCCGGTGGATCACCCGTTGGGCGGTGGGGAGGGCAGGGCCTCGGGTGGCCGCCCCCCGGTGACGCCCTGGGGCAAGCGGGAGGGAACCAAGACTCGAAAGAGGAAGAAGCAGTCAAACAAGTACATCACCCGCGGACGCAAGCGGGGCAAGGCGACGCAGTGATGCAGTCCGCAACGCTCGAGAAGAGGCCGGTGACATGCCACGCAGCGTGAAGAAGGGTCCTTACATCGACGAGAAGCTTCTCGCGACGATCGAAGCGATGAATGCTCGCGATAGCAAGAAAGTCGTGAAGACGTGGGCACGGGCGTCCACGATCTCTCCGGAGTTCGTGGGACACACGCTCGCCGTCCACAACGGCAACAAGTTCATCCCCGTATACGTCACGGAGAACATGGTGGGTCACAAGCTCGGCGAGTTTGCCCCGACGCGCCTCTTCAGGGGCCACGGCGGGAAACTGGCCGACAAGCGGTCCAGAGTGGGTTAGGTGAAAGGTGGAGATGCAAGCCAAGGCGATCGCTCGTCACATCCGAATGAGTCCGCGCAAGGTCCGACTGGTCGTGGATCAGATTCGCGGCAAGTCTGTCAATGAAGCGTATGCCATCCTTCGGTTCTCGAAGAAAGCCGCCGCAGATCCGGTGGGGAAGACCCTACGCTCCGCCGTGGCGAACGCTCAGAACAAGGCCGAGGACATGGGTGACATCTTGGACGTGGACGATCTGACGGTGACGTCGGCGTGCGTCGACGAGGGCCCGACCCTGAAGCGTTGGCGGGCTCGCGCTATGGGCCGGGCCGCCCGCATCAACAAGCGGACCAGCCACATCACGGTAGTCGTGGAACCGAAGGAATAGAAATGGGACAAAAGACACACCCACTGGGCTTCCGCCTTGGGATCGTCCAGGACTGGAAGTCCCGTTGGTACGCCGAGCGTGATTTCCCGCGCCTCCTCAAGGAGGACGAGACCATCCGGACGTACCTCCACCGCCGCCTCGCTCATGCCGCGCTCTCCAAGGTGGAGATCGAGCGCAAGCCCTCGAAGATCGTCGTTACGCTGTTCACGGCGCGCCCCGGCGTGGTGATCGGAAAGCGCGGAGCCGAGGTAGACAAGCTACGCGACGAGTTGGCCGTCCTCACCAACGCGGAGATCTCCGTGAACGTGGAGGAGATCCGTCGCCCTGAGGTCGACGCGCGTCTCGTGGCCGAGAACGTGGCTTACCAGCTTCGCCAGAGGATCTCGTTCCGTCGCGCGATGAAGCGAGCCGTACAATCCGCCATGCGGGGCGGTGCCGAGGGCATCAAGATCCAGTGTGCAGGGCGGCTGGGGGGCGCCGAGATCGCTCGCACCGAGGGGTACAACGAGGGGCGCGTGCCGCTCCACACGCTGCGGGCCGACATTGACTACGCCCAGGTCCCGGCCGTTACGACCTACGGAACGGTGGGGGTGAAGTGCTGGATCTTCCGTGGTGAAGTGGTTGAAGAGCGCCGTGGCCGGACTTATTCGACCGGCGCCTGAGTGAGAGGAATAGACGATGCTAGCGCCCAAGCGCGTACGACACCGCAAGACACACAAGGGCCGGATGCGCGGCAAGGCGCGCCGCGGCAACAGGGTCTCGTTTGGCGAGTACGGCCTGCAGGCCACGGAGTGCGGCTGGATCTCGAACCGCCAGATCGAGTCAGCGCGTGTGGCCATGACCCGTCACATCAAGCGTGGTGGAAAGGTCTGGATTCGGATTTTCCCGGACAAGCCGATCACGGCCAAGCCGGCCGAGACCCGCATGGGGAAGGGGAAGGGAAACCCCGAGGCGTGGGTGGCTGTGGTCAAGCCCGGACGCATGATGTTCGAGCTAGAGGGCGTTTCGGAGGAGGTCGCCAAGCGGGCCATGCAGCTGGCCGCAGCTAAGCTCCCCGTAGCAACGCGCTTCGTCGTACGTGAGCACCAGCTTTAGCACGAGTCGAGACGAGAAATGAAAGCTGCAGACATCCGCGAGTGGGACAACGTCGAGATCCTAGCCCGTTTGCAGGAGCTGAAGGAGGAGCACTTCCGCCTCCGGTTCCGCACGGGGACGATGGAGCTCGAGAGTCCCAGGATTCTGCAACACGTAAGGCGCGACATCGCACGCCTGCACACGATTCTCCGTGAGCGTGAGATGACCGGGGAGTCCGAGGAACCAACCGGAGAATCCGACGAGTCGACCGAGTAACCGATGGCAGAACACACCGAAGAGCAGGTGGAGCAGGTAGAGGCCGCCCGGGTCCCGGACGCCCGCAACCGGAGGAAGATCCGTACGGGCGTCGTGACCAGCGCGAAGGCCGACAAGACCGTGACCGTGCGCGTGGAGCGACAATTCGCACATCCCCTCTACGGGAAACAGGTAAGGCAGACGAAGAAATACCACGCCCACGACGAGGAAGACCAGTACAAGGAAGGCGACGTGGTCAGGATCGCGGAGACCCGTCCCCTTTCCAGGACCAAGCGATGGCGTGTTGTGGAGCTGATCGAACGCTCCGAGTAGAGATGACCACCGAGAACCGCGCCTCTAGGACACGAAGATGATTCAGCAGGAATCGATCCTCAGGATTGCCGACAACTCGGGGGCCAAGAGCGCGCTGTGTATTCGGGTTATGGGTGGATCACGGCGGCGCTACGCTAGCGTCGGCGACGTCATCGTCGCGACGGTCAAGGACGCGATTCCCAATTCTCCCGTGAAGAAGGGGGAGGTGGTGCGTGCCGTCATCGTGCGTACGGCCAAGGAAGTGCGTCGCAGGGACGGCACCTACATTCGCTTTGACGAGAACGCCGCGGTGCTCATCACGCCCCAGGGGGAGCCCCGGGGGACTCGCATCTTCGGTCCGGTCGGGCGTGAGCTGCGTGAGAAGCGCTATATGAAAATCGTTTCGCTGGCTCCGGAGGTCCTGTAATGGGCGCCAAAGCACCAAGATCTGCGATCGTGAAGGGGGACCGGGTCAAGGTGATCCGGGGCAACTTTCGGGATATGGAGGGCACGGCCCTCCGAGTGCTCCGCGGCAGCGGGCGCGTCGTGGTCGAGGGCGTCAATATGCGTAAGCGCCATGAGCGGCCGTCGGAGGCGAATCCAGAAGGTGGAATCATGACCTTTGAGGCACCGATCCACATCTCCAACGTGATGTTGGTGGATCCGGCCTCGGACCAGGCCAGCCGAATCCGAGTCCGGATCGAGGCTGATGGGACCAAAGAGAGGATTGCCGTGAAGACCGGCAACCCGATCCCCAAGCCGTAGCGGGAGCCGTCGGACCGTATCGGATCGACGTACACTGCGGCACGACTTGAGGACGAAGAGAGAGATGGAACCGAGACTGTTGACGCACTACAAGGCATATGCTCGCCCGAGGCTGGCCGAGCAGTTCCATTGGGGGAATCCGCACCAGATCCCAAGGATCGAGAAGGTGGTGGCAAACGTTGGCGTGGGCGAAGCGCCGAAGAACGCCAAGCTCTTACAGACGGTCGTGGACGAGCTGGGCGTGATCACCGGTCAGAAAGCGGTCGTGACACGCGCCCGGAAGTCGATTTCGAACTTCCAGCTCCGTGAGGGCATGCCGATCGGCGCGACGGTAACCCTCCGCCGCAACCGGATGTATGAATTCCTGGATCGTCTCGTGAGTGTCGCAATACCACGCGTGCGCGACTTCCGGGGGCTCCGGACCCGGGCTTTCGACGGCCGAGGCAACTTCACTATGGGCGTGCGCGAGCAGATCATCTTCCCCGAGATCGACTACGACAAGGTCGGTCAGATTCACGGCATGAACATCACCGTCGTCACGTCCACGAATAAGGACAACGAGGCGCTTGCCCTGCTTCGCGAGATGGGCTTCCCCTTCCAGGGGGTGGTTCCCGTCGTCATCGGGCAGCACACGAACTAACACGGACAGGGGAGCTTGATGGCCAGGAAGGCGCTCATCGAGAGGAACAACCGCAAACCCAAGTATCCGGGGCGACATCGGAATCGCTGTCAGCGCTGTGGACGCCCTCGTGCGTACATTCGGAAGTTCGGGATCTGCCGGATCTGTTTCCGCCAGATGTCCCTTCAGGGGGAGATCCCGGGTGTCCGGAAGTCGAGCTGGTAAAGGACTGAAACGGCTATGATGACTGATCCCATCGCGGACATGCTCACGCGCATCCGGAACGCCGGGAGTGCCGGGCACAAGTGGGCGGACATTCCGGTTTCGCGGCTCAAGACCGAGGTGGCCCGCCTGCTGAAGGAAAATCACTTTATTTACGACTACAAAGTCTTGGAAGACGGTGGTTTCGGCCTCTTGCGCGTATACCTCCGGTATCACGAAGAGGGGCCGATCATCCGACACCTGGAGCGTGTGTCACGCCCGGGTCGCCGCCGCTACGTGGGCGTCGATGAGATTCCTCGAGTCCGGAACGGGCTCGGGATGGCCATTCTCTCTACTTCGCAGGGCCTGCTGTCGGACCGCGCGGCTCGCCGGCAGGGTGTCGGTGGCGAGCTCATGGCGCTGGTCTGGTAAAGGGAAAACGATCGATGTCGCGTATTGGCAAACAGCCGATAAAATTCCCCCGGGGTGTCGAGGTGACCGTGAGCGGTCAGAACGTCAAGGTGAAGGGAGGGAAGGGCCAGCTCACCTTCGATGTGCACCCCCATATCACGGTAACCCTCGACGACCGGGTCCTCCGTGTGACACGCCCGTCGGATGAGCCGAAGCACCGGGCGCTGCACGGGCTCACGCGCACCCTCGTCGCCAACATGGTCGAGGGGGTGCTCAACGGATATACCAAGACCCTCGAGATCCAGGGTGTGGGGTACCGGGCGGAGAAGAAGGGCTCGGGCATCCTCCTGCACCTTGGCTTCTCTCACACGATCGACTATCCGGCGCCCGAGGGCGTAGGGCTCGATGTCCCCAATCCGACCACCATCACCGTTACGGGCATCGATAAGCAGAAGGTAGGCCAAGCGGCTGCGGAGATCCGCGCCTTCCGTCCGCCCGAGCCGTACAAGGGGAAGGGCATCCGATACCACGGCGAGCACGTCCGCCGGAAGGCGGGCAAGACGGCCGCCACCTAATCGAGAACGAGAGATGAGCAGCAAAGCCACCAAGAACCGAAGGACGCAGAGGGCTCGACGGCACGCCCGGATCCGGAAGAAGATCTGGGGGACGACGGAGCGTCCGAGGCTCGTCGTGTACCGTTCCCTGAAGAACTTCGAAGGCCAGGTGGTGGACGACGCTGCCGGCAGGACGCTCGTGGGGCTCTCGACGCGGAGCCCGGACCTCGCCGACTTCAAGGCCGAGGGACCGAATGTGCGTGTCGAGCAGGCCAGGGCGGCCGGAAGGATTCTCGCCGAGAGGGCCGTGGCCCAGGGAGTGGAGTCGGTCGTCTTCGACCGAGGCGGATACCAGTATCACGGCCGGGTCAAGGCCTTCGCGGAAGGCGCCCGGGAGGGAGGGCTGCAGTTCTGATGGCCAGGGAACACAGACGTAAAGAGACTCGCAGACGCGAGTCCGAGTTTACCGAGAACGTGATCCACATCAACCGCGTGGCCAAGGTCGTGAAGGGTGGTCGCCGGTTCTCTTTCTCCGCGCTGGTCTCGGTCGGTGATCAGAGCGGACGCGTCGGCATCGGGCTCGCCAAGGCCAATGAGGTCGCCGAGGCCATTCGCAAGGCGTTCGAGCGTGGCAAGAAGGACATGGTCGAGATCCCCGTCCGCAACGGGACGATCCCTCACGAGATTGTCGGCCATTGGGGCGCCGGACGCGTGATGTTGCGGCCGGCGGCGCCGGGAACCGGCGTGATCGCCGGCGGGCCCGTGCGGTCCGTTGTCGAGGCGGCGGGCATCAAGGACATCCTCACCAAGAGCCTTGGGAGCAACAACCCGATCAACGTCGTGAGAGCCACGATGCAGGGGCTCACGAATTTGGTGACGCCCGAGCAGGCGGCCAGCGAACGTGGCGTCCCGGTTGAGGTCATCCTGGGACTGGGGGAGGACCATGGCCAATAAGTTGTCCATCACCCAGGTCCGGAGTGGGATCGGGCGCAAGACGAAGCACCGGCGCACCTTGGAGGCTCTAGGGCTCAAGAAGCACCAGCAGACGGTGGTGCACAACGACACGCCCGCTATTCGCGGGATGGTGCAGCAGGTTTGGCACCTGGTAAGGGTGGAAGAGATCTGAGATGGGTGAGCTACACGAACTACGCCCCGCTCGCGGTTCTCATTGCCGCTCGAAGCGGAAAGGGCGAGGTCCCGGCTCGGGGAAGGGCAAGACGGCCGGACGCGGACAAGACGGCCAGAAGTCCCGGAGTGGTGGCTCCATCCGCCCTGGGTTCGAGGGCGGACAGATGCCGTTGCAGCGGCGGATCCCGAAGCGGGGCTTCACTCCGCGGAAGCGTACGGTGTACCAGATCGTTAACGTCGGAGAGCTCGCGCGCATCGACGGGACCACGGTCAACGCGGAAGTGTTGAAGGAAGCGGGGTTGATCCGGTCTGCCGAGGGGCTGATCAAGATTCTCGCCAAGGGCGAGGTCGACCGGGCGTACGCCGTGGAGGCCCACAAGTTCAGTGGCAGAGCGGTGGCCAGGCTTGAGGCAGCGGGCGGATCGGCCGAGGTCGTGACCCGGGCCGGGCGTTCCAGTGCCACCGCGGCGCCCAAGCCTGCGGCCACGGAGCCGAGCATCGAGCCAGGCGCCGAGCGGGCCGATGTGGCCGAGCCTCCCCCCGCCGTCGAGGATGAGGAAGGCGAGACGGAGACCGATGGCTAACCCGATTCCGAATCTATTCCGGGTCCCGGAGCTCAAAGAGAAGATCCTCTTCACGCTCTTCATCCTTCTGATCTACAGGTTCGGGGCGCACATCACCGTGCCGGGGGTGGACGTGGGGATCCTCCGCCAGCAGTTCGGAGCCCTACAGGGAGGGATCCTCGGCATCTACGACATGTTCGTGGGTGGCGGTCTGAGCCGTGCGACGATTCTAGCGCTCGGCATCATGCCCTATATCTCGGCCAGCATCATGTTCCAGCTGCTGGCCGCGGTCTTCCCCACTGTGGAAAAAATGCAGAAGGAGGGCGAGGACGGGCGGCAAAAGCTGACACAGTGGACCCGTTACGTGACGGTTCTCCTGAGTGCGATCCAGGGATTCAGTTACGCTGCCTTCCTCAACAGTACGGGCGCCGTCCGGACCCCCGGATTCACCTTCAATCTGACGACGACGATCACGCTCACGGTGGGAGCGGTCTTCGTCATGTGGCTCGGTGAGCAGATCACGGAGCGCGGCATCGGGAACGGCATGTCCCTCCTGATCTTCTTCTCGATCATTGAGGGCTTCCCGGCTGCCGTAGCCCGGACGTGGGAGTCGTTCATCGCCGGGCAGATTCAGATCTTTGCGGTCGTGATGCTTGTTGTTGTGCTTGTCGCGATCACCGCTTCGGTGGTTGCCATGACCATGGGTGCGAGGAAGATCCCGGTCCAGATACCGCGGAAGGTGGTGGGTCGCGGGCGCATCCGCGAAGGCCAGAAGAGCTTCGTCCCGCTTCGCGTGAACTCGGCCGGCGTCATGCCCATCATCTTCGCCCAGTCGTTCATCGTCGTGCCGGGCACCATCGCCCAGTTCGCGGGACAGACCGGTGGTTTCCTCGATACCATCGCCGACATTTTTCAGCCAGGAGCGGTCTACTACGTCACCTACGGGCTGCTGATCGTCTTCTTCACCTACTTCTACACGGCCATCATCTTCAACCCCGTGGATCTTGCCGAGAACCTGAAGAAGCAGGGCGCCTTCGTGCCGGGCGTGAAACCGGGCGCCCGGACAGCGGAGTACATCGATCGCGTGCTCACGAGGGTAACGCTCCCCGGGTCGATCTACCTTGCGTTCATCGCCCTGGTGCCGTTCTGGATCTTCGCGATCTTCAACATCCAGACGTTCTTCTTCGGCGGCACCGGCCTACTCATCGTCGTGGGCGTGGGTCTCGACACGGTCCAACAAGCGCAGCAACACCTTCTGCTCCGTCACTACGATGGCTTCATGAAGAAGGGGCGCGTGAAGATGCGCGGTCGTTCGCGATACATCTAGCGCGGAAGGCGGGGACGAGCGGCGCCATGTACGTCATCCTTCTCGGACCCCCTGGTGTGGGAAAGGGCACCCAGGGAGTCTTACTCGCCGAGGCCCAGGGTTCGGAGCGGGTGGTGACCGGCGATCTCCTCCGCCAAGCCAAGGCCGACGGCACGGGCCTCGGCCGGGAGGCACAGCGCTTCATGGACGCCGGGGAGCTCGTTCCAGACCACGTCGTGATCGCGATGGTGAGGGGGAAGCTGGCCCGCCTGCCTGCGGGCGCGGGCGCAGTTCTCGACGGTTTCCCTCGGACGAGCACTCAGGCTTCAGGCCTGAACATGATGCTCGCGGCGCTGGGCTCGAAGATCGATCAGGTTGTGGTGCTCGAGGCGGAGGATGAGCCCCTGATCAAGAGGATCTCCGGACGCCGGTCGTGCCCGAAGTGCGGTGCCGTCTACAACGTCTTTCTCGCCCCGCCCGGTCAGGACGGCGCGTGCGACAACGACCACACACCTCTTGAGCATCGGAGCGACGATCACCGCGACACGGTCCGGAATCGGCTGGACGTCTACCGGCGAGAGACCGCGCCCCTCGTCGAGTACTACCAGCGGAGCGGGGTCCCCGTGCACCATATCGACGGAGACCAGAGCATCGAGGGAGTGCAGGCCGCCGTAGTCACCGCACTCGGGCTCGCCGGATGATCCACCTGAAGACTCCCGAAGAGGTCTGCATCATCGCTCGGGGAGGGGCGATCATCGCCGACTTCCTCGCGGAGATCCGTCCCCGCATCGTACCCGGTGTCTCGACGCTCGAGCTCGACGTCTTCGCCGACGACTTCATCCGCTCCCATGACGGCGCAGTACCAGCCTTCAAGGGCTTGTACGGCTTTGCAGGGAGTGTGTGTGTCTCGTTGAACGAGGAGGTCGTTCACGGGATCCCAAAGGCGAGTCGCCTCCTTCAGGAGGGCGACATCATCTCGATCGACGTCGGGGTGAAGCTGGAAGGCTGGTGCTCGGATTCGGCATGGACCTTCCCCGTGGGAGAGATTGAGGAGCCCAGCCGTCACCTCCTCACCGTCACGAGAGAGGCTCTTTGCGGTGCCATCGCGGCGGCGGTGAAAGGCAACCACGTCGGGGACATCGGAGTGGCGGTCATGGAGCGTGTAGAGGGCACGGGACTCCGCATCATCCGGGATCTGGTGGGGCACGGGGTGGGCAGAGAGGTGCACGAAGAGCCTCAAGTCTCAAACCTGGGAACCGCGGGCGGAGGCCCCCTGCTCAGGGAGGGCATGGTCCTCGCCATCGAGCCGATGCTCGCATTGGGGACTGACAGAATCAGGACGCTGGAGGACCGCTGGACGGTCGTGACTCAGGATGGCACCCGGTCCGCCCACTTCGAGCATACCGTGGCCGTGACAGCCAACGCCCCCCGCGTCCTGACGGCGGCCCCTGTCGAGACTCGAGCCTAGGTAACCCGCGCCAAGTCGAAACCGTCCCAGAGGCCCCGGACTCCTTGAAGAGCAGAGAGTCTTCAATTATGATTACAAGCTATACTAGAAACGCACGGACAGGCGCGAAGCATGAAGGTTCGTAGCAGTGTAAAGCCGATTTGCGAGCACTGTAAGGTGGTCCGCCGCCGGGGTGTGGTGAGAATCATCTGTACGCGTAATCCGAAGCATAAGCAGCGCCAGGGCTGACCGGCACAGCCCCTAGCGGCCCGGGGCAATGTCGGGCCTCTTTCCCAACTTGAGAAGACGGTGGCATGGCACGCATCGCGGGTGTGGATCTTCCAAAGAACAAGCGGATCGAGGTCGCGTTGACCTATATCTACGGCATCGGGGCGTCGCGGTCGCAGGAGATCCTCGACCACACGGGCGTCGATCCGGACCGGCGGACCGTGGATCTCACCGACGACGACGTAAACAGGCTTCGTCGAAAGATTGAGGGCAACTACAAGGTAGAAGGTTCCCTGCGGACCGAAGTCTCCATGAACATCAAGCGGCTCATGGACATTGGGTGTTATCGGGGCCTCCGGCATCGCCGGGGGCTTCCGGTACGGGGCCAGCGCACCCACACGAACGCCCGGACCCACAAGGGGCAACGACGGGCCATCGCGGGGAAGAAGAAGGCGCCCAAGAAGTAGGGCGAAGCCCACCTAGGCTCACAGAGAACTTTCGAGCCAAAGACGAGGGACGGTGGCCAGTGGCCGGAGGACCGAGATCGCCGCGTAGGCGAAGCAAGAAGGTGGTAGAGGCGGAGGGAGTCGCCCACATCAAGGCGACCTTCAACAACACGCTCATCACGATCACCGACAGCGCAGGCAACACCGTAGTGTGGGGCAGTGCCGGCAAGGCGGGCTTCAAGGGCTCCAAGAAGTCGACGCCCTTCGCAGCGACAGTAGCCGCAGAGCAATGCGGGCGCGAGGCGGTGGCGATGGGTGTGAGGCGCGTGAGCGTCCGGGTGCAGGGGCCAGGCTCCGGGCGCGAGTCGGCCATTCAAGCCCTCGCAACGGCGGGGCTACACATCAAGGCGATCCAGGACGTGACTCCGCTTCCCCACAACGGTTGTCGCCCGCCTAAGAAACGGCGGGTCTAGGCGGAACGAGCATGGCACGATACACCGGACCAGTTTGCAAGCTCTGCCGTCGCGAAGGGCAGAAGCTCTTCTTGAAGGGGCAAAAGTGCTACACGGAAAAGTGCGCCATTGAGCGCCGAGCCTATCCACCGGGACAACACGGTCCCGCCCACGCACGGCGCAGAAAGCAGTCGGACTACGCCGTGCAGCTTCGCGAAAAGCAGAAGGTCAAGCGCATCTACGGGCTCCACGAGCGCCAGTTCCGGACCCTCTTCGAGAAGGCCTCGACCCGCGACGGCATCACGGGCGAGAACATGCTCATCTCGCTTGAGTCCAGGCTGGACAACGTCATTTTCCGGATGGGCTTCGCACCGAGCCGAAACGCCGGGCGGCAGATCGTGCGGCATCGTCACGTGGAGGTGAACGGGCGCATCGTGGACATACCGTCCTATCAGGTGGACCCCGGCGACGAAGTTGCCATCCGGCCTAGGTCGAAGGACCTGGTGACTGTGCAGGAGAGCCTCGAGGCGCGGACCCGTCCAACCCTCGTGGAGTGGCTGGCGCTCGACGAGAAGAACCGTGTTGGGCGCGTGACACGTCGCCCCACCCGTCAGGACATTCCGTTGGCCGTCCAGGAACAACTCATCGTGGAGCTCTACTCGAAGTAACGGAGGCTTCCGTGCAGATAGATCTTACCGGATTGGTGTTGCCCGAGCGGATCGAGGTCGCCGGGACCTCGCAAGATGGACGCTCCGCCGAGTTCGTGATCGAGCCCCTCGAGCGAGGCTTCGGTCACACCCTTGGCAACTCCGTACGGAGGGTGCTCCTATCGTCGCTTCGCGGAGCCGCCGTGTGGGCCTTCCGGATCGACGGTGTACTGCACGAACACCAGACCATCCAAGGCGTGGTGGAAGACGTCCACCAGGTCATCCAGAACCTCAAGTCCCTAGTCGTCACTTTGGACGACGACGTCGACGAGGCGACGCTCGAGATCCAGGTGAGTGAGGCGGGGCCCGTGACAGCCACCGACATTACGCTGGCCTCTGGAGTGACGATCCACGATCCGGACCATCACCTGATGACGGCCCAGGACAAGCGGAAGTTCAACATTGAGCTGCATGTGAACAAAGGCCGGGGGTTCGTCCTGGCGAACCAGCACGAGCTTCCCCGAGGCGCTCCCGTCGACATGGTGCGCATCGATTCCATATACAATCCAGTGAGGCGTGCGAATTTCTCCGTCGACGAGACGCGCGTCGGCCAGCGCACCGACTTCGATCGGCTCACGGTGTTCGTCGAGACGGACGGTTCCGTGGATCCCGAGTCGGCCGTTCCCTACGCTGCGGAGCTGGTTCGCAAACATCTGGAGTTCATGCTCTATTTTGGCGAGGATGGCGCCCCACAAGTGGCGCCCCCTGGTGCCCTGGAGGTGCCCGATCGGCTGCGCGATCTGTTCGAGCGTCGCATTGAAGATCTGGCGGAGCTCAGTGTACGCTCCCGTAACTCCTTGCAGAAGGAGAACATCCGGACTCTACGGGACTTGGTGCAGCGCTCGGAGGAGGAGATGCTGCGCATCGAGAACTTCGGCAAGAAGTCGCTCAAGGAGATCTCGGACTTTCTGGAAGAGCACGGCCTCCGCTTTGGCATAAGCCTAGAGGAGGGCGACGATGGGCAACTCTTCCTCGTCGGCGAGGAGCCGGCCGAGCCAGCCAAAGCTGGCGAGGCGGTGGGCTCGCGATGAGGCATCGGAAGAAGGGCCGGGCTCTCTCCCGGACGGCCAGCCACAAGAAGGCGACGCTACGGAACATGGCCACGGCGCTCTTCCAACACGAGCGGATCGAAACGACGATGGCCAAGGCCAAGGAGCTCCGTCCGTTCATCGAACGGCTCATCACGCTGGGCAGGCGGGGCGACCTGCATGCCCGGCGCCTAGTCGGACGCCACATCGCCGACCGAGAGGTCCTCGGCAAGCTCTTCGACGACATCGCTCCGCGCTTCACGGAACGGCCGGGGGGCTACACCCGCATCCTCAAATTGGGGACCCGCCGTGGTGACGCCGCAGAGATGGCGCTCATCGAGTTGGTCGATTAGACTGGCGAGATCTCGATGCCTCCTACTGACCAGAGAGCGGGGAGTACGGCATAACATGGCATGGCATGGGTCCCGAAAAGGTGCGTCCGACACCGGAGGCCTCGTCCTGATGTTGTTGACCTTCACGGTGGTGGGCGGGTTTCTGTATTGGCTGAACATGCAGGCTGCCGAGACGGGGGTGGCGGTTGTCGAAGAAGGAGCCGCCGACGACGACTTCTCCTCGGCTCCGATGGTGGATGCGGGTGTCTTCGGGTCCGATCCGATGGCGCACGACGGCGCCGTGATTCGGATCAACGACCTGTCGGTGCAGAGCGCCGTCGGCTCTCAGGCGTTCTTCGTCGAGATGCCCAACCAGCCCGGTCCGTACCTGATCAAAATGGGGCCGCGGGTGGTGGCCGACAGCGTGACGGTGGCCAGTGGCGCACAGATCTCCGTGATCGGCTCCGTTTACGCCATGTCCGACAGTGTGGCGGACGACTGGGTGGCATCAGGTGCCATCGCAGAGGCGGACAGGATTCTGGCGACCTTCGCGGAGTCGTTCCTAGAGGCGGTGGACATCCTCATGGACGGCGACGGAGGCGACGAGGGCGGAGGCAACTGACGGGCTGAGCCCGGAGGCGCATAGGACAATGGCTCGAGTGTGTTACATCTGCGGGAAGGGGCCCGCGACGGGAAATAACGTGAGCCACGCTCACAACAAGACGAAGCGGCGCTGGCTCCCCAACGTGCAGACCGTGAAGATTGTGACGCCCGAGGGGGACCGACGTCGTGTGAGGGTCTGCACGACATGCATCAAGGGGGGCAGGGTCACCAAGGCGCCTCCGGTCGAGGTGGCCGAGGTCTAGCGCCTTCCTGCCGGGCCATACCAATACGATGCCTCCTGGGCCGCTGTCGCCCCTGGAGGCATTTTCTTTGGGAGGGCCGCGACCGCTTTTCCGAGCGTGGCTTCGGGATCGTCATGGCCCTGGCCGGGTGGAAAGCGGAGGAGTGCGCCTCGGTCTCGACGTGGCTGGTGGGGGTCGGAGGCGTTTCGGCATGACGGCCTCGCTCATGCCGCCCCTCCTCGTGCCCCTCGACTCGGCTTGGATGAATCCCCGTGCCCTCGTTCCCGACTGAGGTCCTGCGCCCGGATGGGCCGTCGGCGGCGGCCTCTCTGCAATTCTTGTATCCGACGTCCTCAGCCCTCTTATATTGGGGCACATGAACACGGCCGGAACATTTGACGTGTCCGTTGGTGTCCCCGCTTTGGCGGCCCTGACAGTGGTCGTCACCAGGCCGAAGTCGCAAGCCACCGAGCTGGCAAGAGCGCTTGAAGGCCACGGGGCTCGTGTTCTCCTAGTCCCTGCCATCCGAATCGAGCCCCCTGCCGATCCCGCACCACTCGCCGACGCCGTCCGTGGCGTCGCACACTACGATTGGGTGGTGTTTACCTCCGCGAATGGCGTTCTCGCCTTCTGCAGTGCGGCTGAGGAGGCGGGTCTCTCGCTGCGTAGGTCCGTTGGCGAGGCGTCCGTCTGTTGCGTCGGGCCCGCAACGGCGCGGACGGCCGAGGCCGCTGGGCTCCCTGCGGCGCTCGTGCCGGAGTCGTACGCGGCTGAGGGGACGCTGTCCGCGCTGGCGGCTACCGTCCCGATGGAGGGTCGAACGGTCCTTCTCCCCGTGGCTGAAGGGGCCCGGGAGGGGCTGCCCAACGGACTCCGGGCGCTCGGGGCATCGGTGGACGTCGTTGCGACGCACCGGACCGTTGCGGTCGAGGAGGTGCCACCGGAGGCTCTCGCCGAACTCGGGAGGGGGGTCGATCTGATTACGTTTGCCTCCCCGTCGTCCGTGCTTGGGTTCGATCGGCTGCATCGGGGTCCACCGATCGCGCCGGCTGCTGTGATCGGTCCCGTCACTGCAGCGGCCGCCCGGGAGCTCGGTTACGAAGTTCTGGTTGAGGCCAAGAAGTTCACGGCGGGGGGACTGGTCGAGGCCGTGGTGAGTCACTATGCGGGAAGAGTTTCGTGAGCGACGACGCTTCCCGCTGTGGACACCGCCACCGACCCAACCGAGCCGTCGAACCCAGGCTGGACCGCTCGGACCCATCGCGGCCGATCATGGATTCGGGCTGCTCTGATGCGGCCGTCGTGGGCTGCATGATCGTCTTGCCCTGGTCGCGGTCGCGGGACTGGCCAGGTTCAAGCGGTCGTCGCAACACCCCTGTGTTGAGGGGTTTGTTTCTTGGGCCCTGACTTCACTAGATAGCAGATTGGCGACAGCGACGGGGTCCAGACAGAAGGGGTATTCTTGATGTCTCCCAGCCCTGGGGGAGTCAGAAGCGACCGAAGGTCGTGGAAGGCAGGATACCGGAGCGGTGAGGGCTTAGCCCGAGGTGAAGGTTCAGTTCAGTGATCGTAGGAGATCATCCAGAGTTTCCGCCGGGGTTCGCCAACGGAGGGTCTTGCGGGGACGACTGTTGAGAGCGGCCGCGACCGCGGCGAGATCGTCAACAGTATGTTTGCTGAGGTCGGTACCCTTGGGAAAGTACTGTCTCAACAAGCCGTTGGTGTTTTCGTTCGTGCCACGCTGCCACGGGCTTTGCGGGTCGCAGAAGTAGACGGCGAGGCCAGTGTCGATGCGAAGCTGTGCGTGCTGAGCCATCTCTGCTCCTTGGTCCCATGTCAGAGACCGGCGGAGTTGCTCGGGCAGGGTCGTGATCGACGAAGCGATCGCGTCCCGGACGGCTTCGGCACCGTGTCCAGCCAACGCTGGACCGTTCTTGGTCCTAGGTGCGCCGTGTGGCTTGAGGCGGGGGAGGTGGAGCAGCATTGTGAACCGGGAGGTCCGCTCGACTAGCGTTCCGATCGCCGAACTGCCCAGCCCCATGATCAGGTCGCCTTCCCAGTGCCCGGGAACGGCGCGGTCGTCTGCCTCGGCCGGTCGCTCGCTGAGCATGATCTCGGGGTGAACGAACGTCTTGCCCCGGCCGCGGGTGCGAGCTCGAGGCACCCGTAGCGCGCGTCCCGTCCGAAGGCACGCCGTCAGCTCCCGCCGCAACGCACCGCGTCCCTGAACGTAGAGCGCCTGGTAAATGGCTTCGTGCGATATCCGCATGGACTCATCGTCGGGGAAGTCGACCCGTAGCCTGTTGGCGATTTGCTCCGGACTCCACGAGGCCGCCCACCGTCGGTCTTGTCGGCGGCCACGACGTCGCCCCCTCCAGCGCACATCCGGGCGAACACATCGGCCGCCGTAAAGCTCGATCCGCGCGCCGGCGCCTGCTCGGCTCCATCGCCACACCTCCCTGGGGTGTTGCGACGACCGCTTGAATCTACCCTCGTCGGCCTGATCCGAATGGTGCCCCACTGCATGGCCAGCACGGGAATTCCACCTGGCCGCCCTGCTCGTGAGGGCTCGCTTTGTGGGGCACCCGCCGTAGGGCTCTCACCGGGTGGTGCGTGCGGTTTGCCAACCGGCCGACGCTCTCACGGTGGGAGCTGCCTTTGCGGCTCTCGGGCCAGGCACTCTGGCGATCAGGGTCGGCCGCCTCAGACGCTTGTAGCTCCTCTTTCCACTCGTCATATTCGGTGCGGCGCCTGTCGCATCCGATCCGCCCTCAGCCGCGTTTCACCGATCTATGACCGATTCACGCCTCGATCACCTGAAGAACGGCGACCTCATCGTTGGGGTCATCGGGCTGGGACACGTGGGCCTACCCCTTTCAGTGGACGTCGCAAGGTCGGGGCTCCGGACCGTGGGCTTCGACATCGTTCCGCAGATCGTGGAAGGGGTGAACGCGGGGAGGAGCCACATCAAGGACGTTACGGACCATGAACTGGGAGAGGCTCTGGCGACGGGACGCCTGGAAGCCACCGCAGACGTGTCTCGGCTTGCCGAGTGCGATGTCATCTCGATCTCTGTGCCGACACCGCTCTCGAAGACACAGGATCCCGATGTCTCCCACGTGATCGCGGCGTCCGAGGCTGTGGCGGCGACGCTGCGCCCGGGACAGCTCATTGTGCTGGAATCCACGACGTATCCTGGCACCACCCGCGAGGTTCTGCTACCGATGCTGGAGCGCGCAGGCCTCCGTGCGGGAGAGGACTTCTTTCTGTGCTTCTCTCCGGAGCGCGTCGATCCGGGGAACCCGGTCTGGAAGACGAAGAACACGCCCAAGATCATCGGAGGCATCACTCCCGCCTGCACGGAGGCCGGCCTCTCGGTCTACGGGCGTTTCATCGACACCATGATCACTGTGTCGTCCACCGAGGCGGCGGAGATGGTCAAGATCCTCGAGAACACCTTCCGGGCAGTGAACATCGCGCTGGTCAACGAGATCGCGCTCATCGCCGACCGCCTCGGGGTGGACGTATGGGACGTAGTCGAAGCGGCGGGGACGAAACCCTTCGGCTTCATGAAGTTCACGCCGGGACCGGGCCTAGGCGGACATTGCATTCCGGTCGACCCCCACTACCTCGCCTGGAAGATGCGAGCGCTAAACTACCGGACCCGGCTCATCGAACTCGCCTCCGAGATCAACTCCGCGATGCCGCGCTTCGTGGTGAGTAAGGTGAGGGATGCTCTCAACGCGAGGCGGAAGGCCGTGAACGGGTCGGAGATCCTCGTACTGGGCGTCGCCTACAAGAAGGACGTGAGCGACGTGCGGGAGTCACCGGCTCTGGACATCATTCGGCTGCTGGCAGCCGACGGTGCACAGGTCGAGTATCACGATCCCTTCGTGCCTGACGTCTGCGAGGACGGGACCTGTCTCTCGTCCGTTCCCCTGACCGACGCCGCTCTTTCGGGCGCCGACGCCGTCGTCATCGTTACGGACCACACCGGAGTGGACTATCAGCGCGTGCTTGACCTAGCGAGTGTCGTCGTGGACGCCCGTCATGTGACCGCGCCGCTCTTGGACGAGAGCGCTGGCCGAGCCCGGTCCTGGATCGTGAAGGGGGGATCGCTCTAGACTAGGGGACTGTGACAACTCGGTAACATACCCTCTCGGTTACCCTGAGCGCGGCAGATGGCCAGCGAGCTTTGGGCATTGGCCCCAAGGGAGTGCTTCCTCGTGATCGCAATGGGGCTCGACGTGAAGTCGTTGGCGGAGGTAGGCTGTGTGGGGTCCCGCCGCCGACTGAGAGATCAAGACGGGCAGCGGGAGCGCTCAGCCGGTCGTCGGTCTCGTAGTCCGGATGGGGCGGGCAAGAGAACCGCGCGCTGCTCTGCGACGACGCGGCCCCTGCTGCGGAAACGGAGGGAGCCCGGGCTCCGGCTATGGTGGTCGGATCCGGTGGGGAGGGCGGGGGCTCAGAGGATGCGTGCCGTAGAGAAGAGCCTTGACCGCCGAACCCACTGGCTTTGGCCCGGCCGGCGGATCCACCCGACCCCCTTCAGCAGGAGACCTCGCACGGACTCCCAAGACCTCTGCCCCCGGTCTCGGGCCGAGACAAGCGCCGAGTGATGGCGATACCTCTTCTTGATCTGACCGAGCAGTACGACGCCCTCTCGAGTGAGCTGGAGGGCGCCCTGCAAGCCGTCGTCCGCTCTCAGCGGTTCATTCTGGGTGAGCCCGTGGAGAGGCTGGAAGCGGAGCTCGCCGAATACCTGGGCGTCGAGCACGCGGTGGGCTGCGCCAGCGGGACCGACGCGCTTCTCTTGCCGTTGCGCGCTTGGGCGATGGAGTCGGGCGGGCGAGGGGCATCGGGGGCAAGCTCGGCCGGCGAGGTTGTGATCCCGGCGTTTACCTTCTTCGCGACAGCCGGCGCGGTCTGGAACGCCGGCCTCCGGCCCGTCTTCTGTGATGTCGATTCGGACACCTTCAACGTCACGCGAGCGACGGTCGAGGCCGCCTGGACGGAACGCACTGGGGGGGTGATTCCGGTGCACCTCTTCGGGCAGATGGCCCCGGTGCGGGAGCTGGGGGAGTTGGCCCGGGAGCGGGGTGGCTTCCTCCTCGAGGACGCCACTCAGGCGATCGGGGCAGCGCAGTGCAGCGTCGACACCTCCGTTGATTCGGCGGCGACACTCGACGTCGTGGCGGAGGGTGGGGGCTCCTCGCAGGACGGTGGGTGGTCGACATCGGTCTGGGTGAGGGCCGGAGCCGCGGGCGACTCCGGAGCCTTCAGCTTTTTCCCAACCAAGAACCTCGGGGGGTTTGGGGACGGCGGGCTCATCTCCACGAACGACTCTGCGCTCGCAGACAAGCTCAGGAAGCTCCGAGTCCACGGCGGCGTCCAGATGTATCACCACGAGATGGTGGGCACGAACAGCCGGCTAGACGCCATCCAAGCCGCGGTTCTGTCCGCCAAGCTTCCGTATCTGGAGTCCTGGCACCTCGCGAGGCGACGGAACGCGGAGCTCTACGACGCCCTACTCGAGGACGTGGCGGAGGTGATCACTCCGACCACGGCTCCGGGCAACAGCCACGTCTACAACCAGTATACAGTTCGAGCCCGGAGGCGGGACGCGCTCCGTGACTATCTGAGCACGCAAGGCGTGGCGAGCGCCGTCTACTACCCGGCGCCCCTCCACCTCCAGGTGTGCTTCGCCGAGCTCGGATATCAGAAGGGCCAGCTCCCGGTGTCCGAGGAGCTCTGCCAGGAGGTCCTCAGCCTGCCGATCTTTCCGGAGCTGGGGGCCGAGCGGGTCGAAGCCGTGGCGACGGCAATTCGGGGATTCTACCGTTGAGGGTCCTCGTCACCGGTGCTGTAGGATCTTCTGGGGACATCGAGGCGTACGCGCATGGTGTTGGAGCGGTGGAGACTGAGCAATTGCGGTATGTCCTCGCGACATCTTACCGATCTTCCACGGTGGACCATCGAGCGACTCCGCCAGGTATGCCTCCTGCGTTCGGTATCTTGGTGGGCTCTCGCGCATGAGCTGTTTCCTTCGGACTTCGCCACGCCTGAATCCCGGCTCCTCTAGGCTTGGGACTGGAGTTTCGGCTCAAGTGCCGGGAAGCCGAACACCCACGCACACCTCAACTTATGGACGCTTGGGATCTACATGCACGTAGCTGTCATCGGAACGGGATACGTTGGCCTGGTCGCGGGCGCTTGCCTCGCTGAGACCGGCAATAGCGTCGTCTGCGCCGACATCATCGAAGAGAAGGTTGTCCGCCTGAACGCGGGCGAGATCGCCGTCTACGAGCCGGGGCTCAAGCCGCTCGTCCAGCGGACCCTGCGTGCCGGCCGCCTTACCTTCACCAGCGACATTCATGCCGCTGTCCAACGCTCCGAGATCATCTTCATCGCGGTGGGAACGCCCCCCGACGAAGACGACTCGGCCGACCTACAACACGTGCTTGACGCGGCGAGGACCATCGGTCAGGCGATGAACGAAGAGAAGATCGTCATCACCAAGAGCACGGTGCCGGTAGGGACTGCCGACAAGGTTCGCGAAGCGATCGAGGCGGAGACCGACCACACCGTTCACGTCTGCTCAAACCCCGAGTTCCTCAAGGAGGGTGCGGCCGTCGATGACTTCATGAAGCCCGATCGGGTGGTCTTGGGGGTGGAGAGTGACTATGCGGCGGAGGTGCTGCGGGATCTCTACGCGCCCTTCGTCCGGACGGGCAATGCCATCCTGATCATGGACATCGCCTCTGCGGAGATCACCAAGTACGCGACGAACGCGATGCTCGCCACTCGGATCAGCTTCATGAACAGCGTGGCCGGCCTCTGCGAGAAGACGGGTGCCGACGTGAACCTGGTCCGCCGGGGAATCGGCAGCGACAAACGGATCGGTTCACAGTTCCTCTTTCCCGGTGTCGGATACGGTGGCTCGTGCTTCCCCAAAGACGTGAAGGCACTCATCCGGACCATGGACCGATTGGGCGTGGACCCCTCCATCCTCCAAGCCGTCGATGAGCTCAACGACCACCAGAAGGGCCTTCTCCTGCGACTCGTCACCGGGCGGCTGGGAGATGATCTCGACCAAGCGACGGTTGCCGTATGGGGCCTGGCCTTCAAACCGAACACGGATGACATGAGGGAAGCCCCGAGCCTGGTGACCATCGAGGGGTTGCTCGAGCGAGGGGCTCGCGTAGTGGCCCACGACCCCGAGGCGATGGCCGAGGCGGCCCGGCGTTTCGGCGACCGGATCGAGCTCCGGGAAGATGACTACGAGGTGCTCGACCATGCTGTCGCGCTCGTCATCCACACGGAGTGGAATCCCTATCGCCGTCCGGATTTTGAGCGGATGAGGGCGGCTATGGCGCAGCCGCTCATCTTCGACGGCCGAAACCTCTACGACCCCGACCGCATGGCACTCATGGGATTCGAGTATTACTCGGTGGGCCGCCCGCCTGCGGGGCGGGCAGAGCCTGACGTGATCCCCTCCCGCACGGGAGGGGGCTCCTGACATGGAGCGCGTCCTGATCACCGGCGCGGCAGGATTCCTCGGCTCACACCTGGCCGACCGGTTCCTCCTTGAGGGCTACCACGTCGTCGGCGTCGACAACTTCATAACGGGCTCGCCGGAGAACATCGCCACCCTTCAGCAGAACGACCACTTCTCGTTCATTCGGCACGACATCTCCACTCCGCTCTACATCCGTGAGGAGCTCGACGGCGTGCTGCACTTCGCCTCTCCGGCCAGCCCAGCCGACTACCTCGATCTGCCGATCCAGACGCTCAAGGTCGGGAGTCTGGGAGCGCACAACATGCTCGGGCTCGCCCTAGCGAAATCGGCCCGATTCCTCTTGGCTTCGACCTCCGAGGTGTATGGGGATCCCGAGGTGCACCCCCAACCCGAAAGCTACTGGGGCAACGTGAACCCGGTGGGTCTCCGGGGCGTCTACGACGAGGCCAAGCGCTTCGCCGAGGCGATGACGATGGCGTACCACCGCTATCACGGCGTCGACACCCGCATCGTAAGAATCTTCAACACGTACGGTCCCTCCATGAGACTCGCGGATGGACGCGTCATCTCGAACTTCATCGTTCGCGCGCTCCGGGGCGAGCCGCTCACGATTTATGGAGACGGATCCCAAACACGCTCCTTCTGTTACGTGGACGACGAGATCGAGGGCATATTACGCCTCTTCCACTCTGACCGAATCGATCCGACCAACATCGGCAACCCGCACGAGCTTACGATCGCAGAGCTCGCCGACCTCGTCCTCGGGGAGACGGGCTCGGACTCGACCGTCGAGTACCTGCCGATCCTGGAAGGCGACCCCAAGGTTCGCCAGCCCGATATCACGGTGGCGATGGAGGTGCTCGCGTGGGAGGCGACCACCCCGCTCCCCGAGGGCTTGAGGAAGACGATCCCGTACTTCCGGGAACTGGTTGAGTCTCGGGGCTCGCGGGCTCGCACGCTTACGGATTCATGAGGCCGCCCACGGTCGATCCGGGAGGCGCCTACCTGGTCACCGGGGGTGCCGGCTTCATCGGCTCGAACCTCGCGGCTGCCCTCGCGGACGGGGGTGCCACGGTTCGGGTGCTCGACGACTTCTCCACGGGTCGACAGGAGAACCTGGGCGGGCTTTGGGACCGCATCCACCTGATTGAGGGGTCCGTCACGGACCTGGCCACGTGCACGGCGGCGTGCGAGGGGATGGACTACGTTCTCCACCAGGCCGCCGTGCCCTCCGTCCCTCGAAGCGTCGAGGACCCCGGTGGCAGCCACGCAGCCTGCGCCACGGGCACGTTGAACATGCTTATCGCCGCGCGCGACGCTGGCGTGAAGCGCTTCGTTTACGCGGGATCCAGCTCGGCCTACGGCGACACGCTGGCGCTCCCCAAGGTGGAGGACCTGCGCCCCCAGCCTCGCTCTCCGTACGCCGTCGCCAAGCTCACGGGCGAACATTACTGCCAGGCCTTCGCCCTGGTCTACGGGCTCCCGACCGTGGTCCTCCGTTACTTCAACATCTTCGGACCCCGGCAGGACCCGGGTTCCCAGTACTCCGCCGTGATCCCGATCCTCATCACCAAGGCGATGGCGGACGAAGCGCCTACGATCGATGGGGACGGAGAGCAGACCCGGGACTTCACCTACGTCGAGAACGCGGTCCGGGCCAACTTTCTGGCATGTACCTCCCCGTCCGACGACATTGCGGGCCACGTCTTCAACGTCGGATGCGGGGAGCGGATCTCGATCAACCTCCTCTGGGAGACCATTCGCGAGGCAACGAGCACATCCGTGGACGCAGTCCATGGGCCACCCCGGGAAGGGGACGTGAGGGATTCTCTGGCCTCCCTGGAGAAGGCACGGCAGCTGCTCGGGTACGACGTGAGGGTGCCCCTTGGCGAGGGTCTGCAGCGCACTGTGGATTGGCTGGTCGCCCACGAGCCGGCCTTGTGAGGGGCCGTCGAATCGAAGGCGTCGTCCGAGCCGTGACGACCGGAGCATCCCTCGTCTGCTACCTCAAACAGCCGTTCTTGTGGCGGTAGGCGATGGGCTCGCGCCCCCCGAGCACACACGGTGAGCGTTCTCGTAACCGGCGGCGGCGGCTTCATCGGCTCGCACCTCTGCGAGCGCCTGCTGAGGGGCGCCTACGAGGTGGTTTCCCTCGATTCCTACGACGACTTCTACGATCCCGCCATCAAGCGGGGAACCTGTCCGAGTGCAGGACCCATGCGCGCTTCACGGAGATCGAGGGCGACATCCGCGATGCCCGAACGCTAGACAGAATGCCGGAGATCCAGGGCGATCATCCACCTCGCCACCCGGCCCGGAGTTCGCCCCTCTATCGCTGACCCACTGCTCTATCACGACGTAAACGCGGGAGGGACGCTTGCACTCCTCGAACTCGCTCGGAAGCGAGGAATCAAGCGCTTCGTCTTCGGGGGTCCTCCTCTTCGGTCTATGGGGGCAGCGGGAGAGTGCCATTCTCCGAAGACGATTCCGTGGACCATTCCATCTCACCGTACGCCGCCACGAAGAAGGCGGGCGAGCTCCTGTGCCATACGTATCATCATCTCCACGGCATATGTGCGGTGTGCCTTCGCTTCTTCACGGTCTACGGGCCCCGACAGCGCCCGGATCTGGCGATCCACAAAGTCGCCCGCCTCATGACCGCCGGAGAGCCTGTTCCCAGGTTCGGGTACGGCGCGACGGAGCGGGATTGCACCTACGTGGACGACATCGTGGACGGTGTCATGGCGTCCTGGATTATGTCGAGGCACACCTCGATGCCTACGAGAGATCATCAACCTCGGAGAGGGTCGCGGCGTATCCCTCAACGAGATGATCCATAGAGTGGCGTAGGCTCTCGCCGTGAAGCCAATCATCGAGGAGCTGCCTCCGCAGCCCGGCGACGTCGTCCGGACCTAGGCCGACATCTCGAAGGCCCGGGCGTTTCTGAGCTACGCGCCGCGGATCGGCTTCGAGGAGGGCGTGCGGCGGTTCGTTGGAGTGGTTCGGCGAACAACGGTGATCCGCAGAGTTCGGTCGCGGTCCGCCACGACGGCTCCGGCGATGCTCTTTCAGTCATCCCAGACCCCCCCCCCGGATCTCCGCCCTCCAACGTGGACCCCCACCCGGACTTCTGCGGTACATTCCCACCATGATCGACATCTACGACGTGCGGAGCTCTGGAGGATGTACCGGTCGTCCGCGCCGCAATCGGTGCACTCGGGTCCGGCAGCCACAATGCAAGCGCCTCATCGAGAGCCCCAGCAGACCCCGTCCCGACTTCTCCTGGACATTGCTACATGAATAGAAGGCCCAGCCTCGTCCTCCTCGCTTTCCTCACTGCTTGCTTCTCGACTGGCGAGGAGGAGTCGTCCGTCTTACGTGGCGATGAGGCCGCAGCCCGGGGAGACCTCGAGGCGGCGCTCTCCGAATATCGCTTGGCGGTCCGGCAGGGCTCCGAGGACGCGCCGACCCTCGCGCGCGCGGCCCACACCTACGCACAGATGGGCCGCATCGACGAGGCCGGTGACTTCTATCATCAGGCCATCGAGCAAGACCCCGCATACACGGACCAGGCGGTGTCGGACATGGTCAGCCTGGCCCGGGCCGCTCAGGCGCGGGACGACTTCTTCGGCCTGGCTTCGGCCATGGAGACGGCCATGTCGTTCCGCCCCGGAATCACGATCCAGGACATGGCACTTCCTTTGGCCCGCCACTATTTCCGGGCGGGCGAGTACGCCACGGCGTTGCCCTACTACCAGTCCACGATCGCCGGGATGGGGGGGGACACGGTCCCGGGGGTGCTCTTCGAGGCGGCCTCGGCGTACGATGAGGTGGGTGACTGCCGCCGGGCACTGCTCCACTACGAGCAGTACCGCCGCATGATCCGGCGCTGGCAGAGGGGTGAGGTGGACTGGAAGATTGGAAGCTGCTCGCTCCGATTGGCCCAGGAGCTCCGCGACGCCAACGAAGACGAAGAGGCACTGCTGCACATCGAGCGAACCATCGCCCTGGGTGAACCCCGGAGTCTCCAGGCCGTGGCCTACTTCGAGCTGGGAGAGAGCCTGTCGGACTTGGGTCGTTGTGAGGAAGCCATGGAGGCCCTGCTCCAGGTTCGACGCGTAGACCAGACGGGCTCGAGCCCGCTGGTAGAACGAGCCCAGTGGCGATATGACGAGCTTCGCTTCGTGCGACCCTCGGGCGGAAGCCTCGGAGCGGGCTGCTAGTCTAGTACACGTGGACATAAATACAATGACGTATATATAGACTGGCACTTGCGGGCGTGAGTCGCCATCTTTGGATCTGACCAAGGAGGCGAGAAATGCCCAGATCCAGCCCGTACGTCATCGCGTTGACCCCCAAGGAGCATAGTGTGCTGGAGGCCAGAACCCGTCGATATACGTTACCGTACCGTGACGTGATGCGCGCCAAGATCGTGCTGCTGGCCGCCGAGGGACTCGAGAACAAGGAGATCGGAGAGCGCCTCGACATGCCCCGGCCTGTCGTGAGCAAGTGGCGAAAGCGCTTCTTCCTCGAACGACTCGCGGGACTCGAGGACCGGTCGCGCGGCGGTCGCCCGCTGGCCTTTTCCCCCTCGGGTGGTCGCTGAAGTGAAGGCCCTGGCGTGTGAACTCCCCGCCAAGCTGGGGCTGCCCTTGTCGCGCTTCAGTCGCTCGGAGCTGCGCCGCCATGTGCTGGCCGCGGGGATCGTCGCCAACATCAGCGGGGTCACCATCTGGCGGTGGCTGCATGAGGATGCGCTGCGTCCCTGGAGTCGGCGGAGTTGGATCTTCCCGCGCGATCCGGAGTTCGCGACCAAGGCGGGACGCGTCCTCGACCTCTACCACCGGCGCTGGAACGGCCGTGCGCTCACCGGGGGCGAATTCGTCATCAGTGCCGACGAGAAGACGCAGATCCCGATCCGGAGTCGGCTTCACCCGATCACCCCACCGGCCCCGGGCCGCGTCACTCGCGTCGAGCACGAGTACCGGCGTCATGGCGTCTGTGCGTACATCGCCGCCTGGGACGTGCACCGCGCCCGGCTCTTCGGCGAAGTCGTCAGCAAGATCTCCATCGTCGCCTTCGACGCGCTCGTCGCCAAAGTGATGGCCCGAGAACCCTATCATTCGGCCAAGCGCGTCTTCTGGATCGTCGACGGCGGCACCATCCACCGCGGCCAGCGTGCCGCCGACCGTCTCCAGGCACAGTTCCACAATCTCACCCTGGTGCACCTGCCCACGCACGCGAGCTGGATCAACCAGATCGAGATCTACTTCTCGATCCTGCAGCGCAAGGCCCTTACGCCCGCTCACTTCACTTCCCAAGACGAGGTCGCCGACCGTATCCTCGGCTTTCAGCAGCACTACCAGCAGATCGCCTCCCCCTTCCAATGGAAGTTCACCCGACAGGACCTCACCCGTCTCATGGCCCGCACGCCCGGGTCCGCGACGCCCTCACTTGACCATGCCGCATGAGTATACGTCATCGAACTTCTGTACCGGTGTACTAGGCGATCCCGGACGCTTCGGGTGCCCCACCTCCGAGCGGGTCAACACTCTCGATCCCGACGATTCGACGGTCCTCTCTATCAGACTTCGGGCTCCAGTCCTTCGGCACTCTCGGCGCCTCACGAATTGTGGAACACCACACCAGTCCCACGCGCGAGGACACCGACTTCCGCCCCATTGCCAAGCACCGGAAATCGGGCAAGCATTAAAGTTATCCTTACGAACCTGACCCCGCCATGGGTGTATCTCCCGGGTATGAGAATCGACGTCCGAGGACCCCTCACATCGCTGGTTTCAAGCCTGTTGTTCGTCGCCTGTGCAGGAGGCGTGCCCTTCCAGGGCATGACCGTGCAAGAGGTCTACAACCTCGGAATTCAGGCCATGCTGGAGGAGGACTGGGATGCCGCGTTTGACGCCCTTGACGTCGTCGTGCGTCAGGCAGGGTTCGAGCACGCCGCGGAAGCGCGCCTGCGGCTCGCCCAGATGGAATATGCGAGGGAGAACTACATCGAGTCTCGGGCGGAATATCAGCGGGCGCTCGACCGCTTTCCCGCCGACACGACCGCGCGCCACGCATCGCTGGGCATCTGTCGTTCGCTGTCGCAGCTGTCGCCCATCACCGATCGTGACCAGTCGTTCACGCGCCAGGCGCGGACACAGTGCCGGCAGGTGGCGTCGGACTACGCCGGAACGCTCGTCGGGCTGCGGGCCTCCGAGATCGCCGCAGAGATGCACGACAAGCTGGCCGAGCAGGACTACAACACGGGACTCCACTACCTGAAGCGGGACCTGATCGACTCGGCGATCCTCTACTTCGAGGAGGTCGAGAACACCTACTCCAACTCCTCCTGGGTCCCCTGGGCACTCCTCAGGAAGATCGAGGCCTTCGAGAAGATCGGCTACACACAGGACGCCGAAGAGGAGCGCGCAAGACTCCTCCGGCTCTATCCGGACTCCGAGCCCGCCAGAGTGCTCGACAATGGAGGCCGATAAGGGCGACCGCCCCTGTCGCGTGGGTGTCTTCGGGGGGACGTTCGACCCGCCCCACATCGGCCACGTCACAATCGCACGAGAACTCGTCAAGACGGAAGAGCTCGACGAAGTCGTCTGGATGCCCACCCGTAAGCCGCCCCACAAGTCCGGCCAGCGGACTGCCCCCCCCGAGCTCCGTCTGGAGATGGTGTTGGCCGCTACGGACGGCGTCGAAGGCCAGGTGGTGAGCGACATGGAGCTTGCGAGGGAGGGGCCGTCGTACACGGTGGATACCCTGCGCAGACTAAGGGCTGAGTATCCCGACGTGGAGCCTGTGCTCCTCATCGGTGTCGACCAGTTCGCCGAGCTTTCGACGTGGAAAGAGCCGAAGGAGGTGGCCCGCTTGGCCCACGTGTGCGTTTCCGAGCGGGGCGGGAAGGACCCCGGCAAGGTGGATCCGGGTGTGGACGTCGAGTGGACGCCGGCACGCGTCCCGAGAGTCGACGTATCGTCGTCCGAGATCCGGCGGTGCGTCCGGGAGGGAGAGCCCTTCCGTCACCTCGTCCCGGAGGGGGTGGCCGAGGTCATCGAGCGGGAGGGGCTCTACCGGGACTGAGCCGGGCTCGAGGAGTCGCGCGGGAGTGGCCTAAGGCCCAGCCACTATCAGAACTGCCCCAGCGGTACAAGTTCCTGGGCTGTGGTGTAGTCATTGGCCAGATTGAAAACGCGATGCGGCGTTCGGCGGCGCATGCCGAAGGAGAATTGGGAGACCATTGAGCATGCTCAAGGCGGCAGTCAAGAAGGTCCTCGGCTCACGCCACGTCCGTGAGGCGAAGAAACTCCAGCCGTTGGTCGATCAGATCAACCGGCTCTACGAGGAATACCAGACACTCTCTGAGGAGGAGCTCAGGGCCAAGACCGAGGACTTTAGGGCGCAAATCAAGTCGGCCACGGAGCCGGTCGAGATGGAGATGGAGGGCCTCCGTGAGGAGAAGCGCCGCTCCGAGGACCCCGAGCGCCGCCAGACGCTGCAGGAGGAGCTGGGCGATCTCGACGCCGAGCTTGTCGAGATCATCGAGGACATGCTCGAGCAGCTCCTCCCCGAGGCGTTTGCCACGGTCAAGGAAGCCTGCCGCCGTCTCATGGGCTCGGAGCTCATCGTCACGGGCCAGAAGCTGGTCTGGGACATGATCCCGTACGACGTGCAGCTCATCGGAGCCATCGCCCTCCATCGCGGACGGGTGGCGGAGATGGCCACTGGCGAGGGAAAGACCCTCGTGGCCACCATGCCGCTCTACCTGAACGCTCTTGCCGGGCGCGGCGCGCACCTGGTTACCGTCAACACCTACCTGGCCCAGCGTGACGCCGAGTGGATGGGCTACATCTACAACTACGTTGGCCTCGCGGTGGACTGCATCGACAAGTACGAGCCGCAGTCCCCTGAACGCGCTGCCGCTTACGCCTCCGACATCACCTACGGGACCAACAACGAGTTCGGCTTCGACTATCTCCGTGACAACATGGTCCACGCTCTGGAGCAGCGGGTGCAGCGGAGGCACCGATACGCGATCATCGACGAGGTGGACTCGATCCTCGTCGACGAGGCCCGCACACCGTTGATCATCTCGGGGCCGGTGGGCCGCGATACCTCCACGCCCTTCAGACAGTACAACAGGCTCGTTGACGGCCTCTACAAGAAGCAGGCCCGCATTGTCAGCGGGCTCATCGCCGAGGCTGAGAAGGAGCTCGAGCAGGGCAACGAGTTCGAGGCGGGCGAGAAGCTGCTGGCCGCCAAGAGGGGCGGGCCGCGCACCAAGAGGCTCATGAAGCTCTTCGCCGACGACGCCGGCCTGCAGAAGCTTGTGCTCAAGGTCGAGGCCGACTACATGCGGGAGAAGCGCCTCCACGAGGTGGACGAGCTACTCCTCTTCGCGATGGACGAAAGGGGCCACAACGTCCACTTGTCCGACACGGGCCTCGACGAGCTCTCTCCGGGGGATCCCGAGGCGTTCGTCGTGCCCGACCTTTCCGAGGCGATGGGGAGGATCCAAGAAGACGAGTCGCTCTCGGTGGACACGAAGCGGGAGATGATGTCGCGGCTTGAGGCCGAGTACGCCGAGAAGAGCGAGAAAATCCACGTCATCCACCAGCTCCTCAAGGCCTACACGCTCTTCCAAAGGGACGAGAAGTACATCATCGGCGAGGGCGGGTCGATCGTTATCGTTGACGAGTTCACCGGTCGTCAGATGGCTGGCCGGCGCTGGAGCGACGGGCTCCATCAGGCGGTGGAGGCGAAGGAGGGGGTGGAAGTCAAGGGGGAGACCCAGACCCTCGCGACCATCACGATCCAGAACTACTTCCGGATGTACGACAAGCTCGCCGGGATGACGGGCACGGCGGAGACGGAGGAGCACGAGTTCCACCAGATCTACAACCTCGACGTTTTCGTGATCCCGACGAACCGGCCGGTCATCCGGGACGACCGGGACGACCTCATCTTCCGGACCAAGCGCGAGAAGTACCAAGCGCTCATGGACGAGATCGAGCGGCTGAACAAGATGGAGCTCCCGGTACTTGTAGGGACGACCAACGTCGAGATCTCGGAGACACTGTCGCGCATGCTCAAGCGGCGGGGAATCTCGCACAACGTTCTGAACGCGAAGCAGCACAAGAAGGAGTCCGAGATCGTCGCCGAGGCCGGCCGCGCCGGTGCTGTGACCATCGCGACCAACATGGCGGGCCGGGGCACCGACATTAAGCTCGGCGCAGGCGTCGTCGAGCCCCGTACCATCAGCTGGGCGAAGACGCGCAGGCTCGATCCGGACGAGCTCGTTCCCGTGGACCCGACCGGGGACTTGCACTTCGAGGGCAAGCCGGACGACTACCTGATCGAGCTTGGCGGCCTCCACATCCTCGGCTCCGAGCGCCACGAGTCGCGGCGGATCGACCGTCAGCTGCGGGGGCGCTCCGGACGGCAGGGAGACCCCGGGGCGAGCCAGTTCTTCATCTCGGTCGAAGACGACCTTATGCGGCTCTTCGTGGGAGACCGGCTCGCCAACGCGATGGACAAGCTCGGCGCCGACGAGGGCGAGGTCATCACGCACCCGCTCGTCACACGCTCCATCGAGACCGCTCAGAAGCGGGTCGAGGGCAACAACTTTGAGGCCCGCAAGCGCCTGCTGGACTACGACGACGTGATGAACCAGCAACGCGAGGTGATCTATGATCGCCGACTCTTCGCTCTGGAGGGCGGGGAGGACCTGAAGGGCGAGATGTGGGAGATGATCGAGCAGGCCGTGGGGGCCACGGTGGACGAGTACCTGGACTTCGAGCACAACGAGGACTGGGACCTCGCGGGGATGAAGAAGCGCCTCATGCTCGACCACTTCACGGTTGTGAGGGAGCTCCCCGACGAGAACGAGGCCGAGCACGAGTGGGAGCCTTACGAAGTCCAGGAAAAGGCGATCGCCGCCGTGCACGACTCCTTCCGGCGGAAGATCGAGAGCTTCGGCGAGCACGCCGAGAGCGTGACGAGCTACATCATGCTCAGCGTCATCGACGGGAAGTGGAAGGACCACCTCTACGACCTGGACCACCTTAAGGCGTCCATCGGATTCCGCGGATGGGGCCAGAAGGACCCGCTCGTCGAGTACAAGAGAGAGGCCTACGAGATGTTCGTGGACCTCATGTCGGACCTACGTTCCACGGTCTCGAGCCTGACCTTCAAGGCGCAGATCGGTCAGCCGCAGCAGCGCATCCGTCAGCCGCAGAGGCTCCAGTACTCCGGCCCGTCGGAGGTGGTGGGCGGCGGGGCAATCGCGCGCGCCGCCCAATCGGAGCGGTCCGCTCGGATGGTGGGGAGCGGCGCGAGTCGGGTGGACGACCTGGGAGTGTCGCAGGCTGCCCGGATGGATGGCGCGGGC
Organism: Longimicrobiales bacterium; assembly: GCA_965218325.1. Lineage (GTDB taxonomy): Bacteria > Gemmatimonadota > Gemmatimonadetes > Longimicrobiales > Gaopeijiaceae > CBDCKR01. The sequence continues at coordinate 1,200,267 of CBDCKR010000002.1, forward strand.
CGGAGCATGCCGCTCGGCGCGGTCGACGGCGCCCCGTCGCCCTACGATCCGGGACAGCTGGTCACGAACCGCGGCGAGGAGCGAGTGAGGATGCCGGTGACGGCCACGAAGGAGCCGGGGCGCAACGAGCCGTGTCCGTGCGGGTCAGGCAAGAAGTACAAGAGGTGCCACGGGCGGCTGTAAGCGGCTCTCTGACATCGTCTTGCCCGAAGGGAATTGCGGGCCGCCCTCCTTTGGCCAGCTTGTCGATCTGCGGTTTCGCCGCAGACTGTTCTCGGGAAAACGTGCGGCAATTGTTTCCACCGCCGAAGGTTTTTGAGAATCGGGAAACAGACCCGTGGAAGAGGGGGTAGCTGAGGCATGTCCACGGCCACGGCTACCCGCACGATTCGAGGCCTGCCCCGTCCCTTGGCCCGGGCCTTGGAGTCGTACGCCGATCGACTGAATGTCGATGCGGTGCAGAAGGCCTATCAGGTCGCCCGAGAGGCCCATTCGGGCCAGCGTCGGGCGTCGGGGGATGCCTTCATCAGCCACGCTGTAGAGGTGGCCACGATCCTGGCCCTTCTGGGCCTCGACACGGATTCCATCGTGTCGGGCCTGGTTCACGACGTGGTCGAGGACACGACCGTTTCCCTGGCCGACATCGACAAGCGGTTCGGCAGCGGCGTGGCCACGATCGTGGACGGGGTCACCAAGATCGGCCGCGTGGAGTTCCGCTCACACACCGAACAGCAGGTCGAGAACTACCGAAAGCTCCTGCTTTCGATGGCCCGTGACGCCCGTGTGATTCTGGTCAAGCTGGCGGACCGCCTGCACAACATGCGGACGCTCGGCGCCCTCACGCCCGGAAAGCAGCGCCGAATCGCGCTGGAGACCCGCGAGATCTACGGACCGCTCGCGCATCGCCTCGGCATGGCCGCCATCCGGTGGGAGCTCGAGGACTTGGCCTTCAAATACCTGGAGCCGGAGGCCTACGAGAAGCTCGGAAAGAAGATCCGCCAGCGCCGCAAGGAGCGGGAGAGGCAGATTCTGGAGATGAAGCGCCCCCTCGACGAGGCCCTTGCGGAAGCCGGGGTGCCGGCCGAGGTGACGGGGCGCCCGAAGCACCTCTGGTCCATATACCGGAAGATGGTGCACCGCGGAGTGCCCTACGAGGACATCTACGACCTCATGGCGATGCGGGTACTCACCGACGGCGTGCAGAACTGCTATGCGGCCCTCGGCGTCATCCACAGCCGTTGGACTCCTGTCCAAGACCGCTTCCACGACTTCGTCGCAACGCCCAAGTCCAACATGTACCGGTCGCTCCACACGACGGTCATCGGGCCCGGAGGACGCAGATACGAGATCCAAATCCGCAGCGAGGAGATGCACCGCACGGCCGAGTACGGCATCGCGGCGCACTGGCGCTACAAGGAAGGGCTCACCGAGCCGGAGCCGGGGCAGGAGCCCGACGAGGTCGACGAGGCCCTCACCTGGTTCCGTCAGGTGCTGGAGTGGCAGAAGGACACCAGCGAGCCCGAAGAATTCATGGAATTCCTTCGTATGGACCTGTTCCAGGGCGAGATCTTCATCTTCACGCCCAAGGGAGACGTCAAGCCGCTCCCGCAAGGTGCCACCCCCATCGACTTCGCCTACTCCGTCCACACCGAAGTGGGCCACCGGTGTGCGGGGGCTCGGGTGAACGGGCGAATCGCCCCGCTCTCCCGGGAGCTGAAGAACGGCGATACGGTGGAGGTCATCACGGATGCGCGCCAGCGCCCCAACCGCGACTGGCTCGCGTTCGTGAAGACGTCACGGGCCCGTGGCCGTATTCGGCAGTGGATCCGCAAGGAGGAGCACGAGTCGGCCCTCAAGCTCGGAAAGGACTTCTTCCAGCGGGAGTTGAGGAAGGCCCGGCGTGAGAAGCCGACCGGAGCGCAAATGACCGAGGCCGCGAAGAGCCTCGGCTACCCAGGCTTCGACTACGTGCTCTCGGCGTTGGGACGCGGCGACGTGGGCCCCACGGCGGTCATCCGGGCCCTCTACCCGGACGAGGATCCCCACGAGGTCGTCCAGCGCTCGCCGAGCGCGCTCGAGCGTCTGGCCGACCGCATCCGTCGATCCAACCGGGGTGTTCGGATCCAGGGCATGGACAACCTGATGATCCGCTACTCTCAGTGCTGTCAGCCGGTCCCCGGCGACAAGGTGATCGGATACATCACGAGGGGGCGGGGTGTCTCGATCCACTGTGTGGACTGTCCGAACATCCTGAACCTGTCCGAGGACCGGCGCGTGGAGATCGAGTGGTCAGCGGAGAAGGGGGATCGGTTCTTCGTGAAGCTGTACATGGAGGGGACCGATCGACGAGGCCTCCTGTCCGACGTGGCCAAGGCCATCACGGACACCGGCACCGACATCGCCCACGCCGACATGAGGGGAGTGGAGAGGGGGATGATCGGCCAGTTCTCCGTGGAGGTCCAGGATCTGGCCCACCTGAGCCGGGTCATGAAGTCGATCCGGCGCGTGAGCGGCGTGCTGGAGGTGAACCGGCGCGAGACCTTCCAGGAGTCCGACCTGCGGTAGCGGAACCTCAGGCGAGCCGGCCTCCAAACCCCGCCGCCCGAGACCTCCGAGAGGATGCCGTGCCCTCAACCGGCCGAAGCACCTGGTGAGGCGGCCACTAACAGCGTATCGATGCCGGAATTCCAGATCCACTGCACCTACGAGCCTCAAGGGGATCAGCCCAAGGCGATCGCAGAGCTGAGCGAGGGGCTCGCTCGGGGTGACCGCTACCAAACTCTCCTCGGTGCGACCGGCACAGGGAAGACGTTCTCGATCGCACACGTGATCGCCGAGCGCGGGCGACCGACCCTGGTCACGTCGCACAACAAGACGCTTGCGGCTCAGCTTTACGGCGAGCTCAAGGCCCTGTTCCCGCGCAACGCCGTCGAGTACTTCATCTCCTACTACGACTACTACCAGCCCGAAGCCTACGTCCCGGCCACCGATACCTACATCGAGAAGGACGCGACGATCAACGAGGACATCGAGCGTCTACGGCTGCGCGCGACGTCGTCGCTCATGGAGAGGGAGGACGTGATCGTGGTCGCGTCGGTCTCTTGCATCTACGGCCTGGGCAATCCCCTTGAATACCGCTCGCTGATGCTCCACCTCCGCGTCGGCCAGAAGGTGGGGCGCCGGGACATCCTCAAGAGCCTGGTGGACACGCAGTATCGTCGCAACGACTACGAGTTCCAGCGGGGCACCTTCCGTGTGCGGGGGGACACCGTGGAGATCTTCCCGGCGTACGAAGAACAAGCGGTCCGGGTCGAGCTCTGGGGAGACGAGGTCGAGCGCATCACTCGCTTCGATCCACTCACAGGCGAGACCGTTACACCCATGGAGCGGACGTCGATCTATCCCGCCAGCCACTACGTGACCCGCAGAGAGGTCATCGAGGGCGTGGCGCCCCTGATCCTCAAGGACATGAGGCAGCAGGTGGCGCACTTCGAGGCGGAGGGGCGCCTGCTTGAGGCCCAGAGGATCGAGAGCCGCACGAATTTCGACGTGGAGATGATGCTCGAAATCGGCACCTGTCCAGGCATCGAAAACTACTCGCTCTACACGAGCGGACGTCGAACCGGCGAGCGGCCCGCGTGCCTCTTGGACTACTTCCCCGAGGACTTCCTCCTGATCGTGGACGAGTCCCACGCCTCCATACCTCAGATCCATGGGATGTACCGCGGGGACCGCTCTCGCAAGGAGACGCTGGTGGAGCACGGGTTCCGGCTGCCGAGCGCGCTGGACAATCGGCCGCTCACCTTCAGTGAGTGGGATTCGCTGATCCACAAATCCGTCTTCGTATCCGCCACTCCCGGAGACTGGGAGCTCGAGCGCTCGGGGGGCGTGGTGGTGGAGCAGATCATTCGGCCCACGGGCCTCGTCGACCCCCAGGTCGAGGTGCGCCCTGTGAAGGGCCAAGTCGACGACCTCCTGGCCGAGATCCGGGAGCGGGAGGTGAAGGGTGAGCGGGTGTTGGTGACTACGCTCACCAAGCGAATGGCGGAAGACCTCTCCGAATACTTGCAGTCCGTGGGTGTCCGGGTCCGGTACATGCACTCCGAGGTCGACACGATCGAGCGGATGCGGATCCTCAGGGAGCTCCGCCTCGGGACGATCGACGTTCTGGTCGGGATCAACCTCTTGAGGGAGGGGCTAGATCTGCCGGAGGTGTCGCTGGTGGCGATCCTCGATGCAGACAAGGAGGGTTTTCTCCGCGACAGTCGCTCGCTCATTCAGACGATCGGACGAGCCGCACGCAACGTGCGGGGGAAGGCCATCCTATACGCCGACCGCGTCACGTACTCGATGCAAACGTGTCTGGACGAGACAAACCGACGCCGCGACATCCAGCTGGCCCACAATGAGGAGCACGGCATCACGCCCGCGACGATCCGCAAGAGCGTCAAGCAGATTGAGTTCTCCACCCGGGTGGCGGACGCCAGCGAGAGGCCCGTGGCACGAGTCTCGGCGCCGAAGGCCAGCTTTGCCGACGAGGTCAACACGGGGGAGTACATCAAGATCCTGAAGCAGGAAATGGCCGAAGCGGCTGAGGAGATGGACTTCGAGCGGGCGGCGCTTCTCCGAGATCAGATCTTTGACTTGAAGGCCACAGTGGGATGAACCTCAGCGAGGCGGAGCTCGTGCGTTGGGGTGAGGTGGTCGGAGCGGGTGTGCACCCGCCGATGTTTCTGCTGCTGCGCGGCCCGCTCGGGGCGGGAAAGTCGGTCCTGGCCCGGGCCATTGCCCGAGGGGCCGGGGTCGAAGGAGCGGTTCCGTCTCCGACCTTTAACCTGATGTTCCGATATCCGACGACCCGGGGGCTGGAGATCGTCCACCTGGACCTGTATCGCGTTCCGGACCCCGAGGAGCTGTGGGAGCTGGGGTGGCAGGATCTCGGCACGCCTGACGAAATCGTGCTGGTTGAGTGGCCGGAGCGGGCCGAGGAGCTAATGCCTCTCGACCGTTGGGAGATCACGCTAGCACAGGTCGACGGAGACTCGGAGAGCCGGAGCGTTGAGGTGAGTCGGGTGGGTCGTCCGCCCCACTTGCCCGGCTTTCCGGTGTCGTTGAGCACATGAGCGACCCGAATCCACGATCGCCCCAAGGTCTTCTCTTGGCCTTCGACACGTCCACGCCCCTCGGGTCGGTGGCCCTAGGCGCAGGCACGGACGTCTTGGCCCGCAGAGCGCTGAGAAAGCAGCGCGCGCACTCGTCCGACCTGGTCCCGGCAATCCACGAAGTACTCGCGGAAGGCGGCGTGGACCTCGGGGAGCTCTCCGGCCTCGTGGTTGGGTCGGGTCCCGGCTCCTTCACCGGCGTCCGCGTTGCGGCGGCCACCGCCAAGGGCCTGCTACAGGCTCTCGACATTCCCCTCTGGGCCGTTTCGTCTCTAGAGGCGGGGGCCGCGGCCTTGGACGCACCTTCCGCACGACTCTCCGAGGGGCTGCGGGCCGAGCTGACCGCCGACGAGCGCGCGTGGCCCCGCTATGTGCTCTTCGACGCCCGGGCCGATCGGGTCTATGCAGCGTGCTTCCTTCCGGCGAAGAAGGGACTCGACGAGCTGGTCTCGCCCTGCTGCACCACGATCGGAGAGATCCTCTCAGGGAGCGCGCCCTTCGTCCTTTTCGGTGGAGACGGCGCCGACCGCCACGCGGACAAGATCTGCGGAGCCGGCTTCACGGTTCTTCCTCCGCCCCTAGGGATGCCGACTGCCGAGGGCCTGCTGGCGGTGGTGGGAAACACACCCGAACGAGCTCTGGTCACCGACGTCGCCCGCTGGGCGCCTGAATATCTGCGCCCGTCCTCGGCAGAGCGCGTCCACCGCGCGTCCCCGTGAGCAGCCCCGACCGCAACCTACGTTCCACCATACGACCCATGACGGAGCGTGATGTGGCTGCCGTGGCCCGCGTGGAGGCGTCCACCTTTAGCAGCCCCTGGAGGGAAGACACCTTCCGATCGCTGCTTGAGCGGACGGGTGTGGAGCTCTGGGTGGCGGACATCGACGGCGAAGTGGCGGGCTATGCCATCCTCTGGTGCATCCTCGAGGATGGGGAGCTGGCCAACATCGTCGTGCGAGACGACCTGAGGGGCCGGGGAATCGGGTCGGACCTTCTTGACTGGATGCTTGGCGTGGCGGAGAGGGCCGGTGTCCGGAATCTCTACCTTGTGGTGCGTGAGTCGAACGAGGGAGCCCTGCGGCTCTACCGGAGACGCGGCTTCGAGGAGATCGGGGCCCGGAAGCGGTACTACGAGCGTCCGCAGGAGAACGCGCGGGTGCTCAAAGTGGCGCTTGGAGGGGGCGGCAACGGCGACGATTGACGTTGCATCTGAGCCGACGCACCCCCAACCTCTTCCAGCCGGACGGGGTAAGGCAGATCCGCGAGCGCACCGTCTTTGTTTCTCCGTTCACGAGGGTTCGCCTCAACTCGACTGCGGCTTTGGAGTTTCCGCGGCCCACCTTATCCCACTCGCGCCGTCATCCGCGAAGGCGGCGCATTCGTCGCCCATCGCGAGCCCGTGAGTTCTCCGCGCCCCTCGAGTATCCCCCAATCGGCCACCTGTGCTGGACAACCCACCGCTGGGGGATGATGGAGCGCACCCTCTCGACGGCCCGGACGGCCGAGAGGTCTCCTGAGCGTCCGGCTGCGAGTGTCGCCGACCGCGAACCGCGACGTTGTCGGCGAGGACCGTTTCCGTGGAAGGGCCTGTGTTCCGGACCCGGATAGAGGTACACTTTGGATCGAAAGATGAGGGGGTATGGAAACCCACACCTTCAACCCTGACGCGGCCCGTTGACACACGCAGTCGCCCTTTTTCTTTACGTCGGATCTCTGACCCTTTGGTTTCGGTCCCTTCTGACGGGGGGCCGCGGCCGAGTGCCCCACATCGCGTTCGGCATGACCATCGCGGGTGTTTTGGTACACGCGGTCGCACTTGCCGGCTTTACGATCGACTACGGCCAACTACCGCTCGTAGGATTGGCCCCTTCGCTCTCCACGCTCGCCTTCGTGCTGGGGGCTGGTACCGTCGCCACGATTGGCCTCGGCGAAGTCCGGAGGGTGGGGATCGTGATCATCCCGGGCGTCGTCGTTCTCGAAGGGGTCGCGATCTCCCTCGGATTCGAACCCGTGGCGCGGGTCCTGGACTTCCAAGGAGTGTGGTTCGTCTTCCATGTGACTCTCGCGTTCGTGGGGCTCGGCGGGCTGGCTCTGGCGTTCGCGGCCGGCCTCCTCTACCTCGTCCAACTCCACGAGCTCAACAGCAAGCGACTGGGCCGGCTCTTCCAGTTCACCCCACCTCTTGCGAGGCTGGACCGCCTGGTGCGTTTCGGCCTGGTCACGGGCTTACCGGTGTTCACGATCGCTCTGGCTCTGGGATGGGCGTGGACCGCGAGCTTCCGGAACTCCCTAGAGCCGGGGAATCCCAAGGTCGTTTGGGCGGTCCTCACTTGGTTCGTCTTCGTGGCGGCTCTTGGCGTGCGAGCGGGGGGTGGCCTCAAGGAGCGCAGGAGCGCCCTTGCGACTGTGGTGGGCTTCACCCTGATCATCGTGTCTTATGTGACGCTTCGGTTGGTCAGCCCGGGCACGGGGTTCTTCCTGTGACCTCCATCGCGGTCGTGGGCGTGAGCCACAAGACGGCTCCCGTGGAGATACGAGAGCGCTTCGCCTTCACCGAAGGCGAGGTCGAGGCGACTTTGGGCGGGCTTCGGAACCGATGCGCGATGAAGGAGGCTGTCCTCCTGTCCACGTGCAACCGGACGGAGCTTTACCTCTGTCCCGCCTCGGACCCCGCCGTGTTGGCGGTCGGAGAAGCCGTTCTGTCCGAGAAGGCCGGGGGCCTCGTGGGAGGGACGGCGCAGTACTTCTATCGCCGACACGGGCTGGAGTCAGTACGTCACCTTTTCCGTGTCGTTTCGGGGTTGGATTCCCTGGTTCTCGGGGAGGCCGAGATTCAGGGACAGGTGAAGACCGCCTACGAGCTAGCCGCGCGTGTGCCTGCGGAGCCTCCCCTGGCTGGCCCCGTGCTTCACCGACTGTTCCAGACGGCGTTTACTGTGGGTGGCCAGGTTCGCTCTCAGACCCCGCTCGGCGAAGGCGCCGCGAGCGTGGCCTCGGTGGCCGTGAAGCTGGCTCGGAAGATCTTCGGCGATCTGCAGGGTCGTCAGGTGATGATCCTGGGGGCCGGGCACACGGCCGAGCTGGCCGTCGACGCGATGAAGCGGGATCGCATCGTGGGGTTGGTGGTGGCCAATCGGACGTACGATCGGGCTCGAGACCTCGCCGACCGTCTGGCCGGCGAGGCGATCCACTTCGACCAAATGCCGTTTGCGCTGGCTGGAACGGACATTCTGGTGGCGTCTACCGGGGCACCCCATGCCCTCGTCACCCTCTACGGGTTTCGGAACGCCGTCGGCGGTCGGCGCAACAAGCCGCTCTTGATCCTCGATCTGGCCATCCCGAGGGACGTGGAGCCGGAGGTCGGGGGCGAGCCGAACGTCTTTCTCTACAACGTCGACGACCTTCGGGAGATCATCGACGAGACCTTGCTGCAGAGGCAGACCGTCGCCGCTGCCGCCGAGGCCATCGTGCAGGATCACGCCCAAGCCTTTGCCCAGTGGCATGAGGCTCGAGATCTGGTCCCCCTGATCACGAGCTTGCGGGATCGTTGGGGCGACGTGAGAGAGAGCGAGTTGGACTGGCTATGGAACCGCCTGTCGCATCTATCCGAGGAAGATCGGGACATTGTGGAGTCGTTCTCGAAGCGCCTGCTCAACAAGCTGCTGCATCAGCCCACGACCCGGCTGAAGGAGGGCGTTGCAGATGGCCGCGGAGCGCAGTTCATCGCGGCCCTGCGATACCTCCACGGCCTTGAGGACTGGGAGGCGGAACTCCGAGGAGAGGAGGGGGATTCCGCAGGGGCCCTCAACCGTCCCGGCCGGGAGCAGACCTCGCCGTCCCCTGCCGAGGCCGATCCCAAGGAGCGGGGAGGAGGGGCGCGGGCGCTTGGACCGGAACTTGCTGAAGAGTCGGGGTGGAGGAGCACCGATGAGTGAGTCGGCAAGAAAAGTCCTTGTGACGAGCGGTGCGGGGTTCATAGGCAGCCACGTGGCCGATGCGTACGTCGCTCGGGGAGACCGGGTGTGGGTGGTCGACGACCTCTCCAGCGGGCTCCGCGAGCACGTGAACTCCGCGGTCGAATTCATCGAAATGGACATCACCGACGCTGCACTCCGGGATCTGTTTCGGGAGGTACGCTTCGACCTCGTGAGCCAGCATGCGGCACAGAGCGACGTTCGGGTCTCCGTCGCCGATCCGGCCGAGGACGCCGCCGCAAACGTGCTCGGCCTCATCAACGTCCTCGAGGGAGCGAGGGAAGCAGGCACCAAGAGGGTCATCTACGTGTCGAGCGGGGGGGTCATCTACGGCGAGCCGAAGGTGATCCCGACGCCCGAATCTGCACCGAAACTGCCCCTCTCACCCTATGGTGTCACGAAGCTGTCGGGGGAGCACTACCTCCACTACTACCGCCAGATTCACGGCCTAGAATACGTGTCCCTGCGATACGGAAATGTCTATGGGCCGCGCCAGGATCCACACGGGGAGGCGGGTGTAGTAGCGATCCTCTGCAACCGCCTTCAGTCCGGCGAGGAGCTCATCATCTTCGGCGATGGAGAGCAGACGCGCGACTACGTGTACGTGAAAGACGTGGTGAGCGCGAATCTGAGAGCTTCGGACATGGCGCTGAGTCCGGAGCCCGATCTCGACTCGGTTGCGTTCAACGTCGGCACCGGGACGAGCACCAGCGTGAACCGGCTCGCAGACTTGCTGGAGAACATTGCCGACGATCATCCCGGCCGCGTCTATCGTGCTCAACGTGCGGGAGAACTGCGCCACAGCACCTTGGACGTATCGCGCTTTGCAGGTCGTGGCTGGGCGCCGCGCCATGCCCTCAGGGACGGTCTGAGAGAAACCTTCAATTTCATCAAGAACCAGAGAAACGGAGCTTAGATGGAGTTGTCCAACTGATGGGACTCTTCGCGCTCCCGACGCAGGTCGGCCCGACCAGCGCATGGGACATGGCGTTCGGCGGAACGCTTGCGACCCGGCTCGTGCTGCTTGTGCTCGCTCTCGCCTCGGGGGCCTCGTGGGTGCTCATCTTCTGGAAGGCGAGACAATTCAGGATCGTCCGTCACCAGGGCGACCGGTTCCTCCAACAGATCGAGCGGACCACCGGGCTGGAAGAAGCGTACAAGGCCGTCATCGCCCTCCCCGAGTCACCGTACGGACGGGTATTCCGTCAGGGTGTGAACTTCTTCAGCGAGCTGAGGCCCGGGGCTCTCCGGGAGGGGGCGCCCATCGGCGAAGGACTTTCGGCGGCGCAGCTCCAGGCCCTGAAGCTCGTGCTCGAAAAGGAGGAGGCCGAGGAACGGGACGAGCTTGCCCGAGGCCTCACGTGGCTTGCGGTCATGGGCTCCGTGTCGCCGCTCATGGGGCTCATGGGGACCGTGATCGGCATCACCAACACCTTTCTCGGGATCACGGCCACGGGCTCCACGAACATCGCGGCGGTGGCGCCCGGTGTGGCGGAGGCGCTCGTGACCACGGTAGCGGGACTGGCCGTGGCCATTCCGGCGGTCATCGCCTACAACCACTTCGTGGCGAGGCTCAACTTGGTGAGCGGAGAGCTAGAGGGCTTCTCGAGCGAGTTTATCGGGAGCCTGGCCCGCGAGGGTCAAGTGTGATGGCCCCCCTCTCGGCGGGCTTCGTCCCCCACCCCTTCCAAGAGTCTCCGGATGACGCGGTGGGAAGGTAGGGCGGCCCGATGCGCCACCGTGGCGGTCGCGACCTGGAACTCATGGCGGACATCAACGTCACGAGCCTGGTCGACATAGCTTTCGTGCTTCTCATCATCTTCATCATCACGACCCCGATCCTCCAAGGGGGGATCGAAGTGGAGGTTCCCGAGACCGAGGTCGAGGCCCTATCGGCTCAGGAGAATACGCTCATCGTGTCGGTGGCTCGCGAGGGTACCGTCTATCTGGCGGAGACACCGGTGAATCGAGCCGACTTCGCCCAGTCCTTCAGCCAGCTCGTCTCGGGCGGCCGGATCGAGAAGGTCTGGATTCAGGCGGACTCGCTGGCCGCCTGGGGCATCGGCGTCGACATCATGGGCATCGTCAAGGACAGCGGACTCCCCTTCGCCGTCGTGGCCGAGCAACGTCTCCGCAGATGACGACCCCGATCGCCACGCCGAGAAGGCGACGGCACGATCAGGTGGGCAAGGGTCCCCTCTTGGGGTCGGCCCTGGTCCACGCCATCGCCACTCTTCTTGCGTGGTGGACGTCGGCCGTCGATCGGCAGGTTCCGGAGTTTGTCGTCTACGAGATCGAGTTGGTTTCGCCTCCACCGGCGGTACTGGGTGATCCGACTCCCCCCCCCCCCGAACCGCTGGTCATCGAGACCCCCGCCGAGGCGGTTCCGGAGTCGCAGGAAGAGACACCCCCGCCCCTGATCGAGGACGAGTCTTCCTCCGAGGAGGATCCCCGGTCTGAAGAGGTGGCCGCCCCGCCGGAGCCCGAGCCCGTGGTCGATCCGCTTCCGGCGGCGGGTCCAGATCCCGACCCCGAGGTGGAAACGCCGGGTGAGGACCTGAACGTCCGCATGGAGGGGGTCCGGCGAGACTACCCGGAGTACTACAACAACATCATCCGCCAGATGCAGCGCTGCTTCCGGTGGAGGGGATCGGAAGATCTCAGGGTGACGATCTACTTCGTGATTAATAGCGACGGAACGGTCTCTGGCATCGACATCTTGGAGCCCTCGAGCCACACTCTGTTCGACATCGAAGCCATGGGGGCCGCCGAATGTGCGGGGAGCCGAGGCCGCCTCGGGCCTCTTCCCGAGGACTTACCCTTCGACCGGCTGCCGATCGTCTTTAAGTTCGATCCCAAGAGCCGGAGCAGCGGCAGGGATCTTTGGGAGAAATCGATGGGGCAGGAGGAGCCAAGGCCATGAGCCCTACAACCCGCACCCCGGTCCGGTGGCACGAGTCCACCGACGTGAGAACGCGCATGCGGCTGAAGGTGTCGTCGAAGCCGGCCGTCAGAAGGGGGGTGGCTGGAAGAGGCGGAGGCGTAGGATCTCTGATAGCGCTCGTCCTGGGCGCGACGCTCCTCACCCTTGAGCCCGTGGCGGCCCAGGGCCCCGACTCCATTCCGGGCGTCACGCTCGGCCTCCTCTACGAGACGGGATATCAACCCGCGCTTGCGATCCAGCCGTTCACGGGTCGGCTGGGAGGCGAGGCTTCGGCTCCCCGGGTCGAGGCCATCATTGCTCGGGATCTCCGCTACAGTGACCGGTTCGAGATCATGGACTCGCTCCCCGAGGCGCTCGTGGGAGACGAGATTGACTATCAGCTCTGGGATCAGCTCGGAGCGGTCTGGCTCCTGTCAGGAGCGCTCGAGGGGGCGGGCGAGGGGTTCGTGCTGATACTCGAACTCCACGACGTTGTATACGGCGAGATCCGCCAGCGGCGGCGCTTTCCGATTCCGCACGACATGTCCGACGCATTCCGCATGGCCGTGCACGTGGCGTCGGATGCGATCGTGGAGTGGATCTTTGACGAGCCCGGCATGGCCGCCAGCCGCATCGCCTTCTCGCGTAGGACCGGGGGCGGCAACCAGGAGATCTACGTCATCGACTCCGATGGGGAGAGCTTCCGTCAGCTCACCGCATACGGGGACCTAACGATGACCCCCACCTGGTCCCCCGACGGCGAGCGCATCGCCTACATATCTTACAAGGACGCCGGAGTGCCTCGGATCTACGAGCTCGACTTGGAGACGAGCGTCGAGAAGATCCTCGAGCCCAACCGCGAGGGTGACCATATCACTCCGGCCTACCTGCCAAACGGCCGGGAGCTGGCGTTCTCGGTCACCGGCGGATACCGCACCGGGATCTTCCGCTATGATCTAGAGAGCGATTGCTGCCTCACGTATGTCAGCGGTGGGCGCTGGGACGACCTCTCTCCCACCTTCTCGCCGGACGGGGTGTGGATGGCCTTCAACTCCAACCGCCTGGGGACCGCACACCCGCAGATCTACGTGATGCCGGCGTCGGGCGGAGAGGCCGACCTCGTCTCGCCATACCTCCATGGTCAGGAGGGGTATTACACCTCGCCCGAGTGGGCCCCGATGGGGAATTACGTGGCCTTCCACGGACGCGTGGGCCGGCGGGGCTCCTTCCAGATTCTGGTGGCCGAGGTGTCGGACCAGGGGCGCCGCCTCCGGCAGCTCACCTGGGAGGGCAACAACGAGGATCCGAGCTGGGCTCCCGACGCGCGACATCTCGTGTTCATCGGTCGACGCGACTGGGGAACGGGCCTTATGGTGGTGGACACGTCGACGGGCAATTACCGCATGCTGCTCCGCGGGTTCGACGTGCGTGTGCCGGCCTGGTCTCCGTCACTCGAAACGAGTGGGCCAGGGTCATTGCGCGGAGGCTCGTAATTGGGTATATGCCTAAGGTTGTCCGGTCTCTCTCGGGGGACCGAAACGCGTGTCAACGCAGGTGTTCTAAGGAATGGCTCGCCCGGGCGGGCGGGCCGCGTGATATGAAATTCCTACGACAGGAGTGGGGATGAGGATCAAAGATTTGCTCGTGCCGGGTCTGGCCGCTGCCCTCGTACTCGGAGCTTGTTCCAGAGAACCGCCGCCACCACCACCGGCCCCCACGGGTCCGACTGCCGAGGAGCTGGCGCAGGGTCGAGCGGACTCGATCGCCGCGGCCGAGGCCGCTGAGGAGGCGCGTCGCAGGGCGGAGCAGGAAGCCGCCGACCGGGAGCGCGCCAGGCTCGAGCGCGAGCGTCAGCAGGCGCAGTCGACGCTCGAAGAGATGGTGAACTTCGACTACGACATGTCGAACATCAGGTCCGACGCGGAACAGGTCCTCCGGCGGAAGATTCCGATCCTTCGCAACAGCCCCACGGTGCAGCTTCGCCTTGAGGGGCACGCCGACGAGAGGGGCTCCACGGAGTACAACCTGGCCCTTGGATCTCGCCGCGCCGAGGGCGTACGGCAGTTCTTGGTCGGATTCGGGATCTCCGAGAATCGCTTCACAGCCACTTCGTTCGGTGAAGACCGTCCGATGGTCGACCGGAGCGACGAGGACGGGTGGGCGCAAAACCGCCGCGTGGAGTTCGTGATTACGGGCGGCGAGATCGTCGTCAGCGAGGACGACCGGGATCGCCCGTAGCGCACCGGTCGCGGGTCACATGAGCTTCACCCCTCCCTCTGGCTCCCTCGCCGTGCTCCGTCGCAGGCGAGGAAGCCACGGGGGAGGGGTGCTTTCTTTGCCGACGCTGCTGGCTCTGGTGTCCGCGTGCGCCACCAAGGGCGACATCCGCAGCTTGCAGGATACCGTTCAGGCCCAGGCCGAGGAGCGGGAGCAGCAGCTCCAAGAGCTTGCCGCCGAGATCCGGGCGCTCCAAGACACGCTGGAGGTCCAGTCCGGGATGGTCGTCGACACCCGGGGCGGGATCGCACGCGAGCTTCGGGACATGCAGGATCAGCTCTCGCGCCTGATGGCTCTGACGGGGGAGGTCCAGCGTGAGGTCACGCTCCTCTCCAACCGTATCGACGCCCAGCAGGCTCGGGTCGCCCCCGTGCTCCGGCGGGGTGAGCCGGATTCGGTGGACGTTCCGAGACCGGAGGTGGCAGGAGCTAACCCGGCCGCAGCGGAAGATACGTACGAGGCGGCCATCGCGCAGCTCAACCGGGGCTCCCTGGCCACGGCCCAAAGGGCCTTCGAGAGCTTCCTTGCGTACTATCCAGACCATCGCCTCGCTCCCTCGGCTCAGTTCTTCCTCGGCGACGTCTTCGAGCAAGAGAACCGGCTGGATGAAGCGATCGAGGCCTTCCTTCGCATCGCCGAGCTCCACCCCGCCGATGACCGTGTTCCTCAGGCGCTGTACCGCACCGGGGCCATCTACGCCCTCCGGGAGAACGTGGAGGAGGCGGTTCGATACCTGGAAACGGTGGTCAACACCTACCCTGACAGCGGCGCGGCGGACCTGGCCCGGGATCTGCTGCAGGACATCCGCTAAGCCGCGGCGCGGCGGAGGTTCGCTGATGCGCTGCCCTGAGTGCGACGCGACCGAGAACCGGGTCGTGGACACACGCGGCAGCCGCGGGGGGCGTGCCGTACGGCGCCGCCGGGAGTGTGCGGTGTGTGGAGCGCGCTTCACCACGTACGAGCACGTGGAGGAGCGTCCGTTGCTCGTCTTGAAGCACGACGGCCGCACCGAGGAGTTCCACCGGACGAAGTTGTTCCGGAGCATCTCGATCGCCTGCGCCAAGCGCCCGGTTACCCAGAGCGACATCGATGCCCTCGTCGACGACATCGAGGATGCCCTGACCCGCCAGCTCAGGTCGGAGGTCCCCGCGTCGCGCATCGGTGAAATGGTCATGGAGCGACTTGCTCCACTCGACCGCGTCGCCTACGTGCGATTCGCCTCCGTGTACCGGAACTTCCAGGACATCGGTGAGTTCCAAGAGGTTGTCCACGACCTGAACGCGCAGGAGGCGCGCAGGGCCCGGCGGCGGAATCAGGAAGAGCTCCCGCTCTGACCCCGTCCGGGATCGCCTCCCGCGTGCGAACACACGAAATGTTCAACCGAGCCCGAAATCCGCGGGGCGAAATGCCCTTTCTCGACCACTTGGAGGAGCTCCGGTGGCGGATCCTGTGGAGCCTCGTGGCCATCGTGCTGGGGAGCGTCGTGGGCCTCGTGCTGGTGCTCCAGTTTGGGGTCCTCGAAATCCTCCTGGCACCGCTCGAGGAGGTGATGGGGGAGGGGGAGAAGCTCAACTTCTTCTCCCCCACCGAGCCCTTCTTCCTCATCCTGAAGATCGGCATCCTCCTGGGGATCATCCTGGTTTTTCCCATCATCGTCTACCACGTCTGGGCGTTCCTGTCCCCGGCACTCGAACGTCACGAGAAGAAGGCCATCATTCCGTCGCTCTACTTGGGCCTCGTGCTCTTCGCGGCTGGCGTACTCATGTCCTACCTGGTCGCGCTCCCGGTGACGCTGCGCTTCCTCCTCTTCTTCGGTGAAGAGTACTGGGACCCGATTCTGCAGGCCGGCCCTTACCTGGGCTTCGTGACCAAGCTGCTGTTGGCCTTCGGCATACTCTTCGAGTTGCCCGTGGTGGTCATGATCTTCTCGGCTCTGGGTCTGGTGACGCCCGCGTTCCTGAGAGCCAAGCGGCGCCACGCCATCGTCCTGATCACGGTGTTGGCCAGCTTCTTGAGCCCCGGAGACGTGGTCACGGTGACGATCCTTATGATGGCTCCCCTCGTGCTGCTCTACGAATTCAGCATCCTCCTCTCGGTCCTGATCTACCGTCGCCGGGAAGAGCAGCACATTGGCGGTCCACCGCCGGAGGGAGTGGTCGAGGCAGGATGATGCTCGAGGCACGACCCGCCGGTCGCCTCGCTCGTCGGCTCATCGTCTCCTGCGCCTTGTGTGCCGGGCTGGCTCTGGCCGCTCCGCTCTCCGGTCAGGTCGTGGAAGAGGAGGTCGACTCGGCCCGCCTCCGAATCCTCGAGCGACTCCAGGTGCTCGCGAAGCCCCCGGGCGTGGACTCTACCTTGTTCCGGGACTCGCTGAGCGGCAGGCGGCCTCCCGCGACCCGTCCCTCGGCGGCGGCGGACGACTTCATGGAAGCGCTCCTCGCACTCCCGGGCTACAGCGCGGTCCACTATGAGGGCCAGCAGGCCCGTTTCGAGGCTGCCGCCGAGCGCTTGATCCTCATCGGCGCCGAGGGGGCGCCGGCACAGCTCGACCGGGAGCGAGAGTCGATCACGGCGGTCGACACGATCACGATGGCCGACTCGCTGGTGTGGACGGCGGGTGAGACGGTGACGGAGCGACCGGGCGAAGAACCGGTTCGGAGTTCGAACATCATCTACGACTTGAGGCAGGGGAGGGGATCCGCCTTCGACGCTCAGACCAAGCTGACCGAGGGCGCTACATGGATCATGCACGGGAACCTTCCGTCGATCCTCCCGGACACGGTCTTCGGCCACGAAATCAACTTCACCTCGTGCGAGGAGGAAAGGCCGCACTATCACTTCGCGGCACGGGAGCTCAAGGCCATTGGAGGGAGCTGGCTCGTGGCCCGCAACGTCACGCTCAACTTCGCGGACGTGCCGGTGCTGTGGCTGCCCTTCATCTTCCAGAGCACGGAGACGGGCCGACGCAGCGGACTCCTGCCCCTGCGCTTCGGGGTGAACGACATAGTGCGAACGTCGAGAGGCCAGTCCCGAAGGCTCTCCAACGTCGGGTTCTTCTGGGCTATCAACGACTACGCAGACGCTACCGTGTCCATGGACTGGTGGAGCGACCACTTCACCTCGGTGACAGGCGGATTGCGGTACAGGATCACCCGGAAGTTCTTGGACGGACGGGCGAACGTGCGGCGCTTCTGGAGGGCCAGCGGAAAGAGAGAGTTCACCCTCGATACGGGTCACAACTGGCAAATGGACGAGCGAACCTCGTTCCGTGTGTCGGCGAGGTGGGCGTCCAGCTCCCAATTTGTGCGGGAGCACTCCTTCGATCCGAGGGAGATAACCCAATCCATCAACTCCGAAGGCGGCCTGAACCGGCGCTTCGACTGGGGGACGCTTTCGGTGAGCGCCAACAGCCGGCAGTTCTTGAATGACGACCGGGTGGAGATGACGCTTCCCACCGCCAACCTATCCCTCAAGACCCTTACGCTCTTTCCTGCGCCCGAGAGCAGAGCCCGGTTCTACAACAACCTGACTTGGTCGGGAAGCGCCCGGTACAGCCGGAGCATCACCGATCGGCCCGACCAGACGGACTCCTTTTCCGAGCGATTGGCCGACGCCACCAGGACGTCGGGGAGCGTAAGCAGCTCGTTCAACCTCGGCGCGCTCTCGTGGGCTCAGAGCCTCTCCTTCAAGGGGTCGAGCGTGCTGGACGTGCCGGCCCTGGTGGCGTTCCAGGCCGACACGCTGGGGCCCCTGCCGACCGGCTTCGTCGACAAGAGCGAAGCCGACGCCACATGGAACATGTCGCTCAGCTATCAGCAGCGGCTGATCGGCACCACGACGCTGACGCCGGACCTGAGCATGTCGGGGGCGATGAAGCGCTCCGACGACATCCCTGAGGCCGCGAGCTTCACGTCCGGCCCCACGCGAATCTCGTTCGGGGCGCGGCTCAAGAGCGACATGTATGGCTTTTACGGGGGGTTCGCCGGCTTCGAGGCGGTCCGTCACAAGATGTCCCCCTCGTTCACCTATTCCTACGCACCTGGGGTCTTGCCTTCCGATGTCCAAGAGACCGTCTTCGGAGCTCGGGAATCCAAGGCCCGAAAGCGGCTCAGCATCGGGTTCAACCAGACGTTCGAGGCGAAGCTCCCCGAAGACACGGCCGAGGAGCCGGTCCAGGAGGAGCGTGATGAATTCGGCTTCCCGGAAGATCCCTTCCTCTCCGACTCCCTGCAGCAGGTGCTGGCCGACTCCCTCGCCGCGGAGGCGGAGGCCTTGGCGCTTCGCCGGGCGGAGCGGGACGCGGAGGGTGGGCCCAACCGGCTCCCGGCCGCACAGATCGTGAACCTGCTGGCCGTCCGGACGAGCGTGGTCAACTACGACTTCGTACGAGCCTCAGACGAGGACGACTTCCTGGAGGGTTTCACGACCACCCGGCTCCAAAATCAGATCGGCTCCGACTTTCTTCGCGGCATGACCGTGTCGGTCGAGCATGACCTGTTCGACCGCGACGAGGAGGGCAAGCGCAGCTTCGCCCCGCTCCTGTCGCAGCTCAACTTCTCCTTTGCCATGAGCAACACCTCGGGGGTGCTTCTAGCGCTTGGCCGGCTGTTGGGAGGCCGCGGGGAAGAGGACGAGGAGGAGGAGACCCCCGCGGACACCATCCCTGTGCTCGGGGACGATCCTGCGGATCTCAATCCGCTCCTCAGTGCGCTGGGCGACCTGAGCGTGACCGACGAGTCAGCCATCGTCCCCGGGTCCCGCTCCCCCACCGAGAGGGGGGTGCGCAGCCGCGGGGCCGCCGGCACGTGGTCGGCAAATCTCAGCTATTCGCTACGCCGAAACCGCGACGAGAACCTGCCGGCCAGCCAGCTCCTGCAGATCGGCTTGCGCCTCCGTCCAACCGAGAAGTGGAGCCTTACGTGGGGCACGTCGTACGACATCGACACCACGAGCTTCACTGACCACCGCATCCGGCTCACCCGGGACCTCCACCGGTGGGACGCGAACTTCGACTTCATGCAGACGGCCACGGGCAACTGGACGTTCCGCTTTCAGGTATCCCTCACCGACAACCGTGACCTGAAGTTCGACTACAACCAGCGGAACCAGGAGCTGGAGAACCGGTTCTGACGCCCCCCGCGGGTGCGTGCGCGACCGCTTGGGACCGAGCTTCCGGGAAACAAGGATCGCCGTGCTCGTGTCTTCGGGCGCTGCCCTATCTGTCCTCTCCCGAGGACGCTCAGGGCCCGAGGAGCGGAGAGGATCCTTAGTCTACGCGACATTTCGTTTTGGTACCGGTCGTGCAATGCAGCCTGTGCGGGGATCGCCGGGATGCGCGAGAGACCCGGCGCCGGATCCGGCCCGAGGCAGGCCTGAGGTAAGCGTGAGGTAAGCGTGAGGGAGATGAATCATGTGGAAACGGTTCTCTGCAGCTGTTGGGGTAGTTCTGCTGTTGGGCGCATGCGACAACGACGGCTCCGTATTCGTTCCGCTGGACGACTTCCCCGCGCCGCCCGAAGGTCTCGATGGCGGCTACTACAATCGGGCGATCACCCTTCAATGGGTCCTGTCGGCCGAGTGGAACGGAGAGTCCTTCCGTGTCTACGGCAGGCGCACAGGGGACCCATCGTTCCTGCCAATCGCGGAAGTAACCAGCTGCTCCGACGGCGCGTGCGTGTACACGGACACGAACATCCTGGAGTCCGTGAGCTGTGAACCCGGATCCTGCAGGGAGAGGTGAAATAGGGGACTTGTGGGTGTGGATGGGACCGGAGGGGAAGTTGGCGGGGATATGGGGGGCTGCCGGAGGGAAAAGAGGCGGCTCGGATCTGTGGTATTGAGTGGGCAGGGCGGTGTTGGACAGACGGGGAGGACGACTGGAGGGGAGAGGGCCTAGAGGAGGGGGGGGCGGGAGTCGTCAGGCTGGGAGAGGAGGCGGGAGTCCGGAAGCGAGGCGTCTGAGAGCGAGCAGGATATGGGGTCTGGCGGGATCGTCACGGAGCAACTGGACGTAGAGCTTGCGGCTGTGGCGGGTGAGCTTTGGCGGGCAAGCGGAGGAGCCAGAGCCGGAGGCGGTTGGGTTGAGCTGTGCGCCAAGCTCCAGAGAGGGCGGTGGTCCTGAGTGTGTGCAGGAGCTGGTAGGCGATGGCTCCGAGAGCCCACAGGAGTGCATTGCCGTCGAGGTGATCGATGGCGGTGGCCCCTGCTCCGAGCTGGCCGAGTTCCTTGATCCTCTGTTCGACGACCGCACCGTGGTTGTAGCGGCGCCAGGCGGTGAGGGCGTGGATGCCTTCGATGTTGGTGAGCACGTGAGCGCTCAGGGGGACTTCGTAGGTGTCGAGCGTGAGGGTGTCTGGGCCTTGGAGCGGACGCCGTGTCTGGAGCGAGAGAAGACGGACGCCCCACAGACAGCCGGAGGTGGTCCAGAGCTCATGACCGGGGAAGATGTGCTCACCCTTGCGAGAGCGACGCCAGGGCTGGTGGTGGTCGGCAAGCCAGCGGTGGGCAGGGAGCTTGAGCAGGAAACGGACATCGAGGTCATCGAGGGTCCGTACCATGGATCGGCTGAAGAAGCCCTTGTCGAGACGCACGGTGATGGTCTCGACCCCCACGGAGCGCAGGCGCCCCACCAAGTCGGCGATCCACGCCTCGGCCCCCGCAGCGGTGGGGGCGTTGCCCGGGCGCCAACGGATGCCCATACAGTCTCCCGTCTCCTGAACGAAGGCCAGAAGCGGATGGTGCGACGGCCGGCCGGGCTTGTGTGGGTTGTAGCCCCGCTCGGCGCCCGCCTGCTTCAGTCCGTAGCGTACGCTGACGGTGGAGTCGAGGATCAGGGTCAGCGCCCGGGGCACGCCCCCCAGTCTCCAGCGCCGGCACACGACGTGCCACAGGAGTTCGTCGAGGAGGGGCACGAGCGGCTCACCTGCGCGGCGCAACCAGCGTCCGAACGTGGTGGGATCGGGCAGGCGAGTCCAGCCGAACAGGCGTCGAATGCCGCGCCGGTCCAGGAGCGGCAAATCGTCGAGCACGCGCCCACCGTAGAGCAGCAGGACGACCCACACCTCGACCATCAGGCTGGGACGGAAGAAGCCGGCAAGCCCTTCGCTCTGACGGTCGATCCAGGAGCCCAGGCCCATGCCGTCCCACAGATACCGGACCAGAATCAGCCCGCCTCCATCGGTCAGATTCCGGGCGCTGTGACGAATCCGTAGCGGGGAGCTTTCACCTTGTACATGGGGCCGAGAACAGATACGATGGTTGCGCACCGTCTGGGTGCCTTTTGTGGCGAGGAACCTTCTTGGACGAAGTACCCTCAACCTAAGGCCTTAGACGGTGTTTTTCTTCCCTATACTACTCCCCTCATGCAGGATCCAGGTTGAGTACTTGGTATCGGCGGTGGATCCAGACACCGGCACCGAGACCGACTCGGACACGGAGATCGTGGTCTGGGTACCGTCCTTCGCTCCGCCGCCGGTGCCGGCCGGCCTTCAGGTGGTCGCGCTCGACAACACCAACTACCTCCGGTGGAGCGACAGCGCCCGCGCGGACGGGGATTTCTCGCACTACCGCGTGTACCTGCTGGCCGACGAAGGTTCGACAATGCTGGGAGAGACGGACTCGGAGGGTTTTCTGGACGAGCTGGCGGCGAACGGCATTTCGTCCACGTACGTCGTATCGTCCGTCGACATCCACGGGCATGAAAGCCTGGAGAGCCTCGAGCACACCGGCACCCCCAGGCCTGACTTCCGGGGTGAGCTGATCTTTGCCTTTGCGGACAACGCTGCCCGTTCGGGCTTCCGCTTCGCCGAGTCGGAAGAGGAAGACCGCATCGTGTCGGGCTCGTCGCCGGCGAGGCACTTCCGCCTGGAAACGGACGCGCGGGGTTGGCGGCTCGCGCCCGGGCCCAACGCGGAGGCCTTCCCCCAGGGTGCCTCTACCACGGCGCTCAAGTGCTCGGTGGCCGCCGATGTCCAGTGCCAAGATTGGACGGTGGCTCCGACCTCGGGTTATGCGCGTGATGAGGTGTTCCTGGAGCCGGAGCTCACCTATATGCTCCGAGTGGTGGGCGACGGCGGCCAGATCCACTACGGGGCCGTGCGGGTTGCGCTGCTGGGGACGGATCAGACGGGGGCGGAGCTCATGATTTTCGACTGGGCGTACCAGCTCCAGGCAGGGAATCCGCTGTTGGCGAGCCGCTGACCGGGCCTCCCTCGCGGGAGAATCTCTCGGGACGCCCCCGGTGGCATCGGCCGTTGGGGCGGCGCGTTGGTTTCCGCGCCTATCCCCTTGTGCTTCCGGCTGTTGCAGGCAGATTAATGCTCCATCCCGGTGCCCCGCACCGAGGCCCTGGCGGCAAAGACCATGCCGGGGCGTTGCCGAGCACGTGCGGGCCCTCCGGGATGAGAGAAAGCTCCGCAAGGAGCAAAGGGAGTCGCGTACAAGGTCGTGGGAGGCTCGGAGTAGGAATGACGACGACTCGTAGCAGGGCCAGGCTACGGCGGGGAGGAACGGCCACCCCATGAGACCACTAGGGCATCACGTCGTCGCGGCGCCTACGCTCTGGGCCCTCGACGCTCCGCACGCGGCCCGCCGTACTCGTTCCCCTCGTAGACCCGCCGAATCCTGATCAATGGCAATGTCGAACCCGGCCGTGCGCTGATGAATGCCGGCCCGAGCTCGCTCCTGAGAGAGGCTCCCCCGGGCCTTTCCGCCGTGCAGTCCCTCGTAGGGGACCGTCTCGAGGCCGTGCAGGAAGAGCTGAAGCGGATCATCATTTCGGACTTCGACATGATCGAGGAGGTCAACGAGTACCTCCTCTTGATGAGGGGAAAGCTCTTCCGACCCACGCTCCTGCTATTAGCCAACCAAGTCGGGCGAAAGCCCTCTGACCACGCGGTCACGCTCGGGGCCGTGGTCGAATTGGTCCACCTGGCGACGCTGGTCCACGACGACGCCGTGGATCACAGCGTCCTGCGCCGCGGCCTCCCCACCGTCAACGCCCTGTGGACCCACCAGATCGCCATCATCATGGGCGATTATCTATATAGCCGCTCGATCAGCGAGCTCACGAAGCTCGGCAAGCTCGACTCGTTGGCCGTTCTCGCCGATGCCGCCAATGAGATGAGCGTCGGGGAGATGCGTCAGCTGACCTCCTACGACACCCTCGAATTCACGGAAGAAGACTACTACCGACTCATCGCAGCGAAGACCGCGTCACTCATGTCGGCTGCGTGCGAGATGGGGGCGTTGGACGGAGTCCGCGAATACCGGCGGACGCTCGGCCTCTTCGGGCACAATCTCGGGATGGCGTTCCAAATCGCCGACGACCTTCTCGACTACACCGGCTCGGAAGCGGTTACCGGGAAGCCCTCGGGACACGACCTGAGAGAGCGGAAGGTCACCCTGCCCCTCGTCGGCGCCCTGGCCAACGCGTCGGACGCCGAGATGGCCGAGATACGCGACTTCTTCACCCGGGTCGAGCCTTCCGACGAGGAAATCCAGCGCGTCGTCGGGATCGTGCACGACCGTGGCGGAATTCACTACGCGAGGGGCCAAGCTGACCTCTACGCTGAGCGTGCTGAGCGGGCCCTCCTCGATCTCCCCGAAGATCTTGCCGTCGAGGCACTCCGGAGAGCTGTAGCCTATGCGGTCGGCCGCGACCGCTGATGACGGAGGAGCTCCGACGATCCGTGTTTCGTGAGTATGGGAACCAGACGCGCCGGCGGACCGTATGTTAGTTGATACGCATCGGCGGAACGCAAAGCGATTGGCTTGGACCGGGGTCCTCGGGCTCCTGCTTGGGGGGCTGTCCACCAAGCTGTCCGAGCTGTTTCTTCCCGCGAGCGCAGCCAAGTCGTTTCTCACCACTGCGGTGGAAGCGTCCATCGGGCCGCTGTCCGTCGATCTGGTGGCTGTTGCGCTCACGGTCGGGCCGCTGACAGTGAGCCTGAACGTGCTGACGCTCGTCGGCATCTCGATCGTTGCTTTTGTCGTCCGATCCTGGATCTGAGGCAAAGGTCGGGACGGACTCGTGAACGGAGGTTGATATCATGGGACTTGGCGGACTCGGCATGTGGGAGATGCTGCTCATCTTCCTGGTCGTCCTCCTCCTCTTCGGGGCCAAGCGACTTCCGGAGATCGGATCATCCCTGGGGAAGGGCATTCGGGAGTTCAAGGGCTCGATTCGAGAGATCGAACGGGAAGTCCAGGCTCCACCTCAAGCGAAGGAATCGGTGACGTCCTCGACCTCAGCGAGCGTCGAGGACGAGGAGCCGCGGAAGCTGACCACGTCGAACGGGGATCAGTACGATGGCTCCGAGTCGTCCGATGTGGACCAGTACGAGAGCCAGGCACCGGGTGGCCCGTAGGAGGCGGTCTTCTTGGATCGATCTTCCAGGAGCCTGCACCGGAAGCCCCTTGAAGAGGAAGCGGCGGAGAAGCCGCCAAGAGAGCTGGCCGCCGCCTGTTCGTTTGAGTCCTTCTCGGTGGGGGCGGCCCCTAGAAGACCAACGGGATCTGTGGCTGCTGATCGGGGTCGACGTCCAGCACCTCGTCCCTCCGGTCCACGATGCGAGCCACGGCCTCAAGGCCCTGGAGCCAGTCCTGTAGCCGCGTCTGTTGTACGCCTGCCACGATTTGCGCGCGCAGGGCCTCCTTCTCCTCCTCGAAGAGCGCGGTGTCGGCGGCGATGTAGTCGACGAGCTCGATGATGAAGGCGTTGTTGTTCGCAGCCACGACGTCGCTGACCTGTCCTTGATAGAGGCCGAATCCGGCTCCCAAGGCGGCGTTCAGCCGACCGAGGCCCGGGACGAAGTCCACGCGCGCGAAGGGACCGGCGTCGGTGACTTCGAGACTCCGGAGCTCCGCGACGTTGTCCAACGCGGCGCCGCCACGGATCTCGGCGACGACCTCCTCACCCTCCGCCTCGGCCATGTCGAGCTTCTTGAGGGCCCGAAGCTCCTGCTCGATCGACGCCCTGGCATCTTCCAAGGAGATGAAGCCGGCATCACGCGTCTCGACGAGCTCGAGCATGTAGAAGGCTTGTCTCGTCTCGAAGACGGGGCTTACGTCGCCGGCTAGAGCTTCCTGGAAAGTCCAGTCCGCGCCCTCGCCCACCTGACCGGCCCCGGCGACGAAGGCGAAGTCCGTACTGAGTGCGGCGTTCTCGACCTGAAGCCCCAGGATCTCGGCGGTCTCTGCCAGGGACCTGGACTCGCCGAGCCCCTCCAGGGAGTCCGCCAGAGTGAGGAGCTCGAGCTCCGACTCGTCGGTGCGCTCGAAGGGAACCAGGAGGTGGCGGGCCTGCACACTGTCGGCCGCCTTGTCCTGTACCTCGATGATATGGTAGCCGAACGAAGTTCTCACCGGCTCGGTGATCTCCCCCCTCGCGGCGGCGAAGGCCGGCGCAAAGAACTCGGGGACCATCCGTTCCTCGGTGAACCATCCGAGATCGCCTGATCCGGTGGAGACTCGCGGCCGAGCCAGGATCTCGTCGAACTCCACTCCGTCGGCGATCTCCTGGCGGATCTCCGCCGCCGCCTCCGCGGCAGCGGCGGTGTCGGCGGCCGTCGGCGTCTTGTCCAGGACTACTACCCTGACCGAGGCCTGAGCCGGAATCGCAAAGTCGTCGCGGTGCTCGTCGTAGTAGTCCCGCACCTCGTCTCCTGAGACGGCCACGAGAGAATCCGCGATACGCTGGGACGGATTGAGGGCGATGTAGCGTACCGCGATCCGCTCGTTGCGATCCCTGTACTCCTGCCAGAGCTCGGCGTCGGTGATGTAGAGGTCCGACGAGAGTTGCCTCAGGAGCTTGCTCCGCGGGATGATCTCCCGGTAGTAGGCCTCGAGCTGGAGCAAGATCTGCTCGTCCACCGTGGGCGACGAGATGAAGGCCTGATACTTCTGGATGTCGAAGGCGCCGTCGGTCTGGAACGCAGGGCTGGTAAGGAGCTCGGGAGGCGGGCTGAAGCGAGCGGCGTCGCGAATCTCTTCGTCCGTCACCGCGATGCCGCGCCTCTGCAGCTCTTGCCGGATGAGGGCCTGATTCACCACCTCGCTCCAAGCCGCGTCCTCGATGTCGCTGATCTGCTGGCTCGTGACCGGATCCTCCTGCGAGTCCTGGATCTGATCGAAGAGCCGGCTGTAGGTGAAGTTGTACTCGTCGTAGCTTACGGGCACTCCGTTCACGCTGCCGATCTCGCCGACGGAAAGTCCGCTTCTCCCCGTGATGTCCATGCCCCACTGGAACACCATGAGGCCCACAAAGGCCAATGCCGTAATCAGCATGATCCACTTCGTGTTCTCCCTCATCTGACGCATCATAACCCGCTACTCCTCGGCGCGTGCGGCGGTGCAGA
Organism: Longimicrobiales bacterium; assembly: GCA_965218325.1. Classification (GTDB taxonomy): domain Bacteria; phylum Gemmatimonadota; class Gemmatimonadetes; order Longimicrobiales; family Gaopeijiaceae; genus CBDCKR01. Next base: position 1,226,959 of record CBDCKR010000002.1, read on the forward strand.
AACCCGATCCTTCTTCATACGCGGGGAACCCTAAAGAGTAACGGGACCCCCGGGGGGCCCTCAAGCTCCTTCGTTGACACGTTTTTGGCGAAATCAGTATCTTCCGTGCGTCCACGCCACCTCCGGATCAGCCCCGTGTTTTTCCCAATTCTCGAGGCCTGATAGGGGCATACGTCGAACGGACTAGGCCGTGCCCGAACCGCTGAATCAGCAGATCGATCGCCTCCGGGAGCTCTACCTCTCCGAGATGGATCCGACCGGCCGCGCTTTCGTGCCTCTGGCCGACACGCACCGCCGATCGGGTGAGCTGGACCGGGCGCTCGAGGTGCTTCAGGAGGGCCTCGCGGTCCACCCCGACTTCGCCTCTGCCCACGTAGTGGGGGGGTGGCTCCACGGGGATCGGCACGAGGGTGCCAACGCGATCCGATCGTTTGAGCGAGTCCTCGAGCTGGACGCCGAGAACCGAGTGGCTCTGCGCGCTCTCGCCGAGTCCGTCGAGGATGCCCGCCAGCGCCTTGCGTACGTGGACAGGCTGGCCGAGCTTGAGCCCGACGATCCGGAGTTGGCCGCCGTGCGGGAGTCCCTCGAAGCCGAAGTGGCGGCGGGGCCTGCGCGCGGAGGAGCCGAGGCCACCGAGACGCCCGCCTCCCCCGTAGTGCCGGTCGGGCCGGCGGCGGCCGCGAAGCTCCAGGCGGGGGAGGCCGGGGAGCCGGTCGTGGCCGAAGCGCTTCCCGCCCCCGTCGCGATCGCGGCCCTTGCTCCCGACGTACCGGAGAAGCCGGTTCCCATCTCGAAGCTCGCCCCCGACGCCCCCGAGGCACCCGATGCGGCGGAGGTCCCCGCGCAGGCTAAAGCCCTCATCGAGCAGCCCTCGGCCGAGGGCGCCGTGGAACAACCCTCGGTTGAGGACGACCCTCCGGCCGCCGTCGTACTTGACGAGCCTGAGGTTGAGGCGGGCGAAGAGATCTGCACGCAGACCCTGGGGGAGCTGTACGCGAAGCAGGGCGCCGTAGACAGGGCGGTGGAGATCTACCGGAAGCTGTTGGTCGACGATCCGGTCAACACGATCTACCTCCATCGGGTGGCCGAGTTAACAAACGGTATTGACCTTGGCCCGTCCCCGGTCGCGGGGCGGCCCGTTGCGCCTCTGGAGCCCGCCGAGCCCGCTCCGGATCGGCCCGTCGTACCCATCGAATCGCTCGCTCCGAACCCGGCGCTCGTGACCGACGAGGCGTCGGAGACGCCGCCCTCGGACCCTCGCCCCGTCCTGTACTTCGAGTACATCGAGCCTTTGGCGCGGGACCCGGCCGGAGCGGTCGAGCTCGAGTCGGACGTCGTCCCGATTGCGGAGCTCGCGCCCGGCCCTGCGGCGGTCGAGATGGAGCCCCCTTCCGAGCCTGGTCCCCTGAGTGCTGTCGTGACGGAAGAGGCGCGGGACGCCGCCCGGGACGACCGTCCTGTCGTGACCATTGAATCGCTTGCACCAGACGGACCGGCCCACGAAGAGGCCGACGACCCGTTTCCCTGGTTGAACGAGCTGTAGAGAGGGGCTCTAAGCGCCGTGCGAATCGCCGTCATCCACGGACCCAACCTCCGCCTCCTCGGACGGCGGGAGCCCGAGGTCTACGGCACGAACACGCTGGGCGACATCAACGCCGCCCTCCGCTCGCTCGGTGGGGAGTTGGGGGTGGAGGTCGAGACCTTCCAGTCCAACTCCGAAGCGGAGATCCTGGATTACCTTGAGGAGGCCGCCGGCCGCGTCCAGGGATTCCTCGTGAATCCGGGCGCCCTGACCCACACGAGCGTCGCCCTGCGAGACGGCCTCGTGGGCGTGGGATTGCCCTTCGTGGAGGTTCACCTCTCAAACACGGCCGCACGCGAGAGATTCCGCCGCCATTCCTTCCTTGCGCCCGTGGCCCTCGGCGCGGTTCTTGGTTTTGGCTCTCAAAGCTATCTTCTTGCGCTCAGGGGCCTCGTGGCCCACATCGCCGACCGGTAGCCTCGGGGCGGCCTCCAGCGACTGACTAGGTGCATGGCTTCGACTGCTGATTTCCGCAACGGCATGGTGTTGAACATCGACGGACAGCTCTGGGCGATCACGTACTTTCAGCACGTGAAGCCCGGCAAGGGCGGAGCGTTCGTGCGGACCAAGCTCAAGAACGTCCTGACCGGGGCCGTGGTCGACAAGACGTATCGAGCGGGCGAGAAGGTGAACGACGTGCGCCTAGAGCGTCGGCCCGTGACCTACAGCTACACCGACGGCCAGCTCTATCACTTCATGGACCAGTCGTACGAGATGATCCCCGTTTCAGGAGACCTCCTGGGCGAGGAGCAGCGGAAGTATCTGAAGGAGAACATGGAGTGCGAGGGGCTCGTGTACGACGGCAACGTGATCAGCGTGGAGCTTCCCCAGTTCGTCAAGCTGGCGGTTGTGCAAACGGATCCGGGGGTGAAGGGCGACACGGCCCAGGGCGGCACGAAGCCCGCTACGCTGGAGACAGGAGCGGTGATCCAGGTGCCGCTCTTCGTCGAAGAGGGGGACGTGCTCAAGGTCGACCGACGCGAGGACAAGTACCTGACGCGGGTGTCCTCATGATCGATCTGGACTTCCTTCAGAGCCTCATCGAGGCCCTCGACGCCAGCGGCCTCGACTCGGTGGAGCTCGAGCGCGGCGGCACGCGCGTCAAGCTGGTCAAGACGCCCGCGGCCGCCGTCGCGGTGGCATCGTCGATGAACCAGGCGACACCGCCCCTTCCCGTCGACACGGCCCCCGCCACCGGCACGAGCTCTCCGCCCGAGCCCGCACCAACGGCGTCGGACCTCCTCGAGATCAAGTCTCCCATGGTGGGCACGTTCTATCGGGCACCTGCGCCGGACGCCCCGCCCTATGCCGAGGTCGGCGCGCGCGTGGGCCCGGGCGACACACTCTGCATCATCGAAGCCATGAAGCTCATGAACGAGCTGGAATCGGAGGTGTCCGGAGTGATCCAGGAGATCTGTGTCGAGGACGCGGATCCGGTGGAGTTCGGCCAAGTGCTCTTCCGCCTCAGCCCACCTTGACGGTTTCTTCTTCACCTCCACCTTTCCGCAAATGGTGACCAGATCTGCTACGGTTTGGGACCGAGCTGCGCGCGTCTGCCGAGGGTGAGCTGACGTGTTCAAGAAGGTCCTGATCGCCAACCGCGGGGAGATTGCTGTCCGAATCATCCGGGCTTGCCACGAGCTCGGTGTGAAGACGGTGGCGGTGTACTCCGAAGCGGATCGGGAGTCGCTCCACGTGCGCTTCGCGGACGAGGACGTCTGCATCGGACCTGCTCCGGCCGCTCAGAGCTACCTCAACGTTCCGCGCATCATCTCGGCCGCCGAAGTGACCGGCGCGGAGGCCATCCATCCGGGGTACGGATTCCTCGCGGAGAACGCCGAGTTCAGCGAGATCTGCGATCGCTCCGAGATCGTCTTCATCGGCCCCACCCCCGGCCAGATCCGGTCCATGGGAAACAAGGCGACGGCACGTCGCACCATGCAGGAGCTCGGCGTTCCCACCGTGCCCGGCTCGGACGGTGTGGTATCCGATGCGGCCGAGGCCGCGCGCGTCGCCGACGAGATCGGCTTCCCCGTCATGATCAAGGCTTCTGCGGGGGGAGGGGGGAAGGGCATGCGCACCGCGCCCGATGCCTCGAGTTTCGGACGCCTTCTCCAGGCCGCCCAGACCGAGGGCAAGGCCGCATTCGGTAACGACGAAGTCTACCTTGAGAAGTGCATCGCCCATCCACGCCACATCGAGTTTCAGGTGTTCGGAGACCGCCAGGGACGGGTTGTCCACCTCGGGGAGCGCGACTGCTCCATCCAGCGCCGGCATCAGAAGCTCATCGAAGAAGCGCCCTCGTCGGCGCTGACTCCCGAGATGCGCGAGGAGATGGGCGACACCGCCGTGAGGGTGGCGAGGGGGATCGACTATGTGGGGGCCGGGACCGTGGAGTTCCTCTTGGACGCCGACGGCTCGTATTACTTCATCGAGATGAACACCCGCATCCAAGTAGAGCATCCCGTCACCGAGGTCACGACCGGGCTGGATCTAGTGAAGGAGCAGATCCGGGTCGCGGTGGGCGAGCCGCTGTCGTTCCCGTCCGAATCCGTCGATCTACGTGGGCACGCGATCGAGTTCCGGGTGAACGCGGAGGACGCTGAGCGCAACTTCGCTCCGTCACCGGGTCCGATCGTCACGTTCCACCCTCCGGGAGGGCCCGGGGTGAGGCTTGACACACACCTCTACAGCGGATATCAGGTACCGCCGTACTACGACTCCTTGCTCGCCAAGCTGATCGTCCACGGGAACGACCGTGACGAAGCCATCGCGCGTTCCCAGCACGTCCTCGAGTCCTTTGTCATCGAGGGAATCACGACCACGATCCCGTTCCTGTCCGAGATCACCCGGGACCCGCGATTCGTCACGGGCAAAGTCGACACCGGATTCGTCGATCGGTTCCTGAGCCAACGATCGAGCCCGTGATGAAGATCGACGTCTACTTCCAGGCCGGAGAGCTCGCGGCGCTCGACATGGTAGAACGGGCCGTCGTGGTGATCGATGTCTTGCGGATGGCCGAGGACGCCGATCGTGTGCTGGTTTGTTGCTTTCTGAATCTCGACGCCGTGGTGGACGCGGTTGCGGGCGGCGAGGAGTTGGTGGTGGTGTGCGCCAGGAGAGGGGGGACGTTCGCCGCGGAGGACGCGCTGTGCGCCGGCGCCCTGATCAGGCGCCTGTGTGATCGGCATCCCGAGATGGAGCTCAACGACGCCGGATCGGCAGCTCTTGAGCTCACGTATCGGCTCGATCCGGCGCGTTTCTCGCCAGGACGAGGGCCGGACGGTGCCTCATCGAGATCGGCCTGCGTGACGACCTCAAGCACTGCGCCCAGCTGGACCGGTATCGGGTGGCTCCAGAGATGGAGGATCGCGTGATCCGCGTTCCGCCGACGAGCTCCAAGGCCTCGAAGGTGCGCCGCTGATGCTGTCGCGAGAGCAGCAGCGGGACATCCTTGCGGCCGGGCTCTTGGCACTCGCGCTCTTCCTTCTGGCCGCCCTGATTCCGGTGGCGGTGTTCGGCCCGCGTCTGGCCGCGTGGTTCCCGTCCGGGAACATGATGGGCCTCGTCGGAGCCACGACGCAGCGCGGCCTGAAGGGCCTGCTCGGAGGAAGCGCATTCTTCGTTCCAATCCTGCTCGTGATCTCGGGCCTAAGGGCTGGCGACTGGCTGTCTGCAGGATGGACGGCCCGCCTCGCCATTCTGGTCTCGGGCCTCGTGCTCATCCTTCCGGTCGGCCTGCAGGTGTCGGGCCAAGACGAGATGGCAGGGGGTTGGGGAGCCTTCGCAGGCCCGCCTCTCGCTACCGCCCTAGGTCTCTTCGGAGCCGTGCTCCTCCTCGGCCTGCTCCTCGTGGTGCTGTGTGTGGGCGCGCTCGGATGGAACCCGCTTCGTGCTCTGGCCCGGGGCATGGTGCGGGGTACTGGCGCGCTCGTGTCGTGGGGCGTGGACCTCAAGGCACGATGGGCCACGCACGCGCGTGCACGCCTGGACCTGGAGAAGACGCCACCGATGGAGCTCCTGGAGGGCATGGGAGCTGCCGAGGAAGAGAGCGCCCGAGACGCGGGTTCCGCAACAGGAGTGGACGGGTCGGCTGCGGACACAGCACTTGAGCCCGATGTGGATGGCGACGGTGCCGGCGCGTCCAGTGCGGAAGCGGAGGGAGACGACGGACTCGACGCGGGCTCCCCTGACGGCCTGCCGGACTCCCTCTCGAAGGGGGAGCTCAGCGAGACCGGGCTTCCCCCCATGGAGTTTATGACGACGGTGGACGACCGGGATCGGGTCGACATAGAGCGGGAGTTGGACGCCCTGGGAGAAGTCCTGATCGAGAAGCTCCGCACCTTCAGCGTCGAGAGTGAGATCGGGGGTCGCACCACAGGGCCGGTGGTCACGCAGTACGAGGTGATCCCGGCGCCGGGCGTCAAGGTCAACAAGATCGCCAGTCTCGACGCCGATCTCGCCCTGGCGATGAAGGCCAAGAGCATCCGGATCGTGGCTCCCATCCCCGGCAAGGGAGCTGTAGGCGTTGAGATCCCCAACCCCGAGCCCGAGGTGGTCCGCCTCCGCGAGATCCTTGAGTCTCCCGCCTACCTGAAGAGCAAGGCCGAGCTACCCCTAGCGCTGGGCAGGGACCTCAACGGAAGGCCCTACGTGGCGGATCTGCGGAAGATGCCGCACGTCCTCATCGCGGGTGCGACCGGATCTGGGAAGTCGATTTGCATCAACGCCATTATCACTAGCCTCGTCTATCGGCACACGCCCGAGACGCTCCGGCTGCTCATGGTTGACCCCAAGATGGTGGAGCTTTCCACCTACAAGATGCTCCCGCATCTGCGCCACAAGGTCGTGACCGATCCCCGGGATGCATCAGGGCTTCTCAAGTGGGCCGTGCTGGAGATGGAGCGCCGCTACAGTCTCTTCAGCACGAACGGCGCGCGCTCGATCGACGAGTTCAACGAGCGAATAAGGGAGGGTGCGACGATCCGGCGCGTCGAGCCCCGGGGAGCCGAGGACGACCCGAACCGATGGATCTACGGGGAGGGTGTGCTCCCTTACGTGGTGGTGGTGGTCGACGAGCTAGCCGACCTCATGATGACCGTGCAGAGCGAGGTAGAGAAGCCGCTCACGACCCTCGCCCAGAAGGCGCGAGCCATCGGGATCCACCTCATCGTAGCGACCCAGCGGCCGAGCGTAAACGTCATCACCGGGCTGATCAAGGCGAACTTCCCGTCGCGCATCGCTTTCCGCGTGGCTTCGAAGACTGACTCGCGGACGATCCTCGACCAGAACGGCGCGGATGCCCTGCTCGGCAACGGCGACATGCTCTTCCTACCGCCCGGAAGCAACGAGCCGGTGCGGGTTCAGGGAGCGTACATCTCCACGCCCGAGACCGACCGCATGATGGCTTGGTACCAAGAGCAGACCGAGCTCCGCGAGCAGGCGTACCAGGCGTCCGACGCGGAGTACGAGGAAGACATTCTGGAGCAGATCCGGACGCACGAGTTGGAGGAAGCCGCGGAGGCCGCCTCCGCGGGGGACGGACCGTCGGAGTGGGACGAGCTCTTTCGCGCGGCAGCCGAGCTGTGCATCCAGCAGGAGCAGGGCTCCACGTCGCTCCTCCAACGCCGCCTGAAGATCGGCTACGGCCGTGCCGCCCGGATCGTGGATCAGCTCCACGACGCGGGCATCCTGGGGCCGTCGGAAGGCTCCAAGGCACGGGAGGTCCTCGTCGGCCCGGACGAGTTCCAAGCCATCTGCTCCGATCAGGGAATCTAGTGTTCAGGTTCCGGACGGTGCGCTTCCGGGGGAGCAAACTCGCCAGCGCGTTGACCGGGTAGTGGCGGCCTCTTCGCACAGAGGCTCGCAGGAACGGCGCCGAGGCGGGGCGGGTATGGTCGGCTCATGATCGGGCCCCTCTTCCCATGTCTTCACCGTTCCCCCCGATGCCCGGGGCGTCCGGCCGACCCGGCGGTGCTGGTCCTGGCCGGAATCGTGGCAGTGTCCCCATCGGGTCTCGCCGGGCAGGACGAGCGGGCCTACGAGGTCCTGGAGTCCGCGGACGAGCGCTACCAGGCCCTATCGACGCTTTGCGCTCGATTCCACCAGGAGATCGAGGTCACGCTTCTCGGAGAGACCCGGACCGGCGAGGGAAGGCTCTGCCGGCGCCAGCCTGCCGAGTTCTCGATGCGGTTCAGCGACCCCGAAGGGGACTTGGTGGTTGTGGACGGAGAGTTCCTCTGGACCTTCTATCCGAGCATGGACCCCAAGCAGGTGATGCGCTTTTCCGCCGCGGGCGCCGAAGGTCGCTTCAACTTCTACAAGAACCTCCTCGAAAACCCGCGTCACCGCTTTGGGGCCACCTACGAGGGGATGGAGGAGGTCGACGGGAGGCGTGCCCACAAGCTTTCGCTCACGGCGAAGGAAGGGGTGGGGTTTCGCGCGGCGATCGTCTGGATCGACAGCGAGAGCGACCTGATCACGGGCGTGGACGTCCACGACGTCAACGAGTCCATCCGTCGCGTACGCCTTACCGAGATCCGCGTGGACATCGACGTGCCCGACGAGGAGTTCCGCTTCGTGCCGCCGCCCGGGGCACGGGTAATGACCCGATGAGAACAAGAAAGCTTCCCGTCTTTCCGCTGGCGCCCGAGCCGATCCGAGCCGATGTGGCTCGGGACGTCCAGGCCGTACGGATGGACTTTGGGCCCGTAGGCCCGCACGGTGGGCCGCGCATCGGCTTGGTGACCCTGGGGTGCGACAAGAACACGGTCGACTCCGAGAAGATGATGGCGGCTCTGGTTCGAAGCGGCGCCCAGGTGTCGTCGGACGTGGACGGTGCGGACGTCGTAGTCGTCAACACCTGCGGGTTCATCGAGGCGGCCAAGGAGCAGTCCATCGAGACGATTCTCGAGGCATGTCAGCTCAAGGAGGAGGGCGTCGTCGGGGCGGTGGTGGCTGTGGGGTGCATGGTCCAGCGCTACAAGGCGGAGCTCCAAGCCGAGGTCCCCGAGGTGGATCTCTTCCTCGGTCTCACGGAGATGGGTTCCCTCGTAGGGGAGCTTCGGGATCGCGGGATCCTCTCCGAGGCGCTCCGGGCCGTTCCGAACATGGAGTGGCCACTGAGGGTCCTATCGACCGAGACGCCCCACACGTCGTTCCTGAAGATCAGTGAAGGGTGCGACCACACGTGCGCGTTTTGCGCCATTCCGAGCTTTCGGGGGCTGCATCGGTCAGCGCCCCTCGACGACTTGATCACGGAAGCCCAGGCCCTCGGCCGCCAGGGCGTACGGGAACTCAACATCATCTCGCAGGACACCACCTGGTATGGGCGCGACCTCTGGCGGAAGGACCGATCGTCGCCGCTTCTCCCCGATCTCCTTCGGGCTCTGACGCGTGAGACCGACGTGCCCTGGTACCGGCTCTTCTACATGTATCCGTCGGGGATCACACGCGAGGTCGTGGAGCTGATGGCTGGCCGGGCGGCCATCCTCCCGTACTTGGACATGCCGCTCCAGCACGGCAGCGACCGTGTCCTGGAGGCGATGAGGAGGCCGGAGCGCCAGGCGGTGATCCGGGAGCGCGTGGCCTGGCTCCGCGACGCGATCCCCGACCTCACCCTTCGGACCACGGTGATCGTCGGATTCCCCGGGGAGACCGAAGGTGACTTTCGCGAGATGTTGGATCTTCTGGAGGAGCTTCGCTTCGAGCGGGTCGGAGCGTTCACGTACTCTATCGAGGAGGGCACGCCCGCTGCCGAGATGCCCGATCAGGTGCCCGAGTCCCTCATGCGCGAGAGGTTGGAGGAGCTGATGGACCTGCAGCGCATGATCTCCGCCGAGCGCAACGCGGAGCTCGTTGGATGCCGGATCCAGGCGCTGATCGACGATGTCGTGGACGACCCGGGGCCCCTCGGTGAAGCAGCGGCCGGGCGACCGGTGGGCGTCGCTCGCACGATCGGGCAGGCCATCGACGTCGACGGCGTCACCCACCTCTACCCGGACCCGCGGCTCGTTCCGGGAGAGTTCGTCACAGTGGAGATCGAAGACATCATGGAGTACGACCTCATCGGTCGCGTGCTGCCGTCATGACCGGCGAATCCGAGACCCTCTGGCGCCGCGCCCAAGAGTTGATCCCGGGTGGAGTGAACTCTCCGGTCCGATCCTTCCGCTCGGTCGGAAGCACTCCGTTCTTCGTGGAGCGGGGCGAGGGCCCCTACCTCTACGACACAGAGGGCCGCCGCTACGCAGATTACGTACTGAGCTGGGGACCGCTCATCCTGGGGCACGCTCATCCCGTCGTCCGAGAAGCGGTGGCGAAGCAGCTCGATCGGGGCACGTCGTACGGAGCTCCGACGAGCGCCGAGGTGGAGTTGGCAGAGCGCATCGTGCGCCTAGTGCCCGGGGTCGAGATGGTGCGTCTGGTGAACAGCGGGACCGAGGCCACCATGACGGCGCTTCGCCTGGCCAGAGCTGCCACCGGCCGGGATGTCATGCTCAAGTTCTCCGGGTGTTACCACGGCCACGCCGACGCCTTCCTGGTGGCCGCGGGCAGCGGAGTGGCCACCCTCGGCCTTCCGAACTCGGCGGGAGTACCGGAGCTGGCCGCATCCCAGACGGCGGTGCTGCCCTTCAACCACTTGGAGGCCGTCGAGGAGCTGTTCCAGGCTCGTGGAGACGAGATCTCGAGCGTGTTTGTGGAGCCGGTCGTCGGAAACTCGGGTCTCATTGCGCCGGTGGACGGCTTCCTCCAGGGCCTCCGCTCGGTCACCGAGCACTACGGCGCCCTCCTCGTGTTCGACGAGGTCATGACGGGCTTCCGTGTCTCGATGGGCGGAGCCCAGGAGCGATACGACGTCCGGCCCGACCTCACCACTCTCGGAAAGGTGATCGGGGGAGGTCTGCCCGTGGGTGCGTTCGGGGGCCGCCGCGACATCATGGAGCAGGTGGCCCCATCAGGCCCCGTCTACCAGGCGGGCACGCTGTCGGGCAATCCCCTCGCCACTGCAGCGGGCGACGCCCAACTCGGCTACCTTGAGGCGCACGACCCCTTCCCCAGGCTCGAGGCTGCGGCAAGCCGCCTCGCAGAGGGCCTCCTAGGGGCTCTGGAAGAAGCCGGAATCGCCGCCAGGGCGAATTCCGTGGGATCCATGTGGGGAGTGTTCTTCAGCGGACAGCCCGTGCGCAGGTTCGAAGATGCGCAGCGCGCGGACACCGAGAAGTTCCGGCTCTTCCACCGCGCCTGTCTCGATCGAGGCGTGTTTCTCGCTCCATCCCCCTTCGAGGCCGGATTCGTGTCCACAGCGCACACGCCGGACGTGATCGACGAGACGCTGGAGGCGTTTCGGGAGGCTGCGCAGGAGGTTGCGGAGGAGGTCGGCTGATCTGGAAAGACGGATGAGGAACATGCACACGTACGACACGGAGGTTGAGGTCCGAATGAGGATGGATGCGATATGGCGGCTGGTGTTTGCAGCATTGGTGATCTTCGCCCCTGCGCGCGCGCGAAGTCAGGAGCTCGCGGACTACGACTATGCGAATCTCTCATTCCGAGGCGTCTTGGTGGAGGGCGGCCACATCTTCGCCAACAACGTCGAGAGTACTGATATATTCGGGCTCCGCTTCGACTTGGGCTTCCTCGGCCCCGGCTTCCGAATCGTCCCGGGGGTGGCGTACTGGGCCTCGCAGGTGGCGGAGTCCGAGGTGGACGACTTCGAGGAGCGGCTCGCGGCCCTCAGCGCCCGGCAGGGAGGCGCGCTGCCGCCGGGTGGCTTCGACCTCGGGGTCATCGACCGGGAGGACGTGGTCTTCAGCTTGGATGGCCACTACATGTGGTCGGTGCCCGCCGATATTCTTTTCTGGATGGGCGTGGGCGCCTCGGGCCACTTCCTGAACGGGTCGGGGCCGGGTGTGGACGGCACCTTCGTGGAGGACCTTCTCGACTCGGTCTCGGCCGGATTCAACGTGCACGGAGGCGTGGAGTACCCGGTGACGGATCGATTTCGCTTCTACGGAGGAGGCAAGCTCGAGGTTCTCGGTGACCTGCGCTACGTCGAGCTACGCGTCGGCCTCAGCTACATTTGGGGCGAGCTGGCGGAGGGGGAGGCCCCCTGATGGCCGAGCAGGATCACGAGCCGATCCGAGTTGGCGTTCTGGGCGTCGGTGCGATCAGCCAAATCGTTCACCTGCCCATCCTCTCTGAGCGGGAGGATGCGCATGTCATCGCCGTCGCCGACCTCGATCGGCCCAAGGCAGAGACCCTCGCCACTCGCTTCGAGGTGCCGAGGGTCCTGGGGGACCAGGAGCTCGTCTTGAACGAGGACATTCAGGCTGCGGTGATCTGCACGCCCAATCACCTTCACGAGACATTGGCTGTCGCAGCCCTCGAGGCCGGGAAGCACGTTCTGGTCGAGCGGCCCCTGGCGCTCACCCCCGCGGGAGTCGAGCGCGTTCTTGACGCCGCCGACTCTGCTGGGTGCTGTCTTGCCGTGGCGATGCATCACCGGTTCCGCCCCGATGTCGGCACGCTGGCTTCCTTCGTGGCAGGCGGCGAGCTCGGCGAGGTCTACGCCGTGCGAGGCAACTCCCTCACTCGGATGACCCCCTCCGTGCGCTCGACGTGGCGGCAGAGTCCGGAGCAGGGTGGCGGGGCGCTCATGGATCTCGGGGTGCCGATGCTGGACCTTGCCTTCTGGCTGGCCGGCTATCCGCCCATCACCCGGGTCTCCGCCGTCTTCCATCGGGAGGACGACGCGGTCGAGGACGTCGCCAGCGTCTTCGCGGTGGCCGACTCCGGCACGGCCTTCAGCGTGGAGGTGAGCTGGAGCTTGTTCGCCGACGCCGATCGCCATTACGCCCGCGTCATGGGGACCGACGGCTCCGGATCGATTCCCCCCCTCGAGATCCACAAGCAGCTTGGCGGCCGGCCCATGGACGTGACGCCTCGTCAGCCCAAGACGCGCGGGGGCGAGAACCCGTTCACGAATGCGTATCGGCGACTGCTGGATCACTTCGTCCGAGGGACCCTCGGCGAGTGCGACATCCCGCCGCCCGCGGAGCAGGTACAGCTCATGCAGGTCGCGCAGGCCGCATACCGATCGGCGGAGCAGGGGCGAGAGGTACGGGTTGGGGAAGGCTGAGCGGTCCCGGAGGCAAGGTCTCTCCCGGCTTCTGCTGTCGGGCTGGAGTCTGGCGGGCGTCGGTCGGGCGTTGGCGTGGTGCACCGCGGTCCTCGGTGCTCCTCTGGCCGCTCAGGTGACCGGTCCATCCGCGGACGACCCGGCAGACACCCCTGGCCCGGGCTCACACCTCGAAGTGTTCCTCATGACGATGGGCCCCGGGGACGCCATCTGGGAGCGCTTCAGCCACAACGCCCTGGTGGTGCGGGACGATCAGGCCGGGACCGAGCTCGCCTACAACTGGGGCATCTTTTCTTTCAGCGAGACGGACTTCATCCCCCGTCTGTTACGGGGCAGGATGCGGTACTGGATGGCCAGCTACCCGTCCACGGCGACGATCGAGGCGTATCGCCGGGCGAATCGCAGCGTCTGGCTCCAGCGCGTCAACCTGACTCCCGAGCAGCGGCTCGAGCTCCACGCCCTCGTGCGCGAGACCGACACTGAGGCCAACCGCTATTACCGCTACGACTACTACCGCGACAACTGCTCCACCCGCGTGCGAGACGCTCTCGACCGGGCATTGGGGGGCCAGATCCGCGCGGCGACCAACGGCCTGGAAGCGGGCACCAGCTACCGTTGGCACACGGCCCGCGTGCTGAGGCCCGTCCTGTGGGCTCACGCGGGCATCCAGTTCGTCATGGGCAACCGCGCCGACGAGCCCATCTCGGTGTGGGACGAGATGTTCTTGCCCCTCCGGCTTCAGCGCCATCTGGGCGAGTTTCTGAGCATCACGCCGGAGGGAAAGGAGGTGCCGCTCCTAGGGCCGGCCGTGCAGGTGGTGGACGCCGAGCGAGGGCCAGTCCCCGACCGCGCTCCGGACATGCTGGTCTGGTTCCTTCTCGCTGGCATTGCGATCGGCGGCTGCTTCCTGCTTTTCGGCTCGATGGCAGGGGGGTCGACGGCACGAGGAGCGACACCCTGGGCGGGCTGGCTCTTCGTCGCCACGGGCGCAGGGTGGAGCCTCATCGTGGGGCTCGCCGGCATGGGACTGATGCTCTCATGGTTCCTCACCGATCATTACTTCCTGGGGCTCAACGAGAACGCCTTTCAAGCGAACCCCGTGTCTCTGGTCGTTGCGCCTCTCCTTCTCCTGGCCGCGACGGATAGGGGTCGGGCCTGGAGCCGAGGGTCGGCTCTCGCGGTCGCCGGGTTGGCGGTGGCCGGTCTCGCGCTTCAGGTGCTGCCGGGCGTGGATCAGGTCAACGGGGAGATCGTGGCTCTGGCGGTGCCCGCCCACCTGGGGCTCGCCTGGGGAACGCACAGGGCGTGGCCGTCGACCGTGGGGTGATCGCAGGTCCGGGGAATCTCCTGCTTCCCGCCGCCTCGGCTGTCCTGCTCTTCAGCGCGTTTCCGCCGCTGCACCTCCTGATCCCTTCGTTCGTGGCCCTCGTACCGATCGCGGTGTGGACCGTCGACCGCAGTGCCGAGCGGGGCGGCGCGGGTCAGGCGTTTCGAGGCGGGCTATGGTTCGGGCTCCTCTACTTTGGGCTTCTCCTTCACTGGATCGCGTCAGCGCTAGTTTGGTTCACCGGGTGGGCGATCCCGGCGTATCTGGCAGTTGTTTCGATGCTTGCGGTAGGCGCGGGCTCGTTCACGTGGGCACTGCACCGAATAGTGCGTCGAGGGGGAGTGCCGCTGTGGCTCGCCCTTCCCTCAGCCTGGACGAGCCTGGAGTGGCTTCGGGCACATGCCCCCGGGGAGTTGGCTTTCCCCTGGCTGGGTCTCGGAACCTCGCTCACGGCATTCCCGGAGCTGGTCGGTGCGGCCGAGCTCGTTGGCGCGCGCGGGATCACCTTCTGGCTGGCGCTCCTGAACGGCTTGCTGGCCGAGGTGGTGCTCGCGGCTCGCGACGAACGCGGAGGCCAGAGGGCCTTGGCATTCGCCGCCGCCTTCACCGTTGTTCTGGCTGTCCCCGGCGGGTGGGGCTACTGGCGTGCGGACACCCTGCCGCTCCGGGCCGTCGGCCGAGTCGTCGCGGTGCAGCCCAACATCCCCGAGCCAGTCAGGCTCGACCCCCTGGGCTCGATCGACAGGACGCTGGCGGCGCTCGAGCGCGTGACCCCCAAGCCTGGCGAGTTCTCCGCGGCGAGCCACACGCGTTCGCCGGAGCTCGTCATATGGCCCGAGACCACGATCCTCGCGCCCCTCGAGGAGGATACAGAGCTGCGACGGCGGGTGCTCGAGATCGCGCGGCGGTGGGGCGCTCCCGTCCTCTTCGGGGCCATCGGCCAAGGCAGCGAGGGCACGCGGAGGTCCGTGCCGTTCAACTCGGCCTTCCTCGCTGCGGCCGACGGATCCCTCACACCCTTCCGCTACGACAAGCATCGACTCGTGCCCCTGGTGGAGCGGGTGCCGTTCGTTCCGGTCTCCTGGGTGGAGAGCGAGGGGGCGTTCGGTCAGTACGGACGGGGGGACGACTGGCCGCTGGGATCCATGGCCGGCGGAGCCCGGTTTGGCACCCTGCTGTGCTACGAATCGGCCTATCCCGGACACTCCAGGCGCTTTCGGCAGGAGGGAGCGGACGTGCTCGTGAACCTGACCAACGACGCGTGGTTCGGGCGTGAGCCCTGGTATAGCAGGACGACGGCGCTTTGGCAGCATCCCGCACACCTCGTGATGCGCGCCATCGAGAACCGGGTCGGAGTCGCTCGAGCCGCGAACACCGGCGTCTCCCTCTTCGTGGACCCCCGGGGGCACGTGGAAGCGAGGACAGAGCTCTTCACCCCCGACGTGACGGGGGCGACGCTCCTGACGAGCGACGTGACGACCCTCTACACTCGCACGGGGGATGTGACGGGTCTCGGAGCTATGCTCGTGACGCTCATGTCGGTGGCGGGAGCTGGGCGCCGCCGCCGGCTTGCTTGAACTGGCCTCATGTGGTGTCTATATTTTCTGGGCTAAAGAGCGGGCGAGGGTTCCCGCGGGACGTTCTCGCCGGGGCTCCCGGCCCGCTTTTCTGCAGAATACCGGAGACGGATCATGAAAAAGGGTATTCACCCCGGGTACGTGCCGGCCAGGGTCACTTGCTCGTGTGGGCACGCATTCGAGACCATGGCGACCCAGTCCGACGTGCACACCGATATCTGCTCCGTGTGTCACCCGTTCTATACGGGCAAGCAGCGCCTCGTCGATACGGCGGGGCGGGTCGAGCGGTTCATGAAGAAGTACCACAAGGCCGCCAAGTAGGACGGAATCGGGTCCGATTCGCATATGGGTAACCCCGGAGGAGTCGACCAGCGGCTCCTCGATCGTCTTCGTGAAGCTCAGGGGCGGTTCCGGGGGTTGGACGAAGAGCTCTCCAACCCGGATGTCATCCATAACGCTGATCGTCTTCGAATCCTGGGGCAGGAGCGGGCCGAGCTCGAGCCCGTGATCCGAGTCGCGGACCGCCTTCTTGGGCTTCTCGACGAGTACAGGGGAGTCCAGGAACTCCTTTCGGAGGCGGACGACCCGGAGATGCGCTCGCTCGCCGAGGACGAAAGTGCATCCCTGGTCGGACAGATCGAGACCTTGGAGGATGAGGCTCGAAGGCTCCTCATCCCCAAGGATCCGCTCGACGACCGCGCGGCGGTCGTCGAGATCCGAGCCGGGACCGGGGGCGACGAAGCCGGTCTCTTCGCCAATGATCTCTTGCGCATGTACCAGAGGGCGGCGGAACGCGAGGGCTGGAGCATCGAGCTGATGACCCTCTCTGAGGGAATTCCAGGCTCGGTGAAGGAGGTCATCTTCACCGTCCGAGGAAAGGGCGTCTACGGCCGCCTCCGTTGCGAGTCGGGCGTGCACCGTGTGCAGCGCGTCCCCGAGACGGAGAGCCAGGGCCGGATTCACACCTCGGCTGCGACAGTGGCGGTGTTGCCGGAGGCCGACGAGGTCGACCTGGAAATCGATCCGAAGGACTTGCGCATCGACGTCTTCCGCTCCTCCGGGCCCGGGGGACAATCCGTGAACACCACGGATTCGGCGGTGCGCATCACGCACCTTCCCACCGGCCTCGTCGTTTCCTGTCAGGACGAGAAGTCACAGCACAAGAACAAGGCGAAGGCGCTAAAGGTTCTTCGGAGCCGCCTGCTGGACCGGAGAATTGCGGAGCAGGACGCGGAGAGATCACGGGAGAGGCGGGCCCAGGTGGGGGCCGGGGATCGGTCCGCGAAGATCCGCACCTACAACTTTCCTCGGAGCCGCGTCACGGATCACCGCATCAAGCTCACTCTGTACACGCTCGACCAGGTACTCGACGGCGACTTGAGCGAGCTGATCGAAGCGCTGCGGCTCGCCCATCGGGAGGAGAAGCTCTGAGGCGACAGAGAGTAAGGGCAGACGAAGAAGGCGTCCGGATCAGGGAAGGTGCCGGCCCCGAAGGGCCGTGGACGATTCTCCGCACGATCCTGTGGAGCGCCGGATACCTCACCGAGAAAGGCGTGGGGAACGCCCGGCTGGACGCGGAGTGGCTGTTGGCCGAAGCACTGGGGGTCGAACGGCTTCAACTGTACTTGCAGCATGATCGGCCGCTCAGCCCGGACGAAGGCGAGGCGTACAAGCCGCTGCTCCGTCGCCGGGCCGCCCGGGAGCCGTTACAGTACATTCTTGGTCGTACGGCTTTCCGCGAGCTGGCTCTTGTAACCGATCGGCGCGTGCTGATCCCCCGGCCCGAGACGGAGGTGCTGGTCGACGAGGTGCTGGCGTGGGCCGCCGACCGGGCTGAAGGACTTGGCGACGTGCTGGACATCGGGTCCGGGAGCGGCGCCGTGGCGCTTTCGCTGGCCTCGGAGGGGGCCTGCCAGCGCGTAGTCGCCACCGACGTCTCGGCGGAGGCCCTTGAGGTGGCCAAGGAGAACGCTCGGCTGCACGACCTCGAGGGGAAGGTAGAGTTCCGGAGGGGCGGCTTGTTCGACGTCCTGGCAGCGGGCGAGCAATTCGACGTTGTTGTGTCGAACCCCCCTTATGTGCAAACGGGACAGAGGCCGGAACTGGAGCCCGAGGTCGGTGAATGGGAGCCCACACAGGCGCTCTTCGCCGGACCCGACGGGCTGGATGTGATCCGGCCACTGGTCGCCGGCGTCCCCACGCGGATGCGGTCAGGCGGGCTCCTTGCCCTTGAGATCGGGCCGGATCAAGCCACGAGCGTGGTCGAGCTGGTCGAGGAGACCGGGGCGTTCGAGCCCGCTCGAGTCCCGCGGGACCTGAGCGGTCGCCCCAGAGTTGTCATGGCCGAGCGAATCGGGGAGTGAACCGACCGCCGAGCGCCGGACAGGGGGTCTGGATTGCAGACCAAGGGAGCCAAATGTCGCGTATGATGGAGATGGCCAAGGACGTGGGCAGAGCCCTTGCCCAAACGGACGAGCATGAGATCCTGAGGGTTGCCGTCTCGTCGAGCGGCGACGATCAGGAGCTGGCCGCCCTCCGGACTGAGCTGGAGGGCCTCGAACGGCGGATCGAGGCTGCCCTCCGGGCCGGGGGTGAGCCGGACGACGATCTCAAATCGAGCTACGAGAATGCCGTGGGCCGGCTCCAGACCAGCGCCACGTATCAGCGGCTCGTGTCGGCTCAGGCGAACTTCGACAAGATCCTGCTCAAGCTGAACCAGACGATTCAGGAGGGGATCGCGGAGGGTGCCGAGAGCCAGATCATCGTGCCCTGAGGCCGGTCGCACACCCCGGGGCGGAGATGCGAAAGAACCTAGACGACCTGCGCGATCGGGTCTATCCGATCATCGCACCGCTCACGGAGTGGATGGTGAGGAAGGGGGTGCATCCCAATCTCATCACTACCAGCGGCTTCGTGGTGACGGTGTTAGCGGGCTTCCTCTACGGGACCGACCACGTACGCACGGCGGGGTTCTTTGTGCTGCTGGGTGGTGCCCACGACATCTTCGACGGTCAGGTCGCTCGCGAGTCGGGCCTTCAGTCCAAGTTCGGTGCCTTCTACGACTCGGTGCTCGATAGGATCAGCGAGGTCGCGATCTACATCGGCCTGATCTCTCTGTACAATCAGTACGAGATGTCCCTTCTGAACATCGGGATGATCTACCTGATCGCTCTGGCAATGGCGGGCTCTCTCATGATCAGTTACACGCGGGCGAAGGCCGAGACGTTGGGGCTGGACTGCTCCGTCGGCCTCATGCAGAGGGCCGAGCGGGTCGTGCTCCTGGGCCTCGGGTCGCTGATCTTCGGCCTCAGCTGGGACGGGTTGGTCATCAGCGGAGTCATCGTGATCTTTGCCGTTCTCACCAACTATACGGCGATCAGAAGGATTCTCTGGGTCTACAGACAGGCGGCGGGCGTGCCCTGGACGGGTGAAGAGCCTACGTCGCGAACGAGGAGATACAAGTGAACGAACGTCCGGAGATACGGCGGGCCGACGGGCGCCTGGGCGTCTTGCTTCCCGGCATGGGGGCTGTGGCCACGACGACGATCGCCGGGGTGTTGCTCGTGCGGAAGGGTCTGGGCAAGCCGGTCGGGAGCCTCACACAGATGAACACCATCCGCCTGGGCCAGCGTACGGAGAACCGCACACCGCTGATCAAGGACCTCATCGAGCTCGCGGATCTGGATCACATCGTCTTCGGCGGGTGGGACCCGATCCTGGACAACGCTTACGAGAGCGCGGTGGCTGCGGGAGTCCTGAGAGCAGAGCACCTCGATCCGATTAAGGACGAGCTCTCGGCCATTGAGCCGCTGCCCGCGGCGTTCGACACGGAGTACGTCACGCGTCTGGACGGTCCCAACAAGAAGACCGGAGCAAACAAGCGCGAGATCGCCGACCAGATCCGGGAGGACATCCGGAACTTCAGGGAAGAGCACGGATGTGACCGGTTGGTGATGGTGTGGTGCGGTTCCACCGAGATCTTCCTCCGCCCCGGGCCTGCGCACGAGACGATGGAGTCGTTCGAAAGGGCCATGGAGCAGAACGATCCCTCTATAGCCCCGAGCATGCTGTACGCCTATGCAGCTCTCATGGAGGGCGTGCCCTACGCCAACGGAGCCCCCAACCTCTCGGCGGATTTTCCCGCCTTCGAGAACTACGCCAAGGAGAACCACATCCCCATCGGGGGGAAGGACTTCAAGACTGGGCAGACCCTCATGAAGACCATCCTGGCGCCCGGCTTCAAGGCCCGCATGCTCGGGATCAACGGATGGTTCAGCACGAACATCCTCGGGAACCGCGACGGAGCGGTACTGGACGATCCGGACAGCTTCAAGACCAAGGAAGAGTCGAAGCTGGGTGTGATCGACCAAATCCTCCAGCCCGACCTCTATCCGGACCTGTACGGGGACGTCTACCACAAGGTGCGCATCAACTACTACCCTCCTCGCGGTGACAACAAGGAGGGGTGGGACAACCTCGACATCTTCGGTTGGCTGGGGTACCCCATGCAGATCAAGGTGGACTTCCTGTGCCGTGACTCCATCCTCGCGGCGCCCATCGTCCTCGATCTCGCGCTCTTCCTCGATCTCGCGGGTCGCGCCGGGCGGGGGGGGATTCAGGAGTGGCTCTCCTTTTACTTCAAGAGCCCCCAGTGCGCCCCGGGCCTCTACCCCGAGCACGACCTCTTCATCCAGCACTGGAAGCTGAAGAACACCCTCCGCTGGCTCGCCGGGGAAGAGCAGATCACGCACCTCGGGCGCGAGTACTACGAGTAGCATGGAAGGTCCCTTCCTTGCGCTCGAGGGGGTAGAGGGCGCGGGGAAGACCACGCAGGCGCGCCTCCTGGCCGATTGGCTGGAGTCGCGGAGCGTGAGCTTCACGCTCGCACGCGAGCCCGGCGGCACCGACGTAGGTGAGGCGATTCGGCACGTGGTGCAGGACCGCCCGGGGCTCTCGGTACCTCCCGCGACCGAGCTGTTGCTCTACCTGGCGGCGCGGGCCGCCTTCGTGCGCACCGTCGTGCGGCCTGTCCTAGAGCGGGGCGAGCTTCTCATCGTGGACCGCTTCTCTATGTCCACCTACGCGTACCAGGGGTACGGGAGGGAGCTCGACCTGGACGAGGTGCGCCGCCTCGACCACTTTGCCACGGACGGCCTGGTGCCCGATCTCTACCTGGTCTTCGATCTTCCTGTAGAGACGGGCAGAGCCCGCCAGGAGGCTGTCGGCAAGAAGCCCGATCGGCTCGAGCTCTCCGGAAGCGACTTCCTGGAAAGGGTGAGGCGGGGGTATCGCGAACTTGCCGAGCGCGACGAGCGAGCGCGCCTTGTCGACGCCAAGGGAACGGTCGAGGAGGTGCACGCTCGGGTCCGAGACACGCTGCGCCGTGAGATGCCCGCAACTTTCGCCCGGCTCACGGATTAGTTCTCTTGGAAGGGTGAGCGGAAAGAAGTTGGAGCAAGGATGAGAGATTCCAGATCGATCGTCGGCCCGGCCGTCGTGCTGGCCATCGCCTTCGTCACGGGGGGCTGGTTCCTCCAGCGCGGCGTGGGTCAGGAAGCCAACGTTTACGTGCAGACCAGGTTGTTGCAAGAGGTCATCGAGCACGTCTCCGAGCGATTCGTCGACCCCGTTGATCGGTCTGATCTCATCGAGTCTGCGATCGGCGGCATGCTGGAAGACCTGGGCGACCCGCATACGTCCTTTATCGATGCCGCGATGTGGGAGAGCTTCCGGTTCCGGAGCGGCGCCGCCGCCGAGTACGGGGGCGTGGGCCTCGAGATCCTGAAGAGGGACGGGTGGGTGACCGTCATCACGCCGCTGCCCGGGGGACCGGCGATCCGATCCGGCATTCGCGCCGGCGATCAGGTTGTCGCGGTGGAAGGTGAGTCGGCGGAGGACTGGGAAACGGATCAGGCGGCGCACCGGCTCCGCGGGACTCCGGGCACGGAGGTGGAGATGACGATCCGCCGCCCCGGCGTCGACAAGCCCATCCCGTTCAAGCTTACCCGAGCCGTCATCGAGATCCGGTCCATGCCGTTCTCGCTGATGGTGGGCGACGGCGTGGGCTACATTCCCCTACAGGTCTTCAGCGAGAACTCGGGCCGTGAGATGCGCGAGGCGATCGAGAGCCTCCAGGCCCGGGGGATGACGTCGCTCATTCTGGACCTGCGGAACAATCCCGGCGGGCTCCTCGACGAGGGGTTGCGGATCGCCGACATGTTCCTGCCGCGCTCATCCGTTCTCTTGGAGACGAGAGGCCGCGCACGGGGGCAGACCGAGGAGTACTCCGCCGTCCAGCCCGAACTGCTTCCCGGCCTTCCCATGGTCGTGCTGTTGAACCGGAACAGCGCCAGCGCCTCGGAAATCGTGGCCGGGGCGCTACAAGATCACGACCGAGCGCTTGTCATCGGCGGGCGCAGCTTCGGGAAGGGGTCGGTGCAAACCCTCTATCGGCTGAGCGCGGGCAACATCCTCCGGCTGACCACCGCACGCTGGTACACACCCGTCGGTCGATCCATCACGATGGTGCGCGACGAGGACGTGATCCCGCTGGATCCTGAGATCTCGAAGCTGGCACTCAGCGGTCAGCGCGTCGTCATTGACGATCTCGAGGGGCGGCCGACCGTCGAGTCGATGGGCGGACGGACCCTCTATGGGGGTGGGGGAATCACTCCGGACCTGGCCGTGTTGCCCGACACCCTGTCGAGCGCCGAGCAGGAAGCCGTTCAGCGGGTTTTCCGCTCTGCGGGGGTCTTCGCCACCGCCCTCTTCAACTTTGCGGTGAGCTACGTGCAGCAGCACCCGGGGCTCGGAGTCGGCTTCGAGCCCTCCTCCTCCGACCTCGACCGCTTTTTTGAGTACCTGGTCGAGGAGCATGAAGTGGAGCTGGACCGGGCCGACTACACGACGGCCATTCGCTTCGTCACCTATCAGTTGGAGAGGGAGATCGCGCTGCAGGCTTGGGACCGACTCGACGCCTTCCAGCAGGTCCGGGACCAAGATGCCCAGCTCCTGAAGGCGATCGAGCTGCTGAGGGGTTCCGAGTCTCCGCAGGATCTCTTCCGGGCGGCTGGCGAGGCACAGACTCAGGCCGGCGAGCCCGCCGCCCAAGCGACGGAGTCCGGGGCCACGACCTCGAGCTGAGTGACGGCCTCCGCGCCACCAACCGGGCCGGCCCCGCGAGCGCCCCGGACCGGACCTAGATTGATGCACGTCTTCCATGCGTCCCGCCACCACTGCCTGCCGTGAGCTCGGTGGTGGCGGTTCGCCGCGGGGGAGTCGTGGAGTCGGTCCACAGGGTCCGCGCCGCGGTCGTCGACGGGGACGGCCACCTCACGGCGAGCGTCGGAGATTCCGAGCGCACGGTCGTCTACCGGTCGGCTGCGAAGCCGTTCCAGGCTGTGCCTCTGGCCGACGACGGGGTTGCGGAGCGGTTCAGCCTGACGACCGAGGAGCTGGCGCTCTGTTGCGCCTCGCACAACAGCGAGCCGGAGCATCTCGAGACGGCTCGATCCATTCTGAAGAAGGCGTGCCTCATCGAGGGAGACCTCGAGTGCGGCCCACATCTTCCGTACGACGAACGCGCGACGAACCGGCTCCTGCTGGAGGGAGAAGGGCCGAGGCCCATCCACAACAACTGCTCGGGAAAGCACGCGGGGATGCTGTGCCTCGCGAAGGCCCACGGATGGCCTACCCGGGGATACATCGAGCGGGACCACCCGGTGCAGCGGAGAATGCTCGCCGAGGTCTCGCGTTGGACGGAACTCCCGGAGGGTGAGATCGGGCTCGCCCAAGACGGATGCGGCGTCGTGTGCTTTGCCACCCCGATCTCCCGGCTCGCATCCGGCTTCGCGAGGCTGGGCGCCGCTGCGGGGCCTCCCAGGGAGATCGTGCGTGCCATGACGGCCCATCCGTTCATCGTGGCCGGGACGGGGCGCTTCGGGACCGTTCTCGGTGAGGCTGCCGGTGACCGCCTCTTCGGCAAGACGGGCGCCGAGGGGGTGTTTGCGGTCGGCGGCACCGACGGGTCCTTCGGCGTCGCCGTAAAGGTCGAGGATGGGGGGAGGAGGGCGAGCGCCGTCGCGGTCCTGCACCTCCTGACCGAGATGGGCGTGCTGAGCGGAATTGAGAGTGAGGAGCTGGAGCGCTTTCGGGCGCCTGTCACCTTCAACACCCGAGGAGATGCGGTCGGCGACATCCGACCCGAGTTCGAGTTGGAGTGGCACTCTTGACGGATGGTGAGCGCGCTCTCGTCCGGATCAGCGCCGCGCTCGCTTCCCGAGACAGAGCGGCTTTGGCCTCCGCTCTCGAAGAGGCGCGGGGAACCGCGGACGACCGGCAGGTGGAGGAGGTCCTCCTCCAGTCGTACCTCTTTCTTGGATTCCCGGCCTCCATGAACGGCATGGCGTTGTGGCGCCGCTTCGGGAGTCCGGCGCCACCGCAGCCCCAGAAACTGGACTGCGCCAGGTGGTTCGACCGGGGCCACGATGTCTGCCGCTCGGTATACGCGGGCCAGTACGACAAGCTGCGGGAGACCGTTCGTGCGCTGCACCCGGACCTCGAGCAGTGGATGGTCGTGGAGGGATACGGCAAGGTCCTGGGTCGGCCGGTGCTCCCGCTGACGACGCGCGAGCTGTGCATCGTGGCGAGCCTGGCCGTGCTCGGGGCCACCAAGCAGCTATACTCGCACCTGCGGGGAGCCCTCAACGTCGGAGCCGACCCCTCGGACGTGGAACAGGCTTTGGCCCATGCCGACCCCTTCTTGGACGAGGAGGGACGCCGCGCCTCGCTCCGAGCGTGGGAGGAAGTCCAGAGAAGGCACCTGGTCTGATGTTCGTTGACAAGGCCGTCATCAACGTGTACGGGGGAGCGGGTGGCGCTGGCTCCGAAGCGTACCGGCGCGAGAAGGGCGTGCCCCGAGGCGGCCCCTGCGGCGGGGACGGTGGTCACGGCGGCAACGTGGTTCTGATGGCCGATCTGCAGCTTGCCACATTGCTCGACCTCCGGTACCACCAGCATCACCGGGCCGAACGGGGCCTCCACGGGTCTGGAAAGGGCAAGACCGGCAAGAGCGGCGCGGACCTCATTGTCCGAGTGCCCCCAGGGACGGTGGCCAAGGATGCGGATACCCAGGAGATCCTCGGCGAGCTTCTCGAGGCTGGCGACCGCCTCGTGGTGGCGGCAGCCGGCCGGGGCGGCCGGGGCAACGTCCACTTCACCACGCCCACGCGCCAGGCGCCCACTCGTTGGGAGCCCGGCAGGCCGGGCGAGGAGCGGCGAGTCGAGCTCGAGCTCAAGCTCATCGCCGACGTGGGCCTGGTGGGAGAGCCCAACGCCGGGAAGTCCACGCTGCTGGCCACCGTGTCCAGAGCCCGTCCGAAGGTGGCTGACTATCCTTTCTCGACGCTGGAGCCGAAGCTCGGCGTGGTCGAGCTTACGGGCTTTCGCAGCTTCGCCATCGCCGACATCCCAGGGATTACCGAGGGGGCGCACCAAGGGAAGGGTCTCGGGCTCCGGTTCCTCCGCCACATCGAGCGCACTCGGACTCTGGCGTTGCTAATTCCGGTCGATTCCCCCGACGCCCGCGGCGAGTACCAGGAACTGCGGCAGGAGCTCGCGGCGTACTCCGACGAGCTGGGAGCGCGTCCGCACTGCGTCGTGCTGACCAAGGCGGACCTGTTGGGCCCCGGCGCTTCGCCGCCCAAGATCGACGTCCCCGAGGCGTGGGGGACCTTCGTGATCTCGTCGGTTGCACATCTGGGGCTCTCGGAGCTCCTGGAGGGCCTGTGGGAGCGCACGTGCGAAGCCGTTGAGGAGGCGGAGGGAAGCGAGGACGAGGACCCGTGGGCCCCCTGAGGGGCGTGCGTCCATGCGCCGTCGAGGCGGTCGTGCGCAAGGCCATCCCTGCGCGGGGAACCGGATCGTCTGGGGGGATTGTGGAGCGATTCAGCTCTGCCGTGATCGCTCCGGTCTGGGTTACTCAGTGGCCAGGATCGAGAATCCGGCGCGGAAGGCGTGGCTCGACGCGGACAGCGTGCGCCGACCGGGTGGACCGAGCTGGCGGCGGCGGAGTGGGTGCCCCGGCAGGCTGGGGTGTGTTTCTGCAAGGCGGTCTTGAGTGACCTGCGACGCGACGCATCCGGTGAGGCTCGACGGGACGGAGGCCAGCGGCGCCATCCGGTCGCTCTACGTCCATGCCCCGTTTTGCTCACGCCGCTGCTTCTATTGCGACTTCGCGGTCAAGGTGGCGCCCCGGGGGGAGCCTGAGGAGTGGTTCGAGGCGCTCCGCGGAGAGCTTCGCTCGCTGAAAGAGGAGGGGACGTTCGTGCTCGACACGGTGCTGGACACCCTCTACATCGGGGGAGGCACGCCTTCCCTCTTCGGCCCAGCCGCTATGGAGGGGGTCCGCAACCTGGTGAGCCCGAGCCGTCTGGTGTCGGAAGATCTGGAATGGACGAGCGAGGCGAACCCGGAAAGCTTCACGAGGGATGTGGCCGAGGGCTGGCGGCGGGCTGGGGTCAACCGCGTGAGCTTGGGGGTGCAGAGCTTTCACGAACCGTCCCTGCAATGGATGGGCCGGCTCCACGGCGCCGCAAGTGCTCGAGAGGCGGTCACGACAGCACGGGCCGCGGGCTTCGACAACGTGAGCGTGGATCTGATCTTCGGGCTACCCGAGCGGCTGGGGCGAGACCTGGAGGCGGACCTGCGTCAAGTCCTCTCGCTGGATGCCGATCATGTGAGCCTGTACGGGCTCAGTGTCGAGGCGGATGCGGCCCTAGGGCGCTCGGTTGCTGCGGGCCGAGAGGCGGTGGCCTCCGAGGAGCAGTACGAGCGGGAGTACCTGACGGCCGTGCAACGCCTGAGGGAGGCTGGCTACGAAGGCTACGAGGTGTCCAACTTCGCCCGCCCGGGTCGGAGCTCGCGCCACAATATGGTTTATTGGTCGGGAAGGCCCTACCTAGGCCTCGGGAACGGCGCACACAGCTATCGGCACCCGGTGCGAAGGTGGAACCTCCGGGACTGGGACGCCTATCGGAGTAAGGCACTGGGAGCCACCCCCCCTTTGGCAGATTGTGAAGAACTGGACGCCGACAAGGTCAGGCTTGAGCGTATCTGGCTCGGTCTCCGCACCCGTCGTGGCGTGGCGACGACGGGTCTATCGCCTGCGGCCGGTGAGAGAGTCCGCCGCTGGATCGAAGGGGGCCTGGCGGAGGAGGAGGGGGATGCGGTGCGCCTGACGGCCCGAGGATGGTTGATCATGGACCGCCTCACGGTCGAGCTCGACGATGCCGTAGCCGCCCGTTGACGCGGTCCGGACCGCAATTCGATCTTAACACGATGTCACGCACGTCGAGGATCCATACCTAGATGGCCCTCCGGAAAAGCGATGCCGCAGGGCAGGAACTCTCCGAGCGCGAACGCCAAGTGCTCGAAGCCGTGGTCCGCACGTACGTGGACTTCGCAGAGCCTGCCGGCAGCCGAACAGTGGCGAAGAGGTTCGCTCTGGGCGTGTCGCCCGCCACCGTACGCAACACGATGAGCGACCTCGAATCCAAGGGCTACCTCTTCCACCCGCACACGTCGGCGGGACGCATCCCCACCGACCACGCGTATCGCTTCTACGTGGACCGCATCGTAAAGCCGGCGGACCTCACGGAGGCCGAGCGGGAGCATTTGGCCAAGGAGATTGAGTCCTCTGGCTCGTCTGCGGTGGAGCGATTGGTCCAGCGTTCCATTCGGGCTTTGAGCCTGCTCGCCCAGGAGTTAGGTGTGGCTGTAGCGCCCAGCCTGGCCGACGCCACCCTGGAGCGTCTCGAGCTCATTCAGGTCTCAAGCGCCAAGATCCTGATGGTCATGACCATCAGGAGCGGGCTCGTACGTACGGTGTACGTAGACTTGCCCGGAGAGGTGCGCCCGGAGGTCCTTATCAGCGTCACTCAGGTCTTGAATGAGCGGCTGAGCGGCCTGACGCTGAAAGAGATCCGAGAGACGCTCCCCGTGCGGCTGAGAGACTGCTCCCTCGACGACCAGCGTGACACAGGGGAGCTCCTGAACATCTTCATGCAGTCGAGCGCGGAGCTGTTCGAGTCGTCTCCCCCCGAAGCGGCTTCGGTGCACCTGGGTCAGACGAGCGTGCTCGCTGCCCAACCGGAGTTCACAAGTGGCGAGCGGCTGAAGGGCCTCATCCGGCTCACCGAGCAGACCGACCTGCTCGCCGAGGTGCTGGGAAGCCGAGAGCACCAGGGGGGCCTCAAGATCACGATCGGTGGCGAGAATGATGCGAAAGCCCTCTCCGACTTCACGCTCGTGACGGCCGAATACCGGGTGGGCGACCTCAAGGGCGTCATCGGAGTCATCGGCCCCACCCGCATGCCGTACGAGAAGGTGATCGCCATCGTCGACTACACATCGACGCTGGTCAACAATGTTCTGGGCGTCTAGCTGCCCGGCTTGATAGGGATCGATGGCCGACTACTACGAACTGCTGGGCATCCCGAAGAACGCCAGCACCGATGAGATTAAGAAGGCGTATCGCAAGCTCGCCCTCAAATACCATCCGGATCGCAACCAAGGCTCCAAGGAGACCGAGGAGCGCTTCAAGGAGGTGACCGAGGCGTACGAGGTCCTGAGAGACTCCGAGAAGCGTTCCGTTTATGACCGCTTCGGGAAGCGGGGGCTCAAGCGAGAAGCCGGTGGTCCCGGAGGCTTTGGAGGCTTCGACTTCGCCGATGCCCTAGAGGTCTTCATGAGGGAATCCGCAGACTTCGGGGGGCTTGAAGACCTCTTTGGCGGACGACAGAGGCGCTCCTCACACACTCCCCGAAAGGGTCAGGCCATTAAGGTGAGGGTCCCGCTGACCCTCCTCGAAGTTACAACGGGCGTCACCAAGACGTTGCGGGTCGCGGTGCTCGGCCCCTGCGATCGCTGCGACGGAAGCGGAGCGGCGCCGGGCTCAGGCCCCGTGGCCTGCTCGACCTGCAACGGCTCGGGCGAGGAGCGACACGTCCAGCGCTCCGTGTTCGGGCAGTTCGTGAGTGTAGCTCCGTGCCGTACGTGCGGGGGCGAGGGTTGCGTGATCGACGATCCGTGTCAGAAGTGCCGCGGCGATGGCCGAACCCGCACCAACCGGGAGATAGAGGTGGAGATCCCGGCGGGCGTCACGTCGGAGAACTTCCTGACGCTCCGCGGCGAGGGCAACCTCGGTCCGTGGGGAGGAGCAAGGGGGGACATCATCGTGCTCCTCGATGTGGAGGAGGACACGCCCTTTGTCCGAGACGGCCCTCACCTCCGCTATGAGCTGCCGGTGACCTTTTCCCAGGCAGCGCTCGGCGCCGAGGTGGAGGTGCCGACGGTGGAAGGGACCGTGCGGCTTACCATTCCGCCTGGAATCCAGAGCGGCGAGGTGCTGCGGCTCCGTGGACGGGGGCTCCCGGAGCTCAACGGCCGAGGGAAGGGAGACCAATTGGTCCGCATCGTCGTCTGGACGCCAGAACGTCTGACGGTGCAGCAGGAAGAGGTTGTTCGGACGCTCCGCGACGTCGAGGATCCCGCTCCCGAGCAGATCGACGGGGACTCCCGAAAGAGTCTCTGGTCCCGTGTGAAAGAGGCGTTCACGCAGGCGTGAGCGACCTGCCGGATCTCTCCGGCTCGGTTCCGGAGCGCTGGTTGTTCTCTCAGTCCGAGCCGACTCCTCCCCGGCCCTGGAGCTTCTGGTCGAACCGCTGCTTTCCCTGGGGGGGCGGGCTGTGGAGGAGCGGGATGGCGAGGTCGTCACGCACCTCCCACCCCCGGACCAGCCGGAGGACTACCTCGTCGAGGCGCGCGAGATTCTCTAAAGGGGCCACGGGGATGCGAGACCTCCGTCTGAGCTGGTCCTGGCAGCCACAGGGGGATTGGGAGTCTGTGTGGCGACACGGCCTCGGGTCTCGGAAGCTCACGGATCGGATCGTCGTCACGCCGAGCTGGTGCCGACCCGAGGCGGAGGAGTTGGCCGAAGGCCGTGCCGTGGTGGTGGTGGTCGACCCCGGGATGGCCTTCGGAACCGCCGAGCATGGAACGATGCGCGGTGCGCTTCGACTGCTTGACTGCGCTCTCTCTCCCGGGGAGAGTCTCCTCGACGCGGGGTGCGGGTCCGCGATCCTGGCCATAACGGCATCGATATTGGGCGCTGACCACGTGCTGGCGGTGGACTTGGACCCTTACGCCACGGAGGCGGCCGGTGAGAATGTGCGGCGGAACCAAGTCTCCGAGCGGGTTACGATTCGAGACCACTACGGCGAACCCTGAGTGGATCGCCCGTCAGGGGCCCTTTGATGGGATCATCGCCAACATCCAGCTGAGTGTGCTGGAGCCCCTTCTCGAGAGCTCTTCCGCGGCCCTCCAAAGGGGTGGATGGATGATCCTCAGCGGCATTCTGGAGGAGGAGTGGTCGCGGTTGGAGGGGAGGGCTGTGGAGTCGGGGTTTGTGCTCGAGGCGATCGACGCCGACGGTTAGTGGCGGACCGGATGGTTCGCGCTCGTCTAGAGCGGCTCGTCCTCTGACGCCCTGCAACAGGGCGTCCGGGGTCCGCCCCCGGATTCCCGTGTGGATCGCCCGAGGAGCACCCTCTGGAGGAACGAAACGTCACTGGGTCTCGGAGGCCCGCCCGGCCGTGCCTTTCGTGAGGTCCCTGCCCTGCGACGGACGGGCTGACTTCACACCAATCCGATCGGCTGCGGAGCCGGCAAATGGCTAGAAGGGACGCCGGTTTCCAGGACAGGAGTCGCGTTGACCCCCTTTTCGGCTTCGGGTAGCTTCAGCCCTATGTCAAAGGACCTGAAGCAACAGGTTCAGGGTGACCTGATCGAAGCCAGGAAGGCCCGTGACAAGTTCCGCACGGTGCTGCTCACAACGCTCCTGGCGGACGTCAAGAACCGGGAGATCGTAGAGCAAGGCGAGCTCGACGACGCGGGGATGCAGGCCGTTGTCACCAAGGCAATCAAACAGCGTCGCGAGGCCGCCGAGCAAATGAGGTCGGGTGGACGTCCCGAGCTGGCCGCCAAGGAAGAGGCCGAGGGCGAGATCCTCCAGGCCTACCTCCCCCCCCCACTGACCGATGAAGACGTGCGAGCGATGGTGCGAAGCGTGATAGCCGGGGGAGCCGACCAGATGGGCGCCGTCATGAGGCGGATCATGCCGCAGATCCGAGGACGCTTCGACGGAAGAGAGGCCAACCGCATCGTTAGGGAGGAGCTGGTGTGAGAGCAGGACCGCTCCCTCGTGGGCCGATTGTTCGGGGTCCTCGGGATGAGTGAACATGCCCTCTCGGTGCTGGACTTTCCCCGGGCGTTGGAGTTGGTGGCGCGGCACGCGGCTTCCGAGGCCGGCAGAGACGCGGTGCTGTCCCTCCGACCTCGCACCGATCGGGATTGGTTGGAGGTCGAGTTCAAGCGGATAACGGAGACCGCGGCGTTCATCGAGGCTCTGTCCCCGTGGGCCCCGCCCACCATTCCCGAGTGTGCCGAGGCCCTCGCACGACTGGGGATGGATGGGGCTGTGCTCAAGGGTACCGAGCTTCACGCAATCGGGGTGCTCCTGGCGTCTTCGGCGGAGCTCGCAGTTCCGCTCTCCGCCCACCGCGAGGACTTCGCGCTACTCGGCCTTCTTGAGGAACGGCTCCGCACCGACCGGGCGATGGTTGCCCGGGTCGAGAAGACCGTGCATGCGTCGGGCGATGTGCTCGATACGGCCAGCAAGGAGCTCAAGCGGATCCGCGGCCAACTGCGGAGCGCCCACACGAAGATCGTTCGCGAGCTCGAAGCCTTCATGCGTGACCTTCCTGCGCGCTATGCCGTGGCCGATGCGTCGGTGGGCGTGTGCGAAGGCCGCTACGTGGTGCCGATCCGCCGTGAAGGCAACAAGGAGGTGAGGGGGATCGTACACGACGAGTCGCACACCGGTGCGACCCTCTTCGTTGAGCCGCCCGTCGCCCTAGCCCTCACCAACGAGCTCACGAGTCTGGAGCGGGAGGAGGTCAGAGAGGTGCATCGGGTCCTCGCCGAGATGACCCACCTCCTGCGCCCAGATCGGGATGTCCTGGCGGGCAGCCTCGACGCCCTCGCCGAGTTCGACTCGCTCTATGCAAGGGCACGAGCCGCGCAGGGCTGGGCGGCGGCGGCGCCGACGTTCAGCGAGACAGGGGAGGGGCTGGTCGTCGTCTGTGGAAGACACCCCCTGCTCCTCTCCGCCTCCGACGGGGAAGTCGTGCCGTTCCACCTCAGCCTCGAGCCGGGGGAGCACGTGCTCGTGGTATCCGGGCCCAACACGGGCGGCAAGAGCGTCTTTCTGAAGGCGTTGGGTCTCATTGCGGCGCTGGCGCAGAGCGGCGTTATCCCGCCGGTCGACGAGGGCACGCGGCTCCCGATCTTCCACTCCTTCTTTGCTGACATCGGTGACGAACAGTCGATCGCGGAGAGCTTGTCGACGTTCTCGGCCCATCTCGCGAATTGGAGAGAGGTCGGCGAGCAGGCGGACGGCGGATCCCTCGTGCTCTTGGACGAGATGGGTACGGGGACGGACCCGACCGAAGGCGCCGCCCTCTCCATAGCGCTGCTCGAGCTTCTGGTACAGCGTGGCGCTCGGGCCGTCGTAACGTCCCACCTGGGAGCTCTGAAGCGACTCGGCACCGAGGGGAGCGGGATCGTCAACGCCTCGCTTCAGTTCGAGCCGGATCTCATGGAGCCCACCTACGAACTCGTGAAGGGTCGGCCTGGGCGCAGCTATGGACTGGCGATCGCTCGGCGGCTCGGTCTTCCTTCGTCCGTGCTGGACCGTGCCGAGGAGAGTATGTCCGAAGGTGAGTCGTCCATCGAGGACTTGCTCGAGCGTCTGGAGCGAAAGGACAAGGAGGCCCGGGAGTTGGTGGCCTCCCTGCAGCACGAGCAGGCGGTGGTGAAGCGCCTCCACGGCGAGCTGGAAGCTCGTGAGAGGGATCTCCAAGACTCGGAGCGAGAAGCGGAGCGGAAGGCCAGGGACGGAGCCCGGCAACTGCTGATGGAGGCCCGGGGAGAGGTCGAGGAGGCCATTCGGGAGGTGAGGGAAGCCAAGACGCTCGAAGCCCTCGAGGACGCGGCGCGGAAGGCACGACGCAAGGTAGAGAGTGCGGCGAGTCACCAGCGGGCGCTCCGACCGCGCAAGCGGCGCTTGTCCCGGCCCGCGGCCATCGTCTCGGGCGACCGGGTGAGGGTTGTGGACGGAGGTACCAAGGCGGTGGTTGTCGAGGTGCGGGACGACCGTGCGGTCGTCGACGCCTCGGGCATCAGGATGAGGGTGGCCCTCTCCGACCTTGAGGTCCTCGAGAGCCGGGACACTCCAGCGGACCGGTCTACGGCGTCGGTCTTCTGGAGTGCGCCGTCCGGACCCGTGCGCACGGACGTTGACCTCCGAGGCTTGCGAGTCGACGAAGTGGATCGAGAGCTTCTCCAGGCCATGGACCAGGCCATCCTAAACGACCTTCCCGGGCTTAGAATCATCCACGGAAAGGGGACGGGCGCGGTGCGGTCGCGTGTCAGGGAGATCCTCGAAGAGGAGGGCCGGGTCTCGGACTTCCGCCTGGGTGGACGCACCGAAGGTGGTGCAGGCGTCACCATGGTGAGCTTTAAGTGATCCCCGACGATCAGGTCGCGGAGGTGCGGGTGCGGGCCGATATCGTCGACATCATCGGCGAGATCGTATCGCTCAAGAAGTCCGGAAAGGACTACAAGGCCTGCTGTCCGTTCCACGACGAGAAGACCCCGAGCTTCTACGTCGTCCCGACTAAGGGGTTCTACAACTGCTTCGGGTGCGGTGAGTCCGGAGACGTCTTCTCGTTCCTGATGAAACGTTTGGGCCTCGACTTCGTCGACGCAGTAAAGCACGCGGCCGAGCGGTCGGGCGTCGAGATCCGCGAGGTGAAGAGGGGCAGCAAGGACGAACACCCCTTCCGCCACCTCTACGAGGCGAACGCCTTCGCCCGGGCCTTCTTCCAGGACTCGCTGTGGGACAGACGGCTCGGACGGGCGGCTCGCGACTACCTGGAACAGCGGGGCATCAGCCGAGAGACGGCCGAGCGCTTCTCCCTGGGGTTCGCGCCCGACGAGTGGCGGGCGCTCAGGGAGGCCGCGGTCCATCACGGGATCGGAGACGAGACGCTGCTCGAGGTGGGTCTCCTTACGCGGAGCGACAAGAGCCGGGATCCCTACGACCGCTTCAGGGGCCGAATCACCTTCACCCTCGAAGACCTCAGTGGGAGGGTCCTCGGCTTCGGAGGCCGCGTGCTCGGTTCGGCGGGGGAGGGCGTCCCGAAATACGTCAACTCGCCGGAGTCACCCGTCTACCGCAAGGGCGAAGTGCTCTATGGGTTGAGCTGGGCGAAGAACGCCATCCGGCGCAAGGGCGCGGCACTCTTGGTCGAGGGCTACATGGACGTGGTTTCACTGGCCGCCACGGGGTTCGAGAACGTGGTGGCACCGCTCGGCACGGCGCTGACCTCCGAGCAGGCGATATTGCTTCGACGCTACACCACCCGCCTCCAACTTCTCTTCGACAGCGATCCGGCAGGGCTCAAGGCCACCTTTAGGGCCGGCGACATCTTGTTGGCGGCAGGGCTCTACCCCTCGGTCGTCACGCTTCCCCCAGGCGAAGACCCCGACACGCTGGTGCGCAAGAAAGGAGCCGAGGGGCTCCAGTGGCACATGGACGAGGCCGTCGACGTGCTCGACCGAAAGCTCCAGATCCTCGAGGACCGCGACCACTTCTCGAGCATCGAGCAGACCCGCAACGCCGTGGATCGCCTCCTGCCAACCCTATGCGCGGTTCAAGATCCCGCCCTTCGCGACATCTACGTCGCGAAGGTGTCCGACCGCACGGGAGTGCGCCGAGAGACCCTTGAGGAGGAGTTGGCAAGGGCCACCCCCGCCGCAGCGTCGCCTCCGCGTCGCCGAGCGGAGACGAGGCGGGTGATCGCGCCGAGGGTGCCCCCAATGGGACCCGAGCGCGAGATTCTGCTGCTCATGACCAAGGACCGGGACTGGATCGAGCGGGTGGGGGAGCAGCTCGGTCCCGAGGATTTCGTGGATTTGGGGTATCGAGGTGCCTTCGCGGCGCTGCTTGCCGATCCGGGACTGACGCGCGTTCCGCCCGGGCTGTCGCCCGGCGCGGCTCAGATGCTGGAAGAGCTGCTTGCCGATCCAAAGGAACTCCGGCAGGCGCACCGGGTCTTCGAAGAGTCGCTGAGTAAGATCCGGAGCATCGCCCTGCGGGAGAGGCTCGACGAAGTCGATCGGCTCATACACAATACTACCGACCCGGAGCGACGTACGGAGCTCCTGGCCGAGAAGGCCCGCCTGAGTGAAGAGCGGCGTGGGTTCGGTGTGGATTGGTCACCGGCTGCCCGCAGGACCCTCAAGGACAACGGCTAGGCATTTCAAGTACTGAGCACTTATGCACCCACACAGACATTCCTCACTCCAGGAGCTCCAGGAGATGGACCTGGAGATGGCGTCCATCGAGTCGATCGTCAGCACATTCGAGGAGAAGCTCGAGGAGGTCGAGGAGCCGGTTCAGCATCTCGAGAAGGAGGTCTCTGCCCTTGAGGCGCGGCTGAAGGAGGTCACGCTCGAGGAGAACAGGCTGGAGCTGTCCATCGAGGAGCGTCGGGTGCGGTCGTCGAAGCTCCAAGAGCGAATGAACATGGTCCGCAACGTCAGAGAAGAGGCTGCAGTGCACGCCGAGATGGAGATGGTCAGCCGCGCACTTGAGAATGACGAGCAGGAGGCTCTGAGTCTTCTGGATCAGATCCGGAGGATGGAGGAGCGGATGGGAGAGCACGAGGCCGCCTACCAGGAGGCGCTGGCCGAGGTCGAGCCGCGACGGCGAGAGCTGCTCGATGAGAAGGAGGAGGCCGAGGCGCGGCTGCAGAAGGTGCGGGCCAAGAGGGACAAGTTCGCCTCCACCATCGATCCCGTGGAGCGCCGGGTCTATGAGAGCATCATGGCGGGCGCCCGCGACGTGGCCGTGGCGGAGCTCACACACGACGGAGCGTGCGGCAACTGCTTCAGCGTGATTCCCCTCCAGCTCCAGAACGAGGTCCGGCAGTCGGCCGAGATGATTCGGTGTGAGGCGTGTGGTGTGATCCTCACGCCGGCCTCCGCAGAGGGCATTGCGAAGGCCGAAGAGGAGGCCGCTCGGATCGGGGAGGCGCTCCGGGCCTCTGAAGAGGCCAGAGAAGCGGAGCGCGCGGCCAGAGCGGCACAAGAAGCGGCGGACAAGGCCACCGAGGAGGAAGCGAGACTCCTGGCTGAGTTGGTGGAGGCCGAAACTCAAGCGCAGGCGGAGGAGACCCCCACCGCCCCGGAGACGGAAGAGGTCCAAGCTCCTGAGGACGAAGCCTCGGAAGTCGACGAGCCTGAGGAGGTGGAAGCCGTCGTGGAGGCGGGAGCGGAGGAGGGCGAGGAGGTCCGCGCAGAGCCTGCCGCCGATGCCCGACCGGATGCCCTAGAAGGAGAGTCGGAGAGCCTTGCAGAACCCGAAGAATCGGAAGAAGCGCCCCTGGAGGGAACCGCCGACCGATAGCTGTTCCCTGCCTAGGGGTATCTGACGTGGACGGTGCCGGCGTGGCCGCCCACGCCCTGCCCCCGCCGATCGCGCCCGTATGGCGGGAGCCGGCGCCCGTCCCCCGAGCGATCGCGCACCTTCTTGCCGAGGCGCTCTCGATTCCGGAGCCACTCTGTGCGCTGCTCGTCCAGCGTGGGGTGACAGAGGTCGAGGAGGCCAAGCGCTTCCTGCGACCTCGCCTGACCGACCTCCATCCCGCCACTCTCCTCCCCGATAGCAGGAAGGCCGTCGAGCGGATCCTCCATGCCATCGACGGGGCAGAGACGATCCTCGTGCACGGGGACTACGATGTCGACGGGGTGTGCGGAGCGGCGTTGCTGACGCGCTGGATCCGCAGGTTAGGGGGGGGTGCCGTGCCCTTCGTCCCCCACCGGATCCACGACGGTTACGACCTGAGATCCGCCGGCCTCGAAGCCGCTCGCGCAGCGAACGCAGCCCTGATCATCACCGTCGATTCCGGTATCCGGGCTCATGACGTCGTCAAGCGGGCGAACGCATCGGGCATTGACGTGATCGTCACCGATCACCACACGCCGGCGGAGACCCTGCCCGAGGCCCTCGCCATCGTCAATCCCAACCGGGCCGACTGCTTCTACCCGAACAAGGGACTCTGCGGGGCGGCCGTGGCATACCGGCTGTGCGAGCTGCTGGCCGACGAGCGGGGCCTCGATCACGAGGAGCTGCATGCCTTCCTGGACCTGGTGGCCCTCGCCACCATCGCCGACGTCGTGCCGTTGGATCACGAGAACAGGACGCTGGTCCGGTACGGCCTCAAGGCGCTGGCACGCACGGAGTTCCCGGGCCTGCGCGCAGTTGCGGACCGTGCGGGTTTGGCGCCGGGCTTGGTCGGCGCCGGCCAAGTGGCGTTCCGCCTCGCACCGCGCCTCAACGCCGCTGGGCGGATGGCCGATGCGATGACCGCACTCGACCTCCTCCTCACCCAAGACGCCAGCCGGGCCGCTGAGCTTGCCGACCGGCTCGAGCGCCACAACTCCGAGCGTCGTGCCGAAGAAGCCAGGACCCTCCGTGACGCGTTGGAGGAGCTTGCCCGCAGCTATCGGCCCGAACGGGATTTTGGGGTGGTCCTGCAGGGGGAGGGATGGCATCCCGGAGTCATCGGCATCGTGGCTTCCCGAATCGTCGAGCGCATCCACCGACCCACGGTGCTGGTCACCTTCAAGGACGGCCGAGGGCGGGGAAGCGGGCGGTCCATTCCGGGCTTCGACCTCTACGGAGCGGTTCACGCGTGTCGACAGCACCTTGGGCGTTTCGGTGGGCACCGTGCCGCGGCGGGCATGGACGTAGACCCGGAGCGCGTCGAGCGCTTCAAGGAGGCCTTCAACGCCGAGGCACGGGATCGTCTGGAGGGCGAGGAACCGCGACCGACGATCAAGCCAGAGCTGGAGATCCAACTGTCGGAGGCTACCGAGCGGCTCGCTCATCTCCTCACGTACTTGGGACCGTTCGGCGTGGGCAATCCCGCGCCTGTCTTCATCGCACGCGGTGTGGAGTTGCACAGCCCCCCGCGCGAGGTGGGTACCGGGCATCTCAAGCTCAAGCTCACACAGTCGGGGCATTCGCTCGACGCCATCGGCTTCGACCTCGCACACAGGATTCCTCCCGAGTCGCTCGGTACCGGCCCAGTGGACCTCACCTTCAAGCTCAAGCTTGGCAAGTTCCGGGGCCGGGGCCGGGTGGAGGCCCATATGCTCGACGTCCGGCCTCACGGCGCGGAGGGCGGGCCTCTCTCGGGAGCCTTGGGGTGAGGATCATCGCGGGGCGCTGGAAGGGGCGGCGGCTCAAAGCGTTGCGCGGAAGGGGAGTCCGCCCCACGGCCGACCGTGTTCGAGAATCGTGGATGGCCGCGCTCGGTCCGGCTCTGCAGGGGGCGGCGGTCCTGGATCTCTTCGCCGGTTCTGGCGCTCTCGGTCTCGAGGCTCTCAGCCGCGGAGCGTCGGCGGTCACCTTCGTCGAGCGGTCCCGCGGTGCCCTCCGCACGCTTCGCGCCAACATCGAAATCCTCGGCGCGGAGTCGGAGTCGACGGTGGTCCCTTCGGACGCCATGGCGTATGCCGACAGCCTCGAGGGTGTGTCGTTCGACATTGGGCTGGCCGATCCGCCGTACGGGTTGGGGCTGGCCGCGCGGCTGCTTGAGCGCTTTGCCACGAGGCCGTTTGCGTCTCAGCTTTGGGTAGAACATCGTACGACCGATCCAATAGGGGACCTCGTCGGCCTCCGACAGCGACGCTACGGAGACACGGTGATCTCGATTCTCAAGGCGAAGCCATGACGCGCGACCGACCCGTTGTAGCCATCTATCCGGGTTCCTTCGACCCCATCACCAATGGGCATGTCGACGTGGTGCGGCGCTCTCTTCGCCTTGCGGATCGGGTAATTGTCGCTGTCGCCCGCACGGCCACCCACGTAAAGGGAAGCCTCTTTGGCGTCGAGCGGCGGCTTGGGCTGATCGAGGAAGTCTTCCGAGACGAGGACCGCATCGAATGCCTCAGCTTCGAGGGACTCCTAGTAGATCTGGCGCGAGAGCTCGAGGCTCAGTTCGTGATCCGAGGGCTGAGAGCCGTCTCGGACTTCGAGTACGAGTTCCAGATGGCACAGATGAACCGGGAGCTCTGGAGCGACGTGGAGACCATCTTCCTGACGCCGGATCAGAACTACTCCTTCCTGTCCGCATCGCTGGTCCGCGAGGTGGCTCGCCTGGGGGGGGATGTGTCCCGGTTCGTGCCGGAGTCCGTCTGCAGAGAAATGGAGGTGGTGTTTCGGGAGTGACGTCCTCAAGTCACGGAGGATCGGGGCACGGGCGCACGGGGTTGCGCGACCGTCTTCCGGGACCGCGAAGTCGGCTCCTGTAACCGTACGCCCGCCGCCAGGCGCGCAGCCGCTCGCAGGGTGGGGCTGGATGAGGCGTGCACGAGTGGGGGGCGGGCTCCGGGGTGTCCTCCAGGAGTTGGGAGGGCCTAATGAGCGCTCCGGTGCGCCGTTCGACCTCCGCTTGTACGACGGTGCCGGTGGGCAGGGCTCGCGCGCGAGCCAGTGAACGATTTCCCTTGGGGGAGACGCTCGCGATCCGGAGT
Source organism: Longimicrobiales bacterium (assembly GCA_965218325.1). Classification (GTDB taxonomy): domain Bacteria; phylum Gemmatimonadota; class Gemmatimonadetes; order Longimicrobiales; family Gaopeijiaceae; genus CBDCKR01. The sequence goes on from CBDCKR010000002.1 coordinate 1,266,306, forward strand.
GTTGCCCCTCCGGGGCGTTTCCCTGTATCGTTTCTCGGTCGCTACTTCGGCGCCCGCGCCCGCGTATGCTGGAGAACCGAGACCGTAACGGAGGCACGATGGCATTTCGGGTGAGCATGTCGGGCGACGTCACGGTCATCGATGTCGAAGGCCAGCTCATCGTCGGAAATCGCCAGGAACTCAAGCAGAAGGTCCTAGACGAGCTTGAGAAGGGGGAACGGAAGTTCGTCGTCGACTTCTCCAACGCGGGTTATATCGATTCCTCCGGATTGGGCGTCCTTGTATCCCTCTCAAAGAAAATCCGTGAACGGGGCGGCGAGATGCGGCTCGCCAGGCTCAACGAGGACCTTCGCACACTCTTCGAGTTGACCAAGCTAGACACGCTCTTCAAGATCGCCGACAGCCGCGAAGAGGCCCTGAACGGCCTTTAGGGCGCCTTCGCCGACGAGTCGATCCTCCCGAGGGTAACGAGTGGGTCAAGAGCTCATTCTTGAGCTACCGAACGATATTCGCTCGATCGAGCACGCAGTGCAGTATGTGATGGAGCACTGCTCGAGTTGCTGCGCCTATGCGCAAAAGCTGAATCTGAACTTCCGCGTCGGCCTTACTGAGGCGCTCTCCAACGCCATGCTGTACGGCAACGACCGAGATCCTGGGAAGCGAGTCCGGGTGGAAGTGACGGTTCGTGAAGAGGAGGTCACGGCGCGGATCACCGACCAGGGGACTGGATTCGACCACACCACCGTTCTCGACCCCACGCTACCGGGCAACCTCGGCAAGGGCGGCGGCCGCGGCATCTTCCTCATGCGCTCGCTGATGGATGAAGTCCGCTTCAACGACGAAGGAAATTCCGTCACCCTCATCCTTCGTCTGGAGGGGAGTACTGACATCTCGGGAGGGGCCTCCGCATGACCCTGGAGGGCGGGCCTAGCCCGGTCCTTCCAGTCTCGGTCGAGCAAACCCTGGACGAATTCCACGAGCAACTGGGCCTCGACGTCCACCTTTGGAGCGTCGAGCAAGACGGCACGCGCGCCCGCCGCCTCTACCCGGTCGGAGCCCCCGACCAGGCGGAGGCGTCTCTTCCGGCCGACGGATACGTTCTGAGGACGGTCGCCCCTAAGCACGGGCCTCTCCTAGAGCTGGAGATCCGTCCCGCCGCCGGCGTGCAGCTGGAGCCGCTGGCCACCATCCTCAAGCGCAACCTGGAACGGGCATTCGACTTCGTGCGGGAGATCCACTTCTTCACGCACGAAGTGTCGGAGCGTTACGCGGAGATCGACCTCCTCTACACCATCAGCGAAACCCTGGGCTCTGTCCTTGAGCTCGACGATGCGACGGAGGCGATCCTCCGGGAGCTGTGCGACGGGCTTGGCGCCGAGCGGGGATCCCTTTGGGTGCACGATCCCCGCCAGAACCTCCTCCGCCTCACCGCTGCGGTGGGACAGGACGGAGTCCCGGATGACAAGGATCGATACTCTCCGGATTCGGTGACGACGGAGGTGTTCGAGGAGGGGCGCGCACGGACCGGGGGACGTGCCGACCCGGCCAACGATGGGGCTGCTACGGACATCTCGGTGCCGATCAGCTACAGCCCACCGTCCGGCGAGGCGCGCACCGTTGGGGTCATCAACCTCTTCGGCCGCAGTCGGGAGGATCCCTTCGCGGTCGGTGACGAGAAGCTGCTCTCTGCCATCGCCAGCCAGATCGGGGCGGCTCTCGAGAACAACCGGCTGATCCAGGAGAGCCTGGCCCAGGAGCGCATGAGCCACGAGATGGAGCTGGCGCACCACCTACAGATGAAGCTGCTCAAGTACCCGAAGGCCTTCGATCAAGCCGATGTGGCCGCGCGAGTGGCGCCCGCCGAGCAAGTGGGCGGCGACTTTTTCCGTCTCTTCAAGCGTCCGGACGGCAAGGTTGGGGTGATGATCGGGGACGTCTCGAGCCACGGCTTCCCGGCGGCGCTGATCATGGCGCTCTCGATGAGCGCAGCAAGCATTTATGCGCTCGAGTCGCCGGAGCCATCGCGGGTCCTGCGGCAGATCGACGACGCCCTCAGAGACGAGCTCGAGACCACGGAGATGTACCTCAGCCTGTGCTACGTCGTCATCGATCCCGAGTCCGGGGAGCTGGAGTACTCGAACGCCGGGCATCCCCATGCGTTCGTGCTGCGGGCCGGGTGCGAGGTCGAGCGCCTCACCGCCACGGATCCACCGGTGGGCATCGCCGGACCGGATTCGTACCACAGCGGTTGGGCCGCATGGGCAGATGGGGATGTGTTGCTTCTGTTCACCGACGGCCTATCCGACATACTGGCCACCGAGCGGCCCCGCAGCGGCGAGGCGGCTGTCCTGGATGCGGTGACCACTCGAGCCGGTGCATCCCCTGCCGACATCGTCGACGCTCTCTTCGACCTGGCCGAAGGCGCAACACCGTCCATACCAGCGGACGATCGAACCGCGATCGTCCTGAGGACTTAGTCCTCTCTTTCCCGATGAGCGCCAAGAAATCTCTCGGCCAGAACTTCCTCGTCGATCCCAACCTTCAACGCAAGATCGTCGACGCCCTTGACCCCTCCCCGTCCGATACCGTGTTGGAGATCGGACCGGGCCAGGGCGCGCTCACCCGACACCTGGTCGGCCGGGCAGGCCATCTGGTCCTCGTCGAGCTCGACGACCGGCTTGCCGCCGAGCGCGCCGAGGAGTGGCGCGACCGCCCCGACGTCGACACACGGCACCAAGACTTCCTGGAGCTCGATCTCAGTACCGTCGCCGAGGAGCCGGCTCAGCTGTTGGTCATCGGCAATATCCCGTACAGCATTACCGCTCCCATCATCTTCAAGCTGCTTGAGCGTCCCCGGCCGAGGGAGATTCTGCTGACGGTCCAGCGCGAGGTGGCTGACCGCCTCATCGCCGCAGCCGGGACCCCGGAGTACGGAGCTCTGTCGGTTGGGGTCCGGAGCGTGGCGGCGGTCGAGAGCGTGCTTCGAGTGCCTCGGACGGCGTTCCGACCGATGCCCCGCGTCGATTCAAGCGTCGTGCGGATCACTCCGAGGGCCCCCCTCCTTTCCGTGGAAGAGGAGCTCTCTCTTCGTAGACTTACGCGTGCCGCCTTCCAGTGGAGGCGCAAGCAACTGCAGAAGACGCTCCGCGAGCACCCCGATCTCGGTTTGTCCCGCGCAGCGTTGCAGCGGATCGGGGACGAGACCGGCTGGGATCTCACTCGGAGGCCGGAGACCCTCGAACCGGACGACTTCGTACGCCTGTCGAAGCTGATCCGCGAAGCGTGAATCGCGAGGCGCGCGTTTGACGCCTCAACTCTTCCGGGCCTAGTATTGTGAAGCTTTTCACAAGCCAGGGTGTGGAAGGGTCTTGACCCGGGTTCCCACGCGCGTCCATGTCGAAAAAAATCTCCGAGTCCACCATCCGTCGGCTGTCCCTCTACCTCCGAATCTTGGAGCATCTCGAGCGAGACGGGAACCAGACGGTTTCGAGCGAACAGCTCGCCATCCACAGCGACACCACGGCGGCTCAGGTTCGCAAGGACCTGTCCCTCTTCGGCTCGTTCGGGAAGAGAGGCCTCGGCTACGAGGTCGTGGAGTTGGCACAGCGAATGCGGAAGATTCTCGGTCTCGACCGGCGCTGGCGCGTGGCTCTCGTGGGCGTCGGCCGCATCGGCTCGGCGCTGGTCGAGTACGGAGGCTTTTTGGAGCGGGGGTATGACATCGTCGCCATTCTGGACATCGACCCGGCGAAGATCGGGGAGCGCTGGACGGATCTGACGGTGCGCGACATCCGTGAATTCGAGCAAGTTGTCCAGACCGAACGCGTCGAAATCGTCGTCGTCGCCGTGCCCGTGGAGGCCGTCCCTGCGGTCATGGATCGGGTCACCCGTGCGGGGGTACGCGGTATCCTCAACTTCGCTCCCACGACGCTGCGTGTGCCCGAGGGTGTCACGGTGAAGGACGTGAACATGGTCATGGAGTTGGAAGCGCTCTCCTTTGCGTTGAGTCAGGAAAACGAGGCGGAGTGAAGGGCGACCGAGCCTTGATCCACCGAGCCGCCTCGGTCTTGGAGCGGGGCTCACCCACACGCTCGATCTGGCCAGACAGGCCCTGGGTCTCACGGGGAATCCCGGTGCGGCGTCGGCTGCCGTCTTTACGCTGCTTGGCTCGGCTTCTGGCTTTCACGTGGATTCGGGGGGCCACTGGACCCTCCGTGGGCCTCGGCTCGGCGCTCCCCTCGCCGATTTGCGCTACGCCGTTGTGGACGTGGAAACCAGTGGGGGGCCATATCGACGCGGGCATCGCATCACGGAAGTGGCGATCTACGAGGTGTGTGCCGGGATGGTGGCGGACGAGTACCGTACGCTGGTCAACCCCGGCCGGGACATCCCGCCCCGGATCGCCGCGCTGACGGGGATCACCGACAACATGGTGTCGTCCGCGCCCTCCTTCGATCAGATCGCGGGTGACGTTCTGCAGCGGATTCGAGGGCGTGTCCTTGTCGCCCACAACGCCCGCTTCGATTGGGGATTTCTGAGCCAGCAGCTGGCCGAGGCCATCGGTGAGGTACCACGCGTGGAGCGCCTGTGCACCGTGTCCATGGCGCGCCGCATCCTGCCTCGGCTACGGCACCGGGACCTCGACGCTCTCGCCCGGCATTTCGGAATCGAGATCATGGCACGACACAGGGCCTTTGGCGATGCCCTGGCGACGGCTCGCGTGTTGATCCGACTCCTAGACGAGGCCGGCAACCAGGGTCTCACGGACCTCGAGTCCCTGAATTCGTTCCTGCGGAAGCGGCGCCGTCCGTCGCGGCCTCGGCAAGGACAGCAACTCTCCTTGCTGCGGCCCGTTCCGACGGCGTCTGGTGAGCGCGCATAGGGGTGCACCGGGTCCTTTGAGCGGCCTCCGGGTCGACGATGCCGGTGCAGGATTCGCCTTTGCCGAGTAGCAAATCTTACTAGATTACTATGCTGTCCGGCCGACGACCGGAACGGCGAGAAGATGAAGGGGACGATCTGCTGATGAGTGACAAGGCGAGGATCCCGGTAATCGTCGATGGAGCCCGGACCCCCATCGGACGCTTTCTCGGCGGCCTCTCTCCGCTCTCGGCGCCGGAGTTAGGCGCCGTGGCTCTCGCCGCCGCCGTCGAGCGCTCCGGCATCGACGGGGACGCCGTCGAGGAGGTCATCATGGGGAACGTGGTGACGGCTGGCGAAGGGCAGGCGCCCGCGCGCCAGGCGGCCATCCACGCCGGGATTCCGGCCACCGTGCCCTCCGTTACGGTCAACAAGGTCTGTGGGTCGGGACTCAAGGCCGTGATGTTGGCGGCCCAGGCCATCCGTGCCGCGGATGCCCACGTGGTGGTCGCAGGCGGCATGGAGTCCATGTCCAACGTCCCCTACTACCTGCGGGGCCTCCGCTCAGGCGTGAAATTCGGCGATCAGAAGGTCGAGGACGGACTCATCCTGGACGGCCTGTGGTGTTCGTTCGGGCAATGCCACATGGGAGGGCACGCAGAGTATACGGCGGCAAAGGCGGGGGTGACTCGACAAGACGCGGACGAGTTCGCGCTCCGCTCGCATGAGTTGGCTGTGGCGGCCATGGACGCGGGCAGGTTCGACGCCGAGATCGTCCCCGTATCCATCGAGACCCGGCGTGGCACGACCGTGGTGGACACTGACGAGTCCCCTCGCCGCGAGTCGTCCCTCGAAGCGCTGGGCAAGCTTCGCCCCGCGTTCCCCAACGACGCTGCCAAGGACATCGACGAGCTGGTGGTCACCGCCGGGAATGCACCCGGGCTCAACGACGGGGCCGCCGCGCTCGTGGTCACGTCGCTCGCGTTCGCCGAGGCCCACGGGCTCTCGGTGGAGGCCACCATCACGGGTTACGGCGCAGGCGGCACCGAGCCGCAGGATATCTTCTTCGCGCCCATCGCGGCTGTCCGGAGCCTGATGTGCAAGGAAGGCAAGAGCGTAGACGACTACGGTCTCGTCGAGCTCAACGAGGCATTTGCCGTGCAGGCGCTGGCGGACATAAGGGCGTTGGAGGTCGATCCGGACCGGGTGAACGTACACGGGGGAGCCGTGGCTCTCGGCCATCCGATCGGGGCGTCCGGTGCCCGGGTCCTCGTGACCTTGCTGAACGCGATGAAGACTCGCGACGTCGAGACCGGGATGGCATCGCTTTGCCTAGGCGGAGGGAACGCCGTCGCACTTTCGCTCCATAGGTCCTAGGGCCGGACTCGGGCGGCCATCGGATCCTAACCAGGGAGCTGCGCCGCGAGGGAGCGGCCCGACCGGGCGTCCTTCTCGTCGCGTGCCTGCTCATGACGAGTATCGCCGGCCTCGCAAGTGGGGGAGCGCCGGGGGCAATAGATCCGCTTCCGGGTCGGGCGCCTTGGCAGCCGGCTTGGGACGCTCGCTCCCGGCGCGCGCCAGCGCGGTGGTGGCTGGGTTGTTCCTCACGGTCGCGCTCGCGCGCACAAGGAGCCGCGGTCGGTCGGAGGAGCTCATGTCGGAGGGAACTGGGGCCCACCGTTCCCGGCCGACCTGCCGGTAAGAGGCTTCCAAGGCGTCGGCGCTCCGCCGGTCGACGGCGTGCCGACGCGACCCGATCGGCGCGGTCGTCACGAGTTCGGGCCGGGGGGGTAGTGTGGTGCAGGTCGGCGCATCCGCGGCACGGGCGCGGAGGAGCCGCTGGCGCGAGCCGGTGGTCTCGCCCTGGGCGGCGGCGGGCCAGAATCGAGAAGAGTCGGCCGCAGGAACCGATCCAAGAGCCGAGGACGGCATGACGATAGAGAAGATCGCGGTGATCGGCGGGGGCACCATGGGAAACGGGATCGCCCACATCTGTGCCCAGCACGGACGTGAGGTGGGTCTCACGGACGTGTCACAAGAGGCACTCGAGAGCGCTGTTGCCACCATCTCGAAGAACCTCGACCGGCAGGTGAAGAAGGGGATTATCGACGAGGCATGGAAGGACGAGACCCTTGCGCGCGTCCATCCTACGACCTCGCTCGAAGAGGCGGTAGACGGAGCCCAGCTTGTGCTGGAGGCGATTCCAGAGAGCGCCGAGCTCAAGTTCGACCTGTTCAGACGCCTGGATGACCTGGCTGGCGCGGAGACGATCCTGGCGAGCAACACGTCGTCGATCTCGATCACTGCCATCGCTGCACGGACGGATCGTGCAGACCGGGTCATCGGCATGCACTTCATGAACCCGGTGCCGGTCATAAAGCTCATCGAGATCATTCGCGGACTGGCCACGAGCGACGAGACCACGGCCTCGGTTGTGGGCCTGTCCGAGGAGCTCGGAAAGACCCCGGTGGAGGTGAATGACTTCCCGGGGTTCGTGTCGAATCGAATCCTCGGACCCATGATCAACGAGGCAATCTTCGCGCTCATGGAGGGAGTGGCGGACGCCGAGGCGATCGATGAAGTTATGAAGCTCGGCATGAATCATCCAATCGGTCCGCTCGCCCTTGCCGACCTCATCGGCCTGGACACGTGCCTTAGCATCATGGAGGTTCTGCACCGGGAGCTCGGCGACGATCGCTACCGTCCCTGTCCTCTTCTGCGCAAATACGTAGCCGCAGGTCGGCTCGGCCGTAAGGCTGGCCACGGGTTCTACGAGTACGAGGGCCGAGCTTGATCGCCCGCGGGCCCACGCAGCTTGAGACCCGGGCGCCGGACCGGGAGTTCGCGGAGGCGGAGTGCCGCCCGCCCGCGACCCGCTGGGACGAGCACCGGGAGCTGGACCCCGACGTCTTCGACCTGATGGCCGGACTGGCATTCACGGGCATGCTCATACCGGAGCGATACGGAGGCCCGGAGCCGTATCCTCACGGGCACCAGGCCGCCTCGGACGAGGTGGGCGAGCGAACATCCAACTCTCTAAGGTGAGGTCGACGGAGTGATGGAGATATTCGAAGCGATGGCCAGGAGGGGCCACGAGCAGCTCGTGTTCTGGAGCGAGCCATCGATCGGTTACAGAGGCATCATCGCGATCCACGACACCACGCTTGGGCCCGCTCTCGGCGGGACACGCTTCTGGAACTATGCGTCGGAGGCCGAAGCGGTCGTCGACGTTCTGCGTTTGTCGCGGGGGATGACCTACAAGGCCGCCATCACCGGTCTCAACCTGGGCGGGGGCAAGTCCGTGATTGTGGGCGACAACCGAACCACGAAGCGGGAGAAGATCTTCCGCGCCCATGGCCGCGCGGTGGAGTCGCTCAAGGGTCGCTACATCACCGCCGAGGACGTCGGCACGTCCGTGGACGACATGGAATACGTGCGCGCGGAGACGGACTCGGTGACGGGCCTAAAGGAAGGCTCCGGCGATCCGTCGCCGAGCACAGCCTTCGGCGTGTATCGAGGCATTAAGGCGTGCGCCCGCCTCCGCTACGGAGACGACAGCCTCGAAGGCAAGCAAGTCGTCGTGCAGGGCGTTGGTCACGTGGGCTACCATCTGTGTAAGGACTTGGCGGTTGAGGGCGCCTGCCTCACGGTCACCGACATCGACGAGGCGCGGATCCAGCGGGTCGTGGACGAACTCGGCGCCGCTCCCATCACCACCGACGAGGTCTATTCGGTGGACGCCGACATCTTCGCACCTTGCGCGTTGGGAGCCGTGATCGATGATGAGACCCTGAAGGTACTGAAGGTCGACATCGTGGCCGGGGCTGCGAACAACCAGCTGGCCAAGGCGGGTCACGGCCGAGCGCTCCACGACCGGGGCATCCTCTATGCGCCGGATTACGTGATCAACGCAGGCGGGCTGTGCAGCGTCTACGGCGAGCTTCAGGGCTGGGCGCCCGAACAGATCAAGGAGAAGGCAGGAGGCATTTACGACACCCTCCTTCAGATTTTCGACCGAGCTCAGGCCGAGGGGATCCCCACGAGCGAGGCGGCCGATCGCGTCGCGCACCAGCGCCTCGGCGAAGCTCGTAAGCGCCGGGGGAGCCACCTCTAGTACATCGTCGCCCACTGACCCGATATCGATCGCTCCCTCCCCCCGGGGCGTATGGCCCCGATCCACCTCCCTCGATAGCTTCGAGCCGCGATGGACCACTTGAAGAGCACCGACCCCGAGATCTTCGAGGCGATCCGGGCGGAAGCGGAGCGTCAGTCCGGGCAGCTCGAACTCATCGCTAGCGAGAACTTCATCTCCCGGGCTGTTCTGGAGGCCATGGGAACGGTGATGGCCAACAAGTACGCCGAAGGGCTGCCCGGCAAGCGGTACTACGGGGGCTGCGAGCTCGTCGACGTGGCCGAGGCGCTGGCACGAGATCGCGCGATGGAGCTCTTCGGGGCGGAGCACGCCAACGTGCAGGCCCACTCGGGCGCCCAAGCCAACATGGCTGCGTACTTCGCCTTTCTTGAGCCCGGGGACACGATCCTCGGGATGGACCTCAGCCACGGGGGCCACCTGACGCACGGGTCGCCGGTGAATTTCAGTGGCCGACTCTTCCAGGTTGCAGCGTACGGCGTTCGGGAGTCCGACGGGCGAATCGACTACGACACTGTCCGGGAACAGGCCCTCGAGGCCCGGCCAAAGATGATCATCGCAGGGGCCAGCGCCTACCCGCGCCTCATCGACTTCGAGACGTTCGGCAAGATCGCGCAGGAAGTCGGCGCCGTCATGCTCGTGGACATGGCCCACATCGCGGGCCTCGTGGCAGCCGGGGTCCATCCGGACCCGGTGCCCCACTCCGACGTTGTGACCACGACCACCCACAAGACCCTTCGCGGCCCCAGGGGCGGGCTGATCCTCTGCAACCGTGCGCGCGCGGAGCTCATCGACAAGTCGGTCTTCCCTGGGACCCAGGGGGGGCCGCTGATGCACATCATCGCCGCGAAGGCCGTGGCGTTCAAAGAAGCCCTCCAGCCCGACTTCAAGAGCTACCAGCGACAGATCGTTGCCAACGCCCGGGCGCTTGCGGAGGGCCTGTTGGAGCACGGCTTCTTCCTGGTCGGCGGCGGCACGGACAACCACATGGTCCTCTTGGACCTTCGGAAGAGCCACGAAGACCTCACCGGCAAGGAAGCGGAGCGGGCTCTGGAGCTCGCGGGGATGACCGTGAACAAGAACACGGTTCCTGGCGAGACCCGTTCTCCCTTCGTCACCTCCGGACTCCGCATCGGGACGTCCGCCGTAACGACGCGGGGGCTCCGAGAAGGGGACATGCGACAGATTGCCGACTGGATCGCTGCGGTGTTGGCCGACACGACCGACGAACAGCTGATCCGTGGCGTGCGCTCGCAGATCGACGAGATGCGCCAGGCTTTTCCACTCTATCAGGAACTGGCCGAACGGGCGTAAGGGGGGGTACAGCCTCGGCCAGCCTGGCGCCACGGCGGCGAGCACGTAACATTTCCGACATGGCCGAGCTTCAATTCGCAGAAGAGGTCCTGGATCAGCTCCAGGAAAAGCACCCCCGTTTTCACGGGAAGGCGTACCTTTTTCTGCTCTCGTCCCTCCACCATGTGCTGGAAGGGCTTGATGAGCCTCGGCACATCTCAGGCCAGGAGCTGGCGGATGGCGTGCGTCGTCTCGCCTTGGATCGCTTCGGACCGATGGCCCGGACCGTTCTACAGCAGTGGGGTATCCACACGACGGAAGACCTCGGCGACATCGTCTTTGCGCTCGTCGACTGCGGTGTGCTAGTCAGGCAGGACGGCGACAGCCCCGAGGACTTTCGGGACGTCTTCGATTTTGAGGAGGCGTTCGAGCTTGACTATCCCTGGAGCCCGGGGATCTGATGGGTCGGCTCCTGGGCCACTCGTTCGAGCACTGCAACGGAGCAGCGCCTATCCGTCGGTTGAGCGTGCCGGCAGGAGGCTTGCTAAGATCACAACGCCGTCGGGGGGGGTGAATATGCCGGAACAATCTAGGTTTCCGCCTTGCCAGAAGTGCGATTCGGGAATCCTACTGCCCCTTTCGGATTACGGACGCGACGGTGCTACCATTCGCTACAAGGCCTGGGTGTGCTCCAACCCTCAGTGCGGGTTCAACATCCGGATCGACAATGGCGAGATCTCGTTGGGACGCAGCATCGGCCAGAGCTACAAGTAGGTCCCGTTCCGGGCGCCCGGCCCGACCGACGCACGTCACCCGCAAGCCGCATCTTTTCGTCCTACACGCCACCGCTGAGCCTGACCCCGACCCGGCGGCCTGCACGCGGGCCGACGACCCGTAGCCCAGCCTCATGACCGCGACTTCCATCCGGCCCTACGGGCGCCCGCTCGTGTGGGCTCCGACCGGGGTCGAGGCGGCCGCCTTCGACCGCATGGCCATCGAGAAGCAGGGTGTGCCACAGGCAACCCTGATGGAGTCTGCGGGTCGATCTGCGGCACAGGTCCTGGAGCGACTCTTCCCGCGGGGCGACGTCGTAGCATTGGTCGGCGCCGGAAACAACGGGGGGGACGCGCTGGTGCTGCTCCGGACCCTACGCTCGTGGGGCAGGCCGGTGAAGGCGGTGTTGGTTGCGGACAGGCCCGAGGACGATCCATTGCTCCACGGGTGGCACCTGCCGATCCTGAGCGACGGCGAGGGAGGGACGGGTGACGATCCCGCTGACGGCGAGGCCGTGCACTTTGCCCTGGGGGATACTGTGGTCGTGGTGGACGGGATCCTCGGCACCGGAATCAAGGGAGCACCCCGAGCTCGCCAAGCCCGGGCCATCCAGGCGATCAACCAGTCCGGGCGGCCGACGCTCGCGCTGGACACCCCCTCGGGGATTGACGCCGACACGGGACGGATCGAAGGAGATGCGGTCATGGCCCACGTGACCGTAGCTTTCGGGTGGCCGAAGCTCGGAACGCTCCTGCAGCCGGCCCGGACCCGCGTCGGACGTCTGATAGCAGTGGAGATTGGCTTTCCGCCGGCCAGCGAGCGTGACTTCGCCGCCGCCGTCGTGACGCCAGCGTGGGCGTCCGCATCGCGGCCGCGCCGCGAGCCCGCCACACACAAGAACCGCGTCGGGGTCCTGCTCCTCGTCGCGGGCCGATCCGGCATGGCGGGGGCGGCGATCATGGCGGCGAGATCTGCTCTGCGTGCAGGGATCGGCCTCCTCCGTGTCGCTTCGGCAGCCGAGAACCGGGAGATCATCCAGGGGTCCGTGCCCGAGGCCGTCTTCGTTCCCGGGGATGATCCAAGGGCGCTTCAAGACGCCGCCGCGGCGTCGCAGGTCGTGGCTGCCGGTCCCGGCTTGGGAGGCGGCGAGGAGGGCGCCGCGCTTCTGGAGGTGGTGCGGGGGGCCACCGCGGGCCGCCCAACCGTGCTGGATGCGGATGCGTTGAACCTAGCGGCTTCGGGCCAGGGCCCCGGCGTGGACGCTTGGGCCGAGGGGAGAGACGTGTTGGTGACCCCTCACCTCGGGGAGATGAGGGCCCTATCCGGCCTGCCCGCGGACGCGATCGCCGATGATCGGATGGCGGTGGCCAAGGCCTTTGCCGCACGGAGCGGCGCCACTGTGCTTCTCAAGGGCCTTCCGTCCATCGTCGTTCCGCCCGACGGCTGCTGCTGGGTAGACACGGTGGGCAGCTCCGACCTTGCAGCGGGGGGCATGGGTGACGTGCTCACCGGCGTGGCCGGCGCGCTCCTCGCGCAAGGCGCCGCGCCCGACACCGCCGGGGCTTTGGCTCTCTACGTCACGGGACGGGCGGCCGCTCGGGCCAACAAGGGACCTGCCCTCACCCCTTCCGACGTCATTGAGGCACTCGCCTCGGTGTGGGGCGAGGATGGCCCCGGACACACCGATCTGGATCTGCCGTTCGTCGTCTTCGATCAGGACCCGGCAAGGTGAACGCATCAGGCTCCTCTGGCGATCCGCCGCCGAACCGAGTGACGCCGATGGGTCCGGGAGTTGAGTTCGACCTCTTGCGGGCGCTGCTTCGCGAGTCGGGGGGCCCGGGTCCAGCGGTGCTCGTCGGCCCCGGGGACGATGCCGCCGTGCTTGACGTGGGACGTCTCGTCGTGAGCGCCGACATGTCCGTGGAGGACATACACTTCCGCAGGTCTTGGATCTCGCTCGAGGAGGTGGGCTTCAGGGCCGTGGTGGCGGCTGCCAGCGATCTCGCGGCTATGGCCGCAAAGCCTCGCGGGGTGCTCGTCTCGGCAGCGGTCGAGACCCAGGGGGCCGCCGCGACCTTGGCGGAGCTCGGAAGGGGCATCCAGAGAGCCCTCACCGAGCTCGGAACGGGCTTGGTCGGGGGCGACCTCACCGCTTCGCCGGGGCCGGTCGTCCTCGACGTCACGGTGCTCGGCGAGGCCCCCAGTCCCGTGACGCGTCGGGGAGCCGAGGTGGGCGACGAGGTCTGGGTGACCGGCGTCCTGGGCGGGAGTGCGGGAGCTGTGCGGGCCTGGAAGGAGGGCAGGGAGCCGGGCCTGGGCCTGCGCGAGGCCTTTGCGTGTCCCGCGGCCCGTATTGAAGAGGCCTGCTGGCTCCTTGAGCGCGCCAACGTCCATGCCATGATCGACCTCTCGGACGGCCTCGAGGGAGATGCGGGACACCTGGCGGCCGCCTCGGGCGTGCGCATCGACATCAAACCGAACCGAGTGCCGGTGCATCCCGAGCTGCCTCCCGACGAAGCCACGAACTTCGCCCTGAGGGGCGGAGAGGATTACGAGCTCTGCGTGGTATCGGCACTAGGAGCCCTGGAGGGTCTGGACGTGCCCTTCGAGGAACATTTCGGGGTACCACTCACTCGGGTAGGTTCGGTCCGGAACGGGGCGGGAGTGAACGTGGCATGGGACCCCGGCTCGGAGCAGCCAAGTGGCGGCGGCTTCGAACACTTCTCGGCCAAGAAGGCTTCGTGCTGAGGCCGGCCTGGGTCCTCGGGGTCGGCGTTCTCCTGACGCTCTGGTACGCGGGCAAGGTCTATCTCCTGTCGTATCTCGGAACGAAGAAGGCCCTATGCCGCGCTTGTGATCCGTCGGCGCGTTTCTGGGCGAGGGGCATCCTCAAGGTCGCCGGCGTCCCGGTCACAGTGGAGGGGAGCGAGAACCTCGACGTCGATGGCGCGGTCATCATCGTGTCGAATCACGAATCGTGGTTCGACGTCTTCGCCCTCACGGGCTGGTTGCCGATCGACGTCCGCTTTCTGGCGAAGCGGGAGCTATCGGGGATTCCGATCTTCGGGAGAGCCTGGAGGGTGTGCGGCCACATCTCCATCGACCGGCAGGATCGCGCGTCTGCGGTCGAGTCCCTTGCCGAGGCCGGCAGGAAGATCCGCGACCAGGGCCTCCACATGGTCCTGTTCGCCGAGGGCACCCGATCGGCCCGCGGGGAGCTCCAGCCCTTCAAGAAGGGGCCCTTCGTCCTAGCCATCGAGGGACAGGTTCCGATCGTGCCGGTGGGCATCGTCGGAACACGGCCCGTGATGCCTAAGGGATCGTACAGAATCGGTCGAGGCGAGATTTCGGTCCGCATCGGCGAGCCGATCGACGTCTCGGGCATGGAGCATGCCCATCGTGACCACCTGAGGAAGATGGCGCGCGACGCCGTCGCGGAACTCAGAGGGGGTGAGGGTCGCACCTCGTCGCTTCCGGGCGAGGAACCCGTAGAATCGGTGTTGGGGTCACGGGGATCGACTCTGAACTCGTAACGCAGGGCCGGACACGCTCCGGCCGTTCGAGAGGAGACCATAGGGCGTGTCGGCGATCATAGAGGTCCGGGGACGGGAAATTCTCGACTCGCGGGGGAATCCGACGGTGGAGGCTGAAGTACTTCTGGAGACCGGCGTGCGCGGGCGCGCCGCCGTTCCCAGCGGCGCGTCCACCGGGGAGCACGAGGCCGTCGAGCGCCGCGACGGAGATCCGGGCCGATACTTGGGCAATGGCGTGAGGAACGCGGTCGAGTCCATCAGCACCGAGATCCGCGAGGCTGTGCGGGGATTCGAAGCTCGGGAGCAGCTGGACATCGACCGCACGATGATCGATCTGGACGGCACGCCGAACAAGGCGCGCTTGGGCGCCAACGCCATCCTCGCGGTATCGATGGCCGCGGCCCGAGCTGCGGCCATCGAGCATCAGGTGCCTCTCTACAAGTATCTCGGGCCCTCCGAGCCGAGCGTGCTCCCCGTTCCGATGATGAACGTCCTGAACGGTGGGGCCCACGCGCCCAACAACGTGGACATCCAAGAGTTCATGGTCATGCCCGTAGGGTTCGACAGCTTCTCCGAAGGGCTGCGCTGTGGCGTGGAGGTTTTCCACAACCTCAAGAAAGTCCTGTCCGAAAAGAGCCTGAGCACGGCGGTGGGGGACGAGGGCGGTTTCGCTCCTGACCTTCGCAGCAACGAGGAAGCCGTAGAGATGGTCTTACGCGCGATTGAGCGCGCCGGATACACACCGGGCGACGACGTGGTCCTGGCCATCGATGCGGCCGCCAGTGAGTGGGTCGAAGGGGACGAGTACGTCTTCCGGTGGTCCTCCGGAGAGCGCCGCGACGCCCAAGGCGTCATCGAGCTCTGGACCGAGTGGATCGACCGCTATCCGATCCGCTCGCTCGAAGATCCGTTGGGAGAGAACGATTGGGAGGGGTGGGAGCACCTCACCGATGCCGTGGGGGGGAGCGTCCAGATCGTTGGCGACGACATCTTCGTCACCCACGTCAAGAAGCTCGAGAGAGGGGTGCGCAACGGAGTCGCCAATGCCGTCTTGGTCAAAGTCAACCAGATCGGGACCCTCACCGAAACCCTACAGACGATTCAGCTGGCCGACGACTCGGGCTACCGGTGCGTCATCTCACATCGATCCGGAGAGACCGAGGACACGCTGATCGCGGACCTTGCGGTTGCCACCGGGGCAGGGCAAATCAAGACGGGGAGCGCGAGTCGAACGGACCGTGTGGCCAAGTACAACCAGCTGCTCAGGATCGAGGAGGCGCTGGGCGACGCCGCTACGTATCCGGGACGGAGCCTTTGGTC
Organism: Longimicrobiales bacterium; assembly: GCA_965218325.1. Lineage (GTDB taxonomy): Bacteria > Gemmatimonadota > Gemmatimonadetes > Longimicrobiales > Gaopeijiaceae > CBDCKR01. The sequence goes on from CBDCKR010000002.1 coordinate 1,282,236, forward strand.
GAAATGAGGTGGTTGATCCTGCCGGCCCTGCTCGGCCTCGCGGCGTACTTTGCGGTGTTCGGGGGCGAGTATTCGCTCCTCGATGTCCGTCGGGCGAGAACCGAGCGCGCGGCGCAAGCCGAGCGCCTCGCGGAGCTCAGGCGCGTCAACGACTCGCTGCGCGCATGGGGGGATTCCTTGGAGGCGGACTCGGCGACGATCGAGCGGCTCGCCCGGGAGCGGTACGGGATGATCCGTGAGGGTGAGGTCCTCTACCGGATCGCCCAGCCGGACTCCACCAAGGACGTGGACCGCCGCTGAGGCGGTGGGGACGGGCGTTCCTCCAAAATGGGTCCGGGTGCCCTCGAGTGCCTCCCGGGCGGTCTGCCTAGGACCCCTCCCCCTCTTCACCTCGCTCCTCGGCGTCCGCTACCTCGGTCGTAGCGGCAGCCGCATCGGCCGCCGGACTTGCGCTTCCCAGGCTGAGGAACGCCTTCGCCGCCTCGGTCAGGATGGCCTGATCACGACCCTCCATCAGGGCCGCGCTCGCGCCGACCGCCTTGAACGCCTCGGCGGAGGGTCGCTCGCCGGCCTTCCAGCGGTCGGCGGCCTCCACGATCGGTTGGAAGAGGTCCATCGGGATCGGGAAAACGGTGGTGGAGTTGTTCTCGGCCGCGATCTCGATCACGGTCTGCAGGAACCGGAGCTGGATGGCTACGGGATAGTGCTGGATGATCTCCGCAGCCTCGGCGAGGCTGGCGGCGGCCTGAGCCTCACCCGCGGCCGCGATGACCTTGCCACGGCGCTCCCGCTCCGCCTCGGCCTGCTTTGCCATGGCGCGCTTCATCTCGTGCGGTAGGTCGATATCCTTGATCTCGACGGCCGTGACGTCGATGCCCCAGGGATCCGTCCCCTCGTCGATGATGCCACGCACGACCTCGTTGATCTGCTCCCGCTCCGCCAACAGCTCGTCGAGCTCGGACTGGCCGATGACGCTTCGCAGGGTCGTCTGAGCCAGCTGGCTCGTGGCGAAGTAGTAGTCCTCGATCTCGACAACGGCCCTCGCCGGGTCTGCCACCCGGAAATAGACAACGGCGTTCACTTTCACGCTGACATTGTCCTTGGTAATGGTGTCCTGGGGCGCGATGTCGAGTGCCACGATGCGCAGGTCCATCCGCTTCATGCGCTCGATGAAGAAGGGAACGAGGAAGATGAGCCCTGGGCCCTTGGCACGGGTGAGCTTTCCGAGCCGGAAGACGACGCCTCTCTCGTATTCGAAGAGCACTCGGAGGCTGGAGAGCAAGGCCGCCCCCGCCACGACTGCCGCTGGGATGAGGAGGGATCCGAAGTCCATGAACGACCCCCTGTTGCGAGGATGATCTTCCGTAAGGAACCTACAGGATCTGCACGCCTGTACGATTACCCCTTCACTGCCGAAATGGCTCGCTCGGACGGCCGCTGAGTGGCGTCGGTGGCCGAAGCCGAGAGGCGTTCAGGGGAGACGACATCCGCCTTGACACCCCTGTGGACTCCTTTGAGCTTTCTGGACACGACGACAGATGGCGGAGTAGCTCAGGTGGTTAGAGCAGCGGAATCATAATCCGCGTGTCGGGGGTTCGAGTCCCTCCTCCGCTACTTCAGCCAACACCTTCTAGAGACGGCCTCCCGGGAGCGCGCCCCGGCGGGTCCTTCGTCTGTGAGGGCCTCCTCCTCAGAGCCCCTCCGGTTCCCCGACCGTCACCGAGATCGCGCCAGGGCCATAGATCTCCTGCAAGCCCCTCAATTCCTCGCCGAAGCCGGCGTCCTCCGCCAATCCAGCGCGCGCGGCCCACTACCACCTCGCGTCGGCGTTTGCGCCGCGGAGCGTACGCGAGCCCTTCGGGCGTCGCGCTGGGGAGGGCGTTTGGGGGGTCGTGCGGTAGGGTCGCATCGAGTAGATCGCCGAGGGGGGGCGTGGGGATCGTGGGGATCGTGGGGGCGGGACCCTTGAAGGAGTTGGGACTTCGCCATGGGAGCTGTCCCTCACGGCTCGTTCCGGCCTCCCCCCGCCTTTGGGGTTGGCGAGGCCGGTGTTGCCCAGTGGCTAGCAGGACCGGCTGGTCGGTCGGGCTCCGCCGGGATCGGGAGCAGTGGGCCTAAGACCGACGCACGCGGAGTGGCGGCCAGACGACGCCTGTCCATAAGTTGCCCGTACGCCGTTTGTCCGCAACAGCTCAGGGATGTCGCAGACATGGACTATCGGGCCAAGGCACTCCTCGATCAACGAAGAGAGGAGCTGGAGCGCGCCCTCGGACGCAAGCTCGCAGCTCCGACTCCGTCAGACGGCCCCGAGCTGTCGGACGCCGAGCGGGAGCACCTCAAGGACACCGCCGTTGAGCTCTATGTGAACGAGCTCGCCTGGGAGGATATCACCGACGAGGAGCAGGTCGAGGGAGGGCCCCTGTCGGAGCTCACGTTTCCTGGCTTCCTTGCCTATGTCCAAGGCCTTCTTCTCGACCAGGTGATGCCGGATTCCCTGGCCCCGGCCAGCCCGAGGCCTGAGGTGGTGGAGGAGGTGCTCAGCTTCCTGGCCGAGAACGTTGTCGAGCTCCAGGATCAGCGGGAGGATCCGGAGGGCGAGGAGGCCAGGCGAACGGAACGCGATCTGGCGCTGACGGATCGGCTGCTTGACCTGGTGCTTTTTCGGTTTCACGGGGTGGATCCGGCCGATGTCGAGGGCTTCAGGGACGGCGGCAGGCCTGCGTCCTGACCAGCCGGACCCGCGACGCCGCGCTTGAGGCCACGACCGGGCGGTGCCCACCGGGTCGGTGCCCCGCTCCCCAAGCGGTGGGGCGCCGACATGATGGAGAACGACCGGCACCTCGCGACGGGCGGCAGGTCGTCCTGAGTCACCATTCAGCGGGGGATTGGACGCGTGTGATGGCGCTGGGACCGTCGCAGCGATGACTTGGGAGCACCTCCGGGGCCATGACACGGGCTTCCGCTTCCGAGACCTCGGCGGTGACGCCGCACTCCGAGGAGGGGCCACCCGCGTGCGCATCCGGACCGATCGACTCGACACTCTGGCGCGCCCCCCGGGGGATGTAGTGGGGCGCCCCCTCGCCGCTCCGCCACGCGAGGCCGAGTGATGGGCCGCGTGGAGGCGCTCGCGCGGGACTTCGCGCGGCACGTTGCCGAAAGGAACTTTCTCTCGAAGGGTGACACCCTCCTCGTGGCCGCCTCGGGAGGGCTGGACTCCCTCGTTCTGCTCCATCTCCTTCGGTTCGCGCCGGACCTTCCCGCACTGCATCTGATCGTTGCGCACTTCGATCACGGCATGCGACCCGAGAGCTCTGCGGACGCATCGTGGGTCAAGGGCGTGGCGCGGGCCTGGGATCTACCGTTCCGCGGGGGCGTCGCCGAGACCGGGCTCGCTGGCGAGGAGGCGGCCCGGGAGGCCCGCTACGAGTTTCTGGAGGCGGAGCGACAAGCGTGTGGAGCCCGGTGGATCGTCACGGCACACCAGGCCGACGATCAGGCCGAGACCGTCCTCTTCCGGATCGCTCGCGGAACCGGCGTCGCCGGACTAGCGGGAATCCCCGAGCGGCGGGCTCCGGGCATCCTGAGGCCCCTGCTACCGTTTGCGCGCGAGGGCCTCGCCCGGTACGCCGAGTCGGTGGGGATCGAACCGCGCATCGATCCGTCGAACGAAGATCCCGCCCTCGCCCGGAACGTGATCAGGAACGAGGTCCTGCCCCGTCTAGAGGCTGCGGTCGCACCGGGGACGCGAGGGGCCCTCGTGAGGCTATCGCACATCGCCGAGAGCGAGGAGAGGGCGTGGCGATCGGTCCTGGAGAAGCTGCGGGACGACGTGATCGTCGAGTCGAGCGCCTCCCGAATCATCGTGGATCGGGCCGCCTGGCTCGCCTACAGTGCAGAGGTTCAGGCGCGATTGCTGCGGGCGCTCTGCTCTGACCTGGGGGTGCGGCTCAACGAGGCCGGAACTCGCGCGGCCATAGCGTTTACTAGCGCGGGCTCCAGCGGCAAGGAGCACTGGATCCGCGGGTCCCTCCGGCTGCAGCGGGCGTTCGACCGTCTTGTGCTCGAGCTCCGCCCCGAACGAGGGCGTCACGACTCGCTCGCGATTCCCGGGCCGGGAGAAGGTTTGGGGGACTTCGTGGTCGGAGGGCGGAGTTGGTCCGCCGCATGGTCGCTCAAGAAGCTGCCCGCGGGCCCCCTGGTAGAGAGGTTCGCTCTGGCGGAGCTCACCTTTCCCGTCCGGATACGGGGATGGGTCCCCGGAGACCGGGTGCGGCACTCCTACGGATCCAAGAAACTGAAGAAGGTCTTCGGAGAGGAGCGCGTATCGGTGGATGAGCGATCGCGCGTGCCCGTCGTGGTCGACGGGCGGGGCCGTGTTCTTTGGGTCCCCGGCGTCTCACGCTCGAGCCTGCTCGTACCGGCCGAAGGGGAGAGAGCGCTGGCCATTTCGTTGTCCACATCGGAGACGCAATGACTAAGGCACGGTTCGGCGGACAGGCACCGACCCGCATCGTTTATTCGGAGGAGGAGATCGGGAGGCGCGTCCGAGAGATGGGCCGTGAGATCACCGAGACGTACACCGAGGACGACGACCTGCTGGTGCTTGGCCTGCTAAAGGGCTCGTTCATCTTTCTCGCCGACCTGGTGCGGTCGATCGATCGGTCGGTGCACGTGGATTTTCTTGTGGCGTCGAGCTACGGCAAGGAGACCATGAGCAGCGGCCACGTGCAGCTCCTATACGACCCGGAGGCGAGGCTGGAGGGGAGGTCGGTCATTGTCGTCGAGGACATCGTTGACAGTGGAACCACCATGAACTGCCTGGTCCCGCTTCTCGAGGGGCGGGGTCCGGAGAGCCTGGAAATTTGCGCGCTCCTGCACAAAGGACTCTGCGAGCTCGTCAGAGAGCCCCGCTGGGTGGGCTTCGAAGCTCCTCCGGAGTTCCTCGTGGGATACGGGCTGGACTTCAGCGAGAACTTCCGCCACTTGCCCTATATTACGAGCTTGTGAGCGTCGGGCGGGACTCCTGCGGCGTTCCCGTGTAGCAGAAGAGCATGGCTGATCAAGACCCATTTCGTTCGCCCAACGACGGATCTCGGAGGAACCGGTTTTCCAGGACCGGTGCCTTCTGGCTGCTCCTTGTTCTCATGTCGGCTCTTGCGTTTCAGTTCATGCGAGGGCAGGACGACGCGTCTATCGAGCTCACGTACACCCAATTCAGAGAACAGCTGAGCGGCGACAACATCCTCGAAGTGACCGTCGTCGAGAGCCGGAGAATCGAGGGTGAGCTGCGGGCTCCGCGCATCGAAGAGGGCCAGGAGTACCAGAACTTCACGGTGATGCTTCCGGGGGAGATCACGCCCGAACTCCTCGCCGACTTGGAACAAACCGAAGTGGAGATCTCCGGCAGGCTGGAGACGCGCGGATGGGGGACTCTTCTGCTGGGCGCGCTGCCTTGGCTGCTCTTCATCGCGTTCTGGATTTGGATCTTCCGCACGATGCAGGGTGGAGGGAACCGGGCGTTCCAATTCGGACGCTCCAAGGCGAAGCTCATCTCACCGGACACACCCAAGGTCACGTTCGCCGACATCGCCGGGGCCGACGAAGCGAAGGAAGAGCTCGAGGAGATCATCGAGTTCCTGAAGGACCCGCAGAGGTTCTCGCGCCTGGGGGGCCGCCTCCCGAAGGGTGTTCTGCTCGTAGGACCTCCGGGCACCGGCAAGACGCTTCTGGCCCGCGCGGTAGCGGGAGAGGCCGGGAGGCCCTTCTTCCAGATGTCCGGCTCGGACTTCGTCGAGATGTTCGTCGGTGTCGGGGCATCGCGCGTGCGAGACCTGTTCGAGCAAGGCAAATCTCACGCTCCCTGCATCATCTTCGTCGACGAGATCGACGCGGTCGGGCGGCACCGTGGAGCCGGCCTGGGGGGCGGGCACGACGAGCGCGAGCAGACGCTCAACGCGCTCCTCGTTGAGATGGACGGCTTCGAGGCGAACGAGGGCGTGATCCTGCTGGCGGCGACCAATCGGCCGGACGTGCTCGACCCGGCGCTTCTGCGCCCCGGCCGCTTCGACCGACAAGTGGTCGTGGACTCACCGGACGTCAGGGGCCGGGAAGGGATCCTGCGGGTGCACGCCAAGAAGCTGCCGCTCGCACCGGACGTGGATCTCAAGACCGTCGCCAAGGGAACACCTGGGCTGAGCGGTGCGGATTTGGCGAACATCTGTAACGAGGCGGCCCTGCTCGCTGCCCGCGACGGCAACAACAAAGTGAGCATGGACCACTTCGAGGAGGCGAAGGACAAGGTCATGCTCGGCGCCGAGCGCCGGAGCATGGTGCTCAACGAGTCGGAGCGTAAGCTCACAGCGTACCACGAGGCGGGCCACGCGGTCATTGGCCTCCGCCTTCCCGGCCTGGATCCGGTCCATAAGGTCACGATCGTGCCTCGCGGGCGGGCCCTGGGCATCACGGCGAGCTTGCCGGAGGAGGATCGCCACTCATACACGAAGGAGTGGCTGGAGGGGCAGCTCTGCATGCTCTTCGGGGGACGCGTGGCCGAAGAGATGGTCTTCGGACCGGAACAGATCACCACGGGAGCTGGCAACGACATCGAGCGAGCCACGGCCATGGCCCGGCAGATGGTGACGCGCTTCGGGATGTCCGACGTCATCGGCCTCATGGCCATCGGCCAAGGGGATCAGGAGGTCTTCCTGGGCCGTGAGTTGGTCCAGCGCCGGGAGGTGTCGGAGCACACCGCCCAGCAGGTCGACCAGGAGATCAAGCGTGTTCTGGACGAGGCACACGAGCACGCGCGGGCGCTGATAACCGAGCACGCGGACCTCCTGGAGAGGATGGCCCTGGCACTGCTGGAACGTGAGACGCTGGACGCGGCAGAGATCGCGGCTCTGGACGCCAACGAGGAGCTTCCGCCGCTCGCGACTCCCGAGGACGGCGAAGATGACGACGGCGCTCTCACCCCGCCGGAAGCCAGCGACGAAGTCGCCGTCGAGGAAAGTGTGATTCCGGAGGCCGCCACCGCCGAGGTCTCCGAAGCAGAGCCGTCAGCTACCGAGGGCCTGGCTCTCGACGACGCATGCGATGAGAAGTCAAGCCCCTGCGCGGTGCGAACCTCCGTGGCGCGAGTCGGCGCTGAGGATCCGGAGCCTGGTGCGTCCAGCTAGTTGATCTAAGGTGTCACCGCTCTGGAGTCGGCTGCAGTTCTTCCTTCCAGGGTGGCTCGACCTCCTCCAGATCCTGATTGTCGCCTTCCTGCTCTACAGGGTCCTCTTGATCATCCAGCGCACCCGGGCGATGCAGATTCTCCTGGGGTTGCTCGTGCTGGCGGCGGTGTACCTCGTTTCGATCCTCCTTCGGATGACGCTCATCGAGTACATCCTAGCCTCGGTCTTCCAGTACGGAGTGATCGCGGCACTCGTGGTCTTCCAGCCCGAGCTGCGAACTGCCTTGAGTCGCCTCGGCCAGAGCCGTCTGCTCCGCATCGTCCACCCGATGCAAGAAGACCAGCTGATCGATGAGATTGTCCACGGCGTCGAGGAGCTGTCCCGCAAGAAGGTGGGGGCCATCATCGCCATCGAGCAGGAGGTGGGCCTCGACGAGTACGCCCAGACGGGGAGCCCGCAGAGGGTAATGGTCTCGTCCGAGATGCTCCAAACGATCTTCACGCCGGGCAGCCCGCTCCACGATGGAGCGGTCATCGTGGTCGGAGACGAGATACGAGCTGCCGGGACCATCCTACCGCTGACCCAATACGCCGTCGCCGACAAGTCCCTGGGGACACGGCACCGAGCCGCGATCGGACTCAGCGAGGAGACCGATGCGATTGTCGTCGTCGTCAGCGAGGAGACCGCACGAGTGTCGGTGGCGCAGCGAGGCCGCCTGGAACGGGCCGTGGCAACATCGCGCTTGAGGGAGATCCTGGGAGGCACCTTGCCGGAGCGGCCAGCGGTGTTGGCCCCGACTCTCGGGTGACGGCGCTTGCGAGCCTGCGGGAAAGCTCGAATAATATGGCGCTACCGGATTCCTTGACCTTGGAACTGGTCTAGGAATTCTCGGGAAGGCGCACTAGATTGGCCCTTCTTCCGGGCACGTGACCGCCGGCAAGCGGCGGTGCGAGGGGCCGTTGCGCAAAGGAGCGTCGCTTGGACGCAAGTCAATATCATCTTCTGTCGCTCTTCTCCGATGGCGGCCTGATGATGTATCCGCTGGTGCTCTGTTCGCTCATCGCGCTGGGCGTCATGATCGCGAAGTCGTGGACGCTTTCGGTCGCCCACCGCAGCGCCCGGGCGGTTCTCGACGAGGTCGACGCCGCGGCACAGGCGGGGAGCATCGACGATGCTCTTGAGCTCGCATCCGCCCGCCCGGGGCCGGCGGCCGCGATCCTGGTGGCCGGCCTGCGTAGAATCAAGGCCCGAGAGATCGAGATGGACGAGATGACCCAGGCGATCAAGACCACGGGCACCATAGAGCTCGGCTTCCTGGAGCGGGGCTTGGTCATTCTGGCCACGGTCGCCAACGTTGCCCCGCTCATGGGCTTCCTCGGCACAGTAGCCGGGATGATCTTGGCGTTTGCGGCGATCGAAGCGGCCGGTGACGTGGATCCGGCTCTGGTGGCGGGCGGGATCAAGGTCGCGCTGTTGACTACGGCGACCGGCCTCCTGATCGCGATTCCGGTCAACATCGGGTACAATTTCCTGGTCTCCCGCATCGATAGGCTCATCGTCGACATGGAGCAGGGAGCGCAAAGGGTACTCGATCTGGCGTGGTCGCTCGGGGGCGGTGCGGGTGCCGCTTCGGCCGGTGTGGCTCCATCCGCCGGCTACGCCCCGCGGCCCCAGACCGAGAGGACAGACTCCGGCGGCGCCGGGGATTAGGAGATAGAGGAACCTTCCCGGCACTTGCCGGTAGCTGAGCACAAGATACGAGGACAGAAGAATGGCCGTTCTCAACAACAAGAAGTCGAAGGTCAGCGATGAGGTCCCCACCTCCTCGATGGCAGACATCGCCTTCCTTCTGCTGATCTTCTTCTTGGTGACCACGACCTTCCCGAAGGACAAGGGACTCGCCATCGTCCTTCCCGAGCAGGCGGAGACGGTCCAGGTCAGCCAGCGGAACATCCTCCACATCATCATCCAAGCGAACGGCATCGTCGAGCTCAAGCGTGGCGAGAGCCCGCAGATACAGCGTGTCTCGGCCAACGAGGTCGAGGGGATCTGGCGCTTGGACGTGGCCGAGAACGAGAATCTCATCGCAGCCGTTAAGACACATCCCGAGGCGCCGTACAGGTTCATGGTTGACGTCCTGGACGCACTCCACACGGCTGGCGCCGAGCGTATCTCCCTTCAGATCTTGGAGGACTGACCCATGGCTATCAGAGGTGGATTCGCTCGCAAGTCGAAGGTGTCGTCGGACGTTCCCTCCTCCTCGCTGGCCGACATCGCGTTCTTGCTCCTGATCTTCTTCATGGTGACGACGGTTTTCCAGAACGACAAGAACCGGCAGATCACGTGGCCCGAGGCCGCTGCCACGGAGAAAATCGATGAGAAGGCCAAGAACATCCTGAACATCTGGGTTGAACGGGACGGCGGCGTGTACATGAACGACCGTCCCTACGAAATGGGGGATATCGCCGGCACCGTAGGCCCCATGTACGCCGCATCGGACCGCGCCCTCGTGATCTCCATCCGTGGGGATCGGGAGGTCCCCTACAACACCATCGACCAGATCCAAAAGCAACTGGTTGCCGCGGGAGTTGTCCGCGTGGTCTTCGCTACGGCGCTTGAGCAACGCATGACGAGGGAGAGACGATGAACGCCCAGGCTATACCTTCGGAAGGCGGAGTCGGCAGCATCGAGACCGAGAACGATCGATTCAAGCGCTCCTTCAGCTCGTGGTTCTGGGGATCGATGATCGTTGCCACGGTGGCCCACTTCTTGGTGTTCAGCTTCTGGCCGACGCTCACCGCCGAGGACGTTTCGTTCACGGGCGAGGAGCTCGAGACCATCGAGCTCCCGCCGGAGATCGAGATTCCGCCTCCACCCGCGAGAATCGCCCGTCCGGCGACGCCGGTGATCGCGACGGCTGCGGTTGATGAAGACATCACGATCGCTCCGACTACCTTCGAGGAGAACCCGGTGGAGGAACTTCCGCCACCACCCACGGAGGAAACCGTCGACATCGCGGCTGCACCGGTCTTCACGCCCATGACGGTGAGACCAGAGATCAAGAACCGGGACGAGATCATCCGAGAGATGGTGCGTGCCTATCCGCCGATCCTTCGCGACGCGGGCATCGGCGGGCAGACCCTTGTGTGGTTCTTCATCTCCGAGCAGGGTCGCGTCCTCGACAAGCGGGTTGCCAGGACCTCCGGGCACGAGCAGCTCGACGACGCCGCTCTCGAGGTTGCGACGGTTTACGAGTTCACGCCCGCGCTGAACCGGGACAAGGTGGTCAAGGTCTGGGTCCAGATTCCCATTACCTTCGAGGTCCGTTAGCAACCCAAGGCCCAACGGCTCCGACTTGCGACCCCGCCGGCGTGGCCGGCGGGGTCGCTTTTTGCCTCAGGGGGCAGACAAAGGGACCCGTACCGTCTCCCAGGGTGATACGATAGAATGATCACGCCCACGTACGAAGCACGTCTGGAGCGTTCGCTCAGGGAGATCCGTCGGAGGATCGGCCGGGCGGCGGAACGGAGCGGACGGGATCTGGACCGGGTGAGCTTGGTGGCCGTGACCAAGGCGCATCCGCTGGAGGCCGTTCACGCGGCCTTGGCGCGCAGTCTCTTCGATCTCGGAGAGAACAGGGCCGAAGAGCTTGTTGAGAAAGCGGCGGAGGTCGTTGACGGACGCGTCCGGTGGCACATGATCGGTCACCTGCAGCGTCGAAAGGCGCGTCGCGTCGTGGGCGTTGCCGAGCTGGTCCATTCGGTCGACTCCCTCCGACTGGCCCGGCGCCTTTCGAACGCGGCGACGGACTCCGACGAGAGGCAGCCCGTGCTGGTTCAGGTCAATACCTCCGGCGAGGAAAGCAAGGCGGGACTCAGGGGCAGGCAGGTGGAGGGCGACCTGAAGAGCATCCTCGCCCTACCGGGATTGGAGGTGAGGGGCCTCATGACGATGGCTCCGCTGACGGACGACGAGACGATCTTGAGGAGCACGTTTCGGCGTGTTCGTGAGCTCCACGAGAGGCTCCAGCTCCTCGACGACTACAGCGGAGAAGAACTCTCGATGGGCATGACCAATGACTTTGAGATCGCCATAGAGGAAGGCAGCACGATGATACGCCTAGGGGCTGCTCTTTTCGGCAGACGAACACCATGATCGAGCTCACTCCGTTGGACGTGCGGAAAAAGCGAGGCGACTTCGCCAGGGCTCTCCGTGGCTACGATCCCGAGGAGGTGGACGTCTTCTTGGAGCTGGTGGCCGAGCGCGTGGAGGGTCTGGTGAGGGAGAACCTTCAGCTCAGGGAGCGGGCAGAGAGGCTCGGGGAGCAGGTCGATGCGCAGGGGGAGCGGGAGCAAGCGGTGCAGGAAGCGCTCGTCACGGCCCAGGAGCTACGCCGGCAGGTGAAGGAGCAGGCCAAGCGTGAAGCCGAGCTGCTGGAAAGGGAGGCCCGGGGGCGGATCGAGCGGATGCTGCAAGACACGGGGAAGCTCTTCCACGAGCGCCGAGCGGCGCTCGAGGAGTTGGAGAGACGCCGAAGCCGGTTCCTGAGGGCATTCCGCGCCCTGCTCGAGAGGGAGCTCGACGTCGTCGAGCTGGAGTCGAACCACCCTCCGCTGGACGACCTCACCCTCCATCTGGAGCTTGGGCGTCGAAGCCGCACCGCTGCGGGCGATGAGGAGCAGGGCGAGGGACTCGACGTCGCATCCGACCCCGAGGGCGGCGGAGACGGCGAGGCGGACGAAGAGCCGCCCGAGCCGGACGGCCCCGACTCGGACGGAGAGCGGAACACCGATGCCGATGCCGACGCCGACCTCACCGCGGGGCTGGAGACCGATGAGGCCGAGAGGGGAGAGAAAGAGGAGGAGGCGCCGGAGTCCGACGACGAGGACTCACTGTGGCTTTCGTCCATCCTGAAGCGAGATCAGCCGGAGAAGGAGTGAGGATGGAGTGGGAGCGCATCCAGAGCGGCGCACGGGCCATTCGAGAGCGTACGTCCGCCGAGCCTCGCCTCGGAATCGTGCTCGGGACCGGCCTCGCAGCCCTCGCCGACGAGATCGAGGTTGAGACGGAGATCCGGTACCAAGACATCCCACGCTTCCCTGTGCCCACTGTCGAAAGCCACGCCGGACGACTGCTCTTCGGGACCTTGGGAGGGCAGTCGGTGGTGGCCATGCAGGGGCGCTTTCACCGATACGAGGGCCACAGCCTTCTCGACATCACGCTGCCGATCCGAGTGATGAGGAATTTAGGAGCGGACACGCTGATCGTCTCGGGGGCGGTGGGAGGAATGCACCCGTTGTGGGCTCCGGGCGATCTGGTCCTCCTGGACGACCACATCAACCTCCTGGGCGACAACCCGCTGGTCGGGAAGAACATCGACGCTCTCGGACCACGGTTCCCCGACATGTCCGAGCCGTACGACCGTGAGCTCCAGGAGCTCACGATGAACGCGGCCCTGGAGCTGGGTATCCCGCTCCGGCGCGGGGTGTACGTGGCCGTGATCGGCCCCAACCTCGAGACCCGGGCCGAGTATCGCATGCTCCGCAGGATGGGAGCCGACGTGGTGGGGATGTCCACGGTGCCGGAAGTGATCGTCGCGCGACACATGGGGATGAGAGTCCTCGGGCTCTGCATCATCACCGATCAATGCCTTCCGGACGCACTGGAAGAGGCCGACGTGCAGACCATCATCGCCACGGCCATGGACGCCGAGCCGAGGCTCACGGGGCTGATCAAGGCAGTCATCGCGCGGATCTGAGTACGGCGAAAACAGGCACGAAGTCGATGCGATACCCGCAGATACCCGAGACCCTTCTGGCTCTCGAGGAGACGACCCTCGCCCGGTGGCGAGAGCAGGACCTCTTCCGCCAGACGCTGGAGGCAACTGAGGAAGGCGAGCCGTTCGTCTTTTTCGAGGGTCCGCCCACGGCAAACGGAAAGCCCGGGCTCCATCACATCATCAGCCGCACCATCAAGGATCTGGCCTGCCGCGTACGGGCCATGGAAGGCCGGAGCGTCACGCGAATCGCCGGTTGGGACACGCACGGCTTACCGGTTGAGATCGAGGCCGAGAAGGAGCTGGGGATCAGTGGCAAGCCCGACATCGAGGCCATGGGCATCGCAGAGTTCAACGAGGTGTGCAGGAGCTCGGTCTTCACCTACAAGGAAGACTGGGAGAACCTGTCCGAGCGGATCGGATACTGGCTCGACTACTCGCGTCCCTACGTCACCTTCCATCCGGAGTACGTCGAGAGTGTCTGGTGGATCTTCAAGCAACTGGCCGACCGCGGGCTGCTCTATAAGGGCTACAAGAGTGTTCCCTACTGTCCCCGTTGCGGTACCGCCCTCAGCTCCCATGAGGTAGCTCAGGGGTATCGTGACATCGAAGACTCATCGCTCCACTTCCTCTGCCCATGGCTTAGCGAGGACGGTGAGCCCGATCCGGAGAGAAGGGCTTTCGTGGTTTGGACCACGACCCCTTGGACCGTCCCTTCGAACACCGGACTCGCGGTTCACCCCGACCTGACGTACGTGCAGATCGAGCAGAACGGGCGGGCGCTGGTGCTGGCGGAAGCTCGCCTCGACGCCGTGATGGGCGATGTGGTCGAAGTCGTGCGGCGCTACAAAGGCACCGAACTGGCGGGGCTCAGGTACGCGCGTCCGCTCGAGGTCGTCGCCCTGCCCGAAGATCCGCAGAACGGTTGGACGGTGGTCAACGAGGACTTCGTCAACGCGGAGGATGGGACGGGCATCGTGCACATGGCCCCCGCCTTTGGCTCCGACGACTACGCGGCGGGACAACGGCATGGTCTGCCCATGCTCAGGCCCATCGACGCAGCAGGGTGTTTTGTGGCGGACGTGGAGCTCGTTGGAGGTGTCTTCGTGAAGGACGCCGATCGCGCGTTGGTCGAGGCCCTGGGGGCACGGGGCAACCTGTTCCGCTTCGGCACCGAGGTCCACTCATACCCGCACTGTTGGAGGTGCGAGTCACCCCTCCTCTACGTCGCCAGAGACTCGTGGTTCGCAGCCACGTCCACGCTCAAGGACGAGATGCTCGCGAACAACGACGCGGTGAACTGGTTCCCCCCGGACGTGGGCAGGGGGAGGATGGGGGAATGGCTCAGTGGCAACGTGGACTGGGCGCTCTCTCGCGACCGCTATTGGGGGACTCCGCTGCCGGTATGGGTGTGCGACGCCGACGACGCGCATCGGGAATGGATCGGAAGCTTCGCGGAGCTCGAGGACCGTGCGGGTCCCCTCGGTGAGTACTTCGACCCGCACCGTCCGTATATCGACGAGTTCGCGTGGGGCTGCGCCCACTGCGAGGGCACTATGCGGAGGGCCCCCGAGGTCGTGGACGCCTGGTTCGACTCGGGGGCGATGCCGTATGCCCAGTGGCACTACCCCTTCGAGAACAGGGAGCTGTTCGAACGGCATTTTCCCGCGGACTTCATCTGCGAGGGGCTCGACCAGACGCGCGGATGGTTCTACTCCCTGCTCTCCATCTCGACCATGCTCGGCTTAGGGTCACCCTTCCGCAACGTAGTCGTGAACGATCTGGTCCTCGACGCCGAGGGTCACAAGATGTCGAAGTCCAGGGGGAACACGGTCGATCCCTGGGACGCCATCAGTGATCACGGTGCAGACGCGATCCGATGGTACTTCATTACGGCGAGCAACCCGTGGGTCCCGAAGCGGTACGACCCGGCGGCCCTCCGCGAGAGTTCCCGCAACTTTCTGGACACTCTCTTCAACACCTACCGGTTCTTCGCACTCTATGCCAATGCGGAAGACTGGGCTCCCTCGGACGACGACCCGGTCCCGAGCGAGCGCAGCCTTTTCGACCGGTGGCTGCTCTCCCGTCTGGCGTCTGTGGTGACCGAAGTGCGCAAAGAGCTGGACTCCTACCAGATCACGCGCGCCTACCGGGCCCTCGGCGAGTTCGTGAGCGAAGATCTGTCGAACTGGTACGTGCGCCGGTCGCGCCCAAGGTTCTGGGGGAATACGGACGACCAAGACACGCGGGCCGCCTTCCGAACCCTACGGGACGCTCTCCGCACGGTGTGCCTCTTGGCGGCGCCGGCGACCCCGTTCGTTTCCGACTGGATCCACCATGGACTCACCGGCAGGAGCGTTCACCTGGAGACGCTTCCCGAGGGGGACACGGAGGCCGTCGATCAAGCCCTTGAGGACGAGATGGCTGCGGTCCGGGCGTTGGTCACTCTGGGTCGGGCCGCTCGGGAGGAGGTCAAGATCCGGGTCCGGCAGCCACTGCCGCAGCTCTTCGCGGTCGTTCCCGGCGGGCTGGAGATTCGCCTAGAGATCCTGAGCTTGCTGAGGGACGAGCTCAACGTGAAAGAGGTCGACTTCCTGGCGTCGGCCGAGGGGCTGGTGCGCCTTGCCGGGAAGCCCGACTACAAGACGCTCGGCCCTCGACTCCAGAAGGACACGGAACTCGCGGCGGCATCCATCCGCCGTCTTCCGCCCACCGCCCTGGACGCGTTTCGCAGTGGAGCGCCGGTGTCGATCGAGGTGGCGGGACGGACGGTACGACTCGAGCCCGGGGACCTCGCGGTGATCGAGGAGTCGAAAGGCCACCTGGTCGTGCGCTCCGAGGGGGGCTACACCGCGGCGTTGGATCCCGCCATCGACGACGATCTCCGGGCCGAGGGAAGGGCCCGAGAACTCGTCAACCGCATTCAGCGCCTTCGCAAAGAGGGGGGGCTGGAGATCACAGACCGGATTCGACTGTCCATCTTCGGGCCCGAGGAGATCCGGGCAGCAGCCGACGATTACCGAGACTTCATCTGCGGGGAGACCCTGTCGATTCAGCTCGCGATCGGCAGCGTCGAAGGTGACCTCGAGGGATACGACGCGGCGTCGAGCATCCGGATTGACGATCTTCCGACCGTCATCGCTCTCAACCGCGACGTGGACTGGACAGCAGAGGGGGCTGGACCGCCTCCGAGACGCCACGCTGAATGACCGCCGAGGAGCGCATCGAGACCTTGATCGTGGAGCGCCAAGGCGATCGACTCGACGCCTACGTCGCGGGCCATCTGAGTCTGTCGCGCACCCGAGTGCAAGCTCTGCTCAAAGAGGGGCGAGTTCTCCTAGACGGACATCCGGCCCCTAAGTCCGAGCGGCTCGAGGTCGGTCAGGAAATCGAGGTGCGCGTGCCGCCACCCGAAGCCCTGGCGGTCGAGCCCGAGGACATTCCACTCGACATCTTCTTCGAAGACGAGTCCGTGCTCGTGGTGAACAAGTCGGCAGGGATGGTGGTGCACCCTGGCCCGGGGCACAGCGCAGGTACGTTGGTCAGTGCCTTGCTCGCCCACGCCACCGACCTCTCCGGCATCGGTGGAAAGCTGCGTCCTGGCATCGTGCACCGTCTCGACAAGGACACGTCCGGGCTGATCGTGGTCGCCAAGACCGACGCTGCGCATCGTGCTCTCTCCGAAGCGCTTCAACGGCGGGAGATCAGACGCCTGTACCAGACGGCTGCCTGGGGGCATCTCTCCGCGTCGCCGTCCAAGGTGGAGGCACCGGTGGGTCGCGATCCGTCCAACCGGCAGCGGATGGCGGTCGTGGAGGGCGGGCGGCATGCCGTCACCCACTTTCGCGTCCTTGAGCGTTGGCCGGGTGCGGAGCTCCTAGAGGTCGCTCTCGGGACGGGTAGGACACACCAGATCAGGGTCCACCTGGCCCACATCGGGCATCCCGTCATCGGTGACCCGGTCTACGGTGCGGGTTGGGAGCGCGGGATGGGGGGAGGGATACACCGTTGGGCGCGTCTGTTGAGCGAGCGCGTGTCAAGACAGTTCCTGCACGCGTGGCGGCTTTCGTTCCGACACCCGGTTAGCGACGAGATGCTTCGCTTCGAGGCACCGCTTCCCGAAGACTTGAGCTCGTGCGCCGAGTGGGCGCGATCAGAAGAGGGGATGTGACCGAGATAGGTGAGAGCTCTCCGGCGGCGCGGCGTGCCGCGGACGCTTCCGGGACCTCCTATGACCCTGTGTTCGTGTCTCCCGGCGCTGGCCTCGGCAAGGCCAGCCACAACCGGCCGCGAGCGTTGGAGTTCAACCCCGCAAACCGCCCTCAGGCACGGCTGGCGCGGCTCGGAGCGTCGACAAGCGGGTGACAGCCGCGCTCCTCCTGGTCGTCGCCCTGGTGGTTGGCCAGGGCGCCCCTAGACAGACGCTCCCTGGGAGTCGCCACCTCAAGGGGGCTCGCGCCACCGTCTCCTTTCTGGCTCCCGACTCGGGCAAGGCGGTGCGGGTTCTCCGGGCTCTGGAGACCGCGCCTCCACTGCCGGGGCTTCCCCCTGAGGTGCCGTCCGAAGTCGTCGTCTTGCTGGCCCCCGACGAGGTGGCGTTCGCACGCCTCGCGGGTGGGCAGGCCCCCGACTGGGGTGCCGCCGTCTCCCTTCCGGATCAGGGGAGGATCGTCATGCCCGCCTACGCATCCGCGCGGGGCCGCGGCTGGAGTGACGCCCGAGTGCTCCGCCACGAGTGGGCGCACATCGGTCTGCACCAATACCTGCGGGGACTGCGCGTGCCCCGCTGGTTCTCCGAGGGTTACGCCCAATGGACCAGCGGCGGATGGGACTGGTCCGAGGGGTGGAAGCTCAGGGTCGCGCTGGCCCGAGACCGCAACCCATTGGGTTCCCTCGAGCTCTCATGGCCCCGCGACGAAGCGAGGGCCCAGACCGCCTACCTCCTCTCCGCGACGACCATCGAGTACCTGGTGGTGCAAAGCGGCCACCGGGCGCTCGAAGTTCTGCTCAAGAGGTGGCGGGACGGTGGAAGCTTCGAGCAGGCGTTTCGAGCCACCTTCGGTGTCACCACGGCCCAGTTCGAAGAGGACTGGCGCCGCTACGCTGAGGTCGGTACGGATGGCTGTTTGTGCTCTCGCACTCGGCTGTATTCTGGATGTTTCTCAGCTTGGCCCTGGTCGCGATGGTTGCCATCCGCAGACGTGCGAAGCGAGAGCGCCTTGCCCGTCTGAGAGCCCAAGACATCCCAGACCAACCGAGCTTCTGGCTCGACGAACCGCCTTCGACCGAGTGATCGGGACCTGAGTCCGAGCCATCGGAGTAAGACTAGACCGGATGGGGGCTCGCGCTCCACATACGGTCTCGCAGCTCAAGGGGCATCTTGTCTCGCATTCTGCTCGTCGACGACGACGCCGACATCCGGTCGGTCTTTCGGACCAAGCTCCAGCATGCGGGACACGAGGTGGGCGAAGCCGAAAGCGGTGAGGCGGCGCTCGGCAAGATCAAGTCGTTCGACCCAGCCGTGGTCATCACGGACGTGCGCATGGAAGGGATAAGCGGCCTGGAGCTCCTCAGCCGAATTCGCGAGTCCATGGCCGGCGTGGATGTCATCGTGATAACCGGTCACGACTCGATGACGTCTGCAGTCGAAGCCATGAAGTCGGGAGCGTTCGACTACCTCGTCAAGCCGGTCGGCCTGAAGGAGCTCGAGTCGGTCGTCGAGCGATGCTTGGGGGAGCAAGAGCTGATCCGGGCCGCTGCCGAAGATGCCGAGCCGGCGGACGACGCGGGTGCGGACACCGTCGTGGGCCGCGACCCACGGATGATCGAAATCTACAAGATGATCGGCGTCCTGTCGCGCAATCGGGCCACCGTCCTTGTGAGGGGAGAGACGGGAACGGGCAAAGAGATGGTGGCTCGCGCCATTCACGACCATTCGCACCATGCGGGTGAGCCGTTCATCGCCGTGAACTGCACGGCTCTGGCCGACACGCTGCTGGAGTCGGAGCTATTCGGACATACTCGGGGCGCCTTCACAGGCGCGGTGGCGTCGAAGAAGGGGTACTTCGAGCTGGCCGGCCGGGGGACGATCTTCCTCGACGAGATCGGCGATACCTCTCCGGACTTTCAATCGAAGCTCCTAAGAGTCCTGCAGGAGCGGCAGTTCTACCCCGTGGGGGGGGAGCAGGCGCGGCGCACGGAGGCGAGGGTGGTCGCGGCCACGCACCAACCCGTGGAGGAGCTCGTGTCGGAGGGTGGATTCCGTAAGGATCTCTATTTCCGCTTGCGGGTCGTCGAGATCAACGTGCCGAGCCTGCGGGCCCGAAGAGCCGACATCCCTCTTCTGGCCAATCATCTTCTGGGCCGCATCCGAAGGGAGACCGGCACGGACGTCCGATCCATCGCCCCGCCGGCGATGGAAGAGCTCGTTTCCTGCGATTGGCCAGGAAACGTGCGAGAGCTCAAGAATGCGCTCATCCGCGCCGCGATCGTCGCACGGGGCCCTGTGGTCAGCCCGGAGCATCTCACCCTCGGGCTCTCGGGCAGCAGCGGCCCCGCGGGGGCCGAGGAACCGGCGGCCGAGGGGGCGGACGACATGACCCTGGACGGAGCCGTGGAGCGGCAGATCTGCCGCGTGCTCACGAGCACGGACGGAAACAAGACGGAGGCGGCCCGTCTGCTCGGAATCTCCCGGTCGCGCCTTGCCGACTACATCAAGCGTTTCGGTCTCTAGCCGGTCGGGTGGCAGGGTATCACCGTGGGTTTGGGCCCGCTGGCGCCCCCCCCAGGGGCTCCGGAGTCAGTTGACTCCCTGTTACGCCCCGAATAGGATCTTGCCATGGGAAAGAAGAACGACAGCGAAGGGCGCGGCGGGACGGACAAGGCGTCCCTCCAGTTCTCGGCCATCAACCTCGCGTTCGCGGTCGGGGCCCTGCTCACCATCACGATCGGGTACTGGCTGCTCGCCCAGGGCTCGATCACGTGGGCGCCCATCCTGCTGGTGGTAGGCTACGTGTTCCTCGTGCCGCTGGCCATCATCCTGTAGGAGTCACGACTACGGCAGGCTGCTCTTCGGGGTCCTCGCCGAGGAGCTCCACGGCTCTCCCAAGAAGGTTGGCGCGCAGTCGAGCGACCAGGCCACCTCGGCCTCGTCCATAGCGGCGTCGAGACTTGTCACGAGTCGGGGCGATGCAGCGGGGTCGGGCTCGAGCCCCCGTCGCACCCACTGTGCGGCCTCCGTGTGGAGGGCTCGGCGGGACTCTCCAGCGTTGGGAGACACGACAAACGCTGAGTCACCGCCCCGAAGGCAGATCAGGAAACACCGGCATGCCATCCCTCAAGTCGTACGAGTCACCACGCGGGTTTGGGTGAACTGGCGGTGCCCGTCCTTCGACTTGTGGAAGCCATATCCGCTCTGGCGTGCCCCGACCCAAGGTGTGCCCCGCGCCCCGCCAGCGGCCTTGTTGATCCCGATCATGCCGGCCGTCAGCCGACGGGCCACCTGAGCCGTTCGCTCTCGTCCACGCCGAAGACGACCGCACCGAGCCCGAAGTGGGTGGCGTTGGCCCGATCGATCGCCTCTTGCTCCGAGGCGACACGGGTCACTGCCGCCACGGGGCCGAAGGTCTCGTCCCTCGCGATCGCCATTCCCTCGGTGACGCCGGTGAGGATCGTGGGGGTGACAAAGTTCTCGTGATGGCCGTGACCGCCCCAAAGGACGGTCGCGCCTTCGGCGACGGCTTGGTCGAGCTGCTCAAGGACGTGGTCCCGCTGCCGGGCGTTCACCATGGGCCCAACCCTGGTCCCCTCCACTCGACCGTCGCCCTGCTTCATGGCCTGTGCCTTCTCCACCAGCAGCACTTCGAAGCGATCCGCAATCGACTCAGGCACGAAGATTCTCTCGGTGCTCACACACACCTGGCCTGCATTCCGGAAGCTGTTCCATGCCGCGAACTTGGCCGCCTTCTCGAGGTCTGCGTTCTCCAGGACCACCATGGGATCCTTCCCGCCGAGTTCGAGAATTACCCGTTTCAGCTCGCCGCTCGCTGACCGGAGGATGTGCTTGCCCGTCTCCCGAGAGCCGGTGAAGGCGATGAGGTCCAGGGCGCTCGCGACCAATCGCTCGCCCTGATCGTCCGCTCCATGGACGACCTGGAGAACGTCGGGTGGAAGCGCCGAGTTCAGCACGTCGGCGTACGCCTGACCGCATAGCGGGGTCTCTTCCGAGGGTTTGAGGATCACCGTGTTTCCGGCGGCGAGCGCCGGCAGCACCATCCAGTGCGGCATCGACATCGGGAAGTTCCAAGGCGTGATCGCTGCGCACACACCGAGGGCGTCGTGGTACACGGTCGAGTGATTCCTGCCGTCGTCGAAGACTTCGGGGGCGAGCGCTTCCCCGATCTCCTCCAGCTCCTCTTTGACCGACGCCAGGGACTTGGCCTCCGCGATCCCCTCGGACAGGGGCTTTCCCATTTCCTCCGTAATCAGCCGTCCAAGGTCATCGGCCTGTTCAGCGAAGGTCTCGGCAGCCTTGGCCAGCAAAGAGGCTCGCTCCTCGCGGCCGAGGGACTCCCACGCGGGCTGGGTCGTCCGAGCACGGTTGACGAAGGCGGGGATCTGGTCCGGAGCAGCGATGGCGACCTCACCGACCAGCTCCCCGTCTGACGGGTTGTAGGACTTAAGCGTTGCCATGGCAGCTCTTGAGATGTGCTCGGACGGATCGCCTTCGGACGTGAAAGATGTGCCAGGCGATGCACTTCGCGCTACGGCGGAACGGAACTCTGCCCATTCTGCTCCACCGCCGGTTAGCATCCACGAGATCGATCAACGTACCCCTGTCTCCTTCGCTCTTGAGCGTCGCCTCTATCGAGACAGCTCCAGGTCTACCAACAGCTCGACTCCGGGACTATGCTAGAAGTCGCGCTCGGTTGGGCTGAGTTGAGCCAGTGTAGTGCATGAATCCCCCCCGCTCTGGCAAGAACGTTGCACACTCGACCTGACGCTGCGATCCGGAGCGCGAGGAGAGGGTCTGCAAATGGCCGAGAGCACCCACGGGCGGTTAGCTCAGCTGGTCCAGAGCGCCTGGTTTACACCCAGGAGGTCACTGGTTCGAATCCAGTACCGCCCATTGAGCCGTTTGGGACGGTCTGTTCGGTCGGGTTCGCGCCGAGGCATCAGGCGTGGCCTCGAAGGGCGGTAGCGTGAACGGTCGAGAGGACCGAGCGTAGCGAGGTCAACCTCGCTACCCCCATTGGATGCAATGCTGCATAGACCGACTTCATGACCGGACTCAGCCGACTCAGCATGTGGGAGATGCCCTGATCTTCGCCGTAGTCCTCCTCCTGTCTTCCGCGACGCGACAAACCCCGTTCTTATAAGAAGACGACAGCCGCACCTGAGCATCACAGGAGGCCACCATGATTCGCGCTGTAGCTTGCACATTCGCTGCGGGAGCGCTTCTGCTTCCCTCCCTCACCCGAGCGCAGTCTGTGGCCGGCGATCCGGCCGTGGTCGATGCCTTCGAGGTGGCTGAGGTCTGGCTAGACGCCCAGCACGACTACGAGCAGATCCCGGCGATCACGGCTGCCATCGTCCACGACCAGGAGCTGCTGTGGAGTCATGCTGTGGGATACGCCGACGTCGAGGAGCGGCGGCCGGCGATGCCAAACACGCTCCACTCGATCTGCTCGATCTCGAAGCTCTTCACGAGCATCGCCCTCATGCAGCTCCGAGACCAGGGCAAGGTGGATCTGCGCGATCCTGTGTCGAAACACCTTTCGTGGTACGCCGTCGAGCAACGGTACGAGGACTCCTCACCGGTCACCCTCGAGGGTCTGCTCACGCACTCGGCTGGTCTGCCTCGAGAGTCAGATCACCCGTACTGGAGCGGTCCGGAGTATCCCTTCCCGACGAAGGGAGAGGTGATTGCGGGGCTGACGAAGCAGGAGACGCTCCACCCGTCGCAGACCAAGTACCAGTACTCGAACCTGGGACTCTCCCTGGCGGGCTACGTCGTCGAGGAAGTCTCGGGACAGCCGTATGACGAGTACGTCCGGCAGCACATCCTCGATCCGCTGGGCATGCACGACACTTACTCCGAGATGCCGAAACAGCACACCGGTGGCCAGCTCGCCACCGGCTACAGCGGGATGACGCGCAATGGTGTCCGGCTCGAGGAGCCCTTCTTTGAGGCGCGGGGAATCGCGCCTGCGGCAGGCTATGCGTCCACGGTCGAAGATCTCGCGAAGTTCGCGAGGTGGCAGTTCCGGCTCCGCGGCGACCACGAGGAGATCCTCCACGGATACACGCTGGCCGAGATGCAACGCACGCACTTCGTCGATCCGGACAACGACGCGCGCAGGGGCCTGGGCTTCAGCATATCGCGGCGTGACGGCAAGACCTGGGTCGGCCACGGCGGGAGCTGTCCGGGCTTTCGCACGACGTTCACGACGCAGAACGAAGAGAAAATTGCGGTGATCGCGTTCCTCAACGCGCGTGAGGACCCGGGCACGTACGCCAACGGCGTGTACGAGCTCGTGGTCGACGCCATCCTCGACGCCGCGAAGGAGCAGTCGACGAACGTAGCTGCCGCCGACGAGAGCAGCGGCGGCGGGGCTCCGGGGAAGACCGACGTCGGGCGAGAGCCGGCCTACGACGAGTATGTCGGTCAGTACGTGAGGGGGCTCGGCGCGAGTGAGACCGCCGTCGTGCACTGGAAGGGCGGGATCGCGATGCTGAGCCTCCCGACCGATGATCCCCGCGCGTCGCTCAGGGAACTCCGGCACGTCGAGGGCGACACCTTCCATCAGATGGACCGTGACGGCGAGCCGGGCGGAAAGGTCTTCTTCGACCGCGACGACCAGGGCAGGATCGTCAGGATGAGGAACCCGACGAACTACGCCACGCGGGTCTATCGGTGAGACTCTTGGCGGGGCCAGGCCGTGCCGACGCGGGCCCCCGAAACGGACCCCAGCGGGGGGCTGTAGGGGTAAGCGTGACGTGGGGTGATCCCACCAGACTTTAGATCAAGGACTCAAGGATGTTAGAGTTGATTGGCCTCGGGGCTGCTGCTGCCGCCGGCATCCTCGGCTACACGAAGTCCCGGAAGTTCGTCGGGCGAAAGCTGCGGTTCACGAGCCTAGTGGAGAAGCCGGCGATCGGTCTGGCGGCAGGTGTAGCGGCTACGATCGTGGCGTCGCCCATCGTCGCTGTGATTCCGATCGTCGGGGTGGGGACGGCGCTGGCCTTCGGAGCGGGTGTGGGTACCGGAGTGGCGCTGGGCGCGCAAGACGCCAAGAGGCCGCTCCTGGAAGACTGACCCGCGACCGACCCGACGAGGGCCCCCTAGCTCCGGTCACAACGGACGGAGGTGTGCCAGCGGACACGGCCACTCGGCCCGCAAGGCATCCATGGAGCCGATCAGGGACGGACGGAGCGCTGGAAGGAAGCTGGCCGCCTAGGCTGGCGGCCGGGGCACGCCCGCGGCCCCGACGAGTGTGTGGGCGTTTGCGGAGTTCACAGCAGGCGCGGCAGCGCAGAAGAGAGGAGGATCGTCATGTGTGGATCAATGGTGCGCGCGACGGTCTTGATTGTGCTCGCGGGGTGTCAGGCACCTACTGGGCAGCTGGACTTTTCAGCGGTGTTCGATGGCTCTGGAGGACGTTGGGTCGATCTCACCTACGCCTTCTCCGACGAGACCGTCTACTGGCCCACGGCCGATGGCTTCCGGCTGGACGAGGTAGCGTACGGCGAGACGGACGCGGGATACTTCTACAGCGCCTACAACGTCTTCACGGCCGAGCACGGCGGCACGCATCTGGATGCACCGATCCACTTCTTCCGTGGCGGGATGACGGCGGAGCAGATTCCCCTCAACCGGCTGATCGCACCGGCGGTTGTAGTGGATGTCTCCGCCCGGGCGACCCCCGACTATCTGATCTCCACCGGCGATCTCGAAGCATGGGAGGCCGAGCACGGCGTGATCCCCGCAGGCTCCATCCTGCTCTTCCGCACCGGTTGGGGCGACCGCTGGCCGGACCGGATGAGCTACCTGGGCACGAACCTCATCGGACCCGAGGCGGTCCCCGAGCTTCACTTCCCGGGCATCCACCCGGACGCCGCCCGTTGGATCGACGAGCAGCGTGACGTCGCGGCCGTGGGCATCGATACGCCGAGTATCGACTACGGTCAGTCGACCGGCTTTGAGACGCACCTGATCCTCTACGCCTCCAACACGCCCGGGTTCGAGAACGTCGCGAACCTCGGCGCGCTCCCGGAAACGGGGGCGTTTGCGGTGGCCCTGCCCATGAAGATCGCGGGTGGCAGCGGAGGGCCCCTTCGCATCGTCGCCTTCGTTCCCTCCGCTCCGGGCGGGTCCTGACTATGGGGCTTGGGCGGTCACGGGCATCGGAGGAACCGGACGGGGGCCCGTCATGGGGCCGATCCCTGTGCTCATCACCCGGGTTGTCTGGGCCGGTGTCCCATACAGTCGTCGGCGACACGATGGCGAGGGTCTAGGACTACTGTGATCTCGCCGCGGAAGGGCCTTTCGCACGTCCGTATCTCCCGCCTGGTGGACGGCCGCCGCCTCGACCGCAAGGACGTCGTCACGGTGGAAGAGCCCTTGGAGATCCGAGTGGAGTACACGCGGGATACGACGCGAGAGGTCTCCGCGGTCTCCGTCACGATGCGCACTCCGGGCGACGACTTCGAGTTAGCCGCCGGGTTCCTCTCGGGGGAAGGCATCCTCCTGCACCGTGATCAGATCGCGGAGATCAGCTACTGCCGGGGGGACGAGCCGCAAACGTACAACATCGTGCAAGTCAAGCTGCGCCCCGGCGTGCCCTTCGACCCTGAGGCGCTATCCCGGAACTTCTATATGACCTCGAGCTGTGGCGTCTGCGGTAAGGCGTCGCTCGAGGCGGTGGAGGTGCGGGGGTGCGAGCCTCTTCCCGACGAGGGCCTGAAGGTGCGCGAAGGAGTCCTTCGAGCACTACCCGACGTCCTCCGGGCCGGCCAGGGGCTCTTCGAGCGCACGGGGAGCATTCACGCGGCGGGCAGGTTCGATGAATCCGGCCGGCTCGTGTCCCTTAAGGAGGACGTGGGCCGGCACAACGCTGTGGACAAGGTCGTCGGGGAGGCCTTCCTCGCAGGAGAGCTGCCGCTCGGGAGGACCATTCTCGCGGTGTCGGGTCGGGCCTCCTTCGAAATCATGCAAAAGGCGGTGGCGGCTGGAATTCCGGTCGTGGTAGCCGTCGGCGCTCCCTCGAGCCTGGCGGTGGATCTCGCCCGGACCTTCAACATGAGCCTACTGGGCTTTACGCGCGCGGAGGGGTTCAACATCTACGCAGGCTCGGAGCGTGTCTCCGAGTGAGCGGACCCAGCGACAGTGGAAGTTCCCGACAGCGCCTCTTCGGAGTCGTCCTGGCCGGCGGTGAGAGTCGTCGATTCGGCCGCCCCAAGGCTCTGGCCGCCGTCGGCGGGACCCCGATGGCCCGACGAAGCGCGGACGTCCTCGCCTCGACGGGGCTACCCGTGGGGATCATGGCTGCCGATCCCCAGGTCGGTGCGGTGCTCGGCGTTCAGTCTCGCCCGGACCTCGAACCGGGTCTGGGACCCCTGGGGGGCCTCTGGACGGCTCTAGAATGGGCCCGGGAGCGAGGCGACGCGGGGGTCTTCCTGCTGGGCTGTGACATGCCCCTCATTACCGCCGACCTGATCCGCCTCGTGATCGAGCGAGCAGGGGAGGCCGCGGCCGCAGCACCCGTTGGGCCCGGCGGGCTTCAGCCCCTGTGCGCGCTTTACCGGCTCGCCTGTCTACCCGAGGTCGAGAGACGTGTGCGCTCCCGCAACCGCTCGCTACACGGGCTCCTAGAGGCTGTGGGAGCCGTGCTGGTGAGCCAGGAGGCGGTCGCCGCCGTCGTCGACCCCGAGATCGCTTTCTGGAACGTCAACACCGAGAAGGACGGCGTTCGGGCGGGGGAACTCCTGGCGGCGGCGCTCCCCAGCGACTCGTGACCAAGACTCCGCCGAAGGGCGCCCACGCTCCACCGATCCTGAGCGTTATCGGGCTCAAGGACAGCGGCAAGACATCGGTAGCTGTGGGGCTGGTGGCGGCCCTCGAGGCTCGCGGACGAAGGGTGATGGCAGTGAAGCATGGCCATGGCTTCCAGATCGACACGCCGGGCACTGATTCGTGGCGGCTGCGCCACGAAGGCCGGGCGCACCGCATCGTGCTCGCCGGTCCGGACGACCTGGTGGTGATGGGGAGTTGGGGTCCCGAGGGGGAGCCGACCCTGGAGGAGGTAGTACGCCGCTTCCTCCCCGATGCGGATATCGTTGTGGTGGAGGGCTACAAGAGCGCCTCCGTCCCGAAGATCGAAGTGCATCGGCCCTCGGCCCACCCAGAGCCGCTCTACCGCCCGGACGGGCCGCACTCGCGACTCTACCTCGCCCTGGTGACGGACGCCGTGGACCAGCAGGTGCCCATTCCCGTGCTCGACATGAACGCGGCGGATCTCTCCGAGCGCCTGGCGGACCTGGTCGAGGACGCGCTCCTCTAAGAATCTGCCCTCGCGCGCGGTTCGGCTCGCGGTCGCGGCGCACCCGCTTTCCCTTCGGCACTCCTACGACCTCGCACGGACGGGACGCCATGTGCGTGGCGAGCCGAGCACGCTGGCGGAGATGCCCATCCAGTGGCGCCGGCCCCTAACTCCCCGCTATCGCGCACCGCCCTTCCGCGAGGAGCTTGGTTGCTTGTAGGCCTCGTTGAGAGACGAGCCTTAGGAGCACTCCGGGGTCCTGGCCGCTCACGTGAGAGGTGCTCACGTGGTGCAGGCGTCTTAGGTTCGTGCAGCCGTCGAGGGCTGCAAGCACCGTCGGTGTACCGTGAACTGTCACGGAGACGGCTCGACTTCGCGCGGTGTCCAGATCACAGGCACGGCCCAAGAAGCCTGGAAAGCAGGCGAGGGTGATGTGCTCCATTGTAGTGGAGGATACGGCGCACCGCCGCCGGCGGCACACGGTCGGTTACGGCGAAGGGGCGTGGATGGATTCTAGCAGTGAGCCGCGCGTGGGTCGCTATCGGTGGACGCTAGCCCTGGGCGTATCGTCCACCGCACTGGTGTCCCTCGCGCTGATTCCCTGGTTTCTGGAGCGGCGCCAGGCCGACCTGGAGCGGGATATCGACGTCTTCACCGAGACCCGTCCGCTCCTCCCGGAGATCGCTCTCTCCCACTCGAGTCAGATGATGCGGGTGGAGCAATATGTGGCTTCAGGCGATACCACGTTCCTGGCCCTCTACAGGGAGGACCTGGAGTGGGAAGCGGCCCGGCTGGACGAGCTCGAACGGGTGATCCGAGAGATGCCCTCGGCCTCCTCCTACCTTCGTGAGCTCGCCCAACTCGAAATGCTGGTCAGTGAATGGCAGGTGCTGCACGCCCCGCTCATGGAAGCCGGGGTGATGGGCATCAGCCCGGAGGATTATGGGGAGAGGCTGGCGGACGACCGGGCCCGCTACGAAGGGGTGCGCGCAGGTACACGTGCCTTCGCGGACCGCCTGATCCGGGAAGCCGGATCGGCCGCTGTCCTGTTGGAGCGCCAGGCGCTCATCCAGCTGTGGGTCACGGTGGGCACCCTAGCTCTCGCTCTGGTGGGAGTCGTGGCCCTGGGAACCGTGGGTTATCGGCTGCAGGACCTCGTGCGAAATGAAACCCGTCGACGCCAGGGGACCGTCGCTGCGCGTCGCGAGCTCGGCGCGGTCTTGAGGGGATCGGGCGACGCGCTGATGGGCCTCGACCTGGAAGGCCGCTGCACCTTCCTGAACGAGGCCGGCGCGCGCCTTCTAGGTTACACGCCGAGGGAACTGAGGGGCCGGTCGGTCCACCCGCTGATCCACCACACGCGGCCCGACGGGACGCCCCGCCCTGAGGCCGAATGCCCCATCCAGGAATCACTGGTGACGGGCGAGACCCTCCGGGTTCTCGACGACGTCATGTGGCGCAAGGACGGATCGCTTTTTCCCGTGCAGCTCACCGTGAGCCCCATGAAGGACGGGCTGGACGTCCGGGGAGTCGTCTTGACGATCACAGACATGACGGAGACGCGCGAGGCCGAAGAGGCGTTGCGGGCCGCGGTCCGGGCCCGCGACGAGGTGCTCGCCGTCGTCTCGCACGACCTGCGGAACCCCGTAGGCACGATCGCGGCCGCGGGCGAGCTGCTCGCCGAGGCACCGCTTCCGTCGGAACAACGGGGCGAGCACCTCCACATCATCCGCAGGGCCGCGGAACGCATCAACCGGCTGATTCAGGACCTCCTCGACGTGGCGCAAGTCGAGGCGGGCCGCCTGTCGGTTTGGAAGCAGCCGGTGGCGACGAGCGAGATGCTCGCGGAGGCCATCGCTTCGGCGCGTGCTGGGGCCGACGAGGAGGGCGTACGGCTGCGCGGGGAGATCGACCCCGCGCTAGGGCGCGTGGAGGCGGACCGAGATCGGATCCTTCAGGTGATGTGGAACCTGATCGGTAACGCCCTCAAGTTCACGCCGGAGGGAGGGACGGTCACGGTGTCGGCCGGGGTCACCGATGGCGGTGTGCGCGTGGCCGTCACGGACACCGGGCCGGGCATCGAGCCCGAGATGCGGGAGCACCTCTTCGACCGGTTCTGGTCGGGGCACCGTTCCTCGGGTGATGGTGCCGGTCTGGGACTCGCAATCGTGGCGGGCATCTTGGCCACCCACGGCGCTCAGGTCCACGTCGAGACCGAGCTGGGTGAAGGGAGCACCTTTTCCTTCGTTCTGCCCTTCTATGGGAGGTCCGCTCGGCCCGACGAGGATCGGCGAGCGGAAAGGGGATCAGGCATCCAGCGATGAGTTCGGCGTCGAGACTCCGCTGAAGCCGAGGGTCTCACACGAGTTGCGGACGACCGAGGCGTAGTCCGGCGCGAGCGCCAGGCGAATTGAGTCCCCCACCGAGTAGGACTGGTTCGTGGCCAGGTGCACCGTCAGCGACCGACGGCCACCCGCGTTGGTTGGAACCTCCACCTCGGCTTCCACGTTGCTTCCCGTATAGGTCGTCGACGTGATCGTGCCGCGGAGCATGCCGTGCTCCGAAGGCTCGAATCCCTCGGGCCTCACGGCCACCATGACGGGCGCGCCGTCGGCGAGGCCCGAGCGGTCCACTCGGCAGAAGGATCCGAAGTCGGTCAGCACGCACCCGTCGGGCCCTTGGATCAGCCCCTGAAGGAGGTTGGTCCGACCCACAAAGTTAGCGACAAAGATGGATTCCGGGTGCTTGTAGATCTCCTGGGGAGTCCCGGCCTGCTCGATGCGTCCCTGGTTCATGACGGCCACCCGGTCCGAGATCGCCAGAGCGTCGCGCTGATCGTGGCTCACCAGTACGCAGGTGATCCCAGCCGAGCGCAGGCTTCCTACCACCTCGTCCCTCACGTTGTCGCGAAGGTGGGCGTCCAAGTTGCTGAAGGGCTCATCCATGAGCACGACGACGGGCTCCGGAGCAATCGCCCTGGCCAAGGCCACACGCTGCTGCTGCCCGCCGGAGAGCTCGTGCGGATAGCGGTCGAAATGATGGGAGAGGTCCAGCAGGTCGAGCTCTTCGCGCGCGCGAAGAGGACGGTCGGATGCCCGCCGGTCGTGGAGCCCGAACATGACGTTCTCCCCGACCGTGAGATGCGGGAAGAGCGCATAATCCTGGAAGACCATACCCACGCCTCGATCTTCCGGAGGAACCCACTGTCCGTTGCCCGCGACGGACCGGTCTAGGATCCGGATCTCACCCTCGTCGGGCCCTTCGAAGCCGGCGATCAGGCGCAGGGCGGTCGTCTTGCCACATCCGCTCGGGCCTAGAATGGTGAGGATCTCACCCTCCCGCACGTCCATGGACACGCCCACTAGGGCCTCTACGGGCCCAGGCCAGTAGCGCTTTCCTACCTTGATCAGATCGATGATCGACATGCTGGGACGCAAAGTTGAGAACGGTTTTCAATTCCATCGATGGTAGCAGGTCCGGAGCCGGAGTTCAACGAGCGAGGTGACCGACCCCGCCGAGCCGCGTGGGAGGCCGGGTTGCCTCCAGGGAGCTTCGACCCGTGTAAGTCAAGCTTGGGGAGGGTCGTTCTCGGCGGCCAAGATGCGCTCGTCCCTAGGATCTCCCGGGTCCTCTGGTCCGTATGCCAGCCCGCTTCGGAGGCCACGATGTGCCCGCGGCTTCAACTGCTGAGAGGCTATGTTGTCGCTGACGATGGAAGGAGGACCGCTCAAGCCCCCGTGAAGTCTGTGAACGTCGGCGGCATCTCGTTGGTCTCTGCGTTCCGAACTTCGGCTCCGCAGGCGTGCATGACGGATGAAGCGGCTCAAGCCCGGCCTCGTCCTCGGCAGCCAAGGCGATGAGGTCGTCGAGCGGTCGACCGCGCGGCCGGACTGTGAGCCGTGAGGCGATTTGTGGGCGGGACGGCCATCACGTTTCTCCGGTCAAGAGCCGAGCCAGTCGAGCAGCCGCTCCACTTGGTCCGTGGTGAAGCGCGTGACCCCGGCTTCCCGAAGGCGCGTGGCCTCGCCCGGGTCGTTGACGGTCCATACCGCCACATCGATTCCCGCTTGGCGCGCCCGCTCCACTATGGACCGATCCTCGAGTGCGACCTCGTGACTCAGGTCCAAAATCGACATCGGGTCCGCCTTGGAACGCTCCAGGGCTGCATCGCACTTCGCGGCCTTGTCTACAATGAAGCCAATGCCGAGGCCCGGGTCCTGAGCACGAATGCGGTCCAGGCTATTCCAATCCAAGCTGATGAAGGTCGTAACGTCCGTCATGCCGGCCTCGCGGACCAGCTGTACCATGCGGTCCAAATCCCCCAGCTCCCCGAACCTCTTCACCTCCGGGTAGATACGGTCGACCCGACCCTTGAGAGCGGCGAGAGCCTCCGCCAAGGAAGGGATCTTCTCTCCGGCGAACTCGGGCGAGAACCACTTGCCGGCATCCAACGCCTGGAGCTGAGCCAGGCTGTGGCGGCGAACCGCGCCGACGCCGTTCGTGGTTCGGCCGAGGTTCGCGTCGTGGAAGAGGACGGGGGTCCCGCAGCAGGCCACGTGAAGGTCGAATTCGATGGAGCGGACCCCGGCGGCCAGGGCGGCCTGCAGGGCGGCGAGGGTGTTCTCGGGTGCCGCCGCCGCGTAACCCCGGTGCCCGATGATCTCTAGTTGTGAGCCCGAATCGGGTTCCAGGGATCGGTCATGGGCGGGTGCGCCTGAGGGTGCCGGATCGGGCTCGAAGGGGCCTTCGAACATGCGCTCTTCAGGGTCCATGCTCCGGGCGTCGAGCCAGACCCCGACGCACTGCGGGTGCCGCCGAGCCGCGTTCGCCTCGGCCTCCGATGTCCTCAAAGGCGTCGCTGCCGACGCTGCCGAACTCCTGAACCCAGATGCGCAGCCGCAGTGCACGCTCCTCTCCAATGACTACGCACGATCCGCCATCGGAGATCCAGGAACGATACTGCCGAAAGGCCACGGAGCTGCGCCTTCCCCCCGTGGCCGGAGGGCTTGGTGCGTGGCGCTCTTTGCGTTCTCAGGCTGAACCTAGAAGAATACCGCGTCCCGCAAGTGTTCCGAGGCACCACTCCCGAAGCTCCTTCACATGCCCGATCCCACCAAGGCCTTCCGGTTTCGGCATTCCGTCGAAGTCCGCTTCCAGGATCTCGACGCCTGCGGGCACGCCCACCATTCGAGGGCGCTGATCTACTTCGAGGAGGCTCGCTGGGCCTACTGGGAGGCGGTCGTGCAGGCCCGACCCA
The DNA here is from genome assembly GCA_965218325.1 of Longimicrobiales bacterium. Classification (GTDB taxonomy): domain Bacteria; phylum Gemmatimonadota; class Gemmatimonadetes; order Longimicrobiales; family Gaopeijiaceae; genus CBDCKR01. The sequence goes on from CBDCKR010000002.1 coordinate 1,314,984, forward strand.
TCGAGGAGGTGGGTTACGTCGTGGCCGAGGTGAAGGTCCGCTACCGACGACGGATCCGGTATCCGATGACGGTGGATGTGGGTGTTCGCGTGTCCCAGCTTGCCGGAAAGCACTTCGTGATGGATTATGAGGCCCGATCTGGGGAGGGGGAGTTGGTGATCTCGGGAAGCAGTGTACAGGTAATGTACGACTACGCGACCGAGACCTCGACCGTGATCCCAGCCTCGATCCATTCAGCGATCAAGGCGTGGGACGGACCCTTCGCACGAGCCGGTGCGAGCGTCCGAGCCGAGGACCGCAGATGAGGTTCGGGGAATGCCAGATTCGGCACGAGTGCCCGCGACGGTGTATTCACCCCTTGTCGTGTAACGATGCGGTGTAACAAAATGGGCCTTGCGCTGGTATGAACGAGGAGTAAGGGGTGTGGAAGGGTAGTTGACCTGGTACACGCCCCGCCTATTTTCTATTGCTAGGCCTTTGTGTATGATGAGGCCGTCAGTTCGCCAGAGTTCCGGCGGGGCCTGTGACGGGGACCGCCGGAGCGAACGCTTTCGGGATTCGATCCAGGAGTGAGGAATGATGACTGGACGTCTGCGTCTGGGAGTTCTTGCCGTGCTGTTCGCTGTACCAGCGATAACCAGCACGGCTCTAGAGGCCCAGCAAACCGTGAGCAGCCGCTTTCGGGTTCTCATTCCTGATTTCCGCCCCCTGAACGGGGAGAACAAGGGGTTCGGCGAGAAGCTGGCCGACCGGCTGCGGGACCAGATCGACGATCTGAATACCCATGTGGCTGTGGAGGAGGGCGACATCAAGGACGCCCTCAAGCGGTTCGACATGGACATGGAGGACCTGACCTGCGTCCGCGCCCGCCAGCTGGCGCAGCAGGTCAACTACGAGGTGGTGCTGTGCGCGGAGTACACAGGCACCAAGGAGCGGTGGGAAGTCCAAAACATCAAGTTCGTCGACTCGACCACGGGCGAAGAGTTCCTGGTCGACCCAATCGTGTCCGCAGACAGGCAGGAAGAACAGGCGGCCGAACAGATCGTTGACAGATTCGAGCTGTTTGTCGAGCAGACGCGCGTCGCGGTCTTCTGCATGGACTACGCCCAGAGCCAGCAGTGGGCTAGCTCCCTCGAGAACTGCGATCGGGCTCTCGTACTGAACCCCTACGCAAACTCGGTCCGTTACACACGGGCGAACGTGCTTCGTCAGACGGATCGCTTCGATGAGTCTCTGGAGGAGGTCCAGCGCTTGCTGGAGCAGGACCCCTTCCATGAGAATGCGCTTCTCCTGGGCGGCTTCGTGGCCATCAGCATCGGCGACGAGGAGTTGGCCCGCGATTACTATCACCAGTACCTCGACCTCGACCCGACCAACGCGGCAGTGCGCATGAAGGTTGCCTATGACCTCGCGCAGGAGGGTGACCCCCTCGGCGGCATGGAGCTCATCGACGAAGGCATCGTGGCCGATCCGGACAATATCGATTACTACGAGCAGCTCGGGAACTTCGCTTTCGCAGGCGCTGAGCAGGTCCGCCAAGAGGCGCAGCTCGACAGTGAAGACGGCATGACGGCGGAGGTGGCCAACCTCTATCGGAAGGCCATCGCGGCCTATGAGCGCGTCTTCGAGGTCAAGGGCGAAGAGACTCTGGTCACCCAGCTCCGCAACGTAGCTGCAGCGCACCTCCAGCTCGGCGATGCAGCCGCCTCGGCGGAATTCTCGGGGCGTGCCCTGGAATCGCATGCCGAAGAGGCGGCGCTGTGGGCCATCTACGCGGAGGCCCTCCGAGAGGCCGGCCGGGTCGACGAGGCCGTCGCAGCGCTCGCTACGATCGAGAGCATCGACCCCGAGTACCCGAACCTGCATCTGCGGATGGGGAACTGGTTGATCGAGGCCGGCCAGATCGAAGAAGCGGTGCCGGTGCTCAAGAGGGCGGTCGAAAGGGGCTCTGCGGTAGACCAGGCGGCGAACCTGATCTTCAGCCACGCCTACACGAGCTATATCCAGCCCAACCAAAAGAACTACGCTCGCTTTGTCGAGCTGATTGTGCTGGCCAAGGACTTCGAGGTCACGACGCAGGCTCGCGAGCAGTTTGATTTCTGGCATGGGTACGCGCTGTACAACCGGGGGATGGCCGTTGGCTCGCCGGAGACAGTCGAGTCGGCCAACCGCTCCTTGCCGATGTTCCAGCAGGCGCTGGCGCTCTTTCGGCGGTCGAGGGGCTACGCTGACCGGACGTCCGGGATCCCCTATCAGCAGCTCGTCGAGGGTGCGGGCGTGTACATTGAGATCCAAGAAGCGATCATCAAGCGGGGCCGCTAGGCCGGCGGTTCCGAGTCGCGCGAACGGCGCCGCGGGGGATGCTCCCCGCGGCGCTTTTCTTATGCGCCAGGTATGGCGCGTCCGGCCGAGAGGCGGGAGCAACGGCGAGGTGAGAGCCGAGTGGGAAGTGACGTGGGGGTGTGAGAGTCCCCTGGAGGCCCCGGTGGCTGGGGACCCCTAGCTGAACACGGCAAACCGTGCTTCGCGAGGAGACGCGGGAAGGAAGCCGAAGGGCAAAGCTTTGGCCCGAGGAACACGAACCGCATAAGAGGTGGGGGCGAGGTGGGCGAGGGGGCAAAGCGACCTGAAGCCCGATAGCCACCCGGACCGAGCGGAGGTAAATGCGGCGGGTAGATGGAGCGAAGGTCACGCGCCTTACCCTGGGAGATCTCGCATTGCGCAGAACACGAGGAGCCGAACCGGCGCAAAGGGTTCGGGTGGCACGCAGAGACGCAGACGAGAAGGCTGAGAAGCTGGAGCGGGGCGGGAGGATAGGGGGTGGAACCGCCGAGCGTACCGGTGCTGGGCGTCAAACGGCTACGGCACTTGGAGAGCAAGCCGGAGACGAGGTTCCTGGACGCATGGAGGAGGTGCTGCGTCGTGAGAAACCTGATGGCTGCGTATCGGCGGGTAGTCCAGAACAAGGGTGCCGGAGGCGTAGACGGCAGGAGTATCGACGACCTAAAGCATCAGATCAAAGCGGACGGGGATCCGGGAGGCGGGGCCTGGAAGAGGAACGCGGGCTCGAGCCACACGCACCAAGCCGTACCGGCCAGACTATTGAGTCAGATGGGACTCGTGAGCCTTCTTCAGGAGCAACGCAGACTCAAGAGCGCCTTATGAACCGCCCGATACGGAACCGTTCGTCCGGTGGTGTGGGAGGGCGGCAGCCGTAACACCTGTTGCGGCTGCGCCCTGCGCGATCCGGCACCCGTTGGATTGCCCTTGTGCTCACGGCAAGCCGTCCTCACGGCTGCGGGTCCGCCGGGTCGATCTCGAGAGGTGGGGAAGGGTGGGGAAGGCGGAGTTCTTCAAGAAATGCCCTCCCAAAACCCTCCGAATAGGCCTCTCAGTCAAGACGACGTCGAGATCCGCAAATGTCTGATCAGTAGTGTCTTGCACGGTTCTTGTCTGAAGTCGTCGCCCAAATAAAAACCGAAAACTATTTTCCACAAAGAAGGCTTGACTGGCTCTTGAGTCTCGTCGTATCTTGACTCCAATGTTCACCATAATTTACCATTTTTCCCCACAGAGTGACACAAGTGACGAGCTTTCTGGGTCGGTACGAGTACCAGCTAGACCAGAAAGGGCGGGTCAGCCTGCCCTCGGTGTTTCGCCGGGAGGTCGAGGGGGACCGCTTTGTCCTGCTTCAGTGGAAGCCGCCTGCTCTGACACTCTTTCCCAGGCCCACTTGGGCCCAGGCTCAGGAGCGCCTGCTTGCCTTCCGTCGGAACCAGCCGGAGGCCTGGACAGACGTCCTGGCCATTGCGGCGAGCGCCGTCGAGATCACCACGGATAAGCAGGGACGCATCCTCATTCCGGCGTGGCTCCAGGAAGCGGCCAGCCTTGAGGGGCGGGTGCTGCTCGTCGGCAACATCGACCGGATCGAGCTCTGGAATCCGGCGCGCTTCCACGAGGTGGTTCGAACGGGGACCGGGGAGTTCGAGAAGTTCTCGAACCAAATCTTCGGGTGATCCGTGGCACTGATCATGCAAGCTGCTAAGGCGGAGGCCCGAGGAGCGGAGCAGAGATTGCCCTACCACGAGCCAGTCATGGCCTACGCAGTCATGGAGCTGATACGGCCGTCCGGATTCGGTCTGTACCTGGACGGGACGGTGGGCGGGGGTGGGCACTCAAGCCTCCTGCTTGAGAGGTGCGAGCGGTGTCGGGTCATCGCTGTGGACCGTGATGCCGAGGCGCTTGCCGCGGCGGAGATAGCGCTGGCCCCGTTCGGCGGCCGGGTTCACTTCGTCCGGGCACGCTTCGACGAGGCGCTCGACGAGGCGGGTGTAGTGGAGCCGTTGTCCGGCGCGCTTCTCGACCTGGGCGTGAGCTCCCACCAGCTCGATGCCGACGAACGGGGCTTCACCTTCCGGCGCGATGTCGATCTGGACATGCGCATGGGGGGCAGGGAGGAAGATACTCCGACTGCGGCTCAGGTCCTGAACGAAGGCACCGCGAGCGATCTGGCCAGGATTTTCCACGCGTACGGAGAAGAGCCCCGGGCACGGCGACTGGCGCGGGAAGTGATCGCCCGCAGGGAGGGCACTCCTTTCCGCACCAGCGACGACGTCGTGGCAGCCTACTCCAAGACGCTGGGCCGCCGCCCCAGCGCCCGGGAAAAGGCAAGGATCTTTCAGGCCTTGAGGATCGCGGTGAACCGCGAGTTGGAGTCACTCGAACAGGGCCTTGCGAGGATCCAAGAAGCACTCGCGAGGCGGGCCACCCTTGTCGTGATCTCCTACCACTCGCTGGAGGATCGGCTGGTGAAGAACGCGTTCCGGGAGTGGAGCCGCTCCTGTGTGTGTCCCCCGAGGATGCCGGTGTGCGCGTGCCGTGGTGAGCCCCTCGGAAGCACGCTGACCCGCACGCCGGTCGGTCCGAGCGATATCGAGGTGGCTCGCAATCCGAGAGCGCGAAGTGCCCGGCTGCGGGCTTGGAGGAAGGCGTGAAGCGCCGCCGGCCACGGCGACCGTGGGGCGCATCGAGCCTTCTGGCGCTCGGCTTTGCGGGCCTTCTCGTCTCCCTGAGCCTGGTGACGTGGCGGCAGAGCAGGGCCTTCGAGGCGTTGGCTGACCTCGACGAGGTACGACGACAGCTGTCAGTCGCAGCTGCCGAGCAGAGCGAGCTGGTGCGGCGGATTCAGCGTTTCGAGAGCAGGACGAGGATTTCGGCCGTGGCGTCTCAGCGTCTCGGCATGCATCAGCCCGACGCCTCCGAAATCGTCCTGTGGGCAAGGGAAGCCCCATGAGGCGCCGGCGGGCCCGCTGCGAGGTGACGTTCCGGCGAAGGGTTCTCTTGATCGCATGGCTCCTCTCGGGCGGGGTCATGATCGGCCGCGCCGCTCAGGTCCAGATAGTCCAGGGAGCGATCTGGAGCCGGCAGGCCGAGCAACAACACCGCACCAGCGTCGAGGTGCCCGCCCCCCGCGGATCGGTCTTGGACCGCTCGGGCGTCGAGCTCGTCACGAGCCGGGAGACCTTCAGGGTGAGCGTGGCCCCAAGGGAGCTTCGGGACGCGGAAGCGGTCACGCAGCTGCTGACGGAGACGCTGGGGCTCGACCGGGACCTCGTGCGGGACGCCACAACCTCGTCGAGGCCCTGGCGGGTGCTCCCGAGCTCGTACCCGCCGTCCGTGCGGGAGACTCTGGCAGAGGTCCGTGGCCTGTATCTCGAGCGTGAGCACCGTCGGTCCTACCCACGGGGCGATCTCGCCCGTGGACTGCTGGGCGTCGTCCGGGACGGCGAGGCCTACGGCGGAGTGGAGCAAGCCTTCGACGACTGGCTTCGGGGCACCGAGGGTCGGGCGGTGCTGGCTCGGGATCCCTTGGGTCAGCCCATTCCCGGCGAGAGCGTGCTGGTCGAGCAGCCCGAGGAGGGTGGCCAGGTCGTGCTCACGCTCGACGCGGACGTGCAGGAGATCGGACGGCAGGCTCTGCTGGACGCTGTCGAAAAGACGGGAGCGCGAGGCGGGGACCTGGTGATCACCGATCCACGCACCGGGGACATTCTCGCCACGGTCTCCGTGCAGGACCGATCCACGAGCGCCCTTTCCGCAATCAACACGCCGTACGAGCCCGGCTCGACGCTAAAGCCCCTGACCGTAGCCGGTCTGCTGGAGCATCGGCTGGCAACGCTCGACGACAGTGTCGATACGGGGAACGGTCACTGGACCGTAGAGGGTCGAACGGTAAGCGACGTGCATCCGGAGGGCGGCGTGATGACCGTCGCTCACGCCCTCGCGATCTCGTCCAACGTCGGCGTGGCAAAAGCGGCGCAGGCCATGAGCCCGGCCATCCAGTACCAGACCCTCCGTGACTTCGGACTCGGAGTGCCCACGGGTGTGCGCCTGCCCGGGGAGGGCAAGGGTACCCTCCGACGCCCCGAGGGTTGGAGCCGGCAGTCCTCCGTCTCCCTCGCGATCGGCTACGAAGTGTCGGTGACGCCCCTCCAGATGGCGATGGCGTACGGGGTCTTGGCTAATGGGGGCCGTCTCATGGAGCCCAGGCTCGTAACGGAGATCCGCGACTCCGAGGGTCGGACAATCGAGCGCTTTCCGCCTCGCACGGTGCGACAGGTCGTGTCGTCCGATGTGACACGCCAGATCGCGGAGGTGCTCGTGAAGGTCGTGGAGGATGGCACGGGCACACGCGCCAGGCTCTCCACCTTCCAGGTGGCCGGGAAGAGCGGCACGACACGGGCCTGGTCGGGCGGGGGGTACCAGAAGGGAGACTACTTCTCCTCGTTCGTTGGCTTCTTTCCCGCGGAGGATCCACAACTGGTGGTCCTTGTGAAGCTCGATCGACCGAGCGGCGCGTACTACGGGGGAGCCACGGCCGCTCCCGTGACGCGGGCCACGCTCGAGTCCATCCTGGCGGCTCAGCAGACGCCGCTGAACCGCAGAGCGCTCGTCGAGATCGCGCGGGCTCAGGTGCTTCCGGGGGCCGACGTGCCCCCGAGAAGTGCAACACCGTCCCGCTTCGCGTCGCTGCGCCTCGCCGCGGACGGGGCTGCCCTCGGCGGGTCCGGGGCTGAAGCGCAGGGTTGGGGGAATCGCAGGCCCGAGGGGCCGGACGGGTCCACGGGGATCAGCGTGCCGGACGTCACGGGTTTGCCGGCCCGGGTCGCGGCAAGACGGCTGCACGCGTTGGGCCTCCGTGTCCGGTGGGAGGGATCGGGTCCGGTGAGCCTTGTGTTTCCGGCGGCCGGATCGCGACTCCACGTCGGGGACACCGTTCGCCTCGCTTCCGTCGAAAGGGGGGGGGATGGTTAGTGCTCCGACCTCTCTCGCGTCGGTGGCGGAGGTCCTCTGGACGGCGGGCCTCGTGAACGAAGTCCACGGTTCGGAGGACGTGTCCGTTTCGGACGTCACCCAAGACTCGCGGTCTGTGAAGGCCGGGGATCTGTTCCTCGCGTGGCGCGGTTCCGAGTGGGACGCCCACGACTTCGTCGTGCCTGCGGCCCGGGCCGGGGCAGTAGCGGCCGTGGTCGAGCGTCACGTGCCAGAGGCCCCGATTCCTCAGCTCCAGGTGTCCGATGGGCGGCGTGCGGCTGCCCTCGCCGCCGACAGGGTCCTCGGACTCCCATGGCAGAACCTGTTCACGGTTGGGGTCACCGGAACGAATGGGAAGACAACCACGACCCTCATTACCCGGCATCTGCTTGCCGATGCGGGACCCACTGCCGCCATCGGAACCCTCGGTTTGGTCGAGCCGGGTGGGACGGTGCGACCCGGCACCCAAGGCCTGACCACTCCTGGCCCCGTTCAGCTGTCGCGTTGGCTCAGAGGACTCGTGGAGGAGGGCGTCGAATCCGTCGCCCTCGAGGCGTCGTCCCACGCCCTGGCGCAGAAGAGACTCGACGGAATGCGCTTCGACGCCACCGTGTTCACCAACTTGTCGCAGGATCACCTCGACTACCACCCGAACATGGCCAGCTATCTGAGCGCCAAGTCCCACCTTCTCGATCTGGCGAAGGAGGACGGGCTCGCGGTCGTCAACGTTGACGACCGGAGTTGGCGGTCGCTCCCCCTGGAGGGGTGTCGCACGTTGACCTACGGGATGCAGGCCGTGGCGGACCTCCGTGCCGAAGGTATCGTTCCGGAGGTAGACGGGACACGGTTCCGTATCACCTTGGCCGACCAAGGCGCCGACGTCTACCTCCCGCTTCTCGGGCGCTTCAACGTGGAGAACTCATTGGCGGCGGCGGGAGCGGGAACGGAAGCGGGGATGGGAATCGAGGCCATCGCGGCGCGGCTCGAGAGCGTCCCGCAGGTGCCGGGTCGCCTCGAGATCGTTGCCCGCGACCCGTTTGCCATCCTCATCGACTTCGCGCATACGGCCGATGCGCTGGGCCGGGTTCTGGCGACCCTTCGGATCCTCGTGCCGGGCCGGCTCATCGCGGTCTTCGGTGCCGGCGGAGACCGCGACAGGGGGAAGCGCCCTGAGATGGGCGCCGCGGTGGCCCAGGGCGCTGACCTGGCCGTGGTCACGTCGGACAACCCGAGGACCGAGGATCCTGAGTCCATCATCGACGACATCGTGGTCGGTATGGCGGCCGCCCGCTATCAGCGCCACGTGGATCGCCGGGAGGCCATCCGGATGGCGCTCGCCGAAGCGCGTCCGGGAGACGTGGTTCTTCTCGCCGGAAAGGGCCACGAGAGCTACCAGATCATCGGCACCGAAAGCCGCCCTTTCAACGAGCGTCGTATCGCGCTCGAGAGCCTCGCGGAGCTCGGAGGTGCGGCATGAGGGGCGGCTTCGCTTGGACCGATGGTCACGTGCGGGCCGCCTTGGGCCTGCCAGGCGCTCACGGTGCCCACACCCCCGCCAACCCCAATCGGGACGACACCCTTCGCTATGAAGGCGTATCCGCAGACAGCCGCACCGTCCGTGAAGGAGACCTCTTTGTGGCCCTCAAGGGCGAGAACTTCGACGGGCACGACTATGTGACCGAGGCGGTGGAGCGAGGGGTCCGAGGAGTTGTGGTGTCTGGCACGGTCGACCTCGGCCACGAGGCCCGTCTCTATCCGGTCGACGATACCCTTCACGCCTTGGGCCGCCTGGCAGGCTACCGCCGTTCCCACCTGGCCGCCGCTGTCGTGGGGATCACCGGATCGTCGGGCAAGACGGGCACAAAGGACCTCACGCGCGCCGCGCTTGAGGGCTCTCGTAGGCTGTACGCCACCCGCGGGAACCGCAACAACCGTGTGGGCCTGCCTCTCACCCTCCTCGACGCACCGGACGACGCGGAGGTGGTCGTCCTAGAGATGGGCACCAACGAGCCGGGAGAGATCCGAGCCCTCACCGAGATCGCAGGCCCCGAGATCGGCGTCGTCACGACGGTCTCCGAGACGCACATCGAGAAGCTGGAGTCTCTTGAGGGTGTGCTTGAGGAGAAGCTCGATTTGCTTCGTGGCTTGCCCGAGGACGGGAGGGCCGTGGTGGGTGACGAGCCCGCGATCCTTTCGAAGGAAGCCCGGCAAATCCGCTCCGACACCAGCGTGGCCGGATGGAGCGATTGGGCCGATGCGGTGCTCCAGCCCGGCGACGCGACCATGGACTGCCACGGAAACTGGAGCTTCCGGTGGCAGGGGGAGCCGGTCCGTCTGCGGGTGCCCGGTCGCCATTCGGTGGTCAACGCCCTCCTCGCGCTAGCGGTCGCCGACATGCTGGACGTGCCGGCGGCCGCGGCCGCCCAAGGAATCAGCGCTCTCGAGGCCGATTCCATGCGGGGAGAGATTCGCCAGTCGGGCAGCCTGACCTTGCTCCTCGACTGCTACAACGCGAACCCGCAGAGCACGCGAGCCGCCCTGCATCTGCTGGTGGCCGTGCAGCCCGGACGCCCCAAGGTGGCCTTCTTGGGCACAATGCTGGAACTCGGGCGCCGGAGCGAGGAGCTCCATGCGGCCGTTCTGCGGGAGGCTGCGGCTCTCGACCTCGCCCTCGTCGTGGCCACGGGCGCGTTCGCCCGCGCGGTGGATCGCATGGAAGCGCCGATCACGGGGCCCACTCTCATCGCCGCCGTCGGTCCCTTCGAGGCGTACGAAGCCCTCAGGCGCCGCCTCGGAGGGGACGAAGTGGTTCTGATCAAGGCGTCAAGGGGGTTTGCGCTGGAGCGGGTGATCCCGGAGTTCGAGAGGGATTTCGGGGCGGGCACTCCCGTTCCGGAGGAGAGCGGAGGCTGATGCTTTACCACCTCCTCCCCGGCTACGCGGACGTGCACATCGTCTTCAACCTCTTCCGCTTCATCACGTTCCGGGCGGCGGGTGCTCTCGTGACGTCCCTGCTCCTCGCCTTCGTCCTGGGGCCCATGACCATTCGGGCTCTGCAGCGGCTCCGGGTGGGTCAGGTGGTGCGAACTGAAGGGCCGGCGACTCACCTGAAGAAGGCCGGGACACCGACCATGGGCGGCGTGCTGATCCTCGCCTCGTCCGCCCTCTCAACCTTGCTCTGGGCAGAGTTGACGAATTGGTACACGATGCTGGCGATCCTCACACTGCTAGTCACGGGCGCCATCGGCTTCATGGACGATTTCCTGAAGGTCGTCCAGGGGCGACCCGCCGGTCTCGTCGCCCGCTACAAGATGACGGCCCAGTGGACCGTCGGACTCGGCCTGGGACTGTTTCTGCTGTTCCACCCGATTTCGCCGGTGGATCCGAACCGGACGATGCTACCGTTCTTCTCGGACCTCTCGCTGCTCTTCGCTCCGTGGGCGTACGTTCCCTTCGTGGCGTTGGTCATCTCGGGGAGCTCGAACGCGGTGAACATCACCGACGGCCTCGACGGCTTGGCGGCGGGACTGACCGCCATCGCGGCGGCCACCTTCGGGATCTTCGCCTATCTCCTGGGCCGGGTCGACAGCTCCGCGTACCTGGGCCTGTTCTACCTCCCGGGAGCGGGGGAGCTGACGATCCTGGCTCTTGCCCTCACCGGCGGATGCCTGGGGTTCCTCTGGTACAATGGCCATCCGGCAGAAGTCTTCATGGGCGATACGGGATCGCTCGCCCTCGGGGGGGTCATCGGGGCGATGGCGATCCTTCTCAAGGCCGAGTTCCTGCTGGTCATCGTCGGTGCGGTGTTCGTTGCTGAGGCGCTCTCGGTGGTGCTCCAGGTCGGCTACTTCCGCCACACCGCCCGCAAGCACGGAACCGGGAGGCGGCTCTTCAAGATGGCCCCGCTCCATCACCACTTCGAGCAGTTGGGTTGGCCGGAGAGCAAGGTGGTCGTGCGGTTTTGGATCATGGGAGTCCTCTCCGCGATGGTTGCGTTCAGCGCCCTCAAGATCCGGTGAGGAACGGAAGCGTTGGCAGCTTGGACGGCGAAAGGATCGCCATCGTCGGTTTGGCCGCGTCCGGAAGGGCGGCGGCTCGTCTGGCACTCGAACGAGGAGGACGTGTCCATGTCTCGGATTTGCGCAGCGACGCCGCAGCTCATGCTCGTGGAGACGAGCTCCGAGCTCTCGGCGTTGAGGTGGATCTCGGAAGACACCCCATGGATCGCATCGCCGTCGCCGAGACGGTGGTGGCCAGTCCTGGAATCCCCCCGGACGCTCCGGTGCTCAGAGAGCTCGCGGAGCGGGGCGTACGATGGATCTCCGAGCCTGAATTCGCCTTTCGCTTCTTCGATGGTCCACTGATCGTCGTGACTGGAACCAACGGGAAGACCACGACCACGGCCCTGGTTGCGCACCTGCTTGAGGCGGACGGGCAGGATGTCGCCCTCGGCGGCAACATCGGCCAAGCGTTCGGTCCCACGGCTTCGGAGCTCGCGCTTCGAGACCGTGGTCCGGCCTGGTACGTCGTGGAGATGAGCTCGTTCCAGCTCGCCGGCATCGATCGGCTCCGCCCTGACCTTGGAGTGATGACCAACTTGGCGCCGGACCACCTGGACCGCTACGCGTTTGTGGAGGACTACTACGCGGACAAGGCCAACCTCTTCCGGAACGCCGATGACGACAGCCGGTGGGTGCTCAACCACGACGATCCGGCGGTCCTCAACCTCGCCGCCGGCGTCCGAGGGGAGCGCTATCACTTCAGCACGGAGACGACCGCCCTCCGAGGGGCTTACCTGGAGGGGGAGCACCTCACGCTGGAAGTGGTGCGGGGTCAGAAGGAGACCCTCATTCCGGTCGCACGCTTCGGGCTACCGGGCGCCCACAACGTGGAGAACGCGCTGGCGGCGGCAACGGCCGCCAGCTTGGCCGGAGCGTCGACCGCCGCCATTCGACGCGGACTGGCTACCGCCCGACCCCTCTCCCACCGCACCGAGCCCGTAGCGGAAGGGAAGGGGACTCGGTGGATCAACGACTCCAAGGCCACCAACGTCGCGGCCGCTTGCCGTGCGATCGCGAGCCTGCGGGGGCCTCTCATTGTGCTCTTGGGCGGCAAGGACAAGGACGAGAATTTCACCCTCTTGGCTCCGGCTCTCACGAAGGCGAATGCACGGGTGTTCGCCTACGGCGAAGCAGGCCTCCGGATCCAACGGTCCCTCACGGAGAGTGTGAAGGTCGAGCTGATCGATGGTGGCTTCGACGAGGTGGTGGAGGCGTCCGCCCGCGTCGCGCGGCCCGGTGACGTGGTGCTGCTATCACCGGCCTGCTCGAGCTTCGACATGTTCGAGAGTTACGAGAAGCGTGGCGAGCGCTTCGCTGAGCTGGCTCGGGCGCATGCGAGCGGGGAAGCCAACTGATGTCCCGACCCGTCGACGTGGCGCCCCCTGGGCCCGTCGCTTTCCCCGTCACGGGCTTGGGCCGAGGATGGGAAACAGCCGCCCTCATGACCATCACCATCGTGCTGCTGTCGATGGGGTTGGTCACGCTGTACTCGGCCAGTGCCTTCCTCGCCCAGCGTCAGGAGTTGCCCGACTACTACTACGTGCTGCGGCAGGCCGCCGGCGCAGCCATCGGATTGGCCGCGCTCGGCTTCTGCGCGTGGATGCCCCACGACTACTGGCGGCGACTGGCGTGGCCGATCATCGCCTTGGTCTGTCTGCTCCTCGTCGTTCTCGTGCTCCCCGGCACTGAGGCCATCGCACCTCCAATCAACGGGGCTCGCCGGTGGCTCCGGGTTGGGGTGACCGTCCAACCGTCGGAGCTCGCCAAGCTCGCCGTCATCGTCTGGACGGCATCCCTCGCGGTGCGGAAGCAGGAGCACTTCGCGAGCCTCCGGCGAGGTCTGGCCCCGTTCCTAGTGGTCTGGGGAGCCGTCATACTGCCCATTGCTCTCGAGCCCGATCTTTCCACGGCGCTCCTAATCGGGCTTCTCGGGTGTGTGGTCGTGTATGCGGCTGGGGCCCGCCCGGCCCACTTCCTCTTCCTAGCCCTACTCGCCGCTCCCCTGCTGTGGAGGCAGCTCGCCGTGACGTTTCGCGCCGAGCGGATCGCCGCCTTTGTCGATCCTGCGGCCGACCCGGCAGGCGCGGGTTTTCAGGTACACCAGTCACTCGTGGCTCTCGGATCCGGAGGCATCGCGGGGGTGGGGTTCGGCCAAGGCCGGCAGAAGCTCGGCTTCCTTCCCGAGCCCCACAACGACTTCATCTTCGCCATGATCGGTGAGGAGTGGGGCCTGCTCGGAGTGACGGCCACGGTTCTCCTATACCTACTTCTGGTCCTCGTGGGCTTCCGCGTCGCCGCGAGGGCTCCGGACCTCTTCGGACAGCTCCTGGCGACCGGAATCACGAGCATGATCGCCGCGCAGGCGATCCTGCACATGTCGGTGGGCTTGAGCTTGGTCCCGCCCACCGGACTGGCCTTGCCCCTGGTCTCCTACGGTCGATCGAACCTCCTGGTCACCATGGCGGCTCTGGGGATCCTCATGAGCATCTCCCGATCCTGTGAGCGGCCGCTCAGCGCCTGGGGGAGGGGCCGTGCATGACCGGCTTGTCGCCGTGTTCGCGGGTGGAGGCACCGGCGGGCACCTCTACCCCGCGCTCGCCCTCGCCGACGAGCTGGTACGGCAGCGGCCGGATGTCCGGCCGTTCTTCCTCGGCTCCCGTTGGGGGCTCGAGACTCGTGTGCTTCCCGAGAAGGGGCTTGCGCACGAACTGCTTCCGGTCCGGGGTCTCCGCCGGCGTAGGCTGCTCTCGAACCTGGGAGTCCCCTGGGCACTGGCGCGCTCCGTCGCGACCGCCTGTCGCCTCCTCCGACGCCTCCGGCCGAGGCTTGTCGTCGTGACGGGCGGGTACGCAGGTGCCCCGGCCGGGATGGCTGCCGCCATGGCCGGCATTCCTCTGGTCCTGCAGGAGCAGAATGCCTGGCCGGGGCTGACCACGCGCCTGCTCTCGAGGTGGGCTGCACAGGTACACCTGGCCTTTGAGGAGGCCTCTGCCCCTCTGCCGGCGAGCGCCCAACGTGCCGTCACGGTGTCCGGGTGTCCGATCCGACCCCTTCCGGATCACAAGCCGGCGCGACGGGAGGTGTGCGAGCGCCTGGGGCTCGATCCCGGGCTGAAGATCCTCCTGGTGGTAGGTGGAAGCCAGGGTTCGGCAGCGCTGAACGCACTGGTCCAAGACGCTCTTCGACAGGTGGCGAAGAGGACGCTGCCACCCCTCGGCGGCTGGCAGCTCCTTTGGGCAACCGGTACCGAGCACTACGAGAGGGTCACTCTCCCTCTCTCTGTCACCGACGGCTCCGGTGCAGTCCGGACCGTGCCCTACATCGAGGAGATGCCCTCGGTCCTGAGCCTGACCGATCTCGCGGTGAGCCGGGCCGGTGCCATGACCACCGCCGAGCTCCTGGCGTGGGGTGTGCCAGCCGTCCTTGTTCCCCTTCCCACGGCCGCAGCCAACCACCAGGAGCTGAATGCCCGAGCCCTCGCGGAGTCAGGGGCCGCGGTCCATCTGCCACAGACGGGTCTCACGGCGGAGACGCTGTGGGGCGCCGTCACGGAGCTGGCTCGGGACGAGCGGCGCATGGAAGAGATGAGCCGAGCAGCCCGGGCCCGAAGCTATCCCGAAGCCACTCGGGACATCGTCACGGAGATGGTGCGCCTCCTGTCCGGACGGTCCCGGGAGGTCGAGGCATGATGGCCCGCGATCGAGCGCTCGGAGCGACGAGCAGGGACGACCTGCGCCGACTGGTACGCGAGGGCCGGGTGCACTTCATGGGAGTCGGGGGCGCGGGCATGTGCGCCTTGGCCGAGCTCTTCGCTCGCAGTGGCGGCCTCGTGTCCGGCTGCGACCTTCGGCCTGGGGCCAGCACCGACCGTCTCCGGGCGAGAGGCACGGTCATCCGCGAAGGCCATGACCCGAAACACCTGGCAGGGACCGACGCCCTCGTCGTCAGCGCGGCCGTTCCTGCCGACCACCCCGAGATCCGGGAGGCCCGTCGCCTTGGGATTCCGGTGTTTAAGCGAGCCGAGGCGCTCGGCCTGTGGGTGAACGGCAAGAGGGTGCTCGCCGTCGCCGGCACACACGGAAAGACGTCGACCACGGCCATGGCCACCGAGATCCTGACAGTGGCGGGGCTCGACCCCACCGGCCTGGTGGGCGGCCGCGTGCCGGGTTGGCAGGGCAACCTGCGCTCTGGGAGCGATCTCTACGTGGTCGAGGCGGACGAATACGATCGATCTTTCCTCGAGCTTGAGCCGACGGTGGCCGTGGTTACCAACGTGGAGGCCGATCACCTCGATACTTACGGAGGCTTCGAAGCCGTCATGGGCGCGTTCGGGGAGTTTCTCGATGCTCTGCCGGACGAGGGCCGCGGCATCATCTGTGGGGACGATCACGGTGCGAGTCGGCTTCTCGCCGGGCTCAACGGCCGGGGCTACACGTACGGGACCTCCCCGGATTCGCAGCTGCGGGCCGTCGACTCCGAGGCGAACCCCTCGGGCATGCGCTTTCGAATCGTCGAAGACGGCATCGAGCGGGGCGCCTTCGCGCTCTCGGCCCCCGGCGTCCACAACCTGCGAAACGCCCTCGGCGCGGCCGCGGCGGCCCGCTGCTTCGGCGTGGGCTGGAGCGAGATCAGGCGAGGGCTGGCGTCGTACGTGGGTGTGGACCGCCGCTTCGAGACTTTGGGCTTGGAGAGGGACGTCCTCGTGGTGGACGACTATGCGCACCACCCCTCCGAGATCTCGGCCACCCTCGAGGCAGCCCGGGGAGCTCATCCCGATCGCAGGCTTGTTGCCGTCTTCCAGCCGCATCTCTTCAGCCGCACTCGTGACTTTGCGGGGGACTTCGGACGCGCGTTGGCGGGCGCGGACGTCGTCTGGGTCACGGACGTCTTTCCGGCTCGTGAGAAGCCCATCCCAGGCGTCACGGGGGAGCTGGTGACGACCGCGGTCTCAGGGGCCGGGGGATCCGTTCGCTATCACGCGGAGCTGGACACGCTCGCCCAGGCGGTGGCGGAGGAGCTCGTGCCCGGCGATCTCCTGCTGACGATGGGAGCCGGCTCTATCGAGCTGTGTGCCCCCCGCGTTCTGGAGCTGTTGAGAGGAGTAGCTCATGCGTAGGCTGCTGCGCGTCGGGTTCTGGCTTTCGGCGGGAGGAGGCGTGGCCCTGGCCGCCGCCCGGCTGCCGCCCGTCCTCGCCGGGCTGGAGTACTTCCGTGCCACCGACGTCCGCGTGGTCGGAGCGCAAATCCTCGAGGAGGAGGAGGTCCTCGCGACGGCGGCCATCCCCTCGTACGCGAGCGTCTTCGATGCCGTGGACTCCTGGGAGCTCCGCCTCGCCCTCCACCCCCTGATACGCCAAGCCAAGATCACCCGGGATCTCCCGGCAACCCTGGTCGTCACGGTGGAGGAGAGGGCGCCCGTCGCGCTGACGGCGAACGGCATTCTGGAGCCGGTGGACCGCAACGGCGTCATCCTTCCGTTGGCTACCGGCAAGCGTCGCATGGATCTTCCGCTCCTCCGTCCAGCCGGCGGCTCGGCTCGGCTCTCCGCCTCGCAGCTGCGGGTCCTCGCCGTCGAGGTGGAGCGCCTCACCGCCGACGACCCGTCGTTCATGGCCGGCGTCTCGGAGATTGCAATGGACGGCCGGGCAGACGTGACGGCCGTCGTGGAAGGCGACGTGCGAGTCCGATTCCGTCCGCCTCTGTCGCACCAGCGTCTTCGGGAAGGCCTCACCGTTCTCGAGGACGCCAGCCGGCGCCGCCCCGATCGGCGGGCGGCGGCCATCGATCTTCGATATGCGGACCAGGTGGTGGTCTCCTACGAGTCCTTCGGCGACTCGCGAGCGGGTGGAACGGAACGGTAAATGCACTCGACCCTCATTGCCGGCGTGGACCTCGGGACGACGAAGACTTGCGCGGTCATCGCGGAAGTCCATGAGGATCCGCACCTGCGGCGCGAGCTGAAGATCCTCGGCGTGGGGCAGGCCAAGAGCACAGGCACGCGGCAGGTGGTCACACACATCGACGAGACTACGGAGTGCGTCAAGGCCGCCCTGGAAGAGGCCGAGCTCATGGCCGGAGTGACTGTGGATCGGGTCTACGTCGGCATAAGCGGTGAGCACATGAGGGCCATGACGTCTCCCGGAGTCGTCGCTGTCTCCGAAGACGAGGTCTCAACGCTGGACGTGCAGCGTGTCCACGAAGTGGCTCGGGCTGTGGCGCATCCGCCCGATCGCGAGCTGCTGCATGCGATCCCCCAGGAATACATCGTCGATCACCAGGGCGGGATCAAGGACCCGGTCGGCATGGTGGGCACGCGCCTGGAGACGGAGGTCTACCTGATCACCGGGTCGACCTGCGCGGCGGAGAACATCCGAAAGTCGGTACAGAGGGCCGGCTATCGCGTGCAGGAGCTCGTCTTGGAGCCGTTGGCCACATCACGCGCCGTCTTGGCCGAGGACGAGAAGGAAGTGGGCGTGGCTATGCTTGACATGGGCGCCTGCACCACGGACTTGGCGGCGTACAGCGACGGAGAGCTGCGGCACATGGGCGTCCTTCCGGTGGGCGGAACCACGGTGACGAACGACCTGGTGCGCGGGCTCTCAATCCCCTTCGCCGAGGCGAAGAAGGCCAAGGAACGCTTCGGGGTGGCCTTCGCGCGGATGGTGGACCCCCGCGAGATGTTGGAGGTGCCAGGGCCGAGCCCGGGCCAAGAGCGCCGCCTGGCCCGGGAGCTCATCGCCCATGTGGTGGAGCAGCGCCTGGACGAGATGTTCCGCCTCGTGCGGGGCGAACTCGATCGACAGGGCCTGCTCGACAAGCTAGGCGCCGGGATCGTGCTGACGGGTGGTGCCTCGGCGCTCTACGGGACGGCCGAATTGGCACGGCAGGTGTTCGCCGCCCCGGTGCGCTTGGGCGCACCCGGAGAGGGGCTCGGTGGACTGGCCGACTCCGTGGGCCGCCCGAAGTTCGCCACCGCCACCGGCCTCGCGCTCTACGGAGCCGATCGCTTCGAGCAGACGGGCCAGGGCGCGTCGACGTTTACCTCGGGCTTCGTGTCGAAGGTCGGCTCGTGGCTCAAGGAGTTCTTCTAGATCCACGGGCATAAGCACCCGAACCCCCGCAAGGGAGCCAACCCATGATGATTTTTGAATTCGAGGACACCCCCACCCAAAGTGCTCGCATGAAGGTTATAGGGGTGGGTGGCGCCGGTGGAAACGCCGTCAACCGAATGGTCGACGAGGACCTGGAGGGCGTCGAGTTCATCTCGGCGAATACCGACGCCCAAGCTCTGAAAGGCTCACGCGCCCAGGTCACCCTGCAACTCGGCAAGAAGCTGACTCGCGGTCTGGGCGCCGGCGCCCGCCCGGAGATCGGGCGTCAGGCGATCGCTGAGAGCGCAGAGGAGATGCGCAAGGCCTTGGACGGCGCCGATCTGGTCTTCATCACGGCTGGGCTGGGCGGCGGCACGGGGACCGGTGCCGCGCCCATCGTCGGTGAAATCGCCCGTGAGATAGGAGCGCTCACCATCGCGATCGTGACGAGGCCGTTCTCGTTCGAGGGCAAGAAGCGCGAAGGCCATGCCGATCAGGGGCTCGCGGAGCTTCGCCGGAAGGTGGACACGATGATCGTTGTTCCAAACGATCGCCTCATGTCCGTCGTGGCCAGGGGAACCTCGTTCCGCGATGCCCTGAAGAAGGCCGACGAAGTGCTGCTGCACGCCACGCAGGGGATCAGCGACCTCATCCGCATCTCGGGCGACGTGAACGTCGACTTCGCCGACGTACGCACGATCATGTCGTGCCGAGGGCCGGCGTTGATGGGCTCGGGGTTCGGTGAAGGGGAGAACCGGGCTCAGGAAGCGGCCCAAGAAGCCATCTGCTCGCCGCTGCTGGATAGCGTGTCCATCAAGGGAGCGCAGGGGGTGCTGATCAACATTACCGGGGGCATGGACCTCGCCATTGACGAGGTCCACCAGGTATCGACTATTATTCAAGAAGAGGCCGGCCCGGAGGCGGAGATCATCTTTGGAGCGGTGCACGACCCCACTCTGGAGGGCAGACTCCGCGTCACCGTGATCGCCACCGGCTTCGACGAAATGATCCGCCCGGACTTCGGCAGACGCTCCGCGCTGCGGTCGTGGCCGCCGCGCCCCGTGGAGCAGCCGCTGCAGGTAGCGGTCGGGGGCGGCCCCTCGCCTGAGGTCGTGCCACTGCCTCGTCTCTCGGAGCGGGTGGCCACACGGGATCAGATCGGCGAGCTGGACATTCCGACCTTCATTCGCCGACAGATGGACTGAGTGGCGGTCCTGCGGGGCCGTAACGGAACCAAGAAGAGGGCGGTGAGCCAGCGACGGGCCGACGGCCCGTCGCGACGGCAGCGCCGTCACGAGAGGTGCCGAGGTACGTTTGGGCTCAATTGCACGGCAGTTCGCCGCTCCGGTAGGGCTTTCGACGCTGGCGGTCGCCCTCGCCCTCGTCTTCGTCCGAGGCGAAGAGGTGCCCACGGTCGCCATCGTGGAACCCATCTACGCCACGCCGGCCGAGCGCGTGGAGGTCCGCTCGCTCGCACAGGATCAGACGCTCGGCGACCTCTTTTCGGGCGTGCTGGACCCCAACGCCCAGTCCGGCCTGATTCGCGCTCTCCGGGAGCAAGCCAACCCTCGGAGGATGCGCCCGGGGACGGAAGTAACCTTCCGGTGGCTCGAGGTTGATCCTCCCGTCCTGCGCGCGGTCGAGGTCAGGATCAACCAAGACGAGACCGTGCACCTGGCTCCGATGTCTGCGGCTGGGCTTCCGAACTCGTCCGCACTCCGGTCCTCACCGACACGGTTTGGGTGGCAGGCGAGATCCGCTCGTCGCTGTGGGAATCGGTCGACGGTGACGACAACCTCGACGGGGTGCAGCCGAACGACCGAGCAGAACTCATCCTGGAGCTGGAGAGCATCTATCAGTGGCAGGTAGACTTCCTCCGGCAAATCCGGGCGGGCGACTCCTACCGCTTCGCGTACCAGCGTGAGGTCCGACCCGATGGTTCGATGCGTGCGGGACACGTGCTCTCCGCGGACCTGGTGAACCGTGGGCGCAGCCATCGGGCGCTCTGGTTCGACCCCAACGGCGATGGGAGGGGAACCTACTATGACCCTGAGGGGAAATCAGTCCGGCGCGCGTTCCTCAAGAGCCCCATAGCACTGCGTTATCGCGTCTCGAGTCGATTTTCCAATAGCCGGTTCCACCCCATCCTCAAGACGTGGCGCGCCCACCGGGGAGTGGATTTCGCAGCGAACACCGGCACACCGATCCGGGCCACCGGCGACGGCGTGGTCACGCGACGCGCGGCCGAGCCCACCTACGGCAACGTGATCGACATTCAGCACTCCAATGGCTGGATGACGCGCTACGGGCACATGAGCCGTTTTACCCCGGGCTTACGCGTCGGCAGCCGGGTCAGCCAAGAAGACGTGATCGGGTACGTTGGGATGACCGGCCTAGCCAACGGCCCTCACCTCCACTACGAGATGCGGAGTCACGGCGATCCCAAGGATCCGCTCTCGGTGGACCTCCCCGCGGGCGATCCGGTACCGGCGGATCAGTGGGAGCTGTGGGAGGCCCAGAGCGCTGAGCGCCTGGCTCTCCTAGACCGCCTGCTGCGTCCGTGGGATGCGGACTTCGCCGTGGACGCCAGGGGTGGTGTAGGGTCAGATCCGGGAGCGCGGTGACCGTCTCCTGGCTCATATTCGGAGTCCTGGCCACTGCGGCCGCGGGGTTCGCTGCGTGGATTTACAACGAGCGGGAGCTCCCGATAGCGGGTCGCAAGGTGCTGGCCGCTGGCCGGGGGCTCATCCTTGTCGTCGTGCTTTTTCTCCTCTGGGATCCGCGTCTG
Organism: Longimicrobiales bacterium; assembly: GCA_965218325.1. Taxonomy (GTDB): domain Bacteria; phylum Gemmatimonadota; class Gemmatimonadetes; order Longimicrobiales; family Gaopeijiaceae; genus CBDCKR01. Next base: position 1,336,238 of record CBDCKR010000002.1, read on the forward strand.
CCCGGCAGCCGCGCCGGAGCCTTCGCCGCGGCCAGCCACTGGGTGCTCCTGGACGGATCCGCCAGCATGGAGGCCGGAGCTGGCCAGGAACGGGACGCGTGGACCGCAGCCTTGCGGCGGGCCCGCGAGCTCGCCGCTGCGGGTGCGCCCGTGCTCCTTTTCGGTGCCACGCCGAGGGTCGTGCCGGCCGATTCGCTCGAGACTCTCCTCCCCACCGAGGGGATGTCGCGACTGGCTCCCGCCCTCGCTCGCGTGGCCGAGTCCGGTGCTCAGGCGGTGACTGTTCTCTCGGATCTGCGCCTGGACGATCCGGTCGAGTCCAACCTGACCGCGGAGCGGCTGTCCCTGGAGCTGCGGAGAGAGACGGGAGAGCAGGGGATCCGCAATGCCGGAGTCGCTCGCTTCGAGCTGCCCGCGAGAGCGCAGTCGGGGGACACGTTGGAGGCGCAGGTGGCCGTCTTCTCGGAGGGGGTCGGGCCCGCTGATACCATCCGTCTACGGGTCTACGAAGAGAGCCGTTTCGCCACCAGGGTCGCCGTGCCGCCTGCCGGCTCCGGCCGCGTCACCACGACATCGATCCGCCTTCCGCCTCCCCACTCCTCGGGTTGGGTACGGTACAGGCTGTCGGTGGAGTTGGAGGGCGACGAGTTCGCGGGGGACGACACGAAGGCGGCCTTCGTCGAGATCGATCCGGAAGAGGGTGGTCTCATCCTCGTCTCGCGTCACCCCGACTGGGAGCCACGCTTCCTGCTCCCGGTGCTCTCGCAGGTGACGGGCCTGGATGCGCGTGGCTTCATGGCCATGGGAGAAGACCGGTACTTGCGCCTGGGCGCGGGTGCCGACGCCGGTGGGTCAACGGACGAGGCCGAGGTGCGCCGGGCCGCTGCAGGTGCCGAGCTTCTCGTTCTGCATGGATTCGACGGAAACGCGCCCCCGTGGGTGACCGAGGCTCTGGCACAGAGTCCGCGTGTCCTGCTCTTCCCTGCTGATCGCGCCGGAGCCGACGCCGCCGGCGTACGGGTCAGCTCCCCTTTTTCCGGAGAATGGTATCCGGTAGCCGAACTGCAGCCTTCCCCGTTGGCCTCCAGCTTGGCCGGAGCGGATCTCACTGGCCTGCCGCCGCTCGGCGACGTGCTTCCGAGGATACAGGCCGCCGCGGGACCCAGCCCGCTGCAACTCCAGCTGCAGGGCACCGGAACAACGGAAGCGGCTCTCGTGCTCACCGAGGACGAGGGCCAGCGCCGGGCGGTGGTGCTCGCTTCGGGCTTCTGGCGGTGGGCCTTCCGCGATGGAGCGGATCGGCAGGCCTACCGTCGACTGTGGGCGGGGGTCGTCGGCTGGTTGCTCGCGTCGACACCCGTCGAGCAAAGTGTCGGCGTCCGACCGGCGGCACGCGTCTGGAGCGCGTGGGAAGAGCTGGAGTGGCGGGCACCCGGCCTAGTTGGCGATTCCATCGCCCTGACGCTCACGGCCGGCGACTCGGTGGTTCTCGATATCACCACGGTCGTGAACGGGGCGGGCGAACTACGGACTGGAAGCCTCCCGGCCGGGGAATACGCCTACCGGGTCACGCGCGTGGGAGAGAGCGAAGCCATCGGGAGCGGTCGTGTCGAGTCCGAGAGTCATAGCCTCGAGCTGCTCCGACAACCAGCGGAGCTCTTCCCCGGGCCGCCCACGGACGGCGCGGCGACGTCGGCCGGCGACCGTCGGCCGGGACGCCCCCTCCGCACTCACCCGGTCCCTTACCTTCTGATCATCGTCTTGTTGTCGGCGGAGTGGATCGGACGCCGGCGCTGGGGGCTCCGCTAGCCCGACCCGCGTACTCATCCGACAGGCGTCCCGGGATGGCCCGACTGTTCAAATCGAAGCAGGAGCGGGAAAAAGGACTCTGGCGGAGGGCGGTCGATCTCGCGCTGACCGACGTCCGCGTGGCCGTGGGCGGGGTGGACCAAGAGGCGCTCGAGGCGCTGGAGGAGCGTCTGCTCGCCTCCGACTTCGGGGTCCACGCCACCATGCGCCTCGTGGATCACGTCGACGCGCTGGCCCGGAGGGGGCGGGTCAGAGGGGGCAAGGAGCTGCGGGGAGCCCTCAAGGAAGAGGTGTCGCGCATTCTCGAGCCAGCAAGCGAGTCGTACCTTCGGGCTGCCGAGGAGGGCCCGACGGTCTACCTGGTGGTCGGTGTCAACGGAGTCGGCAAGACCACGTCGGTAGCGAAGCTCGCCCACCGGATCGGGAGAGGGGGGAAGAGCGTGCTCGTTGCTGCTGCGGATACCTTCCGCGCCGGGGCGGTCGAGCAGCTGAGCCAGTGGTGTGAGCGCATCGGGGTCGACTTCGTGGCCGGTCAGCGGGGTGGCGATCCGGCCGCTGTGGCCTTCGACGCCATCGCCGCCGCCGAGGCACGATCCATCGACGTGGTCCTAGTGGACACGGCGGGGCGCCTCCACACCCAGCGGGGCCTCATGGAGGAGCTCCAGAAGGTCGACCGGGTGATCAGGCGTCGCTGCGAGGGCGCCCCCCACGAGTCGCTCATCGTTCTGGACGCCACCGTCGGGCAAAACGCGGTGTCGCAGGTTCGGGAGTTCGGGGAGGCGGTGGACCTGACCGGCATCATCCTAGCGAAGCTCGACGGCACCGCTCGCGGTGGGATCGTGGTCGGCCTTCAGCAGGAGTTCGGGCTGTCGGTGAAGCTCGTGGGGATGGGGGAGGGCATCGACGACATAGAGGCGTTCGATCCGGACGACTTCATCGAGGGGGTGTTCGAGACGTGAGCTTTTTTAGGCTCGATCGCCCTGTTCAGTTCCTAAAGGGTGTCGGACCCGTGCGGGCAGAGGCGCTTGGGCGCATGGGCATTGCAACGGCGCGCGACCTTCTTTATCACGTGCCGCGGCGCTATGACGACGCTTCCACGGTCCACCGCATCGCCGACCTGGCAGTGGGGGCGGACGTCACGGCGGTCGGCCGCGTCCGCTCCAAGGGCGTGATGCCGACGCGCAAGGGTCTCAGGATCTTTCAGGCCGTCCTCCAAGACGACTCCGGCATGATCACCTGTGCCTGGCCGGGGCAGCCTTGGCTGGATCGGAAGCTTAGAGAGGGGGACGTCCTCCTCGTGACCGGCCCGGTGAAGTTCTTCCATGGGCGGCAGCTCCGGCCCCGGGAGTTTACCGTCCTCGCCCGCGCTTCCGAGGAGTCCCCCGCCGAAGGGAATCTCCGGCACGTCTTCGTGACGTATCCGGCCAGCGAAGAAGTGCCCCAGTGGGTTCTCAGAGGGCTCTTCGAGAAGAACCTCGACGTCCTACTCAAAGAAATCGCCGACGAGGAGTACCTCTCCGAGTCCGCAGTGAGCGCGCTTCATCTGCCGGGGCTCCGCGACGCGCTGGAGGCGCATCACCGTCCGCGCTCCACCGCCGTCGTGGAGTCGGCCCGACGTCGCCTGGCGTTCGACGAGCTGTTCTTCCTCCAGTTGGTCCAGGCCCAGGTCCGGTACCGGGAGTCGGTCCAGACGCCCGGCATCGCCTTTCGGCGCACCAACGAGCTCATCCGGCCCCTGCACGCGTCGCTTCCGTTCAGCCTGACGGATGCGCAGGCCCGTGTACTCAAGGAAATCTACGCCGACATGAGGTCCGGTCGGCGCATGAACCGGATGCTTCAGGGGGACGTGGGCTCAGGCAAGACGATCGTGGCGCTGTTCGCCATGCTGCTCGCCGTGGAAGGCGGACATCAGGCCGTGCTGATGGCTCCAACGGAGCTCTTGGCTGAGCAGCACGCGCGGAAGTTGCGCGAGCTCGTGGAACCGCTGGACGTCCAAGTCCATCTGCTCACCGGCCGGTTGGGGGCATCGGAGCGGAAAGAAGCGATCGTGGCTCTGAAGGACGAGAGGCCGAGCCTGATCGTGGGCACGCATGCACTGACCCAGGAAGGAGTGGAGATCTCGAAGCTCGGCCTGGTCGTCGTCGACGAGCAGCACCGCTTCGGCGTCCGGCAGCGAATGGCCCTCGGCGAGCGCGAGATACGCCCCGACATGCTCATCATGTCGGCAACGCCCATTCCTCGCTCGATGGCTATGGCCCTGTACGGCGACCTCGACCTCTCCACGCTAGGAGAGCTCCCGCCCGGACGCAGGCCTGTGGAGACGCTTCTCCGATACCCGAGCAAGCGGCCGGAAGTCTATGAGTTCGTCGAGTCCCAGCTCGAGGCGGGCCGACAGGCGTACGTGGTCTACCCCCTGGTGGACGAGTCGGAGAAGGTGGATCTGCGCTCGGCGACGGAGGAGCACGAGCGGTTGGCCGCGCGGGTCTTCCCCAGGCGGCGGGTGGCGCTGATTCACGGCCAGCTTCCGAGCGACGAGAAAGACGCTGTGATGAGGGCCTTTCTCGCCGGCGCCGTCGACGTCCTGGTGGCGACCACCGTGATCGAGGTGGGGATCGACGTCCCCAACGCGGCCGTGATGCTCATCGAGCACGCAGAGCGCTTCGGGCTCTCACAGCTGCACCAGCTCCGTGGCCGGGTCGGACGCGGGGCGTCGAAGAGCTATTGCATCCTCATCGCAGAGCCTGGAGAGCTGGCCGCCGAGCGCCTGAAGGTCTTCCGGGACACGTCCGACGGCTTCGCGATCGCCAAGGCGGACCTGCGCATCCGCGGCCAGGGGGACCTCTTCGGATCACAGCAGCACGGTCGCGACCCCATCCTCCGATTCGCCGACCTTTCGAGGGACGAGGACCTGCTCGTGGAGGCTCAAAGGCGTACGAGGGCTTTGGTAGAGACCGATCCGGAGCTGGCGGATGAGAGTGCGTTCCGCACCCGTCGCCTGATGGACCACCGCTACGCGGAGCGCCTGAAGCTTTTCTCGGTCGGTTGAGCCCACTAGTCTTGTGCTCGGAAGATCCGGCCCGGCCGAGGCGCTTGCCCGGCTGGCGGGATGCCGGTTCCCCCCTGCGTCCCCCGGGGGACAGCGGTCTTCGGTCTCCGAAGAGACCACATCCGTCACTCGAAGAGGCTCGGACACTCAACTAAGATGAGTCACGAGGTGATTGCGGAGGTCCGCTCCCTCCACCGCCATGTCGGTGATGTGGTTACGGTCCTGGGATGGGCGGACACCACCCGAGGTCATGGGAAGGTAGGCTTCCTCGTCGTGCGCGACGGCACCGGGGTGGTCCAGGGGGTGCTGCTCAGAGGGGAGGTGCCGGAGGCGACGTGGGCGCTCCACGAGTCGATCACCCGGGAGTCCTGCGTGGCGCTCACCGGAGAAGTCCGGGAGGAGCCCCGTGCGCCTGGAGGGTTCGAGATCGGCGTTACGAGTCTTGAGCTGCTGGGGCTGTCGGAGGACTATCCGATTCAGCCCAAAGAGCATGGCGTCGATTTTCTGCTGGACCATCGTCACCTGTGGCTCAGGTCGAGCCTCCAGCGAGCCGGGCTCAGGGTCCGGCACGAGGTTGAGCAGGCCATCCACGACTTCCTGTACGGGCGGGACTTCGTCCGCATCGACACGCCGATCCTCACGGGATCGATCGGGGAGTCGGCGGGCACCCTGTTCGAGGCCGACTATTTCGGGGAGCCGGCCTACTTGGCTCAGACCGGTCAGCTCTATGTCGAGACCGCGTGTCCCGCTTTTCGGAAGGTCTATTGCTTTGGACCGACCTTCCGAGCCGAAAAGTCAAAGACCCGGCGGCATCTGACGGAGTTCTGGATGATCGAGCCCGAGGTGGCCTTCGCGGACTCGAATGACAACATGCAACTGCAGGAAGACCTCGTTTGCTACATTGTCGAGCGGGCGCTTGAGAGGTGTGGGGCGGAGTTGAGGGTCCTCGACTGCGACACGAGCGAACTCGAAGCCGTCGCGCCTCCCTTCGATCGTGTCTCGTACACGGATGCCGTAGATCTTCTCCAAGAAAAGGGGAGCGAGATCGAGTGGGGGAGTGACCTGGGCGCTCCTGACGAACTGCTCCTCGCCGAGCAGTTCACGCGGCCGGTCTTCGTGCACGACTACCCCAAAGGGGTCAAGGCCTTCTACATGAAGGAGAATCCAGACGATCCGAGGACGGTGCTCTGCAACGATCTGCTCGTCCGTGGATATGGAGAACTCATCGGGGGGAGCCAGCGGGAGGATGACTTGGACCGGCTCCAAGCCCGAATTCGCGAGGAGAAGCTACCAGAGGAGGCGTATTCGTGGTACCTGGACATCCGCCGGTACGGCACGTTCGTCCACTCGGGATTCGGGTTGGGGCTGGAGCGCACGGTGGCCTGGATCACGGGGCGGCACCACATCCGGGAGCTCATCCCGTTCCCGCGCCTGATGAATCGGTTGACGCCATGAGCGTAGTTGGGGGCGTGAGGCGTTGCGGCGTCCTGGGGGGTGGGTGCTTTCCAGCTCCGCCCCTCCGCCCCTTGCGTGCCACACGTGGGACGCCGAAACGCTCTGAAGTCGGTGCCACGTTGGCGGTTGTCTCACACGACCCTTCACCCGCGAATGCCATGACCGTGCTGCTCCGCCTCTCCCCTCGACGGGCCCTCGTGCCGCCGCTCGCTCTCGGCGCATGAATAAGCTAGTCCTAGACATGAAGGATCGCCGGCCCGTGTGGGCGCGTCCGGACTGGTTTGTCGACGAGCTTCGGGAGTCCCTCCCGCCGGACTGGGAGATGGAGGTCATCGAGGAGTCCGCGGACGGCTCAGGGGACGGATCGGCACGCGTCAGTTCCGCCGTACGCGAGGCGGTCCGTACCGCTCGGGCTTACCTGGGCTTCGGGATCCCCGTCGAGGTGCTGACGGAAGGAGGCGAGCTCGAGTGGGTCCACAGCGGGGCCGCCGGAGTTGCAGGCTCGCTCACGCCCGAGATGCGCGCGAGCTCCGTCCACTTCACGAACTCCGCGGGGATCCACGCGATTCCTATCTCGGAGACGGTGGTGGGCATGATCCTCTACTTCGCGCGAGGACTCGACTTTGCCGTCGCCGGAATGGCCGCGGGTAGGTGGAACACCGACTCCTACTACGTGGCGACGTCGCCGATCCGGGAGCTTTCGGAGAGCGTCGTCGGCATCATCGGGCTCGGCGGGATCGGTCGGGAGGTGGCCCTGAGGGTAGCGGCGTTCAACGCGGACGTCCTAGGACTACGCCGCCGCACCGTCCCTCCGGATGAGCGACCTGACTGGGCCGAGGGGCCCATCGCGGAGAAGATCAGGCTCGTCACGGGTGACACCGGCCTCCAGACTCTGCTCGGAGAGAGTGACTACGTCGTTCTATCGGCGCCGGCTACGCCCGAGACCCAAGGGATCATCTCACGAGAGGCGCTCTCCACCATGCGCAAAGGGGCGGTGCTGATCAACGTGTCCCGAGGATCGCTCGTGGACGAAGAGGTACTCGTCGATGCGCTCCGGTCGGGCCATCTTCGCGGGGCGGCCTTGGACGTCTTCGCGCGCGAACCCCTCGAAGAGGGCCATGCCCTGTGGTCTCTGCCCAACGTGCTGCTGACCCCCCACATATCGTCGGTCACGCGGAGCTTCTGGCGTCGGCAGGCGGATCTCATCCTCGACAACCTCAAGCGCCTGTTGGACGGGAGACCTCTCCTCAACGAGGTCGACAAGACCCGAGGGTATTAGCTGTTCGGACGGTGGCTCGACGGCCCGTTAGGGTCGATCTGGCGGCCCATCGCCATCGTGTGCAAATCAAGCGTCCCGCTCGGCCTTGACCTCGTCCCAGATCGCGTTCAGCTCCTCGAGGGTTGCCTCTCCAAGGACCACGTTCCGCTCGACGGCCAGTGCCTCCAACCTCTCGAACCGCCGCGTGAACTTGCGGTTGGCCGCCTCCAGCGACGTAGCCGAGTGGCCCCCCGTCAGGCGCACGAGGTTGACGACGGCGAACAGGAGATCGCCTAGCTCTTCCTCCAGGTGGAGCGGATCCTCCGAGCGTAGGGCGACACGCACCTCCCTGAGCTCCTCGCTGACCTTCTCCCATGCGCCCGTCGCATCGCGCCAGTCAAAGCCGACGCCGCTGACCCGGTCCTGGATGCGGTGAGCCCGGTGCAGAGGATCCAGGGCCTCTGGAAGTCCGGCGAGGAGCGCGCCCTCCCCTCGCTCTCGAGCCTTGAGCACCTCCCATTCGACCTTCTCGCCGAGGCCGAACAAGTGGGGGTGCCGTCGCTTCATCTTCTCCTCGAGGCGCGTTGAGACCGAAGCGGACGTGAACGCTCGGCGCTCCTCGCCCAGAACGATTTGGAAGGCCAGATTGAGGAGTAGATCCCCAAGCTCCCCCTCCAAGTCTTCGTCCCGCCCACTGCGGATCGCGTCCACTACCTCGTGGCTCTCTTCGAGGAGGTGTGGAATGAGGCTCTCCGGTGATTGTGCGCGATCCCAGGGGCAGTGCTCACGAAGGAAGCGGATCAACTCTAGGGCTCGGTCTAGCGCTCCTGGCCCGAAGTCGTGCGGCGGAGGAGTGCCGGCGTCGGAACTCATGTCGGATGGTCGCTCGTGTTCGGAGGCAAGCAGCCTTGATCAGGGCGTATCTTTTCGCTCTTTTCAGCGTTCATGTCAACGGACCAGCAGACCGGCGGCGACGGACCTTGCAGATCCTGGGTGGAAGTCCGGCCCGGGGCGCTTCGCAGCAACTTCCGTCGGATCAGGGACGCCGTCGGAGCGTCTTCGGCGATCATCCCTGTCGTAAAGGCCAACGGCTACGGTCTGGGTATGGAGACCGTAGCACGTGCCTTGGAGCCCGAGGATCCGTGGGGCTACGGGGTAGCGACGGTCGAGGAGGGTGCGCGGCTGCGAGCGGCGGGCGTGGCGAAGCCGATCGTGGTCATGAGCCCTCTTCCGCCCGGGGCGTATGACGTCGCCGTCGCGCAGGCTCTGGCGCCGGCCGTGTCGGAGATGGATGCGGTCCGGAGGCTCGAAGCAGCGGTAGCTCGGGTCGGACGGGAGGGCCGCTTTCACGTGGAGATCGACAGCGGGATGGGGCGCGCAGGCTTCGACTGGCGCCGTGCCGCGGAGTGGGGCCCGGCGCTGTCGGAATCCTCGGGCGGTCGGTTGGTTTGGGAGGGATGCTACACCCACTTCCACTCGGCCGACATCGCGGGAGACGATTCGACGGCCGAGCAGTGGCAGCGCTTTCGGGCGGCTGTCGACGAGCTCACCGGAGACGGCCTCCGGCTGATTCACGCCTGCAACGGGGCAGCAGCCCTACGCTACCCGTGGTTGGCGGCCGACGCCGTGCGCCCCGGGATCTTCCTCTACGGTGGAAGCGTCGGTGAGGGTATCGAGCCTCCCGAGGTGGTCGCGCAGCTCAGAGCGCGCGTAACTCTCGTGCGAGAGGTGCCCGAGGGCACGACGCTGGGCTACGGAGCCACCTACTGGGCGCGTGGGGTCGAGCGCTGGGCAACCCTTGGGATCGGGTACGGGGACGGCCTTCCCCGCTGCCTGGGAAATCGGGGGTGCGCGCTCCTTCACGGGCGTCGAGTGCCCATCATCGGACGGATCTCGATGGACCTGACGGTGGTAGACATTTCGGACGTAGGCGAGGTGGTTGTCGGGGATACGGCCACGCTGATCGGCACCGACGGAGAGGGGCGCATCACGGTGGACCAAGTGGCAGAGCTGGCGGGCACCATCAGCTATGAGATTCTCACCGGGCTCACGGGCCGGCTACCCCGCCTGGTGAAGGGGGCAGGGAGTGGAGGATAGCCTGCTCGAGGCCGCTGCGCGCGCCCGTGAGCACGCCTACGCGCCGTATTCGGAGTATCGCGTCGGCGCTGCTCTAGAGGCGGCGGACGGCTCCGTCTTTGTGGGAGCGAACGTCGAGAACAGCTCGCTGAGTGTGACCATTTGCGCCGAACGGTCGGCGGTGGCGGCCGCCGTGGCAGCGGGACACCGGGACTTTCGGCGGTTGGCGGTGAGTGTCCGGGAGGGCGCTCCGCCGGCGCCGTGCGGTGCTTGCCGCCAAGTGCTCGGGGAGTTCGCGCCCAGCCTTCCGATCGTATCGGAGTCGAACGGGGTGTGCCGTGAGTGGCTCTTGGACACTCTGCTCCCTGAGCCGTTCTCGCTGGAAACGGATTGGAGTCAGGGGAAGTCGGTTTGAAGCGATATTCGGTGATACATGGGGCCGTACTGGCCGCGTCCCTTGCGGCGTGCACGGAACGAAGTCCGACCGCCTCCATCGAGGGATTCACGAGCGACCTGAACCCTCGGACGGTTGAGGTGCGGTTGTCCGCGGAAGAGTTCGTCGAGCAGATTCAGGTTTTCGGCGGGTTCGGAACTCCGGCGACGATGGGCCGAGGCGTGCTCGCCCGAGACTTCCAGGGGCTGAACTCCCGGGTCCTGCTCCGCTTCGCCAGCTTTCCGGACTCCGTCAGCGTCTTCAACGCGAACACGGGCAGCGCGACGTGGGACTCCGACTACTCCGTCGTCGGAGGCCGGCTGGTCCTGTTCTTCGACACCGTGCAGGGCCTCCAGCTGGGCCCCGTGGGCATCAGCGCGTTCGCGACGCAGCAGCGCTGGGACGTGCAGACGGTGAACTGGGAAGTCGCGGTCGACACGCTGGGTGACCACGCGGAGTGGGTCCAGCCTGGGGGAGGGATCACGGTTCCCATAGGGACGGGGACGTTCGACCTCCAGGCCGGCCGGGCCGAGACCGACACCATTCCGCTCAACGACTCGGTGAGCATCGCCGTCGACTCGGCACGGATGGCTGCGTGGGCGGATCCCTCGGATGCGGCGCGTGGCGCCCTGATCGCCCTCGAGGATTCGAATCGACGCGTGATCTTGGAGGCGGCCCGGCTGCGGGTGGTCGTAAGGCCCCGTGTCCCTCTGGACTCCTTGCTGGAGGCGACGGCTCTGGGTGGCGAGAGCAGCTTCATCTACGATCCACTGCCTGGACCGCCGACCGAAGGTCTTCGGGTGGGAGGTGCTCCTTCCTGGCGGAGCGTCATCACCCTCGACCTTCCACGGGTGCTCGACGGCCACCCCGATCTGTGCGCGGTGGTGACGTGCCCCTTCGACCTCGTTGCCAACGACGCCCAACTGAACCTGGCCGAACTCGTGTTGACCACGCGGCAGACGCTCCCGGCGTACCAGCTCTTCAACAGCCTAGACATCGAAGTCCGGACCGTGGCGAACCCGGAGCTTCTCCCCAAGTCTCCGCTCGGATCCGAGCTCACCGGGAGCTTCGCAGCGACGGCTGCCCCCGAGCTGTTCACGAGCCGGTCGGGCACGGAGCTCGACTTCCCCCTGACGCATCTCGTGCAGGATCTCATGCTCGGAGACTCGGCGACGGTGGCCGGCACGCCGAACACCATCGTGGTCCTCAGCAAGCGGGAACCGCCTGCGCTCGGGTTCGGAGCCTTTCAGGGCGTCGGAGATGCCGGATCTCCCGTGTTGAGGCTTCTCTTCACGGTGGCCGGGGAGCTGACGCTTCCGTGAGATGCGCTTGGCCTTTTCTGTGCCTGACCGTCTGCCTGGCGGTTCCGGCGGCCGGCCAGTCCATCCTGAGCACGGCTGGCCTCGGTGTCCGGAGCGAACCCCTGGACGCGATCCAGCGCGCCCTGGGCGGGGTCGGCGTGGCGGCCGGGACGGCGACGGTCCTTCCTGACGACCCCACGGCCTCGCTGGATCTCTTGGCTCCCACGGTGACCTTCTCCGTCCAACCGACCTGGGGTGACTACAGCCTCGGATCCGAAGAAGGGGACTTCCGGGGAACCCGCTTCCCGATCCTCGGGTTCGCCTATCCGCTCGGCATTCAGAGTGTGTTGACCGTGTCCGCGGGGAGCCTCTTCGACCAACGATGGGCTGCCACGGCCGAACGCACCGTCGACGTTTCGGGGGAGCCGGTCCCGGTCGCCGACCGCTTCGAGTCCGACGGCGGCCTGTCCACGCTCCGTGTCGGCTTCGCGAGACGGCTCTCCAGCACATTCGCGGTCGGCGCGTCAGTCGGCCTCTACCGCGGCCGTGTAGACCGGTCGTTCAACCGCGAGTTCAACAGGGAGCTCGACAGCCTGGAGCTTGCGACCCCGATCACGCCCTTCGCGGAAGCGGGAAGATGGACGTACTCGGGACCGGTGGCTTCCGTGAGCGCCTCCTGGGATCCCATTGCGCTGGTCCAGCTGGGCACCACCGTGAGCTGGTCGGGCACACTCAGCGGCGAGCCGGTTGGGAGCACGGGAGGGGGAACGATCAAGGCGACTCCCCCGCTGGAGGTCCGATTCGGGGCCACGGCCATCCTGAGCCCCTCACTTTCCCTGACAACTGGTGTCGGCAGGGCGAGCTGGTCGGATCTGGGCGATCCTGCGTTCGATGCCCTCGCCGTCGGAAAGACCATGACCCTGGGCGGAGGAGTGCAGTGGCAGGCCGGGACCTTCTGGGCGGGGGATCTGCCACTCCGCCTGGGTTACAGACGAGCCGAGCTGCCCTTCCTGTTCAGGGAAGAGAAGGTGAGGGAGAACACGATCTCCGGCGGATTTTCCATCGTCATGGCGCAGGCTCTCGGCATCCCGCTCGCCACCGTTGACGCGGCCTTCGAGTGGGGCAGCCGGAGCGCCGGTGATCTGGACGAGAGCTTCCGCCGCTTCACGTTCACCGTCCGGGTCGGCGGCCGCTGAGACGCCTGACGACATGCGGGTCCACTATCACACCTTCGGTTGCAAGGCGAACCAGTACGACACGGCGCGCATGCGGCAAGAGTTGGAGGCCCGCGGCGCCCGGACGGTCGACGAGCGCTCCCAAGCCGACGTTTGCGTCGTCAACACGTGCACGGTGACCAACGCGGCTGACGCCGAGGCGCGCCGTTTTCTCCGTCGGCTTCGAAGGGAGAGGCCCGAGGCTCGACTGATCGTCGCCGGGTGCTCCGCGGTTCTGAGGGCGAACGAGTACGAGTCCATGGCCGAGGTGGAAGCCGTCGTGCCGGGTCACGATCCGATGGCCGTAGCGGGAGCCGTTGCGGGCGAAGCGGCGGGTCTCGTGCAACTGGGCCTAGAGCGGACCCTCGACCGCGTGGCCCAAGAGCCTGTCGGCGCCTCCGTCCTGACCCGCCGTGAGGGAGCCACCCGGGGCTGGCTCAAGGTCCAGGACGGATGCGACCGACGCTGCTCATTTTGTGCTACCCGACTGGCGAGAGGGCCCAGTCGCTCCCGGCAACCCGAGCTCGTGATCCGAGAGGCGTTGGTCATGGCCCGGCACCATCCGGAGCTGGTGCTTACCGGCATCCACATCGGCCACTACGGGCGAGACTTGCACGATCCCCTCACGCTCTCGGAACTGCTCGCCCGCCTCTTGGATCAGGTACCCGACGTGAGGTTTCGCCTGGGCAGCATCGAAGCCACCGAGGTCGACGATCTCCTTCTACAGCTGATGGCGACCTCGGACGGACGGGTGGCTCTCCACCTCCATATGCCGCTCCAGAGCGGAGCCGATCCGGTACTCCGGCGCATGAGGCGTTGGCATACCCGGGAGGCCTATCGGGCCCGAACCCTCGAGATCGCGGAGCGGCTTCCGCGTCTCGGCCTCGGCGCGGACGTGATCACCGGCTTCCCGGGTGAGACCGAGGGAGATCACCGGGAGACCGTTGGGCTGGTCGAAGAGCTCCCCTACACCTACCTGCACGTATTCCCATTCTCGCCGAAGGATCGAACCGAAGCCGCTAACTTCCCGGACCCGGTGCCACAACGCATCGCCGGCGAGCGGAGCCGAGAGCTGAGGACGCTCGCCCAGGAGAAGGGGAGGCGATACCGCAGCTCTCGCTCGGGAGAGCGAGCGCTCGTCGCATTGGAGGCGGCGGGCCAGCTGGCGCTCACCGGAGACTACCTGCGCGTGGACACGGCCGGTGCGGATGCTCTTGATCCGGCACGGCTGCATCAGGGTCGGCTGCAAGGCATTGGCCAGCGCCTGTATATTGAGCTCGGCCCGTCGCCTCCGCTCGAGAGGGACGTAACGCGACGCACACGACGGACTTCGGCATGACCTCGAGATCCGGCAAACGAGCCTACGTCGAGACGTACGGCTGTCAGATGAACATCAGCGACGGCGAGCTGATGGAGGGGGTGCTTGCCGGGCAGGGGTACGAGATCGCTTCGACGCCCCAAGACGCCGACGTGATTCTCGTGAACACCTGTGCAATCCGTGAGCACGCGGAGAAGCGGGTGCTCGGCCGGGTAGGGCAGCTCTACGGATTGAAGCGGGAGCGACCGGAGATCGTGATCGGAGTCACGGGGTGCATGGCCCAACGAATGGGCGAGGTTCTGTTGGAGCAGGCGCCTTATGTGGACCTCGTCATGGGCCCGGATGGCTATCGATCCCTGCCAGAGCGGCTCGAGGCCTTGGAGCGTGAGCGCCGAGCCAAGTCCCCCCGGTCGGCCAAGAAACGAGGTCCCCAGCTTGCGGTCCTCGACCTGAACCTCGGAGAGAACTACGAGGGCCTCGCCCAGCGCCGCATGTCCCGGATCTCGGCGTGGGTGCCGATCCAGCGGGGCTGCAATCATCGGTGCACCTTTTGCATCGTGCCCTACGTGCGTGGTCCGGAGAAAAACCGTCGGCCGAAGGAGGTCTTGGCGGAGATCGAAGGGATCGTGGCGTCAGGCCTGACCGAGGTCACGCTTCTGGGCCAGACGGTCAACTCCTATCGCTCGGGAGACACTTCGTTCCCCGACCTGCTGCGGTCGGTGGCCCGGATCCCCGGTCTTCGGCGAGTCCGCTTCACGTCGCCTCACCCGCGGGACGTGTCGCCTGAGCTCCTGGAAGTAATGGCCGAGGAGTCGGCCGTTTGCGAGCAGCTGCACCTCCCTCTGCAGTCCGGCAACGACCGGGTGCTCAAGCGGATGCTCCGCCGCTACACGGTGGAGACCTTCCTCCAGAAGGTGGCGCTGGCTCGGCGGGCCGTGCCGGATATCGCCCTCTCGACGGACGTCATCGTGGCCTTCCCAGGGGAGTGCCGGACAGAGTACGAGGACACGCTGGCTGTTCTCCGTGAGGTTCGCTTCGATGACGCCTACACCTATCGATACTCACCGCGCGAAGGCACCCCTGCCACGCGCTTGCCGGCGGACGACTTCATCGACGACCACGAGGCCCGGGCCCGTCTCGAGCACCTCATCGAGGTCCAGCGGAAGATCCAGGGCGAGATCAACCGGGGCGAGGTAGGGCGTGCGGAGGAGGTCCTTGTAGAAAAGAAGGCTCGCAAGGCAGGACAGATCCTCGGCCGCACCCGGCGGAACAAAGTCGTGGCGTTCCACGGCTCGTCGGAACTGATCGGCACGTATCAGAGGGTCCAGCTGACCGCCACCACGGGAGCGACGTTCGTGGGAGGGCTGCTCGACGCTCCGGTCCCGGCGTCGTCGGCGTGAGACTGGCGGCCGCTCCCCACTCTACGTGGCACCCCGGCGGACCGCCCGGCGCATGAGCCGCATCGCGGGGCCCCTGGGCGTGTTCGCAGTGCTGCTCCTCTACATCGTTTTCGCCACTCTAAACGGGTCCCAGCGCGTCACAGTCGATCTGTGGCTGGTCGTGTTCCACCGGGTGCCTCTGACGGTGGTGGCCTTCGGCGGCCTGTTCACCGGGATGCTCGTGATGCTGATCGCAGGCATACAGAGCGACCTCAAGGTGCGCGCCATCCTGCGTCAACGACTTGAGATCGAGGACCGAGAGGAGCGAGCGCTGATCGATCTTGCGCAGCAGGAGCTCTTTCCCAGCGAGCCCACGGATGGGGAGGAGGAGGGCGCCTAGTACACCGGTACAGAAGTTCGATGACGTATACTCATGCGGCATGGTCAAGTGAGGGCGTCGCGGACCCGGGCGTGCGGGCCATGAGACGGGTGAGGTCCTGTCGGGTGAACTTCCATTGGAAGGGGGAGGCGATCTGCTGGTAGTGCTGCTGAAAGCCGAGGATACGGTCGGCGACCTCGTCTTGGGAAGTGAAGTGAGCGGGCGTAAGGGCCTTGCGCTGCAGGATCGAGAAGTAGATCTCGATCTGGTTGATCCAGCTCGCGTGCGTGGGCAGGTGCACCAGGGTGAGATTGTGGAACTGTGCCTGGAGACGGTCGGCGGCACGCTGGCCGCGGTGGATGGTGCCGCCGTCGACGATCCAGAAGACGCGCTTGGCCGAATGATAGGGTTCTCGGGCCATCACTTTGGCGACGAGCGCGTCGAAGGCGACGATGGAGATCTTGCTGACGACTTCGCCGAAGAGCCGGGCGCGGTGCACGTCCCAGGCGGCGATGTACGCACAGACGCCATGACGCCGGTACTCGTGCTCGACGCGAGTGACGCGGCCCGGGGCCGGTGGGGTGATCGGGTGAAGCCGACTCCGGATCGGGATCTGCGTCTTCTCGTCGGCACTGATGACGAATTCGCCCCCGGTGAGCGCACGGCCGTTCCAGCGCCGGTGGTAGAGGTCGAGGACGCGTCCCGCCTTGGTCGCGAACTCCGGATCGCGCGGGAAGATCCAACTCCGCCGACTCCAGGGACGCAGCGCATCCTCATGCAGCCACCGCCAGATGGTGACCCCGCTGATGTTGGCGACGATCCCCGCGGCCAGCACATGGCGGCGCAGCTCCGAGCGACTGAAGCGCGACAAGGGCAGCCCCAGCTTGGCGGGGAGTTCACACGCCAGGGCCTTCACTTCAGCGACCACCCGAGGGGGAAAAGGCCAGCGGGCGACCGCCGCGCGACCGGTCCTCGAGTCCCGCGAGTCGTTCGAGGAAGAAGCGCTTTCGCCACTTGCTCACGACAGGCCGGGGCATGTCGAGGCGCTCTCCGATCTCCTTGTTCTCGAGTCCCTCGGCGGCCAGCAGCACGATCTTGGCGCGCATCACGTCACGGTACGGTAACGTATATCGACGGGTTCTGGCCTCCAGCACACTATGCTCCTTGGGGGTCAACGCGATGACGTACGGGCTGGATCTGGGCATTTCTCGCCTCCTTGGTCAGATCCAAAGATGGCGACTCACGCCCGCAAGTGCCAGTCTATATATACGTCATTGTATTTATGTCCACGTGTACTAGCTGGGTCGGAACAGCCTCCGGCGGCGTCACGCCGCTCAGTGGCCCCGGCCGTGCCGGCTTGGCATCTTCGGGTCCGCTCGGAGCTACGGTCCTTCACCGCGCCACTCGCCTTACTGGTTCTGCCCATCCATCGCCCGGCGCCTGACGGACGGGGTGCGACCGGGAGCGCATCGATCCGGACCGGGCGATCCATGCGTTCCGGGAGGTGAGTCACAATCTTCGCGCAACGCCCTTCCCAGCCCAAGGAGCCGTACGACGAAGGAGCACCTCCAGGGCAGACGGCAGTGTGAGCGCCCCTCCCTGGAGTCGAAGACGCCCAGCCGGTCGTTGACCCCTCGGGGCCCTCCGCTATCTTGGCCCACACCGTCCTCGGCTCGACTTCAACCGTGATCTGATGCCGAAAAACAAGGTCATCACACTCGAACGACACATCGTCGAGGAGGAACGGCGCCGTCCGCAGGCTACCGGAGCCTTCAGCAACATCCTGTACTCGATTGCGCTGGCGGCGAAAATCATTTCGAGAGAGGTGAACCAGGCCGGCATCGTCGACCTTCTCGGCGGGACGGGCGGCACAAACGTACAGGGCGAGCGGGTCCAGAAGCTGGATCTCTACGCTCAGGACGTGATCTACCGTGCCATGGACCACACGGGGACGCTCTGCTGCATGGTCTCGGAGGAGTCCGAGGAGATCCTGTGGATTCCTGCCGAATTCCCGAAGGGAGAGTACGTCCTGATCTTCGACCCGCTGGACGGATCCTCGAACATCGACGTGAACGTTTCGATCGGCACCATCTTCTCGATCCACCGGAAGATCTCCGGGGGAGAAGACGGAACGCTTGAGGACTGCCTGCAGGCCGGATGGCGCCAACTCGCCGCCGGCTACGCCGTATACGGCTCGTCAACAATGCTTGTCTACACCAGCGGGCGTGGCGTGCACGGGTTCACGCTCGATCCGTCGATCGGTGAGTTCCTCCTGAGCCACCCGGACATTACGATTCCGGACCCGCCGAGTCGGCTGTATTCCGTCAACGAGGCGTACTATCCGCGGTGGTCTCCGGGACAGCAGCGGCTCATGCAGCATTTGAAGGGGCTCGACGGGGAGACGTCACCCTGCAGTTCGCGATATATCGGCTCGTTGGTCGCCGACTTCCACCGAACGCTGCTCAAGGGCGGGATCTTCATGTATCCGGCGGACACGAAGGCGCCTCGGGGGAAGCTTCGGCTCCTGTACGAGGCAGCGCCCATGGGAATGATCTGCGAGCAGGCCGGCGGGAGCGCTTCGGACGGGAAGAACCGCATCCTTGACCTCATCCCCGAGACGCTCCACCAGAGGACTCCGCTGTACATAGGATCCACTGAGATGGTGGCGCTTGCCGAGCGGTACCTGGCGGAGGCATCCGAAATCTAACGTCCCTCCGGGTTCCCAGCTGAGGACTTGCCGGCCGCCGTGCGGAACGCAGACAACCCGCACAGGCACTGAACAATCTGGGATCGTCTTGTGGCGCGGTCGGCTGTGCTAGCAGTTGATGGGGTGGTTGCCCGGGACGTATCCCTTGTCCACATCGACGAGCGGCGCCGCGTAGCTGCCGGAAAAGCAAGCGTCGCAGAAGGGCCCGTGCTCGGCCACGACGGAGAGCATGCCCTCCAGCGAAAGGTAGCCAAGAGAGTCCACCCTGAGGGTCTCTCTGATCTCGTCGGGACTCATCCGCGATCCGATGAGCTCGCCGTGGCTCGGCATGTCGATCCCGTAGAAGCACGGGAAGCGGACGGGCGGACTGGCGATCCGGAAGTGAATCTCGCTCGCTCCGGCCTGGCGGATGAACTTGACCAGGCTCTTGCTTGTCGTGCCCCGGACAAGCGAATCGTCGACCACGACGACGCGGCGGCCCTCAAGGACCTCCCGGACGGGGTTGTACTTCATGCGGGCCCCGAAGTCGCGGTCGGCCTGAGACGGCTTGATGAAGGTCCGGCCCACGTAGTGGTTCCGAAGGAGCCCCAGCTCGTAGGGAATGCCGCTCGCTTCGCTGAAGCCCAGCGCTGCGGAGTTCGCGCTGTCGGGGACGGCGAAGACGGCATCGGCGTCCACGGGGTGCTCTTCCGCCAGCCGCCGCCCGAATCCCCGTCGGGCTCCGTCGACAGAAATCGTCCAGAGGCGTGAGTCGGGCCGGGCGAAGTAGACGAGCTCGAAGATGCACGGCGCCGGCTCCTGGGCCGGCGAGAGGCTCGGAAGACGCTCGACGGAAGCTCCGTGGATCTTGAGCACCTCTCCCGGAGCCAGATCTCTCACGTACTCCGCCCCGAGGATGTCGAGCGCACAGGTCTCGCTGGACACCACATACCCACCATCGAGCCTTCCGAGGATGAGCGGGCGGTATCCGCGCGGATCTCGGACCGCGTAGAGGACGTCGCCCACGGTGATTGCCAACGAAAAGGCGCCTTCCAGACGGCTGAGCGCGTCGTGTAGCTGGCCGTCCACGGTGTCGTGCCGGGAGCGTGCGACGAGGTGGACGATGACCTCGGAGTCCGACGTGGTCTGAAAGATGGCGCCCTCGCGCACGAGGCGGTTCCTGAGGTCACGGGCGTTGGTCAGGTTGCCGTTGTGGGACACTCCGAGGTGACCTTCGGCGTAGCGGACCACGATCGGCTGTGCGTTGAGAGCCTTGCTGCCTCCTGCCGTGGAGTACCGGACGTGCCCGATGGCCGAGCGACCCGGAAGCTTGATGAGGGACTCGGCGTCGAAGACGTCCGCCACGAGCCCTACGTCTTTGTGAAGCTGTGCCTCCCCGTCGGAGATGGCGCAGATGCCCGCGGACTCCTGACCGCGGTGCTGCAGAGCGTAGAGGCCCAGGAAGGTCAGCTCTGCAGCCCCTTCGATCCCGCTGACTCCCACCACTCCGCACTCTTCGCGGGGCCTCTCGTCGAGCGAAGAGGCGGCGATGTCGACGGGCCGGCCCGGGACGGAGGATGGCTTGGTAGACACTAGTTCGCGTGCTCCATCAGACTGGGAATCGCACTGAAGAATAGTCCCGAGACGGTGTCCACGTCGACCTCCAGCGTCGCGCTTCGCCCCTCGATCCGGAACCCCTCCTCCGGCGCTACCACCCGGCCGATCTGCCTGCACGGCACCCCGTGCTTCTTTGCGAGACGCAGAGCGTCCTCCGCCAAGCGCGCGTCACAAGAGACGACGATTCGCCCCTGCGCCTCGCCAAAGAGGAGGGGCAGGGTGGGGAGAGAGTCGTGCAGAGTCACGTGGACTCCCATGGGGGAGCCTCCGCGCCCGAGCGCACTCTCAGCCAAGGCGCAGGCCAGGCCGCCCTCGGAGACGTCGTGGGCTGAGCGGAGCAGCCCCTCTTGGATCAAGGCCAACACCGCGTGCTGCAGGCGGCGCTCCCCGAGCAGGTCCACCGACGGCGGCTCGCCCGCGACAAGACGCTCCATGACGTAGAGGTATTCCGAACCGCCCAGCTCGTCGGTGTTGTCGCCCAGAAGGATGATGGCGTCTCCCTCCTCCTCGAACGCGGGGCGCGTAAGGTGCGCGACGTCCTGGACGACGCCGACCATTCCGATGACCGGGGTCGGATAGATCCCCACGCCGTCCGTCTCGTTGTAGAAGGAGACGTTGCCTCCAGTGACGGGGGTCTCGAACAGCTTGCAGGCATCGGCCATGCCCAGCACCACCTCGCGGAACTGGTAGTAGATGTGGGGCTTCAGCGGGCTCCCGAAGTTCAGGCAATTGGTTACCGCGGTGGGCAGAGCGCCGACGCAGACGAGGTTCCTTGCGGCTTCCGCCACGGCTGCCATGGCGCCCACGCGCGGGTTCAGGTAGACGCAGCGCCCGTTGCAGTCGGTCTTGGCCGCGATGGCTCTGCGCGTGCCGCGTAGCCGAACGACTCCGGCGTCCGCGCCCGGGCGGATGGCGGTGCCCGTCCGGACCGTCGTGTCGTACTGTCGGTACACCCAACGCTTCGACGCGATGTTGGGAGAGGCGATAAGCTTGAGGAAGGCGTCCGACTGATCTGAGTCGGCGTCCCGGAAGCGGGAGAGATCCATGCGGCGGAGGTCCCTGATCTCCTCGGACTCGAGCCCCTCCCGCTCGTACGTGGGGCACCCTTCGGTGAGGGGGAGAGCGGGGATCTCGGCGACTGCCCGCCCCCCTTCCATCACACGAAACAGCCCGTCGTCGGTGACGCTTCCGATCTCTGCGGCCTCAAGCTCCCACTTATTCAGGATCTCCCTCACGGCCTCCTCGTGCCCGGCCTTGGCCACAACCAGCATGCGCTCCTGCGACTCCGAGAGGAGGATCTCGTAAGGCGTCATGCCCGACTCACGCACGGGCACGCGATCCGCGTGGATCTCCACGCCGTTTCCCGAGCGACCGGCCATCTCCGACGCGCTCGACGTGATGCCCGCCGCGCCCATGTCCTGGATCCCCGTGATGTGCCCGCTCCGAATGAGCTCGAGGCTCGCCTCAAGAAGCAACTTCTCCGTGAAGGGATCACCCACCTGAACCTGAGGACGGCTGGCCTGGGAGTTCTCGCTGAGCTCTGCCGATGCGAAGGTGGCCCCGTGGATTCCGTCCCGTCCGGTCCTCGCTCCGACGGCCATGAGGGGGTTGCCCACCCCCTCCGCCTCACCCCTGATGAGGTGCTCGGCCTTGAGCAGGCCGATGCACATGGCATTCACGAGGGGGTTGCCCTCGTAGCCTTCGTCGAAGACGGTCTCGCCCCCGATGTTCGGGATCCCCACGCAGTTTCCGTAGTCGCCGACGCCCTTCACCACCCCAGAGAAAAGGTAACGGACCCGTCCGCTGTCGAGGTTGCCGAAGCGCAGCGAGTCCAGGATGGCGATCGGCCTGGCGCCCATAGTGAAGACGTCCCTCAGAATCCCACCTACACCGGTGGCCGCCCCCTGGTAGGGCTCGACAGCCGAGGGGTGATTGTGGGACTCGATCTTGAAGGCCACGGCCAGCCCGTTGCCCACGTCGATGACGCCAGCGTTCTCACCGGGCCCCTGGATCACCCAGGGTGCGTCGGTGGGAAGCAGCCGAAGGAGCTGCTTGGAGTTCTTGTAGCCGCAGTGCTCCGACCACATGGCGCTGAAGACTCCCAGCTCGGTGTAGGTGGGCTCCCGCCCCAAGATGTTCTTGATCTGGTCGTACTCCGAGGGAGAGAGCCCGTGGTCTTCAACGAGCTGGGGCGTGACAGGAGGATCGCCCGTCCGGGGTGCCGGGGCCGGTCCAATGCCAGCGCCGTTGCGTCTATCGCTCAACTCGGATGGTTCCGTTCTGTCCGCCGGGGGTTGCTCGCTCAAGCCGAGCCAGCCGGGGCTCGGTGCGTCATCACTGCTTCGAAGATCCCCAGACCGTCCACCGACCCCAGGATCTCTTCCACGGCTCTCTCGGGATGGGGCATCAAGCCCATGACGTGGCCCTCTTCATTGAGGATTCCGGCGATGTTCCGGGCCGATCCGTTGGGGTTCGCGTCGGCCGTCGCCTCGCCCGAGGGGTCGACGTATCGGAAGAGCACACGACCCTCCCCTTCCAGCCGGTCCAGCGTCTCCTCGTCGGCGTGGTAGTTGCCCTCGGCGTGCGCTGTGGGCATTCGGAGGACCTGCCCGACGTCGTAGTCTCGCGTAAAAATCGTGGCGTCGCACTCCACCCGGAGGAGTACGTCCTGGCTCGCAAAGCGCAAGGAGTTGTTACGGAGCAACGCGCCCGGTAGCAGCCCGGCTTCACAGAGCGTCTGGAACCCATTGCAGATTCCCAGCACCGGCCCTCCCGACGCGGCGAAAGCCCGGACCGCCTCCATGATGGGGCTCATCGTGGCGATGGCGCCCGCACGCAGGTAGTCGCCGTAGGAGAACCCGCCGGGCAGCATGACGGCGCCCACGTCGCCGAGCTCGACCTCACGATGCCACACGAAGCGGGGGCTTCCACCGACGAGCTGGATGCACTTGTAGAGGTCGTAGTCACAGTTGGAGCCCGGAAAGGTGACGATGGCGACCCTCACGCCGATGCCTCCACCGCCGGCGCCTCCTGTACGGCGACCTCGAATTCCTCGGTTACCGGGTTGGCCAGCAGGCGGTGGCACATGGCCTCGGCGCGCTTGCGCGCCTCGTCCGTGGAAGACGCCTCCAGGTCCAGGTAGAGGATCTTGCCCACGCGCACTTCCCCGACGCCTTCGTACTCCAGGGAGTGCAAGGCGTGCTGGATGGCCTGGCCCTCCGGATCCAGCAGGCCGGCGCGTGGAACCACTCGAATCTCCAAGCCAAAACGTGTCACGCTTCGCTCTCCGTGTCGGGGGGGCGGAGGCTCCTCGCACTCTCTTGGTACCGCTTCGGAGCCAGTTCTCCATAGTCCAGGGCCCGCACTTCGGCCGCCTCGTCTTCGAGCACGTCGAGGAGCGGATCCCGCTCGGGGAGGCGGTCGAGGAGCCCGTGGATCACCGACCTCATGAGGCCCCACATCGTATAGCCGAGCAGCATCGGGAAGAAGTAGTAGGCAGGGAATGCGATGGCGGCCATGAGGTTGCCGAAGAGCCAGAGCGAGGTCAGCAGCCCCCTTCTCGTCTTGAACCCGATCCTCGGGACCAGCGCGTAGGGGATGTTGCTCAGCATCAAGGCACCCAGGATGATCAGCAGGACCCCCATGATCCGCGGCCACGGCATCCCCGCCAGGTACGTCTGAAACAAAGGGGTCTGGCTGAAGGGGTAAAAGGTGGCCAGGATCATTCCCGGTGTGGGAGAGGGTAGACCGTGGAAGTGCGTCTTCGCCTCTCCACCCTGCTCGACGTTGAAGCGGGCCAGTCGGATGACCACCGCCATCACGTACACAAGCGGGAGCACCCAGCTCCAGTTCGCGTCCGAGAAGTACAGCGTGTACATGATGAAGGCCGGGGCGACACCGAAGGAGATGGCGTCTACTAGGGAGTCCAGCTCACCGCCGAACGCCGATCCGGTCCTCGTGAAGCGAGCGATGCGCCCGTCGAGCAGGTCCGTCACCGCGGCCCAAACGATGAACCACCCGGCCCACGCGTAGTCCCCTCGTGTGGTTGCCACAATGGCGTAGAACCCGAAGAACAGGTTGGCCATCGTGAAGGCCGAGGGTAGGATGATAATACCCCTCTGGAGCTTCCCGTGGGGTCTAGGGCGGTCGATCATGCGCTCGCCTCCTGGGTGTTCGGCTCCACCGCCCTCTCCACCGGCCGGTTCGTCTCCCCCTCGTGCTCGCTTACCCGCTCCGACACCTGGGCGCAGACCGTGCTCCCACCCACCACCTTGTCGTCGATTGCGCAGCGCAGGGGCCAGTCGAGTGGGATGAACAGGTCTACCCTCGAACCGAACCGGATGAGCCCGATACGGTCTCCCTGCCGCGCGTCGTCACCGACCTCCGGGTACGTCACGATGCGGCGTGCGATCAAGCCCGCGATCTGGCGGACCAGGACCCGTCCCCGGGGCGTACGGAGTCCGACAGACGCCTGTTCGTTCGCCTCGCTCGCCTTGGGATGCCAAGCCACGGCGTACTCTCCCGCCCGATACTCGCGGTGGACGACGCGTCCGGACACGGGGGCCCGCTGCACATGGACGTTGAACACGTTCAGGAAGACCGTGATGCGCCGACAGGGGCCGCCGAGGAAGGACGGCTCGTCCACCTCCCGGACGTCGATGATCTTCCCGTCCGCCGGGGCCAGAACCGTTCCCTCCCCAGCGGGTACGGCCCGCTCCGGATCCCGGAAGAAGTAGCACACGAAGGCGGCCAGCACGGTCAACACGGCGGCCGGGAGGGCCATGCGAGTGTCCCAGGCGGATGCCGCCGCCCATGCCGACGCGGCTGCGATCGACCCCGCGAGCATGAACGGGTAGCCTTCCCGCGCGAACCTCATGGATCTCGTCGGGTCCTTCGGCGTTCAGCCGAAGCGAGGTGGCTCGAAGTCATTGAGCTCCGTTCCGGTCAGACGCCGAAAAATCTCCAGATACCTCGTGGTCGTGGCCTCGACGACGTGATCGGGCAGGTCGGGCGGCGGCGGCGACTTGTCCCAATCGAGCCCGTCCAGGAAATCCCGGACGGGTTGCTTGTCGAGCGACTGTGGGTTCTGCCCCGGCACGTATCGGTTCGCAGGCCAGAAGCGCGATGAGTCAGGCGTGAGGACCTCGTCGATCAGCAGCAGTCGGCCGTCCGGGTGGTAGCCGAACTCGAACTTCGTGTCCGCCAAGATGATCCCCCGCTCCTCGGCCCGCGTCACACCGTGCGCGTAGATCGCGAGGGCGAGCTCACGCAGCCGGTTCGCGACCTCCTCCCCCAACCGCTCGATCACACCGGAGAAAGGGATGTTCTCGTCGTGGCCGGTCTGGGCCTTGGTCGCCGGAGAGAAGACGGGCTGCGCCAGACGGCCACTGTCCACCAATCCCTCCGGGAGCGGCTCTCCGGCGAGGGTCCCGGACGCACGGTACTCCTTCCACGCGGAGCCTGTGATGCAGCCCCGCACGACACACTCCACGAGCACGGGCTCGGTTCGGTGCACAAGCATGCTGCGCGCGGCCCAAGCCTCTCGCGAACCGTCGAGCGCCGGCACTCGGTCTACGATCTCGTCGGGGTCGACGCTGATCAGGTGGTGGTCGACCTGGCCCTTGAGCGAGTCCAGCCACCACGCCGTAATCTGCGTGAGCACCTCACCCTTGCGGGGAATCGGCTGCGGGAGGATGACGTCGAAGGCGCTCACACGGTCGCTTGCCACCATCAAGAGGAAACCCTCCCCGGCGTCGTACACGTCACGGACTTTGCCTTGAGCCACGAGGGGGAGGGGAAGCGCTGACTGCGCCGCAGCCCTGGGTTCAGACTCGGACATCGGGCTCTCCAAGGCGCTCGTTCGCGCCGGCTTCGAGGCGTGCCAACGCCGGCCGTACCCAATCGGCCAGGAAGCAATCCACCTGCTCGGGGGCGCGCCCGACAAAGCGCGCGGGGTCGGCGATCACCTGCAAAGACTCCAAGGTCATTCCGAACTCGTCGTCTTCGGCAATGCGCTCGAGCAGATCGGGCCTTCCGCCGTCCTTCTTCATGCGGCGGGCCGCCTCCATCGAGTGCTGGCGAATGCGCTCGTGCAGCGCCTGGCGATCTCCCCCTGCAGCTGCGGCGTGCATGAGGATGGTCTCTGTGGCGATGAACGGAAGATGTTCGGCCAGGTTTCGCCCGATCACCCCAGGGTTCACGAGGAGCCCCGAGCCGACGTTCTCCACCAAGACCAGGACACCGTCGAGCGCGAGGAACGAGTCCGGGATCGAGAGGCGCCTGTTGGCGGAGTCGTCCAATGTGCGCTCCAGCCACTGGCTGGCCGCCGTAAACTGCGGGTCTTGGGCCAAGGTGATGACGTGCCGCGCCATTGCGCAGATGCGCTCGGCCCGCATGGGATTCCTCTTGTACGGCATGGCCGAAGAACCGATCTGCTCCTCCTCGAAGGGCTCCTCCACCTCCCGGAGGTTCGCAAGGAGGCGGAGGTCGTTGCCCATCTTGGACGCAGAGGTCGCCACGCCGGCCAGAGCGCCCAGAATCTGCGCATCAACCTTGCGGGGATATGTCTGCCCCGTCACGCCGAAGTGCTCCGGAAAGCCCATGCGATGCGCCACGGCGTCGTCGAGCTCGTCCACCTTGGAGGCGTCTCCGCCGAAGAGCTCGAGGAACGATGCCTGAGTGCCGGTGGCGCCCTTGACTCCGCGGAAGCGCAGTGTCTTCAGGCGGAACTCCACCTCCTCGATGTCCAAGACAAGGTCCTGAACCCAAAGGGTGGCTCGCTTGCCGACGGTGGTGGGCTGAGCCGGCTGGAAGTGAGTGTAGCCCAGCGTTGGGAGAGCCTTGTGCCTCTCGGCGAAGTCGGCGAGGCGTGCCACGCAGCGCACGAGCCTGTCCCGGATCAACGTGAGGGATTCGCGATGGAGCACCAGATCCGTGTTGTCGGAAATGAAGGCACTGGTGGCTCCCAGGTGGATGGCGCCCCTCGCCGCAGGCGCCACGTCCCCAAAGAGGTGGACGTGCGCCATCACATCGTGGCGGAAGCGTCGTTCGTACTCTGCGGCCTTTGCGAGGTCGATGTCGTCCAAGGCCCCGCGCATCTGATCCAGAGCTTCAGACGAGACGGACAAGCCGAGCTCGTGCTGCGCCTCCGCCAGGGCCAGCCAGAGGCGTCTCCAGGTTCCGTACCGGTGGGCCGGGGCGAAGATGGACTGCATCTCCGGGGAGGCGTAGCGCTCCCCGAGGGGGTGGCTGTAGCGTTCGTTGCTCAAGTCAGCCACGGGTTCGCCGGAAGGAGAGTTGTCGCACGACCAACCCGCCGTTGCGTTCGATATAGACGGCCACGGTGCCGGCAGCGCGCCGGAGGATGCTCGCGGCTTGCTCAGCCGAGGTGATGCCGGTGCGGTCGATCTGCAGGATTACATCGCCCGCCCGGAATCCGATGCGCCCTTCGAGATCGGGTTGGATCGACATGATCAGCGCTCCGCTCTCGTACCTGAGGTTCCGCTCGGCACGGATCCCTGGGGTCACGGTGACCAGCTCGATCCGTTCCAGGGCGGTCACCCGGTCGGCCGCGAGCGACGGCACCTCCTCCGCGATCAGTCGGACGTCTCCGCGCCGGCCTTCAATGCTCAGGTCGATTCCCTCCCCGGCCCTCAAGTCTAGCACGATGGACTCAAAATCCAGGGTTGTATGAAGCGGTCGCCCGTTCACGGCTGCGATACGATCTCCCTTCGAGACTCCGGCTCGATCTGCCGGAGAGGAGGGGGAGACGCTGGTGACGGTGATGCCCTCCGCGCGGCCCCAGATATCCTCGGCGCTGGCGTCCACATCGAAGCCGATCCACGCTCGCATCAGCTGGCCGGTGCTCAGGAGGTCATCGGCCACGCGGAGAGCGCGGTCGATGGGGATGGCGAAGCCGAGCCCCTCGCTTCCCCCGCTCCTGGAGAAGATCGAGCTGTTGACCCCGATGACCTGGCCCTTCGAGTTAACGAGCGGCCCACCCGAGTTCCCCGGGTTGATGGACGCGTCCGTCTGGATCATCCCCAGGTACACCACGCGGGCATCTTCTTCAGGGATGATGTGCCGTTCGGTCGCGCTGATGACGCCAGCCGTCACCGTCGGCTCCGAGTTAGAAAACAGGTTGCCGAACGGGTTGCCGATGGCCAGCGCCCACTCGCCGATGACGAGCCCCTTCGACGTACCTAAGGGGGCCGCGGGGAGGTTGTTCGCTCGGATCCGCAGGACCGCCACGTCCGTGAGCTGATCCGATCCCGCAAGCTCGGCCTCGAAGTCGCGTCCGTCGGGCAGCATCACCATGATGTGCTCGGCGCCCTGGATCACGTGATCGTTGGTGAGGATCACACCGTCGTCGCTGATGACAAAGCCGGAGCCGAGGCCCCGGCTCCGCCTCGTGCGCGGCAGGTAGAACGGGTCGAAGAACGAACGGGCGCGCACCTGCTCCGTTCGTAGCACGTTGACGCTCACCACAGCTGGCGCCACCCGGGCAGCCGCTTCGACGATGGCAGTCGTGCGCGACTGATCGACCTCCCACGACCGCTCTGTGGCCGGCACCTGCACGGGAGCAGCCCGCGACGCCGTGGATCGGAGCTCCGTGACGGCGGCCGGCGATCCGCTCTCCCGGACCGCCGGGTCCGAGCCCGCCTCTGCGCTGCAGGCAGCCGGACCGATCGTCACACTGAGGGCGGCCATGCCCGACAGCACCGACGAGCAATTCGCTGCCTTCATCCGTCCGTATGCCATGAGTAGGTCATCACGAACCGGTTCGAGTCATGTCCGGCGGGCTAGAGATCCCGTCCCAGCTGCTGCCAGTCCGCCAAGAACGCGTCCAGGCCCCGATCGGTCAGCGGATGCGTCAACAGTTGATACAGCACCTTGGGAGGCAGCGTGGCGCAGTCCGCGCCGATCATCAGCGCCTGGACCATGTGCTGAGGATGGCGGATGGAGGCGGCCAGAATCTGCGTCTCGATCTCGTAGTTGTCGTAAATCCGGCGAATCTGCCCCACGAGTTCCATCCCCTCGCCCGAGATGTCGTCGACACGGCCGATGAAGGGGGAAATGAACGTGGCGCCTGCCTTCGCCGCCAACAGCGCCTGGGTCGGCGAGAAGCAGAGCGTCACGTTCACCCCGATCCCTTGGAGCCTGAGCGCCCGGCAGGCGATGAGCCCCGCTTCGGTGAGAGGGACCTTGATCACGATGTTGTCGTGGATCTTAGCGAGACGTGTCCCCTGATCCACCATGCCTTCGGCGTCCAGCGCCACGACCTCGGCGCTCACGGGCCCGTCGACGGCCTGACAGATCTCCAGAAAGACATCCGCCGGATCTCGATCGCCAGCCATCTGGGCCATGAGCGAGGGGTTGGTCGTCACTCCGTCGATGAGGCCGGCTTGGGCGGCTCGTCGGATCTCTTCAATGTCGGCGGTGTCGATGAAGATTCTCATGGGCTCGGGGGTTCGGGCGCAGTCTTCGTGGGGTCGCAAGGTTCGGCGACGACTCCACCGGGATACGCCACGTGATGGAGAAAGAGGCCTTCAGGAGGCGCTGGCGGGGACGTCTCCAGACCGTCGTCCGAAGGGGCCAAGAGTCGAGGCAGATCGTCCAGGGGGCGATGGCCGCGTGCGATGCCCACCATCGTTCCCACCAGGTACCGGACCATGTGGTGCAGGTATCGGTTTGCCGTTATCCGAAACGAAAAACCGAGGTCCTCCCAGGGCTCCCACCTCGCCTCGTGGACCGTGCACAGCTCACCACGCTCGGGCTGCCCGGACTTCGCAAGGGCCTTGAAGGAATGCTCTCCGGGAAGAAGCCCGGCGCACGCGCTCAACAGATCGGGGTCGACCTCGGTCGCAAGCGCCCAGCACCATGGTTGATGAAACGGAGAACGGCTCTGCTCCCCCACGCCTAGCTGATAGACGTACGTGCGGGCGATCGCATCGTAGCGAGGGCTGAAGTCAGGGGCCACCTGTTCGATCGTTACGATCCATATGTCTTTGGGCAGCAACGCATTGAGCGCTTTCTTCAGCTTGAGTGGTCTCCAGGGACGGGGGAGGCACACGGAAGCGACCTGACCGGTCGCGTGGACTCCCCGGTCCGTTCGGCCCGATCCCTCCACAGGACGCCGAGCACCAGTCAGCTGCTGCAGAGCCGCTTCGAGCTCCCCCTGAATTGTGCGCTCCTCACGCTGTATCTGCCAGCCGAAGAAGCCTGAGCCGTCGTATTGGAGGATCAGCTTGAGGCGGTTCTCGGATTCCACGTCCGGAAGCTAGACAGGCGGCAACTGTTGTCAAGCGACACCTGAGAGGTTGAATTGTAGCTTTGTTCCGCCCTGACAACGGGGCCCTCACGCAGCGATTCTCGTCCACCACACGCATTCACCAATGAGCCGAAGCACCCCTTCTTCGTCGCAGGAGTCCGATCTCGGAGGTCTCCTCGAGAAGGCCTCCGGCGGGCAGGACCTCACCGCCGCAGAGGCCGAGCTTGCCTTCGATGTCTTCATGGAGGGGCACGCCTCGCCCGTGCAGATGTCGGCCCTCCTTACGGCTCTTCGCGTGAAGGGTGTCGTCCCAGTGGAAGTGGCCGGAGGCGTGCGAGCGCTCCGGAAGGCCATGGTGGAGGTCGCCTCCGAGGCAACCGGCGAGCTCATCGACACCTGCGGAACCGGCGGAGGGGTCGTAACCACCTTCAACATCTCGACGGCTGCCGCCCTCGTCGCGTGCGGGGCGGGGGTTCGCATCGCCAAGCACGGCAATCGCTCCTTCACTTCGCGGAGCGGGAGCGCGGACGTGCTCGAGGCGTTGGGCGTGCGCATCGAGCTGAGCCCCGACGAAATGGCTCTGGTGCTGAAGGAGGTTGGGCTGGTCTTCATGTTCGCCCCTCTGCTGCACCCGGCCATGCGGCACGTGGGGCCCGTCCGGCGAGAGCTCGGCTTCCCCACCATCATGAACGTCCTGGGGCCCCTGACCAACCCCGCCCGGGTGGGGAGGCAGCTCGTGGGTGTAGCGGATCCGTCGCTCGTTTCGCTCGTGGTGGAGGCTCTTCGGGAGCTCGGCCACACGCGTGCGTTGGTCGTACACGGGGAGCCCGGGTTGGACGAGATCAGTCCTGTCGGACCCACACGTGTCGCCGAGCTGGCGAATGCGGAGGTCAGGGAGCGCACGGTCAGGCCGGAGGACTTCGGTGTGGAGCCCTGTCTGCCCGAGGCGCTGGCCGGCGGCGAGCCGCGGGACAACGCCAGGGTCATCGTGGCGGTGCTCGAAGGTGAGGAGCGGGAGGGAGCCCGGTCCGCCGTGCTCTTGAACGCGGGGGCCGCGATCTACGTGGCTGACGACGCAAGTACGCTCGAGGAGGGGGTCGAAGTAGCCAGAGAGGCGCTGGACAGCGGCCGGGCGCTGGAGGCCCTAGACCTGCTGCGCGCTGCTACACGCGCTCCCTAGGCAAGGATTGGCGAAGCCCCCCCGATGGGCCCAAACGCCTCTCCACGCAGTGTCTCCGAAGTGCACGGGGCACAAAGAGTGCCGAGGTTAGCCGGCTTCCGGGCAGCACCCTAGTACTGCCGGATCACCCCCACGACGACGCCTTGAACCTGGATGTTCTCGGGATCCTCGACGATAGGCTCCATCGCGGGGTTGGCCGGCTGAAGGCGAATGCGCCCGTCCTTCTCGCGGTAGAGCTTCTTCACCGTGGCCGAGTCACCGCCCACGAGTGCTACGACCGTCTGTCCGTCGGTGGCCGTTTCCTGGGAGTTCACGACGATGTAGTCACCGTCGCGGATCTGCTCGTCGATCATGGACTCGCCTTCAACCCGGAGCACGAAGCTCTCTTTGCCGGCCCGCAACATGTTGGGGGGCACGGCGAGGGTCTCGGACTGCTCGACGGCCTCGATGGGGAGCCCGGCCGCCACGGCTCCCAAGAGAGGGAGCTCCATGGATCCCGACGAGGAGGGGTGCCCCACCAGCTCGATGGACCGGCTCTCGTTGTAGGCCTTCCGGATGTAGCCCTTGCGCTCCAAATTGCTCAGATGTTCATGCACCGTTGCGAGGGAAGAGTACCCGAACGCGCCAGCGATCTCCTCGAAGCTCGGGGCGTATCCGCGCTCGTCGATGAAACTCTCGATATGATCGAGGATCTCCTTCTGTCGCTTCGTCAGGGGCATCGTGTCCGCCTCCGTACCGGCAAAACCCGAATAGGGGCCGAACAAACAATACCCGAACTTTGCCCGAAACGCAAGGCTGCTCGGGGATCGTGGGCCGCGGCCCGGGCGTGGGCGGACGGATGAGCGCGCGCGCGGACATCCTCGAGCAGATCGTTAGGGCGAAACGGCGGGAAGTCGAGGGGCTCAAGGATCGGGCGCGGGATCTGAGGGCTGCGGCTGAGAGCGCCGATCCTCCCCGGGGTTTCCTCGCGCGGGTGGGAGCGGGGGATGCCGTGTCGGTGATCGCGGAGATCAAGCGCAGGTCTCCTGGAGCCGACCTCATTCGGCCCGATCTGGATCCTGTGGAGTTCGCTCAGACGTACGAGACCGGGGGAGCGGCGGCTCTCAGCGTCCTGACGGACCAGGAGTACTTCGGAGGATCCCTGGAGGACCTGTACCTGGCCCGGCATCGCGTGGAACTTCCCGTTCTCCGAAAGGACTTCCTGATCGACGAGTCCCAGGTCTACGAGGCGCGCGCGGCTGGAGCCGATGCGATTCTGCTCATCATCCGGATTCTGGATGATGCCCGACTGCACGCCCTTCGGCTCTTGGCCGAAGAGCTGGGAATGACGGCGCTGGTCGAGGCGCACGACGGCGAGGAAGTCGATCGGGGCGTTGCCGCCGGGGCCCGTCTGCTCGGC
This sequence comes from Longimicrobiales bacterium, assembly GCA_965218325.1. Classification (GTDB taxonomy): domain Bacteria; phylum Gemmatimonadota; class Gemmatimonadetes; order Longimicrobiales; family Gaopeijiaceae; genus CBDCKR01. Next base: position 1,369,058 of record CBDCKR010000002.1, read on the forward strand.
GTGAACAACCGCAACCTCCGCACGTTCGAGACCAGCCTTTCGGTGACGCTCGATCTCCTCGGGCGGATTCCTCCCGAAGTGGTCCTCGTCTCCGAGAGCGGGATCCGAACGCGCGAAGACGTCCGCATCCTTGGCGAGAACGGCGTCGACGCCGTTCTCGTGGGCGAGTCTCTCCTTCGACAGGACGATCCCGGAGCGGGCGTCTCGCGCCTCGCCGGGGAGGGGCGGAGGAGCCGGGGCCGTGCCTGAAGTGCGGGTGAAGATCTGTGGGCTTCGCTCCGTGAGGGACGCTCTGGCCGCCCAGGAGTCCGGGGCGAGCTACGTCGGCATGATTATGTCGCGGGGGTTCGGTCGGAGCCTCGCGCCCGACGAGGCCGTGGACATCGGGCGCGCGGTCGATACGCCGGTCGTGACGGTGCTGGTGGACGAACCGGTCGACGAGGCCCGGAGGATCGCCGACTTGGTCGGTGCCTCCGTCATCCAGCTCCACGGAGAGGAGGGCCCGGAGTTCGTTGGCGAGTTGCGTAGCCAGGACAATTGGGCGATCTGGAAGGCGTTGAGAGTGCGAGAGCCGGACGAAGTGGCCCGTGCGCTGGATGACTTCGGGGGTGTGGTCGACGGCGTGCTCCTTGACGCCTGGCATCCCGAGCAGCCCGGAGGAGGAGGCGTCTCGTTTTGCTGGGAGGCCTTTTCGGACGTAAGGGATGCCTTCCCGCCGGGAGTCATGCTCATTCTGGCCGGAGGCCTCACTCCGGCGAACGTGCGGCGGGCCGTGCGCGTCTTATCTCCCGACGTGGTCGACGTGAGTTCGGGGGTGGAGCTGGCCGCGGGACGCAAGGATCCCGGTCTGATTCGCTCCTTCGTCGAACGCGCCAACAGGACGGACCCGCCCACCGTGGACACGGAACCCCAATGAGCGCGCGAGCAGAAGCCGATCGCTTCGGGCCGTTTGGCGGACGGTACGTGCCGGAGACTCTGATCTCGGCCCTGGACGAGCTGGATGCCGCCTACGAGGCGGCGGCGGGCGACCGCGCCTTTCAAAGCGAGCTCGAGGGGTTGCTCCGCGACTACGCTGGGCGCCCCTCGCCCCTGTACCGAGCCCGGCGGCTCGAGGCGGACCGGGGATCCGGACCGATCTACGTCAAGAGGGAAGACCTCAACCACACGGGCGCGCACAAGATCAACAACACGCTTGCGCAGGCGCTCCTGTCTCTCCGGATGGGGAAGCGTCGGATCATCGCCGAGACCGGGGCGGGCCAACACGGTGTAGCCACCGCGACCGCTTGTGCCCTCTTCGACCTCGAGTGCGTGGTCTACATGGGTGAAGTAGACATTGCCCGGCAGGCGCTGAACGTCTACAGGATGGAGCTCCTCGGCGCCGAGGTACGTCCGGTGGCGTCCGGTACACGGACCCTCAAGGACGCCGCCAACGAAGCGATCCGGGACTGGGTCACCAACGTCGGGACGACGCACTACATCATCGGCTCCGTCGTCGGACCGGCACCCTTTCCGCGCATGGTGCGCGACTTTCAGGCCGTGATCGGCAGGGAAGCCCGCGAGCAGATGCTCGAGCGCACGGGAGAGCTCCCGGCGGCCTTGGTGGCGTGCGTCGGGGGCGGGTCGAATGCCATGGGGATCTTCCACGCCTTCCGGGACGATGAGGTCGAGCTGATCGGTGTCGAGGCTGCGGGGGAGGGTCTCGAGTCGGGGCGCCACTCGGCCCCGTTGGCGACAGGAACGCCCGGTGTCCTCCACGGGGCCATGAGTTATCTTCTTCAGGACAGCGACGGCCAAGTGGCACCTGCACACTCGATTTCTGCCGGGCTGGACTATCCGGGCGTAGGCCCCGAGCATTCGTACCTGAAGGAGTCGGGACGCGCGCGGTACGTGTCGGTGACGGATGACGAGGCTTTGGCGGCCTTCCATCGGTTCTCCGAGCTCGAGGGGATCATCCCGGCTCTGGAGAGTGCGCACGCCGTCGCTCATGTCTTGGCGGTGGCGCCTGCGTATAGGGAGCGCGGCTCCCTCCTCGTATGCCTGAGCGGAAGAGGGGACAAGGACGTTGCCCACGTGGCTCGAACCGAGGAGCGCGGGAGCATTGCCTAGACCGAAACGGCCCGGCCCACGGGCGAGCGAGCATCGGCCTATACCCCCGCCAACATCCTTGGGCCGGGAAGTGGCGCCGCTGCCGAGTGGTCCGACGTGGGGAACCTATGCCTCGCCCCAGGCCGGGAGCTGTTCGTGACCCTAGGCGAGGCTCTCCGGGCCTATCAGCCCTGCGACGAGAGCCATCCGGTCTACGAGCGCTTCGCTACCAGCCTCCGGGCGGCCCTCGGAGCCGTCTGGCGGAAGCTCAAGGGTTTCAATGGCTCGGCCGAGGAGGACTCCTTCGCCTTGGCGTGCTAGGAGGTGTACCGCGCCGAGTCCCAGTGGGACTCCATCCCGTTTCTCTACCCTCACACCCCGGGGCAGGCTTCTTGATGGGGATCTCAGAGCGGTTTGCGGAGCGCGTGGGCGAGGGACGGAGCGCTCTGGTTCCGTATGTGACGTGCGGCTTCCCTTCGTGGGGGGCAAGCGTGGAGGTGCTTGCGGCTGTCGACGAGGCCGGAACGGATATCCTCGAGCTCGGCATCCCTTTCAGCGATCCCCTGGCGGACGGCCCGACCATTCAGGACTCCACCTTTCGCGCTCTCGAAGGGGGCATGACGGTGGCCGGCACCCTGGAGGTCCTGGCGTCCTTCAGGCGGAAGTCCGATACCCCCGTCGTCCTCTTCAGCTACGTAAACCCGCTTCTCCGCTACGGCCTAGAGAACTTCCTCGCCGATGCCGCAGAGGCGGGGGCCCAGGGGATCCTCCTCACGGACGTGCCGACGGGCGCCGATCCGGTTCTGGAAGAGACCATCCTCGATGCGCCGCTCGATCTGATCCGGCTGATTGCCCCCACCACTCAGAGAGATCGGATTGCTGAGGTGGCCCAGAGCGGTCAGGGGTTCCTCTACTACATCTCCAGGACGGGTGTCACCGGCGCGCGAGATTCGCTGAGCGAGAGTCTGGCCACCGAACTCCGAAGCCTCCGCCGAGACGTGGATCTGCCCGTGGCCGTTGGCTTCGGGATCTCCACTCCCGAGCAGGCGGCGGCGGTGGCCGGCGTCGCGGATGGGGTTGTGGTGGGCAGTGCGCTGATCAAGGCGTTGGATCAGGGGGGAGCCGCCGGGGCGAGCAGCTTCCTTGCGTCGCTTCGCGCTGCGATGGACGAGAACTCCGGGGCAGGCGCCTAAGCCTTCAGCCGGCCGGGAAGAGTGGGGTCCGGCTCCACGAAGAGGGTCTTCACGCGCTCCGCCACCGCCCTGCCTGGTGGGGATCTCCGGAGCTTTTTGACGTGCTTGCGGCGCGTCCAGTCCACCGGAACGCTGCCCGACGTCCTCGCCTTAGAATTCAGAGCCGCCAATATGGCCGCCTCCTGAAGGTCCCGCGCGGGGGGCGGCCCTTCCCCCTCCCATCTCAGGATGACGTGAGCCCCTGCCGAATCACGGGCGTGGAGCCAAACGTCGTCGGGTCTCGAGTGGCGGAAGGTCAGATCGTCGTTGGCGGCCGAGCCCCGCCCCACCCGCACTTCGATCGCTCCTGACGTTTGATAGGCCCGGTACGGAAGGGCGGGTGCTACCCCTGTGCGCGGGCCCCGGCCTCGTAGTCCCTGCTCCGGAACGACGTCGCGCACCTCCTCCGCGGTGGCCCCGCCACGCTCCACTCGCTCCCGGAGGGCGCTGAGGGTCGCCTCCTCGTCCTCGCTCGCACGGATGAGGTCGGGAAGACGGGCGATCGCCCGCTCGGCCCGGCCGGCCCGGTCGTAGTACCGCGCCGCGTTCTCTTGCGGGGCGAGGGCCGGATCGAGGGCGATTGGCACCTCCTCGCCGCGGAAGCCCGGAAGGGTCACGTCGGAGTCCCCCCTGAGAATCCGCCCCAGATAGGAGAGAATCAAATCGCCCTTGGACCGGAGGTCTACGGGATCGGGGATCCCCTCCAGCTGTCCCCGGAGCTTGGCGGTCCGCTTCAGGGCGGCGGACAGGGCGTCCTCCAGCCCGGCGGTCAGCGCGGAAGGAATCAGGTGGGGCGGCGGGCCTTCGACTCTTCTCGCTTCGCGTACCGCTTCCACAAGGGAGGGAGACTCGCGGCACGTGTACCCGGGCAGGCGGACGGGGTAGGGCTGAAGCCTGCGGTCGTGGGCCATCAGGTAGGCCTCCGCCACCGAGCGGGTGCCGTCCACGAGCTCTGCGGACGGGTCCCCTGCGCCGGTGGCTTGGGTCGACCCTGGACCCAGGGCGATTCCGCGGAGGCGGAGCCAGAGCGCATGCCCGGAGGCAAGAATCGCTTCGTCGGTGCTGTCGCTTCCTCCTCCGGCCGGCCCGCCGAGCAGGGCCCCCACGTTGATTGGAGACGTGACCGCCACGCTTCGGAGGAGCACTCCGACTCTCGCCTCCGGCTCTTCGGGGCCAAGTACGCCGAGCCACTCCTCCAAGCTGAGAGGAGCCTCCAGTCCGCGCCGGGTTGAGTTCGGCACTGCGTACGGCCGACCGACCCTGGGCGCACGTCCTCCGCCCCTTTCGGCCAAGATGTGCCTGACGGTCCAGTCTTCCCCCTCGACAATCGTGGCGTTTGCCAGCTTGGGAACCAGGTTGAGGACGATTCGGACGACCCTTCCGCGGCCTCGCACCCGCGGAAGGACCAGGACCAGAACCCGCTCGTCGGGGATCGACTCCACGGCGGCCAGGCGGCACGCGAGGGCCCTGGACCCGTCGGGAGGCTCAGCTGCGGGAAGGACCTCAAGGCCGATCCGCGAAGCGTTCAGATCGACAAGGAGCGTGACGCCTCGGAAGTACGCCTGGAGCGCGCTGGCCCCCCGGTCGAGGAAGATCGCCTTGAGCCGCTGGCCAGAGAGCGTCTCGCTCAGTTCTCGGGCGACTGCGGCGGTTAGCACCGGATCCCACCTCATGATCATGGCATCAAGATAGCAGGTCGGGGCGCCGCTTGGACGTCGCGCCCCGAGACGGCTCGGGCACGGGGAGGCACGTTCCCTCGGATCCACTGGACGATCTCGCAGTGTGCCACTAGGTTGCCCGCCGAAAGCCGACGGACGAGCCCCGATTCAGGACTTGGCGTATCCTCTTCTTGTCCCGAAAAAGTGCACCAAATCCAGACCGCGCGCCGGTATGAACGGAGGCTCGGCGCTCCACCCCCTGATCGCGGCCGCCGCTGAGGGCGACCTGCCGGAGTGGGCGGTAGCCAGCAAGAAACGGCGCGACCACATGGCCCGGGTGGCCAAGCTCCTGAAGAATTGGAGCACCGTCCGCGGTGAGTCAGGCCGAGACATCAAGCGGTGGACGGCTCTGGGTTATCTTCATGACATGATGCGGGACGAGCGGCCGGACCGGCTCCGGCAGGCCGTGATCGGGGAGGCGGAGCCCACGGCTCATGCGCGGGCGATCTCCGAGCTTCTCAACGACGTGCCCGGTCGCGCGCTGCACGGGCCCGCAACGGCCGTGCGGCTCCGCCAAGAAGGCGTGCGGGATGGCCCCCTGCTGACTGCGGTGGCGTTCCATACGCTGGGCAGCGCGGAATTCGACGAGATGGGTATGGCGCTCTACGCCGCCGACTTTCTCGAGCCGGGTAGAAGGGGCCGGCCGAGGTGGCGTGAGGAAACTAGGCGCCGTATGCCCCAAGATTTGGTGCTCGTCGTCCGGGCCATCCTGGGGCTCCGTATCCGGTACCTCATAGACCGGGGAAGACTGATTCACCCCGAGACGATCGGCTTCTGGAACGGAGTGGCGAAGGGAAAGCCATGGGCGAGCGCCTCCGAGCTCTGATGCTGCTGGGCGTCGTCCTGGCGACGGGCGTGTTCATCGGCTCGGCGATCTCGCAGTGGAAGCCGCTCCCTGAGCAAGAGCAGCCACAGGAGCAGCCACAGGAGCAGCCACAGGAGCAGCCCCTGAACCTGACGACCAACATGGGACGGATTCGGGTGGAGGTGCTGAACGCCGGGGGTGAGCCGGGGATGGCACGCATGGCCACCGATCAGCTCCGGGATCGCGGGTTCGACGTCGTCTACTTCGGGAACGCGGAGTCCTTCGGCCGCGATTCGACGGTGGTGCTGGACCGATCGGGCCGGCTCGAAGCTGCCCGAGCAGTGGGCGATGCGCTAAGGGCGCCATCGGTGCTGAGCGAGCCGGACACGAACCTTTACCTTGATGTGACCGTATTGCTTGGCAGGGAGTGGACACCGGCGAGCCCGGACAGCGCAGACGCTCCCGAGGAGCGCCCATGGTGGGACCTCCGCAGGCATCTCCGTTGATCGTGGAATCGAGCCGGGCAGGGTATGGCCAACATGAGCCGGCGCAGAAGCGCCCGTAGGAGACGTAAGGGAAGGGGGGCACCTGAGGAGGCCCCGGTGCTCCAACACGACGGGCGCGGGAACGCGGTCGTCGAGTGGGCCAAGTCCCTCCTCATCGCCGCCGTGCTCTTCCTCCTGATCCGAACGTTCCTCCTCCAGACGTTCGTCATCACCTCGGGATCCATGGAAGACGCTCTGCTCGTCGGCGACTTTCTTCTCGCGAATCGCGCCGCAATCGGGGCGCGGATTCCCGGCACTGAGGTGCGGATCCCAGGATACTCCGAGGTCAGGAGGGGTGACGTCATCGTTTTCGATCCGCCCCACGAGCCCGATCTCAAGCTTGTCAAGCGCCTCATCGCGATGGCGGGGGATACGGTCGAGATGCGCAACGGCGACCTATTCCTCAACCGGGTTCCGCAGGACGAGCCGCACGTGAAGCGCACGGATCCGGAGGGGGACGCTCCACACCCCTGGATGGCGTGGCAAGTACCCTACCTCTTGGATACGGTGGACGGCTCCGCCTACCGCCCGACGCGCGACAACTGGGGGCCGATCGTGATACCCCGGGACCGGTACTTCATGCTGGGCGACAACCGCGATACAAGCCTCGACTCCCGGTACTGGGGCCTCCTAGAGGGATGGCGCCTCGAGGGGAGGGCGTCGTTCATCTACTTCTCGTACAACAAGGGCTCGCTGAGGCCCTTCCCATGGATCCGCGAGATGAGGGGCAGTCGGATCCTCTCCCGCATCCGCTGAGCCCGCCGACTCCTTAGGCCGGCCGGGGTCAGCTTTCGGCCGTGACCCCGCTCTTCCTCAGCTCGACAAGAGCACTCGCACGCAACTGCCCGCATGCGGCGTCGATGTCGCGGCCTCTCGGAACCCTCACGGCCACCGCCACACCTCGCTCTTCGAGGATCCTGCGGAACTCTTCGATTCGCTCACCGCCGCTGGCTCGCCAATCCTGATAGGGGATCGGGTTGAAGGGGATGAGGTTGACGAAGGCATCGAGCGAAGACGCTAACTCGGCGAGTTTGGGAGCCAGGGTCAAGGCGTCGTTGATTCCACGGATCATTGTGTACTCGAAAGTGATCCGACGCCCGCCGGCCGCGTCGAAGCGGCGAAGCGCTTCCAGCAGCTCGGGGAGCGGATGGCGCTTCTCCAGCGGGATCAGCTTCCTGCGCGCCTCAGACTCCGGTGAGTGAAGGGATACGGCCAGCCGAAACTGTTCCGGCCGCTCGGCGAGCTCGAGGATGCCGGGCACGACCCCCACGGTGGATATCGTGATGCGGCGCGCGCCGAGGCCGTAGCCTTGGTTGAGGATCGTCAGGGACGGATGGAGGGCCTTCCGGTTGCTCAAGGGCTCGCCCATGCCCATGTAGACCACGTTGGAGATTCGCCCGTAGTCGTTCTCCACGGCCCATGCGCGCGACGCTCTGAATTGGAAGACGATCTCCCCGGCCGTGAGGTGTCTCCGAAATCCCGCCCACCCGGTGCCGCAGAAGGTGCACCCCAGGGCACAGCCCGCCTGGGACGAGATGCACAGCGTCAACCGACCGGCCGCCGGGATGAGCACCGATTCGACGAGTTCACCGTCGGCGAGCCTCCAGAGGTGCTTGACGGTGCCGTCGGATGAGCGGGACACGCTCTCTTCGACGGCATCGCCGAGCGCGAATTCCGAAGCGAGCAGGGCCCGCTCGTCTGCCGGCAGATTGGTCATGCCGTCGATGCTCTCGACAGAGCCCTCGAAGATCCAGTGCTTCACCTGCTCGACCCTGTACGGCGGTTGGCCGCGGGACTCGAAGTGGGCTGCCAGCGCCGCCTTGAGCTCAAGCGGTCTGAGGCCGAGTAGGTCGGTCTTCTCCGGGCGCACGGTGTGGGCGGTAGTGGGTTGTCGACAGGGGCTGCGCGTAGTTCTGTACCGTGGAATCAGAGGAGAAGATAGCGGAACGAGCCCTAGGACTGGAGGCCTGGAAGAAGGGGGGAGGGGACTCCGGATTTCTTGTATCGCCTCGGTGGCCGGGTTAAACTTGATGCACTTCGACTTCGAGTGAGAGGAGTACAGGGCGCTGTTCCACATACAATCCATGATCGACAAGATCATTGGTCGGGACCGGCTGCCTTGTGAGCAACGGTCCTCTCTTTTTTGGTTGACTGCCCGGAGCTCGCTGAGCGTCGGCGTGCGCCCGGCTCCTCGGGAGGTGCGAGGATTCCTCCTGATCGTTTCGGGCGCAGGATACGAGGTGCGGAACGAATGCCACCAGACGCTGGTCCCGGACAGGGAGGTGGACTTCGTCGGCGCCGGTGCCGACATCTTGGGCGTAGCGGGGGCCTAGGGTTCCTTCATCAGCGTCGCGCCCTGGCCCGGCGACAGTGACACCAAGTTCCCACGACAGCGTCACAAACGACACCGCAATGACCGACATCGATATCGAGCGAACCGCGCTCCGCTCCCGCATGGTGGGCGGGATTCGCGCGGACGACGAGGGAAGCGAGCTCACGCTCGCGGGCTGGGTCCATCGCCGCAGGGACCTCGGAGGGCTGGTCTTCCTGGACCTGCGCGATCACACGGGGCTCGTCCAGGTCTCGCTCGGACCCGATTGGACCGAGGCGTCCTCATTCGAGTTGGCACACCGGCTCGGCGCGGAGGACGTGGTTCTCGTGGTAGGGCCTGTCGTTGCTCGACCCCTCGATGCTCGGAATCCCGAGATGGACACGGGAGAGATCGAGATCCGGTCCACATCGCTTCGCCGGCTTACGAATGCCGACGTGCCGGCGATTCCCGTCTACAAGACTCGGGAAGACGAGCTGCCCTCGGAGGAGCTCCGGCTCAAGTACCGCGTCCTCGACCTCCGGCGTAAGGAGCTGCAGGACAACATTCGGCTCAGACACCGTCTGATCCTGACCTGTCGCAACTACATGGACGCGCTGGGCTTCATCGACGTAGAGACGCCGATTCTGAGCAAGCCGACTCCCGAAGGCGCCCGCGACTACCTGGTCCCCAGTCGGGTGCACAAGGGGGAGTTCTTCGCGCTCCCCCAGAGCCCACAACTCTACAAGCAGATCTGCATGGCGGCCGGCTTCGACCGTTACTTCCAGATCGCCCGCTGCTTTCGAGACGAGGATCCCCGCGCGGATCGGCAACCCGAGTTCACGCAGATCGACGTAGAGGCTTCCTTCGTGGGGCCCGACGACATTCTCGGGTGGATGGAAGGCCTCTTGGCGGCCCTTGCCGCCGTGGCGCCCGGTGTGGAGGCCGAGACGCCTTTCCTTCGGATGACCTACCGGGACTCGCTCGAGCGATACGGCACCGACCGGCCGGATCTCCGCTATTCGCTCAAGATCCAGGATTGGACCAGCGCCTTGAGCGGGGGCGACTCGGCGATATTGAACGCCGCCGTAGAGGCGGGGGGACGCATCCGGGGGCTGCTGCTCAAGGGCGGTGCGCGTCTGTCCAGGAAGCAGGTGGAGGCGGTCGAGGCTCACGCCAAGAACGCAGGCGCCCCGGGGCTCCTGTGGGCCAAGGCAGGCGAAGACGGAGGCTCCGGCCCCCTCTCGCGATTCATGGACGAGGCCGCGTTCGAGACGCTGGGGATGGCGCCCGGCGACCTTGCGTTGGTGGCAGCTGGAGACGACAGCGTCACGTCACCCGCACTCTCCGCCACCCGGTCGGCCGCGATCGAGGCACTCGCTTTCGAGCGTGAGCGGGACCACGCATGGCTGTGGGTCGTCGACTTCCCGATCTTCGAGCCGGGTTCCGACGAGAGGCCTACGGCAAACCACCATCCGTTCGTCATGCCCCACCCCGACGACCTCCACCTTCTGGACTCCGCGCCAATGTCGGCGAGGGGTCTCGCCTACGATCTGGTGTACAACGGGGTGGAGCTCGGCTCGGGGAGCATCCGCAACCACGATCCGGAGGTGCAGCGTCGCATCCTGAGGATCTTGGGCATGACGGACGACGAGATCGACCACAGGTTTGGATTCCTGCTGGGTGCCCTTGCCTCAGGCGCGCCACCGCACGGGGGTGTAGCATTCGGGATGGATCGAATGGTCTCCGAATTCGTAGGAGCCGAAAGCATCAGGGACGTGATCGCGTTTCCCAAGACGACTGCGGCGCGGGCTCTCTTCGAGGGAGCCCCGACTCCGCTGGGCGATGCGGATCTGACCGAACTCGGGCTTCGGAGGAGCGAGCCGTCGCCCGAGCGACCCGCGGCGGCGGAGAGAAGCACCGAATGACGTCGGGGCAGGGCACCATGGTCGAGCACCGGCTGAACGCGGAAGGAGTCGACCCCCTCCTCTTGACCGGCGTGCACGACGCCAACATGCAGGAGGTGTCGAAGATCTTCGGGGTGCGGCTTGCCCTGAGAGGCGATCACGCGATCCTTTCGGGCGAGCTCGTGGCGGTTGAGCAGGCGGTCCCGGTCGTGCAGCACCTGATCGAGCTCTCGCGCCTGAGGACACCGTTCGACACCAACGACATCGCGCGCTTCGCCGAGGGCCTTGGCGCACGTGGCGGTGAGGCTCTGGTGGAGCCGGGTGACGACGTCGGCATTGCGCTCCCCGGCACGCGCAAGGTGATCCGGCCCAAGTCGGACGGGCAGCGCAACTATCTCCGCGCCGTCCTCAATAACGACATCGTCATCGGCATCGGTCCTGCGGGGACGGGGAAGACCTATCTCGCGGTCGCCGCAGCCGTGGACGCCCTCTACAAGAAGAGGGTCCGGCGCATCATCCTCGCGCGCCCGGCGGTCGAGGCGGGTGAGAGCCTCGGCTTTCTGCCGGGTGACATGCAGGAGAAGGTGGACCCGTACCTGCGGCCCCTCTACGACGCCCTCGAGGACATGATGCCGAGTGATCGCGTGCGGCGTGCCCTTGAGGACCTGACCATCGAGATCGCTCCCCTGGCGTACATGCGCGGTCGAACGCTCTCCGACGCGTTCGTGATCCTCGACGAGGCGCAGAACTCGACGACGGCCCAGATGAAGATGTTCCTGACCCGCCTGGGCCTGAACTCACAGGTGGTAATCACGGGTGACAAGACCCAGATTGACTTGGCGCGCCGTGAAGACTCGGGGCTGCTCCAGGTCGAGGCTATCTTGAGCGGGATCGACGGAATCCAGCTGATTTATCTGGACGACATGGACGTGATCCGGCACCGTTTGGTCAAGGATATCATCCGGGCCTACGCCAGATCCGGCTCCGAGGGGGATTCTTGACCCGATACGCTCGCGGCCAGATCCCGCTCTCGCACGGATTTTCCGAGGAGCCCAGACCTCCGTGGCCCGACGGGGTGCTGTACCACGGAGCGCGCTTGCTGCTCCTCGTAGGCGTAGCGGCCATTGTGACCGCGCTCTTTCCGCCGACGGGGCGGTCCACGGTAGGCCGCTATTCGGTCGGCATGGTCTTGACGGAGCCGGTGATCGCTGAGGTGCCCTTCGTGGTGCCGAAGTCCCCCGCCGAGTTGCAGCGCGAGCGAGCGGATGCGGCGGCCGGTGTGCCGCCGACCTTCGACTTCAGGCCCGAAGCCGGGGACACGATGGCGGTGCGGCTGGATCGGTTCTTCGATCAGCTCGACACGCTCGCGGCTTCGGGCGATCCAGAAACCGTGCGGAGCTTCCTTCTGGCCTCGTCCGTGGCGGCGAGGTTGGACCGGGCCACGCTGCTGATGGGTGCGGAGGCCCGCCGGCTCCTGCGCACGACAGCCGTCTCGGGAGCCCGCCAATACGCCGACCAGGGGGTCATGGAGGCCAGTGAGGCCCAGGAGCTCACCGCGGAACGGATCCTGCTGCAGGAGACCGACTTGGAGAGCCGGCGCTCGGTACCTGGGGGCGAGGTCCTCACGGGCCGCGAGTTCCAGGACCGGGTGGTCAGCCAACTGATGACCCCGAGCCCCGAGCTCAGCGAGCTGCTCCGGCTCATCATGATCCGCCACACCGTCTACTCGTTGGACTTTGACGCGGCGGCGACGGAGTCCGACCGCGAGCAGGCGCGGCAGGCCGTCCCCACGACGAAGGGGAACGTCGTCGAGCAGGAAGCCATCGTGAGGGCCAACGAGCCCATCTCGACGGAGACGCTCGAGCGGTTGAACGCCTATGAGGCGGAGCTCCGCGAGCGGGGGCAGCTGGAAGAGGCGGGCCTCCAATTCCGATCGATCTTCGGCGCCCTTCTCCTGAACCTCACGATTCTCACGGTGTTCGGCGCCCTCGTGTACTTCATCCGACCCGCCATCTACGCCTCACTCCGCTGGCTGATCCTGCAGGCGGGGCTGGTCGTCACGTATTTCGTCCTGGCACGGCTCATCGCGACGAATGGTTTCCCTGCCGAGGCGTTGCCCGTCGCCTTCGTCACCCTGACCGTCGCGGTCCTCTGGGACTCGAGGATTGCTCTCTTCCTGGCGCTCGTGCTGGCTGTGTTGACAGTGGCACAACCTCCGTTCGGAGGCATGGAGACGGAGGTCCTCTTCCCGGCCATCGTGGGCGGAGCCGCAGCGGCGATGAGCGTGCGCGCCGTGCGGCGCCGGGCCCAGACGTGGGTGTTCGTGGCCATCATCACGGGTGCCTATGCCGTGACCCTTCTCGCTCTCGCCTTGCTGGAGGGGCGCTCGCCGGGGCTGGTCGCCGCCTCGCTCGGTTGGGCGGGCTTGAACGCCGCGCTCAGCGCCATCGTCGCGATGGGCTTCGTCCCTGTCTTCGAGTGGTTCACCAGGATCACGACGGACCAGACGCTGCTCGAGTGGGCGGACCCGAACCGTTCGCTCTTGCGTCGTCTTTCCCTCGAGGCTCCGGGGACCTACGCCCACACCATCAACGTAGCGAACCTCGGCGAGATGGCCGCGAACTCCATCGGGGCCCACGGCCTGCTCTGCCGCGTCGGCCTCTACTACCACGACGTCGGCAAGGTCCTGAAGCCGCACTACTTCGTGGAGAATCAGCCGGAGGGCCGAAACCCGCACGACGCGCTCAAGCCCGACACGTCCGCGGCGATCGTGCGGGAGCACGTGACGGAGGGCCTCAAGCTGGTGCAGCAAGAGAAGTTGCCCGACATCGTTCAGGACTTCGTCATCGAGCACCACGGCACGCAGCGGATCGCCTACTTCTATGCGCGAGCAAGGCAAGAGTTCGGCGAGGAAAATGTCGAAGAGGAGCAATACCGGTATCCGGGCCCGAAGCCGCAGTCCAAGGAGACTGCGATCGCCATGATAGCGGACTCGATCGAGTCCGCCACCCGCGTGCTCCAGGCGCCCACGCCCGAGCGGGTGCGTGATCTGGTGGACGGCATCGTCGAGGGCAAGCAGCAGGACGGCCAGCTCGATGAGGCTCCCCTGACGTTCCGCGAAATCAGCCTGCTCAAGGACACCTTCGCGAAGGTCCTGAGCGGCATCCACCACCACCGCATCGACTATCCGAGCACGCAGCATCTTACCGCGACTCCGGAGGGGGCAGCCTCGGCCGGCTCGGACGGTGGGCCAGGGGACAGGGCAGGGACCGAGGAACCCCCCTGCGTCGAAGACGACGTGGCTCTGGAGGAAGATGGTCAGATGGAGCCGGGCGCGGCCAGCGACGACCGGGCTTGAGGCCGTTGGAGGTCCAGATCTCGCTCGGAGCGGTCGAAGGGGTGTCGGAGGCTCTGCTCCGGTCGGCCGTGGACTTGGCATTCGGCAGCGAGGGAGTCACCGAGGGTGAGGTCTCGCTCGCCCTTCTCGACGACCCGGCGATCCGAGAGCTCAATCGAGCCTACCTCAGCCGGGACTGGCCCTCGGACGTGATCGCCTTCACCCTCCACGACGAGGGCGAGCCTGTGCTTGGAGACATCTACATCGGGCACGAGCAGGTGGTGCGGCAGGCCCATGATCTGGCCGTGCCCCTCGCCGAGGAGTTCGCGCGCGTGGCGATCCACGGGACCCTCCACGTCCTCGGATACGACCACCCCGAGACCGACGCCCGCTTCGATAGCGAGATGTTCCACCTCCAGGAGCGACTTGTGCGGGAGCTACTGGACGAAGCGTGTTAAACGCCCCACTGTCGGGGGCATGAGCACCAGGCAGCCCAAGGATTCTCACGATCTCCGTGAGCGAATGAAGTCCCTCGTCAACCGCGATGACGTGGGTGTTCTGGAGGCCTTTCTCGCCGAGCTCCATCCGTCCGATATCGCCGACGTCGTGGAGTCGCTGGGTGAGGACACGCGCCTCGAGGTTCTGCAGACTCTTCCTGCGGAGCTCGCCTCCGAGACCCTGGCCGAGATGGAGGAAGGGGAGGCGCGGGCCGAGCTGTTGGCCTCGCTGGGGCCCGCGGAGGGGGCGGAGCTACTCCACGAGCTCCCCGACGACGACGCGGCCGACCTCATTGGCGAGCTAGAGCCCGAGGACCGGGATCGGATCCTAGCCGAGCTCCGGCCGCAGGAGGCGGGAGAGATCCGCGACCTCCTCCAGTACGGCGAGGAAACGGCGGGCGGCATCATGACCACGGCGCTGGTCTCAGTGGTCGGCACGGTCACGGCGGGAGAGGCCATCGAAGCGGTTCGCACACAGGGGCGTGAGGTCGAGGACTTCTACACCGTGTTCGTAGTCGACGGAGATTCCCGGCTGCTAGGGACCGTGCCCCTCGACGACTTGATCCTTGCCGACACGAGCAAGCCCGTGCAGCGTCTCGTGGAGCCGATCGTCGCTTGGGTGACTCCGGACCAAGATCAGGAGGTTGTCGGGCACCTGATCCGGCGCTACGACCTCGTCTCGATTCCCGTGGTCGCAGAGGACAGGACACTGCTGGGTCGGATCACCTTCGACGACGTCATCGACGTGCTCGAGGCCGAGTCCACCGAGGACCTGCTCCTCTTCTCCGGAGTTTCCGACGACGAGGAGTTGCGCGGAAGCTCGAAGGGTGCGGTCGTGGCGCGGCTTCCCTGGCTCCTGCTGAACACCCTGACGGCCAGCTTCGCGGCCACGGTGGTGTGGGCGTTCCGGGACCAGATCGCCGCCGCCACGCTGCTTGCGGTCGTGATGCCGGTCGTGGCGGGCCTCGGCGGCAATGCCGGTCAGCAGGCGCTCGCCGTGACCGTGCGCCGGTTGGCCACGACGGGGGGCCCTTTGGAGGGCCGCGGCCATGTGATCGGCAAGGAGGTCTTGGTTGCCCTGATGAACGGGGGGATCATCGGTGCGGTGGTGGCCGCGGGGGCGGCCGGCCTGGCCGATGTCACGGGCGCCGATCCCCGGCTCGGGCTTGTGGTGCTGCTCGCCATGTGGGGCAACATCGCCATGGCCGGCTTCGCCGGATCGTTCATACCCACGTTCCTCGACCGGCGAGGGCAGGATCCGGCCGTGGCGTCGACAGTCTTCCTCACGGCCCTCACGGACATGACGGGCTTCCTGCTGCTCCTCGGCCTCGCCACCGCCATGCTCTAGGTCCCACATGATCGATCGGACGCTTCGGCCGAGGGCCGACGGCGTGACGTCGCCACATCCCTTGGTCCCCCGAGCCTCGGCGTGAGGCGCTTCTTCCGACGGGCTCGCGTGCTCACCGGGCTGGCGCCCTTCGTGGTCGCCTTCCTGCGGGACCGGAGGCGATGGATCCTCGCCGGACGCCCGGCGCGTCGCAGTACGTGCATGCATCAGCGGCGGGCGGACCAGCTGGTCGCCCGGCTGGCCGCGCTCGGCCCGGCCTTCATCAAGCTGGCGCAGGCCTTATCGGCCAGGGCCGACATCTTTCCCGAGCCGTATCTGGCCGCGATCGGGACGCTTGAGGATCAGGCCCCTCCGGAGGATCCGGACCGGATCATCGCCCTACTCGAGGAAGATCTCGATCGCCCTGCGGACGAGGCCTTCGACGAGTTCGAGCGGCCGCCTTTGGTTGCGGCAAGCCTGGACCAGACGTCGTCGTCCGGGCGGGCCGCCTCCGGTTCCGGGACCTGATGGAGCGACTCACGGTGCTCTACCTGCGGATGGTGATGGTGGACGGATTCAGGCACGCCGATCCTCATCTGGGCCATCTCCTGGTGCAGGACGACGGGACGATCGTAGTTCTCGACTGGGGGATGGTTCGCGAGGTGCCTCGCTGGACACGGGAGCATATCCTCGATCTGGCACTGGCGGTGGAGCGGGACGATCTCGACGCGACGATCAACGGTATGTACCGCCTCGAGATGATCAGCCCCGAGGTCTCTAGGGGCGAGGTCAGGGAAGCGGCCACGGAGATCCTCGCCATCATGGCGCGCGTGCGGGTCTCCAGCCGAGAACGCACCGAGGAGGTCGCGCGCGACGTCTTCGACGCCTTCTTCACATGGCCCATCATGCTTCCCCAGGAGTGCGTCCGCTTCTTCGGGCTCGCCACTCTCCTCGAGGGGCTAGGGATCCGCTACGACCGGCACTTCGACGGCCTGGGCGTGCTCAAACGGGTGGTGCGGAGACAGCGGAACACGATCGTCAAGACCGCGGTCCGCGAGCTGGTCGTGGTCGCCAAGGATCTCGTGGGCGAGGCTCAAGTGACCCTGCGCACGATGATGGACCTCCTCACGCGGGCCGAGCGGGAGGAGTTCCGCGTCCGAGTGCATCCGAGGGACGTGCAGAGCCTGGAGCGCTTCCTCCACCCCAGGCGCGCCGCATCAGCCTCAGCATCTTCGCCGCCGCCGCCGCGATCATCACCTCGATCTTGTTCATCTCGGCGCGGAGCCTATGGCTGCTTGGGATTGGGTTCTTGGTGGCGCTGATCATGTTTGTGCTGGCCTTCTTCATCCCGACGCACCTGCTGGAGAATCCCTTGCGTTACGCCCGACGGATCCGCCCCGGGGACGGCAGCCCATGACCAAGCCGCTGCTCGGCCCGCTCCCCGCCGAGCTCTTGTCGCTGCTCGATCTGTTCCGTGCCGGCAAGCGCGCCGCGTTGGCCAGGGCCATCTCGGTGATCGAGGACGAGCGGCCGTCCTTTCAGGGCTTCCTGCACGAGGCCCTACGAGACGGCCCTCGGGGGCGCCGCCTCGGGATGACCGGTCCCCCCGGCGCAGGAAAATCGAGCCTCATCGCCGCCCTCGCGGCTCTCTGCCGCTCCCGGCGGGAGGAAGTGGGGATCGTGGCGGTGGATCCCACGTCGCCCTACACGGGAGGGGCGCTCTTGGGTGATCGGATCAGGATGAACGACCTGTCGACCGACAGGGGGATCTTCATCCGCTCCATGGCCACGCGCGGGTCACTGGGAGGGCTCGCGACCACCACCAAGGAGGTGGTCGACCTAATGGATGCGTTCGGGCTCGCCCGGATCATGGTGGAGACGGTGGGCGTGGGTCAGACCGAGCTGGAGATCACGGGCGCGGCTGACACGGTCGTGGTCGTCCTCGTTCCCGAGTCGGGTGACGGCATCCAGGCCATGAAGGCGGGACTCATGGAGATCGCGGACATCTTCGTCGTGAACAAAGCCGACCGGAGCGGAGCCGACCGTCTGCTCAAGGACCTGAGGGCCGCACTGCACCTCAGGGGGGGGAAGGCACTGAGCGACGTGCCCGCCCACCACGGCGTCGACCTGTCGCGCGTCGCTGAGAAGCGGGAGTCCGCGCCCGAGCCGAAGGTCGACGAGGCGGTGGCTTGGCAGATTCCGGTGCTCAAGACCGTGGCCCAAACGGGTGAGGGCGTACCGGAGCTGATGGCGGCAATCGACGAACACGGGTCGTTTCTCGAGAAGTCGGGGGAGCTCCAAGCGCGACGACGGGCTCGGGCGGCCGTCAGAGTGCGTGAGGTGGCAGACCGGGAGCTGCGTGGCATGCTCTGGGGGAGCGAAGCGACGGCGGCCCTGCTCGACACGGGATTGGACCGGATCCAGGAGGGTGACGCGACCCCGTATTCCGTTTCGTCATCCATCATCGGCTTGCTCCTAGATCGGCCATAGAGAGCCTCGATGCCGCTCGCTCCCCTCAAGGTCCGGGTAGGGTGCCCGCTTCGGGACATTTTTGCCAAAAATGTGTAAACTTCGAGCATGGCCACCCTGGAACACGGTATGACGGCTCCCGGCGACCTTCTGGAGCGGGTAGCCGAGCAAGGGGCCGAGATCGAGCGGCTCAAGGAGCAGCTTCGCGTGTGGGAGGCGGAGTTCGGAGCGACCCCCACGCGGGACACGCTTTTCGGCACCCTGTCGGGCATGGAGGTGAAGCCGCTCTATACGCCCATCGATCGGGAGGGAGCCGAGGGCTACGAGGATGCCCTGGGCGTCCCCGGCCAGTTCCCGTTCACGCGGGGCCCCTACTCGACGATGTATCGTACGCGCCTCTGGACCATGCGTCAGTTCGCGGGCTTCGCCACCGCTGAAGAGACCAACGAGAGGTACAAGTACCTCTTGGAGCACGGCACGACGGGTCTGTCGGTGGCCTTCGACTTCCCCACGCTCATGGGGTACGACAGCGATCACCCCCGGTCCTTGGGCGAGGTGGGCGTGTGTGGGGTGGCCATCTCGTCGCTGCAGGACATGGAGACCCTCTTCGCGGGCATCCCCCTGGACCGGGTCTCGGTCTCGATGACGATCAACGGGCCGGCCGTCATCCTCTTTTGCTTCTACGTGGCGGCCGCGGAGCGGCAGGGTGTTTCCCCCGACAGGCTCCGAGGTACGGTCCAGAACGACATCCTCAAGGAATACCAGGCGCAGCACGCCTGGGTCTTTCCACCGGAGCCCGCGCTGCGGTGCATCGTCGATATGTTCGCGTGGTGCTCGGAGCACGCGCGGAAGTACAACCCAATTTCAATCTCGGGCTACCACATCCGGGAAGCGGGCGCTACGGCCGCCCAGGAGCTCGCCTTCACGCTGAGGAACGGCTTCGAGTATGTGGAGCGGGGCATCGAGAGGGGCCTCGATGTGAACCGGTTCGCGCCGCGCCTCTCGTTCTTCTTCGATGTCCACAACGATTTCTTCGAGGAGATCGCCAAGTTCCGGGCCGCGCGGAGGATCTGGGCTCGGGTCATGCGCGCCACCTACGGCGCCACCGACCCCGACGCCTGGAGGCTGAGGACCCACGCACAAACGGCCGGGGTAAGCCTCACGGCACAGCAGCCCGAGAACAACATCGTGCGCGTCGCCTACCAGGCCATGGCGGCCGTTCTGGGCGGAACTCAGTCGCTGCACACGAACTCGATGGACGAGACCTTGGCGCTGCCTACCGAGAAGTCGGTCCGCATCGCGCTCCGCACACAGCAGATCCTCGCCTACGAGAGCGGCGTTCCGAACACAATCGATCCTCTGGCCGGCTCCTACTATGTGGAGTCCCTCACGGATCGGCTCGAAGCCGAGGCCCTCGACCTCTTCGACCAGATCGACGAACTGGGTGGTGTCGTTCCGGGGATCGAGATGGGCTTCTTCCAGAAGCAGATCGCCGACTCGGCGCTGCGCCAGCAGAACGAGGTGGAGTCGCTCAGGCGGCTGGTGGTGGGCGTGAACGAGTTCACCGAAGGCTCGGAGGCCGTCGAAATCGACACGCTCAGGATTGATCCGTCCGTGGAGAAGCGTCAGTGTTGCCGGATGGCCGAGCTTCGCGAGAGACGGGACGACGAGCGGGTTGAGGAGACCCTCAGAGCCCTGGAGCGCGTGTGTCGGTCGGGCGCCAACCTCGTGCCGGCAATCCTCGACTGCGCGCGCGCCGATTGCACGTTGTACGAGATCCGGCACGCCATGGAAGTGGTCTTCGGAAGCTACAAGGAGCCCGTCTTTTTCTAGGATCCCGTCAGGATCGGCAAGACGAAGAGATCAGACCCTCCCGACGATGCGGGCCCCGCTGCTCTCGCTCGAGATCTGAGAGCGGAACCGGACTCACGGTGTTCTTTCGAACGACGGGGCTGATGTGAAGCGTGTAGGTCACCCCTGCCGAGCAACCAGCCGGCTTGCAGACCCACGCGAGAGCGACACGCCGGACCGCCGCTCATCACGCAGAAGAGCGCTCCGCCGGCTCCTGACCCGCTCAGGTCCGTCGGACGCCGGGTCGGCCAACGTAGCCGCCAGCATTGTTCGTCGGGTCGTCCAACACGAGTTTGTCCTGGCTGTCGACGTCGGTGCACCCGGTGTAATCGCCACAATCGGGAAGGCGGCACCGGCCCGCCCTCTCTCGCCCGACGTGAACGGCCTCCTAGGGCCAAGGCCAAACCCGTAGATTGGAGTCGCTTTCGGAGCCCACGCGCGATCGGCCACTGAGCCAAATCAACGGAGCAACCCATGTCGCCGGAGGATCGAAGGATCAGAGTTCTCGTGGCCAAGCCCGGGCTGGACGGCCACGATCGCGGCGCCAAAGTGATTGCGGCGTCGTTCAGGGACGCCGGATTCGAGGTGGTCTACACGGGTCTCCACCAGACGCCGGAGATGGTCGTGAATGCCGCGATCCAGGAGGACGTGGACGTGGTCGCGCTCTCCGTCCTGTCAGGCGCTCACATGACCCTCTTTCCCAGAGTCTTGGAGCTGCTCAGGGAAGAGGACGCGGATCACATGCTCCTGACCGGAGGCGGGATCATACCGGAGGAGGACATGCAGGCGCTCTCGGAGCAGGGTGTGGGCCGGCTCTTCGGTCCCGGTACGTCCACAACCGACGCGGTGGTGTACATCCGCGACTGGTTCACCACGCGCGAGGAGAGGGTCTGACCCCGCCCCCGCCAGGGACGCGACCACCGAGGATTCCGGGAGCGAGCTGGTGACGACGCGAGAGAGGATCTCCGCCGAAGTGGGACTCCGACTCGGGTTCGTCGACCGGATCTTGCCGACCGACGACTTCGACGCGTGCCGAATGGGCGTTCGACGCGTCTTGGATCGGTCAGGAGGATAAGCTTCGCGTGTTCTTCTCCCGCCGGACCGGCCGCCCGACTGCGCGGTTTCTTGAGTGGAGGATCCGGTTCTTCGGAGCTGGCGCGATCCTCAGCCTTGCGGGCATCTACCTGGAAATGTCCTGGCTGGTTACGGCGGCTCTCGTCGTGCTGCTTGCTGGTGTCGCGCTCAAGTTCGTGCCGGACCGGGATGCGGCCGGCGAGGAGGAAGAGCAAGGGAGCTGATCCCGCTCCGACATGCAGCGGCTTCCTCGAAGGGGTGCGAACGGGCGAGAAAAGGGACAAGATGGGGTGGAGATCTTCCGATCCTAGGGAGCTGCTCATCGAAGATACGGTGGTGTGCGATTCCCAGAACGTTCAGTTTCACTTGGCGGACATCGCCACGGACATACAAGCAAGGAAGCACTCCGCAGAGATCGCGCACGCACGGATCACAACCAGCCGTGCACGACGGAGGCCCCGAGGACCAAGCTTCTCTGTTCCCAGCTTGGACTGCGGACCACGCCGAAGGCGGTCCAGATCGCGGATGGAACGGGA
Source organism: Longimicrobiales bacterium (assembly GCA_965218325.1). Classification (GTDB taxonomy): domain Bacteria; phylum Gemmatimonadota; class Gemmatimonadetes; order Longimicrobiales; family Gaopeijiaceae; genus CBDCKR01. The sequence goes on from CBDCKR010000002.1 coordinate 1,390,749, forward strand.
AGCACCGCCCGCTACCGGATGGAGCGCATGATGCGCGACGCCTCCGGGTCTGCGCGATCGGTTAGGGAACCAACGAGATTCGGTCGGTCGACTGCTGGTTAGGGAAGCGTTCGGCGGATCGGCGCTCGCATGACAGGGAAGCCCACTCGGGCCGCTGGCTCGCCAATGCGGGCCCAAGCTGCGGCCGGCTTCGCTCCTTTCCGCGACGAGGGAGGGACGAGGACGGAGCAGTCCGGGCGCACCGGCGGGATTGGCCGTGAGTAGGCCGACCAAGGAGAACTACCTTGAGGAGAGAAATCCTCGTGAGCGCCAGCACCCGCGAATCGTGGGTGGCGCTCATGGAAGACAGGCAGTTGGTCGAGATGATGTTCGACCGGCCCGACCAAGGGCGTCTGCTCGGCGACCTCTACCTGGGCAGGGTGGAGGCCGTCCTGCCGGGCATTCAGGCCGCCTTCGTCGACATCGGTACGGACAAGGCAGGGTTCCTTCATGTCTCCGACGTCGAGACCGGGGAGGACGACGACGAGAACGGTAGGGGCGCCAGGCGCCGGCGTCCGAAGAAGGATGCCGGGATTCAGGAACTGATCGAGAAGGGCCAGCAGCTGATCGTGCAGGTCACCAAGGAGGCGATCGGCACGAAGGGCCCCCGCCTCACCGCCCAAGTCTCGCTGCCGGGACGATTTCTCGTCTACATGCCCGGATCGTCCCACGTAGGAGTCAGCCGGAAGATCGAAGACCGGGAGGAGCGCGCGCGGCTGCGCAAGCTCGCCAAGGACATCCTTCCCGAGGGCGGGGGCGGTGTCATCGTCCGCACGGTGAGCGAGGAGCTCAACGAAGACACCTTCCGAAAAGAGTTCAAGCGCCTCAGCGCCAACTGGAGGAAGATCCTCAAGAAGCAGGAGGCGTCGGAGGCTCCGGCGCTTCTTCATCGGGAGGCCAAGCTCATCAGTGGAGTGATCCGGGACCTCTTCAGCAACCGCTTCGAGTCGATCTCCGTCAACAACAAGGCGATCTACCAGGAGATCCTTCAATACGTGAGAAGCGTGGCGCCCGAGCTGAAGGACCGCGTCCGTCTCCACACGGAGGCGGGATCGCTCTTCGACAAGCACGGCGTCGAGGACGAGATCCAGGAGGCTTTCGAGAAGAGGGTGAGCCTGCCTTCGGGAGGCTACATCGTCATCGAGCCCACGGAGGCGCTCGTGTCCATCGACGTCAACACGGGGCGCTACACGGGCAAGAAGGACCCCGAGCACACGATTCTCAAGACCAACGTGGACGCCGCTCGTGAGATCGCCCGTCAGCTCCGCTTGCGGGACATCGGCGGCATCATCGTGTGCGACTTTATCGACATGGAGTCGCAGGAGAATCGTGACCGGGTCCTTCACGAACTGAGGACGCATCTCGGCCGCGACCGAGCCCGGACCAAGGCGTTCGAAGTCTCGGGCCTTGGGCTCGTCGAGATGACCCGCCAGAGGGTTCGCCCCTCGCTCTTCAACTCGCTCACCAAGAGCTGTGATCAATGCGGCGGGGGGGGACGGGTCTACACTCCCGCTACCGTGGTGCGGCAGATCGAGAGGACGATCATGCGGGTGGCGGCAAGGGGTGAGGAGCGACAGATCCTCATCCGGGTGCACCCTGAGGTGAGCCTGCGGACCCTGGAGGACGAACCCGACTTCCTCAAGAGGCTGGAACGGCGCACCAAGCTGTCTCTCGACATGAGGGATGATCCCCTGCTCCGGGAGGAAGACTTCCGGATCCTCTCGGGGGCGGCCGAAACGGACGTGACGGCTCGTTACGCCGCCGCATAAGGGCCGGCCGGTGTCCGGAGCACCAGGGGTGATGGGCCAGTTTGAAAACTGGCCCATCACCGAACCAGGGCCCTGTCTTGACCTGTCTCTGTGTTTCCCCAAAATTACCAGGCTGTGTTGGACCATAATTGGGCACCGCGCGATCGAGGCTTGGTATGTACGCGGTCTTTCGAACCGGAGGTAAGCAGTTTTCGGCGAAGCCGGGGGCAAGGCTCCGGATCCCGGCCGTCAAGGCGGAGGAGGGAAGCACGATCTCCTTCGACCAGGTTCTGCTCGCCTCGGACGGTGACGACATCTCGGTTGGTCGCCCCAGGATCAGTGGAGCCAAGGTGACCGCCGAGGTGCTCCGCCACGGGAAGGACAAGAAGATCATCGTCTTCAAGCGGAAGCGCAGGAAGGGCCACCGCAAGAAGCAGGGTCATAGACAGAAGTTCACCGAAATTCGGATCGCTGACATCAAGATCTAGCGGGCCGGGGCCCGGGGAGACACTCCGAAGGACGTCTCATGGCGCATAAGAAGGGCGCAGGTTCGAGCCGGAACGGTCGCGACAGCAATTCGAAGCGGCTCGGTGTGAAGCGCTTCGGCGGAGAGTGGGTCAGCGTCGGCAGCATCATCGTTCGGCAGCGGGGGACGCGCTTCCATCCGGGTCGCAACGTCGCTTGCGGCAGAGACCACACTCTGTTCGCCACCGCCGACGGCGTGGTGACGTTCGAGACCTACCGTAGGCGCAAGGCGGTTTCGGTCTACCCCGGCGAGTAGTTCTACGCGGTCATCTTCGAGGCCTGCTCCGCAAGGGCCGCCTGCGGAGCAGGCCTTTTCTTGTCGAGCACCCTCGTCTGCGCAACACTTGTGATCCGGAGATCCCCTTGGTCGACGACCCGCTTCGGGCGTCGGCATGGATCTTGCCCGAGGATGGCACCGTAAGGGTGCGAGGAAACAGGGAGGACATGATTCTCTTCATGAAGGAAGGACATAGATGGCCGCGGCGACTTGTCTGCGGCGCGGCGTGCGTGCTATCGGTGGGTTTCGTCGGGGGTTGGGCGCTCACCGAGACCGATGACTCGGGCAGCGACGCCGGATGGCTGAGCGAAGAAGTCGTACCGGTCGTCTTGGCCGGCATGGAGCGGGAGCTGGCCTCGGCCGAACTGCCTCTGCAGATGAACGACCGTGTCGAGCTTTGGACGCGTCGATTCGGCACCGAGCAGAAGTCGGCCTTCGAGGAGCTTCTTTCGAGAGAAGGTCTCTACTCGGACATGATCACGGAGAAGCTCCGCGAGCGGGGGATGCCCGAGGAGTTGATCTACCTGGCCATGATCGAGTCCGGCTTCGTCCCGAGCGCCCGTTCCTACGTTTCGGCTCTCGGAGTATGGCAGTTCATGGGCCCGACGGCGTTGGCGTATGGGCTTCGGATCGACTCTTACGTGGACGAGAGACGCGACCCGGTGCGGGCGACGGACGCGGCCCTCGACTACCTGGACGAGCTCCACGAGCAATACGGATCGTGGTACCTGGCGGCCGCGGCCTACAACGCGGGCCCGACGCGTGTGTCCCAGACCCTCAACCGCCACGCGGGTGGTCGCGTGGGGGACGAGAGCCTCTATTGGGAGATCATCGACCGCCTGCCATCTGAGACCGCCAACTTCGTGCCGAAGCTTCTGGCGGCCACGTACTTGGCGCGCTACGCCTCGAAGTACGGCTTCGAGGTCACCCGCGCAGAGCCTTACCTGTACGACGTTGTTTGGACGCCGGGGGACACCCACCTGCAGGACGTCGCGAAGACCGTGGGTGTGTCGCCCGAGCGCATGCACGAGCTAAACCCGCACCTCATCCTGGGCGTGACGCCGCCGGGACCGGCGTACCCCCTCCGGGTCCCCGTCGGCACGGCCTTGGACGTTGTGGCGACGCTCGGGATGCCGGCTCGCGGCATCCGACGCGCGGACGACTGATCGGGGACGTATCGCTACCCGCTCTGCGACGGATCGCCGCTCTGCGCCTGGCGGGCCGCAGAGATGATGCGCCGGATCACCTCCCGGGCGAGCTCCGGATCCACGCCTCGCTCCCGGGCCATCTCCGTGCCTCGTCGCACGACTTGAGCCTCACGGGCCGGGTCGAGCACCGGGAGACCCAGTGCCTGCTTCACTCGCCCGATCTCCACGGCGAGGTCCCGCCGCCGGCCGATGAGGCGGATGAGCTCGTCGTCCAGCTCCATGATCTGGTCCCGCAGCGTGTCAAGCTCGGTCCGGAGAGCTGCGTCCTCATTCTGAGGTCGGGTGTCGTCGCTCATGCGGGTCATCCGGTGCCTTCAGGTCCGACAAACGCCGAGGAATGCCCCTCATCCTGCGGCGCCGTAACCAGGCTCACAAGCACGAGAGTGGGCAGGTGGACGAGGAGCCCCAGCACTCCCTCGTGTAGGTCCAGGGGCTTGAGAGAGCCGTTAAGGAAGAAGAAGGCAGCCACAGTGGAGCCGGCCAGAAGCCCGGCCAACACCCCCGCCGTGGTGGCGCGCCGCCAGTAGAGGGCGGCGAGGACGGTGGGCGCGAGCTGGCAGATGATGCCGTACGAGCCCAGGAGGAGTCCCACCAGCGAGCTCTGCTCATCGAGGGCGAACAGGTAGGACACGGCGGCTACCGCAACGATCAGAGCGCGCATGATCCGTCGCTGCTGTCGGTCGGTGAGGGCCACGAACGGCCGAACCCCGTCCTCTACGGCCACCGAGGCGGCTCCGTGGAGGAGCGCATCACCCGTGCTCATCGAGGCGGAGAGGGCTCCAGCACAGAACAACCCGACCACCAGCGCGGGAAGCTCTGTCCTCAGCACCATGAAGGGCAGGATGAAGTCGTCCATAGGAGGTCGCTCGGGAAGGAGCACGCCCGCGAACCCGATGATGAACACCGGAACCAAGAAGAGCTGGAAGGTTGGGAAAAGGATGGCCGTCTTTCGGATGATGGTGTCGTCCCGCGCCGTGAAGGCTTTCATGAAGAGATGAGGCCACATCTGCAGCCCGATGAGGCTTACGAGGATGGCGGTCGTGTAGCCGCCCCACGTCCAGGGCTCACCTCCCGCCGTGAGTCCGGGTACCGTGAGGAGCTCCGGCCGCTCGGCGGCGATCCGCTCGAACATGGGGGTTACGCCCCCGTAGAGGTGGAGCGGCAGGTAGATCCCCAGCGTCCACGCGATGATCAGCATGAACACTCCCTGGAAGGTGTTGGTCCACCCCACGGCCGTTACGCCGCTGCCGAGCACGTAGGCTACCACGATGGCGTAGGCCAGAGCCGCGCCCAGGGGGAGCGGCACGTGACCCTCCGTCACCGCCTCGATCACGATGCCGGCCCCTCGCATCTGGAGGGTGATGTAGGGTACGAAGGCGACTAGCGTGAGCGATGCGATCAGCACGGACAGCGCCCGGGAAGGGAAGCGTCCGACGATGAGCTGGGCCTGTGTGACGAAGCCGAGGCGCCGCCCGAGGTCGGCCACCTTCGGCCCGACCCAGTACCAAGGCGCCATCCCGAGCGCGCCGTAGGTGAGAATGTAGAAGGCTGCGGCGCCTCTTCCGTAGGCCCATCCCGGCCCGCCGAGAAAGGCGAAGGCGGAGTAGACGCTCGCTCCCGTGACGAAGTAGAAGACCAGAAATCCGAAGTTCCGGTCTCCGGCCACGAACCCCTGAACACTCTTCGTGCTTCTCCGCCCTGCGGAGAGCCCGATGCACAGCGTGACGAGGAGGTAGAAGGCGATCACGACCGAGACGACCTGCCAGCGGTCCATCGGCGGCTAACGGTTCCCGGCTCGTCGCTCGGCCACCTCTAGCACCCAGAGCGCCACGCCGACCAGAAGGAGCAGGAGAGTCAGCCAAGCCATGACGAACGGGAGCCCCAGCACGAGCGGACGCACGCGGTTGAAGGGTAGGAGTCCGGGCCACATGGCCAGGAAGCCGACCAGAAGGAGGAAAGCAACCGTGGCCGTGCGCACCGCCTTCAGCTTCATCGGCCCTCGAATTCGGGATTCCGCTTCTCGGCGAACGGTGCCCGTACGCCTCCCCAGAAGATCCGCTGCACGGTCGAGCTCAGCCGCTCGACCGACACGTCTCTGCCGGGCCTGTGCCGTCGTAGCCCTTCTCGGCGAAGATCATGGAACCGGCGCGCAGAATCTTGGCGCGCCTGGCGTCGTATCGCTGCTTGGGCTCGAGCACGGATTGCGCCTTCCGGAAGCACCACAATCGGGTCTTGGATGCCCGCCGACACGGTGTGGTGGGCGGTCGAGCGTCCCTGGGAGGGTGGGGGTGAGTCGGACGAGCGTTCGAACGAAAAGCTACCGAGGGCTGAGAGGGTGGTCAAACCGAGACGCGCTCCGGCTTCCGGGGCAGGCGTGATGGGCGGTCCGCGGTCTCGGCTCCCCCTCGAGAATTGATTCGCATGGCCGGTGTTAGGTAGCTTAAAGTGATGAAGCTCTACTCCGTTCGCTCTCGCTCCCTCGCGCTGCCCCCTCTTCTGGGGGTCGTGCTGTGGATAGGCGCCTGCGCCGACGCCGTCTCTGATCCGATGGCGGCCCTCATGGCGCAGGAAACCCGGGCTGCCATCGACTTGGGTGGACCCGTGCCCAGCCTGACGGAGATTTGGGTCGCATCGGGCGGCTTCTTCGACGAGACACCGGTCGTGCGGTGGGAGGAGTCCTGGGAGCTCTCGCCCGCTGAGGGGAGGGCGCTTCGCGCCCAGGTCTACGACGACGCCCTGCCTCTCCTCTACGGTCGGCTTGGGGAGGGTGACGTGCAGCGGCTGCTCGTCGACGTCGATTCGACGTTTGCCCGCGTCGATCGACTCTCCGCCTTAGGAGTTCCGGAGCGGTTGAGCCGCCGCCTCGATTCCGCTCGCGAGATGCTGACGTGGGCATGGATCCTCGCGGAAGAGGGCGAAGGTCCACTTTCTCTTGCGGCGGCTCTCCAGGCCTCCGACTACCTGCGGGAAGTGACGCCACCGCACGTGGCGGCTCAGCTGTTGTCCTCTGCCGAGGGCGGACTTGGAAGGATTTCCGCCGAGGACTCGTACTCTGGGGAGGTGTTGGGGCGCGCGGCACGGCTCATCGACGTGGCTCGCGAAGCGATCCGCGAGGGTGACTACACCCGAGCGATCCGTGGGTCCTTTTATGCTTGCGTCCTGCTGGGAGTTGAGCTGCCCGACTAGCGACGGGCCCAGAGGTCACGACCCCGGCTCTCCGTAGTCGGGGAGGGGGGTTCTGCTTTGTGAGAGCTGGCGCCCCAGCGTACGTTACTTCAATCGGTAGCGCGTAGATCGGGGGGGGAGAAGAGAGAATGTCGCGGAGAATCCAGACCCTCGCGGCCGTATTGTTGGGGGGGATGCTCGGACTACCCGCGCCTGCACCGGGCCAGGCGGGAGGGTCGGTCTTTCGCGTGCCCGTGACCGGTGTTGTCGAGCTGGGCCTCGCTCCGTTCATCGAGCGCTCCCTCCGCGAGGCCGAAGCGGCCGGGGCCAGCGCGGTCGTGCTCGACATCGATACGCCGGGCGGCCGCGTGGACGCGGCGGAGCGCATCGCCGACGCCATCGCCGACGCCCGGGTCCCCGTCTACGCTTTCGTGAACCGTCGTGCCTTCTCGGCCGGCGCATTGATCGCCCTGGCGACCCATGGCATCTACATGAGGGCCGGGTCCGTCATCGGGGCGGTGACTCCCGTCGACGGGACGGGCACCAAGGCCTCCGAGAAGATCGTCTCCGCTATGCGCAGCCAGATGCGTGCCCTGGCTGAGGCCCGAGGTCTTGATCCCCGGGTCGCGGAGGCCATGGTCGACGAATCACTGGCCATCCCCGATGTCGTGGAGGAAGGAAAGCTACTCACGCTCACGACCGAAGAGGCGGTGGCACTCGGGTATGCGCGGCACGCGGGCGACTTTTCGAGCTTGGTGGACGCCTTGCAGCTTTCCGACGCGGCCGTGCAGGACATGGAGGTCAATTGGGCCGAGCGGCTCGTCCGCTTCTTTTCGCACCCCGTGGTCGCGCCCTTCCTCCTTTCGCTGGGCTTCTTGGGGCTGATCATCGAGATCAAGACCCCGTCCTTGGGCCTCGCCGGCGCGGCCGGACTGCTCTCGCTCTCTCTCTTCTTCGGATCCCACCTGATCCTGGGACTCGCGGGCTGGGAGGATCTCCTGGTCTTCGGGGCTGGCGGGCTGTTGCTGGCTCTTGAGGCCATGATCGTCCCGGGCTTCGGGATCTTCGGGATCCTGGGCCTCCTCGGGATGGCGGCCGGCATCTACATGAGCCTTCTGGGCACCCTGCCGACGATGGAGGACTTCAGCAGAGCCGGGGGCGTACTCAGCACGACACTCCTGCTTCTTCTGGTCACCGGGTGGGCTATTCTCAGGAAGCTCCCCAAGAGCACGCGCCTCTACCGCTCGGGCATCTTCCTCGGTACACGTACCGACAAGGCGGTCGGCTACCAATCGGGCCCGACACGCCCGGAACTGGTCGATCGCGAGGGCGTTGCCACCACCGACCTCCGGCCCTCCGGGGTCGGCCTCTTCGGTGACGAGCGCATCGACATCGTCTCCGAATCGGAGTGGATCGAGCAGGGAACGCCGGTGCGGATCGTGGCCGCAGAGGGCTACCGGCACGTCGTCCGCCCCGTGGGAGCAAGGAAGCTCGAAGCGGCCCCTGCGCCCGACGCGGCGCCGGTCGAGGAGGGGGGCCCGGGCCCCGACCAGGAAGCGGAGGAGCGCTAGGAAGACGATCCCGAGGGACCCGGAGGGCGGTGGCCCCAGGGTCGTTCGGCTCAGCGAAAGGACCATTTGATGCAGCAGCTTGACTTTTTCAGCCTTTTCGTCCTCTTCGGGGCGATCCTCTTCATCAGCATGCTCGCCTGGGCGGTTCCAGTGCGCCTGTGGATCGAGGCGATATCCGCTGGCGTCAGATTGGGCATCGGCTATCTGGTGGGGATGCGTCTCCGCAAGGTGAGCCCTCCCGCCGTCGTGCGCCCCCTGATATGGGCGACCAAGGCGGGTCTCCCGCTCAGCGTCAACGACCTCGAGGCCCACTATCTGGCCGGTGGACAGGTTGACCGCGTGGTCCGGGCCCTCATCAGCGCCGACAAGGCGAGCATCGAGCTTTCCTTCCAGCAGGCGGCCGCCATCGATCTGGCCGGGCGGGACGTCTTCGAGGCCGTACAGGTTTCGGTGAACCCGAAGGTCATCAACACGCCCAAAGTCGCTGCCATGGCGAAGGACGGCATCCAGCTCATCGCCCAGGCTCGGGTCACGGTCCGGGCGAACATCAATCGGCTGGTAGGAGGCGCCGGGGAGGACACGATCCTCGCCAGGGTGGGCGAGGGCATCGTATCGTCGATTGGCTCGGCGAACTCGCACAAGCAAGTCCTCGAGAACCCGGACGACATCTCCAAGACCGTGCTCGCCAAAGGGCTCGATTCCGGCACGGCCTTCGAGATCCTCTCCATCGACATCGCCGACGTGGACGTTGGCAAGAACATCGGAGCCGACCTCCAGACGCACCAGGCGGAGGCCGACAAGAGGGTCGCGCAGGCTCGGGCCGAAGAGCGCCGGGCCATGGCCGTCGCCCTCGAGCAGGAGATGACGGCCAGGGTCCAGGAGATGCGCGCCGAACTCGTGAAGGCGGAGACAGAGGTGCCCATGGCACTGGCCGACGCGTTCCGTCAGGGGCACATGGGCGTCATGGACTACGTGCGCTACAACAACATCCAGTCCGACACGTCGATGCGTAAGGCAATCGCCAGCGGAGACGAGGTGGACGGCGAGCCGCTCGCCTAACGGCGGCGCTGCGGACCCTCGACGGGGACCCCCATGGACGGACTGTTCCAGATCCTGGTCATCGCGTTCTTCATCATCATCTCGATGATGGACGCGGCGGCGCGCAGGAAGCGCAAGCAGGCCGAGCAGCGTCCGGAAGCCGGGGAGAGCGGGACCATCACTGGAGCCCGGGAGCCTCGCTCCCTGGGGCACGAGACCACGTCGGCGGAGATGGTTCCCGACCAGCTCTGGGAGGAGATCGCCACGTTGGCGAGGGGCCGCGCCCCACCGACCACGCCTCGGCTTCCGCCCGCGCGCGCTCCGGGAACCGAGCGGCGCTCCACGCGCGTGGAGCGCTCTACTTCGGAGTATGCCGGTCCGGCGGCGCCCTCGAAGGCGCCCGAGCCGGAGGAGACCACGCTACGCCCCGAGCATCAGCACGTAGAGGGCCACGATCACGTGGAGTGGGACCTGGAGGAAAGCGCGGCGGCTCCCGTGGCGCCGGCCCGCGAGAAGCTCCCACCCGAGGGACCGACGCCCGGCAAGGAGCCCCCCACGCCCCGGAGGGAGACGCGGAGCGTGGTCCGGACGCTCAAGGGGAGCGGGAGAGGGAGCATCCGGCGGGCGGTGATCTTGGCCGAGATCTTGGGCCCGCCCGTGACACTACGGGATTCCGAGCACGAGCCGCCTGGCTGACGCCAAGAAGGGGCCGCGGCCCGTCCGGGCTCGAAGCCGCCCCGGGGACCGACGGACCCGGTGCCCTGGCCGGGCAGGCGCGCCTCCGAGCCAGCCCTACATCTCGCCCGAGCCGATCCTGCGCAGCACCGTGTGCAGGATGCCGCCGTTCTGGTAGTACTCCACGTCCACTTCGGAGTCGAGGCGAGCGACGACCCGAAACGCCGTCTCGCTGCCGTCCTGGGCCGTGGCCACCACGCTCAGGCGCGTACGGGGCTCGAGACCGTCGGCGACGCCCGTGATGTCGTACCTCTCCCGTCCCGTCAGGCCGAGCGACTCGACGCTGTCCCCCTCTTCGAACTGGAGAGGCAGGACCCCCATCCCGACCAAGTTGCTTCGGTGGATGCGCTCGTAGCTCTCCGCGATCACGGCGCGGACACCCAACAGAGCCGCCCCCTTCGCAGCCCAGTCCCGTGAGCTGCCCGTCCCGTACTCCTGCCCGGCGAGCACCAGGAGCGGAGTGCCCTCTGCCTGGTAGCGCATGGCGGCCTCGTACACGGAGGCCTCCTCGCCGCTCGGGACGTGGATCGTGTAGCCGCCCTCCCGGTTGTCGAGCATGAGGTTGCGGATGCGGACGTTGCCGAAGGTGCCACGCATCATGACCTCGTGGTTGCCGCGTCGCGATCCAAAGGTGTTGAACTGCCACGGCTTGACCCCTCGCTCCAGCAGATAAGCTCCAGCCGGCTGCTCCTTCGGGATTGCCCCTGCGGGCGAGATGTGATCCGTGGTTGTGGTATGTCCGAAGATGCCCAGGACCCGTGCGCCGCGGACGTCTTGAAGGTCCGGGACTTCGAGGGACATCCCTTCGAAGAACGGGGGATTTCGGATGTAGGTCGAGTCGGGCTCCCAGTCGTAGAGCTTGTCCTCGTCCGTGGGAACCGGAAGCTCCTGCCACAGGTCGTTCCCCTCGAATACCTCGGCGTAGCGGCTCTCGAACATCTCGGGCTGCAGGCACGATCGCACCGTCTCACCGATACTCGCCGAGCTGGGCCAGAGGTCCCTGAGGAAAACGGGCTGGCCCTCCCGGTCGTGCCCCACCGGCTCCGTCGCCCAATCAATGTCGATCCGACCGGCCAGCGCATACGCTACGACGAGGATGGGAGACGACAGATAGTTGGCTCGGACCTGAGGATGGATGCGCGCCTCGAAGTTCCGGTTTCCAGAGAGAATCGAAGCCACGACCAGGCCGTTCTCCTCGACCGCCTCTCCGACCGGCTCCGCCAGCGGCCCCGAGTTTCCGATGCACGTGGTGCAACCGTATCCCACCACGTCGAAGCCGAGCCGGTTCAGGTAGCCCGTGAGGCCGGCGGCATCGAGGTAGTCGGTGACCACCTTGGATCCGGGCGCCATGCTGGTCTTTACCCACGGCTTCACTTCGAGGCCGAGCTCCACAGCTTCCTTCGCGAGAAGTCCCGCCCCCACCATGACCGACGGATTCGAGGTGTTGGTGCAGCTCGTGATGGCGCCGATGACGATGCTGCCGTCCTCGATCTCGTGCCTCTCTCCGTGCACTTCCACTTCAACAGCCCGCTTCCCGTTTCGACCCAGTGCGGATCCTGGGGCCACCAGAGTCGGCAGGTCACGGGCGAAGGCGGCGGGAAGATCGTCCAGAGCGATCCGGTCTTGAGGACGCTTCGGCCCTGCCACGCTGGGCTCCACAGTGGAGAGATCCAGATGGAGGGCTTCCGTGTACTCCGGATCGGGAGTCTGGTCCGTCCGGAAGAGGCCCTGCTCCTTGCTGATCCGCTCGACCCTCTCGACAAGCTGCTCGCTCCTTCCCGATCCCCTCAGGTACGTTAGCGTCTCGCTGTCTACGGGGAAGAAGCCGATCGTTGCTCCGTACTCGGGCGCCATGTTCGCCAGGGTCGCCCGATCTGGGAGTGTGAGGTTGGAGAGGCCCGGGCCGAAGTACTCGACGAAGCGTCCCACCACGCCGTGTGCCCGGAGCATTTGCACCACGTGCAGGACGAGGTCGGTCGCCGTGGCTCCTTCCGGCAGCTCTCCGGTGAGCTTCACGCCCACCACCTCGGGCAGGAGCATGTAGTACGGCTGACCGGTCAGGACGGCCTCCGCCTCGATGCCGCCCACACCCCAGCCCACGACCCCCAGGGCGTTGATCATCGTGGTGTGGGAGTCGGTGCCCACGAGCGTGTCGGGATAGGCCACCCACGCTCCTCCTTCCTCCCGCCGATGCACGACTGAGGCCAGGTACTCGAGGTTCACCTGGTGCACGATGCCAGTCCCCGGGGGGACCACTCGGAAGTTCTCGAAACTGTGCTGGGCCCATCGAAGCAGCGCGTACCGCTCCCGATTGCGCTCGAACTCGCGCTCCACGTTCCGCCGATACGCTTCTGGGGTGCCGAAGAAGTCGACCTGCACGGAATGGTCGATCACGAGGTCGGCGGGCACGACTGGGTTGATGCGGTTCGGATCACAGCCCACGGCCTTGAGGCCGTCCCGCATGGCGGCCAGATCGACCACGGCGGGAACTCCGGTGAAGTCCTGGAGAACCACGCGGGTCGGCATGAACGGCACGTCTGCGCCCGCGTTCGTTGGGCTCCATGCGGCCACGGCCTGAACGTGCTCGGCACCGACGGAGCGGCCTCCGGAGTGGCGCAGGGCGTTCTCCAGAAGCACGCGGATGGAGAAGGGGAGCCGGCCCAGATCGCCGAGCCCGGTCTCCTCCAACCTCCCGAGGCGGTAGAAGGACGTAAGCCCTTCCGGGAGATCGATGGTCGTCAGTGCGCCGAACGAGTCGCTCGTCATGGCGGTCTCTGTCTGCCCTGCCTGTGTGGGCGGTCGTGTTCCGTTCGAGGGGAGGGGACGTAAGACAATACCAAAGCCGCCACACGGAAGACACCCCGGCTTCCAGGGTAGGGCGGAGCGCAGATCGGCAGCCCGCCGCGAGCCCGGTGGGTCAAGAGTGCTCTACGCCAGGTCGCGGATCTCGATCATCGCGTGCATCAGAATCCGTCCATCTCTGGATAGGGCCGCCCTTCCCTTTGCGTCCAGATGGGACGGGGGAATCTCTAAGCAATTACTCGTTTGCGTCGCTAATGAGCTCGGCTCCATCTGGGGATGGGACTCCGACCGGACGGGACCAGCAGCAGTCGTGTCTGGAAAGCCACTGGCTATGGCATGAAGCCAACCCGCGGCAGGATCTTGAACACCCCCCAGCCCGCCGTGGCGGCGACGATGAGACCGACCGCCGCTGCTCCGATCTGTCCGTAGAGCAGGAAGCCGGTTCCAAAGAGCGTGCCGTAGATCATCGTGCAGCCCAGGAACCAGGCGAGGAGGCCGGCTGTGACCTCTCCCTTCTTCTCGCCTGCGGAGGCGCGGGTCGCACCGTCGCCTCCTACGGCGCGCGGCGTGTTCGTGTCATCACTTGAGGGGACTGCGCTCAACCGGGCGCCGGCCGCCGCGCCTGGATCCACCACGGCGTCCCACCCCCGGCCGATGGGACGGATGTCCCGCCAAAAGCTCCGGAGCGTTTCGATCTCGACCGGTGGGGTGAGGAAGGTCACTGCGAGCCAGCCGATCGTCGTGATGGCCACCCCTGCGACCAGGGTCGCCGAGGGATCCCACGCCTCAAGCCCGATGCGTGTGTGGACGACGCCGAAGTAGACGGCGACCAGGAAGGAGATGACCATCGCCGAGATCTCGCTCCAGGCGTTGACGCGCCACCAGAACCAGCGAAGCAGGAACACAAGGCCCGTGCCGGCTCCGATCTGCAGGAGGATCTGGAACGCCTGCATGGCGTTCTCGAGCTGCAGCGCCACGAAGGACGACAGCATGATCAGCCCTATGGTGGAGAGGCGGGCGACACGTACGTAGTCCCTCTCTCCACGGTCCGGGGCCATGAAGCGGCGATACACGTCGTCCACGACGTACGAGGCACCCCAGTTGAGGTGGGTGCTCATCGTTGACATGTACGCCGCGGCGAGCGAAGCCACGACCAGGCCGAGGAGACCGTGTGGAAGGAAGACCAACATCGCGGGATATGCGAGATCGTTCCGGATCACGGAAGAGTCCACCCCCGGGAACGCCGCCTGCAGGTCGGCGAGCGTCGGGTACACGATGAGCGAGGCGAGGGCAACCAAGATCCACGGCCAGGGCCTGAGTGCGTAGTGGGCTACGTTGAACCAGAGCGTGGCCCGCATCGCGTGCTCTTCGTCTCTCGCTGCGAGCATACGCTGGGCAGCGTACCCACCACCGCCCGGCTCGGCTCCGGGATACCAAGTGCTCCACCACTGCACGGCGATCGGGACGATGAAGACGGCAGCGGCAGCGGAGGGATCCGAGAAGTCCGGGAGGAAGGACAACCGGTCGCTCACAGCCGGGTGGGTCACGAGGCCGGAGAGACCGCCCACCTCGGGCAGCTTCAGGGCGTAGTAGGCCGCCGCCACCGCGCCGATCATCGAGATGGCGAAGAGCAGCAGGTCCGTCACCAGGACGCCCCGGAGCCCCGAGGTGGCCGAGTAGAGAACCGTGGCCGTTCCGGCGACCAGCACGACCAGGTACTTGTCCGCCCCGAGGAGCACGCCGCCGATCTTGATGGCGGCGAGCGTCACCGTGGCCATGATGATGACGTTGAAGAAGACGCCGAGGTAGAGTGCCCGAAATCCCCGCAGGAAGGCCGCGGGCGCCCCCGAGTAGCGGAGCTCGTAGAAGCCGATGTCCGTGAGGACGCCGGACCGCCGCCACAGCTTGGCGTAGAAGAACACCGTGCACATCCCGGTGATGACGAAGGCCCACCAGATCCAGTTCTGGCTCACCCCGCCGGTGCGCACGAGATCGGTGACGAGGTTGGGCGTGTCTGTCGAGAACGTCGTGGCCACCATGGACGTCCCGAGCAGCCACCACGGCATGGACCGGCCGGCCAGGAAGTACTCTTCAGTGCCTCGGCCCGCCTTCCGCGCGAACGCCAACCCCAGCGACAAAGCCGTCACGCCGTAAAGGGCCAGCACCCACCAGTCGAGTGTGGAAAGCTGCATCAGAGCTCCATTCCCGCAGGCTGCTCAAGGTCCGCCAAGGCTGGAAACGCGCTCCGAAGATCCGCTGGATCGTCTCCGTCGGCAACGAAGCACTCGATCCGGGTTCGATCCGCCGCTCGATCCGGGAGCGGGGGAGGTCACCCCCGACGCGCGGGTACGCCTGATCGGGTCGCCCGAAGGCGGACGTCTCTCTCGATGGTTGATGAGCCTGCTCGGCGTATCGCTCAGGCAGTCTTCCGCGGTGCACGCGAAGCTGGACGGGTCGAGCCTCGGGGGCGAATACTCCTGGAGTGACCGAACATCCGGGCGTCGTGCTCGGAGGTCTACCGGGACGGTTTGGGCCGCGCGTTCCGAGGGGTCAGGGCAGCGTGCGGGCTCACCGTCGGAACGGAACAAGACTGAGAAGGAGTCGCATCGTGAACAGGTCGATCGGGTTGGTGCTGGTGCTGGCGGGTCTTGCCTCCGCCTGCGCCGAGAGGGGCTACGACCTCGTCATCGAGGGTGGTCGCGTGATGGATCCGGAGTCGGGCACGGATGCCGTCCTGCACGTGGGTGTTCGAGACGGCCGCATTGAGGCGATATCCGAAGCCCCGCTCGGCGGCGCTCGCACGATCGCCGCGACCGGTCTCGTCGTGGCTCCCGGATTCGTGGATCTGCACGAGCACGGGCAGACGGAAGAGGCCTATGCCTTGATGGTGGCGGACGGCGTAACCACCGCGTTCGAGCTGGAGGTGGGGACGGGCGACGTCGCGGCATGGTACGCGGAGCGCGAGGGCGGCCAGATCGTGAACTACGGGGTCAGCGTCGGCCACATTCCCGTGCGGATGGCCCTCATGGATGATCCCGGTGACTTCCTTCCGAGTGGTCCGGGGGGGGACGGAATCGCGAGCGAGGCTGACATTGCCGAGATGGCGGCGCGTATCGAAGAGGGCCTGGCTCAGGGGGCCGCGGCGGTGGGATTCGGCACGGCGTACACGCCGGGCGCCACGATGGCCGAGGTCGAGACGATGTTCCGTGTCGCGGCGGAGTACGGGGCGTCTGCGCACATCCACGTGCGGGGCGGTCTTGCTGGCCTGGTGGAGACAATCGAGACTGCGGCACGGGCGAACGTGCCCCTCCACGTCGTGCACGTCAACTCGAGTGGAGGTGCCCAGACCGCTGAGTTTCTCCGGGTCATCGAGCAGGCGCGCGCCGAGGGTCAGGACGTCACGACGGAGGCCTACCCGTACGGAGCCGGGATGACGAGGATCGAGTCCGCGCTCTTCGATGATTGGCAGACGTGGACGGACGAGCGGTTCAGCGACTTCCAATGGGTGGCGACCGGAGAGCGGCTCACCCGCGAGACGTTCGGGCGGTATCGCGAGACTGGGGGCTCGGTCATCATCCACGACCGGACCGAGGAGATGACCCTCGCCGCCATCGAGAGCCCACTGACGATCATTGCCAGCGACGGATTCATCGAGAACGGAAGGGGGCATCCACGCACCTCGGGGTCGTACGCGAAGGTGCTGGGCCGATACGTGCGTGACATGGGAGCCGTCGACTTGATGGATGCGTTGCGCCGCATGTCGCTTGAGCCGGCGCGACGGCTGGCGGCCCGCGTCCCAGCCATGAACAACAAGGGTCGGCTGCGTGTGGGGGCCGACGCAGACATCACCGTATTCGATCCCGAGACGGTGATCGACCGCTCCACGTACATGGACGCGACCCTCACCTCCGAGGGAATGGAGTACGTTCTGGTGAACGGTGTGCCGGTCGTGGACGGTGGAGAGCGGGTCTTAGACGTGAGGCCGGGGCGGGCCGTCAGGGCCGGGGGCTAGGTCGGTGCGACCCCTTCGGCGGCTTTGAGGCATGCGTTGGGCAACGTCAAGCCGCGTGGCCACGAGTCTCGGGCAGGCGCCTGACCCCGGCCCATGAGAGACTCCGCTCGGGCATAGGCCTCCTGCTCTTCTGGCTGGAGCGAGGCGCCCTCCATGGGACAGTCAGAGGAGGGACGCAGAGCTAGGCGGTGCTCTCCGCCACTGCTCCGAAGTGGGACGCGCACCGATTCGGCGATCCGCATGACGCTGCCCGCGCCGAACGACGGAAGCGCGCCCTCGCTCCTTGCGGTCACGGGCCTCCACACACAGATGTTTGCGAGGAACGGCCGTTGCAGTAGCTTCCGGGCCCCAGAGAAAAGAGCGCCGGGATGGTGGAATTGGTAGACGCACCGGACTCAAAATCCGGCGGGCTTCGGCCCTTGGGGGTTCGAGTCCCCCTCCCGGCACTGGGCGTACCGGGCTGCGGGACAGCCTCGTGCGCCTTCGCTTCATAGACCGTTGGTTCTGCTCGCTTGACTCGCGCGGACCCTTCTCTCATTCTCCCCTGACATTCAGAATGCGGGTGGGTCAAATGGAAGCCGGTGCGAATCCGGCGTGGCCCCGCCACTGTGAGAGGTCTGGGACTCGCTCTCAGAACGCCTGCTCAAGACGCCACTGGGGATAGACCCCCTGGGAAGGCGAGCATAGCGGCCTCGAGCCAGGAGACTTGGCTCACCTGCACCCCAAAACGAGGTCTTCGGAGGGGAGGCCTGGGGAACGCGGGTGCGTAGGTGGCAACGTTCCCTTCGCGGATCGACCGGGCCACCCTCCACGTGCGCCTCCTCCTTCCCGCCCCAAGACCGCCACTGACTTCCGCGCGGGCGGAAGTAGGGAGCGGAAAATGCGGCTGCTCACTCTGGCAGTTTCTCTGGTGCTCCGGGCGGCAACCCCGAGCTCGGCGCAGCAACCACCGATCTTTCACCTCGAAGGCTTGGTCGTAACGGGAACCGCCGTCCCCCGTGCCGCCGAGGCCATGGGGGCCAGCGTCACGGTGATCGAGGGCGACGAGCTTCGCCGCCGAGGGGTCACGCGCGTGCTCGATGCCCTTCGCGAAGCGCCCGGCGTGTCGGTTGTGCAGAGCGGCTCCTTCGGAGCAACCTCCTCGCTCTTCATGCGGGGTGGTGAGAGCGACTACGTGCAGGTTCTCATTGACGGCGTCCAAGTCAATCAACCGGGTGGCTCGTTCGACTTCTCGGGGCTCACCACGGAGAGCATCGAGAGGATCGAGATCGTCCGGGGCCCCGTGAGCTCCCTCTACGGCTCCGACGCGGTTGGCGGAGTCATTCATGTCATTACTCGCAGCGGCGCCGGCGCTCCTCGAGGCTCGATCGCCTTCCGGGCCGGGAGCTTTGGCCGAAACGACTGGACCGGGGAGGTGGCAGGGGGGAGTGATCGCGCCTCGTACGGATTCTCACTTGCTCGGCATGAGACGGACGGCATCCTCGCCTTCAACAACCAGTTCAAGAACACCGTCCTGAGCGGGAGCGTGCGGCTCGCACCCGATGAGCAAACGACTGTGGACGTCTCGAGCCGATTCGCTGGGCGAGACTATCACTTCCCGACCGACGGGTCGGGCAACGTTGTCGATAGGAACTCGTTCACCTTCAGCGACGAGGTATCGCTCGGCCTCGCGGTTGGCCGATGGGTGTCCGATCGCGTTGAGCTGGAAGCGACCCTCACCGGCTATGACGTCGATGGTGGCACAGACGATCGGGTCGACGGTCCCGCGGACACGCTCGGGTCCTTCGCCTTCAACAGCCTTGAGGCACTCCGGCGAACGAAGGCGGACGGCAGGGTGCACGTGGATCTCGGCGCGGCCTCCGTAGCCACGGTCGGAGTCGAGTTCGGTAGGCAGGCCGTCCGGTCCTTTAGCGAATCCCAAAGCGAGTTCGGACGCCAGACCGGACGTAGCGAGAGTCGACGCCGCAACCGCGCCGCCTACGCCCACGTCGTGACATCGTCGGGTTCCGCATCAGGCAACGCCGGGCTGCGTCTCGACGACAATGAACGCTTCGGTCGATCCGCCTCATGGCAGGCCGCGGTTGCCTATGCGTACGCCTCTTCCGGTCGAATACGGGCGGCGGCCGGCCGCGGAATCAAGGAGCCGACCTTCTTCGAGAACTTCGCGACTGGCTTCGCCCGCGGAAACCCGAGCCTCGAGCCGGAACGGTCCTTGTCTTGGGAGATCGGCCTCGAGCGCGACCTTCTGAACGGCGCCGTCCGAGTGGGGGTGACCTACTTCGATCAGGCATTCGAAGATCTGATTCAGTACACCTTTTCGCCGCCCACCTCGTCCGATCCCAACTTCTTCAACGTCGCGAGGGCGGAGGCGCGCGGCGTCGAGTACGGCGTTTCGGCCTACGCGCGGAGCTTGACGGTGGCGGTGGACGCGACGTGGCTCGACACCGAGGTCGTGGACTCGGGATTCGATGATGGGCCGGGAGCGACGTTCGTAGAAGGGGAAGCGCTCCTCCGCCGACCGGGCACCACGCTGGCCGCGAGCGCGAGCTACCAGGTCCATGGTCGTGCGGCCCTCAGCGCTTCGTTCCTCCGGGTGGGAAGCCGAGCCGATCGGGACTTCAGCACGTTTCCGGCGAATCCGGTCGAACTCGAGGCGTACGGCGTCCTCGACCTAGGCGCCCACCTAACCGTTGTCGAGGCCGGGGAGGGTCGACCTGGACTTGCCCTGACGCTGCGAGCCGAAAACCTCCTCGACGTTTCCTACGAAGAAGCATTCGGGTTCGGTGCTCCGGGGCGGGGGCTCTACGTGGGCGGCCGCGCCACCCTCACGGCGAGATGAGGCACTCCATGGGTCATCGAGCGCACGGGACCCTCCTCTGCGTCCTCCTGCTGGCAACGGCCGGCTGCGGAGGCACGGCGGACCGCGTCGACACGGTGCAGGAAAGTGCCGCCCCTGCCCGACGCGTGGTCTCGCTGATCCCCTCGGTCACGGAGATCTTCGTAGAGCTCGGGGCGACCGAGCGGCTCGCGGCGAGGACGGACTCCGACGACGCTCCGGCCCTCGCCCATCTGCCGTCGGTGGGAGGGGCGCTTTCCCCGAGCCTTGAAGTCCTCGCCGCCTCCGAGCCGGACTTGGTGATCGCCTGGTCCGGTTCGGACGTTTCCGCTCTCGAGAGGGTCGTGTCGGAGGAAGGCCGAGTGCGGACCACGTCGGTCGACAGGCTCGACGACATTCCTCGCGCGATCGGGGAGGTTGGGGCCTGGATCGGCGAAGCGGCTCGGGCAGGCGAGCTGAAGCGGAGATTCCGGTCGATCCTCGCAGCGGTGAAACGGCCGATCCCCGAGGCCGAGAGACCGAGCGTGCTCTGGGTGGTATGGTCGGAGCCGATCGTTGTCGCGGGACCCGAAACCTTCCTCGACGACATCATCGCCGTGGCCGGTGGGCGCAATGCGGTTGCGGAGACCCGATCGGAGTGGCCGCAGCTTGGTGTGGAACCGCTGTTCAGCCTGGATCCGGACATTGTAGTTTGGCCCGACGGCCCCGGTATGTTTCCGAGAGAACAGCTTGGGCGGCGGATGCCTTGGAGCCTCCTCGCGTCTGTGGGGGCGAACCGCGTGATCAGTGTCGAGGCCCAACGCTTCCATGTGCCCGGCCCGCGCATCGCCGCGGCCGTGCTCGATTTTGCGAACTTGCTCGCCCAATTGGAGCAACGATGATGAGCCGACCCCCTGGGCAAGCGTCGACGATCGTGACGCTGATCGCGAGCGCGACCGAGATCGTGTGCGCACTCGGTCTCCGGGAACGCCTCGTCGGGATCTCGCACGAATGCGACTATCCGCCCGACGTCGAAGGCCTCCCCCGGCTCTCGGCCCCAAAGGTCGATCCCGAGATGACGAGCTCCGAGATCGACCGTGGAGTCCGCGAAATCGTACGCGATGGCCTGAGCGTCTATCGTGTGAACGTGGGCGAACTCGAGCGCCTGAAGCCCGACGTCATCGTCACCCAAGACCATTGTGAAGTCTGCGCCGTATCGCTCTCGGATGTGGAGGAGGCGCTCTGCAGCCTGCACCTCCCTGAGACGCGCGTCTATTCGCTGCGCCCCGAGGAGCTCACCGATGTTTATGGCGACATCCTCAGAGTCGCCGACGGCCTCGGTGTGCCTGAGCAGGGTCGTCGAGTGGTCCGCGACATGAAGCGCAGGCTCCGCGCCCTCAGGGAACACACGCGAGAGATCCCACCGCGCCGGATCGCCCTCATCGAGTGGCTGGCCCCTCCGATGATCGCGGGTGGCTGGATGCCCGCGCTTGCCCGCATGGCCGGAGCGGAGCCTGTGATCGTGGAGGCCACAGACCGCTTCGCGGAGGTCGCTTGGTCGGACATCGCCGCGGCGGACCCGGAGATCGTGGTGGTTCTTCCGTGCGGCTTCGACGTGCCCAGGTCGCTCGAGGAGCTTAAGGACCCAGAGATCGAGGGTGGGATCCGATCAATCCTCGCAGTCCGTGAGGGCCGCTGTTTCGTTGCAGACGGCAATGCCTACTTCAATCGCCCTGGACCGCGGATTGCGGACAGCGGAGAAGTGCTCGCCGGCATAGTCCACCCGGAGCTCTTCCCGGAGCACGCCGACTCGTACCGCGACGTCTTGGCAAGTTGGCCGTGACGGAGGGACCTTGCGCGCTTCTGACGGGCTCGGGAAAGGACGCTACGCTCGCGCTTCATCGAGCGCGGCACGCAGGGTGGGATGTCCGCTTCGGTGTGAGCCTGTACGACGGGCCGACGGAGCGCATCGCGTTCCACGGCACTCGCCCTGCCTTGGTACGGGCGCAGCTCGAAGCTCTTGAGCTCGAGCCGATCGTCTTGCCCGTAGGTGAGGAGGGATTCGAGCCCGCATTCCAGGGGGCGCTTCAACGGTTGCTGAAGGACCAGGTGACGGGAGTCGTTCTGGGGAACATCCACCTGGCAGACGTGCGGGCCTGGTACGAGGAGCGCATCACGGGCCAAGGGCTCGGGCACATCGAGCCGCTTTGGGGGGAGGACCCTCATGAACTCGTGAAGGAAGTGATCGACCTCGGGTACAAGGCGACCCTCGTGAGCGTGTCTCTGGAGGGGGGCAACCCCGATTGGGTCGGCAAAGTCTTCACCGCGGACCTCGCAAAGGAGATCGCGGACTTTGGAGCCGATCCCTGCGGCGAACGAGGCGAGTACCATACCTTCGTTTGGGATGGGCCCCTCTTCAGTCGACCCGTGGACCACGTCGTCGGCGAGCATCTGACCACAAGGGGCCATCGATTCATCGACCTGCGGCCGGGTCCGTGGCATGCGGCTTGGGGTCAATGACGACTGGCCCCGCGTCCCTGAACTCAAGGGGCGATCGGCTTCGCTAAAGCCCATGCCCGGCGGTGCCGACCGACCGGCTGCTCCCGGAGGGTGGAGGGTGGAGGCCCGCGCCCGTGCTCTGCGGGCGCGAGGCGGGGACCGGCACCGAAGCACGGCGCGACACACGGCCCCACGGAGTTGTCGTGCGCGTACACCACGCGTTGGGCGACCACCGCGGCGCCCAGCACGACGCCGTCTTGCTGGGACGCACCGGCCGCCAATGCCGAGAGGTGCGGGGGCGCCTCGGCAATGGCGGGTCTGAGGCCGCACCAGTCCCTTGTCAGACCCAACCGTGGACGGCTAAGCTCACCTGGATTCCCCCGCGAGCCCTCGACCCTGAGGAGATCATGAAACGCGCGCTGATAGCCCTTGCGTTGCTCGGTGGCGGGTGGAGTGGGGGAGTACAGGCTCAGGAGCTCGCTACGGAAGGCGAGAGGATCCGCGTCGATCACCATGGGCCCAGCGGTGGACGGTCAGCGACGATGGAGGGTTGGCTCGTGCGGATTCATCCGGGCGATTCCATCGTCCTGGCCACCCGGCTCGAGCGCGAAACGATCTCGTTCAGGACGGGTCTGGTGGACCGGGTCCAGGTGTTTCGTGTGAGAAGCCGGTCAACCCTGGGCTCGATCATCGGCACGCTCGCGGGCGGTGCAGCAGTGTTCCCCTTCACCGAGTCCGAGTGCTCGGACACCCGGAACGAAGTTTGCTTCGGCCCCAGCACGGTGCTGTTCGGGGCGGCTGGCGGCTTCCTGCTCGGCGCTCTCGTGGGGTCGTTCATGGAGGTACCCGGGTGGGTAGACGTGGAGCCACAGTCCTACCGCAGCCCGGTCGTGACGCTGGCGATGATCCTCGATGGCGGTGTGGGCTTTTCGGCGAGGGTCGCCCTCAGGTTCTGAGCGAGACCGCTCGATGGCGGGGCTTCGGTCGCGGAGCAGCCCGAGCGGAGAAGATGGGGCCCCTGAGGAGGGGTTCGCCCTTCGTATGCCGGGACCTGGCCGTCCGCCAGACGTCCGCGCCGGACGAGGGAGTCGGTTGTTCGGACGCCCTGCCCCGGTGCTGCGGGGTCCGCCTTGGGGCTCACGTAGACCGCGGCCCGGACGGCCGCCGAGGCGAGCCAGAGTCCAAGTCTCCGCGACCTCGGTGTGTCGGCTCCGAAGCCCCCACCGAAGGTGTATGGGTTCGCTGAGATGATGCCGGTCTCCGTCCCGGAGCTCCTCGTCCCCCTCTCTGCCAACTCACGGTCGGGGCGGAGGGGACCGGAACAGAGGCTCTCGAAGGCCTGTCGCACCGTGTCCTTCCGGCGCGCCGCGTTGGTGAGGTGGTCGAGCTCGTGCCCGACCCGCGCGTTGCGCGCCTGTTCAACGGAGCTGGCGGGCGATCGCCGGTGAGCCTCCGTGCAGGGTCCAAGGTGCCGACTCGATTGGGGCGTCGAACTCGACAGAATTCTTGGGCCTTGAAGGTCGAGCCCAACCCCCGTTTCGCCTACCAGGACCGGGCCGTTCCAAGCGATGCGCTCGTGCTGCCGAGCGCCTGAACGCCCACTAAATCACAGCTGAAGTGCACTTCATCGGAGGTGCGTAATTCTGTAGGTTTAGGCGCCGTCCCGCAGATCCGAATGAAGTCGGGAAGTCGAGATAGATCTGGGGTATTTCCGGACTCGAGCGGCCGCCAGCGGAGACCAAATGGTTGACAACGGAAGCGATGGGGAGAACACGCTGACGGTGCGTGACAACCGGACAGGCCGGGAGTACGAGATCGATATCCGGGAGGGTGACGTCATCAGCGCCATGGATCTCCGCCAGATCAAGGTCAACGACGACGACTTCGGCATGATGTCATACGACCCCGCCTACAAGAACACAGCCTCCGCCTGCAGCTCGATCACCTTCATCGACGGGAAAAAGGGGATCCTTGAGCACCGCGGCTACCCGATCGAGCAGCTCGCCGACCAGAGCACCTTCCTCGAGGTTGCCTACCTCATTCTCAGAGGAGAGCTGCCCACGAAGTCCGAGCTGCAGGAGTTTACTGGGAGCATCACGGATCACACCCACGTGCACGAGAACTTCAACACGGTGATGCAGGGATTCCGCCACGATGCGAACGCCATGCACATAGTCATCAGCGGAGTTACGGTGCTCAACACGTTCTACCCCGACGCCAAGAACGTCCGGGATCCGGAGAGCCGTTCGCTGCAGATCCAGCGTCTGATGGCCCAGATGCCGATTCTGGCCGCATGGGCCTACCGACATTACCGGAGGCTGCCAACCGTCTATCCGGAGAACGAGCTCTCCTACACGGCCAACTTCCTCAACATGCTCTTCCGGGTTGGGGAGCGTGAGTACAGGGTCGATCCGGTACTCGAACGGGCCTTGGATGTGCTGTTCATACTGCACGCCGACCACGAGCAGAACTGCTCGACGACCACGATGCGCGTGATCGGGAGCGCCGAGGCAAATCCCTACTCGGCTCTCGCCGGTGCCATGGGAGCCCTCTTCGGGCCGCTTCACGGTGGGGCAAACGAGGCCGTCGTGAGGATGCTCAAGCGGATTGGGTCCACGGACAACATCCCGGCCTTCATGAAGGGCGTGAAGGACCGGAGGGAGCGCCTCATGGGCTTCGGGCATCGGGTCTACAAGGCGTATGATCCCCGGGCCAGCATCATCAAGCGGACGGCGGGCGAGGTGTTCGAGGTCACGGGCCGGAATCCGCTGCTCGACATTGCGCTCGAGCTCGAGCGCATCGCCCTCGAGGACGAGTTCTTCGTCTCCCGCAATCTCTATCCCAACGTCGATTTCTACTCCGGGCTGATCTACCAGGCGCTGGGATTCCCGGTCGAGATGTTCCCCGTGCTCTTCGCAATACCGCGGACCGTGGGATGGCTCGCGCAGTGGGAGGAGATGCTGGAGGACAAGGAGCAGAGGATCGCTCGTCCGAGACAGGTCTTCACCGGGGCTGCCCGCAGGGACTTTGTGCCGATCGAGGATCGGTAGGCTCCGTGCCGCACGACGCGGTGCGATAGGATAGGCGATGTCGGTTGTCCCTATCGACGTGGTGCACCTCGGTCACACGGGGGTGATCGCGTCCTACTGGATCGACGGCGCGGAGCCGGCCCTGGTCGATCCGGGCCCGAGTACGTCCCTCGAGGGGCTCGAAGCCGGACTCGAGGCCCAGGGTCTAGGGATGGCGGACGTCCGTCACCTGCTCCTCACACACGTCCACCTGGACCATGCGGGCGGCAGCGGACAGCTGATCGCGCGTTATCCCCACCTTACCGTCCACGTCCACGTCGACGGGGCACCCCACCTGGCTGATCCCGAAAGGCTGGTGTCCAGCACGCGGCGCACGTTCGGGGACAAGCACGACCGTCTCTGGGGCGAGGTGCTGCCAGTTCCCAAGGACCGCATCCGTGCCTGGGATCCCTCTGCGCGGCTTCCGGTCCCCGGGGTGCGCGCGTTTTCCACACCCGGCCACATCGCTCACCACGTGTCGTACCTGTCCGAAGCGGACGGGATCTTCCTGGCGGGTGACGCGCTGGGCGTCATCCTCGCCCTGGGCGCTCCGACGCACCCTCCGACGCCGACGCCGAGCCTGAGTGTGCCTGCATGGTTGGAGACTCTGGACGAGATCGAGCCCATCGGAGCCGAGCTCGCGGGCCCCACCCACTTCGGCTTGCACAAGGACGTCGCCGGCCGCGTGCGGCAGATGCGAGAGCGGCTGCTGGCGCTCCAGGCGCGGGTGGAGGAGGCGATGGCTGTCGGGGACGACAGCGACCGCGCGGTATTCGAGGCGGAGGTGCGGAAGGAGCTTGCCCAATTCCGGCCGAGGGAGGAGGTCGACGTCTACTTCGACGCCTTCACCGCCGCCGGAGACTGGGATGGAATGAAGTTCTACCTCGAACGGGTGGATCGGGCGTAACGAGAAGGGCCGGGTCGCGTACTCACCCGAAGCTCTTTACGCCCGGAGGAGACTGCCGGAGCGCCGTCAGATACTGGAACGGCGTCCGCACACTCCGCTCCGGCTCGGCCCAGTACTCTAGCGTGCCGGGGAGGGAGGGGTGGAGCTCCCCGGGCTTAGCGGACTCACGCACCCGCACGGCCTTCACTTCGAACGCGATCACGTTCGTGGTGAGTCCGTCCTTCTGCAGCCGGCCCCGGGCCACCAAAAAGGGCTCCATCCGCACGGCCGTCCGGCACTTCTCGTAAATTTCCGGCTTCACAATCACGTTTATGGGACCAGACTCATCTTCCATCAGGACAAAAACATATCCGTGTGCCGTCGACGGCCGTTGGCGCGCGACCACGATGCCCGCCACCGTCACGATGGAGTGGTTGGGAAGGTCTGGGAATCGATCGCCCCTAACCGTATTCGCAGGCAGCTCGTCACGGAGCAGGGACAGGGGATGGAGCTTCGTGGAGAAGCGGAGCATGCGATACTCCGCGACCATCCGCTCGGTGTCCTCAAGGTCGGAGAATGCGAGGTCTGCGTAGGGATCGTCCAGGCCCATCTCGACCTGGGGATGATCGTCCCGTCCACCGCTCCGCTCCGCGTCGTCCTCGGGACCGAGCCAGAGACCGGTCTGCCAGAGGAGCTTCCTCCGTGAGAGGCCGAAGCTTTCGAAGCCCCCCACCCAGATCAGGTTCTCCACCGCGGGCCGCTTCAGCGCCGCCGGCGTCCGTCGCAGGAAGTCGGAGAGCGACTGAAAGGGCCCATGTCGATCTCGCTCCTCCACGACCCGCTCGGCAATGTCGATGCCCCAGCCCCGGACGAAGCCCAGTCCGACCCTCAGGTCGTCGCCTTCGGCCGTGCACTTCACCCGGCTCCGGTTCACATCAGGTAGGCGGATGCCGATGCCGTGGCGCCGGGCGTCGCGCCCCAGGGCATCGAGGGAGTAGAAGCCCATGGGTTGGTTGTTGAAGAGGCTCACGTAGAACTCGGTGCCGTAGTAGTAACGGAGCCACGCCGACTGGTAGGCCAAGAGGCCGAACGCCGCCGCGTGGGACTTGGGAAAGCCGAACTCGCTGAAGGCCGTCACCTGCTGGAAGACCTTCTGGGCCGTGATCTCGTCGACTCCACGTGCCCGGGCTCTCTTCCGGAAGGCGTCCCAGTGCGCGTCCATAGCCTCCTTGGAGCGCTTGCGGCTCATGGAGCGCCTGAGGCTTTCCGCCTGGCCGCCGGTGAAGCCCGCCAGCGCCTGGCAGACCTTGAGGACCTGATCCTGGAAGATGATGACGCCCAGCGTCTCACCCAGGGCCTCCGCCAGGAGAGGATGATCGTAAGGCACCTGGAAGTTCGGATCTTCACGCAGCAGCTCCCGGCGCCGCACGTACGGGTTGACTGCACCTCCGACGATGGGGCCGGGCCGGACGATGGCCACTTGGACGGCCAGGTCTTCGAGGTTTCGGGGCTGGACACGACGGAGCATCTGGATCTGGGCCCGGCTCTCGACCTGGAACATGCCGATGGTGTCGCCCGAGCAGATGCGGTCGAAGACCGCTTGGTCGGCGAAGTCGATGCGCGAAAGGTCGGGCGCCTGGCCGTGACGTTCCGCGATGAGGTCCACCGCATCCTCCACCAGAGAGAGCATGCCCAGGGCCAGAAAGTCGATCTTGATGAACCCGGCGTCGTCACAGGAGTCCTTGTCCCACTGGCAGAGGACCCGGCCCTCCCACGCCGCCAGCTCCAGAGGGACGATCTCCACAAGAGGCCGGCTGGAGATGATCATCCCTCCCACATGCTGAGAGATGTGGCGGGGAAGGCCCCCGATGTCGTCGGCCAGCTCGCAGAGTGCCTGCCACAAGGGTGACTTGGCCTTCTCACGGAACCCCGGAAGCTGATGGAGCTCCTCCATGAGACCACCACTCGAGTGCCGCTCCGCGAGCTTCGAGAGCTTCTCGAGGTCGCTCATGGGGAGGTTCAGGGCTTTGCCGATCTCGCGGAGCGTGGAGCGGATCCGATAGGTGGGGAAGGTGCACACGAGGCCCGCGTGCTCGTTCCCGTACCGCTCGTAAACCCGCAGGATCAGCTCTTCACGGATGTTGCGCGGGAAGTCGAGATCGATGTCCGGGACGCTCTGCATGGCCTCGTTTAGGAAGCGGCCCAGGAAGAGGTTCGTTTTTACCGGGTCCACGTGGGAGAGGCCAATGAGATAACAGATGAGGGACGAGACCGACGAGCCTCGTCCTCGCCCCGGAGGCAGGCCGGCATTGGCCCGTGGAGAGGTTCCCCGGATCTCGGCAGCCACCTTGCGAGCCAGATCCATGATGTCGCGGTAGACGAGGAAAAAACCCGCCAGGTTGTGGAGATCCACAAGCACGAGCTCCTGATGGAGCCGCTCGCGTGCTTCGTCTTCCAGATTCGTACCGCCGTAGCGCTCGTCCAGCCTCGCCAGACAGACCGCCGCCAGGGTCTCGAGGGCTCCTCCCCGGTCACTCCCCTCGAAGTCGGGAAAGGTGTAGCCGAGGTCCTTGGTGAGGTCAAAAGCGGCGCACCGCCCGGCGATCTCCAGGGTATGGGCCAGCGCGTCGGGACGGCTCTGGAAGCGGATCGCCATCTCGTTCGGAGGGGCCAGGTAGAAAAGCGCGTTGGGACGCCTTTGGGCGTGGGATCCGTTCAGGGTTGTCCGGTTCCGGATCGACACGAAGACGTCCTGCAGCCGATGCCGCTCAGGGCGGTGGTAGTGGACGTTGCCGGTGGCCACCACGGGGATGCCCAGGCGGTCGGCCAGGCGGCCCAGGCTCCGGTTCCGGTTCCGGTAGCCGTCCCCCTTTTGCGCGTTGTCCTAGAGCTCGACGAAGAGCCGCCCAGGTCCGAAGGCGCCCCGGAGGTGCCGGGCCAGGAGCTCCGCAGTGGCCACGCTGTCCTCGAGGGCGGCCAAGAGCGGGCCCTGTCGGCACCCGGTGAGGGCGATGAGGCCCTCGGTGCGGGCGAAGAGGGAGGAGAGGGGGAGGGTGGGGCGGCCGCGCTCGCTCTCCAGATGCGCCTCGCTCAGGAGCCGGCAGAGATTGGCGTAGCCGGCCTGGGTCTCGGCCAGAAGGGTCATGTGACAGCCACGGATCAGTGGGTCGCTCTCCGGATCCGCCGTGTCGAGTCCGTCCAGGCCCGGAGGGATCCCCGGAATGTCCAGGGCCAGGGTGACCTCGGCACCCGTGAGGGGTTGGAGGCCTTCGGCTCGGGCCGTCTGGGCGAACTCCATGGAGCCGTACAGCCCGTTGTGATCGGTGAGGGCCAGGGCCCGGATAACCCAGCTCCAGGGCCCTGTAAACCAGCTCCTCGGGGCGGGAGGCCCCGTCCAGGAAGGAGAAGCCGGAGTGGCAGTGAAGCTCAATGTAGGGAGGTGTCGACACGATATTCGGTGTTTATTCGTACAAGGGGGACCGAATATAAACCGAAGAATAGCGGCGGTGCAACGTCCAGCAGCCGGTGCACGAGCGTCGGGCCGAAATGTTCGCGACCCCAGCGCACGATGCTCACCGATGTCTTCCCCGCGTGACATCACTCTATACGTTTCCTTTGCGGACACACCGCCGGGCAATCCCCTTAGACCTGACCGACTATGACCTCTTTTTCCGGCCGGCTCGCAGTTCTGCCATGTTGGCCGCTCTCTGTTGTGCCCCGACGTCCGGGTCCGCTCAGGCTCGGACGGCTCGCGAGATCATCAATCAGGTGGATCGACTGCTCAGGGGCGAATCGAGCGAGGCACGCTTCACCATGAATATCCGGACGGAGCACTGGGAGCGATCCCGCACGCTCCGCGCCTGATCCCTGGGAACCGAGAACGCGCTCGTGCGAGTGGAGACCCCCGCCAAGGAGGCCGGCACCGCCACCTTGGAGGTGGGGCAGGAGGTCTGTAACTACCTGCCTTGGGTCGATCGCACCATCGAGGTGCCCTCCTCGATGGTGATGGGCTGCTAGTGTCCTGAGTCGGAAGTCCGCGTACAAAAGCGGGCAAGAGTTTGGAGGATCTGATCAGCGGACTTGGTCCAGACGAAGGGTTTGGGATCGTGATTGGTGATGTCGACGTAGCGCAGGATCGTGTCCTCGAGCTCGCGCGTGCTACGGAAGACGCCGCGTCGGAGCTGTTTTTCGGTGAGAGCGCCGAACCAGCGCTCGACGAGGTTGAGCCAGGATGAGCTGGTGGGGGTGAAGTGTGGAGGTGGAAGCGAGGACGCTTGAGGAGCCAGCGCTTGATGATCTGGGTCTTGTGGGTCTGATAGTTGTCGACGATGAGGTGGATATCGAGGCCTTGGGGGACGGTCGCCTCGATAGTGTCGAGGAACCTGCGAAACTCAATGGAGCGGTGGCGCTTGTGACATTCGGCGATGACCTCTCCGGTCTTGGTGTCGAGCGCTGCGAAGAGGGAGGTGGTGCCATTGCGAACATAGTCGTGGGTACGGCGCTCGATCTGCCCAGGACGCATCGGCAACAGGGGCTGGGAGCGGTCGAGGGCCTGGATCTGGGCCTTTTCGTCGACGCACAGGACCAGAGCTCGGTCCGGGGGATGCAAATACAAGCCGACGATGTCACGCACTTTCTCGATGAAGAGGGGGTCGGAGGAGAGCTTGAAGGTTTCACTGCGATGGGGCTGGAGCGCGAAGGCCCGCCAGATGCGACTGATGGCGCTCTGACTCATCCCGGTGCGCTGCGCCATGGAGCGGGTGCTCCAGTGCGTGGCGTCGGTGGGCGTTTCTTCCAAGGTGATCCGGATGACGCGCTCCACATCCTCATCCCCGATCGTGCGGGGAGCTCCAGGTCTGGGCTCGTCCAACAGCCCGTCCACGCCCCCGTCCACGCCCCCCCCCCCACGAAGCGCTTGCGCCATTTGCCCACGGTCTGTTTGGTGATCCCCACTTCGTCGGCAATCTGAGTATTTGCGGCTCCCTCGGCGGCCCGAAGGACGATGCGGGCCCCCGCATCGCCAGAGCCTGGGCTGTCTTGGGTCGCTTCACCCAACGCTCCAAGGTCTCTTGATCGGCGTCATCGAGAGTCAGGGGAGCCAACGGACGTCCACGCATGGCATCCTCCCGGAACAGGTTCGGGGCAAGTTACCATGCGCGAGCCACTAATGCAATGAACTTCTAACTCAGGACACTAGATAGGCTCGCACTTCACCAACGACGACCCAGTGAAGGAGAGCACCCTCGTCGACGACTACGAGATCGAGATCGCCTTCGAGGGATCCGGGACGGAGTGGAGGTGTGGGAGTTCCTGCTGCTCCCCCGCCCGGAGGCTCCCGTCGTTTGGGGGAAGATCACCTACCAGGTGCGGATGGAGGACCTCATGCCAACGTGGGCTCGGTACTACGACGAGTCGGACAAGCTCGTGCACACGATGACGTTCACCGGATACGTCATCATGGCCGCCCGGCTCGTGCCGTCCGTGATGACCGTGAAGCCGGAAGACGAGCCGGGCGAGGCAGCCGTCGTCCGGTACCACGAGCTCGACATCAGGGTCGACCAGGGCTTCTTCTCTCTGCGTAACCTCCGCCGCCAGCGCTAGAGGGACACGAGATGGGGGACGGTCGGATGTGGTGGCGGCTGGCATGGCGCAACCTGTGGCGGAACCCGAGGCGTACGTTCATCACGGCGTCGGCTCTCTCCTTCGGCTATCTGGCGTCGGTGACCATGATCGGGATCTGGCGCGGGATGGTCACCGAAATGATCGAGACGGGCACCAACCTGATCTCGGGCCAGCTTCAGGTGCATGCTCCCGGCTACTACCCGGAACAGAGCATGTACTCGACGCTGGGCGGTCGCGACGGGATCGATGTGGACGAGCTCCTACGCGTGACCCGTGACGTCCCGGGCGTCGTGGGAGCCTCTCCCAGGGTGTACGGGGGTGGGCTCGTCGCCTCGGACGAAGAGACTGTGGCGGCCGTCCTCGTGGGCGTGGACCCGATCCGGGAGCCCGAGGTGACGCGGCTGCTTGCGCTGCCGGTGGAGGGTCGCGCCCCGCGGGTTGGCGAGCGCGAGATCTTCGTCGGGCGGGACATGGCTGACCTCCTGGGGCTCGCGCCGGGCGACGAGGTCGTCCTCGTGGCGCCCGCCAGCGACGGCTCTCTCGGAAACGACCTGTATTCGGTGAGCGGCGTGTTTCACACGGGAATGGCAGGCCTCGACGGATCCCTTGCGATTCTGCCCATCCACTCGCTGCAAGAACTCTTGGCGATGCCGGAGACCCGGGTGCACGAGGTGGCCGCGTCGGTCGACGATCCCTGGAGCGCGGGGGCTCTCGGCGACTCACTCGCCATGGCCGTGCGCTCGCGAGAGCTCGGCTATCCGATCTGGCCGCGGCCCTGGACCGTCTTTCGGGCGGAGCTCGCGGAGTACGCCAACCTCACGAGCGCGGTCAACAGCGTGATCGTCGGCATCGTCTTCGGCATGGCGATCTTCGGCGTGGCGAATACGATGCTCTTGAGCGGGTACGAGCGCCGTCGGGAGTTCGCGGTGGTGCGAGCCCTCGGCACCCCACCCTCGAGGGTGGCCCTGACCGTGGTCTGCGAGGGGTTGATCCTAGGCGTCCTGGCGCTCGCGGTGGGAATCGCTCTCTCGATCCCGGTGCTCTACTGGCTCCACAGTCACCCGCCCGACTTGTCCGACCTGTTCGGTGACTTCACCATGGCCGGATCCGTGATTCGCCCGGTGCTGCGCGCCGACTACACGCTCGACGGTTCGTTCTACAGCGCCGTCGGCCTTCTGCTCACCACCATCCTGGCGGCGTTCTTTCCGGCGGCCCGGGCCGTGAGAGTGCTGCCGGCCGACGCACTGGCCGACACATGAAGCCCACAGGGACCCTGTTCCGGTTGGCCGCGCGCGGCGTGCTCCGTGAGGCGAGACGGAGCATTCTCACGGCCTCGGCCATGGCTCTGGGCCTCGCCCTCCTCGTGTTCTCACGCTCGCTGGCCGACGGCGCGCACGAAGACTGGATCACCGTCGGGGTCCGAATGGGTGCCGGGCATGTGTTGATTCAGGCACCGGGCCACCGGGAGAGCGGGAGCCTCGACGACCGGCTTTCGGAGAGCCAGACGGGAGCCTCGTTGGCCGCCCTGGAGGGGCTGGAAGGACCGCTGGCTCCGGTCGCGACCACGGTGCGCCTTTCCACGAGCGGACTCGCCAGCTCGGCTCTCTCGGCGATCCCGGCGGTGATCCAGGGCGTGGACCCATCGATCGAACCCGGCTTTTCGCAAGCCGTGGAGAAGCTCGTCGAGGGCCGTTACCTAGAGGTCGACGACCGCCTGGCGGCCTACGTTGGGGCCGGCATGGCCGAACGGCTGAAGCTCTCGCTCGGCTCCCGCTTCGTCCTCACCGCCCAGTCGGCGGCCGGAGACATCGAGGGTCAGCTGGTGCGCGTGGTGGGGATCTTCCGTACGGGCCTGCGTGACGTGGACGAGGCTCTGGTGCACATTCCCATCTCGATGGCTCGCTCCTGGTTGAGGGCCGACGGAGCGGTGACCACGGTCGGAGCGATCTTGCCGCGCAGCCGGATCGTCCCCGAGGTCGTCGCCCGTCTTGAGGTCGACCTCGACAGAGACGACATTCGCGTGCTGAGCTGGCGGGAGGCGTATCCCGAGCTGGCCGCCGCAGTGCGCATCGACGACTACGGGGACTTCATCTTTCACGGCATCCTCTTCGCCATCGTGGCCCTGGCCGTACTGAACACGGTCCTCATGTCGGTGCTCTATCGGAAGCGGGAATTCAGTGTTCTGCAGGCCCTCGGCCTCACTCCGGCCGAGACCGGCCTGATCGTGTTCGTCGAGGGCCTCCTGCTCACGGCGCTGGCCGGGATCGCGGGGATGATCGTGGGAGCAGCCGTGACCTGGGGATTCTTCAGCGACGGATTGGACTTCTCCTTCCTCATGGAAGAGGACTTCACCTTTTCCGGCATCGTCATCGATCCGGTGATCGTGCCGGAGTTCAGGATCGTGCACGTGCTGCAGAGCTTCGTATCCATTGCGATCGTCGGTGTGTCGGCGTCCATCTATCCCGCGCATCAAGCCACGCGGATCGACGTAGGGGAGGCGCTGAAATTCGAATGACGAAGGAGAGCTCGATGCCGGCGGTCGATGTCGCAGTGCGTACCGAGGACGTCTGGAAGGTCTATCCCCAGGACCCCGAGCCCGTCGAGGCGGTCCGAGGGGTGTCGCTCGAGGTACGCGAGGGAGACTTCATGACGATGGCGGGCCCCTCGGGCTCGGGGAAGACGACCCTCCTGAACATGCTGGGTGGGCTGACGCGCCCCACCAGAGGACGCATCTGGATCCGGGACCGGGAGATCATGAGCCTCTCGAACAAGGAGCTCGCACGCCTCAGGCTCGAGCGCATCGGGTTCGTGTTCCAGGCCTTCAACCTGCTTCCCGTTCTCTCCGCTCTCGAGAATGCCGAGTTCACCCTTCTGCTTCGCGGGGTCGCGACCGAGGAGCGCCGCCGCCGCGTGAGGGAGCTCTTCGAGGAGATCGGACTGGAGGGATTGGAGGATCGGAAGCCGAGGAAGCTCTCCGGGGGTCAGCAGCAACGCGTCGCGGTGGCACGGGCGGTTGTCGGACAACCGACGCTCGTCCTCGCCGACGAGCCGACGGCGAACCTGGACTCCCGCACCAGCGATGCGCTGCTTGACGTAATGGAGCGGCTGAATCGGGAGCATGACACGACCTTCCTCTTCTCGACCCACGACCCCCGCGTGATGGAGAGGGCGCGGCGTCGAGTGAGGCTGGTGGACGGGCAGGTCGCGTCGGACGAAAGGGCATGAGGGACTCAGGCGCCAGGGAGGCGGAGGGGTCATCGGAGAGCGCCGCGCCGCCAACAGGGAAGGGGGTGACACGCTGCGGCTCCTGATCGCGACGGTCGCGTGCCTCACCGTCGGGTCGGCCCCTCTCCCTGCCCAGACGACCGACCTCTCCGCGTACTACCGCAAGCTCTTCAGCAGGGCGGGCGAGAGTCCGGTCAGCGAGTCTGGTTTTCGGGTTTCCAGCGCCTTCGACTGATGTGGACTCCGTCGGTGGGCCCCTTCGGCCTCGACGTCGGGTACGAGCATACCCTCCAGCTCAGCGAGAAACGCGTGCTCGGGACGGGGGCGGTGGCGATCGTTCCGACCGTTTCCGTCAGCTGGCTGGCGCTCGACTGGGCGGTGAGCGAGGGAGAGCACGTGGTATGGAGGCATCGGGTGGATCGTCTGGCTCTCGCCTGGCGCGTGGGCGAGTCGGTGGAGTTCTCGGTCGGGAGACCGGTCGTATCGTGGGCGAGCACGCTCATGCCCACGCCCGCCGACCCCGTTCACGGCCTGCGATCCGGCCGATCCCTTGCGTGAGTACCGGGCCGGGATCGAGGCGGGTCGCCTGCGTGCCTACCCGGACCGGTTGGGGCCTGGCGGCCTGGGGCGGCGTGCTCTACGACGAGCCGGCTGTGGCCGTGAGCGCGGTGGGGGCGATGTTGAACTGTGCCGTCCGCACCGAGGTTTCGGCCTCCGGGCCGCTCTTCTTCGCGCCAACTATCTGAGATCCGGAAGGAGACAGCATGGACGAGCGCGTCTTGGTTGCGCTGGTGACCGAGGTCTTCCACGCCAATCCGGAAGGTGCTCTGCTTCGAGAGCGCCTGGGTGAAGCGCTTGCGCTCGGGGCGCGCCTCGCGGTCCTTCCCGAACTTCCGCTGAACCCTTGGTCTCCTGCGAGCAGGACCGCACGGCCCGAGGACGCCGAGCCGCCGGGCGGCGGGCGGCAGCGCATTCTGGCCGAGGCGGCCCGGGAGGTGGGCATCGCCCTCTTGGGTGGCGCCATTGTCGAGGACGCGGAGACAGGGGAGAGGCACAACACGGCGATTCTGTACGACTCGAGCGGAGAGGAGCTTGGCTGCTACCGGAAGGTTCATCTGCCGGAAGAGGAGGGCTACTGGGAGACGTCGCACTATGTGCCGGGCACCGAGCCACCTCTGGCAATGCCGGGGCCCGGGATCACCGTGGGGGTGCAGATCTGCTCCGACATCAATCGCCCCGAGGGCCCCCAGCTCCTTCGAAGCCAGGGCGCCGAGCTCCTCCTAGTCCCCCGCGCCACGCCCAGAGAGACGTACGAGCGATGGCGGCTCGTCCTCACGGCCAACGCCGTCATGGCGGAGACCTATCTCCTTTCGGTCAACCGCCCTCGGCCGGAGTTGGGTGTGGATATCGGCGGCCCTTCGCTGGCCGTGGCCCCTGACGGGGAGGTGCTCTACGAAGGCACGGACGCGGTGGCGGTCGTGGAGCTGATCTCCGGGAGAGCGGCGGCGGCGAAGGGAGAGTACCCCGGTTACTTGGCTCGCCCGATCGACCTATATGCTCGAGGTTGGGCCTCACTCCTTGGAGGCGCATAGGTAGGCTTGGCCAGACCCACACTAACCCGCTAACGCGGATGGAGAGCCCGCCTCGGGAGTTCCGGAGCGTCGGGCTGAGTTCTTCCGATAGAGGCGAAGCCCTCCATAAGCCGTGATCAGCCCGGCAATCACCCAGCTGGCGGCTGGAAAGCGCTCGAGGAGGAACGGGAGCCCGGCCCCCGACATCGTGAATACCAATGCGCCTGGAAAGATGCCGACCGCCGTCGTCCAGAAAAACCCGCTCCGCCGCACCGGGGTGAGGCCCGCACCCCAATTGAGTGCGGTGAACGCGATGAGGGGGATGAATCTGGGGAGCAGCAGGCCCCACCAGTCCGCCTCGAGCACGATGCCGTCCGCCTTCCTGAGAGACCTTTCGGGGACGAATCGCTCGGCGAGGGGCCGTCCGAACCTCCGTGCCAGCTCGAAGCTGATCTGAGCGCCGGCCAGGGCTCCCCCCCACGTGAAGAGAGTTCCGAGGACTGGGCCGAACATCATGCCGTTCAGCACAGCCGGAAACTCGGCCGGGACGGGGAGGATGGCGATCAGGGTCATCGCCAGAGGCGCGAGCAGGTACGCCCAAGACCCGATGGACTCGAGCCATGCGGCGACTTCATGTACGAGTGCTTCCACTTCTCCCTTCTCGGTCCCCGCCGTTCGACGTTGTGTGTCACCACGCGAAATGGTCCAGCCTTAGTACCAGACCACTTCCGAAAAGATGCACCGCCCGGTTCTCCTCCGCCTGACCGGTACATGCCCGACCTTGCTTCCGCTCTGGATGCCGTGCCTCTCGCACGCGACAAAGGTCAGATATGGGCCGTGGTCGGGGGCCGCCTGGCTCTCTTGTCGCGATGATGTATCTTTGTAAAATAAAGTACTTGACAATGCCAATACACGCCATCACATTGCACTCACCATGACGCGACTCTCTCAGGCGAAGCAGAGTCCGGACCCGACCGCACTCGGAGACCGGGCGATGGAGGACCTGCGCTTCATTCGGCGCACGATGGAACGGGGCCACGCCTTCACCGCGGTCCCGGGATGGGGCGGTGTCGGGATGGGGATTACGGCGTTGCTTGCTGCGGCGCTGGCTGCGGGTCGGCCCACAACTCAAGGGTGGCTTCTGGTGTGGATGGTCGAAGCCGTCGTCGCCATCACGGTCGGCGGGTGGGCCATCCACCGGAAGGCGAGGCGTGCCGGACTGCCGGTGCTCTCGGGGGCGGGCCGGAAGTTCTTGCTGAGCTTTCTTCCTCCGTCCGTGGCCGGAGCGGTGTTGACGGTGGTGCTCTGGCTCGGGGGAGCCGACGGGCTCATACCCGGTACGTGGCTGCTTCTGTACGGTGTCGCTGTGGTCACGGCCGGGACCTTCTCCGTCAAGGTGATCCCCGTCATGGGGATGTGCTTCATGGTTCTGGGGATGTTCACCCTGTTCGCGACTCCCGCCGCCGCGAACCTCGCGTTGGCCGGAGGATTCGGGGGACTACACATCCTGTTCGGGATGAACATCGCAAGGAGGCACGGTGGCTGAGGGTGCTAGGGCCCCGAGGAAGGGCCCCGCCCCTCCACCGGTTCGAGGATCTGTGAGTGGCACGCTCCGAGCACGCCAGGCCAATCCGGTGGAACTCGACCGCCTCATCCATGGGCGGGTCCGCCTCGGCATCGTCAGTGCGTTGGCCGTGGAATCTTCTCTCACGTTCAACGAGCTCAAGGAGAGGATCGCAACGTCGGACGGCAATCTGAGCGTGCACGCCCGACGGCTGGAGGAGGGCGGGTATCTCAAGGTGAAAAAATCCTTCGAGGGTCGGCTTCCCAGGACCGAGTATCGACTGACGTCTGCAGGCCGAGAAGCGCTGGAGAGGTACCTCGATCACATGGAAGCGTTGATCGGGAGGATTCGGGAGTAAGAGGTTCCCGGGCCGGTGCGTCTCTTCTTGAGGCACCGGCCCTTGGTTCGGAGATGCACTCTATGAATAAAAGTACTTTAAGGATGCGTGCACTGGCCTCGACTTCAGCGCGGAGGGTCGCCGCAGAAGTGGACTCGGACCGTGACACATTCCATGTCGCCATCATCATGGACGGAAACGGCCGATGGGCTCGAAGCCGGGGTCGGCCCCGGCGTGCGGGTCACGTGGCCGGAGCCACGGCGGTCCGCCGCACGGTCGAGGCAGCCCCCGACCTCGGGATTACGACACTGACGCTCTACGCGTTCTCGGCGGACAACTGGCGCCGCCCCCGCGCCGAAGTGGACCACCTTATGCGTACGCTCCGGTCCCATCTCCGCTCAGAGTGTGACCGCCTGGCCGAGAACAACGTGCGGCTCAGCGTCATCGGGCGCCGGGACCGCCTACCCGATGCCCTCAGAAGCCGGATCCAGGCTGTCGAGGCCCGCACAAGATCGGGGTCCACGTTGCACCTGCGCCTCGCGGTCGACTACTCGGCTCGGGAGGCGGTCCTTGGGGCTGCCGCACTCCTGGCCGGGACCACGACCCCTTCTCGTGAGTCCTTCGGGCGGGCTCTCGCACTCGCGCACAACGCGCCGCCCGGAACGCGTAGCGTGGACCTGCTCCTCCGCACAGGAGGAGAAAAGCGTCTGAGCGACTTCCTTCTCTGGGAGTCGGCCTACGCGGAGCTCTTCTTCACCCCCACCCTGTGGCCCGACTTCGGGGGGGACGAGCTCGCGGATACCGTCCGTGAGTTCACCACTCGAGATCGCCGCTTCGGCGCCCTGTCGCGGAGAGCCGAGGCCGGGTCGGCTCCCGCAACGCAGGAACGGAGGGCAGGTACATGAGCGAACGCTCCTTGCCGGTAGCCGCCATTCTCGCCGCGGGTGCGGGGATGGGGGTGGCCGGAGACCACCTGCTGCGAGCCCCCGAAGCCCCCGGGCTCAACATCTTCCTTCTGTTCGTGGGGCTCGCCGCTTCGGTCCGGATCGTGTCGCGAAGCGGCGGATCGCCCCTGAGTCGCGAGGCGTCCGCCTGGATTTCGGTGGGCGTCTTCACCGGTGCCGCCCTCCTGTGGCGCGGCTCCGAGCTCCTCGGCCTAGGCACCTTTGTCGCGGCCTGCACCGCCTTCGCCTTGCCCGCGCTCCACGGCGGTCGCGCGTGGGTCCGCCGCGCCGGTGTCACCGAGGTGCTGGAAGCCGTGGTGGGAGCGGGGCTTCGCTCCGCGTTTGGAGGCCTGCACTTGTTCACCCGGGACAAACGGGAAGGGGTCGGGACCGGCACGTCCCGGGGGACCGCGCGACGGGTGGCCCAGGCGGCGATCGTCGGCCTCGTGCTCGCGGGGCTCCCCTTGGTCGTGTTCGGAGCGCTCTTCATCTCGGCCGATCCGGTGTTCGCGGGAATCGTCGAAGACCTGGTGAGGATCGACCTCGAAGACTTGGGCTCGCATGTGATGGGGGTGGCGGTCCTGTCTTGGCTGGCCTGCGGATACCTTGTCGGCTTCTCGTCCGGAACCCGCCTCGACGGGATGCGGGAGTTCAAGCGAGCCAGTCCGTCCTTCGCGATCCCAGAGGTGGCCACTGCGCTCGGTCTGGTGGACCTGCTGTTCCTTGGGTTCGTGACCGTGCAGTTCCGCTACCTCTTCGGAGGCTCTGAATGGGTCGAGGTCACGCCCGGACTGACCTACGCAGCCTACGCTCGTGCGGGCTTCTCCCAGCTCGTGGCGGCCGTCGCCCTCTCGGTTCCATGGCTTCTGACAGCCGACGGCCTGCTCAAGGACCCTAGCCGTAGGGCACGCTCGGTCTTCAGCGGCCTGGCTGGCCTGCACCTCCTTCTGCTGCTCGCCATCGTGGCCTCCGCCATCCAACGGATGCTCGCGTATCAGGCTGCGTACGGCATGACCGAGCACCGCTATATCGCGACGGCCGTGCTCGCGTGGCTGACGGTGATCGTCCTCTGGTTCGGCGCCACCGTCCTTCGCGGCCACAGGGATCCGTTCGCCTTCGGAGCTCTGGCCACGGCATTCGCCCTGGTGGGGGCCCTCCAGATCCTGAACCCGGCCGAGCACGTCGCCCGGAGCAATCTCGACCGGATCGAGGAGTTGGGAGCGGACTTGGACGTGGAGTACCTGGGCTCCTTGGGAAGCGACGCCGCGCCCATCGTGGTATCGCGTCTCGGCGAGCTGCCGGAAGAGGGACGCTGCGAGGTTGCGGACCGGCTCCTGCAACGGTGGGGGCCTGAACGGCGAGCCGATTGGAGAAGCTGGAACTGGTCGGAGAGTCGCGCCCGTGACGCGGTGAGCGCCGAGCTGGGGGCCCTGCGGAGCGTGGCGGGAGATGGAGCGTGCGACTGACGGTCGGATAGGCCGGAGGGGGGGGTCGAAGACAGCCGGGAGGTCGATGCGCCCTCACGGCCGGTAGCACTGTTGTCGACCATCGCCACGGGGAGTGCGACATCGAGCGCGACCGTCGAGCGTTCTACGAGGCCGTGATCCGGCGGATCTTCCGGGTGAGCCGGTGATGCCGCCGTCGGACGACCCTCGGGCTCAACCGGTTCGGGGAGGGTGCCGAGGGGCCCGGCTCAGGCCCCGGTTAGGACATCGGCTCCGGCCGATCCTCGTGCCGGGCCGTGACGTCCGGCTTCAGCTCGCTGCCGGGATTCGGTCCGGCGCGCCCCACGGGTTCGTCGAGGATCGCCGCGATGATCCGGCCGGGCCCGTGGACTCCGGTTACGATGATCTGCCCGATGTCCGCCGACTTGCTCGGCCCCGAGTGAAGCGCGAGCACGGCCGGCAGGTCCTCGAGCTCTTCCCGACAGCACAGGAGCGCCTCGTTGAGCGTCGCCCGCACGTCCGACGCCCGCACCCAGACGAGCTGCACGGGGGTGAGCAATTGGGGCCGTCGTCCAGCTACCGACGAAAGAAGGAGCGACCCGGTTTGGGCGGCCGCACCCAGCGCCATGCACACGCCCAAGGTCGCCTTGGTGGGCTCGGCGGACGGGAGGTCGGGCCGAAGGTGTCGAGGCACGTCGGCGCACGTCGACACCGTTTCGAGGGGCTGGCCGAGTTCTGTCAACCAAGCCGCAACCGGGTCACGGTCGGGAGGCAGGCGAACCACCTCTCCTCCCGACGCTCGGAAGCGTTCCGCGAACGCCGGTACGGGCCCGACCTCCACATCCCCGCTCAAGGGTGGAGGGGGCTCCAACGAGGAGGGCAGCGGACCCGGATGCGGCAGAATCTCCCGCGTGCGGTTGGCCCGTCGGATCCGCTCCAGGATGCGCTCGCGAGCATCTCGAGTCATTCGATACCCTCCTGCCACAGCTCTCGAAACGTCGGTCCATCGGGACGCGGTGGCTCGCGTCCCTTGCTCCACTCGACGATCACGGGAAGCCGGCTCAGCACGCCCGCCGGCAGCCGGCCGAGCCATCGCTCCACCGTCTTGAAGAGCGCAGGGCGGATGGCCGCGAACGCCCACAGTCGATGGAGGAGCCGGTCGATCCCGCCCGTCCGACGCCCCTCGACGGCACGGGTGCGCCAGGTGTGAATCAGCTCGGGGATCGGGATCCGAACCGGGCAAACATCGGAACAGGCGCCGCAGAGCGAAGATGCGAAGGGGAGTGGGAGCGCGTGTTCCCAGCCCACGAGCGCAGGACTCACGACGGCTCCGATCGGCCCCGAATACACATAGCCGTAGGCGTGCCCTCCGGTCTGCCGATACACGGGGCAGATGTTCAGGCACGCTCCGCATCGCACGCATCGGAGAGCCTCCCACGCCTTTGGATCCGCCAACAGCCGCGTCCGCCCGTTGTCGACGAGGACGACGTGCAACTCCTCGGGGCCGTCCGGCTCTCCGCCCGACCGGCCACCCGGGCCTTGGATGATCGATACGAACGTCCCTACGGGCTGGCCTGTGGCGGACTTCGAGGTCAGCTGTAGGAAGGTCGCGAGGTCAGACCAGCGGGGGAGCACCTTCTCGATCCCCACCAGCGCCACGTGGACCTGCGGAAGCGAGGTGGCCAGCCGGATGTTCCCCTCGTTCTCG
Organism: Longimicrobiales bacterium; assembly: GCA_965218325.1. Classification (GTDB taxonomy): domain Bacteria; phylum Gemmatimonadota; class Gemmatimonadetes; order Longimicrobiales; family Gaopeijiaceae; genus CBDCKR01. Next base: position 1,433,553 of record CBDCKR010000002.1, read on the forward strand.
AGGAGCACGATCGAGCCCGTCTCAGCGACCAGGAAGTTGCCCCCGCTGATTCCGAGCTCGGCGGTGAGAAAAGCCTCGCGAAGGACCTCTCGTGCAGCGCCTGCGAGTTGTTCGGGCGACGCATCGGCGTCGCAGCCGAGCCGCTCGTGAAAGAGCCCGCGAGTGTCCTCCAGACTCCTATGAATCGAGGGACCCACGATGTGGCTGGGCGGCTCGCCGAGGAGCTGGATGATGTACTCGCCCAGGTCCGTTTCGAACACTTCGACCGCTTGGCGCTCGAGGCAAGGATTCACTCCGACTTCCTCGCTGAGCATGCTCTTGCCCTTCACGGCTCGACGGACCCCGTGCTCTGCCGAGATCTTCTCGAGGATACGGTGGACATCCTGCGCCGTGTCGGCCCAGTGGACGAGGGCCCCTCGCCCGAGGAGTTGGCCCTCCGCTTGCTCGAGGTACCGGTCGAGCCGTGTCAGCGCATGACTCTTCACCTGCTCCGCCCACCGCCTCAACGCCTCGGTCTGGAGGCCGTCGAACGCAGCTCGCCGGTTGGCGTCGAAGGTGCGAGTCGCCGCCGTGACGGCCTCTCGAACGTGAGGAGTCTCGACGATGATACGGCGGGCACGCGTACCGTACTCGCGGCTATGTACCTCCACTACGAGCCTCCCAGAGCAGCGAAGCCAGTGGCCGGAACGCAACGGGTGAAGCCCGCCTGCGGGCGCGAGCGCCGAGGTGGAGCAGGCATCCCCCGTCTGTCGAGACGACGGTGTCGACGGCGGGAAGCGTGTCGAGCTTCTGATCCGCCATAGCCACCGAAACCTCCGGAACCTTCACGGAGAAGAACCCTCCGAAGCCACAGCACTCCTCATCCATCTCCCATGGCACGACCTCGGCCCCCCCCGCCCGGAGAAGCCTGATCGGCTGCTCCTTCACGCCGAGTTCCCGGAGCGCGTGACACCCATGGTGGTAGGCCAGGCGCCTCCCCTCGAGGCCACGTCCCAGCTCGGTCATGCCGAGCACATCCACCACGAACTCCGCCAGCTCGTAGGCGCGCCCGGCAAGTTCCTGCGATCCCAGCAGGTCAGGGTAGGCGTGTCGGAGCATGGCGGTGCAGCTTCCCGAGGGGAGCACCACGTATTCCGACTGGGCGAACGCTTCCGCCGTATGCGACGCCATCTGGCGCGCCTCCGCAAGATGCCCGGCATTCCATGCGGCTTGCCCGCAGCACGTCTGAGCCTCCGGGAACTCGACCTCCACACCGACGGAGCGAAGGAGGCGCACCGCATCAACCGCCGAGTCGGCGAAGAAGCGGTTGCCGAGGCACGTGACGAAGAGGGAAACACGCATCGCCACCTAAGGTACGCGTACAGAGCCCTCGCGGCAGGCTCGCGCAAGCCGAGGCTCGAGTACCGCGTCACACCTCGCGTCGATCGCCGGTCCGATCGAATGTCGGTAGGGAAATACGCCGTGTCGCCATGGGACCGCCGCCCGCACGGGCCGGTCTGCGGTTGGCCAGTGCGCCTCACCGGCTTCGGCCAGCGTCACGAGGCGAACGGGACCCAGGCCCAATTCCCTGCGCTTGCCGTGGATGAAGAGCCGTTGGATCCACTGCTCCTAGCCAGCCGGCTTGGCCCGGAGCACCAACCCGTGCTCATCCCAGTACGGAGCCTGTGGACCAAGAGGCCTACGTCGCGAAAACGTGACTCCACCTCCTGATCCGCTCCTGACACTACGCCGTACCTGAGGACATAACGAAGGGCATCCGAGATGGATTGAAGGAGATGCGCAACGAGGTCGGAGGCTCCAGCCAGCTACACCTCGGCCGCCCTCTCTACTGCCGCCGCCAGGGCGGAGCGAATGGCGTCGGGGTCGAAGCCTCGGCGGCTCAACAAGGCGTGGAGCCGGCGCCGACTCCTCTCCCGCTCCTCCGAAAAGCGGTCGGACGAAAGGGCCCTTGCGACGACTCGGCCCTGGCGCTCGACCCAGCTGCGGGCCGCCTCCATGGCCAGCGCCTCTTCCGAGGTCTCTTCCTCGAGAAAGGCCTCCGCGATCACCTCGTCGGCGATGTGGGCGACCACACCCTTTTGGCGCAGCTCCTCCTTCAACTTGGAGCGTCCCCGCGGGCGCAGGCGCATCCGACTGCGCACGTGTGCCGAAGCGAAGGCTCGGTCGTCGAGGAGCCCCAGTTCCCGCAATCGATGGATACACCATTCCACGAGGGCGGGAGGGAAGCCCTTCGCCCGGAGTCGGGCGCGGAGCTCATGCTCGGCTCTCGGCCGATACGATAGCAGGTGAAGTGCGGTCTGGCGGACGCGCCATTTTGTGTCGTCTTCTCGTAAACGAGCGAGGTCGACCGATCCCAGCTCGACACCCACCCGGATCCCTGATCGTTCGATGACGTCCCGGGCGAGCTCGAAAGGCTCCTGGCCCTCGGCATGCACCAGGACCCTGTCTCCCTTGCGAGCGGCCCGGCGAATCCGGAGGACCTTCACTGGCCGTACCACCCCCCGGCCATCAAGTCCCGGAAGAGAATGATAGGGCGTCCGTCCTCGAGAACCAGGGCGAAGTACTCCCTCGATATGGGTTTGCGCCACCACTCGTCGTTGATCCTCCAGTGTTCCCGCACCGCGATCACCCGAAGCCGCTTTCCACGTCGGTGCAACTCGGTGGGCAGGCCGTCGGAGTCGGTCCGGACCTGAACCGGGGCAGGGGACCTCAGCGGGCGAAGCCTTTGGCGGTGAAGCTCGCGGGGGCGCCCGTCGTTGGCGCCGTTGGCTGACGGGTTCGGAAGGCTCATCACGTTTCGGTTTTTTGTCGTTCCACTGAAACCGAATATAAACCGAATATCGGGGCAGGCGCAATTCATCAATGGGATACGGACCGGAGGGGAAGGCCGGATCCGGAGAATGACGGGTCGACGACGGGCGCCTAGTTTAGGGAGACAGGCGGACAACCAGCCAATCAGGGGGGAGAAAAGACCGTGACGCTTCCATCGACGAGGTTCGTGTCGGCGGCCCTTCTGGGCTCCTTCGTCCTGCTTTCTCCGACCGGAGCCCGGGCGCAGGATGGCTTCTCGGCGGCGATCGAGTACCGTCAGAAGGTCATGCAAGGGCTGGAGGCGCACCGAGACGCGGTCATCGCCATTGTGGACGACGAGGTCGAGTATCGGAGCCACATTCTGGCCCATGCCACGGCGCTGCATCGGCTCGCCGTGATGGCGGCCGATGTCTTTCCGGAGGGTTCGGGCGGGGATGACACCCGCGCCATGAACGAGATCTGGGAGGACGAGGAGGGGTTCCGCGAAGCCTGGGAGCGTCTCCAGAGCGCCGCAAGCGGTCTGGTGGATGCCGTCTACGCGGGAGACATCGGGGCGGTCGAGGAGGGCGTAACGGGCGTGCAGCGGGCCTGTACCAGCTGCCATCGAGCCTTCCGCAAGCCGGAAGACCCCTCGAGGCTGGAGCTCTCGCCGGACACCGTTTCCGTCCAGCCGGCTCGGTCGCACTCGGCTGAACGTGAAGCGGCGCTGGTGGCCTCGGGCCGCTAGCGCCGCTTCACGTCTTGCGACCCGCTCCGCGGAACCCGCCGGAGCGGTCTTACGTCAGCAGGACTTGCAGTTGTGGTTGTTGGTCGCTCCGAGGCTCTCCAAGAGGGCGATCGCCTCGGGGTAGGGCGAGACCCGGGACACTGGCCCGTTCGCCATATCCACCGTCGTCTGCCCGGCCCGGCTCACCACCATCACGTCCGCACCCATGTCCACCAGGTACTGGATCAACTTCGTGTCTCCCCGGGCGGCCGCATGGTGCAGCGCCGTGTAGCCGTTGTGGTCCCTCAGGTCCACGTCCACGCCCAGCTCTTCAATCAGGTACTTCACCGACCCTAGCCAGCCTCCGGGGGCATGCCTGTGTGCGTTGCCCGCATAGCCCTCGCCGTATCCGACGCCCGAGGCCGCGTGGATGGGATAGACCCCCGGCCCTCCTTCCGGAATCAGCGCCAGGCCGGACTGGTCCTCCATCCCTCCCGTTCGGTCGTAGGGGTCGGTCGGAGCGACCAGGTTCTGCTTCGCCTCGGCGTCCCTCTCCTTCTTGGGCTTGAACTCCGACCGGAGGAACCACGGCTGGGTGAGGCGAGCCGTGCGTGCGGAGTCCGTCAGCTCGCCGGGCCCTTGATTCCCCCCCTGGTCCTGGCTGAAGCGGCGCCTCGGCGGCGGCTTGATCGTCGCGATGTGCGGATCCGCACCGTACTCGACGAACAACCTCATGGCCTCCACGTCCGTTCCGTAGGCGGCGCGCCAGAATGCGGTCGCGCCCCACGTGTTCACGAGCCCGCAGTTCCCGTTTCCGCATCCGGTATACACCATGTACCATGGATGCTTCGTCGTCCGGGCGTTCAGATCGGCGCCTGCCTCGAGAAGCGCCTTCATGACGCTCAGGTACGACGAGTGCTGCCGGCCCTGCTCCTGCGGCTGCGGGAACCGGGTACGGGGCTGCCAGCGCGAGTTGATCGCCGCCCAGAGTGGAGCGATCCCGTTCAGCTCCGACGTGATGTTCGGGTCCGCCCTCCTCTCGATGAGCAGGAGCGCCACATCGTACTGGCCATTGATCGTCGCCATGAGCAGCGGGCTCGTGCCGTCACCGGCGCTGACCTGGTTGATGTCGGCACCCCCGTCCAGCAGCGCCTCGACGGCTTCCGTGTGTCCTTGGCGCGTGGCGTGGAGGAGGGGGGTGAGGCCCCCTTGATGCCTGATGTTGTCATCCCCAGGAGGGTCGTCGTCGCCCTCGGGCTCCGTCGGGATCTCATCGGTCTCGTAGACCTTCCGAGCCGCCAGGGTCGCCGCCGCCATTTCGCCGGGCGTGCGGACCCGAGGCTGCACCCCGACCCGGGCGTCGGAGACCGTCAGCGAGGCGAGCGTCGTTTGTTGCCCCTCGTCCTCGAAGCCGGAGAGGGCTCCCTTGTAGCGCTCGGCCGCCGCCTCGTCGAGCTTGCTCAGCAGCTCGAGGTCCATCGCCTCGCTCGCAATGGATGGATCCGCGCCCCGGTCGAGCAGCTCCTCGATCACCTCTACCCGGTTCAAGGAGGCGGCGAAGATCAGGGGCGTCTGTTGCCACGCGCCTTCCCGGGCGTTCACATCGGCGCCGTGGTTGGCGAGCAGGGCCACCGACCCCGGATTCCCGGCTGCCGCTGCCAGGTGCAGGGGCGTTGCGCCGCTGTTCGTCGTCCCGGCCGACACATCGGCGCCGGCGTCGATCAGCATGCCGACGATCCGGTCGCTCCCGGACCCGCTGGCCAGATGCAGGGGAGTGTACTGACCGATGCGGGTCACGGCGTGCACGTTCGCCCCGCTGTAGATCAGGATCTCGGCCATTTCGGCGTTGCCGCGCTCGGCCGCCCAGTGCAGGGCGGTCATCCCGTCGCCTTGCGCGGCGTTCACGTCGGCGCCTTCGGAGAGGAGCGACCGGACCAGGTCCGTCTCCCCCCGCATGGCGGCATCCGCGACCGGGGACTCGGGCGGAGCGTGAGCCGCGAGCAGAACGGCGAGCCCCAGAGCCGCCAGCGAGCCTACCGGACCGCGAGGCTTCTGCAGCGTTGTCTTTGCCATGTCCCTAGCCGTTCGTGAGTTCGTCCGCGACGCCGCCGGTATAGTTGAGCGAGAAGTCGCCGTTGGAGTCTCCGAACCCGGTGATGTCGTCCATCCCGAGCTTGTGCAAGAGCGTCAGCATGACGTTTGCCATCGGTGTGTCCTCGGGCGCCTTGAGGTGGAGGTTCCCTTCCAGCTGCCCGTTGGCCCGGCCGAAGAGCACGAGCGGGCAGCGCCGGTGGTTGTGGAGGTTGGCGTCGGACATCGGCGACCCCCAGATGATCATCGTCTTGTCGAGCAGGCTCTGATCGCCCTCCATCGTGTTCTTCATCTTCTCGAGGAAGTACGGCAGCGTCGCCATCCGGTACTTGCAGATCTTGTTGAACTCCAAGATCGCCTCCTCCTTGCCGCCGTGGTGCGACGCGGGATGGAACGGCCTGTCGGACCCGCTCTCCGGGTGCGCACGGTTGTTGGCATCGCGGCCGAGCTTGAAGCTCGTGATGCGGGTCATGTTCGTCTCGAGCGCGAGCACCTGCAGGTCATACATCAACTCCGTGTGCTGCCGGAACTCGTCGGGCACCCCCGCCGGGGCCTCCGGCAGCTCACGAGCCTCGCCCGATGTGTTGCGCTCCTCGATCATCGCGATCCGGCGCTCGATCTCGCGCACGTTGTTCACATACTGCTCCATGCGCACGCGGTCGAGGGGGCCCAACTGCCTTTCGAGCCCCTCCACCTCGTGCATGATCCAGTCGAGGATGCTGCGGCGACTCTTGCGCCTCGCCGCGCGCTCCTCCGGGGTCCCGCCCGTGCCGAAGAGCATGTCGAAGGCGACCCGCGGGTCGCGGATCATCGGCAGCGGCTCGCTGGGGGCTGCCCAGCTGATCGAGTCCGTGTAGGCGCAGGAGTAGTTGTAGGTGCAGCCACCGCTCTGATCGAGGTTCTCGATGCAGAACTGCATCGACGGCAACGGCGTGTCCTGACCAGAGCGCTGCGCGTACATCTGGTCGAGCGACGTCCCGACCCACAGATCCGAGCCCTGGGTTTGCTTGGGGTGGGACTGCGTCAGGAACACGGCGCTCGAGCGGAAGTGGTCGCCGCCGATCTCAGGAGGAGCCAGCGCCTCCGCCATGCGCACGTCCGTGTTGCTGACGATGGTCATGTAGTCCTGGAAGTCCGCGCAGGGGCTCAGCGCGTTGTCGGGCAGGAGCTCGAAGTCGGGCCCGGTCGTGGAGGGCGCGAAAAGGTGCTGTGTGGCGGCCCACTCGTTACAGCCCGCGAGCCCGTGCACCTCCTCGATGCAGACGAGGCGGATCGGATCGTCTGCCGCAGACGCGCCGCTGCCGTTCTTCCCCCAGAGCCGTCCCGCGCGTCCGGCCGGAACCATCGCGTCGAGGAACGGCAACCCCATCCCCACTCCCACGCCCTGAAGGAAGGTCCTGCGGGACAGATGCTTCCCAGTGATGAACTGCATCGCTGCACGCTCCTCGTACGTGGTGGTTACTGCCGATCGGGTCCTTCGGCCTCGGCATCTTCTGCCACAGCGACCGCCCGCTTCATCTTGAAGGGCTCGCTGTTCACGATTCCGATGATAAGGGACGACAGTTTGTATGCGTCCTCTTCGGCTGCCTTGACGATCTTGCGGAGCGCCGGCTGGTCGTGGTACTCGACGCGTCGGCCCATGGCGTACGCCATGAGGTTCAGCGTGAAGGTGCGCACCAGCGGGATCGGCCTCGCCAGAAGTGCGTCAACCAGCTCCCCCGGATTCGCGACCGGCGTCCCGTCGTAGAGCTCGCCCCGCGTGTCGAGCGGCTGGCCGTTCTCTCGGATCCGCCACTTCCCGGTGACGTCGAAGTTGTCCAACGCGAGGCCGATGGGGTCCATGAACTTGTGGCAGGAGCTGCACACCGGATTCACCCGATGCATCTCCATGCGCTGGCGGGTCGTGATGAACTTTCCGTCCGCCGATCCCGCGGTCTCCTCCAAAGCCGGCACCCCTGGCGGCGGCGGGGGCGGAGGGGTCCCGAGGAGCACCTCCATCACCCACTTCCCGCGCAGCACGGGCGACGTTCGGTTGGCGAACGAGGTCAGCACGAGAACGCTGCCCTGCCCCAAGATGCCCTTCCGGGTCGCCTCCGACTGCACGCGACGGAAATGGTCACCGGCCACGTCCTCGAATCCGTAGTGCCGGGCGAGCCGCTGGTTCGCGAACGTGTAGTCGGCGTTGTAGAGCTCGAAGACGCTCCGGTCCTCCCGGACCAGATAGTTGAAGAACATCTCCGTCTCGGTCACCATCGCGTCGGCGAGGTTCTCGTCGAAGTTCGGGAAGAAGTTGGGATCGGGGCGGTTCAAGTACAGGTCCGGTAGCCGCAGCCACTGGTTCACGAAGCGGGGGCCAAGCGCCTGGGAGCGGGGGTCGGCGAGCATCCGCCTCGCCTGCCGCTCGAGCGCTCCGTCCGCACGGAGCTCGCCTTGCGAAGCGATCGACAGCAGCTCGTCGTCGGGGGGGCTGCCCCACAGGAAGAACGAGAGCCGGTTGGCGAGGTCGACGTCGCTCAACAGGTAATTCTCTCCCGGCTGCACGTCCGTCTCGCGCTCGATCCGGAACACGAAGTGGGGGCTCGCCAGGATCGCTTCGAGGGCGCGCCGGATCCCGTCTTCGAAGGTGTCCGCCGGAGAGCCGGACTCGTAGAACAGCATCAAGCCGTCGACGTCTTCGGTCGTGGCCGGTCGGCGATAGGCTTTCGTCACGAGGTTCGCGATGATCTCTCGGGCGCAGCCCTCCTCTTCACTCGCAGCCGTCGGGCGGCAACTGAAGATCCTCCTGCGGCTGGGTGTGTCGGAGACCCCGGTGGCGTTGCGGGGCCCGCCGATCACCAGGTCCTTCAGGTGAGGCAGGGTCGTGATGCCCGCCCCCCCCGATCCTCCCCCGGCCAGCGACCAGTCGTGCGGCCGGATCAGGTCTTCGTATGGACCTTCGGACTGCTTGATAAAGGCTGCGGAGACCCTATGCTGGCCGGCCCTGATGAAGACCGGATCGGCTCGAAGCGGGACTCCACGGCCGAAGTTCTCGAAGGGCACGGTCGCGACCCTCTCGCCGTCGATCGATACGTCGAGATCATGCAGGCGGGAGTTGCTCCCGGAACGGAAGGTCATCTCGATGAAGTACTCTCCGTCGGCCGGGAAGATGTGGTCGACGACCATCCCGCCACGGGTTCCGAACGGCGCTCCCTCGACGTGGTCCCACGGATGCTGCGAGACGTACTCGGGGTTCGTGTACGTCCGGTTCACCGCCGGCGCGCCGGCATCGCCGACCGCCAGGAGGCTAATCTCGGTCGCCGCGTTGAGGTACGCCTCCAAGAGCATCGGAGAGAGCGCTTGCGCGTCGGCGATATTGTCGAAGTTCTCGCTCTTGCTGTCCAAGGGAAGCCAATCTCCAGCATCCACTTCGAGCGCCAGGAGATCGTAGATCATGCTCTGGTACTCGGCTCGGTTGAGCCTTGGAAACGTCCGGATGCCAGGATTCGGATCCTCGGCGGCCGTGGAGTCGATGCGGTGCTCCAGCGTCTCGACTAGAGCCAGCAAGGTGTCGGGTCCGGGTCGAGGGATGCCCGGCGGCGGCATCATGCCGGCCCGCAGCTTCCGGATCATCCGCTCCCCGATCTCCACCGACTCAGCCGACTGCTCGACCTGCTCCACGGCGAAGGGCTCCATGGAAAGGTTGCCCGTCAGCAACACGTCGTTGTGGCAGACCTGGCAATACCGCCGGATGACGGCCGTAAGCTCGGCGGGGGTGAGGTCCGCGGCCTCGCCGGGATAGGTTGCGGGGCTCGGATTCGCGTGGGATGGGCCCGAGGCCGAAAGGACCCGAAGCCCTGCCGGCTCATGACCCCACTCGCTGGGAACGTCCCCGGCCGGTTGCCCGGCCAGCATAAGCACGGAGCCCAGCACGATGGGGGCCGAAACGAGCGTCTTCATAGTGTCTTGCTTCCCGAAATTTCCCAATCTATGAGGTTAGGCCGACCCCATATGTGACGCAAGAGTCGCAGGGCCCCGGAAAGACGCCCTGTTCCGCAGTCTCACTGGCCTTTCGGGGGCTTCGTCGTTCCTTCGGGGCTCGCTCCGGACTCAAAGGATCTCGGTCGGCCGGCCGGCGGACCCTCCCATGCGCAGAGGAACGAGCCGTGGCAGAACCTCTTCGAGGTCGTGGGCGCAGACCCCCGCCCGCTCGATCAGCTGGGTCTCGCAGATGTTGCAGCGCACGCACTCCTTGAAGTCGATCTCCCCTCCCCGAATCGCCCCTGTCGGGCACTTCTCCTCGCAAACCTTGCAGTAGTCGCAGTGCTCGACCCGCCGGATGCGCCTCAACGAGATCAACGACCCCACCGCCAAGGCGGCGCCGAGCGGGCAGACGTACCGGCAGTAGAAGCGGGGCACGATCGCGGACGCCAGCAGGAACGCTGCCGCGATGCTCCAAAGCAGGAGGGAGCTGCTCATGAAGAAGACGGTGCCGAACGGCTCGAAGTACTGATACAGGCTCACCCGACTGCCGACGATGGCAGGAACGAGGATGACGGCCAGGAAGACGTACTTCGCGTAGAGGCCCCGCCGGTGCACGCCCGCCGGCACGCGCCACTGGAAGCGGTTCGGCACGACGCGATCCAGGATGTCCTGCACCGCTCCGAACGGGCACAGGAAGCCGCAGAAGACCCTCCCCCACATGAGCGTCGCAACCGCCGTGAAACCGACGACGAGCAGCAGTGGCAAGTCGCTGAGATAGACTGCGGCGCCGACCCAGATTCCACTCGTGATGTGGGACACGGAAAGAAACCCGCCGTCCATGAATCCGAGGTAGACGAGGGTGACGGCCAGGGTCACCCATCGGAGCGCCACGCTCTTGAGGAAGAACGCCGCGGTCGCCAATGCGAGGAGCAGAGCAATCCCCCAGACCCGCGTCCAGGACGTCTCCGAGAGGGTCGTAGAGAGCACCGTCTCCTGCTCGGCAGGCTCCACACGGCCTGCTCCGGCCATCGGGACTCCCGCCTGGTCGTCTGCGACCGCCTCCGCGGGCGCATCAAGGCGTGCCTCCTCGACGGGCGGCGCCTGGCCCTCCTCTCCCACGGCGCTCGCACCCTCGTCCCAACGGGCACCCTCAGGGTCGTCGCGCGCTGCCTCCACCCCCTCCGCTGCCGCCGCCAGATCGCGGCGCACGCCCTCCTCCTCCAACAGAGCCAGCCGGGCAGCCTGGGTCAGGTACTCGATCTCGACGACGCCCACCTCGGGGTCCCGGTCGTAGAGGATCGTAAACGCTCTGGTGACGTCGACGCGTTCGTCGAGGATCATGCTCCCCACCAGGATCACCCGCTCCTGCATCATCCCCCCGCCGTCCAGGCCGAGTGAGGCGACGTCGTCCGGCGGGACCGGGAGCGTGTCCCCGCCCTGGACGATCGCCCAGCCCTCCCTCTTGAAGTGGCGGAGGCGCGGCCCGTCGACGCCGTACACCATGAGATGGCCCGCGCCGCGCCGCGCCATCCTCTGCCGCGCTCGCGCCATCCGCTCGGGCCCGACGAGGAACTCCCCGAATTGGTCGCTGTCAATGTAGGCGAGGTTGATCTCAGCGGACCCCGTGGGGTCCTCTGCGAGGAACCACTCGATGACGCCGCGCTGCCGCATCTCCAGCCACGGAAGGCTCTCACGGTCCTCGACGGGGGCGGTTGCGGAGAAGCTCGCGCCCTCGAAGTAGGCCTGGGCGACCCGTCGGGATGCGTCACGCACTCCTCTGGCGAGCGTACGCACGCTGATCGTGGCCCGCGCGATGCCGTCGACGTCGCCGCCCACCCGGAACGCGTCACCGATGTGCTTTCCCCGAAACTGTTCCTGGAAGCCTGGCCTCCTGAGGAAGTCACCCAGGCTCTCCTGGATGGACTCCCAGTAATCGGTCACGACCAGGCCGGTCACGTTTCCGTCCAGGTCCATGCCGACGAGCGATTCGACCGGTCCGTTGTAGCCGAACGGCTCGGGGGGCAGGTCGGAGGTCAGGAAGACGTATCCGATCAGCGTCTCCGTGCCACCCGAACCCCCTCGACCGTAGGCATGGATGACCGATGGGTTGCCCGTCCTCTCGCCGAAGCGGCCGGCTTGAGGCATGACCCGTCGGAGGAGCGAGGTTGGGATCTCGCTCTGCGTTTGGCCCCACGATGAGGCTGGGGAGGCGAAGGCGCAGAGCAGGGCCGCGAGTGCCGAGAGGCGCCGGAGCGGCGTCACCGCGAGCCTCTCGGTGACCCGCTTGATCTGTCCGCCGGGGGATGCGATCTTCGCGCCGGTGTCCCCCGTCGATCCGCGGCCGGCTCGTCCGTGCCGCGGTGCGCCCGAGCGGAGGCTCTCGCATGCCCATCTCGTATTACAAGGAGACCCCGTTTCAGGAGGCGGGACTCACGGTGACTCCTCCGGCGGGTCCAGCGGGCCAGCTGGTGACGGTCCAGATGAGTCGGCTCCCGGCCGGGCTGTCGGTGTTCGTGGGCCTGGGAGCATTGAACGGGAACCAGGAGCTGCTCGATCGAGCCGTCACCGACCCGGAGGGGCTCCTGATGACGACGGTCCGGCTTCCGGCTTGGGCCAGTCAGGACCGGAAGCACTTCTTGTTCCTGGCGTACGACGACGAGCGACAGCAGCCCTTCGCGTACTCCAGCGAGTTCCACGTGACCGACGAGGACGGCATCTTCACGGTCGAGGGTCGAATCACGGGCGAGGGGACGGACTGCACGATGCTGCAGAGCACGGAGGACCGCCTCTATGCCCTGACTGCGCTGAGGGGGGAGTATCCACCCGGCACGGCCCTGCAAGTGACCGGGATTCACGTGGAAGATGCCGGATGCCCCGAGGGCGTCGCGATCCAGGTCCTGGAAGTCCGACCCACCTGACGACACCCACGCCCGAGCCCCTCGCCGCGCCTCAGGGGGTGACGACACCCACGCGTCTTTCCGATCGAGATCCGCCGCCTGCGACTGCGGAGCACTATCCTCTGGACGGAGGCTCCCGCATCGGCAGCCCCGGGGACCCGAAGGTGATCTCGGAGATCGCCTTGATGCTCCGCGCCCCGTAACGGAACGGGACGACGAGGCGAAGAGGCGCACCGTTGATCGGGGGGATCGGCTCTTCGTTAAGCATCCAGGCGAGCATCACCTGCGGATGCCTCAGCGTCGGCATCTCCTCGTCGATCCAGTAGCCGTCGTGTGAGATCACGCGGCAATAGTGCGCCGGCTCGCGGACCCCGATCATGTCGGCGAAGTCGTTGAAGCGCACCCCGGTCCACGTCACGATGCCCCTGGGCACGGGCGCGCCGCACTGCAGGAGCGTCGTCATCGAGTGGCGGGGCAGGGCCTCGAGATCGCTGAAGCGCAGTGTCCCTCCGAGCCTCGCCAGCCCGCGCGAATCAAGCTTGACCGACAGGTTCCGGTAATCGTAGTCAATGTCGGGCGGCTGGCCGTCGGTGTAGCGCCAGATCACTCCCGTGATTCCGTCGTCCCGGGCCGACACGGGGTGCTCGGGTGCCGATCCGTCGGGGTTGAGCGGGAGCTCCGAACGCTGGCGGGGGGTTTGCTCCACGAGCCGGTCGGGCCACTCCTGTTCCTGCGCCTGGCCCAACATCTTCCCGGGTCTCATCACCCCCATGGACAGGCCGGCCACTGCGGTTCCTGACACTCGGATGGCATCGCGCCGAGAGAGCTTCATGACGGCTACCCCCCCCTTTTTCCAGGATCGGCGTCGTGGGCGGGGTCTCTACCCCTCCCCGCCCGGTAAGCGCGTGAAACACATAAACGTAGATCGCGAGCGGTTGGCGGGCAAACGGTCTCGGATCGCTGCCGCGAGGCGGCGTAGAGGGCCGTAAGAGGGGCCGCAAGATCCGCCCGCAGGAAGCCGCTAGGGGAACAGCGACTTGGCCAGCATCCCGTGCACGCCCTTGGTGCCGTCGACGAGCTGCGTGATGCGCAGATCAAGTGCCACGGAGCAGAGCACGTAGGCGTCACGGCGGTCCATGCCGAGTTCCCGCTCCAGGAAGTCGACCATCTCGAGCGTCGCCAGCCTCGCAGCCTCGTCCAGATCGGGATCGAGCCCCATCGACACGTAGTGAGTCGGGGTCTCGGCCCTCGGCCAACTCAGGGTGCGGTCTTTGTGCAGGAGCACCTGCACGGTGCCGGCCATCGACGTCTCGATGGCCGTCCCGCTCACCTCGCCGTCACCCTGTGCGGCGTGTCCGTCGCCGAGCGAGAGCAGCGCGCCTCGCGCATGGACGGGTAGGAAGAGGATCGTGCCGGCGACCAGATCCTTGTTGTCGAGGTTTCCGGCGTGGTCACCCGGAGCCGTGCTCGAGGTCCGTCCCCGCTCCGGCGGGGGCGCGACGCCGATCGATCCGAAGAAGGGCCGCATCGGTATGGTCGCGACGTCTCCCATGCGCGCGACTCCGGCTTCCCCATCAAGCTGGAAGAGCCTGAGCCCGATGCCCTCGAAGGCATTCGGGAGGGCGCCTCCACCCTCCCGGAACTGCGAGACGCCGGACGGCATCATCAGCTCCATGTCCAAGATCCGCACTTCCAGGACGTCCCCTGGCTCCGCCTCCTCGACGTAGATCGGACCCGTAAGCGGATGGGCGCCCGGACCCCTTTCCGCTACGGTGTTCTCGACGTCGATCATCGGCTGGCTGAAGTCACTCTCTGGAGCGCCCGCATCCCGCATTCGGCCCAGCCCGCGAGCGAGCAGCGACTCCACGCGGACCCAGTCCCCGGAGCGAATCCTCAAGACGGGGGGGACGCTGGCGTCGTAGTATCCCCAGTGCACGTTGGCAGGCTCCAGGGGAAGGTGGTGCATCGTGCCCACCTGGCCGATCAGGGCGGTGGGACAGAGCATGGCGAGGAGCCACACGAGTCTTGATCGAGTCATGTCGGGTCCGGGTGTCGTCGGTGCCGATTCGTCACCGACTGGCACGTGTGTGCGACGCTCAGGATCTTGTCGTCCGTGAATCGGTTGCTCATGAAGGCCTTGGCGGACGGGTCCGGTCTGCGCCGTCACTCATCCTACAACCACTTCCGCAACGACACGACGCCCTTTGCCTCGGCGCCCCGCGGACGCTCCGGCACCGTGAGGGCCTCTGGGTTCAGGGGCCGGATCAACGTCGGTGCCGCGTCGCTCATCATGGCTCTCTGGGGTGAAGGGACGATCCGGAGGCGGGCCATGGTCGGGTGCATGCCGAATGTAACACCCCCCTACGCCTTCGCTCCGGCCGGTTCAAGCGGAGCTTGCCGCACCGCGCTCGTTTGGGGAACTTGAAGCGTCCCGAAGGGAGGAATTGATGCCGATCTACGAGTATGCGTGCCAAGCCTGCGCGCACGAGTTCGAGACGCTGGTTCTCGGTGGCGACAAGCCCTCGTGCCCATCCTGCAAGAGTCAGGATCTCGAACGGCTGCTCTCGCTGCCGGCCGTGCAGTCGTCCACGACCCGAGACATGGCCATGAGAGCCGCGAGGAAACGCGACAAGAAACAGGCGACGGAGCGGACGACCGCGCAGCGGGAATACGAGGAGGCTCACAACGACTAGCGGTACTCCCTAGGTGGACCGCTAGAACCCGCCCGGCTCCCGCGCGCCAACCGGCTCTGGGCCGAACCCCCGAGACGAACACCCGTGGGGCTGCGGCGCGATCACGGCCCAGCGGTCGCGCTCGTGAGTTACGGCGACCGACAATCGCCCATCGCCCGCGCCAGGAGTATTCCCTCTTCGAAGTGGAACGCTCGTGAGCCGCGCGATGCGTCGTGTGGAAGCGCCGGCCTGCCTCAGCTGAGTTCACGGGTCCACGGCGGACAAGCGGCCACGTCCGTGTACACGTCTTCCAGCGCCGCCGCACCCTCCGGGACAGGCTCGGCGAGCGCTTGGTCGGCCGCCGCGCGCACGTTCTCGAAGACAGTTTCTTCCAGGTGGTCCAGCTCCTCGGCCGTGCCGCACCCCTCGGCGAGGAGTCGCGCGCGGAAGCGCGCCACGGGATCCTTTGCCTCCCATTGCTTGAGCTCGTCGGGGTTCACGTACTCCTGGTTGTCGTGCTGGGCGTGTCCGGCCAGTCGGTAATAGCGGAGCTCCACCATGCCCGGCCCCTCTCCGGCGCGGACGCGGCCAACCGCCCGCCGCACGGCGGCGTATACCGCCAACACGTCGGTGCCGTCGACCGATTCCGCGTGCAGCCCGTAGCCCGGCGCCTTTTCCACGAAGCTCCGGACGCGGGTGTTCACGGACGTGGGCGAGGAGATGGCCCACCGGTTGGCCTCGACGATGAGCACGAGCGGGCACCTCTGGGCGGTGGCGAAGCAGAGCCCTTCATGCCACGCCCCGGTGGACGAGGCTCCGTCTCCATAGAAGACCAGGGCCACTCGGTCCTCCCCCTTCAGCTTGAAGGCCAGGCCGATGCCGGCCATGACTCCCACCATCGTCCCCAGCGGTGAGACGGGCCCGACGAGCCCATGCTGGTAATCCGACCAGTACACCTTCGATTCTCTGCCCCCGGTGGGTCCGGTGCCGCGGGCGAGGTACTGACGGAAGAGCTGGAGCGACGTGCCGCCCATCACGAAGACGGCTCCCGTGGCGCGCACCGTCGGGGCGACAAGGTCGCCCGTCCCGTCGGCTCGACGTCGGAGCGCATAGGCGGCTCCCACGGCGCCGGCTTCCTGACCGAGCGAGCGGTAGATGCCGCCCGTGATGTGACCCTGCTTGAAGAGCGCCTCCAAGCGCTCCTCGGCGGCGCGCGCCAGGACCATGGCGCGCAAGAGCTCATGGAGCTGTTGCGTCGTGAGATCCAGGGCGGGACAGGTCTCGTTCGGTTCCATGGCTGTGAAATGCAGCGCCCCGTGCCGCAGGGCAACGCGCACTCCGGGACAAGGGGAGCGCCTCCGAAAGGTGGACCGAGCGGATCAACCGAGCGACCTGCGGGTTGGGGTGCAACCCGGCACGGGACAGCCCTTGGGACGGACCCGCCGAGCTCGGCCATCGCTCGGCCGCCTCGCGGGAGGCGGTACGGACCTACGACGAGAGGACCAAACCGGTGGGCCACTTGTGGCGTTGCTTGACCCGCCTCCATGTTGGCGCGCATGGAAGGTGAGCTGCGGCGCGCGATCCGGAAGCTCTGCGAGCGTTACCCGGATGACTACTGGCAGAGTCTCGACCGGGAGCGGGCGTACCCGGAGGAGTTCGTGGAGGAGCTCACCGAAGCCGGGTACCTGGCCTGCATGATCCCCGAGGAGCACGGAGGTCCTGGACTCGGCATACGCGAGGGGGCCGTGATCCTCGAGGAGATCAATCGCTCGGGGGGCAACGCGGCGGCCTGCCATGCCCAGATGTACACGATGGGCACGCTGCTCCGTCACGGCTCAGGCGGGCAAAAGCGCCGCTGGCTTCCCGGTATCGCCTCGGGCGAGACGCGCCTGCAGGCGTTCGCCGTGACCGAGCCGGACGCGGGCTCCGACACCACGAGCATCTCGACCTTCGCGGAGAAGCGTGGAAATCGATATGTGGTCACCGGCAAGAAGATCTTCATCTCCCGGGTTCAGTACTCCGAGCTGATGATCCTCCTGGCCCGAACGACGCGCTTGGAGGAGGTCGAGAAGAAGACCCGCGGCCTGAGCGTCTTCCTCGTGGACCTGCGGGACGCCGGAGACCGGATCCGCGTGAGCCCCCTCGACACCATGATCAACCACGATACGAACGCGGTCTTCTTCGACGGGCTGGAGGTGCCCGAGGAGAACCTGATCGGCAAGGAGGGTGACGGCTTCGCCTACATCCTCAGCGGAATGAACGCGGAGCGGATTCTGCTGGCGTCGGAGTCGGTGGGCGACGCCCTCTACTTCATCGACCGGGCCACCGAATACGCCAATGAGCGCGTCGTCTTCGAGCGGCCCATCGGCCAGAACCAAGGTGTCCAGTTCCCCATCGCGCGGGCTTACGTGCACACCCGGGCGGCGGCGGCCCTCCGCGACCGGGCGGTTGAGCTTTACGAAGCCGACGAGCCGTGCGGCGCCGAGGCGAACATGTGCAAGCTGCTCGCTTCGGAGGCGGCGTGGGAAGCGGCGAACGCGGCCATGGACACGTTCGGTGGATACGGGATGGCCGAGGAGTACGGCGTCGAGCGCAAGTTCCGGGAAGCGAGGCTCTACCTCGTCGCGCCCGTCGCGAACAACCTGATCCTCAGCTACGTGGGGCAGCACGTTCTCGGGATGCCCCGCTCGTTTTGAGGCAGGGGATCGGGCGCGGCTCTAGGGTCGGGCAATCTGCCTGAGAGTGGAAGGACCGAGGTGAGAGAGCACGCCGCGCGGCCCCCGAGCCTGAGTTCAAGGGAGGAGTTGGTGGACGAGCACGAGACCTCCGAGCTGGGGCCGTGGACGGGCCGCGAACGGGTGGACGAAGACGTCCTTGTGGCGGCTCCTGTCCGCCGAATGTCGGCCTTGCTCGACCACCCTTCCGGGGCGCTGGGCTCCTCGTCGCCGCTTCCTCCCGGTTGGCACTGGCTCTACTTCAACCCGGCTGCTCGGCGGTCGGAGCTCGGACCGGACGGTCATGAGGCGCGGGGGAGCTTCCTACCGCCCGTGCCGCTCCCGCGGCGCATGTGGGCGGGAGGCCAACTTCGCTTTCTCGACGCGCTTGCGCTGGGTGAAGCGGTCCGGCGAAGGTCCACGATCGCCTCCATAGAGCACAAGGAGGGCCGGTCCGGCCCTCTGGTCTTCGTCACCGTCCGCCACGAGATCTCGAACGAGCGGGGGGTGGCCATCGAAGAGGAGCAGAACCTCGTCTACCGAGGCGGCTCCGGTGCGGCCGGAGGCCCGGCCGGGCCATCCCAGGGTGTGCGCCCCGCCAAGCCTGCGCCCGATGCGCCGAGGTGGTCCGAGTCCTTCGTGGCGGACGCCGTGACCCTCTTCCGCTTCTCTGCCCTCACCTTCAACAGCCATCGGATCCACTACGACTATCGCTACGTGACGGAAGTCGAGGGGTACCCCGACCTGCTGGTCCACGGCCCGCTGACAGCGCTCCTCCTCTTGGACGCCGGGTCTCGGTGGCTCGGCGGCCCACCCCACTCCTTCTCGTACCGCGCCGTGAGCCCGCTCTTCTGCGGAGAGGAGTTCACGATCGCCGGAGGGGCGGCCGGCGGCGGCGAGACCGAACTCTGGGCGGCTCATCCCGAGCGCGGCCTGGCCATGCGGGCAACCTTCCGGCCCTCCGGATGAGCCTCTCGCGCGAGCTCGTCCGCCTGATCCGCGCCCGGCCCGTTCAGGCAAGCGACCTCGAGGCAACGGAACGCTACGTGAGGGACTGGCTCGGCTCCGCCGTAGCCGGCCGCGCCACGCCGGCCGGTGCGGCGCTTCTCGCATACGGTGGGGGGAGTGAGGGCCTCGACGCCCGGGTCTTCCTCGCGGCGGCGCTGTCGCACGTCACCGAGACGGACGATCTGCATCGTAGCTCGGTCACGCATCCGGGCTGCGTGGTGATGCCGACGGCGCTGCTCCTGACCCGGGAGATCGGAGGCACCGGCGCCTTGGCGCTTCGGGCGATCCTCGCCGGATACGAGGCGATGCTCCGCGTCGGGGAGTCGCTCGGCGAGGGGCACTACAGGGTCTTCCACAACACGGCGACCGCCGGGGTCTTCGGCTCGGCGGCCGCCGCGTGCACGGTATTGGACCTCGACGAGAACGCCTGGGTCTGGGCGATGGGCAGCGCGGGCACGCAGGCCTCCGGACTCTGGCAGTTCAACGAGGACGCCACGATGTCCAAGCACCTTCATCCCGGCCACGCGGCGGCGGCGGGGGTGCGCGCGGCCCTTCTGGCGGCTCAGGGGTTCACCGGCCCCAGCGAGATCCTCGAGGGCGCCAAGGGCTTCTTCCGCAGCCTTTGCCCCGATCCGATGCCCGAGGCGATCACCGCCGAGGCGCCTGGCTGGAAGCTGCCGGAGACCTCGATGAAGCCGTATCCCTGCTGCCGGCACACCCACCCGGCCATCGACGCGGCGCTCGAGCTTCGTGCTGCGCTCGGCCTGTCGAGCGCGGGCGAGGTCAGGGCCGGTCGGGTCCGGTCGATTCGGATCGGCACGTATCGGGCGGCGCTCGACAAGACCGACCGACCCCGACCGGCGACGCCTTATGCCGCCAAGTTCAGCATCCAGTTCTGCGTCGCGAGGAGCCTCGCATTCGGCCCTCCGGGCCTGGCTTCGTTCGAGTCTGCGGAGCTGGGAAGTGAGCCCCTCGCAGCCTGGCTTGAGAGGACCGCCGTCGCATCGGACGCCGCCTTCGAAGGGGCCTATCCGGCTCACTGGGGCGCCGAGGTGGAAGTGACGGCGGGCGACGGCTCCACACACCGGGCCTCCCGCGCCGATGCGGTGGGCGATCCGGAGCTGCCCCTCAGCGATGAGGCGCTGGACCGAAAAGCGCTGGGGCTCCTCGAGTACGGCGGCGTCGGGAGCTCGCGCGCTCGTAAAGTGTTGAGAGCGTGCCGAGGGCTTTCCGAAGCCCCCCACGTGTTCGCGCTGCCGTCGCCCGGGGCCGAACGGGCCTAACCGGGGGAGCGACTCCCCTCGGACGAGCCGCCCCTTTCCTTTGTTGCACCCCTTGCGAGAGTCCTGCGCGCCGCCTCGACGACGGGGCGGTCTACCATGACGCCGCCCCAAAGGAGCACGCCGTCCTCCTCGGCCTCGAACGCCTCGATGAGCCGTCTGGCGCCGGCGATCTCCTCCTCGCTGGGCGAGAACTGCTCCTGGATGACGGGAACCTGCCTCGGGTGAATTGCAGCCTTGCCGGCGAATCCGAGCTGTCGGGCGGCCGCGGCCTCCCGCTCCAACGCCTCGGGGGAGGACACGTCGAGCATGGGCGTGTCGATCGCACCGATTCTTCCCAGGGCCGCCGCGTGAACCACGCGGGAGCGGGCGTAGAGAAGCTCGTTCCAGCCCATGGTCGCGCCGAGCTCGGCGCTTAAGTCCACCCCGCCGAAGAGCATTGCCCAAAGCGATTCCACACACGTCGCGATCCCCTCGACCTCGGCCAGCCCCCGGGCCGTCTCGATGAGCGGGATCAACGGGATCTTGAGGCCGGCCGCCTCGAACGCCGCCTCGACTCCAGCCACGTCCTCGGGAGACCGCACCTTGGGAATCAGCACCGCGTCGGGAGACGCTCGGGCTTCGCAGATCGCTGTGACGTCCTGTCTGCCCAGTGGGCTCGCGGGATCGTTCACGCGAACGACGGTTGCATTCGGCTGTGGCCGCCTCGCCGCAAGCAGAGCGATGGCCTCTTGGCGCGCTCGCTCCTTGGCGTCGAAGGCGACGGCGTCCTCGAGGTCCAGGCACACTGCGTCGGCTCCACTCGCGAGCGCCTTCTCGTATCGATCGGGTCGAGTGGCCGGAAAGAAAAGGAGGCAGCGCGGGGGTGTGTGTGGGCGGCTCATGCAGGGCGCGCTCGACCCGCCTACGGGTTCTCCTCGTCCGCTCGGATCCGGAGGACCTCGATCGTGGCACCTTGCGGGCAAAGCGTCGACGCGGCGATGCCGCCCTCGACCCAAACACGGTCTCCGGCCCCGAAGCCCCGGAGGTCCCCCACGAGCGTGTAGAGGACACCCTCGTCGGTCAGCAGCGTGGGCGCGGTGCAGCCCCCCACGGAATTCGTGATCCGGCCGTCCCTTTCCACGGTCCCGTCGGCGGCGAGCACGAAGAACTCGTCCGACACGGCGATCGGCACGAAGTAGAAGTCGAAGACGATGAAGACGTGCGTCAGGTTGGGTCGCGTCCAGTCCGGGACGGTAACCGTCAGCGAGAGCTCGCCCGTGTCGGTTGTCAGGGCCTGGCCGATCTCCTCGAAGCCGACCTCGGTCGCCCCGAGACCGATGCGAACAGGGGTGATCGCCGGCATCCCGGTTGCTTGAAGCGTGACGACGGTCCCGGCTCGGCCGGTTCTGGGAGTCACGGTTTGGATCCTGCGCGATACGGCGTGCAGGTTGGTCTGCAGGGGGTTTGGGTCGTCAGGATTCTGCGCGGCGACTTCCCGGGCCGTTCCAAGCCCCGCACCGATCCCCACGGCGGCAACCGCGAGCATGGTCAGGGGGCGCCGACCGCGGCGCCGACGAGTTGATTGCTCGATCCACATGGCTCTCCTCCACGCTCACCCGGCCCGGTTTCCTTTCGGACGAACGCCTCGCCATGGCTCGCGACGACGATCCGCCGAGTCGGTTCGGCTGCCTCGGGCTGAAGCCTACTGTGGAGATAATCCGGCCGATGGGGGCGTGCAACTTCCCCCCGGCCGTCCCCCCGAGGCCGAGGCCTTCGTTCCGATCCCCGCCCGCCGACCCGCAGCGCGCATCCGCGGTTCCAAGACCGTGCTGGAAGACCCGAGTCGCGCTCGACGTGGGGGCTCGCCAATCAGTGGGGATCACGGCTCGAAGTTCAACAGCGCATGCCTCCGCTCGGGGATCCGGGACCAGGGGTCCACCTCCACGACACGGTAGAGAGGGGAGTAGCCGAGCTTCAGCTTCAGCTCCCGCACGGCTTCCCGGAGAGTGGAGGGAACGACGCCCTCGGACAGCTCCCGTCCGCACTCGCCTCGACCGCTGGGGTCCCCCCGACCGAAGAGATCGTTCTGGGACATGGCGGGACCGAACTGGAAGAACTCCATGGTGAGGGCCTCCACGGCGCGTGGAGGGGGGGACAGGGCCATCCGGGCCCGCAGGACGAACGCGATCCGCTCGCGCCGTGCCGTGGGCTCCCTGAGGACCGTCTCCAGGGACCACGAGCCCCCGCCCTCCAGGCGAGCGGCCAGCCCCACACCCTGTATGCTTCGGCCCTGACGCTCGGGGCGGGCCAGGGCCCTCTCCAGAAGCCGGTCCAGCGCACCGTGGAGCGTCTCCACCTGCGCCACGGGTGTGTGGAAGTCCAGACAAGAGCGGATCGGCTGAGGCCGGTGATACGGCTGCACGGAGTCGATGCGTGTGCCCGTGGCCCAGGCTCGAGCTTTCCGGCCGGCCGATCCGAACTGACCGACCAGGGCAGGGGTCGGGAGGCGGGCCAAGTCGCCCAGGGTCTCGACGCCGAGGCGCTCGAGCCGCTCCACCACGACCGCGTCGACAGGGAGCACGGAGACGGGGCAGGGGCTCAGAAAGGGGAGGAGCTCCTCCTCCTCTACGATCACGGGTTGTCCGGGCCCCGCTTTGGCCGCGGCCACCCAGGCTCCGAACTTCCCCGGGGCCCATCCCATTCTCATGGCGGCCACCAGGGGGCGGGGAAGGACCGTGAGGAGCGCTCCGAGCACCCTGTCCACCTGCCTCGGCGGTGAGCCGTAGAGTCGCCCGAGCCCGTCCATCCCCACGAAGATCCTTCCAAAGCCGGCCGGCTCCACGATGGGACTCAAACCCGAAAGGGTCTCCAAAAGCTCTTCTTGGGCGGCGTCGTAGTGGGCCGGATCGGGCTCGAGGAAGGTGAGGGAAGGGCAGAGGGCGACGGCCTGGGAGACGAGCTGTCCGGGACGTACGCCAGCGATGGATGCCCGCTCGGAGACCTGCCAGACCGCTCTGCGGGTGTTCTCCCCCGGGGAGAGAAGGGCTACGGACGTGGCGTCCAGCTCAGGGCTTCGAACCAGCTCCAGCCGGAGCTCGAAGGTGGGCAGCCATGCGCAGAGTGCTTGACGGCTTCCCCGCCCCTGGGTGGGGGCGGCGCCCCTGGTCTCCCACCCACGAGCGGCTGGGCGGGCGGGACCACTGCACACACGCGATCGAGGTTGGGGCATGGCTGGAAAGATCTTGGATCGATACCGAATAAAAACCGAAAAGCCAAACTATGCCGGAAGGAAAAAATGGGCAAGCGGGGGTGGCCGGTGAGGGTCATGGGGTCATTTGGGTCTCCATGACCGGTATGTGGTTGGTCTATTGCACGGAGGAGTCCGCGCGGCTACCCGTCGCGGGGACTGCCGCCTCCGTCCCCGGAGCTCGGCGCGGTGGGCCCGGCCCCGCTCTGCCCCAGAGCACTCTCGGCGGTCCGCGAGGCTTCGTCCATGATGGCCCCCAGCTTCCGTCTGAAGGCGGCGCCCGAGCGGCTCCAGATCGTCCGGGTCACCATGAAGGCGCCTCCGACCACGCCTCCGATGGCGATGCCGAGCGCCAAGCTGGGCTCGAGGGTCCCAACGAGGAGTACCGAACCCATCACTGCGGCGAAGCCCGACAGCGCGTAGGTGAGCACGCCGGCCGCTTGCCGGTCTCCCATCACCTCGATGGTCGTGCCCTCCTCACGGGCGGTGACGTTCACGAACACCCTGCTGCTTCCTTCATCCTCGTCCGCGGTCCTCCACTCCACTGAATCGAGAATGTGTTCGGTCCTTCCTTGATGCTCCGTCGTCCGCCGTATCGACTGGAGGATCCGGCTGAGGTCTTCCTCGGAGGCCTTGCCGGGAAGGGTTCGCTCGAGGCGGTACTTCATCGGTCCACCGAAGATGGCGGTCAGGGTGCTGCGGCTTTGTGCGGGGAGGCTGGCGGCGGCTCTTCGGACCGCGGCCGGGTCGATGCCCGCCTCCTGGGCGATCTGCTGCATCTCGGACAGGGACAGACCGCCCGGGCGCGCGTCCCCTGCCGCGCTGATCTCCGAGGCCCTCCGCAGGATCAGCGCGAATTCCTCGTCGGAGTAGCGGCGTCCTCCCGGGTCGTTCCCGCTCATGATGTCCCCTTGCACGCTCTGGTAGTGCCCCGTTGCCGAAATACCCACTCGGCAGCAGGGCACTACGACGGCTCTCTGCCGCTCTCTCCAATAAGCTTGTTCAGCACGATTACGGGCACCAGACCGACGGCGATGATCAGGAGCGCTGGCATGGCCGACTGGGTGAGCTGCTCGTCCGTAGCGAGCTGAAAGGCCCGCGTGGCGAGCGTGTCGAAGTTGAACGGACGCAGAATCAAGGTGAGCGGCAGCTCCTTGAGCACGTCGACGAAGACGAGGAGGGCTGCGCTGAGGAGGGTGCCCTTGAGGAGGGGTAGGTCCACCTTCAAGAGCGTCTTGAGGGGCGGAACTCCGAGCGATCTCGAGGTCTCGTCGAGATTGCCGCAGAGGCGCTTGAAGCCCGACTCGAGAGGGTTCAGCGCTACGGCCAGAAAGCGCACGACGTAGGCGAAGACGAGGGCCACGAGCGTACCGCTCAGAAGGAGTCCTGTCGGAACGTCGAACGCGGCGCGCATGAGCGCGTCGACTCGCCGGTCCAGCCAGACCAACGGAACGAACACGCCCACTGCGATCACGGCTCCCGGGATCGAATATCCCAGCACCGCCACCTTGGAGGCGATGCGGAGCAGGGGGGTGGGGCTGAGCCGGGCGGCATAGGCGACGAGCAGAGCTGCCGCGACCGCCAGCAGCGCGGCGGTGAGAGCCAGCGAGAAGCTGTTCAGCGTGAGCTCGACGAAGCGCGCATCCAACGCGCCGAAGCCGGCCGCCGCCGCCCACCCCAGCAGCTGGAGGGCCGGAACGAGGAATCCGAGCGCCAGGGGGACGAAGCAGGCGCTGAATGCGAGCCATCGGTTTCGCCTCCCGAGCTTCCGCCTCGCCGCGGGACGATAGCCCTTGGCGCCGTCGTCGAAGCGGGCTCGCCCCCGCTGCACCCGCTCGAAGATGATGAGCGAGAAGACGAAGAGAAGCAGGATGCCCGAGAGGCGCATGGCCGAGGGGGGGTCGTTCAGCGGAAACCATGCCCGGAAGATCCCGGTGGTGAACGTCGGGACACCGAAGTACTTCACGGCCCCGTACTCGTTGAGCACTTCCATGAGGACGAGGGTGAGCCCGCCGACGACCGCGGGGCGCGAGATAGGGAGCGCCACCCTGAAGAACGTGTTCCACGGTCCACGCCCGAGGCTCCGCGCCGTCTCCAACACGGCCCCCGACTGCCGGATGAAGGAAGCCCGAGCGATGAGGTAGACGTAGGGATAGAGAACGAGCGCCATCATGACCATGACCCCCTCGCGGGTCATGATCGCCGATCGGATCCGCCACGTCTCTGCCATGGGCCAGAGAGCGCCCAGCGCGCCCTGCAGCGGGCTTCCGTACTCGAAGATCCCGGCGTAGGTGTAGGCGATGATGTAGGTCGGGATCGCCAAGGGCAGCACCAGGCTCCACTCGAACGCGCCGCGTCCCGGGAACTCGTACGCCGAGACGAGCCAGGCAGGGGCCAGCCCGAGCACGAGGGCCAGAGCCCCGACTCCCACCATGACGAGGGCCGAGTTGCCGATGTAGACGGGCAGAACCGTGTCGGCCAGGTGCCGCCAGATCTCGGTGCGCGGTCCGAGCACGCCCACCCCGATCACCGTCAGCGGGAGGATGGTGAGAGCCACCACCGTGAGCGCCGAGAGGCTCCAGGGGGTGAGGCCGCCGCGGAACTCGCTGCGCGGCTGATGCCAGAGGGCCCTGAGCGCGCCCCTCGCTCGTAACGAGGCGCGGCGGACGGCGGTAATCACTCCTCAGCTTGGCCTGCCGGCGCCCCTTACCGCCACCCTGCCCGGTCGAAGACCATCACCGCCTGGGAGTTCAGCTCCCCGAGAACGGAGAGGTTCAGCGTGTCGGGGCGGAACTCGCCCCACTCGCGAAGCGTCTCCGCCCACTCGATTCCAGGCTTGACCGGATACTCGAAGTTTGCTTCGGCATATCCTGTCTGGGCTTCCGTATCCGTGAGGAACTCCAGCAGCTTCATCGCATTCTCGGGATTCGGAGCGTGGGCGGTCACTCCGGCGCCGCTCACGTTCACGTGCGCGCCCCGGTCGTCCTGATTGGGGAAGAAGATCCCGACCTTTCGGGCCAGCTCGCGGTCTCCCTCGTCGTCGCCGTTGAGGAGTCGCCCCACGTAGTATGTGTTGGTAATGGCGAGATCGCCGACTCCGGCAGCGACGTCCTTGACCTGATCGCGGTCTCCTCCCTGCGGAGCCCGGGCCATGTTCTCGACCACTCCCCGAGCCCATTCGCTCGCTTTGTCTTCGCCGTGGACGGCGAGCAGGGACGCCAGGAGCGACTGGTTGTAGATGTTCTCGGAGCTCCGAACGAGGATGCGCCCCCGCCACTTGGGATCGGCCAAATTCTCGTACGTCGACAGCTCGTCCCTGGAGACCCGGTCCAGCGAGTAGGCGATGACCCGGGCTCGCTGCGTGAGTCCATACCAGTAGCCCTCCAGGTCCCTGAGGTGCGCAGGCACGTTCGCCCGGAGCACCTCGGAGTCAGCGCCGCGAAGGAGGTTCCGCTCCTTGGCCCGCTGGAGACGGCCGGCGTCGACCGTGATCAGCACGTCGGCCTGGGTGCTGGCGCCCTCGGTCTCGAGGCGCGTGATGAGCTCGTCGGCGGAGGCCGTCTGGACGTTGACCTGGATGCCGGTCAGCTCGGTGAAGCGGCGGAAGAGCTCCTGGTCCGTATCGTAGTGCCGGTGGCTGTAGACATTGACCACCCCCGCCTCTTCCCGAGCGCCCTCCGGCGGTGCGTCGCCCGCACAACCGGAGACGAGCGCTGCTCCGACCGCGGTACAAAGACATGATGTGCCGAACCGTCTCATTCCGACTCTCCTGTGAGGTCCTGGGTCACCACCCGATGAGCCCCGCCCGTCCTTCTGCAATTGAGAATCAATCTCAACTAGACCGTGCAAAAGTCGACCCAGACCCCGGACCAGTCAAGTGGCGACGAGCCGAAGTCCACGTTCCGGTCGATGGCGCACATCCGACAACCTGGGTATCTTCGGGCTCCGCCAGGGCCCCTCGTCGAGGCTGGGCCCACCCGACTCAGCATCTCACGACATACTGCAGCCGAGCGTTCTGTGGCCAAATACAGCTACGCCATCATACCGGCGGATGGCGAGAAGATCACGATGGAAGGCGGAAGGCCGGTGGTGCCCCCCCACCCGATCATTCCGTTCATCGAGGGAGACGGGATCGGCCCCGACATCTGGCGGGCCACGCAGGCCGTTGTCGACGCGTCGGTCGCCAAGGCGTACGGCGGCGAGCGCCGCATCGCCTGGATGGAGATCTACGCCGGCGAGAAGGCGAACGCGAAGGCCGGGACGTGGCTGCCAGAGGAGACCGTTGATGCCCTCCGGGAGTTCAAGGTCGGGATCAAGGGGCCGCTGACCACTCCGGTGGGCGGCGGCATCCGCTCGCTCAACGTCTCCCTCCGGCAAGTTCTCGACCTCTACTCGTGCATCCGGCCGGTCCGCTGGATCAAGGGCGTGCCGTCGCCCATGAAGGAGCCCGAGAAGCTTGATGTGATCATCTTCCGCGAGAACACGGAAGACGTCTATGCCGGCATCGAGTGGGCGTCCAGCAGCGTCGAGGCGGGCCGCGTCCGGGCGTTCCTGGTCGACGAGATGGGCTCGTCGATCCGGGAGGAGAGTGGCATCGCGATCAAGCCGATCAGCCCGTTCGCGACGAAGAGGCACGTGGCCGCCGCGATCCGCTACGCTCTGGATCGGAACCGCCGGACCCTCACCCTGGTGCACAAGGGGAACATCATGAAGTTCACCGAGGGGGCCTTCAGGGACTGGGCCTACGAGCTGGCCCGGGAAGAGTTCTCCGACCAGACGATCGCCGAGTCCGAACTTTGGAACGGCGCCGACCCAGCCGGCAAGCTGCTCGTGAACGACCGGATCGCTGACGCCATGTTCCAGCAGGTGCTGCTGCGGCCCGACGAATACGACGTCCTCGTGACTCCCAACCTGAACGGCGACTACCTCTCAGACGCTTGTGCCGCACAAGTCGGCGGCCTCGGAATGGCGCCGGGGGCCAACGTCGGGGACGACGTGGCGGTCTTCGAGGCCACCCATGGAACGGCTCCCAAGTACGCCGGCATGGACAAGGTCAACCCGGGCTCGCTGATCCTCTCTGCCGTGATGATGCTCGAGCATCTCGGCTGGGACGAGGCGGCCGAGGGAGTGAACAGGGGCATGGAAGGCGCCCTCGGCGCCAAGGCCGTGACGTACGATCTGGAGCGTCAGATGGAGGGGGCCACCACGGTGAGGACCTCGGAGTTTGGCCAGGCGGTGATCGAGCACATCTGATGCGGAACAGTGCGATGAACGTCCGTACCGTATCCTCGGTCGGCGCCGACGTCCCCCTTCTGGCCGTCCCCGTCTTCGAGGGCGAGCAGGGTGCGGATCCCCTCCTTCCGGTAGAGCTCGCGGACACGGTCGCGGGCTCGTACCTCCCTGAAGATCTGAAGGGCAAGCTCGGGGAGTCCGTCGTCGCGTACGCGGAAGGGGAAGGGGGCCTCCAAAGAGTCCTCCTGCTGGGTGCCGGGAAGGCCGCCGAACGCGACAGCGAAGCCGTCCGCCGCTGGGCTGGCCATGCGGTGCGCGCGGCCGAGTCGATCGGGGTCAGCGGCCTCGGCCTATACCTGGGCGGGATGAAGCGGGTCGGAGCCGAGGGGGCCGGGCAGGCGGCGGCCGAGGGCGCCGTGCTCGCGGCCTGGCGCTTCACGGAGATGAAGGGTGCAGCAGCGCAGGACGAACCCGACGTCGTCACGGGCCTGACCCTCCTGGCTGATCCGGAGGAACTGGAGGATGTCGGACGGGGCGCCGAGTCCGGCGAGATCATCGGGCGGGCGGCCAACTTCACCCGGACGCTCCAGTCCCGGCCGGGCAACGTCGCGACACCGGCCCACTTGGCCGATGAAGCCTCGAGGATGGGTGAGGAGCGCGGTCTCGAGGTGACCGTGATGGGGCCGGACGAGCTCCTCGCCGAGAACATGCACGCGCTCCTCGCGGTGGCGCAGGGCTCGGATCAGGAGCCCCGGCTCATCGTTCTGCGCCATCACGGGGCATCGGAAGGGGACGCGCCCCTCGCGCTCGTGGGGAAGGGCCTGACCTTCGACGCCGGCGGCATCTCCATCAAGCCCGCCAGAGGCATGGAGGACATGATCTTCGACATGTCCGGAGGAGCGGCCGTGATCGGTGCGATGCAGGCCGTGGCCGACCTGGGGATCCCCCTGAACGTGGTGGGGATCGTGCCTTCTTCGGAGAACCTGCTGAGCGGCGGCGCTCTCAAGCCGGGCGACGTCATCCGGTCGAGGGAGGGGAAGACCATCGAGGTGGTGAACACCGACGCGGAGGGCCGTCTGATCCTCGCCGACGCCCTCTCCTACGCCCAAGGCTTCGGGCCTGCCGCGATCGTCGACTGCGCCACACTGACGGGCGCCGTGGTGATCGCCCTCGGCCACCACGCCGCTGCGGTCTTCGGCACCGACGATGAGCTCGTCGACGAGCTGCGGAACGCGGGCGACCGCGCCGGCGAGCGCTGCTGGCCCCTCCCTCTTTGGGACGAGTACCGACGCCAGATCGACTCGAGGGTGGCCGACATCGTCAACATCGGCGGGCGTCCGGGCGGCAGCATCACGGCAGCCTGTTTCCTCAAGGAGTTCGTCGGCGACTGCAGCTGGGCCCATCTGGACATCGCGGGCACCGCGTACGGCGAGGGCAAGCTCCCCTATCAGCGCAAGGGCGCCGCCGGCTTCCCGACGAGGCTCCTTGTCGAGTGGGTCCGGAGCCGGGCCCGGTGAGGCTGGCCTTCCGCCTCTGTCGCGCGCCCCGGGCCCGGAGGGCCGGGGCGTTCTGCGTTGTGCCCTGGGCCGTCGTGCTGGGCCTCGCGGGCTTCGGCTCGCCCCGAGCGGCGAGCGCGCAGGTGCCCGACACGATCCAGGTAGGGGACACTCTGCAGCTGGCCGACAGCCTGTTCGCCCGCCCCGATTCTCTCGGGCCCGCGGTGCCGGACTCAATCCGACAGGTGCTCGACTCCCTGGCGGCTCTCGGCGACTCGCTGGCGGGGCTGGTCGACACGTTTCCCGAGTTCTCCACCGGGGTGGCGCCGTCCTGGGAGGTGGGCGTGTGGAGATGGGATCGGTCCGCGCTGGGGTCCAATCGGGCGCTCACCCTCTCCGAACTGGTCAGTCAGGTGCCCGGGGTGCTCCCCTTGAGGGGAGGAGACTACGGGACCCCGCTCGCTGCCATCGCCTTCGGGGCGGCCGGTGGACGCGTCCGCGTCTTCTTGGACGGTTTCGAATGGGTTCCCCTGGACGGGGGCGTCGCGGACCTGTCCCGCATCGGCCTGGGAGGGCTCGACGACGTGCGCGTGGAGCGGCATCCCGGGGAGCTGCGCATCGAGCTTCGCTCGCGCGAGCCCACCGACCTGGATCCCCAGACCCTGGTGGACGTGGGCACCGGAGACTTGGGGACGAGCATCCTGCGCGGGATCCTGGCCCACCCGAACACGCTGGGGGGCGCCTTCACCTTCGCCCTGGACCGGCTGGAGACCCGGGGTCCGGCGCTCGAAGCGGCCGGCTCCCTGAGCGGACTGGGGCTCCGCTACGCCATCGCTCGAAACCACCGTGGCGGGCTCTCGGCGGAGTGGCGTCGCTTCGCCACGAAGACCGACGTGGAGGCGTTTCCCGCCTCGGTCACCCGCAGCGACTGGAATTTGAGGGGAAGGTGGCGCTTCACCGACGCCCTCACCGGTGAGGGGTACTGGGGGGCTTCGTCGCTCCGGGGCGGTGCCGACGATCCGCTGTACGGCGATGTCGACACGAGGCGGTCCCAGTTCGGGGTCCGGGCGAGATGGGAGAAGGGCGGCGTGTGGGCAACGAGCTCTTCCCGCTTCCTGCGGGGAGGGGGTCTGCCCTCGGCGACTCAGGAGCTCGCGGCCGGTGCCTCCCTTCCCCGCGTCGGCTCGGTCGACGGGTCGCTCCGGCTGGAGCGCTGGTCCGGCGAGGGCGCCTCGTCGCGGAGGGTGCGCGCGGTCACCGGGCGAGTGGTGGGATTGTCGCTCTTCGCATCCTACGAGGACGGCAGGAGCGGTGTACCCTTCGTGCCGGAGTTCGACGAGTATCTCCGGTCGCTCGAGCCGCCTCCGGATACCCTTCCGCCCGACGAGCCGGAGCCGGAGACGGAGCCGCCGGACACGGTTCCTCCCGCGGAGCCCCTCGCGCGCTTCACCCAGCGGACCGGAGTACGGGCCGGCGCCACCCTCGCCTGGCGGACCCTGAGCCTGTCGGGCGCCCGGCTCTCCGTGGAGGCGGATTCTCTCAGGCCCCTCGGGGTGCTCCTCGACCGTGACACGGCGGCGCTCGCCGGCGGGAGGCGCACCGGGTACGAGGTCGCCGCCAGCCTGCCGCTGCCGATCTCGGGCTTCAGGATCGAGGCTGCCTTCCAATCCTGGGACGAGGAGCTGCCCTATCTCCCCAAGCGAACCTGGAACGGGGCCGTCACCTACCACCGCGTCTTCAAGGAGTCCGGCAATCTCGAGGTCTGGGGAACAATCGGCGTGACCGGACGCGATGCGATGCTCCTGCGCGCCGTCGATCCGGATCCTCCTCCGAACGATGTGATCGGCGAGCCCGGAGGAGGAGATCCGGATGCGGATCCGAGGGGCCCGCCGCTCCTCGGGGTGCCGTTCTACCGGGAGTGGTTTACCCACATCCAGGTCCGGATCGTCAGCGTGAACATCTTCGTGCGCTCGGAGAACATCACGGGAAAAGAAGACAACTTCGACTTCCCCGACCGCGAGCAGCCTCGGTTCCGCACCATGTACGGGGTCCGCTGGATCATGAACAATTAGCTGAGAGAGAGCCTTCTGACATGATTCGAAGCATGACCGGGTTCGGCGAGGCGGAGGCGGCGGCGGACACGGGCCTCGTCCGCGTCGAGATCAAGACCGTGAACCACCGGTTCTTCAACGCGAGCCTGCGGACACCGCCGGGTTGCGATCGGTTCGAGCCGGAGATCCAGTCCTGGCTGCGCCCTTACATCGGACGGGGGCGCGTGAGCTACGCGCTGACCCTGGACCGGGGTCTCGCGAGCGGCCATCAGGCCCTTCCCGAGCTCGATCTGGACAAGGCCGCCCGTTATCGAGACCTGCTGGAGAGGCTCACGGGTGAGCTCGACCTCGAGGGGCCGGTCGAGCTGTCCCACGTCGCGCGGTTCGGAGAGATCTTCAAGGCCCCCGACCCGTCAAGCGCGGCCGCGGACCTGGATCCGGAGGTGATCAGGAGGCTCACGGAGGCTGCGGCCGCCGATGTCGTGGGCATGCGGGAGGCGGAAGGTGCGAGGCTGAAGGCCGATCTGGACGCGCGCCTCGACGCAATCGAGCAGCACCTGAGCCTCATCGAGCGACGAGCTCCCGAGCGCCTGACCCGAGAGCGCGATCGCCTTCGCGAGGCGGTGGCGGGCCTCATGGACGGCCACCCCGCCGACGAGGATCGGCTGGCCCGTGAAATCGCTTACCTGGCGGAGAAGTGGGACATCAACGAGGAGGTCGTGCGCTTCCGCTCCCACGTGGAACTCTTCCGCGAGACGCTGGCGACCGACCCACCGGAGCCGGTTGGGAAGCGCCTGGGCTTTGTGATCCAGGAGATGAACCGCGAGGCCAACACGATCGGCTCCAAGGCCAACGACCTGGGCGTCAGCCAGGCTGCGGTCTCGCTCAAGGAAGAGATCGAGCGTCTCCGCGAGCAGCTGGAGAACGTGGAGTGAGCTCGAGGGCTCGCAGAGCGTCGGCGGTGGTCCTCTCCGCTCCGAGCGGGGCCGGGAAGACGTCCGTCGCCAAGCGCCTAGTGGGTGGATCGGACGGCTTCGTCTTCTCCGTCTCCGCGACGACGCGTCCGGCCCGCGCGCACGAGAAGGACGGCGTCCACTACCACTTTTCGGGTCCGTCCGAGTTCCAGGCGATGGTGGATGCCGGAGAGCTGCTGGAATGGGCCGAAGTGCACGGACACAGGTACGGCACCCCGCGCGAGAACCTCCGGGTCGCCGAGGAGCGAGGACAGGACCTCGTCATGGACATCGACGTCCAGGGCGCCATGCAGGTGAAGACGCGCGTTCCCGAAGCGGTTCTCGTCTTCATCCTGCCGCCTTCTGGAGACGCCCTCGTCGAGCGCCTGAGGGGGAGGGGCACGGAGGACGACGAGATCGTGAAGCGGAGGCTCCGCAACGCCCGAGGCGAGCTCGAGCGGGCGGTGGACTTCGACCACGTGGTGATCAACGAGCAGCTCGACCGGGCCGTCCAGGAGGTGAGGGCCCTCGTCGCCGGTAGCGGACGTCCGTCCCTCGGGGCCATCGACTTATGCGCCGCGATTCGCCAACTTCAGGGGCGAATCGACGAAATCCTCGAGGCGGGCTTCACGTCCGCACCGAGCTGAAGGACCTCAAGTCCTTCTCAAACTTGCATGTAAAGAGGATATCCGCTGAGGGGCCTACTATGCGTGTATTCACACCCGACGAGGCGGCCCGATACACGCAGAGCAAGTATCTCGGCGTGCTCGTGGCGGCGAAGTACGCTAGGGAGCTCAACGCGTTGCCGAGGGAGACCCTCCCTCTCGGTGAGGAAAAGAAACTCACCACCAAGTCGCTGGAGGCGCTGACCTCCGGACAGATCGAGTTCCGCCTGGTAGGGCGTCGGCGGAGGGAAGGGTAGCCGGCCCGGCGCCAGAGAGCGAGGGGCCTTGCCCGGAAGCATATCAGGTCCGCGTCGTCCGTGGGAGGGACGCCGCGTCGTCCTCGGAATCACCGGTGGGATCGCGGCCTACAAGGCCGTCCAGCTGGCCCGCGACCTCACACGCCTCGGGGCCGTCGTCGAGCCCCTACTGACCCGCGGGGCACGCCAGTTCATCCAACCCCTCTCCTTCGAGGGCGTGACCGGCCGGCCGGCCCTCACTGAGATGTTCTCCACCGAGGGCGCGGCACTCCATGTCAGGCTCGGACACGAGGCGGATGTGGTCTGTGTCGCGCCGGCCACCGCCGACTTCCTCGCCCGGGCCGCCCAAGGACGCGCCGACGATCTCCTCACGACCACGCTTCTCGCGACGCGGGCGCCCGTGGTGCTTTGCCCGGCGATGAACGACCGGATGTTCGGGCACCGGCAGACGCAGGCCAACATCGACCACCTCCGGCACGTCCTGTCCTACCGCATCGCCGGACCGGCCACGGGCCCCCTGGCCTTCGGCGAAGGGGAAGGGCCGGGCCGGATGCTCGAGCCCGGCGAGATTGTCGAGGAGGTGGGCCGCGCCCTCGCTCCGCCGTCACGCCTCGAGGGCAAGCGCGTTCTGGTCACGGCGGGGCCCACCCGGGAGGCGATCGATGTGGTGCGCTACGTCGGGAACCGATCCTCGGGTCGTATGGGCTTCGCCCTCGCGGCCGCCGCGTGGCGGCGGCGGGCCCAGGTGAGCGTAGTCTCCGGGCCGGTGGCTCTCGAAGACCCCTACGGGGTCGACGTCGTGCGGGTCCAGACGGCTCGGGAGATGTTCGACCGGGTGTCGGAGGGCCTGCCGGAGGCGGACGTGTCCATATTCGCGTCGGCGGTGGCCGACTTCCGGCCCCGAGATGCTTCGGAGGGAAAGCTCAAGCGGGCTGACACAGGGTCCGAGCTGGCCCTCAGCCTCACCGAGAACCCCGATGTGGCCGGCGGGACCCGAGAGCGCCGCAAGACGGGATCCATCGCCGTCGGCTTCGCTCTCGAGACCGGGTCGCTGCTGGAGAACGGCCGCAAGAAGCTGGAGGCGAAGGACTTCGACCTGCTCGTGGCCAACGACGCGACCGAGGAAGGCGCGGGCTTCGAGGTGGAGACGAATCGGGTCACCCTGCTGGCCCGAGGGCGGCTCAGCGAAGAGCTTTCCCTTCTGAGCAAGCACGAGGTTGCCGAGATCGTTCTGGATCGGATCGACGGCCTCCTAGAGCTGCGCCCGTGAGCCGGCCCCCCCGGGACATCGAGCGGATCGCCCGCTACCTGGGGCAGACGAAGGAGCTGGGCCTCGGGGAGCTGTTCCTGGACGGGCTCTCTCGAGCCGAGGTTCTGGCGACCGCCGCCGGGGCCCGCGCGGGGGCCCGCGCCGTGGCCGGACGGACGAAGGCCCCGAGCGCCCCCTCCGAGTCCGTCGGAGAGCCGGCAGGAGGTCGGGGAGTCGACCACCACCCGGTCGACTTGGGCAGCCTCGGCTACGATGCGCTCAAGGCCGCCGCCGAGGCCTGCCAGCGTTGCCGGCTGGCGCGGACGAGAACCAACGTCGTCTTCTCCGACGGGAATCCGAACGCACGCCTCATGGTCGTCGGAGAGGCTCCCGGCCGGCACGAGGATCGCACTGGAGTGCCCTTCGTCGGTCAGGCCGGGAAGCTCCTCGATCTCCTGCTGGCTTCGGTCGATCTCTCCAGGCGGGAGTCGGCCTACATTTGCAACGTGCTCAAGTGCAGACCCCC
The DNA here is from genome assembly GCA_965218325.1 of Longimicrobiales bacterium. Lineage (GTDB taxonomy): Bacteria > Gemmatimonadota > Gemmatimonadetes > Longimicrobiales > Gaopeijiaceae > CBDCKR01. The sequence goes on from CBDCKR010000002.1 coordinate 1,469,350, forward strand.
CGGAAACCGCGATCCGATGGCCGACGAAATCGAGCTCTGCGCGCCGTATCTGAGGGCCCAGATTGCGCTGGTCGCTCCGGAGGTTATTCTGGCCGTAGGCACCTTCGCCGGGCAGCTCCTGACGGGCGCGAAGCGACCTCTCGGAAGGCTGCGAGGCACCGTGTTCAGCTATGAAGGCGTCCCCCTCGTGGTCACCTACCACCCGGCGGCCCTGCTCAGGAATCCGGGCTGGACCCGTTCCACCTGGGATGACCTCCAGCTCCTACGACAGGTGATGGACGGCAGCTGATGGAGACAGCATCGATCGCCCGGGCGGCGCCCGAGTACGACCGCCAGCCGCCCTATTCCGTTGAGGCGGAGGTCTCGGTGCTGGGCGGCATGCTCATCGACAACGATGCCGTTGCCCGCGCGGTCGAGGTGGTGGACGACTCGATGTTCTACCGGGAGGCGAACCGGCGCCTCTTCCGGGCGATGGTGCGCCTCTTCGGACGCGGGGACGTGGTCGACGTCATCACCCTCAACGAGGAGCTCAAGAAGACCAACGAGCTCGAGTCGGCCGGTGGCGCCGCCTACCTCGCCGAGCTCATCGACGCCGTGCCGACGGCGGCGAACATCGAGTACCACGCACGCATCGTGCGGGAGAAGGCGCTCCTCAGGAGGCTCATCGACGCCGCGTCGGACATCATCCGTGACGTCTACGACCATGGCGAGCGGGACGTCGAGGACGTGCTCGACCAGGCGGAGCAGAGGGTCTTCCAGGTGGCCGAGAGCCACACCCGCGAGGGGTTCGTATGGATCAAGGAAATCCTCTGGCCCACGTTTGAGCACATCGAGAAGCTCCAGGAGTCCCCCGGCGGAATCACGGGCCTCGCCACCGGCTTCCGGGATCTGGACCGCATGACCACGGGCCTGCAGAGCGGCGACCTGATCATCGTTGCCGGCCGGCCCTCCATGGGCAAGACCTCCTTGGCTCTGAACGTGGCGCGAGCGGCCGCCATTGAGCATACGGCGACCGTCGCCATCTTCTCGCTCGAGATGTCCAACCGACAGCTCGTTCAGCGCTTCCTGTGCGCAGAAGGCCGGGTCGACGCCCAGAAGCTGCGCCGCGGAAGGATGAACGACGAGGAGTATCAGCGTCTCGCCGCGGCCGCCGGTCACCTGAACACCGCACCGCTCTGGATCGACGACTCTGCGGGAAGCACGGTTCTCGAGATGCGGGCCAAGGCACGGCGCCTCAAGGCCGACACGGATCTCCGCCTGCTGATCATTGACTACATGCAGCTCATGTCGGGCCAGGGCCGGGCGGAGAACCGGGTACAGGAGGTCAGCGAGATCTCCCGCGGGCTGAAGGCGTTGGCCCGCGAGCTCGAGGTGCCCGTCATCGCACTCAGCCAGCTCAGCCGCGCCCCCGAGCAGCGGACGGACCGGCGGCCCCAGCTCTCGGATCTGCGCGACAGCGGATCGATCGAGCAGGATGCCGATGTGGTCATGTTCCTGTACCGAGCCGAGTACTACGCGAAGCGCGACACGCAAGGGATCCCCGTTGACGAGAACGGAAACTCGGTGGAGGGCAAGGCTGAACTCATTGTCGCGAAGCAGCGCAACGGCCCGACGGGCCTGGTGAACCTCTACTTCCACAAGGCGTACACGCGCTTCGATTCCGTGGTGGACGATCGGCGCGAAGCGGTGGACGCGGGGGTGGGTAGGTAGGACAGGGGGTGAGGGACCTTGAGGTGAAAGCGGTGACGACGGAGCAGGGCCCGAGCGTGGGCGTCGTGATCCCGGCCGCCGGGATGGCCCGACGCATGGGGGGGGAGAAGAAGCAGTTCCTCAGCCTTGCGGGGGAGCCCGTTCTGCTCCGGGCCATGCGGCCGTTCCTGTCCCACTCTGGCGTGAGGGCCGTCGCCGTGGCCCTCGCGGCCGAAGCGGCTGAGGAGCCCCCGTCCTGGCTGCACGACCTGGCGCCGCGCGTCCGACTCGTCGAGGGGGGCCGAACCCGCCGCGACTCGGTGTGGGCGGGACTCGAGGCGCTGCCGCCCGCCCTCGACGTGATCGTGGTGCACGACGGGGCGCGCCCGCTGGTCTCGGCCGAGGTGGTGGCCCGGTGCATCGAGGTCGCTGCGGGCGGGGACGGCGCGGTGGCCGGATTCCCGGCGGTGGACACGCTCAAGCGGGTCGACGAGTCGGGCAGCGTCACGAAGACTCCGGACCGGGCGAGGCTGTGGCACGCCCAGACCCCGCAGGCCTTCCCGGGCGCGCAGCTCCTCGAAGCGTATCGGCGGGCCGTCTCGCAAGATTGGCCGGCAACCGACGATGCCGCCCTGGTTGAGCGCAGCGGAGGCAAGGTCGTAATGGTGGAATCGTCGCCCGCCAACCTGAAGATCACGTGCCCCGAAGACCTTGAGACCGCGCGGTCGGTCCTGGCCGGACGGGCGCCGTGAGCCGGCCCGCCCTGGTGGGCATGCGGTCCACTCCGTTGAGCGACCTCGTCATCAACCCAATCTTGGAGCACCTCCGGGGCGGAGGCCTGCTGGCGTATCCCACGGAGACCGTCTACGGCCTCGGGGGGATTGCGAGGCCCGGCGTCGTGGCGAGGATCTCCACGCTGAAGGGTCGAGATCCCGGCAAGCCGATGCTGATCCTGATTCCGCGCAGGGAGACCGTGGCCGACCTGATCTGGACGGAGGCCGCGGCCAAGCTAGCAAACGCGTTCTGGCCAGGCTCCGTGACCCTGATCCTCTCGGACCGCGAGGGCCGATTTCCCCTGGGCGTGCGCGGCCCGTCGGGGGGTGTCGCGGTCCGGGTGAGTCCCCATCCGCTCGTGAAGGCCATCGTGGAAGGGCTCGACGAGCCGATCGTGTCGACGAGCGCCAACGAGCCCGGAGAGGCCCCGGCACGGGATGCGCACGAAGCGATGCGCTCGGCCGAAGCCCTCGGCACGGGCGAGGAGCTCTGGGTGCTCGACGGGGGCGCCCTGCCTCCCTCGCCCCCGTCGACCCTCATCGACTGCTCCGGCGAGGCGCCCTCCGTGCTGCGGGAGGGGAGCCTACCTCTCGCCCGAGTCCGCCGCGTGGTGCCCGAGATCGAGGTCCGGCCGAAGTGAACGACCGAGCCAGCCTCCGCCTGCTGTTCGTGTGCACTGGAAACACCTGCCGCAGTCCCATGGCGCACGTCATCGCGGAGCGCAGGCTCGAGCAACTCGGGTGGCCAGAGGCCGAGGTCCGCTCGGCCGGCGTGTCCACTCTGCCCGGAAGCTCTGCGAGCGAGGGAGCGATCGGGGCCGCGGCGGAACAGGGACTCGATCTCGAGGGCCACCGGACGGCGGCGCTGAGCGACGAGCTGGTCGAGTGGGCGGACCTCGTCCTTGCGATGAGTGCGCACCACCTGGCGGCGGTGGAGGCGCACGGCGGACACGGCAAGTCGGCCATGCTGGCGGCCTTCGCCGAGGGCCGGGAGGGCAGGGACGGATGGAGTGTTCCCGATCCGTTCGGCGGGGACGTCGAGGCGTACCGCGACAGCTTCCGCATTCTGGAGGAGCTCGTGGGGGACGCCCTCACGAGGCTATCGCGACCCGGGAGAAGACGGGGCGCCTCCCTCACGGCGAAGACGCGGGTGCTGGCACTGCTCGGGAATCCGGTGGAACACTCCCTGTCGCCGATCATCCAGAACGCCGCGTTTGACGAGGCCGGCGTGGATGGAGTGTACGTGGCTCTCCGCTGCGAGGCCTCCGATCTGGCGAGCTTCATGCTCGCCCTCGGGCGCGCGGGGGCAGGCGGAAACGTCACGTTGCCGCACAAGGAGAAAGCCGCTCTGGTCCTCGATAAATGGTCCGAAGCGGTGACGCGCACCGGGGCCTGCAACACCTTCTGGGGCGAGGGGGGCGAGGTGTGCGGCGACAACACGGACGTCGAGGGCTTTCGACGGGCGCTCCGACACTTTCTGGGAGGGTCCCCCGAGGGCTTTCGTGTCCTGTTGCTCGGAGCGGGCGGCGCGGCGCGGGCCAGCCTCGCGGCGCTCCTCGACGCCGGCGTCGAGGATGTGCTCATGCTGAATCGCTCGACCGAGCGTGCGCGGGCGGTCGCCCGGCGCCTCGGAGGGGATCGCGTCCGCGTGGCCGAGGCGCCCAGAGCCCTCGATGACGGCGTATTCGATCTGGTAGTGAACGCGACGCGGCTGGGCCTCTCTCCCGATGACAGGCTTCCGATGGATCTCGGTCGTGTCACGAGAGCCGGAGCTGTCATGGATCTGGTGTACGGTCCAAGCACGACCCCGTTCGTGCGGTCCGCCGAGAGGTTCGGGATTCGGGCTGTCGACGGCGGGGAGATGCTCGTCCAACAGGGAGTTGTGGCTTTCGAGCGATGGTGGGGGCAGCCTGCACCCGTGGATGCCATGCGGAAGGCAATGGCGGCTGCCAGGGCCGGCCACTAAGCGTTTCCCCCACTCTGCGAAGCCCACCTTGCTTGCCGCGGCATCTCCTTTGTCCATCCACTCTTCGTTGCTGCACCCCATGCTGTCGGAGCCCCAAAGGAATGCGAGGAGAGGCGACGAGCGACCCGGCGGCGGAAGGGCGCAAGATCACAAGGTTCACCATGCGAGCTGTGCCCAGCTGTTAGACTCACCGTATGCAACGGCCCATCGTCGCTTTCCGCCCGGATGCGGCCGGTGACTGGACTGCCCTGTTGAGCTGCGGCCACGTGCAGCACGTCCGCCACGATCCCCCGTTGGTCAAGCGTCCCTGGGTATTGTCCGCCGAGGGCCGCAGCGAACGGCTGGGGCAACGGCTGGACTGTGTCCGGTGCGAGAGCATGGAACTGCCGAGCCACTACGCCCCGCATCGCCAAACGGGGGAGTTTACGGCCGACTCGATGCCGTCGGCGCTCGGCGCAGACCACGCGACCGCAGCCGACACTTGGGCAAGGATCGTGGTGATGGAGGGGACGCTGCGCTATCGGGTGCCCCGCCTCGGAATCGACGCGCGACTATCCCCGGAACAGGGTGGCATCGTGGTACCCGAGGTGCCGCACAGCGTGGAGCCATCCGGCGACGCGCGGTTCTTCCTCGTATTCTACCGTGCTCCAGGCGAGGCGGAGCCGGAGGCGGGCGGCCCTATCTAGGAGTACCCTACCCGCCCTTGGCTGCTAGAACCTGCAGAGTCGCCTCCCCTAAGGGCTTTCGGGCGGCCCTTGTTGGCAGGCGTCGAAAATTGCACACTTGGTGCTCTGATGCTGAAGGCCGGCAATGTGGGGATGTAGCCGAGTGGGCCGCACTTCCAAACCGGTCGATTCGCTTGACGTCTCCGCCGGGGCCTCCGGACTCACATGGCCGGCTACGCGCCCCGGGATCGCGCTCGGGCTACGACATGACTGGGTCCGCAGTACACGGCCCATCAAGTGCCTATGTGGACGCCCCCCTGGTTGGCAAGCCTGACTGCGAACGTAGGTCGGTGGAGTGGAGGTCAGGCCCTGTCGTATGTGGTCGATGCCGACCAGCCGTGGGCGCGTCTTCGGAGAGGCGCTCCACGAGCCGATGGGCGACGCCCCTGCGGGTTCAGTACTCGGGAGGCGACGGCGGCGGGAGCACTTCCACTGGCGGTGTATCGCCCTCGGCCCGATAGACACGCAGGCCCTTGAGGCTGGCGGTTGGGGTCTTCGCACCTGAATAGTCAATGCCAATGTTGCGCGTAAGGGCGGGCATGTCAGGCTACCGCCTTGAAACGCTCGAAGCGAAGGGCGAGCCGCTCGCGGTCGGGACGATCCCTGGCGCGCTTCGGCAGGTGAAGACTTCCGCCTTGAAGCTGCTTCAGCGCTTCAAGCATCGGCCCGTCACGCTGTCCGAGCAGCTGCTCGGAAACGTGCAGCCGATAGTCCGGATCGATACCGATCAGGTGCGTATCGAACGCTGCATGGTGGATCTTCGATAACGGCAAGCCGTTGGGCACGACCGGCTGGCCCAGCACTTCGTTTGTGTCGGAGACGATATGCGCGGCGTCGAGAAGACGATGTTCGCGGAGCCCGGATAGGGCGCAGCGCCCCTTATAAGCGGTAATCACGGCTTGGCGGAAGGAAGCCTGATGCAAACGCTGTTTCACGGCCTGCAGAGCGTAGCGGCGCTCAAGCACACTCCGCGGTGCCGCCATTTCGTGCTGGCCTGGCATGCCGAACGTGACCGTCGCCTTGAGCGCAACGGAGTCCCACCCCGCGATGAATGTCGGAATCATGGCCTGATATAGGCCCGGGGCCACGCCAAGGAAGTAAATGACCGGAATCTGATTCTCCCAGGCCTCGCGCAGCCACCGGTTATCGGCTGCCTCCGGATCATTGCCCATGAAGGCGTACTCGACCGCCTCATCGCCGTCGAAGATCTGACGATGTACCTCTCGCTGGTCATCGTACCAGACCTTGCCGCCGGGTTTAGGGAAGACGGTCTTGATCGACAACAGGAATTGAACCTGGCGCGGCTTGAAGATGCCGCGTCGAGGATTGACGAGTGGAATGCGGTCGCCCTCGAAGAGGAAGCCCCCCCCCAACTGGGTTGCGGTCAGGTGATTGTGGGCCTCGGTCAGCCTTCGAATGTGCTCGAACGCGGCCAAGCGCATCCGGGTGTCGCGCTCACCATCGGATACCGCCACCATCGCTCATCCCTTCCATTCAACAAGGGTTGACACGCTAGTCTGGCCCCCGCACAACCAGGAATGTAGCACTCAGAATTCGGAAATCTCCACGTTTGCGCTCGGACTGGATGTGGGACCCGTCGAAGGCGCATCCCAACACACTAGGCTGGGTCGGCGGGATTGGTTTGAGCGACCGGCTCGGGCACAGCGCTGGGTTGGCGGCGCGCGCCGGCCGCTGCCGCGATTTCACTTGCGCTCCGGTGAGACTTCCCCTCAGTTCAGGACTCCGTGCGCACGGAGGCGTTCACAGCGTTCCAGGGAGAGTATTATGGTCCGGCTCGCGAGTCTTCTTGTCGGACTAGTGGTGGTCGGCGCCCTCATGTCGTGGGCCGGAACCTCGACCCCCCAGACCCTCGGGGTCGAGCGGACCATCACCGTCGGAGGGGGCGTCCAACTGCAGGTCGAGACCGTTCTTGGAGACCTTGACACGGTTTGGGACATGGTCTGGGCACCCGACGGGTCGATGTGGTTCTCCGAGCGCGCGGGCCGCATCTCGCGCTTCGACCTTGCGGAGCAGACACGTACGGTCGTGGGCGAGGTTCCCAACGTGCTGGAAAGCGGTGAAGCGGGACTCATGGGGCTCGCTCTCCATCCGGACTTCCCGGACACTCCGATGGTGTATGCCGCACACTCGTACGACACTGGGAGCGGCATCGCGAACCGTTTGGTTCGCATGCGCTTCAAGAACGGATCACTCAGTACTCCCGAGGTTCTGCTAGACGGGTTGGCCGGGCGGCGGAACCACGATGGCTCGCGCATCGTGTTCGGACCGGACGGGTTCCTCTACATGACGATGGGGGATGCCGGGAATCGGCCTTTCTCACAGGATCTTGGCTCCCTCAACGGGAAGATCCTCAGACTGACCGCAGACGGAGACCCGGCCCCGGGCAATCCGTTCGGTGACCACATGTGGAGCTTGGGCCACCGGAACCCCCAAGGTCTGATTTTTCACCCAAATGGGATGCTCTATTCTACCGAGCACGGAGCGAGGGATGAAGACGAGCTCAATCTGATCGAGCGGGGCCGGAACTACGGATGGCCGACGTTGGAGGGCTTCTGCAATACCCGGGAGGAGGAGGCGTACTGCGCAGCAAACGATGTGGTAGAGCCTCTGCACACGTGGTCCCCGACCGTCGGGATCGCGGGAGCGGAGGTGTACATTGGCGATGCCATCGGGGGATGGGATGGAGACCTCCTGGCTGTCTCTCTACGTGGGGAGTCCCTATACCACGTTGGTCTTTCTGAGGACGGCCGAAGAGCGATCTCACTTGAGTCCATAGTGGAAGGTGACTATGGACGACTTCGAGACGTCTTGGTGGGCCCGAATGGTGAGGTCTATATCGCGACCAGTAATCGGGATGGGAGGGGTGACGCTGCTGCGAACGACGACCGGATCCTGAGGCTCTCTGCACCGAGGTGACGATATGAACGTCTCGCGTCGAGAGATGCTCAAGATCAGCACCGGGACCGGGGCCGGCCTGCTACTGGGGGACCTGCCGGCCTTCGCCCAGGACCGACCGTTCCTCATGCGTGCCATCCCGTCCTCGGGAGAGGAGATTCCCGCCGTAGGGTTGGGTAGCGCGCGCACGTTCAGTGTGGGCCCCTCGGACGAGGAGCGGGTGCCCTTGAGGGAGGTGCTGCGATTCTTCTATGAAGCGGGAGGTCGCTTCTTCGATACGGCTCCGTCGTACGGGAGCTCGGAGAGGGTGTCCGGCCAGCTAGTTCAGGAACTCGGAATCCAGGGCAACCTCTTCTTCGCTACCAAGGTCTCGACGGGTGGAGGACGGAAGGCTGGGCTTGATCAGCAGGAGGAATCGCTCCAGAACTGGAGCCGCGACACCATCGATCTGAACCAAGTGCACAACTTGCGGGACGTCGACATCCACCTGAGGACGATCCGACAGGCAAAGGAGGAGGGTCGGGCCCGGTACGTGGGCGTGACCACCTCTTTCGCGCGACAGTACCAGCAGATGGAGCGGGTGCTCCGAACCGAGGAACTCGACTTCGTCCAAATCAACTATTCGCTCGGTGAGCGCCAGGCCGCCGAGCGCCTGCTTCCCCTGGCGCAGGACCGGGGACTCGCGGTTGTGGTGAACGAGCCGTACAACGTCGGCCGGCTGTTTGGCGTGGTGCGCGGCCGGGAGGTTCCGGACTGGGCGGCCGAGTTCGATTGCCGAAGCTGGGGCCAGTTCTTCCTCAAATACATCCTGGCGCACCCGGCCGTGACCGTCATCATTCCAGCTACTTCGGATCCGGCGCATCTCGCCGACAACATGGGTGCCGGCGTGGGGCGGTTGCCCGACGAGCGGACCCGCACACGTATGGAGGAGCTGTTCAACAGGTTGACCTGACGGGGCTGGACGCCACGTGCGGGTCAGAGATTTCACTCACGCTCGTGAGCCTACGGCAGAGCGGCAGGACTCGTCCGAGACACGCCCCGAAGTCGGCTGAGGTGCTGCTATAAGCCATATAGGTGGCGAATCGGCCGAATTCGCCGTAGTGGGGATAACCCTGATAAGCGTGAGGTCGGTGATTCGAGAGGAGTGAGGGCTACGCCTCCCGGCGGGTCGCGTTCGCGAAGCGTCGTCGTCGAACGCACTAAAGCAGCCGTAAGTATTTGTATATCATAGTCGAGTCCCTTAGCACGTTTTCCATATGCCCCCATAGTTGCCCCTAGTGCTATGACGCAACCCCTCACGCGCGGGCGGGCCATCCTTATACCCAACAGCGAGAGGACTACTGTAGGCCTCGACATGCCGCTGCAGACATGACCCGCTGACGGTACGAGCCCTAGCCCAAGGGCCGTTCTGGCAGCAAGCCTATGGATAACCTGATCATCCAGACAGGTCTCATATCGTACACAAGTGGCTTGAATACATTGAGTTACAATGAACATGTAGGGTTGGATGCGATCCGTGGGTGTTCTCTGCCGTCCCCTTGCATCCGCCATATTGTGGCTGATATAATGGTGGGTATGACGCTCTCGAGACGACCTCCGAAACGCAAGCCGCGCGGCCAGCATCCGCACAACGCGCTCACGCCGGCCTTCGTCCGCAACGTGAGCCGGGCCGGACGATACTGCGACGGGAACGGCCTTTATCTCGATGTCCGGCCCACGGGGAGCCGGGGCTGGATTCAGCGCCTGACGATCCGGGGCCGCCGAACCGAGTTCGGGCTCGGCGGATACCCTCTGGTCTCTCTGAAGGAGGCCCGCGAGAAGGCGTTCGCGAACCGGAAGCTGGCCCGCGAGGGTGGCCACCCCCTCTCCGAGAAGCGGCGGGCCGAGTCGATGCCGACCTTCGCCGAGGCGGCGCGGCGGCTCCGGGATCAACTGAGTCCGGGGTGGCGCTCCCCCCACCATGCCCGGCTGTGGCTGAGCAGTTTGGAGCGCCATGTCTTCCCCCGAATCGGCGAGACGCCGGTCTCGGAGGTGACGAGCGCCGACGTGATCGGGATTCTGGCTCCGATCTGGCACCAGAAGGCGACCACCGCCCGGAAGCTCCGCCAGCGCATCCGGGCGGTCATGGAATGGGCCGTCGCGATGGAACTCCGGGCGGACAACCCCTGCGACCGGATCGGCCCGGCACTCGGCGCGCAGAACTATGTAGTGCAACACATGCGGGCGTTGCCGCACGCCGAGGTTGCGTCCGCGATCGGAAAGGTGCGGGCCTCGAACTCGAAGCCGCTCGTGAAGCTGGCGTTCGAATTCCTGGTGCTGACAGCGACCCGCGGCGGCGAGGTCCGCGGGGCTGCGTGGACGGAGATCGACGTGGACCATGGGGTGTGGACCATTCCGGCCCCGCGCACGAAGACGAACCGCGAGCACCGGGTCCCCCTCTCTCGTCGCGCGTTGGAGATCCTCGGGGAGGCGAGGGCGGTGGGTCGAGGTAGTCCGCTCGTGTTCCCGATGCGCGGAAACCCGCTCTCCAATACCGCGATGTCCCGACTGCTCAAGAGGCTCGGGATCAAGGCGGTGCCGCACGGCTTCCGGTCGTCGTTCCGGGACTGGGCCGCCGAGGAGACCGACCACCCGCGCGAGGTGGCGGAGGCGGCGCTGGCACACATAGTTCGCAACCAGGTCGAGGCCGCCTACAGGCGTACGGACCTGTTCGAGCGTCGGCGGCGGCTCATGGAGGAGTGGGCATGCTATCTGGACCGATGTGCAGTATCATCCAGTACAGTCCATAAGTAACTGCTATAACAATAAGTTATGGCCATGTCCTAGCGGGTTCTTCTGACTTGGCATCCATTGATATCCGCTTCCATCCCCTATATTATATGGGGATGGATTCTGTAACGAACACGGCCCGCTCGGCCCGGAAAACCAAGCCCAAGGGCCGTCATCCCGACAAGGCCCTGTCGGCCGCTTTCGTGCGCACCGCCCCGCCTGGAAGACACGCGGACGGCAACGGGTTGTACCTCTACGTGCAGCCGACGGGAACGCGGAGTTGGATTCAGCGGCTCGTGATCCGGGGCCGCAAGCGCGAGCTCGGGCTTGGCAGCGTCGCCCTAGTCTCGCTGGCCGAGGCCCGCGAGCAGGCGCTGGCCAACCGCAAGCTCGCCCGCACGGGTGGCGACCCGCTGGCCGAGAAGCGGCGCTCCGTCGGCATACCCACGTTCGCCGAAGCCGCTCGACGTGTGGTCGAGCAGAAGAGGGCCGGGTGGCGAAGTCGGGCGCAGGGCCGCGACTGGATGTTGACCTTCGAGCGGTATGCCTTCCCGCGGGTCGGGAAGCTGCCGGTGTCGGAGGTCACGAGCGCCGACATGCTGGAGATCCTCGCGCCCATCTGGCACGAGAAGGCGGCCACCGCCCGGAAGCTGCGCCAACGCCTCCATGCGGTGTTGGAATGGGCCGTGGCGATGGAGTTTCGGATCGACAACCCGTGCGACCGGATTGGCCCGGTCCTGGGTCCACAGCATAACGTTGTGCAGCACATGCGGGCCTTGCCACATCGCGAGGTGGCCGCGGCCATCCGGACGGCGCGGGCATCGACGGTACCGCTGGCTGTCCGGCTGGCATTCGAGTTCCTGGTGCTGACCGCGGCGCGGTGGGGCGAGGTACGGTGGGCCGAGTGGACCGAGATCGATCGGGACGAGGGTGTGTGGACTGTCCCGGCCAGGCGGACGAAGGCGAACCGCGAGCACCGGGTGCCGCTGTGTGGCCGGGCCGTGGAGATTCTTGACGGGGCACGGACGCTGGTGAAGGGAACCAGTCCGTATCTGTTTCCCAATCGACTCGGCAAGCAGCTCGAGGAGAAGCAACTGCGCCGGATGCTCGGGAAGCACAAGATCGCGGCCGTGCCCCACGGTTTTCGCTCCAGCTTCCGGGACTGGGCGGCCGAGGAGACTGATCATCCGCGCGAGGTTATCGAGGCAGCCTTGGCGCACGTCGTCCAGAACAGGGTCGAGGCAGCCTATCGGCGGACGGACCTGTTCGAGCGCCGACGCCGGCTCATGGGTGACTGGGCTGCCTATCTAGCCGGAGCGCCGCGAGAACCAGAGGCCACGACTCCCCGAGGGAATGCCGCCGAGCTCCGATGAGAAGCTTGGCCGGTCATCGGGGGCGCTAGTGATGGCCAACCGGATTCGGAAGTCTCGGAAGTGGAGCCGGTGACCAAGTCCACGGACACGTGCGAGTTTCACCAATACCGCGGCAGTTAATTGCGTCCGGGACCTGAGAGCCATCGATCTGCCAAACATTCGGGAGTCAGAATCCGAATAGCCAGCACGGAAGCCCTGCTGAACTCACCGATTCCTCATGACCTTCACTCCTCGAGCCCAAGAGCGCGCCTGGCCAGCCCGGGCCCAAGGTTAGCCAGCATGTTCGTTGTGGCGGTCAGCCCCAGCGAGGCTGATCTGACCCCCTAAGACGAGACCAAGTCCAGTTTTAGAATTCTGGACGGGTCGAGACATGGAAAAGGAGGTCAGATCACAGTCCCCTCGGACAGGCTCGCCGCATCACACTGCGTTCGGCCTTGAAGCCCCGTTGGGATCCCGCGTGAACTGAGAAAGGCGGCAAGGCAGCCCAGCGTTGGTTGCGGCTCCCTCGGGGGGCGACTAACGTGATGCTCTGAAGGCGGATCACGGCCTCCGCGTATCCTCCAGTAACCGCCACCCCCCGAGATGGAAGCCGTATGCAGGAGCTGTTTTTCGGTCCCGTCGCCATCTGGTTCACCGTGCCAGCGATTGCCGGCACCGTGTTCTTCTCCTTGCGTACGCTCCTCATGCTCGTCGGGGGTGCCGATACGGGCGTGGACGTCGATGTGGACTTCGATGTCGATGTAGATCTCGATGCGGGAGCCGATATCGACGTAGATACCGGCGAGTCCTCGTACGCCTTCAAGGTCCTGTCCGTCCAGGCGATCGCTGCTTTTCTGATGGGCTTTGGCTGGGGAGGGCTGGGTGCGTTCCGCGGCGGAGGCTGGGGGGGCACGATCAGCGTCGTCTTCGCGGTGGCGTGTGGAACGGGCATGGTTTGGTTCCTCGCGAAATTGCTCACGGCCATGTATGGCCTCCAGAGCAGCGGCAACGTGCCCATATACCAGACCCTGGAGGCGGAGGGCACGGTGTACGCGAAGATCCCCGCCAAGGGTCTCGGGAAGGGGCGCGTGCGTGTCCTGATCGACGACCGCCAACGGTTCTACAAAGCGATCACGGAGGGCGAGGCACTGCCCCGGAGCGAGAAGGTCCGCGTCGTGAGCATAAATGAGGACAACTCAGTAACAGTAACGAAGGCATGAACTCCAGAGGGGGATAACACGATGTTCCTGTTCGCCACGGTGGCACTCCTCCAAGTGGGCGCGTTCGAGGGCGATTCGAGGGTGTGGCTTGGCTTGATAGGTGGGGGTCTGCTTATCCTCTTCTTCGGCATCTCGTTCTTGGTGAAGCAATACAAGCGCTGTCCTTCCAACAGGATCCTGGTCATCTATGGGAGGGTCGCGGGCGCACAGGCGGCACAGTGCCTCCACGGCGGCGGCAAGTTCATAATCCCGCTGTTGCAGGACTACGCGTTCTTGCCTCTCGAGCCGCGGGTCATCGATATCCCCCTGGAAGGAGCGCTGTCGCTCAACAACATCCGGGTGAACGTTCCCTCGACGTTCACGGTGGGCATTTCCACCGACCCGGTGCTCATGAACTCAGCAGCGGAAAGACTACTGCACCTGGATGAGAACCAGATTCGCGAGCAAGCCCAGGACATCATTCTGGGTCAGTTGCGGCTGGTCATTGCGACCCTGTCGATCGAAGAGATTAACAAGGACCGCGAGAAGTTCATGAATCTCATCAACACGAACGTAGCCGAGGAGATCAACAAGGTGGGGCTCGCGCTGATCAACGTGAACGTCCGTGACATCACCGACGAGAGTGGCTACATCGAAGCCATCGGGCAACGTGCGGCGGCGGAGGCGATCAATCGCGCCAAGGTGGAGGTCGCCCAGCAGGATCGCGACGGCGCTACCGGGCAGAAGGATGCCCAGCGCGATCAGCGGGTGCGCGTGGCTGCGCTGGAGGCGACCGCGATTGAGGGCGAGGTGAAGTCGAAGCGCGACTACGAGATCGCAACCGCCGAGCGGGAAGCCGAGACCATCGCCGCTAAGAAGAACGCGGAGCAGGAGCAGCGGGTGCAGGTTGCCGCGGCGGAGTCGACGGCGGTTCAGGGCGAGAACTCGTCACAGGGAGAGATCGCGAACTCAAACGCCCAGCTCGCAGAGGTGCGGGCCGAGGCGAAGCGCAGGGCTGAGATCGCGGCCGCACAGGCGGACGAGGCGATCTTCGGGGCTCAGCGCGAGCAGGAGATCGCCCGCTTGGGCAAAGACGAACTGGCGCCTCAGGAGATCGAGAAAGAGCGGGTCGAGATCAAGGCCGAGGCGACTGCGGAGCAACTGCGGCGCGAGGCGCGCGGTGAGGCCGACGCGATGCTGGCCAAATTCGTGGCCGAGGCGGAGGGTACGCAAAAGGTGTTGGAGGCCAAGGCCGCGGGGTACCAGAGACTGGTCGAGGCCTGCGCCGGGAGTCCGCAGATCGCTCCGACTCTGCTCATGATCGAGCAGCTTCCTACCTTGGTCGCCGAGCAGGTGAAGGCGATTCAGAACCTCAAGATCGACAAGATCACTGTGTGGGATTCGGGGAACGGTGGTCGTGGATCGAAGCACGGCGGTGGGACGGCCGATTTTCTGTCGAGCTTGATCGGGTCGCTGCCGGCGATCCACGAGCTGGCCGAGCAGGCGGGCATTGAGTTGCCGGCAGTGTTGGGCAAAGTCATCCGCAATTCGGCCCGGTCGGAACCCACGGAGACGAAGGTTGTTGAGGTAGAGGAGTTGGTGAAAGCCGACGAACCGTAAGCAGAAGACCGCGTCGAAGTTCGTGGTGGGCAGGCCCCAGTCCAACGGCTTCATCGAGCGCTTCCACCGCACGCTCCTCGACGAGCACTTGAGGGTGAAGGGCCGCACCACCTGGTACGAGACCGTCGAGGAGATGCAGCAAGACCTCGAGGCGTATCTGGAGACCTACAACCGCAAGCGGCCGCACCGCGGTCGAGCCATGGAGGGCCGCACGCCCTATCAGGTCTTCAAGGCCGGTCTCACCGACGCCAGGAAGGCCGCCAAGGCCAGCAAGGAGGAGGCTAAGACGAAGGCAGCCTAGACACAGCTCCGGCGAGGGCCAACTGTCAGGTCATTACCATCTCTGTACACGCAGTGCAGTGATGATCTGCTCCGGAGTGTGTCGCTTCCTTCCCATCCTGACCTCCTCGCTGAAAAGCTTCAGATCAGGTCGATCCTAACATTGCACCTGGTCTCGTTTCAGGGGGTCAGGTCACGGTTGACCGACGAAAGGCGCGAACCCTATCTTTCTGCCGTCTCGAATCCCATGTTACGTTTCGGGGTGGGACGAACATATCCCGAATACACTACTTCACGCCGGAAAGGAGCTGCCAGCCAGTCGCTCTCGCAGGCGGACCATATGCTTCATCAGTTTCCAGAATTGATTTGTCGCTGTGGTATCTACCAAGAAACGATCACTTGGAGTCCTGACCACACTCGTCATTCTCTGCGATGCCGCCAATCTTCTGCGCAATGCACTTCATCCAAGCGCAGAGAACAGAGGCGGATGCGGTCAAGGCACGAAGCCTCGCCGCCGAAGCCCAGGACCTTCCCGAAACATACCCCACGTATGGCGGAGCTATAAGTATCCTTCGTGACCCTCACGCCCTCGTCAGTCCAGCCAGCATGCGAAGGCTTGCCGTTCCCCTAGGGCGGGCTGGTGGCCTATCCTCCTTAGGGCGGACAGGAAACCGGCATTCGCCATGCTTGCGACGGGTCATTTCCCCTCTCCTCGGGCAGCATCCCTTATCTCGTACCCCAGGCGACTAATCCAATATATGCCGAACCGCAACAGCCTTACAGAAACTGGGACTGGGCGTCAATATAAGATGACCATTGCCGGCCAATTGTTTAAGCATCTTGGTTTGCAAATGTACTCCGGAGCAGTCCCCGCCATCTCCGAATTGATTTCAAATGCATACGATGCTATGGCAAGAAACGTTTGGATCAGTATTCCCACTGGTCAACCCATATCACAGGAGGACGTGATTGTAGTGAAAGATGATGGACATGGAATGAGCTTCGACGAATGCAATTCTCTCTATCTATCCATCGGGAGAGATCGACGCTCCCATCAAAGTGAATGGACTGAGGAGTACAAGAGTCTGGCTTCTCGAAAGGTGCAAGGAAGAAAGGGTATCGGCAAACTTGCCGGATTCGGTATTGCTGATTTGATTAACCTCCGAACAATCCGCGACGGACAGATTTCTCACTTTGCCTTGGACTACGCAGAACTAACCAAGAGTTCAAACTTTGCCGATGCCGACGGATACGCACCGATACCTTTACCAGATGACGGCCAGAGTACATCCGATCCGGCGGGCACGATTGTTGAATTGTTACGGTTGAAACTCAAGCGATCAATCACCGAACAGGGATTCAAGAAGAGCATCGCCAGAAGACTACTCATTATCGACGATGATTTTTCAGTCGAGAGTCGTCATGACGTCGCTGCGCGCCGTAAGTCTCTTCACGAATTGTGGTGCGGGCGATGTCGGGTTCGCCAAGACCGGCTTCCGGTTCGAGGTCTTAGCCGAGATCGACTCACGTCGACTTGCGGTCGCCGCCCTCAATCTACCGGGTTCTTCTGTCATTCCGGGTGACCTCCGACGTACCTGGCCAAAGGTGGTCGCAGCTTACCAGGATCGGTGCGATGGGAAGCCTCCCGCGCTTTTGGCGGCGTGTCCCCCCTGTCAGGGTCTGTCGACCGCCAACGCGAGCAGAGGGAAGGAGGCGGACGCCGACACGGGTTCGCAGGATGTGCGAAACCTGCTGGTCGTCCCGATCGCCGAGGTGGCTACCGCCCTCGCTCCACGGGTCATCGTGGTGGAGAACGTACGAGCGTTCCTGACCCGGAAGGTACGACACCCTCACACATGGGAGGCGGTGTCCGCAGCAGTGCTGCTGATCTCCTTGCTGAACGAGGAATATGTCGCCTTCCCCCTCCTATCGGATCTGGCAGACTACGGCGTGCCGCAAACGCGGGTGCGGTCGTTCATCACCTTCATCCGGCGCGGGGAAGCCTGCCTTCAACTTCTCGAAAAGTGTGGCGCAGTTCCTTATCCGACGTCAACACACGCACCGGATCATGGTGGAGAGCCCGTTTCCCTGCGTGACGCCCTTGACTCGTTGGACCTCCCCGCGCTTGACGCTGGGTCAGCCTCCTCCGCACGCTCCGGCCGAGCCCTTCATTTCGTCCCGGTATGGAACTCGGAGCAATACAGTATGGTGGCTGCGATCCCGGCAGGTAGCGGGGCAAGCGCGTGGGAAAACGACGATTGCCCCAGGTGCGGGCGTTCGGGGCTCCCCCGTGATCTTGCGTGCTGCCCGATCTGCAGCGCCCACTTGCTACGCCCGCACGTCGTCGAGGACGGCCGGCCGCGGCTGGTGACGGGGTTCCGCCGTTCGAGCTATCGGAGACTCTCCCCGGACCGTCCCGCAGCGACGATTACAACCAGCAGCAACCGGATTGGGAGCGATCGGACGATCCATCCCTTCGAGAACCGCGTTCTGAGCCCTCTCGAGTGTCAGAAGCTGCAAACCCTGCCGGGGGACTTCGAGTGGGGAGAGGTCCTCAGACGGTCTAACTCGGGTCTGGTGAGAGAGATGATCGGAGAGGCTGTGCCGCCGCGCTTCACTGAAGCTCACGGTAGGGTTCTCGTCAACCTATTGGATAACCGTCAGCTGCAGGGACTTCTCCTTCGCGCAGACCGACGCGTGTCGAACGCGGCTCGGAAACTGGAGTGTGTCAGTGCTGACTTGTGACCCGGGGGGGGAGCTCGACCCGTTCCCACCCGACGAACGCCGACGGGTCATGCGGGCCGTGAGAAGGAACGGCACCCAACCGGAAATGAGACTTCGGCGGGCGCTTTGGAGCGCAGGTCTCCGATACCGGCTGCACCGCAAGATCGCCAGAATCCGGCCCGATCTCTGCTTCATTGGCGCGAAGGTCGCGGTCTTCGTCGACGGATGTTTCTGGCACGGGTGTCCCGAACACTACTCCGCGCCGGTCCACAACTCCTCCTTTTGGAACGAGAAGCTCCGGAGAAACCAGGCTCGTGACCGAAGAGACGACGGACGCTTGGAGACGGCAGGGTGGAGTGTGCTTCGCTACTGGGAATGTGAAGTGCTTGTGGAAGTAACGCGGATCGTCGAGGAGGTAGGCCAGCGTGTGCGAGGTCCAGCACGGCATTCCCGCCCCAACGGGCGCCCCCCACGGCGACGCCTGCACGCCAGAACGGGCTCGGGGACCCTCCTGGCGGACTGACACTCCAGATACCCCAGACGGTGGTTGGGCAAGCGACCTGCCTAGCGCCTCGGGTGTGCCGCGCGCCGCGCAAGCTCCTTCTCTACTCCCTGAGCTACCACCGGGCTTCCGGTGCTCCAGAACTCGCCTCGTCCTCTACAGGCCAGGCGAACCGTACTGGTCTCACCCACCGTAGCCAGCGGATCCGACGCGAAGTACCCGGGGAATCTTAGGTCGCCTAGCCACGCGGAAGCCACGCAACGATTGGCGTCTCTTGCAGACCTCCCGTTGAGATGCGAGACAGCCGATGGCCTCGATTACGCGGAGAGACGGGCGGTGTTGCCGGGAGTGCTCAGCTAGCTGCGGGCTCGCAGCCAGAGACCCATCTCGAGCGAAGGTCTCCACACCTCCTTAGCGGCTCTCCGGCACCCGCTCGATGCCCCGCTGGCGGAGCGGCCGGACACGCTGCTGTTCTACTTCAATTCCAATAGATCCACTAAGAACGTCGGTCATTTCCTACGGATTGACATTGTTGCGCAAGTGCCTTCACCGTCCCTCGCATGGAGACGCTGAAGGGGCTTTTCATGGCGCGAGTGGATGCGTTCCTCGAGCGCACGGGAGTGGCGTCGGCGACGCTTGGCCGCCAGGCGGTGGGCGATCCGAACCTAGTGCGTGAGCTACGCCATGGCCGCTCCCCGACGCTCGCGACGGTCGATCAGCTCCTGGCGTTCATGGAAGGCTTCGACGAGGCCGGTGTGGACCCTGTTTCCTCCCGGAGCGACCGGCTCCGGGATTCATCCCCGAGAGAACGGAGAGGCAGAGAGATGACGAGAACCATGGTGCAGGAAATGGAGGCGCCGATCCGCATCGTGCGGCTCCCGGCCGTGCAAGCTCGCACGGGGCTCGGGCGGAGCACGTGTTACCGGCCATGCAAAATTGCACAGACGTTGGAGTGAACCCCATCGGTTGGACACATTGGCGGTGGGATTTAGCCAGTATGGTTGCTGGGCCAGAGAGGAGGAATGATGGCTCGGTATCGCAGCTACAGTCTGGAGTTCAAGCGCGAGGTGGCGCAGCAGTACCTGTCCGGTGAGGTCGCCCTTGCCGCGTTGGCTCGTCAGCACGACATCAGTCGATCGCTGATTCGGATTTGGGTGGCCAAGTACGAGACCGGCGAGTTCGACGATGAGGTCGTGCAAGGGGATCTGTTGGCGCGTTACGAAGCGCGGATCGCGGAGCTCGAGCGCAAGGTGGGTCAGCTGGTGATGGAGAACGAGCTGCTCAAAAAAACGAGATGGCCAGCAGGCTTGCCGAGCGGCGCGACATCCTCCGTGGTGAGCGGCCCGACGGTCTCTCGGTCCGACGAGGGTGTGAACTCATGAGCTTGGCACGTAGCACCTACTACTACCGCCCGCGAGGTCGGGGTCGGGACGAGGAGGCGTTGCTCCAGCGCATCCAGGCGATCTGTGAGGAGTTCCCCCGTTACGGGTATCGGCGCGTCACGGCGCAGCTGTGCCACGAGGGCTGGCGGATCAACCACAAGCGAGTCGCCCGCATCATGCGCGAACGCGGCCTGAGCGTGAAACTACGGCGCCGAACGGTTCGAACGAGCGATGGCGGGGGCCGCGAAGCGGCGTTCCCGAACCTGGCCCGCCATTTTACGCCCACCGGTCCGAACGAGTTGTGGGTGGGCGATATCACGTATATCCGCACGCGTTCGGCGTTCGTCTACTTGGCGGTGATCCTGGATGCGTGGTCACGCCGCGTGGTTGGCTACGCTGTGTCACGGCAAGTCGACACACGGCTGACGATCGCGGCCCTGCGCGCGGCGTTGGCCGATCGACAACCACCACGCGGTTGCATTCATCACACCGACCGCGGCACCCAGTATGGCGCGGCGGCCTACCGGGCGGTCCTAGCCGAGTGGGGCCTGCGCGGGTCCATGAGCCGCCGGGGCAACCCCTACGACAACGCCCAGGCGGAAAGCTTCATCAAGACCGTGAAGTGCGAAGAGGTTTACCTGAACGACTACGGAACCTACCAGGACGTCGTGGCTCGCTTGCCTCGCTTCCTGGACCAGGTCTACAACGAGAAACGGCTCCATTCGGCACTGGGCTACCTCAGTCCGAAGGAGTATGAGGCCCAACATGCTCAGCACGCGGCCTAAGTCTCTCCGCCCCGTTGTCCAACCGATGGGGTTCACTCCAGGCCCCGCCCGAACGCCGCCCGCCGGGCCGTCTCCCCGCCTACAACGCGTTCCCGTCCGGAAAACGACCGACACTTCGGCTCGCGAGACCCCGCGGGCGGCATCCGATGGCTTCCGCCGCGCTCCTGCGGCGCAGGCTCCTAGCAGGCCGTGGAAGAAAGGGGTTTCCAGGCCGCCGGGTGTATGAGGGGTGTCAGCACCGAGTCGGGGCTGAACTTGTGCCAAGGGCCGATCTCTTGGCTTAGAGACCCGACAATGGGGCGCCAAAGGCCAAGATGGCTGCAATAGTGGCGAAGAGTGTGCAAGACGGCGGTGCTTATGTGGCATGCGAGTGCGGCTTGCGCCGCGGCGAGGCCCTGCAGACCTCGCGGGGTGCCGAAGCCGAAACGCTTGCGCATGAGAAGCCCGAGGTTGAAGGCGGCGGCCTGAATCAGGATCCGTTTTCGAATCTCCTCCTGCCCGCGAACGTGGACGCGGCGCAGTCCTCCGGTCAGGAGCATGTGCGCGAATCCCCGCTCCACCTTCTCCCCGCGCTGGCGCAGTAGCCGCTTTCCCCGGTCGCCGCGGATCCGCCGGCGGTTGGCGTAGGTCGGCTTCTGCGCGTCCCGGTTCCGCTTCCACTTCCGGCGGCCACGGTTGGGCTCGCTCACGTAGCTCCGCAGCCCGCGGTCCCCCACGCCCGTCATCGTCTGGTTCGAGTGGTAGCCCTTGTCGGCCACCACTTCCCTGGGCTCCACCTCCATCTCCGCCAGCTGCCGCTGCGCCTCGTCCAGCGTTCTGGGCAGCGAGGCCGTGTCTCCCCCATCCATCGTCTGAACCGTCACCGCGACCACCGCCCCGGTCTCCATGTCGACCGCCTGCTCGAACTTGTGCGCCAGGCCGGTCCTGCCGTCCTTCATCTTCGTGACCCGCGCCTCCGGGTCGTGCGGATGCACCCACTCCTTGTTCGAGCCCTTCTTCGGTCGCTTCCGGTCCAGCTTCGCGAGATCTTGCCGCGTCGGCGTCTCGATCCCCGACGCCCGCGCCACCTCCTCCAGCCACTCCTCGTAGCCCTTCCCGTCGTCGCGCCGCACGATCGAGCGCATCGCCGCGTTCGCCTCCAGCGTCGTCGCGTCCACGCCCAGCGTCTTGCCGCTCAACAGACCCGACCCCCGCAGCACCTCCAGCACCCGGCTGAACACCGCCGCGTGCGCTTCCACGCTCAGCCGCTTCCTCGTCTTCGACAGACCCGAATGCTCCGGCGGGTTCCTCTCCAGCCCGTATCCCAGGAACTCACGCAGTGAAATCGAGTCCCCACACCGCCACGCAATCCCCCGCTCCGACCCGATCCCTTCCAGATACCCCACCACCAGCATCCGAAAATACACCCCGGGCGGGATGCCCGGCCGACCGCGCTTCTCCGCATAGAACTCGCGGCACGTCTCCTCCGCGAACTCGTCGAAACCGTGCTCTTCCAGCAGCTTGTCCAGAGCACGGTAGAACGGGTTGCCCAACGCCCGAATCTCGCTCGCCGCCACGAACAACTCCTGCTGCCGCCCCTTGCGCCGCTTGCCTAGCGCCATCCCCACCCTCCATGGCAAAGACCCCGGTAACCCCCAAATCTATATCACTCCCATAGATGCCGCCGATGAGAATTTTTCCACGGGCTGCTAGGGCCTAGGACAATTACGGCGATGCGAGGCTCCTGGGTCAAGTCCATTCTCCGGCCCAAGGGACACCCGTCACATTCCCGGCTTCCCACACGCCTCGCTCCCTGGGGAACCGACGTCCAAGCCCGAACCGAACCTCAGTACAGTTGTGCAGCATGCGGTGATTCTGGTTGGCTCAGAAGGGCATGGGGTGTGGCCCTCGGACGCCCGACAGTGCTCGCGCCCGAAGTGCGAGAAGGAACGCTGGTTCCCGTGTCGAGAGCCCCAGCGTGGACGGCCGAATCCGGCGTGCCAGCGAAGGTAGCAGGTCGCCCGCCGCCGGTCTCGCACCTAAGGTGAATCGTGATCTGGCGTCACCGGATGGTAACTCGGTGGAGCTAGAGATGCACTTCGGCCTCCGCCACCGCCTTCCCCAATTCCCTTCCGCCGAGCTTCCATCGCGGGTGGTCGAGGTTCGGTCGATGGGACGGCCATGACCTGCCGCTTCCCGCCGGGCATCTTCGAGATCTGGAGCAGAGTGTCCGCGGTGAATGCGGCGGCGGCGCCTCCCCTGTGGATGCTATCAGGACGTGAGGAGTCTGCTCATGCGCAGTATCTTGGGGGACCTCCCATCAGTCTGACAAACTTCTCAGCCACCCGTTTTCGCCCTTTGACCTACATGCAGAATCCAACCGACCGACGGGCTCAGATCCGTCTCCAGAAGCTCCGTGAACGCCGCCGACTCGCACGGGGTCGACTTGATTGAGTGTTGTGATCCTGCAAAGGTCCGGTCAGCGCGCAGGAGCTGGTGGCCCGGACGTCCGAAAGCAGCAAGAAGGAATCGGACGCTTGGACGACCTCGCGGGGGATGATGTGGCCCCGCGACAACAACACCTCTTCCGCGATGGTCTGCGGCGCATCAGCAACCGGCTGGAGTACTGGACGCTGCTGGCCCCTCCCTGACTTCGAACAGAAGGGTAGCATGCCCGCATTGCCCCCCGTGCCGTTCCGGTACCCTACCCCCGACTCCGCGCGGTTCGGTCATGCTGTGGCCGGATGGGATCCCGTGACGAATCCCAAGTCCCGCCATTCAAGTCTGTTTTTCCCGCTTTCGCGGCACGGCCCAGCAGGGTCCAGTCCAACAGCAGGAAACGCAGATCGTGCAGTCCTGTAATACTTTAGACGATTTCCTGCGTGCGCCGTGGAAAGGCACGCATTCCTGGTGGGTGCGAATCCCACCCAGTAGCTGTTGCTCCGACTGGTAGTAGCCAGAGCGGTTTACGGAGGCAACGACGTAGGCTGAAGCACTCTGGCAGAAGGGCCTCGCACGATAGGTGATACCCTAAACGGGCACGAAGCTGGAAACGGCGGAGACGGCCAAGGGAGGAGCTAAGTCGGTAGGAGGCCCAGCGACCACGCGGGCCGAAACGTGTGAGTGAACGCTGAGCAGGCCCCGAAACGTCTAACGCGGGAGCCGACCCTCCGCAAGAAAGGGGAAGGCCGCCGACCGGTGGGAAGAGAGCAAGGAGAGCACCGCCGGTTTCCGCCGGGGTAGTGGCGTCGGCACGTGTGGAAGATGGAATGCGTAGCAACACGGGAAGCCCTGCCGGTGTCGTGCACACGACAACCGGAACCCCGCGAGGGGCAGGCCGGGCCGGCAGGGTGGCGGATGGGCCCGTAGTACTGAGGACGCGGGGTAATGCCCGTCGAGGGAAGGGGCCCTGAGTTGGGAGCGGTACGGAACGGAGGCAGGGACATGACCACTGACGCGAGTCTAACAGGGTCGGCGAGCGTTCGGAAACTCCAGACCGTGCTACATGCGAAAGCGAAGGAAGAACCCGGCCGGCGTTTTCATGCCCTCGTCGACAAGGTATGGAGGCAGGATTTCCTGCTGGAGGCGTGGGGGATGGTGCGGCGCAACGGTGGAGCGGCTGGAGTGGATGGCGTAACGGTCGCGGACATCGAGGCGTACGGAGTGGAGCGTTGGGTCGGGGAACTGTCGCGGGATCTGAGGGATGGCACCTACGAGCCGAGTCCGGTGCGACAGGTGCTGATTCCGAAGAAGCAGCCAGGGAAGTTCCGTCCCTTGGGGATCCCATGCCTGAGGGACCGGGTTGCGCAGACGTCGGCACTGCTGGTGTTGTCGCCGATCTTCGAGGCGGACCTGCGGCCGGAGCAGTACGGATACCGGCCGGGACGAAGCGCCAAGGACGCGGTCAGACGGGTCCACCGCTTGCTGAACAGTGGCCGCAACGAAGTGGTCGATGCGGACCTCTCCAACTACTTCGGCGAGATACCGCACGCCGAGTTGATGAAGAGCATCGCGCGCCGCGTGAGCGACGGGCGGATGCTTGGACTCATCAAGGCGTGGCTGGAGATGCCGGTGGTGGAGGAGGACGGAGAGGGCGGCACTCGCCGCACGAACCGGGCGCGAAGGGAACGAAAGGGAACTCCGCAAGGAGCTCCGATCTCGCCGCTACTGAGCAACATCTACATGCGGCGGTTTATCCTTGGCTGGAAGGTGCTGGGCCATGCCCGGCGCCTTGGGGCGGAGATCGTGAACTATGCGGACGACTTCTGTGTGCTCGGGAATGCCCCGGCGGCGGAGATGCTGGCGGTGGTCAACCGGCTCATGGGAAAACTGAAGCTGCCGGTCAACGCCCGGAAGACCCGATGCCTCCGATGCCCCGAGGAGTCTCTCGAGTTCCTTGGGTATCGCATCGGCTGGAACTATCGCCCGAAGGACGGAAGCCGGTACATCGGCACTCGGCCGAGCGTGGCGAGCGTTCAAAGCATACGCCGTAGGATCAGGACGCAAACGGACCCACGGTACGAGGGCTGGCCAGCGGAGGAGGTCGTAGGGCGCCTCAATCGGATGATATCCGGATGGGCAAACTACTTCACGCTCGGCCAGGTCAGTCCGGCCTACGGGGCCGTGGATACGTACGCGACCCAGCGGCTGCGACAGTGGTTCTGTCGGAAGCACAAGGTGAAATCAGGAAAATACGTGCGATTTTCCAGCCGATGGCTGTGGGAGAAATGCGGCCTCACGCGCCTTGCGACGACGACACGACACCTTCCGTGGGCGAAGGCATGATCCCAACTGAGAGCCGGATGCGGGAGATCCGCACGTCCGGTTCGATGAGCGGGGACTGGAAACGTGACTATGGGAGCCGGTCTGAGGCCCGGAGCGAAAGCTGCGGAATAGCCACCGGACCCTAACGTCGGCGCGCCAGTCCTCGACTCTACCGGGATTCTGGCTACCTCCAGTCCGCTGATCCAGCGCACGAGGTTCGTGTACGCCTGCTGCCAAAACGGCTCCCGGCTCTTGCCGAAGAGCTGGTTGATGAGGGAGGCCACGCTGTAGGCGAGCGAGTAGGAGTCGAGGAGCGGATCGTCGAGCGGGTTCCACTGCCAAGAGCCGCCGAGCCCGATTTCGACGTAGTCGCCGCCGCGCCCGGCGTCCTCGAGGATGCGCCGCACTTGATGACAGAAGTCGCCCTTGACCTCGAGCACGAGCGCGCCCGCCCGGCGGCGGGGATCGTCGGCCTGCCAGGAGAGGAGCTGCTCCGCGAACGGGTACATGCAGGCGGTGGTCTTGCCGGTGCCGACGGCGCCGACGACGAACACGCCGGTGTAGAGCCCCTTCTCGGGGATGACGAGCCAGGACGGCCGCTCGCTCTCCTGCGGCACGGTCGGGTGATGGAGCTCGCCGATCACGAGCGAGGGCGCCTCGTCGTCGGGTGAGGCGGGCCAAGGGGGCAACGTGCCCCGTCCGCCGCCTCCCGCTCGTGGCTGGAACCAGACCCGCCAGACCGAGAGCGTGAACGAGCCCGCGAGCACGACGGCGACGGCGGGCCACGTGTAGTACCAGACGCGGATCACCGTGTGGAAGCCCGGATCGTGGTAGGCGATCAGGTCCAGCGCCGGGTTGCCGCCGGTGCCCGGGAACGGTGCCTTGAGCGCTTGGGCGCCTGCGGCTCCGACAGCGGCCCCGATGATGGCCAAGGTACCGGACTTCATCGGAGCACGTCTCTTCCCGGAGGGATCGCTGGCTGGGAGCGACCCGAGGGGGAGGGGACAGGGGTGCGCAAACACACCTGGCTCCGAACCCGCAGCAGGCCTCCGGACTGCGGGGTCGCTCCCAGCACCGCCTGAGCGCCCCGATCGGCACTGGCCGCTCGGGGTGCGGAGGCGCAAGACGTTCGCGTGCGGTAGCTTCCGGAGCCCTGCCGGTGCGCATCGCCGGAGCGGCGAAGTGCGCATCGGGCCCCCGCGTCGTTTGCGCGCTCGAGTGCAGCCATGAGACGGGGGCCACTCATCGGTAGCGAGTTCCAGCGAGGCGTGTGGTCCGCCAGGCACGGCCACGGCGTATCGCCCCGCGCTCGGGCCGGCGGCGGACTTCGTTCTCGAGCGCCACGCTCCGCTTGAGCGCGGCTTGCAGACCGCCGAACTCCTCGAGGATCTGGACCGCGCCCTGAAGGATCGCCCGCTCGATCCGGGCCAGTTCGTCTCGGATGGCGGGGTCGGGTGCGCCGTGAAGCGCGACGGTCAGCGCTGCCTCGCCGTAGGCCACCCCGTCGGCCTCGAGCTCGACCAGCGCGCCGCCCAACCGGTCCGACTCGGCCGCAGCGGCCGAATCGACCATCGCCGCCGCCGTGCCTTGGGTCTCTTGGACGTGCGACATCATCGAGTAGCGGCGCGCGAAGTAGTGCCTCTGCGCGCTCCGGATCCGCCTCCGCGCCGCCTCCATTGTCCACGGCCTCCACTCGAGCGAGACCGCCAGCACGGCATCGAGGCAGTAGAGAGCCTTGAGCAGGTTCGCGTGCGCCTGGCCGGGCGGCGACAGCAGCGAGTAGAGCGTCACCGGCTCGCCGTCCAGCCTCAGGTGTGAGCGCTCCGCCTCGAGCTCCGAGAGGGCGAGCCGCCAGTTCATGCCGCTGCCCGTCGCGCCGTCCCAGACGGTGCCGGGCCGGTTGATCAACTCGGAGAGAAGTCCAGACGCTTCGTGCGCGCCGAGCAACTCGACCGGCGTGTGGTCGGCCACCAGCGAGCGGCCCGCGTCGATCATCGCCCGGAACCGGCCCGTAGCCGCTTCGATCTCGGAGGCCAGATAGGTCGGCGCACTCCGTCGGCGCTTCCTCCACCCCGTGAGCCGAGAGAGCAGTCCCGACCCCGAACCCCCGGCGACCGAGCGCAGGCCGGCATCGTAGGACCAGACCACGTAGGCCTCGAGGTGCTGGACGCGCTCGGCCAGGAACGCTTGGCGCTTCCGAGTCGACACCGACGCGATGTCGGAACCACCGGGCTCCTCCGCGCCGCCGATCGAGGACGGACGTCGGAGCAGGTAGAAGTAGAGGCGGGCGTCCGCCCCAAGTCCCGACAGCAGCCGCTGCCAGAGGCCCAGTACGCGGTCGATCTCTTCGGGCGTCCGCCCGTCGGTCACGGCGGGCCTGATCCGGGCCGCCGCCATCAGTTCGCCCGATCGGGTCAGGCAGGTGTGGCCATCATCGAGCCAGCCCCAGTAGGGCAGTTCCTCGGCCAAGGGGCCCGCCGCCCCGTAGGCCCGGAGTTCCTCACGGGTCCTCACCGCGAGCCCGTCCGGATGTGGAGATGCCAAGGCTCCGCTGCCCACTTGCCCGGATCGAACCGCGCCGGATGTCGAGTCCCGGCCCGGAGCACCGCGAGCATCGCCGGGTCCTTCCGGCCGGCGAGCCAGCCCGCGCCGTAACAGACCCCAAACACCACGCCGCCCGCCACGAGCGAGGCCGTCGCGTTCCATACCGCGACCGAGAGCGTCGCACCCAGCAGAAACAGCCGCCGTTCGACGCCCAACACCGTGAGCGGCCGGTTGAGCGCCGCGTAGCCCGCCCAGCGCCTGAGCCCCCGCATCAGAACAACCACGCCAGGAAGTTGGCCGCGCCCATC
Source organism: Longimicrobiales bacterium (assembly GCA_965218325.1). Classification (GTDB taxonomy): domain Bacteria; phylum Gemmatimonadota; class Gemmatimonadetes; order Longimicrobiales; family Gaopeijiaceae; genus CBDCKR01. The sequence goes on from CBDCKR010000002.1 coordinate 1,497,626, forward strand.
GCCATCCCGAGACCGAAGATGATCCCGGCCAGCGTACGCTTGCTCCCCCCCTCGCCGAACGCGAACATTAGACCGCCCACCACGATCGCGATCAGCGACAGCCCCCTCGCGATCGGACCCGTGAACTGCGCCTGGAGCTCGTTCACCGCGTCCACCCAGGGACTCGTGCCCTGCGCCCAGAGCACCGTGGGCACGAGCAGCCACAGCGCCGCCCACGCGGCCGCCCGCATCGTCATCAGCAACATTCTCATGTCTCTTCCTCTCCTCCGTTTTCCGACGTGTCTGGGCCGCCCGGGCGTCCCCGCCCCGGCTCGACCGACGGATCCCCCGAACGGTCCAGCCCGTGCACACGGGTGTAGGCCTCCATGAACGCCAGCACCCGGTCCGCCGTCGCCAATCGCGGCGAGCGCCCCCGGCGCACGTCGCCCAGGAACTTCGGGTCCCCGACCGCCAGCGCCCCGAACTCCGATGGCGTCAGACGCGAGCGCCGCAGGAACACCGCCGCTCGAACTGCTTCGTCAGGCTCTCCATACGCGTTCACCAGAACATCGAGTCGGTAAATCGCGCAATAGAGTGGGGAATAGGCTATTTCCTATCTACTTGACCTACAACGAGATACGGGAATCGGGGTTCAGCCGCTTGCTGCCAGTGCCGCCAGACAGTTCAGAAAACGAGGTGGGATGAGCCGGCTTGCCCCGGATGCAGAGAGTGGGTAATCTCCCACTCCATGGGACGACGAACGGGAAAGAACGACGCGCAGCTGGATCCGGTGCGCAGGCGCCTGCTAAGGCTGATCGCAGAGAGCCGCACGAACCTGCGCACGGCCTCGCTCGCCATCGAACGCAACGCCTCCTACTTGCACCAGTTCATTAACCGGGGCACGCCCCGCGTGCTGGCCGAGGACGACCGCGAGGTGCTGGCCGAGCACCTGGGCTGCAGCCCCGACCTGCTGCGGCACGACCGGAGCGTCCGGCGCGCACCGCGTCCGAATTCCCCGCTGCCCGGCCCCTACGCCGCGCCCAAGGGCTACAGCGTCGTGCCGGAGATCGATGTACGGGTGGCTGCCGGTCCGGGGGCCTGGAACGACGAGCCGGAGGAGATCAAGGAGGCGTGGCTGTTCGCCGATCCCCTCATCCACCACGAGTTCCGGGCCAAGCCCGACGACCTGCGCATGATCACCGTGGACGGCGACTCCATGGAGCCGCTGCTCTCAAGCGGCGACCGCCTCATGATCGACGTGAGCCGGCAGGTGCCGTCGCCGCCGGGGATCTTCGTGATCTGGGACGGCTTGGCGCTCGTCGCGAAGAGGCTCGAGCACGTGCCCCACTCCGACCCGCCGCGCGTAGTGCTCAAGTCCCTCAACCCCCAATACGACAGCTACGAACGCTCCGCCGACGAGATCCGCGTCGTCGGCCGCGCCGTCTGGGTCTCAAGAAGGCTGTAGGGCAACGTCGGCTCTTATGCTTTGGCATTGATTGGATCGCCTCGAGGAGGAGGGCGTTCGGTGGGGGACAGATTCTGACGGAGAGAGAAGTCATGAAAAGCCTGCCCCAGCGGATCACGGAGTACGCCGAGGCCAAACCCGAGGTCACGCCGCGATGCGTCCCGCCCCAGGAACGAAGGGCCGTCGTGGTCTCGTGTCCCAGGTCGACGTAGACGAAGACGGCACCGTTGGCTTCCAGCGCGACCCGGCAGCTTGAGCGGGAAGTGGCGCCGCGTGTTCCCGGCCGCGCCCCGATAAACCCGCAGGGGCAGGAGCCGACGCTCGATGCCGAGCGCCTCGAAAGCGCCGACCTTCTCCTGCTCGGTCGGGAGCCACGGCAAGTGGGGATGCTCGAGCACGTAGTCCAGCGACAGGAGGCGCCGCATGAGCACCTCGGTGGAGGCGATCCGGCGGCGGCGGATGTCACCGACGCCGAGCGCCCGGTAGATCCCGAGCCCGTGGATCCAGCACACGCGGCCGATGCCGCTGATGCCGGGCACGGTGTCTTCGATGGCCACGCCCTGTGCGACAAGGGCATGGACAGCCCGACGCACCTTCTCGGTGTGGCAACCCAGGAATCTCGTCCACTGCGCCCGGGTGAAGACACCGCTGTGGAGACAAGCCAGGGCGATCCATTCGGCCCGGCGTCCTGTCCAGCCGAAAGGCTCCAGCGCCATTTCGCGTCCCTGAAGATGAGCGATCATTCGCTGCTCCGTCTCCCTGGGCCCTAGCTATGGCGCGGATCGCGATCGTGGGCAGCCGATTCAAGACCGTCAGGGTGTCCCTACCAGTTGTATTCAGGAGTTCGCTTCACGCGGTGTCAACTATGGAAAGCGAGGGGATATTCCAGGAGTTCCAGCTACGTACTAGAGGCAGACCAAGCCCCGCAAACGGGTTCTTGAACTGCTCTTGGAGGACCGCTTGAACCTGCGGCTGGTTCGATCGCGATAAGCCGAGACGCCGATTATTTCAGCCGTGGCGACACGACTAAGAGTCACGGGACCATGAATCCTCCGGGTCGCGGGACCATCTGGGATCAGGTTGCTCCTCGACGGGAGGCCATGCGTCGTGGACCTTTTTCAGTTCTTCTTTCCAACAACGCTCCTTGTCGGACACGTCTCTCCCCAGGCTTTCGGCCAGCTTGAAAAATCCGGGTCCCGGTCGCCCGTCTTCCATGCGAACTACAACGGCTGTGAGCAACCCACGTCCGGCTTTATCCTCATCGATCGATACTTCGCCGAGCATCTCAAATAGGCGGCGGTCACGGTGGTGTGAGGTGGTCCCGGTTTTTTGGACAGGTCGTTAAGGTGGATTCCAGAGCGGAAGAGGAGGCACCGAGATGGCCAGGAAGAGACGGCGGTTCACGGCGGAGTTCAAGGCACGGGTAGCGCTCGAGGCGCTGCGCGAGCGGGACAGCGTGCAGGCGATCGCGGCGCGGCACGAGCTTCATGCGAACCAGGTGACCACATGGAAGCGGCAGCTGCTCGAAGGGCTGCCGGAGGTGTTTGCCGGGGGCGCGGGCCGCAAGGCCGCCCTGGAGCACGAGGCGAAGATCCGGGACCTGCACGCCAAGATCGGGGAGCTCACGGTCGAGCGGGATTTTTTTCGGCGCGGGCTCAAGCGCTGAGCCGGGCGGAGCGGGGGCGGATGATCGAGCGGGACGGACCGCTGAGTCTTTCGAGGCAGTGCGCGCTGCTGGGCGTGAGCCGGTCGTCGCAGTACTACCGGCCGAAGGGGGAGAGCGCCGAGGACCTGGCGCTCATGCGGCGCATGGACGGGCTCCACATGGCGTATCCGTTCTACGGGAGCCGGCAGCTGATGCGGCATCTGCGCCGCGAGGGCGTTGCCGCGGGCCGGCACCGGATCCGGCGGCTCATGCGCCTGATGGGGATGGAGGCGACCTACCGGCGGCCGCGCACGAGCGTGGCGAGTCCGGAGCACCGGGTCTTCCCCTATCTGCTGCGGGGCCTCACGATCTCGCGGGCGGACCACGTGTGGTGCGCGGACATCACCTATGTCCCGGTGACGCAAGGGTTTTTCTACCTGGTGGCCGTGATGGACTGGGCGACCCGGCACGTGCTCGCCTGGCGGCTGTCGAACACGATGGACGCGTCGTTCTGCGTCCAGGCGCTGGACGACGCGCTGGGCTGGAGGGCTCCGGAGATCCTCAATACGGATCAGGGCTCCCAGTTCACCAGCGAGGCGTTCGCCGACCGGGTGCTGGGTGCGGGCGTGCGCTTCTCGATGGACGGCCGGGGCCGCTTCCTCGACAACATCTTCATCGAGCGGCTGTGGCGGTCGCTGAAGTACGAGGCGGTGTACCTCTACGAGCTCCGGGACGGGCCCGACGCCCAACGCATCATCGGCTCGTGGATCGACTTCTACAACGAAGCGCGCCCGCACTCGTCGCTGGGCGGACGGACGCCGGGCGAGGCCTATCGCGAAGGCGCGGAGGTGTGGTGAGGACGATCCGGCGCGACGCCACCCAACCGGCGCAACGACGCCTGCGATCGTCGCGGGATCTACGCGCGGCCCTTCCCTCCGTCTTCCCATCGGGAACCAGTCCCGACGGGAAGGCGGAGGTTATATTCAAACCGGGCTCGAAGGAGAACACCCGGCCTCAAGCGGGACCCCGAGGGCTTTGGAGACCATCGGAATCCACCTTAAGATCGCCCTCGGACTGTCCAACGAAGTAGGACCACCTCAGTGAAGGCTGCAAGCCCTGATCTTGTGCACAAGGTCCGAATACCATATCACGCTTCGGAGTCTCGCCGCATCTATCATGGCTCTGCGCGCTTGCGCCTTCGCGTCGTGCCACACTTCAGCGGGGAATCTGTGATTGAAGTTGTCGCTTTTCATGCAAAAATCCCTCGGCAGTCTGCGATCAAATCCCCTGAAGCGACCAGAACAGGTTGTACTTGACCCTAAGCATGGAGAAGCATCCGATCTCATGCACTCCAACTAAGGACCGGTACCCGGTGTCGAAGATGTTGTTCATGGAGAACTGTACTGTCGCTCGGGTGTTCGGCACCTGATAGCCCGTTGTGAGATCGAAGAGAGGCTGCCGCTCGATGCAATCCTCTTCCTCTTCGTCGGCCCGTGATGTAGCTCTCGCCTTGATTGCAACGCAATCGTCGCATAAGCTTGTTGCAACCAAGGGGGTGTGACCATGGCGAGCATCACGATCCGCAATCTCGACGACGATGTGAAGACCCGCTTGCGCGTCCGTGCGGCGGACAACGGCCGCTCCATGGAAGAGGAAGCGCGGCTGATTCTGCGCGCTGCCGTCGGACGCAAGCCCAGTTCCCGGAACCTCACGAGCATCATCCGCTCGCACTTTGGGCCATCTAACGGCGTGGACCTGGAGTTGCCGCCCCGTGAGCCTGCGCGTGAGCCGCCGTCCTTCGAGTGAGGTCACGGCCGTGCCCATGCTGCTTGACACCAATGTCGTGTCCGAACTGATCCGCAAGTCACCCGATCCCGCCGTAGCAACTTGGGTCTCGGACCATCCCGTGGACGACCTGTTCTTTTCTGCGGTCAGCGAAGCGGAGTTGCGATACGGCGCGGCCATCCTCCCGGCGGGCCGACGCCGCGACACGCTGTTCTTCGAGATCGAGGCGATGCTGCGCGACGCCTTCGAGGACCGGGTGCTCCCATTCGACAGCGATGCCGCCCGCGCGTATGGCAACATTGCGGCCGTGCGCCGCTCAGCCGGGCGCCCCGTCGCACCGGCGGATTGCCAGATCGCGGCGATCGCGGCGTCTCGCAGCATGGCGGTAGCGACGCGCAACGTTCGGGATTTCGAGAATATGGACATCGAGGTCGTCGATCCCTGGGCAGGGGCATGAGCGGTACGACCGAAGCCTTCTCCCGCGTCAAGATCGACGCTCTGCTCAGGGATGCGGGCTGGAATCTGACGGATGGCTCGAGTGTGCTCTTCGAACACACGCTGCCCGACGGTACGCGCTCGGATTACGTGCTCTGCGACCGGCAAGGCAGGCCGATGGCAGCCCTCGAAGCGAAACGCGCTAGCACCAACCCCGTCGAGGCTCGAGCCAAGGGTTGCCACTACGCCGAGCAGCTCGAGGTCCCTTTCGTTTTCCTGTCGAACGGCGAGGAAGTGTGGTTCTTGGACCGCGAGACCGACGCGCATGCCCGCAAGATCGTCGACCGCGACTACCAGCTCGAGTGCATCGAGGCGTTGTCTGGCGAGATTTCGCGGGGACGCCGGAAACTTCTGGTCGAGATGGCAACCGGCACCGGCAAGACCCGAACGGCGGCCGCGCTCGTCAAGCGCCTGTTCGAAGCCGGCATGGTTACTCGCGTCCTGTTCCTCGTGGACCGGATCGCCTTGGCGGGACAGGCCGAGGACGCGTTCACGGACCATCTTCCCGATTATCCCTGCCATGTGTTGCGCCCCGGCCGGGGGTTCGACCGCGCCAAGCGTATCACGATCGCGACGTTGCAGACCATGATCGCAGAGTACCGCGACCTGTCGCCTGGCTACTTCGACTTGGTGATCACCGACGAGTGCCACCGCTCGACTCTCGCCGAATGATCGACGGAGGGGACGGGGGGGCCGCGGTGACGTTGAACGGAGGTGAGTCCTGGTCGAGCCTCGAGAACCAGCCCACCGCAGACCTTCTCAGTCTGGCGGTGGACGACCAGGAGCCCTACTGGATCTACGGCGCTCAGAACGACAACAGTCACATCGGGATTCCAAGTCGAACCGACGATCGGTCCATCGGATGGACGCACTACCTTCCCATTCCGGCCGGCGAGGGCGGGCAGACGGCGGTCAAGCCCGACGGCAGCGTGGTCTATGCAAATGATAGGTCCAGGATGGTCCGTTTTGACCGGGAAACCGGGCAGGCTCCGCACATCAGCGTTTGGCCCGAGTGGGTGTTCGGAACGCCCGCCAAAGACGTGAAGCACCGTTTCTACTACTCGTTCCCGGTACTCCTCTGGCCGCACGATCCTGGCGTTCTCTACACGGCGGCCCAGTTCGTCTTCCGATCTACTGACGAAGGCAACTCCTGGGACCAGATCAGTTCCGACCTCACGCGGAACCGCCAGGACGTGATGGGCGAAATATCCGGAGGGCCCATTAGCTCCAATGCGTCCTCGCTTTTTCACGTGAGTCTCATCCGGAGCCTTGCCGAGTCTCCCCTCAATAAGGGGGAGCTCTGGGTGGGCACCGACGACAGTACCGTGCAAGTTTCGCAAGATGGTGGCCGCAATTGGCGCGACATCTCGCCGCCGGATCTTCCGGAGTGGACCACGATCACGGCCATCGACGTATCTCCTCACCGGCGGGGGACGGTCTACATCTCCGGAGAACGGCACAGAGTGAGCGATCGCACGCCGTATCTCTACAAGACCACGGACTACGGCAGCACGTGGCAGCGGATCACGAACGGGATTCGGGAAAACGACTACTCGTGGGTCATCCGGGAGGATCCGGTGCGGCCGGGTCTCCTCTACGCGGGAACAGAAACTGGCGCGTACGTCTCCTTCGACGCCGGGGATTCCTGGCAGTCCCTACAGCGCAACCTGCCGCCGGTGATGGTCATGCAGATGCTCGTGAAGGACGACGACCTGGTGGTGGCAACCCATGGGCGGGGCTTTTGGATCATGGATAACATCTCGTCCCTGCGTGCCATTACCCCCGAAGTCGCCTCGGCCCCGGTCCATCGATTTGAAGTAGCCCCCGCTCTTCGTCGACTTCGGGGAGGGAGAGGGTCCTCGGGACCTTCGGACGCAGCGAGGAACCCACCGAGCGGGGTGATGATCGAATATCACCTGGCCCAAGCATCCACCGGTGACGTGATGTTCACCATCACGGATGCGGGTGGTGAGATCAATTCAGCAATTCTCCAGCCGGTCGAATGAACTCCGTAGCCCCTCCACCAGGGCAGGAATGAACCGATTCCTCTGGGACATGCGATATCCGGGTACCCAGATGCCCCCGTCCCCTGGAGCATTGGACGGTTTCCTGAGCATCGATTACTCACCGCCCGCATCGCCGACTGCGCCTCCCGGACGATACATCGTCCGACTCTCCGTGGGCGGACAGGCTTACGAGCAGCCTTTCGAGATTCGGAAAGATCCGAGAGTAAAGGCCAGCGACGCCGATCTCAAGGCCCAGTTCGAGCTCATGGTCGACCTCCGGGATCGGTTTTCGGAAGTGGCCGACGCCGTGATCAGGATCAGAGAAGTCCGAGCCCAGCTTGACGCGCGTCGGGATGAGCTGCCAGAGGATTCCAGGGTCGAGGCCGACGGGATCCTAGAGCAATTTAGGGAGATCGAGGGCATTCTCACGATATGGATGGGGTCCCAGGCTCACCCCATGATGTGGAGCCCCCCGGGGTTGACCGAAAAGCTGAGCTCGCTCTCAAGGGCTGTCGGCGCGGCCGATGCCAGACCCACGGAATCGATGTACGCGGTATTCGAGGACCTCTCGGAACGCTTCGAGGTCCAACGGAACCGGTTGAACGAGGTCATTGAGGAAGAGGTTGGACCTCTGCTGTCCCCCTGAGGGAGGGATAGGCAATTCAAGGGCCCTGCACGTGCAGGCGCGACTCGTCACACTAACTAGAGAGGTCAGTTGCCATGAGAGCGCATTCGTTCATCAAACTCACTTTGCTTGGGTTGCTGCTGGTAGCCGCGGGCTCGGGGACGCGGGCCTCGGCGCAGGGTGCCGACGCGCTCCGTCCCCTTCAGGTCGATGACTACTTTGCCATCAAGGACGTAGGCGGACCAACCCTCAGCCCAGACGGTAAATGGGTCGTCTATTCGGTAAGCACCAAAGACCTTGAAAATGACCGCTCAGAATCTCGCCTCTGGATGGTTCCCACCGCGGGTGGCGAGGCACGACCCATCACCGCCAAGGGATGGGGGGTAGGAAGTCCCAGTTGGACGCCAGACGGTCAGTACCTAACCTTCACGGCCAGCAGCAATGACCAAGGCTCCCAGCTTTTTAAGCTAGACCTACGCGGCGGCGGGGAGCGCGTCCAGATTACCAATATCGAGGGGGGCATCGGGGGCTACAAATGGTCACCCGACGGCAAACGCCTCCTACTTTCGATCCGCGACGAGAACACAGATGATAGCTCCGGACCCTGGGTGATCGACCGCTTGAGGTTCAAGCAAGACTACGTCGGCTATTTAAATCGCCAGCGCACCCATCTTTATGTCCATGACCTCGAGGCGAAAACCACCATCCAGATCACCGACGGCGACTATGACGACTACGGCGCGACATGGTCTCCGGATGGCAGCAAGATCGCTTTTGTCAGTAACCGCACAGCCGAGCCGGACGCCAGCTCTAATACCGACATCTGGTTGGTGGATCCGGGTACTCCGTACGACCAACAGGAGCCAGTCCGGGTAACCACAAACCCTGGTACCGACGGCTCGCCGATCTGGCACCCCGATGGCGAGAGAATCGGCTACCTCATGGCCTACTCGGACAGGACCGACATACCCGCGTCCTACCTGCAGACTAAAGTCGCGATCATTCGTATTGGAGAGGACGAGCCCGTGCTTCTTACCACGGAGGCACTCGACCGCAAGGCCTACGGACCCGCTTTTTCTCCGGACGGAAGTCACATCTACGTCATGCTCGAGGATGACGGCCAGGTCCAGCTGGCCAGCGTGTCGGTTGACGATGGCACGTTGAGCCGGCTGGTGACAGGACAGGTCCGGGTGCGGGCGACCGCCGTGGCGCCGGATGGCAGTGTCGTCGTCGCCATTAGCAAGCCGCGCCTGCCTGGCGATCTGTTTGTCCTCGATGCTGAGCCCTCCGCCTCCCCGGGGCTACGCCGCCTCACGCACGTCAACGACGAGCTGCTGAAGACGATCGCGCTGGCCGACGTGGAGGAGCTGCGTTTTCCCACGCTCGACGGAACCGAGATCCAGACTTTCCTCTACAAACCAGAGTCCTTCAATCCGAAACGCCGTTACCCGGCCATTCTCTGGCTTCACGGCGGGCAGGAATCCCAGTACGACTATGGTTTTAATATCCGGGTCCAGCTGTTTGCCGCCAATGGATACGTCGTGGTGATGCCGAATGTTCGGGGATCAGGTGGCCGGGGGCTCGACTTCGCACTCTCCCTCAACAAAGCATATGGCACACACGATGTCGAAGATGTGATCGTGGCTACTGACTACGTCATCGAACAGGGTTACGTCGATCCTGACCGGCTCGGCGTCGGCGGCTGGTCGTCTGGCGGGACGCTGACGAATGTAGTGATTACCAAGACGGATCGATTCGCAGGCGCTGTCAGTGGCGCCAGCGTTGGATGGTATACGTCCACCTACGGTCACGACCCCTACTATCTGTGGTGGCATACGGAACTCGGTCCGCCGTGGAAGAATCGCGATCTCTGGGACAGCATCTCACCGTTCATGGACGTCGAGAACATCACCACGCCGACGCTCTTCATTGGCGGCGAGAAGGACTGGAACCAGCCGATCATCCACTCCGAGCAGATGTACCAGGCGATGAAACACTTGGGCCGCGAAACCCAGCTCGTCGTATACCCCAACGCACACCACGGCATCAGAAAACACAGCTATCAGAAGGACCTGCTCGAGCGCTTTGTCGCCTGGTTCGACAAGTACGTGAAGGACTCACAGCCCGCCTTATAGCGCTCTGCGAAGGGCCAGGATTCCAGCCAGGCGGCAGCGAGAACCAAGCACGGCGGAGATGACCGGAACAGGGCCGTCGTGCGAATGGACGCCAATGTGAGAAGGAAAGTCCCCATTTGACGAAAAGCAGATTCAAGGTCCCACACACTCTGGTTCTCCTCTTCGGGATGGTGATCCTGGCCCAGGTCTTCTCATACCTGCTTCCGGCCGGGTCATTCGAACGGGCGGAGAATGCCGCCGGACGACTCCAGGTGGTGCCCGGCAGCTTCCAGCTCACCCCGGACGCTCCGGCGTTGTCGCCCCTGGCCAGCCTGACGGCCATTCCCAAGGGTCTCAGCGGGGCACACGAGATCATCTTCTTCGTCTTCATCATCGGGGGAGCGTTCGCCGTTCTTAAGGCCACGGGGGCCGTGGATGCCACCATGGGAACCCTACTCAGGGGATGGGGGGACCGACCCTTCTGGCTGGTGGCCGGCGGGGTCACCCTATTTGCTCTTGGGTCGAGCACCATCGGGTTCGGCGAAGAGTATTTTCCCTTCGTGCCCGTCCTCGTCACTCTGGCTCTGGCCCTTGGATACGACAGGATCACGGCGGTGGGGATCATCATGGTAGGGTATGGCGTCGGCTACGGCGCTGCCCTCATCAACCCCTTCACCGTTCTTCTCGCCCAAGACATCGCGGGACTCCAACCCGCATCGGGGCTCTGGTACCGCGTGGCGCTCATGGTGGTCTTCCTGCCGATTGGCATTCACCACGTCTGGTCCTATGCGAAGAAGGTGGGGCGGGATCCCGCGGCGAGCCTGGTCGCCGACGTGTGGGCGCCCGAAGGGATGTCGATCTCCAGTGGCGGAGATGGGGAAGCCGGGGCAAACCATCCTCCGATGACCACCACGCACAAGCTGATCCTGGCCGCCGTTGGCATCGCTATGGCCGCCATGGTCTATGGACTGAGCCAGTGGCAGTGGTATCTGGTCGAGATGGGAGCGGTCTTCATCGCTCTTACAGTGGTCATGGCCATCATCGCCCGCATGAGCCCAGACCGCACGGCGGTGGAGTTTGGCACGGGCGCAGCGAACCTCACGAGCGTTGCGCTGCTGATCGGCGTGGCCCGGGGCATCCAAGTGGTGTTGAGCAAGGGCGGCATCGTGGACACGATGGTCCACGGTCTCAGCGTTCCCCTTCAGGGGCTTCCGGGCGCCCTTTCCGCCGTGGGGATGTTCTTCGTTCAGAGCCTCGCCAACCTCTTCATCCCCTCGGGAACCGGTCAGGCGTTCGTCACCATGCCCATCATGGCGCCCCTGGCGGACCTGGTGGGAGTGAACCGGCAGGTGGCCGTGTTGGCCTTCCAGTTCGGCGACGGATTCAGCAATATCCTCGTACCCACCCAGGCAGTGATCGTGGGAGCCCTGGCCATGGCGGCAATCCCATACGACCGCTGGCTGCGCTTCATCCTACCCTTCATGGTGAAGATCTGGATCGTGGGCTCGATCGCATTGGCCGTGGCCGTATTGATCGGATACGCCTGAGAAAGCCCCCTCGAGATGTGTTGTCATCCTGAGCTAGTCGCCCCAGTTCGTGGCCCGCTCCGGTCCACGCGCGGTGGGAAGGGTGCTGAAGGGGCCGCAGGGTCGTGCCGTTGCCGGGTCGCTGATTTGAGCTGGTGAAGTGTTCAAGCAAATCATTCAATAGAATCGGAGGGAACGACATGGATTTCACGGACAAGCGGGTCTTGGTTACAGGTGGCAGTCGGGGTATCGGTTTTGCCATTGCAGAAGCCTTTGTCGACGCTGGCGCGCGTGTCGCCATCAACGGCAGAACTGAGCAATCCGCGAGCGCCGCCATCGAGAGACTGGGTGGTGGTGAACGCCTGGTCTCAGCGCCCGGCGATATTGGAACCGTTCCCGGCTGCGAGTCGGCGGTGAAGATTGCGATCGACGCCTTCGGTGGCCTCGACATCCTGGTGAACAGCGCCGGAGTCGGTTCTGGTAGACCCATTGAGGATTGCGACGAGGCGATGTGGGACGCTCATGTCGACGTCAACCTGAAGGGCACATTCTTCTGTTGCCGTGCGGCGTTACCTGCATTGCGCCAGTCCAATGGCAATATTGTCAACATCGCTTCGGATGCTGGCTTGATGGGGTGCCCGGGAATCACTGTCTACTGCGGGTCGAAGGGCGGGGTGGTCAACATGGGCCGGGCCATGGCGTTGGAGGTAGCGCCGGACGTACGGGTCAATTGCGTATGCCCGGGCTATGTCGATACCGACATGATCCGCCGCGACCATATCGACAAGAAAGACGACCCAGCCGCCGCAGAGCAGAGGATGATCGACTATGCACCGCTGAAGCGCATTGCAATGCCAGCCGAGATCAGCCACGCGGTCCTCTACCTGGCCTCATCCGAGGCAAGTTTCGTTACTGGTGCCGCACTAGCGATTGATGGTGGCTCGACTGCCGGCCATTGAGTTTGCGTCGGTTCCCACCGGGAAGTCCGAATGAGGGGTGGGAAGCTAAGTACCGGCTCCCCTGGACGCGTTCAGGTTGTAACCAGACTTAGACGCTCACCTTCCCCGACGGTTGGTACGAAACGTCTGTAATCTTCGAAGGCGAACCAGATCGTAATCAAGGTTGCCAATACAGCTATCACCAAGAATAACTGAATCATACTCTGCCAACCCCAATTCATGACCATTCTACCCCCTGCAACGAGATACAGCATTGAAGCGGAGTAGGCATGACCTGACCCCCTGCAACGAGACCAGGTGCAATGTTAGGATCGACCTGGTCTGAAGCTTTTCAGCGAGGAGGTCAGGATGGGAAGGAAGCGACACACTCCGGAGCAGATCATCACTGCACTGCGGGAGGCAGAGGTGGGTCTGGCCCGCGGCAAATCCGTGAAGCTGATCAGCCGGGAGCTGGGCATCACCGAGCAGACGTACTACCGGTGGAGGCGGGAGTACGGCGGGATGAAGGTGAGCCAGGCACGGCGCCTGAAGGAGCTCGAGCGCGAGAACGGGCGCCTGAAGCGAGCAGTGGCGGACTTGACACTGGACAAGCTGATCCTGGAGGAAGCGGCCGAGGGAAACTTCTGAGCCCCGAGCGCCGACGACGTTGTGTGGTGCGTGTAGGTCAGCAGCTCGGGGCGTCGGAGAGGAGAGCGTGCCGGGTGCTCGGGCAGCCACGCACGACCCAGCGCCGGGCGAGGAAAGTGGCGAGTGACGAGGGGGCGCTCCGAGGTGATATCGTGCGACTTGCGAGTCGATTCGGCCGCTACGGCTACCGACGCGTCACGGACATGCTCCGCATCGAGGGCTGGGGGGTGAACCACAAGCGGGTGGAGCGGATCTGGAGGCAGGAGGGGCTGAAGGTCCCGCAGCGGCAGCCGAAGCGAGGTCGGCTGTGGCTCAACGACGGATCGTGCATCCGGCTGAGGCCGCTGTATCGGGGCCACGTCTGGTCGTACGACTTCGTGGCCTCGAGGACGCACGCCGGGCGTGCGCTGAAGCTGCTGACAGTGCTGGACGAGCACACGAGGGAGTGCCTGGCGATCGTGGTGGCTCGCAAGATCCGCTCGCACGACGTGCTCGAGGTGCTGGCCGATCTGTTCGTCCGACACGGGCCTCCCGAGTATCTGAGGTCGGACAACGGACCGGAGTTCACCGCGAAGCTCGTGCGGCGGTGGTTGGGGCGCGTGGGCGTCGAGATGCTCTTTATCGAGCCGGGCAGCCCGTGGGAGAACGGCTACAACGAGAGCTTCAACGGCAAGCTCAGGGACGAGCTGTTGAACGGGGAGATCTTCTACTCGTTGGCGGAGGCGGCCGTGCTGGTCGAGCAATGGAGGCGCGAGTACAATACCGTCCGACCCCACAGCGCCTGCGGCGGCTTTCCCCCGGCCCCTGAGGCGATTAAGCCGTCGCCCTGGTTCCTGAGGATGCCCGTCCTTCACGGCCCTCCACAGGTGCTGGGACTAACATAGGATGTGGTACCACTCTTGGGGGCAGGTCAATTCTCCCGCGATTGTGGGGCGATGGACTCCGGTATGGTCGAACAGCAAGAAACGCAGATCGTGCAGTCCCAGTTCAACTTAGTAGACTTACTGCCGAGATTCGCGACTCGGGTACTCCGCACGGTATTCACCTGACACCCGGCCTCACCGAGGTCAGCTTTACGCTGCGGTCTTGACCTCCTCTTCCGCTTCCGGACCGTCTCCTCCAGCCTCAGAAGCCGGTGGTGGCGGGTCTGGAGGTCATTGCGGATCCAGACACCCCGCACGCCGCCGGAACTGACCTGGATCCCTCTCAGCATCAGCTCGTCCGCCACTCGCTGGGCCCCGTGTGTCGGGTGCTCCAGCGCGTGGGCCAGGATCGCCTCCTCGACTGGCGCTGGAACGCGGTTCGGGTGTGGCCCCTTCGCGCCCGGCAACCGATCGATGAGTCCGTCGGCGCCGTGCTGAAAGGTCCGCCGGATCTCGTAGAACTGCTGGTGGCTATAACCCACGATCCGGCACGCCTTCGAGACGTTGCCGAGTTCCTGGGCAAGTTGTAGCAAAGACAGCTTCCGACGCGCTATCTTCTCTGCTTGGACGGGTGGTCATTCTGGTTCTCCTCTCCGTGGTCAGTGAGTTGTTTGAAGCACTTCTCAACTAACCTCGGCGAGGCCGGTCTGGCCACCGTCCTTTCTTCTGGCCTACTGTCAGGTGATTACCGAATTCATACCCTGTACGGTTCTAGCCCATGGACGCCTGCTTAGCGCGCAGCAAGCTTGCTCACCAAGTTTTGACAGTGTCTGTTGCTCGACTCTTTCTTCAGACCGTGTTGGGCCACATCCAGAGCTCGTTCCGTCTCTCCGATATTCACTAACAGCCAGCCAAGCCGTGAGCAGTCGGTAGCGTCAAGAGTTGATAACTGCCGCTCCATGGCCTCAACTACGTCCTCGATCATCTCTCGCACACCTTCGGATCTGATCTCATGGCGGTGCTCTGATTTCAACGTTCTGACACGGCCATTCAGTTGGTTCACAATCCATCCGACGCTCGCCCCCTCCGCCATCGACGCCAAGGCCAACTCGCTGAGCGCATGGACTTCTCCTGCTACGTCACCCTGTTTCCTGCATAGTTCCGCCAATCTTGTCCACGCGGACAACCGCTCCGATCCTTGGACAGTCTCGAGAAAGCGCGATACATATCGTGCTGCCTTCCTCTCGGGGTCACTCGTGCCTGCCACTTCGAGTACCAAGTCCGCGAGCCGCAAGTATGCGCGCGGCACCTTATTCGCTAGAAACTCCAGCACGGGGAGTTCGCGGGTCAGGGCATCGGCATCATCGCTTGCACGGCGAGCGATTGCTCGTACAAGATTCTCAATTCGGGGGTACACCCCAGCATCAGCGTCATCTCTCCTTCCAGGCCGACCGGCGCCAAACTCGAACAAGTATTTGCGATCTTCCTCGACCGCCGCACGATATGGACTCACGCGAAGTTTGCCCTTGCCATACTCCGCTGCGGTTAGTGGAACCCTGACAAATCCTTCGTGTCCGTCGTTCCAGACGCGGTCGACGAGTGAGTAGCGGTCCAGTTCCTCAAGTGCACGTAGCACATCGTAGTCGTCGCCTCCCGATCGAAGCGACACTGCCTCCATCGCTATCTCAGGGATTGACACACGCCAACTACAGAGCAACAGAAACACTCGCTGCGCCGCGGGCGTCAGAGACACAAAAGTTCGCTCGAACAACGCTCGAAGCAGCTCACTCCTGGAGGCGACGATTCGCTTTGGGGCTACGAGTTGCCTTTCCTTAGCGACATCACCCAGCAATATTTTCATGACATAAGGATGTCCATTGGCTTGACTTATCAAGTCATCCACATATTCAGGTGTCAGCAATTGTGCCACGGCGAGACGTCTAGCGTGCTGTTCTACGAGAACTTTAGCTTCCTCGGACGGCATGCCACCGATCTCAATCGGATAGTCACCGACGAAGGCGCGAGTCCGAGTAGTAATAAGGATCTTGTTCGGCGGGCGGATAAACGTGTCTAGCCAATTGAAGACATCGCCGGGGTTTTCCATCGTTTCGAAGTTGTCGAAGACAAAGAGCGTGTTTCCCGCCGCTCCTTCAGTCAAACACTGTTGAAAATACTGTTTCGGATCAGCGATTGACTTGAGAGCGTTAGGCTGGTGTAGGAGTTGGATCGCCGCACGGGAGATGGCTGCTTGGTTTACGGCGCGAGGTGTGACGGCTTTAGGGCCGGAGTCAAGTAGGTCGACATCACGAGCACTGATCCACATAACGACGGTATAGGGCGGCGAGTCACGATGGACCAAGTCGTTAATTGCCGCAATCGCCAGTGTGGTTTTACCGATGCCACCTGGCCCGGTCAACGAAATGATGGGGTGCCGATCGAAGGATACGAGTTCGGCCGTAAGTCGACTCTCTAGGACGGCTCGGCGGATGTAGTCGGGGGATATCCTGGGAGTGTTGGTGAAGGCGTTGCCCACGGCCTGTAGCTCAAGCCTTCCCTCGGTATGGCTGGGCGGCAGGCGACCGGGTGGCACCGACCAAGGCGAACCATCGGCAATCGTCACCGTGTTGGTCGTGTAGGAGATGGTGTCGAACTCTTGGGTGCCATCCTTGTAGCGACCGTTGGGAAGGGCGATGTCAGTCAGGTCTGGATCGGTGAAGACGAGGGGCGTGCGGACGGGCGCACCCAAGTGGAGGTACACGCCGTCTTGAAGATCGACATCTCTCTCTCGCTTGAGGTGCTCGTACGGTGCATGATCACCGGCTAGATGGGTGACGCGGTACTTGCCGGAGAGGTTGCGATGAAGGTGAGCCCAGGGTAGCTGAAACAAGGGTAGATTGGAGACAACGGCGTCACAGGCACGGTGGAGGTCGGGGCAGGCAGAGGCACACTGGCGAATAGTAGGAGCACCGTGGCCACGGCTGCGATTTCGAAGGGCGACAGCAGTGCTGAAGAAATCACGGAGCGGAAGACGGCCTGGAAGGCGGGCCGGCGCGACACTCATAGCAGTCGCAGCGGCGGTCAGTTGGGTGACGGCCGCATGGCGCCAGTCATCGGATGAGACGCGTTGAGAGAGGGCACGAAGAACGTGATTCGTGCCGTCGCGCCAGAGTTGCGACGGTTGGCCAGTGACGGCCGCCGTGAGCGCCTCGGACCACGCACCAAGGGATGTGCCGCGGATGAGAGCATGCTCCAGTGAGTAGCGCCGGCGGTCTATGTCATCGCCGAGGCAGGCGAGCACGCCGCAGGTGGTGAGCTTGGTGAGGTATTCGAGGAGGAACAATAGGGCATGAAAATAGGCTTGGTCGCCGTCCTCGCGTTCTAGTGCGACGCGGTCAAGGATGGGTCTGAACAGGGGGGGTGGTGGTGTGGTCATGGGGACTCAGTGAGAGCAGGTCGTGGTCTGGGCAACGAGTACCGGCGATGGTGCCAAGAGCACCGGTTGCGCTGCAAGCTGACTGGGGTGTGGGAACCTACGTTGGGGCGATGGCCTCCTCAACCTGTTCTGAACGGTCATCGCCTGACAGGCGGCCCTTGCGAACGTGAGTGCTCCGGGAGGCGGCCTTCACTCCCCTGTTGGTTGGCTTCGTACGGCTCATGAACTTCCGGATCCTTTCTTGAAGGGCCGATACGGCGTCCAGGGCTCATTGCGCATTCCGACGAAGCCGACCACCGATTCCGACAGGCTGATCGGTGGCTTTCTGCGCTCATGATGTCGGGTCGAGAGACGCACAGCGCACGCGTACGACTAGTTGTCGGCAACGCCGGGGAGCTAAGGAAGGTGGCCCCACCAGCCCGATGGCGATGGATACTCGCGGAGGTTGCCGGACGCGGGACGCGACGGAGCGAACGCGCTGCGGGCTATGAAGTGTGGTCCCCGGGTCTTCCCGCCGTTTGACGGCGATTCTCCCGCCGGTTGCGTAGGGTGGAAGCGGACACGTTCTAAAGGCAAGAAACGCAGATCGTGCAGTCCTGTAAGACTTTGGACGATTCTCTGCCTCGATTCGTGCATCTGCCGCTCTGCTGACCGAGCAGGCCGTGGGGACGCGCATCGGATCGGGCAAGGTGCGAGTCTACAAGGACTACCAGGAGGTCATCGAACGGAAGCGCGCGCTCAGGAACCTGCTGAAGGATGGCTACGCGCTCGAGGAGATCCCGGTCGAGGCCCACGTTTTCGATGCCGGAGACGTGCTGGTCACGTCCCTTACGACGCCGGACTGGGAGCCCATGATGAAGGAGGCGTCACTCGTCGTCACCGAAAAGGGCGGGAGGACGTCGCACGCCGCCATCGTGGCTCGAGAGTTCGGTATTCCCGCTATCGTGGGGTGCGAGGATGCCACCGGAACGCTCGAGCCGCTGAGCCGAGTCACCGGGTCTTGCGCCGAGGGTGACACGGGCGTGGTCTACGACGGCGAGCACCCCTTCGAGGTGCAGCGCGTGGACCTCGGTGAGCTTCCCGCACTGCGCACCAAGGTGAGGCTCAACGTAGGATTCCCCTCCAAGGCGCTCCAGGACTCCATGCTGCCCAGCGACGGGGTCGGCCTCGCCCGCCTGGAGTTCATACTGACCGCCCAGGTAGGGATTCATCCGTTGGCGCTGTTCTACTACGAGGAGCTCCGCACATTCGTTGCCACTGGGGAACTCGCTACTGAGCTCGAGCCCTTCCGGGAGAGTATCGAGGGGTTCGACCACCACGAGCTCGACACTCTGGTGGGGGCCATCGAGCGACGAACGCCCACCTACGCGGTCCGGCGGCAATTCTTCGTAGATCAGGTGCGCTACGGCGTGGCCCTCATCTGCGCCGCCTTCTACCCGCGTCCGGTCCTGGTTCGGCTCTCGGACCTCAAGTCCAACGAGTACCGCGAGCTCTTGGGTGGACGCATCTTCGAGCCGCACGAAGAGAACCCCATGATCGCTTGGCGCGGAGCGTCGCGTTATGTGGATCCCAAGTTCATACCCGCCTTCGACATGGAGTGCGACGCCCTGCGGGCCGTGCGGCAGCAGATCGGCTTGGACAATCTCCAGGTCATGATCCCCTTCTGCCGTACGCCGGAGGAGGGGGCTGATGTGGTCCGGCAGCTAGATCGCCATGGGCTTTCGCCCCAAGCCGGGGTGCCCCTCTTCCTCATGGTGGAGCTTCCCTCGAACGTCATCGATGCCGAGGGCTTCATCGCCGAGATGCAGCTCACCGGAGGATCCATCGGCTCCAACGACCTGGTTCAGACCGTCTACGCAGTGTCGCGAGACGACCTGGAGGACTACGCCCATCCGGTCGACGCGCGCTCACCTGCCGTGAAGCGGATGATCCAACGCGCCATCGACGAGTTCACGTCAAAGGGGCTCACCATGGGAATCTGCGGGCAGGCGCCCTCCGATCACCCCGATGAGGTTCCGCCCTTCCTCGTCAGGAGCGGCATCACGTCGATGTCGGTGACGCCGGATACGATCCTGAAGGTGCGCATGGCCGTAGCGAAGGCCGAAGCCGAGCTGGACCCGGCCGAACAGCCCGCAGCTGAAACGGAGGCGGCCCCGTCGTGAAGACCGCTCACGCACTCCTTTCCGGGGCGGTGCTCCTCCTCCCCGCTGCAGCGCTCTGGACCACCGAAGACGATACTCCCGCTCCCTAGTACACGTGGACATAAATACAATGACGTATATATAGACTGGCACTTGCGGGCGTGAGTCGCCATCTTTGGATCTGACCAAGGAGGCGAGAAATGCCCAGATCCAGCCCGTACGTCATCGCGTTGACCCCCAAGGAGCATAGTGTGCTGGAGGCCAGAACCCGTCGATATACGTTACCGTACCGTGACGTGATGCGCGCCAAGATCGTGCTGCTGGCCGCCGAGGGACTCGAGAACAAGGAGATCGGAGAGCGCCTCGACATGCCCCGGCCTGTCGTGAGCAAGTGGCGAAAGCGCTTCTTCCTCGAACGACTCGCGGGACTCGAGGACCGGTCGCGCGGCGGTCGCCCGCTGGCCTTTTCCCCCTCGGGTGGTCGCTGAAGTGAAGGCCCTGGCGTGTGAACTCCCCGCCAAGCTGGGGCTGCCCTTGTCGCGCTTCAGTCGCTCGGAGCTGCGCCGCCATGTGCTGGCCGCGGGGATCGTCGCCAACATCAGCGGGGTCACCATCTGGCGGTGGCTGCATGAGGATGCGCTGCGTCCCTGGAGTCGGCGGAGTTGGATCTTCCCGCGCGATCCGGAGTTCGCGACCAAGGCGGGACGCGTCCTCGACCTCTACCACCGGCGCTGGAACGGCCGTGCGCTCACCGGGGGCGAATTCGTCATCAGTGCCGACGAGAAGACGCAGATCCCGATCCGGAGTCGGCTTCACCCGATCACCCCACCGGCCCCGGGCCGCGTCACTCGCGTCGAGCACGAGTACCGGCGTCATGGCGTCTGTGCGTACATCGCCGCCTGGGACGTGCACCGCGCCCGGCTCTTCGGCGAAGTCGTCAGCAAGATCTCCATCGTCGCCTTCGACGCGCTCGTCGCCAAAGTGATGGCCCGAGAACCCTATCATTCGGCCAAGCGCGTCTTCTGGATCGTCGACGGCGGCACCATCCACCGCGGCCAGCGTGCCGCCGACCGTCTCCAGGCACAGTTCCACAATCTCACCCTGGTGCACCTGCCCACGCACGCGAGCTGGATCAACCAGATCGAGATCTACTTCTCGATCCTGCAGCGCAAGGCCCTTACGCCCGCTCACTTCACTTCCCAAGACGAGGTCGCCGACCGTATCCTCGGCTTTCAGCAGCACTACCAGCAGATCGCCTCCCCCTTCCAATGGAAGTTCACCCGACAGGACCTCACCCGTCTCATGGCCCGCACGCCCGGGTCCGCGACGCCCTCACTTGACCATGCCGCATGAGTATACGTCATCGAACTTCTGTACCGGTGTACTAGGGACCTCACCATCGCCGGGCCCATCCTGGCCGACATCTACGTCTCCACCAACTATGGTGCTGTAACGGATATCATTCTCTACTACCCTCGCGAGGGGCATCCGATCTGGAACCAGCTCTTGACGCCGTATTCTGGCGAGCACACCAAGAAGAAGCTCACGTATAGGGACTCTGGGGGACGACGCTTCACGACCACAAGACCCGGGCGTGCGCCCTCACTTGCAATACACTTAAGGGATACGAGCCGCATGCGGCGGCGGCACTGCTGTTGAAGCGGCCCATAAGCTCAATCGCCGTTGGGTTGGAATCGATGTCCGCCTGTCGCTTCCGTCAACCCGTCAATTCAATCTCGCTGACTTCGTTTGCCGGATCGTTCGGACTCTTCATGCGAGCCTCAGCCAAATTGCGCCGTCCAGTCCACTTCATGATCCCCCTATGAAAGCAATGATCATCCGCGCAAGCGGCGAACCATCGGTCTTCGAAGCAGCGGACATCCCGGTGCCACCCATCGGCCCCAGCCAGGTTCTGGTGCGGGTCGCGGCGACTTCGGTCAACCCGGTGGATTGCAAGATCCGCAAGCTTGGTCCGGCTTTGGGCCCCGATATGCCCGCCGTGCTTCACGGCGATGTGGCCGGCGTGGTGGAGGCGGTTGGTGCCGATGTCAGCGGTTTCGCGGTAGGCGAAGAGGTCTATGGCTGTGCCGGAGGGGTCAAGGGCTCGGGCGGGGCCTTGGCCGAATTCATGGCCGCCGACGCTGATTTTCTGGCGCCGAAGCCGGCCAACCTGTCCATGGTCGAAGCCGCGGCACTACCCCTGGTCTGTCTGACCGCCTGGGAAGGCCTGGTGGATGGCGCCAATGCGGGCCGGGGCCAGACCGTTCTGGTGCACGCGGGCGCGGGCGGTGTGGGCCACGTCGCCATACAGATTGCCGTCGCCCGGGGGGCCACGGTCTGCGCCACCGCATCCGGCCCAGAAAAGGCCGCCGTGGTCGGCGAGCTTGGAGCCATCCCCATCAACTATCGGGAACACAGCGTTGAGGACTACGTCGTGGCCCGCACGGGTGGGGCCGGCTTCGATATCGTCTATGATACGGTTGGAGGCGACAATCTCCCCAAGTCGTGGGCCGCCGCCAAACTGAAGGGCACGGTGATCAGTTGCCAGACCAACTCGACCCAGGATTTGACGCCTCTGCACCTCAAGGGATTGCGGCAGATCAGCGTCATGATGCTGATCCCGTTGCTGTATGGAGCGGGCGCGGCCGCGCACGGCCAGATCATGCGGGAGATCACGGCCCTTGCGGAAGCCGGGCAGATCCGTCCGCTGCTAGATGGCGAACCCTATGCCCTTGAGGACGTGGCAAGGGCCCATGCCCGCCTGGAATCCGGGGAGGCCATTGGGAAGGTGGTGGTGCGGGTCAGCGCCTGACCCTGTAGCTGGCATCCCGGCCTCTCCCGGAGCGCTATGAACCGGAGCGTTAGCCCTTCACGTACGTTTCGAACCAGGCGAGAAAGCGCTCGAGCAGGTCCTTTTGATAGCTCGGCCGTCTGATGCCGTGGTGTGCATCAGGGTAGACCACCAGCAAGGTCTCCCGGCCCAGTTTCCTCATCGCCTGGTACATCTGCTCAGAGTTCTGGATCGGGACGTTCCAGTCCTTCTCCCCTCCGATCCAAAGCGTCGGCGTGGTGATGTTCTGGACCTTGTTGAACGGTGAAGCCCTCTCCCAGATCTCGCGAGTCTCCCAGGGCAGGCCGAGCTCCGTCGCATACCAGTCCTGGTAGCGGTCGTGACCATAGTTGGCCACCCACAGCGCGTTGCCGGCCCCGGACACGGCGCCTGCGAAACGGTCCGAGGTGGTGATCACGTAGTTCGTGAGCATACTTCCGTACGACCAGCCGCCGATGCCGAGCCGGTCGGGGTCGGCGTAGCCCAGCTCCAGGACGTGGTCCGTGGTGACGAGCACGTCCTCGGCGTCGTGGACGCCCCAGGCCTGCCAGTTCGAGAGCGTGAAGTCGAGCCCTCTTCCACCGGAACCTCGAACGTTCGGCATCACGACCACGTAGCCGTTGGCGGCGAAGAGCTGCACTCGGAACTCAAAGCCATAGTCGTACTGCGCCTCCTGCCCGCCGTGAAGCCAGAGGAGGGTCGGGTAGCGGAGGCTCGGGTCGAAGGACTGAGGTGGTCCCGGTTTTTTGGACAGGTCGTTAAGGTGGATTCCAGAGCGGAAGAGGAGGCACCGAGATGGCCAGGAAGAGACGGCGGTTCACGGCGGAGTTCAAGGCACGGGTAGCGCTCGAGGCGCTGCGCGAGCGGGACAGCGTGCAGGCGATCGCGGCGCGGCACGAGCTTCATGCGAACCAGGTGACCACATGGAAGCGGCAGCTGCTCGAAGGGCTGCCGGAGGTGTTTGCCGGGGGCGCGGGCCGCAAGGCCGCCCTGGAGCACGAGGCGAAGATCCGGGACCTGCACGCCAAGATCGGGGAGCTCACGGTCGAGCGGGATTTTTTTCGGCGCGGGCTCAAGCGCTGAGCCGGGCGGAGCGGGGGCGGATGATCGAGCGGGACGGACCGCTGAGTCTTTCGAGGCAGTGCGCGCTGCTGGGCGTGAGCCGGTCGTCGCAGTACTACCGGCCGAAGGGGGAGAGCGCCGAGGACCTGGCGCTCATGCGGCGCATGGACGGGCTCCACATGGCGTATCCGTTCTACGGGAGCCGGCAGCTGATGCGGCATCTGCGCCGCGAGGGCGTTGCCGCGGGCCGGCACCGGATCCGGCGGCTCATGCGCCTGATGGGGATGGAGGCGACCTACCGGCGGCCGCGCACGAGCGTGGCGAGTCCGGAGCACCGGGTCTTCCCCTATCTGCTGCGGGGCCTCACGATCTCGCGGGCGGACCACGTGTGGTGCGCGGACATCACCTATGTCCCGGTGACGCAAGGGTTTTTCTACCTGGTGGCCGTGATGGACTGGGCGACCCGGCACGTGCTCGCCTGGCGGCTGTCGAACACGATGGACGCGTCGTTCTGCGTCCAGGCGCTGGACGACGCGCTGGGCTGGAGGGCTCCGGAGATCCTCAATACGGATCAGGGCTCCCAGTTCACCAGCGAGGCGTTCGCCGACCGGGTGCTGGGTGCGGGCGTGCGCTTCTCGATGGACGGCCGGGGCCGCTTCCTCGACAACATCTTCATCGAGCGGCTGTGGCGGTCGCTGAAGTACGAGGCGGTGTACCTCTACGAGCTCCGGGACGGGCCCGACGCCCAACGCATCATCGGCTCGTGGATCGACTTCTACAACGAAGCGCGCCCGCACTCGTCGCTGGGCGGACGGACGCCGGGCGAGGCCTATCGCGAAGGCGCGGAGGTGTGGTGAGGACGATCCGGCGCGACGCCACCCAACCGGCGCAACGACGCCTGCGATCGTCGCGGGATCTACGCGCGGCCCTTCCCTCCGTCTTCCCATCGGGAACCAGTCCCGACGGGAAGGCGGAGGTTATATTCAAACCGGGCTCGAAGGAGAACACCCGGCCTCAAGCGGGACCCCGAGGGCTTTGGAGACCATCGGAATCCACCTTAAGATCGCCCTCGGACTGTCCAACGAAGTAGGACCACCTCAGACGTCGGCTTGTATACGAAGGCCTGGATTTCGGTTCCGTCGAGGGTGGGGAAGCGCTCCTCCTCGGCGTCCGCCAGTGCAATCGTCTGCAGCAGCTCGTCGTTGACATGGCTGAGACGGCGTAGCCCCGAGGAGCCGGGGGATTCGGCATCGAGGACGAACAACTCGGCCGGCAGCCGGGGCTCGCTGACGAGGGCGACGACCTCGCCGCCGGGACCCACCGTGACGGCCTCCACCCGGCGCCGTCCGGCGATCGGCCGGCTCAGGGTGCCGTCGTCGACCGACACGGCGGCCAGATTGACCATGCCGTCATCTTCGAGCAGCGCGTAGATGCTGCCTCCGTCAGGCGCGAAGCGCGGTTGGGCGAGCTTTCGGTCGAGGGACGCCGTGAGAACCACGGGCTCGTCCTCGCCGACACGGATGATCGCCACCTGCGTCGGCAAGTAATACACGGGGAGCTCGGGCCGGGTCGTGGTGATGTAGGCGAGCCGCTCGCCGTCGGGATGCCAGAGTGGTGAATCGTCAGACCCGGGGTTCGAGGTGACCCGGACCGGCTCCTGCCCCTCGTCGGGGACGTCTGGCTTCACCAGCCAGATGTCGGTGTTGTAGTTGGAGTCCGGCTCGTCGGTGCGGTTGCTGACGAAGGCGATCACGCTCCCATCCGGAGACCAGGCCGGCGCGTAGTCCTCGTAGTCACCGGAAGTGATCTGCACGGTGGCCTTCGTCTCGATATCGAAGACATGGAGATGGGCTCGCTGACGATTCAGATAACCCTCATAGTCTTCCTTGAACTGCAACCGGTCGATCACCCAGGGCCCGTCGGCCTCCCCCTGGCTCGGCTGATCACGGATCACGAGCACGAGTTGTTTTCCGTCAGGCGACCACTCGTAGCCCTCGACGCCCTGCTCGACGTTGGTGAGCTGGACGCCCTCCCCGCCACGTAGGTCCAGCGTGTAGACCTGCCGGCCCTCTTCACCGGAGCCCTGTTGCCATGCGCGTTGCGACAGGAATGCCAGGTACCTGCCGTCCGGGCTCCACCTGGGCCGCGAGATGGAGCTGCCTCGAGCCGTCATGGGGAGCGCAGGGCCACCGGAGGTCGGGACCATCCACAGCCGCGTCTCGGACCGGTCATTCTCGAGGTCCTGGGCCCCGACCGTGTAGGCGACCCAGGCGCCGTCTGGGCTGATGCGCGGGCCGTTCACGTCCTTCAGGGCAAAGTAGTCGTCGACCCGCAGTTGACGGAGCGCGTCGGCTTCCTGCGCCGAGACCCGCGCCCCCGAGCCCGCGCCTACCAGCAACACCGAGAGCAAAGTCAGCTCGATGAACGAAAGTGTTTTCATGGCAACGTACATCTCCGGTTCGTGTGCCGAGTCACGCCAGCGCCTGTGCAAATCCCCTTGAACGGCCTTGCCCCGATCAGCGGGACAGCAGAGGGCCGACCTCTCCCTCGACGACTTGGTTCAATCGGTTCCGTTGGACCTCGAAGCGTTGCGAGAGGTCCTCGAGTAACGCGTACATCTGTTCTGTGGGTCTGGCGGGGGACGCGCCAAGAGCACCTGAGAGCGTGCTCAGCTTTTCGGTCAACCCCGGAGGGCCCCACATCATGGGGTGGGCCTCGGACCCCATCCATATCGTGAGAATGCCCTCGATATCCCTCAACTGCTCCAGGATTCCGTCGGCCGCGGACCTGGAATCCTCTGGCAGCTCAGCCCGACGCCCGTCGACCTGGGCTCGGACTTCTCTAATCCTAATTATGGCGTCGGCCACTTCCGAATACAGAGCCTGGAGGTCAACCATGAGTTCGAACTGGGCCCTCAGATCGGCGTCGCTAGCCTTCACCCTCGGATCCTTCCGAACCTCGAAAGGCCGCTCGTGATCCTGTCCGTCCACGGAGAGTCGGACAGCGTATCGTCCGGGGGGCGCAACCGGTGGTGAAGGCGGTGAGTGATCGACGCTCAGGAAGCCCTTCAATGCTCCAGCGGGCATGGGCAGCTGGGCACCCGGATATCGCGCGTCCCAGAGAAAGCGGTTCATTCCTGCCCTGGTGGGAGGCATGGGACCTTCCTGCGACCCGCTGGAGAACTGCTGGATGATCTCACCGCCCGCATCAGTGATGGTGAGCATCACGTCATCGGTGGATGCCTGGGCCAGGTAGTATTCGACCACGACTCCCTCCGGCGGGTTCCTCGCTTCGTCCAAACCAGCCCGCCCTCTCCCTCCCCGAAGTGGACGGAGAGCGGGGACCACTTCAAACAGATGCACCGGGGCGGAGGTGACTTCGGGGGTGATGCCACGCAGCGAAGCGATGTTGTCCAAGATCCAGAAGCCTCGCCCGTGGGTTGCCACCACCAAGTCGTCGTCCTTCACGACCATTCGCATGACCATCACCGGCGGCAGGTTGCGCTGCAGGGACTGCCAGGAGTCCCCGGCATCGAAGGAGACGTACGCGCCGGTTTCTGTTCCCGCGTAGAGGAGACCCGGCCGCACCGGATCCTCCCGGATGACCCAGGAGTAGTCGTTTTCCCGAATCCCGTTCGTGATCCGCTGCCAGGTGCTGCCGTAGTCCGTGGTCTTGTAGAGGTACGGCGTGCGATCGCTCACCCTGTGCCGTCCTCCCGAGACATAGGCCGTCCCCAGCCGGTGGGGAGACACGTCAATGGCCGTGATCGTGGTCCATTCCGGTAGATCCGGCGGCGAGACGTCGAGCCAATTGCGGCCACCATCTCGCGATATCTGAACGGTACTGTCGTCGGTGCCCACCCAGAGCTCGCCCTCTTGGAGGGGAGACTCGGCGATGGTTCGGATGAGGCTCACGTAGAAAAGCGAGGAGGCATTGGAACTAATGGGTCCTCCGGACAACTCACCCATCACGTCCTGGCGGTTCCGCGTGAGGTCGGCACTGATCTGGTCCCAGGAGTTGCCTTCGTCAGTGGATCGGAAGACGTACTGGGCGGCGGTGTAGAGAACGCCAGGATCGTGCGGCGAGACGAGCACCGGGAACGAGTAGTAGAAACGGTACTTCACGTCTTTGAGGGCCGTTCCGAACTCCACCTCGGGCCAAACGCTGATGTGCGGAGCCTGCCCGGTTTCCCGGTCGAAACGAACCATCCTGGTCCTGTCATTTGCATAGACCACGCTACCGTCGGGCTTCACCGCCGTCTGCCCGCCCTCTCCGGCTGGAATGGGGAGGTAGTGCGTCCATCCGATGGACCGATCGTCGGTTCGGCTTGGAATCCCGATGTGGCGGTTGTCGTTCTGAGCGCCATAGAGCCAGTAGGGCTCCTGGCCGTCCACAGCCAGACTGAGCAGGTCTGCGGTAGGTTGGTTCTCGAGGCTCGACCAGGACTCACCTCCGTTCAACGTCACCGCGGCCCCCCCGTCCCCTCCGGCGATCATTTGGTTTGGGTCGTTCGGACCGATCCATAGCGCATGATGGTCCCAGTTCTGAGTGCGTAGATCTTCGAACGTCCGGCCCGCGTCCGTGGACTTGAATAGACCGCTGATGGGCTGGATATAGACGACGTCGGGATCCTGGGTGTCGGCGGTGATGTGGTTGTAGGAGTTCGGGATCTCCATCTTGCCGGGGTCTTGATGCGTCAGGTGCCAGGTGGACCCGCCGTCATCGGAACGATAGATCCCGCCCTCGCCTGCGTCAGCCTCGATGAACGCATACACCCGGTTGGCACTCGCCGGCGAGATGGCGATGCCGATCTTGCCGATCAGCCCCCCTGGCATACCGGGGTTCCGGGTGATGTCAATCCAGGTGTCCCCGCCATCCGTGGTCTTGAAGAGGCCGGTGGTGGGGCCGCCGCTCTCCTCGTCCCACGGGTACGTCACATGGTGGTTCAGGGACGCGAGGATCACGCTCGGGTTCGTGAGATCAATAGACAGATCCACCGCACCGGTAGTCTCGCCCTTGTACAGGATCCGTTCCCACGTGTCGCCTCCATCCGTGGTTCGATAGATACCGCGATCCGGGTTCGGGCCGAACATGTCCCCCATCGCGGCCACATAGACGATATCGGGATCGGTTGGATGAATACGGAGCCTGGAGATGTGCCGGGTCTCTTGCAGGCCGACGTTGGTCCACGTGTCTCCTCCGTCGGTGGATTTGTAGACCCCGTCTCCGGGCGAGATGAATTGCCGTTGAAGCCCCTCGCCCGTCCCCGCGAAAATCACCTGGGGATCGGAGGGCGACACGTCCAGGGCACCCACCGCAGGGAACTCGAAGAAGCCGTCCGACACGTTCCGCCAATGTCTTCCGGCGTCGGTGGTCTTCCACACTCCGCCGTGGGCAGCGCCGAAGTAGTAAACGAGGGGGTCGTCGGGAACTCCGGCCACCGCAACGACACGCCCTCCACGGTACGGCCCCACAAACCGCCACTCGAGGGCCGAGAGAAAGCTGGCGTCCACGCTGGGATACTCGGCGAGGACGACTTCGCCCATGCCCACGTCACTAGAGTTGCCGCGGCATCCGAACAGGACAAGGAGGGCAAGAACCGTGGCGGAGCACGTCCTCGAGCCCACTCGGGTGGCAATGCGCATCGCGTTCATGGCCCATCTCCATGGACTATAGATTGTAGGCCCGGCTCTTTGGGCCTTGTCACGCGGGATCTGTGACCGCAGAAAAGGAACTTACTACGTCTCCCAGATTACCGAGCGTGGTGACGACATCGATCCTGGCTTCTCTCGGGCTTCGGGCTCAGCAGCTCGCGACGCCCGCTCAGCGCGTCGTCTCGACGAGGCTTGCAAACAAGCAGGCTCTATCGGCAGCCATCTCATGCGTATAGAAGGTGTTGGCGGGAGTCCCTGGTACGTCGCAATCGGTAACACCGAGCATTTCCACAGTGTATTGCTTGCCTTGGATTCGGATGGTTGAGGTGCGAAGCGGGTGGGCGGCGATCGTCACCCTTTCTCCACATGGCGGATCGTTCGGAGCGTCGGGAAACTTGCACGGGTCATCGTCATTGGCGGTCTCATCAAGCGTGATGGTGTACTCGAGCACCGCGTCGGCGCTCCCGGAAAGCGCAATCGTGAGCCCAACCTTCCCCAGCGGATTGTAATCGGCCAGGTCGACATTGGTGACGGTGTTATAGTGCGTGAGGGTCCCCAACTTGAACGAGGTCCCATCGGTGGGCATGCTGCTACCGTGCACACCGTCAAAACCGAATCCGCTCTGGTCGTTAAAATCAAGACAGGGCGGAGGGTCGTCGTTGACGTCCTGAGCCCCGTAGCGGATTTGGTTCTCGTCGTCGGTCGCCTCGTTCTGAATGGCCGGGTCGGAGTCGCTGATGGCGCTCGGGCTACCACCCGGTCCCGTAGCCCAGCGGTCACAGTTGGCACCTTCTCCATCCGTTCCTCGGTCGGAGATTCCCCATACGCCGTCAGCGTCGAGGGTGGGGGCCTGGGCTGCGGCGGCCAGCCGAAGCGGGAGGAGGGGCGCCAGAGCCAGCAGCATCACGGCTGCCGGTCGTCTTGGCGGTGTCCCAGGCCCGGCCCGGGTGACGCCCCCACTCGCATTCATCGCCAGCTCCATTGGATACGGCGCCGAGGCCCCGCCCAGCGAGCCATTTCACGCAAGGTCTTTGCGGCTAGGACTAGAACCGCACGGATAGGTACTCCGGCCTTGCTAGTGGCGCAACACTGGAAGGCAGGAAACGAACGTAGGAACGCAGCGCTCTCTCTCAGCACCGCCGACCCCTCGAGCCTCTCCGCGGATGTTGTGGATCGGCCTGACACACTGACCTGGCCACCGATCACGGTCATCAGGAGGTCGTGACCCTCATCCGTCCATCGTAAGAGGGCCCGGCGGTCGACTGCCAGTGGCGCGGGCGTCCGTGCCGCCCCTGCTGCGGCCTCGTTCATGGAGGCCGAGAAGAGCTACCGGAGGATCATCGGCTACGACCAGCTCTGGATGCTCAGGGCCCACCTCGACGACCATGAGCCGGTTGCCGAAATGAGAAAGGCAGGCTAACAAGGAAACAGGCTGGAGCCGCCACCTTCAACTGCGCACGGGACGCCATCGCCTTCCCAAGTGTTGGGCATACCGATCCTGCCAATCGCCTCCACCGCATGCCACTTCCCGAAGACGACCGTCGCCTACCCGATGGACTGCAGGGGCTCACCAATCGTGACTCCCCACGACTATGAATAAGGCCGGGCCGGGAAGCGTGCGGAATGAAGGACTGCTGCGTGTGATCGGAGTCGGCGCACTCGCCCTAAGCGTCGTGAACATGGTGGTCGGTGCAGGAATCTTTGTCTTGCCGGGCCGCGTCGCAGCGGAGCTGGGGGCTGCGGCGATCCTCGCTTACCTTATCTGCTCGGTCGCCGTGGCGCTGGTCTTCCTGTGTTTCGCGGAAGTCGGCAGCCGCGTAACCCGGAGCGGCGGCGCCTACGCGTACATCGAAGAAGCGTTTGGACCGTTTGCCGGGTTCATCGCGTCGATCTTGTTCTGGTTCGGCTATTTCGCCCTGGCAGATGCTGCCATCACCGTCGCCATGGTCGAAGCAATGACCATCGCGTTTCCGGTGCTTGGCGAGCGCATTCCACGTGCGGTGTTCATCATCGCCGTGTTGATGTTCTTGGCCGCCGTGAACATCAAGGGAGTCAAGGCGGGGGTACGGTTGTACGTGTTCAACACGCTGGCCAAGCTAGTCCCTCTGTTGCTGCTGTTGGTCGCCGGACTGTTCGCCCTCAACATGGAGAATCTTGCGATTCCCGAATGGCCTTCCGCTCAAGAAATTGGAGCAGGCGCGATCATCCTGTTTTTCGCCTTCACCGGGGCGGAAGGTGCGCTGAACGCCAGCGGAGAGATCACCAACCCGTCGAAGACCGTCCCGATGGGACTCTTGATCGGGATCGGCGGTCTCCTGGTGCTCTACGTCGGGCTACAAACGGTGGCCCAGGGCGTGCTCGGGCCGGAGCTCGCAAACAGCACCGAAGCGCCGCTGGCGGCGGTTGCGGTCGAAGTGTTCGGTGGCTGGGGCGCCAAGATGCTGCTCGCTGGCGTTGTTATTTCGATTTTTGGCGGGATCAGCGGAGACATGCTGGGCGCCCCGAGGATCATCTTCGCATCGTCGGTGGACGGTAGCCTACCGGGGTTCCTTTCGAAGGTACATCCCAAGTATAAGACGCCGCACGTGGCCGTCATTTTCTTCGCAATCGTGGTATGCTCGTTTGCGGTGAGTGGCACGTTCAGGTATCTGGCGGTGTTCGCGACCGGATCGCTGCTACTCATCGATCTCGGTGTGAGCCTAGCCGTGCTGCGTTTGCGCCGGCGTGACGGTCTGCCCAGAGCCGGAGAGTTCCGGTTGCCGTTCGGACCCCTCATTCCGCTCTTGAGCTGCCTCATCGTCAGCTGGCTGCTCCTGCAGGTACCGGCCGAAGAAGCCATCAGCATCGCCGGGCTTATCGGTGCCTCGGTCGTCGCATACGCCATTCGAGCTATGGTGCGTGGGTCAGGGAGCGGCAATAAGCCTGCGCTCTAGCGCTGGGACCGACTGTCGCCCCCGCCTCCGGTCTCGATGCTGAAGTGGACGTGCTCCCGCATCTCCTTGCCCTGCCGCAGGTGAGCGTGCCCCGGAGCTGATTGGCTAGAGCCGTCGACGGTTCAGCGAGGACACGCCGAACCTCAGGAGCACTGCGGCCGTCCGGAGGGTGGAGGAGGAGCACATAGAGACTTCTCCGCTCGACCACCACACCGATGGCTGAGCGACGGGACGCGCCAAGGATCAGGCCTCCTCCTCCCAATGCGTTCCGGGATGGCCCGATCGGAAGCCTCAGGGGGCCGTTCGGCGATCGAGATCATGCCCCGTCGCCGACCTGCCCCGTCGGGCCGTCGCCGCGAGCGTCGGCGTGTGCGTCGGCGTGTGCGTCGGCGTGTGCGTCGGCGTGTGCGTCGGCGTGTGCGTCGGCGTGTGCGTCGGCGTGTGCGTCGGCGTGTGCGTCGGCGTGTGCGCCGCCGTGTGCGCCGCCGTGTGCGTCGGGTTCGCCAGATATGCCGTACATTCCTTGCGGAGCGCCCCACGGGCTTGGACGAACAACGAACGATAGATGGTCTCGTGCGACCCCTGCATCTCGGGATCGTCAGGGTGCTTCGAGCTCGAGGCGACGGGCCATCTGCACCGGGGGCCGGCGAGCCGCTGCTCCACCTTCGCACCCGGCCGCGGACTCCGTGCCAACTTCGCCCCCTTCGGAGACCGAGAAGAGCTACCGGAGAATCATGGGCGACCCCCAGTTCTGGGTGCTCAGTGCCTACCTCGGCGACCATGAGCCGGTGGCCCAAGTGAGGGAGGCAGGCTAGCCAGGAGACCACCCCGGAGCCACCATCTGCGGCTGTCAGAGGGACTCGGGAAACCGGTTGACAGGGCTCCGTGACAAACCTACCCTACGGCATTTTCTTCTATAGCTGGATCAGCTTATGCGGGTCCACGCAAGTCACTTCCCATAGCTTTGGAGGTCCCAATGAGAGTCTGCCTTGTTCGTAGCCTGGTGTTAGCACTTCTGACACTTCTCGGGAGCTTCGCCTCCGGCGGAGAAGTCTACGCACAGGCCGGCGGGACCATCACCGGCCGAGTCGTGGATGACGGTCTTGGACCGCTCGGATCGGTCCAAGTCACGCTACCCGAACTGGGTCTGGGCGGCCTGACCCGATTGGACGGCAGGTATCTTCTGACGAACATCCCCCTCGGAGTCCACCAAATCCGGGCAGAGCGCATCGGTTACGGCGTCACGACCCAGGAGGTGACGGTGTCGTCCGAGGGCGCGACGGTTGTGGATTTCCAGCTTGCCATTGAGGCTCTGGGACTCGACGAAATCGTCGTCACTGGTACGGCGGGGGAGGTTCGACAGCGTGAGCTTGGGAACTCCCTCGCCCGCATCGACCTCACTGAGAGCACCGCCGTCACCGCCGCCAGGACGGTGGACGACCTCCTTTCGGCCCAGACCCCCGGGCTCACGGTCACGTTGGGTTCGGGTCAGGTGGGGGATGGAGGCGGGATCCGGCTGCGGGGCAACAGCAGCCGAGCCTTGAGCAATCAGCCTTTGGTCTATGTCGACGGCGTGCGGGTACGCAGTGATCCCTACCCCATGAATACTCCGATCATCGAGCCGCGCTATTTCGGGACCTACGCAGCGCCGACTCCCCTGAACGACATCAACCCCAACGACATCGATCGGATCGAAGTGATCAAGGGCCCGGCCGCGACGACCCTCTACGGGGCCGAGGCGGCGACGGGCGTGATCCAGATCTTCACGAAACGGGGTACCGCCGGAAGACCCGTGGTGGAGGCTATGGTTGAAACGGGGATGGTCAGGAAGACCCGGTTCGGACCTAACGTCAGCCTTCGGGGCACGCCGCTCTCCGACTTCTCCGAGTCTACGAGCCTCGCGGGGGGGAACATCGAATACCAGTATCTCGACCCATGGATGCGAAACGGGCTTCAGCAGAAGTACAGCCTGTCTGTCCGAGGAAGCTCGAGCCCGGTCACGTATTTCGTCTCCGGCCAGTTCGAAGACGACGAAGGAATTTTCCAGACCGAGACGGACAAAGGGTATGCACTGCGCGCAAACGTCGGGATACAGCTCACCGATTACCTCGATTTGTCGCTCAACACCGGGTTCAACCACAAGGCACTCACCAACCTCGGCTGTGGCGACAACGTGGAAGCGATCTGTGCCTGGTCCATGTACGAGGGAATCCGCGACGTGCCGAAGGAAGGGCTCCTCGACGCCTTGGTCTTTGATCGCAACGACGACACCACGATCGATCGCCTGATAACAGGCGGAACCCTCCGCTTTGATCCGAGTCCTGAATTCACCAGCAGGGTCACGGTGGGTTACGACCGGGCGGACATCTTCGGAGCGACGGCGCTCGACTTTGGCCATCCGCTCAGGGAGTTCGGTAAGCGGGGCACTTTGAACACGCTCATGGAGCTGGTCACCATAGACCAGGTCTCGACCTATACGTTGGATGCGACGAGCAACTTCTCGGCGGACCTGTCTGCCGGCTTCCAGTCCACCACGAAGAACTATCACCAGATTGGGGCGTTCAGCCAGTTCTTCTCCGGCCCCGGTGAGGCCACGTTGAGCAGCGGTTCGTCCAGCATCGCGAAGGAGGACAGGTCGCGCGTGATTACCGGGGGCGCCTTCGGACAAGCTGTCCTCAAGTACCTTGACCGGTACTTCCTGACGGTAGGTGTCCGCTTCGATGGCAACAGCGCATTCGGGCAGGACTTCGGGTGGGCGGCCTACCCGAAGGTCAGCGGCTCGTACGTGGTCTCGGACGAAGACTTCTGGTCGGAGTCATTGGGCACGTTCAGGCTCCGTGCGGCGTGGGGTCAGGCCGGGCGAGCACCGGGCGCCTTCGACGCGACCCGCACCTGGAACCCGGAACCCTGGGCGGGACAAGGGTCCTTCGACGTCGGAACGCCCGGCAACCCAGAGCTCGGCCCCGAGACCACGTCGGAGATCGAGCTGGGGTTCGAGAGCTCCCTCTTCACTGACCGGCTGGCCCTGGACTTCACCTACTTTAAACAGACGACGAACGACGCCCTCTTCCCCGTTACGTTGCCGCCTTCAAGCGGTGGATGGCCCGGCCGTCTCGAGAATATTGGGAAGGTCGAGAACAAAGGCTTGGAGCTCGCCGTGAACGCCACGCTCATCCAGAGCGCGGGCCTGACTTGGGAAGTCGGCGCTGCAGTCTCTACGCTTCATAGCAAGGCGCTCGACCTGGGCAACCCAGACGCCAACCTTGGAGCTTCTTCAGCCGGCCGCGTCATCACAGGGGAGCCTGTCCCAGTCATTCGGGGGGACCTGATCCTCAACCCGGATGCGATCGGGCCGGCGGACATCGAAAAGAACCACCTCTTCGGCCCGAACTATCCGACGCTCGTCCTGGCGCCCCGCACTCAGCTCTCGCTCCCTGGCGGGATCACGCTGTCGGCGCGTGGCGAATACCGCGCAGGGAACTGGATTCGCAACGAGGGAGGTCGGTGGGGCATGCTCATCGGCTCGACGAATTACGGTCCGTGCATCGAAGCTCAGCGTATGATCGATGCCGGACAATTCGATCAGATGACCGCCCTTGAGCGAGCCACATGTTGGCAGGACGAGCTCAACGCAAAGACGTTTATCTATCCTGCGGACTTCTTCAGGCTCAGAGAGGTGAGCATCCGCATCCCTCTGGACCGCCTGGTCTCGGAGAATCAATCCGCCTCACTGACGCTCTCCGCCGGAAACCTGTACCGGTGGACCAAAGAGGAATTCCGCGAGTTCGACCCGGAGCAGCAGCGTGACAACGAGATCACGACCCAGATGTGGGCCCAGCCTTCGCCGCCCATGATCTTCACCTCGTCCCTCCGCATCAGGCTATAGGAGCAAAGTCATGTTAAAGCATAAAATCATGTCGAAGCCTATAGCGCATGGGCTGATCGAGAGCACAAAGTCACGCTGCCGACGTCTCGGGGCGTCGCTCCTATTGCTCGTCGGGCTTACGGGTTGTGACTTCGAGGTGACCAACCCCGGTCCCATCGAGGACGCATTGTTGACCGATGCCGACGTGTTCCAGGCCGTGGTCAACGGAATCAAGCGAAACCTCAACCAGGCGTATCACTACATCGGCATCAATAGCGCCATCCGGTCCCGTGAGCTGCACATTGCGGAGCTGGACACCTGGCGCAGGGTGTCTTTCAAGCAGCACATAGGACAGGGGGATCCGGAGCCGCAGCTCGACCCGTGGTGGTACGTCACCGACGCCCGGTGGTTGGCCGAGGACGCTATTCGGCGGGCCGGCGAGATCTGGGAGCCCGCGGAGTTTGCGAGCACGGCGGTGGTGGCGGAAGCGCATCTCTGGGAACGGCTACACGCATCGAGTGTTTGCCGACTTCTACTGCCAGGTCGTATTCGACGGAGGAGTGGCCCAGGATAACGACGTAGCGCTGCAGCGAGCCGAAGAGTCGTTCACCACAGCGATCGAGATCGCGAGCGCGGCGGGGCATGCGGACTTCGCGAACGCCGGGCGGGCCGGCCGGGCTTCCGTGCGGATCCAACTGGGTGACTGGGCCGGGGCGGTCGCAGACGCCGGGGCCGTGCCGACGGATTTCTCGTACGTGCTCCCGTTCGGCGACGAAGGAGGCGAAAATCGTCTGAACTACTTCGCCTACGGCGACATGATCCGCGCCCATACGGTGTGGCACACCTTCTACGATGAATATTTCCAGGAGACAGGCGACCCCCGAGTGCCCTGGGTTGTCGACCCCGCGATCCCTATTCGCCAGACGAGTCTGGAACCTTGGACCGAGCTCCCCTGGAAGCTTCAGACGAAGTACACGAGCGTGAAGGATGCGATCGAGGTCTCCAGCGGGGAGGAAATGCGCCTGACTGAGGCCGAGGGGGCCCTCCTCAACGGCAACATGGCGACTGCCATGACCCTCATCAACGACCTCCGAGCGCGGGCCGGCGTCGATCCGTGGCCCGAACCGGCGAACTTGGAGGAGGCGTGGAGTTACCTGAAGAAGGAGCGGGGGATCGAACTGTGGCTCGAGGCTCGCCGTCTGTCCGACCACCGCCGGTGGAGGGAAGACGGCACCCCCGGCGCCCTCGACAAGTGGGAAATCGGGGGGATCGAAGGTGAACCGGACCTGACTAACGCGGACCTGTGCATGCCTCTTTCACAGGCTGAGATCGACCGGAACACGAACCTCGACTAGTAGTGTCCTCACGGTAGGCGCAACGGGCCCCTTCCTCTCCTTCCTTGGGGAGGAGGGGGTCTCGTTCGCGCACAGCATTGTGATCCAAGATGGGGCTCACCATGGCCCCAGGGAGGGGTAGGGCAACAATGATGAAAAGCTCAGGTCTCTTGGTGGCCGCAGTGGCCAGCGCTCTCTTCCCCGCCACCGTCGAGGCGCTGCAGGACACTACTGACCTCCTCGCAGCGGGCATCGGCCAAGCTTCACCGGCGAGCATGGTGTGGGATTTCGAAGAGCGGTGTGCCGTCTGTCACGACGATCCGGACCCGGAGAACCGGGCCCCAACTCGGGAAGCCCTGCGGGAGATGACGCCGGAGCGGGTGCTGACGTCCATGACAACCGGGCTTATGGCAGCGATGGCAGCGGGGTGGGGCGACGACCAGCTTCGCGCGATGGCGGAGTTGGTCGCCGGCAAGCCGTTCGGCGGGTCCGTGGACCATCGACGAGCAGAAGCCATGAGCAATCAGTGCTCCGTCGGGTTGAGCTTGGACAACTCCGATGGGCCTGCGTGGAACGGCTGGAGTCCTGACCCGACCAAGTCGTACCGCTTCCAGCCCGTGGAAGCGGGCGGACTCACAGGGCTGCAAGTAGGCGATCTGGAGCTGAAGTGGGCATTCGCGATCCCGGATGCCACGTCCGCGTCGTGGGCGCAGCCCACCGTGTTCTCCGGTACGCTCTTCATCGGCAGTGACAACAATTTCGTTTACGCTCTCGATGCCCGCACCGGGTGCGTGCATTGGTCGCATGAGGCCAGGGGGCAGGTGCGGACGGCCATCACGATTGGTGAAGTGACCCAGGCACCGGATGCTCGCTATGCGGCCTACTACGGCGACTATATGGGGTACGTCACCGCCGTGGACGCTGAGACGGGCGAGGAACTCTGGACGGCACGCCCCGACGACCACCCTGGGGCGAAGATCACGGGCTCAATCGTTCGTGACCCCTCGGCTGGGGGCCTTCTGTTTGTGCCCGTCTCCTCGTGGGAGGAAGGTCCAGGAGGCACCTCGACCTACAGGTGCTGCACGTTCCAGGGCAGCGTCGTGGCATTGGATCCGAACACTGGGCAGGAGGTGTGGAAGACCTACACGCACATCGAGCGCCCGCAGTCGCTTGGTACGAATGCGTCGGGCACTCAGCTATACGGCCCTGCCGGGGCGTCGGTGTGGCAAACGCCTACCCTCGATCTGGTGAGCCGAGTTGTCTACGCTCCGACGAGCAACTGCTACATAACCGAGTTTTTCGAGAGCCGCGACTTCGATCAAGGCGTGTGTGAGTCGGTGATGGCGTTCGACATGGACAGTGGGGAGCGCTTGTGGTGGACGTCGCTGGATGCGCTGGATCGGTACGGAGGTGGGTGTGGACTTGGGCCAGAGCAGAGGGTCAACTGCCCAGGCCTTGTCTTCGGCCCCAATTCCGACGCATCGGGCTCTCCGGTGCTGCATACGCTCTCGAACGGCTCCAGAGTTCTCATTCAGGGGCAGGAGAGTGGGCGGATCACCGCCGTTGATCCCGATAACGATGGCGAGGTCCTTTGGGTCTCACAGGCCGGTGACGAAATCGCCGCGTCTAATGCCGGCTTCGGCGGAGCGTTCGACGGCACTTACTACTTGAAGCCGATGCCGTTCTCCGATGGAAGCGGTGGGATCGCGGCCATCCGGGCGACTGACGGATCTCGCGCTTGGTTTACGACGGTTCCCAAACCGAGGGGGTGTCCTGACGTCCTGGGCGACCAACCGCGCGAGTACTGTCATTCGGGGAACTGGGCGGCGGCCAGCGCTATCCCAGGTGCGGTGTTCGTAGGCTCCGCCGATGGTACTATGCGCACCTATGCGAGCGAGGACGGTGAGGTACTCTGGGAGTACCAGACGAACCGGTCCTTCCCCACGGTCAACGGCGTGGCGGGGTACGGAGGCGGGTTCGGTGGCGCCGGAGCTACCGTCGCCGATGGCATGGTGTACGTGGGATCCGGATACGCGATTCTGAGAGGGCAGCCCGGCAATGTCTTGTTGGCGTTCGGCTTGCGCTAGAGGGGAGGGGCCGGGGGTCAAGAGGAATTATACGAGGTGATTCTCGTCCGCTCCGATGAGGTGGCCCCCGATTTGTCGGACAGCCTGACGGCTGATTCAAGGTGTGTTCCCGGTTGTCGTACATGCAGCCAGCAACCCTTTGGATCGATCTTGCTGTCGCTGATGTTGCGCCGAGCGCCGAGGGCGGCCTCTCGGTGTTGTAGAAGCCGATCCATTCGCCGATGACACGTCGGGCTTCGAAGCCTTCGGTGAGCTCGCGCAGATAGACGGCCTCGTATTTGAGCGAACGCCACAGCCGCTCGATGAAGATGTTGTCCAGGCACCGGCCCCTGCCGTCCATCGAGATCCGGAACACCGGCCTCCCGCAAGCACCCGCTCGCTGGAGGCGAAGCCGGTGAACGGTAATTGTATAGTTGACAGAAGGTTAGGAGAAACAGCAGGAGAAACAGCGTGAGGCGCGGTACGAATCCGCGGGCGACTTGCTGAAGGAGATGACCGATTGCCAAACGACACCTGCCAGAGGGGTCCCCGCCGAGTCCACGAGCCCGTGGCAGGCCTTGCCGACGCCGAGGGCCGCAGTACCAGCCTTGCTCGCGGCAGGGCTGCTCGTCGCCGGCGCTCTCTGGTCGGCGAACCGGCTATGAAATCCCGTTCCCGGTCCGCACGATGATGATGAAGGGTGGACCCGACGCAGTCGTTGACCTGCCTCACGTGCG
This sequence comes from Longimicrobiales bacterium, assembly GCA_965218325.1. GTDB lineage: Bacteria > Gemmatimonadota > Gemmatimonadetes > Longimicrobiales > Gaopeijiaceae > CBDCKR01. The sequence goes on from CBDCKR010000002.1 coordinate 1,537,770, forward strand.
GAACTGATCACGGTACCATGCAGAACCTCCTGTCGAGCATAGATGCGAACGACTGGCTTCGGGCTGCGGGCGGGGTGTCGGTGCTCATCCTTGTGGCGTGGCTCACCAACGTCGTGGCCCGCCGCCTATTCCTAGGGCTGGTTCAACGTGTGGCCAACAGGACCCAGTCTACGTGGGACGATCGCCTCATCGAGCGGCGGGTCTTCCACAAGGTGGCCAACGTTGCGCCCGCGCTGATCACCTACGCTGGAATCGGATGGGCGCTCGGCGTCGGTCCCGACACACTGGCTGACGCTGTGGCGGTGGACCCACAAGAGTCGAGCTGGGACGGGCTTGCACTCGCCGGTGCGGTTCTCGTGCGCCGGGTATCGCTGGCCTGGATGTTGGTCGCCCTCGCCACGGCAGCTGGGGGCCTGCTCAACGCCCTGAACGACATCTATTCCGAGACATACGCCGAGGCCAGGAACCGACCCATCAAGGGCTACCTGCAGGTGGTCAGCCTCTTCCTGTATGTGGTCGCGGGTATCGTGGTGGTGTCTCTGTTGGCGGGCCTCAACCCGGTGGTCTTCCTGTCGGGCCTCGGAGCGCTCACGGCGATCCTGATGCTGGTCTTCAAGGATACGATCCTCTCCCTGGTGGCGAGTGTCCAGATCATGTCCAACAACATGATCAGCCTCGGCGATTGGGTGGAGATGCCCCAGGCCAACGCCGACGGCGATGTCATCGACATTGCGCTGCACACGGTGAAGATCCAGAACTGGGACAAGACCATCTCCACCATCCCCACCCACAAGTTCATCTCCGAGTCGTTCAAGAACTGGCGGGGAATGACCGAGTCCGGCGGCCGGCGCATGAAGCGCGCGATCCACCTGGACCTGAACTCCGTTCACTTCCTGTCGGACGAGGACGTCGCCCGGTTGTCGCGCTTCGAATTCTTGCACGAGTATCTGCAGGCCAAGCAGAGCGAACTGAAGGTTGCGAACGCCCGAAAGGTGGGTGAAGGCGTCACGCCTGACCCGCGACGTCTCACGAATGCGGGCACGTTCCGCGCGTATGTACGCCACTATTTGCGCAACCACGCCATGATCCACAACGAGATGACGCTCCTGGTGCGGCAGCTCGAGCCCGGACCCCAGGGTCTGCCCTTGGAGATCTATTGCTTCTCGAACGACACGGACTGGGGCAACTACGAGGGGCTCCAGGCCGACATTCTGGACCACCTCATCGCGAGCCTCCCCGATTTCGGGCTCCAGGCCTTCCAGGAGCCGTCGGGAGGCGACCTCAGACAGTTGCGGCCCCCAGACTAGAGGGTTGCAGCACCGCTTCCCCTCGTCCCCGATGTGACGCACAATGCCTTCAGCCACCGAATCCCTCCACCTCACCCACACCATCACCGCACCCCCCGCCCGGCTTTACGACGCCTGGACTTCTGCCGATCAGCTCAAGCGCTGGACGTGCCCGGATCCGAGCGCGTCGGTGGACGTGGACATCAGCTTGCGCGCGGGCGGCCAGTACTCGATCCGGATGAACGTCGAGGGCGGTCCCTTCACGGCCTGCGGCACATATCGCGAGGTCGATCGCCCGAATCGACTCGTCTACACCTGGGCCTGGAAAGAAGAAGTCCACCCCATGAAGACGGAGACTGTGGTGACCGTGGAATTCGTGCCTGCCGGGGGCGGGACCGAGATCCGGCTAACCCACGAAGGCTTCCCCACGCCCGGCGACCGGGACAGTCACGAGGAGGGGTGGAAGATCTGTGTGGGAAGGCTCGGGGAGCTGGTGGAGGCCAAATGAGGGACGGCACTCGCCACCCTCGGTGCTAAGCGGGATTTGTCCACGGGCTGCTAGGCGAAGTGAGCCGCGGGCTTCAAGGTCGCGCCGGTGGAGCTGAGGGAGTGGCGGCGAGTGTGCCTGGATACAGGCCAGCAGGGCCTGAAGCGCCGGAGGGGTGATACGGGGGGAGCGGGAGCTGCTGCGGACTCGGGCGAAGCTCGACCAAGCTCCACTCCACCCCATGACTTCAACCCTCAACCCCGAGCCTCAGCGCCGCTATGGACCTCCGCTCCGCCAGGGTGACCCACGGCGCGGGTACCGTCTACATCCCGAGGGGACACCTACCTTGCGAGCCTTGGGGACTAGGCTGGTACGGTTTGTTAGGGGACCGGCTCTTAGGGGACGAGAACGGAGCGGTCCAGCCACAGGATATGGTCCCAGCTCAATAGCCTCTCCGTTCCGTCGAACAACCCGGCGTAGCTGCCGCCTCCCGCACTGAAGGAGAACTCCCGCACCCGATCGCGAGGCGTCGTGGTAACGTTTCGCAGGATGTCCAGAATCTGCTCCTGCCTGGAGATCTGGAAGAAGTCCGGGTGCTCGGCCGAGTAGTACCTGACGTCCCTCGGCGGGCGCCTGTTGCCTCCGCCTCGCTCGAAGCTGATGTGCATCTCCAGATGCTCGCCGGTGTCGGCGGCGAGTAGCCAGTCCTGGGACTCGATGATCGGACCCTCCCCACTGCTCACCGAGCGCTGCATGGTGTGCGTGGTGGCTTGCAGGTACGTGCCGTACGGGCCCGGTGCGTCGGCGGGGTCTTCGGTCAGCCCGGCAATGACGAGCTGGACGCCGGCCCCCGTGGGGTCCGTCACGGGAGCGACCAAGTAGACAAGACGGTTCGAGCCCCTACCGAGGGGGCTCCCGTCGGGGCCGTTGATCGTGATACGGTCGATGAAGATCACGCGGAGGTTGGCGTCCTTCGCGGGGCCCCGGGTCGAGACCCTCGACGTCCAACCCGATGGGAAGAAGCTCTGGAGCGCCCAGTCGGGTACCTGGAGATCCAACTGGAACCGGGACTCGACGCTGCTCTCAACTAGGTTCTGGGCGGCGGCGGGCTGCGCCACGCCAGCCGACGTGGCGAGGGCCAATAACGTCCGGGCGACGCTTTGAAAGGCACGTGCTGACATCTGGAGTCCTCCTGTTGTCCACAGCTGCGGGAAGCGGCGCCGCCGCTCAGCTTCGAGATAGACTAGGTCAGACCTCGTCTGGACCATCATGTCCGGGTGGTGACACGAGTGGTGCGGGAGGTCGTCGCGTGTCTGGGCGACAAGCGCCGAACCGGCTCCACGTCTCCTGGGGCAATGGCCGTAGAGCTCATCGAGCTGCCCGGGAGCGGCTCACCGTTTCGAAGCCGGGCTCGGCGCCGCGCCCCAGTACGGACGGGGTGCCTTCCCGGTAGGTCAGGCCTTACGGAGGCGTCTACCGTGACCAAGGCGGCACCACGTGGTGCGTGCGCGCGTAGGCGATCGACTGCCCGAGATGCTCGTTCATGTGGGCAACGAGTTGGAGCAGGACGGCCCACTGACCGATATCACGGCCATATAGCTGAGTCTTCGCCTCAAGATCCTTGGAGGACATGGAGGCCGCGACTCGCCTGACGTGCTCCATCGACTCGGCCAGGATTGCGATGGCCTTCTCCTTGTCGACCACCCCCTCCTCCCAGCTGTCGTACTCCGCAGCGCCCATGGGCGAGCCCACGTCCAAGGCGACGTCCGGATAGTAGTAGTTGTAGCGCGCGATGTGCATGTATACCCGCGCCACCGACGCCACCCCCTCCATCGGACTCCAGGTGTAAGTCTCCTCCGGCATCGCCTTGGCGAGTGCCACCAATTTGTCGGCGGATGCGTTGAAGTGCTCCTCGAACTCCACGAGGAAGTCGGGGGGTGAGCTCTGTGCCAGTAGGGTCGGAGTGTAGGTGGCCGTGAGGGCCAGGATCAGAAGTGCGGGGCGGACAGTACGCATGGGGTGGCTCCGGTTGAGGCTGGACGAGCGGGGCAGGGTAGGGCCGGGTGTTTCATCGCGCTCGGGGCTAGCTTGACATGGGCTCTGGGTCGGCAAATTTTGCATACAATCTACACGTGCGTCGGGCTTGAGAAAGGTCGGCTTGACGGGCACTTCCCGCGTTCGAGAACCGGAGGGGTTATGTCCAAGAGTGAGGATCGCAATCTCGGGATGCACCGGAATATCACCCGCCGTGACTTCGTCAACGGTGCGGGGGTTGCCCTAACGGGCGCGCTCTTCGCACCCGAATGGCTCTCGGCGCTCGAGGCCGCCCGCTATGGGTCGGGGGCGCAGGAGTACTATCCACCCGCCCGAACTGGAATGCGCGGAAGTCACCCCGGTTCGTTCGAGGTCGCCCATTCGCTCCGAGATGGCAACGCCTGGACCGACGTTGCCGACACGGGTGAGCACTATGATTGCGTGGTGGTCGGAGGGGGGCTGAGCGGGCTCTCGGCGGCCTATTTCTTCCTGACCTCGGCTGGCCCCGGCGCGCGTGTGCTGGTCCTCGACAACCACGATGACTTCGGTGGACACGCCAAGCGCAACGAGATGACCTACCGAGGCCGTACGCTGATGCTGAACGGCGGCACGTCATACCTCGAGTCCGTGGGCCAATACAGCACCGTCTCCAGGACGCTCCTCGCTGCGCTCGGCATCGACGTGGAAAGTGCGGATGCCACCAGCGCCGCGGGCAGGGGGTTCTACCGATCGCTGGGCCTCGGTAACGCCACGTTTTTCGCGAAAGAGGTGTTCGGCGGCGAGGATCGGCTCGTGATGGGACGGGGAGGGGGTGCCGGGGGTCGCGGATGGGTCGATTGGCTCGCACAGACCCCCATGTCCCCCGAAGCGCGGAGGGACATCGCACGGCTCCACGACGACGGTGCCAACCCGGACTACATGCCCGGGCTGTCGGATGCGGACAAGAAGGAGCGACTGGCCAAGATCAGCTATCGGGATTTCCTCCTTGACCTGGCCAAGGTACACCCCGATGTGATCCCGTTCTTCGATGACCGCCCGAAGGGCAGCTTCTGCGTGGGCATCGACGGCTATCCGGCGCTCTATGGATGGGCCCAGGGATATCCCGGCTTCCAGGGAATGAACCTTGAGCCCTTCCCCCGCGTGAGCCCCCTCAGCCACATCGGGGGCGGACAACACGGCCGTGAGAGCGAGTGGAACAAAGGACCGAACATCTACTTTCCCGACGGGAACGCGACGGTGGCCCGGCTGCTGGTCCGGGCCATGATCCCCGACGCGCTTCCAGGGACCACGCTGGACGACTCTATGACGTCACGCCTCGCGTATGACCGGATCGACCGCGAGGGCTCCGACGCTCGGGTTCGTCTCAACAGCACGGTCATATCTGTCGGGCACCTGGGTGATCCCGACGCGGCCCGAGGGGTGGAGATCACGTATGTGCGGGACGGCAAGGCCGAGAAGGTACGGGCAGACCACTGTGTGATGGGGTGCTACAACGGGGTCATCCCGCATCTCGTGCCCGAGATGTCCGAGGAGCAGAGGACGGCACTGATGTATGGCGTCAAGATGCCCATCGTCTACACCAACGTCCTCATTCGCCAGTGGAACGCCTTCGCGAACCTGGGCATTTCAGCGGCGAGCGCTCCGGGGATGTACCACAGCGGGGTCAACCTGGGCCGGTCGGTGCAGTTCGGTGACTACCGACCCTCCACATCGCCCGACGACCCGATGATTTTGCACATGACGAGGGTGCCTTGTGCTCCTGGACGTCCGAAGAAGGAACAGCATCGCATCGGGCGAGAGGATCTGTTGGCCGCGACCTTCGAGACCTTCGAGCGCAACATCCGGGACCAACTCGGTCGAACGCTGGAGGGTGGGGGCTTCGACCCGGCACGGGACATCGAAGCGATCACCGTGAATCGCTGGCCCCACGGCTATGCCTATAGCTACGACACCTTGAACGACCCCATCGAGTGGGCGCTGTTCGACCCAGACGATCGGCCGTGTGTGGTCGGGAGTCGGAGATTCGGTCGGATTTCCATCGCCAACTCCGATGCCGCTGCCTCGACGCACACGGACTCGGCCATCGACGAGGCGCATCGAGCGGTCCGGGAGCAGCTCGTGGTTCGAAGCCGCGCGCGACGAAGGACTTCCAGCACGGATGGAGTGCCGTCCCGGTAGGAAGGCACGGCTCGTCACATGGGATCCTACTAGCGGCACTCGCCGGTCCAGCGTCGGCATGGTCGCAGCACGGCGTGGCTGACCCAGCCATCACATGGACTTTAGAGCAGATCGTACCGCGAGTGGTCACGGCTCGCAGCGGGACGGAAGTTGACTCCCGACCGCTGGCCCGATGGGGCCGGGGTCGTCGTTGCCCTGAGCTTCGACGTGGACAACGGGTTGCCGCTCGTGCTCGACCTGTTGGATCGACACGATGTCCCGGCACGCGTCTACATACCGGCGGTCAGTGCCACGCTGCACACCCTCAGAGGATCGAAGAGATCGTCGGACGGGGCCAACGCGAGGCCGGCGTGCATGGCTGAATCCACGAGAGGCCCGAGGCCTTGAATGACGCAGCGGTAGAGGCGCGCCTGCTACGACAGGGGCCGACTCTCTTACCGACGCTACGGGCCGACGTCCCGCCCGATACCGGGCTCCCTCACGGGTGTGCAGCCCGTACACGCTAGACCAGATCCGAGCGGGCGGGCTTCTCTAGGACAGCAGCATGATGGCGATGGATGCGCCTTACGAGGTGATCTCTGATGGCGAGGCGCCGGGCATCGTCGATGCTGCCGGCAGACTGGACGCTCGATGACTATCCCTACTTCGGGGCTTCGGTCTCCGGCTCCATGCCTTCTGGGGAGGAGTGGTGAAGGTCTTCATGGACGAGTTCAACGCGGCCTATGACGAAGGCGCGATGCTCATGCTGACGTGTCTCACCCACACGTCATCGGCCATCGCTCCAGGATGAAGCATCTGGACCGTGTGGTATCCTACATGAAGCTACGGCCCGGCGTCTGGTTCGCCGCCGGCGAACACATCGCCGACTCCGTGATGCGACAGGCCGGATGGGGCGCGAAGCCAGCTGAGGATGCCCTTACTGGACACAGGGATAAGATCCCCACCCAGGATCAGATTCCCGATTGCTCACGGAACCAGCGTCCCTGAGGGGACGGAGACGGCCTCCGTGGGCCTGCCCGGTGAGCGGCGGAACGGATGGCCGACGCTCCGCCTTATCTCGTCGAACTCGTCTTCCGCGCCATCGGGGGGCTCGGTCGCGAGGCTGACCGCCACCGTCGCGGCCAGGCCGGCGAAGAAGCCGGGGATCATCTCGTAGAGGTCGAAGAACCTCTCCTTGACGAGTAGCGTCCAGGCCACGGTGGTGACGAACCCCGTGATCATGCCCGCGATGGCACCGACCCGGGTAGTCCTCTTCCAGAATAGCGAACAGAGCACGACCGGGGTGAACGCACAGCCGATCCCTGACCACGCGAACAGCACGAAGTAGAAGATAATGCGAGGTTCGGTCAGGGCTGCCGCGATGGCCATCGTGCCGACGACTACCGTGACGAGCTTCCCGTAGAAGGAAAGCGTCCGTTCTGAGACCTTCGGATTGAAAATCTCTTGGATCACGTCCTTGACCACGACCGACGACGCAAGAATGAGCAGGGAATCGACCGTGGACATGATCGCCGCCAAGACGACGACGAGGAAGACCCCGGTCACCAACGCCGGAAAGACGGCCGCGCTCATCACGGGGAGCACCGTTTCGGGGTCGGCGAGCCCGGCGAAAAGCACTCGCCCGGCCATCCCGGAAAAGATCGCGCCCACGTCAAAGCCGATGATGCAGATCACGGCGATGAAGCTTCCGCCGACGATGTCCCTCTTGCTCCGCGCCGAAATGAAGCGCGTCAGCAGCTGCGGCGACCCCAGGAATGCGAGTCCGATACCGACGAATCCCACGGCGCTGATGACCCCGGGGAGGGTGAGCCCGAACGAACCCATGGGACGTAACAAGTCTGGGTCCTCGATCCGGAGCGCCTCCATGACCGGCATCCAGCCACCGGCGGCCAGTATGCCCGCGACTGGAAGCGCCAGCAGGCACCCCAGCATCAGGACGCCTTGTAGGACGTCACTGTACGCCACGGCCTTGAATCCACCGACCGTCGTATAGTACAGGATGACGGCAGCGCCGATCAGCACCCCGGTTGCGTACCCTACCTCAAGGAACGAGCCGAAGGCTTTCCCCGCGGCCGTGAGTTGGGCGGCGGTATAGGCCGTGACCATGCTCAGGACGATCACGGCACTGAGAATCCGGAACACATGGCGCGTATCCCGAAAGCGGGCCGTCAGGTAATCGGGTACCGTGATCGAGTCGTAGCGATCCGTGTATTCTTTGAACGGGCGGGCAACGAAGGCCCAGGCGCACGCCACCCCCAGGGCTTCCCCAACTACGATCCAGAGGGCGTGGATGCCTACCGCATACCCCATGCCGGTGAGTCCCAAGAGGAGCCACGCGCTCTCGCCTGTGGCGTTCGAGCTGAACGCGATGACCCACGACGGCAGCTTCTTGCCGGCGACGTAATACCCTTTGACGCTCTTCGACTCACGGCTCCCCCAAGCGCCGATCCCCAGGAGGATCAGTAGGTAGACGACCAGAACGGCGATGATGGTGGAGCGCACGGATCAGGCCTTTGGATTGGAAACCGAAGGGGTCACTCGGACGACCCGCGATGGGCGAGGTAGAAGGCTGCCGCGATTCCGAGCCCCGGGAGTATGGCCCACACGAGCAACACCCAACTCGCCCAGGGGAGGCCGGCGATCAAGGCGGGCCTCCGCCGGCACGGGCACAAGCTCGGGAAAGGCGCTCGATGCCCTCCGCCGACTCATCCTGGACCACGATGAGCATGGACGGTCCCAGACGGATCGCATGCCCGTAGAGTGTCCCGACTCCGATCATCAGGCCTTCGTCCTTTGCGGCCTCGAGTAGCGCCAAAGCCCGGCCCTGGCTTCTTGGATGCCGGATCGGTGACGATCTCGAGGCCCCACATGAGTCCCATTCCGCGAGCACGGCCAGGGCCGAGCGTCAGGTGATCACCGTTCTTGCATAGCCCAGGGGTGCCGTTCCCAAGGACATATACGAGATATCCCAAGTATATCAAGTGTATCTAGTGACCGAACCACTCTAGGATCCGGCGACGGTAGTCGATCCGGTGAGGTGGCCCTGACGTGTCTGACAGCCTGACGGCTGATTTGAGGTGTATTCCCGGTCGTCGTTCATCCTGCCAGAATCCCTCCTGTCCGATTTTTCGGGGCCACCTCACTGCTTGCCGCCTCACACGTCTTAGAAGCATGTTCTCAGTCATGTTTGATCCCGCCACCCGCCGCCGCCGTGAACGCCTGGTGGAGGCCTGAGTTGCGGTGGCTGGTTTCCGAGGCATAAACCATGACGCTCGAGGAGACATGAAATGAAGAAGAGCGACCTTGAGCTGGGCATGGGCCGGGACATCAACCGTCGCGACTTCCTGAATGGAGCGAGCGTCGCGATCGTGGGAGCGGTCCTTGCGCCGGGGGCTTCGGGGGCGCAGGGGCGGGATGCCCCGCCGGCTCCGGCCCCGTCTCCATTCATCGATCGTTCTCCGAGCAGCCACAAAGAGACAAGGAATGAAGGCCTGCCCCTCAAGCCCGAACGCAAGATCGAGTTCACGACCGATGAGGGGACCTGGATCTCCCTGGACATCTCCCGGGATGGGAACACGATACTCTTTGAGTTGCTGGGGGACTTGTACACTGTCCCGCTCGAGGGCGGCGACTCCGTCGGCATCACTAGTGGCATGGCCTTTGACAGCCAACCGTGCTATTCCCCCGACGGCTTCCACATCGCTTTCTTGAGTGACCGTGATGGGGCCGAAAATGTCTGGATCGCTAACTCCGACGGCTCCGATCCCAAACAACTGAGCGAGGAAGAGCAGAGTCTTTTCATATCGCCAAGCTGGACTCCGGACGGGGAGTACATCGTTGTTACCCGCTGTGCTCCAGGCGGCGGCATTTGGGATCGGAGCGAAGAAATCTGGATGTATCACATCAAGGGCGGTGAAGGGGTCCAGGTAACGAAAAGCAAGCCAAACCCGGGCGCCCCGTCTTCAGAGTCGCACTACGCCATGGGACCCGTAGCCAGCCCTGACGGACGCTATCTCTACTACGCCAAGCGGTCGTTCAGACCGTGGCTTGAGATGGACTTCACGCTTCCCTCCTGCCAAATCGCACGCAGAGATCTCACCACGGGTGACGAAGACGAGATTACAGAGGCACCCGGGAGCGCGTTCAGGCCGGTGCTGTCGCCTGACGGCACCAAATTGGTCTATGGCACACGTCACGAAACCGAAACCGGATTGCGGCTCCGCGATCTGTCCACCGGCGAGGACCGCTGGTTGAAGTATCCGGTTCAACGCGACGCTCAGGAGTCTTTCGCGGAGCGTGATATGCTTCCGGGCTACGCCTTCACGCCCGACGGCAGGGAACTCGTGGCTTCCTACGGCGGCAAGATCCATCGCGTGAACGTGAACAGCGGCGAAGCACGGGTCGTGCCTTTCACTGCCAACGTCTCCCGAGACGCCGGCCCGTTGCTGAACTTCCCGTCCCGCGTTGAGGAAGGGCCGGTCCGAGCCCGCCTGATCCAGGTACCGTCGCAATCACCGGACGGGGAGCGGTTGGCGTTCTCCGCTCTGACTCACCTCTACACGATGAGCATACCTGGCGGCAGGCCTACCCGCGTCACATCAGGAGACAGCCGGGAGTTCCATCCTGCCTGGTCACCCGACGGGAAGTGGCTGGCCTATGTGACCTGGTCGACGGAGGGAGGACACATTTGGAAGATTCCTGCGGACGGGACGGGCTCGCCCGAGCAACTCACGCGGGTTCCCGGTCACTATCGGAATCCGGCTTGGTCGCCCGACGGACAGCGCCTCGTAGCGCTGTACGGACCGCGACAGGCTCGGGTCGAACGCTACCAGGACCCTGACGACAACCGGGGGGCCGGCGACGATCTGGTTTGGATAGGCGCAGAAGGAGGTGATTCGAAACTCATCGTGCCCGCCCGCGGCTTCGTTGGCCCGCATTTTCGGGACGAGCAGGAGCGCGTCTATGTCTACTCCAATCAAGGACTGATCTCGTTGCGGTTCGACGGTACGGACCGGCGCACTCACCTCAAGATTGTTGGAGAGGGTTGGGGAGCCGGGCCAACCCCGGCCCAGGACGTGCGCATCAGTCCCGACGGGCGCTATGCCTTGGCTCTCGTGCACGACCACCTGTATGTGGTGGCCGTGCCCCGCATCGGCGGAGGCGGACCCACTGTGAACGTTAGCGCCGCTTCGGTCCCTGTGAGGAGACTCACCGAGGTAGGGGCGGACTACTTCGCTTGGGCCGATGGTGGATCAACCGCAACTTGGGCGCTGGGGTCCTCCTTTTTCCGCTTGCGCTTGGCCGATGTGACGTTCGCGCCTGCAAAGGAGTCGGAAGGTGAAGGGCCCGAGGAAGAGAGGAAACTGCCTGTCGAGGAGATCGAAGCTGTCGTTGAACGACCTCGCCACATCCCCAGGGGCGTGATTGCGCTTCGCGGTGCCAGGGTGATCACGATGCGAGGCGAGGAAGTAATCCCGAACGCCGAGATTGTCATCACCGACAATCGGATCACGGCCCTTGGGCGAAGTGGATCGGTAACTGTCCCTGAAGGCGCGCGCATATTCGACGTCAATGGGATGACGATCATGCCGGGGATCGTGGACGTTCATGCTCACTGGTTCGAAATCCGGCGCAGCGTGCTCGACATGGAAAACTGGAATTTCCTAGCCAATATCGCCTATGGCGTCACGACTGGCCGCGATGCGCAGACCACCACCAACGACATGTTCGCCTATCAGGATCTCGTGGACCTGGGAGAGATGCTCGGGCCGAGGGCGTTTTCGACAGGGCCGGGGGTCTTTCAGACCACCAATCTTCGATCCGCCCAGGATGCCGAGAATGTGGTCGCCAAGTACAAGAAGTACTACCGGACAAAGACGTTGAAGGCCTACTTGGCCGGCAACCGGAAACAGCGGCAGTGGATAGTGGAAGCCTGCAAGGAAGACCGGATCATGCCCACCACGGAAGGAGGTTCCGACCTCCTGCTGGACCTCACCCACGCCGTCGACGGTTTCAGCGGCAACGAGCACAGTTTCGGGACTGCGCCCATTTATAGAGACGTTGTCGAACTGGTGGCCCGGGTCGGACTCTTCTACACGCCCACTTTTATGCAAGCATACGGCGGCGCCCGTGGCGAGCACGACTTCTATTCGAGCACGGAAGTCCATGACGATCAGAAACTACAACGATTTGTCCCCCACAACCTCCTCGATTCACGGACCAAGCGGCGACTGTGGTTCCGAAAAGAAGAGTACGTCTACCCGAGAGCTGCCGCCGAGGCCGCCAAGATCGTCCGTGCTGGAGGACGGGTCTGCGTTGGGGGACACGGAGCGATGCAAGGCATTTCGTGTCATTGGGATATGTGGGCGATGCACAGTGGAGGAATGACGAATTTCGAAATTCTGCGGGCAGCGACTCTGCACGGTGCAGAAGCGATTGGCTATGCCCAAGACTTGGGGAGCATCGAGGTGGGAAAGCTCGCCGACTTGATCGTGCTCGACAAGAACCCTTTGGATGAGATTCGGAACACCAACACCATCAAGTACGTGATGAAGAATGGAGAGTTGTTCGAAGGGGACACGCTCGACCAGATCTGGCCGCAGCAGAAGGCTCCACCTCGAATGTGGTGGTGGGATGAAGAACGGTAAGACTCTATGCGTCGCCTTCCATGACCTGACTCACTCCTGGTGCCACCCTCTACGTTAGTCCGACGGTGAACACTGGTCCACCGACTTCAAGTCGCGTTGCAGCGGCCCGAAGTCCCGAAAGGACAGACAGATACGATGTTCTCCCCGCCTGCATCCTGACGGCCTCTCGGAGAGGACTGAATGCTAACATCTCAGTCGGGCAGCGACTGATTGAACTCGAACAGGGCCTGAGGCGGCGCCCGAGCGGGAGGCAGTGGGGGGAGGGGGGTCGGGTGGGGAGACCGAGGCAGGGAAGAATCGAGCGAACGGGATCGGCGGCGAAGGCGATGATGCTCACCAAGGCACCTCAGGAGGGGCAGACGAGCGGCAGGACATCGCAGATGCGCGCGATGAGGAAGGCCCGGCGCGAGGACGTGCGGCGACGGAGCTCGGCCTGGCGATAGTCGGCAGCCGCAGGAGGCCCCCCCTAGTCCGTGGCCCGCTCCGGTCCACGTGCGGTGGGGAGGATGCTGACGGGGCCTCCCACGGTCGAGCCGGCGCCGGTGCGCTGATCTGCGCTGGCGATGTGTTCAAGCGAATCATTCAACAAGAGCGGAGGGAACGACATGGACTTCACGGACAAGTGGGTGTTGGTGACGGGCAGCAGCCGGGGTATCGGTTTTGCCACTGCGGAAGCCTTTCTCGACGCTGGCGCGCGTGTCGCTATCAACGGCAGAACAGAGCAATCCGTGAGCGCCGCCATCGAGAGACTGGGCGGTGGTGAGCACCTGGTCGCGGCGCCCGGCGATATTGGAACCGTTCCCGGCTGCGAGTCAGCAGTAGAGACTGCGAACGATGCCTTCGGTGGCCTGGACATTCTGGTGAACAGTGCCGGCGTCGGTTCTGGCAGACCCATTGAGGATTCCGACGAGGCCATGTGGGACGCTCACGTTGACGTCAATCTGAAGGGCACATTCTTCTGCTGTCGTGCGGCGTTACCTGCATTACGGAAGTCCAATGGCAACATTGTCAACATCGCTTCGGATGCTGGCTTGATAGGGGTACCGGGAATCACCGTCTACTGCGCGTCAAAGGGTGGGGTCGTCAACATGACCCGGGCCATGGCGTTGGAAGTAGCGCCCGACGTACGCGTCAATTGCGTATGCCCGGGTTATGTCGACACCGACATGATCCGCCGCGACCATATCGACAAGAAAGACGACCCAGCCGCCGCAGAGCAGAGGATGATCGACTACGCACCCCTGAAGCGCATTGCAACGCCAGCCGAGATCAGCCACGCGGTCCTCTATTTGGCTTCATCCGAGGCACGTTTCGTTACCGGTACCGTGCTAGCCATTGATGGCGGCGCGAGTGCTGGCCATTGAGTTGCGCCTGTTGACACCCGGAAGGAAGGTAGTGTCACGAAAACTGTGTGAAGGGGAGAGAAGGGTGTTCACCCGAGGCTGGACGCCAGCGCTGCACTGTGCACCTGCAGCGCAACAGTCCCGCATCGTCTGCGCAAACGTATGGTGCGCGAGGTTGCTGCCGCCTTCCGGACGTCCGGGCTGGCTGAGCTTGTTCAAGAAATGGACGGTCGCTTTGGCCGCCACCCTCTCCACTCCCGCCACCGTGACGGCTCTTGCGCAAGCCTCCGTCCCTGCTTTCCCGCTCATTTGTGACGTCACGGCCTACGCACCGACCGGCGGGATCACCGCGCGCGTGTCGGGCGACGCTTTGCTCGTCGAGTGGACAGGTGCCGAAGACGAGCGCCTGCGCCTCGGGCTCAGCATCGTCGACGGGAGGCCAACCATTGCGCAGCTGGCGATCCAACGCGAAAGGGAAGCCTGGACGACGATCGCCACCGATACCAGGATCGAATTCAAGATCACCGAGGGCCTACGGCGGATCAGCAATCAGCAACTCAATCCGCTTCGGGATCTGGGCGTGGAGCTTACCCAGGACGTCGTCGATACGCACAAGTGGAACGTGTTCTGGGACGCCCCGCTCGACCTGCGTACCGACGTGGGCGGCGGCAGTCCTCCCCCTGCGGCCGGCGTGGCCGAGCAACCGGGCCTCCCGCGCTCACCCAACGAGGTCCGTCGGGCCGACGCCGTCTATGACGCCGATGGCTGCGTGGTCACAACCGACGGCGCCCGGCTCGAGACCACGTTCCCGGGAGTGCGACTCGGATCCTTCTCCGGCGAGTTCGTGCTAACCGTCTACGAAGGGACCAATCTCATTCGGGTCGAGACCGTCGCCTCCACGGATCTGCCTTCGGTCGCCTACAAGTACGATGTCGGCCTCACCGGCCTTGATGTCGAGGGAAGCAGGGTCGCGTGGCGGGATATCGCCAACCAAATGCACTCCTATGCGCTTCGAGGCCCGGCCAACTCGGATCATGTGGTGCTTCGGGCCGCGAACCGCCTGGTAGTTGCCGAGACCAACGGAGGCGCGATCGCCGCCTTTCCGCCACCGCACACGTTCTTCTGGGCGCGAGAGCTCGAGATCAACGTCGGCAACAACTGGTACCGAAAAGATGACGCCTCGTCGTTCAGCTTCGGAATCCGGCAGGGCGAGCAGGAGGTCGTGGAGAGGTACCTGGCTAATTGGGCTCTCTACAGTGCGCCGCCCGGGTCCGAGCAGCGCATGGCAGGCTACTTCTACCCTACGCTCGGCAATGCCTCCGAGGCGTTCGGGGACGCACTCGCTTTTACGAACGGAGACGTATACAGGCCACTACCGGGTTACCAGGTGATGGGCAGCCACTATCACACCAATCTCGGTCGGAAGCTTCTGGCGTCCGGCAGCCTCGATACACGGCTTTCGGATTTCGAGGTGCTGCGTGCAGCGGGCATCAACATCGCGGGACCGGTCGACGGGCCTCGCGACGCCACGCAGTTGGAGGAACTCCACTGGTTGTTCGAGGGAGCGCTGCGCCACTCGGACGACGGCTTCATGGTGATGCCGGAGATGGAGAACACCAACCTTCTCGGCGGCCACTGGGATCTCCTCTTCTCTCATTCCGTCTACTACGTGGATGAGCGCGCCCCGGGGACACCTCTGGTCACGGAACACCCTGAGTACGGCCGTATGTACAACATCGGTAGTGCCGACGACTTGATGACGATGATCGAGCACGAGCACATGCTCGTCTACATGCCGCATCCCCGCACGAAGGGCTCCACCGGTTTCCCCGACGCGATTGCGAATACGCCTCACTTCCTGAGCGATCGCTACCGTGGAGTTGGCTGGCGCTGGGGCATGGGCTCCGACCTATCTGAGGTTCGGTTGTCCGACTTCCGCGCGATCCCGTTGCTCGACGACATGAACAATTGGATCGCCGAGACATCGCTCCGACCGAAGTATCTGCTGGCCGTTACGGAGACTCTTTCCAAGTCTCCGGGCGACGATGTCTATGCGAATGGCCCGGTGAGCTACCTGCGGATGGGCGGGTTACCGGAGCCGGGCGATTACGCACCGATTATCGATGCATTGATGGACGGCAACTATTTCGTGACTTCAGGCGAAGTGCTCATCCCGTCCCATCGGTACGAGGGTGAGGGGGCCAACACCATACTTACGGCCGAGGTCCAGTGGACGTTCCCGCTCGACTTCGTCGAGCTGGTCTACGGTGATGGTGAAACGACCACGACTCAGGTGGTCCCGACCAAGGATCTGCCTCCCTTCGGCATCCATACGTTCACGATTCCGTTCGACGCTACGGACCAAGCTTGGGTGCGCTTCGCCGCTTGGGATTCAGCCGGCAATGGCGCGATGACGATGCCGATCAGGCTCGGCAAGCGATAACCAACCTGGGCCAGGTGCGGGTGACCTACGGATCCACACCGGAGGCACTCGGCCTTGGGCCATGAGTTGCAGGTGAGATTCGAAGCGAACTACGGTGAGGCGGCGTGAACAGCGGACACCAACGGGCCGCCGCGGTCAACCTAACCTCCGCGGGCTCGCTCCTACTCCACCGCGCCGCCGGCGCAGTAGGGGCTTCTGACTCCAGCGGGGCTGGGAACAGAGGAACAACACAAGCGTTCACCTGCCCAGCGGTCCGGGGGTAGGCCCAACGATCCCTTGATGAACACGATCCCGATCACACGCGCATGGCGGGTGAAGACTGGAACGCAACTAATCGCCAGTTTGTCGCAAGACCTGTTGGCTGCACATGTAGCCGGGTGTCCCGGTTACGGACCCGCACGGGTAGGTGCCCGAACCGCACAGATAGACATTGTCCAGGTTGCCGAATCGATAGAAGTCGGTGGCCGGGTCATCCGAATAGTTGCGATCGAAGAAGGTCTGGCCTCCTGTCAGCATCGTGTGATCCAGGTTGCCGCCGGGAAAAAGAAACAGGTGTTGTAGGTCTCGCGGCGTGAGAAGGCGCGTCCAAACACAGTCCTGCGGGTTGTCGATGTGCATCAATATCTCTTGCTTGACCTGATCCTCGACCTGAGGCAAAGCCTCGCCCGTCTTGTCCAGCGATAGGTTCTTGAAGAAGACGGCGAGGCGATCAAACGGTTCACGATGATCGAGTTGACGCATTGCCGCGCCTTCACAATAGATTTGCATATACCCGGGTACGTACGGCACGTCTGGATCCAACACGGCGAGCGATGCATCCTCGAATGCCCCCAGGCTCTCAACCGCGAACAAGAATCGGAACGCCGTATCTGAATCTCCTGCCTTGGGCCCGTGCTTCCAGCGTACGCGATCCTTGAACATCAAGTTCAATTTGCCGCTGCTTCCTAGGAATTTCTGCTCCTTGGTACGCTGGATCTGGCCTTCGTCGCCAACCAGCAAGCTTGCGGTCAATGGGTCGGTGCCGAATATCAACGCATCATATCCACACTTGTACCCGCCGCCGTTCTGCCTGTATTGCACTTGACGATTGGCCGTGTCGACCTCGGTCACGGTGCTGGCCAGGTGAGTCCTGACCCCCAGTGCGGCGTTGATGTCTCCGAGCGCTTCGGTAATGCGCCAGATTCCGCCTTTGATGAACCCGTAGTAACCGCCGAATATGGAGCCCGAGCTCATCAGCGGCAGTGTAAAAGCAGAGTAGGGGTCGCTGAGTGAGACCGGGCCGCTCTCTGTGACCGTCATGGCCATGTAGATCTTGCTTCGTTCGCTGGTGAAGTAATGATCCAGCAGCGACTTCGCCGTTCCCGAAATCCACAGGTCCGTCAACGTGTCGCCGAGGACACGTGCCGCATCACCAATGGACGGTGGTGTGGCGGTGACGTAGCCATCCTGCAGGAAACTGACGACTCGTCCTTCGTCCACGCGGAAAGCCTCGACGGCGCCTTTCTCGCCCCACTTGCTGGCGAGCTCGCGATCAAGCTCCGCAGGATCGCGGAATATCCGGGCAGGTTCAGCGTCGCCGGGAAAATGGACGAGTTTCGGGTGCACCGGAACGAAGGACTGCAGTCGCTTTGACAGGCCGGTGTCCTCGAATACGAAATCCTGCATGAGTCCGAGGACCGAAGCCCCAAGCGCATAGTGTTGGGATACTCCGTCTACCTCCGCGGCCTCCGATACGCAGGCGCCACCAACTTTGGCCGCGCGTTCGATCATCGTCACGTTGCAGCCCGAACGCTGTAGGTAGTTGGCTGCTACGAGGCCGTTGATGCCTGCGCCAACAATTAGGATATCCCGATTCGTCACGATCGAAGCTCAACTTCGCTGTTACGCATGGTCCCCGTTTTCCTTAGAAGTCGATATCGACGCCGACCGGACAGTGGTCCGAGCCCCGCTCGTCGGGCCAGATGAAGGCATCGCGCATTCGCTTCATCGCTCCTGGCGACGCGAGTACGTAGTCGATCCGCCATCCTACGTTCCGCTCGCGCGCCCCCCCCCATTGCCGCCACCAAGTGTAGTGGCCGGGCTCGTCGGGATGCAGGGCGCGAAAGGCGTCCACCCATCCTGCATCCAGCCAGCGGTCCAGCTCGGCCCGCTCCTCGGGGAGAAAGCCGCTGTTCCTGACATTGGATTTCGGGCGGGCGAGGTCGACCTCGCGGTGGGCGGTATTGTAATCCCCGATTACGAGCACCGGGCATCGGCGCCGCAGCTCCTGTACCCGGTCGAATACCGCCCGATAGAAGTCGAGCTTGTAGCCGACTCGGCTGTTGTCCCGGTCCTTTCCGCTCCCCTTGGGAAAGTAGCCGTTTGCTACTGTGAACCGCCCGCGGCCGGTCCGAAAATGGGCAGCGATGAACCGCCCCTCAATGTCGAATCGAGGCTCTCCGAGGGCGGTCTCCACCCGCTCAGGCTCAAGCCTGGAGTAGATGCCGACACCGCTGTATCCCCGGCGCTCGGCTACTGTGAACGCCGCGTGCCAGCCAGGCGGCGTGCGTGCGGCTGCAGGGATCTCCTCGGGCAGCGCGCGGACCTCCTGAACGCCGACGATATCGGCTCCGGACCGGTCCAAGAAATCCACGTATCCGTGCCGCACGCACGCGCGAATCCCGTTTACGTTCCAGCTCACGACCCGCATCGGTTTCCCCCCCCCACCTCGGGTTTCCCGTGTCGAGGACGGGCGGTCCGCTTCCCGCGGATCGCCGACACGGCCCTGGTCTGCGACCTGTCGGTGCCCAAGGGCAACCGCAATTTCCCACGCCTTGGCTCGGTTCTGGCGTCGGGCAGCCGAGCCCTCGGAACCTACTGGCGTCTCACCACTTATCGCCTACCATGGGCGCGCGGCCACCCCCGCCGTCCGTCACTGCCCCAGTGTAGCGGTCGGCACGCCGTCCGTCACCGGATTCGGCAACGCGTCTCCGCGATACGATGCGCGCCCGAGAGCGTCGAGCCCGCGAGCCCCCCAGGAGGGTCTCTCCCTCCTCGGCAGCTCAAGGCGAGGGCTCGATACTCAGCACGAGATGTATCCGCCGATCTGAAGGAGCACGAGTGCCGGGCCGCTAGGGACAAGGGCTGGCGGTCGACGATGAAGCGCGCTCCGTACCGTTGGGCGAACGTCAGACTGGCACCGACAGTGTGGAAGCTTTCGTCGCCATCGTAGGCCAACCCGCCTCGCACGGCAGGCCGGACAAGCCAGTTGAAAACTCCCCGAGCAGAACGGACACTCCTACCCGACTGGTCGTTCCACAGCCAGGGTCTAGGAAGCGGTTGGTGTCCACGCTGCCGTGTCCAGACACCGGCCCCGTGACGCGTCCTTCGATGCCGATGTAGTGCACTGGACAGGCGACGGTGTTCCCGCCGGCGATGTTGCTAGTGGACCAACTTCGGGGTCAGTGCACAACCGCCGCCGGACGGCTTGCCGGAGCCTTCCGCCGAATCGGCCGTAACGCCGTGGCCGACGAGATTCTCACGGTCATGAAACGCGCCGGTTACGACGCCCGTCGGTCCGATCCGTTCGCGCCAGCCCAGACATTCGGCACCCTCACTCGGGCACAAGCGCCGATTGCCGGGCGCCTGCAATCCCTGTGGGGAACTTTCCAAGAGCCCGTCATCGAGGCGTTCCCGAAGGCCCCCCGGACTGCCGCAGGACACGGAAGCCTATCTGTCCTTCGTCGATGGCATCTAATCAGAACGATGCCTATCACTCACTGTCTGTCGAGGGCTACCGCGTGACGCCGGAACTGATTCATCGGGTGCGTGAGGGCAACTGGGACCCGGATCGTCATGACGCTGACCGGCAGAGCCGCGATGCGCTGGCGGCGCGCGGTTACTGGCAGGCCTTCCAGCTTGTCTGCGGGACCGTCGGTAAAGTGCTCGGCGGCACCAATCCCGGCGCCCTGGTCCGCACCGCCCACCGGCACTGGTATGGTGAGCTGTTCCAGCCCTGTGTTGCCGCCGGCCTGGTCTCGGCTTCGGCCTTGGCTGGCTACCGGAACGACGCCGTACTTCTTCGCGGATCGCGACACGTGCCGCCGCGCTGGGAGGCGGTGCGCGATGCCATGCCGGCCTTGTTCGATTTGCTCGAAAGCGAAATCGAGCCGTCCGTCCGCGCCGTGCTAGGGCACTGGCTGGTCGAATATATCCACCCCTATCCAGACGCAACGGGCGCATGGCGTGCTTTGTCATGAACGTGATGCTGGCCTCTGGCGGCTATCCGTGGGCGGTCATCCGGGTCGAGGACCGCGATGCCTATCTTGCCGCACTCGAGAGCGCCAGCATCGATCAGGATATTGAGCCTTTCATGCGGTTTATGGCTGAGCGGGTGCAGTGGTCACTGGAGCAGACGGTATGAAGTCCCAGCTTCACGATCTGGTCGCGGGGGTCCTAATCCAACCAAGGCATACATCCTTCTTGCCGTATGTGCGTGCTACGGTCTTGAGCCCGGCGATCCCGATGAAGCTTGCTCCAGCAAGATACAATACGTCATGCGGCGGCTGGCGAAGCTGTCCGGCGAAAAGGTGTTCGGCAGGAGTCCCGGACGACAATTGGCAGACCGCCATGGAGCAGCCGGATCAAGCCGGTCATCCCGTTTCCGACCTGACGCGGCGGCAGCTAGCCGAAGCCCTGAATCCCTCAGGACGTGGTGAGACCGCCTTCCGGCACATCGATCCTGCCGGGCAAGACCGACAATCGATTACAAGGCCTGATGGGCTCTCTTGGCCCGAGCACGCGAGAAGTCTCGGGCAAAGTAGGCGAGGGCCACCGATGCGCCGGCGGCGCCGACCAGGGACGACGGGTAGAACACAGCTGCTGCGGCCGCCGAAAGAAAAACGCGGCCGCCTCGACCCAGCGCCTGAAATGCCTGGCCCTCCAGCGCCGCGGCAAAGGCCCACAGCGCCACCATGGCCATCGCTCCCTTCCCGAGCACCACAAGGGCGGCTCCTCCGAGGACGAGCTCGGGGTGGACCACCATAAGGACCGGAATCAGGTAGAGGCCCTTGGCATATTTCCAAGCATGGAGACCCGTGCGCATCGGATCCGATCCCGCCACGCCTGAGGCCGCATAGGCAGCCAGGCAGACCGGAGGCGTCACGTTGGAGTCCTGCGAGAACCAGAAGACCACCATGTGCGCGATCAGGGCCGGTAGGCCGAATTCACTGGTAAGCACCGGCCCCGCGAGGATGATCAGGACGATGTAACTCGCGGTCACCGGAAGACCCATCCCGAGCACCAGGCTGGCCAGAAGGAGTAGGATCAGCGCCAGAAGCAGGTTTCCCTGAGAGAAGGAGAGCATGAGAGCCGAGAATTTCAGGCCCAACCCGGTGAGCCCCACCACTCCGACGATGATCCCCGCCACTGCGCAGGCGAGTGTAACCGGAAGCGCGTTCCGACCCGCAAGGACGAAGCCGTCCACCAGACTCGTGAGCCCACGCTTGACCCACTCTGAGGTGCTCTGGCGTGTGGGCGAATCGGATGGCCTCGGCGAGGCCACGCCAGGCACAAGGAGAGCGGACACCCGATCCCACACAGCGCGTCCGCTCGCCAGCCCTACGATAGCCACACACGACAGAAAGCCGACCCGAGCCACCGAGAGGTCCAGGAGAAGGGCCCCGATGAGCACGAACAGAGTAAGCAGGTAATGCCACCCCCCAGCCATCGTCTCTCTAAGCTTCGGAAGCTCCGTGGCGGGAAGCCCCTTTAGGCCCCTCGCCACCGCAACCAGGTGCACGAAGGCGAACACCGTCCCCATGTAGAGGACCGCCGGGACGATGCCCGCCCTGACGATCTCGAGGTACGGCAGGCCCGTGTACTCGGCCATGAGGAACGCGCCCGCACCCATAATGGGCGGAAGGATCTGGCCTCCGGTACTCGCCGCCGCCTCGATGCCTCCCGCCTCTTCGGGACGGTACCCCACGCGCTTCATGAGGGGGATCGTGAAGGCCCCACTGGTAACGACGTTTGCAATGGCGCTCCCCGAAACAGAGCCCATCGCGGCGGAAGCGACCACCGCAGCTTTCGCCGGCCCGCCCGACTGTCTCCCCGTCAGGGCATAGGCCAAGTCCATGAAGAACCGCCCGGCACCGGTGACCTCGAGGAGGGCACCGAAGAGGATGAAGATGAAGACGAAGGTTGCAGCGACTCCGAGCGGAATCCCGTAAATGCCTTCCTGACCAAGGTAGAGCTGGCCTACGATGCGGCCAGTGCCGTACCCCCCGTGTCGAAGGAGGCCGGGAAGAAACGGCCCCAAGAAGGCATACGCCACAAACCCGATCGCTATGAACGAAATGGCCCAGCCCAGCACCCTCCGGCTCGCTTCCAGGAGGGTGATGGCCGCCGCAACACCGATCACCGTGTCCATGAGCGTCGGAACGCCGGCCCGACTCACGATGCCGTCGAGATTGATCGTCAGATAGAGGGCACTGACCACCGATGAGGCGATGAAGGCGCCGTCGAGCGACCAGGCCCACAACTTGAGGGGCGAGCCGGCTTCGTGGCGGCCGCGAGTTGGAAAGAGGATGAACGCCAGCACTTGCACTAACGCGAGATGAAGACCCCGTTGGTAGAAGAGCCCAACGGGCCGAATCCCGGCCGTGAAGAGCTGGAAGAGTGAGAGGGCGACTGCGAGCAGGACGAAAACGCCCGCTACGAGCGCGGGAAGTCCGAGATCTCGGCGCTCAGGGCGCGGCAATCAGACGATCCGGCACCTCGTGCCCGTTTTCCTGGAAGTACGTCACAGCCCCAGGGTGAAGCGGAATCGGGGAAGCGGCGAGCGTGTACTCTGCGGAAATTCGACCCCCCACAGGGTGAACCCCGGCGAGCTCGTCACGGGCCTCTAGGATCGCCCGAACCAGCGCATAGGCGAGCTCCCCGGGCATGTCCGCCCGCACGACCAGAACATTCGGAGTACTGAGGGTCCGAACGTCCTCACTGACACCCCGGTACGCGCCCGACGGTACAATGTCGCGACTCACCGTCGGGTCGACCGTAGCCGTGCGCTCGACCTCCACGTCCAGGAGGGGCAGGATCCGAATCTCGCGCGCGGTCGCGAGGCCCATGATGGAGCTGATGGGGGGGCCGGCGCTCCAGAAGCCCGCGTCGACCGTTCCGTCGCGGATCGCGTTGGCGGTCTCGTTAAAGTTGAGTCGCTGCGGCTCGAAGTCATCGTAGTCGATGCCATTTGCCCCAAGCAGTGTGCGGGCCGCCACCTCAGTACCGCTGCCGGGAGCACCCACCGATACCCTCCGACCCGCAAGGTCCGAAAGCGTCTCCACTCCACTTCCTTCCAGGGTGGCAAGCTGAAGAACGTTTGGATAGAGCGCGACGAGGGCCCTTACCCCGCCGGGAGTTCGCCCGTCGAAGTTGCCGCTGCCCATGTAGGCTTCGCGGGCGTTGGTACCCATCGAGAACGCCACCGCGACCTGGCCGCCCAGGAGCAGGCTGAGATTCTCGACGGAGCCCCCCGTTACCTCGGCGACGGAGATCCGATCCGGGAGATCTCGGCTCCATACCTCCGCGATCGAACCCCCGATCAGATAGTACACTCCGCCCGTGCCGCCCGTGGCCAGAGCGAGGAACTCCGGTCGATCCCCCGCGGTGCACCCCCAGGCGGTCCATGTGCCCAGCAGCGCCACAATGAACACGGAGCCCTTCCGCCCCGCCGAGGCCCGCTTACTGGGCCGGCCAGCCCCACGTGCTCGTTCGGTCCGGTCCGAATCTGTGGTCACTGCCGTGGCGCTCATTAACAGATTGACCCTCCGCATCCGCCGACCAGCAAGGTGGATCCCAAAGACACAACTTGCTCACAATCTCACGGGTCCCACGCTAGATCGGAGGCAGGCAATGGGCAAGATCTGGACGCTCACGGAGGGCACCGACGCCCTCGTTCAAAGCTCTGTCCATACCGCCCAGTGGAGTCGACCCCCGGCGGTCTCGACCGTTGAACGCGACATCTTGGCAGTCGTTGAGCCACTGCCAAGGGGGGTGCAACGCGTCGTCGGGAGGAACGAGGGAGGTTGTAGGCGGCGGATCGAGCGGCGATCCGACTCCGTATCGGAGGGGGCCAGACTCACTTGCAGGGAGCCGAGAGCGGTGGCTGTTCGCCCACGGAGGACGGGTCAATCGGTGGTGTAGTCGTCTCAGGCGGCTGCCTCTAGCTGATGAGTTGGGACGGGCCTTCCGTCTCTGAGGTTTCTCTCTTCGTACACGTCGCTGAGCAGGTGGGGAGCGTCCAGCCCGCGGAACCGCTTCCCCGCCACCGCTCTAGCTGCTGATTCTGCTTCTCCATCACTCCCAGTTTGAGGCCGTGGTGCGGGCGTATGTGAAGGCCGGTTCTCACACGCCTCGCGTCTGCCAACCAAGCGGTCCTAGAGTGACCCTAAGTAGTTGCTATTGTTGGTTTAGCCAGCGATAGCCATCTAAGGGTGCCCCCAGAGTTGCCCCGAACCTGTCCAGCCCCTACCGTCTGGGCGGCTTCACAGCAGACGGCACACGCGAGTTCTCGCTCGACTTCGCGCTGGACGAGATCTCGCACGGCGGGGGCAGCTTCGAACCGAGCAGAGGAGACCGTGATGCAACATCTGGCGAGCAACATTGCAGATCGGCGGCGAACCCTGGGGCCCGGGCAGATCGCCTGGTCGGGGCCCAGTGAGCCCCGTGGCGTGGAGAACGAGTCGACCCGGGACTTGGTGCTGCTGCTGGCGATGGCACCGAATCCGAACCGGTAGGGGTTCCGACACGTGAATGCCGGCGGGTCCAATATCGTCTTCACAACCGATGTCGTCATTCTCCTACTCCTGCTGGCGGGAGCCGTGTGGTCCGTCGCCCGCCCGGGCAGGAGGATCTGGCCGCCACCGGGGCGGCGCTCTTGGCAGCATGTGCTGACGTGGGCGTGCTTCTACGCGGTCCTCGGGCTAAACGCGGCTCTACTCTTCCTCGACTGGAATTCCTGGGTCTTCCAGAGTCCGCTTCGGCTCATCGTCGGGTTACCGCTGGCCCTGCTCGGGGGCCTGCTGGCGGTCTGGGGAATGACCGCGGTGGGCTGGAAGAACACGTCGGGGCTGAGGGGCGGGTTCGTGTCCTCCGGTCCCTACCGATTCACCCGGAACCCGCAGTACCTGGGTGACATGGCCTGCTTCACAGGCGTGAGCGTGATCGCGAACTCGCTGTTGCTTTGGATCACGCATTTGCTCATCGCCCTGGTGTTCTTCATTGCGCCACTGGCGGAGGAGCCGTGGCTGGAGGAGCAGTACGGGGACGCTTACCGGGAGTATCGGAGGAGGGTGCCGAGGTTCCTGTGAGGGACGGCAGAGCGGGGACGCCTGCAACCAGAGCTGCGTCAGCGTGCAGCTTGAGGCCGCCCGCGATTCCCGATTCCCGCCATGTCCGCCGTGCGAGGCCATCGCGCGAGCTCAGCCTCGAGCCTCGCTCTGGTTACTGGTCCATCAGGACTACGTGGCGATCGACGAAGAAACCGGCCTCGAGGTCACGCTGAACGGGCAACAGAACGAGCACTGCAGCGTGCACCTGCAGCAATCCTCGTGGAGAAGGATTCGAACTGGGACACTACCGCCTCATGACGACAGACCGTTGGACCTTCCGCCGCTGGATAACTCAACCAGAAGGGCTACGACAATGAGTAACGAAATCAGGATGTTTCACGTCGTGCTGCTGGCGGGTCTATGAGGTGGTCCTACTTCGTTGGACAGTCCGAGGGCGATCTTAAGGTGGATTCCGATGGTCTCCAAAGCCCTCGGGGTCCCGCTTGAGGCCGGGTGTTCTCCTTCGAGCCCGGTTTGAATATAACCTCCGCCTTCCCGTCGGGACTGGTTCCCGATGGGAAGACGGAGGGAAGGGCCGCGCGTAGATCCCGCGACGATCGCAGGCGTCGTTGCGCCGGTTGGGTGGCGTCGCGCCGGATCGTCCTCACCACACCTCCGCGCCTTCGCGATAGGCCTCGCCCGGCGTCCGTCCGCCCAGCGACGAGTGCGGGCGCGCTTCGTTGTAGAAGTCGATCCACGAGCCGATGATGCGTTGGGCGTCGGGCCCGTCCCGGAGCTCGTAGAGGTACACCGCCTCGTACTTCAGCGACCGCCACAGCCGCTCGATGAAGATGTTGTCGAGGAAGCGGCCCCGGCCGTCCATCGAGAAGCGCACGCCCGCACCCAGCACCCGGTCGGCGAACGCCTCGCTGGTGAACTGGGAGCCCTGATCCGTATTGAGGATCTCCGGAGCCCTCCAGCCCAGCGCGTCGTCCAGCGCCTGGACGCAGAACGACGCGTCCATCGTGTTCGACAGCCGCCAGGCGAGCACGTGCCGGGTCGCCCAGTCCATCACGGCCACCAGGTAGAAAAACCCTTGCGTCACCGGGACATAGGTGATGTCCGCGCACCACACGTGGTCCGCCCGCGAGATCGTGAGGCCCCGCAGCAGATAGGGGAAGACCCGGTGCTCCGGACTCGCCACGCTCGTGCGCGGCCGCCGGTAGGTCGCCTCCATCCCCATCAGGCGCATGAGCCGCCGGATCCGGTGCCGGCCCGCGGCAACGCCCTCGCGGCGCAGATGCCGCATCAGCTGCCGGCTCCCGTAGAACGGATACGCCATGTGGAGCCCGTCCATGCGCCGCATGAGCGCCAGGTCCTCGGCGCTCTCCCCCTTCGGCCGGTAGTACTGCGACGACCGGCTCACGCCCAGCAGCGCGCACTGCCTCGAAAGACTCAGCGGTCCGTCCCGCTCGATCATCCGCCCCCGCTCCGCCCGGCTCAGCGCTTGAGCCCGCGCCGAAAAAAATCCCGCTCGACCGTGAGCTCCCCGATCTTGGCGTGCAGGTCCCGGATCTTCGCCTCGTGCTCCAGGGCGGCCTTGCGGCCCGCGCCCCCGGCAAACACCTCCGGCAGCCCTTCGAGCAGCTGCCGCTTCCATGTGGTCACCTGGTTCGCATGAAGCTCGTGCCGCGCCGCGATCGCCTGCACGCTGTCCCGCTCGCGCAGCGCCTCGAGCGCTACCCGTGCCTTGAACTCCGCCGTGAACCGCCGTCTCTTCCTGGCCATCTCGGTGCCTCCTCTTCCGCTCTGGAATCCACCTTAACGACCTGTCCAAAAAACCGGGACCACCTCACTATTGGCAGCGTGCGGAGGCGAGGATCCCGTCGGCAACCTTGAGCCTAGGCCGCCCAGCAGCTTTGAGGCTGGGCCGCTCGGCGCAGTCGAGGTTGGCGAGGGCGAGGCCGTGCAGATCCGTTCGTTGCTCGCGCACACCGGTGTGCCGTCGGTTGCTACATGGTTGCGATACAGCATTGAGTTAGCCAGCCGAGACTTCGGCAGCATCCACGGTCACGAGATCGAACTCAGCGAGTCAATAGACGCCATGTGTTCGCCGGAGGGCGGACGCACAAGCGCCGAGAGGGTCATCGCGGATCAGCGGGTACTGGGCGTCGTCGGCACATTGTGTTCTGGCTCGGCGGTGGCGGCCTCGCCGCTGCTCAGCGCGGCAGGTCTGGTGATGGTCTCACCGTCCAACACATCGCCTTCGCTCACGTCCGACCTCGCCGGCAACGCGAGTCCCGACTACCACCCCGGCTATTTCCGCACTGCCAGCAACGACCTCTATCAGGGGCAAGCGGTCGCCGACTTCGCATACAGTGAATTGGGCCTGCAGCGCATGGTGTCCATAGACGATGGCGACCCGTACACCACAGGCCTCACCGTCGCGTTTGGTAGAGCGTTCCGCGCTCTCGGCGGCGAGATCGTGCACACCGCCCAGATTGAGAAGGGTGAGACAGACATGAGGGACGTCCTCGCGGCATTCGCAGCAGTCGAGCCAGACGGCATCTTCTTCCCGCTCTTCGAATCGGAAGGCTCGCCATTTGCCGAGCAGGTGAGGGAGGTGAGCGGCCTGGAAGGCGCGACGCTGATCACGGACGCGGCCCTCCTCGTGTCGGAGTTCCTCGGCACACCGCAGTCGGAGGGTATCTACTTTGCGGGGCCGGAGGCATCCCACGACTTGAGCGCCAATGTCGCGACCGGCAAGAACGCGGACGAGATTCTCGCCACGTTCGAATCTACGTACGGCGCATCTCCTGGCTCTCCTTACTGGGCGCACGGGTACGACGCGACATCGCTGCTGCTCAGCGCGATCAACTCCGTTGCGGTGGAGGAGGGTGAGAGGTTGTATGTGGACCGCGCTGCCCTGCGCGAGGAAATCGGGGCGACGTCCGGCTTTCAGGGCATCATCGGTGTACTCTCCTGCGACGATTTCGGAGACTGCGGCACCGGGCACGTCAACGTCTACCACCACACGGATTCGGCCATCACAGACCCCGCGCAGTTGCCCGTGGTTTATCATTTCTCGCCGTGAGCCGGCTGCGCTCCTGAGAGTCTGCGCTGCAGCAAGCGGATGGTGCTTTTCGGGTCTAAGGGCGTCTTCGACGGCCCAAGGGATTCCCGGTCAGGAATAGGGGTCTAATGAGAGGATTGGGTCAGATAGATTAGTAGTAATTCAATAAACCACAATTAGTTACTGTTTTTCTAGTGTCCTGAGTTAGAAGTTCATTGCATTAGTGGCTCGCGCATGGTAACTTGCCCCGAACCTGTTCCGGGAGGATGCCATGCGTGGACGTCCGTTGGCTCCCCTGACTCTCGATGACGCCGATCAAGAGACCTTGGAGCGTTGGGTGAAGCGACCCAAGACAGCCCAGGCTCTGGCGATGCGGGCCCGCATCGTCCTTCGGGCCGCCGAGGGAGCCGCAAATACTCAGATTGCCGACGAAGTGGGGATCACCAAACAGACCGTGGGCAAATGGCGCAAGCGCTTCGTGGGGGGGGGGCGTGGACGGGGGCGTGGACGGGCTGTTGGACGAGCCCAGACCTGGAGCTCCCCGCACGATCGGGGATGAGGATGTGGAGCGCGTCATCCGGATCACCTTGGAAGAAACGCCCACCGACGCCACGCACTGGAGCACCCGCTCCATGGCGCAGCGCACCGGGATGAGTCAGAGCGCCATCAGTCGCATCTGGCGGGCCTTCGCGCTCCAGCCCCATCGCAGTGAAACCTTCAAGCTCTCCTCCGACCCCCTCTTCATCGAGAAAGTGCGTGACATCGTCGGCTTGTATTTGCATCCCCCGGACCGAGCTCTGGTCCTGTGCGTCGACGAAAAGGCCCAGATCCAGGCCCTCGACCGCTCCCAGCCCCTGTTGCCGATGCGTCCTGGGCAGATCGAGCGCCGTACCCACGACTATGTTCGCAATGGCACCACCTCCCTCTTCGCAGCGCTCGACACCAAGACCGGAGAGGTCATCGCCGAATGTCACAAGCACCACCGCTCCATTGAGTTTCGCAGGTTCCTCGACACTATCGAGGCGACCGTCCCCCAAGGCCTCGATATCCACCTCATCGTCGACAACTATCAGACCCACAAGACCCAGATCATCAAGCGCTGGCTCCTCAAGCGTCCTCGCTTCCACCTCCACTTCACCCCCACCAGCTCATCCTGGCTCAACCTCGTCGAGCGCTGGTTCGGCGCTCTCACCGAAAAACAGCTCCGACGCGGCGTCTTCCGTAGCACGCGCGAGCTCGAGGACACGATCCTGCGCTACGTCGACATCACCAATCACGATCCCAAACCCTTCGTCTGGACCAAGTCCGCTGATCAGATCCTCCAAACTCTTGCCCGCTTTTGTACGCGGACTTCCGACTCAGGACACTAGCACGTACTTCGACGGGGCAGTCGTATCCGCCTGGTGCTGGTGTGCGAGGCGTGGCGTGTGCCTCGTTCGAGCGTGTACGCGCTGGGCTCGGCGGTCGGCGGCGCGGGTACGCCTCCACGACGCAAGCGGGGCAAGCGTGGTCCGAAGACGGCGCTGAGCGACGAGGCGTTGGTGGGGGAGATCCGGACGGTACTGTCGGAGAGCCCGTTCGTGGGCGGGGGGCACCGGAAGGTGAGGGCACGCTGGCGGCGAAAGGGATCCGGGTATCAATGGCCGTTGAACATGTCCCACTTTGGGCCATGGCGAATGTCCCACTTTCCGAGCCGCCCCGCGGAGAGAGCGTAGTGACGGGAGCGGTCCGGCGAGCTGTGGGGCACGGACGCGGCGTGGTTCTGGACGGGGACCGAGGGCTGGTGCTGGTTCTTCGGCGCGGTGGACCACTGCGTCACGGACGTGGTGGGCTGCCACGTGGCGAAGAAGGGGGACCGCTGGGCGGCTTTGGAGCTCGTGCGGCAGGGTGTGCGGGCCCACATGGGTGGCTTTGGCAAGGCGACCGCCGCGGGCCTCGGCCTCAGGAACGAGTCTCCCAGCCGTGTTCCAGGGCGGGACGCGGATCAGTTAGCGGGTCAGTTAGTAGCGCAGCGTCGTGGCCGCGCCCGGGCCGTGGCTAGGCGGGAGTGCCAGCTGGAGTTGGGGGACGGCTGGCTGACGGGCGAGGTTGCGCCAGTTCAGGCGCTACAGATCTGGGAGCTACTGGTCCGAGAACCCACGGCTACGGGGGGCAGCTGTCAGGCGGTGGTGGGAGCGAGGCGCTCCCCAGGTTCGTGCGGCTCCCTGGGAGGAGCTCGAGCGTCCGTTGGCGGAGCCCGGGCCGGCGGCTCCGGTACCTGGGTGGATCTCCTGGGATATTCCCTGTTTTCCCGTTGCTGACACCGCAGGAATCGGGCTCCTCAATAGTAGTGCGCATGCCACCGTAACAGATCCTGCACCGGCTATCCGGTGCGCCTCCGTGAGTACGCTCAGCCGCCCACGATGTTCAGCCTCATGAACATGACGCGCCCGGCGACGCCGTAGGGCGACTCATTCGGGTAGTCCAGCGACCAGAGCTGTGCGACATTCCCGTCCGGGAGCCGGTTGGGCAGGCGGTCCAAGAGGTTGTTGGCGCCCAGGCCCACCCGTATCCGTTCCGCCACATGGAAGGTTACCTCCAAGTCGGCGATTGCCGCTGCCTCGATCGTGACGGGATCTTCGAAGACGAGCGGAGTGGTGAGGTTGCCGATGTGGTTCACGCTGAGCCGGGCGCCGATGCCCCCGGCTGAGCGGATGTCCGCGCTGACCCCGATCCTCTGTCCGGGTTGGGCTTCGGTGATTAGGGTCGTCTGCGTCTGTCCGATGAAACTCTCGTTGCGGTTGGCGGTGATCGCTGTGTTGTTTCGGTGCAGGCTCGCGGACAGGTCCGCGGCGCCCCAAGCCATGTCTCGGAGGCGCCAGGTCGCGACGAGGTCGAAACCCTGCGTGCGCGTGTCGATGGCGTTCGTCCAGAAGCCGACCCCGTCCACCGGCCGCCCCTGAAACTGGGCGTTAGGCCTAAGACCGTGGCTCTGGCTTAGAGTCTGGGTCAGGGCGATGGCGTCCCCGACCGCGACTCGGTAGTAGTCGGCCGTCACAAGCAGGCCGTTGTCGCTGGAGTAGACGAACCCGCCCGTGAAGCTCAGCGAAGTCTCGTGGCTCAGCGAGCAGGCGTCGAAGTCCTGGCAGGCGATGGGATCGCCCTCGGGGAGGAACCCTGTGGTCTGCAGTCCGCTGCTGCTCCCCACGAAACCGATGGTGTTGAAGCCCCGTTGAGGAAGACGGGGTGCCCGGAAGCCGGTCGATACAGCTCCTCGCAGGGCCGCTCCTGACGCCCCCAGTTCAACCCTTGCGGTCACCTTGCCGGTCAGGGAAGAGCCGGCGTCGCTGTATTGCTCGAAGCGAAAGGCGCTGCTGAGCGAGGCCGCCTCGGACGGGCGTAGTTCTATGTCCGCATAGGCTCCGAAGCTGTTCCGGTCCCGCTCGCTAGCGGCAGCGCTGCGGGGGCTGTAGCCCGGATACCCCTGAACCCCGCAGCTCGCGATCACCGTTCCATCAGGGTTCTGATGATGGGCGGCGGGAAAACTTCCCGGAGAGTCGCTCGGCCCGCACGCATATGACGCCAGGTCGCCGGACTCGAGCCAGTAGGCGTCGCGGCGGAAGGCACCGCCCAGCGTCAGAAACGCCGGTGTGGAGCCAATCTCGATTTCCCGCGAGGCGTCAGCGTTGAGCGTCCACTGGCGGAGATTGGACGACCCGCTGAAGACGTCCTGGGGCCCCGCGTTGGAGGCGATAGCGGCTCCGTCGGCACCCGGATTGCGCGCCAAGAACGCGGCCGCAAAGGAGGGGTTGATCGAGTTGCCGGCCCCGAAGGCGAACCGCCCCTGGCCGAAACCCAGGCTCAGGTCTGCCGACCATTCGTCTAGGTCCCCTCGGAATCCCACGACCGCCGAGTTGTCGGTGAGCTCGGACTCTTCGATGGGAAAGAAGCCGTCCGGATAGACGTACGACACCGTGCGCGGCACCCAGTCGGCCTTGCGGTAAAGACCGTCGGAGACCGCCTCCCGGCCGGAATAGCCGCCGAAGGCGTAGAACTCGGCCAATTCCCCGACGGGCACCGCGACGTTCACCATGAACGCCGCGCCCTCGTAATCGGGCTCGCCGTTGCGCTGCAGCGGTATGATCTTCCCGCCGTCCGCGCAGGGGCCGTAGCCCGGATCGGGGCCGAAGCAGGTGGGCGCGGCTCCCGCCCGGTTCGTCACCTCTTGCCTCGCGACTTCCATGGTGAGGTTGAGGAATCCTCTACCCAACGGGACCCCGGCGTTTGCGGACGCGAGTAGGCGGTTTCCGTCGCCCTGCGCCGTGCGCCCCACGTAGCCGGAGGCCGTGACTCCGTCCCGGTCGTCCTTGAGCACGATGTTGATGACACCCGCGATCGCGTCCGAGCCGTACTGGGAGGCGGCACCCTCGCGCAGGACCTCGATGCGCTTGATCGCGTGGATGGGTACGGCACGGAGGTCGGTGCCCGTGGTACCCTGTCCCAGGGCAGAGAGCACCTTCACGAAGGCCACGCTGTGGCGCCGCTTGCCGTTGACCAACACCAGCACTTGGTCCGGGTTCATTCCGCGCAGGGTGGCGACGTGGAGGGCGGCGCCGTCGCCGGCGGAGAAGCGCGTGGAGTTGAAGGAGGGTGCGATGCGGCCGAGCACTTCGCCGAGGTCGACCTCTCCCAACCGCGCGATTTCCTCCGCGCCATAGATATCCACCGGCACCGGTAGGGTCGCGGGGTCCGCCACCCTGGCTCGGGAGCCGACCACGACCTCGAGCTCCTCGATTTCGATCACCGTGTCCGGGAGTTCCTGCGCGGAAGCCGGCAGTGCCATGATCCCCAGCAGCAGAGCCGCCAACAGGGTCGGCCTCTGGAGGCCGTACGACTCGAGGAACCGCTGCGCATTCCGGGCCATGGGCACTCCTAAGTCTGCCGCGCTCGGGCTGGCCTTGCTCGCCGCGTCGAACACGAGGGGCTGGTTCTTGCCGGATCTTACACCACAATTCCCGGCGGTGCCCCTCAGGTCAAGCAACCACAGCCTGCCCGGTGTCCTAGGTGGGTGGGGTGACGCGACTAGAAACGCTCAAGGCCAGTCGGAGTTGAGCCAGTGGAGAAGTGGGGTAGCTCAGTCGTTCGCCGATGAGACCGAGTCGGTCATCCGTGTCTGACCCGATGGATTGGGTGGTAACCGAGCCTCCGAGTGTCGCAAACGGTTTGATCTGATTCCGACGAGCATGGGAGCCACGCCCACGATCCTGCCGAGAAGCGTTGCAGGCGGGGTATCCCGTACCGACGGTGGTGGCCGTCACGAGAATGGCGGTGGGGGAACCCGGCTCAGAATCCCTCAACCGCCTGTTATCGTCGTAGCCAGCATTTCGATGTCCAATTCTCGCTCACTCGAATATGTCTGACCGACGATGATCATCCGATCCCTCACGAGGTACAACCCCGGAAAGCCGACCTGATGAGCGAAGGAGGCAAAGGCCCTCTCCGACATGCGGCGATAGTCTGCAGACAGGCGCTCCCTCTTGAGCACGTGTTCGGCAACGGGCGCTCTCTCTTCCTCGCCGACGTAGACCAGGAGCAGGTCAAGACCCTCACCACCGAGACGCTCCAACATTCGCAGATGTCGAGGAAGCAGCTGGCACGTTCGAGGAGCCTCGGGCCAAACGAGCATGTGCTCGGAGCTTGACTCGAACGGCCACTCGACCCCTGCCAAGACCGCCGGAGGGTCTCCCTCGAGAGGCTCGCAAGCGGAAAGCAAGGCTAGAGCGGCGACGACTTGATATCGCCCGCGAGGCTCGGCTCGACCGCTTCCTTCAGTGGCGGACCGCGCGGGCGCATGATCTGGCCTAACGATACGAGCAACTCCGCACGCAAGGGCGGCAGAAATCACGTAGGCGAAGAACGGACTACCGTCCCAATGCCTGGATCCGGATGCTTCCCGAGAAGGTCGACGCCTTCACTCGTCCGGATCCCGATCCCGTCGTGAAGTTGAGGGACTGCTGTGGGGTGAACCGACCCCGGCTGCCGGCCTCGCCTTGAGCTCCCGGGATGTCTGCGGTGATCTCACCCGAGAACGTCGACAGGTCGAACGCAGCGTCAGTGTCGGGCCCGAGCAGGAGCACGACAGGTCCGGAGTGACTCTCCACCTGGATCGTGCCTCCGGGCGCTAGGCCGCCCGAGTAGCTCACCTGACCCGAGACGGACTCGGCCTCCAGCGATTGCACGGGAGCCGAAGAGCTGAGCTCGACGCCGCCGCTGACCGAGGTCGCGTTGATCGTCTCGCCCTGTCCCTCCATCCGCACAGCTCCGCTCACCGACTCGAGCTCCACCGACTCGCCGTCACCCTCGAACTCCGCACGCCCCGAGACACTCTGGAGTTGAACCGAAGGCGCGCTCCCCCGGTACTTGACGGAACCGCTTACGGAGTTGAGAGACACGGACTGGAGGTCTCCCTCGATCTCCACGGCGCCAGAGACCGCGCTCCCCGAGACGATTCCGCTCACGCCACCGACCTGGACCGAGCCCGACACGGTCTGGGCGGTGAGGCGAACGCCGGGGGGGAGACGCACCTGAAGCTCCGCCGAACCCTGCCGCCGATCCCGAGGACCCGTCCGGCCACGGCGCACCGGCTCGATTTCGAAACGGAACGCCTGAGCACTGCTCTCGACGTCGAGTCTCTCGAATCTCGAGTCGTACTCCCCTACGATCTGGATTTCGTTTCGGTCCCATCCCTCGACCACGAGGGAGTGGGAGACCACCGAGAGTTCCACGGAGGCGTCCGGGCGGAGCGTCCGAGTCTCGTTGATGGGAACGGCCTGACCCGCGATCGGAACCACGGAGAGGGCGAGAAGTCCGACTCCTTCCGTCCACCTGCGGATGGCGCGGCATGCCGCCTTGAAGATCGTTGTCATGATTGTCTCCGTTCTCTTTGTTTTCGACATCCCCGGCTCCTCTCCGTCAGACCCCGCTGGTCAGGACGACAGCCTGCCTGAGCAGCTTCAGCTTCGCCTGGTAGACGCCATCGAGCGATCTGAGAGCGCTGGGATGGGCAGGATCCGCCGCGAGCGCCTCCTGGACCTCCCCGATGGCGGCGTCAATGATCCGGAGGTTCTCCTCCAGGGCCGCAATCGTCTCGGGGCGAAGGCGCCCGCGTCCTTCTTCAAGGAGCTGCTCCATGTCCGCGAGCGCCGGCTCGTAGGCGGCGGCGATCGCGGCCGCTCCTCCGCCTGTGACCTCTCCGCCGGTCGCTACGGGGACCGCACCCACGGACGGCTGCGGCGGCTCTCCACGCTCCGCGTCCGAGCGGACCAGCAAGTAGGTCAACGAGGAAGAGATGCCGACGAGCAGAACGACGACGGCTGCACGCATCAGCATGCGCCCCGGTGGGCCGAACCGCGGTCGGCGCGCCCGCATGGGTGTGTCCTGCCCCCTGTCACGGGCCTGCGTCTGAGAGGAGGCGATCCGCGCCTCGATCCGGCCCCAAAGGTGAGGCGGCGCAGGAGCCCCCGTGGCGCCAGGAGCGCTGAACACCCGCACCGCCTCCTGGCGCAGCGCGCGCACCTCGGACACGACGGCGCGGCAGGACGGGCACTCCGCCAGATGCTCTGACATCAAGGCCCGCTCCCGGGCGGGGAGCTCCTCATCCACGGAACTGTGAAGCAGGGCTTCGTCCGGATGGTTCATCGTGCCAAGGCCTCCTGCAGGAGCTTCCTGGCGCGGTACAACTGGGACTTGACCGTCCCCACCGCGATTCCCATCCGCTCGGCGATCTCCCGCTGCTTGTAGCCTTCGACTTCATGGAGGAGGAAGACCGTGCGGGCTCCGTCGGGGAGGGCGGCCACGGCACGCTCGAGGTCCAATCGCTCTCCAGGGAGCTCCTCCGTCGCCACCCCTCCGGCCCGAGCAGAGTCGTCCACCGGGACCGTCCGATTCCGCCAGTTCACACTGCGCCGCTTGTCGGCCAGGACCACGTTGATGGTGAGCCGGTGCATCCAGGTGGAGAATTTCGCATCCCCGCGGAACGAGCCGAGACGCTCCCAGGCTCGAAGCCACGCGTCTTGTGCCCAATCCTCCGCCTTGTCCCGGTTCCCGGCCATGCGCAGGCAGACGGCGAACACATGTGCTGAGTGCATGTGGTAGAGGGTCTCGAAGGCCGCGACGTCGCCCGCTTGGGCTCGGGCCACCGCTAGCGAGACGTCCGGTTCGGTCCGCTCCTGAGTCAGTCCTCTCATTCCCCGTTCGAAGGGTGCTGGAGGCGAAAAGGTTCGAACCTCGCCCAGGCTTCGGGAAACCCTGGCCCTACTGGCCGCCGTGGCCCGGGGGGGCGCCCCCGTGCCAGGCGTGAGCCCTCAGGTCGGCCAGGTTGGCGAACTCGAGGGCCGACACGTGCGTGGCTTCCAACACGACAGGCGGAGCCACTCCAGCGTCCAGCGCCTCCCCCCAGCGCGAAGCGCATAGGCACCACTGGTCGCCGGGCTTGAGGCCGGGGAAGGAGAGAGCCGGTCTCGGAGTGCTGAGATCATTTCCTCTGGACCTCGAGAACTCGAGGAACTCGCCCGTCGCCCGGACGCAGACCACATGGACCCCGACGTCCTCCGCGCCCGTGCGGCAGCAGCCGTCCCGGAAGAACCCGGTCAGAGGATTGGTCGAGCAGTCCACGAGCTCGGTTCCGAGTACGTTCCTAGGCATGCTCCCCTCGCCCTCCTCTCAGTATCTCGATTCGTGGCCCCCAACCGGTAGTCGCGCCCACTACTCGGAGGTCGTAGCGCCGAGCCTGGGCCTTCCCGCTGGGCCGGCGATCTCGCGACGCCAACCTCTCGGCAGGCGGCGCATCAACAAGTCGCGGTTGGCTCCGGACCGCGCAACGTTGCGTCCCATCCAGCTGATCAATCGAATGCCGGTTCGGGGATTCTTGGCGCCTGCCGCACCCGGCGCGGCGCGGCCGTTGACGAACTAGAGCGCGTGGCACCTCAGAGGTCCCTCGTGTTTCGGCCGCGTGTCAACCGAATGGGTGACCCAACGCTGTATTGATGTGAGGTACCGAAGCCCAGGGGTTCGCGCGAGGGCCTCCGGGAAGCGCGCTCCATAAGCCGGTCCCCCAGGGGTTGTTTGCAGCTGTCGCAGCGACGGTTTGGCTCAGAGGGAAACTCGGATTGCCGAACAAGCCGAACGAGATCCGGCAGTCCCGGCTGACCCGACGCGTCACCACCACGTCGAAGGGCTCGGCCACTGTGGGAAGCGGATGCAGCGCCTTGACTGGGACGGGTGGACTCGAACCACCAACCTCCTGGTTAACAGCCA
Source organism: Longimicrobiales bacterium (assembly GCA_965218325.1). Classification (GTDB taxonomy): domain Bacteria; phylum Gemmatimonadota; class Gemmatimonadetes; order Longimicrobiales; family Gaopeijiaceae; genus CBDCKR01. The sequence continues at coordinate 1,575,863 of CBDCKR010000002.1, forward strand.
GGCGCTCTGCCAGTTGAGCTACATCCCATTTCACGGCGGACAAGATCGGCAAGAACCCGCCGATGTCAATGGCCATCGAGCATGCTTGGTCTTCCGAAGAGTCTCAGTCTGCAGTTGACTCCCCTAGGCGGGCGCGACCTCTCTGTCTTGAGTGTGAGGGTTCTTGCTCAGAAGAGGGGAGGCTGGCAGACGGCTCGGCGCTTTGTTGCCCCCCAGCCAGTCGGGGTCGACGCACACCTTACCTGCTGCACCCATCTCTCCTTCAGCGGGAGCCCCACGCCTCGGCGGGGTGCCGAGTCGGTGCGGGGCTTGTCTGACCCCTCCCATAACGGCCATGCTGATCCTACGACACTTCGATCCGACGTACCGCTCGGACCGCAGCGGGTGCTGCCGGGGTGCTCGGAGCGCCGCCGACTCCGGGACGAGGGACTCTTATGACCCATCCGCGCACGATCGCCATTCTAGGCTGCCTTGTCGGGACCGTGCTCGCGGCCCGGGGCGCAGCTTCAGGCCAGGGGCTAGAACTCGATGACGAGGGGTTCCTCATCGCCAGCCCGGAAGATCTCATGCCGGCGGAAGGCGAGAGAAGAGTCAATATCATCGGAGATCCCTCGGAGCCCGGGCTCTACGTGCTCCAGCTGACGTGGCCTCCTGGAACGGAAAGCCGCCCCCACTATCACAACAACGCCCGGTACATTCAGGTCCTAAAGGGTACTTGGTACGTGTCTACCGGGGCGGAGGCCGACGTCTACGACCCCGACAGCACGTCTCCCGTCGAGGAAGGAAGCTTCATCTACGAACCGCCCGAGGGCCATCACTACGACATGGCCAAAGATGAGGAGGTTGTCGTCCAGATCTGGGGCATCGGACCGGTGACCACCACGTCAATTCCTCAACTTGAAGCCTCTGGCGGGTGATAGCGGGTCCCTCCGTCCCCCCCCCCCCCGCGTTTCGTAGACTCTTGACGGACAAAGCCACCGGGCCGCGCTCGCACAAGTGCGTGCACAGGCCTCGAAGGAAAGCCAGACACGAGATCGGCGTGCTTATCGAATGCTACAGAGGCAGGTGGCCCTTGGAGCGGCACGGGTACCGGACCCCGGCCCGGGTCCGCGAAGCACTCATCCAGTCATCGGCATGATTGGGCCTGCCCCCGCTCGTGCAGAAGAGGGAAACCGGGTCATCTTCCCCCAAGACTCCATCCGGCCGTGGGGTCCCGTTGCGGCTCATGCCCCACGGAGCGACTTGAGCACCGTGTCGGGGTTGCGAAGGGCGGTTCGCCAAAGGGCCATTGACTCTGTGCATGCGAAATGAGGAAGAGCGGGGCCCGTTCCGTCGACAGCGGCCTTCGCGCTCGGGCCCAAGGATGCCTGCTGGGCCAGCTTGCGGGGGACGCGCTGGGCAGCTTGGTCGAGTTCCAGACTCCGGCCGAAATCCTCAGGCAGTATCCTGACGGCGTCCGCGATCTCGCTGACGGGGGGACCTGGAATACGATCGCCGGGCAGCCGACGGACGATTCCGAGATGGCTTTGGCGCTGGCCCGTGTGCTAACACGGAGTGGAAGATATGAGGCCGAGAAGGCTCGTGAGGCCTACGTCGATTGGCTAGACTCGGGCCCGTTCGATTGCGGCTTGACCGTCGAGAGCGGACTGCGGGGGCGCCCCAATCCGGACAGCCAGGCAAACGGCGCGATGATGAGGATCAGCCCGCTGGGGATCTTCGGAGCTCAACATAGCTTGCCTGAGGTGTCCCGGTGGGCCTCGGAGGACGCGGAGCTCACGCATCCCCATCCGTGCTGCCTACAGGCCAACAGCCTGTTCGCGATGGCGATCGCTCATGCAGTGCGAGCGCCTTGCACTCCCGCGGATCTCCATCAGCGAATCGCAGGCTGGGCCAGCGACATGAATGCCGATGCGGCCCTTGTGGGCGTCATCACAAGCTCGGCTACCGCACCGCCGTCCGATTTTGTGCGCCAGCAGGGTTGGGTCCTGATTGCGTTTCGGAATGCACTCTGGCAACTCCTGCACACGCCAAGTCTAGAGGAGGCGGTGGTCGACACCGTCATGAGGGGAGGAGACACCGACACGAATGCAGCCATCTGCGGGGCGCTTCTCGGTGCGGTGCATGGCCTGGGCGCGATTCTCCGGCGATGGACCGAGTGCCTGCGCGACTGCCGCCCCGAAGCAGGACAGCCCTATGTACAGCGGCCTCGCCCCGCGGAGTATTGGCCCTCGGACGCATTGGAGTTGGCAGGATCCCTGATTCGCTAAGGGCGATCGCGTCCGGACTCTTCGCGAACGCACACCGCGACACGGCCGGGCATTCTGATTTCCGGGTGGGACGAGGGCCGGATCGGACTGGGCTGGTTATCTGACGTCTCGAGATGGCCGAAACGGCGGCTCGACTGGGGGGGTCGCTTGCAAGTACTGGCTGTGTCCTTACCCCATTCGAAGCGAGCCCCGCGGCCCGGATCTACATGGTGTCAGCTGATTTCCGAAGCGGGAGGCTCTCCCGTGGCTCCGCGGCCAAGGGGGTGCGTCTTGAGTCGCCCGCGCGCCACAAACAGGCACAACGCCAGGAGCACAAGGGGAGGGACGAGGTTGGCGTACTCGCCAAGCCGGATGTGGAGCACACTGGCACCGGCCATCGTCAGCGCGAGCCCGGCGGCAGCGGCGGGCGTCAGCACCGGCATGATGCCGGTCGCCGCGGGAGCCACAAGGCCAATGGCTCCGGCCACTTCCAACACCCCGATCACCTTCGGCGCCCACGGTGGAACGTGCTCGACCCACGTGGCCTGGGCGGCCATGTCAGCGGCCGGCGTCACGATCTTCATGCCCCCGGCTAGGAGGAAGAGGACCGCTAAGAGCACCTGAGCGCCCCACAGTTTCTTGTTCATGGCCGGTTCCTTTGGCTCAAGACGTCCGCCCCCTCACCCCGCCGGTCAGTTGGGCGTGGGCGGGCCAAGGCCGCATCATGACCGAGGATGAGCGACTTCACGTCATGGCGGTTCCGGCACAACTCTCGCGAAGGACTCATCCGTGTGCGCCGTTAGGATCACGAGCCGGCGGCGGGAGGGCAACCCCCCGCATCGCACCGAACCGGCCCGCGCGGCGGTTGTCCATGGATGGGCGAGCTCGATAGGAAACCAGGGCCCGTGCGCCTTTCGGTCACCGGTCTCTCCCAAGAGAGGCGTGCGTCGTGCCATGCACTCCCGACGTCACGGTGTCAGCAACCGGGCGGCGCGCCATCTCCAAAGAGTGCGTGCTGCTCCGCGGAGCGGGGAACCCCGCCCGGTCAGTCTCCGAAGCTCACTCCGAGCGCTCGGGCCGTGCGCACCAGGTCGCCGTCGGTGGGCACCATCTTCAGGCTCTCTACCGCTTCGCGTAGCGGAACCGCAGTGACACCCTTCGCGCTGACCGCGACCATGCGCCCCCACTCTCCCGCCGCCGCGCACTCGACTGCGGCTGCGCCCAAGCGCAGCGCGAGCAGTCGGTCATCGGCGATGGGCGGACCCCCTCGCTGCAGGTGTCCGAGCACGAGCGACCGTGTCTCACGCCCGGTGCGTTGCCCGATTTCTGCGGCAAGCTTCTCGGCTACTCCCCCGTAGCGGGCGGCCCGACCCGGCTCCGGAGCCTGCTTGAAGGTGCGCTCGCCCCCCTTCGGAAAGGCTCCTTCGGCGGCGACGATGATGGCAAACCCGGAACCGTTCCGATAGCGGTCTTCGATTTTCTCGCACACCCGGTCCACGTCGTAGGGGATCTCGGGGATCAGGATCACGTCGGCGGTGCCCGCGATCCCGGCGTGCAGCGCGATCCAGCCCGTGTGGCGCCCCATCAGTTCCACCACCATCACGCGTCGATGGGCTTCGGTGGTGGAGTGGAGCTTGTCGATCGCGTCGGTTGCGGTCTGGACGGCGGTGCCGAAGCCGAAGGTGGTGGCCGTAGCGCGCAGGTCGTTGTCGATCGTCTTGGGCACGCCGATCACCGGCAGGCCCAAATCGTAGAGACGCGAGGCGATGTGCAGAGAGCCGTCTCCGCCGATGGCGATCAGCCCGTCGAAACCTCTGGAGCGCACCGCCTCGATCACCTCGCCCGAACGATCGCGGACGGACACGGTCCCGTCGGATTGGGTCTCGGGCCACTCGAGCGGATTGCCGCGGTTGACGGTCCCGAGCACCGTGCCACCCAAATGGGTGATGCCACGGACCGACTCGGGGGTCAGCCGAGCGAGCCCGCCCTGGACGAACAATCCCTCATAGCCACGGCGAACCCCGTACGCCTCCCAACCGCGGCTGAGAGACGCGAGCACCACCGCTCGAATGACGGCGTTGAGGCCGGGAGCGTCGCCGCCTCCCGTATTGACGAGGATCTTCTTCAGTGTCGCGCGCTCCAGCAGACGGTGAAGCTCGCTTCGACATCCATCACTCAGTGCTTCTCCAGATCCGGTGTCCGGACGCGCCCAGGGGGCTGACGTCGCGGCCCGGCGGCCTTATCGGCCCATGAGCTCTAGCAGCGCGACGACCGTCGACTCGACACCGGCCTTGACGGCCGGGTCCGGCGCGATCTTGAACAGCGGCGAATGGTGGCTGGCCACAGGTGGTCCGCCCGCTGCGGCGCGCTCGAAGTCCTCCGCCGGTGTGCCCCCGACTCCCCAAAATAGCCTCGGGATCTCGGGGTCGACTGCGAAGTAGCCGAAATCCTCGCCGCCCATGCCGGTCGCCGGCTCGCTGACGATCGCATCGGAGCCGAGGACGTCGGCCCAGGCACTGCTCAGCCGCCGGGCGAGTGCCGGATCATTGAACCCGGGCGGGGTGGTCTCCTCCAGCACGTGAACCTCCGGAAGCAAGTCCTCGGGCAGGCCCGCGACGCGGCCCATGTTCTCGGCGATCCGTCGGATTCCGTCCAAGAGCAGGTCGCGGGTCTCGGTGTTCGTGTTGCGCACGGTCAGCTGGAGCCTTGCCTCGTCCGAGATGATGTTGTGCTTCGTTCCGGCGTGGAAGGAACCCACGGTCACGACACCGGGCTCGCGCGGAGCGAGCTCGCGTGATACGAGCGTCTGCAGCGCCAGCACGATCTGGCTCGCAAGCACGATCGGATCCCTGCCTCGATGGGGGCTCGCGCCGTGTGAACCGATACCGTGCACGACGATGTCGATCATGTCGACGCCGGCGTACGTGCTGCCTTCAATCACATTGATCTTGCCGGCGACCGTCTCGGCCGACACGTGGAAACCGAGCACGTAGTCAGGCTGACCGAAACGCGCCCAGATCCCGTCTTCCCGCATCGCGCGAGCGCCGAGCCCGCGCTCCTCGGCCGGCTGGGCGACGAGCATGAGCGTGCCGCTCCACTCGCTCTGGCGCCGGGCCATCTGCCTGGCCGTACCGACAAGGCTCGTGATATGCACGTCGTGTCCGCAGGCGTGCATGACGGGAACAACATCGCCTGTGATGGGATCCCGCTGCGTGGCGGTCGACGCATACGGGAGTCGCGACCTCTCCTCGACCGGGAGGCCGTCCATGTCGGCACGCATCATGACAATCGGACCGCCGCCGTTCTCCATGATCGCGACGAGCCCGGTGCCGCCGACTCCCTCCGCCACCTCGAAACCGGCGGTGCGCAGCTCGGTCGCCAGGCGGGCTGCGGTCTCGTGCTCGACAAGAGAGAGCTCGGGGTTGCGGTGTAAGTGCTCGAACAATGCAGCGAGATGAGCCTCGTAGTCGGCCGCGATGCCGTCGGCGAGGGCCTGGGCGGCGGCGATATGGGGTGGCGCGGCAAGCATCCACGTCGAGGCAGCGAGCGCCATGAGCAATCGGCCAACCGTCCGTGGCGAGAAAAGCTTGTTCGGGGACCGCTGGCCCAAATGAAGCGAATTCGTCATGCCTCCTCCGATTTGTTCTCACGCACTCGAGTCCCGCCCCAGGGATCAGCCCGCTCTCCAGAGTAGAGCAGGCTGCGGGTCCCTTAGGACTTCAAACCCAAACCGGGACTACTTGTTCTCTAGCAGACCGTGGAAGAAGGGGGGTTGCAGGCCGCCGGGTGGGTGAGGGGGATCAGCACGGAGGCCGGGCTGACCTTGTGGCTACGGCGGGTGTTGCGGCCTGAAGAGGCGACAATGGGGCCAAGAAGGCCAAACGGACGGCAAGAGAGGCGAATCATGTGCAGGACGGCGGTGCTGACGTGGCATGCGAGCGCCGCTTGCGCCGTGGCGAGGCCCTGCAGACCGCGCGGGGTGCCAAAGCCGTACCGCTTGCGCATGAGAAGCCCGAGGTTGAAGGCGGCGGCCTGAATCAGGATCCGTTTTCGAATCTCCTCCCGCCCGCGGACGTGGACGCGGCGCAGCCCTCCGGTCAGGAGCAGGTGCGCGAATCCCCGCTCCACCTTCTCGCCCCGCTGGCGCAGCAGCTCCTTCCCCCGGTTGCCCTGGATCCGCCGGCGGTTGTCATAGGTCGGCTTCTGCGCGTCCCGGTTCCGCTTCCACTTCCGGCGGCCGCGGTTGGGCTCGCTCACGTAGCTCCGCAGCCCGCGGTCCTGCACACCCGTCATCGTCTGGTTCGAGTGGTATCCCTTGTCGGCCACCACTTCCCTGGGCTCCACCTCTATCTCCGCCAGTTGCCGCTGCGCCTCGTCCAGCGTGTTCGGCAGCGAGGCGGTGTCTCCCCCCTCCATCGTCTGCACCGTCACGGCCACGACCGCGCCGGTCTCCATGTCGACCGCCTGCTCGAACTTGTGCGCCAGGCCGGTCCTTCCGTCCTTCATCTTCGTGATCCGCGCCTCCGGGTCGTGCGGATGCGCCCACTCCCGGTTCGAGCCCTTCTTCGGACGCTTCCGGTCCAGCTTCGCGAGGTCTTGCCGCGTCGGCGTCTCGATCCCGGACGCCCGCGCCACCTCCTCCAGCCACTCCTCGTAGCCCTTCCCGTCGTCGCGCCGCACGATCGAGCGCATCGCCGCGTTCGCCTCCAGCGTCGTCGAGTCCACGCCCAGCGTCTTGCCGCTCAGAAGACCCGACGCCTGCACCACCTCCAGTACCCGGCTGAACACCGCCGCGTGCGCTTCCACGCTCAGCCGCTTCCTCGTCTTCGACAGGCCCGAATGCTCCGGCGGGTTCCTCTCCAGCCCGTATCCGAGAAACTCACGCAGTGAAATCGAGTCCCCACACCGCCACGCAATCCCCCGCTCCGAGCCGATCCCTTCTAGATACCCCACCACCAGCATCCGAAAATACACCCCGGGCGGTATGCCCGGCCGACCCCGCTTCTCCGCATAGAACTCGCGGCACGTCTCCTCCGCGAACTCGTCGAAACCCTCCTCCTCAAGCAGCCTGTTCAGTGCACGGTAGAAGGGGTTGCCCAGCGCGCGAATCTCGCTCGCCGCCACGAACAACTCCTGTTGCCGCCCCTTGCCCCGCTTGCCTATCGCCATCCCCGCCCTCCATGGCTGAGACCCCGGTTCGCCTGTAATCTAAATCACTTCTTATCGACGCTGCGGGTAGGAGTTTTTCCACGGGCTGCTAGGCGTGTGCGGTAAGAGCGTCCGTGCATCTGGAAGTGAGCGCCGCGGTCGAGGATCGCCTCCGCAAGGCCGCCATCATGAAGGACTTGGCCGAGCGCCGCCAGAGGCTTGTTGGTGGTGATGAGGATCGAGCGAGCGTTGAGATAGCGCTCGTTCACCACGCGGTTGAGCACGTTGGCGGCGATGCCGTCGGGGGGCGGCGTCCATTCCATCGGTTGCGGCAGCGCTGGATGGGGTGGCGTTGGCAGAACACCTTCTCGGTCGCCTTCCTGAGCGTTTTCGAACCGTCGATCACGGTACCGATACACGAGACCGGATGGGGTGGGGGTGATTCCGGTGGGGGCGTTGGGGATGTGACAACTCCGTCACGGTCTTCGCTTGCGTGCCTTCCTGATGAGGGCCTTGACCGGAATTGCCGTCGCTGAAGCCGAGAGGCGGGATCCACCCGTCGGGCCTCACCGACTTCGACCTGTAGATGTCAGGCCTCCCGGGCCCGTTCGCGTCCGGCATGACTCCGGTGACGACGTAGCCGAGACGGCGGTGGAACAGAAACGGGCGGCGGTCGCCGAGATCGCGGACTTCGGCGATGTGCCGCGGAGCGTCGGCGTAGAGATCGACTCCGGTGAGCGACGTCTGGCCGCTGTCGTCCTCGGTGCCGAGCGTCAGGGTCAGCGCACCGCGGCGGCGTGCCTCGTCTTCGAAGGGGACCGCGAGCGCCCGACCAACGCCGCGAAGACGGCGGTCCAGCCTGACGACCAGCGGGTGCAGCTCCCAGACACGCCCGTCGGGAGGCCGCCGATCCAGCCGAGTGGCAGGTCGTCCTTCAGTGCGGCGACGGCGAAGCCCTGGGCGAGAACGCGCTCCAGCTCCGTGGTTGCGGCCTCCGGGTTGAGCCATCCCTGAGGCCCGTCGATCCTTCAACGAGCAGGACGGCGGCCTGGTGGCGGGAGGCTGGGTGGCGAGGTCGGTGATGGTCGCTGTGGTGGTGCGCGCGTCCCGGAGCCGGAACACAGCTCCCGGCAAGCGATCGGATGGGGCAGGGAAGTCGGGGGCGGGATCGCCGTCGGGGGGACGGAGGAGGAGAAGAGCGACGCCTGCTGTAATGCCAACATTACACGCTGTAAACTCTGGATGTCACTGCCTGAAGTGAGTGCCCAGTGGCACCCCCCTGCACGATGTGTCGCTGAATCGCTTCCGCCCAACCGACCATGTGGCCCTCGAACGCCTCGTCAAACGCTCGAACGAAGTCGTCCGCAAGGGATGAGAGGGACGTCATCCGATATTTTACGGACGCCCGGCTTCGGCCCTCACCGTCAGAGGTCACGCCGACGTCCACGATGGCAACGTGGTGGTCCGCAATCACATACACGAACGACGCCACGCCTGTGGCGGGCTCATGTCGCGTTGGACCCACCGTCGCGGTTCCCACACCCTTTTTCGTGGTCTGAAATACGACGCCCTCTCCCGTAGCAGGCTCGACCGGATGCAGGTAGCACGGGTCCCACCCCGCAACCCACCGTCGCTCACCCTCTGCATTGAACAGCGGCAACGCTTCCGCGGCCGGTAGGGCCATACGGACCACGCCTGCTCTCTCTCTGTAAACTCGTTCCTCAGTGCTAGTTGGCATGGTCGCTCCCGGCTGAATCTGCCGCCAATCCCGGTTGAGGTCCACTCCGCCAAGCCGGTCGTCTCAAGGCCGTGCGCCATTGCTCGTCGTGGCGTCTGGGGGCACGACGGCGGGTGGGACAATAGACGACGTCAACAGAATCGCCGAGATCGCGGAAGCCGAAGCGCTCTGGCTTCACCTCGACGCTGCCTGGGGCGGCACGACCGCGATCTTCCTGGGCTCGGCGTAGGTGACTGGTGAAGGCCGAGACCACACGTGGCTCGCACAGGATTTCGGAAGCACGACCCCGTCAACATCTCGGTTGCAATAGCTTCCGTGCTGGACTTGGGATGACCGATGACCCTACCTCTGGTCGCGTAGGCTGACCATGGTAACATTCGGGGTCGGCATACGCCGGTGCTTCGTCTGGCATTCTCAATGCCCTTGAGGAGACGCGCAAACCGCCGAAATGACTACTCGGTTGCATGGCTTGAAGGCATGAGAGGGCCGGTTCCCTTGGGTGACCTGACCCGCACAGCGACAGACGCAACTAGGCCAGTCGGAGCCTGTCAACGCCAGTGAGACACTCTTGGGAATTAATTAGAGAGCAATCTCTCCTGTGTCGTGAGGGAGGGGGTTGGAGGATTGATCCAGACGGCCTCCGGGAGCGTTTGGGCTTCGGCTCACCGGAGACGAAGCGGTCGGGATGAGCGGCCCAGGCCTCGCGTAGCACGGCCTGCCTGCCGGCGATGACCTGATCTGCATTCCCGAAGTGGACCTGTTCGGGGGTCAGCATCGAGATACCACCATGGCGGTGCTCGGCGTTGTAGCAGCGGAAGAACGAGCGACAGAAGGTCTTGGCCTGGCCCTGATCCTGGAACCGTCCGGGAAACGAGGGATGGTACTTCAAGGTCTTGAACTGGGCCTCGGAGAACGGATTGTCATCCGACACCTGAGGTCGGCTCAGCGAGCGGGTCACCCCGAGATCGGCGAGGAGCTGAGCCGTGCATTGGCTCGTCATCGGAGCTCCTCGATCCGAGTGCAAGGTCAGGACCTGGGGCTGGACGCCATGCTTCAGGCAACTCTGCTGGATCAGGCGCCCGGCCAAGGCCGAGCTCTCCCGATCCGCCACCATCCATCCCACGATGTAGCGGCTGAAGATGTCCATGATGACGTAGAGGTAGAAGTAGCTCCACTTCCTCGGCCCCAGCAGCCGTGTGATATCCCAGGACCAGACCTGGCCCGGGCCCGTCGCCATCAACTCGGGTTTCTGGTATTCGGGATGACTCCGCTGCGCTCGGCGCTCTCGAACTGGCACTTGGGAGGCCAGAACGCGATACATCGTACGTTCGCTGCACAGGTAGACGTCTTCGTCGAGCAGGGTCGCCACAACCTCGGCCGGGGACCGGTCCACGAATCGCTCCGAACACAGCGTGTCGAAGACCTTGTCTCGTTCCTTCTCGCTCAAGGCACGGGCTGGGCACGGGCTGGGCACGGGCTGGGGTCGGGCGGGGCTGCTGATGCCCGGTCGATGGCCTCCGACGACGATAGAACGTGGCTCGGGCGACCCTGAGCGCAGTGCACGCGGGCCTTACCCCTACGTACGTGGCCAGCGCCTCGGCCGCCTTCACGAGTTCGTCCCGTCCTCGAGGCTCAATCCCAGCAGCCCGGCAACTTTTCCCTGGACGTCGATGATCAGGCGCGCCTTCTCGAGTTCCTTCTCCAGGCGAGTGTTCTCGCGCTCCAGCTTGCGCACTTTCCCCTCCAGCGGATTCCGTTCGCTCGGCTTTCGACCTCGTCTCTTCGACAGCGCTCTCAGCGACCCGCTCCGCACCGCCTTGCGCCATGTCGTCAGGTGCGACGAGTACAAGCCCTCCCGTCGCAGGAGTCGCCCTACCTCTCCCGGCTCCGTGCACCGGTCCGCTTCTTCGACGACCCGCAGCTTGTACGACGGACTAAACCGTCGGCGCGTCGGCTTATCTACCACCTCCGCGTCCGGAGCAGCTGCCGCGCTTCGCTTACCCTCCCAGGTTAGTGGGGCGATTCCATTCTCTTCCATTCTCTCTCGGTGTCTCGGCATCCTCGGTTTCTCTGCCTTCGCCCTACTCTAATTCTTTACTCGCTCCGTGTCTCACCTAAGTTGGCAGAGAGGGGTGGGGCCGGGCGCCCCCGAGTGGATTGGCCCACACCCTGACTGACCGAGAGGTCATTCCCTGGACATGTCGGCCACCCCCGGGGGCAACCGGTTGGGGTTCCGACCTCGACCTCGACCGTGACCTGATAGGGCCTGGCCCTAGGCGTCCCTGCACTGTCGTGTCCGACATCGGCTGAGTGCGGAGCCAACCCTTCATCCATGATAGATCGGGGGGCGGAGATGGCGAACACGATCGCTCAGGACACCCAGATGCAATGACCGCACCACTCCAGATCCTCAAGGACGTTTTCGGGTTCGACAGCTTCCGCCCGGGGCAGGAAGCCGCCATCGGCGCACTGTTGGCCGGGCGTAACGTGCTCACCGTTATGCCGACGGGGTCGGGAAAGTCGTTGTGCTTTCAGATACCGGCGATGCTTCTCGAGGGGCTTGCCGTCGTGGTGTCCCCGCTCGTCGCCCTGATGCAGGATCAGGTCGCGGCCCTGCGGCTCGCCGGCGTCGCGGCGGACAGCATCAACTCGTCACGCGAACGCACCGAAAACGTCGGAGCCTGGCGCCGCGTGATGGCCGGCGAAACGCGGCTGCTCTACATGGCGCCAGAGAGGTTGATGACCGAGCCGATGCTGGCCGCGCTGGCCCGGCTGCCTGTGAAGCTGTTCGCCGTCGACGAGGCGCATTGCATCTCCCGGTGGGGACCGGCCTTCCGGCCGGAATACGAAGACCTCTGTCGGCTACGAGAGCTCTTCCCGGAGGTCCCGATCGCCGCGCTGACGGCGACCGCCGACGCGGTGACCCGCGAGGACATCGCCAAGCGTCTGTTCGGGGGCGAGGTGGACAGCATCGTGCTAGGCTTCGATCGTCCCAACATAAGACTGTCGGTGGAGATGAAGCGCGACTGGAAGCGCCAGCTGCGGGACTTCGCCCTCCGCCATCCCGGCGAGAGCGGCATCATCTATTGTCTGTCGCGCAAGAAGGTGGAGGAAACCGCCGCCCTGATGGTAGCGCACGGGGTGCGGGCGCTCGCCTACCACGCGGGCATGGGCAAGGCCGAGCGGGAGACCAACCAGAATATCTTCATGACCGACCCGGGCGTCGTCATCGTTGCCACCATTGCCTTCGGTATGGGAATCGACAAGGCCGATGTCCGGTACGTTTTCCACACCGACCTGCCGGGCAGTGTCGAAGCCTATTACCAGGAGATCGGCCGTGCCGGGCGCGACGGCGCCCCGGCGGAGGCCCACATGGTCTACGGTCTGGCCGACATACGGATGCGCCGGGTGTTCATTGAGCAAGAAGACGCGGGTGTCGAGCGCAAGCGTCGCGAACACAAGAGGCTCGATGCACTGCTCGGCTATTGCGAGGCGCCGGCGTGCCGCCGGGTGGCCCTGCTGGACTATTTCGGGGAGGGCATCGAAGCCTGCGGAAATTGCGATGTCTGTCTCGACCCGGCGGAGCGGGTCGACGGCACCGAAGAGGCGCAAGAGATCCTGTCAGCGGTTTATCAGTCCGGCGAACGGTTCGGCGCGGCGCATGTAATCGACATCCTGCGCGGGACGGAGACCGAAAAAGTCGTGCGCGCCGGCCACAACAGGCTGCCCAACTTCGGCGTTGGCGCGGTGCGCAAGAAGGCTGAGTGGAGGTCGCTGATCCGCCAGATGGTGGCGACCGGGATTCTCCATCTCGACATCGCGGGCTATGGCGGGATCACGATCACCAACAAGGGCCGTGCGCTGCTACAGGGCGACGAAGTCTTCCTGTACCGCAAGGATACGGTCCCCTCCACGCCCGCCACGAGCCGAAGGCCGCGCAATGTTGTACCCGATAGTTCCCTGACCGGTGATGAGACAGCGCTGCTCGGCATGCTCAAGGAGCTTCGGTTGCAACTTGCCAGGGAACGCGGTGTGCCGGCCTATATCGTATTCACCGACCGGTCGTTGATCGACATGGTGCGAAAGCGCCCGCGCACCACCAAGGAGTTTGCGGAGATCAACGGCGTCGGCGCGGTCAAGCTGAAGGACTTCGCGGAACCGTTTCTTGCCGCCATCGCAGACACTTCCCCGGACGGCGGCTGATCTGTTGCATAGGAGCTCCGGACTGCAGCCTCTAGCCCAGCCGGCAGGTCTCCTTGAGACCAAGGAGCTCGCTAACCCAGCCGAGCCGAGTGTCCTCGTTCAGCGAACCCCTTCGAGGAGCTCAAACGAGAGAACGCCTCTGTGCTCCTGCCCAAACTCATCCTCGGTTTTCACAACCACACTATGGAGCCCAGGGCCGAGGGAATCTGGCAAGTCAAATTCCCAGATGTGTGATGAGGGTGCCGGCGCGACGAAGGCGTTTTCGGTGCCAGCGAATCGCTCGAAAGCGCCTTCCATGAACGGGTCGGTTCGCACCACGTAGCGCATTGGTGTCGACGGTCTGCCGTCAAGCGAGATTCGTACGGTGTCGCGTCTACCCCCGTCGAAGAGATTGACGACCACCTTGGTATCTGGTTGTAGCGACCCTCGATTGATACCGCCATCAGCGGGAGCAGCGAGCCCTGGATCCAAAACCACACGCAGCCGATGTGGTGCATCGCTCCCAAAGGGAAACGGAATGAACTCCGGGACCAACGTCACGTCGTTGAACTTCAATAGATAGAAACCGTTGGGGTTGCCGTCCTCCATCATTGCGTCGGAAACGCCGCGCAGGTCTCTCGGGCCTCTGGTCCATCCACTCCCGCGCACTTGGGCCAAAGTATGTGCGATCCACGGCTGGCCGGCCCAGCCGTGCTTGTGGTTGATCTCGACCTTCCAGCTATTGCTGGTGTCGTGTCCGGCGAGGCCGTATACGTTCTCGAACAGACGCAGCAACTCGAGCAGTTGATCGAAGTTGTCGGTATGAGGGCCGGTCACGTCGTGGGCGGGATCGCCGTCGGACGCTTCGCTGATCAGTGAAATGTGGGTGGCGATCACGATGAGCCTGTCCCTAGGCACATGGGCGAGATCCTGCTCTAGCCAGAGCATCTGATCGTCGGAGATAAATCCTCGGTAGACCTGACTACCGGAGTCCCGCTCCCCTGCGCCAGCGTACTCAACGTTGTTCAGAGCAACAACGTGTACGTTTCCATAGTTGAAGGAGTAATAGGTTGGGCCGAAGTGCTTCTTGTAGGTTTCGTTGGCGTAGTGCGCGTTCGGTGACTCGAAATTGATGTCGTGGTTTCCTGGCAGATTCCACTGCGGTATTCCGATCAGGCCGATCATTTCCTTGTGGCGATCGTAGAGGCCGAGGTTGTCGAAAACGACATCTCCCACCGTTAGCGAAAACTCTGCCTGATACGGATTCCCGAGCAGCGTGTTCACGAGTTCCTCGCGCAACATGTCTTCCCCGACATCAGTGCGAGCCTGTGGATCTGCAAAGGCGTGAGCCGTGAACCGGATCTCCTGCGAGCTGAGTCGATGAAGGGGAAAATCGATGCGATCGGGAAGCGGGCCCGTGGGCTCTATGGTCGGCCATAGCCATTCGACTGAAGTTCCGGCAATCGCCGTGGGAGTGCCGTCGGGATAGTGGAGGTAGAAGAACGACGGCAGGTTGTTATCGTCGACCGGCACCACATATCCAGCTGGCTGAGCCACGAAGAGTATTTGCCCTGGAGCCAGGCCAATTTCGTACACGCCTTCCGAGCTCGTCAGAACCACGTCACAGCCGTTGCTGACGCTGACCCCGGCCACCCCAGGCTCTCCAGGGCCGTACTCTCCGTCCTGATTGAGGTCATCGAATACTCTGCCCGAGGCCGTGCCGGCACCCCCCGCGAGCCCACCACACTGTGCATGAACGCCCGGCGTGATCAGGAACGAGACCAGCAGGCCGACAAGAGGTGATGCAACAAGGGCATGTGGTTTCATCGGAACCCTTCGAACCGTTGGAGTGGCTGCGGCCAGATCCAACTATGTTCGCCGACTCGGTGAGTAGCAAGAAAGACGGGATCGCACGCTTCTTGCGGCATTCCGGTGCCACCCAAACGTGAATGATATGGATCTTCGGAAATCAGCTGGGCTGGCCCCGCCCTGGTTCACAGGGATGCTCATCGGCGCGGGGGCCCCCATCGATCCCAAGTCCCTCCTCCGCCACGGATCCTGGCGACCGCTGGTCTGGTCTTCGCGATCGGGAGAGGCCATGGCTGCGCTGGATCAACAGTCGGGTGGCCCCGGTTGGTCGGACAGGCTGACGGCTGGTTCAAAGTGTATTCCCGGTTGTCGTTTCTGCCCCGCGCTAAAGATAGACGTTCGCATCTGACCACCTTGTCGGCTGCGGGATCCACTGCGCCTCCGCTCGATCCGTCAGCGCCGCTCGCTTGCGGGCCCGAAGTTGGGGCGCCCCAGCTTTCGGGCCCATGAGACTTCCCTATCTCGCCAGGACGGCGGGCGCCAGGCTCACACGGCCCATCCCTGTTCGCATCAGGTCCGGGCCGAACCGGGGGCTGAGGTGGAGCTTCGCCAGCTTGGGCCGCGGCTATCGCTCGGGTCGGTTCGAGGCCGAGCGCATCGGGGCGCTTCGCGCTCTCGCAGAGCCCGGGGACCACGTTTGGGACATCGGCGCGCACAAGGGCTACGTGGCGATGGCGTTGGCTCGACAGGTTGGAGCGGCAGGCTCGGTTGTGGCCTTCGAGCCGTCGGTCGCCAACCTCTGGTTTCTCCGGAGGCACCTCGAATGGAACGGGTTCGACAACGTCCGGGTCTTGCCCGTGGCCGTGAGCGACCGGGACGGCTACGACCGGTTCGGCGGCCGCGGCTCGTCGATGACCCTCCGCCTGGGGCAGGGGAGCGAGCGTGTGCGCGTGGCCGCCCTCGAGACGCTGAAGGCCGAGGACGAGCTCCCTCAGCCCGACTTGATCAAGATCGACGTGGAAGGCAGCGAGGCCGCGGTGCCGCGGGGAGCGGGGGACGTGCTGGCGAAAGACACCCTGCTCTCTATCTCCGTCCACGGCCGCTCATGCTACGACGAGTGCGCCTCCCTCCTGTCCGGGCAGGGATACCGGCTCTACCCCTCGCCGGCCTTGGCGAGGTGCCGGGCCGACCCGTCCCTCGATTGGGGAGCCGACCACGAGCTCTTGGCCGTGGGCCCGGAGCACCCGGCCACGGAGCAGGCCATCCGCCGGAAGGTGTGGTGAGGCCGGCCGGCTCAGCCGGGATAGATGTCGAAGAACTCCTCCCTGGTGCACCCCGCGGGACCGTTCGCGAAGCCCACGCGAAACGCGGCCGTGCGCTGGTCGGGCCTTCCGTACTTCCTTCTGTCAAACCACGTTCCCGGAGTCTCGTAGAGCCGCACCAGCTGCTCCACGGCCTCAGCCGGAGCGTCGACCTCCAGCCATCCTCGTGCCGTGGCGTCCCCGGCCCAAACGCCCCCCCAGCAGTCGGCCTGGAGGCGGAGAGTGACCGGGTCGAGCCACAGCGCCCATTCCAGGAGCCAGGACACGTGGCCGCCGATCGCGTGAGCGATGATGAAGGCCGGCCCCATCGTTCCGACAACGTCGAGTGCGTTCTCGACCATCTGCTCGTCGTAGTAGACGCCCTGACCCCTTGAGCAATACTCCACGTTCTGCGGATAGACGACCCCGCAGCCCGTAGTGGTCGGCGCCGTGAACGCCGTAAAGATACCGATGGGGCGGTAGGTCTCTCCGTAGGTGGGAAACGCCCCCGCCCAGTACTCCTCCGTGTCCTCGCGGACCGCCTCGTAGAGTTCGGCGAGCGTATCGGGGCATCCGTCCCGGTCGAGGAACCGGTTCACGGTCTCGGGCTCCCTGGGGCACGAGTCGACTCGGTTGAGGACCCCGTCCATGTCGGAGTCGAAGGACGGATCGTCGAGGCCCACCAGGTCCCCGCATCCGGAGAAGGCCAGCGCAAGCAAGAGGGCAGGCAAGCGGTGGCGCAATGAGAACTCCCGGGCAGTCGGTCGTTGAGGCCGGGCGCGGGCTCCTCGAGGAGTCGCGGCGTGATCTCCCGTGGGCTCCGTCAAGACCGCATCATGGGGCGGCAGGCAGGGTCCCGCCACCGGCCGGAAGGCGGCCGCGTCAGGCATTCGGCTGCCCCGAGGGGCCCGGCCCCGGCCGAGCGCCCCGACCGCTTCAGGTCTCGGGGCGAGAGAGATCCCCTGACCCTGCACCGCTGGCCGCATCCTGGCCACGCGGTCGGGCATCGGCGGGCGGCTCCGGCATTCGGGTTAGGGGGAGTCGGCGGGTCTCCGGACGCCGGGCGCCAGAAAGGCGTGGCCTCCGGGCCCCGGTCCCGCATCGAGCACGGAGGGGCCTACACGGCGGGGAAGGCGTCCCGACGAGGAGCGCGGGCCCGGCCCCCTGCGACGGGTCCAAATTTCCCGTCGAAGTCACGCTTCTTCCCGAACCGCCAGCGTTCCGTCGAAGTCGCAGGTCTTGTGGCTGCCGTCGCAGAACGGCTTCCTGCTCGAGTGCCCGCACCGACACAGGGAATAGGGCCTTCCGTCGGGCGGCGTCTCGATCGGGTTCCCCTCGGGATCAGAGAGGGGGATGCCTCCTTCGATTCGGAGGGATCCGTTCTCTCGAACGATGATCTTCGCGTCGGACAAGCTTCGACCTCCTGGGTCTGTGGGTGGTGTGAGAACTTCGACGTTACCCCGCCCACCGCTCGGGTTCCTTCGCTTCGCCTGACTTCGGGCCGGCTCCGATCCCCAGGGGGGGGCTCGGAGCGCCCGGCGCCGCTGAGGAGCCACTCGGTGGCGCATCGCCTTGGAGCGCCCCGCAGCGTTCAGTAGATTCCGTGCGTCCGTCCACTCGCGAAAGGGTTGGAGCCGCGTGAGCTGTTGGAATCGCAGGAAATCGGTGGCGGTCGACGTGGGGGACGTCAAGGTCGGAGGCAAGAACCCGGTCGTGGTGCAGTCCATGACCAACACCGACACGGCAGACGTCGAAGCCACGGTCGCGCAGGTGAGGGAGCTGGCCCAGGCGGGCAGCGAGCTGGTGCGCGTGACCGTCAACAACGATCGGGCGGCAGTGGCCGTTCCGGAGATCTCGGCGCGCCTTCGGGCCGAGGGGATCGACGTCCCGATCGTGGGTGACTTCCACTACAACGGACATCTTCTGCTCACCGCGCATCCGGCATGCGCCCGGGCGCTCGCGAAGTATCGGATCAACCCAGGGAACGTGGGCACCAAGCACCGGGACCGGAACTTCCAGAAGATCATCGAGGTCGCCGTCTCCAACGAAACACCGGTGCGCATCGGCGTGAACTGGGGATCGCTCGATCAGCGGCTGCTCACCGAACTGATGGACCAGAACGCGCTGCTCTCCGAGCCCAAGGAGGCGCGCGAAGTGCTGATCGACGCCATGTTGGAGAGCGCGATGCGTTCGGCCGAGCTCGCGGAGGAGATCGGACTAGGACACGACATGATCGTCCTCAGCGCGAAGGTCTCCGAGGTCCCCGACCTGATCGAGGTGTACCGGCTGCTTGCCGCCCGCAGCGACTACCCTCTGCACCTTGGGCTGACCGAGGCCGGAATGGGGACCAAGGGCGTCGTCGCCACCGCCGTGGGAATCGGCCCGCTGCTCATCGACGGCATCGGAGATACGATCCGCGTGTCACTCACCCCCGAGCCCGGAGGAGACCGGTCCGAGGAAGTGCGCGTGGCTCGCCAGATCCTGCAGTCCCTGCAGATCCGGAGCTTCGAGCCGCAGGTGGCGGCGTGCCCGGGGTGCGGACGCACGACCAGTTCGTTCTTCCAGGAGATGGCCCAGGACATCGAGGGCTACATCCGGCAACGGATGCCAGCGTGGCGCGAGGAGAGCCCGGGGGTTGAGGAGATGTCGGTTGCCGTCATGGGGTGCGTGGTGAATGGCCCGGGCGAGTCCAAGCACGCGAACCTCGGGATCTCCCTGCCGGGGACCTTCGAGGAGCCAAAGGCTCCCGTGTATGTGGATGGAGAACACCACTCCACGCTCCGGGGCGAGGGCCTGGTCAACGAGTTCAAGGCCATCCTGGACGACTACGTCCGGACCCGCTACCGACCCGGGGCGCCGGTTTGATCCGACTCGGCCTCTCTCCGGGGCCCGACGGATCCGCACGGCGCCCGATCCACACCGAGCGTCGCACGAGAGCCCCTCGGGACCCCTCGTCGACCCCGTGCGCACGAGTCTCGAAATAACCTTAGGTTGTACGGCATAATATGCTGTAACATATGACGATAAGAGTTCGCTTTCCTCCTTCTCCGACGGGGTACCTGCACGTCGGCGGGGCGCGCACCGCGCTCTTCAACTGGCTGTTCGCACGGCAGCACGGGGGTCGCTTCGTCCTCCGGATCGAGGACACGGATCGGGATCGCTCGAAGCCGGAGCACACCGAGGTCATCGTTCACGCGCTGAAGTGGCTCGGCCTCGACTGGGACGAGGGTCCCTACTATCAGAGCGAGGGAGTCGAGCGGCATCGAGAAAACGCTCTGGCCCTCCTACGCGCCCACAAGGCCTACCACGACTTCACCACCCCCGAGCAGCTCGCCCGGGGAAGGGAGGCCCAGAAGGGCGGCGCGTCGGACCGCCGCATCCCCCGACGGCGCGCCGAGTCCCTCGCGCCCGGAGAGGCCGAGGAGCTCGCGGCCCGAGGCGTCCCCTACGCCATCCGCTTCCGCATTCCGGACGGAGAGACGGCATGGGAGGACATGGTCCACGGGGAGATGTCTTTCCAGAACGAGGAGATCGACGACCTCGTCATTCTCCGCAGCGACGGTAGCCCAACGTACAACCTCGCGGTCGCATCGGACGACGCGGAGCAGCGCATCAGCCACGTGATCCGCGGCGACGACCACCTCTCCAACACCCCCAAGCAGATCCTGATCTCCTGTGCCATGGGCTGGCCCGTCCCCGCGTTCGGCCACGTACCGATGATCCTCGGCTCCGACGGGAGGCGGCTGTCGAAACGCCACGGCGCCACGGCCGTGCGGGAGTACGAGAACCTCGGCTTTCTCTCCAAAGCCATGGCCAACTTCTTGGCGCTCTTGGGCTGGAGTCCCGGGGACGACCAGGAAGTGATGAGCGCCGAGGAGCTCGTCGAGCGATTCTCGATGGAGCGTGTGCTCAAGAAGAGCTCGGTCTTCGACCCGAGGAAATTGGATTGGCTGTCGGGGCAGCATTTCAACACGAGCGAGGCCGAGGAGCTTGAGCCTCTGCTCACTGAGCGGCTCGGGGCGGCCGGTCTCGCGACCCGTGAGGAGCTGGAGGGGCGGTGGGGGTGGTACCTCAGACTCATCGATCTGCTGAAGACCCGGGCCCGCCGCGTCCCCGACCTCGCAGACTTGGCCCGGCCCTTCCTCCGCGAGGAGCTCGAGTTCGAGGCGGAGGCCGTGGAACGACACTGGCTGAAGGCGCCGGCGGAGACCCTGGAGCGGCTCGCGACCCTTCGCTCGAGGCTGGCCGACGCCCCCTGGGAGGCCGGGGCGTTGGAGGAGATCGTGCGGGGTTACGCCGAGGAAGCCTCGGTGGGGGCGGGGAAGGTGATCCATCCCTTGCGGGTCGCCGTCACGGGCCGACAGGCGAGCCCCGGCATCTTCGAGGTGTTGGATTTGCTGGGCAGAGAGCGCGTCTTGGCCCGTCTGGACCAAGCCATCGAGCGTCTCCGGGCCACAGATCTGCCCTCATCTCCGGGCACTTGAGAGCTGCGCTTGACTCGGCCGATTGATGCTCATTACGATGTCCGAGCCCGAGGCCCCCGAGTGGACCCTTCCGGGGGCGGGAACAGGTGTTTATTAGCTACGCAGGCGCACGCGCGCGGCGGCAAGCCACCAATATCGGAGTCCGGGATGGAGCCAAGCATCACCGAAATCGAGCGTAAGATCCTCGACTTCATGGTGCATTATCTGCGTACCAACACCTATCAGCCCTCCATCCGCGAGATCGGCGAACAGTTCGGGATCAAGAGCACGAAGACCGTCTCGGAGCATCTCCAGGCGCTCGCCGACAAGGGATTCCTCGAGCGGGACCCGTCGCGCTCGCGAGGGGTCAAGATCTTGGGCGTGGATCTCAGCGCCCAGACGGTTTCCGTCCCCTGCTACACCCAATTGCCCCAGGATCAGGTCGGCCTCGGCCCTGAGCAGGCCGAGATGCACCTCGCCATGGACCGCCGGCTCGCCGGGGCCAGGGGGTCGTTCTTCGTCCGCGCCCAGGGCGAGGAGCTCGCGTCGCTCGGCATTGCCGACGGGGACTACCTGCTCGTCGAGCCGGCCGTGGTCGAGCAGCTGGCCGAGCACTCCATCGTCGTAGCGCGCCTCGATGGAGCGCCGTCCTTCTACGAGTTCTCGGGCAACGGGCGTGGGATCTTCCTTACGCCGGTCCGGGTCGGGGGGCAGGCGACACTGATCGAGGATCCCTCCCGGCTTCAGCTCATCGGGCACGTAGTGGCTCTGTATCGCCGCATGGACGACGCGACCATCCTGGTCAGCACCACGGCCCACTGACGGATGTGCCCACCGGGGAACCTCCCGGGGCGCACCACCTTCGGGCAGTCCGGTCTCCCACAGCCGACGTGCGACCCGTTGGGCCTCTCCGACCCCGCTCTCCGGCGCTAGCGCGTTGAGCGAGCCCACGCCTTCTCCCGTGGTGGACTGGACGGACCCCCAGCCCGCCGACACCAAGTGGATGGCCCGGGCCCTGGAGATGGCCGGACTCGCCGGGCAGCTGGGCGAGGTGCCCGTCGGCGCGGTGCTCGTGCGGGACGGCCGCCTTCGGGCGGAGGCACACAACCTCACGGCCACGAGCCAGGATCCAACGGCGCACGCGGAGGTGGTCGTGCTGCGCAAGGCCGCCCAACAGCTCGGCGACTGGCGGCTCCTGGAGTGCACGCTCTACGTCACGCTCGAGCCGTGCGCCATGTGCGCGGGCGCGCTCGTGTTGTCACGGATTCCACGTCTCGTGTTCGGGGCGGCGGACCCGAAGGCCGGGATGGTGGGAAGCCTCGGCAACCTGGTCCAGGACGAGAGGTTGAACCATAAGATCCGGGCGACCAAGGGCGTGCTGGCCGAGGCTTCGGCCGCGCTCTTGAAGGAGTTCTTCCATGCGCGACGCGGCTAGGCGAGGTCCGTCTGCGGTGCGCCGTGCCCCGCCCGCCCGACGCCGCCAGCCCCGGACCGTTTGGGTCGTGGGGTGGCTCCTGGGGGTCTCGCTTGCCAGTTCATGTCAAACGGTCGGAGCCCCCCGGACCTGGGGCGAAGGAGCCCCGCCCGCCCGTGCCGGAGAAGCGGAGGATTCGCTCGGGGACCGCTCGGCCGGCGGGCCGCTTCCGCTCCCCGCCGAACGAGGCCTCTGGGTGGTCCGGACCACCCTGGTGCACCCCGACTCGGTGCGAGCCATGGTGCGGAGGGCCGCTCGAGCGGGCTTCAACACGCTGCTGGTCCAGGTTCGGGGGAGGGGGGACAGCTATTTTGCGGACGGCCTAGAGCCGAGAGCCGACCCCTTGCGCGGCCAGCCGGACTTCGATCCGCTGGCCCTGGCCATCACCGACGCCCGACGCCTGGGGCTCAAGGTGCACGCCTGGATCAACGTCCATCTGGTGTCGAGCGCCGCACGCCTCCCAGCCGACCCCGAGCATCTCGTGCATGCAAGGCCGGACCTCCTTGCCGTGTCCCGGGAGATCGCGGCCGACGTGCACGGCATGGACCCCGCGGACCCAGCGTATCTGGAGCGCCTGAGACGCCACGCCGACGAGAGCCGAAGCCGCCTCGAGGGCCTCTACTCAAGCCCTTCCCACCCGGACGTGAAGGAGCGGGTCTACCGGGTGGCCATGGACCTCGTGGAGCGCTACGACCTCGACGGAATCCACTTGGATTACGTCCGCTACCCCTCCGACGACTTCGACTATTCGCGCGACGCCCTGGCTCGCTTCCAATCGTGGATCCGGGGGTGGGCACGTGCTCCGCTACGGCTGGCGGAGCTGGAGGGGGCGACGGCGGAGAATCCGCTCGCCTTGGCGGACAGCCTCCCCGGAGCCTGGTCGGAGTTCCGCAGGACGCAGATCACCGACCTCGTCGGGCGCGTCTCCCGAGGGGTTAAGCGCAGGCGTCCGGAGGCGGTGGTGTCGGCTGCCGTCTTCCCGGATCCGGCCAGCTCGCTCGACGAGCGACATCAGGATTGGGGCACCTGGATCCGGGCAGGAATCATCGATGTGGTTGTGCCGATGGCCTATACGCCCGACGAGGTACGCTTCGAAGAGCTCATCGCCGACGCTACGGCCGTCGCAGGGCCCCAACGGGTTTGGGCGGGGGTGGGAGCACACCTTACGACGTACGAGGGAGCAGTGCTGGAGATCGGCATCGCCCGACGCCTGGGCGTGCGGGGCGTGATGCTCTTCTCCTACGATTGGGCCGTCCGGCCCACCGGGCGAGAGGTCGGCACCACGCTCTTGCAGCGAGTCGGTGAAGCGGGCTTCGCGCGTTAGGGCTCGAGTCAGGAGTTCCCCGGGAGTCGCCGCTCCTCGCCGCCGCCAGCAGACAAGAACGAGTCCGGGCGCGAAGCGCCTAGGCAACCTCCCGGCTCGGCACGGCAGTCCCAAGCAACCTGAGGAAGGCCCACAGGATCAAGACTCCCAGGAGCAGGGCCGTCCACGCCGGCAGTCCCAGAGCCGTTCCCACGTCCCCGAGACCCATGCCCAGAATCGCGACGAGCATGGCATAGGGCAGTTGGGTCTTCACGTGGTCGAGGTGATCGCACGCCGCCGCCGTGGAGCTCAGCACGGTCGTGTCCGAAATCGGCGAGCAGTGATCGCCGAAGATGGCGCCCGCCAGGACCGAGCTGATCGCGCCCAACAGGATCGAGTACTCGCCGGCGACCATGAAGCCCTCACCGCCTCCGAGGGTCACGGTGAGGGGAATCACGAGCGGGATGAGGATCGCCATGGTGGCCCACGACGTGCCGGTGGCGAACGCCATCGCTGCGGCGGTGAGGAAGACGAGCGCGGGAATGGCCTGGATGGGAAAGGCGTCGCTCAAGATCTGTGCGAGGTACTGGGCTGTGCCGAGGTCGTTGGTGACTTGCCCGAGGGACCACGCCAATATGAGGATCATCATCGCCAGGAGCATGGCCTTCATGCCCCGGAGCCAAGCGTCCAGCGCTTCCTTGAGGGAGAGGATGCGCTGAATGACCGACAACCCGATCGCCACGAAGCAGCCCGCGAAGGACCCCCAGAGGAGCGTCGCGAACGGATCGGCGGCCCCGAAGATGTCCATGAGCGACGCGTCGGCCTCAGCAGACGCACGGCCGGTCGTGTAGAGCCCCATGAGGACGACGAAGATGACCGTCAGGATGGGCAGGGCCGCGTTGTACCAGCGCGGGACGGCCCCGTCTGCCGGCTCGAGGAGTGACTCCGAGGTGTCCACGGCGAGCTGCGCGCCCGGGCGGTGCAGGCCGTCGCCCCTTGCCGCCCGCAGCTCCGCCCGGGCCATCGGACCGAAGTCCCGGTTCGTGAAGGACGTGAGGAACACGAACGCCAGCGCGAGGAGGGGATAGAAGAGGTAGGGGATCGTGGCGATGAAGACCGCGAGAGGGCTCACCGACGAGAGCGTCTCCGCCAGAGCCGGATCCGTCCCGGGCTGAGTCGCCGAAATCCGCATTCCGTCCGCGATCAGGGAGATCTCGTATCCGACCCAGGTGGATATGGGGACGAGCGCGGCAACGGGGGCAGCCGTGGAGTCCACGATGTAGGCGAGCTTCTCCCTCGAGATCCGCAGCCGGTCCGTAATGGGGCGCATGGTGTTCCCGACGATCAGCGTGTTCGCGTAGTCGTCGAAGAAGATGCCCAGACCCGCCAGCCACGTGGCGATCTTCCCACGGCGGCTGGTGCTGGCAAGGGGGCTCACGGCGTCGACGATGCCCTGCGTGCCCCCGTTCCTCGCGACGACTCCGACCAGTCCTCCGAGGAGCAGAGAGAACACGACGATCGGGGCATGTCCGCCGTCCACGTCCGCCAAGGCCGGCACGGCATAGGTGTCGATGGTGAGGCCGAGCGCCGAGAGCGGGTTGTAGCCGGCCACGGCCAGTGCGCCGAGCCATATGCCGGCCAGCAGGGCCGTGATCACCTCCCTGAAGAGCAGCGCGAGAAGGATCGCGACCAGAGGAGGGGCGAGCGAGAACCACCCCGGCGCGTAGGGCGCGGTGACCTCGAAGGCCGCCTCGCCGATGCTCACCGTCAGCGGGAGGCCCGCCCTGCCGCCCACACTCAGCCCGGCGGCCGTCACCGTCTCGTCGGGGGCCACCGTGCCGGCTCCGAGGAGTGTGCCCTCGGCGTCCCGCACCTCGTACCAAAGAGAGAGGTCGCCCGCCCCCGACACGTCCAGGGTGAACGGCACTCCACCGAGGATGACCTTCGGCGTGTTGGACACTTCTTGAGCGGCGGCGGCTCCCGTCGGGACTGCCGCCAGAGCGGTTGCCAGCAGGAAGGAACGGAGGAGGAAACTCACACGCATACGGACCCTTTCGACCGGTGCGGGGATGGCTCAAGCGGAGTTCATGATGCCGGGCCGCGGCTGCCTTGTAAAGCACCGGAACCTTGTCTACCTTCCGGCGCGGTGGACGGGTAGCAGAGACCCCGGAGGCCGGCTCCGCGGGGACGTCCTCCGGGGTTTGGCGCACAAGGGAGTCGGCTGCACGACAGGAGCTTGCACTGCACGTCACGATCATGGACGAACAGGCGGTTCGGCGAGCCGTCGCACGGATGGCTCGCGAGATCGTCGAGGAGAACGCAGGACCCCATGATCTTGCTCTCTTGGGAATCCAGCGCCGCGGGGTGCAGATCGCGCACCTCCTTCAGGGCGAGGTCGAGTCCGCGGAGCGAGTGATTCTCCCCGTCGGCACCCTGGACATCACGCTCTACCGCGACGACCTGATCGCCATCGGACCTCGGCCGGTGGTCGGTGAGTCGGTGCTGCCGCCCGGCGGGGTGGACGACCGGGCCCTGGTGCTCGTCGATGATGTCCTCTTCACCGGTCGCACGATTCGGGCGGCGTTGAACGAACTCATGGACTGGGGGCGCCCCTCTCGGGTGTTCCTGTGTGTTCTCGTGGACCGGGGCGGGCGTGAGATCCCCATTCAGCCCGATGTGGTCGGCCGTGCCGTGACCGTGCTCCCGGAACAGACTGTGAACGTGAGCGTGCCCGAGCTCGACGGAAGGCTTGCCGTCGACGTCGTCTCGCTTCCCACGCGGGCGGCATGAACCGAACGGCCTCCTCCATCGGCAAGGACCTAGTCGGCCTCGAACACCTCACACCGGAACAAATCCACACGATTCTGGACACGGCGGAGCCGTTCAAGGAGATCTCCGAGCGGCGCATCAAGAAGGTCCCCGTCCTCCGCGGAAAGACCATCGTCAACCTCTTCTTCGAGCCCTCCACCCGCACCCGCGTGTCGTTCGAGTTCGCCGAGAAGCGCCTGAGCGCCGACACCGTGAACATCTCCTCGAGCGGCTCTTCGGTGGTGAAGGGCGAGACGCTGGTCGACTCGGCGCGAAACCTCGAGGCGATGCGGATCGACATGGTGGTCATGCGCCACCCCTCGTCGGGCTCCGCGAGGTTCCTGGCGGAGCGCATCCCGTCGATGGTCGTCAACGCCGGCGACGGAAGCCACGAGCACCCCACGCAAGCGCTTCTCGACATGCTGACGCTCCGAGATCACATGGGACGCATCGAGGGCCTGAAGGTCTGCATCGTGGGTGACATCCTCCACTCGAGGGTGGCCCGATCCAACATCTACGGACTCCTGAAGCTCGGTGCCGAGGTCGCCGTCTGCGGACCCCGCACGCTGCTCCCCCTGGGCATCGGGGAGCTCGGCGTAACGGTGTTGCAGCGCATCGAAGAGGCCGTCGAGTGGGCCGATGCGCTGAATGTCCTGCGCCTCCAGCTCGAGCGGATGGAGGGCGGGTACCTGCCGAGCCTCCGCGAATACAACCGGGTCTGGGGGGTGTCGCGCGCCCGGCTGGACCGGGCGCCCAGGGATCTGCTCATCATGCACCCGGGCCCCATGAACCGGGGCGTGGAGATCGACAGCGACGTGGCGGACGGCCCTCACTCGGTGATCCTCGAGCAGGTGACGAACGGGGTGGCGGTCCGCATGGCGGTGCTCTACCTGCTTGCGGGCGGCGAGCCGGACACGGCCGAGGCCGCCAAGGACGGGCGGGAGGCATGAGCCGCCCCCTCCTGATCCGCAGCGGGCGCGTGGTCGACCCGAGTCAGGCGCTGGATTCGGGGGCGGACGTGCTCATCCTCGACGGCAGGATCGCCGCCGTGGGCAGGGGGCTCGGCTCGCCCGAGGGGGCGCACGAGCTGGACGCCTCGGGCCTGACCGTCACCCCGGGACTCATCGACGTCCACGTCCACCTCCGGGAGCCCGGCGGCGAGCACAAGGAGACGATCGCCACGGGCTCGAGGGCGGCGGCCGCCGGTGGATTCACCGCCGTGTGCGCCATGCCGAACACCGATCCGGTGGTCGACGACCCCGCCGGAGTCGGGTTCGTTCTTGCCCAGCGGGCGGCGGCCCGGGCCGCTCGCGTCTATCCGATGGGCGCCATCTCCCGGGGCCAGAAGGGACGCCAGCTCGCAGCGATCGGTGAGATGGTGGAGGCCGGGGCCGTCGGCATCACTGACGACGGAAGCCCCGTCATGGACTCGGGGCTCATGCGACGGGCGCTGGAGTACGCCCAGGCGTTCGACGTGCCCGTGGCGGACCACCCGGAAGATCTGGGACTCTCGGCGCAGGGGGTCATGAACGAGGGGCTGGTGTCCACGCGGCTGGGACTCAAGGGAAATCCCAACGCCTCGGAGGACGCCCACATCGTCCGGGACCTCCTGCTGGCCAAGCTCACGGGGGGCCGGATCCACCTCCAGCACGTGTCGACTGCGTACGGGGTGGAGGCGATCCGCCAGGCCAAGGCTCGAGGCGTGAGGGTTACGGCCGAAGCCTCCCCGCACCATCTCATCCTCACCGAAGAACGCGTCGAGGGGTACGATACCGATGCGAAGATGAATCCTCCGCTCCGTTCCGCCGCCGACCGCGAGGCGGTGAGACAGGGCTTGGCGGACGGGACCCTGTGCGTACTCGCCACGGACCACGCTCCGCACCACTACGACGAGAAGGAGGCGGCCTTCGACGACGCCCCCAACGGCATCGTCGGCCTGGAGACATCACTGGGGCTGGCGCTCACCCACGTGGCGGGCGAGGGCGTCATCGATCTGTCCACCCTCGTCGAGCGGATGAGCTGCAGTCCCGCCCGGGCCTTTGGGTTGCCCGGCGGCACGCTCGCGGAAGGATCCGTCGGGGACGTGACGCTCGTCGATCTGGACGAGAGGTGGACGGTGGACCGGGCGAGGTTTCTCTCCAAGGGCCGCAACACGCCGTTTCACGGTTGGGAGCTCAAGGGCCGCGCCCGGGCCACGGTCGTAGGGGGCGAGCTCGTCTGGCAGGCAGACTCCCCCATATAGAGTGAACCGTGCCGCTCGATTGAGCGGACGACCTCGCCCGTTTCCTCTTCTGGGCGGCATCGGGAATGGCAACGGTCGCGGTTGATCGCCGGGAGCGGCTCGCGCTCGCAGGTCCTCCCCCTCGCCGCCCCACGACGTCTCCAAAGCGCTCAGCGTCCGCACCTCCGTCCGCCTCCCCGACCGAGGTGCGCCGCTCCTCCGGCCCCGTCTACTGCCGCGAGACATGATGGCGCGAGACGCCGACTCCTCGCCTTCATGCATGCGGGGCGGAGGCCCGGGAGCGTCCGGGCTGCGCTTGACGGATGTACCCGTCCAAATTTAGGGTGCCGGTGGAGGCCCGACCCGCTTGAGCCGGAGGCAGCGCGATGCAAGTTCCCACTCCTCCCGCGTCGCCGACTGACGCGGATCTGGACGCGTACATCCTCACGCGTTATGCGCTCCTGGGGATCGACATCTCGGTCCTGCCCGAGTCCGACCCCGATGCCCCGATGGATCAGGCCCGCCTCCTCGAGCATGCGAGGTCGATCCTCCGACAAGACGTGGCCGCCGCCGATTTCGAGATCGACCCCCAGCTTCATCTGCCCGTGCCGTATCCGGCGCCGTTCGTGGCGTGGACGAGCGAGGAGCCCCGATGAGCCGGCTCGATTCGAGGACGGGGCCCCCGCAGGACGAGCGCGTCTCGCGCCGATGGTTCCTCCATCGCATGGCCTGGGTGTCCTCCGCTGCGGCCTCCGGCGGCATTCTCTCGAAGGTTCCCGCCTGGGCCCACTCCATGCACCCTGCCCAAGCACCCCGGATCACGCCCGCTGCCTTCGCCCACGAGGTGCCCCAATCGATCGATGACCCGACCGTCCTGACCCTGTCGGAGTCGATGACGCTAGTCCGGTCCGGAGCGCTGGCGGCGGCGGATCTGGTCCACGCATACGTGGACCGTATCGAGGCCCTCGAGGACGTCTACCAGGCCTACGCGGATCGCCCTGCGCGCGCGGAACTTCTCACGCAGTTGGACCAGACACCCGCGGACGAGAGCCGGGCTCCCCTGGGAGGGATGTGCCTCGTTCCGAAGGACAACTTCTACACCTCCGATCTGCTGACGGAGGGAGGATCGCTGGTGTTCCAGGGCTTTCGGCCCGACTACGAGGCCACCGCCGTTACCCTCATGCGTGTCGCCGGCGGCCTGGTTGTGGGGAAGGGGCAGATGGGGAATCTGGCGGGCGGCCGCGCCCGCAGGTATGGCACGACGGTCCCGACGACCCGAAACGCCTGGAGCCCGGACGACGAGCGCTACAGCCCAGGGGGCTCATCCTCGGGATCGGCGACGGCTGTCGCTGCCAGACTTGCCGTCGCAGGGCTCGGCACCCAGACGGGAGGCTCGGTGATCGGGCCCGGAAACGCGCAGGGGCTCACCTGCATGAAGCCTACCTTCGGGCGCATCTCTCTCTATGGAGTGATTCCTCTCAGCTATACGCGGGATCATGTGGGTGTGATGGCGCGAGACGCGAAGGACGCGGCGATCCTCTTGCAGGTCGTAGCCAAACCCGACCTAAACGATCCCAGGACGCTCGGACTTCCGGCTCCCCCCGACTACGCGCAGGCAGCGACTCCATTGCCCGGTGAGCGCCCTCGAGTCCGGTGGTCTACCCGGATCGGCCTTTGGCCAGAGTACTTCGCGGACGAGAATGAGCGTGTAAACGAGTTGCGTCGAGCCTTTGTCCGCGAGCTGGAGGGCAATGACTCGGTTGAGATCGTCCCGGAGCTGAGACTGCCCGATCAGTGGGAGGAGCTGACCACGGAACCGCTCGGCGGATCGCACGGAGACCCCACGGCGTTCTTCATTGAACACCTGCGCCGCGACGTACGAAACTTTGCCGACCGACTCCCCCGTTTCCTCAACGGAATGCTCCAGAGCGCGGACACCTATGTGAAGGTGCAGCAGGCGCGGACTCTTCTCCTGGATCGGATGCTGTCGCAGCTCTTCAGCCAGTGCGACGTAGTTCTGACCACGAGCACGGGACCATTCGACGGGACGGGCCTTCCAGTGATGGGTATGCCGGTAGGCTTTGACACGGACGCAGAGACTGGGAACACGGTACCCCGTGGCGTGGTCCTGGCGGCGCCTCCCTTCGGGGAAGAGCGACTCTTCGCTGTGGCGGCGGCGTACCAGGCCATCACCGACTTCCACCGGACGCGAGCGGCGGATCCTTCCTGAGAGCCTTATCTGAAGGCGCCCAGACGCTGGGGTCTCTCCATCTTGCCGCCGATCCATCGGCGGAGCACACAACACCGCTTGATCAGGTGAACCCATGGAGAGTCACCTGGCCCGCCAGCAGATCTCGCTGGCGAAATGCTCCCCTGCCACGAATGAGAAGGGTCTTTGTGAGGACGGTCCGCTCCCAGTGGGCAGTTTCGTTGGGGCGAGCGATCGGTAAGTCGCGGTGGTCGGCGCTGTGACGGAGACCGGCCGGTCCTGGTCCGGCGCCCTTGGATCGTCTACCCGATCGGAACGGAGATTCCGGCCCGGAGGGTAATGGTGCGGTTCTTGGTGTCGTCAAGAACGGCCGACAGACCCAGCGTATAGAGTAGGTCCAGCGACACACGCGTCGAAACTCCGACTGGGAAATCCGCCCCGACGCCTCCAACGACGCCGAACTCGACTGCTTTCCTGTCAGCGGCCCCAAGCCCGTAATGCCTTTCGGTACAAGACGTCTCGGAATAGTCGCGCCCGAAATCGGATTCGACCGTGTCCCCGCCGAGCGAATACGTCAGTTCGGTCGTGCACGTCGCTTCGAACGCGACCGTCGGTCCAGCGAGCAGATGGAAGGAAGCCACGCCGGCCGGAATGCTCGCTCTAGCCAATGCCGACAATTCAATGTAGTCGAGCTTCAGATCCACGAAGAAGGCGTCGACGATGTCGTCCGCGAGAATGCCGATGCTTGCGCCCTTCTGGACATAGGCGCCGCCGAGATGAAGTGCCAGGTTGGGCGCTACCGGAAGGGTCACCGCGGCGCCCAGGGAGACACCCCGGCGTGAACCATCGGAATAGTCGTCGGAATATTCGCCCCCATCTGCAGCCTCCAGTTTCGCCGACGCGACCCCCGCCTGCACTACGAGGGTGGTCTGTCCGGCGGCGGCCCCGGCGGCGGCCCCGGCCGCGGACAGGGCGAACAGAATCAGGAGGAGAAGGCTTCCGAACCGGTGCATGCTGTGGTCCTGGGTCGGGTCGTACGGAGACAACTGGCCGCAAGCACACGGAAAGGTGTGAGGCCCGATGGGTACTCGCCTTACACGTCAGTAAGACGCTGGTTTCGGGTGAGGGCACGTGACCCTGCCCCTAACGACAGCGGCAGTGCTCATATCCCCGCGCAGTCGGAGGGCTCAGGACGCTAGAGGGGAATGCGAAGTCCTTCGCGGGCCACCTCGAACCTCCGCCGCTCGATCTCCCTTTCCTCTGGACCGCCCCGGTCCAGCGCGGGGTTCGTGTTGTTTAGGTGGATGAAGACCACGCGGCTCTGGGTCCTGGCCGCGTCTTCCAACAGGTCCATGCTGTGCGGGATGAGCGGGTGGGGGATGTCTTCGATGTTCCGGCCCGGCACCTCGTCGCCCGAGTAGAAGCTCCCGTCGATGAGGGCCACGTCCACTCCGGCCACGACCTCCGCCACGGGGCGGTCCCACGCCTCCCAGGAGTCGATGTCGGGCACATACAAAATGGTCTGTTGGGAACCCCGGAACATGTAGGCCACCGTGTCGGAGAACTCCGGGCGATGGGGGACGGGCATCATCCGGACATCGAAGACGCCGTCCACATCGGTCCAGCGCTCCATGGGGATCCGGGGAAATTCCAGCCTCCCCTCCTCCACCATCAGGCTCCACGGGCCGTTGTCGGTGAGGTAGCGCTCCATGGCCGGCGAGCAGTAGCACGGCGTCGGCTGGATGCCCAGGCCCTCGCGGCCGAGAAGGGCGAGCCCGAGATAGTGTCCCATATGGGCGTGCGTCAGGAAGATGCCGTCGAAGGGGTCCCTCCGATTGGCCCGCCGCCGGAACGCGGGCTCCTCGATGAGGTCCATCTGGGCGGCGAGGTTCGGCGAGGCGTCGACCAAGTAGAAGCGCTCCGCCTCAGGAACGACGATCGCGAGGGAGGCAACGTAGCGGGGCGGCTCGGAGCGGGCCCGCTCACAGCGCTCACTGTAGCATCCGGCCTGCGGCAGACCGCCGTCCTGCACGACGCCCAGGACGAGCACGTAGGGCTCGGCCTGCTGGAACAGGGCTCGCGGCGCGCCGGCCGCCAGCAGCGTGGAGCCCAAGAACGCTCGCCGTGACACCGTCACCGACGCCTCGATCCGGACCGGGGGGTGCAGGCCGTGCCCAGCGTCGAAGTGCGGATCATGCGGGTCTCGGAGAGCTCGGTCGCGTACTCGAAGCTCTCACACTAGCCCGTGATCCGGCCCCGGCAAAGGGTCGCGCACGGTCGCCACCGGGCAAAAAAAACTCGGTCGGCATGAGCCGACCGATCCACGGTGCGGTGCAGGGCGGTGGGCGGAGCGAGCTGTCAGGTCATCCCCTCTACTCGGCGCGCCAGCTTGCTCTTCACGCGGGCCACGGCGTTCGGATGCACCAGGCGCGTGGCCGCCGCGCGGTCGAGGAGCACCTGGACGCGCTTGTATGCGGCTTGGGCGCTCTGGCCGTCCTCGGCTTGGTGGACCCGCTTGATGGCGGTCCGCAGCCGGGACCTCTGCGCCCGGTTGCGCTCGTTGGCCGCGCGGCTCAATCGCATCCGCTTCTCGGCACTCTTGATATTGGGCATTCGGCCTCCCCAAATCCCTCGCACGGCTCTGGAAATCGGCGCGAAAGTATATCCGAAAGCGAGGGGCCGATCAAGAACCGCTCGGCCGGCGCCGGAGCTGGTACACGGCGACGCTCTCCACGTCGGTTTCGTCCTTGGAAGCGCCCAGGACGTGCTCTTCGCCGATCTCCAAGATCCTGAGCCCGGTCGGCGTGGACATGCGGCCCACGAAGACTCCCGCGTCGTCGAAGACGAACCAGCGCACCTCCTCCTCGCCCGGGGCCCGGTACTCCTCGACCCACAGATACCCGAGAGGATCAACCTCGAGAGATTGGAAGGCCGGCATGGTTGAGGCGGGCCTCATCCGTGCGTGCGCGAGCCCGTAGAGGCGCCGGGTGAAGTCGTCGGTCACGCGCTCGAGGCGGCTGGATTTCCAGGCCTCGAAGTGGACCGGCTCCACCGGTGGCGGGCGCAGCGCCATCCGGACGATCCCGAGCAGCCGGCCCGAGGAATCGTATCGCCGGATCTCGAAGGCGTCGCTCGCGGCGGCGTAAAGGTCCGTTCCCCGCGCCCCGAAGAAGCTCGCGCGCCCGAAGGGTTGGGGGAAGACGTAGAACCCGCGGGGTTGGGAGAAGAGGAATTCCTCGTCTCCGGGGAACTCGCGGAGCACGGTTCGCTCCGCGCCCGTCGCGCCGAGCCCCACCCAGCTCTTGGGCTCTCGGATCGGACCTCCCCTCGTCGGAGCGGGCCGCTCCAGCGCGTAGAAGGCGCCGTCAGGGTAGCGGCCCACGTCGGAGACGATTCCCGCGGTCTCCAGCTGCAAGGAGCGCGCGAAGGCGCCGGACCGGTCGAGCCAGGACGCCCGGTTGAGTCCCATGTCGTAGACGATTAGGGAGTCTTGGTGCGCCTCGATCCAGGCGAGCGCCATGTACTCGCCGGGCCCCTGGCCCCGTCCGCCCGACGTGGCCACGTGTGCCCCGTCCCGGCCGAAGACACGGACCTCCTGGCTCCCTCCATCGAGGACGGCGAGCGCTCCCCATGGCGCGAGGGTGGCATCAGCGACCCCGGAGAGCCCGATCTCTTCGGGCCCCTCGGGACCGCCGACGCGGAGGAAGGGGGCGTCGTCGAGCTCCCAGACGTCCCCCAGCGTTGCCCCCGGCTCCGGATTCTCGACGATGCGAACCCCGGCGCTGTCGCGGACGACGGGGAGCACGGAGTCGGAGGCTCCCCCCGAGCAGGACCCGAAGAAGGCGCAAAAAAGCGGCAGAAGGCGTCTCACATGGCACTCCGTGCGGAGGTCCCGGTTCGGACTCGGTACGTTATACGAGGAAGGGTCTCGACGGGTCCCGACATCGGTCGGGAAGGGGTAGCCGCCACCAGACCGGCCGGATACCTTCCGGCGATGGACGTCCTGTCCCTTCTCGTCGTTCTCATCTTCTCGATCGTGGTGCACGAGGTGGCGCACGCGTGGGTGGCTCTGCGCGAGGGTGACGACACCGCGCAGCAGCTCGGACGCATCACCCTCAACCCCCTCTCGCACCTGGACCTGTTGGGCTCGTTTCTCGTTCCCGTCTCCCTATACTTCCTGACGAGCGGCCTGATCTTCGGGTGGGCAAAGCCCGTGCCGATCGATCCGCGCAAGTTCAGGAGCCACCCAAGCAGTGACATCAAGGTCTCGCTGGCCGGCATCGTCTCGAACCTGATCCTCGCGGTCCTCTTCACCCTCGTGGCGCTGATCGCGGTGAAGCTCCAGGCGGTTGCAGGGGGTGGCGATGCCGCCCTCGGATCCGCGTTTCGGCTGGCCCGCTTCGCGATCCTCATCAACCTGCTTTTGGCCGTCTTGAATCTCATCCCGATTCCTCCTCTCGACGGCTCGCACATCCTGTACCACTTGCTGCCCGAGCCGTGGCGCGCCCCGTATCGACGCACAGGACGCTACGGGCTCCTCGTCCTCATCGCCCTCGCCTTCGTCTACCCGCCGTTCTTCGAGGACTTCGTGCTCCGGCCGGTCTTCGCCCTCATGGGCCTGGCCGACGCCTTCATCGATCTGTGGATCTGACGCACGCCCATAGCCCGCTCGCCCGGGAAGACTTCCTGGTCATCGACGTCGAGCGGTTCCAGGGGCCCCTGGAGCTGTTGCTCCACCTGATCCGTCAGCAGGACATCGACATCTTCGAGATCCCCGTCGCTCTGATCACCCGGCAATTCCTGGCGGCCATAGAGGGCATCGAGGCCAAGGACCTCGACAACGCCGGTGAGTTCCTCGAGATGGCCGCCAGCCTGATCAGGATCAAGGCGCAGATGCTTCTTCCGAGGCGCTCCGAAGGGGAGACCGAGGATCCACGCGCGGATCTGGTTCGCCGTCTCCTGGAATTCGAGCAGATCCGAGAGATCGGCCTGCGCCTGGCGACCTCCGAGGCGGAGAGGGGCCGGCGGTTCGGGAAGGGCTTCCTGGAGCCTCGCGTCCGGGAACCGCTGGAGGAGACTCCACTCGAGACAACCTGGGAGGAGGTGTTCTTGGCCGCGCTCGAGCTGACGCCTCCCGATCCCGCCGCGCGGGCTCACCTGGTGACCACCCGGCCCGTTGCCATGGAAGACAAGATGAAGCTGATTCTCGACACGCTCGACCGGGTGGGTCGCATCGAGTTCAGCCGGCTGGTCCGGCCGTTCAAGAGGAGGATGCACGGCGTCGTCACGTTCCTGGCCGGACTCGAGCTCACCCGGATGCGGCGCGTGAGGCTCCGGCAGGTGAGTCCGTTCGCCGAGCTGTGGGTGTACCGGGGCTTGGGGGGGGCCGAGGGATCCGATGGGGGCGCGGAGGCTGGAGCGGAGGAGGGCTCGGAGGAGGGCTCGGAGGAGGGCTCGGAGGAGGGCTCGGAGGAGGGCTCGGAGGAGGGCTCGGAGGAGGGCTCGGAGGAGGGCTCGGAGGAGGGCTCGGAGGAGGGCCGGCGGAGCCGAGGAGAAGCACCGTGAACGTCGCTCAGGTCGTGGAAGCCGTGCTCTTTGCGTCCGACGCGCCGCTGAAGGCCGAGGAGATCGCGTGCGCCGACGAGTCCCTGGACGAGGACCTCATCGAGGAAGCCGTCGCGGAGCTGAACGCAGCCTACTCCGAGTCCGAGCGGGCCTTCGAGATCCGTGAGATCGGCGAAGGCTACCAGCTTCTCACCCGCGCCGAGTTCGCTCCCTACCTCGAGCGCTTCGACACCGTGCCGCGGCCTTCGCGGTTGTCCGGTCCGGCTCTGGAGACGCTGGCCATCATCTCCTATCGGCAGCCCGTCGGCCGCATCGAGGTCGAGTACATTCGAGGGGTCAACTCTCAAGGGGTGATCCGCACCTTGATGGACCGGGGGCTTGTGGAGGTCGCGGCGCGCGGGAAGGGGCTGGGCCGGCCCCTCCTGTACGGCACGACCCGCCGCTTTCTCGAGCATTTCGGCTTCCGCCGGCTGGACGATCTCCCCCGCCCGGGCGAGCTGCCGGTGATCCTCAGGGATCGGACGCCGCTGGACGGCCCTGCCGACGAGGCGGCGGAGCCGGTCGAGATCGACGGCGGCCCCGAGCTGAGCGTGGACGACATCCTCGCGGGCCAAGCCTCTTCCGAGGGGAGAAGCGGCACCGAGCCGGGTGGGGGGCCTCCACCAGCTCGCGGGAACGGGGCAGCCCGGGAGTCGCGGGCCGTCGAGGAAGCCTAGGACACCGCCCCACACGGAGGGCTCCGGTCCTGTGCGGATCCAGAAATTTCTCTCTCGCGCCGGCGTCGCCTCGAGGCGGAGGGCTGAAGAGCTCGTCCGCGAGGGCCGAGTCCGCATCAACAGGGTCGTCATCACGAGGCTCGGTGCGCAGGTCGATCGCGACCGGGACAGGGTAGAGGTGGACGGCGAGGAGGTCGCGCTGGCCGGGCGCCTTTGGATCCGATTCCATAAGCCTCGAGGTGTGCTCACCAGCGCCGGCGACCCGCATGGGAGGGCCACGATCTATGACCGGCTCCCCGACCAATACGCCCGGCTCCCCTACGTTGGCCGCCTCGACCGCGACACCGAGGGGCTGCTGCTCCTCACCAACGACGGTGACCTGGCTCACCGCCTGCAACATCCTCGCTGGGGGGTGGAGCGCGAGTACGTAGCGCGGGTACAAGGGGTACCGGGCACCGATACGCTCGAGCGGCTGCGGCGAGGAGTCGAGCTCGACGACGGTTGGGCACGCCCCAGCAGCGTGGATGAGGGGCCAGGGGAAGACGGCTCGGCCACTCTTACACTGGTGCTCACGGAGGGGCGCAAGCGCGAGGTGAGACGACTCCTCGAGGCCGTCGGTCACCCCGTGATCGCGCTCAAGCGCATCCGGTTCGGCCCCATCCGCTTGGGATCCTTGCCCGCCGGGCAGTGCGACGAGCTCGACCGTGAGGACATTCGCGCCCTCGAGCGGTGCGTCAAAGACGCCCACTGGAATAGAAGGTGAGGTAGATGGAGCTCAAAGATCGAACCGTCCTCGTCTTGGGAGGGGCGGGCCTCGTCGGCTTCGCCGTGGCGAAGAGAATGGTCCAGCACGCTCCGCGACGATTGATCGTGACTTCCCTGAGAAGGGAAGAGGCGGAAGAGACGGCCCGAGAGCTGGAGGGCCGCGCTCGGGCGTCGGGCACCCGGGTCGAAGCGGCGTGGGGCGATCTCTTCGTCCAGGACGATGTCTCGGAGCGGCCTCGGGAGGAGAACCTCGGCGACGAGGGGGTCCGCCAACGCATGATCGACGATCTCTACAGCCCCCTTACGCAAGAGGTCCTTGAGCGCTCGGCGCTCGGCAGCCTCCTCGCCCGGACGCGCCCCGACGTGATCGTGGACTGCGTGAACACAGCCGGAGCCTTGGCCTACCAGGACGCCTTCGCCTCGGCAGCCGAGCTCCGCACCAGAGCAAGGGACGGCAGCGTGGACGAGGAAGCCGTGGAGAGGCACCTCTCGACCCTGTACCTGCCGCAGCTCATCCGGCATGTGCAGCTCGTTCTCGAGGGGATGATCCAGGCCGGCACCGGTATCTACGTCAAGGTCGGGACAGTCGGCACGGGGGGCATGGGCCTGAATATCCCCTTCACCCACTCCGAGGAGCGACCCTCCCGCTTGGTGCTTGCCAAATCCGGATTGGCGGGGGCGCATACCCTTCTCTTGTACCTCATGGCCCGAACGCCGGACGCGCCGGCCGTGAAGGAGGTCGTTCCGACCGCGGCCATATCGTGGAGGTCGATCTGCTTCGGGCCGATCATGAGGAGAGGGCGTCCGCTGCCCCTCTCCGACTCGACGGGCCCGCTTCCCGCGGCCCGGGCGTTCTCCGACGGTGCCGGCGGGTTCACGACACTCGACCGGCAGTTGGAGGGAGTCTACCTAGACGCAGGCGAGAACGGTCTGTTCTCGCTTCCTGAGTTCGAAGCTCTGACGTCACTCGGCTTGATGGAGTTCGTGACCCCCGAGGAGGTCGCCGAGAACGTGCTCCGCGAGATCCAGGGGCATCCGACGGGCCGAGACGTCGTGGCCGCGCTCGACGCCGCCACCATGGGGCCCACCTACAGGGCCGGGGTGCTCCGGAGCGAGGCGCTGGGCGCCATGGAGCGTCTGGAGACGAAGCACGGCATTGAGTCGGTGGCCTACGAGATGCTGGGTCCGCCGCGCCTATCGAAGCTGCTGTTCGAGGCGGCGATCCTCAAGAGACTCTACAGCGTGATGGAGGTGGCCGCCGAGCTTGACCCGGAGGAGACGGCCGCCCGGAGCCGAGCGCTCATCGAGGAGGACGCCGAGCTCCGCCAGCGCATCCTCACCATCGGTCTCCCCATCCTGCTGCCCGACGGTGAATCCGTGCTTCGAGGCACCCACGTGAAGGTGCCGCCCGAGGCCGGCCTGAGCCCTACGGCCGACAAGATGGTGCAGGCCGGATGGGTCGACCTGCGCGCCCGGACTTGGAGCCTGTGGAGAGATCGGATCAGGGGGGTAGCGGTCCAGGTTCGGAACCGTCCGGGGCCCTTGGAGGGGTCGCAGGGCGATCAAGAGTTCGGGCAAGCGGAGGGTCGCATCCGTCCCGGGCAGATGGCCGCCTGGATCTTGCGCTACGAGGACAAGGGCGAGCGAGTGAAGCGCTAGGCGCAGCTTCGCAGAGGGCTCGATTCCGGGCTTGAGGGCTTACGGGTCGGGCTCGGCATCGGCGCGACCGAATCGAGAGTCGCGCGCTCCCGTGGATCGCCCGAGCAGGTGCGATTACCTTTGGTCGACAGGCGGGGCCCATAGCTCAGTTGGTTAGAGCAGCGGACTCATAATCCGACGGTCGCAGGTTCAAGTCCTGCTGGGCCCACTGGATCCGGTGAGTGGCTTCCTCCAATCGGCTTTTTGGCTTGATGCAGCGGTTGGGGGTCGGGTCGCTGGCCGGAGCCGCAAGAATCCGGGCCCTGGTGGCCCCCTCTGTTGCCGGCCGCGAGGCTGTCGCCCGCTCCGGGAGGGCGCATCCCCGTGATCGTGACGCAGAGACGCCTAGGGTGTGGACGAAGAGGGTGGATGTGCCGGAGGCGACTCTCGCCTCCATGGTTCCCAGCCCGTAGATTCGCGCTGCGAGCCAGCCACCGCCGCTGACCAGTCCGAAGCGAGGAGCTGCCATGTGGTATTCGGCGCGAGCGGGCGCCCTGCGCGTCTCAGCCGGGGTCGCCCTTGTCATCGCCACCGTTCACCTGACGCCGGCGGCCGCCGCGGCCCAGGTCGTCTGCTTCGCCGATCCGAACTGTGTCCAGCCCGTCACGGGCTATCCGATCGGCCAACCCGGCACGCCCAACATCGAAGTGGTCTCTCACCGGCCGTTGCCGGGTCCGTGGTTCAGCCATACGGACATCGAGATCGAGCAGGAGATGTCGCGGCCCTTCGTCTACGTCGCACAGCGCTTCGGCGCTTCTGGCTTCCATGTGCTCTCAATCGAGAATCCGGAGAAGCCCGAGCTCCTCTACCGCTGGGTGATTGACGATCCGGACCTGCACGTCGGCGCGGGCTGCGTGGACATTAAGTACGCCAAGGCCGAAGGCCGCTACTACGTGATCCTCTCGTGCCAGTTCGGACAGGGCGGGCCGGACGCCGAGCTGGGGGCGATGCTGTTCGACGTCACGGATCTGCCCGATGCCTCCACCGTCCGCAAGGTCGCCGAGCTCCGGCTCTCCGACCTGCCCGGAGGCTTCCACAACGTCTTCGCGTACAAGCATACGAACGGCCGGTCGCTCCTGGTGGCGACGACCCAGTCGGAGGACGCCTACGTCTACGACATCGCCCAGGTGGCGGCGGGCTCGACCGAACCGGTCTCCGAGATCACCGTGCCCGAACCCTCGGCCGCGCGCAGCCGCCAATGGCATGACATGTACCTGGGCTACCTGCCGGAGGCCGAGCAGGATCGCTTCTACGGGGCCGGAACCGGCGGCTTTCACGTCTTCGACGTGACGGACGTCGAGAACCCGCGGCTCCTCACCACGGTGACCGGCATCCCCGGGATCGAGAATGGGCACACCTTCACGCCCACTCCCGACGGGCGCTACGCGCTCGGCATGCCCGAGCCCACCTACCAGCACTCGCCGGTGCGCTTCTTTGATCTCCAGCCTCCGGGTTCCGAGGGGCAGACGCCCAACATCGTGAGGGGGTCGGGGATCGGCGCTTGGATACCCAAGTTCGGGGCGGCGACCCACAATCACGAGATCCGGTGGCCGTACGTCTTCATCTCGGCGCAGGACGACGGCCTCCAGATCGTGAACATGACCGATCCCGCGAGGCCGTTCACCGAGGGCTACTACCACACCCGCCAAAACCCGATGCTGCACGATCCGTTGGGCCGGGATCCGATCCAGGCCACCACCGGCAACATCTACAACGGTGCCTGGGGCGTGGACGTGAGGAACGCCGACGGACTGATCGTAGTGAGCGACGAGAACTCTGGGTTCTGGGCGTTCAGGATGGAGGGCTTCCAAGGCTGGAACGGCAACGATTGGGCCATGCCGAACATCTCGAGCGCCCAATACTGGGACGCCGGTCCGGTCCGGGCGGAGCAGATTCGGTAGGTCGCGCGCGGGGAGGGGGACTTCATGATAGGAAGAGCACCCTACCTCCGGCCGGCCGTGGCGGCCGCCTTCGTGGCCTCATTGGCCGCTCCGGTCGCATCCCTGGGGCAGTCCGACACTCGCTTCGAGATCGTCGTGCCCGAGCAGCTCAGGGCCGAGCCGCTCACGGGCCGCGTCTACGTGATGATCGCGCGCACGGGTCTGACCGAGCCGCGGCTTCAAATCGGGCGCACCGGGGAGCCCTTCTTCGGCAGGGACGTCGAGGCTCTCGGGCCCGGACAGCCGGCCGTCATCGACGGGTCGGACCTGGGCTGGCCCGTGGAGGCCCTGGGCGACCTTCCCCCGGGCGACTACTTCGTCCAGGGCTTCGTGAACGTGTACTCCAAGTTTCCGAGGGCCGACGGCTTCGTGCTCTGGATGCACGACGACCAGTGGGAGGGCCAGCACTTCAACATCTCTCCCGGCAACCTCTACAGCACCGTGCAGCGGCTTCGGCTCGACGCCGACGAGGGGTACTCGATCCGTCTGGTGGCCGGAAACGTGATCCCGCCGGTCGAGGTCCCCCACGACACGGAGTGGGTCGAGCGCTTTCGCTTCGAGAGCCCGATGCTCACGGCGTTCTGGGGGCGGCCCATCTACCTGGGGGCCACCGTCCTGCTGCCTCGGGACTACCATCGCACCACGATCGAGTATCCGGTGCTCTACCGCCAAGGACACTTTTCGCTCGCCGAGCCGCTCCGGGGCGAGGTCCGCGAGCAGTGGGTGGAGGATGATTTTCCGCGCATGCTCGTGGTGACGTTCCAGCATCCCACGCCCTACTTCGACGACTCCTACGCGGTGAACTCCGTCAACGTGGGACCGTACGGCAACGCGATCATCGAGGAGCTGATACCGGAGATAGAGCGGCGCTATCGCATCATCAAGCAGCCTTGGGCGCGGCTCCTCGACGGCGGCTCCACGGGGGGTTGGGAGTCGCTGGCGCTCCAGATCCTCCATCCGGACTTCTTTGGAGGCGTGTGGTCCTACTGTCCCGACCCGGTCACGTTCACCGACGTCGAGGGCGTCAACATCTACGAAGACGAGAACGCCTTCTACAAGGACCGGGGCTGGTTCCGCGTCCCCACGATCAACACCAGGGAAGTGAACGGCGAGGTGCGGCT
This sequence comes from Longimicrobiales bacterium, assembly GCA_965218325.1. Lineage (GTDB taxonomy): Bacteria > Gemmatimonadota > Gemmatimonadetes > Longimicrobiales > Gaopeijiaceae > CBDCKR01. The sequence continues at coordinate 1,618,570 of CBDCKR010000002.1, forward strand.
CACCTCGGAGCAGAGGAACCGGTTCGAGCTCGTGAGCGGCACAAGGGGACGCTCGGGCCAGCAGCTCGACATCTGGGCCGCCGTGTTCGGACCCGTGGGAGAAGACGGCTACTTCACCCCTCTCTACGACAAGCGCACGGGCGTGATCGACCGTGAGGTGGCGAAGTACTGGCGCGAGAACTACGACCTGCTCCACTACCTCGAGTCCAACTGGAGCTGGCTCGGGCCCAAGCTCGTCGGGAAGCTGCACATCTACACCGGCGACATGGACAACTTCTACCTGAACAACGCGGTGCTCGAGATGGACGCCTGGATGAAGACCACCGAGAATCCGCACTACGAGGGCTACTTCTCCTACGGCCGCGGCGAGGGGCACTGCTACTCCGGGCCGCTGTCCATGGGCGAGCGGTTGAAGGAGATGGCCCAGCATGTGATCGAGCATCAGCCGGATGCGTTGGTAATTGTATACTTGACGCAAGGACAATGAGATCGTAGCATGGAGCGATGCGGAAGATCGGGGCGGTCGTGCTGATGGAAGTGGTCATCGGGGCAGTCGGGCTGTTCATTGAAGAACGATTCGCGGTGCCCGGCGATGTTCTGTGGGCTGGTGTGGCTATCACGGGGATGGTCGGCATCGTATTGCTCTACAGCCCAGAGATCATTAGACGGGTCACGGTCTCGCGTCCAGAGAACCCGGGGGACGAGTCTCCTCCCCCACCATATCCCATCTCAACCACATGGATAAGTGGGAAAGAGGCCTTCGAGATGGTGCGTCGCTCAACACTGGTGAATCCGCCTCCGAGTTGGTCCGATGATCTGCTGAAGCCTGAATGGCGTGATATTCAGCAATACAAGAAGGCGCGAGCCTCCGAAATGGCGTCGATGCATCTGGGGGATTTCAGGATAGAGTACCCTGACGCCGTACGTGAGGGTGAAGATGGTCGCGAATATGGGGCACAGACGCTTGCTTGGTGGATCGGCAAGAAGATTACCGTAGAGGACTATGAGGGCTAGAATTTTTCGGTATGGTGCCGGATCGCGAGGGCTACGTCCGATTCAGCGTCACCACGCCCCCAGTAACCGGCTCCCCGTACCAGAAACAGTAGAAGGTGCCGGAGATGGTCGTGACATCACTGCTTGCGCTGCCTTTGTACTCGCATTGTACAACGTCTGGTGGAATGACGATCTCGAAATACACGTCGACGGTGGGATGGGAGTACTTGCCGTTCAGGCTGCCGGTGAGAGAAGTCGAGCCGAGTGCCGGATTGTTGGTCGAGTAGTTGCCGGTGAGCTCGCCGTTGGTGTCGGTGATATGAAGCGTCCAAAGGGCGGAGTTGCCACCGCCTGTGGATGTCCCCGACCAAGTGCCGGTGAGAGTGGGAGGCTCCGACGCGAAGGGGAGTTTGTCGCAACCCGTGATGGGCAGGAGAAGGACGAGAAGGAAGACGGCGCGAGTCATGAGAGGTCTCCGCGTGAGGGTGCCGGGCCATTGGCACCAACACGCAGGAAAGCGGAAAGGCCCTGCCTATTCGCCGGAGGCCGGGGAGCTACCCCTGCCTCATGGATCGGTTGTTGTATTCAGCAGGTAACCCGACTCGGGTACCTGCGTGCTGTGCCAAGCGCCAACGGTATATCCCGACGGCGCACGGCGCAAGACAGCTTAGGCGAGCTTCAGGGAGTTTGGGTCCATACAGGCAAACGGGACGAGGGCCACCCGAGCGACGAAGGTACTGGACGTTGCGACATCGGCCAGGGTAACCGTGACTCTTGCGAGCCAACTCTTCAAGCGGTTACCCTGGAGCTACAGGGTTGTTGTGTACCGATCCAATTCCTTCTGAATTGGGTTGGTTTTCATAGGGCCTCACCTCCTTCGGGATCAAGCTCCCTTCGTCGCTCGAGTGGTGAGGTTGGCTCTCGGCGGATTCCCCTCCGCCGAGAGCTTTCTCTTGTCTTGAATCTAGGCGACCAGATCCCGGTATGCGAGCGGGTTCGTGTCCATGATCCTGCGGAGCGTGTCGCGGAAGATCGAGGGGTTGCCGCGGTTGTTGAACCGCCATTCCAGCTCTTCCAGATAGCGGTCCATGTGCTTGGCGCTCATCTTGTGGAAGGTGCCGACAATGGAGCGCTTGAAGAGGCTCCAGACTCCTTCGATGCTGTTGGTGTGTACGTCGCCGATGACCCATTCCTCGGCAGAGTGGTTGACGGTTTCGTGGCGCGTGTCCTCGTCGCCGATCCCGATATAGCTCTTGAGGTCGTCGGTGTAGATCGCTTCCGCCTCATCCTTTACGGTACGCTGGATGAACTCGTGGAGAGTTTTCCTCTTGATGTTGGGGATGCGCTGGATGCGAACGCGGCCACCGCGCTCGATTGCCCCGGCGACCCAGTGCTTGTTGTCGCGCCAGTTCCCGCCCTGGCTTTTGCCGCCCACCATCGTCTCGTCCACTTCGATGACACCGACCAACGTGGGGCCGCTGAAGGGGTCGTTGCCCATCGCCTCGCGGATGCGGTGGCAGAGGAACCAAGCCGTTTTGTAGGTGACGCCGAGGGTGCGGTGAAGCTGATGGGCGCTCATGCCCTTCTTCGACTCGCACATGAGGTAGATGGCGAGGAACCATTTGCGGAGCGGAAGATGGGAGCGGTGCATGATCGTCCCGGCCGTCACGCTGAACCGATAGTCACACGAAGAGCAACGCCACTGATCGCGGTTCTCCACTTCATCAACGTCGGTATCTCCGCACCGCACACAGGCCACCCCAGACGGCCAGCGAATCCGCTCCAACGCGTCTCGGCACTTCTGCTCGTTATCGTACTTGTCAATCAATGAAACAAGGTTGATAGAAGTCATGGCTCAGACCCCCGGAAAGAAGCGACGGCGTAAGAGGACGGTCCCCCGAAACATCGGGGAACGGACAGACCGCGAGATCATGGATGTCGTCTTTGGCAAACGGATTATGAAGCAAGTAGACCGTGTGCTCGAAGACCCAAAGAACCGCGATGCATCGTCCATGCAATCAAAATAACAGGGCGGGGCTTGTGCGTCAAGTATACAATTATCGATGCGTTGGATACTCCGTGGTGGAACCACTGAGCAGCCCAGCCGACGGCGGGCCCAAGTCCCTCGTGCCGCAGGACCGCCGGATGGAGGGGGCGCCGGCCGGCCGGCGGATCGAGCCGAGCACGACGCCCCCTCCCAGCTTGCACAGCCGTTTCCACATAGGTGGTCGCTAGGCGCGATTGGCGCCGACCCGCGTCAGGGGGCTCGGGAGCGGAGGTGCTCCGCCGGAGTGGATCGCCGAGCACCGGTGCGCCCGCCGTCCGACGAACCCGCCACCGAGCCGCGCGGAGCTTGCGCCAGGACCCGCCTTGCGCTTGACTCATACAGCTTGCTTGCACGTCCCGCCTCGCCCGCACACTTTGGGCCGTTCCGCTTGCGGCTGGCGCGACGGCGAGGGACGAAGAGTGCGCCGGCTGTCTCGGGGCGTTCGCCATCCCGGAGGACAAGGTCAACATTCGGCTCGAGGACGCGATCTCGATCATGGAAACCGGATCTGAGCGCCCCTCCGCACGCGTGCCGGTAGAGATCGACGACATCGAGCGGCCGGCGGCCGGAGAGGGGCGGGCAGGGAGGCTTTGGACGGGGCGTCAAACCACCACATCCGACGATTCGGGTCGGTGACAAAGGAAGCTGCCTGATGGCTCGGCGGGCGCGGTTCGTGGTCACCGGCATGCTCCGGAAGATCGATCGCCGAGTCCGGATGAACGGCGTGCTCGATCACTTTTCGATCGCCACGTGTCTCGTGCTCGGCGTGCTCGTCGTCTTCCAGGCCGGACGCATGCTCTTCCCGATCGCGCCGCCTCCCAGCGTCACCGTGGTTGCCGCGTCAGCAGCCCTGTTCGCGGCGTTCCTGCTCTGGTCCCAGAGGGGTGGGAGCCGACTCGCCCGAGCGGCCGCAGTGGCGGACACGGGAGCCGACCTGCACGACGAGCTCAAGACGGCGTACTGGTTCCTGGGCCAGGGAAGCAGGGGATCGCCATGGATCGATCTGCAGCTGACCCGGGCGGCCGAGACCGCCGGCGGCCTCGATCCCCGGCGTCTCGTTCCCACGACCGTTCCCCGGCGCCTGTGGGCGGCGCTCGGACTCTTCGTGGTCCTCCAGGCCCTGTCCATGGTCCCAATGGAAGGACCTCTCATGACCTTCGCGGCGGCCTCGGACTCCGCAGCCGTCGCACAGGCGCGGGCCGAGCAGCTCGAGGACATTCGGGATCTGGTAGAGGGTGCCGAAGAGCTCGAAGAGAACTCGGAAGCCCTGGCTCAGCTCGAGGAGACGCTCCAGGAGCTCGCGGCCGAGCAGCTCACCATGGAGGAGCTGCTTCGCGATCTCAGAGAGGCGCAACGCATCCTCGAGGAGGGCAACCTCGAGATGAACGCCCTCCAGGAGGCGTTGACCGAGCTCGCCCAAGAGTTCGACGAGTCGACACAGCTCAGGGATCTGGCCGAGGCGATAGAAGACGAGGACTTGGCTCTGGCATCCGAGCTCATGCGGGAGCTGTCGCAGAACCTCTCTGAGCTGACGGAAGAGGAGGCTTCCGAGCTGATGGAGCAGCTCAGGGAGGCATCCATGTCCGATCTCCCGGCGCTCGAGGAGCTCCTCGAGTCCCTGCAGGAGGCTGCCGAGGCCATGGAGAACCAGGAGATGGGTGAGGCACGGGAGGCCCTAGAGGAGGCCGCCGAACGAATGCGGGACATGGAGCGGCGCCAAGAGGCGCAAGAAGGAAGGAACGAGGCTTCACGCCGGATGCAGGCGATGGAGCAGGCGACCACGGAGCAGACGACGGGCATGCAGCAGCTGCTGGGGATGCAAGAGGGGGAGGCGGGTGGCGACCAGGCGGCCGAAGCCGGCATGGCGATGCCCTCCGACGAGGTGCAGCAGTCGGGCGGCGGCAATGAGATGGAGAACCCGAGCGGTCCTCCGGGCCACGCGACCAGCGAGCCCATGGGTGGCGAGCAGGAGTTCGGTGCCCCCACGACTCTGGAAGTGCAGCTGGCGATGGAGATCGTGGACGAGCCCGACCCCGAGCCCGAGGAGGAGCCCGACCCCGACGACGTCTTCCGCAGCGCGAGCCAACAGGAACGTCGACATTGCAGTATCGCGACGTCCAGGGCCCCTCGAGCTATGCCGAGGGATCGGCGCTCAGCGTCGACCGCATCCCGTGGCGCTACCGGAGCCTCGTGAAACGGTACTTCTTGGCCATACGGCCCCGTGGGAACTAAATGACGACCGAAATCGCCAACCAGATCGAGCTGTTCACCGACCAATTCCTGCAGGTCAGAGCGGAGATCTCCAAGGTCATCGTTGGAAACAAGGAGATCATCGACGGGACCCTCATCAGCCTTCTGGCCAAGGGACACGTACTGCTGGAAGGGATTCCCGGGATCGGAAAGACGAAGATCGTTGCCACGGTCGCCGACGTCCTTCACCTGCACTTCTCGAGGGTGCAGTTCACGCCGGACCTCATGCCCGGCGACATCGTGGGAAGCGACGTGGTCCACGAGAGCGACGCCGGCGAGAAGCACCTCGCATTCCAACCGGGCCCCATCTTCACGAACATTCTGCTTGCCGACGAGATCAACCGCGCCACGCCGAAGACGCAGTCGGCGCTCCTGGAGGCCATGCAGGAGCGCAGCGTCACGGTGGGCACGACGACGCACAAGCTCGAGCCTCCGTTTTTCGTCCTCGCCACGCAGAATCCGCTGGAGATGGAGGGGACCTACCCCCTGCCGGAGGCCCAGCTCGACCGGTTCTTCTACAAGCTCCGGATCGCGTATCCCGAGCCCGAAGACATGCACGAGATCATGGACCGCACGACCCGCCGAGAAGAGCCGGAAGCAGGAAGGGTGCTGGCCCGGGATCAGATCCTAGTGATGCGCGATACGGCTCGTTCCGTACCGATCGCCCGGCCTGTACAGGACTACGCGATCCGGCTGACGCTGGCCACGCACCCCGACACCCCGCACGCCCACCCCATGACCAATCGTTACGTCCGCTTCGGCGCCAGCCCGCGCGGCACCCAGGCGCTCGTCATCGGGGGCAAGGTGAACGCCCTGCTGAACGGGCGGGTCCACGTGTCGTGCGAGGACGTGCGCGCCATGCTGCTGCCGGCGCTGCGTCATCGTGTGCTACTCAGCTTCGAGGGCGAGGCCGAGCGCATCGATCCGGACACGATCCTCACCGCGATCATGAATGATGTGCCGGAGCCCACGGAGTAGTCTACGAGCGCTTCGCCGCCGTTTCCGAGCGCTCGTGTGATGGGCCTCCAGGGGAGGGACGCCTGAGCGCATGAGTGAGAACGGGACCCTCTTCGACGACGACTTCCTCAAGAAACTCGAATACCTGAACCTCGTCTCGAACTACATGGTTCCGGGCCACCTTCACGGTGAGCATCGTGCCAAGAAGAAGACCGACTCGGGAATCGAGTTCGCGGACTACCGCCAGTACGTCGCGGGAGAGGACACCAAGAACGTGGACTGGCGCACCTATCTGCGTCTGGACAGGCTCATCCTGAGGATGTTCGAGGAAGACGCGGATCTCCCGATCTACATCTTCTTCGATGCGAGCCGGTCCATGGATCACGGTGAGCCTCTGAAGTACGACTACGCCCGGAAGATCACGGCGGCGCTCTGCTACATCGGACTCCTCAACCTGGACCGGGTCAACTTGATCGGCTACGCCGACGGAATCGCCCAGGAGATGTCCGCCCGGCGCGGGAAGAACCAGGTGTGGCACGCCTTCCGATTCCTCGAGTCGGTCGAGCCCGCCGGCGCGACGTGCATCGAACGGGCGTTCAAGAGCTTCTTTTCGGTTCGGCGCCGCCGGGGGTTGGTCGTCGTCGTCTCCGACTTCCTCGATGAGACCGGCTTCGAGAAGGCCTTCGACCTGCTCCGCTACTTCCGGCAAGACCTCTTCGCGGTGCACGTCTACAGCTCCGAGGAGGTCCGGCCGCAGTTGCCCGACGAGGTCCTCCTCGAGGACTCAGAGCTCGGAACGACGGAGCGGCTGAAGGTGACGCCCGGGCTCCTGGACGCGTACCGGGACAAGTTCAACGAGCATTGCGAGGAGTTGAGCGCCTACTGCCGGAAATATGGATGGGGATACTTGAAGACCTCCACTGAGGTACCGTTCGAGGACCTCATCCTCCAAGTCTTCAGGCAGGGGAGGTTCCTCGGGTGAGCTTCCTGTCCATGAGCCCTCTGCTCGCCGGGCTGCTCCTGGCCGGGACGGCGGCCACGGTGGGGGTGCTCTACTGGCTTAAGCCGCCGCCGCGGCGGATCGTGGTGCCGTCCAAGCTGCTCTGGGACCGCCTGCTCAAGGAAAAGCGCCGGAGCACGTTCCTCGACCGACTTCGCTGGTGGATCTCCGTGATCGTCGCGCTGACCATCGGCTTGTCGGTTGCAGCGGCGCTGGGGCGTCCGGAGTTCCACTGGTCCGGCGGAGAGATCCCCCGCATGACGATCGTGATGGACAACTCCGCCACCATGGCCGCTCTGACCACGGACGGCTTCACCCGCTGGGACCACGCGGTGGCCCTGGCCAAGGGGCTGATGCGGGAGGGGAGTGTCGACGGCGAATTCCTCATCCTCGACACGTCTGGCCAGGCGCCGACCCGCGGCCCCGGTGACCGAAGGTCCGCCCTGGAGGTCCTAGACGGCCTCGGCGTCTCGCTGGGCGCTTCCCCCCAATTCCCGACGCCGCCGGAGCTGGACGGGCCGCTCTACTTCATCTCCGACGGCGTTATGGTGGACGACGTCCCGCCCGAAGCCGAGGCGATCTCGGTCTACGATCCGGCGGACAACGTGGGCATCACGGCCTTCGAGGTCGCGGCCGTGCCTTCGGCTCCTCTGGAGTACCAGGCCTTTCTCGAGATCACGAACGCGTCGCTCGAACCCAAGGAGGTCTCGGTGCGTGTGAGCGGAGTGAGCGAGGGTGGGCTGCGAGAGACCCTGACGCTCCAGGCAGGGGAGTCGCGCAGGCGCACGATCGAGCTCGCCGCCTTCGATCGGGGGCCCGTCCGAGCGGCAGCCACGAGCGAGGGCGACGCATTCACCGTCGACGATCTGGCGTTTTCGTTCTTGCCAGTTCGGAGCCTCACGCGCATCGCACTCGTGACGCCGGGAAGCGTGTACCTCGAGAGCGCCTTGGCGGAGGAGCCGCGCCTGAGGGTCAGCTCGCTCACTCCGGACGAGTACGACCCACGGGCGAGGGCGGACTTGTACATCTTCGACCGCTGGGCACCCGAAGAGCCGCCCCCCGGTCCGTCGCTGCTGTTCCTTCCACCGAACGTAGGCTGGTTGGCGCCCACCGTGGCCGTCATCACTTCGCCGCCGGTCTCGGGGAGAAACTCCGAGCACCCGCTCACGCGCTTCGTCTCGTTGGAGGACCTGAGGGTGGACCGGGCCGTGCGATTCGGCCTGCCTGCCGATGATCCCGCGGGAGAGGAGGGCGGGGCGGATCCGGAGGCGAACGACACCCCCGACACGGGCATGGAGGTCATCGTCGGGTCGGACGAGCTGCCGCTCATCATCGCCACCGAGGCGCCCTCGAAGGTGATCCGGGCGGCGTTCGCTCTGGAAGACTCGAACTTCGCGCTCCAGCCCGCGTTTCCGATCTTCTTGCGCAACGTCCTGAGCTGGACGATGGACGAGCGGGCTGCGATGCCAAGGAGCCCGGGCCGCGTCGAGGTCCCGCTGGCCGGGGGGGAGGTCACGGATCTGGGAGGCCAGGAGATCACAGCCTCCCAGGTCTCGGATCGCACGGTCTTCGTTGCCGATGCACCGGGCCTCTACACGGTCGCGGCCGGTTCGCGCCGCGTCAGAGTCTCGGTGAGCGTCCTCGACCGGGAGCGGACGGCCATCAACGCCTCGAGCTTCAGCCCCCAAGACCGTGCCGCTGGGTCTCCGGAGGTGCTGGGAGCGGCGGGCGATCCGACGAGGAGCGGGGAGCTGTGGGTCGTCCTTCTCGGGGTGGCCATGGGACTCGTGATCTTGGAGTGGTTCACCTACCATCGCAGGTGGACGGTGTGAGCATCACCCTCAGCCACTTCTGGCCTCTCCTCTTGGCCGTCGTCGTGATTCCGCTCGCTTGGCGCATGACGCGGCACACCGCCGTCGGGTTGTCGGGTCGGCACCTGCGAGCGACGGCCATCGCCCGCACGGGTCTTGTCGCGTTGCTCACGCTGGCGCTCAGCCAGCCGGTCTGGCACCGAGGGGGGAAGTGGATCTCGGTGATCTACGCGCTCGATGTGTCCAGCAGCATCGATCCGACGTTCATCGACACCGCCATCGACTGGATTGCCTCGTCAGCCGCGTCCGGAGGGGCCGACCACAGCGGGTTCATCGCGTTCGGCGGCTCCGCTCAAAGCGCCGAGAGCGCCGAGGCGATGCGAGGGGTGGAGGTCTCGGCGGACGGCGCCAACGGCTCCATCGGTCAGGGCGCCACCGACCTCGAGGCGGCGGTCGCCCAGGCTCTCCGTAGCTTCGACCCGCGGTACCTCAAGCGGCTCGTCCTGATCACCGACGGGAATGAGAACGCCGGCGACTTGAGCCGGATCGTGGGCCAGGCACAGGAGTCCGGGGTGCGCATCTTCGCGATGCCCGCAACCGTCAGGGGCGAAGGCGACAGCTGGATCGAGGCCATCGACGTGCCTCTCGACATGCGCCGGCAGGAGCCCATCGCGCCGACGGTTGAGGTCTTCAGCCGAATGGCGACCTCGGCCACCGTGGAGGTGCTCGGCAACGGCACCACCCTCGAATCCAAGCGGGTCGAGCTTCAGCCTGGCCTGAACACGATCCCCTTCGAGGTGAGGGTCCCGGCGGAGGGGAGCGTGACGATCTCGGGTCGCCTCGAGGCGGCGAGCGATCCGTTTCCGCAGAACGATATGCACGCGCAATCGGTTTGGGTCGGCCCGCGACCCCGCATTCTCTATGTGGAAGGCCGCCTGGCCAGCGCCCGCTTCCTGCGCGACGCGCTCGTGGGCGAGAGCATGCGGGTGGTCCTCGGCGGGCCCGAGTCCATCCCTTCCACGGTCGCGGGGCTCGAGGCCTACGACCTTGTCCTGTTGAGCGACGTTGCCAGCCACCGGCTCACTCCGGCCCAGATGGACGCCATCCTCGCCTACGTCCGGGACTCGGGCGGCGGCTTGATCTTCGCCGGAGGGGAGTCGAGCTTCGGCGAGGACGGCTACGCGGAAACACCGATCGAAGAGGCCCTCCCGATCTGGTTCGAGATCACCGAGCAACGGAAGGACCTCTCGCTCGTCATCGTGCTGGACAAGTCGTACAGCATGGTCGGCCCCAAGCTGCAGCTGTCTAAGGAAGCCGCGAAGGCGGCGCTCGACCTGCTCGAGCCGACCCACCGCTTCGGTCTGATCACGTTCGACGACACACCGCACTCCACGGTGCCCCTCCAGCTGGCGACCGACAAGCCGCGGATCAGCGACTTCATCAACCGGATCATCGCCAGCGCACAGACCAACATCTACCCGGCCCTCGAGACGGCCTTCGAGGCGCTCGGCGGGAGCGATGCCGAGGTGAGGCACATCATCTTGCTGTCCGACGGCAAGACCTACCCCGACGAGTACGAGGCGCTTGTTACGTCCATGGCCGACGACGACATCACGGTGTCCACGGTCGCCGTGGGAGAGGAGGCGGACCGGGAGCTTCTTGGGGAGATCGCCGAGTGGGGGAACGGTCGCAGCTACTTCATCCGCGACGCGGCCAGGGTGCCGCAGGTCTTCATTCAGGAGACTCAGATCGCCTCGCAGCAGACCCTGATCGAGGAGGTCGCTCACACGACGGTCGCCCACAGCGTCGAAGCCTTCACGGGCCTCGACCTCCGCTCTGCGCCGCCTCTGAGAGGCTACGTCAACACGCAGGCCAAAGAGAACGCCGAAGTGCTGCTCGCCTCGGAGGCCTCGGCGCCGATCCTGGCCCGCTGGCACTACGGGCTCGGCAAGGCGGCGGCATTCACGTCCGACGTGAAGAACCGCTGGGCGGCGGATTGGCTCACCTGGCCCGGTTACGGGAAATTCTGGTCCCAGCTCGTCCGGGAAACGATGAGGCGCGACCAAGGGGAGGAGGTCGACTTTCAGATCGAACGGGTCGGAAACGAGGCCATCGTGACCGTGAGCGCCGTGACCGAAGAGGGCGCCTACCAGACCGACTTGGCTCCACGCCTGGAGGTTGTCGAGCCGGGGGGCGAGCGGGCTGCCCTGGTGCTCGACCAAGTCGGCCCCGGTACCTATCGGGGAAGGTACGCCCTGGAGACGTCGACCGAGGCCCCCTATGGGTTTCGGCTTGCCGTCGACGGATTCGAGGACCAGGCCCTGTCCCTCCTCTACCCGTACAGCGACGAATATCGGCTCTATCCACCGAACC